>CAVWUZ010000007.1:0-22355 GCA_963758325.1 uncultured Actinomycetota bacterium | reverse complement strand
GTTGCTGATCAGCGCCGCGTACCGATCGCGCTGCTGCCGCCTACCGCGGGGAAGGGCCGCCGTGCCGGGGCAGGCCGTGCCCGGGCAGACCGTGCTCTGGCGGGGTAGGCATGCGCGGGGTCACCGGCTCGTGGGTAGGAGGAGCCGGGTGGCGCTGGTCGGGGAACTCCGGGGGTGGCGTGGGCCGGCGGCGCTGGGCGGGAGGGCTGGCCGGCGTGCTGGCGGGCGTGCTGATGGCCGCCTGGACCGTCGGCGTTGTCGCCGGGACGGTGGCCGCCTCGGCGGTGGCCGTGCCGAGCGCAGCAACTGCCGCCGCGGCGAGGACGACGCCGGCGAGCGTGGTGTATCCGTTCATGGTGATCGTGCCTCTCCGTCGGTGCATGCGCTGGTGTGCATGACACCTCTGATGCTCGTCGCGGCGGCGGCCGTGGACCGTCCCCCGACTCGGCCGGACCCCCGGGTGACAGACTGTCCTCCGACCGGGGGACACCGCGCGCCGGCGGCCGGTGCCTGCGCTCCGTCCCAAGTGGGAGCGAGGATCAGGGGATGATCACGCCGCAGCCTGACGACCCGCCGACACGGGCGAGCATCGCGAGGGTCTACGACGCCGCGCTCGGCGGTACCGACAACTTCGACATCGACCGGCAGGTGCTCGCGCAGGTCCGCGCGGTGGCGCCGGAGGTCAACGACCTCGCATGGTCCAACCGCCGGTTCCTGGCGCGCGCGGTGCGCTTCGTCGCCGACCAGGGCGGCATCCGGCAGTTCCTCGATTGCGGATCGGGGCTGCCGACCGCAGAGAACACCCATCAGATCGCTCGCCGGATCGACGCCGCCACCCGGGTGGTCTACGTCGACAACGATCCGGCGGTCATCGCGCACGCGACGCGCTGCTGGCCGAAGACCCGCTGTCCGAGGTGGTCGAGGCGGACATCTTCCACCCGGAGCAGGTGCTCGACCACCCGACGGTTCGCCGCCTCGACTTCTCCCGCCCCTGGCGCTGCTGCAGGTAGGCACGCTGCACCACTACGCCGGTGAGGGCGGCGCGCAGCTCATGTCCCAGTACGTGGCAGCGTTGCCGTCCGGCAGTTTCGTCGTTCGCGCACTTCTTCGACCCGCAGACCAGCTCAGCCCGCTCGCCAGGCGCATGGAGGACCTCTTTCTGCACAGTCCGATGGGCTCGGGCCGCTTCCGAACCGACGACCAGATCCGGGCGTTCCTGCCCGGTCTCGAACTCATCCCACCGGGGCCGGGCCGGGCCGGTGACCTCGAGCTGTGTGACCTCTGGTGGCCCGACGGGCCTAACCTTCGCCCGCTCAACCCCGTCGAACGCTGTATCGCCGCTGCAGTCGGACGCAAGCTCCCGGACGCGGCCGCGGCGAGCTGATCCGCGCGGACACGTGAGTCCGGGCCGCGAGGGACGGGGGGTCCCCCTCGCGGCCCGGACTCGTCGTGCCGGTGCAGCACTGCGCTCAGTCGATCGCGAAGCTCTGGTTGTAGCCGCCGTTGGGGTACCAGGCGTCGATCCCGGCACCGGGCCAGGGGCTGTCGCCGTAGACGTCGACGGCGAGCCCGGAGCCCGGGTTCTGGATGCTGCTGCCGGCGAAGAAGTCGCTGGGGTCGCCGCTCAGGCCGGTCTTCCAGAACTGCCCAGCGGCGCCGACGCAGTAGTACTGGTACAGCTGGTCGCCGGCGACACCGTCGGTGGTCAGGCATTGCCCGCTGTTCTGGTTGACGATCTCGTAGTTCCCGTTGCCGGCGGCGATGAAGGTCCACGCCTGGTTGGCTCCGCCGGTGGTCCACCAGTCGATGACCGGGGCGCCGGGGGCGGTGGAGGCGCCGGAGACGTCCAGCTGCAGGAAGTACGTGTTGTCCGGAGTCAGGTGCGCGCTGAACTGGCTCGGCGCAGCGGACGCGGCGCCGCCACCGGCGGCGAGCAGCCCGGCAGCGCCGGCGGACAGGACCAGCGCGGCGGCGGCAGCCTGGCGGCCCGAGCGGCCACGGCGGCCGTCGGGGCGACCGCGGCCGCCGGTGTCGACGGTCTGCTCGCCTGCGGGGGTCAGGCTGTCGGTGGTGGGGGTGTGACGGGACATCGTCCGCTCCTTCGCGGCTTCGGGTGCGGCCGGTCGCCGGCTCCTCGAGCATCAGGACGGTTCCGCATCGGCCGTAGTACCGATAAGTTGTTCTTATGACGGCGCTGTCGCTGGACCCGGGCCGGCTCGCGGTGTTCCGCGAGGTCGCGGCCAGCGGGTCGTTCACCGCCGCGGCGGCCCGGCTGCGGATCAGCCAGCCCGCGGTCTCGCAACAGATCGCGAAACTCGAGCAGGAAGCCGGCGCGGTGCTGCTCGAGCGGTCACGGCGCGGGCTGCGCCTCACGCCTCCCGGGCAGGTGCTCCTGCGACACACCACCGCGGTCCTCGACAGCCTCGACCAGGCCGCGCAGGAACTGACCGCCCTGCGCGACCCGGCCCGCGGACACCTCCGGCTGGCCGTGTTCCCCAGCGCGGCCGCCACGGTCCTGCCGAGCGTGCTGGGCCGGCTCCGGCAGGCCACGCCCCAGCTGACCGTCGCGATCACCGAGGCTGATCCGCCGCACTCGCTGACGCAGTGGCCGCGGGCGAGCAGGACCTCGTGCTGGCCTACTGGTACCCGCTGCTCGCCGAGCGGATCGACCCGCCGCTCCAGATCCGGCCGCTGGCCGTCGACGACATGGCCATCGCGCTGCCAGCCGGTCACCACCTCGCCGACGAACCAGCGATCCCGATCGCCGCGCTCGCCACCGAGGGCTGGATCGCGCCACATCCGTGCCCGTGCCGCGACGCCTTCACCACCGCCTGCCGCACCGCCGGCTTCAGCCCTACCGTGGTCTCGGAGACCAACGACTACATGGCGATGCTCGGCCTGGTCGGCGCCGGGCTCGGTGTCGCGGTCGTCCCCCGGCTGGTCGCCGCGATCACCGTCCCGGACACCGTCGTGCTGCGGCCGCTGGCCGGCAGCCGGCTGCGCCGCGTCGTCGGCGCAGTCACCCGCGCCGGCGGCTACCGCCCGGCTGCCGTCGACCAGCTCCTGGACATCCTCGGCGGAGCCGTCCCCGACATCGGCCACCCGCAACTGTCCCTGCGTCCGGCAGTGACCGTCGACGAGGCGCGCGCGGCGAGCTGACGCGACGCCGGGTGGAACCGGTGGACGGGACCCGCATCACCGCGCACCCGCGGACCACCCGGTTCACGCCGCGAGCTGCCCGTCGATGCCAGCAGGCCGGCGGGACGGGAGCCCTGAGGCCATCACCCCGCCGGCCAGAACCGCGATCCCGCCGAGCACGACCAGGGGCAGCGCGGTCGCGACGCCGGCGAGGAAAGACCCGCCGCTCACCCCGACCACCTCCCCCAGCACCAACAGCGCCGCGTTGTTGCCCAGCACCGTGCCCTGCTTGTCCGGCGGCGCCGCGGCGGACAGCACCGCAGCCACCGCCGCCAGCGCCGCGGCGAGCAGCAGGAACCCCACCGCTGCCACGGCGATCGCTAGCACCAGCGCGCCAGGCACGCCCACCGCGCCGGGCACGGTCATCGCGGCAGCCAGCAGCCCGCCGACGGACAGGCACACCAGCGCCAGCGTCCGCATCGCCACCCGCCCGGCCAGCCGCGGCACGACGAACAGGTTCGCCGACCCGGCCGCCACGGCGAGGATCGCGTAGCACGCCGCGACTTGCCCCACCGAGAGGTGCCAGCGGTCGACGAGGTAGATGGTGACGACCCGGCCGATGCCCATAACGGCGACGAACGCGAGCAGGTTGGCCAGGTACTGCCGGCGCAGCAGCCGGTCGGTGAGCACCTGCGACAGCCCCGACAGCGACCGCAACAGCGGCGGCCGCTGTCGGCGGTCGGCCGGCAACGTCTCGGCGAACCGGAACTGCAACCACGCGAGGACGACGACGAGCGCGGCCAGCACGATCCAGAACGGCACCGCGTACCCGCTCGCCTGCGCCAGCACGCCGCCCACCACGGGACCGATCGTGTACGACACGCTGGTCACGGCGAAGACGAACGCGATGTACCGCGGCCGGTCGGCGTCGGACGTCACGTCCGCGATGGCGCTCATCGCCAGCGCCGTGTTTGCCTCGACGACCCCACACACGAGCAGGAAGGGCGCCAACAGCACCAGGTCGCGCACCTCGAGCGCGCTGGCGATGCCGAGGTAGCAGACGATCGTCGCCGCGCTCGAGACCAGGATGAGCGGACGCCGGCCGGAGCGGTCCGACAGCCCCCCGAGCACCGAGTTGCCGAAGAACTGGCCCAGCGGGTAGAGGATGAGCAGGACGCCGATGACCGTCGTGCGGCGGGCGAGGCTGTCGGCCGCGGGCAGGTAGCCATCGGTCCGGGACAGCAGCATCGGCACGAACAGCGTCGCCATCATCGCGTAGCCGAAGTAGCTCGCTCCGACCGCCGGGTAGAGCGGGAGGATCCGTCGTGCCACGGTCGGCGTCGCCGCCGCGGCCGCGGTCGCGCTCATCCCGCGCGTACCGGCAACCGCCGCAGCAGCCGCACGTTGAAGTTGTCGACCGGCTCCGGTGGACCTGCTGCTCGCCGCAGCGAGGGCCACGTCTCGAAGAGCGTGCGGAACGCGATCACCGCCTCCAGCCGCGCCAGCGGTGCCCCGAGGCAGTGGTGCGGCCCCTGCCCGAACACGACGTCGCGCCGTTCGGCTCGGTCGAGCACCAGCGTGTCCGGGTCCGGGAACCGCGCGGGATCGCGGTTGGCGGCGGCGAGGACGAGCAGCACCGGGTCACCGGCGCGCACGGTCCGAGCACCGACCTCGACGTCCTCGGTCGCCTGCCGGCGGACGAACTGGTTGGGCGTGACCAGCCGCAGCAGCTCGTCGACGACACCGGGCCAGCGGTCGGGATCGGCCGCGGCCAGTGCGCGGACGTCGGGACGGTCGAACAGGAGCAGGGCCCCGTTCGAGATGAGGCTCGTCGCGTTCTCGTGCCCGGCGACGAGGAACAGCACGATGTTGGCGAACAGTTCGGCACGGCTGAGCCGGTCGTCGGCCTCGCCGGCGAGCAACCGGGCCACGACGTCTTGCTCACGGTCGTGCCGGTCGAGGACCGTGCTGACGAACGCGTCGAGGTCCGCACCCGCCTTCTGCGCCCGCGCGACGGCATCTGCGTCGAGGTCGGCGACGTCGCGCCCGAACGGCAGCAGGAAGTCGTCGCAGTCGGTCTTGAGCCGGTGCTGCTCCTCCTCGGTCAGCGTCACCCCGAGCAGCTCACCCAACACGGCCATCGGCAGCGGGTCGGCGAGTTCGTGCACCAGGTCGGTGGGCGGGGCGGCCAGGAGCCGCCGTGCCACCGCCTCGAACGTGTCGGCGAGCTGCTCGACGACGCCGGGCACGAAGGCCCGGCCGACGAGTCGGCGAAGTCGCGTGTGGGCGGGCGGGTCGGAGAACACCAGGCTGGAGTGGACGAAGCGGTAGGTGGACGCGAGGACCTCCCGCTGCGCACCCGTCGCGACCCCCCGGTCGGGCACCGGCAGGGTGGAGGAGAACGACGGCGACCGCAGCACCGCGACGACCTCGTCGTAGCCGGTGAGGACCCAGGCGCCCAGCGGCGCGCTCCAGTGCACCGGGTCGAGCGCGCGCAGGCGGGCGTACGCCGCCCAGGGGTCGGCGAGCATGTCGGGGCCGAACAACCGGACGGGGTCCCCGGGGACCCCAGCTGAGATCGAGTCCGCTGCCACGCCCACCCCCTGCGTCCGCCGGCGGAGGCAGTAGATCACCGGGCGCGGTCGGCCACCAGCGGGTGACGCAGTCAGCGGATCAGGGAGGTGGTGGATCGCGGACCGTTCACGACCGGTCCGGAGCTTCTCGGGCGGGTCTCGTAGACGCAAGGAGGCCGCCGCGGCCTGGGCGAACCAGATCCTGTTCGCCCACACCGTCGACGGCCACCTCGACGAGGTTTCTCATCGGCCTTCAGCGGCCCCAGCGACGCGGCATCGTCCCCACCCCTTCCCCGATCGAGGCTCACCGTGGTGGCGAGCGCTGGTCCCATCGTCAGGTGCGCGGACCGACGAGGGGATCCGATGACCAGCGGGTCGACCGGTGGACACGGCGTCCGTCGACCGGCGGACGGGGCCGCTCAGAGTCTGAAGTAGCCGGTGTCGAGTCCGTGGATGACCGAGTCGATGGATCCTCCGCCGACCTCGACGGGACCGAGCCACGGCGTGCTGAGCGCCAGGATCAACGCGATGCTCAGCCCGATGACGATCGTCAGGCCCCCGACGATGATCGCGGCACGGCGCCGGACGTGCATCGTGAGGATGCCGGCGTTGGCGACGAGCGCCGCTCCGCTGACCGCCAGCGTCACCAGGTAGACGCCCGGTAGGTGCCTCGAGGCCGCCGCGAGCCGTGACCGGCGATCTGCGGTGAGCGCGTCCATGGAGCCCAACAACTCGCTGCTGACCGGCGTGCCCAGCCCGGGCCGGATGGCGTCGTTGCGGACCGTCACCTCGAGCCGGGCCAAGGCGCTGGCCGTGGCCGCGTCGGAACCGGTCGCGGCGTCCGACCCGTGCCACTCCGTGCTGCGCGTGGTCTGCAGGTAGTCGCGCAGGTCGCGCTGCAGTGGCCCGGTGTCGACCCCGGGCGTCGTCGAGGCCCACGCGAGCCGCGAGGCGTTGGCCGCTTCGCTGCTGACGATCGTCTCCGCCGACGCGAGGTACTGCGCCTCGTTGGCCAGGGTCAGGGCCGCCAGGATGGCGAAGCCGGCCCCGAGCGGGGACATCAGCGGTGAGGCGATCCCGTACGCGTGGGCGGAGTGGGCGTCGGGGATGGCGCGATGGCCGAGCCAGCGGGCGAGCACGGCGATGGCAGCGGCCACGGCCACACACAGTGGGACGAGCACCGCCACCGGGAGCGACGTCAGCCAGGTCATCGGCGCGGACGGTACCTCAGCCGCGAACGGCACACGGTCGTCCGGGTGACATCCGGCGGACGGAGCGTCCGAGTGGACGCCCGCCGCCCACCGCCCACCGATCGGTGGGCGTCGTGGTCCACCGCCCGACCCGCTGATCGTTCGATGCCCCCGGCGGTCCGCGCACCGACGATGGGATCAGCGCTCGCCACCACGGTGAGCCCGGATCCGGGAAGGGGTGGGGACGATGCTGCGGCGTTGGGGACACTGAGGATCAGCCCGGACACTTGCCCCGTGGTTGCCGGTGCACGGCACTCACGGGGCTGTCGGCTGTCCGCATCCACCGACGGTCCCGGGCGCGGTGTGGTTCCTCACCCGGCAGTTCGACAGCGTACTGACCCGGCCCTGGGCACGACTCGCTGAGGACCCGTTGGTCCGACGTGGGACGACCCGTCGTGACGTCCCCGCACGCTCAGACCGCGGCAGTGCCCTGCCCACTCCGACGGTGCCGCGGAAGCCGCCGTCCCCCGATCGACGGGCCCCATGTCCATCGGCCGAACCGCTGATCGTCCGATCCCGCCCCAGGTCCGCACACCGGACCGTGGGATCTGCGCTCGCCACACGGGTGAGCCGAGATCCGGAGGGGGTGGTCGACCGTGCTGCTGACCGTCCTCATCCCGGCCCACAACGAGCAGCGCTCGATCCAGGACGCCGTCGCGTCGGTCGCCGAGCAGGCGGACCGCGTCGTCGTCGTGGCCGACAACTGCACCGACCGCACCGCCGACCTCGCCCGCGAGGCGGGCGCTGACGTCCTCATGACCGTCGGCAACACCGGCCGCAAGGCCGGCGCCCTGAACCAGGCACTTCGCCAGGTCCTGTCGGACTCCGACGACCTGGTCATGGTGATGGACGCCGACAGCACCGTCAGCGCCGACTTCGTACCAGTTGCTCGTCGCCGGCTCGCTCGCGACGCCACGCTCGGCGCCGTGGGCGGTGTGTTCTTCGGAGCCGAGGCCCACGGCTGGTGGGAGCGCGCCCAGGCGAACGAGTACGCCCGGTACTCACGGTCGGTCGCCCTGCACCACGGGCGCGTCAGCGTGCTCACCGGGACCGCTGCGGTGTTCCGGGCAGCGGCGCTCCGCGACTTGCAGGAGCGTCGAGGCCACGTCTACGACGAGACCGCGTTGACCGAGGACAACGAGATCACGTTGGCCTTGAAGACGGCCGGGTGGCGGCTCACCTCGCCGCAGGCGTGCCGGGTGTCCACCGAGCTGATGCCGACGGTGCGGACCCTGCACCAGCAGCGATTGCGGTGGTACCGGGGCGCCATCCAGAACCTCGTCGACTACGGCTGGACGCCGGTCACCCGGCGGTACTGGCTGCAGCAGGGCGGCCTGGCGGCGGCAACGCTCGCCATGGCGCTGTACTGGACGGTCACGGTCTGGGCGGCCGTCCTCGGACTGCTGCAGTTCTCGCCGTTCTGGACGGCGGTCGGCATGTTGTACGCCGTCGAACGGATCGTCACCGCGTGGCCGGTCGGCTGGCGCGGTCGCCTACTGGCCGCATTGGTCGTCCCGGAGACGGTCTACGCGGTGTTCCTGCAGGCCACGTTCGTCCACGCGGTGTGGACGGCGCTGCAGCGACGAACGGTGCAGTGGCACCACCTGTGAGCCCGTCGTCCGACGGGTTCGACAACTCACCACCACTCTGGAGGAAATCATGTACGGACAGGTCACGGCCGGTACGACCGGTCTCGGGGCGGGGACGTCCCTCGCCATGACGGGCTTCGGCGTCCTGAGCTGGATCGTCGCGGCGCTCTCGTTGGTCGTGCTGGGCGTCGCACTGCTCAAGGCGTTCCGTCGGGTGCCTGGCGACGACGCCTGAGTCACACCCACAGCACGCCGCAACCGGATAGTTCGGGCCGGGACGCCGGCCCGGACCAGCTCGCGTCGGCAGCGAACGCCTTGACCAAGTGTTACGACGTCGGAGCAACTGTTGTGTCCGGACCCGTGTGGCTTTGTAGTATCGCGGTCTTTGCGCGAACGGTTCCGCGTCGACGGGCGACTCGCCGTCCGCCCCTTGCGGCGGTACCGCGTGCCGCGCGATCGTCTCGCCGAAGACGTGCTCAGGAGGCGTGATGACGACGACCGGGAACCCCGAGGCCGCGGCTCGTGGCGTCGACCTCAAGCTCGAAGTGGTCGTGCTGCCGGTCGCGGACGTCGACCGGGCCAAGGACTTCTACGCCGGGCTCGGCTGGCGGCTCGACGCCGACTTCTCCTTCGACAACGGCTTCCGCGTCGGGCAGCTCACGCCACCCGATCTGCCACGTCGGTCCAGTTCGGCCCGGACATGACCTCGGCGCCGCCGGGGTCGGCCGCGAACCTCTACCTGATCGTGTCCGACATCGAGGCGGCGCGCGCGGACCTCGTCGCGCGGGGGGCCGACGTCTCCGAGGTGTTCCACCCCGCAGCGCCGGGCGCCCAGTTCACTGCCGAGGCCAGCGGTCACCTCAGCGGTCGCTCGTCCGACAGCTACAGCTCGTTCGCGTCCTTCGCCGACCCGGACGGCAACCGGTGGCTGCTCCAGGAAGTCACCACACGCCTGCCGGCGCGCGTCGATCCGGCCGTCACGTCGTTCGCCTCGGCGGCCGACCTGGCTCAGGCGATGCGGCGTGCGTCCGTCGCGCACGGTGAACACGAGAAGCGGATCGGCGAGGCCGATCCGGACTGGCCCGACTGGTACGCCCGCTACATGGTGGCCGAGCAGGCCGGGGCGGAGCTGCCGACGTGAACGACTACGACGCCATCGGCTCGGCCGCCCCGCGACACTGCGCCCCCTCCCGCGCGCGGGCTGCGGGTGGCCGTCGTCGAACGGGAGCTCGTCGGCGGCGAGTGCTCCTACTGGGCGTGCATCCCGTCGAAGTCGCTGTTGGACGTGCGGCTCACGCCGTGTGTCGTCACCGAGGACGGCACGCGGTGCGCCGTCGAGTACAACGCGGTCAGCGACGGGCACCCGACGCCTCAGGCCGGCATCGCGGTCTGCGAACGGAGTCCGGCCGGACTGCTGGCCGCGGTGCGCGCCTACGACGACCTCGCCGCACCCGTCGAGGACCTGGAGACGGTCAGGGGCTGACGACGACCCGGATGCCCGCCGGTTCGTGTCCGAGCGTGATCGGGGTGAACGCCGTCGGGGTCGCGCCCGGACCCGGCTGAGGACGCGGCGTTCCGGTGCACGGACCCTCTCCGAAATGCACCGGCGGCCGTTCCCGGGCATCGACGCGTGCGGACGTCCGCGCAGCGGGCGCAGCTGCCGGGAATGTCCTACGCTCCGCGCCGTGATCTTCGAGAGACGGCGGGTCGCGCTGGCCGCGGCCATGGTGCTGCTGGTGGCCGGGGGATGCAGCAGCACGGGATCGGGCCACGCAGCGAGCTCGACGGCCTCGACCAGTTCGGCGAGCGGGCGCGGCGGCGCATTGGACGCGGCCGATGAGGCGACGATCGACAAGGTCGCCAGTCAGGCGATGGTCAACGGGATCACCGGGGTGGTCGTCGGGATCGACGACCCGACCAAGGGTCGGCTGATCAAGGCGTACGGGAAGGCCGACACCGCCGGCGCGCCGATGACCACCGACATGCACTACCGGATCGCCAGCGTCAGTAAGACGTTCACCGCGCTCGAGGTCCTGCGGCTGGCCGAGCAACACGAGGTCAGCCTCACCGACCCGATCGCGAAGTACGTCGACGGAGTGCCGAATGGGGACCGGATCACCCTCCAGGACCTGACCAGCATGCGCAGTGGGCTGTTCGACTACACCGGCGACGCGAGCTTCGCCGCCCACTACTCGGCCGAGCCCACCTATCCCGAGTGGCAGGTGAGCGACGTCCTGCCGATCGTGCGGGCGAACGTCAACGGGCCCCCCGACACGGTCACGCAGTACTGCAACACCAACTACGTCCTGCTCGGTCAGGTGATCACGAAGGTCACCGGGCAGCCCGTCGACCGGGTCTTCGACGACCTCGCCCACACCCTCGGACTGCCGAAGACCAGCTACCCGACCAGCGACGACCTGCCGGCGCCGTTCGCGCACGGCTATCTCCTGGAGAACCCGCCGCCGAAGGGGACGTCGACCGTGCCGGTCCCGCAGGCCCGCGAGGCCACCCGCAGCAACCCGCTCGTCCCGTACACCGCGGGCGCGATGATCTCCACCGTTCCCGACATGCTGCACTACGCCCAGGAGTTGGGTACCGGCGCCGATCTGTCGCCGGCGAGCTTCCAGCTGCGCTCGACGTTCACCACGCTGGAAGGCACCAACGGTCAGGCCAGCTACGGACTCGGCCTGACCAAGCTCGGGTCCTGGATCGGCCACGACGGGTCGATCATCGGCTTCAGCGACATGGTGTTCTACCTGCCGGCGTCGAAGGCGTCGCTCGTGGTCATGGTCAACGAAGCCAACGGTGATCGGGTCCCGTCACAGGGATCGTGGGGACAGATCGCGAAAGCTCTCTACCCCGGCACGGTCTGACCGGCCGTCCGATCCCCGCCGAAGGGGATCGCGGTCGCGGTGAGGAGTCCCGCGCTGTACGCGCGCTCGTGATCGGGCCTGGCCGGAGCCGGGTACCAGCCCGTGGCGGTCAACAACGTCCGGGCCTCGTCGGCGGTGAGGACGGTGTGCGCGGGTTCACCGAGGTCGGCGACGCGCTGCCGGAACGCTGCGCGGCGGGCGGCGTGCTCCGGTGAGTCGTTGGCTGTCGAGACGCTGATCACGAGACGGCTGCCGGCGGCCACCGAGGTGCGGAGAGCGCGCAACAGGTTGGTGAGGACGGGCAGCGTCAGGTAGACGGCGATGCCCTCGGCCAGCACCAACGTGCGTTGCGCCGGGTCGCAGCCGGCGTCGCGCAACCGGCCGGCGACGTCGTCGGACGTGAAGTCCGCGGCGACGAACCGGATCTGGCTGGTGTCGCACCCGAGCTCCGCCAGACAGGCCAGCTTGTCGGCCTGGGTGGCCGGGTGGTCGAGCTCGAACCAGCGCACGCCCGGCTTGGCGTAGCGCAGCGCGCGGCCGTCGTAGCCCGCGGCCGCCACCACGACCTGGGTCGTGCCGCTGGCCACCGCGGTGACGACCTCGGCGTCGAAGAACACCGTCCGGGCGGCCAGGTAGCGGCTCATCCCCGCGGACGGCGATCCTCCTGTCACCGAACCGGCCACCAGTTGTTGGAGCCGGTCGTCGGCGCCCGGGTCCCCGTGGCCGGCCGGGACGCGCGGCGTCCTGGCCCGGACGGCAGCGACCGCCCGAGCCGTCCGCGACGCCTCGCCGGCCAGCACGCCGGCCAGTGTCGCGCATGACGGACCACGGTCGGCGCGGCTGGGCCGGACGCGGCACGGCTGCGCCCGGCCGGGACCTCACGTCGCCAGCGACTCCACCAGCCGCCGCACCACCGCGCCCACCTCCCGCCGCGCCGTCGCGCGGTCGTCGGCGCGGGCGATGTACAGCGCCGCCTCGTCCAGGGCACCCAGCAGGACGTGCGCCAACGGCGCCACCGGCTGCTGCGGGATCCGGCCCACGCCCATCCCGTACTCGAGCAGCGACTGCACCAGGCCGAGCCCGTACTTCAGTCCGATCTCGTGCCACCGCTCCCAGCCGAGTGCCGCGGGCGCCTCGAGAACGACGATCCGCTGCACCTCCGGTTCGGCGGACGCGTCGAGCCAGGCATCGGCGCCGATCCGCATGAGCTCCACGGGGTCCTCGACACCGGCCGACGAGACGGCGTCGTCGATCCGCGCCGTCGTGTCCGCCTCGACCGTCTCGACGACGGCAGCGAACAGGTCGAGCTTGTCCGCGAAGTGGTGGTAGAGCGCGCCGCGCGTGACGCCGGCCGCGCGCACGATCGCCTCCGTGCCGACGGCGCCGTACCCGTGCGCGGCGAACATCGGCCGGGCGGTGCGCACCAGCAGCTCGCGGGTGGCCGCGGACCGGTCGGCCTGCGTCCGGGGCTTGCTCGTCATACAGACTGTATGTATGTTCTTGGCATCACGGTCTCACGGTAGCGAGGAGCACCACTGATGCCGACGATCGACATCCCGCACGGCCGGCTGGCGTACCGCGTCGCCGGCCCTGAGGACAGCGCCGCGCCACCCGTCGTCTTCCTGCACGGCGTCCTGGTCGACGCCAGCCTCTGGACCGGCGTCGCCGAGCGCCTGGCCGCCCAGGGGATCCGCTCCTGCGCGCTCGACCTACCGCTCGGCTCGCACACCGAGCCGCTCCGGGAGGGCGCCGACCGCACGCCGCGCGGGGTGGCGCGGATGGTGCTCGACGCGCTGGAGGCGCTCGAGCTCACCGACGTCACCCTGGTCGGCAACGACACCGGCGGCGCGCTGTGCCAGCTCGTCCTCGACACCGACGCCAGCCGGATCGGCCGGCTGGTCCTGACCAACTGCGACGCTTTCGAACAGTTCCCGCCGCCGGCGTTGCGGGCGTTCATCGCGCTCTGTCGGCGGCCCGGCCGGCTCGCGCACTCATGCGGTCGGCGGCATGGCGCCCGCTGCGGCACTCGATGCTCGCCTACGGCGGGCTGGTCGCGCACCCGCTGGACCCCGCCCTCAGCGCCGCGTGGACGCTCCCGATCCGCCGGGATCGGCGCATCGCCGAGGACGCGGCGGCCGTGATCGCGGCGATCGACTCCGACGAACTGCTGGCCGCGTCGACGCGGCTCGACCGCTTCGACAAGCCTGCGGTCCTGGTGTGGGGCGCCGAAGACCGGATGTTCCGCACGTCGCTCGCCGAGCGGCTGCGCGACGTCCTCCCCGACGCCCGGCTGGTCCTCGTCCCCGACGCGAAGGCGTTCGTGCCGCTCGACGCCCCCGAGCAGCTCGCCGCGGAGATCGCCGCCGTCGGGGCGCGGCGGGCGGGTCAGCAGGCGCTGTAACGATGCAGCCAGTCGACGATGCGCGGCATCGTCACCGTCGACGCGGCACGGCCCATCACCAGCGCGACGTGCCCGGACGGCAACTCGAGCGTCTCGGCCGTCTCCGAGCCGACCATCTCCGGCAGCGGTAGCGCGGCCGCGCAGGGCACGATGTGGTCCTTCTGCGCGACCACGTTGAGCAACGGCCACGTCAGCTCGCGCAGCGACACCTGGCGGTCGCCGAGACGGACCCGGTCGTGCACGAACGAGTCGTCACGCATGATGTCGGTCAGCTCGCGGAACGCCTGCCCGGGGAACGGGATGTGGTCGCGCGTCCACTGGTTCATCGCCTGGAAACCGCGCAGCTCGGCTGAGTTCGGCAGCTTCTCCCACAGCACGGCGTAGGTCGCGACGTCGCCGGTCGGCTGCAGCATCCGGAACCCGGTCCGGATGACGTCCGGCGGCACGTTGCCGGTGTCGTCGATGACGTCGTCCGGGTCGAGTCGTCCGGACTCGAACAACTTCGAGAACACGCCCATCTCGCCGTAGACCACCGGCGTCGCCATGCAGACCAGCGACGCCACCGGCAGCTCGGGATGCGCTGCGCCGAGCAGCGCCGACAGCACACCGCCGAGGCAGTAGCCGATGAGGTTCACCGACCCCGCGCCGGACTCCGCGAGCACGGCGTCGATCGCCGGCGGCAGCAGCTCGTCGACGTAGGTCGACAGCGAGTTCGCTGCCTCCCGCTCGTCGGGGATCCCCCAATCGAGCAGGTACACGTCGAAGCCCGCCTCGCGCAGGCGCTGGACGAACGAGGCGCCGGGGTAGAGGTCGAGGATGTAGCTGCGGCTGACCAGGCTCATCACGATGAGCACGGGTGTCGTGCAGCGCACCGGGTGCTCCGCGTCCGACCGGTAACGCCACAGCTCCGCCTTGTCGCGGCGCCAGACAGTGTCCTTCGGAGTCGCGCCGACCTCAGGCCGGCTCCTCCCGGCGACGTACGTCGCCCCGTTGCGGGCGCGGGCCAGTCCCCGCCGCACGTCGCGTTCCACCCGTCCGGGCAGCTCGCGCGGGTCGAGCCGCTGGCCCAGTCGGCTCAGGTCCAGGTTCGGCATCGGCACTCCTCCGCTGGGACTCCAGCTCCGCGCTGACCGCGCGCAGCGTCCGCTCCATGCCGGCCAGCTGCTCGCGCAACCGGGCGATGTCCGACGCGGCCGGCAGGTTCACCCGGTGCAGCGCCTGCCGCGACGTCCGTTCCACCTGCCGCGCGACGCCGACCCGCACCCGGAGCGCGGCCGCGAGCGCGTCGGCGAACCGCTCGGTCTGCACGACCTGCTCGAGCCGGGTGCCCACCGGGCGCTCGACGGCGTCGAACGCGCGGCGCCACAGAGGTCTGCCGGCCATGGCACTCCCTGTTCGGTCATATCCGTGCGATCCCGGTCACACCGGATAGTACGGTGGCGGTGACGGACGACCGGGCAGGTGAGAGATGACCGCTTCCGCGACGACCGCTCCCGAGAGCTCCGGGGCCCCGCCGAGGAGCCGGACGCCGCGCAGCTACGCGTGGCCGACGGCTCGCCGCTCGACGTCATGCTGACCGACGCCGCGCTCGGCCCGCTGCGACGGCTGATGGTCGGCCGGGCCGGCGCGAAGCTCGCCGTCCGGCTGGCGGCGCGCCCGGTGTGGACGGCCGGCACGCAGCTGCGGGTGCTGCGCGAGCTGATCAAGGTGGTGATCGGGCGGTCGGAGGTCGGCTCCCGGCGCGCGGGACAAGCGCTTCGCCGACCCGGCCTGGACCGGCAACCCGGTGCTGCACCGGCTGCTGCAGGCCTACCTGGTCCTCGGCGGCACGCTGGAGGACGTCATCGACGACGCCGACCTCGACTGGCGCAGCGAGCAGCAGCTGCGCTTCGTCGCCCAGCTCGTCGTCGACGCGGTGGCGCCGAGCAACAACCCGTTCCTCAACCCCGCCGCGCTGAAGGCCGCGCTCGACACCGGCGGCCGCAACTACCTCGCCGGGCTCGGCCAGTTCGCGCAGGACATGCGCCGCTCGCCGCGCATCCCGGCGATGGTCGACGGCAGCGCGTTCCAGGTCGGCCGCAACATCGCCGTCACCGAGGGCGCGGTCGTGCTGCGCACCGAGGTGTTCGAGCTGCTGCACTACGCGCCGCGCACCGAGACGGTGCACGAGGTGCCGCTGCTGCTCGTCCCGCCGATGATCAACAAGTACTACGTGGCCGACCTGGCCCCCGGCCGCAGCATGATCGAGCACCTGCTCGACTCCGGCCAGCAGGCGTTCGCCATGTCCTGGCGCAACCCCGGCGCCGAGCACCGCGACTGGGACCTCGACACCTACGTCCGGGCGGTGCTGCAGTCGCTCGACGCCGTGCAGGAGATCACCGGCGCCCCGGCCGCCCACCTGCTCGGCCTGTGCGCGGGCGGCATCGTCAGCAGTCTCGCGGTCGCGCACCTCGCGCGACCGGCGAGCAGGAGCGCATCCGCGGCCTCACGCTCGGCGTCACCCTGCTCGACCAGGCCCGCGCCGGGACGGTGGGCGCGATGGTCGACGAGGTCACCGCGCAGCTGGCCACCGCCTCCTCGCAGCGGCGCGGCTACCTCGACGGCCGGGCGCTCGCCGGGGTGTTCGCCTGGCTGCGGCCGAACGACCTGGTGTGGAACTACTGGGTCAACAACTACCTGCTCGGCAGGAAGCCGCCGGCGTTCGACGTGCTGTTCTGGAACGCCGACAGCACCCGGATGCCGGCCGGTCTGCACAAGGACTTCATCCGCATGTCCGTGAGGAACGCGCTGACCACCGGGCCGTGACGGTGCTCGGCACGCCGATCGACCTCGCGACGTCACCGTCGACAGCTACGTCGTCGCCGGCCGCACCGACCACATCTGCCCGTGGGAGAGCTGCTACCGCAGCGCCCTGCTGCTCGGCAGCAAGCCCCGGTTCGTCCTGTCGACGTCGGGGCACATCGCCGCGCTGGTCAACCCGCCGACCAACACGAAGGCCAACTACCAGGTCAACGACGCGCTGCCCGACTCGCCGCAGGAGTGGCTGGCCGAGGCGTCGACGCACCCGGGCAGCTGGTGGACCGACCACGTCGCTGGCTCGCCAACCGTTCCGGCGCGGACATTCCGGCGCCGACGTAGTTCGGCAGCGCGAAATACCCGCCGGTCGAACAGGCGCCGGGAACGTACGTCTGCGCGAGCTGAGCCCGTGCCCGTCGTCACCGTCGGCCGGGCCTCCCGGCCGCCACCCGCCTGAGCTACGAGCGCGCCGGCCACGGCGAGCCGCTGCTGTTCATCACCGGCTTCGCGATCAGCAGCGAGATCTTCACCGTCGGCCTGTCGGAGTACACCGCGGCTTCGACACCGTCCGCTACGACAACCGCGGCGCCGGCGGTCGGCCGCGCCGTGGCGGCCGACGAGTATCGCCGAGCTCGCCGGGGACGCGGTGGGGCTGCTCGATGCGCTGTATCGACGCCGCGCACGTCTACGGGCTGTCGATGGGCGGGATGATCGCGCAGGAGATGGCGATCCGTTTCCCGCACCGGGTGCGGGGGCTGGTTCTCGGCGGCACCACGCCGGGCGGGCCGCGGGCGGTGCTGCCGACGCGCTCGGCGTCCGCGTTCACCTCGCGCGGCGCGCCGGCGCGGCTGCGGGCGGACATCGTGGCGGCGGCGCTGTTCACCCCGGAGTTCCGCCGCGCGCACCCCGACCGGGTGCGGGCGGCGCTGAGCCTGCTGGGCCGCCACCGGGCGACCGCGCGCGGGCTGACCGCGCACTGGTGGGCGTCGTTCTTCCACGACACCTACGCCCGGCTGCCGCGGATCGCGGCGCCGACGCTCGTCCTGCACGGGCGGCGCGACACGCTCGCCCCGCCGGCCAACGCGCGGATCCTGGCCGCGCGGATCCCGGACGCCACGCTGCATTTCGTCCCGGACGCCGGGCACGCCTACCTGGTCGAGCAGCCGGAGCTGTCCTACCGGCTGTTCCGGGAGTGGCTGGACGCGCGGGGGCCGATCCCCGCCGGTCCGCCGCCGGGGGCGCTGGCCCGGCGGACCGAACCGCTCACCCGGGCGCTCGGGCTGCCGGTCGGGATGTTCCGCACCGGGCGCAGCCTCGCCGCCCTGCCTGCGGCGGCGGTGCAGCGACGGCGGGCGTGACCCACCCGCAGGAATGGTCTTCGGGATCGCCCGGTTGCGGACGGTATGACGGCAATCGGAGTGACGACGTACGGCGGGCCCGAGGCCCTGCACGAGATCGACGTGCCGCCCGAGCCGCTCGGCGCCGTCGGACGTGCGCATCCGCGTCACGGCGGCCGCGGTGAACCCGACCGACACCGGCGTGCGCAGCGGCATGCGCGACGACAAGCCCGACCCCGCAGCCGCCGGGCGCGGTGCCCGGCATGGACGCGGCCGGCGAGGTCGTCGAGGTCGGCGCGGACGTCGACACCGGCATCGCCGTCGGCGATCGGGTGATGGCCATCGTGGTGCCGTCCGGCCCGCACGGCGCCTACCGCAGCGACCTGGTCGTGCCCGGCCCGCTCGGTCACCCGCGTGCCCCGGCGGCGCGTCCGACGCCGAGGCGGCCACGCTGCCGATGAACGGGCTCACCGCGCGCTTCGCGCTCGACTCGCTGCACCTGCAGCCCGGGCAGGTGCTCGCGGTCACCGGCGCGGCCGGCGCCTTCGGCGGCTACGTCATCCAGCTCGCCAAGGCCGACGGGCTGACCGTCGTCGCCGACGCCGCCGACAAGGACCGCGAGCTGGTCGAGCGGCTCGGCGCCGACGTCGTCCTGCCCGCGCGACGGCTTCGTCGACGGCGGTGCGCGAGCGCTATCCGGACGGCGTCGACGGCCTGGCCGACGGCGCGGTGCTCAACGAGGCGGCGCTGCCGGCGGTCAAGGACGGCGGCCGGATGGCGACCGTGCGCGGCTGGGACGGCGGCGGGCAGGACCGCGTCACGGTCCTGCCGGTGATGGTGCGCAGGCACGCGCTCGAGTGGGAGGCGCTCGACCGGCTGCGCCAGCAGGTCGAGGACGGCGTACTCACGCTGCGGGTGGCCGACGTGCTGCCCGCCGGCCAGGCCGCCGAAGCGCACCGCCGGCTCGAAGCCGGCGGCGTCCGCGGCCGGCTGGTCCTGCAGTTCTGACGCGGTCCGCTGTCAGCAGCGCACGATGCGGGTGGCGCCGTTGCGGCGCGGATCGGCGACGGCCTCGAGCTGGCCGCCGGGACGGGTGAGGGCCGCGCCGACGCCGCCGTAGTACATCGTCAGGTCGGTCTCGACCCCGATCCGCTCGTCGGGCCGTCCGGCGCGGTGGACGTGGACGCGCGGGTGGCCCACCGCCTCCTCCAGCGACATCCCGCCGTTGACGTAGCCGGCGAGGACCTGGGCGAGCGCGGTCGTGATCCGGTCCGCGCCGGGTGTTCCGATCGCGAGCGTCGAGCCGTCGCGGTGGCGGCCGACGGTCGGCGCCATGTTGGACAGCAGCCGTGAGCCGGGCGGGCGGCCGTACAGCCCGCCGGGGTTGAGCTCCTGCTCGCCGAGGCAGTTGTTGAGCCAGATCCCGGTGCCCTCGGCGATCATGCCGGAGCCGTAGCCGCTCGACACGGTCACCGCGCAGGCCACGCCGTCGCTGTCGGTGGCCGACACGTGGGCGGTGGAGCCGGACTCGAGCACCTGCGTGGGGTCGCCGTCGACCAGCTCGAGGAACGCCCGGGCGTCGGCGGCGAGGTCGGTGCTGGTGTCCAGGACGTCGAGCCGGTGTCCGAGCACGGCGCGCTGGACGCGCACCAGCCACGCGCGGTCGCTCTCGTCCCACACGCCGTGCGGACGGTCGTCGAGCAGCCGGAGCATCGCCGCGAGGCAGACGCCGCCGACGGACGGCGGCGGCGCCGTGGCCAGGTCCCAGTCGGCCATGTGGGTCGTCAGCGCCGGGCGCACGACGGGTCGGTACGCGGCGAGGTCGGCCCTGCTGAGCAGGCCGCCGCGGCGCGTCACGTCGGCGCTGATCAGCCGCGCCAGCTCGCCGGTGTGCATGGCGTCCGGGCCCTCGTCGGCGATCAGCTCGAGCGACCGCGCGAGGTCCGGCACGACGATCGGCTCGGTGGTGACCGCGCCGTGCTCGTCGTGCAGCGCCGCCCGGCTGGCCGCGTCCCAGCCGAAGATGTCGTCGTGCACGAACGCCAGGTAGAACCGGGACGCCGCACTGAGCGGGAAACCGGCGCGGGCGACCTCGATCGCCGGCGTGACGATCTCGGCCCAGGGCAGCCGGCCGTCGCGGCGCTGGGCCTCGCCCATCGCGGCGACCGCGCCGTGCACCGCCACCGACCCGGGACCGATGGTGATGTCCAGTCCGCCGCCGTACTGGGTGGTGACGTCCCAGGTCGCCGTCTCCCGGTCATCGTCCCGGCGCGTCGCGGCCGGGGACGTCCATCCAGCCGTCGACGGTGTACGCCGCGCCGGCCGCCGGCTGCACCGACACGAACCCGCCCGAGCTCAGCGTCACGACCCCGACCTCGTTGACCATCGTCACGAGCGCCGCGGCGAGCGCGGCGTCGACGGCGTTGCCGCCGGCCCGGGCGACCCGCTCACCGGCGTCCGCGGCCGCCTCGTTCGGCGCGGCGATGGCGACGTCGGTCACCGCCGGAACGCTACTGACCGCACGCCCGGGCGCGCTGACCGGCCGCCCGCGGAGTGGACCAGCGATCGTGGGCACATCTGGCGCGCGGGAAGCCGCGAAAACGTGCACCCATTCAGTACCGACCTCGCTCTATCGTGGCTCCCGCGCCGGACCGGGAGCCTCAGCAGGCCGGGAGAACGGAGCATGGCGATGTACGTGACCGACACGCGCCGGCGACGGGTCCCGGTCGCCATGGCGTTGCTGGTGCTCGGCGCCGGTTCCCTGGTCGCGTGTACGTCGTCCGCCACCAGGCCGGCGGCCTCGAGTTCCGCGCCGGCAACGCAGACCGGCGTTTCGCCACCCGCGGGCGGGATCGCGCCGACCACGGCTTTCACCGCCCTGACGCTGACGACGCTCACCACCCCCGCGCCCGTACCGGCGACTGACCGGCGCGTGCATCTGGCCTACGAGTTGTTGCTCACCAACGCCGTCACAGCGCCGGTCACGGTCACCGAGGTCGACGTCCGCGACGCCGCGACGCACGCGTCGCTGCTGTCGCTCACCCAGCCCGCGCTGTCGAAGGACGCCACGCCGCTGGCTGGCACCCCCGGTGACGAGTCGACCGATGATCCCGGCACCCAGCCGCCACCGATCACCATCCGGCCGGCAACGACGTGGGTCGTCTGGCTCGACGTCACCCTGCCCACGACTGCCCGGGTGCCCGCGCACCTCGAGCACCGCGTCGTCGGCAGTGCCAGCACCCCCGCCGGCACCATGCCGATCGATGAGCTCGCCGACACCATCAAGGCTGCACCGTCCCCGCCGGCGGTCCTCAGCCCACCCGTCGCGGGCGGCACCTGGTACATGAGCGAAGGCTGCTGCTCCGACGACACCCACCACCGCCGCGGCCTGGCCCCGCTCAACGGCCAGTTGCAGGTCCCTCAGCGGTTCGCGATCGACTTCTACAAGCTCGACGACCAACACCGCACCTGGGTGGGCGACCCGCACCAACTCAGCAGCTACCTGTCGTACCGGCAGCCGATCCTCGCCTCCGCGGACGGCACCGTTGTCGACGCCACCGACCGCTTCGCCAACAGCACCTCCCTGCCCGCGCCACCGCCGATCCCGCCGATCGCCGAAACGGTGGGCAACCACGTCATCGAGCAGATCGGTCCGGGCACGTACGTGCTGTACGCCCACATGGACCCGGGATCGGTGAAAGTGCACACCGGGTCAGAAGTGCATCGAGGTCAGCAGCTCGGTCTGATCGGGACCAGCGGCAACTCGACCACACCGCACCTGCACTTCCAGTTGCTCAGCACCGCGACCTTCTTCCCGAGCGACAGCGAGCCCTACGTCTTCGACCAGTTCCGACTCCTGGGGTCGATCACCGAGCGACTGTGGGACGACAACCTCGGACTGCAACCATCCGGCACCCTGCCCTTCGCTCCCGACCCAGCCGCCGGGAACCGCCGGGACCAGCTACCCCTGGACCGCACCGTCGTCACCTTCCCGTCCTGAGCTACTCACGGCGCCTGCGCCGTCCGGGCGCACCCGGGCAGGCACAATGTCCGCCGAGCGTCACCGGCCGTGCTGATCCGCGGCCGTCAGGCACGATGAGCTGGTGAAGCTCAAGCTCGACCTGCACGACGTCTACAACCGGGGTGAGGAGATCGACCGGGCGCTCCGCGCGATCATCGACGAAGCCGTCGCGAAGAAGGCTCCGCTCGTCGAGATAATCCCTGGAAAAGGCTCCGGGCAGTTGAAGAAGCACGTGCTCCGCTTCCTCGACCGCAAGGAGATCAAGGCCCTGTACCACCGAGTCGAGAAGGACTCGGACAACTTCGGCCGCGTCTTCGTCCACTTCCGCTGGAAGTAGCTCGCCGAGCCCCTTGCGACATACTGCGACCGCGGGCACC
>CAVWUZ010000006.1:0-168382 GCA_963758325.1 uncultured Actinomycetota bacterium | reverse complement strand
GCGTTCCTGATGTGAGATCCGTTTATCGAGAGGGCTGGTAGATCACCCGCACAATTCCGCATTCGTAGGCCTTCACCTCGACGAGGTCGAGGGCGGTGCGTTGGTCGAATAGTCGTTGGCCGGTGCCGATGGCGATCGGTTCGATGAGCAGCACGTATTGGTCGATCAGGTCGAGTCGGGCGAAGGTTCGCGCGGTGCGCACTCCGCCGGGCAGCCCGATGTCGCGGCCGGGGCGTTGCTTGATCGCGGTGACGGCGGCGATCAGCGCTGCGTCGTCGGGGGCGACCACCACTTCGGCGTTGGGAACGTCGATCTGTTCGGGGGTTCGGGAGATGGCGAAGGTGTGGGTGTCGGAGACGGCGTGGGCGATGTCGCGGGATGCTTGTGATGCGTCCGGGTCCTGGGCGACATCAGCCCAGTAGCGGATCATTCCCGCCGCGGTCGGGTAGCCCATGAACGCCTCGTCGACTCCGCCCATCAGGGCGACGATGTCGGCGGTCAGGTCCGCGTCGTGGGCGGTGGTCATCCAGTCGAGTTCGCCGTGGGGGCCGGCGATGAAGCCGTCGAGGGACATGGTCATGTTCAGGTGGACGGCGCGCATGGCGTTCTCCTCAGTGAGGGTCGGGATGTGCCGGGACGTCTGGTCGCGGCGGATGAGGATGAGTGCCGGCAGCATGAGCGCGGCGGTCAGGACGAAGGTGGCGGGGTAGCCGACCGCGGTGACGAGCAGCCCGGCGGCGAGCGCGCCGGCGGCCATGCCGAGGTCGTAGGTGGCGTTCCAGATCGCGCTCACGGCGCCCTCCCCGCCGGCTGGTGCCCGGGAGTACATGAGCACGAGCGTCGCGTTCTGCAGCACCCCGAACCCGAGACCGAACACCAGCGCGCCGCCGATAACCGCGGCCGGCGTGCCGGTGGCGGCCAGGCAGGCGATACCGGCGGCTGACAGCAGCACGCCCGGCGTCAGCAGGCGGGCGTGGCCGCGCCGGTCGCCGAGCCTTCCGGCGACGCAGCGGGCCGCGGTGGATGCCGCTGGCTGGGCGAGCAGCGCGGCCGCGACCACCCACGCCGGCAGGGCAGTGGTGGCGAGTGGCAGGAACGTGACGAGCACGCCGACCGCCGCGGTGGAGGTCGCGAAGATCGTCGCCGGTCGGGTCAGTGCCCGGTTACGCAGCCCGGTCACCACGCCGTGATATTCGCTGCGCAGGCCGGTCGCCGCCGCCCTGGGCAGAGCCGGTACGGACAGCACGGCCAGCAGCGTCGCCACCGTCGTCACGAGGAACACCGGCGCGTATCCCCACCGTGCGGCCGCCCACACGCCGGCGGGCAACGCGAGCATGCCGGGTATCCCGCCGACGAGCCCGACCAGCGCGAAGCCCTCCCGCGCCGCTCGGGCGGGATCAGCCTGGCGGTCAGAGCGCCGCCGGCCACCACGCAGATCGCGAAACCGGCGCCGCGGAACAGGCTGACCGCGACGATGAGCCCCGCGCTGCTGGCGAAGGTCAGCACGATGGTGGGCGCACCGAGCAGCGTCAGCCCGAGCCCCAGCGCGCAGCGGTACCCGATTCGGGCGAGCAGGCGCGGCGTGAGCAGTTCACCGGCCACGCTGGCCAGCAGCAGCGCCACCGTCGGCAGCGCGGCCGCACTGGCCGGGCCGTGTTGCTTGGCGAACAGCGGCACCACCGACAGCGGCAGGTAGAAGCCGATCGAGGAGCCGACGATGGACACGAAGCGCACCAGCAGGGCGCGCGACACGATCGGGGTCCGCGCCGGTGCCGGCGCGACCGACCGCGGCGCCGTTGTGATGGTTTGGCCCGTCATGCCGCTGACGCTAGAAGCCGACCGGAGCACGCGTAAGGTCCAGTTCCATGGCTGTCCAGTGGTCCGGTTTGGCGCCCGAGCTACTGCTGAGCATCGACCGGGACGGCACGGTCGGGCTCCGCTCCCAGCTGGAAGATCAGCTGCGCAGGGCGATCCGCAGCGGCCGGCTGGCCAGCGGCGAACGGCTGCCGTCCTCGCGCCAGCTCGCCGCCATCTGGGGCTGTCTCGGGGCCTGGTCCAGGACTGCTACGAACAGCTGCAGGCCGAGGGCTACCTGACCTCCTCCCCCGGCTCGGCCACGCGGGTGGCCGCTGGCGCCGAGACGCCCCGTCTGGACCGGCCCGCTCCACCCGCCCCGACGCGGCCTGAGTACGCGATCGCCGACTTCCGCTCGGGCGTGCCGGACCTGAGCCTGGTGCCACGCGAGGACTGGGCCTGGGCGATCCGCGAGGTCTGTCGAACGGCGCCGAACAGCGCATTCGACTACGGCGACCCCGTCGGCGAACGCGTGGCTGCGCGAGGTCCTCGCCGCCTACCTACGCCGAGTGCGGGCCGCCGCCGCCACCGCCGATCACCTCGTGATCTGCACCGGCATGGCCCAGGCCCTCGGACTAGCGCTGCACGCTCTGGCCGCCGACGGCATCCACACCCTCGCCTTCGAAGACCCCGGAGCCGCGACCTCGACCACCGAGCAGGCCGCCGCCGCGGGGATGACCGCGCTGCCCGTTGCGGTGGACGAGGACGGCCTCGACGTCGCCGCGCTTGAGCACAGCAACGCGCGCGCCGTGCTCGTCACACCGGCCCACCAATGGCCCACCGGGGTGGTGCTCGCCGGACACCGACGTCAACAGCTGATCGAGTGGGCCCGCCAGCACGACAGCATCATCATCGAAGACGACTACGACGCCGAGTTCCGCTACGACCGCGACCCGGTCGGCTCACTGCAAGGGCTCGCCCCCGACTGCGTCATCTCCCTCGGCACGGTCAGCAAGTCCCTCGCGCCGACCCTGCGCCTGGGTTGGCTGATCGCGCCCGACCGGCTGCTCGACGCCCTCGCCCGCGGCAAGCGGATCGCCGACCGCGGCAGCCCCGGCCTCGACCAGCTCGCCCTGGCCACGCTCATCGAGTCCGGCCGCTACGACCGACACCTGCGCCGCATGCGCACCGAGTACGCGAAACGACGCCAGGTCCTGCTCGCCGCCGTAGCCCAGCACGCCCCCGGCCTGCCCGTCACCGGCCTCGCCGCCGGCTTCCACGCGATCCTCCACCTACCCAGGGCACCGAGGAACAGAACGTCATCGACCAGGCGCGCCAGCGCGGCGTCGGGCTCTACGGAATGACCGCCATGCGGCGAACAGCAGGCACCGCTGAACCACAACTCATCCTCGGATTCGGCGACACCGGCCAGCGCGCAATCGAGAACGGCATCGCCGCCGTGGCCGACCTGCTGCGCGGGCAATGAGCCGATCGGGGTATCAGCTTGCGGCGTGCATCGTCGGTCGAGATGCTCAAGGTATGGACACTGCGCACGCGGCGCCGGCCCGGCCGTGACATCCATTCAGCCCGAACTTTGGGTCGACCGCGGCATGGCGGCTCTCACGTTCTATGCAGCCGCGTTCGACGCCAAAGTGCTGCACCGCGTCGGCGAAGGAGATGACATCGTCGCCCAACTCGCCGTCGGCGAGGCGACGTTCTGGATCGCAGCTACCGGGTCGAGCGCTGAGCGTCACGTCCCGCGAGCCATCGGCGGCGCGACGGGCCGCGTGCTCCTCGTAGTAGACAATCCAGACACGGTGTTCGCTCAAGCCGTCGCCGCAGGTGCCCAGAGCAAGTCCGCGGTCGATGAGGAACACGGCTGGCGCGTGGGCAGGCTAATCGATCCGTTCGGCCACGAGTGGGAGATCGGCAAACCACTCATCGCGTGGCCCCCGGAATCACCGTCTCAGTAGCGGAACGGGACGCGGCCAGACCTACCACCCGCATGAGCAGGGTGCGCAGCTCAACGACGTGGGCCGACCATTACCCGCAAGCGGATCCGGTTGGGCGACAGCCAGGTCCTGGATGACCGCATGACCATCTGCAGGCTGACGGCTCGGTGGTCGGGGTGTCGCTAGCTCCTCTGTCAAGCGGCGACGGCGGGGGCGACTTGTTTCAGGTCTGCGCGTAACGCTGCGTAGACGACGTCGGAGAGGCGGCGTTTGAGGACTCGTAGGGCTTCCAATCCGCTGTCACCGTCCTGTTTGGGTCGGTCGATCATGGCGCGTGCCGGTGGGTGGCAGCGGGCCTGGGTCATGGCGATGCGGTGCAGGGCGGCGTTGAGCTGGCGGTTACCGGTTCGGCTCAGTCGGTGGTGGGGCCTGTTCGATGACCACACGGGCATTGGCGCGGTGCCGTTGTATCGGGCGTAGCAGTCCTTGGAGCGGAACCGGTCGATGCCGGCGGTCTCGCCGAGGATCTTGGCCGCGGTCAACGCACCGCAGCCAGGTAGGGCGAGCAACGCCGGGGCACGCTGCTCGACGAGGTCGGTGATTTCCTCGGTGAGCTGGTCGATGTCGCTGGTCAGGTCGCGGCAGCGCGCGGTCAGGATGCGGGCCAGCCGCGCGACCACGCCGTTCATGCCGTCGGCGCCGTCGACGCCGTCGACAGCCTCGACGTCGGCCAGGTGAGCCTCGAGCTGGTCATAAGCGCTCGCCCGGTCCAAGGTGCGGGCGTTGGGCTCCCAGCCTGGGTCGAGCTCATGCAGGTGCTATCGCAGCCGGCAGATCGCGCGGGTGCGTTCTGCCACCAGTGATTCCCGATGGTCGACCAAGAGCCGGACCTCCCGGTCTGGGCCGTCCAGGCGGGCGACCGGCAGATTCGGCTCGCGCAGCGCGGCCCGGGCGACCGCGAGTGCGTCGATCGGGTCGGACTTGCCGAACGTCCGCGTCGACGTGCGCACCTGCGCCATCATCTTCGGCGGCACTCGCACGATCGCTTCACCGGCGACCAGCAGATCACGCGCCAACCGGCGCGACAGGTGCCGGCAGTCCTCGACCGCCCACCGGCGCTCGCCGCCATCAAACTGGTCGGCCCACCGCAACAAGCCCAGGTGATCTTTCGTCGTTGTTCCGACGGTGCGTTCGGCGATCTGCCGCCCGTGCTCATCGACAGCGACGACGGTGTGCGTGCGCTTGTGCGCGTCGATTCCCAGCGTGACCATCGACCCGTGTGTCCTTCCGTTGAGGGGCACGGGCCGGTCGGCGGGCATATCCCTGTCAGGGGCGACGCCACGCTCCTCTCAAGCCACGCCGGCCGGTCCTTAACGTCCGGCGGGCCGCACTACCGACAGTAGCCACGAAGGCAGAAACTACGTGGAGCGAACCCGCCAGACCCGCTGACCCTAAACACAGGGAAACCCGTGTCAGCACCACCAGTCACATCAGTCACGGGCACCTTGCCACGAGTTGTCGACGGGCAACGGCGAGCTCCGCCGCTTGACGTCAGAAAAGCGGCGCCCGCTGCCACCCGCTAGCCCGTGCCATAGTAACTCGACGCAAGGAAAGCGGGACAGCGGCCGCGAGGCCCTGCGAATCCTCAAACGCCGCCTCTCCGACGTCATTTACGTAGCGCTACGAGCCGACGTGGTCGTGCCCGTCCAACGCGCCGCGGCTTCACAAAGGAGCTAGGGACAGCCCCGCCGGAAACGCCGTTAACGGGATGGACCGTTCAGCTGGGGGTCGTCGGCGCAAACGTGATCGTGGATCTGCCTCGCGAGCTGAGACACGGTCGTGGTGAGCGCGGTGTTGGCTTCGATCAGCTCTTGCAGGCGGGTGGTGTTGGCCAGGGTGTGCAGGGCGACCTCGCTGCTGATGGAGTCGGCGCGTTTGGCCGAGATGAGCAAGATGGCGCCCTGCAGGCCGGCGATCATCGACAGGAACAGGTTGAGCAGGATGAATGGATAGGGATCGAATCCGTGGTGGCCGTTCAACCCCGCCCAGATGGCCATGAGGGCGAGAAAGGCGAACACGAACGGCCAGGACCCCATCCCGTTGCGCACCAGGTCGGCGGCTCGTTCCCCGGTGCGCAGCCGGTCGCCGGTTCGGACGCCAGGATGCTCTCGCCAAGGATTCACGGTGGATCCAATCTTGAGGGTTCGCGTTCCGCCGCCAACACAGCCGACGTAGCAGCGCAGGTAGCCCATGGTGTCGCATCGGCGGGCCGCTGACCTGGCTAGTCACCGACCTCAGATGCCATCCGCGCGTGGTGGGACACCGAGCGGATTGGCCAGAGGTCACGGGCCGTTGGGGTCTACCGGGGCGCCCCCGGTTCCTACCCACTCACCGTCCACGGTGCCGGATCGGATGGGCGCTCGAGGTCGCCGGCGTGTCCGCAGCCGGCGCGCTGCCTCGGCCCGCCCTGACCTCGACGGTGCTGGGCTGATGGCGGAGTACAGTCGGTGTTACCTCGGGCACTTCGGACGCTGGCCTCCACGCTGGCCTCGCCCGCGGCGATCAGCGAACCGGGCCGGTCGGCCTGGAGCGGCGCGCATCATGAACCTCACCGCATCTTCCACGCATCTGACCGCCGAGCTAACCGGCCTGGAGTCGGACCAGCGGGCTGGGCTGCAAAGCCGGCTCGGTTCGGACCCCGGCCGTGCCGTCGACGATCCGCGTGCCGGTGCTAATGCCGGTGCCGCCGTGATGCCGGTGTCGCGCGGTGCGCCGGGAGATACCGAGCGCGGGGGCGGTCGTGATGTGCTGTCGGCCGCGGCGTGGGAGACCGACGGCGGTCGGATCCTGCCGTGACGACCGACGGTGGCGATCTAGGCGCCGCGACTCTTCGGTCCACGGAGAGCCGCGGCTGTGCTTAGCGCGGCAGCGGGCCTTCGGGCCGCCA
Organism: uncultured Actinomycetota bacterium; assembly: GCA_963758325.1. Lineage (GTDB taxonomy): Bacteria > Actinomycetota > Actinomycetes > Mycobacteriales > Jatrophihabitantaceae > CAVWUZ01. Next base: position 161,689 of record CAVWUZ010000006.1, on the reverse strand, counting down.
TGTCCCAGTCCCATTCTCGTGAAATCGGAATCCGATGAGCGTCGTGATCACTGTTGTTGTCGTTGTCCTGGTCCTGCTGCTGCTGGCGTCGGCGTTGGCGGTGCGGATCGTGAAGCAGTATGAGCAGGGGGTGCTGTTCCGGCTGGGACGGATCCGCGGCCCGCGTGGTCCGGGCTTCCGGTTGATCATCCCGGTCGTCGACGTGCTGCACCGGGTATCGCTGCGGATCGTGACGATGCCCATCCAGTCTCAAGGCATCATCACCCGGGACAACGTCAGCGTCGACGTTTCGGCTGTGGCGTACTACAAGGTCGTCGATGCGGTGAAATCGGTGCTGGCGATCGAGAATGTGCAGGCCGCGATCAACCAGATCGCCCAGACCACGCTGCGCAAGGTCGTCGGTCAGCACACCCTGGACCAGACCCTGTCCGAAACAGATAAGATCAACCTAGACATTCGGGAAATCCTCGACGTCGCCACCGTCGACTGGGGCGTCGAGGTCACCCTGGTCGAGCTGAAAGACATCCAACTGCCGGACAGCATGAAACGGGCGATGGCCCGCCAAGCCGAAGCCGAACGCGAGAAGCGCGCCAAGATCATCAACGCCGAGGGTGAATCCCTCGCCGCCGCCGCCTTGGGCGACGCCTCGGACACCATGATGGCCCACCCGCTCGCGCTGCAACTAAGAAACCTGCAAAGCCTGGTCGAGATCGGCGTAGACAAGAACACCACCGTCGTGTTCCCCGCGCCCCTGATGACCACCATCGCCGAACTCGGCGCCTTCCTAACCCGCGAGAAAGCCGCCGCAAACCCGATCAGCCCAGCTCACCCCACCAACGGCGCGACCCCGGCCGTCCCGGCCGGCGCCAACGGGGCTACGCCCGCCGGCGCAACCCCGGCCTGAGGACTGTCCGACTAAAGGTGTTCCCGGCCTAACACGTCGAGCGGGAGCTCTGCGAGAAGGGTTGGCGTCCGATCACGGCGACACTGAATGGTGTGGCGAAGAAGAGTGAGGAGCAGCCCGCGGAGCAGCGGGCCGCGGTTGTACTCGTCTGACTGGCGAAGGAACAGGGCATGTCGCTGACCGGCTCGGACGGGCTGCTCAAGGACGGTGCTCGAGACTTCGCTGAACGAGTAGATGACCGAGCATCTGGGCTTTGAGAAGCGCGACCCGGCCGGTGCCGGGGCGGGCAACATCCGCCACGGCACCCGCGTCAAGACGGTGCTGACCGAGTCAGCGGGTCCGATCGAGATCGAGGTGCCCCGGGATCGTGCGGGCACGTTCGAGCCGCAGATCGTGAAGAAGCGGCAGCGCCGGCTCCAGGGCGTCGATCAGGTCGTGCCCTCGCTCTACGCCAAGGGCCTGACCACCGGCGAGATCAGCGCGCACTTCGCCGAGATGTACGGGGCCTCGGTCAGCAAGTGAGCCGTGACCGCCGACGCTCCGGACCAGCCCGTCGACGAGGGCCTGAGGACAGCGCCGTGGGACACCCATGCTTACCTGTCCTTGCCGGGGCGCTCAGGACTTGAGCTTTCCTGCGGCAGCGGTGCGAGCGGTGTAGTCCCCGCCGGGTCCGCGAAGCAGCCACGCCGCCGCGGCGGCGGCGATCGCGCCGAGCGGCGGGGCGAGCAGGTAGATCCAAAGCTGGTGCAAGTCGCCGCCGACGATGGCGGGGCCGAAGGAGCGGGCGGGGTTCATTGAGGCGCCGCTGACCGGGCTGGACCACAGCCCAGCCAACACGATGTAGGAGCCGACGGCGAGGGCGGCGAACTGGCCGACGTTCTGCGCGGCGGAGGAGACACAGAGGATGACGCTGACCAGCCCGAACGTCAGCAGCAGTTCGAGCGCGAACGCCTGCCCGCTTCGAAACCGGGGTTGGGGCAGGGTGGCGCCGAGATGGGCGGAGGTGCCGAACAGTGCCCGCAGCACCGCGGCGGCGATGACCGCGCCGGCCAGCTGCGCCAGGACATAGCCTGGGACGCGGCGCCAAGCGAAGTCGCGGCGCAACGCGAACGCCAGGCTGACGGCGGGGTTGAGGTGCGCGCCGGAGACCGCGCCCATGAACAGGATGATCGCTGCCACCCTCAGCCCCGGGGCGGTGACCGCGGCGCCGCGCCCGATCGCGCCGTGCGTGATCTGGTCCAGCACGGCACCGCCGGCGCCGACGAGGACCAGCAGGAACGGTCCGAGAACTTCGCTGAACAGCCGCCGCCACTCATACGACAGGTCCTCAAAGTTACGGGCCCACACCGGCTGCCCGTCGAACAGCGGCGCAAAAAAAACCCGGATGCCGGCGCCGGAGCACTTCATCTAGATCCTCGTGGGCGGCCGCGGTGGCTCGGCCGCCGGTGCGGGTACTGGGGATCTCGGCCTCCCGCTGCTCGGTGGTGTTCGGTGTCTCCGGTGACCTGACCCACCAGAAGCGTTCCAGTCTGCTGGCTAAGTGACTGCCTCATCGAGAGGCTGAGCGCTGTGCCACGTGCCTATCCCGCCGAGTTCCGTGCCCGGGCGGTCGCCCTGGTCCGGGCCGGCAAAGAGCAGAAGCAGACCGCGACCGAACTTGACATCCATCCGGTCACGCTGTCGAAGTGGGTCAAGCAGGACCGCATCGACCGCGGCGAGATCCCAGGAGTCAGCACCATGGAGTCGGCGGAGCTGCGCACGGGGCGGCGACGCATCCGGGAGCTCGAGACCGAGCTGGTCATCATCCGGCAGGCAGCGAAGTTCCTCGGGGAGGACCGGCCCCGCCCAAAAGGCTCTTCCCGGTGATCGAGCGTCTCGCTGACGCCGGGGTGCCCGTCGACCGCGCCTGCCGGGTGCTCGGTGTCGCCCGGCAGAACTACTACCTCGCCAAGCGCGCACCGACGACCAAGACGCAGCTGCGCCGGCAGTGGCTGACCGGGCTGATCCGCGAGGTGCACGTCGCCTCGCGCGGCACCTACGGCTACCGCCGCGTCCACGCCGAACTCACCCTCGGTATGGGCATAACCGTTTGGGAACGCACCGTGTCGGTGCTGATGACTCGAGCCGGGCTCTACGGGCTGCCCGGCCCCATCCGGGTCAAGCGGCTGCGCGGCGTCGCCGCCGCCGATGATCTGGTCAACCGCAAGTTCCATCGGCTACGACCCAACGAACTCTGGGTCACCGACATCACGCAGCACCGGACGCGGGAGGGGTGGCTGTACTGCGCCGCGGTGCTCGACGCGTTCAGTCGCCGCATCGTCGGCTGGTCGATCGACTCAAAACAGGACTCGACGCTTGTGGTCAACGCCCTGGACATGGCCATCCGCAACCGGCGACCAGCCCCAGGCGGCGTGGTCCACGCCGACCACGGGACGCAATTCACCTCCTGGGTCTTCGGCGAGAAGATCCGCTCCGCGGGCCTGCTTCCGAGCTTCGGCACCGTCGGCGACGGCCTCGACAACGCCATGATGGAGAGCTTCTGGTCCTCGATGCAGATTGAGCTGCTCAACCGGCGCAGATGGAAGACCAGGGTGGAGCTGGCGAACGCCATTTTCGAGTACATCGAGATATTCCACAACCGCCAGCGCCGCCACTCCGCGCTCGCCTACCGCACCCCTATCGAGCACGAACTACGGTCGACCACGAACCCATCGCCGCAGTCAGTTAGCCAGCCGCGCTGGAACGAAACTCGTGGGTCAGGTCAACTGTCACCTCATCGTGCAGCAGGCCCGACGGCGCGGTGGCCGGGATGTCGAACAGCGCTACCCCGAGCAGTTTCGGGTCGGGGTTCGCGGTGCGGGCTTGCACCAGCCGCTGCGCGGTCCGGCCCATGCCCTCCGAGCTGGCGGCGTCACCCCGGCTACTGTGCTCCGCGCTGCCGAGCAGATCAAGGTTGTGGACATCGCCCGGAAGCGCTTCACCGTCGAATGGCCCACGGCAACGTCTACGCCGCCCGACAAGATCGACCCGGCGCTCGGCAACTACTCCGGATCGGCAACCCTCACCGCGCTGCGGGAGCTCGCACTGCTGCGGCTGCCGGACCAATCACGCTGGTGGGGTAGCCCGGGACGGTGGTGACCCTGGAGGGTTGGTGGATGGAGATCAGGTTTGTCGGCAGCGGGGATGCGTTCGGCAGCGGCGGCCGGTTCCAGACCTGCATCCGGCTGCGAGCCGAGGAGTTCACGGTGCTGGTGGACTGCGGAGCGACGAGTCTGACCGCGATGAAGGCCCAGGCAGTTGACCCGGGCGAGGTCGACGCGGTGGTCGTCAGCCACCTGCACGGTGACCACTTCGGCGGTCTGCCGTTCCTCGTCCTCGATGGCCAGTTCACCCGCCGCGCCGCACCGTTGACGGTGCTCGGGCCGGCAGGCACCGGTGAGCGGTTAGCGGCGGCGATGGAAGTGCTGTATCCCGGCTCCACCGCGGTGGCGCGCCGCTTCAAGGTGCGGGTCGTCGAGCTGGACGGCTGCGGTGGCAGCCAGGTGATCGGACCGTTGACGGTGCGCAGTTGGGAGGTCGACCACGCCAGCGGCGCGCCGGCGCTGGCGGTGCAGACCCATCTGGGCGGGGCGCGGTTCGGCTACTCCGGTGACACCGCGTGGACCGACGCGCTGATCGAGGCGGCCGAGGGAACGAACGTGTTCGCGTGCGAGGCCTACACCTACGACCGGCCGGTCCGGTACCACCTCGACCTCACCACCCTGCGCGAGCACGGTCACCAGCTGGCGACCGAACGACTGCTTCTGACGCACTTGGGGCCCAGCGTGCTCGGGCGTTCCAACCAGCTCGAGTACCAGACCGCGCACGACGGGCTTGTCTTCCAAGCCTGAAATACGCCGCCGGGCCGCGTCAAGCTCCCCACGGGCCGCGGCGGCCCAGTCGACCAACGTCGACCGGCACACCCCGGTAACCGGGACGACACGCCGAGCCTGTCCTACGGCACACCCGGTCGCCGGCCGTCCGGCGTGTCATCGGAGCAGCGCCCCGGCTACCTTTCGGCTCGGGCCGGGCGACGCTCCGGGGTCAGGCAGCGCGCGCAGGGCGGCGCCAGGCGAACACCGCCGCCAGGCTGCGGCGCTGGACGGCTCTCTACTGGTTGATGTCTTCGAGGGTCAGCCGGTTGTTGACGAGGGCGTCGGCGGTCTCGTCGAGGTCGCTGTCGTGGCTGAAGGAGTAGCCGCGCAGTAGGGCAAGGGCGTCGGACGCGGTGACCGCGAAGCGGGTCATGGCCATGCCCATCGCGATGTAGACCTGGGTGCGGCGCTCGGCGGCCGGCCCGCTGAGCCAGACCGGTTCCGGCCGGTCGGTCCAGGGTGAGGTCGGGCTGCTGATGGCCTGGGCGATCCGCAGCGCGTCGACGATCAGGCTCGCCACTCGGATGGCGTCGGCGAGCCCGATCGCAGCCAGCTGGGCGGCGTCGGTGGCGTAGAGATCGACCGCGCCGCTGAGCCCCGCCCCGAGGTCCAGCGGCAGCGAGACGATGCCCCGGTAGGGAGTCCGCCGGACCAATTGCTCGGCCAGCACCGGCCACCTCGCCGCGATGTCCGCGGCGGAGGCGACGAGCAGGCGTTGGCTGCGGGCGGCGTCCAAGCACGGGCCTTCACCAGCGGTGAACTGGAGCCGTTCGGCCTGCGTCGCCATCTCATCGCTGGCACCCAGGGGCACCCGGAACCGGTCGTTGAGCAGACTCAGGCCCGCCGCAGCCACCGGCAGCACCTGCACGCACGCCCGCGCCAGCCGCACCGGCAGCAGCTCGGCGACCGCCGTCTCCGGATCCCCCACACCCGTCCACTCCGCCCGGAACTGGACCGCGATGTCCGCACCCCCGACGCCGTGACGCCGGCCATCGCCGTTGTCGGCTGTACCGGCCTGCTCGCGAGCGGGCGCATCGGGGTCAGAGCTGCGCCGGCGATGCCACGACCAGTCCGCCACGGCCGGGCTCCTCACAGCGGTGCCAGCAGGCGACTGACAGTTCAACGCCGTCACTGATCACAGACGACCCTACTCAGCGCAGCACCGCAGGTGGGACTGGGCTCGGCCCGGGCTGGTGCGGTCGTCGGATCCTGTGGGCCGCGGGCCGCGGGTCGCGGTCACGGCCTGACGTCGTCGGGCGGTTGGGCCAGGTGCTTGACGCGCCAGCTGCTTGGCGTGGTGGGGTGGGCGGCGTGTCCGGCGTCGATGAGGTAGGTCAGGTCGGTGATCTGCAGCAGTCGGCGGAGCCGTGCTGTCGAGCCGCGGAGTACAAGGCGGACGCCAGCGCTGTCGGCGGCGGCGGCGCGCAGCTCGACGAAAGCGTCGAGGCCGGCGGCGTCGCGGAACCGCAGCCCGGACAGCTCAAGCGTCACTGCCGCAGGATGCGCGGCGGCCAGCTGCGTCCCGCCGTCACGCAGCTGGCCGGCGTTGACGGCGTCCAGCTCGCCGGCGACGCGCAGCAACGGGCCGCCCCGCCCGGGCCGACACTCAGCTGGAACAGCGGATCCGGCGTCACCGGTCGCATTCGCTCCGTGCTGCACTGCGCCGCTGATGCTCAGCCCAGTACGCTTTATCTCCCCGCGCCGGCGGGAGCAACATTGCACGCCCGGATATCAGCCGGTACCCGGGCGTGAATTGGTAGCGCTCTGCCAGCATGACCACTTCGGTTGTCCTTCCCTCGAGTCGGACGATCGACGTCGGCACCGACCTGGGAGAGGTCATCTGTCGGGGCAGCACCGTGAGAGGTCACGCCCGCAGACGGACAAGCTCCTGATCTAGCCACGAGTGGGCCAGGCTGGTGCCGGCGGCGAAAGGGCAGGTCAAATGGAAGGCACGCCTTAACGGGGCGGCCAGTATTTTCGAGAGCCACTCCGGCCACCGGCACCACCCTCGCCCGCCAAACCTCAGCAGGCCAGGGCAAGACTCGCAGTGTTTTCGTTCGTGCCACGTTGCCAGGGATTTCGTGGGTCGGCGAAGTAGACGGCCAGGCCGGTGTCGATGCTGACGTTCCTGTGGTCTGCCAGCTCCATCCCGCGATCCCAGGTCAGGGTCTTGCGCAGGTGCGAGGGAAGGCGGGGCATCACGCGTTTCAGCCCGGCGCTCACGGTGGTCATCTCGCGGTTGTCCAGCTGCACGAGCACGGTGAAGCGGGTGGCACGCTCGACGAGCGTGGCGACCTGAGTCCAGTGCCGCCCGAGCAGCAGATCACCTTCCCAGTGCCCCGGCACGGCACGGTCGGCGACCTCCGCTGGCCGCTCGCTGATCGACACCGCGTCGCGGATCTGCGAGCGCCACTGCCCCGTCACGGTGTTGTGCACGCTGCGCCGGATCGGGCGGCGAGTGCGCAGATGACGCTGCAGTTCCTTGGCCAGCACACCGCGGGACTGGATGAACAGCGATTTGTAGATCGTTTCGTGGCTCACCCGCATCACCGACCCCACCGGATGCAGCTTGGCCAAGTGTCCCGCGATCTGGTCCGGCGACCAGTCCTCAGCCAGCTTGGCCGCCACGAAGGCGCGCAGCTGCGGGCGTCGCTCGAGCACACAGGTCTTCGGCCCGCGCCCGCCGCCAAGCCCGGTCCTCAGCATCGATGGCCCGATACCGACAGCGGCCCCTGTTCCGGGCGACCTCGCGGCTCACCGTCGACGCCGGCCGGTTCAGCCGCGCCCCGATCACCCGATACGACTCGCCAGCTGCCAAGCCGCGCGAAATTTCCTCCCGCTCCGACAGCGTCAGACAACCCGGCCGTCGCCGCTGCGGCGGCTGATAGATCCCACCCAACGGCAACAGGATCGAGAACACCGAACCGGGCGGCGAGCCGACCTCGCGGCCAATGTCGCTAATCGAATGCCGGGCCTTCCACATCTCCCACACTTGCTGCCGCCGGCCCGACGGCAACCCCGGCCTGCCGATCTTCGTCATGCGGGCAACGTCCCGTGGAGTGGTGTAACTCCGGTTTCGTGATCATGTCAGCGAGTTCGGTGCTGACTATGCCGTGAGCAGTGCTGGTGTCGCTACCTCCTTGGTCGGCTGCGCTGTCGTGAGGACGGTGGCCATGGAGGCTTCGGAGAGGTAGCGGCGGTCGCTGACTTGCCATTCGTCGTGGGTTTCGACGAGCACGGAGCCGGCCAGGCGGAGCAGGGCGGCAGGGTTCGGGAAGACGCCGACGACGTCGGTGCGGCGCTTGATTTCCTTGTTCACCCGTTCGAGCGGGTTCGTGCTCCAGATCTTCTTCCAGTGGCTGACCGGGAAGTCGGCGAAGGCGGTGACGTCACCGGCGGCCTCGCGCAGCATGGTCTCGACCTTCGGGAACTGGCGACCGAGCATGCCCGCGATGACGTCGAGCGGGTCGCGGACGTGGCTGGCGTCGGGTTGGGCGAACATCGGTGCGGATGGCGGCGGCGACCATCTCGGCGTGGCCCTTGGGGATCCGGGCGAGCACGTTACGCAGGAAGTGCACCCGGCACCGTTGCCAGCCGGCACCGAGGAAGACGGCCTCGATCGCGGCTGTCAGCCCGGCGTGGGCGTCGCTGATGACCAGCTGCACCCCGCTCAGGCCGCGGGTCTTCAGCGAGCGCAGGAACGCGGTCCAGAACGCGCCGTCCTCACTGTCACCGACGTCGAAGCCGAGCACCTCACGCCGCCCGTCGGCCGCGACTCCGGTGGCGACCACGACGGCCTGGGACACCACCCGGCGATCCACCCGGGCCTTGCAGTAGGTGGCGTCCAGAAACACGTACGGGAACGGCTGGTCGGCCAGGCGGCGGTCCCGGAACGCCGCCACCTCGACGTCCAGCTCCGCGCAGATCCGGCTCACCTCGCTCCTGGAGATGCCGGTGTCCGCGCCGAGGGCCTTCACCAGGTCGTCGACCTTCCGCGTCGACGTGCCATGCAGATAGGCCTCCATCATCACCGCGAACAACGACTGGTCCACCCGGCGTCGCCGCTCCAGCAGCGACGGGAAGAACGACCCGGCCCGCAGCTTCGGGATCCGCAGCTCCAGGTCCCCCGCCGTCGTGCTGACCGTCTCTGGGCCGGTGCCCGTTGCGCAGGCCGCTGCGGGAGTCGCTGCGCTCGTGCGGGCCGGCGCCAATCACCGCCGTCAACTCGGCCTCGATCAACGCCTGGTAGATCGTCGTCGCCGCCTGCCGGATCCGCTCCTCGACATCGGCACCCTTGAGCGCCTCAAGCATGTCGAGCAGGGCAGACTGGTCCAGAGCCATCGTGTGTTGTGTCCTTCCGCGAGAACCATTGGCGTGGTCTCGCTGACCTTCACACGATGGCCTTCAACGTCGTGGTCACCCACGCCGAACCGGCCGCAGAGTTACACCACGTCCCGGGACGCTTCCGCGCCATGCCCCACCTCCGACCAGATCATCGACGGTGTTGCGCTGACCGGTTGACTCCAAGGAGGCGCGCTTGAGGATCTCGATCTCCATCTCCTTGACCCGCAACTCGCGCCGCAGCCGAACCAGCTCGGCTCGCTCGTCGCTGGTCAGCCCCTCGGCCCGTCCGGCCTCGACGTCATCCAGCTTCATCCAGCGACGCAGACAGGACTCCGCGATCCCCAAATCGGCCGCGATCTCCCGGATCGGCTTCTCCCTACGACGGGCCAACTCGACAGCTCGACGCCGGAACTCCGGCGGCTTGGCGACAGGCATCCAGAACTCCCTTCCCGAGACGATCATCGCCTCAGATCAGGTGTCCGGACTAGCGGGTCAGGCTCCCGGCCGGCGCACGACGAGTCGGCGCAGCAGTCGCCGTGCGGTGCGGCGAGCTCGGGCTCCCGCCGTACGGGGCATCACCGCTGGCGCGGCCGACTACCGCGCCCATGACTACGGCCGTCCGGCCTGTGGGGCACCGGGCGCCGAGATTCGCCGATCGTCCAGGCGCCGTCCGGCGGCTGTCCTACGGGCCGCCGCCGGACAGGCCGATGGCCGGGACGCTTCTCGCGCCCCGGCCACCGGAGGCGGTGCTGTTCAGTTGTCGTGCGTCTCCAAGGTCACGGGTACTGGACGACGACAACCGGGATGCCGACACCCGCGGCGCTCGTGGCGGAGCCGCCCACACCGTCGATCACGGTGTTGTAGCCGCCGTTGCCGGCGATGTAGACCGTCTCGACGTGCGTGAACTGCACACCCGGACGCGTTGGCGCCTGGAAGGCCTCGGTCGCGTAGACCGTCGCGGTCGTCTGGTTCTGCACCACGTAGCTGCCCATGCCGTAGCCGTGGAACGTCTGGACGTCGTCAGCGACCTGGAAGGCGGGGTACCCGATGTTCGGGCCCGGCTGGTCCCAGGCAGCCTGGGACGGCGGGTCGTACGGCGTCTCGTTCTGGAAGAACACATCGACCCCGTTGTCGCCGTTCCAGATCACGTCCTCCTTCTGGAAGTGCTCGACGAACAGCCCCGTCGCCGTGACGTTGTCGCCGTTGACGATCACGCCGTGGTCGGCGGTGTTGACCGTCCAGCCGACCGACCCCGGGACACCATGGTCGGCCCGCCACGCCCAGAGGTCGTCGAGGATGGTGTTGTCCTGGTTGACGACGAGCGCCGTGGTGGCCTTCCCGACGTGCGGGCCGCCGATGCGGAAGAAGAGGTCCTGGACAGCTGTCGGGTCAGAGGCCGACCGGTGCGGCACGCCGTTGTTGCCGTTCGCTGTGCCGATCTGCACGAGCACGTCCGAGTTGACAGGCCCCGCGTCGACGATGAGGCCGGCGATGTCGATGCCGGGCACATCAGCCGTGCTGAGCGCCGTTGCGCCGTTCCCTGCGGTCAGCGTCGCCATGCCGAGGCCGAGGACCACCGTGTTGGCGCGCTTGACCTTGATCGTCCGGGCGACGTCGTACACATCAGGCGTGAGCAGCAGGTTCTTCCCCCTCGACAGCGCGTTGTTGATGTCGGAGACCGACGACGACGCGTTCGCGATGTAGAAGCTCGACAGCGGCAACGACGTGCCAGGCGTGTGTCCGTTCGCCCACGTCGTGCCCACGGAGTTCGTCTGGGCCGAGGGCACGAAGACGTTCCAGTTGCCGGACGAGTCGATGTAGAGGTACGGCTTCTCCTTGCTCTTCGGCGTCGTCGCGAGCGTCGTGTAGTAGGGGCCGCCCGCCTGGAACGAGTCCGCAGGGACGTTGCCCGTGTCGCCGGAGAAGACCTGGTTCCACACCGAGTTGGACCAGCCGGCCGTTCCGATGTTGGTGTTGCGGACGTAGAACTGCTGCTGCGAGCCGTTGAGCGCGCCGCCCTCGAGGTTGGAGTCCGCCACGAAACCACCCGACGCGTAGTTCGGGTTCTCGCAGTACGGCATGAACGTCGTGAAGCCGTTCACGTCGACACGGCGCATCGGCGCGGCCTGAGAGACGGCCCACATCTCGTTGCTGGTGTGGCAGGCGTCGTCGGCGCTCGAGTAGTAGTTGATCTTGAGGTTCGACACCGAGCGCCAGAAGATGTCGAGCGCGCCAGTCCCGTCGTTCAGGCCGTTAGCCGTGACGGTGCCGTTGATGACGACGTCGCCCGGGTCCTGTCCGAGGCCGTCGACCTCCGTGTAGTAGCCGACCTGGATGTTCAGGGGGGTCGTCGCGCTTCCGTAGACACCCGGCTTGAACAGCAGCGCATAGCGCTGCGTGCCCATCTCGTTGTTCACCTGCTGGCTGTAGATCTTGCTGACTTTGGCCTGAATGTCACTGGTCGACATGCCGGGGTCGAAAACGACCACGTTCGGGCCGAGGTCCGGTCGGACATGACCCGAGACCGTCGGGTGCGGTGCAGGCAAGGCCGCGCCGGCCGCCGGTGTGACGGCGGGGACGACCAACGCCAAAGTCGCCAACCCGAGCGCCCCGGTGAGCGCCCCGAGCCGGCCGACCACGGGTCTGCGCATGAAACCTCCAGTCGAGCGCCAGCCGCGGTGGTGGCGCACGCCGGACCGTAATGCCAGCCGGGGCGAACCGGAACCCCACGGACATCCCTCGCAGGTCGGTCGGCGCCTGCCATCCCGCCGCCGGGGCCACCCCGGGCCGGCGTCCCCGATCAGCAGAGGTTGACGATGGCGGCTACCGGTCCCCGCCGTCCGGGCCCTGGTGTGACACGGACACGGACACGGCCGGGTCGCCGGTGACCGCCGACGCGACGCCCCACCCTGCGGAGGCGCCCCTCGTGTCTTCGGCGTGGCAGCCGGAGACCAGACGCTTCGTCGTCGGAGTTCCGCGTCTCGGAGAGCAGACGCGGGCGCCGAGGCGTGGTCTGCTTCGACTGCGATTGGCTCAGCTGCGATCCCGGTCGGCGACACGACGACCGTCAAAACCAGCCGGGCGCGGACCGTCCCCCTCCTCGCCGGTGTCATCCCGATCGTCGACCGGTGGGCCCGCGGGAGGTCACTAGTCGACCCGCTGTTCCCCGCTCCCAGCGGCGGCTACCTGGGCGACGGCGAATTGGGGGCACCACGGGGCAAGAACGGCTCGATCGATCGGAGGAGACGATGGGTAATCGGCACAGAGGGCCCGGATTTGCTGGGGTGGAGGGTGGAGCCGCCTCGGGGAATCGAACCCCGGACCTACGCATTACGAGTGCGTCGCTCTGTCCGACTGAGCTAAGGCGGCGTGGCGCCGGCGAGCGGCGACAACCCGTCGGAGTCTACCGGCCGGCCTCGCCCGCGCCGTGGGTGCCTTCGTAGGCGCGGCGCGACGAGCACACCGACGCCAGCGCGCACGTCGTCCGTCGCCCGTCGGCGGCCATCCGGACGACCACCGACTCCGACGGCACGTTGTGCCCGACGACCGTCCCGTCCCCGTCCGGCGTCTCGACGTCCTCGCCGACCGCGGGCGCCGCGGCGGCGAACTCCTGGTACAGCGGGTGCTCGTACTTCAGGCAGCACATCAGCCGCCCGCACGCGCCGGAGATGCGCAGCGGGTTCAGCGGCAGGTCCTGGTCCTTCGCCATCCGGATCGACACCGGCTCGAAGTCGACCAGGAACGTCGAGCAGCACAGCTCCCGCCCGCACGAGCCGATGCCGCCGGTGAGCCGCGCCTCGTCCCGCGCCGACAGCTGCCGCAGCTCGACCCGGCCGTGCAGCGTCGCGGACAGGTCGCGCACCAGCGCGCGGAAGTCGACGCGGTGCGGCGCGGTGAAGTAGATGACCGTCCGGTCGTCGGCGGCCACCCAGTCGACGCCGCTGAGCTTCATCGGCAGCTCGTGCTCGCGGATCAGCCGTTTGGCGGCGACCCGGGCGGCGGCCCGCCGGCGGCGCGACTCGGCCGCCGCCTCCACGTCGGACGGCGACGCGACGCCCGACCAGCACGGGCAGCCCGCCCATGTCCTCGGACACCCACTCGGCGCCCACACCACCTCGGCGACCTCGCCGCCCTCGGCGTCGGGTACAGCACGGCGTCGCCGACCGACGGCGTCAGCGCTCCCGGGTCGGCGTAGTACAGCCGGCCGTTGCGCTGGAACGACACCGCGCAGACGAGAGGCACGGCTGAACGGTAGCCGCCTCAGTCGGGCAGCCGCAGCGCCGCCGTCATCGCCTCGACCGCGATCCGCGGCTTGACGTTCTGCTCCAGCGCCTGCCGGCAGGCCAGGACCGCGTCGAGGCGTGCGCAGCACCTGCGGCGGGGCCAGCGCCGCGCCACCGCGCGCTCGTCGGCCTCGAAGTCCGGATGCGCGGGCGGGACGTCGGCGCCGGCCTGCAGCAGCAGGACGTCGCGGTAGAAGGCGGCCAGGTCGACCAGCGCGCGGTCGAGCGCGTCGCGCTGGGTGCGGGTCGCCCGCGACTGCTGCCGCTTCTCCAGGTCGCGGACCGCGCCGGCCATCCCGCGCACGGCCGTGGCGGTGCCCCGGCCGGTGGCGCCGGCGCCGAGCGCGGTCTGCAGCGCCTCGGTCTCGGCGGCGTCGCGCTCGGCGGACAGCGCCGCCGCCTCGGCCTCGGCGGCGCCGACGAGGTGGTCGGCGGCGTCGAGGCACGCGCCGAGCGAGGTCAGCGACGCCGGGATGGCCAGCACCGCGGCGCGGCGGTCGCGCGCGGCAGGTCGCGGGCCAGCCGGCGGGACCGCCCGACGTGGCCCTGCCCGGCGGCGGCCGCCCACCGCGCGGTGGCCGCGTCGATCCCGTCCGCGCTCGAGGACCTCGGCCACCGCCGGCGGCCGGCGGGATCCGCAGCGACACCAGCCGGCACCGGGAGCGGATCGTCACCGAGACGTCGTCGGGGTGCGTGGACGGCGCGCAGAGCAGGAACACGGTGCGCGCCGGCGGCTCCTCGACCGCCTTGAGCAGCGCGTTGGACGCCTGCTCGGTGAGCCGGTCGGCGTCCTCGATGACCACGACCTGCCACCGCCCGAGCACCGGCCGGCGCGCGGCCTGCCCGACCACCGCCCGCATCTCGGCGACCGAGATCGACAGCCCTTCGGGCGTCACGGACCGCACGTCCGGGTGGCTGCGGGCGAGCACGGTGCGGCACGCCGGAGCAGTGCCCGCAGCCCGGGATCCCCCTCCGTCGTGCACTGCAGCGCCGCGGCCAGCGCCCGGGCGGCCACCGACCGTCCCGAGCCGGGCGGCCCGGTGAACAGCCAGGCGTGCGTCATCGCCACCGGCCGGCGCCGCCGCCCGTCGACGAGTGCCGGCCGCCGCCACCGCCGCGGACCGCAACACCTCGACCGCCTCGGGCTGCCCCACCAGCGCGTCCAGCACGCTCACCGACTGCCCACCTTCGTCCGGCGCCGCACCCGCCGCGTGCGTCGCGCAGGATCATCCGCCGCCACCCGCCGCGACACCGCGGCGCGCCAACTCCTGCGGCGGCCGGGTGCGCGTCGAGCACGAGGTAGCGCCGCGGGTCGGCGTCGGCCAGCGTCCGGAAGCGCCTGCCGCACCCGCTCGTGGAAGTCGATCGACTCGCGCTCGAGCCGGTCGGCGTCCGAGCGCCGTCCGCGCCCGGGACAGCCCCACCTCGGCGGGCACGTCGAGCAGCACGGTGAGGTCGGGACGCAGGCCGCCGGTCGCCCAGCGCGAGATCCGCCGCACCTCCTCCATCGTCAGCTCCCGCCCGACGCCCTGGTAGGCCAGCGAGCAGTCGACGAAGCGGTCGGTGAGCACCACGGCGCCGCGCTCGAGCGCGGGGCGGATCACCGGTCGACGTGGTGCGCGCGGTCGGCCGCGAACAGCAGCGCCTCCGCCCGGGCGCTCGGCGGCTCGCTCGCGTGCAGCAGCAGCTCCCGGATGCCGGCGCCGACGGCGGTCGCGCCGGGCTCGTGAGTGGTCAGCGACGTCGACGCCCTCGTCGGCGAGCGAACGCGCGAGCAGCTGCATCTGGGTCGACTTCCCGGAGCCCTCGCCGCCCTCGAACGCGACGAGCACGCCGCCGCCGGCCAGCCGGCGCCGCGCCACCGAGTCGCGGAGCAGCGAGGTGCGCACGTCCTGCCAGATGCCGACGTGACTGCGCTGGTCCATCTTCCGGTAGGCGAACAGCCCCAGCACCACGGCGATCAGCCCGCCGCCGACCAGGACGAAGCGGGTGCCGTCGACGGTGAATCCGCCGATCGGTGTGCCGCCCGACGCCCGCGACGACGAACGGCACCGCGGCGAGGGCCAGCACCAGCACGATCCGGATCAGCGACTGCAGCAGCGCGAACACCCGCCCGCGCATCTCGTCGTCGACCTCGGTGCCCAGCAGGGTCGTCCCGGACAGGTAGGCGATGCCGGCACCGAAGCCGACGCCGAGCACGAACACCATCGCCAGCGCGACGTGCGGCATCAGCGCGGCGAGCACCAGGCAGACGCCGCCGAACACGATCGACAGGCCGAACAGCCGCCGGCGCGACAGCTCCCGCGCCACCCGCGGGCCGAACGCCATCCCGGCGCCGAGCCCGACGAACACCGACCCGAACAGCACGCCGTACTCGGCGTTGCCGCCGCCGAGGCTGGCGACGAACGTCCGCCCGGCGCCGATGACGACCCCGCCGCCGACGAACGCGCCGACCAGCCCGATGATCAACCCGCCGACCAGGCGGCGAGGACCGGACGAAGCCCGCCCCCTCGCGGATCAGGCCGAACAGGCTCGGGGCGCTGCCCGGCGCTCGCCGGCGCGCCGGCGCGACCCGCTGATCTCGGGGATGAACAGCACGACCACGGCGCCGACCAGGAACGTCGCGGCGTTGAAGTACAGCGCCAGGTCGGTGGGGTTGGTGCGGAAGAACGCCAGGTGCCGGGCGAGGACGTTCGTGACCAGGCTGAGGAGGCAGAACAGCGCCGCGCCGAGCACCGGCGTGATGCCGTAGGTCGTGACCAGGCTGAGCTGGTTGGCGGCCTCGACCTGGTCGCGGCGGACCAGGTTCGGGACGCTCGCGTCCTTGGCCGGCAGCCAGAACAGGCTGACGCACTCGATGAGGAAGCTCGCGACCAGCAGCCAGCTCAGCGAGTGGACGATCGGGATGGTGAGGAACAGCGCGAAGCGCAGCGCGTCCCCGGCGATCATCGTGCGGCGGCGGTCGAACCGGTCGGCGAAGGCGCCGGCGAGCGGGCCGAGCACCACCGCCGGCAGCAGCTTGACGACGAGCACGCCGCCGAGGGCGTAGTTCTGCTCGGCGTAGCCGGTGACCAGGGTGGTGGCCATCGCGGTCGTCGCCAGCAGGCCGAGCCAGTCGCCGAGGCTGGACAGGGCGGTGGTGTACCAGAGCCGGCGGAACGGGCGGACCCGGATGACCCCGCGCAGCGCGTCCCCGTTGGAGACCGGCGGCGCCGCGGACGCCGACGCCTCGCCGGACGCCTCGGGCGGGCCGGCGGGCGGGACGAACTCGGCTGCGCTGATGGCCGCCAGACTATCCGCGGGGCCCGTCATCACCGGCCGCCGCGAGCAGGTCCCTCAGCGCCGCGGCGAGCCGGGCCCGCTCGGCCTCCGGCAGGACGGCGACGAGCTCTCGCTCCCCGGCGACGAGGGCGGCGAAGGCGGCGTCGACGCGCTCCCGCCCGGACGTCGTCAGCCGGACCCGGACCAGCCGGCCGTCCTGGGCGTCCGGTCGGCGCTCGACGAAGGCGCGGGTGACCAGGCGGTCCAGGCGGCTGGTCATCGTCCCGGAGGTCACGTGGGTGGCGGCGACCAGCTCGCCGGCGGTCATCTCGAACGGCGCGCCGCAACGGCGCAGCGCGGCCAGGACGTCGAACTCGTGCCGCTGCAGGCCGTGCTCGACGAAGGCCGCCGCCCGCCGGTCGTCCAGCACTGCGGCGAGCCGGTCGACGCGGCTCAGGACCTGCAGCGGCTCGACGTCGAGGTCGGGCCGCTCCCGCTGCCACGCCGCGACGATCGCGTCGACCTCGTCCACGCTCCGCATGGTCGCACATCTCTTGACATCGAGAGATAGTCTCTTGACGTCGAGAGGAACAGCATGGACTGGGACCCGGAGCAGTACGGCCGGTACGACGACGAGCGGTCCCGGCCGTTCGTCGACCTGGTGGCGCGGATCGGGCGCCGAGTCGCCGCGCCGCGTGGTCGACCTCGGCTGCGGCACCGGCGAGCTGACCGCGTCGCTGGCCGCGAGCGCTGGCCGGGCGCGCGGGTCGAGGGCATCGACTGTCGCCGGAGATGATCGGCCGCCGCCGTCCCGGGCGTCGCCGTCTCGCTCGGCGCGATCGAGGACTGGACACCGGGCCCGACGCCGACGTCGTGGTCAGCAACGCCGCCCTGCAGTGGGTGCCGACGCACCGGACGCTGCTGGCGTCGCTGGGCGCGGCGCTGCCGGACGGCGGCTGGCTGGCGTTCCAGGTGCCGGGCAACTTCGACGCGCCGTCGCACGCGCTGATGCGCGACGGTCGCCGCCGGCGCACGGCGTCGCGCGACGTGCTGCGGCACGCCGGACATGGTCGCCGGCGTGGAGGAGTACGCCGCGCTGCTGCTCGACGCCGGGCTGGCCGCCGACGTCTGGGAGACGACGTACGTGCACGTGCTGCCCGGCGAGGACCCGGTGCTGGACTGGGTGCGCGGCACGGGGCTGCGGCCGGTGCTGGCGGCGCTGTCCGAGGCGGCGCGGAGCGTTCGTGGCCGAGTACCGCGCGGCGCTGCGCGAGGCGTACCCGCGCCGGCCGGACGGGACGACGCTGCTCGCGTTCCGGCGGCTGTTCGCGGTCGGGCACCGCGTGATCACCGGCTACGACCACGTGCAGGTCGCCATCCCGCGCGGCGGCGAGGACGCGGCCCGGGCGTTCTACGGCGCGGCTGCTGGGGATGACGGAGCTGGCCAAGCCGGCGGCGCTCGCCGCGCGCGGCGGGTGCTGGTTCACCGCGGGCGACGGCCGTCCTGCACCTCGGTGTCGAGGAGCCGTTCGTCGCCGGCGCGGAAGGCGCACCCGGCGTTCCTCGTCGAGCGACCTGGCAGCGGTGCCAGGCGTCGGTGGAGGCGGCCGGTCACCCGTGCACGCGCGCCGACGGCGAGGTCCCCGGCGTCGAGCGGTTCCACACCGCCGACCCGTTCGGCAACCGGCTCGAGTTCCAGCAGGCCTGCCGACTGGCACGGCTCAGGTCGGCCGACTTCGGCCGGCAGCGCTTCTTCGCCGGGCCTTCTTGCGGCGGCCTTCTTGGCCGCGCCTTCTTCGCGCGGCCTTCTTCGCCGGCGCCTTGCGGGCGGGCGCCTTCTTGGCGACCGGGCCGCGGGCGCGCCGGTCGGCCAGCAGCTCGGCCGCCCGCTCGTCGGTGAGCTCCTCGACCGCGTCGCCGCGGCGCAGCGACGCGTTGGTCTCGCCGTCGGTGACGTACGGGCCGAACCGGCCGTCCTTGACCACCATCGGCTTGCCGGACACCGGGTCGTCGCCGAGCTCCCGCAGCGGCGGCGCGGCGGCGGCGCGGCGGCCGCGCGGCTTCGGCTGGGCGAACAGCGCCGCCGCCTCGTCGAGGGTGACCGTGAACAGCTGCTCCTCGGCGCTCGAGCGAGCGGGAGTCGGTGCCCTTCTTGACGTACGGGCCGTAGCGGCCGTTCTGCGCGGTGACCTCCTCGCCGTCGAGCGCGCCGAGCACGCGCGGCAGGGTCAGCAGCCGGCGCGGCGTCCTCGAGCGTGACGCGTGTCCAGCGACATCGTCTTGAACAGCGACGCCGACTTCTCGCCGTCGGTGACGTAGGGGCCGTAGCGGCCGGACTTGGCCGTGACCTCGCGGCCGTCGACCGTCGCCGAGCACGCGGTCGCCGGACGGCGCGGACAGCAGCTCCTCGACCTTCTCCGGCGTCAGCTCGTCCGGCGGCGAGGTCCTCGGGCAGCGACGCGCGCTCGCCGGCCGTCGCCGTGCCGCCGCGCTGCAGGTACGGCCCGTACCGGCCCGACCCGCACGACGACGTCGTCGAACAGCGGGATCGAGTTGACCCCGCGCGCGTCGATCTCCTCCAGCCGGCTGGCGATCAGCCGCTTCAGGCCGCCCTGCGCGGAGATCCGCGCCGCGTCCTCGCCGCGGACGGCGCCGTCGGAGCCGAAGTAGAAGCGGCGCAGCCAGTCGACGCGCGACGTCTGCGCCGTTGGCGATGGCGTCCAGGTCGTTCTCGACCGAGGCGGTGAAGCCGTAGTCGACCAGCCGGCCGAAGTAGGACTCGAGCAGGCCGACGACCGCGAACGCCGTCCAGGACGGGACGAGCGCCGCGCCCTTCTTCCACACGTAGCCGCGGTCCTGGATCGTCTGCATGATCGAGGCGTAGGTGGACGGCCGGCCGATCGCCGAGCTCCTCCAGCGCCTTGACCAGCGACGGCTCGGTGTAGCGCGCCGGCGGCGAGGTGTTGTGCTCCGTCGGCGCTGAACCGCCGCGCGTCCAGGCCGTCGCCGCGCGCCAGCTGCGGCAGCCGCTTCTCCTCGTCGTCCTTCTCGCCGCTGCTCTCGTCGGTGTCCTCGACGTAGGCGCGCAGGAAGCCGGGGAAGGTGATCGTGCGGCCGGACGTGGCGAACTCGGCCCGCTCGCCGGCGACCGACGTCGCCGCCGATGCGCACCGACACCGTCGTGCCGACCGCGTCGGACATCTGCGAGGCCAGCGTGCGCTGCCAGATCAGCTCGTAGAGCCGGAACTCGTCGCAGGACAGCTGTCGGGCGACCTCGCCCGGGCGTGCGGAACGTGTCGCCGGCGGGACGGATCGCCTCGTGCGCCTCCTGCGCGTTCTTCACCTTGCGGGTGTAGATGCGCGGCTCGGCCGGGACGTAGGCGTCGCCGTAGAGCTCGCGGGCCTGGGTGCGGGCCGCGGTCAGCGCCGTCTCGGACAGGTTCGTCGAGTCGGTACGCATGTAGGTGATGTAGCCGTTCTCGTACAGCCGCTGCGCGACGCGCATCGTCGTCGCGCGACGACCAGCGGAGCTTGCGGCCGGCCTCCTGCTGCAGCGTCGAGGTCATGAACGGCGGGTACGGGCGGCGGCGGTACGGCTTCTCCTCGACGCCCGGACGACCTGAACGGCCGGCCGTCCAGGCGGGCGGCCAGGCCGCGCGCGCCGGCCTCGTCGAGGTGCAGGACGTCGCTGCCGGCGCGCGGCCGGTGGCGGCGTCGAAGTCGCGGCCGGTGGCGAGCCGCATGTCGTCGAGCGCGACCAGCGTCGCGGTGAACGTCTCGGGGTCGTCCGGCTTGCGGCGCGGTCGGCGCGAAGCGTGCCGACGACGTCCCAGTACTCGGCGGTGTGGAAGCGCATCCGCGCCCGCTCGCGCTCGACGACGATGCGGGTGGCGACCGACTGCACGCGGCCGGCGGACAGCCGCGGCAGCACCTTCTTCCACAGCACCGGGCTGACCTCGTAGCCGTAGAGCCGGTCGAGGATGCGGCGGGTCTCCTGGGCGTCGACGAGGTGCTCGTCGATCTCGCGCGGGTTGTCGACGGCGCGGGCGATCGCCTGCGGGGTGATCTCGTGGAACACCATCCGGCGGACCGGCACCTTCGGGTTCAGCGTCTCGACCAGGTGCCAGGCGATGGCCTCGCCCTCGCGGTCCTCGTCGGTGGCGAGGTAGACCTCGTCGGCGTCCTTGACCAGCGCCTTGAGCTTGCTGACCTGCTGCTTGCGGTCCGGGCTGACGACGTAGAGCGGCTCGAAGTCGTGGTCGATGTCGACGCCGAGGCGCGCCCACGACTCGCCCTTGTACTTCGGCGGGACGTCGGCGGCGTTGCGCGGCAGGTCGCGGATGTGGCCGATCGAGGCCTCGACGACGTAGCCGGGGCCGAGGTAGCCGCCGATCGTCTTCGCCTTGGCCGGCGACTCGACGATCACCAGCTTGGTGCCGGTGCTCGTCCGGGCCTGCTTCGTCGCCACTCGGTGTTCCTGCTCCTCGGGGTGCTGTGCTGCGCTTCGGGACGCCTGGCCGGGCCGTCCCGGTCGCGGACGGTACCCCACGCCGATGGCGGGAAGCCGTGCTCGGCGGTGCGGCGTGCGGCCTTCTCCGGTGCAGCACCGCGCCGCCCGCAGTTGTTCCGCCGGCCGGCCGGCGGGCGCTCAGGACGGCCAGTCGGCGCCCGGCGGTGGCTCGCCGAGCAGCTCGGCCAGCCGGCGCAGCCGCTTCATGCTCGTCACCCGCCAGCCGGTGCGGCCGCGCCCCGTGAGCGACACCGCGGCCACGCCGAAGCCGGGCCAGCTGGGCGCCGGCGGCGGTGTGCATCGGGTCGATCGGGTCGTCGGCGGACGAGGTGGCGAACAGGTAGCCGGTCTCGTCGCTCCGCCCGGCGGCGATCGCCCACAGCCGCAGCCCGCCGGCGTCAGGGCGAGCCCGGGCGGCGGCGCCTCGCCGGCGCCGCGGGTCCAGCGGTCGGCGTGCGGCGCGAGCCGGTCGTTGAACGCGGTCCGCACCGCCGTGCCCGGTCTGCGGTCGACGACCGCGTCCGCCGGCCCGAGGCCGCGCTCGGCGAACGCCGCGCGCGAGCGCGTCGGCCCGCCAGCGGTCGGCGACGACGACCGACAGCCGGGCGCGCCTCGCCGTGGCGCACCCAGTGGCCGCCGGCGAGCAGCACCCCGTCGAGGTCGTCCACGGTGGGCGTGGCCGCGGCGGCGCCGAACAGCGAGTACTGCGTCACGGCGCCGCCCCCTCCGGTGAGGCCGCTGCGGATGCCTCCTTGGCGCGTCTCTACCGGACGGCCGGCTCGGCAGGCGACAGGTCCGCCTGCGACGGCGCGTCGCCCATGGAGACCTTGCGGCGCTTCGAGACGATGACCGCCGCCGCGATGATGAGGAACGCGACGATCGCGATCAGCGCGCGGATGCCCTTGTTCTCGTGCTCGCCGACCGTGAACTGGACGACGGCCGGCGCGACCAGCACCGCGACCAGGTTCATGACCTTGATCAGCGGGTTGATCGCCGGGCCGGCGGTGTCCTTGAACGGGTCGCCGACGGTGTCGCCGATGACGGTCGCGGCGTGCGCCTCGCTGCCCTTGCCGCCGTAGCAGGCCGTCCTCGACCATCTTCTTCGCGTTGTCCCAGGCGCCGCCGGAGTTGGCGAGGAAGACCGCCATCAGCACGCCGGCGCCGATCGCGCCGGCGAGGTAGCCGGCCAGCGGGCCGATGCCGAGCGCGAAGCCGATCGTGATCGGCGCGAAGATCGCCAGCAGGCCGGGCGTGGCCAGCTCGCGCAGCGAGTCCTTGGTGCAGATGTCGACGACGCGGCTGTAGTCCGGGCGCTCGGTGAAGTCCATGATCCCGGGGTGGTCGCGGAACTGCTCGCGCACCTCGAACACCACCCGGCCGGCCGCGCGGCCGACCGCGCTGATCGCCAGGCCGCTGAACAGGAACACCACGGCCGCGCCGATGATCACGCCGACCAGGTTGTTCGGCTCGGTCAGCGACGGGTTGAAGTTGCTCGAGGTCGACGCCGTACTTGCCGCCGGCGTTGATGACCGCGCGGGTGAACGAGCCGAACAGCGCGGTCGCGGCGAGCACCGCGGTCGCGATCGCGATGCCCTTGGTGATCGCCTTGGTGGTGTTGCCGACGGCGTCGAGGTCGGTGAGCACGCGAGCGCCCTGCTCGTCGATGTCGCCGCTCATCTCGGCGATGCCCTGGGCGTTGTCGCTGACCGGGCCGAAGGTGTCCATCGAGACGATGACGCCGGCGGTGGTCAGCAGGCCGCAGCCGGCGAGCGCGACCGCGAACAGCGCCACCGCGACCGAGCCGCTGCCGAGCAGGAACGCGCCGAAGACGGCCAGCGCGATGAGCACCGCGGTGTAGACGGCCGACTCCAGGCCGAGCGAGATGCCGGCCAGGATGACGGTCGCCGGGCCGGTGAGCGAGGTCTGCGCGACGTCCTTGACCGGGCGGCGGATGGTGTCGGTGAAGTAGCCGGTCAGCTGCTGGATCAGCACCGCGAGCACGATGCCGATCGCGACCGCGACAGAAGCGCGATCACCGCGGGGTTGCCCTTGGTGCCGGCGACGTCCTCCTTGAACCCGGCGAAGTTCGTCGGCAGGAACGTGAACGCGGCGATCGCGACGAGCACCAGCTGACGACGGCGCGAGATGAAGAAGCCGCGGTTGATCGGCACCAGGCCGTTGCGGTCGCTCGTCGCAGCTTGGTGGTCGAGGATGCCGACGACCGAGCTGATGATGCCGATGCCGCCGATGATCAGCGGCAGCAGCAGGCCCTTCGCGCCGAAGGCGGTCTGGCCGAGGATCAGCGCGGCGACCAGCGTGACCGCGTAGGACTCGAACAGGTCGGCGGCCATGCCGGCGCAGTCACCGACGTTGTCGCCGACGTTGTCGGCGATGGTCGCGGCGTTGCGCGGGTCGTCCTCGGGGATGCCCGCCTCGACCTTGCCGACGAGGTCGGCGCCGACGTCGGCGGCCTTGGTGAAGATGCCGCCGCCGACCCGCATGAACATCGCGAGCAGCGCGCCGCCGAAGCCGAAGCCCTCGAGCACGGTCGGCGCGTTCGAGTTGTAGACGAGCAGCACGACGCTGGCGCCGAGCAGGCCCGAGCCCGACGGTGAGCATGCCGACGATGCCGCCGGTGCGGAACGCGATGTGGAAGCCGCGCTCGCGCCCGCCGCCGCGCGCCGCCGCGGCGACCCGGACGTTGGCGCGGGTGGCGATCGTCATGCCGATGTAGCCGACGGCCGCCGAGAACACCGCGCCGACGAGGAAGAACAGCGCGCGGCCGAGCTGGGCGCTGAAGCCGCCCTCGTTGACCGGCAGGACCAGCAGCAGGACGAAGACGATGACGGCGAAGACGGCGAGGGTGCGGAACTGCCGGTTCAGGTAGGCGCGCGGCGCCCTCCTGCACGGCCTTGCGCGATCTCCTGCATCTCGGGCGTGCCCTGGTCGGCGGCGAGCACCTGACGGACCAGGACGACGGCGAACCCGAGGGCGAGCACCGCGACGACCAGGATGACCGCCACCAGTCCTTTCTCGCCGCCGGAGATCGCCGCAGCGGCGGCGGGATGTGGCACGGCCATACAGACTCCTTCTGGGCATCTGTCGAGATCGTCTACTGCGGCGCCGGCCCCGGACGGTCTGCGCAGGGCGCGAGGCGCACGATGGCGGGAGTGTAACCGCCGGTACCGGGCGGGCACGGACGGTGCCGCGCCGCCGGTTCGCTCAGCCGGTGGACGCGGGCGTCGGGGTTGCCCGCGGACGCCGGTCCGGCGCTGATCGCGGCGGCGGGCGACCCGCAGCGCGACGGGCAAGGGCGGTCGCCGGAGCGACGCGCGGTGCGGTCGGGCGGTGCGGTCAGGCCGTGCGGTCAGGCGGTGCGGTCAGGCGGTGCGGTCAGGCGGTGCGGACCGCGTCCTCGACCGAGGGGTACAGCGTGAACACCTGGTCCAGGCCGGTGATCCGCAGCAGCTTCAGGACCCGGTCCTGGGCGGCGACGAGGGTCAGGGACCCGCCCTTCTCACGCGCGTGGTTGAGCGCGGCGACCAGCGAGCCGAGGCCGGTCGAGTCGCAGAACCCGACCTGGGACATGTCCACGATGACCGACGTGCTGCCACTGTCGAGCAGCCCCGTCAGCTGGTCGCGCAGCGTCGGGGCGGTGTAGACGTCCACCTCGCCGTTCACCGAGACGACGGCTTGCCCACCGACCGTCGAAGTCGTCACGGCCAGGTCCATCGGTCACCTCCGCAGCACTGCTCTTGCCCGTAGCGGTCCGACCGTGCGTTCGAACGGGACGCGCCACCTCGTCTGTTGCCATCGTGCCACACCGCCCTGTCCGCTCCGCGGGTCGCGGCGGCGTCAGTGGGGCGGGTCCCTGGCAGCCCGCGCGGATCCGCGGACCGCCGTCGTCCCGACCAGGGGCAGGTGCACCACCGACTCGACCTGCACGCGGGCCGACCCGCTGCGCCCGTCGGCGGCCAGCTCGACGGCGCAGGCGTCCAGACGGACCGCGTTGGCGTTGGCCACCGTCCGCGCGGACGCGCACGGATCGGCCGTGGTGCCGATCCCCGTGGCCACGGCGAGCGCGACCAGGTCGGCGGCGTCCTGCACCCGGTGACGGGCGAGCACCGCGGTCGTCCGGACCACCAGGGCGACGCCGACCACGGCCACCAGGGCGACGCAGGCGAGGACCCAGATCGTGGCCGACCCGTCGTCCGAACGGAACGTCGAGCGGGTCGGCACCCGGCTCATCCGGACCCGTCCGCGGGGGCACCGGGATCGGGCTCGTGCTGCGCCGTCGCGGCGGCGCTGACCGTCACCGCGGGCCCGAGCCCGGGCAGCAGGGGCACGCTCGCCGACACCGTCGCGGTGACCTGGGAGCCGGTTCGGCTGACCCGGACCCGACCGCCGGGCGCCACCGCGAGCGCCCGGGCGGCCGCCGCCGGATCGTCGCGGGCGGCCGCGCGGGCGGCCTCCCGCGCGGCGTCCTCCATCCGGACGCGCGCCGCGCCGACCGACACCGCCGAGAGCACGCCGGCGAGGACGAGGACGAGCACCGGCAGCGCCATCGCCAGCTCCGCCGTCGCCATGCCGTGCTCGCCGGCCAACCGGCGCAGCGTGCGTCTCACAGCGTCGTGAGGGCCGTGCGGATGATCCCGCTGAGGGCGGAGCGGACCTCGCCGCTCTGGACGACCCGGTACAGGACGGCGGCGAACGCGACGGCGGCGATCGTGCCGACGGCGTACTCCGCGGTGGTCATGCCGGCCTCCGCCCGCGCGCGGACCCGCCGCCAGCGTCCGAGCAGTCTCGTGAGCATCCTGGTTCCCCTTCCTGCGGCGGACCCCGGTGGCCCGTAGCCGAGTCCGAGCCAAGCCGTGTCGCGGCGGCCGGGCCACGGCCCCGAGGCGGGCTGTGGACGGCGGCGGGACCTGTGGACACCGAGGCGAGGACTCCGATCCGTGGACACCGAGCGGGCGGCAACCGGGGACGCCGTGCGCCCACAGCGAACGGGGCCCCGCGGCTGCGCGGCAGGTGTCCTACTGGTCCTGGACCGTGGCGGGCAGTCCCCGCCACGACGGCATGGGAAGCGGGGGTGGACCGATGTCCGACGTCACGAACGACCACCTGGACGCCTACTCCCGCGCGGTCAGCTCGGTGGCTGCGGGTCTGCTGCCGGTGGTCGCCAACGTCAGCGTGCGGCAGCGTCGCCGGGACGGCCGCGAGGCCTCGGGCGCCGGATCGGCGGTCGTGTTCAGCACGGACGGCTACCTGCTGACCAACGCCCACGTCGTCGGTGGCGGCGGGGGCGCCGCGACGGGTGTGGCGGCGTTCGGCGACGGAAGCGAGACCGCGTTCGACGTCGTCGGGGCCGATCCGCTCTCCGACCTCGCGGTGCTCCGCGCGCGCGGCGGCGTCCCCGGCGCCGCCCACCTCGGCGACGCCGACGCCCTGGTCGTGGGCCAGCTCGTGGTGGCGGTCGGCAACCCGCTCGGGCTGGCCGGATCCGTGACGGCCGGAGTGGTCAGCGCCCTGGGTCGCTCGCTGCCGGTGCGCACCGGCCGCGCCGGCCGCGTCATCGAGGACGTCATCCAGACCGACGCCGCGCTCAACCCGGGCAACTCCGGCGGCGCACTGGCAACAGCCCGTGGGGACGTGGTCGGGATCAACACCGCGGTGGCCGGAGTCGGACTGGGCCTCGCCGTACCGATCAACGCGACGACGCGGCGGATCGTGAGCAGCCTGATGCGGGAGGGCCGGGTCCGGCGTGCCTATCTGGGACTGGTGAGCGCCCCGGCGCCGCTCGCCCCGCAGCTGGCCTCGCGGTTCGGCCGCCGGTCGGTGGCACGGATCGTCGAGGTGGTCCCGGGCAGCCCGGCGCAGAGCGCCGGACTGCACCCGGGCGACCTGTTGGTCGCCGCCGGCGGGTCGGACGTGACGGAGGCCCAGAGCCTGCAGCGTCTGCTGTTCGCGGACGCCATCGGTCGGCCGCTTGCCCTGACCGTGCTCCGCAACGGCGCCATGGTCGACGTGATCGCGGTGCCGACCGAACTGTCCGGCTGACAGCATCGCGCCCGGTCTCCGCGGAGCTCACCGCAGAGTTCCCAGCACGCCGTGGGCGATGCCGATGACCACCGGGGCGATGCCGAGGCAGACGAACGCGGGCAGGAAGCACAGTCCGAGCGGGGCGAGCGCCAGGACGCCGACCCGTTGTGCTCGCGCCTCAGCGCCCGCCCGGGCCTGGTCGCGGACCTCCGCCGCCGCCGCCTCGAACGCTGCGGCGAGCCGGATGCCGCTCTCGGCACTGCGGATCGCCGCGCGCGCCGTGCCGGCCAGCCGCTCGTCGTCGAGCGCGACGTGCCAGGCCTCCGCCGGTGCAGCACCGAGGCGGAGCAGGGCGGCCACCCTGGCGAGGACCGGGGCGGTGCCGCCGCCGACCGCGTCCGCCGCCGCGGCGAGGGCCACCGCCGCCGGCTGTCCGGCACGCAGCGCCGCAGCGGCGAGGTCCAGCAGCAGCGGAAGCCTCGCGTCGGACACCGCCCGGCGGGAGCGCGAGGCCCGACGCAGCGCCGCGGCCACCGGCACCGCCAGCGCGAGACCGACGACGGCACCGACGCGTCCCGCGCCGACCGCGCCGAGGGCGACCAGGGCGCCCGCGGCCACGACGGCCGGCACGCGCGACGCTGACGCCCCGTCCGGACGAGTCCTCGGCCCCGGTCTCTGCCGTCGTCGCGGCCCGGGGACTGCGATCACCGCTCCGGCGGCGCACACCAGCGCCAGCGCCATCACGGCGCTGCCTCCGCCCGGCGCGCGAGTCGCCCGGTCCACATCATCCCGACCACGTCGAGCACGACCCCGGTGCAGAGCAGCAGCCGCCCTCCCGAGGAATGCAGGAGCACGTCCTGCGGGCGGGCGCCCATCGCCAGCCCCAAGCCCACGCCGACCAAGGCCAGGCCGGCGAGCAGCGCGGCCGACGACCGCGGGCCGGCGAGGATGACCGCGACAGACCGCCGCCGCGCCTCGGCGGCGCCGAGTTCGCTGTCGACGCGGCCGAGGACCTCCGCCACCGGCGCGCCCGCCGCCATCGCGACGGTCAACGACGCGGCCACCGGTCGCAGCGCCGGCGCCTCGAAGGCCGCGATCGGAGGATCGCCGACGCCCACGCGGTCGGCGGCCGCGGTGAACGGCGCCGCCCACGGAGGACCGACCGCCGCGGCCGAGCGGAGCGCCCCGTCAACCGACGTCCCGGCAGTGACCTCCGCCACGACCAACCGCACCGCCTCCTGCAGCGCACGCGCAGCGCGATCGGAGCGCCGTCGGGCCAGCACAGCGGCCAGCTGAGACGCCAGACATCCCGAGCCGGCCGCGGTGGCGAGACCGATGGCGACGCCCGCCCGCCAGCCCACGACCGCACCCAGCAGGCCGCCGGCCAACCATGCCGACCGGTCGGTGACCGCCGCCGACAGCCGGAGCCTGCGAGGCGGCGGAACGGGCTCGCCGCCGGCGATGCGCGCCACCCGGGTCAGCGCGCGGACCCGCGCACTGGTCGAGCCGCCCGAAGGCCACAGCAGTACCGCCGCCGCCAGCGCACAGGCACAGAGCCAGACCTTCATCAAGGGCTCCCGATGACGGTGAGGACCGACGGCGGCTCCACGCCGCGGGCCGCGATCCGCGCGGCGAGCAGGTCGGCCCCCGGCCGCACCGCCCCGGCGCCGCGCCACGCGGCCTCCACCCGCGGGCCGTCCGCACCAGCGACCAGCACCCCGACGACCGCCACCGATCGACGTCCCCGGCGCCCGCGGTGCAGATGGACCACCACGTCGAGACAGCTACTCACCATCTCGTGCATCGCCGCGCGGGTCAGCGCCCCGAGCGCACCCAACGACACCAGCCGCGCGGGGACGTCGGCTGCGGAGTTGGCGTGCACGGTCGCCGCACTCCCGTCATGCCCGGTGTTGAGCGCCAGCAGGAGCTCCACGGTCTCCGCGCCACGGAACTCCCCGACGACGATCCGGTCCGGCCGCATTCGCAGCGCCTGACGCACGAGGTCGCGCAAGGTGATCTCTCCGGCTCCTTCGACGTTCGCCGTACGGGCGGCCAGCGAGACGACGTGGGGATGACGGACCGCGAGCTCGCGGGCGTCCTCGATGGTGACCAGCCGTTCGTCGCCGGGGACCTCGCCGAGCACCGCGCTGAGCAGCGTCGTCTTCCCGGTGCCGGTGCCGCCACTGATGACGAAGGAGAGTCGCGCGGCCACCAGGGCGGCCAGCAGCTCACGGACCGGAGACGGCACCAGTTCTGCCAACGTGAAGCGCCGCCGCGCCAGGACACGCAGGGACAGCGTCGTCGTCGGGGCGACGGGTGGGAGGACCGCGTGCAGCCGGGTCCCGTCCGGAAGGCTGACGTCGACGCACGGGCAGGCGTCGTCGAGGCGCCTCCCGGCAGCGGTCGCCAGGCGCTGCGCGAGGCGTCGCACGGCCGCGTCGTCGGCGAACGTCACGTCCGACCGCTCGAGCCCGGCGCCCCGATCGATCCACACCTCGCGCGGGGAGTTCACAAGCACGTCAGTGACGCCGGGCAGGACGAGCAACGGCTCGAGAGGACCGGCGCCGTCCAGCTCGGCCGCGAGGTCACGCGACAGGGCCGCGAGCGCACCGTCGTCGAGGACGACGCCCGGCTCCGCTCGCAGCGCCGCGGTCACCGGCGCGCCGCCCGCCACCCGGTCGCGGACCCGGGCGACGAGATCGGTGGTGCTCACGGCCGGACGCCGTCGAGAACTCCGCGCGCGGCGCGGAGCAGGGCGGACGGGACGGCGTGCGGCGGAAGGGGCTGTCGCAGCCGCTCGGCCGACGGGAGCCGGCCGAGCAGGTGACCGCCGACCGCGTCAGCCGCCCGCCGGCTGTCGACCCGGCCTCCGCCCCGCACCAGGACGCCGACCGGGACGTCCGGCGCGCTTCCGGCGATCGACCGACGGGTTGCACGGGCCGCCGTCAGACCGGGGACGTCGGCGCGGACGACGACGACCACCACGACGCACGCCGGGACGGCGGCCAACGCCTCCAGGGCGCAGGCTCGGCCCAGGTCGGCGACGACTGCCCCCGACGCCGCGCCGGCAGACATCCCGCCGACCACGGTGGGCTCCGGGGGTGGCCGACCGTCGTGCGCCAGGACACCGACCGGTCCCCAGCGGGGCAACCCCGAGGCGAGGTCGGCCGGGTCGAGGTGCCCACCGGTGAGCAGTAGGCCCGACCACCGGGCGCCGGACTCGGCCTCGACGCCGAGTACGACGTCCATCCCGCCGCCGACCGGGTCGAGGTCGGCCAACAGGGCGCCGCCGCACGCGCGGGCGGCGACGAGGGCCAGGACGGCGGCGAACGTGCTCGTGCCGACGCCGCCGGAACCGCCGGCCACGCCGATGATCGGGAAGTCCACGCGGCCGAGCCAAGCCCGGCCGCACCGCGCCGGCCACCCACTCACGGCAGCTGTGGACAGACGGCGCCGTCGTCCACAGCCCGGTCCGAGATCGACGGGCCGCCGGACGGCGTCCGTAGATTCCCGGCCGTGACCGAACAGGACCGAGCGCGCCGACCGGACGGTGCGGCCCGCAGTGCCGCGTTCTTCGACCTGGACAAGACGGTGATCGCGAAGTCGAGCGTGCTCGCGTTCGGCCGGCCGTTCTACCAGTCCGGACTGATCAACCGCCGCGCGGTGCTCCGGAGCGCCTACGCGCAGTTCGTGTTCGCCCTGTCCGGCGCCGACGAGGACCAGATGACCCGGATGCGGGACTACCTGACCGCCATGTGCACCGGGTGGGACGTCGAGCAGGTGCGGGAGATCGTCCGGGAGACGCTGCACGAGATCATCGACCCGCTGGTCTTCGACGAGGCGGTCGAGCTGGTCACCGCCCACAAGACCGCGGGGCGTGACGTCGTCATCGTCTCGAGCTCCGGCGAGGAGGTGGTCGCCCCCATCGCGGCGATGGTCGGCGCGGACCGGGTCCTGGCGACGCGCATGGTGGAGCGGGACGGGCGCTACACCGGGGAGATCGAGCAGTACGTCTTCGGCCCGACCAAGGCCGACCTCATCCGGCGCACGGCCGCCGAGCAGGGGTACGACCTCAACGCCAGCTACGCGTACTCCGACTCCGTCACCGACGTCCCGATGCTCGAGGTGGTCGGGCACCCCTTCGCCGTCAACCCGGACCGCGGGCTGCGCCGGATCGCGACCGACCGGGCGTGGCCCGTGCTGAGCTTCTCGAACGCCGTCCCGCTCCGGGAGCGGATCTCCGGGCTCGCACCGCCGGCTCCCCGGCTGGCGGTCGGCCTCGCCGCCGCGGGCTTCACCGCGGCCGGTGTGGCGTGGCTCGTCGTGGCCCGTCGGGCGGACGGCCGGTCATCGCGCCGGGGTCCGGCGTGACCCGACACGCCGGAGAGGTCTTGCCAACGGCGGGAGCCGGTCGTGCAATAGCCGCACGGCCGGTGCGCCCTGGCGGTCCAGCCCCCAGCGCGCCGGCCTTCGTCATGCCCGGAGCTCGAGCACCGAAGGTTCGAGCGGGCCGTCCAGCGAGCTCAGCGGCCCAACGCCTCGCTGATGGCGATCGCCTCCTGCGCGCCCGCCGCCGTCGCCGCGGCGCAGTGCTCGACCCACCGCACGACGCCGTCCGGCGTCGCCTGGCGGTACGCCTCCAGCGCCTGCTCGTACTGCTCCGCCAGCTCGCGGTGTCCGGCCTCGAGGACCACCAGCGACTTCGGGTCCAGACCGCGGTCGACCAGCACGAGCCGCGCAGCGGTCCGGGCGACGAGGCCGGAGACCGGAGGGAACGCGTCGAGCGACAGGACCTCGCCGTGCACGACCGCGGCGACGACCACCGCCGGCGCCCGGGTGTCCGCGAGGACGCCCGCGAGCGCGTCGAGTCGCGCCGCGGCGCCGGCCGCGGGCCGTCCCAAGCCAGCACGGTCGTCGACGAGGTCGGCCCCGGCCAGGACGTGCAACCGCGCCAGCGCCTGCCGCGGCGCGCGCGGCCAGGTCTCGGCCAGCGCGGCGACCGCCGCCTGGCAGCGCAGGGCGCCCTGCACGAGGGGCTCGGCGGCACCGGGACCGGAGCGGACGTCGTCGAGACCGACCCGCGCGCCTGCCAACCACGCGGACGCCCACGCGCCGCGCAGCGCCGATTCGGCGGACACGTCGGCCGAGCGCCGGCGAAGCACACGGTTGCCGAGCAGCCGGTCCACCGCGGCGCGGGCCTCGTCGACCGCGGCCCGGACTCCCGGCAGGCCGGCCAGCGCAGCGAGTGGGTCGGTCACCGGCGACCACCCTAGGGGCCGAGTCCACGGCGACGCTCACCCGAGCATGAGAGCGGTGTCCAGCGCTCCCCAGGCGGCGCGCGGCACCTCCGCGCTCGGTATGGGCGGGAGGGATTGACGCGGTCAAGGACGAGTGCGAATGTCGCCATAGATCGACTTCGCACTGTCGCGACGATCCGAGGAGGACGCCATGACGGCACCGGACGACCCGCGCTCGACCTCGCAGCCCGACACCGGCGGGTACGGCACTGGCGGGTACGGCACTGGCGGCTACGGCACCGGCAGCCCGGGTGCGGGCACTCCGGGAGCTGGCGGCACCGCCGGCGGTCCGTTCACCGGCCAGGGCGTCGGCCAGGGAGCCGGCCAGGGCGTCGGCCAACCGGCGGGGTCCGCGACGGGCGTCGCCCCAGCGGGAGGTCCCGCGACCGGCGTCGGCAGTCGGGCGGCCGAACCGGTCCAGGTCCCCGAGCGCCAGCCCTGGAACGCGGGGATCGCCGATCCCGGTCCCTTGGGCCTGGCCGGGTTCGCGATGACGACGATGGTGCTGTCGGTCGTGAACGCGCGGATCCTGCCGGCCACCGTCGAACCGGTCGTGTTCGGACTGGCCTTCTTCTACGGCGGCCTGGCCCAACTGCTCGCCGGGATGTGGGAGTTCGTCAAGGGCAACACGTTCGGCGCGGTCGCCTTCTCCTCCTACGGCGCCTTCTGGTTGTCCTTCTGGTACCTCGCCACCCACGAGGCCCTGCTGAAGGGCAACGCCACGCAGAACTCCAAAGCGGTCGGCGTCTACCTGCTCGGCTGGGCGATCTTCACCGCGTACATGACGGTGGCCTCCATCCGCACGACCGGGGCGATCACCGCGGTGTTCGTCGCGCTGACGATCACCTACCTGTTCCTGGCGCTGGCGGACCTGACCCAGACGACGAACCTGGCCAAGATCGGCGGCTACCTCGGGCTGGTCACCGCGGCGCTCGCCTGGTACGCCTCCTTCGCCGGCGTCCTGAACGCGACGGCACGGCGGACGGTGTTGCCGGTGTTCCCGAACAACGCCTGACAGAGGGAGGACCGATGGCCGACGAGACGCTGTCCAACCTGCTCCACGAGGACCGCCGGTTCGAGCCGTCCGAGGAGTTCGCGGACCACGCCAACGTCAGGGCCGACGCCTACGACGAGGCGCCGAGGACCGGCTCGCGTTCTGGGCGGAGCAGGCCGAGCGGCTCACCTGGGACACCCGCTGGACCGACGTCCTGCAGTGGGAGCGGCCGTTCGCGAAGTGGTTCGTCGGCGGCACGCTCAACGCCGCGGTCAACTGCGTCGACCGGCACGTCGAGGCCGGCCACGGCGACCAGGTCGCCATCCACTGGGAGGGCGAGAACGGCGACACCCGGTCGATCACCTACCGCGAGCTGATGGAGGAGGTGTGCCGGGCCGCCAACGCGATCACCGAGCTCGGCATCCGCAAGGGCGACCGGGTGGCGATCTACATGCCGATGATCCCGGAGGCCGTCGTCGCGATGCTCGCCTGCGCCCGGCTCGGCGCCCCGCACTCGGTCGTCTTCGGCGGCTTCTCCGCCCAGGCCCTCTACGACCGGGTGATCGACGCCGAGGCCAAGCTCGTCATCACCGCCGACGGCGGGTACCGGCGGGGCGTCGGTCTCGTCCCTCAAGCCGGCCGTCGACGAGGCGCTGGGCAAGGGCGAGACCAGCGTGGAGCACGTGCTGGTCGTCAAGCGCGGCGGCAACGAGATCGACTGGACCGAAGGCCGCGACGTCTGGTGGGACGACGCCGTCGGCAAGGCCGAGCCGACGCACGCCGCCGAGGCGCACGACGCCGAGCACCCGCTCTACATCCTCTACACGTCCGGCACCACCGGGAAGCCGAAGGGCATCCTGCACACCACCGGCGGCTACCTCACGCAGGTCGTCCTACACCCACCACGCCGTCTTCGACCTCAAGCCGGACACCGACGTGTACTGGTGCGCCGCCGACATCGGCTGGGTCACCGGGCACAGCTACATCGTCTACGGCCCGCTGTCCAACCGGGCCACGATCGTCATGTACGAGGGCACGCCCGACACCCCGCACCGCGGCCGGTTCTGGGAGATCATCGACAAGTACAAGGTGACGATCCTGTACACCGCGCCGACGACGATCCGCACGTTCATGAAGTGGGGCGCCGACATCCCCGAGCAGTTCGACCTGTCCTCGCTGCGCGCTGCTCGGCTCGGTCGGCGAGCCGATCAACCCCGAGGCCTGGGTCTGGTACCGGCACTACATCGGCCGCGACCGCACGCCGGTCGTCGACACCTGGTGGCAGACCGAGACCGGCGGCATCATGATCAGCCCGCTGCCCGGGCGTCACCTCGTGCAAGCCCGGTTCGGCGACCCGCCCGCTGCCCGGCATCAGCGCCGACGTCGTCGACAACGACGGCAACGCCGTCCCCAACGGCGGCGGCGGCTTCCTCGTCCTCACCGAGCCCGTGGCCGTCGATGCTGCGCGGGATCTGGGGCGACGACGAGCGCTACCGCGAGACGTACTGGTCGCGCTTCGCCGAGCAGGGCTACTACTTCGCCGGCGACGGGGCGAAGAAGGACGAGGACGGCGACCTGTGGCTGCTCGGCCGCGTCGACGACGTCATGAACATCAGCGGCCACCGGATCTCCACCACGGAGGTCGAGTCGGCGCTGGTGTCGCACCCGTCGGTGGCCGAGGCGGCCGTCGTCGGCGCCACCGACCCGACCACCGGGCAGGCGATCGTCGCGTTCGTCATCCTGCGCGGCGAGGTGACCGAAGCAGTCCGAGGGCGAGCAGCTGGTCAAGGACCTGCGCAACCACGTCGCGCCGCGAGATCGGCGCCATCGCCAAGCCACGGCAGATCATGGTCGTCCCTGAGCTGCCGAAGACCCGCAGCGGCAAGATCATGCGCCGGCTGCTGCGCGACGTGGCCGAAAACCGCCAGCTCGGCGACGTCACCACGCTGACCG
Organism: uncultured Actinomycetota bacterium; assembly: GCA_963758325.1. Classification (GTDB taxonomy): domain Bacteria; phylum Actinomycetota; class Actinomycetes; order Mycobacteriales; family Jatrophihabitantaceae; genus CAVWUZ01. The sequence goes on along the minus strand of CAVWUZ010000006.1, from coordinate 126,190 downwards.
ACTCGACGGTCATGGACCTGATCGGCGAGAAGCTGCCCAGCGCCCCGGCGGAGGACTGACACGGCGCCGCGCCCGCGACCGCCAGCGGCCGACGCACCGGGCGCGGCGCCGCCTACGACCGGCACCGCCGCGCTGCATGAGCGACTGCGCCGTACCCGCACCGCAGCATGCCGCCGGGCTGGCAGGATCCGGGCATGAGCACGAGCGTCCCGCGCCGCCGTCCAAACGGGTCACTCCGCCGGCCGAGCCGTCGCTCGGGTGACCTGGTCAAGGACGCGTCCGCGTCGGTCTCGACGATCGTGCGCGGCGAGATCGAGCTCGCCAAGCTCGAGCTGCGCAGCTCCATCAGAACGGCGGGCGTCGGCGTCGGGTTCTTCGTCGCCGCCGCGGCGATCGCGGTGTTCTCCCTGTTCTTCCTGTTCATCGGCGTCGCCGAGCTCATCACCTGCCTCGGCGTCGTGCGCTACGGCGCCTACCTCATCGTGTTCGGCGCTGATGCTGGTCGCTCGCCGCCCTCGCCGGGCTGATCGGCTACACCCGCGTGCGCAAGGTCCGCGCACCCGCAGCAGACCATCGCGACGACGAAGGACACCGTCGCCGCCCTGAAGGACCTGCCGCACCGGTCCACCACCGGCTGACGGGACGCCCCGAGGCCCCGATGGTCCGCCGCCCCGCCCGCAGCTCCCCGGACGACTCCGTCACCCGCCTCGACGGGCCGTGGACGCACCGGATGGTGCGCGCCAACGGCATCGCGCTGCACGTCGCCGAGCTCGGCACCGGGCCGATGGTGCTGCTGCTGCACGGCTTCCCGCAGTTCTGGTGGGCCTGGCGCCAGCAGCTGGTCGACCTCGCCGACGCCGGCTACCGGGCGGTCGCCGTCGACCTGCGCGGCTACGGCGCCAGCGACAAGCCGCCGCGCGGCTACGACGCGCCGACGCTCGCCGCCGACGTCGCCCATCTGGTCACGGCGCTCGGCGAACGCGACGCGATGGTCGTCGGCAACGACGTCGGCGGCCTGCTCGCCTGGACGATGGCGGTGCAGCACCCCGGCGTCGTCCGCCGGCTCGCCGTGCTCGGCGCGGCCCACCCGCTGCGACTGCGGCACGCCGTCCTGTCCGACACCCGCGGCCAGGCGCACGCGTCGGCGTACGCGCTGCGCACCTTCCAGGTCCCCCGCCGCCCGGAACGCCTGCTCACCCAGGACAGCGTCTACGTGCGCGACCTGATGGACAGCTGGATCGGGCCGCGCTGGCGGCACACCCCGGCCTACGTCGCCGACGTCGAGCGTTACGCCGAGGCCCTGCGCATCCACCCGGTCGCGTTCTGCGCGCTCGAGGCCTTCCGCTGGATGGTCCGCTCCATCCCGCGCCGGGACGGACGCCGGTTCGCCCGGTCGGTCCAGAGCCCGATCGCCGTGCCGGTCCTGCAGCTGCACGGCGACGTCGACGGCTGCGTCCTGCCGCGCACCGCGCAGGGCTCCGGCCGGTACGTCCGCGGGCCCTACGAGTGGCGGCTGCTCGACGGCGTCGGGCACTACCCGCACAACGAGGTGCCCGACGTGGTCAGCGGCGAACTGATCCGCTGGGCCAAGTCTTGAACCCGTCGCACAGCCGTGGCTCCTGGTGTGACGCAGCGCAGCCGTCTAGGGTCGGACCATGAGGTGGCCGCGAGGTCACCGTCGCCGCACCCACTCCTGAACGCTGAGCTGTTGGGCGCCTGACCCCAAGGCCGGTGTCCGAGTGTCGACTCCCTCCCCGTTCCTCCTGGCCCTGTCCGACGGCACGGTCCGCGTGACGGGCGAGCTCGACGGCGCCACCGCCGCGCAGCTCGGCGCGGTGCTCGAGCGGGCCCGCGCCACGCACTCCACCGTCCGGCTCGACCTCGAGCAGGTCAGCTTCGCCGACAGCGGCGGCTTCTCGCCGATCATGGACCTGGCCCGGACCAGCCCGGTCCGGGTGGCCGCCGTGAGCGCTGCGGTGTCCCGCCTGCTCGACCTGCTGGGCGTGGCCTGGCGCCCGGTGCTGGACGTCCCTGCCTGGGATCGCGCCGCCTCCGCCGCGCCGGCACCCGTGCCGGCACCCGCGTAGCCCGCGCGCTCAGTCGCAGTTGCCGGTCGAGGCCGCCGCCGCCGGCCGTCCGGCCCGCCGCGGCGTCCTGGGCGATCTCCGCGTCGGTGAGCACGAAGCCGGTGTCCGGCGAGTCCAGCGCGGTCGCGAACACCATGCCGAGCACCGCGCCGGACGGCGACAGCAGCGGGCCGCCGGAGTTGCCGCTGCGCACCGTCGAGCGGATCGAGTAGACCTCGCGCTGCACCGGTGTCGCGGCCGTAGATGTCCAGCCCGCTGACCTCGCCGCGCTCGCGCACCCGCGCGGCCTCGGCGTCGAACGGTCCGTCCTCCGGGTAGCCCGAGCACGAGCGCGTCGTCGCCGGTCGCCGCCGGCGCGGCGGCGAAGGCAGCGCCGGCGCGGACAGCTCCGGCACCGACGAGCACCGCGACGTCGCGCTGCGGGTCGTACACGACGACCCGTGCGGTCAGCTCGCCGTCGGACGGTCAGCACCGACGACGTCGGACGCCCCGGCGACGACGTGCGCGTTGGTCAGCAGCCGGCCGGGCGCGTAGACGAACGCCGAGCCCTCGATCGCGCGCTCGCACCCCGGCGCCGTCGGCGTGGACCTTGAACGTCGACTGCGACGCCGAGCGCACGACCGGCGACGCGAGCAGCGCCGGGTCCGGCGGCCGGCACGTCGACGACCCGGGTCGACTGCAGGTCGCCGAACACCGGCGGGAAGCCGCTGCGGTCGAGGAACCGGCGCAGCGAGGAGTACACCTGCCGCACGTCGCCGGGCACCGCGCCGTTGACGCGCGCCGACGATCGCCGAGCGGCGCACCGCCGACGGCCACCGACGGGTACGGCGAGGACGCCAGCGGCACGGCGACCATCCAGGCCACCAGCAGCACCGACACCACGCCGAGCACCGCGCCGACCGAGCGAGTCGACGCGCCTGGCCGGCCCGCCAGGTGACCCGGCGGCGCAGCGAGCCGCCGACGACGACGCCGAGCACCTGCCCGACCAGCGCGACGACCAGGACGCACGACGATCGCGACGGGCACCTGCGCCCTGCCCGCTGGCGAGCCGCCGACCCGAGCGGCCGCGCGACCTGCGCGCCCAGCACGGCGCCGCCGAAGAAGCCCGCCAGCGACGACAGCCCGACGATCGCCCCGCTGCGGAAGCCGCCGAGGGCGTACGCCAGCGCGGCCAGCACGATGACCAGGTCGACGAGGTTCACGGGCCGGACTCAGTTCGGCAGCACGACGAGCATGCCGGTCTGGCCCTGGGCCTCGTGGATGGTGCAGACGAAGCGGTACCTGCCCGGCGCGGGCGCGGTGAACGTCGCGCTGGACGTCTGCCCGGCCTGCACGATCGGGACGAAGTCGGCGGGCAGCCCGACCACCGACAGGTTGTGCGGGGCGCCCTTGCCCTCGTGCTTCAGGGTGATCCGCACGGCGCCCGGGATGCACGGTGATCGTCGACGGGTGGAAGCGGTAGCGGTCGTCGACCACGATCAGTGACCTGCTGCGTCGCCGCCCGGGACCGCCGGTGCGGTGGTCGTGCCCTGCGTCGGCTCCCGGTTGATGGCGCCCTGGCTGTTCGAGCAGGCCGACGAGCGCCAGCGTCAGGGCGAGCGCCGGCAGGAGCGCTGCCGGGGCGCCGACTCGGGCCACGCGATCCACCGCAGGCACGGTACCGACGCTGCCGTGTCCCCCGGTCGGTGCGCTCAGCCCGGCAACGGCCGCTGCACCGCCGGGTCCCACGGCCGCGCCCACCCGCCGAGCTCCAGCAGCCGGTCGAGCAGCCCGGCGGTGAAGCCCCACACGAACCAGCCCGCGCACCTCGAAGCCCGGGCCGAGCCAGCCCGACGGGTGCGCGACGGTGAACCGGTTGGCCGGGTCGGCGAGCTCGGCGCACCGGCACCACGGCGACGTCGGCGACCTCGCGCGGCGTCGACCGGGCCGCACCGGGTGCGGCGCCACCCACCAGGCCAGCACCGGCGTGACGACGAACCGCGACGGCGGCAGGAACAGCGCCGGCAGCGTGGCCAGGACCTGCACCGTCGCCGGGTCCAGCCCGACCTCCTCGTCCGCCTCGCGCAGCGCGGTCGCCGCGGCGTCGAGGTCGCCGGGGTCGCTGCGCGCCGCCGGGGAAGGCGACCTGGCCGGCGTGGTTGCGCAGGTCCGCCGCCCGCTCGATGAGCAGCACGCCCGGACCGTCCGCGGTCTCGGCGAAGGCCATCAGCACCGCCGACGGGCGGGTCGGCAGCCGGTTCGGGCGGCGGGTACCGGCTGAGGTCGTCGACGGTCACCCGCGACGGCCGCGGTCGGCGAGGGGCGTCAGCCAGTCGGGCGACGCTCGCGTCACGCCGACTCGGCGACCTGCGGACCGCTCTTGACCAGCTTGGCGGCCACCTCCGGGTCGGTCGGGCCGTCCCGAAGGACGGGCACAGCCGGGCGACGGGCACGCGCCGCAGGCGGGCTTGCGCGAGTGGCAGACCCGGCGGCCGTGCCAGATCACCCGGTGGCGAGCAGCACCCAGTCCTTCTTCGGGATCAGCTCGGCGACGGCGAACTCGACCTTGACCGGGTCGGTCTCGGTCGGTCCAGCCGCACCGGCGCGACAGCCGGCCGAAGTGCGTGTCGACGGTGATGCCGGGGACGCCGAAGGCGTTGCCGAGCACGACGTTCGCGGTCTTGCGGCCGAAGCCGGGCAGGGTGACGAGCGTCGTCGAAGCGGCGCGGCACCTCGCCGTCGAAGCGCTCGACCAGCGCCTGCCCGAGCTTGATCAGCGTGGTGGTCTTGTTGCGGAAGAAGCCGGTCGGACGGATCAGCTCCTCGAGCTCGGCGCGGTCGGCGCCGGCGTAGTCGGCGGCGGTGCGGGTAGCGGGCGAACACCGGCGGGGTGACCTCGTTGACCCGCTTGTCGGTGCACTGCGCCGACAGGATCGTCGCCACCGACAGCTCGAGCGGGGTGGTGAAGTCCAGCTCGCAGTGCGCGTCCGGGTACAGCTCGCCGAGCTCGCGGTTGATGCGCCGCGCCCGGCGCACTTGCGCGACCGGCGTCTCGCCCGCCACAGCCGTCTCCGCCACGGCTGATCACAGTAGGCCCGCGACCGCGGGCGCCCCACTAGGCTCGGTCGGCGATGTGGTCCTTCCTGGTCCTGCTGTTCCCCCGTGCTGCTCGGCTTCGTGCTGTTCATGGAGCGGGTCGAGGAGCCGCTGAACCAGGTCGCCGACGAGCGCCAGATCGAGCAGTTCCTCGACGACGCCAACCCCGAGGAGCTCGACACCTTCGTCCGCGAGGGCACCGACTCCGCGCTGCGCCGCTTCCGCGCCCGGCTCGACGCCGTGCGCTGGCGCCGCGCGCTCGCGACGCCGGCGGGCTGGACTGATCGCGGCGCCCTGTGACGTCCGATCGCGGCTGCTGCTAGACTGCTCGGACGGCCGAGAGGGAGCCGACGTGGACGAGATGCTGCGCAGGGCGGGGTTGTTCCAGGGCGTCGACCCGGACGACGTCGAGGCGCTGGCCAGCGAGTTCGAGATCATCGAGGCGCCGCGCGGCACGACCTGTTCACACGAGGGCGAGCCCGGCGACAGCCTGTACATCGTGCTGTCCGGCAAGGTGAAGCTCGGCCGGCGCTCCTCCGACGGCCGGGAGAACCTCGTCGCCGTCATGGGCCCGTCGACCAGTTCGGCGAGCTGTCGCTGTTCGACCCGGGCCCGCGCACCGCCACCGCCACCGTCGTCACCGACGCCCGGGTCGCCCGGCTGCCGAAGGCCGCGCTGCAGAAGTGGGTGCAGGAGCGCCCGCAGATCGCGATGCAGCTGCTGCGCGTCGTCGCCCGCCGGCTGCGCCGCACGAACACGATGCTCGCCGACCTGATCTTCGTCGACGTCCCGGGCCGGGTCGCCAAGCAGCTGCTGCAGCTGGCGCAGCGCTTCGGCTCGGTCGACGGCGGCCAGCTGCGGGTCACGCACGACCTCACGCAGGAGGAGCTCGCCCAGCTCGTCGGCGCCTCCCGCGAGACGGTGAACAAGGCGCTGGCCGACTTCGCCCCGCGCGGCTGGCTGCGCCTGGAGGGCAAGAGCGTGGTCATCCTCGACCGCGAGCGGCTGGCCCGCCGCGCCCGCTAGCGTAGCCGTTCGCGCAAGTAGTCCAGCTGCGCCCGCACCGACAGCTCGGCGGCCGGCCACAGCGCCTGGTCGACGTCGGCGTAGACGCGTTCGACGACCGCTCGTGGCGATCGGGACCGACCGTCCGCCACGGCGGCGCGCACCTGCTCCAGGCGCTGCTCGCGGTGCGCCAGGTAGTACGACGCCGCCATCGCCAGCGCTGGGCAGCTCGGGGCCGTGCCCGGGCAGCACCGTCAGCGTCGCCGAGGTCGCGCAGCCGGCGCAGCGAGTCCAGGTACGGACCGAGCGCGCCGTCGGGATGGGCGACGACGGTCGTGCCGCGCCCGAGGATGGTGTCGCCGGTGAGCACGGCGTCCGTCGCAGCAGGAAGCGACAGCGAGTCCGACGGTGTGCCCCGGCGTCGCCCACACCCGCAGCTCGACGCCGGCGGCGGCGACCACCTCGCCCTCGCCGAGGCCCTCGCTGCCGAGCCGCAGCGCCGGGTCGAGCGCCCGCACCGGCGCGCCGGTCGGCCTCGCGCAGCGCCGCGCGCGCCCGTCGCTGTGGTCGAGGTGGCCGTGGGTCAGCAGGATCACGTCCACGCGCCCGGCCGCCGCGTCGACCGCCGCGAGGTGACGCGGCGTCGAACCGGGCCGGGGTCGACGACGATGCACGACTCGGAGCCGGGCGCGCGCAGCAGCCAGGTGTTCGTGCCGTCCAGCGTCATCGGTGCCGGGTTGTCCGCCAGCAGTACGGACGCGGAGGACGTCACCGGACGGACGACCTCGTACGACGGGTGCGTCATGCCAGCAACGCCCGCGGGATCGCGCACGACCGTGCCGTCCGGCAGCTGGACGGCGGGCCGGTCGCGGTCGCGCAGCAGACGCGGCTCGACCGGGTCGAGCGGCCGGTCCGCCGGCGGCGGCCAGCACGTCGGCGACCGTCTGAACGGGACGAGCGAGGTGAGCGTCACCAAGGTCGGCGGCAGCAGCGCGCGCATCCGCCGCGTGCGCCTGGCGAGCGCCTCGCCGCGGCGAGACCCACTCCGCACGGCGAGGCCTCGGTCGTCACGCCGTGCGCCTGCGGCGCCGGCGGGCAGCGCGGCGACGAAGAAGCGGGTGTCGTAGCGGCGGACCTCGCCGGCCGGCGTGATCCAGCGCGCCCACGGCCGCAGCGCGATCGGCGTCGACGGCGAGCGCCGAGGAGCGCGAGCAGCTCGGCGAACGGGCAGCGTGCCGGCCTCGACCTCGGCACGCGCGTCGACGCGTCGAGCGCCGCCGGCGGCGCGGTGAGCAGCACGCCGGTCTCCTCGAAGGTCTCGCGCACCGCGGCGCCGACCAGCGCGCGCGCCTGGTCGCTCGGCGCAGCCGAACTGCGCGGCGAAGGCCGCGGCGGGCCGGCCCGACCACGGCAGGTCCGCGTCGCCGGCGTCGACCCGCCCGCCGGGGAACACCGTCATCCCGGCCGCGAAGGCCATCTGGGTCACCCGGGTCAGCAGCCAGGCCTCGATCCCGGCCGGCGCCGTCGCGCAGCAGCACGACCGTCGCGGCGTCGCGGACCGGCACCGGCGTCGTCACGCCGCCAGCTCCGACGATCAGCTCGACCTCGACCGGCGCGCCCAGCGGCAGCGCCGCCACCCCGACCGCCGAGCGGGCGTGCGGCGTCGCCGAACACCTCCGCAGCAGCTCGCTAGGCGCCGTTGACCACCGCCGGCTGGCCGGTGAACTCCGGCGCGCGACGCGACGAAGCCGACGCACCTTCACGACCCGCGCCACGGCGTCGAGCCCGACCAGCGCGTCGACCGCGGCAGCGCGTTCAGCGCGCACGCCCGCGCGCACTCGCGCGGCCGTCCTCCGGCGTGACGGACCCGCCGACCTGCCCGGTCGACCGGCAGCGCCCCGTCGACCATCGGCAGCTGGCCGGAGGTGAAGACCAGCGACCCGGTGCGCACCGCGGGGACGTAGGCGGCCAGCGGCGCGGCGACCGCCGGCAGCGCGAGCCCGAGTTCGGCGAGCCGGCTCGACGGGGAGGTCATGCGCTGCACCGTATGTGCATCTGCAGCCGTGCCCGGGACCGGCCGCGCGCGCGCCTGGCTATGGTCGAGGGATGGTCCGCGACCGGTGCCCGGCATCCCGCGCCGACGCCCGGCTGCACGTCGTCACCGGCAAGGGCGGCACCGGCAAGACGACCGTCGCCGCCGCGCTCGCGCTGGCCCTGGCCGAGGGCGGCCGGCGCAAGTGCTGCTGGTCGAGGTCGAGGGCCGGCAGGCGCTGGCGCAGCTGTTCGACGTCCCGGCGCTGCCCTACGAGGAGCGCCGCCTGGCCGTGCGGCGTCGGCGGCGGCGAGGTGTGGGGCCTGGCGATCGACCCCGAGCAGGCGATGATCGAGTACCTCGAGATGTTCTACAACCTCAAGCGCTCGGCCCGGCTGCTCAAGCGGATGGGCGCCGTCGACTTCGTGACCACGCTGGCGCCCGGGCTGCGCGACGTCCTGCTCACCGGCAAGGTCAAGGAGGCGGTCACCCGCACCGCCAAGGACGGCCGGCCGCGCCTACGACGCCGTCGTGCTCGACGCCCCGCCGACCGGGCGGATCCGGCAGTTCCTCGACGCCACCCGCGAGGTCGCCGACCTGACGAAGTTCGGCCCGATCAACCGGCAGAGCAACGGCGTCATCGAGCTGCTGCACGGGCGCACCACCGCGGTCCACCTGGTCACGCTGCTCGAGGAGATGCCGGTGCAGGAGACCCTCGACGCCGCCAGCGAACTGCGCGGCGTCGGGTTCCGGCTCGGCGCGGTGATCGTCAACCGGGCCCGTCCCGCCCTGGTGCAGCCCGGCCAGGTCGACGGCGACGGACAGGTCGACGTCGAGGCGCTGGCGCGCGGGCTCGGCCGGCGCCGGGCTGGACAAGGCGCTCGCCGAGCCGCTGGCCGACCAGATCGTCGACTACGAGCGGCGCCAGGCCACGCAGACGGAGAACGAGCAGCAGCTGGACGACGATCGACGCGCCGCGCATCGTGCTGCCCGACTCAACCCCCCGGTCGACCTCGGCGAGCTCAAGGAGCTGGCCGGCTACTTCGTGGAGGACGACGTCGATGGCTGACGCCGAGCGCCAGGCGGGCGGCCGTCGCCGCGTCCGACCCTCGACGTCGACCGGCTGCTGTCCGACCCGGCCACCCGCATCATCGTCACCTGCGGCAGCGGCGGGGTCGGCAAGACGACCACCGCGGCGGCGCTGGCGCTGCGCGCGGCCGAGGCCGGGCGGCGCACCGTCGTGCTGACCATCGACCCGGCCCGGCGGCTGGCCCAGTCGATGGGCCTCACCGAGCTCGACAACACCCCGCGCCGCGGTCGAGGCGATCGAGCGACGGCGAGCTGTTCGCGATGATGCTGGACATGAAGCGGACGTTCGACGAGGTCGTGGTCGCGCACTCGACGCCCGAGCGGGCCGAGCAGATCTTCGCCAACCCCTTCTACCAGTCGCTGTCCTCGTCCTTCGCCGGGACGCAGGAGTACATGGCGATGGAGAAGCTGTCCCAGCTGGTCGCAGCAGCACGAGTGGGACCTCATCGTCGTCGACACCCCGCCGTCGCGGTCGGCGCTGGACTTCCTCGACGCGCCCAACCGGCTCGGCCGCTTCCTCGACGGGCGGATGATCCGGGTGCTGACCGCGCCGGCGCGGGCCGGCGGCAAGGCGTACTTCAAGGTCGTCACCGCGTCGATGTCGCGTGTTCAGCCGGGTGGTCACCAAGATCCTCGGCGGCGAGCTGCTGACGAACTCTCCGACTTCGTCAGCTCGCTGGAGGTCATGTTCGGCGGCTTCCGCGAGCGCGCCGAGCAGACCTACGAGCTGCTCAAGGCGCCGGGCACCGCGTTCGTCGTCGTCGCCGCGCCGGAGCCGGACGCGCTGCGCGAGGCGTCCTACTTCGTCGAGCGGCTGTCCCAGGACGCGATGCCGCTGGCCGGGCTGGTCGTCAACCGCGTGCACCGCAGCGCCGCACCGCCCACCGGTGTCCCGGCGCTGACCGCGCGCCGCGCCGAGGCCGCGGCCGACGCGCTGGACGGCGACGACCCCGAGGTCGCGCTCACCCGGGCGGCCCTGCGAGTGCACGCCGAGATGGCGACCGCCGCCGAGCACGACGCCCGGATGGCGCGGCGGTTCTCCTCCGCCCACCCCGAGGTGCCGGTCGTGACGGTGCCGGCGCTGCCGACCGACGTCCACGACCTGGACGGTCTGCGCCAGGTCGGCGAGCTCCTCGCCGGGAAGGTGACCGTCGCCGCGGCCTGAGCGCCCCGACCAGTACAGGACCAGCGTGGTCTCAGCCGAGTTGGCGGCGGACCTCGTCGCTGACCCGGCGGCCGTCGGCCCGCCCGGCGACCTGCGGCTGGACGAGCTTCATCACCGCGCCGATGTTCTTCGCCGGCGCCGCCTCGACCGCGTCGCGGACGAGCCCGGCCAGCTCCTCGTCGGACAGCTGCGCCGGCAGGTAGCGGTCGATGACCCCGCCCTCCGCGCGTTCGCGGTCGGCCAGCTCGTCCCGGCCGGCCTGACCGAAGGCGTCCGCGGACTCGCGCCGCTTCTTCGCCTCACGCTGCAGGACGCGCACCACCTCGTCGTCGCTGAGCTCGCGCGCGGTCTTGCCCGCGACCTCCTCGGTGGTCACCGCGGTGAGCACCATCCGCAGCGTCGCCGTGGTCAGCTCGTCCCGGGACTTCATCGCGGAGCTCAGGTCCGACCGCAGGCGGGCTTTCAGCTCGGGCACATCGGCCACCGTAGTCTGGCGCGATGCCCAGCCCCGGTCGCGTCGCGCTGAGCGGGCTGGCCGGGACACTCGCCGCGGGCGGCGTGACCGTCGGCTACGGCAGCCTGGTCGAGCGCAACGCGTTCACGCTGCGCCGGGTGGAGGCGCCGGTGCTCGCGCCGGGCAGCGCGCCGCTGCGGGTGCTGCACCTGTCCGACGTGCACCTCCCGCCGGGACAGCGCCGCAAGCAGGCGTGGATCCGGGCGCTGGCCGACGAACGACCCGACCTGGTCGTGAGCACCGGTGACCACTTCGCCGCCCTCGACGCGGCCCCCGCGATCCTCGACGCGTTCGCGCCGCTGCAGGCGTTCCCCGGCGGCTTCGTCCCCGGCAACAACGACTACTACGCGCCGCGGCCGAAGAACCCGGCGCGCTACTTCACCGCGGCCACTGCAGCGGGTCCGGGCGCGGCGGCTGCCGTGGCCCGAGTTGGCGGCCGAGCTGGCCGGGCGCGGCTGGCTGGACCTCACCCACCGCCGGGCCGTCGTCACCGCGAGCGGCCGGCCGGTGGCGCTGGCCGGGACGGACGACCCGCACCTGCGCCGGGCGAGGTACTCGCGCATCGCCGGGGCGGCCGAGCCCGACGCCGTCGTGCGGATCGGCGTGATCCACTCCCCCGAGCCGTACCTGTTGCGCCAGTTCGCCGCCGACGGCTACGACCTCGTCCTCGCCGGACACACCCACGGCGGCCAGGTGCGCGTCCCGTTCGGGCCCGCGATCGTCACCAACTGCGGCATCGACGTCCACCGCGCCCGCGGCCTGCACAGCTGGGACGAGCGGATGTGGTTCCACGTCAGCGCCGGGGTCGGCACCAACCCGTACGCGCCGATCCGGTTCGCCTGCCGCCCAGAGGCAACGCTGCTGACGCTCGTCCCGCGACGGCTGCCGGCCGGCTGACCGACGCCCGACCGACGCTCGAGCGACGCGGTCGCGGCGAGCATCGACCCCGAAGGACCGGCCGACGGGCTCCGTTATGCTGGTGCGGTTGCCCGGCGCCGTCCGGGCAGCGGGGTGTGGCGCAGCTTGGTAGCGCGCTTCGTTCGGGACGAAGAGGCCGTGGGTTCGAATCCCGCCACCCCGACCAGTCTCGAGAACCTGTGCAACCGGCATAGCTTGTGCACTCGGGCGTTGTGCCCACGTGACGACGACGACCCGTCCGCTGCTGGACGTCCGCCGGATCTGGGCGGAGAACGAGGCGGCCGCGAGCCCCCGCGGCCGGCAGGTGATCGACCGCTACCCCGGCGCCGAGGTCATCCCGGTCGACTCGCACTGGCGTATCGACGAGCTGCACGGCAACGCCGGCAACGTCGAGCGCTGGGTGCGGGTCAAGACCGAGGACCTGGTGCTGGGCGTCAAGAAGTCGCTGAGCGCCCGGCCCAACGGCCGCTCGTCGGACTTCATCGCCCCCTCCACCGCCAACGGCTGCGCGATGGCCTGCGCCTACTGCTACGTCCCGCGGCGCAAGGGCTACGCCAACCCCATCACGGTGTTCACCAACATCGACCAGATCGTCGGCTACCTGGGCCGGCACGTCGTCCGGCAGGGCGTCAAGACGGAGCCGAACCAGTGCGACCCGACCGCATGGGTGTACGACATCGGCGAGAACAGCGACGTCTCGGTGGACGCGCTGGTCAGCGACAACGTCGCCGACCTGGTCACGGCCTTCCGCGGCTGGCCGACCGCCAAGGCGGCGTTCGCCACCAAGTTCGTCAACCGCGAGCTGCTCTCGCTCGACCCGCAGGGCCGCACCCGCATCCGGTTCTCGCTGATGCCGGAGTCGGACAGCAAGCTGCTGGACATCCGGACGTCGTCGATCGCCGAGCGCATCGCCGCGATCGACGACTTCGTCGAGGCGGGCTACGAGGTGCACGTCAACTTCTCGCCCGTGGTCCTGCGTCCCGGGTGGGAGGACGACTGGGCGGCGCTGCTGCAGCAGCTCGACGCAGGCACCGGCCCGGCGTTCCGTGCCCAGGCCGCCGCGGAGATCATCCTGCTGACGCACAACGACCGGCTGCACGAGGTCAACCTCGGCTGGCACCCGAAGGCCGAGGACGTCCTGTGGCGCCCGGACGAGCAGCAGCGCAAGCGGTCCCAGACCGGCGGATGGAACGTCCGCTACCGGAACAACGTCAAGGCCGCCGGCGTGCGTCGGATCCAGGAGCTCATCGCCGAGCACACGCCGTGGTTGCGGGTCCGGTACGCCTTCTGAGGCGTCGGCGCAGTCCCCACTAGGGTCGGAACGGTGACTCGGACGTTCGCCCGGGCCGTCGTCACCGGCGGTGCCGGCTTCCTCGGCTCGCACCTGTGCGAGCGGCTCGTCGCCGACGGCGTCGAGGTGCTCTGCCTCGACAACTTCGTCACCGGGGCCCCCGCGAACGTCGCGCACCTGATGGGCGACGCGGGGTTCACGCTGTCCCGCTACGACGTGACGAACTACGTGCACGTGCCCGGGCCGGTCGACCTCGTCCTGCACTTCGCCTCACCGGCGTCGCCGCTGGACTACCTGCGGCTGCCGATCCACACCCTGAAGGTCGGCTCGATCGGGACGCTCAACGCGCTCGGGCTGGCCAAGGAGAAGCGGGCGCGGTTCGTGCTCGCCTCGACGTCGGAGACCTACGGCGACCCGCAGGTGCACCCGCAGCCCGAGACGTACTGGGGTCACGTCAACCCGGTCGGCCCGCGCGGCGTCTACGACGAGGCCAAGCGGTTCGCCGAGGCGTTGACCACCGCGTACCGCACGACCCACGACGTCGACACCGCGATCGTGCGCATCTTCAACACCTTCGGCCCGCGGATGCGCCCCAACGACGGCCGGGCCATCCCGACGTTCATCCGCCAGGCGCTCGCCGGGGAGCCGCTCACGGTCGCCGGCGACGGGTCGCAGACCCGCTCGGTGTGCTACGTCGACGACCTCGTCGACGGCATCCTCGCCGTGACGCGCTCCGAGCTCGCGGGGCCGGTCAACGTCGGCAACCCCGACGAGATGAGCGTCCTCGAGCTGGCGCAACGGATCGTCGCGGCGGCCGGCTCGTCCTCGCCGATCGAGTTCATCGACCGGCCGGTCGACGACCCGCAGGTGCGTCAGCCGGACACCACGCTCATCGAGACCACTCTCGGGTGGAAGGCGCAGGTGCCGTTCGACGACGCCATCGCCCGGACCATCGCGTGGTTCGCCGAGCAGCCGCGGTGACGCCCGTGGCAGGGACGGCACGCAAGATCCGGGTGGTCGGTGACCCGGTGCTGTCCACAGCCGGCGCAGCCGGTGACGTCCTTCGACGACGAGTTCGCCGCGCTGATCGACGACATGATCGGCGTCCATGCACGTGGCCCAGGGCGTCGGGCTGGCGGCGCCGCAGATCGGGGTCGAGCTGGCGGTGTTCGTCTACGACTGCCCGGACGCCGACGGGGCGCGGCACCAGGGTCACGTCGTCAACCCCGTGATCGCCTCGACGGAGGGACCGCCGGACGACAGCGAGGAGGGGTGCCTGTCCGTCCCCGGCCCGTACTCCGAACTCGAACGACCGGCACGCGTCACGGTGCGCGGCGTCGACCGCACCGGCGCCCCGCTCGAGATCATGGGCACCGGCCTGCTCGCGCGGTGCCTCCTGCACGAGACGGAGCACCTCGCCGGCACGCTCTACATCGACCACCTGCCGCGCAACCGGCGCCGCAAGGTGCTGCGCGAGATGACGCCGTACGACTGGAACGCCCCGGTGCCGTGACCACTTCTGGTCAGACAGCCGCGGTGTCCGCGGTCAGCTGACCGGGACTCGTCAGTGCAGCAGCGGCTGGGCCAGCTCGGTCAGAGCTCGGATCCGGTCCTCCGGGGAACTCAAGTGCCCGCCGTCGTGCGAGATGACCACGCGCGCCCCGGGGACGTGCTCGGCCAGCCACCGGCCGTGCTCGGCCGGGACCAAGACGTCCGTCTCCCCGTAACGAACGGTGACCGGGACCCGGATGTCGGCGATGTCGAAGCCCCACGGCGTGATCAGGGCCAGGTCGTCGTCCACCCAGCCGTCGACTCCGCTGCGGTACGCCTCGCGCAGCATCTCGGCCCACACGCGTTGCAGGTCCGGGCGGGCGAGCAGCGATCGGTCGGCGTCGCCGAACTGCCAGTCCTCGGAGAACGTCTTGGACGGGTCCGCGTCCATCCGCGCGAGATCATCCGCGACCAGCCGTTCCAGGCAGGGGCGCAGCGTCTGCTCACCCTCGAACGCCCAGCCGAACTCCCGGACGTTCTCCGGGTCCATCCCGGCCGTCCAGTCGACACCCGGCGTGTCGATGGGGACCGGCGACACGAAGGCCTCCGCGGCGACGACCCGTCCCACCATCCCGGCGGCGACCGCGAGTGCGTGCGGGCCGCCGCCGGACCCGCCGGCGACCACGAACCGGTCGATCCCGAGCGCGTCGACGATCGCTGTCACGTCGGCGACGCAGTCCACGACGCGGCGCCCGGGTGATCGGTCGGAGGCGCCGTAGCCCGGGCGGTCGTAGGTGACCAGCCGCAGGCCGGCGGCACGCAGCGCGTCCTCGTCCGGCGGGCGAGCCAGGCGCGACCCCGGCGTGCCGTGCAAGGCCAGCGCCGGCGCGCCGTCGGCATCGCCCCACTGCGCCACACCGAGTCGCCGACCCTCCGGTCCCGACACGATCTGCAGACGATCCGACACGCCGCCTCCTTCAGTGCAGTAGCAGTTCGGCGATCTGGACGGCGTTGAGCGCGGCGCCCTTGCGCAGGTTGTCGCTGCTGACGAACAGCGCCAGGCCCGCGTCGGCCCGTCCTGGCGGACCCGGCCGACGTAGGACGGGTCGCGGCCGGCCGCCTGCAGCGGCGTCGGCACGTCGGTGACCTCGACGCCCGGCGCGGACGCCAGCAGCTCGAGCGCCCGCGCGCGGCGACAGCGGCCGGGCGAACTCGGCGTTGATCGACAGCGAGTGACCGGTGAACACCGGCACCCGCACGCAGGTGCCGGTGACCCGCAGGTCCGGGATGTCGAGGATCTTGCGCGACTCGTTGCGCAGCTTCTGCTCCTCGTCGGTCTCGAACGAGCCGTCGTCGACGATCGAGCCCGGCCAGCGGCAGCACGTTGAACGCGATCGGAGCGACGTACTTCACCGGCTCCGGGAAGTCCACCGCCGACCCGTCGTGGGTCAGCGCGGCCGCGCTGTCGGCGACCTGCCGCACCTGCTTGTCGAGCTCGTCGACGCCGGCCAGCCCGCTGCCGGACACCGCCTGGTAGGTCGAGACGACCAGCCGGACCAGCTGCGCCTCGTCGTGCAGCGGCTTGAGCACCGGCATCGCGGCCATCGTCGTGCAGTTCGGGTTGGCGATGATGCCCTTGCGGCGCGTCGCGGACGGCGTCCGGGTTGACCTCGCTGACGACCAGCGGCACGTCCGGGTCCATCCGCCAGGCCGACGAGTTGTCGATGACCATGGCGCCGGCGCGGCGAACCGCGGCGCCAGCCGCTTCGACGTCGCACCGCCGGCGGAGAACAGCGCGATGTCGAGGCCGGACGGGTCGGCGGTGGCGGCGTCCTCGACCACGACCGACCCGCCGTCGCCAGGGCAGCGTCGGACCGGCCGAGCGCGCCGAGGCGAAGAACCGGATCTACTCGACCGGGAAGTGCACGCTCGGCCAGCAGCCGGCGCATCACGCCGCCGACCTGCCCGGTGGCGCCCGACGACGCCGACGCGCACGCCGCCGCTCATCGGCCGGTCCCCCCGTACACCACGGCCTGCTCGTCCTCCGAGCCCAGCTCGAACGCGTCGTGCACCGCGCGGACCGCGGCGTCCAGGTCGGTGTCGCGCAGCACGACGGAGATCCGGATCTCCGACGTCGAGATCATCTCGACGTTCACGCCGGCGTCGGCCAGCGCGCGCGAAGAACGTCGCCGAGACGCCCGGGTGCGAGCGCATGCCGGCGCCGACCAGCGACAGCTTGCCGATGTGGTCGTCGTAGAGCAGGTCCTCGAAGCCGACCTGGTCCTGGATCCGCAGGAGCGTGCGCTGCGCCTGCGCGCCGTCGGTGTCCGGCAGCGTGAAGGACACGTCGGTGCGGCCGGTGCCGCGCGTCGAGACGTTCTGCACGATCATGTCGATGTTGATCTCGGCGCTCGGCCAGCTCGCGGAAGATCGCCGCCGCCTGGCCCGGCTTGTCGGGCACGCCGACGACGGTGACCTTGGCCTCGCTGCGGTCGTGCGCGACGCCGCTGATGATCGCCTGTTCCACGGGGAGGTCCTCCATCGAGCCGGTGACGGTCGTGCCGGGCCTGGTCGAGAACGAGGAGCGGACGTTGATCGGCACGCCGTAGCGGCGGCCGTACTCGACGCTGCGCAGGTGCAGGATCTTGGCGCCGCACGCGGCGAGCTCGAGCATCTCCTCGTAGGTGACGGTGTCGAGCCGCCGGGCGTTCGGCACGATGCGCGGGTCGGCGGTGAAGACGCCGTCGACGTCGGTGTAGATCTCGCAGACGTCGGCCTTGAGCGCCGCGGCCAGCGCGACCGCGGTGGTGTCCGAGCCGCCGCGGCCGAGCGTGGTGATGTCCTTGGTCTCGCGGCTGAAGCCCTGGAAGCCGGCGACGATCGCGATGTTGCCGCGCTCCAGGCTGTCGACGATGCGGCCCGGGGTGATGTCGACGATCCGCGCCCGGCCGTGCGCGGGCGTGGTCAGCACGCCGGCCTGCGAGCCGGTGAACGACTCGGCGTGGTAGCCCAGGGAGTTGATCGCCATCGCCAGCAGCGCCATCGAGATCCGCTCGCCGGCGGTGAGCAGCATGTCCAGCTCGCGTCCGGCCGGGCACCGGCACGACCTGGGCCGCCAGGTCGAGCAGCTCGTCGGTGGTGTCGCCCATCGCGGAGACCACGACGACCACGTCGTCGCCGTCGCGCCGGCCGCCGACGATGCGCTCGGCCACCCGCTTGATCCGCTCGGCGTCGGCGACCGACGAGCCGCCGTACTTCTGCACGACGAGTGCCACGTCCCCGCCCCTCCGCCGTCCGGTCCGGCCCGATCCGGGTCCGATCCGGTCCGCGTGTCGAGGTTACCGGGCGTCGGCTCGCGGTCAGGACTCGATGACGGCGATGGTGTCGCCCTCGGTGATGACGTCACCGACGCGCACCGCCACCTCGGTGACCGTCCCGCCGACCTCGGTGAGCACCGGGATCTCCATCTTCATCGACTCGAGGACGACGATCATGTCGCCGGGATCGACGCGGTCACCCACCGCCACGCTCACCTCGGAGACGTTGGCCACCAGTTCGGCCACCACAGGGGTGTTCACGGCTGTCGATCCTGCCATTTGTCGTGCGGGCCGGATCCCAGCTAGCCTCGGCGACACCATGCTGCGCGCGCTGCTCCTTCGCCGCCGCGACGAGGCCTGCTAGCCGGTCGGCTCCTCGTCGCGGGACGTTCCGCTGCGCCGACCGACCTTCCCGCTAGTCCAGTCCCGGAGCAGCAGCCATGCCCTTCACACAGCAGCCCTCGTCCCTGCCCTGCCACCGCTACCGGCCGTTCCCCGCCGTCGACCTGCCCGACCGGCAGTGGCCCACCCGACGCCTCGAGCAGGCCCCGCGGTGGCTGTCCACCGACCTGCGCGACGGCAACCAGGCCCTCATCGACCCGATGAACACCGCCCGCAAGAAGGCGATGTTCGACCTGCTGGTCCGGATGGGCTACAAGGAGATCGAGGTCGGCTTCCCGGCCGCGAGCCAGACCGACTTCGACTTCGTGCGGGAGCTGATCGAGTCCGGCCGGGTACCCGACGACGTCCGCATCTGCGTGTTGACGCAGGCCCGCGAGGAGCTCATCGAGCGCACCGTGCAGTCGCTCGTCGGCGCCCGGCAGGCGACGGTGCACATGTACAACGCCGCCGCGCCGGTGTTCCGACGGACCGTGTTCGGCTTCCCCGGCGACGGCCGCGCGGAGTGCCGGGCGGTCGCCACCGAGGGCACGCAGGCGGTCGTGAAGTTCGCCGAGTACTACCTGCCGGGGACCGAGTTCGGCTACGAGTACTCCCCCGAGATCTTCATGGACACCGAGCTGGACTTCTCCCTCGAGATCTGCGAGGCGGTGATGGACGTCTGGCAGCCCGACGCCGACCGCGAGATCGTCCTGAACCTGCCGTGCACGGTCGAGCGCTCGACGCCGAACGTCTACGCCGACCAGATCGAGTAGATGTCCCGGCACCTGTCGCGGCGGGACTTCGTCGCGCTGAGCGTGCACACCCACAACGACCGCGGCACCGCCGTCGCCGACGCCGAGCTCGCGCTGCTGGCCGGCGCGGACCGCGTCGAGGGCTGCCTGTTCGGCAACGGCGAGCGCTCCGGCAACGTCGACCTGGTGACGCTGGGGCTGAACCTGTTCAGCCAGGGCATCGACCCGATGATCGACTTCAGCGACATCGACGAGATCCGGCGCACCGTCGAGTACTGCAACCGGATCGGCGTGCACGAGCGGCACCCCTACGTCGGCGACCTCGTCTACACGTCGTTCTCCGGCTCGCACCAGGACGCCATCAAGAAGGGCTTCGACGCGCTGGAGAAGGACGCCGCTGGGGCCGGCGTCGCCGCGCGGCGACATGCCGTGGCACATCCCGTACCTGCCGATCGACCCGAAGGACGTCGGCCGCACCTACGAGGCCGTCATCCGGGTCAACTCGCAGTCCGGCAAGGGCGGCGTCGCCTACATCATGAAGACCGAGCACAAGCTCGACCTGCCGCGTCGGCTGCAGATCGAGTTCAGCCAGGTCATCCAGCGCCACACCGACAGCGAGGGCGGCGAGGTCGAGCCGGACACCATGTGGCGGATCTTCGACGGCGAGTACCTGGCGACGACGGGGTCGGGCGACCTCGAGCTGGTGCGGTTCGCCAGCACCGGCTCGGACGGGGTCGAGCGGGTCACCGCCACTGTGCGGGCCGGCGGAGTCGAGCACGAGGTCGTCGGCGTGGGCAACGGTCCGATCGCGGCGTTCTGCGCAGCGCTGTCCGCGCCGGAGCTCGGGCTGGGCGGGTCGAGTGGCGGAGCGGTGCGCGTGCTCGACTACGCCGAGCACGCCCTGACCGCCGGCCGCGACGCCGAGGCCGCGGCGTACCTCGAGCTCGAGATCGGCGACGACGTGCTGTGGGGCGTCGGGATCAGCGAGTCGATCGTCGAGGCGTCGCTGCGGGCCGTGGTCAGCGGCGTCAACCGGGCGCGGCGATCGGCGGCGCTGGTGGCGGCCGGCGGCTGAGGAGCCGCAGCAGCCACCACGTCCCCGCGGCGGCGAGCAGCAGCCCGAGGACGGCCGCGACCACGCCGACCACGAGCCAGGTCCGCGACGGGCCGGGGCGGGCGCCGACGATCACCCGGCCGGGCGGCGCCGCCGCGGTCCCGACCGGCGCGGGACGCGGTTCGCCGGCTGCGGTGGCAGCCGCTGCCGCCCGCCGGACGAAGGGCTGCACCGCGTCGTCGACCGGGTTCGCGGCGTCGGCGGGCACATCGGCCGTCACAGCCCGGCCGCCGTCCAGGACGCCGTACCCGTAGGCCGGGTCCCGGCCGCCCGCGGCACCGCCCGGCGGCGGACGGAGAGTGGCGAGCACCCGCGCGACGACCTGTCGCCCGGTCAGCTGCGGGTACGCCGACCACACCAGCGCGAGCACCGCCGAGGTGATGGCGGTGGCCTGACTGGTGCCGGCGCCGCTGAACGCCGTCTGCGGCTGCCGGCCGAGCGAGGCGATCGCGACGCCGGGCGCGGTCAGCGTCAGGTAGGCGTGCCGCGACGAGAACGCGGCCACCTGTCCGCTCGCGTCGACCGCGCCGACCGAGACCACGCCGAGGCAGACGCCGGGGTCCTCGACCGGGCTGCCGGTCCGGCCGGCGTTGCCCGACGGCGGCGACGACGACGGCGCCCTTGCTGATCGCGTAGGTGACCGCGTCCTGCTCGGCCGGGTCGCACGGCGGACGGCCCGAGTCCGGCGTCCGGACCCCGCCCAGCGACAGGTTGATGATCTTCGCGCCGGCGTCGGCGGCGTACCGGATCGCGCGGGCGTGACCGCGTCGGCACTGGTGGCGTCCGACGTGCCCCCGGATCGGCACCGCGACGGGCAGCACCTTGGCGTCCGGGGCCAGGCCGGTGATGCCGAGGTAGCCCGGGCGCGCCACCATGATCGACGCCATCGCGGTGCCGTGCCCGAACTGGTCCACCGAACGGTCGACGCGCCCGTCGCCGCTCTGGCCGAAGTCCGCGCCCGGGCAGGACCTTGCCGGCGAGCTCGGGCAGGTCGGCGTTCACTCCGGTGTCGATCTCGGCGATCGTCATGCCCTGGCCGCGGGCGCCGGCCGACCACAGCGCCGGCACGCCGCCAGGCGTCGAACCAGTACTCGGGGGCGTCGGCGGGTCCCGGCGCCGACCGGAGGTCCAGGCTGCCGGATGAGCTCGGCGCCGCGTCGGCAGGAGCGGCGGGCATGACGATGACGGCGGCGAGCGCTGCAGCGCCCGCGGCCACGAGCGCGCGCCTCACCCGAACTCCCACACGATGTGCTGCGGCGTCGTCGCGAAGCAGTAGGCGTGGACCGCGAGCGACACCGTCCCCGACGCGGCGGTGGCCTGGTTCTCGAAGTCGAGCTTCTGGTAACGCCCGCGCACCGGCACGGCGCCGTCGACGTCGATCCGGCCGTCCGGGTCGGAGCCGAGTCCCACCTGCAGCCGCGGGCCGATGTCGCCCTGCGCCGACCCGGACAGCGTGCCCGGCACGATGCGCACCTCGGGGCCGGGCATCGGGCAGGACGGGTCGGGACTGCTCAGGCAGCGCTGCACGGCGGTGGTGACGCCGCGTTCGACGGCGGCGCGCCCGGCCGGGCTGAGTTCGGGGGTGAGGACGATCGTGCCGGCGCCGTCGAACCGGACGGCGCGGGCGTCGGCCGGCACCTGCAGCGCGCTCGTGTCCAGCTGCGCCGGCGCGGCCCCGGGGAACAGCAGGACGGTGTCGGTCGGCACCGCGACACCGGCCAGCGTCAGCCGGTGCCCCGCGGCGGCCACGGTGTACCGGACCGCCACCGCCGCGTCACCGACCGCCCAGCCGCCGTTGCGACGCACGACCGGGACGTCGTCCGTGACGTCCGCGTCGAGCAGCCGGTAGGCGATGGACACACTGCCCGCGTCGCCCGTCGCGTGCACGCCGGTCACCCGCACGCCGGCCGGGGTCGCGACGGCGTTCTGCACCGCGACGACGTCGTCGGTGAGGAACGCGGTGTCGCCGGACGGCGGGTCCGCGGCGTACGTGGTGTAGCCCAGCGCCGTCGCGGCGTCGCCCCGGCCGAGCGCGGCGAAGTACGCGCGGACGACGGCACCGGCTCCGTCGTCGGGCCGGGCGCTCCGGAGCGCGACGACGACCCCCGCCGCGAGCAGCGCGACGCCCAGCAGGATGACGGCGACCGGTCTGCGGTGGACGGGGCGGCGCCGGTGCCCGGGCGGGAGCGCGGGACCGGCGGCGGCTGCGGCGGCTGCGGCTGGGACGCGGTCTCCGGGTCCGTCGGGTGCGTCACGGCGGGTGTCAGTCGACCCGGCGCCGGCCGGAGAACGCGCGGCCCGAGCGTGACCTCGTCGGCGTACTCCAGGTCGCCGCCGACCGGCAGGCCGCTCGCCAGCCGGGTGACGGTGAGGCCCATCGGCGTGCACCAGCCGGGCCAGGTAGGTCGCGGTCGCCTCGCCCTCGAGGTTCGGGTCGGTGGCGAGGATCAGCTCGGTGACGGTGCCGTCGGCAGCCGGGCGAGCAGCTCGCGGATGCGCAGGTCGTCCGGGCCGACGCCGTCGATCGGGCTGATCGCGCCGCCGAGCACGTGGTAGCGGCCGCGGAACTCGCGGGTGCGCTCGACGGCGACGACGTCCTTCGGCTCCTCGACGACGCAGATGACGGCGGGGTCGCGGCGCGGGTCGCGGCAGATCCGGCACTCGTCGGCCTCGGCGACGTTGCCGCAGATCCGGCAGAACCGGACCTCGCTTCTTGACCCGCAGCAGCGTCGCGGCCAGCCGTTCGACGTCGGCGGCCTCGGCGGCGAGCAGGTGGAACGCGATGCGCTGCGCGCTCTTCGGCCCGACGCCGGGCAGCCGGCCGAGCTCGTCGATCAGGTCCTGGACGGCGCCTTCGTACATGCCTGCGGCTCGGCGTTCAGAAGCCGGGCAGCCCAGGCCGCCCGGGACCCCGCCGCCGGTGACCGGCCCCATCTTCTGCTCGGCCAGCTCGTCGACAGCGCGCTTGGCGTCGCGGACCGCGGCGACGACGAGGTCCTGCAGCGTCTCGACGTCGTCCGGGTCGACGGCCTGCGGGTCGATGGTGCAGCGCGCGCAGCTCGCCGCCGCCGGTCAGCGTCGCGGTGACCAGCCCGCCGCCGGCGGTGCCGGTGACCTCGGCGTCGGCGAGCTCGGCCTGCGCGGCGGCGAGCTGCTCCTGCATCTTCTGCGCCTGCTTCATCAGCTGCTGCATGTTCGGCTGGCCACCGCCGAAGCTGCCGCCGCCGCGCTGGGCCATCGCCTCGTCCTACGTCGGTCACGGGTCAGCCGCGCGTCCGGCGTCACCGGACCGCTCGGTCGTCGACCGGACGCGCGCCGAGGCGCGCGCGTCGCAGCGAGCGCGTCGGCGATCCGGCGGGCGCCGAGCGTCGACTCGAGCAGCGCGCATCGGCGTCCGCCTCCGGGTCGGCGCGGAGCTGTCGTGGCGGCGGGATCGGCGCGGGTCGGCGTCGTCGCGGGGGTCGCGGCTCGTCCGCGGCTCGGCGCGCGGCGCGGGCCGCGCGGCGGCGCCGCGAGCTCGACGGACGACCTGTCCAGCGCGCCGCCGACGACCTGGGTCAGCGCCTCGGCGAGCACGGCGGTGTTGCTGTCCTCGGCGATCATGCTTGCGCCAGCGCCGGGCTGGCGGCGGCTGACGGTGATCCGCTCGCCGTCGACGCCGGCGACCTGCGCGTTGTCGAGCAGCGCCTGCGCCCGCCGGCTGAGCGCTTGACGACCTCGAGCACCTCCGGCCAGAGCCGGCGCAGCGCGGCGGCGTCGAGGGCGCCGACGGCCGGGCTCGGGCGGCGGCGGCGACCGCCGGCTGCGCGACGGCCGGTGCGGGCTCCGGGCGTCCGGCAGCGGCGACCGGGCGCGCGGCAGCCGGCGGACGCGTGTCGGCTGCTGCGGCGGTCGGCGCGGCGGTCGGCGCGGCGGTCGGCGCTGGCGGCCGGCGCCGCGGTCAGCCGGCGCTGCCGGGGTCGGCGCGGCGGCGGTGCGGTGCCGGTCCGCACGGCGGTGCGGCGCGACCGCGACCGTCGCGCCGCCGCTCGAGCCGCTCGAGGCGCTGCAGCAGGGCGGCGGAGTCGGCGGCCGCGTCGGGCAGCAGCATCCGCGCGCACAGCAGTTCGAGCACCAGCCGCGGCGAGGTCGTGCCGCGCATCTCGATCAGCGCGGTGTGCACGATCTCGGCGTAGCGGGTCAGCGTCGCGCCGCCGAGCCGCGCGCGCCTGGTCGGCCATGCGCGTCGAGCTGGTCCTGCGGGCGCGTCGATCAGCCCGCGCGTCGCCGGCGTCGGGCACGGCGTCGAGCAGGATCAGGTCGCGGAAGCGGTCGAGCAGGTCGGCGGCGAACCGCCGCGGGTCGTGGCCGGCCTCGACGACGCGGTCGACCGTGCCGTAGACCGCCGCGGCGTCGCCGGCGGCCAGCGCGTCGACCATGTCGTCGAGCAGCGCGCGCGTCGGTGACGCCGAGCAGCGCGACCGCGCGGGCGTAGGTGACGCCCGTCGGCGTCCGGCGCCGGCCAGCAGCTGGTCGAGGATCGACAGCGAGTCGCGCGCCGACCCGCCGCCGGCGCGCACGACCAGCGGCAGCACGGCCGGCTCGACGGTGATGCCCTCGGCGGCGCAGATCGTCTCGAGGTGCGCGCGCATGCACCGCCGGCGGGATCAGCCGGAACGGGTAGTGGTGGGTGCGCGAGCGGATGGTCGTGCAGCACCTTGTCCGGCTCGGTGGTGGCGAAGACGAAGACGAGGAAGTCCGGCGGCTCCTCGACGAGCTTGAGCAGGGCGTTGAAGCCCTGCGTCGTGACCATGTGCGCCTCGTCGATGATGTAGACCTTGTAGCGGTCGCGCACCGGCGCGAAGAACGCCCGCTCGCGCAGGTCGCGGGCGTCGTCGACGCCGCCGTGGCTGGCCGCGTCGATCTCGATGACGTCGATGGAGCCCGGGCCGTTCGGCGCGAGTTCGCGGCAGGAGTCGCAGACGCCGCACGGCGTCGGGCGTCGGGCCCTGCGCGCAGTTCAGGCGAGCGGGCCAGGATGCGCGCGCTGGAGGTCTTGCCGCAGCCGCGCGGGCCGCTGAACAGGTAGGCGTGGTTGATCCGCCCGGCGTCGAGCGCCGTGGCGCAGCGGCTCGGTGACGTGGTCCTGGCCGATGACCTCGGCGAAGGTGGCCGAGCGGTACTTGCGGTACAGCGCCAGGTTGCCCGGGTGCCGGCCACGGCGTGCAGGCTACCGGTCGGCGGACACGGCGACCGCTCGGACCGCGACGACTCGGAGGCGCGCGACATGCGCACGCCTCCGAGTCATCGCGGAGTGGAAGGACCCCCCGCGCACCCGCCAGAGCCTGCTTATCCTTGCTGCCTTCCGGCCCTGGGGAGGTTCGCAGGGTGAGCGCCGCACGGGGGGCCGGCGGACCGAGTCTACGTCGGCCCGCCCGTATCCTCCACCGCGGAGGATTCGCCTAGTGGCCTATGGCGCTCGCTTGGAAATCGTGTTGGGGGCAACCCCTCGCGGGTTCAAATCCCGTATCCTCCGCCATCACTCCGGCCGCCTCGGAACGGCGCCGCCTCGGAACGGCGCCGCCTCAGAACGGGGTGGTGACGGCGTCCGCGTGCGGGTCGCCCACCGGGTCCCACGCCGAGAAGCTGCCGATCGGGCTGGGCTGCGGCAGTTCCGCCAGGCACGCGCGGGCCAGTGGCGCGAGCGCACGGCCGGTCGCCGCCGTGCGCTCCGGGTCCGACCACGGCGCCGCCGCGGCGAAGTCGGTCATCGTCTCGACCACCCGCAGCACCGTGGTGCCCTCCGGCGTCACCTCGGCGTCGGCGTCGAGCAGCCCGCGCGCCTGCAGCGCCACGACGCCGGCGTCCCACTGCTCGTCGGTCCAGCCGCGGGCCGGCTGCAGCAGCGCCCGGGAGAGGTCGGCTCCGGCCCGGAGCAGCAGCGCGTCGAGGCCGGCGACGCCGGAGGCCAGCTGCGCCGCGACGTGACCGTCGCCGCGGTGTTCGCGCAGCGTCGTCGCCGCCTGCCACAGCTCCGCCCACGGGTCGTCGTCCGCGGGGAGGGCTGCGTTCGCGGCGCCGAGCGGACGGCCCGCCAACGGCAGGGAGGACACGGCCTCGCGCAGCAGGGACGCCGCCTCCTCCACCGCGCCGGCCGGGGCGTCGCCGAGCAGCCGCCGCAGCGCCGCGACAGCGCCGTCGCGCCGCAGCGCCAGCACCGACGGCGGGTCGGCGAGCTCCCACACCGACGGCAGCGCGCGCTCCACCATCGACGGTGCGAAGCCGGCGAACACCGCGGTGACCGGCGCGGGACCGACCGCCCCGAACGGCGCGGCCCGCCCGGCGAAGTACCCGCGCCAGAACCCGCGCAGGCCGGCGTCGGTGAACGCCGCGCGCGCCTCCGGGCTGAAGTAGGTCACCGCGTGCAGCGGCTCGATCAACGTCCAGAGGGCGCGGGCGGGGTTGGCCATGCCGAGATCCTCCCGCACAGGACCCGCACCGGTCCCGCAGGTGATCAGCGCCGAGCGCCGCGAACGCGAGCTCGCCGCGGAGGGCGCACGGTCCTGACGCCCTAAGCTGCCTGCGCTGTCGACCGAGTGGTCGGCCGGGTGGGGAGCGGGGATGGCGAACGGCCGGGTGGTCGGGCTCGACGACGTGTCGCGGGCGATCATCGAGCAGCTGCAGCAGGACGGCCGGCGCGCCTACGCCCGGATCGCCGCCGCGGTCGGTCTGTCCGAGGCGGCGGTGCGCCAACGGGTCCAGCGGCTGCTCGACGCGAACATCATGCAGATCGTCGCCGTCACCGACCCGATGCAGGTCGGCTTCACCCGGCAGGCGATGGTCTCGATCCGGACGACGGGCGACCCGCGCCCGGTCGCCGACCGGCTGGCCGGCCACCCGGAGGTGGCCTACCTGGTCATCACCGCCGGGTCCGTCGACATCCTCGCCGAGCTGGTGTGCGGCGACGACGACCAGCTGCTCGAGACGGTGGCGCGGATCCGGTCGACCGAGGGCGTCGAGAGCGACCGAGACGCACATGTACCTGACGTTGCGCAAGCAGACCTACGCCTGGGGCACCCGGCGCACCGACCCGCCGATGGCGACGGCCGGGCTGTAGCTCAGCTGTCGATGTTCGCCATCACGTGCTTGACCCGGGTGTAGTCCTCGAACCCGTACATCGACAGGTCCTTGCCGTAGCCGGAGTGCTTGAACCCGCCGTGCGGCATCTCGGCGACGACCGGGATGTGCGCGTTGATCCAGACGCAGCCGAAGTCCAGCCGCCGCGCCATCCGCATCGCCCGGCCGAAGTCACGCGTCCACACGCTCGAGGCCAGGCCGTACTCCACGCCGTTGGCCCAGCGCAGCGCCTCGTCCTCGTCGGTGAAGCGCTGGACGCTGATGACCGGTCCGAACACCTCCTGCTGCACCACCTCGTCGTCCTGCCGCAGCCCGGCGACGACGGTCGGCTCCAGGTAGAAGCCCCGGTCGCCCTGCCGGTGGCCACCGGCGGTGACGTCGGCGTGGTCGGGCAGCCGGCCGAGGTAGCCCGAGACCTTGTCGAGCTGCGTGGCGTTGTTGACCGGCGGGACGAGCGCGTCCTCGTCGGCCGGGCCGTTGGCGTAGGTGGTGGTCGTCGCGCGCGCCTGCTCCGACAGCGCCGCGACGAAGTCGTCGTGGATCCGCGGCCCGGCGAGCACCCGGGACGCGGCGGTGCAGTCCTGTCCGGCGTTGAAGTAGCCGGCGACCGCGATGGCCTCGGCCGCCGCCTCGAGATCGGCGTCGTCGAAGACGACGACCGGGGCCTTCCCGCCGAGCTCGAGGTGGACGCGCTTGACGTCCTTCGCGGCGGACTCGGCGACCTGCATCCCGGCGCGGACCGACCCGGTGATGGCGACCATCTGCGGCCTGCGGTGCTCGACGACGAGCCGGCCGGTGTCCCGGTCGCCGCAGACGACGTTGAACACGCCGGGCGGAAGCACCTCGGCGGCGAGCTCGGCCAGCCGGGCGGTGGTGACCGGGGTCGTGTCGCTCGGCTTGAGGACGATGGTGTTGCCGGCCGCGATGGCCGGTGCGAACTTCCAGACCGCCATCATCATCGGGTAGTTCCACGGCGTGACCTGGCCGATGACCCCGATCGGCTCGCGGCGGACGAACGACGTGTGGCCGGCCATGTACTCCGCGGCGCCCTTGCCCTCCAGCACGCGCGCGGCGCCGGCGAAGAAGCGGATCTGGTCGACCATCGGCGGCAGTTCCTCGCTCGCCGTCAGCGCGATCGGCTTGCCGGTGTTGCGGCTCTCCAGCTCGACGAGCTCGTCGGCGTGCTCCTCGACCAGGTCGGCGAGCTTGAGCAGTGCCCGCTGCCGCTCGGACGGCGTGGTGTCCCGCCAGGCCTCGAACGCGGTCGCCGCCGCCTCGTAGGCCCGGTCGACGTCGCCCGGCCCGGACTGCGCCGCACTGCCGAACACCTCGCCGGTGGACGGGTCGACCAGGTCGGTCGTCCGGCCGTCCTCGGCGCCCACGCGCCGGCCCGCCACGACGTTGTCGACGGTGAGCTTCGAGTCCACGTTCTCTCCTCTGCGGTCGTCCGCTGGCGGGCAGCGCTCAGTCAAACAGGGATCGGTCGCGGACGGTAGGTCACCGCGCGCCCCGGCGACGGTTCCCGCTCCCGTACCGGATGTGGACGACGAATTCCGTTGCGCGACCGGCGTCGCACGAGCGGAAGGCCTTGACACGACCGACGTCCGTGGGACGATTCCGTGCATCACGCCGCGCACCGGGAGGACCGACGGATGACGACCGCCGAGCAGTTCGTGACCGAAGAGCCTGCCGGCGACCTCGCCGCCCGCGCGCGGGACCACCTGTGGATGCACTTCACCCGGCACTCCAGCTACGCCGAGTCCGCGGTCCCGATCATCGTCCGCGGCGAGGGGCCGTACATCTGGGACGACCACGGCCGGCGCTACCTCGACGGGCTGGCGGGACTGTTCGTCGTCCAAGCCGGCCACGGCCGGGTGGAGCTCGCCGAGGCAGCCGCGAAGCAGGCGAGCGAGCTGGCGTTCTTCCCGCTGTGGTCCTACGCCCACCCGAAGGCGATCGAGCTCGCCGAGCGGCTCGCCTCCTACACGCCGGGCGACCTGAACCGGGTGTTCTTCACGACCGGCGGCGGCGAGGCCGTCGAGACGGCCTGGAAGCTCGCCAAGCAGTACTTCAAGCTCGTCGGCAAGCCGATGAAGCACAAGGTCATCAGTCGTTCGATCGCGTACCACGGCACGACCGCGGGCGCGCTGTCGATCACGGGGATCCCGGACGCGAAGAAGTACTACGAGCCGCTGGTCCCCGGCACCTTCAAGGTGCCGAACACGAACTTCTACCGCGCGCCGGAGCACGGCGACGACCTCGAGGCGTTCGGGCGCTGGGCGGCCGACCAGATCGAGGCGATGATCCTCATGGAGGGCCCGGAGACCGTCGCCGCGGTGTTCCTCGAGCCGGTCCAGAACTCCGGCGGCTGCTTCCCACCGCCGCCCGGCTACTTCCAGCGCGTCCGGGAGATCTGCGACGAGCACGACGTCCTGCTCGTCTCGGACGAAGTCATCTGCGCCTTCGGTCGGCTCGGGCCCATGTTCGCGTGCGAGAAGTTCGATTACGTACCGGACATGATCACCTGCGCGAAGGGCATGACGTCGGGCTACTCGCCGATCGGCGCGATGATCGCCAGCGACCGGCTGATGGAGCCGTTCCTCAGCGGGTCCGCGAGCTTCGCGCACGGGTACACGTTCGGCGGTCACCCGGTGTCGGCCGCGGTCGGGATGGCCAACCTCGACATCTTCGAGCGCGAGGACCTCAACGGTCACGTGCTCAAGAACGAGGCGCAGTTCCGCTCGACGTTGGAGAAGCTGCTCGACCTGCCGATCGTCGGCGACGTCCGCGGCGACGGTTTCTTCTACGGGATCGAACTGGTCAAGGACAAGGCGACGAAGCAGACCTTCGACGCCGACGAGTCGGAGCGCCTGCTGCGCGGGTTCCTGTCGAAGGCGTTGTTCGAGAACGGCCTGTACTGCCGCGCGGACGACCGCGGCGACCCCGTCGTGCAGCTCGCGCCGCCGCTGGTGTGCGACCAGTCGCACTTCGACGAGATGGAGCAGATCCTCCGCTCAGTCCTCACCGAGGGCATGACCAAGCTCTGACGCCGGCACGGCCGCCCGGGACCGGCTAGCTAGCGGCGCAGCACGCCGTCGACCAGCCGCGCCGCCCGCGACGGTCGGCCGGTCCGCCGCTCGGCTGAGTCGGCCCACGTCATCGCCCGCAGGGCGGCGTTGGCGCCGAGCCAGCGCAGCGGCTCCGGCTCCCAGTCCGGCGAGCGGTGCCCCACCCAGGGCAGACCGGTCAGCTCGGACGTCCGGCCGAGGACGAGGTCGGCGAGGGTGCGCCCGGCGAGGTTCGTCGTCGAGACGCCGTCGCCGACGTAGCCGCCGGCGGAGGCCAGGCCCGTCGCGGGGTCGTAGCGCACGGAGGCGTGCCAGTCCCGAGCCAGGCCGAGCGGGCCACCCCAGTGGTGGGTGATGCGGGCGTCCTCGAGCACCGGGAACAGGTCCACCAGCGTCGTCCGCAGCGCACGGAACACCGTGGACGACCGGTCGTAGGAGGGCCGGATCCTCGACCCGGCGTGGTAGGGCGCGCCGCGGCCGCCGAAGGCCAGCCGGCCGTCGGCAGTGCGCTGGCCGTAGATGACCAGGTGCCGGTGGTCCGAGAACGTCTCCCGCCGTCGCAGTCCGATCCGCTCCCACACCGGCGCCGGCAGCGGCTCCGTCGCGAGCATGAGCGAGTAGACCGGGACGAGCCGGCGGCCTTCGCCGGGCACCAGCGCGGTGAACCCTTCCGTCGCGCGCACCACCGTCGAGGCGCGCACCGTGCCGCGCGGCGTGTCCACGACCCCCGCCGCCAGAGCGGTGGCACGGGTCCGTTCCCAGATGCGCCCGCCGCGGCGTTCCACCGCGTCGGCGAGGCCGCGGACGAGCTTCAGCGGGTGCAGCGCCGCGCAGTCCGGCGCGTAACGACGCGCCGAGCACGCCGGTGGCTCCCAGGCGTTCCCGCGCCGCGGCGGCGTCCAGCAGCCGGACGTCGATGCCGTACCGGGCGGCCTCGGCGACCTCCTCCCGGGCGCGGGCCAGCTGGGCGGCACTGCGGGCGAGGACGACGGTGCCGCCGACGGTGAGCTCGGCGTCGATGCCCTCGTCCTGCGTCACCCGTGCCACTTCGGCGACCGTGTCGCGCATCGCGGCGTACTGCGCCCTGGCCGCGGCGGCGCCGGACTCGCGGGCGAGCGTCGTCGGGGACACCGGGAACAGGGCGGAGCACCAGCCGCCGTTGCGCCCGGAAGCCCCGAAGCCGACGTGATCGGCCTCCAGCACGGCCACCCGTAGGTCCGGCCGCGCACCGAGCAGGTAGTACGCCGTCCAGAGGCCGGTGTAGCCCGCGCCGACGACGGCGACGTCGACCTCGAGCTCGCCGGGCAGCGCCGGACGCTCGGGACGCGGGCCGGCGGTGTCCGACCAGAGCGACCCGCCCGGTGGCGGCGCCGAGCCCGGACCGCGACGGTGCCGCAGCCGGCTCACGCCCCGGGTCGCGTCACCGGTCGGCCGGTCTCCGGGTCCACCGCCGACGCGCCGGGGGGCAGGTTCGACAGGTCGGGTGCGATCACGGTCGCCGCACGGGAGTCGGGCAGGGTCAGCTCGTCCGGCGTGCGGCGCTCGCCCGCGAGGAGGAGGTCGCCGTCACTGCGTCGCGGCAGCGTCCGCCCGCGGAAGTAGTCCGGCGAGACGCCCCACTGCACAGCGAGCAGCACCAGGCCGAGCAGCAGCGAGCCGATGCCGACCACGGCGACCGCACCGATGCCGAGGAGGGTGATGTTGTTGCCGTTGTCGTCGGTGAGGTAGTCGGCGTGGGCGTACTGGACGGCGGCGTACAGGAACATGACGAGCAGGAAGATGCCCGCCGAGCAGCGGGAGCACCCCGCGCACCAGGATCGAGCGCGCGGACGACGTGAGCGTGCGCCGGTAGAACCAGACGCACGCGAAGCCGGTCAGGCCGTAGTAGAAGGCGATCTGCAGGCCGATCGCCCCGATGAGCGCGAGGAGCAGCTTCGGGCTGACCCAGGTGAGCAGGAGGTACACCACGGCCGACACCAGGCCCATCCCGATGGTCGACCAGGTCGGCGTGAGGTACCGCGGGTGGATCCGCGCGAACTTGGCCGGGATCGCGCGGTAGACCGCCATGGACAGCGAGGTGCGCGCGGTCGGCAGGATCGTCGTCTGCGTGGAGGCCGCCGAGGACGTCAGCACCGACACGAGCAGCAGGCCGAACCCGATCTTGCCGAGCAGGCTCCCGCCGTACAGCGAGCCGCCGATCGCACGGAAGACGTCGTTGCTGTTGTCGGGGTTGCCGAGGCCGATCCCTTTCTCCCCGACGCCGGCGAACGCGACCGAGGCGGCAGACACGAGGACGTAGGTGATGAGCAGCAGCACCGTCGAGATGACCGCGGCGCGGCCGGGGGTGCGGCCCGGGTCGTCCGCCTCCTCGTTCGTGGCCACCGCGGTGTCCCAGCCCCAGTAGATGAAGACCGCGGTGAGCACCGCCGGGGCGATGACGTTGCCGAACGACAGCCCACCCGGCCACAGCCAGGACAGGTTGGGGTGCACCGAGCCCTCGACGCCGTTGCCGCTGTACACCTTCGCGAACGCCGTGATCGCGAAGATGATCAGCGTGACGACCTCGATGGACAGCAGGACGTACTGGACCCGCGCCGAGATCTCGATGCCGCGGTAGCAGATGTAGGTCATCAGCGTGATCCACACGACGCCGGCGAACGTCGTCCACCCGGTGCTGCTGGACAGCGAGTTGTGGATGCCGACCTGGTCGGCCAGGTCGAAGGAGTACGCGCCGGCGATCTGCGCCAGGTTCGCCATGACGATGACGTCGGCGATGATGATCCCCCAGCCGCCCATCCAGCCGACGACCGGACCGAACGCCCGGGTCGCCCAGGTGAACGTCGTGCCGCAGTCCGGCTCGGCCTCGTTCAGCTCGCGGTAGGCGACGGCGATGAAGTACATCGGGATGAACGCCAGCAGCATGATCGCCGGCGCCTTGAGGCCGGCGCCGGCGGCGACGACGAACCCGAGGCTGGCGGCGAGGGAGTAGGCGGGGGCGGTGGACGCCATGCCCACCACGACGCTGCCGACCAGGCCCAGGGCACCGCGCCGAAGACCCTTGTCCTCGACCGTCGTCGTGTCCGTCATACCGGGATGAACCTCCGCGAGTCCTGCAGTCCCGGGGAGTCCGGGCTGAACGGCCCTGCGTTTATCGCAGCTTGCCGCCGCGATGGCAATAGTTTCCGGATGCGTGTAGCGGGGATGCAACGGATGCGTGACGGTCACGGCAACTGCACTGCGGATACCAGCCGCTACCAGTGGTGTCGGGAGAGCTGACGTCCAGCTCGCGGCGAGTCTTCCCGACGACGTCGGGGCGCTGGACAGCGGGGGCGCTGCTGCGGTAGGCCGTCGCCCGTGGTGGACGCGGAGGACGGGGCCGCGGCGTTGGCGCTCGCTCGTCGGATGACGTGGACAGCCCAGCTCGCCCGGCACGCCCGGCGGATCCCCGACGAGGTGGCGCTGCGCTGGGAGGGCCGCTCGATCTCGTGGCGGGAGTTGGACGGGCGCACGTCCCGGCTCGCCGCAGGGCTCGCCCGGCGCGGTGTCGCTCGCGGCGACCGGGTGCTCGTCCTCATGGTCAACCGGCCCGAGTTCCTCGAGGGCGTGCTCGCGATCTCGCGGTTGGGCGCGATCGCCGTCCCGGTGAACTTCCGTCTGACGGTGGAGGAGGTCGACCACATCGCCGGCGACAGCGGTGCCGGGTTCGTGCTCACCGACGAGGCGCTGGCCCCGCTCGCCCGGAAGGTCCGCGACGGCGTGCTGGTCGCCGGGCCGGAGTGGGAGGCGGTCCTCGCCGAGGACGGCGACCCGGCGCCGGTCGTCGACGTCCCGGAGTCGGAGCCGGCGCTGATCATGTACACGTCGGGGACGACCGGTCGTCCCAAGGGCGCCGTGCTCACCCACCTCAACCTGCTCAGCCAGGCGATCACGGCGATGCAGGTGGTCAACGCGGCGGCCGCGTCGGAGGTCGCCGCCGTCACGGCGCCGCTGTTCCACGTCGCCGGGATCGGCGTCCTGCTGCCCGTCCTGCTGGTCGGCTCGCGGGCGGTCCTGCTGCCCAGCGGCGGGTTCGACGCCGGACGGCTGCTCGACGTGCTCGAGGCCGAGGGCGTCACGTCGGTGTTCATGGTGCCGACGCAGTGGCAGCAGGTGTGCGCCGAGCAGGCGGCCCGCCCGCGGCGGCTCGCGCTGCGGACGCTGAGCTGGGGCGCCGCCCCGGCGTCGGACACGCTGCTGCGCCGCATGGCCGAGGTCTTCCCGGGCGCGGAGAACGTCGCGGTGTTCGGCCAGACCGAGATGTCGCCGGTGACCTGCGCGCTACCGACGGCCGACGCGCTGCGCAAACTCGGCAGTGTCGGCCGGCCGGTGCCGGGGGTGGAGGTCCGGGTGGTCGACCCCGCGATGCGCGACGTCCCGCCCGGGGAGGTGGGCGAGATCGTCTACCGCGGGTCGGGCCTGATGGCCGGCTACTGGCGCGACGAGCGGGCCACCACGGCGGCCTTCGCCGGTGGCTGGTTCCACTCCGGAGACCTCGTGCGGGTCGACGAGGAGGGGTTCGTCTACGTCGTCGACCGGGTCAAAGACATGATCATCTCCGGCGGCGAGAACATCTACTGCGCCGAGGTGGAGAACGCGCTGGCCGCGCACCCCGACGTCGTCGAGGTGGCGGTCATCGGCCGGGCGGACCCGGTCTGGGGCGAGACGCCGGTCGCCGTGGTGGCCACCAGGGACGGTCGGCGGCTCGACGCCGCCGACCTCGAGGAGTTCCTCGGTGACCGGCTGGCCCGGTACAAGCGCCCGCGGGAGGTGGTCGTCGTCGACGCCCTCCCCCGCAACGCCAGCGGCAAGGTCGTCAAGCCGCTGCTGCGCGAGCGCTACGGCTCCTGAGCCGGCAGGGCGTCAGCTGCTTCTTGGACCGTGAAGACCTCGTCGGCGACCAGGCCGTGCGCCTCGCGGTGGACCGTCGACGCCGCGTCCGCCGACGGTGCCTCGACCAGGCAGAACACCTTGCCCTGGTCCTCGTTGACCCAGTACCGCAGCTACCGCACGTCGTCGCGGCCCTCGGTCTGGAGGTCGGCCTCGTGGGCCTTCGCCACGTCGTCGAGGGAGACTCCGCCGTCGATCGTGTGCACGTCCATGCACAGGGGGTCGGGACCCACCCACGCCAGGACGCGCGCGCGGAACCGCGCACCCTCTGAGCCCGGATGGGGTGTCCCGGGCGCCGAGATGGGTGGACAGCACCGATCCACCCGCGGTTCCGCGCTGCTTGACGTCCTCGCTGTCAGTCGGATGTCGTACCACAGGACCAGGCCGGAGAGCTCCCGTGATGAACCACGAGATCGCCCACGGGCGCGGCCACAGCCCGCGCTCCAGCCGCCCTGCTGAGCGTTCCCGGTGCTAGGCGTGCGCCAGCAGACGTTGCTTCTGCGCCTCGAACTCGGTCTCGGTGATGACGCCGCGCTCGCGCAGCCCGGCGAGCTTGTCGAGCTCCTCGGCGACACTGCCCTGTGTGCCGGCCGCGGAGCGGATGTAGGTGCGCACCGCGTCGTCGGCGGCCACGGCGTCCCGGCGGTCCCGCTTCTCCATGCCCTTGCCGCGCACGATCAGGTACGCCAGCACGCCGATGTACGGGAGGATGATCAGGAAGAGCGTCCACAGCGCCTTCGCGCCGCCGCTGAGGTCGTCGCTGCGGAAGACGTCGGTGATCACGCGGATCAGCAGGAAGATCCACAGGATCCACAGGAACAGCCAGAGCATCGTCCAGAACAGGTTCAGCAGCGGGTAGTTGGACGAGCTGAGCGCGACCGTCATGACGGGTCCTCCGTGGGCGCCAGGGGATGTCGGTCAGACAGTAGGACGTCCGGACGGCCATCCGCGCTGGACTCTCCGATGGCGCGCTGTCGTACTACTCAGTCGTGGACGAACCGGGCAACCGAGTCGGCGAAACGGTCGGCGTAGCGCCGGTGCGGCTCGTGCGTCGCGCCCGGCAGCACGTCCAGACGGCTGCCGGGCAGGTGCGCCTGGACGGCGTGGGCGTGGCTGATCGGGATGATCGGATCGCGCTCGGACCAGATCAGCAGGATCGGGATGTGCTCGGCGAGCCGGCGCATCTCGATCATCGACCCGCGCTGACCGCTGAAGCCGATGACGCCGCGCAGCGTGGCCAGGAAGGCTCGGCGGCCGGCCGCCGAGCCGAGGACGCGGCCCGCGCGGCGCATGTTGACCAACGTGTCCGGCGGGATCCGGCGGTGGGCGCCGACGGCACGGACCGCGGCCGCCGTCCGCCGGCTCGCCATGACACGCACCACCGCGCCGGCGCCCGGCAGCGCCGCGGCGCGCAGGGCGATGTTGACCTCCTTGCCCAGCCCGCCCGCGGCGACGAGGACCAGCCGGTCCACCAGGTCGGGGTACTGGAAGGCGGTCTGCATCGCGACCGCGCCGCCGAAGGAGTGCCCGACCAGCGCGGCCCGGCGGGCGCCGAGCGCGTCGAGCAGCCCGGACAGGCCGTCGGCGAACTCGTGCAGCAGGTAGCCCTCGCTCGGTTTGTCCGACTCGCCGTGCCCGAGCAGGTCGGGGGCGACCACGCGGACCCCCCGGTCGGCCAACGGGCCGATCGCCCGCTCCCACGTCGTGCTGTCCGAGGCGAGCCCGTGCAACAGGACGACCATCGGCCCGTCCTCGGGGCCGGCGAGCTGGCAGGAGATCCGGTGGCCGTCGACGCTCAGCTCGGCGCGGGAGACGGGACTCCGGACGTCCCCGGTCACGCCCGGGGACGCTACCTCCCGAGCCCCAGAGTGCCTCAGGCGCCGGTGGTCACGCCGCCCGCGGCGGCCTTGCGGACCAGGCTCAGCGGGTCGGCGATGTCCTCCAGCGAGGTCCGCTCGGCCTTGACGCCCAGGAGCAGCTCGGTGATCCCGCCGACCGCCATCACGCCGGCACCGATGAGGTAGCCGATCATCAGCTGGCTGGGCTTGCCGCTGGCGACGAACCCGCCGTAGATCGTCGGGCCGAGGGCGCCGAACCCCTGGGCGATCGCGAAGAAGACCGCGATCGCTTGCGCCCGCAGTTCCATCGGGAAGATCTCGCTCACGGTGAGGTAGGCGGCCGAGGCGCCGGCCGACGCGAGGAAGAAGATCACGACCCAGCAGATCGTCTGCGTCGTCGCGTTGAGGGCGCCGCGCTCGAACAGCACCGCCGTGATGGCGAGGAGCACCGCGGAGATCAGGTACGTCCCCGAGATCATGACCTTGCGGCCGAGGGTGTCGAACAGGTGGCCGAGGCACACCGGCCCGAGCAGGTTCCCCACCGCGAACGCGATGTAGTAGTACGACGTCGACCCGCTCGAGACGTGGAAGAACTTCGTCAGCACCTGCGCGTAGGTGAAGAAGATCGCGTTGTAGAGGAAGGACTGGGTGATCATCAGCACCGCGCCGAGCACGGTCCGCTTCGGGTAGGTCGCGACCAGCACCTTGCTGACGCCCCGACAGCGAGGGACGGGCGCGGTTCGGGTCGATCTCGACGGCGCGGTCCGGGTCGACGTCCGGCAGGTCGTGGCCGGTGTTGCGGACCCAGTCCTCGATCTGCTTGACGTTGTGTTCGGCCTCTTCCTGGCGGCCGTGCGTGATGAGCCACCGCGGGCTCTCCGGCAGCGTCCGGCGGACGAACCACACCACCGCGCCGAGCGCCGGGCCGATCAGCAGGGCGATCCGCCAGCCGAGGTTGACCCCGACCCGCGACGGGTCGAGCAGGAAGATGCCGATGAACGCGGCGATCGCAGCGCCGCCCCAGTACGTGCCGTTCACCAGGATGTCGGCGCGGCCGCGGTTCTTCGACGGGATGAGCTCGTCGATGGCGGAGTTGATCGCCGCGTACTCGCCGCCGATGCCCATGCCGGCGATGAACCGGCACACGTCCATCCAGATCAGGTTCATCGAGAACGCTGCGACGCCGTTGGCGACGAGGTAGAGCCCGAGGGTGTAGACGAACAGGTTCTTGCGGCCCAGCCGGTCGGACAGTCGCCCGAACACGAGCGCGCCGACGACCTCACCGACCAGGTAGACGCTGGCGATGTCCGAGGCCGCGCGCGACGAGATGCCCAGTGAGTCCTTGTCGGTCAGGTTGTTCGTCATGTTGCTGGCGAACGTGATCTCCAGGCCGTCGAGCACCCACGCGACACCGAGCGCCGTCAGCACGCGGGTGTGGAACCTCGACCAGGGCAGCCGGTCGATGCGGGCCGGGATCAGGGTCGAGATCGAGCCCTGGTGCTCGGTCGCCGTGTGCGTCGTCGCCATCGCCACTCCTGGGAAAGATCCACTGAGGAAGTGCTGAGCCTGATACCCCTGCGACGCCCCGGCGAAACCCGGCGCCGAGCGGGACGAGGCACGCGAACGGCAGTTGCTACGCTGGTGGTGGTTGCCAGGCGGCGTCCCGATGACGCCGCGACGATTGCGACCGGAGCTGTTCTCTCGTCCTGCGGTGTTCGTACACGTCAGGGGAGCCGGGTGAACGACCGCCCGGCCCGATCAGTGCGACCAGCGGGTCGCACGGTGCGTCCCGCGTGCAGGATGAGGAGAAACTGACGTGGCCCAAGGCACCGTCAAGTGGTTCAACGCGGAGAAGGGCTTCGGCTTCATCTCCCCCGACGGCGGGGGCGCGGACGTGTTCGTGCACTACTCCGCCATCGCCTCGACCGGGTACCGGTCGCTCGACGACAACCAGCGCGTCGAGTTCGAGGTCAAGCAGGGCCCGAAGGGCCCCCAGGCGGACAACGTCCGACCGGTCTGACGTCAGATGACGTCGCCGGCGCCGAACTGACGGCGTCGCGCCACGACGGGCCCGCACCGCACAGGTGCGGGCC
The DNA here is from genome assembly GCA_963758325.1 of uncultured Actinomycetota bacterium. GTDB lineage: Bacteria > Actinomycetota > Actinomycetes > Mycobacteriales > Jatrophihabitantaceae > CAVWUZ01. The sequence goes on along the minus strand of CAVWUZ010000006.1, from coordinate 86,918 downwards.
CGTCGTGCGTCCGGCCCTCGGGCGTCCGGTGACGGCTGTCCGCCCAGCGGCCGTGAAGCGAACGTGTCTGGCGGGCGGCCTCCCGCGCGTCGAGGTCAGTCGAGGTCACGTCGGGGCCGCGTCCTCGTGACGTGGAGGCCGCGCCGAGGCGCTGCTGGAGCTCTCAGCTTGTAGCAGTGCGCGAGGCGGCATAGTTTGCTCTGGTCGGCACGGTAGGACACCGTTCCGGCACGGTCCGGACCCACCACCGACCACCACGGGATGCACATGGCTCGACACGCGGCTCCGCCCGCGCACGCGAGCGTCCGCCGGTTGCCCGCGTCGTCCCGGACTGCCCGCTCGGCTGCGCGCTCCGCGCGGACCCGGGTGCGCGTGCTCGTCCTCGGCCTGCTCGCCGCCGGGCTGGCGACCGCCGCGGTGGCCGCGGGCAGCCCGGCCCGGCACGGGATCGACGCCCTCGGCGGACCCGGCGGCGTGGGTGCTCTCGGCCGCTCGGTCGCCGCCGGCGCCGGCGCGGACGTGCATGCCCGCGGGACCGGTACCGGCCTGGACGCAGGTGCGATCGGCGACTCGGTCGGAGCCGGCCTGTCCGGTGACGGTGACGCGGGGTCGGACCCGACCGGCGGGCTGCCCGGCACCGGAGTGGCGGACGCGACTGTCCCGTCCCAGTACGCCCAGTTCGCGGGCCTGGCCACCGACGGCATCCCTGTCGTCGCGCTGCAGGCCTACCAGGACGCCGCCAACCGTGAGGCCGGCCGGGACCCCGCCTGCCACCTGCCGTGGCAGCTGCTCGCCGCGATCGGGCGGGTCGAGTCCGACCACGGCCGCTACGGCGGCTCCCAGCTCTACTCGGACGGGACGGCGGCGCCGCCGATCATCGGCATCCCGCTCGACGGGAAGGGCACCGCGCTGATCCCCGACACCGATGGCGGGCGTCTCGACGGTGACAAGGTCTTCGACCACGCCGTCGGCCCGATGCAGTTCATCCCGGCGACGTGGGCCCGCTGGGGCGTCGACGCCAACGGCGACGGCCGCGCCGACCCGAACAACATCGTCGACGCGGCTGCCGCGGCGGGCGACTACCTCTGCGCGGCCGGCGGCGACCTGTCGACCGCAGCCGGCCAGTCGCGGGCGGTCCGTGCCTACAACGACTCGGACGCCTACCTCGTCGAGGTCCTCACCGTGGAGGCGCTCTACGCCGGGTCGACGGCAACGGTGCCGGTCGTGCCCGGGTTGCCGCCGATGACGAGCTTCGCGCCGGTGGACCCGTCGGCGCCGCTGGCGTCGACACCTCCGCCGGCCGCGCCGGCGTCGTCGGCCCCGTCGGGATCGTCCGTGTCGCCTGGGACGACCACCGCGCCACCGATGACGGGCACGACCCCGCCGGCATCGTCGGCATCGTCGGTGCCGGGCACCACGCCGCCGTCGACCGCCACCTCGCCGGCGACCACCCCACCGACCTCCAGCCCGACATCGAGCCGCCGACCTCGAGCACGCCCACCTCGAGCACGCCCACCTCCAGCACGCCCACCTCCAGCACGCCCACCTCGAGCACGCCGAGCAGCCCGACGCCGACACCGTCCTGCACCCCGACGACGACACCGACGACGCCCGACGACTCGCCGACGACGACACCGACGAGCTCCGCCAGCGCCACCGCCCCACCGACGTCGACCAGCCCGTCTCCGAGCCCGACCAGCACCTCGACGAGCCCGGTCCCGCCGACGTGCTGACGCGCCGGAACGTCCCGGCGTGACCGACCTCCGCGAGCCGCTCGGCTCTCCGGAGCTGCGCGAGCACGTCGAGCGCGTCCTGCTCGGTGGTGAGCGGCGCTACGACCCCGTCACCACCAGCCGGCTGGCCGGCGTCGAGCTGGAGCGCGCCGAGCGGCTGTGGCGGGCGATGGGCTTCCCCGACGTCCCCGCGCACGCCCGCGTGTTCACCGACGAGGACGTCGAGGCGCTGCGGATCACCAGCCGGCTGGTCGGCGAGGAGCGGGTGATCGACGAGAGTTTCGAGGTCTCCATCTCGCGGATGCTCGGGCAGACGATGGGACGCCTCGCGCAGTGGCAGGTCCGCACCGTCCTCGCGGCGATCGAGGCCCGGCCCGAGGCGTTCACCGACCCGGCGGAGATCGGCGGGCTGATCGAGCGGATCGTGCCGCAGCTGGAGTTCCTCCAGTCCCACGTCTGGCGCCGGCAACTCGCGGCCTTCGCCGGACGGGCCCTGGCCGCCGACGACCTCGAGTCCGACACCCTCGCGGTCGGCTTCGCCGACATGACCGGGTTCACCGCGCTCACCCGCCGCCTCCGGGAGGGCGAGCTCGAGCAGCTGCTCGAGCGCTTCGAGGCCACCGCCGGCGACGTCGTCGGCGCGCACGACGGCAGAGTGGTCAAGTCACTCGGCGACGAGGTGCTGTTCACCGTCGCCGAGCCCGCCGCGGCCGCCGAGATCGCGCTGACGCTGCTGGAGCGCACCGAGGACGACGACCTCATCCCGCCGCTGCGGATCGGGATGGCCGCCGGAGAGGTGCTGTCCCGCCTCGGCGACGTCTACGGCCCGGTCGTCAACATCGCCAGCCGGCTGACATCGCTGGCCCGTCCCGGCCGGGTGCTCGTCGACCGGGAGATGGCCGCCGCGCTGGCCGCCCACCCGGCCTACCGCGTGCGCACCCGCCGCCCGGTGAGCGTGCGCGGGTACAGCCACCTGCACCCCTACCAGCTGCGCCGCGCCTGACGCGGGGAAGGCGGTCAGCCGCGCAGCAACTGCCGCAGCGGCGCGTCGTCCAGGCAGGACAGCAGCTCGGCCGGGTTGCGGTAGACGGCCGCCGCCCGGTGCTCGCGCAGCTCCGCCGCGCTCGTCCCGCCGCACTCCACGCCGACGAACGGCACACCGACCTGGGCGGCGACGTCCGCGTCCCACACCGCGTCACCGACGAACACCGCCGACTCCGCGTCGACACCGGCCCTGTCGAGCGCGACCTCGAGGATGTCCGGTGCGGGCTTGGCGTGCTCGGCGTCCCCGGCGCCGGTCGCGACGTCGATCCACTGGTCGGCGTCGAGCGTCCGGCGCAGCACGTCGAGCTCCTCCGGCTCGGCGGAGGAAGCGAGCACGACGCTGAGTCCCCGCTCCTTGCCCGTCCGGATCAGCTCGCGCGCGCCGGGCAGCGGACGGAGGTCGTCCCAGAAGCGCTTGTAGTGCTCGAGCCGGCGCTGCTTGACGGTGTCGTCGACCGACCGGTCGCGGTCGGGCAGGACGTTGTCGAGCAGCGCTCCACCGCCCATCCCCACCGACCGGTGGATGAGCGCCATCTCCACGTCCAGGCCCGCCGACCGGAAGGCCTGCCACCACGTCACCGTGTGCACGTAAGCGGTGTCGACCAGCGTGCCGTCGATGTCGAAGACGAGGGCACGTGTGGCGGAGGACGACGTCGTCATGGCCAGGGTGTTCCCGGCACGCGGCGCGTTTCACCCTCGGGCGCCCGGATGCCCGCGCACGGAGCCCGCCGGCGCCTCACCCGGCGACCTGCGGGGTCAGCGCGCTGCGGGCACGACCAGCCGGACCACCGTCCCGAACGCCGGGGCCGAGCGCACCTGCGCGAGCTCGCACAGCTCACCGGCGAGCCACAGCCCGCGCCCGTCCTGCCGGTCGATGCCGGGCAGCAGCCGCCCGGCGAGTGGGTCGTCGATGACGCCGCGGTCGCGGACCTCGCACACCACCGTCTGCCGGCCGACCGCGTCGCCGGCGGCCGGCTCGCTGTGGCGCCACATCCGCACGATCGGGTCCGTGCCGCCGTGACGCAGGCTGTTGCCGGCCACCTCGTGTGCGGCGAGTACGAGGTCCTCGATGCGGGCCGGGGCGACGTGCGCGGCGCGGGCGTGTTCGGCGACGAACTCGCGCAGCGCCTGCAGCGGCCGGCCGTTGCGGACGAACACGTTCACCGGCCCGGTCGGCTCCGGCAGCGGGCGGGCGAACAGCGTCGCCGCCCGATCGTCCCGGTAGTCCGCGTTCGGCCCGTCGACGCCGTGCACGCCCTCGTGGCAGGACAGGACGTCGTCGCGGTCGGTACCGGCGAGCGCGACCGGGTAGCCGCACAGCATGCTCATCGGCCGACCCGCACCGCACAGCGTGTCCAGCAGGGCGTCGGTGAGCAGCACCTCGCCCCGCGGGCCTGCCCCGAGGGCGGCCCAGCCGGTGTCGGCGACCGCCCGGGCGCCGCGGACGTCGCCGACCCAACCGACCCGGTGGGCCACCATGCGGGCGGGGTTGACGGGCTTGCCCGCGCTCCCGCTCGCCACGAACTCGACGGCGGCGGCAGCGTCACGACCGAGCTCGTCCGCCAGGACGTCGTTGTCCTCGTCGCCGAGCGCGACCAGGACCGCGTCACCGGCCGCGAGACCGGCGCGCACGAAACCGAGTGCCGCACCCCGCAGGTGGTCGGCGTCGGTGTAGAGGAGGACGTCGTGGGTCGCGTCCGGGAGGACGGCGGTCATGGCTCTCCGTCGCACGCTGCTGTGCGGCGAGCCGGCCGGGTGAGCGCGGGTCAGGCGCGACGGCGGACCGGGTGCCGGAAGGACGCGGCCGGTCCGGTCAGGCGGCCGTGCGGCGCCGCTTGCGCGGCGGCGCGGGCGACGGCACCGGCGCGGTGCGCACGGCCATGGCCGCCCGCACGTCCTCGGCGCCGAGACCGAGCATCTCGAGCAGGGCCCGGCAGTCCGCTGCGTCGACGCACGACCCGGCGACCGCCCGGACGGCCTTGCGCCGGTTCTCGACGTGCAGCGCGGCCTCGGCCTCGAGTCGGGCCGCTTCCAGCCCGGACACCGACCCCGTCGACAGGAACGAACTCGAGGACAGCGGCAGCTCGGTCATGCCCGGCGGCATACCCCCGCCCCTGCGCCTTCTAACCCCGCATCCGTCGGTGTTCCGACCACATCCGGCAAGATCGATTTGGTGCCCGCACGACCCCGGTTCGCCCGGGCGCCGGGCCGGGAACAAGCCGGCTCGTGAGCTCAGCCGCCCCCGTCACCCAGCCTGCCCCCGCCGCCGAGCCCGACCGGCAGGGGACTCCGGACGGCGGCGGCGAGGAGAGCACGCTGACCGTCCTGCTCGCGCTCGGCGCGAACGCCGGTGTCGGCATCCTCAAGCTCGGCGCCGGTCTGATCACCGGCTCCGCCGCGCTGCTCTCCGAGGCGGCGCACTCCGCGGGCGACACGTCGACCGAGCTCCTGCTGCTGGCCGCGGTCCGCCGCTCGAGCAAGCCCGCCGACCGGCGCCACCCGTTCGGCTACGGCAAGGAGCGGTTCTTCTGGTCGATGCTCGCCGCGGTCGCGATCTTCGTGTCCGGGGCGGCGTTCTCCGTCTACGAAGGGGTGCACACCATCCTCGCCGGCGAGGACGCCCAGAAGCTGTGGATCAACTACATCGTCCTGGCCTTCGCGGCCGTCCTGGAGGGGACGTCGCTGCGCCAGGCGATAAACCAGGCCCGCGGTCAGGCGCACATCCGCCGCCGCTCGGCGCGGGCGTACCTGCAGGACCCGGACGACCCGACCGTCAAGAGCATCGTGCTCGAGGACTCCGCCGCCCTCATCGGCCTGGCGCTGGCGGCGCTCGGCGTCGGACTGCACCAGCTCACCGGGTCGTCGGTGTACGACGGCGCGGCGTCGATCGCGATCGGCCTGCTTCTCATCGTCGCCGCGTTCGCCCTGGGGCAGACCTGCAAGGGACTGCTCATCGGGCAGCAGGCCGACCGGAAGCTCGTCGTGGCGATCGAGGCGTTCATCGAGGACCAGCCGGAGGTGCTCGACCTCGTCGACGTGCTGACGATGGTCGTGGGCGCCCGCTCGGTGCTGCTGTGCGCCCGGGTCGACTTCGTCGACTCGGTGACAGCATCGGAGATGGAGCGGGCGTGCGTGCGGATGGAGTCCTCGCTGCGCGAACGGTTCCCGTCGCTGAACGAGATCTTCATCGAGCCGGTGCCGCGCACCGACCCCGGGCTGCGCGACCGGGTCCGGGCCCGCTACGGCCGCGTGCTGGCCGACGAGACGACCCCGGCACGCTGAGCCGGGGTTAGTGCGCCGCCGGTCGCGGGTACCGCCGCCGGGTGCGCATCGGCTACTTCCTCTCCTGCGAGGAGTACACCCCGGCCCAGTTGATCGAGCAGGCCCGGCTGGCCGAGGAGGCCGGCTTCGAGGCGCTGTGGATCAGCGACCACTACCACCCGTGGAACGACCAGCAGGGCCAGGCACCGTTCGTCTGGTCCGTCCTCGGCGCCCTCTCGCAGGTCACCACCTTGCCGGTGACCACCGCGGTCACCTGCCCGACGTTCCGGGTCCACCCGGCGATCATCGCCCAGGCGGCCGCCACCGCGGCCGTGCTGCTCGAGGGCCGCTTCGCCCTCGGCGTCGGCAGCGGCGAGGCACTCAACGAGCACGTGCTGGGCGACCGTTGGCCGAGCGCCGACGTGCGGCTCGACATGCTCGAGGAGGCGCTCGACATCATCCGGGCCCTGTGGACCGGCGAGGTCGTCACCCACGAGGGCACCTACTACGAGGTCGACACCGCGCGGGTGTACGTCCGCCCGGACACCCCGCCGCCGATCTACGTCTCCGGGTTCGGCCCGAAGGCCACCGCCTTGGCCGGCCGCATCGGCGACGGCTACATGACCGTCCAGCCCGACACGGAGCTGATCAAGGTCTTCCGTGACAACGGAGGCGAGGGCAAGCCGTTGCAGGCCGGCTACAAGGTCGCCTACGGCCCCGATCCCGCGCGCTGCGTGGAGACGGCGCACCGGCTGTGGGCGAACGAGGGACTGCCCGGCGAGCTGGCGCAGGTGCTGCCGAGCCCGCGGCACTTCGAGCAGGCGAGCTCACTGGTGACACCGGACATGATCGGCGAGTCGATGCCGCACGGTGACTCCGTGGACGCCCACCTCGACGGGTTCCGGCCGTTCGCGGACGCCGGCTTCGACGAGGTGTTCGTCGCGCAGGTCGGCGGCGCCGTGCCGGGGACGGAGTACGCCGGGTTCTTCGAGTTCTACCGGGACCTGCTGCCCAAGCTGCACGACATCGCGAGCTGAGCCGCGCGGGGCACGGCGGCTAGCGTCGGGCCTGTGACCCGCCGCGACCTGCCCCCGTTCCGCGCCGACCACGTCGGCAGCCTGCTGCGCCCGCGGCGGCTGCTGCAGGCCCGCGCCGACGCGCAGGCCGGACGTGTCGACGCCGACGAGCTGCGCGCGGTCGAGGACGACGCCGTCCGCGACGTCGTCGCGCTCCAGCAGGGCGTCGGCCTGCAGACCGCGACCGACGGCGAGTTCCGCCGGGCGTCGTGGCACATGGACTTCATCTACCGGCTGCGCGGCATCAGCCGGACCGACGAGCCGATCCGGGTGCACTTCCGCAACGCCGCCGGCGAGCTGGACTTCACCTCCGCGGCGCTGCGGGTCGGCGGCCGGGTCGCGATCGAGGAGACGGTCTTCGGCGACGACTTCGCGTTCCTCCGCGACACCGTCGCGGCCACCGCGCCCGGGCTGACGGCGAAACTCACCATCCCGTCGCCGTCGATGGTCCACTACCGCGGCGGCCGGGCGGCGATCGATCCGGCCGTCTACCCGGACGAGCAGCAGTTCTGGGACGACCTGTCCGCCGCCTACGCCGAGGAGGTTCGGCGCCTCGGCGAGCTCGGCTGCACCTACCTCCAGCTCGACGACACCAGCCTGGCCTACCTCAACGACCCCGCGCAGCGCGCCGAGATGGCCGCGAAGGGCGACGACGCCGACCACCTGCACGAGCGTTACATCGCGCAGATCAACCAGGCGCTGGCCGGCCGCCCCGACGGCCTGCGGGTCACCACCCACATGTGCCGCGGCAACTTCCGGTCGTCGTGGGTCGCCGAGGGGAGCTACGACTTCGTCGCCGAGGCGCTGTTCGGCTCCCTGGACGTCGACGGGTTCTTCCTCGAGTACGACGACGCCCGCTCCGGCGGGTTCGCGCCGTTGCGCTTCGTCCCGCCCGGCAAGCTGGTCGTGCTGGGTCTCGTCACCACCAAACGGCCCGAGCTCGAGTCGGGTGACGAGCTCAAGCGCCGGATCGACCAGGCGGCGCGGTACCTGCCGCTGGAGCAGCTGTGCTTGTCGCCGCAGTGCGGCTTCTCGTCCACTGTCGAGGGCAACGACCTCACCCTGGACGACGAGCTCCGCAAGCTCGAGCTGGTCGTCCGCACGGCGGCCGAGGTGTGGGGATGACCGCGCCGATCAGCCGGTTCCCCGTGCCGGACCTGGACGAGCTGCCCGACGACCTGCAGGCGGCGCTGCTCGCCGTGCAGGAGAAGACCGGGTTCGTCCCGAACGTCTTCCTCGCCCTGGCGCACCGGCCGGCCGAGCTGCGCGCGTTCCTCGCCTACCACGACGCGCTCATGACCTCCGACGTCGGGCTGTCCCGCGCGGAGCGGGAGATGATCGTCGTCGCCACCAGTGCGGTGCGCGAGTGCACCTACTGCGTCGTCGCGCACGGCGCGATCCTCCGCATCCGCGCCAGGGACCCCCGCATCGCCGACCTCGTCGCGACGAACTACCGCAGCGCAGGTCTGCCCGCACGCCAGCGGGCGATGCTCGACTACGCCGTCAGGCTGTCGACGACGCCGGAGCTGGTCGAGGACGCCGACGTCGACGCGCTCCGCGCGGTCGGGTTCGACGACGAGGAGATCTGGGACGTCGCCGCCATCACGGCGCTGTTCGCGCTGTCCAACCGGATGGCGCACGCCCTGGCCATCCCGCCGAACCCAGAGTTCCACCTCATGGGACGTGTCCCGCGACAATGACGGCGGCGCACACCTCCAGGATCGGGTATCCCGGGGGACGTGCCCGACCTCCCGCTGCTGGTGGACCCGGTCCTCGCGGGCAGCCGGCTGCCGCTGGCGGTCTCCGACCCCGGCCGCCCGGACAACCCGCTGATCTTCGTCAACAGCGCCTTCCAGCTGCTGACCGGCTACCCCGAGGAGCAGCTGCTCGGCCGCAACTGCCGCTGGCTGCAGGGCGCCGAGCCGGCCGGTGTCGAGGAGGAGGCCGCGCGCCGGGTGGGCGCCGCGCTCGCCGCCCGGCGACCGGTCGTCGAGACGCTCGTCAACTTCCGCAGCGACGGGACCGTCTTCCACAACCTGCTGTCCGTCTCACCCGTGTCGGACTGGCTCGGCGAACGGACCTACTTCGTCGCGACCGCGAAGGACGTGTCCGCGCGGGTGCGATGAGTTCGGCGCAGCCCGGTCGTCTGTCCTACCGTCAGGACGACCAGGAGGTGCCGATGAGTGGTGTGCGGGTGCTGGTGGGGACGCGCAAGGGGGCGTTCGTCCTCACGTCGGACGAGCGCCGACGTGACTGGGACGTGCAGGGGCCGCTCTTCCCCGGCTGGGAGGTCTACCACGTCGCGGGCTCGCCGGCCGATCCCGACCGGGTGTACGCCTCGCAGTCGACCGGGTGGTTCGGCCAGCAGGTGCAGCGCTCCGACGACGGCGGCGGTACGTGGTCCCCGGTCGGCAACGACTTCAGCTACGCCGGCGTCCCGGGCACCCACCAGTGGTACGACGGCACGGCGCGCCCGTGGGAGTTCGCCAGGGTCTGGCACCTCGAGCCGTCCCGGACCGACGCCGACGTCGTCTACGCCGGCGTCCAGGACGCGGCGCTGTTCCGCTCCGCCGACGGCGGGGCCAGCTGGACGGAGGTGCGGGGGCTGCGCGAGCACGGCTCCGGGCCGCAGTGGCAGCCCGGCGCCGGCGGCATGTGCCTGCACACGATCGTGCTCGACCCGCGCGACGAGTCCCGGATGACGATCGCCATCTCCGCCGCGGGCGTCTTCCGCACCGACGACGGCGGCGGGAGTTGGCGGCCGATCAACGGCGGCCTGCTCTCCGACGGCATCCCGTCGCCCGCCGCAGAGGTCGGGCACTGCGTGCACCACGTCACGGCGCACCCCGACCGGCCGGACACGCTGTTCATGCAGAAGCACTGGGACGTCATGCGCAGCGACGACGCCGGCGAGTCCTGGTACGAGATCAGCGGAGACCTGCCGACCGACTTCGGGTTCCCGATCGCGGTCCACGCCCACGAGCCGGAGACCGTGTACGTCGTCCCGATCACCAGCGACTCGCACCACTTCCCGCCGGAGGGCAGGTTGCGCGTGTACCGCTCGCGTAGCGGCGGCGGGGAGTGGGAGCCGTTGACCAGCGGCCTGCCGCAGGAGAACTGCTACGTCAACGTGCTGCGCGACGCCATGGCGGTCGACGCGCTCGACTCGTGCGGCGTCTACTTCGGCACCACCGGCGGGCAGGTGTACGTCTCGCCGGACGCCGGCGACAGCTGGACGCCGATCGTCCGGGACCTGCCTGCGGTCCTGTCCGTCGAGGTGCAGACGCTGCCGTGATCACCGTCGTGCTGCCGGCGCACCTGCGCCAGCTCGCGCACTGCGGGCGGACGGTCGACGTCGACTGCGTCGCCACCCAACGCGGCGTGCTCGACGCGCTCGAAGACGCCTACCCGGCGCTGCGCGGCACGCTCCGGGACCGGGTGACCGGCCGGCGGCGGGCGTTCGTGCGGTTCTTCGCCTGCGAGCTGGACCTGTCGCACGAGGAACCCGACGCGCCGCTGCCCGAGCTGGTCGCCCGCGGCGCCGAGCCGTTCCTGGTGGTCGGCGCGATGGCCGGGGGCTGACGGCTGCTGGCGCCGCGCGTCAGGCGTGCTGCCCGCGCTGGCCGAGGCACCAGCCGCCACGGGTGACGCTACGGCGCCGGCCGTCCGGCGGCGGCACGCTGCCGTGCAGGTGCCGCTCGGCGCCCTCACCGACCCAGTGGAGGTAGTCCTCCTCCCAGGGCCGGTTGAACAGTGCGAGCCGCTCGTGCGCTTCGGCGTGGTCAGCCGCGGCGTCGCGCAGGACCCGCGCGACGGTGCCGAGCCGCCTCATCGCTCGGCGCGGTCGTCCGAGCCCGTACCGCCCAGCAGGGCACCGACGGACCACTGCGGATCACGGGTGTCGGCCACCCGGCCGAGCACCGCGAGCAGTCCCGGGAGGACGAGGAACGCGAGGACGAGCAGGCCTCCGATGAGGTTCGCCATGACGACTCCTTCCGTCGTGCCCTCATCGTCGAACCGCGCCAGCTTGAAGTCCATGTACAAAAACGGGTCCCTAAGCATTAGCCTCGCTTCATGCTAGACGTACGCCGCCTGATCGTCCTGCGCGAGCTGCACCGCTGCGGCACCGTCACTGCTGCCGCCGCCGCGCTCAACCTGACGCCGCCCGCGGTGTCCCAGCACCTCGCGGCGCTCGCCCGCCAGACCGGCGCCCACCTGGTCGAACAGCACGGCCGCCGCCTCGGGTTGACGGCGGCGGGACTGGCGCTGGTCGAGCACGCCGACGCGATCGTCGCCGAACTGGAGCGCGCCGAACACACCCTCGGTGACCTCGCCGACGGCCAGCGCGGCGTCGTCACGCTCGGCGCGTTCCAGACGGCGATCAGCGGTCTGGTCATCCCCGCGATGCGCCGGTTGCGGACCGAACGTCCAGGTCTGCGGCTGCACGTCCAGGACCTCGTCGGCGACTCCTCGGTCGAGGCGCTGCTGCGCGGTGAGATCGACGTCGCGCTGTGGCTGGCGTACCCGGGCAGTCGCACCGTCGAAGAGCGCGGCGCGGTCTCCCACCCGCTGCTCGAGGACGTCATGGACCTGGTGCTGCCGGCCGACCACCCGCGCGCCGGGAACCGGGCGGTGCGCCTGCCGCTGCTGCGCCAGGAGTCGTGGGTCGCCGGCCTGCCGAGCAACCCCTGCCGACGGATCACGGACGCGGCGTGCGCGGCCGCCGGGTTCACCCCCCGCGTCGAGCACTGCTCCGACGACTGGGCGACGATCGTCGGCCTGGTCGGCGCCGGCGCCGGCGTCGCCCTGGTCCCGCGGCTGGCGCAGCCCACGCCGACCCCCGACGTCGTCATCCGCCCGGTCGCCGGGGGCGCGCCGCGCCGGCACGTCTCGGTGCTGACCCGCTCGTCGGCCGGGTCGGCGCCCAACGTCCGGCTCGTCGTCGACGAGCTCGTGCGGGTCAGCGAGACGCTGACGGCAACACCGGTCGCGTCCTGACGGGTCCCGCCGCCGTGGGTGCCACGATGAACGGATGCCCGCCGTCACCGTGTCCGCCGGCTACGGCGCCGGCGGGAGCGTCGTCGCCCGTCGGCTGGCCGACCACCTCGGGTACCGCCTGCTCGACCGGGCGATCAGCGCCCGCATCGCCGACGAACTGCACGTCACGACGTCCGAGGCCGAGACTGCCAAGGTGAAGCGGGCGCTGGCCGACCGGTTCTTCGGGGTGCTCGCGCCGCTGGCCGGGGGCGTCGTCGGCACCGACTTGGAGGGCAGACCGACGCCCGCGCCGTTGGACGACGCGGCGACGTTCCGTGCCCGGGCCGAGGCCATCCTGCGGGAGGCGGCCGCCGAGGGAGCGGTGGTGCTCGGGCGGGCCGGCGCCGCGGCGCTGTCCGAGGAGCCCGGCGTGTACCGAGTGCGGCTGTTCGGACCGGCCGGGGCACGCGCCGCGCAGGCCGCCCGGATCGAGGGCGTCGACGAGGCGGAGGCCCGCCGCCGGCTGCCCGAGGTCGACGCCGCCCGCGCCCAGTACGTGCGTCGGCTCTACGGCCGCGACATCGACGACCCGGAGCTGTACCACCTGCACCTCGACACGACGGTGCTCTCCCTCGACGCCGCGGCGGAGCTGATCGCGGCCGCCTACGACCGCTTCCTCGGCCGGTCAGCCGAGGACGGCGCCGGCGACCGCTGACGGGTCCGGGTCACCGGGCACCGCGCCGGACAGCCCGTCGGGCAGCCCCCCGGAGACCTCGGCGGGGACCCGCCGCAGGGCCAGCACCGCGATGTCGTCTTCCGCGCCGCCGCCGACCAGGGCGGCGAGCACTCCGTCGACGGCGCCGTCCAGCGTCGCCGCAGGCCCGGTCGGCCGTGCCGCCACCGCCGACGCCAGCCGGGCCAGGCCGGTGTCGAGGTCCTCACCGCGACGTTCCACCAGCCCGTCGGTGTACAGCAGCAGCGTCCCACCCGGCGGGAGGGTCAACGCCGTCACGGGGTACTCGGTCGGGCCGACGCCGAGTGGCCACCCGGCGTCCGTGCTGACGAAGCGGGCGCCGCCGTCCTCGACCAGCAGCGGGTCGAGGTGGCCGGCGTTGGCGAGCCGGACCTCGCCGGTGGACAGGTCCGCGACGCCGACGACGGCGGTGGCGAAGTGGCCGTCGTCGGTGATGTCGAGGTCGCGGGCGCACATCTCGAGCGCCACCTCCGGCGCGTGCCCCTCCAGGAGGTACGCCCGCAGCGTGAACCGCAGCCGCGCCATGACGGCGGCCGCCTCCACGCCGCGGCCGGAGACGTCCCCGACGACGAACGCCACCCGGCCGGGACCGGTCCGGACCAGCGTGTACCAGTCGCCGCCGACCTCCGTCCCGCGCATCCCGGCGACGTAGCGGGTCGCCACCTCCAGCTGCGGCACCACCGGCAGGTGCTGCGGCAGCAGCGCCCGCTGCAGGGTCTCGGCGATGGCGTGCTGCTCGCCGTAGGCGGTGTCCAGCTGCTCGAACAGCGTCGCGATGGTGGCGGTGTCCGCCTCGGCCTCCCGGCGACGCCGGACGGTGGCGCCGGCGAGCACCGCCGCGCCCAGGCTCAGCACCAGCCCGCCGCCCAGCAGGATCCACGGCAGCAACCGGCTCAGGTCGCTGCCCAGGTGCCGCGCCGGCGAGGCGACCAGGGTCAGCGACGTGTCACCGAACGGGATCGACCGCCGCACCGTCGTCCCGGTGAGCGGCAGCGTGTCCGGGTCCACGTCGGTGGTCTGCAGTGCGGAGCGGTCGGTGGTGTCGCCGAGGTAGCTGGCGAAGTGCAGGTCGACGAACGCGGACGTGCTCTCGACCTCGACGCGCCGGTCGGTCGGGATGGCCCGCTCGGCGTGGACGACCCACGGCGTGCCGGTCCGGGCGACGGCGTAGGACACCCGCTGCTGGCCACCGCTGGCGACGGAGGAGACGACGAAGGTGGCGCTGCGGGCGGCGCGGGCGGCGAAGGCCGCCTGCTGGGCGGCCGTCTGGAACGCCGCGGCGCCGGTCGCGGCGGCGCGGGTCGGCGCCGGTCCGCCCACCCGCCACAGGGCTGCGGAGGCGAACAGCCGACCGGCCCCCACGAGCGGGGCGATCTCGCTGGTGAACCGCGCGGGGTCTCCGTCGGTGGCGGCGGCGACGTCCACCGCGTCCTGCAGCGGGGCGACGATGCTGACGATCGCCGACGAGATGACGTTGGACGCCTGCGCGGTCTGGACGGCGAGCAGCCGCCGCTCGGTGCTGCGGTCGTTGGCGAGGGCGGCGAGCGTGGCCGCGGCGGTGACGACGACGCCGACGACCAGGACGACCCCGGCGACCTGCCACGCGGCGACGCCGCGTCCGGGTCGTCCCCGGTGCATCCGCGGGACCGCTGGCGCTTCGGCGCTCACTCGGCCGTCCTCCCTCCCGTCCGGGCGCGGCTCCGCGGTTGAGCCGGGTGCATCGTGGCAGACGCGGCCGCCGACCGGAACGCCGCGCGGCCGAGTCAGCTAGGCGCGGCGGCGGCGCAGCGCCACGCCCGCCGCGCCGAGCGCGAGGACGCCCAGGACGAGCGCCACGACTGCCAGGACCGTCGGCAGCGTCGTGCTGGTGCCCTTGCTCGGCGCCGGGTCCGCCGAGCCGGCCGCGGCGGCGTCCCCGGTGAGCGTCAGCGTCGGCGCCGGGTGCTCGGGCTCGGCGCTGCTGCCGGGCGCCGGTGTCTCGATCCAGTCGACGGTGCTGCCGTCGCTGTAGGTCTGGATGGCCTTGAAGGTCAGGCTGCCGGTGTCGGGCAGCTGGCCGACGAGCACCGGGAACAGCCCGACCGCGCCGGCGCGGATGGCGGCGGTCGGGTCGGACGTCGTCCAGTCGATCTCGGACACCACGCTGCTCACCGGGCCGTCGTCGGTCTGCACCGGCGTCGGGAGCTGGGTGGTCTTCGTGGTGGACGTCCAGCCGGGGACCTGCGCGACGGCGACCCCGAGCAGCGGGGTGTCGGTGGGCAGCTGCACCCGGAGCCCGGTCGTCGTCGCGGTGTCCTTCTCGGTGGGGACGCGGAAGGTCAGCGTCGCGTCGGTGCCGCCCTTCGTCGCGCCCTGGCCGGCGACCGTGACGTGCGCGCTCGCCACGGCGGCCGGCAGGAGCACCAGCGCAGCGGTGAGCAGGGCCGTACCGGCAGCCCTCCGGCGGTTCGACCGGGTCCGGGGACGGGACGGCGTCATGCGATCTCCTCGGTGGTGTCGTGCTCAGCGGCGGGGAACGGGGTGGCGCGGGAGGCGACAGGTCGGTGCGGGACGTCCGGTTCGCTGCGCTCGAGGGCGACCAGCAGCCCGAGGCCGGCCAGGACGGCGAGGTGGGTGGCGAGCCGGGCGGCGCCGACCGCGCCGGTGACGACGTCGGGCACGGACAGCACCGTGAGGACGGCGAGGAAGACGCCGAGCAGCAACGTCATCCCGGCCACCCGGCGCGGAGCGGCCGCGACCGCGAGCAGGCCGGCACCCAGGGCGAGGTTCCACGCGACGCTCTCGTGCCCCGCGTGGGCGTTCATCGCCAACGCCATGCTGTCGCCGAACAGCGGCGGCGCGGCGATGCCCAGCTGGATCACGCCCGTGATCGCGAGAGCGATCCGGAGCGCCCACCGGCGACGCAGCAGCCGGCGCGCCGGGACGGTGACGTCCGCGACGATGCGCTCCGACAGGTCCGGCACGTCGACGCGCTGCAGCCGCAGCGCCCGGGTCAGCCGCGCTGCGTCCTCGGCCCACGCGGCACACTGGGCGCAGCCGGCCAGGTGCCGCTGCACGACGGACGGGGCGAGCTCGGTCGGCTCCCCGTCCAGGTCGGCGGACACCGCCTCCCGCACCCGTGCGCAGTCCACGTGCACCAGGTCGCGCGAGGGGGCCCCGGAGTTCCGGGGGTGACCGGGCTCACAGGATCGGAGGTGGGGCGGTGCGTCAGCAGCCGGACGACGCAGTGACCGGCGCCGCACTGGCCGCCCGGCGCGGCGACGACGCGGGCGCGGAGGCGTTCGTCCGTGCGACCCAGGCCGACGTGTGGCGGCTGTGCGCCGCCCTGGGCGACCGCGGCACCGCCGACGACCTGACCCAGGAGACGTACGCCCGCGCCTTCGCGTCGCTGCACCGCTTCACCGGCCGGTCGACGGCGCGGGCCTGGGTGCTGTCCATCGCGCGAAGGGTGTGCGCCGACGCGGTGCGCTCACGGGTGGCCGACCGGCGCCTGGACCAGCGCCTGCACCGGCGGCCCGCACCGAGCGGCGCGGCCGGCGAGCCGGCGAGCCGGCGCGTCCGCCGTCGTCCGTGACCAGCTCGCCGCGCTGGAGCTGCCGCAGCGCGAGGCGTTCGTCCTGACCCAGATGCTCGGGCTCAGCTACGCCGAGGCGGCCGACGCCTGCGGCTGCCCGGTCGGCACCATCCGCTCCCGGGTGGCGCGGGCCCGCGAGGCACTGGTCGGCGCCTGGCGCGCCGCGGACGAGCGCGACCACGACGCCCGCGGATGGTGACCGGGTGAGGGTCGTCAGCCGTGATCGAGGAACACGGTCTCGCCGTCGCCCTGCAGGCGGATGTCGAAGTGCAGCGCGCCGTCGAGGTCGGTGGCGATCAGGGTGCGACGCCGGGCGTCGGGCAGCGCGTCGAGCAGCGGGTCGGACAGCTCGTCGCCGGGCAGGTAGGCGCGGGTGAACAGCCGGTCGAGCAGGCCGCGGGCGAAGACGGTCAGGGCGAGGAACGGCGCCCGGCCCGGGCCCGGCGCACCCGGGCGCAGCGTGCTGAACCAGTACCGGCCTGTCGCGTCGCTCGGGCAGCGACCCCAGCCGGTGAACGTCCACCCGTCGCGCCGCAGCGAGCCGGGCCGCTGCACCACCCGCCCCTCGGCGTCCGGCTGCCACAACTCGATCAGCGCGTCCGGCACGCCGACCCCGGCCCCGTCCAACACCCGTCCGGTCAGCCGCACCGCCCCCGGCAGGCCGGGTGGCACCAGCTCCGGCCCGCCCGGGTAGGGCAGGGCGTAGCCGAAGAACGGCCCGACCGTCTGCCCAGGTGTCAGCCCGGGGGGGCCCGCCGCGGTCACGAGCCGTCCTCGGTCCAGGTCCGCCGCGCACCGCTCAGCACGATGTCCCACCGGTAACCGGTGTGCTCCTCCGGCGCGGTCACGTCGTGGTCGTAGCTGGCGATCAGACGCCCGCGGGCGCCCGGGTCGAGCACCGACTGGAAGATCGGGTCGAGGTCGAACAGCGGGTCGCCCGGGAAGTACATCTGCGTGACCAGCCGCTGGGTGAACTCACTGCCGAACAGCGAGAAGTGGATGTGCGCCGGCCGCCAGGCGTTGAGATGGTTCCGCCACGGGTACGGGCCCGGCTTCACCGTCCGGAACCGGTAGCGCCCCTCGGCGTCGGTCAGACAGCGCCCCGCACCGGTGAAGTTCGCGTCCAGCGGCGCACGGTGCTGATCACGCTGGTGGACGTACCGGCCCGCCGCGTTCGCCTGCCACACCTCCACCAGCTGATGCGCCACCGGGCGCCCCTCGCCATCCACCACCCGGCCGGTGACCACGATCCGCTCACCGATCGGCTCCCCCACGTGCTGCACGGTCAGATCCGACTCCAGCGCGTCGACGTCCTCGTGACCGAACACCGGCGCCACCAACTCCACACCCTCCGGATCCACCCGCTGCAGCCGCTGACCCGGGTGACGCAGCACGCTGCTGCGATACGGCGGGTAGTCCAGCCGCGGCCCGCTCCCACCACGGCCAACCGCCCCAGCGATGCCCGCCATCTCCGCGCTGATCCCCGCCTGCGTCGCCGCCGCGACTCCGGACGACGGCACCTCGTCCCTGCCGGACCCCATGCGACGACGCTAGCTGGGCCCGAACCGCTCCACCTTGACGTCCGGCGCGGGGACGCCGAGGTCGACCAGCTGCTGCGTGACCGCCTCGGTGAACGCCGTCGACCCGCACACGTAGTACGCGGCGCCGGGCTGCACCGCCGCGCGGATCTCCTCCTCGGTGAGCCGGGACGCCGGACGCCCGTCCCGCGCCTCCCGGCTCAGCGCGACGACCGCGCCGGCCGCCGCCAGCTCGTCGACGTAGGGCACGTCGAGGGCGGTCCGCGCCGCGGCCAGCAGCCGCAGTCGATCGCTCGCTCCGGTGGCGGCGGCGTGCCGCAGCATCGCCACCAGCGGCACCACGCCCGACCCGCCACCGATGCCGACGGCGGGCGTGGACCCGTCCCAGACGAACCAGCCGCCGATCGGCCCGCGCACGTCGAGCTCGTCGCCCGTCCGGACGCCGTCGGCCAGGAACGGGGACACCTCGCCGTCGTCGAGCCGGGCGACCCAGAACTCGAGGTCCGGGTCGGCCGGCGGCGAGGCGAGCGAGTACGAGCGCTGCGCGACGTAGCCGTCCTCCGCGGTGAGCCGGACGACGTAGTGCTGGCCGGGCAGGTGGGGCGGGCGGCCCGCCACGGCCAGCCGCAGCACGACGGAGTCCGGTCCCGGGCGCGACATCGCCGTCACGAGGCCGGTGCGCCAGGGACCGCTGACCGAGACGACGTCAGTCACCCTGGTACCGCTGCTCCCGCCACGGGTCGCCGAGGTCGTGGTAACCGTTGCGCTCCCAGAAGCCCTGCCGGTCCGCTGGCAGCAGGGTGAGCCGGTCGACCCACTTGGCGCTCTTCCAGAAGTACAGGTGCGGGACGAGCAGACGCAGCGGGCCGCCGTGCTCGCGCGGCAGCGGCCGACCCTCGTGGCTCCAGGCCAACCAGGCCTGGCCGTCGACGACGTGCGACAGCGGGAGGTTCGTGGTGTAACCGGTGATGCAGCTGACGAAGAGGTACTGCGCCTCCGCCGTCGGCCGGGCCACCGCGAACAGCTCGTCGAGCGAGACGCCGCCGAACCAGGTGTCGAGCTTCGACCAGGTGGTCACGCAGTGGATGTCGCCGCGGTACTCCGTCTCCGGGAAGGAGTGCAGCTCGTTCCACGTCCAGGTGTGCTCGGCCTCGACCAGCCCGTCGACGGTGACCGTCCAGTGGTCGGTGTCGCGCCGCGGGGTGACCTCAGCGGTGAGCACCGGGAAATCCGATCCGACGTCGTACTGTCCGGGTGGGAGGCGGGTGTCGCGTGCGGCCCGGCGCCGACCCGTGAACCCGCGTGTCACGGCCATGGCGGCACCCTAGAGGCTGCGACGCCCGGCGTTCACCGCGCACGGGATCCTGGCGCGGTGCAGATGACGCACATCCAGACGTACCGGTTCGTCGGCGCACGGTGACTCGATCCGCTCCTGCCCGACGATCCGGACGTCTGGGCACCGGGTCGAGCTGAGCGTCCCGCCGGAGCGGATCGTCTGCCTGCAGGAGTGAGCCCGCGCCCGGCCCGAGCTACCGTGCGGGCATGGCCACGACCGTCAGCCTCGCCGACCTGCCCTCCCTCACCGGCCAGGAGGTCGGCGTCAGCGGATGGGTCGAGGTGACCCAGGAGCGCATCGGGACCTTCGCCGACGCCACGGACGACCACCAGTGGATCCACGTGGACGTCGAGCGGGCCCGGCGGGAGAGCCCCTTCGGGGCGCCGATCGCCCACGGTTACCTGACGCTGTCGCTGCTCATCCCGCTGTGGGCGCAGGTGCTGACCGTGACGGACGCGGCCATGGGCGTGAACTACGGCCTGAACCGGGTGCGGTTCCCGGCGCCGGTGCCGGTCGGCTCGAAGATCCGACTGTCGGCGACGGTCAAGGACGTCGAGCAGATCACCGGCGGCTACCAGATCACGGCGAGTTGCGTCATCGAGCGCGACGGCGGCGACAAGCCGGTCTGCATCGCCGAGCCGGTGTTCCGGATCTACGGCGGCTGAGATCCCGCCGCGCTCCAGGTCCGCCAGCCGCGGGTCCCGCGGCTGACAGCCGCCGCCCCGCGCCCTTGATCACTTGCCAGGAACGTGTCTCAGGGACGAGTGATCGGCGAGTGTCGGCGGACCGCCGCACTTCTGGTCGACTCGCTCAGCGGCGGCCGTGCACCAGGCCGATCACCTTCGCCAGCTGGTCGGTGAGGTCGGGACGCCGCTCGAAGGTGGTCAGCGGGGTCGGCAGCGCGAACCGCTGCCGGGTGATCGCCTTGGCGCGGGTGAACTCGCGCAGGCCGTCCGCGCCGTGGATCCGCCCGAAGCCGGAGTCCCCGATCCCGCCGAAGGGCAGCGACGGCACCGACGCGAACGCGATCACCGAGTTGATCGACGTCATCCCCGAGCGCATCCGCCGTGCCAGTGACATCCCGAGGTCCTTCGAGCGGGTGAACACCGCGCCGGCGAGGCCGTAGGAGGTGGCGTTGGTCCGCTCGAGCGCCTCCTCGACGTCGCGCACCTTCGTGACGGTCAGCGTCGGGCCGAACGTCTCCTCCCGCACCGCCGGGCTGTCCTCCGGGACGTCGACCAGCACCGTCGGCGCGACGAACGGCCCGTCCACCGTCCCGCCGGTCAGCGCCCGGCCGCCGCGCTGCACCGCGTCCGCCACGTGCCGGCGAGATCGACGTCCACCTGCGACGGCATCGTGATCGGGCCGTAGGAGGCGTCGGCGTCCGCCCCGGGGCGCACCGACGCCACCCGGGAGGTCAGCTCGGCCACGAACCGGTCGTAGACCGCCTCGGTGGCGTAGACCCGCTCGATGCCGATGCAGGTCTGGCCGGCGTTGCTCATCCCGCCCCACAGCGCGGCGTCGGCGGCCGCGGCGACGTCGGCGTCGTCCGCGACGATCATCGCGTCCTTGCCGCCGCACTCCATGAGCACCGGGACCAGGTTCTCGGCGCAGGCGGCCATGACCTTGCGGCCGGTCGCCGCGGATCCGGTGAACGCGATCTTGTCGACGCCCGAGCGGCACAGCGCCGCACCGGTCTCGCCGAACCCGGTGACCACCTGGAGGACGTCCGGCCGGGCGGGCACCGCCATCCGCCAGGCGTGCTCGAGCCAGGCGCCGACCGCCGGCGTGTACTCGCTCGGCTTGAACACGACGGCGTTCCCGGCCGCCAGGGCGTACGCCAGTGACCCCATCGGCGTGAAGACCGGGTAGTTCCACGGACCGATGACGCCGACGACGCCGAGCGGCTGGTACTCCAGCTGCGCGGCCTGGTTGGCGGCCATGAACCCCGAGCGCACCCGCCGCGGGCCGAGGACCTTCGGCGCGTGCTTGGCCGCCCAGTCGATGTGGTCGACGGCGAGCGTGATCTCGAGGATGGCGTCGGCGCGGGGCTTGCCGTTCTCCCGGTGGACCAGCTCGGCGAGCTCGTGCACCCGGCGGGCGAGGACCGCCTTCCACGCCCGCAGGTGCGCCCGTCGCCCGTCCCAGCCCTGCTCCCGCCACCACCCGGCGGCGTCCCGGGCGCGGGCGACGGCGGCCTCGACGTCGGCCGCGGACTGCACCGGGAAGCTCCCGACGACGTCCCCGTTGGCGGGGTCACGCGAGTCGAAGGTCTCGACGGCGGGCCGCGGCTCGTCGGTCAGCGGCAGCGGCATCTCGGGCACGAGCGTCATGGCCGCAGCGTACGACCGGCGCTCGGCGGTGCTGCCCGCTGTGCGACGATCCGCCGATGGTGGGCGAACACTTCGACTACGTCGTCGTCGGGGCCGGCTCGGCCGGCTGTGTCCTCGCGAACCGGCTGTCCGAGGACCCCGGCACCCGGGTGTTGCTGCTCGAGGCCGGCGGCGACGACCGGGTCGACGAGATCATGATCCCGGCGGCGTTCGGCAAGCAGTTCCGGACGAAGCTCGACTGGGGCTACACCACGGAGGAGCAGAAGCACGCGCAGGGTCGCAGGCTGTACTGGCCGCGCGGGAAGGCGCTCGGCGGCAGCTCGTCGATGAACGCCATGATCTACATCCGCGGGTCCCGACAGGACTACGACGAGTGGGCGTCACTGACCGGCGACTCGTCCTGGTCGTACGACTCCGTACTGCCAGTGTTCAACACGGTCGGAGGACAACGTCCGCGGCGAGTCGCACTACCACGGCGCCGGCGGGCCGCTGCGGGTCGAGGAGCAGCGCGACCCGCACGAGTGGACGCACCTGTACCTCCAGGCCGCCGCCAACCAGGGGCTCGATCCGAACCCGGACTTCAACGGCGCACACCAACACGGTTCCGGTGCGTACCAGGTGACGCAGCGGCGCGGTCGCCGCTGGTCGACCGCGGCCGGCTTCCTCCGTCCGGCCATGTCGCGGCCGAACCTCACCGTCCGCACGCACGCCCTGACGACGCGGGTGCTCGTCGACGGCGGGCGCGCCACCGGCGTCGAGTACCGGTGGCAGGGCGGCAATCGCCGCGCCACCGCCGACGCCGAGGTCGTGCTGTCCGGCGGCGCGGTCAACTCCCCACAGCTGCTCATGTTGTCCGGGATCGGACCGGCTCCGCACCTGCGCGACGTCGGGGTCGACGTGGTGCACGACCTGCCCGGGGTCGGCGCCGGTCTGCAGGACCACCCGGCGCTCCCGGTCATCGTCCGGGCGGCCGGCAGCTCGCTGATGGACGCCGAGACGCTGCCGCAGCTGGCGGCCTACTACCTGCGCCGGCGCGGGATGCTCACGTCCAACGTCGGCGAAGGCGGTGCCTTCTTCCGCAGCCGGCCCGACCTGCCCGACGTCGACCTGCAGTTCCACTTCGCGCCGGCGAAGTTCTGGGCGCAGAACCTCTACGAGCTCGACGAGCACGCGATGACGATCGGGGTCACGCTCGTCCGCGTCGCCTCGCGAGGCTCGATCCGGCTGCGCTCTGCCGACCCGACCTGGGCGCCGGCCATCGACGGCGGCTACCTGGCCGAGGACGAGGACGTCGAGGCGATGGTCGCCGGTACGAAGCTCGCCCGGGCGGTGCTCGCCGACGCGGCCTTCGGCGCCGTGGCGGGCCCGGAGGTGCTGCCCGGTCCCGAGGTGCGCACCGACGACCAGCTGCGCGACGCCGTCCGCGCCGGGATCGAGACGCTCTACCACCCGGTGTCGAGCTGCCGGATGGGCACCGACGACCTGGCCGTCGTCGACACCGAGCTGCGGGTGCACGGCGTGGACGGGCTCCGGGTGGTCGACGCCAGCGTCATGCCGACGCTCGTGCGCGGCAACACCAACGCCCCGACGATCATGATCGCGGAACGGGCCGCCGACCTGATCCGTGGCCGGGTCGCCGCCGTCGCCGCGGCGGGGGTCGGGTGAGCCTGCCCGCGTGGCCGGGGCTGGCGTCGCACCGGGCGTGGCTGGACGCGCACGGCCGGGACCTGCTGGCGTTCGGCCGGCGCTTCCCGCGCCCGGACGGCGGCGCGGCGTACCTGGACGCCGACGGCCGGCCCGACCCGGCGCATCCCGTGCACACCTACGTCACCGGGCGGATGGCGCACGTCTACTCCCTCGGCGCCCTGCTCGGCATCCCCGGCTGCGCGCCGCTGGTCGACGCGGCGCTGGCCGGTTTCACCGGCCCGTCCGCCCCCTTGCGCGACCGGGAGCACGGCGGCTGGTTCTCCGCCGTGCACGACGGCACGCCGGAGGACGGGAAGGCGTGCTACGAGCACGCGTTCGTGGTGATCGGCGCGTCCTCGGCGACCGTCGCCGGCCGGCCGGGAGCGCGGGAGCTGCTCGATGAGGCCCTGGACGTGTTCGTCTCGCGGTTCTGGGACCCCGATGCCGGGATGTGCGTCGACGGGTGGGACACCGCGTGGACGCGGAGGGACGACTACCGCGGCGTCAACGCCAACATGCACTCCACCGAGGCGCTGCTCGCGGCCGCGGACGCCACCGGCGACGGGCGGTACCGGGAGATGGCCGGACGGATCGCCGGTCGGGTCGCCGACTGGGCGCGCGGCAACGACTGGCGGGTCCCCGAACACTTCACGCGCCGACTGGCAGCCCGACCGCGAGTACAACGCCGACGCCAAGGACGACCCGTTCAAGCCGTACGGCGCGACGGTGGGGCACGGGCTGGAGTGGTCCCGGCTGCTGCTGCACGTCGAGGCGGCCGGCGCCGGTCCGGAGAGCCTCCTCGACGCGGCGCAGTCGCTGTTCGCGCGGGCGGTGGCGGACGGGTGGTCCGCGGACGGAGCACCGGGCTTCGTCTACACGACCGACTGGGACGGCCGGCCGGTCGTCCACGACCGGATGCACTGGGTGGCCGCCGAGGCGATCGGCGCGGCGGCGGCGTTGCACGCCCGCACCGGCGAGCCGGAGTACGCCGCCCGGTACGCCGAGTGGTGGGACTACACCGCGCACTGCCTGATCGACGTCGAGCGTGGGTCGTGGCACCACCAGCTCGACCGCGCCAACCGTCCGGTCGCCACCGTGTGGCCGGGCAAGCCGGACCTCTACCACGCGTTCCAGGCGACGTTGGTGCCGCAGCTGCCGCTGGCGCCCACGATGGCCTCGGCACTCGCCGCCCGCTGAGCGCCGGTCAGTCGAGACGCATCAGGACCGACCACAGCGTCGTGCGGCTGTCGTCGGGGGCGAGCACGCCCCACCGGGCGGCCAGTGTGTCGACGATGCGCAGTCCCCGGCCGCCGAGGTCCGTCGGCTCGGGCTCCTGGGCCTGTGGCCGGCCGACGCCGTCGTCGGTCACTGAGACGTGCACGCCGCCGGCGGCATAGGTCAGGGTCAGCTCCACCGACGTCGCCGACGACTGGACCGCGTTGGTCACGAGCTCGCTGACGATGAGCTCGACGTCCTCCACGAGCGCGGCGGAGTGCCCGCGCAGCTGCGTGGTGAGCCACTGCGACGCGGTGTGCCGCGCCCGCGCCGGCGCGTGCACGTCGGCCGGGAACGCCCAGCGCGTGGTGCGCGCCGGCGCCGTCACGACGCCTCGTCCTGGACGTGCAGCAGGTCGTGCTCGCGCACCGCGGTCAGGCCCAGCGTCTTGTAGCCGACCTCGTCGAAGAGGACGACGACCCGGTCGGACTCGCTGGACATCACGACGCCGTGGCCCCACTCGGTGTGTGACACCGACGTGTTCGCCACGAACTCCGACGACGCGGCGGAGGCGGTGTCGTACGCCGTCCCGGAGTCGCAGGTGTCGCAGTTGCCGCACGGCTCGGGCAGCTGCTCGCCGAAGTAGCCGAGCAGGAACTGCCGCCGGCAGCCGAGCGTCTCCGCGTACCCGCGCATCATCTCGATCCGCGAGCGGATCAGGCGTTGGTGCGTCTCGGCGACCTCGACGGCCTCCTCGACGGCCTGCTCGGGTTCGAGTGACGGGTCGAGGTACTCCAGCGCGCCGTCCTCGGTCGTCGCCACCGCCCCGGCCTGCTCGAGGAGGTTGACCGCGCGCGTCCGCTGCGCGGCTGGGACGTCGACCTCCTCCGCCAGGTCCTTGGGCGCCACCGGGCCGTCCTCGCCGGCGAGGTCCTCGGCGACCTCCTCGAGCGCCTTCTCCGGCGGCTTCGAGGCGGTGAGGAACGTCTGCACGTGGAGGTCCTCGGGCCGGTAGAACAGCGTGACCTCGGCGGGCTCGCCGTCCCGGCCGGCGCGGCCGATGTGCTGGTAGTACGAGTCGAGCGACTCCGGCGCGGCGGAGTGGACGACGAAGCGCACGTCCGGCTTGTCGATGCCCATGCCGAACGCGGACGTCGCGACGACCACGTCGACGTCGTCGCGGTGGAAACGCTCCTCGACCTCGCGGCGGTCCGCGCCCTTCATCCCCGCGTGGTACGCCGCCGCACGAACGCCGACCTGTGACAGTTCGTCGGCGTACCACTCGGCGTCCTTGCGACTCGACACGTACAACAGACCGCGCCGGGTCTGCGGGTCGGCGGTCAGCGTCCGGACCCGGGTGACGACGGAGGCACGCTTGTCCTCGTCCGACGCCGCCCGCTCGACGGCGAGGTGGAGGTTGGGACGGTCGAAGCTCGCGACGACGATCGCGGGGTCGCGCAGCTCGAGCCGCTCGACGATGTCACGGCGCACGGGCAGTGCTGCGGTTGCGGTCAGCCCGACGACCGGTGGATGGCCGAGCCGGGCGATGACCGGGGCGAGACGCAGGTAGTCGGGCCGGAAGTCGTGACCCCACGCCGAGACGCAGTGCGCCTCGTCCACGACGAACAGCCCGACGCCGGCCTCGGCGAGCCGGTCGACCACCTCGTCCTTGGCCAGCTGCTCCGGGGCCAGGAACAGGTAGTCCGCCTCACCTTCGCGGACCGCCTCCCACGCCTCGCGCTGCTCCGCGGCACGCTGTGCCGAGTTGACGACGACCGCCTCGCGGTGCGCGTGTTCCTCGAGCGCCTCGACCTGGTCGCGCTGCAGCGCGAGCAGCGGGGACACCACCAGCGCCGGCCCGTCGACCAGGACCGCCGGCACCTGGTAGATCGCCGACTTGCCCGCGCCGGTGGGCAGGACGGCCAGGACGTCCCGCCCGGCCATCACCTGCTCCATCGCCTCGAGCTGCTCGGGATGGAGTTCCGGCCAGCCGAAGACGTCCTTCGCGACCCGGCGCAGGTCCTCCGTCGCGGTCACGCGGTCCCTCCCCGGCTCGGCGAGCGCCCGGGCCAGCAGCGTCTCGGTCAGGTGTCGTTCGGCGTCGGCGGCGGTGTGCGCGGACCCTCGGGGCATACCCGGTGACCGCGCCGGCCACGCACGCCGGAGAGGGACGAGCCCGGCGACGCCTCAGCGGCGGCAGCCTGGACGCGCCGTCAGCGCAGGTACGAGGCGCCGTTCGTGTCGACGACGGTGCCGCTGACCCAGGCCGGTGCCGCGGTCGCGAGCCAGGCGACGGTGGCCGCCACCTCGGCGGGCTCGGCGACGCGGCCGAACGGGCTCTGCGCGCGGACGGCGTCCCCCGCCGGCGAGTCGAGGATCGAGCGCGCCATGTCCGTCCGGACGAAGCCGGGCGCCACCGCGGTGGCGGTGATCCCGAGCGGGGCGAGGGCGACGGCGAGCGACTGGGTCAGCGCGTGGACACCGGCCTTCGCGGCCCCGTAGGCCGGCGTCGTCGGCTCGCCGCGGTAGGCCCCGCGCGAGCCCACCGTGACGATCCGGGCGCCGGCCGGGCCGGCCGGGCGTGAGCGCCAGTGCTCGACCGCGAGCCACGCCAGCTCGGCCGGAGCGACGAGGTCGAGCGCGAGCGTGGTCCGCCAGACGCGCTGCCACTCGGCGTACGAGCTCTGGTCGACGGGGTGCGGTTCGTACACCCCCGCGTTGTTGACCAGGACGTCGACCGTGCCCAACGCGCGCACCGCCTCGGCGAAGACCTGGGGGCAGCCGTCGGCGGTGGTGAGGTCACCCACTACAACGGCGTGACCGTCGCCGGGCAGCGCCGCGGCGACACGCTCGGCGGCGGCACGGTCCCGGCCGGCGTGGACGGCGACGCGGACGCCGAGCGCAGCCAGGGCGTCGGCGACGGCGGCGCCGATGCCCCGGCTGGCTCCGGTCACGAGGGAGGTGGTCACCCGTCGGGACGCTACTGAGCCGGTGACAGAGTGGGCGCATGCCCCTGGACACCGCTCTCGACGTCGCCGCCGTCCGCGCCCAGTTCCCCGCGCTCGGAGTGGGCGGCGGCCGCGGCGCGGCGCACTTCGACGGGCCGGGCGGCTCGCAGACGCCGTCGTCGGTGGCGCGGGCGGTGCACGACGCCCTCGTCTCACCGATCGCCAACCGCGGGACGGTCACCGCCGCCGAACGGACGGCTGATGGGATCGTCCTCGGCGCGCGGGCGGCCGTCGCCGACCTCCTCGGCGCCGACCCGCGCGGCGTCGTCTTCGGTCGCAGCATGACGGCCTTGACGTTCGACCTCGCGCGCACCCTCGGGCGCGGCTGGGGTCCGGGCGACGAGGTGGTCGTGAGCCGCCTCGACCATGACGCCAACGTGCGGCCGTGGGTGGTCGCCGCGGAGCGGGCGGGCGCGACGGTGCGGTGGGTGGACTTCGACCCGGACACCGCGGAGCTCACCGTCGACCACGTGCGGGCGCAGCTGTCGGACCGGACCCGGGTCGTGGCGCTCACCGGTGCGTCGAACCTGCTCGGCACCCGGCCGGACCTCCCGGCCGTCGCCGCCGAGGTGCACGCCGTCGGCGCGGTGTTCGTCGTGGACGGCGTCCACCTCACCGCGCACGAACCGGTCGACCTCGTGGACAGCGGCGCCGACGTCTGGCTGTGCTCGCCCTACAAGTTCTTCGGCCCGCACTGCGGCGTGCTCGCCGCCGCGCCGTCGTTCCTGGAGACGCTGCACCCGGACAAGCTGCGCCCATCGTCCGACGTCGTACCGGAACGGTTCGAGCTCGGAACACTGCCGTACGAGCTGTTGGCGGGGACCACGGCAGCGGTCGACTTCGTCGCGTCGCTGGGCTCGGGCGGCGACCGCCGGGCGCGCGTGCTGTCCGGGATGCGCGCCGTGGCCCGGCACGAGGAGGTCCTGCGCGAGCGGCTCGAGGCGGAGCTGACGGCGCTGCCCGGCGTCACGCTGTACTCCCGCGCGAGCCGCCGGACGCCCACCCTGCTGTTCACGGTGGCGGGCGTGTCGCCGCTGGACGTGTACCGCTTCCTGGGCAGCCGCGGCGTGAACGCGCCGGCCGGGACGTTCTACGCGGACGAACCGGCCCGCCGCATCGGCCTGCCCGACGGCGCGGTCCGCGTCGGGCTGGCCCCCTACAGCGACGACGAGGACGTCGACCGACTGCTCGACGGCCTGCGCGCGCTGCCGCGTCCCTGACGCGCGCCGTTCACGTCGTGGACTGCTGGGGTTGCTGGGGTTGCTGGAGCTGCCACGAGTTGCCGTCGGGGTCCTGGAAGTAGGCGTGACGCGAACCCCAGACCTCGTCGCGTACGTCGGTCACCTCGACCCCACGCTCCACGAGCCCCTCGCGCACAGCATCGACGTCGTCGACGACGAGCAGCAGGCCCTGCGCGCAGCCGGGCGTGCCCGTCCCGATGCCGGCGCCGACGGCGATCGAGCACGCCGACCCGGGCGGGGTGAGCTGCACGAAGCGGATCCCGCCGGGGAGCGTGTGGTCGTGGTCGGCGTGGAACCCGACGGCATCGACGTAGAAGCTCTTCGCCCGGTCGACGTCCGACACCGGGACCGGCACCAGCTCGAGTCGCATGTCCATGTCCGCCTCCACGTTGTGACAGGATGCTGTCATGTCGACTGTGACAGAACGACAGCATGCTGTCAAGCGCGATCCGGCGGCGGACGCCTTCAGCGCGCTCGCCGTCCGGGTACTGACCGCCGCGTCCGCGCTGCAGGCCGCCGGCGACGAGCTGACCAGGCCCTTCGGGCAGAGTTCGGCTCGCTGGCAGGTGCTGGCCGCAGTCGAGGACGAGCCGCGCAGCGTCGCCACGATCGCGCGCCTGCTGCGGCTCGCGAGACAGAGTGTCCAGCGCGTCGCCGACCGGATCGTCGCCGACGGCCTCGCCCGGTACGAGACCAATCCCGCGCACGCCCGCGCCAAGCTGGTTGCGCTCACCCCGCACGGCCGTCGCGTCCTGCGGTCCATCCAGACCGCCCAGGCGACGTGGGCCGACGCCGTCGCCGTGGACCTCGACCCCGACCGGCTCGGGCAGGCGACCCGAGTGCTCGACGAGCTGCTGGACAGACTCGGCTGACTCGCGATCGGCGTGCTTCGCCGTCCGATCTCGTCAGACCCTGGCGCTAGCCTTCGAACATGAGTTCGAGATCGGCGATCGCGATCGACGTGGTCATGGCGGCGCCGCTCGGCTCGCTGTCGCAGGACGACCTCCTCGACCACGTGCGGGAGCTCGAGCGGGCGGCCCGGTCCCTCGCGGCGGCGCAGCTGGCGGCGGTCGCGGAGCTCGAGCGGCGCGGCACCGCGGCCGAGCTGGGCCGCCGCGTCGACGGCGGCGCTGCTCTCGGAGCTGGTGCGACTCGACCGCACCGAGGCGGCGGGGCGGGTCCGGGCCGCGGCCTGGCTGGCGCCCAGGACCACCGTGTCCGGCCAGCCGCTGCCCGCGCTGTTCGACGCGACCGCCGCGCTCCTGCAGGCCGGCACCATCTCGCTGCGCCACGCCACGGTGGTGTGCCGAGCGGTGGAGGCACTGCCCGACCCGGTCCGGGACGTCGAGTGGGATGCCGTCGAGGCGACCCTCTCCGGACTGGCGGTCACTCTGACGCCGACGCAGGTCGCCGTCGCCGGCCGCCACCTGCACGCCCTGCTGGACCCGGACGGCGTTCTCGCCGACGAGGCCGAGCAGGCTCGCCGCCGGGAGCTGGTCCTCCGCGCGCTACCGGACGGTGGCGGCCGCCTCGAGGGCAGGCTGACCGCCGAGTGCCTGGCGGTCTGGCAGGCCGTCCTCGACCCGCTCGCCGCACCCCGCCCCGACGACGACGGCCGGACCCGCGGACGCCCGCCCAGCGCGCGCACGACGGACTGCTCGACGCCGGCCGGATGTTGTTGCGTTCGGGGCAGCTGCCCGCCGCCGGTGGCGTCCCGACCACCGTCGTACTCACCGTCACGGTCGACCAGCTGGAGCACCGGACCGGCCTGGTCACCACCGGCCACGGCGGCACGCTCCCCGTCGACACCGCGTTGCGCCTCGCCGCGGACGCCCAAGTCCTGCCCGCCGTCCTCGGTGACGCCGGTCAGTTGCTGGCCCACGGCCGCGCGCGGCGGCTCGCCTCGCCGACGCAGCGGCTCGCCCTCGCCGCCCGGGACGGCGGCTGCTCCTTCCCCGGGTGCACCACCCCGGCCGCGTGGTGCGAGACCCACCACGTCATGAGCTGGGCCGACGGCGGCGGCACCGATCTCGACAACCTGACGCTGCTCTGCGGCCACCACCACCGCCACCACGAACGGCGGGGATGGCGCTGCGTGATGACGGACGGCGTCGCGAGCTGGATCCCGCCGGCGTGGGTCGACCGCGAGCGGCGACCGCGGCGCAACTGCGCCCACCACCTCGCACGGATCGCCGTCCATCCACCGCCGCCGGTCCGAGAGCTCGCACCCGCCTGACCCGGGCCGGCGCACGAGAGGTGTACCGCCCACGGACGACGGGGGCAGTCCGACGACGGTCTGTCGACGGTCCGTCGGCCGTCCACGACCCTCGCCTAAGTTCGACGCATGGGCGCGCTGCGATGGGGCATCCTCGGGACCGGCGGGATCGCGCGGATGTTCACCCGTGACCTGCACACGGCGGGGCTCACCGTGCAGGCGGTGGGCTCGCGCCGTTCCGACAGTGCCGCGAGCTTCGCGCGGGAACTCGGCGCCCACACCGCGCACGGCAGCTACGCCGACCTCTGCGCCGACGACGACGTCGACATCGTCTACGTCGCCACGCCGCACGTCACGCACCACCGGGACGCACTGATGGCCCTCGAGGCTGGCAAGCACGTCCTCGTCGAGAAGCCGATCACGATCAACGCAAGGCAGACCCAGGACATCGCCGAGGCCGCCGCACACCGCGGCGTCCTGGCTCTCGAGGCGATGTGGACGCGGTGGCTGCCGCACATGGTGCGCATCCGCGAGCTGATCGCCGCCGGCGAGCTCGGCGACGTCCGCGCGTTCACCGCCGACCACACCCAGTCGCTGCCCGAGGACCCCGGCCACCGCCTGAACGCCCTCGAGCTCGGCGGCGGGGCCCTGCTCGACCTCGGAATCTATCCGATCTCGTACAGTTTCGAGCTGCTCGGCGCGCCGGCGTCGATCGGGGCGACCGCCGCGTTCAAGCACACCGGCGCCGACGCGCAGACCGCCACGGTGTTCGGCTACGCCGACGGGCAGGTCGCCACCACACTGTGCTCGAGCACCGCCGCTGGACCGAACACCGCCTCGATCGTCGGCACGGACGGCTGGATCGACATCGACCCGGTCTGGTACACCGCCACCGGGTTCCGGCGCTACTCCGGCGACGGCGCGCTCGTCGAGACGTTCACCTCGGCGATCGACGGGCGCGGCATGCAGTACCAGGCGCTCGAGGCCGAGCGGCTCGTCGCCGCCGGCCGCACCGAGAGCGACGTGCTGCCGATGTCCGAGAGCGTCGCGATCATGCGGGTGATGGACGAGATCCGCGGACTGATCGGGCTGCGTTACCCGGACGAGTGAGCGTCAGCCGTTCTGCGGCAACGTCACTTTCTTCCCGGGCTTGCGGGGGCCGCGCGCCGACGGTGGGGGCACCACAGGACCGATGTCGCCGTCCGGCGCCTCGTCCAGGTCGACGACCACCGGCGCGTGGTCGCTCGGACCGGTGCCCTTGCGGGCGTGCCGGTCCACCCACGCCGCGGCGACCCGCTCGGCGACCGGTGTGCTCGCCAGGACGAGGTCGATCCGCATCCCGAGGTCCTGGTGGAACATCCCGGCGCGGTAGTCCCAGTAGGTGAACACCCGCTCGGTCGGCCACCGGTCGCGGACCACGTCGTGCAGCCCGAGCGCCTCGATCTCGCGCAGCGCCGCACGTTCCGGGTCGGTGACGTGGGTGGATCCCTCGTAGGCGTGCGGGTCGAAGACGTCCGCGTCGGCCGGGGCGATGTTCACGTCACCGCAGACGATCGCGTCAGGGGGACCCAGCTCCACGTTCTCCCGCAACGCCGCGAGCCACGCCAGCTTGTACCGGTAGTGGTCGGAGTCCGGCACCCGGCCGTTGGGGACGTAGACCGAGCTGATGCGGACGCCACCGCAGGTCGCGGTGACCGCCCGCGCCTCCTCGTGCGGGAAGCCCGGCGCGCCGGGCAAGCCGCGCTGGACGTCCTCGAGACCGACCCGGCTGAGGATGGCCACGCCGTTCCACTGCGGCTCCCCGACGACGGCCGTCTCGTAGCCGCGCGACGCCAGCTCGTCGCCGAGCAGCGACAGGAACGCGTCGTCGGCCAGTTTGGTCTCCTGCAGGCACAGCACGTCCGGACGGCGCTGGTCCAGCCACGGCAGCAGCCGGGGCATCCGTTGCTTGACGGAGTTGACGTTCCAGGTGACGACCCGCACGCCTGCCGACGTTAGCGGGAGGACGCCGCCGCACCGGCGGGGGCGCCGTAGCGCAGGCCGTCCACGAGGATGTCGACGAGCCGGCCGCTGCGCTCGGCCCAGTCCGGTGCGTCGGTGGCCATGCAGATCCCGCTCAGCGCGCTCTGCAGGTCGTCGACGTCGATGTCGGCGCGGATCTCGCCGGCGGCCACCGCGGCCTCGACCAGCGTCCCGAGCGCCGCCCGGATCCGGCTGCGGCTGGCGGCGAACAGCTCGTTGTCGCTGCCCAGCGCTGCCTTCAACGCCATCGCCATCCCGCGTTTGCGCGCCGCGTAGGCGGTGAAACGGCGCATCCAGGTGGCCAACGCCTCGGCCGGGTCAGCGTCGCGGAGCAGCTCCGCCGCCCCCTCGGTCATCGCCTCGACCTCGCGCCGGTACACCGCTTCGGTGAGCGCGTCGCGGGAGGGGAAGTTGCGGTAGAGCGTCCCGACGCCGACGCCCGCCCGGCGCGCGACCTCCTCGAGGGACGCGTCGACCCCCCGCTCGGCGTAGACGTCGGACGCGGCGGCGAGCAGCGCCTCACGGTTGCGGGCGGCGTCCTTGCGGGGAGCCCGCTGGGTGGCTCCCGTCGGGGCGGTCATGGGAACTCCTCGGAAACGGACTTGCGAAGCGGAGGCGGCCTCCGTATCGTATCAACCGGAGGGTCCTTCCGCTTCTTCCCTGATCGTACTCCGGCATCGAGGTTCTCACCCGTGACCGTTCCCCGGTTCACCCCTGCCCTGACACGCCTGCGCTCCGCCCCGGCGGGGCTCGTGCTCGCCCTCGTCCTCACCTGCCAACTGATGGTCGTGCTCGACGCGACGATCGTGAACATCGCGCTCCACGACATCCAGCAGTCCCTGCACTTCTCGCCCACCGGCCTGTCCTGGGTGGTCAACGCCTACACGCTGACCTTCGGCGGCCTGCTCCTGCTCGGCGCCCGCCTGGGCGACATCGCCGGCCGGCGGACGAGCTTCCTCGCCGGCCTGACCCTGTTCACCGTCGCCTCGCTCGCCGGCGGCCTCGCCGCCGACCCGACAGCCCTGCTCGTCTCCCGCGCCGCTCAGGGCGTCGGCGCGGCGCTCGCCTCACCGGCGGCGCTCGCGCTGCTCATGACGACGTTCGGCGACGGCGCCGCCCGGGTGCGCGCCATCGGCCTCTACACCGCGGTGTCCATCGGCGGCGCCGCGATCGGCCTGATCGCCGGCGGTGCGCTCGCGCAGTGGGCGTCCTGGCGGTGGGTGTTCTTCATCAACGTGCCCTTCGGCGTGGCCGTCGTGCTGCTCGGCGCGCTCGCCTTGCCGGCGGGCGTCCGGCGTCCCGGGCGGCTCGACGTGCCCGGCGCGCTCACCTCGACGATCGGCATGACCGCGCTCGTCTACGGCTTCGTCCACGCCGCGGAGGCGGGCTGGACGGACCTGGTCACCACGGCGTCCTTCGGCATCGGAGTCGTCCTGCTCGCGGCGTTCGTGGTCGTCGAGCGGCGCGCCGCTGCCCCGATCACTCCCCTGCGGCTGTTCGCCGACCGGGTCCGCAGCGGCGCGTACGTCGCCCGCCTGCTCATGACCGCCGGGATGATGGGGATGTTCTTCTTCCTCACCCAGTTCCTGCGGCTCGTGCTCGGCTACAGCGACCTGCGCACCGGCTTCGCGTTCGTGCCGCTGACCGTCGCCGTCTTCGTCTCCTCGCAGCTCGCCTCGCGGGTGCTCGTGGAGCGGTTCGGCGGTCGCCGGCTGATGATCGCCGGCGCCTCCCTGTCGCTGCTCGGCATGCTGGGCCTGACCCAGCTGTCCGCGAGCAGCGGTTACCTCTCGCTGCTGCTGCCGCTGGTCGTGTACGGCACCGGCAACGGGCTCGCCTTCGTGCCGCTGACCACGGCGGCGCTGCAGGACGTCGACCCGCAGGACGCCGGGGCGGCTTCGGGCCTGGTCAACGTCATGCAGCAGCTCGGCGGGTCACTCGGGCTGGCCGTGCTGGTCACCGTGTTCGGCGACGCCGCCGGGAGCAGTGCCGCGGGCAGCGCGGCGGCGTTCGTCTCCGGCGCGGACGCGGCGTTCCGCGGCGCGCTGGTGTTCGTCGGGCTGACCTGGCTGATCGTCACGTTCGTCCTGCGGCGGCGGCGCCGGGTCGTCGTCCCGGACGACGTGTCGGGGCTGGCGTACGAGGACCTGCTCCTCGCCGAGGACCCGAACTAGGCCCGACTAGTACAGCCCCACCGACAGTTCCACCGGGCCGTAGACGGCGGACACGCCGTCGCCGAAACGGACCCGCGGCACCCGCCACTCCCGCGGCGCGACCTGCAGCTCGACTCGCAGGCCGCGCCGCGGCGCGCGTGCCGCCGCCGGCGGGGCGGGGACGGGTCCGGGCGCGGCCCGGCCGCGGTCGCGGTCACGGTCACGGTCACGTCACGGTCACGGTCGGCGAGCAGGTCGGCGGCCAGACTCGAACGGGCGGTGCCGGTCACGCGGCGTCCTCCTCGGCGTACGACGACAGGACCTCGTCGGCGAGCTCGGCGAACGCCCGCGCGACCGGTGACGCCGGAGCCCGCAGGACGACCGGCGTGCGGGCGAGCGCGGCACTGGCCACCCGGCGCGAGGTGGGCACTCGAGTGGCGAAGACCGGCAGGTCGGTCTCGGCGAGCGCGGCGGCGACCTCGCGGGCGGCGGCGCTGTGCCGGTCCCAGTCGACGCACGCCGCGCCGAGGAAGCTGGCCGTGGTGTTCTCGTACTCGCGGTGGGTGTCGACGAAACCCGCGACACGCACGACGCCGAGCGCGCTGCCCGGGTCGGCGGTGAACACCGCCAGCACCGCGTCGGCGGCCGCGACGGCTGCGAGCGTCAGGTGTCCGAGGTCGCCGTGGGTGTCCAGCACGACCGCGTCGTAGGCCGCCGCCACCGGCCGCAGCGCCCGGCGCAGGCTGCTCACGAGCCCGCCGCTCTGCGCGAGGTCCTGCCCGACGGCGTCGAGGCGGGGGTGGGAGGGCAGCACGTCGACGCCCGGCGCGACGTCCTCGCGGACGGCGGCCTTCGTCTCGATCCCGCCGGCCAGGACGTCGGCCAGCGAGTCGTCCGCGCCGGCGACGACGCCGAACGCGCGTCCCAGGCTCTCCTGCGGGTCGACGTCGACGGCGAGCACCCGCCCGCGTTGCCCCAACACGGCGGCCAGGTTCGCGGCGGTGGTCGTCTTGCCGACCCCGCCCTTGCTGCTGCAGACAGCCAGCCGCATCCGCGCTCCTCCCGCCGTCACCTGCTGCGTGCGCAGGCTAACGGCGCCGCCGTGTTGGTCCGGGGAGGCAGGCGGGAACCAACCCTGCATGCAGACACGTGAGATCGGCAACGACACCGTGGGACGGGTCCAGGTCGGCGCGATCGGCTTGGGATGCATGACCTTCGACCAGACCGGGACGGCCCCGCGCGAGCAGCTCGCCGAGACGGTGCGCGCCGCGTACGACGCGGGCGTGACCCTGTTCGACACCGCGGACGCCTACGGCCCCGGCGAGGAGCGCGGCGCCGGCGCGCAGGGCGAGAACGAGACGCTGCTCGCGTCCCTGCTCGACGAGGCGGGGCTGCGCGGGAAGGTGTTCGTCGCGACCAAGGGCGGCCACGTCCGCACCGACGGCGGCGGCTGGGACACCGACAGCTCGCGCGAGCACCTGCTCCGCTCCGTCGACGACAGCCTGCGCCGGCTCGGCGTCGACCAGATCGACCTCTGGCAGCACCACCGGCCGGACCCGGACGTCGACTACGCCGAGGTCGTCCAGACGCTCAAGGAGATCGCCGACTCGGGCAAGGTCCGGATGATCGGGCTGTCCAACGCGGGTCCCGCGCAGATCCGGCTGGCCCGCGACGTCCTCGGCGGCGCGCTGGTGAGCGTGCAGAACCAGTTCTCGCCGGCCTTCCGGAGCAGCGGCCCCGAGGTCGAGCTGTGCACCGAGCTCGGCCTGGCCTTCCTGCCGTGGAGTCCGCTGGGTGGCCTGACCAACGCCAAGGAGCTCGCCGACAAGCACCCGCAGTTCGCCTCCGTGGCCGAGGAGTGCGGCGTCAGCCCGCAGCAGGTCGCGCTGGCGTGGGAGCTGGCGCTGTCACCGGTCGTCATCCCGATCCCCGGAGCGAAGCGGCCGCAGTCGATCACGGACTCCGCCGCCGCAGCGGACCTGGTCCTGTCCGACGACCAGCTGGCGCGGCTGGACAAGGAGTAGCTCTGGCACAGCGCCCGTTCCGGACCGCCCCGGTCGACTAGCCTGCGGCGAAACTCGACGGACGGAGCAGACGTGGCAGATCTCTCGGTGGTGGCGGTCGTCGTCGCCAAGCCCGGGCAGGAGGACACCGTCCAGGAGGCGCTGCGGACGTTGGCGTCCACCTCGCTGAGTGAGGACGGCTGTCTGGGCTACGAGGTGTTCGCCTCGCAGTCCGCGCCGAGCACGTTCGTCACGAAGGAGCAGTGGCGCGACGGCGCGGCCCTCGACACCCACCTGCGCGGGCCGAACCTGGCGAAGGCGTTCGCCACCGCCCGGGATGCGCTGGCCGCCCCGCCCGACGTCCACCCGTTGACGCCGCTCGACTGACCGGCCCGGCGGGTCAGTAGCCGTAGGCGCCGTTGCCCGCGGACGTCGCGGCCGGCCTCCCGGCCGGGCTCGTCGACGTGATGTCCTGACCCGACGGGGCCACGACCCACCACCGTGCACCGAAGCCGTTGATGCCCTGGCCTCTGGTCTGGCCGGCTGCGGTGTCCCCGGCGTAGTGGTACAGCGGGTGCCCGTCGTAGGTCACCTGGGTGGTGCCGTCGCTGCGCGCCGTCGTCCCCAGCTCGCCGGCCTGCGCGCCAGTGCCCGCGGCGGCCTCGCCGTTGACGCCGCTGACGCCGTTGACGCCGTTGACGCCGTTGACCGTCAGCGGCGGCCAGATGCTCGCGCACGCCCCGGTGCAGGTCGACGTCGGACCGGTGTCCGCCGCGAACGCGTACAACGTCCGGCCCGTTCCGTCGGCCAAGAAGGTGCCGAGCGACCCGCTCGCCGTCCGCACCGTCACGGCGGCAGCCGCCGACGCCGGACTCGTCTGTCCCGCGGCCCCGGCACCCGCCCCTGCCCCGGCGGAGCTAGAGGCCGACCCACTCGTGCAGGCCGCCAGCAGCGCGCCCGCGCCCAGTGCCGCCAGTGTCGCCGCTGCGGCTCGCGTCGTCGTGCCGATCCCACTCATGTCCTCTGGTACGGACCCGGCCGCGCCCGGGTTCACCGTGTCGGAGCCCCGGCGGTGGCCCCGACGGGAGCGACCCGCGACGATGCACCCGTGACCGACTCGGAGCTGACGCGCGGGCGCCTGCGCGGGACCACCGTGTGGGCGCGTGAGCGGTCGGCGCCACTGCGGGCGTTCGTCATGACCGAGTCCGGCAGCGCGGTCGTCCTGGTGACGGCGATCGTCGCGGCGCTGGTCTGGGCGAACGTGGCCACGTCCGCGTACGACACGGTGTGGGGGACGTCGCTGTCGGTGCACCTCGGCCGCTACGCCATCGAGCAGGACCTGCGCGAGTGGCTCAACAGCGGCCTGATGACCTTCTTCTTCCTCGTCGTCGGGCTCGAGACCCGGCGGGAGTTCGACCTCGGCGACCTGCGCGAGCGGCGTCGCTTCGTCCTCCCGTTCGTCGCCGGAGTGATGGGGATGGTCGTCCCGATCCTGGTGTTCCTGCTGATCAACGCCGGCACGCCGACCGCGCACGGGTGGGGCGTGGCGATGTCGACCGACACCGCGCTCGCACTCGGCCTGCTCGCCGTGCTCAGCCGCGACGTCCCCGACCGGCTGCGGATCTTCGTCCTGACGGTGTTCGTCGTCGACGACCTGGCGGCACTGGTCGTCATCGCGCTGGTCTACAGCGACGGCATCTCCCTGCCCCCGCTGCTGGTCGCGATCGCGGTGTTCGCCGTCCTGCTGGCCGCGGTGCGGCTGCGGATGCAGCAACGCTGGGTCTTCATCGGGCTGGGCATCGTCATGTGGGTGGCACTGCGATCCTCCGGCGTCGACCCGATCGTCACCGGCCTGGTGATCGGCCTGACGGCGCCGGCGTACACGCCGACCCGGGACGCGCTCGAGTCGGCGACGCAGCTGGTGCGGCTGTTCCGGGAACAGCCGACGGCCGAGCTCGCCCGCACCGCCACCGCGGGGCTCGTCTCGACGCTGTCGCCCAACACCCGGCTGCAGACCTTCTACCACCGGTGGACGAGCTACTTCATCGTGCCGCTGTTCGCCCTCGCCAACGCCGGCATCGTCCTGAACGGCGCCGTCCTCCGCTCCGCGTACACCCGGCCGGTCACCCTCGGCGTCCTGGTCGGCTACGTGGTCGGCAAGCCGGTCGCGGTCGTCGGCAGTTCGTGGCTCGTGACCCGGCTCAGCAACGGCCGGATCCGCCCGCCGATCGGCAGCGGCGGGGTGCTGGCCAGCGGCACCATCGCCGGCGTCGGGTTCACCGTCGCGCTGCTCATCGCCACCCGGGCGTTCTCGGGCGAGGACCTCAGCGACGCCAAGCTGGGCGCGCTGAGCGCCGCGGCTCTCGCGGCGGTCGTCACCTCGGGGGTGCTGGCGCTGCTGCGGTTGTTCTCACCGACGCGCCGTGCCCGCGCGCTGCTCGGCGACCCGCGGCTGATCCAGGACCTCGTGCCCGGCGTCGACCCCGAGCGCGACCACGTCCGCGGGCCGAAGCACGCCGACATCACCGTGATCGAGTTCGGCGACTTCGAGTGCCCGTACTGCGGTCAGGCCGAGCCGGTGGTGCGCGACCTGCTCACCGACACCACGATCCGCTACGTGTGGCGGCACCTGCCGCTGACCGACGTCCACCCGCGCGCGGCGCTGGCCGCCGAGGCGGCCGAGGCGGCGTCGGCGCAGGGCGCCTTCTGGCCGATGCACGACCTGCTCCTCCAGCGGCAGGACGCGCTGACGCCGCAGGACCTGCTGCAGTACGCCCGCGAGCTCGGCCTGGACGTCGACCGGTTCGCCGCAGACCTCGACGCCCACGTCCACCGGACCCGGATCGACCAGGACCTCGAGTCGGCCGACCTCAGCGGGGTGTCCGGGACGCCGACGTTCTTCATCAACGGCCAGCGCCACTACGGCGCCTACGACCTCGACACGATCAGCGCAGCGATCGACGAGGAACGCCGCCGGGTCATCGCACGCGTCTGACCCGGCGGTCGCCCTCAGCGCGTCACTGGGACGGGACGCCGTTCGACGGCGCGCTCGGCTGCCCGCCCGAGTACTCCTTGAGCGGCCCGCTGCCGTCGTCGGTGGTGTACGCCGGCCCGGTGAACGACGCGACGCCGTTGCTGATCGTCGCCACGCGCACCCCGTCGAACCCGCCGTGGTCCTCGGCGGAGTACGTCAGCGGAACGATGCCCGGTCCGGAGAAGCCGCCCTTCTGGACGGCGGCGATGACGTCGCCGCGCGTGACGTTCTTGCCGGCGCGCTGCAGCACCTGCACGAACGTGTACGCCTCGGCCATGCCGTACTCGACGTTGCCGTCGAACGGGACGTTGTTGTTGTACTGCTGGTTCACCTTCTGGAACAGCTGCACCCAGCTGTTGCTGGTGTCGCTCGGGATCGGCAGGTAGCTGTCGCTGACCATGCCCTGGATGAGCGGGGTCGTCGCGTCCTTGAGCAGGCCGGTCAGGGTGACGATGTCCGACCCGACGTTGGACACGACGAACTGCGGCCGGTAGTTCAGCTTCGCCGCGGTGCCGAGTTCGAGAGCGGTGAAGCCCGGGACGGTGAACGAGACGACCACCTGGCAGCCGGCGCTCTGCAGGGCGCCGACCTGCGGTGCGACGTTGGTGTTCGTCGGCGTGTAGGTCTGCTTCGACGCCAGCGAGCCCGAGCCGAGGGTCTGCTCGACGCCCTGGACGCCGTCGGTGCCGAAGTCGTCGTTCTGCCCGAAGCTGCAGATCTTCTTGCCGGCGAAGTTCTGCTTGACGTAGTTGCCGAGGATCTTCCCCTCGATCGTGTAGTCGGGTTGCCAGCCGAACGTCGTCGGGTACTTCGACGGCTGGTTCCAGCTGCGACTGCCGGAGGCGACGAACAGGTCAGGGACCTTGTTCGTCTTGACGAAGTCGAGCACCGCGGTGTGCGTCGGCGTGCCCAGCGCGCCGATGAGGCCGAACACCTTGTCCTGCTGGATGAGCTGCCGGGTCTGGGTGACGGTGTTGGACGGGTTGTAGCCGTCGTCGAGCACCTTGAGGGTGATCTTGCGACCGTTGACCCCGCCGTTGGCGTTGACCGAGTTGAAGTACGCGGTCATCGCGGCGGAGATCTTCGAGTACCCCGGCGCCGCCGGCCCGGTGAGCGGCTGCGTGGTGCCCAGGACGATCTCGGACGACGTCACCCCGGTCGTGCTGTCGTTGGACGTCGCGGAGTTGCCGCCACCGCCCGACCCGCCGCTGCTCCCACCACTGGACTTGCTGCTGCCGCAGCCGGCGAGCACCACCGCGCTCGCCACCGCCAGCACTCCGATGGCGTACTTCCTCGACACGGTCATCCTTGTCCTCCTGTCGGTGATGCGACGTTGCTGACGACAGACGAGTCCGCCGCGGCCCCGGCGGCGGGCGGGGCGGGGCGCCGGCGCACCAGGGCGCCGAGGCGGCGCAGCAGGTCCTGGATCCCGCCGGGCAGCAGCAGCATGAAGAGGATGAGCAGCAGGCCGTAGACGGCCAGCGGCAGGTTGCCCTTCAGCTTGTCCGACAGCGCCGCGGACAGGTGCAGACGATCGGTGAAGTCCTGCAGCAGGATGCCCAGGTAGACGATGATCAGCGAGCCCCACACCGCGCCGAACAGACTGCCGAGACCACCGATGACGATCGCCGAGAGCAGGCTCAGGGACAGCGTCAGCGAGAACGACCCCGGGTTGGCGATCTGCAGGGTCAGGGCGAGCACACCGCCACCGAGACCGGCGGTGAACGCGCTGATCGCGAACGCCAGCACCCGGATCCGTCCCACGGACAGCCCGGACAGTTGCGCGGCGATCTCGTCGTCGCGCACCGCGCGCAGGTGTCGTCCGATCGCGGACCGTCCGAGGTTGGCCAGCAGGAACAGCACGACGATGGCGGAGAACACGCTGATCCACGCCAGCCACCGGTCGGAGGAGAAGTTGTCGCCGAGCCCGGACGGTGGCCCGGGGTAGGGGACGGACAGGCCCTGGTCGCCGTGGAACACGCCGGAGTAGTGCGAGGCGATGTCCGGCAGCGCGACACCGAGCGCGAGCGTCGCGCCGGCGAGGTACGGCCCGTACAGCCGGGCCGCGGCCACGCCGATGACGGCGCCGGCCACGGCGGTCAGCGCCGCGCCGGCCAGGAGCGAGACCGGGATCGTCCACAGCGCCGTGATGTTGTGGTCGTCGAAGCGCTCGTCCAGCAGGGCGACGGTGTAACCGCCGATCGCCATGAACGCCGCGTGGCCGAGCGAGACCTGCCCGTTCGTCCCGGTGAGGACGGTGAGCCCGGCCGTGGCGCAGACGTACGCGCCGACCGTGGCGAGGTTGAAGTTCTGCAGGTCCGGGATCCACCCGCTCACGACGACGACGAGGACGACGCCCACCACGGACGCCAGCAGCGTCCGCAGCAGCGTCGAGCGCCGGAGGAGGCTCACACCCGCCTCGCCCGGACCGTGGTGAACAGCCCCTCGGGGCGCAGCAGCAGCACGACGACGAGCAGCACGAGGGCCGCGAGCTCGGTGATGTCGCTGCCGATGTAGCCGCTGGCGTAGGACAGGACCAGGCCGGTGACGACGCCGCCGACGACGGCGCCCACCGGGCTGTCGAGGCCGCCGACGACGGCGCCGGTGAAGCCGAGCACGAACACGCCGTCCATCGCCTGCGGGAACAGGCCGAGCCCGGCGGGGATGACGAGCATGCCCGCGAGCGCGCCCGCGACGCCGGCGAGCGCCCAGCCGAGGGTGAGCATCCGGCTGACCCGCACGCCGAGCAGCCGGGCCACCTCCGGCGCGAACGCCGCCGCGCGCATCCGCAGGCCGACCGCCGTCCGGGTGAACAGCAGCGCCAGCAGCAGCATCAGCGCCAGGACGGAACCGACGATGAACACGTCCTGGGCGGAGAACAACGCCGTCGACCCCAGCTTGTACGTCGACGTACTGAACGCCGTGGGCAGGTTGCGGTTCGCCGCGCCGTAGATCATCGCGACGACGGCCTCGATGAGGATGAGCAGCCCCACGCCGATGATCACCGTGTTCAGCTCGGCGCCGCGCGCGGCCCAGCGGAAGATGCCGAGGTGCGCCAGCGCGCCGATGACCAGCCCCGAGGCCAGGGCGACCGCGAACCCCAACCAGTACGAACCCGTGGCGTCGATGACCGTGACGGCGAAGTACGCGCTCAACGTCGCCATCGCGCCCTGCGCGAAGTTGAGGATCCGCGTCGAGCGCCAGATCAGCACGAGCGCGAGCGCGATCGCGGCGTAGATCATCCCGAAGGACAGCCCGTTGAAGGTGAGGAAGACGAACCGGCTCATCGGGCGCCCTCGCCGGACCGGTCAGAAGCCCAGGTAGGCA
Organism: uncultured Actinomycetota bacterium; assembly: GCA_963758325.1. Lineage (GTDB taxonomy): Bacteria > Actinomycetota > Actinomycetes > Mycobacteriales > Jatrophihabitantaceae > CAVWUZ01. The sequence continues at coordinate 43,388 of CAVWUZ010000006.1, read as the reverse complement.
TGGCGCAACCCCTCGTCCGCACGGAGCTCGGCAGCCGGGCCGCGGACCACGACCCGCCCGAGCGCGATGACGACGCCGGAGTCGGCGACCGCCAGCGCGGAGGTGACGTTCTGCTCGACGAGCAGGACGGCGATGCCGTTGTCGTCACGCAGCCGGCGCAACAGCGCCATGATCCGCGTGACCACCGCGGGCGCCAGCCCGAGCGACGGCTCGTCGAGCAGCAGGACCTTCGGCCGGGCGATCAGCGCTCGGCCCAGCGCGAGCATCTGCCGCTCGCCGCCGGAGAGCTGGTGGCCACGGCTGGCGCGCCGCCGGGCGAGCGGCTCGAACATGTCGTACACCTCGTCGATCGCCGTCGCGGTCGGCGGCCCGGTCCCGGCCGGCGCGCCACATGCCCCCCAGGCGCAGGTTCTCGTCGACCGTCAGCTCGGCGATCACCCCACGGCCCTCCGGGACGTGCACGAGGCCGTGCCGGACCAGGTCCTCGACCGCGACGCCGGACAGGTCCCGCCCGCCGAGGGTGACCCGTCCTGCGCTCGGCCGCAGCAGGCCGGACAGCGTGCGGAGCAGGGTCGTCTTCCCGGCGCCGTTGGCCCCGAGCACCGTGGTGATCGTCGCGGGCTCGATGCTCAGCTCGATGCCGTGCAGCACCGGGACCCGGCCGTACCCCGACGACAGGCCGCTCACCTCGAGCAGGCTCATCCGGCGACGTCCTGCTCGACGTCCTGCTCGACGTCCTGCTCGACGTCCTGGCCCAGGTAGGCGGCGGCGACCGCGGGATCGGCAGCGACCTCGTCCGGCGTCCCCATCGCCACCCGGCGGCCGAAGTCCAGCACGACGACGCGGTGACAGACGGACATCACCAGGTCCATGTGGTGCTCGACGAGCAGCACCGAGCACGGCGCGTCGGCGTCGGTCGGCAGGGCCCGGATGAGCTCGGCGAGCGGGCCCATGTCCTCGGCGCCCAACCCGCCCGCGGGCTCGTCGAGCAGCAGGAGCTTCGGGCGGCTGATCAGCGCCCGGGCGAGCGCGACCCGCTTCTGCACCGGGTAGGGCAGGGCGGCCGCGGGCCGGTCGGCGACGTCGGCGGCGCCGAGGCGGTCCAGCAGGGCCAGGGCGTCGGTGCGCAGGCGGCGCTCGTCGTTGTCGCTGCGTGGGAGGCCGAACAGGGCGGTGGTGAAGCCGGCGCGCCTACTGCGCGCCGCGCCGACCATGACGTTCTCGGTCGCCGTCATGTGGGGGAACAGCCCGACCGCCTGCAACGTGCGGGCGATGCCCTGCCGGACCAGGCGGTCCGGTCTCGGACGGAACGGCGACCCGTCCCACGTGAGGCGGCCCGAGGTCGGGCGGACGAAGCCGCACACCACGTTGAACAGCGTCGTCTTGCCGGCGCCGTTGGGGCCGATGACACCGACGACGGTGCGCGCCGGGACGTCGAAGGAGACGTCCTCCAGCGCCACGAGCCCGCCGAAGCGCACGCCGACCTGACTCACGGCCAGATCGCTCATCCGCTGCCGCCCCCAAGGTCTGCGATGGTGGTGCTGGCTGCCGCCCGGACGTGTTCCCACACCGTGGCCTGCATCACCGAACCGGTCAAGCAACGGTTCCGTCACGATCCGGACGACCCGGGACGCCCCGGGACGTCCCGTGCGCGCCCGGTAACGTCGCGTGCGTGACGTTCTCGATCGTGGGATGGTCCGATGACGGCGGTCCTGACGGATCCTCCTGGGGCGTGGCCGTCGCGTCGAAGTTCCTCGCCGTGGGTGCCGCCGTCCCCGCCGCCGAGGCCGGCGTCGGCGCCGTCGCGACGCAGGCGAACGCGCACGTCGGCTGGAAGCGCGCGGCGCTGGCGCTGCTCCGCGACGGCGCGTCCGCCGAGGACGTGGTCCGCCGGCTGACCGACGAGGACGGCCACCGCGACCGGCAGCTCGGCGTCGTGGACGCCGCCGGGCGCGCCGCCACGCACACCGGGCCGGACTGCCTCGACTGGGCCGGCGGCACGGCCACTGACAGCGTCGCCGTCCAGGGCAACGTGCTCGTCGGGCCGGCCGTCGTCGAGGCCGCGGTCGCGGCCTGGCAGGACGTCGGCCGGCCGCACGCTGGCGCACCGCCTCCTCGCGGCGCTGCGCGCGGGCGACGACGCCGGCGGCGACCGGCGGGGCCGGCAGTCGGCGGCGCTGTACGTCGTGCGCCGCGGCGCGGGGTACGCCGGGCTGGACGACGTCGCGGTCGACCTGCGCGTCGACGACGCCCCGGCACCTGTCCCGGAGCTGGCGCGCTTGCTCGACCTCAACGACTTCTTCCTCACCGCCTCGACCGAGCAGGAGAAGGTCCCCGTCACCGCCGAGCTGCGCGACGAGCTCGAGCGCCGCGCCCGGTCGCTCGGCGCGCCGGACTTCCTGGCCTGGGTCGGCACCGAGAACTACGAGATGCGGGTCGCCGAGGACGCCGGCTGGATCGACCAGCGCGTCCTGCAGGTCCTCCGCCGCGGCTGACCGCGGCACGGGTCCGGGCCGCTGGACACACCGGCGCAACACGGCGGTCACTACGGTCGCACCCATGGCGGCCGCCCTCGACCCTGGGCGTCGAAGAGGAACTGCACCTCGTCGACCTCGAGACGCGTCAGCTCGCCGCGCGCGCGCCCGGAGCTGCTCGCCCGGCTGCCGACCGACGACTTCTCCGCCGAGCTGCAGCGCACCACGGTCGAGACCAACACCGCCGGTCGCCACCACGCTGGACGAGCTGCGCGCCGGAGATCGTCGCGCTGCGCCGCCGGCCTGGTCGAGGTGTGCGCCGACCTCGGCCTGGGCGTCGCCGCGGTCGGCACCGCGCCGCTGTCGACGCGCCGGCGACTTCGAGCTGACCTCCACCGGGCGCTTCGGCCGGATGCAGGAGGACTACCGGCTGCTGGTCGACGAGCAGCTGATCTGCGGCACCCAGGTGCACGTCGGCGTCGCCGACCGCGACCTGGCCGTCGCCGTCGCCCAGCGCGTCGACCCGCGACCTGCCGTGCTGCTCGCGCTGTCGGCCAGCTCGCCGTTCTGGCACGGCGCCGACACCGGCTACGCCAGCATCCGCACGATCATCTGGCAGCGCTGGCCCACCGCCGGGCACGACCGGCGCCGCTGGCCAGTCGGCCGCCGAGTACGACGCGCTGGTCGACGACCTGATCGCCTCCGGCGTGATCACCGACGCGAAGATGGCCTACTTCGACGTCCGGCCGTCCTCGCACGTGCCGACCGTCGAGCTGCGGGTCTGCGACGCCTGCCCGCTCGTCGACGACGCGATCCTGATCGCCGGGCTGTTCCGCGCGCTGGTCGCCGAGGCCGGCCGCACGCCGACGGCGCGACCGGCCGTGGACACCGGTCGCGCCGCCGCTGCACCGGGCCGCGATGTGGCGGGCGGCGCGCAGCGGGCTCGACCGGCGACGCTGCTCGACGGCGGCGACGCACCCGAGCCGGTCCCGGCCCGGCGACGCGGTGCGCGACGCTGGTCGACCCGGCTGCGCCCGCACCTGGAGGAGCCGGCGACTGGGAGCACCGTCGACGAGCTGGCCGAGGCGACCCTGGCGCGCGGCAATTCCGCCGACCGCCAGCGCGCGGCGTTCGCCGAGCGGGGCCGGCTGGCCGACGTCGTCGACCTGGTGGTGCGCCGAGACCGCGGGCGAGGCGGCCGCGTCGCCGGCGACCGCCGGTGCTGCCGGGGGCTACCTCGGCGCCGCGCGGGCGACGAGGCGTTCCTGCCGCCCGGCGTGCCGCGCCCGGCCTACCGCGAGCTGCTGCAGCGTCGCTGGACGACCTGCCGAGCTCGACGCGCCGCGAGCGCCGGCAGCGCGACGACTGGGCGCTCGCGGCCGGGATGACCTTCGGGGTCGACGGCGAGCACCGCGCCGTTCCCGGTCGACCTGGTGCCGCGGATCATCCCGGCGCACGAGTGGGCGACGGCTGGCGGCGGGGCTCGTCCAGCGCGCCCGGGCGCTCGAGCTCTTCCTGCGCGACGTCTACGGCGACGCGATCGTGCTGCGCGACGGCGTCCTGCCCGACCGGCTGGTGTGGGACAGCCCGGGCTGGCGCGACGAGGCCCGGCACCTGCCGGCCGGGACGTCACCCGCGCCGGTCATGGGCTTCGACCTGGTCCGCGACGAGCTCGGCGGCTGCCGGGTGCTCGAGGACAACGTCCGGGTGCCCGTCCGGCGTCGGCCTACGCGATCGCGCTGCGCCGGCTGATGGACGAGGTCATGCCCGAGCTGCCCCGCCCGCCGCGGGCTGCTCGACCCGCGCACCGCGCCCGGCGCTGCTCGGCCGACCACGCTGCGCCGCAGCCGGCCCGACGTCGCCGACCCGGTGATCGGGCTGCTGTCCGACGGCGCAGGGCAACTCGGCCTGGTTCGAGCACCAGCTGCTGGCCGAGGAGGCCGGGTTCCTGCTGCGGCACGCCCGAGCGAGGTCGGCGTCGCGGGTCGCCGGGTGCGGCTCGACCGGCGCAGCCGGTCGACGTGCTCTACCTGCGGCTGAACGTCGAGCTGGCCGACCTGGTCGACCACCGGCGGCGAGCCGGTCGGGGCGAGCTGATGCTCGGCCGCCGCCGCGGCGACGGTGTTCCTGGCCAACGCGCCCGGGCAACGGCGTGGCCGACGACAAGGCGATGTACTGCCTACGTGCCCGACCTGATCAGCTACTACCTCGGCGAGCGGCCGCTGCTCGACCCGGTGCCGACCTACCGCTGCGCCGACCCCGACGAGCTCGCGACGTCCTCGACCGGCTCGGCGAGCTGGTCACCAAGCCGGTCGACGGCTACGGCGGCGGCGGGGTGCTGATCGGCCCGCACGCCAGCGCGGCCGAGCGCGACGGCGCCGGCGGGCGGCGATCCTCGACGGCCGCCCGCACCGCTGGGTGGCGCAGGAGATGGTGACGCTCTCCTCCCACCCGACGCGTCGGACCGGCGACGGGCTGGAGCCGCGCCACGTCGACCTGCGGGCCTTCGTCTACCTCAGCGGCACCGAGCCGGACGAGGTGCACGCTCGCCGACGCTGGCGCTGACCCGGGTCGCCCCGGCCGGCAGCATGATCGTGAACTCCTCGCGCGGCGGCGGCGCGAAGGACACCTGGATCGTGCGCCGACGCCGCGCAGCCCCGAACCGGATCGGCCTACGCGAGCCGACACGGTGAGGAGCGACCGTGTGCGGACTCGCCGGTGAGATCCGCTTCGACGGCCGGCGCGCCGACGTCGCCGCGGTCGAGCGCGCCGCGCGCCGCGCTGCACCGGCGCGGCCCGGACGGCGACGGGCTGTGGGCGAACGGGCCGGTCGGCGCTCGGCGCACCGCCGGCTGTCGATCATCGACCTGAGCGCGGCCGGCGCCCAGCCGATGGTCGACCCGCACCTCGGGCTGACCGTCGTCTTCAACGGCTGCATCTACAACTACCAGCAGCTGCGCGCCGAGCTGAGCGCGCCGGGCCACCGGTTCTTCTCCACCTCCGACACCGAGGTCATCGCCAAGGCGCTACGCCGAGTGGGGCCGGCACTGCGTCGAGCGCTTCCTCGGGCATGTTCGCCTTCGCCATCGTCGAGCGCGACACCGGCCGGCTCGTGCTCGCCCGCGACCGGCTCGGCATCAAGCCGCTGTACTCTCGCCAGACGCCGCAGCGGCTGCGGTTCGCCTCCACGCTGCCGGCGCTGGTCGCGGCCGGCGGCGTCGACACGTCGATCGACCGGACGGCGCTGGCGTACTACATGACCTTCCACTCCGTCGTCCCGGCGCCGCGCACGATCCTCGCCGGCGTCGGCAAGCTGCCGCCGGCCACCGTCCGCGTCGTCGAGCCGGACGGCACGAGCACCGACCACGAGCTACTGGCGCCCGGAGTTCACCCGCGACCCGGCGCGCGACTGGCCGAGCAGGACTGGCAGGAGGCGCGTGCTCGACTCGCTGCGCACCGCGGTGCGAGCGGCGGATGGTCGCCGACGTCCCGGTCGGCGTGCTGCTGTCCGGCGGCATCGACTCGAGCCTCGTCGTCGCGCTGCTGGCCGAGGCCGGGCAGACGCGACCTGACGACGTTCAGCATCGGCTTCGAGTCGGCCGGCGGCGAGTCCGGCGACGAGTTCGAGTACTCCGACCTCGTCGCGAAGCACTTCGGCACCGACCACCACCGCATCCGGATCGACGACCGCCGGCTGCTGCCGGCCATCGACGACGCCGTCGCCGCGATGAGCGAGCCGATGGTCAGCCACGACTGCGTCGCGTTCTACCTGCTCAGCGCAGGAGGTGTCGCGCGAGGATCAAGGTCGTGCAGTCCGGGCAGGGCGCCGACGAGGTGCTCGGCGGCTACGACTGGTACCCGCCGCTGGCCGACGTCGCGCGCGCGGACGCGGTCGAGGCCTACGCGTCGGTGTTCTTCGACCGCCGCTGGCCGGCGCTGCGCGACCTGCTGCAGCCCGAGTGGCTGCTCGACCGACGATGCGCCGACCTCGTACATCGCCGAGCAGTTCGCCCGGCCCGGCGCGCGAGACCGCGGTCGACGCCGCGCTGCGCAACGACACGACAGTCATGCTGGTCGACGACCCGGTCAAGCGCGTCGACAACATGACGATGGCCTGGGGGCTCGAGGCGCGGGTGCCGTTCCTCGACCACGAGTTCGTCGAGCTGTGCGGCCGGATCCCGCCGGAGCTGAAGCTCGCCGACGGCGGCAAGGGTGTCCTCAAGCGGCCGCGCGCGGCGTGGTGCCCGACGCGGTGATCGACCGGACGAAGGGGTACTTCCCCGTGCCGGCGATCCGGCAGCTCGACGGGCCCTACCTCGAGCGGGTGCGCGCCGCGCTCGACCGACCCGGCGGCGCGCCGGCGCGGGCTGTTCGCCGCCGACGCGGTGCGAGGCGATGCTCGCCGACCCGAACCGCACCCGCACGACGCTCGGCTCGAACGCGCTGTGGCAGCTCGCCCTGCTGGAGATGTGGCTGCAGCGGCTCGGCGTCGGGTGACCGCGGCCGCGCGAACAGAGCCGACGCCGCAGTGGCGGCGGCCTCGCCGAGGTCCTGGTCGCGGCGCACGGTTGCTGGGGCGCCGACGCTGACCCCCGACGCCGACCGGGTCGCGTTCGTCAGCGACCGCGGCGGCGTCCCGCAGGTCTGGGTGCAGCCGGTCGGCGACGCCGACAGCCGGCGACCGTCGCTGCCGCTGTCGGACGACCCGGTGCACGGCGGTGCGCTGGTCGGCCGACGGCCGTGGCTCGGCGTGCGCGGTGGCGACCGGCGGCGGGGTGCGCAGCGAGCTGTGGCTGGTGCGCCCGGACGGGACGGGCGCGCGCCGGGTGGCCGGCGGCGGACGTCTCCTCCGGCGGTGACGGCCGGCACGCGACGCCCGGGCCGTGGAGCCACCGCGGCGCGCGGCTGGCGTACCGCGTCGCGCCCGGGTCCTGCCCCGGCGAGGAGCGAGCCGGTGCCTCCTGCGTCGACGTCCGATCGCCGGGACCACCGACCTGCTCGTCACGCGGCCGCGCTGGTCGCACGTCGTCGACCTCGTCCGCCGACGAGCGGTTCGTCGCTGCTGCGCGACGGCCCCCGCGGCGCCGAGTTCTGCGTCCTGCTCGACCGGAGCGCCGACGCCGTCCACGACGTCGTGCCCCTACCCGGGCACCGGCTCGACCGCCGGCGGCCTGCTACGTCCCGGGCCGGACGGCCGGCCTGGTCGCCGTACCTGCATCAGCGACGCCGGGCAGCCCCGCCCGCGTCCTCGTCGCCGCGTCGCTCGGCGACCGACGCGGAGCGGCAGACGGTCGGGCGCGCTCGCCGGGCGCGACGACGCCGAACTCGAGCTCGTCGCCGGCGACGACGCCGGCCGGCTGCTCGCGTTGAGCTGGAACGTGGGCGGGCGCAGCGAGCTCGAGCTGCTCGACTGCGTCGACCGGCCGGACCCGCACCGTCGACGCTGCCCGGGGCCGTGGTCGACGACGTCGCCGTCGCCCGCGGACGGCAGCTGCGCTGCTGCTGACCCTGTCGAGCGCCGGACAGCCCCGCGGCGGCTCTGGTCGATCGACACCGGCGACCGGTGAGCTCGCGACCGGTGACCGACGACCGCGCTCGCCTGACGGGTTCGGCCTCGTCACGCCGGAGCTGGTCGAGTTCGAGGCGCACGACGGGCTGGCGCTGGCCGGCTGGCTCTACCGGCCGCCCGGCGCCACCGGCCCCGGCCCGCTCGTGCTCAGCCTGCACGGCGGCCCGGAGGCGCAGGAGCGGCCGGGCTTCGAGCCGCAGCACCAGGTGCTCGCCGCGGCCGGTGTCGCGGTGCTCGCGCCGAACGTGCGCGGCTCGTCCGGGTTCGGCCGGGCCTTCCTGCACGCCGACGACCGCTACGGGCGCTACGACGCCGATCGCCGACGTCCGGCGTTGCGCCGAGGCGATGCTCGACGCGGGTGTCGCCGATCCCGGCGCGGTGCGGTGTGACCGGTCGCTCCTACGGCGGCTACCTCACGCTGATGGCGCTGGCCCACTTCGCGGACGTGTTCGCCGCCGGTGTCGACGTCTGCGGGATGAGCGACCTGCAGAGCTTCTACCGCGACACCGAGCCGTGGATCGCCGCGGCGGCGGTGACGCAAGTACGGCGATCCGGCGCACGACCGCGAGCTGCTGCACGACCTGTCCCCGCTGCAGCACGCGGACCGGATCACCGCCCCGCTGCTCGTCGTGCACGGCGAGCTCGACACCAACGTGCCGATCGGTGAGGCGCGCCAGATGGTCGCCGCGCTGCGCCGACTGGAGCCGCCCGGTGAGCTACCTGGAGCTCGCCGGCGAAGGCCACGAGTACCGGCGGCGGTCCTCGCGCCGGCTGCTCATCGAGACGGTCACGGACTTCCTGACGCGGACGCTCGGTTGATCCCCGTCCGGTGGCACGGTCAGTCGACCAGCGGCCGGACCTCGCCGGCGACGAAGCGGACGAAGCCCAGCGGGTCCGGGTCGTCACCGGTCGGCTGCAGGACCACCGTGTCAGCGCCCGCCTCGGCCCACTGCCGGACGGCGGCGGCCACCTCCGCGGCGTTCCCGGCGACGGCGACCGGCCCGTCCGCACCGGCCGCACCCCTCGTGCCGTCCGCGCCGGGCACCTCCTCCGGGAGCGCGGTGGCCAGCCGCTCGGCGGCGCCGGCCCCGGTGGCGGCCAACAGGTAGACCACCACGCGGTGCGGGCCGGACCTGGCCGCCGCGTCGCGGCCGGCGTCGATGAGTGCCCGCGCGCGCCGCACGCCGTCCGGTGTCGTCCCGGCGACGAGCACGGTGCCGTCCGCGACCTCGCCGCACAGCCGCAGCGAGCGCGGCCCGACCGCCCCGCCCAGCAGCGGGGGCGCCTGCACCGGCGGCCAGTCCAGACGCACCTGGTCGAGCCGGACGTACCGCCCGGACGTCGTCACCTGCTCACCGGCCAGGAGCGCCCGCAGCGCCGTCGCGTACTCGCCCAGCAGGGTCAGCGGCGACTCGACCCGGGCGCCCACCTGACCCATCCACTGCTGGACGCCGTGACCCAGGCCGACGGCCAGCCGGCCGGGGAACAGGCGCTCGAGGGTCGCGAGCTCCATCGCGGTGAGCGCGACGTTGCGCAACGGCACCGGCAGCAGCCCGATGCCGACGCGCACGCGTGACGTCCACGCCAGCACCGCCGCGGCGCTCGCGATGCCGGCCTCCCGGAAGCAGTCCTCCCACAGCCACAGTTCGTCCAGGCCGGCGTCGTCGGCCGCCAGGGCGACGGCCCGGAGCTGCTCGGGAGGCAGGTCGGGCAGGAACACCGCACCGAGAGTCGTCACGGCGGCATCGTGGCAGTGGGTGGCCGGTGGCGACAGCCTCCGGCAGGCCCGGGCGGATCAGCTGACGCCGACGGTGGGGTCCGGCTCGGTCGGGTCCGGCTCACCGGAGCGCCCGACCCGACTGCACGGGTCGGTGGAGTGCGCCAGCGTCCCGGCGGCGCGCGCCCGCGGTGAGGCCGGCCGGTCGAGCACGTCGTTGCGGATGGTGACGAACGACAGCAGGCCGCCGAGCGCGGCCAGGGCGCCGGCGATGAGCACCGCCCGGTGGATGCCGGACGACAGGGTCAGCGGGTCGGCGTACGCCGCGGGGGTGATGCCGGCCAGGCCCGGGAGCACGGCGACGGCGAGCAGGCCCGCCGTCCGCGCGACGTCGTTGTTCACCGCCGACGCGACGCCGACCTGGTGCGCCGGAGCCGCGGCGAGCACGGTCGCCGTCAACGGCGCCACCGTCGTCGCCAGCCCGAGCGCCAGGACGAGCACGGCCGGCAGCAGGTCGCGCAGGTAGCTCGCGTCCGGACCGACCCGGACCAGCAGCGCCAGCCCGCACCCGGCGATCACCGGGCCGACCGTCATCGGCAGCCGCGGGCCGATCCGCTGCGCCAGGCGCCCCATCCGCGCGGACAGCAGGAGCATGACGACGGTGATGGGGAGCAGCGCCGTCCCGGCGGCGAGCGGGCTGAACCCGGACACCCGCTGCAGCTGCACGGGGATCAGGAACAGCGCCCCGGACAGGGCCGCGTAGACGACCAGGGTGACGAGGTTGGCGCCGCTGAACTGCCGATCGGCGAACAACGACAGCGGCATGATCGGCGCCGCGGCGCGGTGCTCGACGAGCAGGAACGCGCCGAGCAGCGCCAGCCCGAGGAGCAGGGTGGTCACCGCTGCGGCCGTCCACCCCGACGCGGGGCCTTCCGTGAGGGCGTAGATCACGCCGGCCAGGCCGAGCGCGGCCAGGACGATGCCGCCGACGTCGAGCCGGCCGGTGGTCTGCTCGTCGCGCGTCTCGGGGATCGCGCGGGTGGAGACCAGGACGACGACCGCGGCCAGCGGCAGGTTGATGAGGAACGCCAGCCGCCACCCCCAAGGCGCCAGCCCGATGAGCACCCCGCCGACCACGGGACCGATCGCGGTGGCCACCCCGCCGAGCCCGGACCACGCGCCGACCGCCGCGGCACGGTCGTCCTTGCGGAAGACCGCCTCGAGGATGGCGAGAGAGCCGGGCGTGAGCAGCGCGGCACCGACGCCCTGGACGGCGCGGGCGGTGATCAACAGCTCCGCGGTGGGCGCCGCCGCGCACGCGGCCGAGGCCAGGGCGAACCAGATGATCCCGATGACGAAGATCCGGCGCCGGCCCATCCGGTCGCCGAGCGAGCCACCGAGCAGCAGCAGACCGGCGAGGGTGAGCGTGTAGGCGTTGAGCGTCCATTGCAGGCTGGTGAGTCCCGCGTGGAGGTCCTCGCCGATGCGCGGCAGCGCGACGTTGACGATCGTCCCGTCGAGCTGGGCCATCCCGCTGCCGAGGACAGTGGCGATGAGGACCCACCGGCCGCGGCCGCTGCCGAGCGCGAGGTCGGTGCCCGGCGCGCTCACGCCGGTCAGCTTAGGGCCCGCACAGGCTTCGCGAGAGGTGGTTGACGGCTGAACCACCGCGATGGTGGGCCCATGACCAAGATCGGCATCATCCTCGGTAGCACCCGCCCCGGCCGCAACGGCGAAGCCGTCGCGCGCCGGGTGGACGACAACGCCGCCGCACACCCTGGCGTGGGCGCAGAAGATCGCGTCGACTGCTTCGTTCTTCGTCACTCCGAAGTACAACCACTCGACCTCGGGCGCGTTGAAGAACGCGATCGACTTCCTCGCGTCGCTGCGAGTGCCCGCGGCCGCCTGGAGGGACGACGATGGCGGCATGCGCACGCAGGTCGCCATCGTCGGGGCGGGACCGGCCGGGCTGTTGCTCTCGCAGCTGCTCGCGGGTGACGGTGTGGACTCGGTCGTGGTGGAGACCCGCTCGCAGGAGTACGTGCTGGCGCGGATCCGCGCCGGCGTGCTCGAGCACTCCTCGGTGGAGTTGCTGCACTCCGCGGGCCTGGGTGGCCGGCTGGCGCGCGAGGGGTTGGAGCACCGCGGGGTGTACCTGCGCTGGCCGGGATCGCGGGTGCACCTGGACTTCCAGGACCTGATCGGGCGCAGCGTCTGGGTGTACGGGCAGACCGAGGTGCAGAAGGACCTCGTCGCGGCCCGGCACGCCGCCGGGCAGCAGGTCCTGTACGAGGTGTCCGACACCGCGGTGCTCGACATCGACACCGACCGGCCGGCGGTGGGTTTCGTGGACGCCGCCGGGACGGCGCAGCGGCTCGAGGCCGACGTCGTCGTCGGCTGCGACGGGTCCTTCGGCCCGTCCCGGGCGGCGCTGCCCGCGCCGGTGGTCCGTGAACGGAGGTACCCGTACGCGTGGCTGGGCGTACTCGCCGACGTCGCGCCCTCGACCGATGAACTGATCTACGCCTGGCACCCCGAAGGGTTCGCGCTGCACTCCATGCGCTCCAACGCGGTGTCCCGCTTCTACCTGCAGGTCCCACCCTCCGACGACCCGGCGTCCTGGTCCGAGCAGCGGATCTGGGACGCCCTCGCGACCCGCCTCGGACACGGCCAGGACGGCTGGACGCTCACCCCCGGGCCCATCACCGAGACCAGCGTGCTGCCGATGCGCTCGTACGTCCAAGCGCCGATGCGGCACGGGCGGCTGTTCCTGGCCGGCGACGCCGCGCACATCGTCCCGCCCACCGGCGCCAAAGGACTCAACCTCGCCATCGCCGACGTCGCACTGCTCGCCCCCGCGCTCCTCGCGCTGCTCAAGGGCGACCCCGGGCCGGCCGACGCCTACTCCGACACCGCGCTGCGCCGGGTGTGGCGCTGCACCCACTTCTCCTGGTGGATGACCACCATGCTGCACACCAGCGGCGACCCTTTCGAAGCCGAGCTCCAGCTCTCCCAACTGCGCTGGCTCACCACCAGCGAACACGCCGCCGCCGGCCTCGCCGAGAACTACGCCGGCCTCCCCATCGCCCTCTGAGATCGCGGTTCGCGTCGCCCGGCCGGCGGACTCTTCACGACCCGGCGCGAGCCCCTAACGTGCGCGCATGACCCCGGGACGGATGGAAGCGTTCAGCGACGGCGTCATCGCCATCCTCATCACGATCATGGTGCTCGAGCTGCACGAGCCGACCGGGCCGCACTGGTCGGACCTGCGCGAGGCCGTACCGACGCTGCTCGCCTACCTGCTGAGCTTCGTCTACCTGGGCATCTACTGGAACAACCACCACCACATGCTGCAGGCGACCGGCCACGTCACAGGCGGGATCCTGTGGGCGAACCTGCACCTGCTCTTCTGGCTGTCGCTGGTGCCGTTCGTGACCAACTGGCTCAGCGAGACGACCTTCGCCGCGGTCCCGGCGGCGGTCTACGGCATCGTGCTGCTCGCCGCGGCGATCGCGTACTACCTCCTGCAGACGATGATCATCCGTGACCAGGGCTCGACGTCGACGCTCGCCCGGGCCGTCGGCCGTGACCGCAAGGGCAAGGCGTCGCCGGTCCTGTACGCGGCGGCGATCGCGCTGGCGTTCGCCAACCGGTGGCTGGCGGTCGCCGTCTTCGCGGCGGTGGCGCTGATGTGGCTGGTGCCCGACCGTCGCGTGGAGGTCACCCTGCAGGCCGCCGAGGACGGGCGCTAGCTGGTGCTGGCCGGTGCTGGCCGGTGCTAGCCGGTGACGCCGAGCGCGGCGGCCACCCGGCGGTGCTCGGCGGCCTCCTCGTGCCGGCCGCGGCGCTCGAGGGTGCGAGCCAGGGCGAAGCGGGCCCAGCCGTCGTCCGGCCGGCGGTCCACCAGGGTGCGCAGCGCCTCCTCGGCCCGCGCCAGTTGCGCCGAGCCGAACAGCGCGCGGGCGTAGAGCTCCAGGACGGCGGTGCTCCCCGGCTCGGCCGCCACCAGGGGCTCGAGCACGCGCGCGGCCTCTGCGGGCTGCCGCAACTGGTACAGCGACTCCGCCCAGCGGAAGTCGACGTACGGCTGCTCCGGTCCTGCCGAGGCCATCGCGCTGTCCCTCCTCCGTCCGATCGCTGAACAGTCAACCCGCGCGGGCGCGGGGGTGTTCCGGGGTCGGACCGCTGCACCCGAAAGGGTGGGTTGTTGTCGCAACGATCGTGGTTTACTTCGTAAGCCGGCAGGCTCGACACCTCGGATCCCAGCCGACCGGAGCCAGAGACAAGGATGGACGTGTCGGGATGACCCAGTCGCTGCTCCAGCTCAGCGGCGGTCCCGACGCCGCGGGCCTGGTGCTGCGGGTCGCCGGAGAGCTGGACGCGTTCAACGCCGAGCGGTTGCTCGAGCGCGGCGTACGGCTGGTCGACGACGCAGCCCGCACGGGCACCGGGCTGGTCTCTGTGCAGCTGGACGGTCTCAGGTTCTGCGATGCCGCCGGCCTGGACACTCTCGTGGCCCTGCGTGCGGCGGCGGATGCCGCCGGCGTCCGTCTGCTGTTGCTCGACGTCCCAGCCCGGCTGCAACGGCTGCTGCACCTCACCGACCTGGACCATCTCCTGTCACCCGGGCCGCCCGGGTAGGCGGTCGACGGCGGTCAACGCCCTCCGGTGCCTCCGACACCGCGGAACCCGCCGCCGCCGAAGCCGCCGAAGCGGGTGGTGCTCGAGTTGGCGCTGGTCGCACTGCTCGGCAGTGGCCGCGTCGGATCTGCGAGCTGCACCACCTCGCCCACCTTGAGCCCGGAGGTGACCTGACTGGTGTCGGTGCCGGCGAGACCGATGGCGACCTGCACCGTCGTGGTCTGACCGGCGGACACGACGGTGACCGTGTGCCGGGTCCCGAGCGAGGTGATGGCGGAGTTCGGGACGACGACCGCGTTGGTGGCGGTACCGGTGGTGATCACGACGTCCGCACCGACGCCGGTGTGGACCCGTGGGCTGCCGTTGTCCAGGGTGACGGTCACCGGGAAGGTCGTCCGCGAGCCGGAGGTCGTGCTGAGCAGCCCGATCTTCGTGACCGAGCCGCGCAACTCGTCGGTCCGGCCGTCGACAGCAACGCTCACCGACTGTCCAGGCTTGACCTGGTCGATCTCACTCAGGGGGACCTGGATCGTGACGACCTGGTTGCCCGTGCCCAGCACGGTGATCGTCTTGCCACTCGAGCTGGAGCCGACGGTGAAGCCGACACTGGCCACCGTGCCGGCCACCGGACTGGTCAACGTGGCAGCGGACAGGTCCTGCTGGGCGACGACGAGCTCGGCCTGGGCGGCGTCGATCGCAGCCTGGTCGGCCGCCAGCTGACTCGCACTCGCTGGCGTGGAGGACCCGCCGCTGCCGGACTGTCCGGTCGTGCTCTTCGACGACGAGCCGCTTCCCGCGGACGAACTTCCCGTCGCGGACCCCCCCGCGGAGGTCCCACCCGCGGAGGACCGACCGGTCGACGTCCCCCCCGTCGCGGACCCACCCGCGGAGGTGCCACCCGCGGAGGACCGGCCACTCGACGTCCCACCCGTCGCGGACCCACCCGTCGCGGACCCCCCCGTCGAGCCGCCGCCGCCTTCGGTGGCCGCCGACTGCAACGGCGCCATCAGCCCGCTGAGCGCCGTCACGGCGCTGCCGAGCCCCTTCACCGCACCGTCCTGCGCCGTGACCGCCGTGCCGAGTCCCGCGAGATCGGCCGTCAACGTGTCGGAGAACGCCTCGTACCTGGCCTGGGCGGCGGTGCACCCGGCGCTCGCGGACGACGTCGGGGAACCGCCGGTGCCACCGGCACCGGTACCGGACGACGACCCCGGGCCGGAGCCGGAGCCGGCGCCGGAGCCCGACGGTCCGCCACTGGAGGACGTTGCGCAGGCCGTTGTCTGGGCGGCGCTGAGCTTCGCGTTCTGCGCGATGTCGGCGTCGACGACCGACTGGGCCCGGTCGACGGCCGTCTGGCCCTTGTCCACCGCACTCTGGGCGGCGACGACCGCCTGCTGGGCCTTGACGACCTGACCGACCACCGAGGACACCGAACTGCCCTGCGCAGCACTGGCGGGTGCGGCGGCCGCCTCGGCAACGGTCGTCGTTCGCGTGCTCACGGCCGCGTCGGTCGCGGTGGAGCTCCCCAACTCCGCCTCGGTCGCGGTGGACGTCACGAACGCCGCGTCGGTCGCCGAGCTGGTCGACCCGCCGGACGAGCCGCTGCCGCCGGACGAACCGGTGCCGCCGCTCGAGCCGCTGCCGCCGGACGAACCGGTGCCGCGGCTCGAGGCGGCGGCGCTGGTCTGGCCGGTCTCGTCCGCCTGCAACTTCTGCTCGGCGCTGGCCACACTGGCGCTGGCCGAGTCGACGCTGCCCTGCAGCGAGGTCGTGTCCAACTGCGCCAGCACCTGGCCCTGGGTGACGGACTGTCCCGTGCCGACGTCGACAGCGGACACCGTGCCGCTCGTGGCGAACGACGCAGTGGTCTGGGATGACGCTCCGACGCTGCCGGACGCCTGGACGGTCTGCGTCACGGCGCCGGTGGTGACGGTCGCGACGATCGGCGAGGTCCCCCCGTCGTTCGTCGCGGCGAGAGCGACCGACCCGCCGGCGACGACGACGACGCCGGCTCCCAGGGCCGTGAGTCGGTTCCGCCGCGTCCTTCGGCGGCGCGCCCGTGAGGCGGCGGACTCGGAGCTCACGGGGTGGCTCCGCTGGTCGGCGCGGCGCCGGCAGCGCGGCCGAAGCGGCCGGCGCCGCACTGGCCGTTGGTCGGGGTGGTGATGGCGACGCTGGTCGCTGTGACCGCACCCGAGGAGTCGGCCGTGCCGCGCACGGTGGCGCACTTGCCGACCACCACCGCCGATGCCGTGGCCGACTGGGTGGCGGAGATCGTGGTCGTGGCGGCCACGGAGACGGTCTTGTCGGTCGTCGTCGGCGACGGGCTGGCCGTGGCGCTGGCGCCGGCGCGTTGGCGAGCGCCGAAGTCGCGCGCCGCGACCACGATGGTCGAACCGGACACCGAGACGACCGAGCCGCTGGCTACGGTCCCGAACTGTCGAGTCGCGCCGGAGCCAGAGGGCCGGGCGCCGCTCGGGTAGCCGGAGCGCGGTGCGCCGGTCGGGAACCCGCTGCCGGTCGGCCGGGCACCAGCACCACCGAAGCCGCCGGAACACGAGCCGTTCACCGGCTGTGTCACCGACACCGTGGTGGCCGTGAACGCCGTCGCGGAGGCGTCCGTTCCCGACGGCGCGACGGCTGTCAGACAGTCCCCGGCCTTGATCGAGCTGGCGGAGATGGTGACCTGGGCAGTGAAGGTGGACGTGTCGGTCCACGTCACCGCGACCTGTCCGTTCTGCGCGCTCTGGACCTGCATGGTGGAGCCGGAGACCGCAGCGATGAGACCCGATGCGGCCGGTGCGTTGACCCCGCTACCGGCCCCGCTGCGGGCCCCGCCACCGCCGCCGGCGGCACTCGATGGCGCGGCGGTCGGTGCGGTCGTCGACCCCTGCGGCGGTCGACGACGATCCGCCGCAGGCGGTGAGCAGGACGGTCGCGGCCACACCGATCGCGACGACCGTTGCGGCGTTGCGGGCGGACGGGCGCCGGAGCTGTGACGCGAGACCAGAGTCCGAGGGAAGCACTTCACGGCCTTTCGGGGGATGGCGCGGATGGATCGACCGGCGTCGTCACTCGTTGCGCAACGCGTCGATCGGGGACAGCCGAGCGGCGCGGGCCGCCGGGTAGACGCCGAAGCCGACACCGATGGCGATGGCGACGGCGATCGCGAGCAGGATCCAGGGCACCGAGATGGCGACCGGGTTGCTGATGAAGTGGGGCAGGACCAGCGCAGCGCCGACACCAACGGCCACGCCGAGCAGACCGCCGGTCAGCCCCAGCATCGACGCCTCGGACAGGAACTGTCGGCGGATCAACGCCGGGGTACCACCGAGCGCTTTGCGCAGCCCGATCTCGCGGGTGCGTTCGTTGACCGACACCAACATGATGTTCATGACGCCGATGCCGCCGACGATCAGCGAGAGTGCGGCGACGCCGATGAGCAGGTCGGTGAGTGTGCCGTTGACGGACGACGTCGTACTGATCACTGACTGCTGGGTGGTGATGGTGAAGTCGGTGGTCGAGCCGGAGGTGATGGAGTGCCGGTAGGCCAGGACCTTGTCCGTCTCCTGGTAGGCCGCGCTCAGGAGGTTGTCG
Organism: uncultured Actinomycetota bacterium; assembly: GCA_963758325.1. Taxonomy (GTDB): domain Bacteria; phylum Actinomycetota; class Actinomycetes; order Mycobacteriales; family Jatrophihabitantaceae; genus CAVWUZ01. The sequence goes on along the minus strand of CAVWUZ010000006.1, from coordinate 25,390 downwards.
CTGGTGGCTTTGACGTAGATGTCGGCGACCGACGACCGGTTGGTACCGCCGATGATGCGCTGCGCGGCGGTACTCAGCGGCACGACGGCCTGGTCGTCCAGGTTGGTCGTCGAGTCCGATCCCGCTGAGGCGAGTACGCCGATCACCTGGTACGGCACGTTGTTGATCGTCACGCTCTGCCCCACGGGATCGAACCGGCCGAACAGTTCGCTGGCGGTGTCGGCGGCGAGAACGACCACCGCCGACGCGTTCTGCTCGTCGCTGGCGTCGATGAATCGGCCGGACGTGAGCGTGCGGCCACGGACGGACAGCCAGTTCGAGGTCGTACCGAGTGCCGTCGTCGTCCAGTTGGTCGAGCCGTTGACGAGCGACTCGGACGCGCTCTGCGACACGGGCGCCACGTCGGCGACGTCGGGAGCAGCCTGCTTGCTGCTGAGCGCGGTCGCATCGGCGGTCGTGAGAGTCGCGGCCGAACCGAACCCGCCGCGCACGCCGCTCGTCGTCGAACTACCGGGCGAGACGATCAGGAGGTTGCCGCCGAGCGCGGCCAGCTGCTTCGACACCTTCTGCTGCGCGCCCTGGCCGAGACCGACGGTCAACACGACGGCCGCGATACCGATGAGGATGCCGAGGGACGTCAGGACGGACCGCAGCTTGTGCGTGCGGATCGCGTCCCACCCGTTCTGCAGCGTGTCGCCCCACCTCACCGCGTGCCTCCGATGACCGCGGTGGTCGCTGCCTCGTCCGAGGCGATCCGTCCGTCCCGGATACGCAGGACTCGAGCCGTACGTTCGGCCACGTCGGCCTCGTGCGTGATCAGGACGACGGTCCGGCCTTGCTCGTGGAGCTCGTCGAACAGGTCGAGCACGTCCTCGGTCGCGGTCGAGTCGAGGTTGCCGGTGGGCTCGTCGGCCAGGACGAGCGCTGGGTCGGTGGCGAGCGCCCGGGCCACGGCGACGCGCTGCTGCTGACCGCCCGACAGCTCACCAGGGCGGTGGTCGAGGCGGTCGGCGAGTCCGACCCGCTCCAACGCGTGCCGGGCGCGTCGCTGCCGCTCGTCCCGGCTGGTGCCGGCGTAGGACAGAGGCAGCTCGACGTTGCGGAGCGCCGTGAGCGACGGCAGCAGGTTGTACTGCTGGAAGACGAACCCGATGCGCCGGTTGCGGGCTTCGGCCAGTTCGACGTCGTCCATCTGCGACACGTCCTCACCGGCCAGCCGGTAGCGACCCGACGTGGGCACGTCGAGGCACCCGAGGATGTGCATCAGCGTCGACTTCCCGGAGCCGGACGGCCCCATGATCGAGACGTACTCCCCGCGTTCGATGGTCAGACTGACGTCTCGCAGGGCCTCGACCTCGACCAGTCCGGTGCTGTAGACCTTGCGGACGTCTTCGAGCTCGATCACCGCAGACGACAGGTCGAGGGTGCCCGGTCCGGCCTCGTCGACGCCGGAGCCACGCTCGGGAGCGAACCAGCGCCGCTCAGCCACCGGCGCCACCGCCGCCGGCTGCGCCGCCGCCGAAGCCGCCACCGCCGCCGAAGCCGCCGCCGCCGAACCCACCGCCTGTGCCGCCGCCGAACCCGCCACCGCCGCCGAAGCCGCCACCTGTCCCGCCGCCGAACCCACCGCCGGTGCCGCCGGTACCGGTTCGACCGCTCGTGCCGTTGTTCCCGGTCGTCCCCGTGCCTGTGCGCACCGGTTGGATCCGCGTCACGGCGACGGTGTCACCGGCCGACAGCCCCGACACGACCTGCGTTTCTGCGCCTGAGCTGACGCCGACCGCGACAGTGGTCTGCACGGTCTTGCCGTTCACGACCTTGTCGACGTACTCACCGCCGCCGGAGTTGCGGTGCACCGCGAGGGTGGGCACGACGAGCACGTTGGTCAGCTGCCTGTAGATGAGCGCGGCCGTGACGTCAGCGCCGTCGTGCAGGCCCGTCGGTGACCCGGTCACGGTGATGACGACCGGGTAACTGGCTGTGCCGGAGCTGGACGAGGGAAGCACGGCGATCGAGGAGATCGTTCCGTAGACGGTGCTGCTGGCGCCGGTGACCGTCAGCTGGGCCTGGTCTCCCGACTTGATCAGCCCGACCGAGCTGGCGTCGACGGTCGCGTTGACGATCCACGACGTGGTGCTGATGACCTGGATCTGGGCACTCGACGAGGAGGACGTGCTCCCGGTGCTGCCGGTGCCGCCTGCGCCGCCTCCGCTCCCGGTGCCGGTGCCTGCCGGTCCACCGGTGCCGGTGCTCGCCGCGTTGCCCGAGCCGCCTGCGCCGGACGAGCCGGACGACACCGACTGGCCGACGGTCAGGTTCACCGCCGCCACCACACCGGATATCGGCGATGTCATGGTCGCCCCGGCCAGGGCCTTCTGCGCCGAGGCGAGTTGGTTGTTCGCTGCGGTGAGCGCGGCCTGATCCGCAGCCAGCTGCGCGGACGTCGCGCCGTTCGTCTGGTCCGAGTCGACCTTGGCGGTGTTGCTGGCCACGGACGCCTGGGCTTGCGCGACCGCTGCGTTCAAGGAAGCCGAGTCGATGGTGGCCAGCGTCTGGCCCTGTTGGACCGTCTGTCCTTCGCTGACCGCGACCGACGTGACGACGCCGGAGGAGCTGAAGTCGAGAACTTCGTTCTCGGCCGGAGCCAACGTGCCAGTGGCCGAGACGGTCTGCCGGATCGTCCCGGTCGAGACGGTCTGGTTGATCGTCGTCGTCGTGGCCGCCGCGGCGCTGGACCCGCCGGACGCGACGGTGAAGTAGGTGATGAGACCGGCTGCGACGAGCGCGACGGCGATCACTGCGCCGGTCCACCGGGGATGCCGGCGGACGACCGACCCGAAGCTGCCCATCCGGCTCATCGCACGACTCGCCGGCCGTGTCCACGACCACGCACGGCGAGGACCGGCCCGCTGCCGGTCTGAGCCACCCGGACCTCGGCCCCGGCCAGGCGCAGTTCGCCGCCCAGCACACCAGCGACATCCGCCTGCTCAGCAACCACGAGCAGGCTGCCGCGGCGGCGCTGCTGAGAGGTGCCGTGGTGCCCGTTCGTCTCCACGACGGCGGACGAGGAACTCACACCCAGCCCAGTCTGATGACCGAAGACGGACGATGACCGGGCTTCGACCCCTCGAGCACGCGCGCTCCTCCACATCCGACCGGCATCCAGACACCACGGGCCGGTCGAGAACACAGCCCGAACCTGCGAGCGAGCTGCACGTTGCCCATGAGTCACCGAGGAAAGTCGAAGCAAGACCGTCGGGCCGGGAGTGTCCGGCCGGAGCTCGAGCTGGCGGCGCGACACCGCAGCGAGCGGATCCGGTCACGGCCAGCGCCGCGCGGGCCGCGCACGTCGCGCTCCACGTGCGTCCGGGGCGGCTGCTACTCGGGACGGCCGAGCCCGTCACCGACCACGGTGAGCAGCACAGCTAGTTGTCGTCGGTTGTCCGGCGGTCGGGGCGCTGCCTGCTCGCAGAGCCGGCCGGGTCGATGACCTGTGGCTCGATCCGGGGTGCGTCGGTCGCCCGCGGCACGTCGACCTGCGCTGCGGTGACGTCCGGGACTCGGCCGTCGGCGAGCGCGAGCTCCCAGAGGTAGTCGTTGTAGGACGCGTGGTAGCGGTCGTCGCTGCGGTGGGGTTGCTCGCCGCTGCTGGGCGCGGCCTGACGGACGTCGAGCGGGTGGCCGGAGTCAGATCGGCGGTCGGGTCGGCGGTCGGGCTCGAGCGGGGCGACCTGCATGTCGCCGGCGGTCCCGGTGTCGGGGCCGAGGGACCGCCCGTACCGGGTAGCCATCCGCGCTGCCCATTGCCGTCGGGCAGCTGCCTGATCCGGCCGGGTCGACAGCTCTGCGGTGCCGCGGACGGCGACGAGCGTCCCGGACTCCGCGACGGCGCCGAGCGGCGGCCGGTCGGTGGGGTCGGAGGTCGCGGCCAGGTCGAGCTGCTCCTGGTCGGGATCGATGCCCAGGTAGCGGCGGCGGGCCTCGCGTACCTCCGAGCGGCTGATCAGGAACGGCGCGACCAGCGCCAGCGCGGCGAAGACGTACCACTGCAGGATGTAGGCGAAGTGCTGCGCCTCGTAGGCCCCGCCTGCCGGGTTGGACAAGTCCGGCTCGGTGACGACCCCGATCGACCCAGGCTGGTGGGCAGCCAACACCAGAGTCGCCTGGTAAACCGGCGTTGCGAGCCGGTCGGCCTGCTGCGCGGGGTTGATCGAGGCGATCTGGCCGGCTGGCAGCGACCCTGCGCGGTCGTCGGAGGTGCTCGCGGTCTCGAGCCGTCCGGTCAGGCTGACCTGCTGCGCGGGCAGGTCGGCCGTCCCGTTGGGTAGCCCGCTGCCCGCGGCGGTGGGCACGAGCCCGCGCACCACGAGGACCGTCCCGCCGGCGGTGCGGAACGGGACGACGACGTCGACCCCGCGCTGCCCGCCGCTGCTCTGGCCGCTCAGGAACTGCTGGGCGGCTGCGAGGTAGGTGCCGGTCGTCGTCACGGTGCGGAAGGTGACCGCGTCACGTCCCGGGGGCGGCCCGTGACCCACGAGTGGGACGAGGGAGGTGCTCAGAGCGACCGGTGCGGCATGAGCGTTCGCCCGGAGGGCGTCGTTGTCGTGCACCGACTCCTGGAACCGGCTGATCTGCCAGGTGCCCGCGAGCACGCACGCCCCGGCGAGTACCACCATCAGCGCGCACAACCCCCGGTACCGCGGCTGGCGGAGCGTCCAACGCACACGCTGAAACACTGAGCGACAGTACGCGGGATCCCGCGAGGGCGGCGGCGCCTACCCTGGATCCGAACGGGCTGAGGCGTCCGGGACTGCCGACGGGAGCCGAGTCCGCAGCAGAGCCGTTCGGAGGTGCGTGGAGACGGTGCTGAGACGTCGCTCGACTGCCGACGGCACGGAGCTCGGCGCGGCCCTGCCGCGACGGTTCGCCGCGAGCACCGGCGCGGTGACCACCTGGTGCCAGCCGGACGCCGCGCCCGCCCCACCGCTGCGGACGTTCTTCCGACCTCGATGGATCGCTCTTCACCTCGTGACGCTGCTCCTGATCACGGCTCTGGCGCTGCTGGGCCGATGGCAGCTGGACGTGTCGAACAGCCGGCACTTCGACCTGCAGAACTTCAGCTACACGCTGCAGTACTGGGCCTTCGCCGCCTTCGCCGCGTTCTTCTGGCTCCGGATCGTTCGCGACACGCGTCGCCCGCCGACGCCCTCGGCGCACACCACCGGTCAGCCTCTCGGCCGCCAGGATCCCCTCGAGGCAGAGCAGACGGGCGGGTACAGCGGTCCGGCAGACCTGGTCGCCACCAGCAGCTCCGGTGACCCGGTCGTCTACCGGGGCTACGTGGTACCCGACAGCGCGGGAACGCTCGTGCGCAGTCACGGCGACCGCTACCACGACGCGTACAACGACCACCTGTGGCAGCTGGCGATGGCCGACCGCCGACGGGCCGCGATGTCGCGACGTCGCGACGGCACCCTGGAACCCGCCGCGGGGGACGAGCCGGTCGTCGACGGCGCGCCGTTCGAGCAGCAGCTCGCCGCGGAGCGCAGTACCGACGCACGCCGACAGCGGCCACTCGGCACCTAGCTCTGATCACTCCGGGCTGCGGCGTTCACCATGCGTGCCTGCGGTGAGCGACCTACGCGCCCGGCAGCCGACGCGTCTGCGTGCATCCGGTCCGATCGTCAGCCGTCATTCCGTCGCGAGGCGGAGGCCGAACCCGACCAGCACGCCGCCGGTGACGAGGTCCATCGCCCGTCTCACGCGCGGGCGCGACACGAGCCGGGACACGCGGTCGGCCAGCACCACGAGCGGGAACTGGTAGCCGAGGTTCAGCGCGATGAACACCGCACCGAACAGCAACAGTGTCGGGACGACCTCGGCGCCAGACGGCACGAACGCCGGCAGGAACGTCACGAAGAAGACGCCGACCTTCGGGTTCAGCACGTTCGACAGCAGCCCCGCCCAGTAACCCGTGCCGCTCAACGGCGAGCGCCGCGACTCGGGCGCGTCGAGCCGGGCGTTCCGCGCGCGGAGCGACTGCACTCCCAGCCACACCAAGTAGGCGGCGCCCGCGACGCGCAGCGCGGTGAACGCCACCTCGCTGGCGCGCAGCAGCGCGGCGAGCCCGAGCACCGCGGCGGTTGTCCAGAGCAGCAGGCCGGTCTGGATGCCGAGCACCGTCGCCACCCCGCGGCGCCGCCCGGCGCGCACGATGCTGCGCAGGATGACCACAGTGTCCGGGCCAGGCAGCAGCACGAGCAGTGCTGCCGCCAGGGTGAACGAGCCGAGCGCGACGAGCACGGCAGGAGGCTACGACGTGGTGTGCTGACAGCGCAGGGGGTATCGGCCGTGACGACTGGCGAAGTCCGCTCCTCCGCCCGGCGCATCGGCAGGCCCGTCATCGTGCTCGCAGCCGGCGGGATGCTGCTGGGGCCGGATCACTTGACGACGTGGAAACGGGAACGAGACCGTCGGCAGGCGCGAGCCGACCCTCATCCGCCCCTGCCACTGTCGACCCCTACATCAGGAGAAGGAAAGTGCCATGTGGGCGAAACGGTCGGACATGATCGTGCACGAACACGACCCCTACAACGCCGAACCACCCCGAGCGCACTTGATGGACCCGATCACCTCCGTCGGGTCGTTCTACGTCCGCAACCACGGGCCGGTGCCCGATGTCGACCCAGGACGATGGCGGCTGGCCGTCGGCGGCCTCGTCGACCAGCCGCTGCGGCTGTCGCTGAGCGACCTGCAGCACCGCTGGACGCGACACACAGTGACCGCGACGATGCAGTGCGCCGGCAACCGGCGCGCCGGACTCATCGAGGTCCGCGACATCCCCGGCGAGCATCCGTGGGGACCCGGCGCCACCTCGACAGCGCAGTGGACCGGCGTGCGCCTGGCCGACGTGCTCGCCACCGCCGGCGTCCGGGACGACGCGCGCTTCGCGGCCTTCGCAGCACCGGACCTGTCGCACATCGCCGACCCTCCCCAGACCTACGGCGGATCGATCGAGCTCACGAAAGCCCACTCGGCCGAGGTCCTGCTCGCCTGGGCCATGAACTCCCGGCCGCTGCCGGCCGTGCACGGCGGCCCCGTCCGCGTCGTCGTCCCCGGCTACATCGGTGCCCGCAGCGTCAAGTGGATCGAACGCATCACCCTGCAGGACGCGCCTTCGGACAACTACTTCCAGGCCACCGCGTACCGGCTCCCGCCCACCGGGACCGATCCGGAGGACGCCGGACCCGGTGACGGCCTGCCGCTGGCCGCCGTTGCGCTCAACGCGGACATCCTGACCCCTGATGACCACGCCACTGTGAGCGCCGGGCGCATCGACGTCGCCGGTTACGCCTACGCCGGCGAGGACCGCACCATCACCCGCGTCGACGTGTCCGCCGACGACGGCCGGAGCTGGTCCCAGGCGGAACTCGCCCCCGCGACCTCACCGTGGACCTGGCAGCACTGGCACACCACCATCACCGTCGCACCCGGCGATCAGGAACTCATCGCGAGAGCCTGGGACAGCACCGGCGCCAGCCAACCCGAGTCCGCCCGCCAGATCTGGAACCCCAAGGGTTACGTCAACAACTCATGGGCCCACGTCACCATCCACGCGACCTGACCCGACGCTTCCGCCACCCGACACGCTCCACGTCTGCCCCGCGAGCAAGCGTCGCCTGTAAGGGATTCCGCGCTGGGACGAGCGGGCCTGCTGCGGCGACCCAGTCGCCAGTCAGTCACCGTGGGCGTCTCGCTGAGCGACAAGGGCTGCACCGGTCACGGTCGGACGTGGAACATGGGTGGCGTGGCGACGATGTTGGGTGTCCTAGGCCATTTCGAGTTCGAACCGAGTCGGGCGGCCGACGCCGCGGGATTCTTCCAGACTGGCGCTCTCATCGTGGCCGACCAGCCAGCCACCACGCGGTGGTACGCGTTCCGGCTCGGCCCGTCCACTTACGGCGCCTTCGCCGTGTTCGCCAGCGAAGCGGACCGAGAGGCATTGCTCGCGTCGGGCGGTCCCAGGTCGTCGCGCGCGAACGCCGAACTGTTCGTCCGACCGCCGACGTTCGAGAAGGTCGAGGTCGTGGCCGCGCGGGATGTCGGCGTCTCGTGAACGCTGGCGCCTCTGGAGGCGATGAGTTCATCCAGCCGGCCAAGTCTCACCGGTATGACCGGCTGGGCACAATCGACGCTGAGGCCGCGTACCGACGGCTGCGAGCGGCGGGGACGACTCTGCACGACGACGATGTCCTGCACCTCGAGGGCGCGCCGCCGATGTTCTCCGTCGCCGACCCGGACGGCAACGGGCTCGTCCACAACCAGGAACCAGAGCGGACCGCCGACGACCGCTGACCACGATCGTCCTTCAACCGTTCTGTCGTCCGACCCTCCGGTTGCGCATCCGTGACCCCTCCGCCGATGAATGCGGTCGGCCCGCATCGTCAGACTCATCGACAGCTGACGCGGCGGAGGGGAACAGCAACCGACATGATCCTGCACGGATGGCCGCGCGGCATCGCGGCGATCACCCTGTTCGTCGAGGACCTCGACGCGGCGAAGGACTTCTACCAGCGCGCGTTCGGCGTGTCCCAGAGCTACGAAGACGCCGACTCTGCGGTGTACCAGTTCGGCGAGACGCTGATCAACCTGCTCACGACCTCAGCGGCACCGGAACTGATCGAACCGGCTCGGGTCGCCGAGCCGGCCGCCGGATCACGCTTCCAGCTGACGCTGCACGTCGAGGACGTCGATGACGTCTGCGACCACTTGACCGCCCGCGGGGTGCCACTGCTCAACGGCCCGACCGACCGCCCGTGGGGACCCCGAACGGCGAGCTTCCAGGACCCGGCTGGGCACATCTGGGAGATCGCGAGCTGACCTGCAGACCGGACTCGTTGCATGCTCGGGGATCGGCACGCTGACGCCGACATATCAGCGCTCAAGGGCGTCGCGTCGGTGTCGTCGGACGGGTTGACGTCAAGAACACGGTCGGATGGCGTCGTCATGCCCTTACGTGCACGGGCACGCATGACGGCCGGACAAGTCCGCGCCGCGCTTGACGCCCCGGCGCTGAAGGACCAGCGGCAGGCCGGATGACCCGTCGTTCAGCAGATCACGCGGACTCGTTCGGCCGTTCGGTCGTTTCCCCGGCGGCGTCTTCGTAGGCGGCTTCGGTCGCTTCGGCGGCAACGGTAGCTGGTGCCGCCTTGACCGCCTCGACGTCGAGTTCAAGGGTGATGCGTTCGGAGACCATGACGCCGCCGGCTTCGAGGACCGCGTTGAAGTTGACCCCGTAGTCCGTGCGGTCGAGTGTTGTGCCGCCTTCGAAACCGACGCGGAGGTTACCGAACGGGTCGGTCGCGAGGCCGGTCAACTCCCACTGGACCTCGACGGACTTCGTGACGCCCTTGATGGTCAGGTCGCCGGTCACGGTGAAGTGGTCGGCGTCATCCTGGCGGACCGACCGGCTCACGAACGTGATCTGCGGGAAGTTGGGTGCGTCGAAGAAGTCGTTGGTGCGCAGGTGCCCGTCACGTTGTTCGTTCCGGGTGTCCACGCTCGCGGTCTGGATGGTCAGCCGTGCGGTGGACGCGGCGGGGTCTTCGGCGTCGAGGTGGAGGGAGCCTTCGACGTCGTTGAACCCTCCTCGGACTTTGCTGACCATCGCGTGACGGGCGACGAATCCGATCCGGGTGTGCGCGGGGTCGATCGTCCAGTCGCCGGTGAGTTCAGCCGGGAGGGTGGATGTAGCGGTCACGGAGACTCCTCGAGAATTCGGTGACACGTCAGCGTCCGCGACAACGCTAGGCGTACCGATGCTGATGTGTCAACAGATCACGGTTATGATCGCGGGGTGACCGAGGTGGTCTGGTTGAACGACGTCGAGCAGCAGACGTGGCGCGCGTTCCTCGGCATGCGGCGCGACCTCGACCGGGCCATCGAACGCCAACTGGCTGCGTCCGGGCTGTCAGCGGCCGACTTCGCCCTGCTCGTCCCGCTGTCCGAAGCACCACAGCGCCGGCTACGGATCCGCGACCTGGGCCGAGCGACGGGCTGGGATCGCAGCCGCCTGTCCCACCACGTCCGGCGCATGGAACAGCGCGGTCTGGTCAGTCGCCACGGCTGTGACACCGACGCGCGCGGCACCATTGTCCAGCTCAGCGACACCGGTATGGCTGCCGTCCGGACCGCTGCTCCCGGACATGTCGACACGGTGCGGCGCATCCTGCTCGATGCGCTGTCCGACGACGAGCTGTCGACGCTGCGTGCGATCAGCGAACGAGTCAGCTCTCGACTCACCGACACGTGTCGAGAACCTGACTGCGCGTCCGAGACGCAGCCGGAGGAGGACCCCTGCTCTGCGCTGCCCTGCTCAGGGTCTTCCTCGCCAACTCCCCCGACATCGGCGCCCCCCGCGCCGGGAGGCAGTCGAGCAGGTAGCGCCGCAGGGCGTCGACGGTGAGCCAGAGTTGTTCGGCGTAGTCGCAGGTGTCGTTGAGCGCGCGCTGCAGGAGCACGGCGCGGGCTTGGTGGTTGGCGATGAGGTCGTCTCAGGACCGTGGGTCGAGGACTCGGGTCTCGGGATGGTGACTGCGGACATGGGAGTAGCGGCCTTTCGTGCGGACGATCGGCCCTGAGGTGTGCAGAGGGGGTGCGGGGGATGACCGGGATCTCGAGGCTGGACGGCCGGTCGGGACTCCAGCGCAGGGTGGCCTTGCCGTTGGTGCTGGGCTGGTAGTGGGTCGGGAAGTGGCCGAACAGCGGGTTGCGGGGTTGCAGGTAGCGGCCCGCGATCATGACGCGGAGGCAGTCACCGGCGCGGAAAAGCGTCGCGGACGAACTCAACGGGATGAGGACCTCCATCTGCTCGTTGTCGTGGACCGGCTGCAGGGTTCGGAAGCTGTGCTCGGGCTGGTGCGGGGTGCTGCGCTGGGGGTCGAGTTCCCGTAGGGCCAGGCGCAGCCGGCCCTGGGCGACGCGGTCACGGCCGTAGCCGTAGGAGCCGTTGAAGGGAACCGGGGCGCCGTGGCACCACTTCTCGACCCCGACGAACAGCCGCGGATCGTCGGTGCCGGTGACCGCCACCTGCAGTCGGAGTGTCATCGGGCCGCTGAGCTCGGTGTCCTGCTCGAACCGGTACTCGAAAGCGGCGGCGTTGCTCTGCAGGTCGAAGGTGACGCTGCCCTGGTCGTGGGGTTCGGTCGTCAACGCGCCGTCGGCGGCCAGGTACAGCTGACGCCAGTCGGTGCGTGCCAGCGGCCACTCCTGCTCGTCACGCACCTCGACGACGTGATCGACGCGGTCCCGAACCTCCAGCCGCACCGGCGGGAGCGGGGCGACGTCGCGCTGGCGCAGGTGCCGGTCGAAGAACGCGAGCTGGGTCCGGCGGGCTTCACCGCCGTAGAACGTCGCCCACTTCGGGCCGCGGTGGGTGTAGGCGTGCCGCTCACTGGAGCCGACCTGTTGGAAGGCCCGCATCGATCCGCCGCTGTGCAGGTTGTCATCGGAGAAGCTGGCGCACACCAGCATGGGGACGGTGATCCTGCCCAGGTCGGGGGTGAGCGCCTCCCACCACGCGTCGCGCAGCGGGTGCTTGGCCCGCTCCTTGGCCATGTTCGTCGTGAGGCGGGCGACCCGGTTGGTGAGGAACAGCCAGACGCGAGCGAACCCGTCCTCGACGACTCCGCCGGGGGTGAAGAAGTCCCGGTAAGCGTCGGTGAACCCTTCCCACGGGCAGATCGCCTTCAGGGCCGGCGGGTTGAGGGCAGCGACCTTGTACTGGGAGAGCGCGAGGTAGGACACGCCGAGCATGCCGATCCGTCCGGTCGACCAGGGCTGGTCGGCGGCCCAGGCGATGACCTGAGAGATGTCGTCGGCTTCCTGGTCGGAAAGCAGGTCACCGCGGCCGTCGGAGCGCCCGCCGCCGCGGGTGTCCAGGTTTATCACCGCGTAGCCCTGCTGGGTCCACCAGACCGGGTCCGGAGCCTCCCAGCTGGTCTGGTCGGAGATCTGCAGCGGCTCGGGCTGGTTCATGATCCGGTACTGCTTGTTGAGCTTCCAGCCACCTGCCTTCTTCACCGGCACCGAGTCCTTGCCGTAGGGGTGCGCCGAGAGGATCACCGGGAACGGCCCCTCCCCCGCAGGCCGGAACAGGTTCAGCCGCAGCGTCACGCCGTCCCGCATCGTCACCGGCACGTCTTCGTCCTTGGTGACGTCGGCCGGCATCTCCTCCACGGTGACCGGCGGGTGCAGCAAGTTCCGCCGCCGCGTGCGGGCGTAGGCGAGGGCGCCGGGACGGCGCCACGGCTGATCGTGGGTGGGGTGCTTCACGACGCTGTCCTTCCGTGCGCACGAGGGTGCGCTCCTGGGGGGTGTGGACGCGGCCCGGCCCGAGGCCGACCGGCGTGGTGGCGGGACGTGCGGCCGGCGCCGCGCCGCCTCGTGTTGCTGCGTCAGGCGGGGAGTGGAAGAGCTCCGCGAGACGTCATTAGAGTGGCACTCAAGTCAACTTGAGTCAAGCTCTAATGCACAGGTAGTCTGATCTCGTGCCTGCCACACCGCGACCGACTCGTCACCAGGAAGCCGGCGCGGCCTCGCGCGCCGAGACCCGCCGGCGACTACTGCGCGCCGCGGAGGAAGAGTTCGCCGAACGCGGCTACAGCGCTGCCACCGTCGCCCGGATCGCGAGACGCGCGGGGGTGACCGTGCAGACGCTCTACCTGGCCTGGGGCAGCAAGCGGGCGCTGCTGCGCGCCTACATGGACGCCGCGTTGGCTGGAGACCCCGACACCTCGTACCCGCAAGCCCAACCCGACATGATCGCCGCGGTCCTGGAGAGCGCCCACGAGGATCCAGCCGCCATCGTCCGCCAGATCAGCACGCTGTACCGCCAGATCGCCGAACGCGCCGCCCTCGGCTGGCAGCTCTACCGTGACGCCGCAGCCAGCGATCCCGAGATCGCCGCCGACTGGCGGGCGCTCCAAGCGCTACGCCACCAGACGTTCACCACGCTCATCAACCGGCTCCCCGCCCGCAGCCTGCGCTCCGGCCTCAGCCGGGCCGCCGCGACCGACACCGCTTGGGCCATCGCCAGCCCCGACACCTACGACATGCTCGTCCGCACCCGCGGCTACACCCTCGACCAGTACGAGAAGTGGATCACGACCAGCCTCAGCACACTCTTGCTGTCTGGGCGTGACGCTCGGCGGTGACCGTCGATGACGACGGGTGCGATGGTGTCTTGATCTTGATGCGTGTACAGCGCCCTCGATCGTCCTGGCTCTATCGGCAGATGCACCGTCGGCTGTAGGCGTGCGCTTGGGTGGCACGGCAGTAACGCAAGCTGACCGGACGGTGACTGGCCAGGCTGTGCTCGCACACGGTGCACAGGGCTGGCGGTTCGCCGTTGACCGGCTCAGGTGCGGTTTCCGATATGTCAATCATGGCCATCTCCTCCGCGGTCGGTGTCGGTATGCGTTCGCGCTAGATCAGGAGCTCCCGGCTGCCGGCTCGGTGCCGACGGCCACCGCGCGACCAGCGGTGCACGCTCGAAGGTGGGCGTGTCCATTTCCCGGCGATGGCGGAAAATCTTTGCCTGCGTGACCCCCGGGCGTCGTCGGTTCGACGCCATCCGCATCCCGACTTCGAAACGGCCCTCGGCGAGGTTGGCCCGTGCCTTCAGGTCAGCCCGGCCGGGTCGGGATCGAGACTTCCGGGAACCGGTGGAAGGCCGATGGGTCGGGTCGAGTTCGCGACAGCGGTGTTTCGCGCCCAGTCCGTCCTCGAAGAGGATCAGCCGGCTGCAGCCGCGGGCCGAACCAGTGTGCACGCCGGGGTGCGAACAAGTCTCGGCGTCCTGGGCTGGTCGCGCAGGAGGGCGCTACACAGCCTTCGGTTTGCCGGGGCGCTTGTGAGCGAGTTCTGTCGGTTTCTCGACCTTCGGCTGCTTGGGCTGTTTGGGCTTGCGGATCTCGCGTCCGCCCTTGTTCTTGCTCGACATCACGGCACCTCGTTGGTGGAAGGGATCTTCCGATGTCCGGGTGTCCTCCGGCGCCGCGGTCTCGTTGAAGCGTGCGCCCGAACGTACTCCCCCCACCGCCCGGCTGCGCCTACGTCAGGGGCAGCGGTCACCGACGTGGTGATCAGGCCGGTTCGGTCCTCCACCTGGGCCAACAACCTTGACTGACGTTCGCCCGGGGACATCCGCGCACGATCTCTTCCTCAAGTGAGGCGCCCGCCGCAAGAGCGGGGCTGGCTCTCGGATCCGGCGTTCGCTGTTGGTGGGGTCCAGGCCTTCCAAAATTCGCAGTCGCGCGAACCACTTGTCGTCGTCGTTGTCGAGCAGGGCGAAGACTCGTCAGCCCATGTGAGCGTGGCTTGGTGCTGGCCGTGTCGCGCGCTGCGGGCGGAGGTTCGGCCCGGCCTGCGTTGAAGGCTCGGGCGGGCGTCGATGACACTGCCCGCTGTGAGCGTCACTGAAGGCGGGACCGCTGCTGGGAACGAGTCGGGTGCTCCGGGTCCGGGGCGGGCGGCGGAACGCGACGTCGAACACTTCGCCGTCGAGCGGGTGTTGCCGGCGTGGCGGCGGGTCACCGGAACGGAGAGCCGGTGGCCGGTTCTGATCGCGATCGTGCTCGTCGTGGTGTTGCAGCTGCGGCTGGCACCGGAGCTGGGAATCCGGCCGCGGTGGCTGCTGCCCGGGTTGGAGATGGCGCTGGGCGCGGTCCTGCTCGCACTGAACCCGGTGCGGCTGACCCGCTCCACTCGGGTTGGACGATGGGCCTCCCTGCTGCTCGTGGCGGCGGTCACCGCGGACAACGTCACCTCGGCCGTGCTGCTCGGGTCGCGGATCGTCACCGGACGCAGCGGCAGCGACGCGGTGAGCCTGCTGGCGAACGCGGCCGCGATCTACCTGACGAACATCATCGCGTTCGGGATCTGGTACTGGGAACTCGACCGCGGCGGTCCGTTCGCACGCGCGGCAGGCACCGCCGCGCACCCGGACTTCCTGTTCCCGCAGATGAGCACGCCCGGCATCGACGCGGACTGGGAGCCGACGTTCGTCGATTACCTGTACGTCTCGTTCACCAACGCCACGGCCTTCTCACCGACCGACACCATGCCACTCGCGCGGTGGGCCAAGTTGCTGATGGGCGTGCAGGCTGCGGTAGCGCTGGCGACGACCGCGCTCGTCGTGGCCCGAGCAGTGAACATCCTCAAGTAGCGCCGAAGCCGAGTAGTACCTCGGCACGTCCGCCGATCTTGTTTTCACAGCTCACCGAGCAAGTCGTGCAGGGCTGCGCGGTAGGCGCGCAGTGCGAGGCGGCCTGCACCGGTGAGGGTGATGGTGGTGACGGGGGCGGAGCCGTTCTTGGTCTTCTCCGTGGACAGGTAGCCGGCGTCCTCGAGCTTGCGCAAGTGGATGATCAGGTTGCCGGGCGTCAGCCCGATCATGGTCTGCAGCCGCGTGAACGAGAGGCTGTCATCTGGCGGCAGCGCCGCCAGAGTCGCCATGATCCGTAGCCGAGTCGGGACGTGGATCAACGGGTCCAGGGCGTCCTCGGTCGCGGGCGGGGTCACGCCCGCTGCCGCCAGGCGATCTCGGCGGCGCGGGCGAGTAGCAGCAGGCACAGCCCCACCCCGGCGACTGCCCAGGCCCCGGCCGGTCCGGCGAGCAGGGCGAGAGCGCCGACCGCGGCGACAGCCACCCCGGTGACCGCGGCGCGTCGCTCACCCCGCGCTGCGGTGATCCCCGCCCACGCCAGCCCCGCGACGATCAACGGCGCTGCCGCCGGGTACAGCCCGTACGTGACCCGCTCCGGTACGCCGGCGGCGATCATCGGCCCGATCCCGGCGAACACGGCCACCCACACGAGCACCATCAGCGCGGTTTCGCCCGGGCGCAGTCGCGACCGGCCCCGGATCCCCGCGGTCGCGCGCCGGGCGACCGCGAGCGTCGCCACCGTGTTGATCACCCCGACCGTCGGTCCGACCCAGATGACCGCCGCCGTCGGATGCTGGTACGGATGCTGGCCGCGCACCGACAGCCACAACGCCCCGTACACCGCCAGCGCCAGTGCCCCGCGCACCACCAGCAGCCATGCCGGGTCCGGTTCGAACTCCCGCCGCGCCCGGACCGTGGCCTGATCCAGGAGCATCGCCGCCTCGCGAGCCCCGAAAGGTCCACCAGCGCCGGCATCGTCGCCGCCGTACTGCGCGGTGATCGTCCCGAACGTGCGCTTCATGACCGCCTCCTGACTCTTCTTTGCACGACAAAGTAGACTGCACTCTATGGCGCAAAGTCAAGCCACGTGATGGGGCGCCGACGAGCGGGTGCGTTGTCCGCCCGGACCGAGA
The DNA here is from genome assembly GCA_963758325.1 of uncultured Actinomycetota bacterium. Classification (GTDB taxonomy): domain Bacteria; phylum Actinomycetota; class Actinomycetes; order Mycobacteriales; family Jatrophihabitantaceae; genus CAVWUZ01. The sequence goes on along the minus strand of CAVWUZ010000006.1, from coordinate 9,031 downwards.
GCAGTTGTTCCCCTGACGGGGGGACGCTGACCGTCATCTGTCGCGCCGGCTGACTGGCGGACGGTGTCGCGTGGTCGCCGCGGGCGGCGATTCTCGTGTACCGAGAAACACGTCTCGGCATGTGAGAAGGAGAGGTTGCCATGAGCGCGGCCAGCCGACCGATGGGCGCGCCGGACCTGTGGAGCCCAGCCGCAGAGCTCTCAACCAGACCGTCCCCGAGTGACGCCGGCGACGCTGGGCCGCAGGAGGCTGGCGCGACCAGCCGTGCGGTGCCCACCCACCCGAATGAGCCGCACACCGATGCCAGCCCGGGGCGGCTGAACTGGCTACGCCCCGGGGTGCTGGGCGCGAACGACGGCATCGTCTCGGTGGCCGAGATCGTGGTCGGTGTTGCCGGCGCGACCGCGGCTCGGGGACCGGTCTTCACCGCCGGGCGTCGCCGGGCTCGTGGCCGGGGCGGTGTCCATGTCGCTCGGGGAGTAGGTGTCGGTCAGCAGCCAGCGCGACAGCGAGCGCGCGCTGCTCGCGCAGGAGCAGCGGGAGCTCACGCGCATGCCGCGCGCGGAGCTGGACGAGCTGACCGGGATCTATCAAGCCAAACGCTTGTCGGCGAGCACCGCCCGCACGGTCGCCGAAGAGCTGACCGCACACGACGCGCTGGCCGCACACCTGGACGCCGAGCTGCATCTGGACCCAGACGACCCGTCCAGCCCAGTCCAGGCAGCGGTGGCCTCGGCGGCGGCGTTCACCGTCGGCGCGCTGCTCCCGCTGGTGGCGATCCTGTTGACGCCGCACAGCGTGCGGGTGCCGGTCTGCATCGCCGCCGTGCTGGCCGCGCTCGCCCTCACCGGGCTGCTCAGCGCCCGCCTGGGCGGCAGCCCCGCGCGGCGCGCGGTTGTTCGAGTGTTGATCGGCGGTCTGGCCGGCCTGCCGCTGACCTACGGCATCGGCCACCTGTTCGGCAGCGCCATCGGCTGACCCACAGCCCCGTCCCCGGCGCCGCTTCTTGCTACCCCACGCACAGCTCGGCGGCGAAGGTCTCGACCCGGGGCCTCACTTCCGGTCGCATCCGCGAACCGCTCGGCTCGGGCTGTCGTAGCGCTGTGCAGCTCGCCTTGACCCAACCCCACTGGCTCTTCGGGTGCCGACATCAGATTCGCTGCGTAATCGGTCCTGCATCGCTGCCAGGCCGCGCCGGGGAGCGTGGCGCCGACGGCCTCGACCAGGCCGCGGTGCGCGTCGCTGGTGACCAGCTTGACCCCCGCACAGGCCGCGGGCGGTGAGGTCGCGGAAGAACGCGAGCCAGCCAGCGCCGTCTTCGCGCTGGTGACGTGCAGGCCGAGTATCTCGCGTGCCCGTCGGCGTTGACACCGACCGCGAGTAGCGCGTGGACGTTGACGGTGCGTTTGGCTTCGCGGACCTTGAGCACCAGCGCGTCGGCGGCCAGGAACGTGTACGGCCCGGCATCGAGCGGCGGGTGCGGAACGCCTCGACTTGCTCGTCCAGATCCGCGCCATCACGCTGACCTGCGACTTGCACAACCGGGTGATGCCGAGGGTCTCGGCCAGCCGCGGTCGATCCAGCCCACGCTGAACGCCGCAGGTGACCGCCGGCGTGGCGTCCGACCTCGACCGCCGACCTCCGAGCTCGACTGCCGGGGCGGTGTCGCTGTGTCAGGCTCGACTCCTCCGACGTGGCAGGTGTTGGCAGTCGGTTGTCAGCTGGGCGTCATGTCGAGAGCTGCGACGCGGTGTCCTCAGCGGCTCGGAGCGGTGTCGACGCGCCGCCGCGCCGGTCGGTCCGGTTGGGGTGGTTGGGATGGTCGTGGCCGCGGTGGTGCCAGCCGGTGACGGTGGGCAGCACGAGTGCGGTGGCCACCGCGCCGGCCAGCAGCGCCGCGAGCAGCCCGGCGCCGCGGCGCCGCCGACCCGGCACCGGCCGCCGCGTCCCACCGTGCGCCGTACGGCCGGTGCTGAGGGTGAACGCCGGCACGGCTCGGGCCAGAAGGTGCAGTCCGGCCAGGACAGCGAACAGGATGAAAAATCCTTGGTGCAGGGTCAGCGGGCTTACCGGGTGGCCGAGCGCCGTGAACGACGCCCGGTCGTCGGCCTGCGGGCCGAGGGCGATCAGCGCGATGCCGGAGCCGAGCACGCCGAGTGTGGACCCAACCACTAGCGGGCCGAGCAGCCGCAGCAGCAGCGGTGGCGGTCCGGCGCGGACGTAGGGCGTCGCGCCGGTGTAGTACCGGCCGATCCGCCAGCTGGTGCTGGCGGTCTTGAGCAGGGCGAGCGCGGTGAGCAGGATCCCGACGCCGACGTGCCAACGGATCAGCCCGGTGACGTCGAGCAGGGTGACCAGCTCGGCGGCGATCACAACGAGGAGCAGCAGCCCTGTCCAGGCGGTGAGCCGGGCGTTCCCCGCCGGCCCACCGCTGCCGGGCAGCACCGGATCGTGGCGGTGGCCGCGCCCGAGAGCGTCGTCGAGGACCGCGTCGACGGCGGGCAGGCCGGTGCGCGGAGTCACCGGCCGACCCGCCCCGGGCCCGGCGGATACCGGACCCGAGGCGGAGGCCTCCTCCTCTGCGTTCACGGCGCCGAAAGAAGTGATCAGCTGGCCAGCATCGGCGCGGCCAGACCGGCTTCGCGGTCCCAGTAACGCAGGTGCAGGCAGCTCTGCAGGAAAGTGTTCACCGAGTCGCGGCCGTCGAGCAGCACGAACCCGGGATCGGCCTTGCCGATCAGGCCCACAGCGTCGATGAGCGCGAGCGCGGCCTCGGTGTGACCGAGGTACTTGCAGTGGGCGTAGGCGTCGTTGACGAAGTCGCGGGCCGCCGGCAACTGCGACAACATCGCCGCGCCGTCGGCAGTGACGAGCAGCGCGACGGCGTCGAACAGCACCGACGGGCCGCCGTCGACCTTGTGGTCCGCGGCGACGTGCTGGCCGTCGCTGAGCTCGACCCCGCCGACCGTCGGCGCGACGAGTTCGACGTCGACACCGGCTGCTTCGCAGGCGGTGCGCAGCGCGGCGAGCAGCTCGGCGTCCGCACCGTCGCTGACCAGCACACCGACCTTGCGGCCGGCCAGCGAAGTCGGTGGGTTCTGCAGGATCGACAGCGCCGCCGACGGCGCGACGTCCCGGACCGGGGCGGCGGCGGGCAGCGGGTCGGGCAGCTTGGCCATGCCGAGGCCGTCCGCGACCGCCTGGGCGAGGTGCTCGTCGACGTTGCGCAGACCGGCGACCATCCGCTCCCGGATGGGTTCGTGGTCGACCTTGGACAGTTCGAAGACGAAGGCGCTGACGATGTGCCAGCGCTCGAACGGGGTCTGGCTGGCGTAGAACATCCGCGCTTGGCTGTAGTGGTCGGCGAAGCTGTCCGGGCGGATCCGCCGCGTCTCGCCGGACTCGTGCGCCGGGTAGCTGCGGTAGCCGCGCTCCGGGTCCTCGCGTCGGTCCTCCGATCTCAGCCGGCCACGAGTTCGGCTCGTAGTTCGCGCGGCTCGTCGGGTTGCGCGCCGCCATGTGCCCGTCCTGCTGGAACAGGTGCACCGGGCAGCGCGGGGCGTTCACCGGCAGCTGAGTGAAGTTGGGGCTGCCCAGCCTGGACAGTTGGGTGTCGAGGTAGGAGAAGTTGCGGCCCTGCAACAGCGGGTCGTTGGTGAAGTCGATGCCCGGGACGACGTTCTGGGTGCAGAAGGCGACCTGCTCGGTCTCGGCGAAGAAGTTGTCGACGAGCTGGTCGAGGACCAGCCGTCCGACCCGGCGCACCGGCAGTACCTCTTCGGGGATGAGCTTCGTCGGGTCGAGGACGTCGAAGTCGAAGGAGTCCGCGAAGTCGTCGTCGAACACCTGCAGCCCGAGCTCCCACTCCGGGAAGTCGCCCTTGCTGATGGCGTTCCACAGGTCGCGCCGGTGGAAGTCCGGGTCCGCGCCGTTGATCTTGACGGCCTCGTTCCACGTCACTGATTGCAGGCCGAGCTTCGGCTTCCAGTGGAACTTCACGTAGTGCGACTCCCCGGCGGCGTTCACCAGCCGGTAGGTGTGCACGCCGAATCCCTCCATGAACCGGAACGAGCGGGGGATCGCCCGGTCCGACATGATCCACATCAGCATGTGCGTGGACTCCGGCGTGAGGGAGGCGAAGTCCCAGAAGTTGTCGTGCGCGGTCTGCGCCTGCGGGAACCCGCGGTCGGGCTCCTGCTTCGCGGCGTGTACGACGTCGGGGAACTTGATCGCGTCCTGGATGAAGAACACCGGGATGTTGTTGCCGACCAGGTCCCAGTTGCCCTCGTTGCTGTACAGCTTCACGGCGAACCCGCGCACGTCCCGCGCCAGATCGGCCGAGCCCTTGTTCCCCGCCACCGTCGAGAACCGCACGAACGCCGGCGTCCGCTCACCGGCCCGCTGGAACAGGTCGGCCCGGGTGAGGTCGGTCAGCGGCTCGTACGTTTCGAACCACCCTTTCGCGCCGTACCCGCGGGCGTGCACCACCCGCTCCGGGATCCGTTCGTGGTCGAAGTGGAAGATCTTCTCCCGCAGGTGGAAGTCCTCCAGCAGGGCTGGCCCGCGCGGCCCGACCCGCAGCGTGTTCTGGTCATCGGCCACGGGCACGCCCTGCTGGGTCGTCAACGCCGGGCGCCCGTCGCCCGCCACCTGATGGGTCTCCCCGCCAGCGCCACGCTGGACACCCTGATCGCCATACCGGACCTGCTCACGCCCGTTCTCGCCGACCACCGCGAACTCCCTCCTCAGCCCAAGGACGGTCCCCGGGCGTCTCCCGCCCCGGCCGCTCGACCGGGACGCCAATCACCTCAGCCCAGCGCGGTGCCGAACAGGTGCCCAACCCCGTAGGTGAACATCAGCCCTGCCAGTCCGCCGACCAACACCCGGATGACCGCGCGGCGCGCCGGGCTGCCTCCGAGCCGCGAGCTCAACACCCCGGTGAACGCCAATGCGGCCAACACCGCGACCACACACACCGGGACCCTCGCGCTGCGCGGCGGAAGCAGGATGGCCAGCAGCGGAAGCAGCGCCCCGATGGTGAACGAGACCGCCGACGCCACCGCGGCCTGCACCGGGTTGGCCAGGTCATCGGGGTCGATGTGCAGTTCGGCGTCCAGGTGTGCAGCCAGCGCGTCGTGCGCGGTCAACTCCTCCGCCACCTGCCGGGCCGTCGATGCCGTCAACCCCTTCGCTTGGTAGATCGCCGTGAGCTCGACCAGCTCCTCCTCCGGCATGTGCGCCAGCTCGCGCTCCTCCTGCGCGAGTAACGCGAGCTCGCTGTCGCGTTGGCTGCTCACCGAGACGTACTCACCCAGCGACATCGACACCGCCCCCGCCACCAGGCCCGCCAGGCCCGCGGTGAAGATCGGGCCGCGAGAAGCCGTCGCGCCGGCCACCCCGACCACGATCCCGGCCACCGAAACAATGCCGTCGTTCGCTCCCAGCACCCCCGCGCGCAACCAGTTCAACCGGCCCGCACTCGCATCCGCGTGCGGCTCACCCGAATGCGTTGGCAGCTCTTCAGCAGCGGCGTCGCCCCGCTGCCCGGCGTAGATCGCGCCGGTCAGAACCTCCGGCTGCCCTGCCGCCCGTGACGGCGGGATCGCTGAACTCACACACACGAGGTTCCCGACTGGCGCTCTCAACATCCAGTGAGGGCTGCCTATCCTCTGCCAGCGCCGCCACAGCTGCATGCACCGATCCAGCGCCATGCACGGCAGCGGTCGCGCTGTCGCTGCACTGCCCGGAGCCGACGCGGAGCTGTCGCCGGGGCCGACGGCCGCCACGTCGGCCGGGCGATCACCGTCAGCGCGGACCGCATCCGCTACGCCATGCACCTGCGCGAAAAGGGCCACACGATCGCGGAGATCATCACCAACGCCGGAACCCCTGCACCAGCCTGTACCGGCACCTGGGGCCTGCCGCACAAGGACGTCGAGGTCGACCTGCGGCTGGATGTGGAGAGGGTCCGTGCGACCGCGGTGGAGACGTTCGGTGTCCGACAGCTCACGGCGGCCTCGAGCGGGCACGTCCGTTCACGCCACCGCAGCCGTCGGTCAGGCGGATCCGGGAGCGCGTCGCCCCGCCCGGATCGGCTGGATCATCATCGGCGCCGTCCAGCTGTCGGTGTTCCCTCTGTCGTCCACTACCTACGCTGCCGGCGGGCCGCTGTCAGGTCGCGCAGAAGTAGCCGCAGCTGAGCGCTCACGAACCGGCCTTCACGCACTTGTAGTCCGGGACGGCGACGTGGATGCCGAACATCGACGCCGTGCAGGTCGCCGGGTCGATCGTGATCCGCTGACGTTCCACGAGGAAGACGACCGCGGCTCCCACCGCCAGCAGGACGACGACGGCCTTGACCAGGAGCCGGCGGATGAGCAGCACCCCGAGCAGCGCGGCGGCGAGCAGCACCACGCCCGCGCCGAAGGTGTAGCCCCGGGCCTCGTCCAGCGTCAGCGCCTCGATCACGCGAACTACTTTCCCGGTGGCAAACTACGGCTCACCGTCGGCCGTCGGCCGCCCGGCGGCGGCAGCTCAGCCCAGCCGGGTCAGGTCAGCCGGGCTGAGCCGGTCGGAGGACGTCTTCTTCTGGTGCCAGTGCGGGTAGGGCAGCGGGAGGGCGCTGATCTCGTCCAGGCGCGCCCGCTCCTCGGCAGACAAGGTCGAGGGATGCGGCGCCGAGGTTGTCCGCCAGCTGCTCGTCCGTGCGCGCTCCGACGATCACGGACGTCACGGCGGGACGCCCGAGTAGCCACGCCAGGGAAACCTGCGCCGAGGAGACACCGCGGTCCTGCGCGATGGACACCAGCACATCGATCGTGTCGTAAAGCTTGTCCTCGTCGTAGATCGGCGGCTCGTCCCAGTCGCCCAGGTGCCGGCTCCCCTCCGGCGCCGAGACGTCGCGCCGGTACTTGCCGCTCAGCAGACCGCCCGCCAGCGGCGACCACACCAGTATGCCGATGCCCTGGTCGACCGAGACCGGGACGAGCTCGTTCTCGGCGTCGCGGGACTGCAGCGAGTAGTAGATCTGCTGGCTGACGAACCGCTGCGTGTGCTCGCGCTCGGCGACTCCCAGCGCCTTCATCAGCTGCCAGCCGGTGTAGTTCGATGCGCCGACGTAGCGCACCTTGCCCGCACCTACGAGGTCGTCCAGCGCGGCCAGGGTCTCCTCGAGCGGGGTCTGCCCGTCCCACTCGTGCACCTGGTACAGGTCGATGTGGTCGGTGTTCAGCCGCCGCAGCGACGCCTCGCAGCCGCGCACGATCGCGTGCCGGGACAGGCCCGCGTCGTTCGGGCCCTCGCCCATCGGCATCCGCACCTTGGTCGCGAGGAGCAAGTCGTCCCGCCGTCCGCCGAGGGCCTGGCCGATGATCTCTTCCGAAGCGCCGGCGCTGTAGACGTCTGCGGTGTCGATGAGGTTGATCCCGGCGTCGACGGCCATGCCGATCTGGCGGCGGGCGCCCTCGACATCGGTGGAGCCCACCGCGGCCGCCCAACCGCGCCCGCCGAAGGTCATCGTGCCCAGCGTCAGGACCGAGACGCGCAGGCCGGATCGTCCCAACTGTCGGTATTCCACACGAGCTACGTTACGGCCGCGTCGTCAGTCGACGCCGATGTCCTCGTTCCAGGGATCGGGATCGCCCGCGCGACCAGCGCAGCCCCGATCGGGTTGCCGCCCTCGGCGGCGCCGGCGAGTGCCTCGGCGACGGCCACCGCCAGCCACGCGCGCTCGTCAAGCTCGCGACAGCTCCGACGTTCGCGAGCGCAACGGCCGCGCCAGGAGCGCGTAGACCACGGCCGCGACGAGAAACCCGACCTCGAACGTGAGGTCGCCGAGGCCGGGGTGGCGGCTGGCGAGGACGCCGTAGAACTTCGTCTGGTCACTGAACAGCAGGATCGACACGGCCATCGCCACCACCATCGCTACCGGGCCCGCCCAGTTGGCGAAGCGCCGGTCCTCCACCACCGGGTCTGTCCGCTGGAACCCGAACATCAGCCGGTCGGTGAAGACGACCCCGAGCCACGGGGCGATCCAGTAGGCGATCACCAGCAGGAAGTCCTCGTACTTCGTCCCCGCGTCCTTCAGCCCGGTGAACGCGACGACCAGGCCGATCGCGCCGAACACGACCGCCACCAGCGCGCGCCGGGCACGGAACGGCAACCGCACGCCCATCGCCAGGAAGGCCATCGCCCCGGAGTAGATGTTGAGGACGTTGGCCGAGATCGCTCCCAGAGCGATCGCGAGCAGCGTCAGGTCGGCGAGCCACGTGGGCATGATGCCGGTGAACGACCCGGTGGGGTCGTTCGGGTTGAAGTGCGCGAGCCCGACGGAGGTCACCGCCGCCGCGCCGGCGACGCCCAGCAGCGCGCAGGACAGGAAGTCGCCGAGGCCCGCGCTGAACCCGACCGCCCGCCGGTTGACGTCCGGGTGCAGGTAACGGGTGTAGTCCGAGGCGTAGGGGTTCCAGCCCGCGGCGTAACCGAACGCGGCGCCGGTGGCGGCGAGGAAGCCGCCCAGCGAGCCTCCCGGCTCCGGCGTCGACCGCAGCGACGGGTGCGCCGAGCTCAGGACGTCGATGACGGCGGCCAGGAACACCACGGCAAGCAGCGGGAACGCGAACCGCTCGAAGACCTGCACCAGGTTGTGCCCGAAGAACGCCACCAGGATCTGGATGGCGACGATGATCACGAGCGAGAGTTCCTTGGGGATGCCGAACAGCGTCGTCAGGGCGAACGCCCCGCTGACACTGTTGACCGCGAACCAGCCGATCCCGGCCGTGACCGACATCAGCCCGGCCGGTAGGAGGTTGCCCCAGTACCCGAACGCGGAGCGGCCCAGGACCATCTGGGAGAGACCGTGGCGCGGTCCCCAGGTGGACAGCACCCCGTGGGCCAGCCCACCGAGCGCGCTGCCCAGCACCACCGCGGCCGCGGCCTGCCAGAAGTTCAAGCCGAAGAAGAGGACCGCGATGACGCCGACGAAGACGGTGGCGAACTCGAGGTTCGGCGACGCCCACGTCCAGAACAGCTG
>CAVWUZ010000005.1:0-117417 GCA_963758325.1 uncultured Actinomycetota bacterium | reverse complement strand
CCCGTCGTAGAGCGCGACGAGCTCGGCCGGTTCCTGCTCGACGGCGCTGTGGAACTCCCAGTCGGCGTCCTCGTCCGACGGGGCGCTCGCCCACGGCTCGACCTCCCGGCCCTGGCGGGGACGCTGGCACACCCGGCCAACACGGGCCAACGAGTATCTGACTGCGCCGCCGAGCAGCATTCGCGCTGCACAACCAGCGGCGCAGGGACGATCACCGCGCGTCGGCTGACCCGCCCAGGAGAGCGGCCGGATGGCCGCGATTCTTGGACGTCTACCTCAGATCGGTGGCGAGAGCGCTGCCGATCCAGCCGTCGAGGCGTTGTCCGCGATGCAGCAGGAAGCCCCGGACCTCACCTTCAATCCGGAACCCGGTCTTCTCCGCGACCCGCCGAGATGCGTGATTACCGACGACCGCCTGCCAGTGGAAGCCGACCAAACCGATCTCGTCGACGCCCCAGCGCAGCGCCAACCGCACCGCCTCGGTCATCACCCCGCGACCGCGCGCCCAGGGTGCGAGCCCGAAACCGATCTCGGCCCAGCGGGCCTCCCGGAGCCGCAGATCGACGGTGCCTGCGAAGCGGTCGTCGACCTCAATGGCGAACGCGGCCATGGTGCCGGACGCCCAGCCGTCGGCGACCAGGTCGAGGAAACCCTCCGCGTCGGCGACGGTGTACGGCACGGGCACCGTCGTGAGACGGATCATGTCCTGGTCACGGCACTGGTCGCAGATCGCTGCGATGTCGTCCGTGCGATGGCGACGCAGCACGACGCCCGCGTCACCTCGCAGCAGCAAGCGTTGCACCGGTAGCGGACGAGACGTGATCAGCTCGGACACCCAGTGATCGTCCCGAACAGGGCCAACCGGTTCGCCACTCGACCCCGCCGGCCCGCTGTCCCCGACCGCACCGGCGCGAGACGACACCCACCCGCGAGTGCGCCAGCCGAGACGAGCCGCGGTCACTGGATGAAGTTGATGCTGAGTGAGGCGCGCGCGTCCGCAGCAGCCGCCGCTCGGTCGGCGCGGGATGCGGCGAGATAGCCAAGGACCTCAAGCACCATCCAGCTGGCGGTCCCGCACCGGTCGATCAGCCGCTGCGGTGGGGCTGCAGGTGTGCGCTCGAGCAGGCCGGCGGCGGCGGCGAGGCAGGCGGTGGCGGCGTCGACCGGGTCGGTGAGGTCCACCGCGTGGTCGAGTTCCGGGTCGTCATCGGTGCTGGCGAGTTGGCGCAGTCGCGCGGTGTCGGCGGCAGTCACTGGCGGCTGGTGGCGACCGGTGTCCGTGTACGTGGCGTGCCGGTGCAAGTGCCCGTGGCTGGTCTCGGTCCAGTAGCCGGCCTCGAGTAGGTGCTCGACGATCTGCGGGCGGCCGACCCAGCCGCGGCGCAGCCACCACTCCAGGGTCTTGTCCGGCGCGGCGAGGACAGCGTCCAGAAGCAGGTCCGCCGGCGGGAAGCCGGTCGGTTCAGTGTCGAGCTGGGCGCCGTCGGCGGTGTCGACGATGCGGCCGGCGAGGGTCAAGTCGACCAGCAGCCCACCGCGCACCGCCTCGGCCGCCAGCGGGTTCGCCGACAGCTCACCGGTGGGGGTGCGGGTGAGCCACGTCAGCCGCACCGCCACTGCGTCACCGAGATCCATCCGCTGATCACCCGCCGCCGAAGAAGGCTGTTGCTCCTGAGACTCCACCAGTGGACGCGTGCACGCGAGGATCAGCTCGGTCGTGTCCACGGCCGCTGCTCACGATGGGCAGCGGTTCTGATCTTGCGGGCTGTCCGGGTGCCGGTGGGAGCGGTAGTCGCAGGACCGGCGGCACGCCGAGATGGCGTGTGGTGGGCCGGAGCCCGGGTGACGACCTGCTCGTCGTACTGCACCCGCCACCGCACCGATCCAACCCGACGCGGGCAGCTGCTTGCCGTAGAAGTACTCCTGAGCTGTCGCTGGTCAAGGTCGGCCTGGCACACGCTCGGCCCGATGCGGGCGCCTTCGGTGCTCTCAGTCGGGTGGAGCCAGCGCAAGAATCCGCGCTGCTGACTGAGTTCGGTCAGCGCCTCCTGGTAACGGGACTGGTCGGCGGATGTGAGGTACTGGCGCCATTGGCCCGTGCCGCCGTGGCGGAAGAAGACACGCTTGCAGACGACGCTGACAACGACCTCCCCCTTGGCGTCCCGCGGGGGGATCCGGCTGCGGAGCACGCGGCTCCGAAGCCGGACTGTGGTGCCCGGTTCGTCGTAGTCCCCGCAACCCGTTCCTCGATCGACACACCGGTGTAGGGGTTGATGACGCCTCGGGTGAGCTGGGCGAGCGGTCTTCGGCAAGCTGTCTGTGTGTCTCGGTTCGCGCTCGATGCGCTCGCTTGTCCGATCGTTCAGGCACCGATGGCCGGCGGCCCGTCGACGCCCGCGCTTGCCGCCGCTGTGTCTGGTGCGGGCGGTCTCGGTTTCCTCGCGGCCGGCTACAAGCCAGTGGACGCGGTGCGCGGGGACATCGAAGAGCTGCGTTCGCTGTTACCGGGCGAGCTGCCGTTCGGCGTCAACGTCTTCGCTCCGCCCGGGCACGGGCGTGGTGTCGAGGATGTCGCCGCCTACGCGCAGACGCTGTCGGGTGAGCTGGACCGTGGCGGCGTCGAGCTCGGGACTCCACGATGGGACGACGACCGCTACGCCGAGAAGGTCGACCTGCTTTGCGCCGAGCGGGTGCCGGTTGTCTCCTGCACCTTCGGGTGTCCCTCTCGCGACGATGTCGAGCGCTTCCACCGCGCCGAGACGGAAGTGTGGGTCACGGTGACCACGGCAGCGGAGGCCGAACGTGCACTCGAAACCGGCGCCGATGCGCTGATAGTCCAGGGCGTCGAAGCGGGCGGGCACCGCGGCGGCTTCGACGACACCGCACCCGGAGACATCGGCGTGCTCGCGCTCCTGCAACTCGTGCGCGTCGCGATCGGCGACCAGCTGCCCTTGGTCGCGACGGGAGGCCTCGCGACCGGTGAGGCGGTAGCCGCCGTTCTCGCCGCCGGCGCCACGGCCGCCTGCCTGGGCACGGCATTCATGCTCTGCCCCGAAGCCGCGACGGCTACCGCCCAGCGCGCCGCGCTGGAACACGGCGACGTGCCGACCGCGCTGACGCGCGCGTTCACCGGCCGCGCCGCCCGCGGCATCACCAACCGCTTCCTGCGCGAGCACTCCGCCAACGCGCCGAGCGCCTATCCCGAGGTGCACCACCTCACCGCGCCGGTACGCAACGCCGCCCGCGAGCGTGGCGACATCGACGGTTTTCATCTGTGGGCAGGCCAGGCGTACCCGCTGGCCGAACCGAAGCCCGCTGCCTCGCTCGTCGACGAGCTCGCTCAGCAAGCACGCGCCGCACTTCGCGCCGCTCTCGCCCGCGCTGACCGACTCTTTCTGACGGATCCGCGACTGGCACCGGTGACTACTCCGAAGATGGGGCAGCGCAACCTGTCGCAGCCGAGGAACGCGGCCCCCGTCCCGGGCCGCGTGTCCGGTGGGAAGGCCGCTCGACGGTCGGATCTAGTCTGCGGGCCATGGCGTTGCCACCGGAGGTGTTCTACGAGCTGGCGCTCGCCGCCGCGGACGGTGAACGACGGCTGCCGCTGTCACGCATGACCGGCTGGGAGATCAGCCCGTTCGAGCCCGAGGGGCTGCGGGTCTCCCCGCTCCACCCGCCGGTCGTGCCCGAGCCGCCCCGCCACGGTGAGGATCCTGCGGACTGCGCGTCGTGTCGGCGGCGAGACGAGGGCGTGTGGCTCGACGAGCACTGGCGGCTCACTCGGATCCCCGGCGTCGGCGTGCCCCTCGTGCTCATGCTGCATCCGCGCGAGCACTACGACCTGGCCACCCTGCCCGACGCTCGGGCCGCTGAACTCGGCGTCCTGATCGCGCACATCGCCCGCCACATCGAAGCGTTGGTCCATGTCGCTCGGGCGCACGTGTATCGCATCGGCGACGGCGGCGCGCATCTGCACGTGTGGTTCTTCGCCCGCCCCGAAGGCCAAGCTCAGCTCTACGGATCGTGGATGGTCGTGTGGGACGACCTGCTGCCCGAATACCCAGCCGACCTCGCCGACGCCGACGCGGCTGCGGTCGCCGACGCGCTGTCCACCTCCTACCGCGGCGCGCCGTCGCAGCCGTAGGAAGTCCGCTCACGGAACGTCGATGTTCGAGTCGGTGAGGGCGTACATGTCGCGGCGTTGCTCGTCGACGGTCTGCCAGCTGCGGAGGAGGCCTTCGCAGGCCGACGTTGTCGCAGGCGCCCCGCTTCGACCTTGCGGGGCGCCTGCTGGGTCGGTGGGGTCAGTGCTGGACGGAGAAGAACAGGAACAGGTTGGTCGGGATGGGCCCGAGGACGTTCTTGTCCTTCTGACTGATCAGCTTCTGGATGTAGGTGTAGGAGCGGTGGTCACGGATGTCGTCGTAGGTCTGCTGGCTCGTGACGCCGACGATCTGCACGTCCCACCACTCGGGCTTGCCACCGTTGGCGGTGGTGATGAAGTGGTCATGGCCGGGGACGGCGAAGTTCTTCAACGCCGAGCTGAGCTGCTGGTCGCTCAGCGTCGGGTACAGCGGCTTGAGCGCCGACTCCAGCCGGGACAAGTCGATGGTGCCCGGGTGGTCGACGCAGACCAGGGCGTTCGGGCAGTCCAGCATGTTCATCGGCTGGTCGAACCCGAGCGGCACCGTGATGTACAGCGGGTCGAAGTCCGCCGCCGGCGGTTGGCGGTACGTCGCCCCGGCCTCGCACTTCGACGATGCCGCCGACGCGATGCTGGTGTCGCAGAAGAACCCCTTGGTGTAGGTGAACTGGCGTTGGCTGCCGTGCAGGAACGCCTGCGTCATCCCGAACTCGTCCACCCCGCGGCCGGCGCTGACCGCGTTGCTCGGCGGAGACTGATCCGCCGCCACCGCCAGCCCGACACCGCCAGCCACCAGGACCGCTGCTGCCGCCCCCACGATCGCCACCCGGCGACGTGAACCCCGCAAACCGAACATGCCCCGCTCCCTTCCGGGGCCGCCCGGTGACGACACCCGTAGGCGGATTCGCGTCTTCACGCGGCGACAGTTCCGTCACAGACAGCAGGTGCCGCGGGCCGGAACACCGAACGACCCACCGCGGACACGTGGCGGAGGTTGCGGGGCAGGGAACGCGTCGCTCACGACCGTCGCCGGAACGACCGAGTGATGCGGGAGGCGACCGAGTCCGGACAGCCGGCGTCCCCCGCGTCCAGCTGTACTCGGCCGCCGCGGCCGGGCTCGCAGCACGAGCTCGGCGCCGGGCGGGTGTGGGTCAGGCGCCGCCGGCGGAGACGATGGCGTCGGTGAGGAAGCCGGCGAGCAGGCCGAGCAGGAGGCCGTAGGCGAGCAGGTCTGGTCGCTTGGCGCGGGCGGCGACCCCGAGCAGTTGGGCGATGACGTAGACGATCGAGCCGGCGGCGAGGGTGAGGAAGGCGACGCTCAATGGATCGGCGGTGACGCTGTGCCCGACCAGCGTGCCGAGGAACGTGGGGCCGCCGCCGATTGCGGCCAGGGCGAGCAGGAACGTCCAGGACGGGCGTGCGGCGGGGCTGCCGTCGGGCTGTCGGTCGGCGGCGAGCGGGGCGACGATGCCGAAGCCTTCGGTCGCGTTGTGCAGCGCGAAGCCGATCACGAGCACGGTGGCCAGGGTGATCTCGCCGCTGGCGGCGGACTGGCCGATGGCCAGCCCCTCGGCGAAGTTGTGCAGCCCGATGCCGACCGCGATCATCAACGCGAGCCGCCGCCCGGGCGACCAGGTCGCCGGCCCGCGGCGCGCAGCGGCCCGCTCGGTCAGCGCCATCGCTCCGGGCCCGCCGCGGCCGTGGTTGGTCGCGGCGCGGGCGAGATGACGGTCGTAGGCGACGAGCCCGAGCAGGCCGACGCCGAGCCCGCCGGCGAACAGCGCCCCGTAACCGAGGACCGAGCCGAGCCCGCCGTGCCCGTCGTGGATCCGGCCCAGCCTGGCATCGATGGGCTGCCACGCGGCCGACAGGACGTCCCAGAACAGGAACATCAGCACGCCCACCGCGATGGCGTTCAGCAGCAGCCGCAACCCGGGCCGGGGACTGCGCAGCCGACCCAGCGGCATCCCCAGCAGGATCGTCACCCCGGCGATGAACCCGAGCAGCAGCGTCGTCGACAGGCGCACCACCGCAGCATGCCACATAGGTAAGGCGTACCTAACCCGGTGGCCCCTGTGGTGCTCTGTGCGGGGGCAGGCTCAGACCGCGCGCAGACGGTGCCCCAGGCGTGCCGCGGGGGCCGCAGGGACGACCCGGCGCGCGGATCGGTAGGTCAGGCGTCGTCGTCGGGGTCGGGACTGCTGCGGGTGAGGGCGACGAGCTGGCGCAGGCAGTGATCGCGTAGCGGGGCGGGGAAGTCGGCGGCGAGCCGGTTGTAGGCGACGCGGCCCTGCTTGCGGGTGACGACCAGCCCGGCGGTGCGTAGCAGCCGTAGCGCGTAGGTGATGGCGTCCTCGCTGACCTCGAGGGCGAGGGCGAGGTCGCCGACGCAGAGTTCTTCGGCGACGTCGAGGGCGTAGATCAGCCGCAGCCGGACCGGGTCGGCCATCAGCGACAGCAGCCCGGTCAGTCGGCCGGCGTCCTCGGCCGAGGGCAGCCGGGCGCGGGCGTGCTCGACCCGCTGCGGGTCGATCGGGTGCAGATGGTCCAGCGTGCTCATCGGTCGCCTCCCCCGCCGCGGGTGGCGTCCGCGTGCGCGTGGGCGCCGGGATGCTCGTGGAGGTACTGCTGGCGGCAGCCGGGCCCGCAGAAGAGCACCCGCCGCGCGCCGTCTTCGGTGTCGATGTCGGCGAGATGGGCGGTGCTGGTCGGGTCGACGGTCATCCCGCACACCGGGTCGGTGGCCGCCGCTGTCCCAGCCTCGCCCGCACTGTGTCGGTCCTGGTCGTCGCCGTGGGCCTCAGCGTGGGCGCCATGGGCCTCGCCGTGGGGCTGGCCGGGTCCGGCGGCGGTGTGCGCGGCCGGCGCGGCGGCCGGCGTGCTGCGGTAGCGGGCGGGGTCGGCGCGAAACCGGTCGGCGCAGTGGTCGGAGCAGAAGTGCAGCTGCTGCCCGCCGGCGCTGGCGGTGGCGGGGGCGTGCGCGAGCTCGACCTGCATGCCGCACACCGGGTCCTTGGCGTAGCGGCCGGAGCTGGTGTCGCGGTGCCGGTACAGCCAGTAGATGCCGGCGAACGCGGCCAGCGCGACGATGTTCAACACGGTGGTGTAGTTCCAGGCGAAGCCGGTGTCGACGATCTTCCTCGGCCGCGCCGGCTCCGGGATGCCCGCGGCGCGGAACAGGTACTCGGTGGCCAGCCCGGCGATCGCCATCGTCGCCCAGAACACGGCCAGGATCCGCACCGTCAACGCGGTGCCGAAGTACTTCCGGTAGATGACCAGCAGCGGCAGGGTGATCAGGTCGGCGAACACGAACGACACCACCCCACCGAAGCTGATCCCACCGGCCCAGATCGCCGCGGCCAGCGGCACGTTCCCCACCGAGCAGACGAAGCTGATGATCGCCAGGAACGGGCCGAGGACCACGTTCTGCAGGCTGGACCAGAACCCGTGCCCGGTCAGGAACAGCGAGTGCCACACCGCGGTCGGCACCAGCGCGGCGAGGTAGCCGGCGACCACGAACCCGATCACCAGTTCCCGGCGCAGCATGGTCAGGTCGCTGATCGTGTAGCCGGCGGCATCGCCCCACCCGGCGCGGGAGCGTAGTCGGCGCCGCAGTGGCAGCCGCTCATCCGGTCCACCGGCGGGCTCACCGTGATGGGCGTGTGGGTCCGCCTCCTCAGAGGCGGAGTTGAGCCGGTCGCGGGCCGGCGCGACCAGCCGCGCGGGGAACACCCGCGGCGCCACCAACCCCAGCAGCGCGATCATGATGGCGCCACCGACGAACTCGGCCAGCGCGAACTGCCAGCCGATCAACAGCCACAGCACGATCCCCAGCTCGACCACCAGGTTCGTCGAGGCGATCATGAACACCAGCGAGGCGGTGAAGTCTGCCCCCCGGGCGAACAGGCTCTTCGCCAACGCCGTCGCCGCGTACGAACACGACGAGCTGATCACCCCGAAGATCGACGCCTTGCCCAACGTGGCCGGCCGGTGCGTCCCCAACACCCGCTGCATCTCCCCGCGGGACACGAACGCCTGCACCGCCCCGGACAACCCGAAGCCGAGCACCAGCGCCCACAGCGTCTCCCAGAACATGAAGAAGCCCTCGTCCAGCCCATGCCAGAGCCCGTGCAGCACGCTCACCGTGACAGCCTCCCCACATCGTCCGCACGACCGTGCGGACGTCACCGTCCGGTGTACGCCGCTCCGCCGCCGGATGCAAGTCCGCACGGTCGTGCGGATGACGGAGGCCCGGCCCCCCGCTTGTCGCCGCGGGGGGCAGCTAGATGTACTGACCCGGACGTTGGTGACGGCGTGCTGGCTGACAAGGCGAAGACCTCCGAGTGGAGTGCGAGCTGTCTAGGAACGCACCCTCGGAGGTCTTCGTGTCTCACCGTAATGCCCCGCTGTCCGAACTCGGCCGTCTACGGCTGGCCCGCTGTGTCGTCGATGACCAGTGGCCGCTGCGGCGGGCGGCCGAGCGGTTCCAGGTCTCGCCGACGACCGCCGCCCGGTGGGCCGGGCGCTACCGCCAACTCGGCGAGGCCGGCATGGTGGACCGGTCCTCACGTCCGCATCGTTCGCCGCGGCAGACCCCGACCCGCACCGAGCGGCGGATCATCAAGGTGCGGGTGATCCGCCGCTGGGGGCCGGCTCGGATCGGCTACCTGCTGGGGCTGCACCCCTCGACGGTGCATCGTGTGCTGGCCCGCTACCGCCTGGCCCGCCTGTCCTGGCTCGACCGCGCGACCGGCCGGGTGATCCGCCGCTACGAACACCCCCGTCCGGGTGATCTGGTGCACCTGGACGTGAAGAAGCTGGGCAAGATCCCCGACGGCGGCGGGTGGCGCGTCCACGGCCGAGCCGTCGGCGCCCGAAACGCCCGAGCCACCACGACGGCCCGCAAGAACAGCCATCCCGTCATCGGCTACCACTACCTGCACTCCGCGCTGGATGACCACTCGCGGTTGACCTACAGCGAGTTACTCGGCGACGAACGCAAGGACACCGCCGCCCAGTTCTGGCTCCGCGCCCAGGCCTGGTTCGCCGGTCACGGCATCACAGTGCGCCGGGTGTTGACCGACAACGGTGCCTGCTACCGATCAACCCCGTTCGCCGAAGCGCTCGGAACAGTGATCCACACCTGGACCAGGCCCTACCGACCCCAGACCAACGGCAAGATCGAACGCTTCCACCGCACCCTGGCCGACGAATGGGCCTACGCCCGGCCCTACCGCAACGACAACGAACGATTTGTCGGTCGACACCCGGCGCACTGTGATGCCGTGACCGGCGAACCGAGGCCTGGGCGCGGAGCCAGAACTGGGCGGCGGTGTCCTTGCGTTCGTCGCCGAGCAACTCGCTGAAGGTCAACCGCGAGTGATCATCCAGCGCGGATCTCCAGGTCGTAGTCGAGGAACGGGATGAACTCGGCCCAGGCGTTGTCCCAGAGCCGCACGATCGCCGGGTAGCGGGCGGCCCAGTGCTCGGCGAGCCGGTCGAAGGCGACGCGGGCGGCGGTGGCGTTGACCGCGGTGTAGATCGGCACGACGTCACGTTTCAGGGCGTCCCAGTCCCGGCGGGAGGCCAGCCGGTAGGTGTTGCGGATCAGGTGCACGACACACGTCTGCACCGTGGTGGCCGGCCAGACGTTGCCGACCACCTCCGGCAGTCCCTTGAGCCCGTCGCAGACCAGGAAGAACACGTCACCCACGCCGCGGTTCTTCAGGTCGGTGAGCACGGACAGCCAGAACTTCGCGCCCTCACCGCCGGAGCCGGCCCACAGCCCGAGGATGTCCCGTTCGCCGTCGAGGCTGACCCCGATCGCGGCGTAGATCGGGCGGTTGGCGACCTGCCCGTCGCGGACCTTGACCACGATGGCGTCGATGAACACCGCGGCGTAGATCGCATCCAGTGGGCGCACCGACCAGTCGTGCATCTCCTCCAGCACCCGGTCGGTGATCCGGGAGACCGTCTCCTTGCGAGGTGGAGGGCGGTGAGTTCGGCTCGGGAGGTCACGCCGAGCTTGCTGAACAGGTTGCGGAGATGGAAGTCGATGGTGCGTGGGCTGACGAACAGCTGCGCAGCGGCGTCCCGGTTGGACAGTCCCTGGCGGATGAGTGCGGCGACCTGCCGTTCCTGGGCGGTGAGCTCGGTGGCGGTGGTGACGGTGCGGCGGCGGGCTGTTTCGCCGGAGGCGCGCAGCTCGACGGCTGCCCGGTCGGCCCAGGTCTGGGCGCGCAGATCGTCGAACAGCGCGAGGGCGGTGCGGAGGTGCTCGCGGGCTTCGAGCCGCCGGTTGGCGCGACGCAAGTACTCGCCCAACGCGAGTTCGGTGCGGGCTCGATCGGGTTTTCGCAACGAGTCGGCGTGGGCGGCCAGGGCCCGGTGGAAGTGGTCCTCGGCGTCATGTCCCGCCGAGAGCAGGGCCCGGCCGTGCTCGACGGCGGCAGCCGCGGCGGGGCTGCGGGTGCCGGCGGCGAAGTCGGTGAGTTCGTTCAGCCACGCCCGGGCCAGCTCGTCTCGGCCGGCGCGGACGGCGGTCTCGAGCCGGTCGATCGCCGCGAGGCGGCGCAGCCCAGGCTCGCTGATCTGACTGAGGTGGTGCAGGGCTGCGGCCGGTTGCCGGACAGCGCGCAGGCCCCGCGCCCAGTGCAGCAGGTCATCGACGACGGTGTCGGTGAGGCCGGCGGGATGAGCCTCCCGGGTTGCTGCGGCTGTGACGATGTGGCGGTCGGCGTCGTCGTCGCGACGCAGGACGGCCAGCAGGGCGAGCTGCGCGGTGGGCAGTGCGGTCAGCCCGGGATGGCCGGTACTGGCTGCCAGCGTGACCGCTTCGGTCGCGGCGCTCGCCGCCTGCCCCCAGTCACCCACCGCGATCTGTACCTGAGCGCCGCGGGTCAACGCGTGTTCGACCATGTTCAGCGCTCCGGCGCGGCGGGCGGCGGTCAGCAGCTGTCGGTGCAGGCGTAGGCCCCGCTCGTCGTCGCCGAGGACGAGCGCGGCGATCCCGAGGTTTCGCTGCACATCGTCGTCGAGGATCTCGGTGTCGGTGAGCGCGAACGCCCCGCCAAACGCTTGCGCCGCGGTGCTCCAGTCCTCTCGGACCGTGGCAGCGAACCCGCGCAGCAGCGCCCCCGCAGCTCGGATCCGGAGCGGGGCGTCCGGGCTCGGTGCGGCGACCAGCGACGCGGGATCCGGCGCGGACGGCGAGCGTGCACCGAACACGGCCAGAGCCGCGGCGATCACCGCCAGCTGGTGCGCCAAGGCCGGTTCAACGTCGGCGGCGAGCTGCGCCGCCTGCACGACGAGGTCGTAGCCGTGGTGGAGCGACCCGGTGCTCCATTCGATCTGTCCTTGCAGGGCGAGCAGCCGCGCGCGTAGCAGCGGGTCGCTCACGTCGGTGGCCGCGGCACGGGCCAAGGCCGCTGCGCCGGAAGGGCGCGCGCCCTGCCAGGCGGCGGCTGCGGCGAAGTACAGCCGGCGGGCGCGGGCGTTCCCGCCGGCGGTGAGTTCGGCGGCACGGGCCCACGCGGCAGCAGCCGCCTCGTGCCCGCCGCGGTCGGCGGCGCGTTCGGCCACGGCGTCCAGCGCGGCCGCCAGGTCGTCGTGGGGACGGTCGGCGGCCGCGGCGAGATGCCAGGCGCGACGGTCAGGGTCATCGGCCAGCGCGCACGCCAGCGCGCGGTGGACCGCGCGCCGCCGCGCACTGCTCACCGTCCGGTAGACAGCCGAGCGCACCAGCGGGTGGTACAGGCTCACCTGGTTTCCCTCGACACGGAGCAAACCTGCCTGCTCGGCGGCGTCGAGGGCGTCCTCGCCGACGTGGAGGCGGTCGGCGGCGGCGCGGATCACGGTGAGCCGGCCGGTGTCATCGGCCGCGGCGACGAGCACAAAGTGTTGCGTCGGCTCGTCCAGTCGTCGGAAACGGTCGAGGAACGCACCTTCCACCCCGCCGGTCAGCGGCAGGACCGCGGGCAGCGGCTCGCGGGCGTTGAGCTGTCCGGCGGTGAGCACCCCGGCCAGCTCAACGAGCGCCAGCGGATTGCCACCGGTCGCATCGACGAGCTGGTCACGGACCTCCGGACTCACCGCGCTGCCGGAACGTGCCTGCAGCAGCACATCGGCGGTCGCGCCATTCACCCCACCGAGTTCGATCCGAGGCAAGTCGTCGGCGTGAAAGACAGAACCGCCGTCGCGGACCGCGAGCAGCAACGCGATGCGCTCGTCCTGCAAGCGGCGGGCCGCGAACACCAACGCGGCCGTCGACGCGTCATCTAGCCAGTGCGCGTCATCGACCACGGCGAGGACGGGTCTGTCCTGCGCGGCGTCGGCGAGCAGGTTCAGCGCTCCGAGGAAGGCAAGAAACCGGTCACCGGTCGCCGCGGTCTCACCCAGGGCGGCGCGCAGCGCCGCCCGCTGCGGCGCGGCCAAAGCCTCGACTCGGCCGCGCAACGGCCACAGCAGCCGCTGCACCGCGGCGAAAGCCAGCGGGGACTCCGACTCGACGCCCTGGGTGCGGAGCACCGTCACGCCCACCGCCGAGGCCACGGCGTCAGCCAGCACGGCCGACTTGCCCGAACCGGGCACCCCCTCGATGACCAACGCCCCACCGGACCCGCGGCGGGCCGCCTCCAGCAACGCCGCGATGGCGGCGCGTTCGGCGTCCCGGCCGGCCAACACGGCCTGACGGTACCCAGCGGCGGAGCGAACCCCGGCGAAATCACCGGTGTGAGCGACACGCCCGCCGGCCACCGTGACAGCCACACCCGCCCCGCCCCGAACCCGCCTGGGAGGCGCCATGACGATCCATCCCGCCGCTGACCCCGCAGCTCCCGTCCACCCGAACCACCACGGCCACGACGGGCTCCGCGGCCAGCCCACGGCCCACCGGCACGGTCAGCAGCCGCCGGCATCATCGGATGACCGTGAGTCGCGCCGGCCGTGGACGGTGTTCGCGCTGATGATCGCTGCTCAGGCCATGGTCATCCTGGACGTCTCTGTAGTGAACGTCGCGCTGCCATCGATCAGCGACGGCCTGCACCTGTCGGCCGCGGACTACCAGTGGACCGTCTCGGCCTACGTGCTGCTCTCCGGCGGTTTGCTGCTGCTCGGTGGACGCATCGCCGACATGTTCAACCGGCGCTCGTCGTTCCTCGCCGGTGCCGGACTGTTCACGGCGGCCTCCCTGGCCAGCGGCCTCGCACAGACACCGCTCACGCTCATCACCGCGCGCGCCGTCCAAGGCGCCGGGGCGGCGTTGCTCACCCCGGCCGCACTGGCGATCATCGCCACCGCGTACGCCGGACGGCAACGACAGACCGCCCTGGCGATCTGGGGCACCGTGGGCAGCCTCGGCATCGCCGCCGGGGTGCTCTTCGGCGGCGCCATGACCAGCGCGCTGGGCTGGCGAGCCGTGTTCTTCATCAACGTGCCGATCGGCGTCGCCGTGATCGCCGGTACCACCCGCGCGGTGCCCGTCGTCAGCAAGCCGCGCGCGCCGCGCACGCTCGACATCCCCGGAGCGCTGACCATCGTCGCCGGGTTGCTCGCGGCGGTGTTCGGCATCGAGGCCACCCGCTCGGCCGGCTGGACCTCGCCGCGTACCTGGATTCCGCTGGCCGCCGCCGCCGTGCTGCTGACCGCTTTCGGCCGCCTGGAACGCCGCGCCGCAGACCCACTGGTGCCGCCCGCGACCTGGCGGATCCGATCGCTGACCTCCGCGTCAACAGTCATGGCCGGGGTCACCGGCGCTGTCGTCGGCGCAGTGTTTCTGTCCTCGCGCGACCTGCAAACCATTCTCGGGGCTTCCCCGATCATCGCCGGCGTGCAGTTCCTGCCGCTGGCCGCCGCCATCACCCTCGCCGCCGCTGCCGCATCGAAGCTCATCGGTCAGCTCGGCGCTCGTACGCTCATCCTCGCCGGCCTGGTCGTCATGGCCGCAGGGGCCCTGTTCCTCGCCGGCCATGCCGGCGGCAGCTCCTACCTCAGCGACGTGCTGCCGGGGTTCCTGCTCCTCGGTGCGGGCGCCGGACCGATGTTCGTTGCCATCTCGGTTGCCGCGCTCAGCGACGTGCCCGCGGACAAGGCGGGGCTCGCGTCGGGCCTGATGATGACCGGACACGAGGTCGGCGCCGCACTCGGTGTTGCTGTGCTGACCGCCGTCGCCGGCAGCATGGCCACCCACACCGCACTGATCGACGGTTACGGCCAGGCCTTCCTCGCCACCGCTGCCCTCCTCGCCGTCTTGTTCGTGTTCGCCGCGCTCGCCGTCCCAGGAGGCAAACCCTTCGCCGCGGCCGGCCACACCGGCCACGACCCGCACGCCGGCCACGCCGGCCACGCCGGCCACGCCGGCCACGCCGGCCACGCCGGCCACCCCGGCCACGGCCACTGACCGGTCCGTGAACTCGTCTTCCCCAGGAGACTTCCGATGACCAGCTCGCTCTCGACCGGCGCGCCTGCGTCTGTGCTGACGACCGACCGTGCGGCCCACAGCGGCGCTCTTCGCCGGATCGTCGCCGGCTCACTGATCACGGGGGCGGCCAGCGCCGCCGTCCTCACCCTCGTCGTCTTCCCTGGCGCGCCCGAACACGTCATCACCGGGGTCGCTCTGCTCGGGTTCGCTGTCGGCTGGACCCTGCTGGCGCTGGTGTCCGCGTGGAGGACCGACCGGCCGCAGCGGTGGGCGCTCGTGCCGGCCGCTGGCATGGCCGGCACCGGCTTGGTGCTGGTGATGACCGCGCCGGATGACCGGCTGCTGACCGCCGCCGGCTGGGGCTGGCCGCCTGCACTGCTTGTCCTCACCGCGTGGATGACGGTGCGGGCCCGTCGGGGTCTCGCTCGTGGCAGCGGCCGTTGGCTGCTCTACCCCGTCGCCGCAGTCATGGCCTCGGTTGCGGCCGGCGGCATGCTCGAAACCGTCGGGCTGGCCACCGACCAGCGCGACCACGCCATGCCCGGGCGCTTGTACGACGTCGGCGGTTACCGGCTGCACCTGTACTGCGTCGGCTCCGGCAGCCCCACCGTCGTGCTGCAGAACGGGCTCGGCGAGACATCAGCGAATTGGAGCCGGATCACCCCCGCGGTCAGCTCGACCACCCGGGTCTGCGCCTACGACCGCGCCGGGCAGGGCTGGAGCGAGTCCGCGCCGCACCCCCAGGACGGCCTGCAGGCCACCGACGAGCTGCACACGCTGCTGCACCAGGCCGGCGAGCGCGGGCCGTTCGTCCTCGTCGGGCACTCCATCGGCGGCGACTACGCGATGACCTACGCCACCCGCTTCCCGAAGCAGGTCGCCGGAATGGTCCTCCTCGACGCCACCGACCCCTACCGCTCGGCCAGCACCAGTCCCAGCGACGGCGCCCCGCCCGCCATGGTCGCCCTACTGCCCAGCTTGGCGCGCCTCGGAATCGGACGCCTGCTACCGATCGCATTCTGGTCGGCGCTGCCGCAGCCAGCGGCCGGGCAGGTCCGAGCGTTCGCCTCAAGCCCCCGCGGCTGGCGCAACACCTGCGACGAATACGCCACCCTCCCAGCGCTGCTCAGCCGAACCCGGACCCTGGAAACCCTCGCCAGCACGCCCACAGTGGTCATCACCGCCGCCGGCCACGACGGCGACCCGGACTGGGCGACCGCCCAAGATCGGATGGCGGCCCTCTCCACCAACAGCAGCCACCTTCACGCCGACGTGAGCCACAGCGGCCTGCTCGAGGAACAACGCGGCGCAGCCGTGTCCGCCCACGCCATCGACGACGTCGTCCACGCCGTCCGCACCTCCACGGCGATCTGAACGCCTCCGGCGGCGGAAGTCCCAGTCGCGCGGGCCAGTCCTGACGCACTGTCCCGCCCCGCCGGGGCGTACAGCGCACCACACCACGGTCGCTCGCGCACTGCCTCCGCGGTGCACTGCGCTGACGCCACTGACCTCGGATCGTGTCGAGGGACGCACCTATCGATTCAGCCATGCGGAACGGACCGTCGAACTGAGACGCCCCGCCACGCTGCACTGCGCGGACATCGCAGGCCGATCCGCGCGGCTGGCGGCGCCCGGTCAGCGATCGGCATGCGACTCCGTCATCTCGACGGCGTGACGTCGTCGACGGATGACTCGCAGCGCTCTAGGCACCGCCGCACCCCCAGGGACGTCCCGCGGTGCGAGCCGCGAGCCTCGCGCCGCTCGTCCCGCGCTCACCGCCGAGCAGCGTCCGAGGTGACGAGTCGAGGCATCGTCGTCTCAAGAAGACCCGTGC
Organism: uncultured Actinomycetota bacterium; assembly: GCA_963758325.1. GTDB lineage: Bacteria > Actinomycetota > Actinomycetes > Mycobacteriales > Jatrophihabitantaceae > CAVWUZ01. Next base: position 101,022 of record CAVWUZ010000005.1, on the reverse strand, counting down.
AAGCCCTTCCAGTCTCAACTCGTCTCAAGTTGCGTGCCGATTCTCAGGTTAGAAGATGCGCAGCATCTCAACTGGGCATGTCAGCGAAACGGCTGTAGCGGCCCTGGAACGCGACCGGCACCGTTGCGGTCGGGCCGTTGCGGTGCTTGGCGATGATGATGTCGGCCTCTCCGGCGCGCGGTGATTCGGGTTCGTACATGTCCTCCCGGTGGACGAGCATCACGACGTCGGAGTCCTGCTCGATGGATCCCGACTCGCGCAGGTCGGACAGCATCGGCTTCTTGTCCTGGCGTTGCTCCGAGGACCGGTTCAGCTGCGACAGCACGACCACGGGCACCTCGAGCTCCTTCGCGAGCAGCTTCATCGACCGGCTGAACTCGCTGACCTCCTGCTGCCGCGACTCCACCCGCTTGCCGCTCACCATGAGCTGCAGGTAGTCGACGACGACCATGCCGAGGTCGTGACGCTGACGCAGCCGCCGCGCCTTCGCCCGGATCTCCATCATCGTGAGGTTCGGCGAGTCGTCGATGAACAGCGGCGCGTCGGCGAGGTCGCCGGAACGGCGGGCCACCCGGGTCCAGTCCTGGTCGGTCATCTTGCCCGCGCGCATCGCGGACAGCGTCACGGTCGCCTCGGCGGACAGCAGCCGCATCATGATCTCCAGCCGGCCCATCTCCAGGGAGAAGATGCACGTCGGCTTCTGCGCGCGCACAGCCGCGTGCCGGGCGAAGTCGAGCGCGAGGGTCGACTTGCCCGAGCCCGGCCGGCCCGCCAGGGTGATCATCTGGCCGCCGTGCAGGCCGTTCGTGATGTCGTCGATCGCCGAGAAGCCGGTCGGGATGCCGTAACCCAGGCCGCCGCTGGAATCGATGCGCTCCAGCTCGTCCATCGTCGGCTGCAGCAGCTCGGAGAGCGCCAGGTAGTCCTCGCTGGTGCGCCGCTCGGTGACCTCGTACACCTCGGCCTGCGCGCGGTCGACGACGTCGTCGACGCTGCCGGTCATCCCGGCGCCGGAGGCCGTGTCGTAGCCCATTTGGACGATCCGGGTGCCGGCGGTGACCAGCCGGCGCAGCACCGCCTTCTCCGCGACGATCTGCGCGTAGTAGCCGGCGTTGGCCGCCGTCGGCACGAACTGGACCAGCGTGTGCAGGTACGCCGCGCCCCCGACGCGACCCAGCTGGCCGGTGCGGGTGAGCTCCGCGGACACCGTCACCGCGTCGGCGGGCTCCCCGCGCGAGTACAGGTCGAGCACCGCGTCGTACACCAGCTGGTGCGCCGGGCGGTAGAAGTCCGTCGGCCGGATGACCTCGACGACGTCGGCGATGGCGTCCTTGGACAGCAGCATCGCGCCGAGCACCGACTGCTCGGCGTCGACGTCCTGCGGCGGCGTGCGGTCGAACGGGACCGCCGACGCGGGACGACTCTCGAGGCTTCCCTGGGCGACTGTCACGGCGGTTCGGCTCTCCGGCTGTTCGGCGGCGGACGCGGTGGTGCTTGTCGAACCTCAGTGCTTGTCGAACCTCAGTGGTTGTCGAACACGAGCGCTTGTCGAACACGAGTGCTTGTCGAAGACCAGTCCTGTCGAACGTCAGTGCTACCCGAGGGGTACGACAAGAACTGCCGGGAGCGCGCCGAACGCTAGGAAGGTCGCGTGCGACACGCCAAAACCGGCTGTGCACAGGCCTGTGCACAGCCTGGGGACGACGCGGCGTGTCGCGGGGAGTCCCGTGTGGACGGGTTGTGCGCTTCTGCTCAACCGGCAGGCGACGGGAGCTCGCACCGCCGGGGAACGGCGGCCCAACGCATCCCCAGCTGTGGACGAGCAGTTGCTGCGCAGGTCAGCCGAGCTCGTACAGCTTCTGGTCGTAGCCGGCGGCGTAGTAGGCGTCGAGGTCCGCGAGCTCGCGCTCGGGCCGCTCGAGGGTGCGAGCGATGACCGCACGGCGGGCGACGGCCTCCGGACGCCAGCTCGCCGGGTCCCACAGCTGCGAGCGGAGCAACGCCTTCGAGCAGTGGTGGAAGACCTGCTCGATCTCGACGAGGAGCACGACCGCCGGCGCGTGCCCCCGCACCGTCATCCGTTCGGCGAACGGCGCGTCCCGCAGCAGCCGGGCGCGACCGTTGATCCGCAGGGTGTCGCCTCGACCGGGCAGGAAGTAGACGAGCCCGACGTGCGGGTTGGCCAGGATGTTCCGGAACCCGTCCAGCCGGCGGTTCCCGGGACGCTCGGGCAGCGCGATCGTCGTGTCGTCGAGGACGAGCGTGAAGCCGGGCGGGTCGCCCTTCGGGGAGACGTCGCACGTCCCGTCCGCGCCGCTGGTGGCCAGCAGGCAGAACGGGGACGCCGCCAACCACTGCCGGTCCAGCTCGTGCAGCGCGCGCCGCTCCTTGCGCAGCGCAGGTGCGGACGGCTCGCCGACCAGCTCGCGGAGCTCGGCCTCAGTCGTGATCTCCGGCATCACCGGAGTCTCCCAGCAGGACGCAAGCGTCGTGCAGTTCCCGTGGTCCTTCGGACCCTGGACTGCACGGCGCCGCGCCGGGTGCGAGGGCTACTGCGCGGTGACCGTCAGCGGCACGGAGGCGACGACCTCCGGGGCCAGTTCCACTGTGACGGCGTGCGAGCCGGTGGTCTTGATCGAGCCGGCGACGTGGATGCGCTTGCGTTCCACGCTCGGACCGCCGGCGGCCTTGATCGCCTCGGCGACGTCGCCGGAGGTGACCGACCCGAACAGCCGGCCGCCCTGCCCGGCGCGGGCGTGCAGCGTCACGGTCAACGCCTCGAGCTCGGCTTTCAGCTCCTGGGCGTGTCCGAGGTCGCGCACGGTGCGCGCGTCGCGGGCACGGCGGATCTGGGAGATCTGCTTCTCCGCGCCCTTGCTCCAGCTGATCGCCGAGCCCTGCGGGACGAGGTAGTTGCGGCCGTAGCCGTCGGCGACCTCGACGATGTCGCCGGCGCCGCCGAGGTTCGCGACCTCGCGGGTGAGGATGAGCTTCATGGTCAGCGCGCCGTCGAGGTGTAGGGGAGCAGGGCCATCTCGCGGGCGTTCTTGATCGCGGTGGCGATCTGCCGCTGCTGCTGGGCGCTCACGCCGGTGACGCGGCGGGCGCGGATCTTGCCGCGGTCGGAGATGAACTTGCGCAGCAGCGCGGTGTCCTTGTAATCGATGTAGCCGATCTTGGCCGCGGCCAGCGGGTTCTGCTTCTTCTTCGGCTTGCGCACGGGTGGCTTGGGCATGGGGTGCTCCTGATCAGAAGGGGGGCTCGTCGGAGAAGCCGCCGGAGGACGGGCCGGTGCTCCAGGGGTCGTCGGCTGCGGCGGACTGGCCGCCGGAGGACCCGCCCGGACCACCGGAACCACCGGAGCCACCGGAGCCACCGGAGCCACCTGTGGACCCGCCGAAGTCGCCGCCGCCGGAGGCGCCGAACCCGCCGCCGGACGAGCCGCGCTGGGTGCGGTTGACCTTGGCGGTCGCGTAACGCAGCGACGGGCCGATCTCGTCGACGTCGAGTTCGATGACGGTGCGCTTCTCGCCCTCGCGGGTCTCGAAGCTGCGCTGCTTGAGCCGGCCGGAGACGATGACGCGCATCCCGCGCTGCAGCGTCTCGGCGACGTTCTCCGCCGCCTGGCGCCAGATCGAGCAACGCAGGAACAGCGCCTCGCCGTCTTTCCACTCGTTGCTCGCGCGGTCGAAGGTGCGCGGGGTGGAGGCGACGGTGAACGACGCCACGGCCGCACCGGAGGGGGTGAAGCGCAGCTCCGGGTCGGCGGTGAGGTTGCCGACGACGGTGAGGACCGTTTCGCCGGCCATCAGCGCACGTCCGGGCGGATGACCTTGGTCCGCAGGACGGACTCGTTGAGGTTGAGCTGACGGTCGAGCTCGAGCACGGCGGCGGGCTCAGCGGTCAGGTCGATGACCGCGTAGATGCCCTCGGTGTGCTTGTCGATCTCGAAAGCCAGGCGGCGCGACCCCCAGACGTCGACCTTCTCGACGCTGCCGCCGGCGTTCTTCACGACGTTGAGGAACGTGTCGAGGGACGGGGTGATCGTCCGCTCCTCGAGCGAGGGGTCGAGGATGACCATGACTTCGTAGCGGCGCATGCGGCTGCCAGTCCTCCTGTGGACTCCGGCGGCCACGGACGGTCCGTGGCAGGAGGCGGGCGGGTCGTGCCGCGGTCTGCGCGGCCCCGCCCGAACCGTGTCAGCTTACCAGCGGACGCCGACCGGCCCGTCCGCGTCCGGCTCGGGCGCCGGACGACGCCAGCCGGTCAGCGGCGGCGCGGCCACCCCGTCGAAGGGCCCGCCGGCCGGGTCGTCGAGCCCCGAGGCGCGCACCACGTCGAGCTCCGGGTGCCACATCTCCCGGATGACGAGCACCGCGAGAGCGATCAGCAGGGCGTCGCGCAGCAGCAGGGCCGTCATCAGCCAGCCGTAGTCCAGGCCGCGCGACGGGACGCCCAACCCGGCCAGCCACAGCAGCGTGAGCACCCAGACCAGGATCTCGCTGGCCTGCCACACCAGGGCGAGTCGCCACCGCGGACGGGCCAGCGCGAGCAGGGGCACCAGCCACAGCGAGTACTGCGGGCTCCACACCTTCGTCGTGAGCAGGAAGGCCAGCACCGCGAGGAAGGCCAGCTGGGCGACTCGCGGGCGTGCGGGTGCCGTGAGCGCCAACCACGCCAGCCCGGCCAGCGCCGCGAGCAACAGCAGGGCGACAGCGGCGCCCGGCGGCGTCCACGACGGCGGGAGGCCGCCGCGGAAGCCGACCGTGTTCAGGTAGTTGCCCATGAACCACACCGTGCTGGCCTCGGCCGGGCGCGCGATGCTGAACCGGTAGAACTCCGACCAGCCGCCGTAGTACGCCACCGCGACTGGGACGTCGACCGCGAGCCAGGCGACGACGGCGGCCGCCACCGCGTAAGCGACCGGGCGGACCACCCTCGTCCGGGCCGCCAGCAGTACGAGCGGGACCAGCAGCAGCACGGGGTAGAGCTTCGCCGCGGTGCCGAGCCCGATGAGCGTCCCGGCGAGCACCGGCCGGTCGCGCGCCCAGGCCCAGAGCGCGCCACTGGCCAGGGCCATGGCGAACAGGTCCCAGTTCGAGAAGGCGTGGAAGACCAGCAGTGGCGACAGTGCGAAGATCGCCGCGTCGTAGGGCCGTCGTCCCGCCGCGCCGGCGGTCGCCGCCACCGCCAGTAGCCCGCACGCCGCGAGCAGGAACGCGGTGATCGCGCCGAACACGATCACGCCGGACCAGCGGGTCTCGAGGTCCAGCACGGCGTGGGTGAGCACCGACGTGACGGCCATGAACCCGCCGGTGAGCACGGGGTACTCGACGGCGTGGTCGCGGTAGGGGACCTGACCCTGCTCCAACCCCTCACCGCCCCACAGTGGGACGACGTCGGAGTAACAGACGTGGGTGTACTGCTTGTACGCCGTCCACTGACCGTCGGCGCACGGGCTCTTCTGCGCGTAGCCGAGCAGCAGGGTGACGGCGGCGAAGGCGAGCAGGACACGCAGCGGGGTCCACCACAGCCCGGCCACCGCGTGGCGTCCCCACGGGCCGCCGATCACCTCGCTGGCGCGGGCCGTGGTGGGGTCCCGGCGGCTGGGCGCCTGCTCGGCGGCGTGCTCGGGTGCCTGTTCCGGCGCCGGCCCGGGGTGGGGCGGCGCGGTGGTGGTCACCGGGGCATCGTGCCAGCCGTTCGTGGGACGCCCGCCGGCCACCGCGCACCGGCGCCGCCGTGGGGCGTGGTCAGCGTGCCGCGACGTGCAGCTGCTGCGTCGTCGGCAGCCGCAGCACCGGCGCGCCGGCGAGGTAGGTGTCGAGGAACAGCTTCCAGGTCTTCGCGGGCAGGTCGGAGCCGTACTCCGGTGTCCCGTGGGCGTTGACGATCGGCCTGTCCTCGCCAGTGCCGACCCACACCGCGGCGCTGACCTGCGGGGTGAAGCCGACCATCCAGGCGTCGCTGTTGCCGTAGTCGGTGTTGCGGGTCGCCGTCGGCTTGCCGGAGTCCGGGCCCTGGAGGCCGACGGTGCCGGTCTTGGCCGCCGACGGCCGTCCACCGGCCAGCGCGGTCCCGGACCGCGCGGCGACCGGCTCGAGAGTCAGCGTGACGTCGTTGGCCACCCGTGGGTCGAGCACCTGGGCGGCGGCGGGTGCCGCGTGCTCGAACAGGATCGCGCCGCCGGAGTCGGTGACGGCCTGGACGAGGTAGGGCGCGTGGTAGGTCCCGCCGCTGGCGAGGGTCGCGTAGCCGGTCGCCTGGTCGATCGGGCGCACGGGGTAGTTGCCGATCCCGATGCCGAAGGACACGGCACCGTTCGCGTCGGCCAGCGTCGGTGCGCCGGCGGAGGTGGTCGCCGGGACTCCGGTGACGGCCCGCGCGGTGCGGGCGACCGCGTCGGTGCCGGCGTCCACGGCGAGCTGCGCGAACGTGGTGTTGAGCGAGTAGTCCATCGCCTGCGCGACGCTCACCCGCGGCAGGCTGACCGCGCCGTCGGCGGGGTCGTTGAAGACCTTGACACCCTGCACCATCCGCGCGTCGGAGCCGTCGACGAGGGAATCGACCGCGAGCGGCACCGACGTGGTCCGCTGCGCGGTGGCGGTGAGGACGGTGGCGACGGTGTACGGCTTGAAGGTCGAGCCGGGCGGCCGGAAGCCCTGTGTGGCGTAGTCGAACCCGCTGCCGTCCGAACCGCCGTAGTAGGCGAGCACCGCGCCGTCGGCGGGGTTCTCGGCGACCAGCGCCTGGTGCATCCCCGCCTGGTACGGCGCGCCGGTGAACACCGTCCCGACCGCGCGGACGGCGGCGTCCTGGGCGCGCGGGTCGATCGTCGTCCGGATGACGAGGCCGTCGCTGTCGACCTGCTGGCGGCTGATGCCGTCCACTGCCAGCTCGGCGTACACCTGCCGGATCACCAGGCCCGCCGGTCCTGGGTCGCCCAGCTGCCCGGCCGGTCGCGGCGGACGGGTCGTCGGGAACGGCAACCGGTCGCCGTCAGCACGCGCGAGGTGCCCGGTCGCGACCATCCCGTCGAGGACGTAGCGCCAGCGGGCGCGCGCCCGCTCGGGGGACACCGCGGGGTCGTCCTGGGACGGGGACTGCAGCAGCCCGGCCAGCAGCGCGCCCTGCGTGGCGCTGAGCCGGTCGACGTCGACCCCGAAGTAGGCCTGGGCGGCGGCCTGCACCCCGTAGGCGCCGCGGCCGAAGTAGACGGTGTTGAGGTAGTACTCGAGGATCTGGTCCTTCGAGTACTCGCGGTCGAGCTTGACCGCGATGGCGAGCTCGCGCAGCTTGCGCCCGAGGGTTTGCTCCGAGTTCAGGTAGACGTTCTTCGCGTACTGCTGGGTGATCGTCGACCCGCCCTGACTGCCGCCGTTGACGACGTCGTCCCACACCGCCCGCAGCATGCCGCGCGCCGAGACGCCGGGCTCGCTGTAGAAGCCGCGGTCCTCCGCGGCGAGCACCGCCCAGCGGACGTCGTCGGGGACCCGGGAGAGCGGCACGATGGTCCGGTTGAGGTCGCCGACGCGGGCCATCGGCGTGCCGTCGGAGTACTCGAGGACGGTCGCCTGCGGCAGGGGCAGCGACTGCGGTGACGGCACGTCGGACAGCTCGTAGAAGCCGAACACCGCCGTCGTCGCGAGCGCCACGACGAGGACGAGCAGCACGGCCGCCGTCCGGGCCAGCCGGCGACCGACGCGGCGCGTCCGCGACATCGCGGCGATCCGGGCGCGGTGCGCCCGGCGCCGGGCCCGCCGCCGCTCCCGCCGCGTCCGAGGCCCCGGCGGCGCCGGCGGGGAAGCCGACGGTGGCGGGTGGTGCGGCGGTGCGGCGCGGGTCATCCGTCCGCGGCGCGCGCCGCCGGGTGGGCGCCCCCGTCGTCGGAACCGAGCCGGAACGACCGGCTCAGGTGGTTCCAGCCGCAGTCGAGGCAGACCTCGACCGCGTAGACGGTGAACGAGCGGAGCCGGGCCATCCGGGCCAGGTCGGAGCGGGTCTTCGCCTGCCCGGCGATGCGGCCGAGGTTGTCGCCGTAGACGTAGTGCACGAGACGCAGCCCCCGGCCGTGGCACACCGGGCAGGCGTTGGCGACCCGCTCACCGTGGTGGCGGGCGGCCAGTTTCAGGTACGGCTGCGCGTCACAGGCCTCGAGGGCGGACGTGCGCCCGCACCGCAGGTCGGCCAGCCTGGCCCGGCGCTGCAGCGCGTAGTCGACGACGTCGCGCGGTCTCATCGCAGGGCAGAGTACGACGCTCGGGCGCGCGTACCACGACGCAACGTCGCACTCCTCGCCGGTGGACGACCAGTTCACAGCTCCGGCGGACACGTCTCTTCCGGGGCGCTCACTCGGCCCCCGGGTGGCCACTTCCGTCCCGTGGTGGCCACTTCCGTTCCCGGGGTGGCCACTTCCTCCGCCGGGTGGCCACTTCCTCCCCGGGTGGGCACGTGAACGCCGAGTGGGCACCGGAACGTCGCCCACTCGGCGTGCAACGGACCACTCGCGGCGCAACGGACCACTCGGCGGGCGGCGGCCGGCGACGACGTGCAACGACCAGGTCAGCAGCGGCAGCTCGCCGGTGGGCGTCGCGTTGCGGTCGCGGGGCCCGAGCAGTTGATCCGCGGCGCCGTCCGCGACGTGGACCTGGCTGCCATCGACCGCCGGGTGCAGACGTTGATCGCGGTCCGGATCCCCCCGCCGTCCCGAGAGAACATCAAGAGTTCCGCAACTGGCTCGGGGCGCTGCCGCTGAGCGCCCGCGGCGACCCGACGCGGGCCACCCCGACCGGGACGCACGCGACCCGCCGTCGGCGCGCGGGCGCCCGCCCGCCCGGCTGAGGTCGATGACGTCGGGCCGCTAGGCGGTCGCGGTAGATGCGGGCTGCGAGCCGGGCGCGTCCTGTGCGGCCAGGGACTGTTGCAGGATCTGCGCCACGTCGAGGACCTGGACGTCGTCGCGGGCAGCGCCTTCGGCCTTCTTGGCTGTCACTGCGTCGGAGAGCATGACCATGCAGAAGGGGCAGGCGGTCGAGATCAGGTCCGGGTCGAGCCCGAGTGCCTCGTCGGTGCGCTCGACGTTGATCCGCTTGCCGATCTTCTCCTCCATCCAGAAGCGGGCGCCTCCGGCGCCGCAGCAGAAGCCGCGGTCCTTGCAGCGGTGCATCTCCTGCTGGCGCAGCCGCGGGACGCTGTCGAGGACCTCGCGCGGCGGTGTGTAGACCTTGTTGTGGCGGCCGAGGTAGCACGGGTCGTGGTAGGTGACCTTCTTGTCCACCGGCTCGACCGGGGTCAACCGTCCTTGCTCGACGAGTTTCCCCAACAGCTGGGTGTGGTGGACGACCTCGTAGTGGCCGCCGAGCTGCGGGTACTCCCGCCCCAGGGTGTTGAAGCAGTGCGGGCAGGTGGCGACGATCTTCAACGGCGCGGCGCGGGTGATCGAGTTGAGGGTCTCGACGTTCTGCATGGCGAGCATCTGGAAGACGAACTCGTTGCCCAGGCGCCGCGCCGGGTCGCCGGAGCACGTCTCGCCCGTGCCGAGCACCGCGAAGTCCACCCCGGCGACGTGCAGCAGCTCGGCGAAGGCGCGGGTGACTTTCTTCGCCCGGTCCTCGAGCGCTCCGGCGCAGCCGACCCAGAACAGGTACTCGACCTCCGCCTCGAGCGGGGTGCCGGGCTCAGCGCGCCGGACGTCGAAGCCGAGCCCGTCGGTCCACTCCTCCCGGGCGCGTTCGGACAGTCCCCACGGGTTGCCCTTGTTCTCGAGGTTGCGCAGCATCGAGCCGGCCTCGGACGGGAACGCCGACTCGATCAGCACCTGGTAGCGCCGCATGTCGAGGATGTGGTCGACGTGCTCGATGTCGACCGGGCACTGCTCCACGCACGCCCCGCAGGTCGTGCAGGACCACAGCACGTCCGGGTCGATGACGCCGCCCTGCTCGGCGGTGCCCACCAGCGGGCGCAGCGCCTGCGCCTCGGAGGGCCCCTCGACGCGCGGGTAGCCGGACTCGGGGACGTGCCGGCCGGCCTCGCCGGCCTCGAAACTCGGCGTCGCGGCGTTGTCCGGCACCTTCTGGCCACCGATGAGGTAGGGCGCTTTCGCGAACAGGTGGTCGCGCAGGTCCATGATCACGAGCTTCGGCGACAGCGGCTTGGCGGTGTTCCATGCCGGGCACTGCGACTGGCACCGGCCGCACTCGGTGCACGTGGCGAAGTCGAGGTACCCCTTCCAGGTGAAGTCCTCGATCTTGCCCTTGCCGAAGACGGTGTCCTCCGACAGGTTCTCGGCGTCCATGAAGTCGATCGGCGCGCCGGCGTCGTCGGTGACCGGTAGCAGCGGCCCGAGCCCGTCCGGCTCCCGCTTGGTGGCCACGTTGAGCGGCGCCGTCGCGATGTGCAGGTGCTTCGAGTAGGTGACCAGGATGGCGAAGCCGAACACGACGGCCATCTGCAGCAGCAGGAAGGTCGTCTCGATGCCCTGGTTGTGCGCGCCGGGCCGCAGCGCCTGCGCGACCAGGTAGGAGGCGAACGGCCACTTCGACTTCCCGAACGGGAAGTGGCCGGTGTTCCACTGCGCGCCGCGGTAGACCAGCAGCGTGACGATGACCAGCGCGATCATGCCGAGTACCGCCCACGCCGGGCCGGTGTGCGAGCCGTAGAAGCGGCTGGCGCGCTGCTTGCGCGCGGGGGCGTTGCGGAGCCGGTTGATCGCGAACCAGGTGATGCCGGCCAGGACCGCGACGGCGAAGAAGTCCTCCAGGAAACCCAGCCAGCGGGCCCGGCCGATCACGGGGAACGCGAAGTCCTGGCTGATCACCAACGCCCCGAACGCCTCGACGATCGTGATGCCGAGCACGACGAAGCCCCAGAACGTCAAGAAGTGGGCGATCCCGGGAGCCGACCACTTCAGCAGCTTGCGCTGGCCGAACACCTCGACGGCCTCGCTGCGCAGGCGGACCCCGACCTCGTCGCTACGGCCCGGAGCAGGACGTCCGGAACGGATCAGCCGGACCAGCCACGCCACCCGGTTCCCGGCGATCGCGGCCGTGGCGACGAGCATCGCCAGCGCCAGCGACCAGCGCAGCCAGCCCGGTGAGGTGTACGACCAGTCGATGAACACGCCGTCGGCCAGCGGGGTGCCGCTCATCCGGGAGGTCCTCCTGGCTGGGGTGGTGGAACGGTGCGGACCGCCTCAAGTTACTCGCGAGTAACAGAAGCACGCCGCGCACCTGGTGCCGGCCACACAGTGTGCTCCCACGGCTGTACGGCGCACCGACGCACTCGGCGCGCCGACGTCGGAGGCGCAACGACGCATTCGGCGCACCGACGTCGGAGGCGCCGCGGTGTCACAGTCGTCACCACCTAGTGGCCAGTTGTCGTCCCGGGTGGTCACGTGCGCGCCGAGTGGTCACCCGATCGGTGACCACTCGCGGAGCAACGGACCACTCGCGGAGCAACGGACCACTCGCGGAGCAACGGACCACTCGGCGCGCAACGGACCACCCGCGGAGCAACGGAGCAACGGAGCAACGGACCACTCGCGGAGCAACGGAGCAACGGCGCGCGCGGCGCGGATCGGCACTACCGGCCTCGATCGCGCCGCGTCCGTCCCGTCGACGCGGCACCGCAGGACCGGTAGACAGGGCAGCGTGCCAGCGCGCCAGCCCGACCCGTCCGCCACGCAGCGCACGGAACGCGCCGAGCGCACGGAGCGCACCGAGCGCACGCAGAGCACCGAGCGCACGCAGAGCGCCGGGCACACGCAGAGCGCCGGGCACACGCCGAGCGGCCGGGTCCCGCTGCTCGCCGAGCTGGTCCGGGGCATCGAGGATCAGGCGCGGCTGATCGCCGCCCTGCCGGCGACGCTCCGGGCTGCCAACGACGCGTTCCTGGCCTTCGCCTCGTCGGTGCAGCGGCTGGACCGCATCATCGCGCGGCTGGACGCCCTGACCGAGCCGCTGGAGATCCCGCTGGCCGCCCTCGCGCCCAGGTTGGAGCGGCTGGCGCCGTTGCTCGATGCGCTGCCGCGGCTCGACGCGGCGCAGCTGCAGGAGATCCCGGAGGTCCTCGACGCCGTCCGCCGCGACGGGCTGCCGGCGCTGACGTCGCTGGCCGACAGCCAGCGCCAGGTGGCGGTGATCGCGGCCTCGCTCGAGCGTGTCGTGCACGGCGTGGAGGAGGCGCTGCGCCGGGTCGCCGAGCTGCCCGGGCTGCCCGGGCTGCCCGGGCTACCCGGACTGCCCGGGCTCTCCGGCGGGCCCGGTGTCCCCGGCGCGCCCGGCGTGTCCGGCGTGTCCGGTGCGCCGGGCTCCTCCCGGGGCGGTCGGCGCCGTCCGGGACCGCCGCCGCAGCGGTGAACTTCCGGTAACGATCGCCATCGCCGGGGCGACGTTGTCGGACCCTCGTGCTTGGGTTGCTGTCGCAGCACGGAAGCCGACTTGCAGAGGGTGACAACAGCACCGCCATGACCGCCATCTCGCAGACCGCCCGGACGGTCGAGCGCGCCCTCGCGCTGCTCGCCGAAGTGGGCACTGCCGAGGCGCTGACGCTCACCGAGTGCGCGCGACGGGTCGGATTGCCTCCCAGCACGGCGCTGCGCCTGCTGCGCACGCTCGAGGCCTCCGGGTTCGTCCGCCGCGACGCCGGCGGCTGGTTCCGCGGCGGCCCCAAGCTGATCCAGCTCGGCGCCGCGACCTTCGGCCGGCAGGCGCTGGTCCGGCAGGCCGAGCCCGCGCTGCAGCGGCTGGTCGAGGCGACGGGGGAGTCGGCGTACCTGTCGATGACCGGCTCCGGTGACACCGCCATCTACGTCGCGATGGTCGAGGGGACGCACCCGGTGCGGCACACCAGCTGGGTCGGGCGGTCGGTGCCGATGAGCGGACTGGCCGTCGGACAGGCGCTGCGCGGCGTCGTCCCGGACGAGGGCTACATCGCCGAGCGGGACGAGACCGACCCCGACGTGACGGCCATCGCCGCTCCCGTGCGGCGCCCCGGCGGTGTCGCCGGCGCGCTGTCGGTCGTCGGGCCGACGTACCGCATCGCCGAAGACACGATGCACAGCTACGGCGACGCCGTCCGCGCCGAGGCCGAAGCCCTGTCGGCGTCGTTCGGCGTGACCTCTTCCCCGACCCCGAGGGCGGTCGCCACATGATCCGGTTCGAGTCGGTCACCAAGCGCTACCCCGACGGCACGGTCGCCGTCGACGAGCTCAGCCTCGAGGCGCCGTCCGGGCAGATCACCGTGCTCGTCGGGCCGTCCGGCTGCGGCAAGACGACGAGCCTGCGCATGATCAACCGGATGATCGACCCGTCGTCGGGGCGGATCATGCTCGACGACCAGGACACCGCGGCCGTCCCCCCCGCGCAGCTGCGCCGCGGGATCGGCTACGTCATCCAGCAGGCAGGCCTGTTCCCGCACCGCACGGTCCTCGACAACATCACCACCGTCCCGCGGTTGCTCCGGCACGACCGCAAGCAGGCCCGCGCCCGCGCCGGTGAGCTCATGGAACGGGTCGGGCTCGAGCCGGCGATGGCCAAGCGCTACCCCGGTCAGCTCTCCGGCGGCCAGCAGCAGCGCGTCGGCGTGGCCCGGGCGTTGGCCGCCGATCCGCCGGTGATGCTCATGGACGAGCCGTTCAGCGCGGTCGACCCGGTCGTGCGCGCCCAGCTGCAGGACGAGTTCCTCCGCCTGCAGGACGAGCTCGGCAAGACGATCGTGTTCGTCACCCACGACATCGACGAGGCGATCAAGCTCGGCGACCAGGTGGCGGTGCTGCGCGTCGGCGGCCGGCTCGCCCAGCTGGCGTCGCCGGCCGAGCTCCTGTCCGCACCGGCCGACCCGTTCGTCGCCGGCTTCGTCGGCCGCGACCGCGGCTACCGTGCGCTCGGCTTCGCCGCCGCGGGCTCGCTGCCGGTCAGCGAGGAGCCCGCGGTGCGGTTGGGCAGCCCGCTGCGCGCCGCGCGTGACGCCGCCCGCGACGGGTGGGTGCTCGTCGTCGACGACCGGCGGCACCCGCTGGGCTGGCTGGCGCTGAGCGGACTCGGCGATGCCGCGCTGGCCGGTGACGTCCGCGAGGACCACCTGAACCTCGGCGGCACGCTCGCGACCGAAGCCGGGACGCTGCGCGAGGCGCTGGACGCCGCGCTGTCCTCCCCGTCGGGCCGCGGCGTGGTCGTCGACGGCGACGGCAGCCTGCTCGGCACCGTCGGCGCCGCGGAGGTGCTGGAAAAGGTCGAGAAGAACGGGCACCGCCGATGAGCGCCGCCACGACCGTGCTCGCCGGAGCGCCTGGCCAGTACGACCTGTGGGGCTACTTCCGGCAGAACCAGAGCACCGTGCTGAGCTGGCTGTGGTCGCACGCCTGGCTGTCCGTCGTACCCGTTGTCGCGGGGCTGGTCATCTCCCTGCCGCTGGGCTACCTGGCCCGCCGCTACCGGTTCGTCTACCCGCCGATGGTCACGCTGACCGGGCTGCTGTACACGATCCCGTCCATCGCGCTGTTCGTCGCGATGCCGGGCATCCTGCACACCCAGATCCTCGACCCGATCAACGTCGCGGTCGCGCTCACCGTCTACACCGTCGCCCTGCTGGTCCGGGTCGTCGCCGATGGACTGGCCTCCGTCCCACCGGAGGTCACCCAAGCCGCCACCGCGATGGGACACACCCGGCTGCAGCGCCTGGTCCGGGTCGAGCTGCCGATCGCGGTCCCGGTCATCGCGGCCGGGTTGCGGGTGGCGGTGGTGGCGAACGTCAGCCTGGTCGCGATCGCCGGCACGGTCGGCGTCCCCGAGCTGGGGCAGCTCTTCACGGCGGGGTTCCAGCTGTCGTACTACGCGCCGATCCTGCTCGGCATCGTGCTCTGCGTCCTGCTCGCGGTCGTGCTCGACGCGCTCGTGCTGGTGCTCGGCCGGGTGGCCACCCCATGGCGACGGGCGGTGGCGGCGCGATGATCCACGCGACGTTCCTCTGGCTGAACGACCCGTTGAACTGGACGATGACCGACGGCATCCTCGACCAGCTGGTGCGACACGTGCAGTACTCGCTCATCGCGCTGGCCATCGCGGTGGTCGTCGGGCTGCCGCTCGGGCTGCTGATCGGCCACGCCAACCGCGCGCGGTTCGTCGTGTCCGCCGCGAACGGGCTGCGCTCGCTGCCCTCGGTCGGGCTGCTGATCCTCTTCTTCCTGATCCTGGCGTCGCGGGTGAAGGGCGACGCCGTCTACCTCGTGCCGACCGAGATCGTGCTCGGTCTGCTCGCCATCCCACCGGTGCTCGCCAACACCTTCGCCGGTGTGCAGAACGTCGACCCCGCCGCCCGCGACGCGGCGCGCGGCATGGGGATGACCGGCAGCCAGGTGCTGTGGCGCGTCGAGCTGCCCAACGCGTTGCCGCTGATCTTCTCCGGCTTGCGCAGCGCCACGTTGCAGGTGATCGCGACCGCGACCATCGCGGCCTACATCGGCCTCGGCGGGTTCGGCCGGTTCGTCTACGACGGGCTGGCCCAGCAGGACGTCGGCCAGCGCACCGGCGGGGCGATCCTCGTCGCCGCACTCGCCGTCGTCGCCGACGTCGTCCTCGCGCTCGTCCAGCGCTACACCGTCTCGCCGGGCATCACCGGGCGCGGCTCCGGCCGCCGCCGCGGCGGCCCGACGCCGCGTGAGGAGGACGCGGCGACCGAGAACGCCGTCGCGGGCCGGCTCACCGAGTCCGAGACCACCCGACCCGCGGCCGCCGTCCCGTCCGGCTGACCGACGGCCGTCCCCAGACCCTGACAGAGGAGAACCCATGAAGCGCACGGCACTCACGCTGGTGTCCGCGGTGTCCGCAGTAGCGGTCGTCGGCCTCACCGCCTGCGGCAGCAGCGGCAGCTCGTCGTCCGGCGGCGGCTCGTCGGCCGCGGCGGGCGGCTCCAGTGGCGCGTCGAACACGGTCGCCAGCAAGCTGACCCTCGGCGGCCCGCCGGAGTTCGCGACCCGGCCGGACGGCGTCCCCGGGTTGCAGAAGAACTACGGCGTCACGTTCAAGACCTTCAAGAAGCTCGACGCCGGCGGCCCGCTGACGGTCAACGCGCTCAAGAACGGCCAAGTCGAGGCCGCCGACCTGTTCACCACCGACCCGAGCATCCCAGCGAACAACTTCGTCATCCTGCAGGACCCGAAGAACAACTTCGCCGCGCAGAACGTCCTGCCGCTGATCAACCAGAGCAAGGCCACCGACGGCGTGAAGCTCGTGCTGAACACCGTCAGCGGCAAGCTCGACACCACCACGCTCACCCAGCTGCTCGTCAAGGTCGTCACCGACAAGCAGGACCCGGTGCAGGTCGCCGACGGCTGGCTGCTCGGTCTCGGGTTGCAGCAGGCCGCCGCGTCGCAGCCGGCGAAGGGCGTGACACTCACGGTCGGCTCGGCGAACTTCCAGGAGAACGTCCTGCTCGCCGACATCTACGCCGAAGCGCTGAAGGCCTCCGGAGCGACGGTGACCACGAAGCTCAACATCGGTAGCCGGGAGACCTACATCCCCGCGCTGAAGGACGGCTCCATCGACCTCATCCCGGAGTACTCCGGCGTGCTGCTGCAGTACTTCGACAAGACGGCGACAGCGACCTCGTCCGACGACGTGTACGCCGCGCTGCAGAAGGCGGTGCCGAGCGGGCTGACGGTGCTCGACAAGTCCGCCGCCGAGGACAAGGACGCCATCGTCGTCACCAAGGACACCTCGACCAAGTACGGCCTCACCTCGATCGCCGACCTGGCGAAGCCCGCGTCCTGACCGGGTCCGCGACGTTCGACCGGCTCTGGTCGGCTCTCGAGCCGATCGGCCGGTCGGCGTCCGGCGGGTACCGGCGCTCGGCGTGGACGGGCGTCGACGCGGAGCTGCGGGAGTGGTTCGCCGCGGAGGCGGACGCGCGCGGGCTCGACGTGACCGTCGACCGGGCGGGCAACCAGTGGGCGTGGTGGGTCCCGCCCGGGGTGGTCGGTCGCGCGGTGACCACCGGGTCGCACCTGGACTCGGTGCCCGACGGCGGCGCTTTCGACGGGCCGCTCGGCGTCGTGTCGGCGTTCTGCGCGGTCGACGCGCTCCGGGAGTCCGGCGTCACGCCGGTGCGGCCCCTGGCCATCGCCAACTTCGCCGACGAGGAGGGCGCCCGCTTCGGTGTCGCGTGCGCCGGCTCGCGACTGGTGACTGGCGCGCTCGCCCCGGCGCGGGCGCTCGCGCTGCGCGACGCGGACGGGACGTCGCTGGCCGAGGTCATCGGCGTGCCGCCGGCGTCGGTGGGCGCGGACCCCGACGTCCTCGGCCGGGTCGGCGTGCACGTCGAGCTGCACGTGGAACAGGGCCGTGCCCTGGGCCCACGGGCGGCGGCCGTCGGCGTCGGCAGCGGCATCTGGCCGCACGGCCGCTGGCGAGCGGACCTTCCCGGTGAGGCCGACCACGCCGGCACGACGGCACTGGACGAGCGACGCGACGCCGTCCTGTCCTACGCCCGGCTGGTACTGGCCGCCCGGGACTCGGCGGAGCGGCACGCGGCGCTCGCCACCTGCGGCAAGGTCCGCGTGGAACCCAACGGCGTCAACGCGATCGCCTCCTCGGTCACCGGTTGGCTCGACGCCCGTGCGCCCTCGGCGGACGCCGTCCGCGCGGTGGTGGCCGAGCTCGCGGCGCTCGTCGCCGACCAGGGCGGGACGCTGACGGAGGAGTCCTGGACCGGCCCGACCCGGTTCGCCGACGAGGTCACAGCCCGGGCGGCGGCCGTGCTCGGGGACGCCCCCGTGCTCGGCACGGGCGCGGGGCACGACGCCGGCATCCTCGCCGCGGCGGGCATCCCCGCGACGATGCTGTTCGTGCGCAACCCCACCGGCGTCTCCCACTCACCCGCCGAGTTCGCCGAGCGCACGGACTGCCTGGCCGGCGTCGACGCGCTCACCGCCGTGCTCGCCGATCTGCTCGTCTCGCCGTCTCTACCGCGTCGGCTAGAGACGCCCAGAAACCGCGATCGGTGACCGTCTACGCCGCCCGGCACGCCTGGGTGGGCGCCGAGCTGCGCCGGGACGTGCGGATCCACGTCGAGGACGGCCGGGTGACCGCGCTCGGGGCCGGGCCCGTGCAGCCCGGCGACGACGTCCTGCCCGGCGTCGTGCTGCCCGGCATCGCGAACACCCACAGCCACGCGTTCCACCGCGCGCTGCGCGGGCGCACCGCGGGGACCTCGGCGGTCGGCGGGTCGTTCTGGACCTGGCGTGAGGCGATGTACGCGCTCGCCCGCCGGCTGACCCCGGACGGCTACCACGCCCTCGCCCGCGCGGTGTACGCGGAGATGGCGCTGGCCGGGACGACGTGCGTCGGCGAGTTCCACTACGCCCGGGCCGGGCTCGGCAACGCCATGGGGGACGCGCTCATGGCCGCCGCGGGCGAGGCGGGCATCCGGATCACGCTGCTCGACGCCTGTTACCTCACCGGCGGGATCGGCGAGCCGCTGCGCCCGGAGCAGGCCGGCTTCGGTGACGGCACCGTCGAGCGCTGGGCCGCCCGCGTCGCCCGGATCGCCCCGCCGCCGCAGGCCCGGCTCGGCGTCGCGGTGCACAGCGTCCGGGCGGTGCCGCGCGAGGCCGTCCCCGCCGTCGTCGCGGCGGCGGCCGGCCGACCGCTGCACGTCCACCTGTCCGAGCAGCCGGCCGAGAACGAGCAGTGCCTCGCGGCCTACGGCGTCACGCCCACGCAGCTGCTGCACGAGTCCGGCGCGCTCGGGCCGACCACGACCGCGGTGCACGCGACGCACCTGAGCGAGGCGGACATCGGCCTGCTCGGCGACACCGCGACGGTGGTGAGCGTGTGCCCCACGACCGAGCGTGACCTCGCCGACGGGATCGGCCCCACCCGGCGCCTGGCCGACGCGGGATGCCGGCTGACCCTCGGCAGCGACCAGCACGTCGTCGTCGACCCGTTCGAGGAGGCGCGGGCGCTCGAGATGGACCAGCGGCTGGCCACCGGCCGGCGCGGCCACTTCACGCCGGCGGAGCTCGTCTCCGCGATGACCGGGCACGACACCCTCGGATGGCCGGATGCCGGCGTCCTGCGACCGGGCGCCCGCGCCGACCTCGTCGCCGTCCGGCTCGACACCGTCCGCACCGCCGGCGCCGACCCCGACCAGGCGCTGCTCGCCGCGGGTGCGGCCGACGTCGACACCGTCGTCGTGGACGGGCGCGTGGTCGTGCGCGGCGGCGCGCACGTCCTCGGCGACGTCGGCGCCGCACTCGTGAACGAAATAGGCCGGCTCACCGATTAGTTAGGCTGCCTAACGAGAGGCCTCGTCTCCTTCAGAGGTCCCTGTCCCACTTGGAAGCCCTGTCCCACCGGAAGGCACCACATTGTCGGCGAGCACCGCCCCGGACACCCGCGCACCCGGCCTGCACTACAAGTGGATCGCGCTGTCCAACACGACGCTCGGCGTCCTCATGGCGACGGTCAACGCGTCCATCCTGCTCATCGCCCTGCCCAACATCTTCCGCGGCATCCGGCTCGACCCGCTCGCGCCGGGCAACACGTCCTACTTCCTGTGGACGCTGATGGGCTTCCTGCTCGTCACGAGCGTCCTGGTCGTCAGCCTGGGCCGCATCGGTGACATGTACGGCCGGGTCCGGATGTTCAACCTCGGCTTCGTCCTGTTCACCGTGTTCTCGATCCTGCTGTCGGTGACGTGGCTGACCGGGTCGGCGGGCGCGCTGTGGATCATCTTCATGCGGATCGGGCAGGGCGTCGGCGGGGCGTTCCTGTTCGCCAACTCCTCGGCCATCCTCACCGACGCGTTCCCCGCCGAGGAGCGCGGGCTGGCGCTCGGGATCAACGGTGTGGCCGCCATCGGCGGCTCGTTCATCGGCCTGATCCTCGGCGGGCTGCTCGCGCCGATCGAGTGGCGGCTGGTGTTCGTCGTCTCGGTCCCGCTGGGCGCGTTCGGAACGGTGTGGTCGCTGCTGAAACTGCGCGACAACGGGGTGCGCACCCACGCCCGGATCGACTGGGCGGGCAACCTGCTGTTCGCGGTCGGGCTGGTCGCCATCCTCACCGGCATCGTCTACGGCCTGAACCCCTACGGCGGTCACGTCATGGGCTGGACCCGGCCGTTCGTCCTCATCTGCCTGTTCGGCGGTCTCGCCGTGCTGCTGGCGTTCGTCGTCGTCGAGCGCCGAGTGGCGGACCCGATGTTCCGGTTGTCGCTGTTCGGCAGCCGCGCGTTCAGCATGGGCAACCTGTCGGCACTGCTCGCGGCGCTGGCCCGGGGCGGCCTGCAGTTCATGCTCATCATCTGGCTGCAGGGGATCTGGCTGCCGCTGCACGGCTACAGCTTCGAGCGGACCCCGCTCTGGGCGGGCATCTACCTCGTCCCGCTCACCATCGGGTTCCTGCTCGCCGGGCCGCTGGCCGGCCGGCTGTCCGACCGGTTCGGCGCCCGGCCGTTCGCGACGATCGGCGTGGCCCTGACCGCTGTGGTCTTCGTGCTGTTCACCTTGCTGCCGATGGACTTCGGCTACGCCTGGTTCGCCGTCCTGCTGCTGCTCGTCGGGCTGTCGTCGGGGCTGTTCTTCGCGCCGAACACCTCCAGCGTGATGAACTCCCTGCCGCCGGACCAGCGCGGCGCCGGGGCCGGGATGCTCAACACCTTCCAGAACAGCGCGAGCGTGCTGTCCATCGGCGTCTTCTTCACGATCATCACGCTCGGGTTGGCGAGCAGCCTGCCGCATGCGCTGTTCAGCGGGCTGACCGCGCAGGGCGTCTCCGCCGGTCAGGCGCAGGCGGTGTCGCAGTTGCCGCCCATCGGGCTGCTGTTCGCCTCCTTCCTCGGGTTCAACCCGATACAGCAGCTGCTGCCCTCCGCATCGGCCGCGCACGTGTCACCGGCGCAGTACGACTACCTCACCGGCCGCGGCTTCTTCCCGCACCTGATCTCCGGGCCGTTCGGCACCGGCCTGCACGCCGCGTTCTACCTCGCGGCCGGGTTGTGCTTGCTGGCCGCCGTGTTCTCCTGGCTGCGCGGTGCGGGGACGCCGCCGGTGCACCGGTCGCGGTTGGCGGAGACCGAGGAGGGGCTTTCCGGCGCCGGTGAAGCCGCCATGCAGGAGGCGACGGCCGGCTCCCCGGTCGACTGAACGACGCCCGCGGACACACAGCGGATCCGTAGCACGCCCTCGGTTGGCTGCCCTCACCTCCGGGCAGACTCCTTCTCGTGACGACCGTCGCGCTGCCGCTGCCTCGGGTGCGGTGGCGGGGCGCAGCGGCAGCGGGCCGCCGGGCGCTGTCCCGAGCACCACTGGCGAGCGGCTTCGCGGTCGTCCTGCTCGGGACGACGATCGCGCTGCGGCACCTCGTCAGCGACGACCAGGCCGTCCTGCACTGGGCCAGTACGAACATCGACAACCTGGCCACCCGGCCGCTGCGGGTGATCGTCACCAGCGCACTGTTCCTGCCCGGCGAGTTCTGGCTGCCGTACGCCGCGGCGATCGGGCTGACCATGGCCCCGCTGGAGCGCCGCTACGGCCCGCTGCGGACGCTCGCGGTCTTCCTGTCCGGTCACGTCCTGGCCACGCTCATCACCGAGGGCGGGGTCGCGGCCGGCATCGCCGCCGGGATGCTGCCGGTCAGCGAGGCCGGCCAGCTCGACGTCGGTGTCAGCTACGGCATCTGGACCTCGGCCGGGGCCGCGCTGCTGCTCGTCCCGCGGCGCTGGCGCCTGCCGGTCGGCGTCGGCACGGCCCTCGCCGTGCTCGTCCCGCTCCTGCTCGACCCGGACATGACGACGATCGGCCACACGCTGTGCTTCGCGATCGGCCTGGCCTGGTGGCCGGTGCTGCGCCGCACGCCGGCGCGGCGCGCCGCGAGACCCGCGGAGGCCGTCGCACTCAGCTGATCGACCCGTCGCGGGCGTCAGGCAGTCGCACCACCTGCGGCGGGGCCGGCGGGATCGCGGCGCCGGCGCCACTGCGCGGTCGTGGACCAGGCCTGCGGGGCTCGCGGACGGCGGCGCCGCCGTCCTCACCGCCCCCGTCCTCACCGCCCCCGTCGTCCGGCCGGCGGCGCCGGCCGAGACCCTCGGCTTCCGGCCAGCGTCTCGGGCGGGCACCGGCGAGCTGACGTCGGCGCAGGAGTCGGTCGAGCAGCTGCCGCGGGATCCTCATCGCTCGAGTGTGGCGCGTGTGGTCCAGCTCACGCCCGCTCCCGGAAGTTGAGCCGAGCCGGCTCAGTTCCTTTGACAGTGGCTCGCGCCGGGTCCGACAATGGACGGCGAGCACTGACCATCACCAGCACATCAGGGAGAAACCACATGGCACGAGCGGTCGGCATCGACCTCGGGACCACCAACTCCGTCGTCGCCGTCCTGACCGGCGGCGAGCCGGAGGTCATCGCGAACTCCGAGGGCTCGCGCACGACCCCGTCCGTCGTCGCCTTCGCCAAGAACGGCGAGGTCCTGGTCGGCGAGGTCGCCAAGCGCCAGGCAGTCACCAACGTCGACCGCACCATCCGGTCGGTCAAGCGGCACATGGGCGACCCGTCGTGGAAGACGGACATCGACGGCAAGAGCTACTCGGCGCAGGAGATCAGCGCGCGGGTGCTGCAGAAGCTCAAGCGCGACGCCGAGACCTACCTGGGCGAGAACGTCACGGACGCGGTCATCACCGTCCCGGCGTACTTCAACGACTCCCAGCGGCAGGCCACCAAGGAGGCCGGCCAGATCGCCGGCCTGAACGTCCTGCGCATCATCAACGAGCCGACCGCGGCGGCGCTGGCCTACGGCCTGGACAAGGGCGGCAAGGACCAGACGATCCTCGTCTTCGACCTCGGCGGCGGCACCTTCGACGTCTCGCTGCTGGAGATCGGCGAGGGCGTCATCGAGGTCAAGGCGACCAGCGGCGACAACCACCTCGGTGGCGACGACTGGGACCAGCGGGTCATCGACTGGCTGGTCGACAAGTTCAAGGCCGCGCACGGCATCGACCTGACCAAGGACAAGATGGCGATGCAGCGACTGCGCGAGGCAGCGGAGCGCGCCAAGATCGAGCTGTCCGCCTCCCAGCAGACGAGCATCAACCTGCCGTACATCACCGTCGACGCGGAGAAGAACCCGCTGTTCCTCGACGAGACGCTGACCCGCGCCGAGTTCCAGCGCATCACCAGCGACCTGCTCGACCGCACCCGCGCGCCGTTCCAGAACGTCATGAAGGACGCCGGGATCAGCGTCGGCCAGATCGACCACGTGGTCCTCGTCGGCGGCTCGACCCGCATGCCGGCCGTCACCGACCTGGTGCGCGAGCTGACCGGCGGCAAGGAGCCGAACAAGGGCGTCAACCCCGACGAGGTCGTCGCCGTCGGCGCCGCGCTGCAGGCCGGCGTGCTCAAGGGCGAGGTCAAGGACGTCCTGCTGCTCGACGTCACCCCGCTGTCCCTGGGCATCGAGACCAAGGGCGGCATCATGGAGAAGATCATCGAGCGCAACACGACCATCCCGACGAAGCGCTCGCAGATCTTCACCACGGCCGACGACAACCAGCCCAGCGTGGCCATCCAGGTCTACCAGGGTGAGCGGGACATCGCGTCGTACAACAAGCGGCTCGGCATGTTCGAGCTGACCGGCCTGCCGCCGGCGCCGCGGGGCGTGCCGCAGATCGAGGTCACCTTCGACATCGACGCGAACGGCATCGTCAACGTGTCGGCGAAGGACATGGCCACCAACAAGGAACAGGGCATGACCATCACCGGTGGCTCGGGCCTGAGCAAGGACGAGATCGACCGGATGATGAAGGAGGCCGAGGCACACGCCGAGGAGGACCGCCGCCGTCGCGACGAGGCCGAGGTCCGCAACTCCGCCGAGTCCCTGCAGTACGCCACCGAGAAGTTCGTCGCGGACAACGGCGACAAGATCCCGGCGGACAAGAAGTCCGAGCTGGAGACGGCGCTCGGTGACCTGCGCACGGCGCTCGGTGGGTCCGATGTCGACACGATCAAGTCGGCGCAGGAGAAGCTGGCGCGGGTGTCGCAGGAGGTCGGCGGCGCGATGTACGCGACGGGGAACGCGGCCGGCGGTGCTGCCGGCGACGCGGGCGCTGCCGGTGCGGCCGGTGCCGCGGGTGAGGCCGGTGCCGGGTCGACCGGTGGCGGTGAGGGTGCCGACAGCGGCGTGGTCGACGCCGAGGTCGTGGACGAGGGCCCGGAGCAGGCCAAGTGACCGACCCTGCCCGCGAGTCCGAGTTCGACCCCGAGCGGGTCGTGATCCGGGACAAGCGCAAGGTCCGGAGCGACGCGACCGGTGCTGCCGCTGATCCGGCGGCGGCACCGGCCGCGGGCGCGGCGACTGCCGACGCGGCTCCCGGGCCGGCCGCGGTGGGCGAGGACGCCCGGCTGCTCGCCGAGCGGACCGCCGACCTGCAGCGGGTCCAGGCCGAGTTCGCGAACTACCGCCGACGCGCCGAGCGTGAGCGGCTGGCGGCCGGAGAGGTCGCGCTCGGCGGCTTCCTCGCGGCGCTGCTGCCGGTCCTGGACGACGTCGACCGTGCCCGAGTGCACGGCGACCTCACCGGGGCGTTGAAGTCGGTGGCCGACGGTCTCGAGACGGTGCTGACCAAGGCCGGCGTGGAGCGCTTCGGTGATGTCGGCGACCCGTTCGACCCGACGATCCACGAGGCCGTGACGCACGACGAGCGCGACGACGTCGCGGTCGCCACCGCCACGCTGGTGCTCCGCCCCGGCTACCGCCTCGGCGAGCGTCTGCTCCGTCCCGCCATGGTCGGCGTCAGCGACCCGTCCACCCCGCCGGCGACCCACCCCGCGACGGCGGTAGAGCCCGACGCATCCGCCACCACCGACGAGCCCCTCGCCGCCACCGCCGACGAGCCGGTCACGGACGACCCGGGAACGCGAAGCGAGACGACGACCCGAGGTGACTGACGCGGCGGCGGCTCGGGATCGCGCACCGAAGGGATCAGGCCTGACCGCCCTGAGGGGCGCGATCCCGAGCCACCGCACGAAGCCGGGCCCCACGGCAACTCGACGCCAAGACAAGGCCGAGACGAGGAGGTGACGCCGACCGATGAACCGTGACTGGCTCGAGAAGGACTTCTACGCCACGCTCGGCGTCGCCAAGGACGCCTCGCAGGCGGACATCAAGAAGGCGTACCGCAAGCTGGCCCGAGAGCTGCACCCGGACAAGAACCCGGGCAACGCGACGGCCGAGGCGCGCTTCAAGGAGGTCTCGGAGGCCTACTCCGTGCTCTCCGACGAGACGAGCCGCAAGGAGTACGACGACGCGCGCACGCTGTTCGCCGGCGGCGGGATCCCCGGTGGCGGGTTCGGCGGCCCTGGCGGCTTCGGCGGGGGGTTCGGCACGGCGGGCCCGGGCGCGACGTTCGACATCAACGACCTGTTCGGCGGCACGGGCTCGACGGGGACCGCGACCGGTGGCGGTGGCCTCGGCGACCTGTTCGGCGGCCTGTTCGGCGCCGGTGGGGGCGGTGCCGGCACGAGCCGGCGCGGCCGGACCACGCAGCCGACCCGGGGCAGCGACGTGGAGGCCGAGCTGACGCTCGACTTCGACGCGGCGGTCCGCGGCGGGGAGATCCCGCTGTCGCTGACCGGGCCGGGCACCTGCCAGCTCTGCCACGGCAGCGGCGCGAAGCCGGGGACGTCGCCGCGGACGTGCCCGACCTGTGGCGGCTCCGGGTTCGTCAGCCGCAACCAGGGCGCGTTCGGGTTCAGCGAGCCGTGCCGGGACTGCAAGGGCACCGGCCGGCTGGTCGACGAACCGTGCCCGGAGTGCGGTGGCAACGGCGTGACCACGCAGACCCGCACCATCACCGTCCGGGTGCCGGTCGGTGTCCGGGACGGCGCGATGCTGCGGATCCGCGGCAAGGGGACACCCGGCGCCCGCGGTGGGCCGGCCGGTGACCTGCTGGTGAAGGTGCACGTCCGCCCGCACGAGGTGTTCGGCCGCCGCGGCGACGACCTGACGCTGACCGTCCCGGTGACGTTCCCCGAGGCCACCTTGGGCACCACGGTCCGCGTGCCGACCCTTTACGGCAGCGTGTCGGTCAAGGTCCCGGCGGGCACGCCGAGCGGGCGGACGCTGCGCGTGCGCGGGCGCGGTGTGCCCAAGCGCGGCGGCGGTCACGGTGACCTGCTGGCCACCGTCGAGGTCGCCGTCCCGCAGCGGCTCAGTGGGGAGGCCCGTGAGGCGTTGGAGAAGTACGCGGCGACGCAGAGCGACGACCCGCGCGCGGACCTGACCCGGCGCGCGGGAGGGTGAGGTCCCGCCGATGGACATCCGCTTCCACGACGTCCCGGAGGACGCGCCGGTCTTCGTGATCTCGGTCGCCGCGCAGCTGGCCGGGATGCACGCGCAGACGTTGCGGCAGTACGACCGCCTCGGCCTGGTGACCCCGGGCCGCACGATCGGCGGGGGCCGGCGCTACTCCGCCCGCGACATCGCGCTGCTGCGCGAGGTGCAGCGGCTGAGCCAGGACGAGGGCATCAACCTGTCCGGTATCAAGCGGATCATCGAACTGGAGTCGCAGGTCGACGCGCTGCGCGACCGGGTCCGGGAGCTGCAGGCCGACCTCGAGCGCGCCGACGACGAGCTCGACCGGCACCGCAGGCCGTCGACGGCGCTGGTGGTCTGGCAGCCGCAACGCGGCTCCGCTCGCCGCCGCTGACCGGCGCTCCCCACCCCCGGCTGCCAGGATGGCCGCCGCAGGAGGACTCGGCGACGGGAGCGGTGCAGTGAAGGTCGAGATCGTCGTCAAGACCGCGGTGTCGGCCGGGGTGGGGCTCGCTGTCGCGCGGGCGATCCACCTGCCGCTGCCGGAGTACACCGTGCTCGCGGCGGCGACCGTCGCCGACGTCCGCGCGAAGGAGGCGGGCCTGCTCGGGCTGCTGCGGTTGGTCGGCTCGGTCGTCGGGGCGTCGCTGGCGGTCCTGCTGGTCGACGTCGTCGGCGTCCATCCCTGGTCGGTGGGCATCGCGGCCGCGATCGGCATGAGCGTGTGCGTGCTGCTGCGCAGTGCCGCCGCCGCGCGGTTGTCGGTGATCGTCCTGGGCGTCGGGTGCGTCGGCTTCGGCGACGAGGTCGGGACCTGGATGGGCGACCGGCTGTTGACGACGCTGTTCGGCGTCGCCGTCAGCGTCGCCGTGAGCGCGGTCCCCTGGCCGGCCACCCTGGCCGACCGCGTCGCCGTCCCGTTCCGCCGCGGCATCGACGCCGCCACCCGCCGCGGGATCGTGCCGCACACCCAGCTGCTGCGCCTGACCCGCGCCGGCATCGTCAGCGAGGAGTGAGCTCAGGCGACCCGGGCGTCGGCGCCGGTGTACGCGGCCCACAGCAGCGCGTACACGCCCTCGGCGCGGACCAGCTGCTCGTGCGTGCCGACCTGCACGACCCGCCCGGCGTCGAGCACCACGATCCGGTCCGCGCGCGCCGCGGTGGTCAGCCGGTGCGCCACGACCAGCGTCGTCCGGCGCCGGGTCAGCCGCGCGGTCGCCTCGGTGACCGTGGCCTCGCTGGCCAGATCGAGCGCGGCCGTCGCCTCGTCCAGCAGCAGGATGTCGGGGTCGACGAGCTCGGCTCGCGCCAGCGCGATGAGCTGACGCTGGCCCGCGGACAGGTTGGCGCCGCGCTCGCCGACCTCGGCGAAGTAGCCGCCGTCCAGGCCGGCGATCATGTCGTGCGCGCCGACCGCGCGCGCAGCGGCCTCGATCTCGGCGTCGGCGGCGTCCGGCCGGCCGTAGGCGATGGCGTCGCGGACCGTCCCCGGCGACAGGTACGCCTCCTGGGGGACGACGCCGAGCCGGTGCCGGTACGCCTCGAGGTCGACGGTGCGCAGGTCGAGCCCGTCGACGCACACCGAGCCCGACGTCGGGTCGTAGAACCGCGCCACCAGCTTGATCACGCTGGACTTGCCCGCGCCGGTCTCGCCGACGAGTGCCACCGTCTCGCCGGGCGCGACCGTCATCGTCACCCCGCGCAGCGCCTCCGTGGTCGCCCCGGTGTACGCGAAGTGCACGTCCCGCAGCTCGACCTCGCCCCGCAGCGCCCGGATGGGCGTCGGGTCCTGCGGGAGCGGCGTCGAGGTCGGCGTCCGCAGCAGGTCCCGCAGCCGCGCCAGGCCGACCGAGGACTGCTGGTAACCGTCGAAGACCTGCGACAGCTGCTGCACCGGGGAGAAGAACGCGTCCAGGTAGAGGAAGAACGCGATGAGCGCGCCCGCGGACAGCGTCCCGTCGCGGAGCCGCACCGCTCCGAACGCCAGGACCAGGGCGGCGGCGACGTCGGACATCAGCTGGACGAACGGGAAGTAGGTGGAGATGTAGCGCTGCGCGCGCAACCGCGAGTCCCGGTAGCGCTTCGACGCGGCGAGGTAGTCGGCGGTGTTGCGCCCCTCCCGCCCGAACGCCTGAGTGACCCGGACGCCGGCGACGTTCTCCTGCAGCTGGGCGTTCACGGCGCTGACCCGCTCGCGCGCCTCGACGTAGGCCGGCACCGCCCGGCGCCGGAACAGCAGCGTTGCGCCGATGAGCACCGGCAGCATCGCGAGGAGGACGAGCGACAGCTTGAGATCGAGCAAGAGCAGCGCGACGAGGACCCCGACGATGGTCAGGACGCTGATCAGCGCGGTGACGAGGCCCGTCTGCAGGAAGTTCGACAACGCATCGACGTCCGTCGTCATCCGGGTCATGATCCGGCCACCGAGCTCGCGCTCGTAGTAGTCCATCCCGAGCCGTTGCAGGTGCGCGAACGTCTTCAGCCGGAGCAGGTAGAGCAGCCGCTCGCCGGTGCGGCCGGTGACGCGCTGGCCGGCGGTGCTGATCGCCCAGTCGACGAGCAGCACGACCAGCGCGACCGCGGAGACGGCGTACAGGGTGCCGGCGTGGTGGGCTTGCACGCCGGAGTCGATGCCGCTGCGGACCAGCGCCGGCACGATCAGCTGCGCGACCGCGTCCAGCCCGACCAGGACGAGCCCGAGCAGCAGGAACCCGCGCAGCGGGCGGACCAGGCGGCGCAGACCGAACTCGGGGTCGGGGCGTTCGGCCAGCGCGTCAGGGATCTCGGGACGGTCGGTGGCCGGCGGCAGCGCGGCGACCTTGGCGAGCAGGTCGTCGCTGGCGGGCACCGCGGACAACAGTGCCTCCCCGCCGCCGCGCCCGCCACCGGCCGCGCGGCGGGCGGCGCTGACGGCCAGCGTCCCCGTCGGGGCGGTCTGCTCCAGGTCGCGGGCGGCCCAGGGGTCGGACTCGGGGGCTGGCAGCCGGCCGGCGTCGATGCCCTCGGCGTCCTCACCGGGCCCGGACAGCAGCAGGCGGAACAGCGGGCAGCGCTCCCACAGTTCGTCGTAGCTGCCGACGTCGACGACCTTCCCGCGCTCCAGCACCGCGATGCGGTCGGCGAGGTCGAGCGTCGAGCGGCGGTGCGCGACGAGCAGCGTGGTGCGCCCGCGCGACACCCGGCGCAGCGTCGCGTTGATCTCGGCCTCGACCCGCGGGTCGACGGCGGAGGTGGCGTCGTCGAGGACGAGCACCCGCGGGTCCGGGAGCAGCGCCCGCGCCAGGGCGATCCGCTGACGCTGCCCGCCGGACAGCGTCAGCCCCCGCTCACCGACCACGGTGTCGTAGCCGT
Organism: uncultured Actinomycetota bacterium; assembly: GCA_963758325.1. GTDB lineage: Bacteria > Actinomycetota > Actinomycetes > Mycobacteriales > Jatrophihabitantaceae > CAVWUZ01. The sequence continues at coordinate 71,376 of CAVWUZ010000005.1, read as the reverse complement.
CGGGCAGCGCGCGGATGAACTCGTCCGCCTCGGCGGCCCGGGCAGCGGCGACCACGTCCTCGTCGGTGGCGTCCGGCCGGCCGTAGGCGATGTTGTCCCGCACCGTGGTGGAGAACAGGAAGCTGTCCTCGAAGACGACGCCGAGCCGCGAGCGCAGGGACGCCAGCCGGGCGTCGCGGACGTCGACCCCGCCGAGCCGCACCACGCCCGCGTGCACGTCGTAGAAGCGGGGCAGGAGGAGCGCCAGCGTCGACTTGCCGGAGCCGGCGCCGCCGACGAGTGCGAGCGTCTCACCCGGGTCGACCGACAGCGTGACGTCGTCCAGGACCGGCCGGCTGGCGCGGTAGCCGAAGCGGACGTGCTCGAGCTCGACGGAGACCGGGCCGTCCGGGATGTCGTGCGTGCCGTCGACGATGGCGGGGGCGGCGTCGACGACGTCGAGCACCCGCTCCACCCCGGCGCGCGCCTGCTGGCCGATGGTGAGCAGCGCCGTCAACTGGCGGACCGGGCCGACGAGCTGCGCCAAGTAGGTGCTGAACGCCAGGAACGTGCCCAGCGTGATGCGGCCGTGGAGCGCGAGCCAGCCGCCGAGCAGCAGTACACCGACCTGGCCGAGCGCGGGGATGGCCTGCAGCGCCGGGGCGTAGCGCGCCTGGAGCCGCACGACCCGCATCCGGCTGGCGAACAACGTCCGGGCGCGGTCGCGGATCTCGCCGAGCTCGCGGCGTTCCTGGCCGAAGCCCTTGACGACGCGGACGCCCGTGACGGCCGCCTCGACCTGGCCGACGACCACGGCGGCCTGCTGCTGGGCGTCCCAGTTCGCCGGGAACAGGTCCTTGCGCGAGCGGGCGGCGACGAACCACAGCGCCGGCGCGACGGCGAGCGCCACCAGCGTCAGCACCGGCGACAGCACCGTCATGATCACTAGCGAGACCACGAAGAGCAGGACGTTGCTCGACAGCATCGGAACGAACGCCAGCAGGCCCTGCACCAGGCCGATGTCGGTGATCGACCGGCTGACGATCTGCCCGGTCTCGAGCTCGTCCTGCGCCGCACCGTCGAGGCGCGACAGCGCGGCGAACACGTCGGCGCGCATGTCGTACTGGACGTCGAGCGACAGCCGCCCAGCGGTGTAGCGGCGCAGGAACGTCAACACGTAGGCGATCAGCGCCAGGGCGACCAGCAGCCAGACGTACGGCGCGATGCTCTGCTTCGAACCCGACGTGACGTCGTCGACGACCTGACGGATCACGAGAGGGACCGTGGCGCTGACCCCGGCACCGAGCAGGGCGACGGTGAACGCGGTGGTCAGGTCACGCCGGTGACGGAGGCAGTAGCCGAGCAGGCGCCGCAACCACCCACCGTCGTGCACGACGCCCCACACTAACCGGCCGTGCGCGTGACCCCGGGTGCCCGCAGTGGCCGCCACTCAGCGGGACGTGCGGCGGGACGTGCGGTGGCGTTCCGCCGACCGGCGCGCGGCGTAGCGGCGGGCTTTCGCGCGGTTGCCGCAGACCGCCATGTCGCACCATCGGCGCCGGCCGGTCGGGTCGAGGAACAGCCAGCCGCAGCCCACGCCGGGACAGCGCCCGACGGCGGCCGGTCCCGGGCCCTCGAGCAGGTCGGCGGCGGCGAGGGTGGCGGCGTCCACCGCGGCCAGCGGCCCCGCGCCCACGTCGAGCCGCACCCGGCCGTCCTCACTGAAGCGGTAGCCCGCCCGCGCCTGCGCCGCGGCGACGCAGTGCCGGACCTCGGCCAGCGCGGCGGCGTCCCGCTCGGTCACCACCCGGTACAGCGCGCCCCGCAGCGCGACGACCGCGGCCAGCGCGGCGGCGTCGGTCGCCCGAGACGCCGTCGGCAGCAGTCCTGCCTCCCGCGCCCAGAGGGCGAGCGCGCGCGGGTCGACGAGGTACTCCTTGGGCGTCGGGGTGCCCCACCCCGCGATCGTGTTGCACAACTCGAGCGCCGGATGGTCGGCGATCTGGTCGGGCAGGCGCCGGCCCTCGACCAGATGCGAGCTCACTGCCCTAGGCTAACCGGCACTCGGCGGTCAACGGTTAGTACGGGATGGGACGGAGGTGGCCGTGTGCGTCTCGTCCTGGCGCTCGCCGCTCGCACCGTCCGGCACCGTCCCGGCGGCTGGCTGCTGCTCGCGCTCGGCACCGCGCTGGCACTCGCCATCCCGATCGCGGCCTCCGGGGCGGGGACGACGGTGGCGGCGCAGACGCTGCGGCGGGCGTTCGCGTCGCTGAAGCCCGCGGACCGGGCGATCACCGTCACCCAGCAGCGCGCGACCGGTCAGCCCGCACCGGACGCCCTCGTCGAGAGCCAGCTGCGCCGGGTGTCGTCCGCTCCGGTGCGCCGGCAGGTCGTGTTCCGCGAGTTGACGCTGCAGAGCAGCGAGTTCTTCCTCGCCGGCGCCGACCGGGTGGGCGCCGGCGTCCGCGTCGTCTCCGGCCGACTACCGCAGAGCTGCACGCCGCAGCGCTGCGAAGTGGTGCAGCTCGGCGGCGACGCCGGCCTGACGGCGGCCGCCGCGACCATCGGCGTCGTCGTCGTCGGGCGGGCGGAGCGGACCGATCCGCTGCTGGTCAGCGGGCCGTTCGACACCGGCGGCGTCCCACTGCTGGTCGCCGGGGACGTCGACGGGCTGGCCCGGCTCTCGGCACTGCAGCTGTTCGGGCGCACCTACGCGTGGGTGGTGGCGCTCGACGCCGACAAGGTCCTTGCCAGCGGCGTCCCCGACTACGTCCGGCTCTCCGGCGACGTCGCCGACACGATCACCGCCCGCGTCCCCAGCACGTCGGTGTTCCGGCCGGACACCGCGCTGCAGGCGGAGGACGCGCGCGCCGGGTTGTCCACCCGCCGGTTCGGCCTGCTCGGCGGCTCGGCGGCCGTCCTGCTGCTCGGCTTCGCCGTGCTCGCCGCGGTCAGCCTCCGCCCGGAACACCGGTTGCTCGTCACGGTGTTGCGCCGGCGCGGGGCGGGACGCGCGCAGGTCGGCGTCCTCACCGCGGTGCAGGCCGCGGTCACCTGCCTGGTCGGCGGCCTGGTCGGAGCGGCGCTCGGTGCGGCGATCACCGCGGGCCTGGCCGGGACGGCGCGGATCCCGGTGGCGCGGACGGTGGGGCACGCGCTGACGACCTCGGCGCTCGGCTGCGCGCTGCTGCTCGTCGCCGCCGCGGCGATCACGGTGGCGAGCTTGCTGTGGCCGCAGCGCGCCGGGCGCTCGCTGCGGCAGGGTCTCGACATCGTCGCGGTCGCCTGCATCGCCGCCGCGGTGCTCGCCGCCGACCGCGGCGCGACGGGACTGCAGGACGGCGCGGACCCGCTGGTCGTGGCGTTGCCGGTGCTGCTCGCGGTGGCCGGCGGGCTGATCGCGTCGCGGCTGTGGCCCCCGGCGGTGCGGCTGGTCGACCGGGTGGTGCGGGCGACCGCGCCGCGCGCGGTGGCCGGCCGCCTGGGGCTGCTCGGCGCGTTGCGCCGCCCGCTGCGCCCGGTGACGACGGTGGCCCTGCTCGCCGCGGCGGTGGCGGCCGTCGTCTTCGCCGGCGGCTACCGGGCGACGCTGCTCGGTGGCGCCGCCGACGAGGCCGCCTTCGCCGTCCCGCTCGACGCCCGGCTCACCACCGGCAGCAGCCTGGTCCAGCCGGTGACGACCGCCTCCGCGCTGCCGGCGGACGTCACCGCGTACGGCGTCACCCGCAGCGCCGGCATCGTCCGGCTCAGCGCCGGCGACGCCCACAGCGTCCCACTCGTGGGCGTCGACCCCGCCGCGCTGCCGCACGTCGCCCGGTGGTCGCGCACCACGGGCTCGGACCGGTCGGCGCGCCAGGTGGCCGCCGACGTCCGGGTGCCCGACGCGGTCACTGCGCCCACCGTCGCCGCCGGCGCCCGGCGGCTGTCCATCGCTACGACGTCCGCCGTGCCGAACACTCAGGCCACCCTGTCGCTGGCCGGCCCGTCGGGCGTGGAACGGGCAGTGACCTTGCAGCCGGACGCCGGCACCCTGGCCGGCGACCTGCCGGACGTCGGCGGCCCTGCGCGCGTGATCGGCATCGCGCTGCGGGAGGACCCCGACTACGCCACCCACCACGAGCACAACGTCGGCGAGGGCACCACCGACCAGCCGGTCGTCTCGGGTGCGCTGGGGCTGTCCGAGGTGCGTGTCGACGGCACCCCGATGGCGTGGGACTGGTCGACCTGGACCTCCGCGCTGGCCGCGGTGCAGGCCACGCCGCAGCGCCTCGACGCCACCTACCAGCTGCTCGGCGCGCCCGTCGTGCTCGCCCCCGGCCCGGCCGCCCCGCCGCCCACCCCGGTGGTGACCGACCCGGCGACGGCCTCGGCGGTCGGCCCCGACGGCCAGCTGCTCATCGTGGTCGGCACCGTGACCGTGCCGGCGCACGTCGTCGCGATCATGCCGCGACTGCCGACCGTCACCGGCAGCTTCGTGCTGCTCGACCGCGGCGCGCTGTCCCGGCTACTGGACCGGCAGCAACCGGGCACCGGCGCGGTCGGCGAGTTGTGGCTCGCCTCCGCCCGCCCCGACCTCGGCGCGGTGCTCGCCCGCCCGCCGTTCAGCGCGCTGAGCGTGCAGCTGCGCGCCGACACCGAGCAGGCGACGGTGAGCGACCCGGTCAGCCGCGGCTCGCGGCTGCTGCTGGCCCTCGCCGCGGGGCTGGCGCTGTTGGTGGCGGCGGCGGCGGTGGTGCTGCTCGTGCTCGGCGAGCGACGCGACGCGGCCGGCGAGCTGTACGCCTGGGAGTCCGACGGCGTGCGGCCGGCCGTGCTGCGCCGGGCCCTGCTCGTGCGGGCGGTGTCGGTCGTCGCGGTCGGGGTCCCCGCTGGGCTGGTGACCGGAGTCGTACTGACCCGGGTCGGCGCCACCCTGATCGCCGTCGATGCCGCCGGCACCGCCCCGCAGCCGCCGCTGCAGAGCTCCATCGGCGTGGCCTGGACCGCGGCGGTGCTCGCCGGCGCGCTCGCCGCCGCCATCGCGCTCGCCTGGCTGGTCGCCGCCCGGTCCCTCCGCGAGCCGCTGCCGGTCCGCCCCGAGGTGGACCTGCGATGACGGCGCTGACAGCGGGGACGGAGACGGCGGCGGGCGGATCGGCGGCGATCACCGCGCGGGACCTGTTCTGCCTCTACGCCGTGCCGGCCGGGACGGTGACGGCACTGCGCGGGCTGTCGCTGCAGGTCGGCCCCGGCGAGCGGCTGGTCGTCCACGGGCCCAACGGCTCGGGCAAGACGACGCTGCTGAAAGTGCTGATGGGGGAGCAGGCGCCCAGCGCCGGGACGGTGGAGGTGGCCGGCGTCGACCTCGCCGGCGCCGACGAGCGGGCCCGCGCCCGGCTGCGCCTGGCCCGGCTGGGCATCGTCGACCAGCACTCGGCGCGGGCGCTGCGGCCCGAGCTGGACGTCGTCGACAACGTCGCCCTCCAGCTGCGGCTGGCCGGCACCCGGCGGGCCGCCGCCCGCCGCATCGCGCTCGAGTCCCTCGACGCGGTCGGGCTGGGCTCGCTGGCCGAACGCCGTCCCGCCACGCTGGCCGGCGGCGAGGCGCAGCGGGTCGCCGTCTGCGCGGCGCTGGCGCACCGGCCGGCGGTGGTGCTCGCCGACGAGCCGACCGGCGACCTCGACGCCGACGCCGCCGACGAGGTGTACGACCTGCTCGCCGGGGCCGTCGCCCGGGCCGGCGCGACGCTGCTGCTGGTGAGCCACGACGTCCGGGCGGCCCGCGTCGCCGACCGGGTCGTGCGCATCCGCGACGGGCGGCTGTCCGAACAGTGGGCGCCGCAGTCGGCGGGCGGCCCGGCCGAGGAGATCCTGGTCGTCGACGACCGCGGCTGGGTGCGGCTGCCCGAGCACCTGCGCCACCGCACGGGCGCATCGGGCGGTGTGCGCGCCGCCGAGCACGGCGACGGGATCGTGCTGTCGGCGGTGGTCGACCGGCCGCCGGAGCCGCGCCCGGTCGAGGCGGTCCCGCCCCGGACGCCCGGCGCGCCGGTGGCGGTGGGACGCGGCATCCGGGTGCGCCATGGCGGCCGCGACGTCCTTGCCGGCGTCGACGTCGACGTGCCGGCGGGCGCGCTCACCGTCGTGCGCGGCCCGTCGGGCTCGGGCAAGACGACGCTGCTGCGGGTGCTGCTCGGGCTCGCCGACGCCGACGCCGGGACGGTGCTTCTCGGCGGGACCGCGCTCGCCGGCGGCACCGCGTTGGCCGGCTTGGACCGGGCGGCGCGGGCGGACGTGCGGCGGGAGGTGGCCGCGGTGGCCCTCCAGGGCGGGGCGCTGGCCGAGCCGCTCGACGTCGAGGAGAACCTGACCATGGCGCGCACGTCGCGCGGCCTGCCGGAGGACGTCGCCGTCGTCGCGCGGGTGCTCGCCACGCTCGGTCTGGGGTCGGTGCGCGGCCGGGCGGTCGCGGTGCTGTCCGGCGGGGAGCGCCAGCGGGTCGGGGTGGCCCGTTGCCTGGCCGCGCAGCGCCCGCTCGTGGTGATCGACGAGCCGACCTCGCAGCAGGACGAGGCGCACGCCGAGCTGGTCACCGCCGCCCTGGCGCGGGCCGCCGCCGAAGGCACGGCGGTCCTGGTCGCGAGCCACGACCCGGTCCTGCACGCCGCGGCGGACGTCACGCTCAGGCTGTGACATCGCAGCCGTCTTGACCGGGTCAAGTTGAGCGGAACAGACTCAACCCGACCGCCGTTGTTCCAGTGACACTCGTTCCCGCACTCCCGGAGTACCGACCTTGGACCTCACCACCCGCAGCCAGCAGGCCGTCTCGTCCGCGATCAAGGACGCGGCCGGCCGCGGCAACCCCGCCGCGGAACCCGCTCACCTCGCCGTCGCCCTCCTCGACGACGCCGAGGGTCTGACCCGCCCGCTGCTGCAGCAGCTCGGCGTCGACCCGGTGGCCGTGCGCGCCGACGCGCAGCGGCTGGTCGACCGGCTGCCGAGCGCCTCGGGCAGCAACGTGGGCGCGCCGCAGCCGAGTCGGGCGTTCCTCGCCGTCCTGAACGCCGCCGAGCGCGCCGCGCGCGACCGCAGCGACGAGTACGTCTCCACCGAGCACCTGCTGATCGCGCTCGCCGAGCAGGGCGGCGACGTCGCGACGCTGCTCCAGCGCACCGGCGTCACCGCCGGAGCGCTCGGTGACGCGCTCAGCGCTGTCCGCGGTTCCGCGCGCGTCACCAGCCCCGACCCGGAGGGCACGTTCCAGGCGCTGGAGAAGTACGGCGTCGACCTCACCGAGCACGCGCGCGAGGGCAAGATCGACCCCGTCATCGGCCGCGACACCGAGATCCGCCGGGTGATCCAGGTGCTCTCCCGCCGTACCAAGAACAACCCGGTGCTGATCGGTGAGCCCGGCGTCGGCAAGACCGCCGTCGTCGAGGGCCTCGCGCAGCGGATCGTCGCCGGCGACGTCCCCGAGTCCCTGCGCGGCAAGAAGCTGGTGTCGCTCGACCTCGGCGCCATGGTCGCCGGCGCGAAGTACCGGGGCGAGTTCGAGGAGCGGCTCAAGGCCGTCCTCAACGAGATCAAGGACTCCGGCGGCCAGGTCGTCACGTTCATCGACGAGCTGCACACCGTCGTCGGCGCCGGCGCCACCGGCGAGGGCGCCATGGACGCCGGCAACATGCTCAAGCCGATGCTCGCCCGCGGCGAGCTGCGGATGGTCGGCGCGACCACCCTGGACGAGTACCGGGAGCACATCGAGAAGGACCCGGCGCTCGAGCGGCGCTTCCAGCAGGTCTTCGTCGGCGAGCCGAGCGTCGAGGACACCATCGGCATCCTGCGCGGGCTGAAGGGCCGGTACGAGGCGCACCACAAGGTGCAGATCAGCGACGGCTCGCTCGTCGCTGCGGCGTCGCTGTCCGACCGCTACATCACCAGCCGGTTCCTCCCGGACAAGGCGATCGACCTCGTCGACGAGGCGGCGTCGCGACTGCGGATGGAGATCGACTCCCGCCCGGTCGAGATCGACGTCCTGCAGCGGCAGGTCGACCGGCTGAAGATGGAGGAGCTGGCGCTGTCGAAGGAGACCGACGAGGCCTCCGTCGAGCGCCTGGCCCGGCTGCGCGCCGAGCTCGCCGACCTGCAGGAGCAGCTCGACGCCCTCAACGCCCGCTGGGAGCGCGAGAAGTCGGGGCTGAACCGGGTCGGCCAGCTCAAGGAGGAGCTCGACGACCTGCGCGGACAGGCCGAACGCGCCCAGCGCGACGGTGACTTCGAGACCGCGTCCCGGTTGCTGTACGCCGAGATCCCGGTGCTCGAGAAGGAGCTCGCGCAGGCCGCGGCCGCGGAGCCGGCGCAGGACGTCCTCGTGAAGGAGGAGGTCACCGCCGACGACATCGCCGAGGTGGTGGGCGCCTGGACCGGCATCCCGGCGGGCCGCCTGCTCGAGGGCGAGACGGCGAAGCTGCTCCGCATGGAGGACGAGCTCGGCTCCCGCGTCATCGGGCAGACCGAGGCCGTCGCCGCGGTCTCGGACGCCGTGCGCCGCGCCCGGGCCGGCATCGCCGACCCGAACCGTCCCACCGGCTCGTTCCTGTTCCTCGGCCCCACCGGCGTCGGCAAGACGGAACTGGCCAAGGCGCTGGCGGCGTTCCTGTTCGACGACGAGCGGGCGATGGTCCGCATCGACATGAGCGAGTACGGCGAGAAGCACTCCGTCGCCCGGCTCGTCGGTGCCCCGCCCGGCTACGTCGGCTACGAGGAGGGCGGCCAACTGACCGAGGCGGTCCGCCGCCGGCCGTACAGCGTCGTCCTGCTCGACGAGGTCGAGAAGGCGCATCCCGACGTGTTCGACGTGCTCCTGCAGGTGCTCGACGACGGCCGGCTGACCGACGGGCAGGGACGCACGGTCGACTTCCGCAACGCCATCCTGATCATGACGTCGAACCTCGGCTCCCAGGCGCTGGTCAGCGGGCTGCCGGACGCGGCGAAGAAGGACGCCGTGCTGCAGGTGGTGCGCGACCACTTCAAGCCCGAGTTCCTCAACCGGCTCGACGACATCGTGGTGTTCGAGTCGCTGGGGACCGAGGAGCTGACCCGGATCGTCGACATCCAGATCACGCAGCTGGCGCGGCGGCTGGAGTCGCGGCGGCTGACGCTCGACGTCACGCCGGGCGCGAAGGAGTGGCTGGCGCTCAACGGGTTCGACCCGCTGTACGGCGCCCGGCCGCTGCGCCGCCTGGTGCAGACCGCGATCGGCGACGCGCTGGCGAAGGCGCTGCTGCGCGGCGAGATCCGCGACGGGCAGACGGTCGTGGTCGACGTCCGCGAGGACCGGTCGGGACTCGACGTCTCGGGTCGCTGACGCACGGCCGGTCAGCCGCTGGCGCCCCGCAGCCAGCGGCTGACCACGGCCGCCCACAGCAGCCCGACCGCCACGACCGTCGGCACCGTGAACAGCACCGCGTACGGCAGCACCTGCGCCTCCTGGACCCGGGCCAGCCAGTAGATGCCGGCGACCGTGCACACCGCGCCGCCGACGCTGAACAGGACCCGCCCGATGTCCCGGCGCGCGCTGACCAGCAGCGCGCCGGCGAGGAGCAGCCCGCCGCTGACGAGGTTCGCCGCACTGCCGAGGTAGGCCTCGGCGATGGGCCCGGAGACGTCTTCGCCGAGGTTGGAGCTGATGCTGCTCGCCGCCGCGGCGCCGAACAGCAACACCAGCCCGGCGAGCAGCAGCAGCCCGGCCTCGACGTAGCCGAGCACGGCCGCGGCGAGCACCAGCCCGGGGCGCTCAGCCGACGGCGCGGAGCCCGGCGGCGTGGCCCCGTAGGGCGGCCCGTAGGACGGGTAGTACGGCGTCGGTCCACCCGGGTACGGCTGGTAGCCAGGCGGCAGAACGGGGTTCGGGTCGATCGGCGAGCCGTACGGATCAGCCATTGCGGATGCAGAGGTTGTACGACGGGGTGTCGGTGCCGTACTGCGAGCAGTCGACCACCCGGTTGATCACGAAGATCGAGAACACGACGCAGACGACGGTCGCGACGGCGCCGCAGATCGTCCCGGCCAGCGCCAGGCCACGTCCCGAGCCGGCGTGCCGCCCGGCGCTGCGCAGACCCACGGCGCCGAAGACGACGCCGAGCACGCCGAGAACGGCCCCGACGATCGGCACCCAGCACAGTGCGAGCGCCACCAGGCCGAGCACCAGCCCGGCGACGGCCAGTCCGTTGCGGTTGCCCGGTTGCGGGTACGACGCGTACGGCGGGGGCTGCGGGGCGTGCGGGGCGCCGCCCGGGTACTGCGGCGCTCCGGGAGGACCGGGCGGGTACTGGCCGTACGGCGGGTACGGGCCGTACGGCGACTGCCCGTACTGACCCTGCGCCGGGGACTGCGGCGGCGGTCCGAAACGGGACGGGTCCTGCTCGGGCTCCGGCCGGCCGTACCGGTAGGGGTCGTTCGGGTCGAGCCGCGGCGCCGCCGGCTGCTGTTGCTGGTGTGGCTCTGGTTCGTGCTGTGCCTGCCAGTCCTGCCACGGGGGCGGCGTCGGCGGGACCGCCTCGCCGTCGCGCTCCGCGTCACCACGGCCGGGTGGCTGGCCGGTGGGCTGACTCACGCGGACTCCTTCGCGACCGGACCGGGACGCCCAGCGTAGACCGGCCGCGCCGACCGGCCGGTCGTGCCGGTCGGCGCACGTAGACTGCCCGGCGTGACTGAGCAGTCGGCCCGCCGGGGCGCCACGGATGCCACAGGCGCCACAGCCGGCACTGACGGCACGGTGAGCACCGACGCCGGAGTGCGGCCGCCGCGCCCGCAGCTCGTCCTCGTGTCTGCGGCGCTGTTCGGGCTGACCGCGGTGGGCGCCGTCATCACCGCGCTGGTCCTTCGCGCCAACCGCTCGTCGTTCATCGCCTACGTCCACGACTCCTACGTGCACAGCAAGACCAAGCTGCCCGACGACCTGCCGCACGCGGTCGACCAGTACCTCAACGCCCAGCTGATCGAGAGCATCGTGCTCGCGGTCATGCTGCTGCTGCTGGCCCGGGTGGTCCTGCTCGGGCGGCACTGGGTCCGGTGGGCGGCGCTCGGCGTCTACGTCCTCGCCAGCTTCAGCACGCCCCTCGGCCTGGCCGCGATCACCTCGGTCGCCTCGAACGCGCCCGCGTACCAGAAGGTCCCGGCGCTGCTCACGTCGCTGTGCTTCCTCGGCGGGCTGGTCCTGCTGTTCCTGCGCGCCCCGGCGGCCTGGCTCACCTGGGGTCGGCCCGCGGCCACCGGTCGGCCGGGCCTGTTCGGTTCGCGGTCGGGTCGCGGCATCGGCAGCAACGGCACCCGCCCCGGCGGTGGGCTCTTCGGGCCCCGCCCGGCGCCAGGCGGAACGCGAGGGGCCACGCCGCGCGGCACCGTGGTCGACGCCGAGCCGGTGTCGGTCGAGCCGACGACGTCCCGCGCGGAGCCGAAGGCCCGCGGCGGCGCACCTGCTCCCGTCGCCGGCACCGGTCGTCCGCCGGCGCGGACCAAGGGCAGCTCCAAGTCCCGCCGCTCGTGAGCGCTGCGGGCGACACCCGCGCCGCCGCCTCGGGGACCGCGCTCGTCACCGGCGCCACTGCGGGTCTGGGCGCGGAGTTCGCCCGGCAGCTCGCCGCCCGGGGGCACGACCTCGTCCTCGTGGGTCGTGACGAGCCGCGGCTGCAGCAGCGCCGCGACGAGCTGGTCGACCGGTTCGGCCTCGCGGTCGAGGTCCTGCCGGCGGACCTCGCCACCGACGACGGATGTGCCGCCGTCGCCCGGCGCGTCGCCGCGGAGCCGGCGATCGAGGTGCTGGTCAACAACGCCGGGCACGGACTGCGCGGCGGGTTCGGCGACGCTCCGCTGGCCGAGGAGGAGGCGATGCTCGAGGTCAACGTGCGGGCGGTCCTGCGGCTGAGCCACGCCGCGGTCGTCGCCATGCGCCCGCGCGGACGCGGCCGGATCCTCAACATCGCCTCGGTCGCGGGGTTCCACCCGCGCGGCGAGGCGCCGACCTACGGTGCCTCGAAGGCCTACGTCATCGCGCTGTCCGAGGGGATGGCGTTGTCGCTGGTGGGCACCGGGGTCGCCGTCACCGCCGTCTGTCCCGGGTTCACGCACACCGAGTTCCACGACCGGCTCGCCGTGGACAAGTCCCGGGTGCCGTCGTTCCTCTGGCTGTCCGCGGAACCGGTGGTCCGCGCCGCGCTCGCCGACGCCGACCGTGGCAAGGTCGTCAGCGTCCCCGACGTCCGCTACAAGGCGATCGTCGGGCTGTCCCGGGTGCTGCCCCACGGGCGCAACGGACGCCCCCGGCTGACCGCCCGGCTGCGGCCGAGTGGGCGCGCCCCGGCGTCCCGGGACGAGCGGTGACCGCGCGGGACGAGCTCCTGCCCCTCATCACCGAGCTCGCGGTCCTGCACGGACGGGTCAGGCTGTCCTCCGGCCGGGAGGCGGACTGGTACGTCGATCTCCGCCGCATCACGCTGCACCACCGCGCGGCGCCGCTGGTCGGGCAGGTGCTGCTCGAGCTGACCGCCGACTGGGGGTACGACGCGGTCGGCGGGCTGACCCTGGGCGCCGACCCGGTGGCGACGGCCATGCTGCACGCCTCCGGTGGCCGGCTGGACGCGTTCGTCGTCCGCAAGAGCGAGAAGCAGCACGGCCTGCAGCGGCGCGTCGAGGGACCGTCCGTCGCCGGCCGGCGCGTCCTGGCCGTGGAGGACACCTCGACCACCGGCGGTTCCGTGCTCACCGCGGTGTCCGCGCTGCGCGACGAGGGCGCGGACGTGGTCGGCGTGGCCGTCATCGTCGACCGCGGCGCCGGGGACGCCGTCCGCGCCGAGGGCCTGGAGTACCGCGCCGCCTACGCGTTGTCCGATCTCGGACTTGACTGAGCCGGATCCGTACCGGACGGACGCCGTCGGGGTCGGCCCGCACCTGCGGCCCTGGCCGGACGACCCGCGCCTGGACCCGACCCTGCTGGCCGAGGGGGACCGCCGCAACGTCGTCGACCGCTACCGCTACTGGCGGCTGGAGTCGATCGTCGCCGACCTCGACACCCGGCGGCACGACTTCGCCGTCGCGATCGAGAACTGGCAGCACGACCTGAACATCGGGACGATCGTGCGGACCGCCAACGCGTTCCTCGCCGCCGAGGTGGTCGTCGTCGGGCGCCGGCGGTGGAACCGCCGCGGCGCCATGGTCACCGACCGCTACCAGCACGTCCGGCACGTGGCGAGCATCGAGGAGCTCGTGGCGACACTCGACGGCCGGACGGTCGTCGGGGTGGACAACCTGCCGGGCGCCGTTCCGCTCGAGACAGTGGCACTGCCGCGCCGCTGCCTGATGCTGTTCGGTCAGGAGTCGGTCGGGCTGTCACCGGCCGCGCGGTCGGCGGCGTCGGTGGTCTGCTCGATCGCCCAGTACGGCTCGACGCGCTCGATCAACGCCGGTGTGGCCGCGGGCATCGCGATGCACACCTGGATCCGCCAGCACGCCGCCCCGCCCGACCGTCCGGGCTGAGCGTCCACGACGTCGTCGTGCACGTCTCCGTGTTCCGCCGCGAGGATCGCGTCCCGTCGTACGGACCCGGCCGCGGATCCAGACGTCCAGCCCAGGGAGTGCGGATGACGCCCGCCACGACGTCCTCCGCCCCGAGCGGGAACCGGTGGCTCGTCCTCGTCGCGATGACCGGCTCGCTGTCGATGATCATGCTCGACCAGACCGTCGTCACCGTCGCGCTGCCCTCGATGGCGCGCGAGCTGCCGCTGTCCCCGACCGGGCAGCAGTGGATCCGGCTCCGCCAGGCTCAGTCCACGGCCCGCAGGTACCGGCCGAAGTGCGGCACCGTGAAGGCGATCCGCCCGCGCTGGCCGGAGTAGACCAGTCCCTTCTTGAGCAGCGCGTCGCGCGCCGGCGACAGCGACTGCGGCGGGCGGCCGAGCAGCTCGGCGACCTTCGAGGTGAGGACGGCGTCGTCGCCGAGCTGGTCGCTCGCCTCGTCCATCAGCTCCGCCATCGCGCGCAGGTACTCCCGCTCCGCCGGTGTCGCCCGCTCGTAGCGCGAGCCGAAGAACCCGACCGCGAGTTCCGCCTCGGCCAGCGGCGCCGCCTCCTTGACGTCGACGTCGGTGATCGGCGTCGTCGGCGCCACGTCCCAGGCCGCCTTGCCGTAGGCCTGCACGAAGTAGGGGTAGCCGCCGGTCGTGTCGTACAGCGCGGCCAGGGCGTCGGCGGTGAAGTCGGCGTCCTCCTCCCGCGCCGGGTTGACCAGCGCGGCGTCGGCGGCCGCGCGGTCGAGCCGGTCGATGCGGGCGTACCGGAACAGCCGCTCGCTGTAGGACTTGCTCGCGGACAGCACCGCGGGCAGGTGCGGCAGGCCGGCGCCGACGACGACCAGTGGCAGGCCCTGCTGGCTGATCTCGTGGCAGGCGGCGCACAGTGCGGACACGTCGGCCGCGCCGAGGTCCTGCATCTCGTCGACGAACACGGCGACGCCGCGACCCGCGGCCCCGGCGAGTCCTCCGACGTCGGAGAAGAGCTCGACCAGGTCGGTCTCCATGTCGCCGGAGTCCGCGCGTCCGGTCGCCGCCGGGACGTCGATGCCCGGCTGCCAGCGCACCTTGTCCTTCGTCTGGACGCGCTGCGCGAACGCCTTGAGGACACCCAACACCTGCCGGGACTCCTCGGGGTGGCCGCCGAGCTCGCGGACCGCGAGGTGCAGCGCGGCAGCCAGCGGTTGCCGCAGCGACTGCTCCGGTCGCGCCTCGAGCTTGCCGGTGCCCCAGCCGCGGCGGACGGCGGCGCCGCGCATCGCGTTCAGCAGGACGGTCTTCCCGACGCCGCGCAGGCCCGTGAGGACGACGCTGCGTTCGGGACGGCCGCGGGTGATCCGCTCGAGGACGACGTCGAAGCTCGCGAGCTCGCCGTCGCGGCCGGCGAGCTCCGGCGGCCGCTGGCCGGCTCCCGGGGCGTAGGGGTTCCGGATCGGGTCCACGTCTCGGACCGTATGCGGCCGTCTAGCGGCAGCCCGAGAGGCGCGCGCAGAGCCGGACGCGTCCCGCGCGGAGGGCGGCCCAGCAGAGACAAAGACGACCGCCGCGCCGGTCGTGCCGGTCAGTGCGCCGTGGCGGCCAGGATCTCGTCACGCACGTGGCGCGGGGTGTCTCGTAGTGCTCGCGCGACTCGGGCGTCGTCGCGACGGTGGCGCAGGGTGGCTCGTAAGCTGGTCATCTTAAACATCGAAGGTTCCTTCCGGACGTCACCGTTGACGTCATAGGTCTCAACGTCGGAACGCCGTCGAATCTTCCGCGAGGGACTCCCCCGACAGCGCGAGGCCCTGGCCAGTGGGCAGGCCCGGACTCGGTCAGCCGGCCGGCTGGTAGCTCTGCGCCGGGTCGTTCGTGCAGTGGCCGTAGACCGAGACGACGTGGGTGTGGACGTCCCAGTTGGTCGCGGAGCTCTCGTCGCCCTGCCAGCCGGTGGTCCGGTTGTTGGCGTCGCCGTGCGCGGTGGAGACGGACACGCCGATGCTGCCCGGCTCGTCGACCGAGACCCCGGGTGGCACGAGCCGGCCGGGGGCCAGGTTCTGGTCGACGAGCCACGGGTGGTCGGCGGGGCACGTGAAGTCCGGGATGGCGGTGCTGTGCAGATCGTCGAGGGTGGCGCTGAACGCGAGCACCGTCTCCTCCGAGTGGGCCGGCGCGGCGTCCGCCGTAGTGGTGACGGCGAAGGCGCCGCAGACGGCGGCAGCCGCGCAGACGATGGCGGCGGTGCGGGCGAAGAGCGACATGACGGTTCCTTGTCGATCGGTGGTGGACACCTCCGAGCATGGAGCCGGGGGCCGCCGCGGGCCGTCGGCCGGTCGCACCCTGCTCGGACGACGCGGCCGTCCCCCGATCGGACGCCGTACGGGCCGGGACGGGGCCGTCACCAGGTGACCACACTCAACTCCACGTCCACGGCTGCGCCGGCCCACCACCGCGCTCGTCGAGCCGGCCATGGTGGGCCGGCAAGTCCCGAGTGTTGTCGACGATCGTCGACCGCAGGTCGAGCACGGCTCTGACCCGGGCATGGCGCGTGTGTCAGGACGGCCCGGTCAGGCTGCTCCGAGGTCACGGCCGGGACCGGCGGCGGACGGGTTCCGACCGATCGGAGGACAGCGAGATCCGCCCTGGGAACGGCCGGACGAGGGACGGGAGATCACCGGCCGAGGACGCACGATCGATGTGTCGGGAACGCCCGACCAGCGCCGGACAAGGCGAGGCCGTCACAGCACCGGAATCGGGAGTGCATCATGTCGAAGATCATCAAGAGCATCGGGGTCGCGGCCGCTGCGGCCGCCGTGATCGGCGTCGGAGTGGGTACCGCCTCAGCGGGCGCTGTGCACCAGGACGCTGCGGGTCACCAGGCCGTCCACGCCAACCAGGCCAACCACGCCAAGGCGGTTCAGGTGTTCACCAAGGGCTTCCAGGTGAAGGCCCCGAGCCTTCCGGCTGGGACGTTCTTGAAGTTGACCTGGGACGAGGCCAACAACATCGGCGGACTGGACTCCGGTCCCGCGATCGGCTCGACGCTGCAGTCGGGGGGCACCGACGACTTCGAGGTCACCTGGTTCGCCGGGAAGGACAACACGATCAAGCCGACGTACCGCCTGTTCCAGCAGGCCGAGGACGGCCAGTCCTACGACACCGGCAAGTTCATCCAGTTCACCTTCGATGTCAACATGTGGGACACCGCGACCCTCACCGTCGACAACGACAACCAGAACGGCCTGGGGGCGCTCAACGACGGCGGTGACCCAGCGACCGCGTGGATCTACGTGCCGACCGTGCCGACCGTCTGACGCTCAGCATGCTTCAGCCCCGGACAGCAGCTGTCCGGGGCTGAACCACGTCCCGGGCGAGATCGTCGCTCGGCGCAACGTCCGCACCTATCAGAGGACAGCGCGATGCTCCGACGCAGCGGTGCACCATGTCGGGGATCAAGAGCGTCGGGGCGGATCTTCCCGCGGCCGCCGGCGTCGGGACCGCCTCAGCGGGCGCCGTCCACCCGGAGGGCAGGGCGGCAGTGGGCAGGTCGACCACACCAGTCGGGGCACAGCTCTCGCCAGCTGGGCGGTTCGATGACGACCGCGCAGTACCGCTGGAGCGGAAGTGGCCCGCCACGACCCCGTGGAACACTTCCGCAGCATGGCACTTGCGCGCATGCGATCCGTCGTCCTGGACTGTCCGGATCCCCGGTCGCTCGCGGAGTTCTACCAAGCTGTCCTCGGCGGGGACGTCGACGTCGCCGAAGACGACTGGGTCGTCCTCACGATCGACCGCCTTCGACTGGCGTTCCAGCTCGCGGGCGACTTCGCGCCGCCGACGTGGCCGACGGGTGAGCGGCCGCAACAGTTCCACCTCGACGTGACCGTGGACGACGTCGATGCGGCCGAGCCTGAGGTACTGGCGCTCGGGGCGACGAAGCACGCAGTGCAGCCGGGGGAGGCGGCAGGCGACACGTTCCGGGTGTACGTGGACCCGGCCGGCCATCCCTTCTGCCTCTGCTGGGACTGACTCAACTTCCCAGCCTGCGATCCGGTCTGGAACGGACCCGAGTCGCCGGCTGCAACTGCGGCGACACCGTCTCGGGAGGCGGCCCGGAGGCGGTCCGCGTCAATAGCCTGACGCGGGTGACGTCCGGGGAGAAGCACGCCGAACGCAGCCGGGACCTCGAACGGTTGCTGGCCTTCGTCGACGCCATCGCGGCGGTCGCGATCACGCTGCTGATCCTGCCGCTGGCCGAGCTGGCCGGTGAGATCCGGCACGGTGGGGACGTCGGGGAGTTGATCAGGACGCACGGGGGCGACTTCTGGTCGTTCTTCCTGAGCTTCGCGGTCATCGCGCGGCTGTGGCTGGCGCAGCACGAGATCGTCATGCCGGTGATCGCGGCCAACCGCCGCGTCGTCGCCTGCCTGGTCCTGTGGTCGTTGGCGATCGTCTTCCTGCCCTTCCCCACGGCCCTCCTGCCCGAGAGCGGGGAGCAAGCGCTCACGCGGATCCTGTACATCGGCACCATCGCCGTCACGGCGACGTGCCTGACCGTCCTCGCCTACGAGGTCGCCCGGAACCGCTCCCTGCGGGACACCGATCGCGGCCCGTCCGTCCTGGACTCGGCGAGCGTCCTGGGCACGCTGCTCGCCGCTCTCGCCATCTCGCTGGCCGCGCCGTCGATCGGCTACTACGCCTTGACCCTCGTCGCGTTCAGTGGTGCCTTCGCCTCGGTCGTACGGTGGCTGACGGGACGTCTGCGCTCCCTACGCCGGGACGCCGGCTCGTGACCGTTCGGGAACGGCCCGGCCGACGCACTACAGCGGGAGCGTCAGGACCTCGGCACCGTCGTCGGTGACCACCAGCGTGTGCTCCCACTGGGCCGCCCAGCTGCCGTCCTTCGTCAGCACCGTCCAGCCGTCGTCCCACATCACCCAGTCGTGCGTGCCGAGGGTCAGCATCGGCTCGATGGTGAACGTCATCCCGGGCTCCATCAGCGTGGTCGCGCGAGGCTCGTCGTAGTGCAGGATCGTCGGCCGGGTGTGGAAGCTCGGGCCGACGCCGTGGCCGGTGTAGTCGCGGACCACGCCGTAGCCGAAGCGCCGGGCGTAGCTCTCGATGACCCGGCCGATGACGCTGATCGGCCGGCCGGGACGCACCGCCGCGATCGCGCGACGCAACGCCTCGTGCGTGTTCTCGCCGAGCGCGCGGACCTCGGGCGCGGCGTCGCCGGCGAGGTAGGTGCCACACGTGTCGCCGTGCACGCCGTCCTTGAACGCCGTGATGTCGATCTTGACGATGTCTCCGTCGCGGAGCGGGCGGCTGTCCGGGATGCCGTGGCAGATGGCCTCGTTGACGCTCGCGCACAGCGACTTGGGGAAGCCCTTGTAGCCCAGCGTCGAGGGGTAGGCACCGTGCTCGACCAGGAACTCGTGCCCGATCCGGTCCAGCTCGTCGGTGGTGATGCCGGGACGGACCTGCGCGCCGACGTGGTCGCGGGCGGCGCCGGCGATGGCTGCGGCGCCGCGCATCCGGGCGATCGTGTCGGCGTCCTTGACCATCGGGTCGTCGTCATCCGGCGGCGCCGTCGGGTCGGTGACGTAGTGCGGTCGCCCGATCGTGCGCGGCACCGCCAGCCGCGCTGACACGATCCCGGGGGCGAGCGCCGTCACGCCTCCAGTATCCGCCCTGCTCATCCGTCGCCGTCGCCGTCGCCGTCGCCGTCGCCGTCGCTGCGCCGGGACGGGCAGGTGTTCACCGGTCCCGGATGTGGCGGACACCGCGGACACGGAGGAGACCGCTGCGCTCCGCGCCGAGGGTCGAACAACTCCGGCGGCAGGCGGCGGAGGCGGAGGCGCGGGCGCAGGTACGGGCTGGGTCCGGTCGCTCGTGGACGTCGGTGCTGCGGGCAGGGGTCGTCGTCCTGCTCGTCGTGTTCGGGACCGTGCTGGTGACGCTGTCCGTGCCGGCGGTCTGGGGCCGCAAGCTCGTGGTGAACACCGACCGGTACGTGGAGACCGTGACCCCGCTCGGGACGGACCCGGGCATCCAGGCCGCGGTCGTCGTACTCGTCACAGTGGCGCTCGTCGTCCTGGTCCGCTCGCTCCCGCCCGCGCCGCCGCCCGCGCCGCCGGCCGCCTGAGCGGGGCTCAGACCTCGACGACCACCGGGAGGAGCATCGGCCGGCGGCGGTACGTCGAGTCGACCCAGCGGCCCACGGTCCGGCGCACGATGTGCGCCAGGGCGTCGGCGTCGCGCACCCCGTCGGCGATCGACGACTCCACCGTCGAGATCAACTCGGCGTGGATCGGGTCGAGCGCGGCGCCGTTGTCGGTGAAGCCGCGCGCGGTGATCTCCGGCCCGTGCACCACCTTGCCGGCGTGGAAGTCGACCGCGACGACGATCGACAGGAAGCCCTCGTCGCCGAGGATCCGCCGGTCCTTCAACGCGCTCTCGCCGATGTCGCCCACCGCCAGGCCGTCGACGTAGACGTACCCGACCGGGATGGAGCCGACGACGGACGCGAGCCCGTTGCGGAGGTCCACCACCGTCCCGTCCTCGGCGAGCATGATCCGGGCCGCGGGCAGCCCCATCGCCTCGCCGATCGCGGCGTGCGCGCGCAGGTGCCGCCACTCGCCGTGCACGGGCATGAGGTTGCGCGGCCGCACGACCTGGAGCAGGTAGCGCAGCTCACCGGCCGGCGCGTGACCCGAGACGTGCACCAGCGCCATCGACTTGTGCACCACCGTCGCGCCCAGCCGGGACAGGCCGTTGATGACCCGGCCGACGGCGTTCTCGTTGCCCGGGATGAGCGAGGACGCCAGCACGATCGTGTCGTCGGGGACCACGGTGATCGTCGGGTGCTCGCGGTTGGCCATGCGGGACAGGGCCGACAGCGGCTCGCCCTGCGATCCGGTGGACACGAGCAGCACCCGTCGTGACGGCAACTGCTCGGCCTCGCGGAGGTCGACGAGCAGCCCGTCCGGGACGCTCAGCAACCCCAGGTCGCGGGCGATCCCCATGTTGCGCACCATCGAGCGCCCGACGAAGGCCACCACCCGCTCAGTCAGGACCGCGGTGTCGAGGACCTGCTGGACCCGGTGCACGTGCGAGGCGAAGCAGGCGACGATCACCCGCCCGCTGGCGCGGACGATGACGTCCTCGAGGACCTTGCCGACATCGCGCTCGGACGGGATGAACCCGGGCACCTCGGCGTTGGTCGAGTCCGCGAGCAGCAGGTCGACGCCGGCGTCGCCGAGCCGCGCGAACCCGGGCAGGTCGGTGAGGCGGCCGTCCAGCGGCGTCTGGTCCATCTTGAAGTCACCGGTGTGCAGGAGCGTCTGGCCGCCGACCCGGATGGCGACCGCCAGCGCGTCCGGGATGGAGTGGTTGACGGCGAAGAACTGCAGCTCCCACGGCCCGACGCCGGTGGTGTCGCCCTCGCGCACCCGCTGCAGGGTGGGACGGATCCGGTGCTGGTCGAGCTTGGCCGCGATGAGCGCGAGCGTGAGTCGGGAGCCGATCAGCGGGATGTCCGCGCGTTCGCGCAGCAGGTAGGGCAGCGCGCCGATGTGGTCCTCGTGGCCGTGGGTGAGCACGACGGCGTCGATGTCGGCCAGCCGGTCCCGGAAGAACGACCAGTCCGGCAGCGTGAGGTCGACACCGGGCGAGTTCGTCTTGCCGAGCAGCATCCCGCAGTCGACGACGAGCAGCCGGGAGCGGTCGGCGCCGGGCGGCCGGTGCTCCAGCACCGTCATGTTCCGGCCGATCTCCTGGATGCCGCCGAGTGCGACGACGCGCACCGCGCCGGGCGCCAACGGCGGGGGGAGCGGGAGCGCGGGAGCGGCGGCCATGGATCTCACGCTAGGCGATGCCCCACGCCGGGCCGGTGCACGGATGGCAGGCTGGTGCGGTGATCCGGGCACTCAGCGTGGACCAGGTGCGGGGCATCAGTCTCGGTACAGGCATCACGCTCGTCGCCATCGCCCTGGTCGTCCTCCTGGTGGTGCGCTGGATCGTCGCCAAGGTCGTCACCGCGGTGGTACTGCTGGCGCTGGCCGGAGGCGTCTTCGTCGGCCGGTCCCGGATCTCGATCGACCGGGCGACGTGCAGCGCGAGCGCGTTCGGTCACCGGGTCAGCGTCCCGGCCCGGGACTGCCCGCCCGCTCAGCCCTGACGCGCCGCCCGCGCGCCGCGCCGCGAGCGCAGGTAGTGGAACGACAGCGGGAACACCGAGAGCAGCACGGCGCCCACGATGATGATGTCGATCCGGGGTGCGATCTTGTCCCGGACGAACGAGTTGTGCGCCAGGGCGTAGCCGAGCAGGAACATCCCGTCGGTCCAGATGATCGCGCCGACGACGGAGTAGAGCAGGTAGACGCCGAACCTCATCCGGCCGACGCCGGCCATCACGGTGGCGACGGTGCGCACCATCGGGACGAAGCGGGCCACGACGATCGTCAGCTTGCCGAAGTGGTCGAAGAACTGCTGCGCCCGCTCGACGTACTCGGGCCGGAAGAACCGGGACCGCGGCCGGGTGAACACGGCCGGCCCGCCCTTGTAGCCGACCCAGTACCCCAGGACGTTGCCCAGGATCGCCGCCAGCGGCAGGACCGTCAGCCACACCCACACCGGCGTGTGCGCCTTGCCCGTGCCGACCAGCAGGCCGGCGCTGAACAGCAGCGTGTCGCCGGGCAGGAAGAACCCGAGCAGGATCCCGCACTCGGCGAACAGCACTATCGCGAGGGCCAGCACGCCGTAGCCGACCAGCGTGTCGCTGCTCAGGACGCTGGCGTCGGGCAGCACAGAACTCACGAGGGGCACGCCCGAAGCCTACGGACCGACCCCCGCAACCCCGGGTTCCTCGCTCAGCCCGCTGCCTGCTGGGGTGTTGCCTCGGCCGTCCGCCACAGGTTCTTCAGCCAGGCGGCCAGCGGGTCGTCGAGCGCCGACTGCAGGACAGCCGCACCGCCGCTGCGGGCGGCGTCGACCTCGCCGGTGGTGGACGTGATGTCCAGGCGCGCGGTCCGCCGGTGGAGGACGGTCCCGGCAGTGATCAGTCCTGCTGGACCTCGACCCCGCGCCAGAACGCGACGTGGTCGGTGATCTCCTGCGCCGCCGCCTTGGGCTGCGGGTAGTACCAGGCGGCGTCCGGGTTGGTCTTCCCGCCGACGGTGACCGAGAAGTAGGAGGCAGTCCCCTTCCACGGGCACACCGTGTGCGTCGCGGACTCGCTGAGGACGTCGGCGCGGACCGCCGACCGCGGGAAGTAGTGGTTGTTCTCGACGACGACGGTGTGATCGCTCTCGGCGATGACCTCGCCGTTCCAGCTGGCTCTGACCATGGAGGCGCAACAGCGGCGTCCCGCCGCCGGATTCCCGACCCGCCGGTTGCGGGATACTCCGGTCATGCCGATCGCCACGCCCGAGACGTACGCCGAGATGCTCGACCGCGCCGCCGACGGTGGTTTCGCCTACCCGGCGATCAACGTCACGTCGTCCGAGACGCTGAACGCGGCGCTGCGCGGGTTCGCCGACGCCGGCAGCGACGGGATCGTGCAGGTGTCCACCGGCGGGGCCGAGTTCGCCTCCGGTACCCACGTGAAGGACATGGTCACCGGAGCGGTCGCGCTCGCGGAGTTCGCGCACGCCGTCGCCGACCGGTACCCGATCACGGTCGCGCTGCACACCGACCACTGCCCGAAGGACAAGCTCGACGGCTACGTCCGCCCGTTGCTGGACATCAGTCAGCAGCGGGTGGACCGCGGCGAGCAGCCGCTGTTCCAGTCGCACATGTGGGACGGCTCGGCGGTGGAGCTCGAGCAGAACCTGCGGATCGCCGAGGAGCTTCTGGAGCGGGCGGCGCGCGCGCACATCGTCCTCGAGGTCGAGATCGGCGTGGTCGGCGGCGAGGAGGACGGTGTCGTCGGTGAGATGAACGAGAAGCTCTACACCACCCCGGGTGACGCCTTGCGGACCGCGGAGGCCCTCGGCACCGGTGAGAAGGGCCGCTACCTGCTCGCCGCCACGTTCGGCAACGTCCACGGCGTCTACAAGCCCGGGCACGTGAAGCTCCGCCCGGAGGTGTTGCAGGAGATCCAGGAGGCGGTGGGCAAGGAGGTTGGGCGGGACAAGCCGTTCCGGCTGGTGTTCCACGGCGGGTCGGGCTCGGCGCTGGAGGAGATCCGTGCCGCCATCTCCTACGGCGTGGTCAAGATGAACATCGACACCGACACCCAGTACGCGTTCACCCGCGAGATCGCCGGGCACATGTTCACCAACTACGACGGCGTGCTGAAGGTGGACGGCGAGGTCGGCAACAAGAAGGCCTACGACCCGCGCTCGTACTTGAAGCTCGCCGAGACCGGGATGGCGGCGCGGGTCCAGCAGGCCTGCGAGGCCCTGGAGTCCGCCGGCACCAGCCCGGGCGCCTGATGGACCTGCTGGCCCCGCCGACCCGGCTGCCCGAGGACCCGGCCGTCGCGGAGCTGGCCGCCGGGACGGCGCCGGCCGAGGTGGCCCGCGCCCATCCCACCTCGTCGGCGGCGTGGGCGGCGTTGGCCGAGGCGGCGCTCGCGGTCGGCTCGGACGACTCCGACGTCACCGCCTACGCGTACGCGCGCACCGGCTACCACCGCGGCCTCGACGCGCTGCGCCGCGCCGGCTGGCGCGGCACCGGTCCGGTCCCGTGGGCGCACGAGCCGAACCGCGGGTTCCTGCGCGCCCTGCACGCACTGGCGGTGGCCGCCGAGCGGATCGGTGAGCAGGACGAAGCCGAGCGGTGCGCCACGTTCCTGCGCGACAGCGACCCCGCCGCCGCGGCCGCCCTGGCCCGACTTCCGCGATGATCTTGGGCTCCGTGCGGCATCCCGCACGGAGCCCAAGATCATCCCAGATGGGGCGGGCGGCGGGGCTTCAGCGGCGGGGCTCCACAGGCGGGGGCTCACGGCCGCCCGGCTGCTGGCCGCCCGGTTGCTAGCGTTCCCGCATGCCCGCCATCGTGCTCGTCGGCGCCCAGTGGGGCGACGAGGGCAAGGGCAAGGCCACCGACCAGCTCGGCAGCCGGGTCGACGCCGTCGTCAAGTTCAACGGCGGCAACAACGCCGGGCACACCATCGTCGTCGACGGCGAGAAGTACGCCCTGCACCTGCTGCCGTCCGGGATCCTCACGCCCGGGTGCCGTCCGGTGATCGGCAACGGGGTCGTCGTCGACCTCGGCGTGCTGTTCGAGGAGATCGACGGGCTGCAGGCCCGCGGCGTCGACACGTCCGCGCTGGTCGTCAGCGCGAACGCCCACGTCATCCCGTCGTACAACCGCACGCTCGACAAGGTGACCGAGCGTTTCCTCGGCAGCCGCCGGATCGGTACGACCGGGCGCGGCATCGGCCCGACGTACGCGGACAAGATGGCGCGGGTCGGGATCCGGGTGCAGGACCTGTTCGACGAGGACGTGCTGCGGGCGAAGGTCGAGCGGGGCGCTCGAGCTGAAGAACCAGCTGCTGGTGAAGGTCTACAACCGGCGCGCGATCGCGGTCGACGACGTCGTCGCGGAGCTGCGCGGCTACGCCGAGCGGCTCGGGCCGATGGTCGCGGACACCTCGCTGCTGCTGCACGACCTGCTCTCCGGCGGCGCGACGGTGGTGCTCGAGGCCGGGCAGGCGACGCTGCTGGACGTCGACCACGGCACCTACCCGTTCGTCACCTCGTCGAACGCGACGGCCGGCGGCGCCTGCACCGGGACCGGCATCCCGCCGACCCGCATCGACCGGGTGGTCGGCGTCGTCAAGGCGTACACGACCCGCGTCGGGGAAGGCCCGTTCCCGACCGAGCTGCTCGACGTCAAGGGCGAGCGGCTCCGCGAGGCGGGCGCGGAGTACGGCACGACGACCGGCCGGCCGCGGCGCTGCGGCTGGTTCGACGCCGTCATCGCCCGCTACGCCGCCCGGGTCAACGGCGTCACCGACTTCGTCCTCACCAAGCTCGACGTGCTCACCGGGATGGAGGAGGTGCCGGTGGCCGTCGCCTACGAGGTGGACGGCGTGCGCCACGACGAGGTGCCGATGACGCAGGCGGAGTTCGCCCGGGCGGCGCCGATCTACGAGACGTTCCCCGGCTGGGACGAGGACATCTCCAAGGCACGCACGCTCGACGACCTGCCCCGCAACGCCCGCGACTACGTCGCGACGCTCGAGGACATGATCGGCGCCCGGATCTCCCTGATCGGGGTGGGCCCCGGCCGCGAGGAGTCCGTCGTCGTGCACGACCTGCTGGACTGAGTGGAGTCCCCACCGTCCCAGGGCCGGTGAACTCTCCACTCGTCAGCCGTTCGGCCGGAACACCGCCCGCACACACCCGTCCTGCTTGTCCTTGAACATCTCGTAGCCGCGCGGCGCCTCGTCCAACGGCATGACGTGCGTGGCCAGGTGCGCGGTCGAGAGCTCGCCGCGCTGGAGCAGGTCGAGCACCTCCGGGATGTAGCGCTGGCCGTGCATCTGGGCGCCCTTGAGCGTGATCGCCTTGTTCATCAGCGCGCCGATCGGCATCTTGTCCGCCAGCCCGGCGTACACGCCGAGCATGAAGATCGACCCGCCCTTGCGGCAGGCCAGGATCGCCTCGCGCAGCGCGGTGGGCCGCTCGGTCTGCAGCCGCAGCTGCTGCTTCACCTGGTCGTAGTAGAACATCGGCCCGGAGCTGTGCGCCTCCATGCCGACCGCCTCGATGCAGACGTCCGGCCCGCGCCCGCCGGTGCGCTCGCGCAGCGCCTCGGCGATCGACTCCGCGGAGTAGTCCAGGGTGTCGGCGCCGATGTGGTCGCGGACCTGCTGCAGCCGCTCGGGTAGCCGGTCGATGACGACGACGTCCGCGGCACCGCGCAGCATCGCCGCCCGAGCCGCCATCTGGCCCACCCCGCCGGCGCCCCAGACGGCGACGACGTCGCCGGGTGTGATGCCGACCTGGTCCGCGCCCGTCCAGCCGGTGGCGGCGGCGTCCGAGGCGAACAGCGCGCTGACGTCGTCGACGCCGTCGGGGACGCTGAACGCGCCGACGTCGGCGTACGGCACCCGGACGTACTGCGCGTGCGCGCCGGCGAAGCCGCCGAGCGCGTGCGAGTAGCCGAAGCACCCGCCCGGCGAGTAGCCCCACAGCGCCTCGGTGATCGCCGGGTTCGGGTTGCCGTTGTCGCACAGGGAGAACAGGCGCTGCCGGCAGTACCAGCAGCGTCCGCAGGCGATGAAGGAGCTGACGACCACGCGGTCGCCGACGCGGTGGTGCCGCACGTCGCGGCCGACCTCGACGACCTCGCCCATGAACTCGTGGCCGATGACGTCGCCCGCCCGCATCGCCGGGATGTACCCGCCGAGCAGATGGAGGTCCGAGCCGCAGGTGGTGGACAGCCCGACCTTCAGGATGACGTCCTCGGGGTCGAGCAGACGCGGCTCCTCGACGTCCTCGACGCCCAGCTGGTTGACGCCCTGCCAGCACAGCGCCTTCATCACAGCACCCCCTCCCGCCCGGCGACGGCGTCGGCGAGGTCGAGCAGCGTCCCGCGCACCGACGTCGTGCGGTGCCCGGCCGGGTGCGGGTCGAGGGTCAGCACGCCGCCGGTCTCCAGGACCTGCTTGGTGCGCCGCAGCGCGATCCGCACCTCCTGCGCCAACTCCGGGTCGTCGGAGCCGCCGTCGCGGACCCGGACCCGGATCTCGGTGCCGCGGTCGCCGGGTGCGGGGCGGGTGGTGATCTCGACCTTGTCGCCGAGCGCCGCCAGCTCCGCCGGCCACCCGCCCTCGCCCGCGCTCGCCGGGTCGACGAGGACGGTGACGGCCAGACGCGAGGGGCTCGGATGGGTCGAGCGCCGGCGGCGCACCTGTTCGGTCAGCGAGCCGAGGGCTTTGGCGACGGGCGAGGACGAGGCGTCGGTGGTCTCCACCCGGAAGCTCTACCCAGGATCGCGGGGTGCGCGCAGCCAGGCGCGGACCTGCTCGCCGTGCTCGTCCAGCGCCGGCGGCGGCAGGCTGTAGGCCGGCGGGGTCGCGGACATCCGCAGTGGGTTGCGCACCGTGGGCACCGCGTCGGGCCCGACCTCGACGACAGGCTCCAGCCCGAGCTGCGTCGCGAGCTCGACGCCGCCGGCGATGCTGTTGATCGGCCCGCACGGCAGGCCGGCGGCGGTCAAGACGGTGAACCACTCCTGCGCCGACTTGCCGGCCAGCGCCTCCAGCAGCAGCGGCCGCAGTTCCCCGCGGTTGAGGTTGCGCCGCCCGACGGTGTCGAAGCGTGGGTCGTCGGCGAGTTCCGGCCGTCCGATCGCGGTGGCGAGCCGCCGGAACTGGGTGTCGTTGCCGGCGATGACGACCAGCTCGCCGTCGCCTGTGGGCAGCGGCTCGTAGGGGAACAGCGTGAGGTGGGAGTTGCCCATCCGCGTCGGCACGACCCCGCCGGCGATGTAGGCGGAGGTCTGGTTCGCCATCGTCGAGAGCACCGTCGACAGCAGGTTGACCTCCACGTGCTGCCCCTCGCCGGTGAGCTCCCGGTGCCGCAGCGCGGACACGATCCCGATCACGGCCTGCATGCCCGTCATCACGTCGATCAGCGAGGCGCCGGCGCGGAACGGCGGGCCGTCGGGGGCGCCGGTGAGGCTCATCAGTCCCGACACCGCCTGCACGAGGATGTCGTAGCCAGGCAGCGCCGCCCCGCCGGTGGCGCCGAAGCCGCTGATCGAGCAGTAGACGACGCCGGCGTTGCGGGCGCGCACCGCCGGCTCGTCGAGGCCGAACCGGCTCAGCCCGCCGGGCTTGAAGTTCTGGATGACCACGTCGGCGCGGGCGGTCAGCTCGTGCGCGAGTGCTTGGTCGCTGTCCTCGGCGAGGTCGAGCACCACTGAGCGCTTGCCCCGGTTGACGGCCAAGAAGTAGGTGCCGACGTCGCCGCGCAGGGGCGGCACCCAGCCGCGGGTGTCGTCGCCGGTCGGGCTCTCGACCTTGACGACGTCGGCGCCGAGGTCGGCGAGCAGCATCGTCGCGTACGGGCCGGCGAGCACCCGGGAGAAGTCGGCGACCAGCACGCCGTGCAGCGGGCCCTTCGGGAGTGGCGTCGTCACAGGACCATCCTGGCCGAGCGGCGCACCGCGTCGTCGGCCTGTTCACTGGGACGGCATGCGGCGCGTCCGATGGGCCCTGCTCGTGCTGCCCGTGCTCGTCCTCGCGGCGTGCTCGGGCGGATCCGGCGACCCGCCGGCGGCCGCGCCCCCGAGCCGCGTCCCGTCGTCGGGGACGTCGTCGGGGGCCGCTGCCACCGGCCCGGACTGGCCCACCTACGGTCATGATGCCGCGCGCTCCGGCGTGGCGAGCGGAACACCGACGCCGAGCGCGGCCGACGTCGTCGCCCGGGTCCGCCTGGACGGCGCGGTGTACGCCGCACCGCTCGTGGTCGGCGGCACGGTCGTCGTCGCGACCGAGAACGACACCGTCTACGGCCTGGACCCGACCGGCGCCCAGCGCTGGCGCGCTCACCTCGGGCAACCGTCGCCGCAGTCGGAACGCCAGTGCGGCAACATCGACCCGCTCGGGGTCACCGGCACCCCGGTGGTCGTCGGCGGCGTCGTCTACGTGGCTGCGGAGTACGGCGGGCCGCCGGCGCACCAGGTCCGCCACGAGCTCGTCGCCCTGTCGCTGTCCGACGGCGCGGTGCGGTGGCGGGCGTCGCTCGACCTGCCGGGCGTCGACACCACGGCGATGCAGGAGCGCGGTGCGCTGACCGTCGCCGGCGGTCGGGTGTGGGTGCCGTTCGGCGGCCAGGCCGGTGACTGCGGGGACTACCTCGGCCGGGTCGTGGGCGTGCCGATGTCCGGGCAGGGCGCGCCGATCGCGTGGACCGTGCCGACCACGCGGGAGGGCGGCATCTGGACCCCGCCCGGCCCCGCGGTCGACGACACCGGCGCGCTGTTCGTCTCGGTGGGCAACGGCGAGGCCGGGGCGGACGGCGCCTACGACGGGTCGGACTCCGTCGTCCGGATCGACCCCGCCACCGCCCGGCGCACCGACTTCTTCGCCCCGCGCACCTGGGCCGCCGACAACGAGGCCGACCGCGACCTCGGCTCCCAGGGGCCTGCGCTGGTCGGCCCGTGGGTGCTCATCGCCGGCAAGTCGGGAACGGCGTACGTGCTGCGGCGCGACCACCTCGGCGGGATCGGCGGGGAGGTCAGCTCGGCGCAGGTCTGCCACTCGTTCGGCGGCACGGCGGTGCAGGGATCGACGGCGTACCTGCCGTGCACCGACGGGGTCCGCGCCGTGACCGTCGACGACGCGGGGCGAGCGACGGTGCGCTGGCAGGCCGCCACCGGCACGACCGGAGCTCCGGTGGTCGCCGGCGGGCGGGTGTGGTCGCTCGACACCGGCGCCGGCGTGCTGCACGCCCTCGACCCGGCCACCGGGCGCTCGACGCTGCAGGTCGGGGTCGGCGCCGTCACGAGGTTCGCGTCGCTGGCGGTGTCCGGTCCGCTGATCGCCGTGCCGACGACCGACGGTGTCACGCTGGTCCGCGTCCGCGGATCGTGACGGGCTCCCCGCCGCAGCGACGGAGAACTCCTCGCGATCGGCGGTGGTTAGGCTCGCCGCTCGTGCGCGTCCTCGTCCTCGGCTCCGGCGCCCGGGAGCACGCGCTGTGCCTGGCGCTGGCGGCCGATCCGGAGGTCACGGCTCTGGTGTGCGCTCCGGGCAACGCCGGGACGGCGGGCGTCGCCGAGCAGCGCGGTGTCACGCCGAGCGACCCGGACGCGGTCGTGGCGCTCGCCCGTGAGCTGGCCGTCGACCTCGTCGTCGTCGGCCCCGAGGCGCCGCTGGTCGCCGGCGTCGCGGACGCCGTCCGCGCGGCGGGCATCGACTGCTTCGGCCCGTCCGCGGCGGCCGCGCAGCTGGAGGGCAGCAAGGCGTTCGCCAAGCAGGTGATGGCCGCGGCCGGTGTCCCCACCGCGGACGCCCGCGTCTGCACCGACCCCGCCGACGTCGCCGAGGCGCTGGACGAGTTCGGGCCGCCGTACGTCGTCAAGGACGACGGGCTCGCCGCCGGCAAGGGTGTCGTCGTCACGACCGACCGGGACGCGGCCCTGGCGCACGCGGCGGGATGCTCGCGGGTGGTCGTCGAGGAGTACCTGGACGGCCCGGAAGTGTCGCTGTTCTGCCTCACCGACGGCGCCGCCGTCGTCCCGCTGCTCCCGGCGCAGGACTTCAAGCGGGCACTCGACGGGGACCGCGGCCCCAACACCGGCGGCATGGGCGCCTACGCGCCGCTGCCGTGGCTGCCCGCGGGGACCGTCGAGGACGTCGTCGCGACCGTCGCCCGCCCGACCGTCGAGGAACTCGCCCGGCGGGGGGCGCCGTTCGCCGGGCTGCTCTACGTCGGGCTGGCCCTGACCAGCGCCGGCCCGCGCGTCGTCGAGTTCAACGCCCGCTTCGGCGATCCCGAGACGCAGGTCGTGCTGGCGCTGCTGGAGACGCCGCTGGCCGGCCTGCTCCGGGCGGTGGCCACCGGACGGCTCGCAGCGCACCCGCCGCTGCGGTGGCGCGAGGGCGCCGCGGTCACCGTCGTCGTGGCCGCCGCCGGCTACCCGGCCGCGCCGCGCACCGGGGACGTCGTCTCCGGAGCGGAGCGCACCGGCGTCCTGCACGCGGGCACCCGACGGCGGGCCGACGGGGCGATCGTGTCCTCCGGCGGCCGCGTCGTGTCGGTGACGGCCGTCGGCGCCGACCTCGCCGACGCCCGCCGCCGCGCCTACCAGATCGTGGCGGGCGTGCACCTCGACGGCGGCCACTTCCGCAGCGACATCGCCGAGACCGCCGCCGTGGGCGCACGCTGAACGACGTGCGGCCGAGCGACGAACCCGTGGACGTCGTCGAGCTGGTCGACGGTGTTCCCCTCCCGCCACGGCCCGACCGTGCCGACCGTGCCGACGCGGCGCCGCCCGGACGGCACCGAGCGGTCCTCGCCGCCGGCGTGCTCGCGGCGGCGCTGCTCGTCGCCCACGCGATGGCGGCCCACCCGCGCGGGAGTTCCGCGCCGCACGCGCTGCCCGCGCCGCCCCCGCCGCGGCAGGCGTCCGGCGTCCACCTCGTCCCGCTCGTCGGCATCGTCACGGCCGAGGAGGTCGCGGCGGTGTCGCCGACGCCGGGGTGCTGCGTGGCTCGGCGGATGTCCCTTCCCGCGCTGGAGGCGTACCTGGCGCCGCTCGAGCTGCATCCGGTCGCCCGGGCCGGAGCGATGGTCGTCGCCGCGGACGGCACGGTCGCCGGTCAGGCCGCCGAGGTCGACCTCGCCGACGGCGTCGTCCTGCGCCTGCACGTCGGGCACACCGGAGTGGACGTGCCGTACCGGTCCACGCGAGTCGGCTGGACCTGGGTCGACCGGTTCAGTGCCTCGCGCGGCGGGTGGACCCTCACCGCGGCGTTCAGTTCCGACGGGACGGTCGTGCTGCCCTACGGCGCCGCGCAGCAGTGGCTCGCCACCGCCGTCCTGCCCGATCTGGACGGCAACGACGCGGGCTGACACCCGGGCTGGCGGTCGGGCCGCGGCGCGGCGCAGAGTGTGCACGTGGAGCCGGTGGAGATCGTCGAGCTGGTCGACGGCGTCCCGGCCACCGCCCTCGCACCCCTGCCGCGCGACGCCGAGCCCCGTGGGCACCGGCGCGTCCTCGCGGTCGCCGCCGCCGTGGCGCTCGTCCTCGTGTTCGGCGTCCTGGCCGCGACCCGCCCGCACGCCCCCGCGCCGGCCGCCGCAGCGCCGACGGTGACCAGCCCGTTCCCGTTCCCCTCTGGGCCGCCGCCCTACCGCTCCGGCGCCCCCGTGTACCAGACCGTCGACCCGGAACTGGTGCAGGCGGTGTGCCCGGTCGGCGGCTGCTCGGCGTACCCGCTGACGATCGGCGAGTTGCGTCGCTACATCGCCCCGCTCGGCCTGCGCCCGCAGGCCTACGCGGGCGCCAAGGTGATCAGCCCGGAGGGCAGCGTCGTCGGCCAGCTGGCGGAGGTCGACCTGCCGCAGGACGTCAGCATTGCGCTCGCGGTCTTCCGGACCGCCGCCACGCCTCCGCTCTTCCAGCAGACCCGCACGCCCGAGGGGTCCTCGCTGACGCTGGCCGCCCAGCGCGGCGGGTGGACGCTCACCGCGTCGCTGACCTTCGACGGCGTGGTCGCCGTGCCGGTCGGGGAGGCGCGGGACTGGCTGGCCCAGGCGGCGCTGCCGGACGCCGCGTCCTAGACGCCATCCGGGACACTGGGCGGGTGCCGGCCCCCGTCGTCCCGAACGTCCTGGCCGCTCGCTACGCCTCCCCGGAGATGGCCGGGGTGTGGTCACCGCGGCAGAAGGTCGTCCTGGAACGCCGGCTGTGGCTCGCCGTCCTGGCCGCGCAGCGCGAGCTCGGCGTCGACGTGCCGGACGGTGCCCTGGAGGCGTACGAGGCCGTCGTCGAACAGGTCGACCTGGACTCGATCGCCGCCCGGGAACGGGTGACCCGGCACGACGTCAAAGCGCGCATCGACGAGTTCGCTGCACTCGCCGGCCACCAGCAGATCCACAAGGGGATGACCAGCCGCGACCTCACCGAGAACGTGGAGCAGCTGCAGGTCCGCAGCTCGCTGGTCCTCGTCCGGCGCAAGGTCGTCGCCGTCCTCGCCCGGCTGGCCCGCCGCGCCGCCGAGTACGACGCGCTCGTACTGACCGGGCGCACGCACAACGTCGCCGCGCAGGCCACCACGCTCGGCAAGCGGTTCGCCACCGCCGCGGACGAGCTGCTCGTCGCGCTGCGGCGACTCGACGCCCTGCTCGCCGGGTACCCGCTGCGCGGCATCAAGGGCCCGGTCGGCACCGCGCAGGACATGCTCGACCTGCTCGGCGGCGACGCCGACCGGCTCGCCCAGCTCGAGGCCCGCGTCGCCACCCACCTCGGCTTCGAGCGCGTGCTGACCTCCGTCGGCCAGGTCTACCCGCGCTCGCTCGATTACGACGTGCTGTCCTGCCTGGTGCAGCTCGCCGGCGCGCCGAGTTCGCTGGCCACGACGGTCCGGCTGATGTCCGGGCTGGAGCTCGTGACCGAGGGTTTCGCGCCGGGGCAGGTCGGCTCGTCGGCGATGCCGCACAAGATGAACAGCCGCAGCTCCGAGCGGATCACCGGCTTCGCCGTCCTGCTCCGCAACTACGCCTCGATGGTCGGCGAGCTCGCCGGCGACCAGTGGAACGAGGGCGACGTCTCGGACTCGGTGGTCCGCCGGGTCGCGCTGCCCGACGCGTTCTTCGCGGTGGACGGGCTGCTCGAGACGGTGCTGACGGTGCTGGACGACTTCGGCGCCTACCCGGCGGTGATCGCCCGTGAGCTCGACCGGTACCTGCCCTTCCTCGCCACGACGAAGGTGCTGGTGGCCGCCGTCCGGGCCGGCGTCGGGCGGGAGGCCGCGCACGAGGTGATCAAGGAGCACGCCGTCGCGGTGGCGCTCGAGATGCGGGAGAAGGGCACCGAGACCAACGACCTGCTCGTCCGGCTCGCCGCCGACTCCCGGCTCGCCGGGGCGGACCTGTCGACCGTGCTCGCCGACCCGCTGTCGTTCACCGGCGCGGCCCGGGCCCAGGTGGCGGCCGTCGTCGCCGCCGTGGACGCCGTGGTGGCCACCGATCCCGATGCGGCCGGTCACTCCCCGCACCCGATCCTCTGACCTCGCGGCTATCGTCGGGATCGTCCCCCTGCAGCCCCTCCGGAAGGATCGCTCCCGTATGACCGATGTCGCCTCCCAGCCCGCCGCCGACGGCGATGACCGCCCCGTCCTGACCACCCGCCAGGGGCACCCGGTCGCCGACAACCAGAACCAGCGCACGGTCGGCGCCCGCGGTCCGGCGACGCTCGAGAACTACCAGTTCCTCGAGAAGATCAGCCACTTCGACCGCGAGCGGATCCCGGAACGGGTCGTGCACGCCCGCGGCGCCACCGCGTTCGGCTACTTCGAGGCCACCGGGCAGCTCGGCGACGAGCCGATCGGACGCTTCACCCGGGCGAAGCTCTTCCAGGAGGCGGGCAAGCGCACCGACGTGGCGGTGCGGTTCTCGACCGTCGCCGGTGGCCGGGACTCCTCCGAGCTGGCCCGCGACCCGCGCGGCTTCGCGGTGAAGTTCTACACCGAGGACGGCAACTGGGACCTGGTCGGCAACAACCTGGGCGTCTTCTTCATCCGCGACGCCATCAAGTTCGCCGACTTCATCCACTCGCAGAAGCCCGACCCGGTCAGCTTCGAGCGCCAGGTGCCCAACCGCGTCTTCGACTTCCTCAGCCAGACGCCGGAGTCGATGCACATGGTGAGCTTGGTGTTCAGCCCGCGCGGTCTGCCGGCGAGCTACCGCACCCAGCAGGGCTTCGGCGTGAACACCTACAAGTGGGTCAACGCCGACGGCGACACGAAGCTCGTCAAGTACCACTGGATCCCGAAGCTCGGCGTGAAGTCCCTGACCGCCGACGACGCCGCGGCGCTCCAGTCGCAGGAGCTCGGCTACCACACCAAGGACCTGTACGACGCGATCGAGGCCGGCGACTTCCCGGAGTGGGAGCTGCAGGTGCAGCTCATGGACGACGGTGACCACCCCGAGCTCGACTTCGACCCGCTCGACGACACCAAGGTGTGGCCGGAGGAGCTCTTCCCGCCGCAGCCGATCGGGCGGATGGTCCTCGATCGGGCGCCGGGCAACTTCTTCGCCGAGAGCGAGCAGATCGCGTTCGGCACCGGCGTGCTGGTCGACGGCCTCGACTTCAGCGACGACAAGATGCTCGTCGGCCGGACGTTCAGCTACAGCGACACCCAGCGCTACCGCGTCGGGCCGAACTACCTGCAGGTCCCGGTGAACTCCGCCAAGAACGCCGACGTCCGCACCAACCAGCGCGACGGTGCGATGACGTACTACGTCGACGGCGCAGGGGAGAACCCGCACGTCAACTACGAGCCGTCCGTCCTGGGTGGCCTGCGGGAGGCGACGTCGCCCACGCACGACGAGCAGGGCCCCGTCGTCAACGGCCGGCTCACCCGGGCGCGGATCTCGCTGACGAACGACTACCAGCAGGCCGGCGAGCGGTACCTGCTCTCCGAGCAGTGGGAGAAGGACGACCTGGTCGCCAACCTCGTCACCCTGGTCGGGCAGTGCGACCGGCCGATCCAGGAGCGGATGGTCTGGCACCTGTTCTTGTGTGAGGACGAGCTGGGCCAGCGCGTCGGAGACGGGCTCGGCATCGGTGCGGACGACGTGCGTCACCTCCCGCCGCTGCAGACCCAGACGCTGTCCGAGCAGGAGCAGCAGCGCCTGGAGAACCTCGGCAAGAACGGGCCGCGCGACGTCGCGGGTCGGACGATGACGCACTGCGTGCCGAACCAGCACGTCGGCGAGGCACCGCGCGTCGCGGCCGACTGACCTCCCCCTTCGCGATGATCTTGGGACCCGGGTCGATAATGGCGGGAAGCCCAAGATCATCGCGGAGGTGAGGGCGATGCTGGACCTACCGGCGGCGGTCGACGTCCGCGAGGTCGGCCCGCGTGACGGGCTGCAGATCGAGGCGCCGGTCCCGTTCGAGGCGAAGCTGGCGATGTTCGAGGCGCTGGCGGCCACCGGCGTGCGACGGATCGAGGCGACGTCGTTCGTCTCGCCCCGGGCGGTGCCGAGCATGGCCGACGCCGAGCAGGTCGCGGCGGCCCTCACCCGGTGGCCGCAGGTGCAGTGGTCGGCGCTGGTGGCCTCGCCCAACGGCGCCCGCCGCGCCATCGCGGCCGGCATGAGCCGACGATCGAGTACGTGGTCTCCGCCTCCGACTCGCACAGCCGGGCCAACGCCGGGCGTCCCACGGCGGAGGCGGTCGCCGCGGTCGTCCGACGTCGCCGCCCTGACGCACGACGCCGGCGGCCGGCTGGAGGTCATCATCGCGACGGCGTGGGACTGCCCGTTCGAGGGCGAGACCCCCCTCGAACGGACGGTGGCCGTCGCGCGCGAGGCGGTGCAGCGCGGCGCCGACCAGCTCTGCCTCGGCGACACCATCGGGACGACGACGCCGGTGCGGGTGCTCGAGCTGGTCGACGCGGTCCGGGACGCGGCTCCCGGCAAGGACGTCGGCGTGCACTTCCACGACACCCGCGGCACGGGCATCGCCAACGCGCTGGCCGCTGTCCAGGCCGGAGTGACGCAGCTCGACGCCTCGGTCGGCGGGCTCGGCGGCTGCCCGTTCGCCCCGGGCGCCAGCGGCAACATCGCCACCGAGGAGCTGGTGTACATGCTCGAGGGCTGCGGGGTCGCCACCGGCATCGACCTCGACGCCGTCCTCGCCGCGGCGGCGGCCACCGAACGCGCCGTCGAGCACCCGCTGCCGTCGTCGCTGTACCGCGCGGGCGGCCGCAACCGCCCGCGCGGCGCGGTGCTCGCCGAGGCAGGGCGGTAGCCGTGCTCGTCGCGTTCTCCGTCGCACCGTCCGGCGGCGGGTCGTCGTCGGTGTCGCAGGCGGTGGCCGACGCCGTCCGGGTCGTCCGCGAGTCCGGCCTGCCGAACTCGACGGACGCGATGTTCACCACCGTCGAGGGGGACTGGGACGAGGTCATGGACGTCGTGCGCCGCGCGACGGAGGCCGTCGGGAAGTACGGCGACCGCGTCTCGCTCGTGCTCAAGGCCGACATCCGCCCCGGTCACACCGGCGAGCTCACCGGCAAGGTCCGGCGCGTCGAGGACCTGCTGCACGGTGACTGAGACGCTGACGCTGCTCGGCAGCGGCAAGGTACGTGACTTGTACCGGACCGCCGACGGCCGGCTGGTGATGGTGGCCAGCGACCGGATCTCCGCGTTCGACGCCGTCCTCCCGACGCCCATCCCGGACAAGGGCCGCGTGCTCACCGCGATGACCGCGTGGTGGTTCGGGCAGTTCCCGGACGTCCCGAACCACCTCCTCGGCGTCGACGACCCGGTCCTGCCCGACGCCTGGCGCGGCCGCGCGATGGTGTGCCGCCCGCTGCGGATGCTGCCGGTGGAGGCGGTCGCGCGCGGCTACCTCACCGGCTCCGGCCTCGCCGACTACCGGGCGAGCGGCGCCGTGTGCGGCATCCCGCTGCCGGCCGGGCTGCGCGACGGCGACCGCCTCCCCGAGCCGGTCTTCACGCCGGCCTCCAAGGCCGAGATCGGCGCACACGACCAGAACATCGCGATGGCCGAGGTCGAGGCCACGATCGGAGCCCGCCTGGCCGACGAGCTGCGGCAGCGGACGCTCGACATCTACCGCCGGGCGTCCGCCCTGGCCGCCGGGCGCGGGATCCTGGTCGCCGACACCAAGCTGGAGTTCGGCCTCGACCCCGACGCCGGCGACGAGCTGGTGCTGGGTGACGAGGTGCTCACCCCGGACTCGTCCCGGTTCTGGCCGGCCGACGCCTGGCGGCCCGGGCGACCGCAGCCGAGCTTCGACAAGCAGTACGTCCGCGACTGGCTCACCTCTCCGGCGTCCGGGTGGGACCGCGGTTCGGGCGAGCCGCCGCCGCCGCTGCCTGACGACGTCGTCGCCGCCACCCGGGCCCGCTACGTCGAGGCCTACGAACGGCTCACCGGCCTCGCGTTCGCCGACTGGCCCGGCGCAGACCGCTGATCATCTCGAAGGAGTCGCTAGGCTGCCGGCCGTGGCCAAGGTCGTCGTCGACGTCGTCCTCAAGCCCGAGATCCTCGACCCGCAAGGCCAGGCGATCCTCGGCGCGCTCGGTCGGCTCGGCATCGACGGTGTCACCGGCGTCCGGCAGGGCAAGCACTTCGAGCTGGACGTCGAGGACGACGTCGACGACAGCGCCCTCGACCGGGTCGCGGACACGCTGCTCGCCAACCCCGTGATCGAGACGTTCACCATCCGTCGGTAGGCCGGCGTCAGTACCCTTCACGGCGTGCGGATCGGCATCGTCACCTTCCCCGGCAGCCTCGACGACCGCGACGCCGCCCGCGCCGTCCGCCTCGCCGGCGCCGAGGCCGTCCCGCTCTGGCACGCCGACGCCGACCTGCACGACGTCGGGGGTGTCGTCCTGCCGGGCGGGTTCAGCTACGGCGACTACCTGCGCTGCGGCGCCATCGCCCGGTTCTCCCCGGTGATGGACGCTGTGGTCGCCGCGGCGCGCGAGGGGCTGCCGGTCCTGGGCATCTGCAACGGGTTCCAGGTGCTGTGCGAGTCCCACCTGCTGCCCGGCGCGCTGGTCCGCAACGCGAGCCGCCGCTTCGTCTGCCGCGACCAGGTGCTGCGCATCGACAACGCCCGGACCGCCTGGACGTCGGCGTTCCGGGACGGCCAGGAGATCACCGTCCCGCTGAAGAACGGCGAGGGCTGCTACGTCGCCGACGCCCGCACGCTCGACGAGCTGGAGGCCGAGGGGCGCATCGTCGCCCGCTACCGCCTCGGCGACCCGAACGGCAGCTACCGCGGCATCGCCGGGATCGCCAACGCCGCCGGCAACGTGGTCGGGCTGATGCCGCACCCCGAGCACGCCGTCGACCCGCTCACCGGACCCGGCACCGACGGGCTCGGCTTCTTCACCGGCCTCGTCGGCGACCCGCTCCAGGACGCCGCGTGACCGACACCGTCGAGAAGGCCGCCGCCAGCCCCGACGACCCGCAGCCGTACTCCGAACTCGGACTGAAGGACGACGAGTACGCCCGCATCCGCGAGATCCTCGGCCGCCGGCCGACCAGCGCCGAGTTGACGGTCTACTCCGTGATGTGGAGCGAGCACTGCTCCTACAAGTCGTCGAAGGTGCACCTGCGGCAGTTCGGTGAGAAGGCTCCGGAGACCGACGCGCTGCTGGTCGGCATGGGCGAGAACGCCGGCGTCGTCGACGTCGGCGACGGCTGGGCGGTCACGTTCAAGATCGAGTCACACAACCACCCGTCCTACGTCGAGCCGTACCAGGGCGCGGCCACCGGCGTCGGCGGCATCGTGCGCGACATCCTCACCATGGGCGCCCGGCCGGTGGCCGTCATGGACAGCCTCCGCTTCGGTCCGGCGAACGCCCCGGACACCGCCCGCGTGCTGCCCGGCGTCGTCGCGGGCATCGGCGGTTACGGCAACTGCCTCGGCCTGCCGAACATCGGCGGCGAGGTCGGCTTCGACGAGACGTACGCCGGCAACCCGCTGGTCAACGCGCTGTGCGTCGGGGTGATGCGCGCGGACGGCATCAAGCTCGCGAAGGCCACCGGCGCCGGCAACAAGGTCGTGCTGTTCGGCGCGAAGACCGGTCGCGACGGGATCGGCGGGGTGTCCGTGCTGGCCAGCGCGAGCTTCGACGAGTCGGCGGCCGCTCAGCGGCCCAGCGTGCAGGTCGGCGACCCGTTCGCCGAGAAGGTCCTCATCGAGTGCTGCCTGGAGATCTTCGCCGCCGACCTGGTGGAGGGCATCCAGGACCTCGGCGGCGCCGGGCTGTCCTGCGCCACGAGCGAGCTCGCCGCCGCTGGCGACGGCGGGATGCGGATCGAGCTCGACCGGGTCCCGCTGCGGGAGGCATCGATGGCTCCGGAGGAGGTGCTGGCCTCCGAGTCGCAGGAGCGGATGTGCGCCGTCGTCGCGCCGGACGAGCTGGAGG
This sequence comes from uncultured Actinomycetota bacterium, assembly GCA_963758325.1. GTDB lineage: Bacteria > Actinomycetota > Actinomycetes > Mycobacteriales > Jatrophihabitantaceae > CAVWUZ01. Next base: position 31,278 of record CAVWUZ010000005.1, on the reverse strand, counting down.
CGTTCCTCGCCGTCTGCCGGAAGTGGGACGTCGTGGCCACCGTCCTCGGTGAGGTCACCGACACCGGCCGGCTGGAGGTCTTCTGGCACGGCGAGCAGGTCGTCGACGTCCCGCCGCGCACCGTCGCGCTGGAGGGACCCGTCTACCGGCGGCCGGTGGAGAAGCCAGTCGACCAGGACGCGCTCAACGCCGACTACGGCGCGCTGCCACGGCCGCGCACCGGCGCCGGGCTGCGCACGACGCTGCTCAAGCTGCTCGCCGCGCCCGACCTCGCCGACCCGGCGTGGATCACCGACCAGTACGACCGGTACGTGCTCGGCAACACCGTCCTGGCGCCGCCCGGGGACGCGGGCATGGTGCGGCTGGCCGACGACACCGTGCGCGGTGTCGCCCTGGCGGTCGACGGCAACGGCCGCTACACCCGTCTCGACCCCTACGCCGGCGCGCAGCTCGCCCTCGCCGAGGCCTACCGCAACGTCGCGACGAGCGGCGCGCGGCCGCTGGCGGTGACGAACTGCCTCAACTTCGGCTCCCCGGAGGACCCCGGCGTGATGTGGCAGTTCGCCGAGGCTGTGCGCGGGCTCGCCGACGGCTGCCGGACGCTCGGCGTGCCCGTCACCGGCGGCAACGTCAGCTTCTACAACCAGACCGGCTCCACGCCGATCCTGCCCACCCCGGTCGTCGGCGTCCTCGGCGTGATCGACGACGTCACCCGTCGCACGCCGCACGCGTTCCGGACCGACGGCGGTCTGGTCTACCTGCTCGGCGACACGAACGACGAGTTCGGCGGATCGCAGTGGTCGCAGACCGTCCACGGCTACCTCGGCGGCCACCCGCCGCAGGTCGACCTCGAGCGCGAGCGCCTGCTGGCCGACATCCTGGTCAACTGCTCACGCGACGGGCTGATCGACTCCGCGCACGACCTGTCCGACGGAGGCCTCGCCGTCGCCGTCGCGGAGTGCTGCCTGGCCGGCGACGCCGGCGTCCGCCTCGTCCTGCCCGAGCTCGACCCGTTCGTCGCGCTGTTCAGCGAATCCGCGGGCCGCGCAGTCGTCACGGTGCCGCGCAGCGAGGAGGTGCGGTTCACGGACATGTGCACTGCCCGTGGCCTGCCGCACGCGCGCATCGGCGTCGTGGACCTGCTCAGCCCGGACGTCGAGGTGCAGGACGCCTTCCGGATCCCGCTGCGCGAGCTCCGTGCTGCCCGGTCGGCCACCTTCCCCGCGCTGTTCGACTGAGCGGGGACGTCCGTGAGCCAGCCGCCGTACGACGAGGACCAGCCGACCTTCCACGAGAGCCAGTACGAGCACTACACGCCGCCACCGCCGACCGCGCCGCCGCGGTACGAGCCGACCCAGCAACTGCCCTGGGTCCCGCCGTCCCAGTACGGTCACGAACCACCGACGCAGCAGTACGGCTACGGACCACCGCCGCAGTACGGCCCGCCCGGACAGTACGGCTACGGACCACCGCCACCGCCGTACGCGGCGCCCCCACCCCAGGGCCCGAGACGCCGCCGCGGACTCGTCGCCGGCATCGTCGCAGTCTCGGTCGTCGTCGTGGGCGGGCTCGTCGCCGCCGTCGTCGTCTTCGGGCACAGCGCGGGCACTGCGCTGGGCGGGGCCCGTCCGACGGCGGACCTGCCGACGTTCGGCACGCCGAGCTTCCCGTCGCTGTCCGTGCCCTCGTTCACCATCCCGCCCTTCAGCGTGCCGGGCGGGCCGGTGGCGACCCCGACCGCACCGGCGCCGAGCGCGCCGACCAACACCTCGGGCGCCACGCCTACCGGCCCTGCCACCGCGGAACAGATCCGGATCGCCGCCAACGCCACCGCGTTCCTGCACGGGCTCGCCGCGCAGGCGCCGACCGTGTTCTGCCCGCTGTGGGACCCCGCCGACCTGGCGAAGGTGCTCGCGCAGCACCGGATCCGTGGGTGCAGCGACATCGAGCTCAGCGACGAGCAGGAGCGCGACCTCGACGGCGCCTTCGCCGTCGGCAACCCGTCGGCCATCGAGGTCGTCGGCTCCGACGCGACCATCCCGAGCGACGCGGTGAGCCCGAGCGGCTACCCGTACGACGTCGTCCTGCGCAAGGACGTCGACGGCACCTGGAAGGTGGTCTTCACTGCCGGCTGACTCGTTCGGCGGCCAGCTGGCCCTGCTCGCCGACTGGCTGGGTGAGCTCGATCGCGCCGAGTTCGCGCGTGCGTCGGTGCTGCCGGGCTGGGACGTGCGGACGCTGACGGGTCACCTCGTCCTGACCGCCGAGGGACTGGGCCGGCGCCTGGCGACACGCTCGGCTGAACGTCCCCTGCCGCTGGCGGAGTACGTGCGCCGGTACCGCCGGGACGCGGACGCCATCGAAGCGAGCACCCGTGCCGCCGCCGAGCGGTCACCGGCGGAGCTCGTCGCCGCCCTGCGCGCGGTCGCGGCGGCACCCGCCGTCGAGCGCGCCACCGTCCTCGACGCCCCACGCGGGCCCCTGCGCGCCGACGACTGGATCGCGAGCCGGGTCGTCGAGCTCGTGGTGCACGCCGACGACCTGTCCCGGTCGCTGCCCGAGCGGCCGCCGGTGCCGGTGCACCGCCCGGCGCTGCAGAGCGCTACCCGCACCCTCACCGGACTGCTCGCCGCGCAGGCACCGGGGCGCTCGGTCGAGGTCCGCGTGCCGCCGTTCGCGGCGGTGCAGGCCGTCCCGGGCCCGCGGCACACCCGCGGCACCCCGCCCAACGTCGTCGAGGTGCCGCCGGCCACCTGGCTGCGGCTGGCCACCGGCCGCACCGGGTGGGCGGAGGCACTGGCCGCCGGCGGGGTCCGCGCGAGCGGCAACCGCGCCGACCTGGCCCCGTACCTCCCGGTGCTGTCCTGAGCCGGTCGACACAGCCCGCCCGTAGACTCCAGGCGTGGCGCGCGGTGACGGACGGCTGACCCACGACCTCCTCCCCGCCGAGCTCGGTGGGAAGGGCCCCCAGGACGCCTGCGGCGTCTTCGGCGTGTGGGCCAGCGGTGAAGAGGTCGCCAAGCTCACCTACTTCGGCCTGTACGCGCTGCAGCACCGGGGCCAGGAGGCCGCCGGCATCGCGGTCAGCGACGGCGCGTCGATGGTCGTCTTCAAGGACCTCGGCCTGGTGTCCCAGGTGTTCGACGAGGCGACGCTGGCCACACTGCAGGGCCACATCGCGGTCGGCCACACCCGCTACTCCACCACCGGTTCGGTCACCTGGGAGAACGCGCAGCCCAGCTTCCGCACCACCCGCGCCGGGACCGGGCTCGCGCTCGGCCACAACGGCAACCTCGTCAACACTCTGGAACTCGCCGCCGAGGCGCGCGCGCTCGGGCTCAGCGAACGGCCCGGGACGCTGGCTGCGACGACGGACTCGGACCTGCTCACGGCGCTGCTCGCCGCGCGCCCCGATGTCTCGGTCGAGCAGGCCGCCCTCGAGGTGCTGCCCAAGTTGCGCGGCGCCTACTCGCTGGTCTTCATGGACGAGCACACCCTCTACGCCGCCCGCGACCCGCAGGGGGTGCGGCCGCTGTGCCTCGGCCGGCTCGAGCGCGGTTGGGTGATCACGTCCGAGACGGCGGCGCTGGACATCGTCGGCGCCTCGTTCGTCCGCGAGATCGAGCCCGGCGAGCTGGTCGCCATCGACGAGGACGGCCTGCGCTCGGAGCACTTCGCCGCACCGGAGCCCAAGGGCTGCCTGTTCGAGTACGTCTACCTCGCCCGACCGGACACCACGATCAGCGGCCGCAACGTGCACGCCACCCGGGTGGAGGTCGGCCGCCGGCTCGCGCGAGAGCACCCGGTCGAGGCCGACCTGGTCATCCCGGTGCCCGAGTCCGGGACGCCCGCCGCCATCGGGTACGCCGAGGAGTCGGGCATCCGGTACGGCACCGGCCTGGTCAAGAACGCCTACGTCGGGCGGACGTTCATCCAGCCGTCTCAGACGATCCGGCAGCTGGGGATCCGGCTCAAGCTGAACCCGCTGCGCGAGATCATCCGCGGCAAGCGCCTGGTCGTCGTCGACGACTCGATCGTGCGCGGCAACACGCAGCGGGCGCTGGTGCGGATGCTCCGCGAGGCCGGCGCGGTCGAGGTGCACGTCCGCATATCCTCGCCGCCGGTCAAGTGGCCGTGCTTCTACGGCATCGACTTCGCCTCCCGCGCCGAGCTCATCGCCTCCGGCCTCGACGTCGAGGGCATCCGCGCCTCCATCGGCGCCGACTCACTCGGCTACGTCTCCCTCGACGGGCTCATCGCGGCCAGCGAGCAGCCGCGGACGCGGTTGTGCCACGCCTGCTTCGACGGCCAGTACCCGATCCCGCTCGGCGACGTCGTCGGCAAGCACGTCCTCGAGGGCATCGAACGCGGCATCACCCGGGTCCCGGCGCCAGCCCCGCTCCCGGTGGGCGACGCGCTGAGCCGACCGTGAGCCCGGCGTGACGTCCTACGCCGCGGCCGGCGTCGACATCGAGGCCGGCGAGAAGGCCGTCGACCTGATGTCCGCGGCCGTGCGCCGCACCTCCCGGCCGGAGGTCCGCGGCGGGCTCGGTGGCTTCGCCGGGCTGTTCGAGCTCGACACCGCCCGCTACCGCCGTCCCGTGCTCGCCAGCTCCACCGACGGCGTCGGGACGAAACTCGTCCTCGCCCAGCAGCTGGACCGGCACCACACGGTGGGCATCGACCTGGTCGCCATGGTGGTCGACGACCTGGTGGTCGTCGGCGCCGAACCGCTGTTCCTCACCGACTACATCGCGACCGGTCGGGTCGACCCGCAGCGGATCGCGGACATCGTCGCGGGCATCGCCGAGGGCTGCGTGCGCGCCGGGTGTGCGCTGACCGGCGGCGAGACGGCTGAGCACCCCGGTGTCATGGACCCGGAGCAGTACGACCTGTCGGCCAGCGCCGTCGGCGTGGTCGAGGCCGACGCGCTGCTCGGTCCGGAACGGGTCCGCGCCGGGGACGTCCTGCTGGCGCTGGGTTCGTCCGGCCTGCACTCGAACGGGTACTCCCTGGTCCGCTCCGCCCTGGCCGGGCGCGAGCTGTCCGAGCCGTTCGGCGGTGCCGGGCGCACCCTCGGCGACGAACTGCTCGAGCCGACCCGGATCTACGCCCGGGACTGCCTGGCGCTGGCCGCGGAGTGCGACGTGCACGCGTTCGCGCACATCACCGGCGGTGGGCTGGCGGGCAACCTCGCCCGGGTCCTGCCGGAGGACGTCGTGGCCGTGGTCGCCCGCGACACGTGGTCGCCGCAGCCGGTGTTCGACCTCGTCGCCCGGGCGGGCGCCGTGAGCCGGGTGGAGATGGAGCGGACGTTCAACCTCGGCGTCGGCATGGTCGCCGTCCTGCCGCGCGAGCGGGTGGAGGCGGCGATCAGCCTGCTGGCCGCGCGCGGCGTCCCGGCGTGGCAGCTCGGTGAGCTGCACCGGGTGAGTCCGGGCGCGTCCGGCCGCCCGGCGGTCGAGCTGACCGGGACCTACGGCGGGGCCGCGACCGACTGGTCGGACTGATCAGCGCGCGGAGGCCCAGCCGTCGGCGTCGTCGTAGTCGTCGTACTCGCTGTCGACGCCGTCCGCCTCGTCACCGACCCCGTCGGCCTGTGAGGGGAGCGGCCCGTCGGTGTCCCCGGCGCCGAGTTCCCGCTGCAACGCGGTGAAGTCGGTGCGGTGGACGTTGTACTTCAGGTCCCGGGCGACCTTCTGCTGCTTCGCCTTGGCACGGCCGCGCCCCATGGCTCGACCCCCTCGCTCACACGGTCATCCGGCGGCGATCGCGTGCGAGCTGGCGCCAGCCGGGGAAGTTGTCATCGTCGTGCCGTCGAGGGTAGCGCGCCGCTCCGACGACGTGCATCCGACGAGGCCCCTCCGCGAGCGCGGCGGCGCTTGCTGCGCCGCTCCTCTACTCGCTTGACAACTCGGGGTCAACCCTCCACTCTCGGCCATGCTGGCACAGAGTGGACAGCACTACTGACGGCCCCCGTGATCGGTCACAGCTGTGCGTACTCGCCGGTACCCGCGGATCTCCCGCAGTCCCGAGAAGGGGGGCAGGCGATGACGAATCCCCGTCACCGTCCCGAATCCGAGCCGTTGCTGACCCCGTCCGAGGTCGCCACGCTCTTCCGTGTCGACCCGAAGACGGTCACCCGCTGGGCGAAGGCCGGCAAGTTGACGTCCATCCGCACCCTCGGTGGCCACCGTCGCTACCGGGAGTCCGAGGTGCGTTCGCTGCTCGAGGGCAACACGAACTCGACCGTCGACGCCTGACACCAGGCGGCCGGTGGCGTCAGCGGCCGCATCCTCATCGGCGTTGTCCGGGTCATCCAGGACACCTACAGTCCTGGCGTGACGAGCACCGACGGTCTCCTCGACGGCCTCCCGGACAGCACCGCCTCGACCCTGTCCTACGCCAGCGGCACGTCCGAGACGCCGCTGCTCGGACAGACGATCGGTGCCAACCTGCGCGCGACCGCCTCGCGGTTCCCGGACCGTGAGGCGGTCGTCGACGTGCCGGCCGGACGCCGGCTGACCTACGCCGAGGTCGACGCCGAGGTCGACCTGCTCGCCCGCGCGCTCGTCGCCGCTGGTCTCGAGCCGGGCGACCGGGTCGGGCTGTGGTCGCCGAACTGCGCCGAGTGGTACCTGCTCCAGTACGCCACCGCGCGCATCGGCGTCATCCTCGTCAACATCAACCCGGCGTACCGGACCTCGGAGCTGGAGTACGTGCTGCGCCAGTCCGGGCAGCGGATGCTGGTGGCCGCGACGGCGTTCAAGACCAGCGACTACCGCGCGATGGTCGAGCAGGTCCGCCCCGGACTGCCGGGTCTCGAGCGCGTCGTGTACCTGGGCGACGCGAGCTGGGAGGACTTCCGCGCGGCCGCCGGGGACGTCGACGCCGGTGCGGTCGCCGAGCGCGAGGCCGGGCTGACGTTCGACGACCCGATCAACATCCAGTACACCTCGGGTACCACCGGCTTCCCCAAGGGCGCGACCCTCACGCACCACAACCTCCTCAACAACGGCTACTTCGTCGGGGAGCTGGTGCACTACAGCGAGCAGGACCGGATCTGCGTGCCGGTGCCCTTCTACCACTGCTTCGGGATGGTGATGGCGAACCTGGCGGCCACCTCCCACGGGGCGTGCGTCGTCATCCCGGCGCCGGCGTTCGAGCCCACCGCGACGCTGCGCGCCGTCGCCGCCGAGCAGTGCACGTCGTTGTACGGCGTACCGACGATGTTCATCGCCGAGCTCGGCGACCCCTCCTTCGGTGAGCACGACCTGTCCTCGCTGCGGACGGGGATCATGGCGGGCTCGCCGTGCCCGGTGGAGGTCATGAAGCGCGTGGTGGACGAGATGCACATGACCGAGGTCGCCATCTGCTACGGGATGACGGAGACCTCGCCGGTGTCGACGCAGACCCGCTCGGACGACCCGCTCGACCGCCGGGTGTCGACGGTGGGACGGGTCATGCCGCACCTCGAGGTGAAGATCGTCGACCCGACGACGGACCTTCCGGTCCCCCGCGGCGCCACCGGCGAGCTGTGCACCCGCGGCTACTCGGTGATGCGCGGGTACTGGGAGGAGCCGGACAAGACCGCCGACGTCCTCGTCCACGGCTGGATGCACACCGGCGACCTCGCGACGATGGACTCCGACGGGTACGTCAACATCGTCGGTCGCAGCAAGGACATGGTCATCCGGGGCGGGGAGAACGTGTACCCGCGGGAGGTGGAGGAGTTCCTCTACCAGCACGAGGCGATCGAGGACGTCCAGGTGGTCGGCGTGCCGGACGAGAAGTACGGCGAGGAACTCCTCGCGGCGATCCGGCTGCGCCCGGGCGCGAGTCTGGACGCCGAGGCGGTGCGGGACTTCTGCCGCGGCCGGCTCGCGCACTACAAGGTGCCGCGCTACGTGCAGATCGTCGAGGAGTACCCGATGACGGTCACCGGCAAGATCCAGAAGTACAAGATCCGCGAGCGGGCCGTCGCGGAGTTCGAGCTGCACGGGCCCGGCGAGACCGCGTAGCGCACAGGTTCTGCGTCCCGGCGGGAACAAGCTTGCGTCGCCCGTCCTTGAAGAGGATGGTTGATTCACGCAACTAGTTGGACGACGCAACGAAGGACCTGACATGACACGAGCGCACCACGCCGGCGCGACGCCGGTCGCTCCGCTCGACGGCGCGCCCGGAGGCCCCACTGCCGAGCAGGTCACCGCCATCGCCGACACCCTCCAGCGGCTGAACCGGGCCATGGAACGCAAGCGGCAGCACTTCCTCGCCGCCGCTCAGCACGACGTCGAGTGGTCGGCCCACATGCTGATCAACACCGTCGCCGCGTGCGGTCCGGCCCGCGCCAGCGCGCTGGCCGAGCGGCTGCACTCCGACCCGTCCACGGTCAGCCGGCAGGTCGCCGCGCTGGTGAAGGACGGCGTCCTGGAACGGCAGGCCGATCCCGAGGACGGGCGGGCCAGCCTGCTCGTCGTCACCGAGAAGGGCCGCGCCATCCACGAGGAGCAGCTGCTGCTCCGCACACGGATCTTCGCCCGGATGCTCGAGGGGTGGTCCGAGCGGGACGCCCGCCGGTTCGCCAGCCTCCTCGACCGTTTCACCGCGCAGTACGAGACCGCCTTCACCACCATCTGGGCCGAGGCCGACGCCGAGCGCCGCGCCACGACCTCCCGAGAGGAGTCCTGATGTCCGCCGCACCCGCGCAGACCTCGGCAGCTGTGCCCACGGGCCAGCCGTCCGGGGACGGCGCGCTGACCCACAAGCAGATCATGACGATCCTGACCGGCCTGCTGCTCGGCATGTTCCTGGCTGCGCTCGACCAGACGATCGTCGCCACCGCCATCCGGCGCATCGGGGACGACCTCCACGGCCTGTCCATCCAGGCGTGGGTGACGACGGCGTTCCTCATGACGTCGACGATCACCACTTTGCTCTACGGCAAGTTGTCCGACATGTACGGCCGCAAGCCGCTGTTCCTCATCGCGATCGGCACGTTCATCCTCGGCTCGGCGCTGTGCGGACTGTCGCAGTCGATGTACATGCTCGCGGCGTTCCGGGCGTTCCAGGGACTCGGCGCCGGTGGTCTGTTCACGCTGGCGCTGGCGATCGTCGCCGACATCGTCCCGCCGCGGGAGCGGCCGCGGTACCAGGGCTACTTCATGGCCGTGTTCGCGACCTCGAGCGTGCTCGGTCCGGTGGTCGGCGGCTTCCTGTCCGGCCAGAGCAGCATCCTCGGCATCACCGGCTGGCGCTGGATCTTCTACGTCAACGTGCCGATCGGCCTCGTGGCGCTGGTCGTGGTGACGAAGGTGTTGCAGCTGCCGCACGTCTCGCGGCCGCACCGGATCGACTTCGGTGGTGCCCTCGCGCTGGTCGTCGGGCTCGTCCCGCTGCTGCTCATCGCCGAGCAGGGCCGGGAGTGGGGCTGGGCCAGCGGGCGCGCGTTCCTCTGCTACGTCGTCGGTGCGATCGGGCTGATCGCCTTCGTCGTCATCGAGGACCGGATGGGCGACGAGGCGCTGGTCCCGCTGCGGCTGTTCAGGTTGCGCAACTTCGCCGTCGGCAGCGCGCAGTCCCTGATCATCGGTACCGGCATGTTCGGCGGCCTGGCGTCCATCCCGCTGTATCTGCAGATCGTCAAGGGCGCGTCCCCGACGAAGTCCGGTCTGCTGATCCTGCCGCTGGTGCTCGGCATCATGGTCGCCTCGCTGGTCGCCGGCCAGGCCACGGCGCGCACCGGCCACTACAAGGTCTTCCCCGTCGTGGGTTCGGTGGCGTTGGTCGTCGGGCTGTTCCTGATGCACTTCATCGGCGCGGACACGCCGCTGTGGCAGACCGACGTCTACATGCTCCTGTTCGGCGTGGGCCTGGGGCTCAACATGCAGACCATCGTCATGGCGGTGCAGAACACCGTCCCGGCCCGTGACATCGGCGTCGCGACGTCGTCGGTGACCTTCTTCCGCCAGATGGGCGGCACCCTCGGCACCGCGGTGTTCCTGTCGATCCTCTTCACCCGAGCCGCGACCACCATCCCCACGGAGCTCGCCAAGGCCGGGCAGCGCCCGCCGGCAGGTTTCAGCCTGAACGACACCTCCGGGCTCGGCGCGCTGCCGCAGGCGGTCAAGCACCCGATCCTGGTCGGCTTCTCGACGGCGATGAGCACCGTCTTCCTGGTCGGGGCGGTCGTCCTGATCGGCGCGCTCGTGCTGTCGCTGTTCATCCGTGAGGAGCCGCTGCGCGCGACGTCCGGGCTGCAGACGGTGCAGGCCGAGGCGTCGGGCGGGTCGGCGGGTCCGGTGCCGCCGGAGATCGCCGAGGGGACGCGCGTCGACGGTGCCGCCGGCATCGGTGCCGGTGCCGGCCGTCACGAGGCGCCGGACGGCGACCAGCTGGACACGCCGCTGACCCCGAGCACACGCCCCTAGCGGCGTTCGGGGGCTGCACGGCCACGAGGCCCGGACCGTCGGATGTGTCGACGGTCCGGGCCTCGTCATGTCTGCAGCGGCATCCGAGATGGACGTCGTGCTCGGGGTCGACCCGCGGCCGGGCGCCGGGCGGTGAGAGGTGGCCAGGGGCGGGGTCGAACCGCCGACCTACCGCTTTTCAGGCGGTCGCTCGTACCAACTGAGCTACCTGGCCGGGTGCGGACCGGAGTCTACCGGGCGGCCGTCCAGCGTCCGGGCCGCGGCGTCGTAGCGGGCGAGGACCAGCTCGACGACGGCCGGGTGCGCGCCGAGGACGTCGGCGACCACGGGCACGCCTGCCCGGGCGGCGCGCTCGCGCAGCTTCTGCTCGAACACCCCCTCGGCGAGCAGGTACGGCGCCACCGCGGCGCAGCCGTCGAGGACCGCGTCCAGCTCCGCGTCCGCCATGCTCGCGGCGCGCACCTCGCTGCCGAGGCGGTCGGCGAGGTCCGCGGCGGCCGCCTCGACGTCGCGCCGGGCCGCGGCTCGGCTCGACCCCGTGGCGACGAGTGCCACCGGGCCGCCGGGACGCCTGCCGGCCTCGGCCAGGCGGTCGAGCAGCGCCGTCGTCAGCCGGGCGTCGGGTCCCAGGTGGGCGCTCACGGCGGTGTCGCGGCGGCCGGCGACGACCGCGGGGACGTCCTGCTCGACGTGGTAGCCGGTCGACAAGAGCGCGGGCACGACCACGACCGGGCCGGCGAGGCCGGCCAGCACGGTGCGCAGGTCGGGAGGGAGGACGTCCAGGTACGCGGGCTCCAGGCGGAGGCCGGGGCGAGCCGCGCGGACGGCGGCCGCGAGGCCGTCGAGGGTGGCCGTGCCGGCGGCGACCGCTGTCCCGTGCGCGGCGAGGAGCAGGACCGGAGGCGGCTGCTCGGACGTCATGACTGCGACCCCGACCGGACTTGAACCGGCGACCTCCGCCGTGACAGGGCGGCGCTCTAACCAGCTGAGCTACGGGGCCTCTGATGCTGCCGTGCCCCCAACGGGATTCGAACCCGTGCTACCGCCTTGAAAGGGCGACGTCCTGGGCCGCTAGACGATGAGGGCGGCGAACCGCTTCATGCTAGCCCCGCGTGGAGACGCCACTCAGCATAGCGGGTGAGGGCTGACGCCCCCGCCGGGCGCCCTCCACGGTGGCGACCCTCGTCGTGACCTTCCCGTTATGATGGGGAGCTCGCGCCGCTGCGCGCCCTGCCCGTCGCGCCCCGCGCCGCCGCACCCCGCCTCCAGGAGGACCCCGTCATGCCCCGCGCCTCGCGCCGCCCGAGCGGCGACGCGATCTCCGCGGCCGAGCTCGTCGCGGCCTCCGGCGGCAGCCCGCCCCGCCGCCCCCGCCGACGACCGGCGACGTCCCTGCTGCGACGGATCGTGATCACCGCGGTGTCGTTCACCGTCCTGCTGGTCGTCGGCACCACCGCGGTCGCGGCCGCGGCGTACAAGCACTTCGACGGGCAGATCACCCGGGTGTCCGTCCTGCACACCGACGACTCGCACATCCGCGAGGCGGCCCAGCAGGTCGACGCGCAGAACTTCCTGCTCATCGGTTCCGACACCCGCGCGGGGGCCGACGCCGGCTACGGCCAGGACGTCGTGGGCGCCCGCTCGGACACGACGATCCTGGTCCACCTGGCCCGCAACGCCGACCACGCGACGATCGTCAGCTTCCCCCGCGACTCGTGGGTCACCGTCCCCGCGTGCACCGACAGCAACGGCACCGTGCACCCGGAGCACCAGGGCATGTTCAACTCGGCGTTCACCGAGGGCGGCGCCTCGTGCACCGTGTCGACGGTGCAGCAGCTCACGGGCATCGAGGTCACGCACTACGTGCAGGTGGACTTCGTCGGCTTCAAGTCGATGGTCGACGCGCTGGGGTCGGTCACGATCTGCAGCCCCCAGGCGGTGCAGGACCCGGGCAGCGGGCTGCGTCTGCAGCCGGGGGACAACCAACTGGACGGGGACCAGGCGCTGGCCTACGTCCGCGCGCGGGAGACGCTCGGCGACGGCTCGGACCTCGGCCGGATCAAGCGGCAGCAGCTGTTCCTCGGCGCGGTGCTGCGCCAGGCGATGAGCGGCCACCTGCTCAGCGACCCGGCGCGGCTGACGTCGTTCCTCGACGCTGCCACCAAGGCCGTCACCGTCGACACCGGCACGTCGTTCCAGGACCTGCGCACCCTGGCCGGGTCCGTGCAGGGCCTCGACCCGGCCAGGGTGACGTTCTACACCGCGCCGATCGCCGACCCCGACTACAGCCCGCCGGGGACCGACGAGACCGGTCGGGTGCTCCTCGACGACGCCGCCGGCCGACGGCTCTACGACTCGGTCATCGCCGACGTGCCGCTCCCCGCGGCGACCTCGACCCCGGCGCCGACGGCGGGTGCGCCGACGTCACCGACCGCCACCGTGTCGCCGACGCCGTCGTCGACCCCGACCGGGGTCTCCGGGGCGGACACCGCCTGCCAGATCTGAGCCGCCGCACCGTGGCGCGGTCGGTGGTCTCGACCCGCGAGGACGACCCGGTCAGGCCAGCGCGGCAGCGGGGCGGACCACGCCGACCGGGTGGCCGCCGCCGAGCACCGGCGTCTCGACCGGGACGTCCCGGCCGAGCCTGCGCAGGACCGCGCCGGCGGCGACGTCGGCGGCCCGCGCCGCCCCGTCGTCGATCTTCAGCGCCGCCGTCCGGCCGTCCGGCAGCCGGAGGACGTACACCCCGTCGGCGCCGTCCTTCACGACGACGCCCGGCGCTGCCTGCATGAGAGCGCTCACCCGCCGCCCGGTGCCGCCGACGACGTCCGGGTGTGCGGCCATCGCGGCGGCGAGGTCCGCGTCCATCCGCTGCACCGCGCGCGCCAACCCGGTCAGCGTGAGCGCGACCAGCGGTGCGCCGCAGCCGTCGACCGACACCGTGGGCACCGGCTCGCCGGCCAGGGCGCCGATCCCGTCACGCACCGCTGCCTGCAGCGGGTGGCCGGGATCCAGGTAGGTCTCGACCGGCCAGCCCTGCGCGACGCAGGTGGTGAGCATCGCGGCGTGCTTGCCGGAGCAGTTCATCTCGATCCGCGTCGGGCCGGCCGTCCGCAGCGGGCGGTCCCACGGCAGGTCGGGCGGGCACTGCAGCGCGTCCTCCTCCAGCCCGGCGGAGGCGAGGACCTGCCGGACGAGGGCGACGTGCCGCGGCTCGCCGGAGTGGGACGAGGCCGCCAGCGCCAGCCACTCCGGGGGCCCGTCGAAGCCGAGGTGGTGCAGCACGCTCGCCTGCAGTGGCTTGGCGCACGAGCGCGGGTACATCGGCGCGTCGACGGTGCCGAGCGCCGAGGCGACGGACCCGTCGGCGGCGAGGACGACCACCGACCCGCGGTGCACGCTCTCGACCAACGCGCCCCGGACCACCTCGACGAGCACCGGGTGCGGGCTCACGCCGGCCGCATCCCGAGCAGCGTCACCGCGTCCGGCCCGCGCAGCACGGCCGTGATCCACCCGCCGGCCGCCCCGTGCTCGAGCAGCGCGGCCGCGGTCGGCGCGGACCTCCACCGGGTGCACCCGGCGATCCTCCCAGTCCGTCCGCGCGCGGTGTCCCGCGCTGGCCAGCTCGAGCACCGAGCCGCCGCCGGCCAACGCCTGCCGGGTGGCCGCCAGCCGCGCGAGGACGTCGTCGAGCGCCTCCACCAGCGCCGGGTTGCCGTCGCACCAGGTCGCCACCAGCTCCGGGCGGGTGCGCGCCACTCGGCTGCCGGAGCGGTAGGACCCCGCCGCCAGGGAGAGACCGAGTGGCCCGCCCGCCAGCCCGGTGAGCGCGAGCGCCTCGGCCAGGACGTGCGGCAGACCGATGACGCGGGCGACCGCCGCGTCCTGCTCGCCGGCCCGGGCGGGGATCGGGCGGGCGCCGAGGTCGCAGACGAGGCCGGCGACGGCGAGCCAGGCGCCCAGGTCGGTGTCCGGCTCCAACGTCAGCGCCCACGGCGCGTCCCGGAAGAGCAGGGGGTCGGCGGCGTCCCACCCCGACAGCTCGGTGCCGGCCAGCGGATGGCCGCCGACGAACCGCGCGCCGGCCAACCGGGAACCGACGGCGGCCAGCACCGGCGACTTCAGCGTCCCGACGTCGGTGACGATCGTGCCCGGGAGCAGGACGCCCGCCACCTCGTCCAGCGCCGCGGGCAGGTCGGGCAGCGCCATCGCCAGCACGACCAGCTCCGCGCCGTGTGCGGCGTCGGCGGCCGAGTCGGCGACCTGGTGCCCGGTCTCCGCGGCGGCGTGGGCGGTGTCCGGGTCGGGGTCGTAACCGACCGCGTCGAGCCGGGTCCGCGCCGCGGCCTGCAGCAGTGACCCGCCGATCAGCCCGAGGCCGAGGACGGCGACCCGGGTCGGGGTCGGGGGGGCCGGAGAGGTCACGGGTGCGAAGTCTGTCAGCGCGCCCGTCGGCGCTTCCGCCGGCTGGCGACCGCGTGCCAGGATCGTGCCCATGGCCGAGCGCGGGTACGCGATCGCGGCGTTCCGCGACCAAGCCGCCGAGGGGCAGTGGCGTTGCGAGGCGCTGCCCCCGGCGGTGCTCGGTGACCTCGGCGTCCTGTTGCGCGCGCTGCGCTCACAACCGCCCGAGGGCGGCCCGTTCGTGGTGGCGAACGTCGACGACGAGTTCTTCCTCGTCGCCCGGCAGGACGGCCCGAAGATCGCGCTGCTCCTGTCGGACCTCACCGCGGCGGTGGAGTACCCGCTGGCCGAGCAGGTGCTCGAGCGCCTCGGCGAGGACCCGCCGGAGGACGACGAGCTGGACGAGGTGTGGCCGATCGGCGACCTCGACCTGTTCAGCGACCTCGGCGTGAGCGAGGACGAGATGGAGTCGCTGCTCGACGACCTCGACGCCTACCCCGACGAGATGCTCGACGGCGTCGTCGAGCGCCTCGGGCTGACCGACGTCTGGAACCGCGCCACCGAGTCGGCGCGCCTCGTCCGGTGAGCAGCACACGGTGAGCGCCTTCGCCGCCGTCCTCACCCGCACCGGCGACCGGTGGCGGGCGCGGGAGGTCGACGTCGAGCAGTGCGAGAGCGTCGACGACCTCGCCGACCTCGCGCGTGACGTCCCGGGCGAGGTGCGGCTGCTCGTCGTGGAGGAGGACGACCGGTACGCGATCCTGGTGCGCGCCGACGCCGACGACGATCCGCGGGTGTTCCTGTCCGACGGTCACGCCGCCGACGACTACGCGGTGGCCGCGGTCGTCGCCGACGAGGTCGACGAGATCGGCTCCGGTGACCTGGACGGTCTCGATCCCGAGCTGCTCGAGGACGCGCCGGCGGCCCACGACAGCGCGCCCTACGGCGACGCCGCGGTCGTCCAGGACCTCGGTACGTCGTCGGCGGACCTGCTGGGGTTGTGCGCGTCGCCGAGCACCCTGCCGATCGACCTCATCGTCGCGGTGGCCGAGAAGGCCGGCGCGGTGGACGCGTTCGAGTCCGTCCGGGCGTGACCTCGCCGGCTCCCGAGCTCGCGGCGGTCTCGGCGGCGATGTCGGCGGCGCTGGCGGTCGCGCGTGCCGCGGCGGCGGTGGGAGAGGTGCCCGTCGGCGCGACCGTCCTCGACCCGGGCGGGCGGGTCGTCGCGGCGGCGCACAACGAGCGGGCCACCGACCCGACCGGTCACGCGGAGGTCGTCGCGCTGCGCCGCGCGGGCGTCGCCGCGGGGACCTGGAACCTCGCCGGTCACACGCTGGCGGTCACGCTCGAGCCGTGCACCATGTGCGCCGGCGCGGTCGTGCAGGCGCGCATCGCCCGCCTGGTGTTCGGCGCGTGGGACCCGAAGGCGGGCGCGGTCGGGTCGCTGTGGGACGTGGTCCGCGACCGGCGGCTGAACCACCGCCCGGAGGTCGTGTCCGGTGTCGCGGAGCAGGAGTGCGCGGCGCTGCTCGAGGCGTTCTTCGGCGAGCGGCGCTGACGTCCCTCCCGGCGGAACCGGTCGACGTGTCGCCGGCGAACTGTCACCGTGACGCGCATGTCGCTGCGGGCGCCGTTCCGCGAGGAGCCGCCCCGGCTCTGGCCGCGGTGGCGCGGCTCGGCGCGCGGTGTGGGACTGACCGCGCGGGTGGGCAGCCTGCTCGGGACCTGCTTCGCGATCTGCTTCGTGACCGGCCTGCTGAGCCACTACCAGTACGACCCGCGCACCTGGCTGCCGGTGTCTGCGACGCCCTCGTGGGGCTACCGCGTCACGCAAGGACTGCACGTCATCACCGGCATCGCGCTGATCCCGCTGCTGCTCGTCAAGCTGTGGTCGGTCTTCCCGCGGTTGTTCGTGTGGCCGCCCGTGCGCGGACTGGTGCACAGCTTCGAGCGGCTCAGCGTCGCGGTCCTCGTCTCCAGCGCACTGGTCGAGGTGACGACCGGCTACCTCAACGTCCTGACCTGGTACCCGTGGCCGTGGGTGTTCGTCCCCGTGCACTACTGGCTGGCCTGGGTCGTGGCCGGCTCGATCGTGCTGCACGTGGCGGTGCAGCTGCCGGCGATCCGCCGCGGCCTGGCCGAGCGCGTCGACACCGCCGACCCGCCCGACGACGGCCCCGGGTCCGTCCCGGTCACCGCCGGCCCGACCGCGCCGGCGGGCGGGATCTCGCGGCGCGGCGTGCTGGTCAGCGCCGGCGCGGCCTTCGGCGTGGTCGCGCTGACGACGGCCGGCCAGAGCGTGCCGGCGCTGCGCGGCATCGGCGTGCTGCGCGTGCGCCAGCCGGAACGCGGGCCCAGCGGCATCCCGATCAACCGCACCGCGGTGCAGGCGCAGGTGACGCCGATCGGTCCGGACTACCGACTGCGTCTCGTCGGACCGACCTCGTACGACCTCGACCTGGACGCGCTCGAGCGACTCGCAACCGAGAAGCGTGACCTGCCGATCGCGTGCGTCGAGGGCTGGAGCGCCGGCGGGACGTGGACCGGCCCCCGCCTGCTCGATCTCGTCGAGCGCGCCGGCGGCAGCGCGTCGTCGACGGTGCGGGTGACCTCACTCGAGCGTGCCGGTGCCTACCGGAGCTCACTGGTGGAGGGTCCGCACCTGCGCGCCGCCCTCGTCGCCACCCATCTCAACGGGCAGCGGCTGAGCCTGGACCACGGCCACCCCGCCCGGCTCATCGCGCCGGACCGGGCCGGCGTGCTCAACACCAAGTGGCTCACCGAGATCCGGGTGATGGCATGACGCGGCTGCGGGTGGCGCTCGGCGTCGTCGGCCTGCTCATGCTCGGCTACGGCGCCGTGCGGATCCTCCAGTTCCCGCACGTGTCCCGGCCGCTGCCGCTGCTCGGATGGCTGGCGGCCGCGCTCGTCCTGCACGACGGCGTCCTGGTCCCGCTGGTGACGGCGCTGGGCTGGGTCCTCGCCCGCGTCGTCCCCGGACGCGCGCGGGCGTACGTCCAGGGTGCGCTGGTCGTCGCGGGCGTCGTCGGCCTGCTCGTCCTCGTGCTGCACTCCCAACGCGGACGCGGGGCGCCCGGCAACGCCCTGCTGACGGCCGACTACCTCCGCGGCGGCAGCATCCTCATCGCGCTCATCGTCTTCGTCACCGCGGCCGCCTACGCCGGACGCGTACTGCGGGACCGGCGTACAACCACACGTGCAGCGACTCCGACGACGAACAGCCCGGACGCGTAGCGGAACCAGGTCGCGCTGAGCGGGACATCCAGTCCGAAGTCGGCGTTGTGCAGGTAGACCACGCTGCCGGCCAGGACGAAGGGCAGCAGTTCCACCCACCCCGTCATCGCGACCAGGGCGAGCAGGAGCAGGTAGTACCAGCTCTGGTCGGGGGACACGAGGGCGAAGGCGGTGGCGGCCAGGACGGCGGCGCCGCGCTCGGGACGGTCGGGGTCCGAGCGCAGGACGACGGCGACCGCCACCACCAGCAGCAGGGCCACCACCACCCGTTGAGTCGTCCCCGCCGACCAGAACCCGTGGAACAGCAGGAACCGGCCGCCGGAGCTGTAGTCCTCCTCCTGCAAGTACTTCGGCAGGTATCCGACGACCTTGCCGCCGACGGCGAGGACGTGCGGCACGTAGGACAGCAGGAACACACCGACCGCACCCGTCACGACCAGGACGGGACGGCGTCGGAGCATCGCGGCACCGACCAGCGCCGGGTAGAGCTTCACCGCCGCGGCCGCCCCGACGAGCACGCCCGCCCACCCGGGGCGCCG
The DNA here is from genome assembly GCA_963758325.1 of uncultured Actinomycetota bacterium. Lineage (GTDB taxonomy): Bacteria > Actinomycetota > Actinomycetes > Mycobacteriales > Jatrophihabitantaceae > CAVWUZ01. The sequence continues at coordinate 12,653 of CAVWUZ010000005.1, read as the reverse complement.
TCTCGCGCACTCCTGCAGTGCCAGCACGGCGAACAGGACGCCGAGCCAGTCGATGTGCGCGTTGTTGCCGGCCTCGACGACCGTCACCGGGCACCACGCCCAGAGGGAGACCTGCCACGGCGGCGCCCGGCGGGCGATGAGCAGTGAGATCGCTATCGCGCCGAGCACGGCGGCGACCTGCAGCGGGACGTGGTGACCGCGGCCGCCGAAGGACAGCACGTGCACCGCGTCGAACGCCAGCTGGGCCACCGGCGGGTAGATCGTCCGTCCGGTGGGCCGGTTGATGACAGTGCACCCGCCCGGGAACGGGTTCGGGCACGCCCGGCCCGCCGGCGGGAACAGGAACCCGTCCCGCAGGGGCGTCAGCTCCGGCGCGCTCGGCGGGTACCGGTACGGATCCGTACCGGACAGCTGGACCTTCGCGTCCCAGATGTAGCGGTAGTCGTCGTCGCTGCTGACCGGCGCCCCGACGATGCCGCACACCTGCAGCGCGGCACCGCCGAGGACGACGAGCACGACGGCCCGGCGAGCAGGGAGCCGGCTGACCGCCAGCAGCAACACCGCGACCAGGTACAGCGGGACGGTGACCGCCTCCAGCCGCAGGACGCGGTGCGAGATCGTCGTCCCGCGCACGGCGTGCACCACCAGCCAACCCTGCGCGACCAGCAGCGCGCCCGCCAGCAGCACCGCTACAGGCCGGGCGCGCCGGGTGTCGCGGCCGGCGCTCACCGCCCGAGCAGCGTCGCGAGCTGCGCGAGACCCTCGTCGACGTCCACCCGCGGCGCCCACCCGAGCTCCGCGCGGATCCGCGCCGAGTCGGCCGTGATGTGCCGGACGTCGCCGAGGCGGTACTCGCCGGTGACGACGGGCGCCGGCCCACCGAGCGCGGCGGCCAGAGCGCGTGCCATCTCACCGACCGTCCGCGGCGTCCCGGAGCCGACGTTGTACCCCCGGACGCCGTCGCGGTGCCGCTCCGCGGCGTCGACGGTGGCGGCGGCGACGTCCGCGACGTGGACGAAGTCGCGACGCTGGCCACCGTCCTCGAACACCCGCGGTGGCTGCCCGCGACGCAACGCGGACGCGAAGGCGGCGGCCACGCCCGCGTACGGCGTGTCCACCGGCATCCCCGGGCCGTAGACGTTGTGGTAGCGCAGCGCGGCGACCGAGCCTCCGGTGCTGCGCGCCCAGCTCCGCGCGAGGAACTCCTGCGCGGTCTTGGAGTCCGCGTAGGCGTTGCGCGGGTCGAGTGGGGCGTCCTCGTCGACCAGGGCCGGCCGCAGCGGCCGAGCGCACCGCGGGCAGCGCGGCTCCCACTCTCCGGCGTCGAGCTGGGCGCGCCCGCGCGGCGCCGGCGGCACGAGCCCGTCCTCCGGGCAGCAGAGCAGCCCCTCGCCGTACACCACCATCGAGCTCGCGAGCACCAGGTGCCGGACGCCGGCCCGGGCCATCGCGGCCAGCACGACCGCGGTGCCGTGCACGTTCGAGTCGGCGTAGTCCGGCAGGTCCTGCACGTCGACGCCGAGCCCGACCTTCGCCGCCAGATGGCACACCACCTCGACGCCGGCCAGCGCCCGCTCCACCGGCGGCGGGATCCCGGACGTCGGCGACGAGCACCCCGTCCACCGGTGCGGGCGGCGCGCGGTGGACGTCGGCGCGCAGCGAGTCCAGGACGCTCACCTCGTGGCCGCGCCGCAGCAGCTCCGCGCGCACGGCGGTGCCGATGAACCCGGCGCCGCCGGTCAGCAGGACCCGCACCGTTCCTCCCGCCCCGATCCGTCGATGTCCCATGACCATTCGCACGGAGGACCGGGGACGGTTTCAGCGGACGCGGTCGAAGACCTGCCAGCCGGCGCCGATCTGCACCGGGACGGTGTAGGGGAAGCCGCCGGGATTGGTCGGTGCGGCGTTGTGGAACAGCCACAGCCGCCCACTGGTGTCCGTGGCGACGATGTCGGCCAGGCCGTCCCCGTCGACGTCCTTGGCCTGCACGCTGACGTAGGACTGCCAGCCGCGCCCGATCTGGATCCCCCCGGCGTACGGCAGGTGGCCGGGGTTGCTGCCGCTGTTGTCGGGGTAGTAGTAAAGATCGCCGACGCCGTTCACGCCGAGCAGGTCCGCGTGCCCGTCGCCACTGACGTCCGCGGCCGCCACCGTCCGGAACACCTGGAAGCCCGAGCCGAGCACTGTCCCACCGCCGTACGGGGTCGCGGCACCGCTGCCGAGCCCGTTGGCGTAGTAGCGCAGGGATCCGTCCGGCCACGTCGTCAGTAGGTCCGCCAGTCCGTCGCCGTCGACGTCGGCCACCGACAGGGTCGAGATCCCCTGCCAGCCACCGCCGATCACGGTGCCCGACCCGTACGGCGCCGCGTCGTCCCCGCTCGCCGGGTAGAGCAGCAGCGTGCCGTTGGTGCCGGTGGCGACGATGTCGGAGGTCGTCGTGCCGTCGACGTCACCCACGGCGAGCTCGCGGACGGTCTGCCACCCCACGCCGACGACACTGCCGCCGGTGTACGGCGCGCCAGTGTTCCGGTAGTACGACAACGTCCCGTTCGGCTGGGTGGCGAGGATGTCGGCCAGACCGTCGCCGTTGACGTCGGAGACGGCGCCCGGGAGGCCACCGCGCTGGGCGCTGGCGGGCAGCCGGTAGCCGAGCAGGTGCCCGGAACCGTCGGTGTAGTAGAGCCAGCCGCCGACGACGATCGGGCTCTTCCAGTGGCGGTGGGAGATGGCCGCGCCACTGCTCCACAGCTGGCGGCCGCTGGTGGGGTCGAGAGCGACGGCGCCCGCGTCGGTGAGGTAGAACAGCGTCCGGCCCGCGAGCACCGGCGAGAACCCGCCCGTGCGCACGGTCCAGACGGGCGTCAACGTCGGCACGCCGTTCGCCACGGCGACGCTCAGCCCGGAGATGCCGTTGTCGGTCGCCACGACGACCCAGGTCGTCCCGGTCACCGGGTCGGTCCAGGCCAGCGGCTGCGTCAGGACGTCACCGCCCTGGGGTACCGCGACGTTGGCCAGCTCACCGCCGGTGTGACCAGGGCCGTGCTGGCCGGAGAGGTCGGCCAGGTCCAGCAGGCGCAAGCGCGCGTCCTTGCCGGACTGCACGCCGAGCTGCGCCACCCGCGAGCCGGGGACCGGCGGCAGGATCGTCGGCAGGGTGCTGCCGAGGTCGAGGTCCTGGTCGTCGAGCTGCTGGTAGTTCGTCGGCGTGTAGGTGTCGAGCGGGCGACCACCGTCCGACGTCCCGTCCGGGCGCAGTGCCAGGACCGTGTCGCCCCAGTGCCCGGCGGCGGGGTCGAACGTGCCGTTGCCGGTCGCGAAGTAGATCCGTCCGGTGCCGGGATCGAAGGTGACGCCCGGGCGCGCCCACACCGCGGACTGCACCTGGCTGCAGTCCGGGGTGGCCGGCTTCTCGACGAAGTGGACCGCCTGGGCGCTGCACTGGGTGTTGAACACCCGCTGGGCGCCGGAGGCGAGATCGATGACGGTGACGTGGCCCTGGTAGTCGCCCCGGTCGCCGGGGTAACCGCCGTTCGCGACGTAGAGGTACGTGGCAGAACCCGTGCTCGCCAGCGCGAGGTCGGCAGAGCCCTTCTCGTCGAAGGCCTTGCGCGTGGCGATCTCGGGCCAGCCACCTCCCGTGACCTGCTGCCCGGTCCCGGCGACGTACTGGTGCACCGCGCCGTCGAGGCCGTAGGCGTAGACCCGGGTGCCGGAGGGGTTGAGCACGGGCTGGGCGGTGGTGTAGCACGGCGTCGAGCCGTTGTTGATCGTGCAGGTGCCCGGCCCGACGGTCGCGCTCCAGACGACCGCGCCGGTGCGGGCGTCGACCGCCACCGTCGTCCCGCCCGTCGTCGTCCCGAACAGCAGGTCCCGGGTGCCCGAGGAGGTCGCCACCCCCGCCTGGTACACGGGCGCGCCGTCGACCTCACCCGGCAGCGTTGCGGAGAACGCCCGGGACAGGCGCGCAGCGGCCGTCTGCGCCAGGAACGGACCGCGGGCGAGCGTCTGGGCGTGCGTCGCGCCGCCGCCGAACTGGCCCCACTGGGTCGCGGCGGGCTGACCCGTCGCGCGCGGCGGGTTGGCGACCGCCAGCACCAGCGGGACGACGAGCGCAGCGACGACGGCGAGGACGGCGCGCGGCGCGCAGCGGGTCCGGACGGCGATCGGGACGACGGTCACGGGGCGGCACCTCGCGGGGTCCTGGGCGTTTGTCGCGCCCACTATGCACGACGTGCCCGTTCAGTCACAGTCCGCAGTGAGTCTGTCCGCCTGCCGCGGGCGGAACCGTGCGGTCGGGACGGCGCGAACAGTCACAGGAAGCCGCCGACGAGTCAGGATCGGGAGGGAGCGGACCGGTGTCCGGCCTGGATCTGGTGTTGCCGTGCCTGGACGAGGCGTCCGCGCTGCCGTGGGTGCTGTCCCGGCTACCGGCCGGCGTGCGGGCGGTCGTGGTCGACAACGGCTCGCGCGACGGGTCGGCAGAACTGGCCGCGGCGCTCGGCGCGCTCGTCGTCCGCTGCCCGCAGCGCGGGTACGGCGCGGCGTGCCACGCCGGCCTGCAGGCCGCGACCGCCGAGCTCGTCGGCTTCTGCGACTGCGACGGCTCGCTCGACCCCGCCGTCGTCGCCGCCATGGCGCGGCTGGTGCGCGAGAACGCGGCCGATCTCGTCGTCGGGCGGCGGCGACCCACCGCCCGCGCGGCCTGGCCGCTGCACCTGCGGGTGGCGAACGCCGAGCTGGCGCGCCGGGTCCGCCGCCGCACCGCGCTCGGCTTGCGCGACGTCGGGCCGGTCCGCGTCGCCCGCCGCGTCGACCTGCTCGAGCTCGGCCTCACCGACCGCCGCAGCGGCTACCCGCTGGAGACCGTCGTCCGCGCCGCGGACGCCGGCTGGCGGGTGGCGCAGCTCGACGTGCCGTACCGCCCGCGCACCGGTCGGTCGAAGGTGACCGGCACGTGGCGCGGCAGCTGGCACGCGGTGCGGGACATGAGTGCGGTGCTGGCCCGGGAGGTCGCGTGATCGCGACGTTGCTGGTGCTGGCCAAGGAGCCGGTGCCGGGCAGGGTGAAGACGCGACTCGTCCCTCCGTTCTCGTACCACCAGGCGGCGGCGCTGGCCGGGGCGGCGCTGCAGGACACGCTGTCCGCGGCGTCGGCGGTGCCGGCACGGCGCCGGGTGCTGGTGATCGACGGCGACGCGACGGCGTGGACGCCACCCGGGTGGTCGGCCGTACCCCAGGTCGCCGGCGGCCTGGACGCCCGGATCGCGGCCGCGTTCTGCGACGCGGAGGGGCCGGCCGTCCTCGTCGGCATGGACACCCCGCAGTTGCGTCCGGCCTACCTGCCGGACTTCGACCCGAGCCTCGACGCCCTGCTCGGCCCGGCCGAGGACGGCGGGTTCTGGGCGCTGGGGTTGGCCGATCCGTCGGTGGCAGCTGGTGTCGTGTCCGGCGTGCCGATGTCGACGGCGTCGACCGGGGCGCACCAGCTGGCACGGCTGCGCGCCGCCGGGCTGCGGGTCGGACTGCTCGCGCCGCTGGTGGACGTCGACGACGTCGGCGCCGCGCGAACGGTGGCCGCCGCGGCGCCGGGGACGGAGTTCGCCCGGCTGCTGGGTGCACTCGACACGGTGCGGGTCGCCTGATGTGGAGCTCCGCGCTCGCCTACACGGCGGCGCTGGCCTCCCGGGCGCCGCTGGAGCTGGTGGCCTCCGACGGGCGGGCCGTCGCGCTCGACGTCGGCCGATGGCTGGCCGATGCCGACGCCGCCGATCGCTCCGTCCTCGCCCGCTGCGCCGGGCCGGTGCTCGATGTCGGCTGCGGGCCGGGACGGATGGTGCGCGCCTGCCGGGCCGGCGGGATGGACGCCCTCGGGGTCGACGTCGCCCGGGACGCGGTGGCGCTGTCGAACGCCCGGGGCGGACCCGCGCTGCTGCTCGACGTGTTCGCCGCGCTGCCCGCGGAGGGGCGGTGGCGCACCGTGCTGCTGCTCGACGGCAACATCGGGATCGGCGGTGACGTCTCTCGGCTGCTTGCCCGGACCCGGGAGCTGTTGGCCCGTGACGGCGCTGTGGTCGTCGAGGTGCTGCCAGGAGCGTCGACCGAGCGTCGGATGCGGGTACGGATGCGCGTCGACGGCGTCGCGCACCCGGGCGATCGGCCGTTCCCGTGGGCGGTGGTCGGTGCGTCCGGCCTGCTCGAGTGCGCCGCCGCGGCCCGCCTGCGGGCGCGCGATCACTGGCGGGTGGACGGTCGCCAGTTCCTCCGGCTCGGCCGGGCGTGAGGCGCGGGTTGGTGGCCGCCGCGGCGGCGCTGTCCCTCGTCGCCGGGTGCTCGTCGTCCCGCCCGGCCCCGCCGGCCACGCCGCACGCCGCGGGCGAGCCGGCCGTCGCCCCCGAGCCGAGCGTCGTACCCGCGGGCGTCGTCGCCCCGGTCGGCGCAGCGCCGGAGGGCATCGCCGTCGACCCGCTCACCGGCGTCGTCGCCGTGGCGCTGCGCGACCCGGACCGGCTGCAGCTGCTCGACCCGACGACGCTCGCCGTCCGGCACGCCGTCCAGCTGCCCGGGCACGCCCGACACCTGCAGGCCGTACGCGGCCGGGTGCTGGTCCCGTGCGAGGACGCCGACGAGCTCGTCGTCGTCGACGCCGCCACCGGCGCCACGGTGTCCACGACGCACGTCGGGCGGCAGCCGCACGACGCCACCGAGACCGCGACCGGCGACGTCGTGGTCGGCGACGAGTTCGGCCGGGCGCTGTCGGTCGTGGCCGGCGGCACGCTGCGTCGCACGGTCACCGGCATCGACCAGCCGGGCGGTGTCACGCCGCTGGCCGGCCCCCAGGTGGCGGCCGTCGACGTCCTGGCCTACACGCTCTCGGTGTTCGACGTCGCCACCGGCGCCCGGCTGGCGATCACTTCCGCCGGCGCCGGCCCGACGCACGTCGCCGCGCTGGACGCCGGGACGGTCGTCGTCGCGGACACCCGCGGCGGGGCGCTGCTGGTGTATTCGACGTCCCCGCTGCGGCAGCTGGTGCGGCTGCCGGTCGCCGGCACGCCCTACGGGCTCGCCGTCGACCCGGTGTCGCGGACGGTGTGGACGACGCTCACCGCTGTCAACCAGGTGGTCGGCTACGCCTGGGACGGGACGGCGCTGCGCGAGATCGCGCGGTACCCGACGCCACGCCAACCGGACACGGTCGGGCTCGCCCCGGGCGCCCGGACCGTGTACGTGACGGGCACCGCGGTCGGCGGGGTGCAGCGGGTCGGTCGGTAAGCTGTCCGGCGGTGGCGTGTCCGAGCGGCCGAAGGAGCACGCCTCGAAAGCGTGTGAGGGGGCAACTCCTCCGTGGGTTCGAATCCCACCGCCACCGCCGGTTCGTTGTGGCACAACGGTTCTGACGCTCGTCCGGTGCTGACGTGGTCGGTCGAGTGACGCCGGTGGTCACCACGGACGCCGGGAACCGGCCGGATCCGCGCACGGCCGGGTACGGAGCCCAGTGGGTGACGGTCCGGGGGATCAGTGCTTGAACTTGGCGCGCAGCCGTAGCAGCGGGTCGTACTTGCGATCCACCACCCGTTCCTTGAGCGGGATGAGCCCGTTGTCGGTGATGTGGATGTGCTCGGGGCAGACGTCGGTGCAGCACTTGGTGATGTTGCAGTAACCCAGCCCGAGCTCGTCCTGCGCCATCTGCCGCCGATCGAGGGTGTCGAGCGGATGCATGTCGAGCTCGGCGACCCGCATCAGGTAGCGCGGGCCGGCGAAGACCGCCTTGTTCTCCTCGTGGTCACGTACCACGTGGCACGTGTTCTGGCACAGGAAACACTCGATGCACTTGCGGAACTCCTGGGAGCGCGCGACGTCGACCTGCGCCATCCGGTACTCGCCGGGCTCGAGGTCAGCCGGCGGGGCGAACGAGGGCACCTGCTGTGCCTTCACGTAGTTGAACGACACGTCGGTGACCAGGTCCTTGAGCACGGGGAACGCCCGCATCGGGGTGACCGTGATGACCTCGTCCTCGGTGAAGGTGGACATCCGGGTCATGCACATCAGCCGCGGCCGGCCGTTGACCTCGGCGCTGCACGAGCCGCACTTCCCGGCCTTGCAGTTCCAGCGGATCGCCAGGTCGCCGGCCTGGGTCGCCTGCAGCCGGTGCAGGACGTCCAGGACGACCTCGCCCTCGTTGACCTCGACGGTGTAGTCGGTCAACGCGCCGGCGGCGTCCCCGCGCCAAACCCGGAACTGCCCTTGGTAGCTCACGTGTCCTCCCGGGGCAGCGCTGCCAGTTCCTCGTCCGTCCAGTACTTGGCGAGCTCGTCGCGCTCGAACAGCTGCGCCAGCTCCGCGCGCATCGGCGGCATCGGCTGCTCGACGACGTCGATCGGTCCACCGTTGGCGACCGAACAGATCAGGTTGACGCCGCGCCACCGGGACGACATCTCCGGGAAGTCGTCGCGAGTGTGGCCGCCGCGGGACTCCTCGCGCAGCAGCGCCGCGCGCGCCACGCACTCGCTGACCAGCAACATGTTGCGCATGTCCAGCGCCAGGTGCCAGCCCGGGTTGAACTGCCGGTTGCCTTCGACCGACAGCTTGCCGGCTCGGTCCTTCAGCTCCGCGATCTTGGCCAGTGCCTGCTGCATCTCGGGGGCGACCCGGATCAGGCCGACCAGGTCGGTCATCGTCTGCTGGAGTTCTTGGTGCAGCGTGTACGGATTCTCCCCGCCGTCGGTCTCGAACGGCGTCAACGCCTCCGCGGCGGCCCGCTCCACCTGTTGCGGAGCGACGGCCGGGTACTGCGCCCCGAGACCGCGGACGTACTCGGCCGCCCCGGTGCCGGCCCGCCGCCCGAACACCAGCAGGTCGGACAGCGAGTTGCCGCCCAGTCGGTTCGAGCCGTGCATGCCGCCGGCGACCTCACCGGCCGCGAACAGCCCGGGTACCCGGGTCGCCGCGGCCGTGTCCGGGTCGACCTCGACCCCGCCCATCACGTAGTGGCAGGTCGGGCCGACCTCCATCGGCTCGCGGGTGATGTCGACGTCGGCCAGCTCCTTGAACTGGTGGTACATCGACGGCAGCCGGGACAGGATCCATTCCTGTGGCCGGCGACTGGCGATGTCCAGGAAGACGCCGTCGTGCGGGGACCCGCGTCCGGCCTTGACCTCGCTGTTGATCGCGCGGGCGACCTCGTCGCGCGGCAGCAGCTCCGGCGGGCGCTTGTTGTTGTCCGGATCCTCGTACCACCGGTCGGCTTCGTCCTCGCTCTTCGCGTAGTTGTTGCGGAACACGTCCGGGACGTAGTCGAACATGAACCGCTTGCCCTCGCTGTTGCGCAGGACGCCGCCGTCACCGCGCACCGACTCGGTCACGAGGATGCCGCGCACCGACGGCGGCCAGACCATGCCGGTCGGGTGCAGTTGGACGAACTCCATGTTCAGCAGCGTCGAGCCGGCGCGCAGCGCCAGCGCGTGCCCGTCCCCGGTGTACTCCCAGGAGTTGGACGTCACCTTGAAGGACTTGCCGATGCCGCCGGTGGCCAGGATGACCGCGGGCGCCGTGAACAGCACGAACCGGCCGGACTCCCGCCAGTAGCCGAACGCGCCGGCGATCCGCCCGTCCACCGAGCGGAGCAGCTCGGTGATCGTGCACTCGGCGAAGACCCGCAGCTTGCCGTCGGAGGCCACGCCGTCCACGCCGTCGGCCTGCTGCAGCGACACGATCTTCTGCTGCAGGGTGCGGATCAGTTCCAGGCCGGTGCGGTCACCGACGTGCGCCAGCCGCGGGTACTCGTGGCCGCCGAAGTTGCGCTGGCTGATCCGGCCGTCCTTTGTGCGGTCGAACAGCGCGCCGTAGGTCTCCAGCTCCCACACTCGGTCCGGGGCCTCCGTGGCGTGGAGCTCCGCCATCCGCCAGTTGTTGAGGAACTTCCCGCCGCGCATCGTGTCGCGGAAGTGCACCATCCAGTTGTCGTGGCTGTTGACGTTGCCCATGCTGGCCGCGATCCCGCCCTCGGCCATGACGGTGTGCGCCTTGCCGAACAGTGACTTGCACACGATCGCGGTCCGCATGCCGGCTTCCCGGGCGGCGATCGCCGCGCGCAAGCCCGCACCGCCCGCGCCCAGCACCAGGACGTCGTAGGAATGCGTCTCGATTTCCATGACCGTCTCCGATCAGAAGAAGCGCGGGTCGGAGAACGTGCCGGCCGCCAGGAACCGGACGTAGAGGTCTGCGACGACCAGCCAGATCAACGACGACCAGGCGAAACGCATGTGGTAGCCGTTGAGCCGGGACACGAACGTCCAGGCGCGGTAGCGCATCGGGTGCCGGCTGAAGCTGTTGAGCCGGCCGCCGGTGATGTGCCGGCAGGAGTGGCAGGACAGCGTGTACGCCCAGATGAGCGCGGCGTTGACGAGCAGGATCAGCGTCCCGAGCCCCATGTGACCCCACCGTCCGCTGGTGTCCCGGAAGGAGTGGATGGCGTCCCAGGTGAGGAGTGTCGCGAACAGCAGGGCGACGTAGAAGAACCAGCGGTGCACGTTCTGCAAGATCAGCGGCAGGCGGGTTTCGCCGCTGTACCGGGCGTGCGGTTCGGCCACGGCGCAGGCCGGCGGCGACCGCCAGAACGCCCGGTAGTACGCCTTGCGGTAGTAGTAGCAGGTGAGGCGGAAACCCAGCGGGAAGATGAGGATGATCAGCGCCGGTGACCAGCGCCAGAGCCCGGAAGGCACCCACTGGCCGAGATCGCCCGAACCCCGAGCGCACCCCCCGGTGAGGCACGGTGAGTAGAACGGCGAGAGGTACGGCTCGCTGAAGTAGTACCGGTTCTCGAACGCGCGCCAGGCGCCGTACACCACGAAGAGCAGCAGGACAGCCGCCGTGACGGCCGGTTGTACCCAGTACCGGTCCTCTCGCAGCGTGCGCACAGCGATCTGAGCGCGACCCGGAGCGTGGACGCCGCCGACGGCATCAGGACGGCGCACCCTGGACCCGTTGCGCGGTCGACCGGCCGCAGGTCCGCCCGGAGGGGCGGCCCACGAGGGCCTGACGCTGCGGTCCTCACCGGCCTCCGTCGCCGCCGCCGGGCCTGAGCCGTCGCCGCCGGACGAACCCGCAGGCGCGCCCCCGCCCGGCGTCGCCGGGGGGCGGGTGGACGTCACCGGTGGTACCCGCCCACACCCTCGTCGTCGGCGTCCGCCCAGACCGACGGGTCGGGCGGTCGATCGTCGAGGAAGTAGACCGCGTCGCGGCGCTCGGGTGCCGCTTCCGGGGGCAACCTGCTCGTGAGCTCGGTCAGCTCGGCGACGTCGAGATCGAACCGGTCGAGGTCGCCGGACAGCCGCCGGATGGCTGGGGCGTCCCCGTACCGCGTCCGCAGCACGGCGATGCAGGTGCGCACGTCGTCAACACGGCGTCGGAGCGTCGAGAGTTCCGCTTCTGCGGTCATGTCACGCCTCCCGGGACAGCCCTTGGCGGACCCGAGTTTCGTACCTCACGACGGTCTTGCCAACATCTACGTCGGACCAATATCCACGTCGGAGTGTCATGAACCGAGGTGCGGCGTCCCCGAGGGACCCCACCGGCGCACGACACACCGGACCACCGACGCCGGGATCGCCGCGGTCGGCCCGCTGGCTTCGACGGCGACGCGCAGCGATGGGGTCGACCGGCTGTCGATCCGCGGCTGCGCCGTGGGGCTGGAGGGTGGACGATGGACGCCGGATCCCGACGCGGTAGCTGGCCTGGGCATCGCGCGCCAGCCGCGAAGTGGGATCACCGTCGCTGGTCGCGACCGGCGACCTGGCCGTCGTGGAGCGCTGGCTCTCGCGGTGAACGATGCGGTCGCCGAGCAGAGCAGGCAGTGGCGGGACCTGGACAGCGGTACGGGACAAGATCGTCGACTGGTCGGTGCAGAGGTCGCTGTCCCCGAAGGACGGTTCGCGCGGGTCGTCCGCCACAATTCCGGCCTGTCAGCCGCGCTGGCGGCCGCGCACCTCGACGAGCGGCGCGACGTCGTCGCCGATCGAGGCTGATCCGAGCGGCATCCTCGAGGTAGGAATCGTGTCCAGCGGGAGCTGCGGGCCAGCCCGAACGCGCCCAGTCAGGACCGCCTGTGACCCCACCGCCTCGGAACCGCGTCGTACACGCCACCCGCCGTCCGGGTCAGGAAGTCCGGCAACGAGCCGCCGCCGGGAGCAGGGCTGGCTGCATTTCGCCGACATATCGGGAAGCGCATACGGGCTGGCAACGTCGGGCGGCCTTGACTGGCGAATGTCCTGGGACGAGCCGACGCAGGGACCGCGTCGGCGTTCTCATCCCAGGCTCGGGCCAGAAGGTCTTCGGTGCTGACGACACCGCCTTCGCCGGCGAGGAGGACCTCGAGCACGGCGAACTGCTTCCGGGTGAGCGCAACGTACCGGCCGTCGCGGTACACCTCGACCGTTCAGACTCCTTCGGCAACGCGGTACAGCACGCCGGGGCACCCGCGTAACAACGTGGTGACACACGCGCTGCAATCTGGTGGTATGACCGCTCCGCCCGAGGTGCTCGGTACATCGCAGACGGCCAGATCCGATCCCGCGCGTGACTACGGCAGCAAGCTCGCCGCGGTGGAGCCCGGCGGTGTCGATCGGATACCGCTCGACGAGCGGCACGGCAGGCCCATTC
>CAVWUZ010000004.1:0-400411 GCA_963758325.1 uncultured Actinomycetota bacterium | reverse complement strand
CGTAGTACCGATAAGTTGTTCTTATGACGGCGCTGTCGCTGGACCCGGGCCGGCTGCGGGTTGCGAGGTCGCGGCCAGTGGGTCGTTCACCGCCGCGGCGGCCCGGCTGCGGATCAGCCAGCCCGCGGTCTCGCAACAGATCGCGAAACTCGAGCGGGAAGCCGGCGCGGTGCTGCTCGAGCGGTCACGGCGCGGGCTGCGCCTCACGCCTCCCGGGCAGGTGCTCCTGCGACACACCACCGCGGTCCTCGACAGCCTCGACCAGGCCGCGCAGGAAAGCCTCCACCGCCCTGCGCGACCCGGCCCTGCGCGACACCTCCGGCTGGCCCGCGTTCCCCAGCGCGGCCGCCACCGTCCTGCCGAGCGTGCTCGGGCGGCTCCGGCAGGCCACACCCCAGCTGACCGTCGCGATCACCGAGGCCGATCCGCCGCACTCGCTGCGCGATGCAGCTGGCCGGCGGCGAGCAGGACCTCGTGCTGGCCTACTGGTACCCGCTGCTCGCCGAGCGCATCTACTCGCCGCGCCTCGAAATCCGGCCGCTGGCCGTCGACGACATGGCCATCGCGCTGCCAGCCGGTCACCACCTCGCCGACGAACCGAGCGATCCCGCTCGCCGCGCTCGCCACTGAGGGCTGGATCGCGCCACATCCGTGCCCGTGCCGCGACGCCTTCACCACCGCCTGCCGCACCGCCGGCTTCAGCCCTACCGTGGTCTTGGAGACCAACGACTACATGGCGATGCTCGGCCTGGTCGGCGCCGGGCTCGGTGTCGCGTCGTCCCCCGGCTGGTCGCCGCGATCACCGTCCCGGACACCGTCGTGCTGCGGCCGCTGGCCGGCAGCCGGCTGCGCCGCGTCGTCGGCGCAGTCACCCGCGCCGGCGCTACCGCCCGGCCGCCGTTGACCAGCTCCTGGACATCCTCGCGGAGCCGTCCCCGACATCGGCCACCGCACTGTCCCTGCGTCTGGCAGTGACCGTCGACGAGGCGCGCGCGGCGAGCTGACGCGACGCCGGGTGGAACCGTGGGACGGGACCCGCATCACCGCGCACCCGCGGACCACCCGGTTCACGCCGCGAGCTGCCCGTCGATGCCAGCAGGCCGGCGGGACGGGAGCCCTGAGGCCATCACCCCGCCGGCCAGGACCGCGATCCCGCCGAGCACGACCAGGGGCAGCGCGGTCGCGACGCCGGCGAGGAACGACCCGCCGCTCACCCCGACCACCTCCCCCAGCACCAACAGCGCCGCGTTGTTGCCCAGCACCGTGCCCTGCTTGTCCGGCGGCGCCGCGGCGGACAGCACCGCAGCCACCGCCGCCAGCGCCGCGGCGAGCAGCAGGAACCCCACCGCTGCCACGGCGATCGCTAGCACCAGCGCGCCAGGCACGCCCACCGCGCCGGGCACGGTCATCGCGGCAGCCAGTAGCCCGCCGACGGACAGGCACACCAGCGCCAGCGTCCGCATCGCCACCCGCCGGCGAGCCGCGGCACCACGAGCAGGTTCGCGAACCCGGCCGCCACGGTGAGGATCGCGTAGCACGCCGCGACTTGCCCCACCGAGAGGTGCCAGCGGTCGACGAGGTAGATGGTGACGACCCGGCCGATGCCCATCACGGCGACGAACGCGAGCAGGTTGGCCAGGTACTGCCGGCGCAGCAGCCGGTCGGTGAGCACCTGCGACAGCCCCGACAGCCACCGCAACAGCGGCGGCCGCTGTCGGCGGTTGGCCGGCAACGTCTCGGCGAACCGGAACTGCAACCACGCGAGGACGACGACGAGCGCGGCCACCAGATCCAGAACGGCACCGCGTACCCGCTCGCCTGCGCCAGCACGCCGCCCATGACGGGACCCATCGTGTACGACACGCTGGTCACGGCGAAGACGAACGCGATGTACCGCGGCCGGTCGGCGTCGGACGTCACGTCCGCGATGGCGCTCATCGCCAGCGCCGTGTTGGTCTCCACGACCCCACACACGAGCAGGAAGGGCGCCAACAGCACCAGGTCGCGCACCTCGAGCGCGCTGGCGATGCCGAGGTAGCAGACGATCGTCGCCGCGCTCGAGACCAGGATGAGCGGACGCCGGCCGCAGCGGTCCGACAGCGCCCCGAGCACCGAGTTGCCGAAGAACTGGCCCAGCGGGTAGAGGATGAGCAGGACGCCGATGACCGTCGTGCGGCGGGCGAGGCTGTCGGCCGCGGGCAGGTAGCCATCGGTCCGGGACAGCAGCATCGGCACGAACAGCGTCGCCATCATCGCGTAGCCGAAGTAGCTCGCTCCGACCGCCGGGTAGAGCGGGAGGATCCGTCGTGCCACGGTCGGCGTCGCCGCCGCGGCCGTTGTCGGGCTCATCCGCGCGTACCGGCAACCGCCGCAGCAGCCGCACGTTGAAGTTGTCGACCGGCTCCGGTGGACCTGCTGCTCGCCGCAGCGAGGGCCACGTCTCGAGAGCGTCCGGAACGCGATCACCGCCTCCAGCCGCGCCAGCGGTGCCCCGAGGCAGTAGTGCGGCCCCTGCCCGACACGACGTCGCGCCGTTCGGCTCGGTCGAGCACCAGCTTGTCCGGGTCCGGGAACCGCGCGGGATCGCGGTTGGCGGCGGCGAGGACGAGCAGCACCGGGTCACCGGCGCGCACGGTCCGAGCACCGACCTCGACGTCCTCGGTCGTCGGCCGGCGGACGAACTGGTTGGCGGTCACCAGCCGCAGCAGCTCGTCGACGACACCGGGCCAGCGGTCGGGATCGGCCGCGGCCAGTGCGCGGACGTCGGGACGGTCGAACAGGAGCAGGGCCCCGTTCGAGATGAGGCTCGTCGCGTTCTCGTGCCCGGCGACGAGGAACAGCACGGTGTTGGCGAACAGTTCGGCACGGCTGAGCCGGTCGTCGGCCTCGCCGGCGATAGCCGGGCCACGACGTCTTCCTCACGGTCGTGCCGGTCGAGGACCGTGCTGACGAACGCGTCGAGGTCGGCACCGCCCTTCTGCGCCCGCGCGACGGCATCTGCGTCGAGGTCGGCGACGTCGCGCCCGAACGGCAGCAGGAAGTCGTCGCAGTCGGTCTTGAGCCGGTGCTGCTCCTCCTCGGTCAGCGTCACCCCGAGCAGCTCACCCGACATGGCCATCGGCAGCGGGTCGGCGAGTTCGTGCACCAGGTCGGTGGGCGGGGCGGCCAGGAGCCGCCGCGCCACCGCCTCGATCGTGTCGGCGAGCTGCCGACGACGCCGGCACGAAGGCCCGGCCCACGAGTCGGCGAGTTGCGTGTGGGCGGGCGGGTCGGAGAACACCAGGCTGGAGTGGACGAAGCGGTAGGTGGACGCGAGGACCTCCCGCTGCGCACCTGTCGCGACCCCCGCTCGGGCACCGGCAGGGCGGAGGAGAACGACGGCGACCGCAGCACCGCGACGACCTCGTCGTAGCCGGTGAGTACCAGGCGCCCAGCGGCGCGCTCCAGTGCACCTGGTCGAGCGCGCGCAGGCGGGCGTACGCCGCCCAGGGGTCGGCGAGCATGTCGGGGCCGAACAATGGGACGGGGTCCCCGGGGACCCCAGCTGAGATCGAGTCCGCTCCCACGCCCACCCCCGCGTCCGCCGGCGGAGGCAGTACATCACCGGGCGCGGTCGGCCACCAGCGGGTGACGCAGTCAGCGGATCAGGGAGGTGGTGGATTGCGGACCGTTCACGACCGGTCCGGAGCTTCTCGGGCGGGTCTCGTAGACGCAAGGAGGCTGCTGCGGCCTGGGCGAACCAGATCCTGTTCGCCCACACCGTCGGCGGCCACCTCGACGAGGTTTCTCATCGGCCTTAGCGGCCCCAGTGACGCGGCATCGTCCCACCCCTTCCCCGTTCGAGGCTCACCGTGGTGGCGAGCGCTGGTCCCATCGTCAGGTGCGCGGACCGACGAGGGGATCCGATGACCAGTGGTTCGACCGGTGGACACGGCGTCCGTCGACCGGCGGACGGGGCCGCTCAGAGTCTGAAGTAGCCGGTGTCGAGTCGCGGACCACCGAGTCGATGGTCCTTTCGCTGATCTTGACGGGTCAGAGCCACGGCGTGCTGAGCGCCAGGATCAACGCGATGCTCAGCCCGATGACCATCGTCAGGCCCCGACGATGATCGCGGCACGGCGGCGGACGGCATCCTGAGGATGCCGGCGTTGGCGACGAGTGCTGCTCCGCTCACCGCCAGCGTCACCAGGTACATGCCCGCTAGGCGCCCGAGGCCGCCGCGAGCCGCGACCGGCGATCTCGGCGAGCGAGTCCGACGAGCCCAACAACTCGCTGCTCACCGCGCGCCCAGCCCGGGCCGGATGGCGTCGTTGCGGACCGCACCTCGAGCCGGGCCAAGGCGCTGGCCGTGGCCGCGTCGGAACCGGTCGGGGCGTCCGACCCGTGCCACTCCGTGCTGCGCGTGGTCTGCAGGTAGTCGCGCAGGTCGCGCTGCAGTGGCCGGCGTCGACCCGGGCGTCGTCGAGGCCCACGCGAGCCGCGAGGCGTTGGCCGCTTCGCTGCTGACGATCGTCTCCGCCGACGCGAGGTACTGCGCCTCGTTGGCCAGGGTCAGGGCCGCCAGGACCCGCCGGCCCCGAGCGGGGACATCAGCGGTGAGCGATCCCGTGCGCGTGGGCGGAGTGGGCGTCGGGGATGGCGCGATGGCCGAGCCAGCGGGCGAGCACGGCGATGGCAGCGGCCACGGCCACACACAGTGGGACGAGCACCGCCACCGGGAGCGACGTCAGCCAGGTCATCGGCGCGGACGTACCTCAGCCGGGAACGGCACACGGCGTCCGGGTGACATCCGCGGACGGAGGGTCGAGTGGACGCCCGCCGCCCATCGCCCACCGATCGGTGGGCGTCGTGGTCCACCGCCCGACCCGCTGATCGTTCGATGCCCCCGGCGGTCCGCGCACCGACGATGGGATCAGCGCTCGCCACCACGGTGAGCCCGGATCCGGGAAGGGCTGGGGACGATGCTGCGGCGTTGGGGACACTGAGGATCAGCCCGGACATCTGCCCCGTGGTTGCCGGTGAACGGCACTCACGGGGCTGTCGGGCTGTCCGCATCCACCGACGGTCCCGGCGCGGTGTGGTTCCTCACCCAGCAGTTCGACAGCGTACTGACCCGGCCCTGGTCACGACTCGCTGAGGACCCGTTGGTCCGACGTGGGACGACCCGTCGTGACGTCCCCGCACGCTCAGACCGCGGCAGTGCCCTGCCCACTCCGACGGTGCCGCGGAAGCCGCCGTCCCCCGATTGACGGGCCCCGTGTCCATCGGCCGAACCGCTGATCGTCCGATCCCGCCCCAGGTCCGCACACCGGACCGTGGGATCTGCGCTCGCCCCACGGGTGAGCCGAGATCCGGAGGGGGTGGTCGACCGTGCTGCTGACCGTCCTCATCCCGGCCCACAACGAGCAGCGCTCGATCCAGGACGCCGTCGCGTCGGTCGCCGAGCACGCGGACCGCGTCGTCGTCGTGGCCGACAACTGCACCGACCGCACCGCCGACCTCGCCCGCGAGGCGGGCGCGGATGTCCTCACGACCGTCGGCAACACCGGCCGCAAGGCCGGCGCCCTGAACCAGGCACTTCGCCAGGTCCTGTCGGACTCCGACGACCTGGTCATGGTGATGGACGCCGACAGCACCGTCAGCGCCGACTTCGTACCAGTTGCTCGTCGCCGGCTCGCTCGCGACGCCACGCTCGGCGCCGTGGGCGGTGTGTTCTTCGGAGCCGAGGCCCACGGCTGGTGGGAGCGCGCCCAGGCGAACGAGTACGCCCGGTACTCACGGTCGGTCGCCCTGCACCACGGGCGCGTCAGCGTGCTCACCGGGACCGCTGCGGTGTTCCGGGCAGCGGCGCTCCGCGACCTGCAGGAGCGTCGAGGCCACGTCTACGACGAGACCGCGTTGACCGAGGACAACGAGATCACGTTGGCCTTGAAGACGGCCGGGTGGCGGCACCTCGCGCAGGCGTGCCGGGTGTCCACCGAGCTGATGCCGACGGTGCGGACCCTGCACCAGCAGCGATTGCGGTGGTACCGGGGCGCCATCCAGAACCTCGTCGACTACGGCTGGACGCCGGTCACCCGGCGGTACTGGCTGCAGCAGGGCGGCCTGGCGGCGGCAACGCTCGCCATGGCGCTGTACTGGACGGTCACGGTCTGGGCGGCCGTCCTCGGACTGCTGCAGTTCTCGCCGTTCTGGACGGCGGTCGGCATGTTGTACGCCGTCGAACGGATCGTCACCGCGTGGCCGGTCGGCTGGCGCGGTCGCCTACTCGCCGCATTGGTCGTCCCGGAGACGGTCTACGCGGTGTTCCTGCAGGCCACGTTCGTCCACGCGGTGTGGACGGCGCTACAGCGACGAACGGTGCAGTGGCACCACCTGTGAGCCCGTCGTCCGACGGGTTCGACAACTCACCAGCACTCTGGAGGAAATCATGTACGGACAGGTCACGGCCGGTACGACCGGTCTCGGGGCGGGGACGTCCCTCGCCATGACGGGCTTCGGCGTCCTGAGCTGGATCGTCGCGGCGCTCTCGTTGGTCGTGCTGGGCGTCGCACTGCTCAAGGGGTTCCGTCGGGTGCCTGGCGACGACGCCTGAGTCACACCGACAGCACGCCGCAACCGGATGGTTCGGGCCGGGACGCCGGCCCGGACCAGCTCGCGTCGGCAGCGAGCGCCTTGACCAAGTGTTACGACGTCGGAGCAACTGTTGTGTCCGGACCCGTGTGGCTTCGTAGTATCGCGGTCTTTGCGCGAACGGTTCCGCGTCGACGGGCGACTCGCCGTCCGCCCCTTGCGGCGGTACCGCGTGCCGCGCGATCGTCTCGCCGAAGACGTGCTCAGGAGGCGTGATGACGACGACCGGGAACCCCGAGGCCGCGGCTCGTGGCGTCGACCTCAAGCTCGAAGTGGTCGTGCTGCCGGTCGCGGACGTCGACCGGGCCAAGGACTTCTACGCCGGGCTCGGCTGGCGGCTCGACGCCGACTTCTCCTTCGACAACGGCTTCCGCGTCGTGCAGCTCACGCCACCCGGATCTGCCACGTCGGTCCAGTTCGGCCCGGACATGACCTCGGCGCCGCCGGGGTCGGCCGCGAACCTCTACCTGATCGTGTCCGACATCGAGGCGGCGCGCGCGGACCTCGTCGCGCGGGGGGCCGACGTCTCCGAGGTGTTCCACCCCGCAGCGCCGGGCGCCCAGTTCACTGCCGAGGCCAGCGGTCACCTCAGCGGTCGCTCGTCCGACAGCTACAGCTCGTTCGCGTCCTTCGCCGACCCGGACGGCAACCGGTGGCTGCTCCAGGAAGTCACCACACGCCTGCCGGGGCGCGTCGATCCGGCCGTCACGTCGTTCGCCTCGGCGGCCGACCTGGCTCAGGCGATGCGGCGTGCGTCCGTCGCGCACGGTGAACACGAGAAGCGGATCGGCGAGGCCGATCCGGACTGGCCCGACTGGTACGCCCGCTACATGGTGGCCGAGCAGGCCGGGGCGGAGCTGCCGACGTGAACGACTACGACGCCATCGTGCTCGGCGGCGGCGCACCGGGCCAACACTGCGCCGCCGCCATCGCCGCGCGCGGGCTGCGGGTGGCCGTCGTCGAACGGGAGCTCGTCGGCGGCGAGTGCTCCTACTGGGCGTGCATCCCGTCGAAGTCGCTGTTGGACGTGCGGCTCACGCCGTGTGTCGTCACCGAGGACGGCACGCGGTGCGCCGTCGAGTACAACGCGGTCAGCGACGGGCACCCGACGCCTCAGGCCGGCATCGCGGTCTGCGAACGGAGTCCGGCCGGACTGCTGGCCGCGGTGCGCCCCTACGACGACCTCGCCCACACCCTCGGACTGCCGCAGACCAGCTACCCGACCAGCGACGACCTGCCGGCGCCGTTCGCGCACGGCTACCTCCCTGGAGAACCCGCCGCCGAAGGGGACGTCGACCGTGCCGGTCCCGCAGGCCCGCGAGGCCACCCGCAGCAACCCGCTCGTCCCGTACACCGCGGGCGCGATGATCTCCACCGTTCCCGACATGCTGCACTACGCCCAGGAGTTGGGTACCGGCGCCGAGCTGTCGCCGGCGAGCTTCCAGCTGCGCTCGACGTTCACCACGCTGGAAGGCACCAACGGTCAGGCCAGCTACGGACTCGGCCTGACCAAGCTCGGGTCCTGGATCGGCCACGACGGGTCGATCATCGGCTTCAGCGACATGGTGTTCTACCTGCCGGCGTCGAAGGCGTCGCTCGTGGTCATGGTCAACGAAGCCAACGGTGATCGGGTCCCGTCACAGGGATCGTGGGGACAGATCGCGAAAGCTCTCTACCCCGGCACGGTCTGACCGGCCGTCCGATCCCCGCCGAAGGGGATCGCGGTCGCGGTGAGGAGTCCCGCGCTGTACGCGCGCTCGTGATCGGGCCTGGCCGGAGCCGGGTCCCAGCCCGTGGCGGTCAACAACGTCCGGGCTTCGTCGGCGGTGAGGACGGTGTGCGCGGGTTCACCGAGGTCGGCGACGCGCTGCCGGAACGCGGCGCGACGGGCGGCGTGCTCCGGTGAGTCGTTGGCTGTCGAGACGCTGATCACGAGACGGCTGCCCGCGGCCACCGAGGTGCGGAGAGCGCGCAACAGGTTGGTGAGGACGGGCAGCGTCAGGTAGACGGCGATGCCCTCGGCCAGCACCAACGTGCGCTGCGCCGGGTCGCAGCCGGCGTCGCGCAACCGGCCGGCGACGTCGTCGGACGTGAAGTCCGCGGCGACGAACCGGATCTGGCTGGTGTCGCACCCGAGCTCCGCCAGACAGGCCAGCTTGTCGGCCTGGGTGGCCGGGTGGTCGAGCTCGAACCAGCGCACGCCCGGCTTGGCGTAGCGCAGCGCGCGGCCGTCGTAGCCCGCGGCCGCCACCACGACCTGGGTCGTGCCGCTGGCCACCGCGGTGACGACCTCGGCGTCGAAGAACACCGTCCGGGCGGCCAGGTAGCGGCTCATCCCCGCGGACGGCGATCCTCCTGTCACCGAACCGGCCACCAGTTGTTGGAGCCGGTCGTCGGCGCCCGGGTCCCCGTGGCCGGCCGGGACGCGCGGCGTCCTGGCCCGGACGCCAGCGACCGCCCGAGCCGTCCGCGACGCCTCGCCGGCCAGCACGCCGGCCAGTGTCGCGCATGACGGACCACGGTCGGCGCGGCTGGGCCGGACGCGGCACGGCTGCGCCCGGCCGGGACCTCACGTCGCCAGCGACTCCACCAGCCGCCGCACCACCGCGCCCACCTCCCGCCGCGCCGTCGCGCGGTCGTCGGCGCGGGCGATGTACAGCGCCGCCTCGTCCAGGGCGCCCAGCAGGACGTGCGCCAACGGCGCCACCGGCTGCTGCGGGATCCGGCCCACGCCCATCCCGTACTCGAGCAGCGACTGCACCAGGCCGAGCCCGTACTTCAGTCCGATCTCGTGCCACCGTTCCCAGCCGAGTGCCGCGGGCGCCTCGAGAACGACGATCCGCTGCACCTCCGGTTCGGCGGACGCGTCGAGCCAGGCATCGGCGCCGATCCGCATGAGCTCCACGGGGTCCTCGACACCGGCCGACGAGACGGCGTCGTCGATCCGCGCCGTCGTGTCCGCCTCGACCGTCTCGACGACGGCAGCGAACAGGTCGAGCTTGTCCGCGAAGTGGTGGTAGAGCGCGCCGCGCGTGACGCCGGCCGCGCGCACGATCGCCTCCGTGCCGACGGCGCCGTACCCGTGCGCGGCGAACATCGGCCGGGCGGTGCGCACCAGCAGCTCGCGGGTGGCCGCGGACCGGTCGGCCTGCGTCCGGGGCTTGCTCGTCATACAGACTGTATGTATGTTCTTGGCATCACGGTCTCACGGTAGCGAGGAGCACCACTTATGCCGACGATCGACATCCCGCACGGCCGGCTGGCGTACCGCGTCGCCGGCCCTGAGGACAGCGCCGCGCCACCCGTCGTCTTCCTGCACGGCGTCCTGGTCGACGCCAGCCTCTGGACCGGCGTCGCCGAGCGCCTGGCCGCCCAGGGGATCCGCTCCTGCGCGCTCGACCTACCGCTCGGCTCGCACACCGAGCCGCTCCGGGAGGGCGCCGACCGCACGCCGCGCGGGGTGGCGCGGATGGTGCTCGACGCGCTGGAGGCGCTCGAGCTCACCGACGTCACCCTGGTCGGCAACGACACCGGCGGCGCGCTGTGCCAGCTCGTCCTCGACACCGACGCCAGCCGGATCGGCCGGCTGGTCCTGACCAACTGCGACGCTTTCGAACAGTTCCCGCCGCCGGCGTTGCGGGCGTTCATCGCGCTCTGCCGGCGGCCCGGCCGGCTGCGCGCACTCATGCGGTCGGCGGCATGGCGCCCTCTGCGGCACTCCGTGCTCGCCTACGGCGGGCTGGTCGCGCACCCGCTGGACCCCGCCCTCAGCGCCGCGTGGACGCTCCCGATCCGCCGGGATCGGCGCATCGCCGAGGACGCGGCGGCCGTCATCGCGGCGTTCGACTCCGACGAACTGCTGGCCGCGTCGACGCGGCTCGACCGGTTCGCCAAGCCTGCGGTCCTGGTGTGGGGCGCCGAAGACCGGATGTTCCGCACGTCGCTCGCCGAGCGGCTGCGCGACGTCCTCCCCGACGCCCGGCTGGTCCTCGTCCCCGACGCGAAGGCGTTCGTGCCGCTCGACGCCCCCGACCAGCTCGCCGCGGAGATCGCCGCCGTCGGGGCGCGGCGGGCGGGTCAGCAGGCGCTGTAACGATGCAGCCAGTCGACGATGCGCGGCATCGTCACCGTCGACGCGGCACGGCCCATCACCAGCGCGACGTGCCCGGACGGCAACTCGAGCGTCTCGGCCGTCTCCGAGCCGACCATCTCCGGCAGCGGTAGCGCGGCCGCGCAGGGCACGATGTGGTCCTTCTGCGCGACCACGTTGAGCAACGGCCACGTCAGCTCGCGCAGCGACACCTGGCGGTCGCCGAGACGGACCCGGTCGTGCACGAACGAGTCGTCACGCATGATGTCGGTCAGCTCGCGGAACGCCTGCCCGGGGAACGGGATGTGGTCGCGCGTCCACTGGTTCATCGCCTGGAAACCGCGCAGCTCGGCTGAGTTCGGCAGCTTCTCCCACAGCACGGCGTAGGTCGCGACGTCGCCGGTCGGCCGCAGCATCCGGAACCCGGTCCGGATGACGTCCGGCGGCACGTTGCCGGTGTCGTCGATGACGTCGTCCGGGTCGAGTCGTCCGGACTCGAACAACTTCGAGAACACGCCCATCTCGCCGTAGACCACCGGCGTCGCCATGCAGACCAGCGACGCCACCGGCAGCTCGGGATGCGCTGCGCCGAGCAGCGCCGACAGCACACCGCCGAGGCAGTAGCCGATGACGTTCACCGACTCCGCGCCGGACTCCGCGAGCACGGCGTCGATCGCCGGCGGCAGCAGCTCGTCGACGTAGGTCGACAGCGAGTTCGCTGCCTCCCGCTCGTCGGGGATCCCCCAATCGAGCAGGTACACGTCGAAGCCCGCCTCGCGCAGGCGCTGGACGAACGAGGCGCCGGGGTAGAGGTCGAGGATGTAGCTGCGGCTGACCAGGCTCATCACGATGAGCACGGGTGTCGTGCAGCGCACCGGGTGCTCCGCGTCCGACCGGTAACGCCACAGCTCCGCCTTGTCGCGACGCCAGACAGTGTCCTTCGGGGTCGCGCCGACCTCAGGCCGGCTCCTCCCGGCGACGTACGTCGCCCCGTTGCGGGCGCGGGCCAGTCCCCGCCGCACGTCGCGTTCCACCCGTCCGGGCAGCTCGCGCGGGTCGAGCCGCTGGCCCAGTCGGCTCAGGTCCAGGTTCGGCATCGGCACTCCTCCGCTGGGACTCCAGCTCCGCGCTGACCGCGCGCAGCGTCCGCTCCATGCCGGCCAGCTGCTCGCGCAACCGGGCGATGTCCGACGCGGCCGGCAGGTTCACCCGGTGCAGCGCCTGCCGCGACGTCCGTTCCACCTGCCGCGCGACGCCGACCCGCACCCGGAGCGCGGCCGCGAGCGCGTCGGCGAACCGCTCGGTCTGCACGACCTGCTCGAGCCGGGTGCCCACCGGGCGCTCGACGGCGTCGAACGCGCGGCGCCACAGAGGTCTGCCGGCCATGGCACTCCCTGCTCGGTCATATGCGTGCGATCCCGGTCACACCGGATAGTACGGTGGCGGTGACTGGACGACCGGGCAGGTGAGGGATGACCGCTTCCGCGACGACCGCTCCCGAGAGCTCCCGGGGCCCCGCCGAGGAGCCGGACGCCGCGCAGCTACGCGTGGCCGACGGCTCGCCGCTCGACGTCATGCTGACCGACGCCGCGCTCGGGCCGCTGCGACGGCTGATGGTCGGCCGCGCCGGCGCGAAGCTCGCCGTCCGGCTTGCGGCGCGCCCGGTGTGGACGGTCGGCACGCAGCTGCGGGTTCTCCGCGAGCTGCTGAAGGTCCTGATCGGCCGGTCGGAGGTGGCTGCCGGCGCACGGGACAAGCGCTTCGCCGACCCGGCGTGGACCGGCAACCCGCTGCTGCACCGCCTGCTGCAGGCCTACCTGGTCCTCGGCGGCACCCTCGAGGACGTCATCGACGACGCCGACCTCGACTGGCGCAGCGAGCAGCAGTTGCGCTTCGTCGCCCAGCTCGTCGTCGATGCCGTGGCGCCGAGCAACAACCCGTTCCTCAACCCCGCCGCGTTGAAGGCGGCGCTCGAGACCGGCGGCCGCAACTACCTGGCCGGGCTCGGCCACTTCGCGCAGGACATGCGCCGCTCGCCGCGCATCCCGGCGATGGTCGACGGGAGCGGGTTCGAGGTCGGGCGCAACATCGCCGTCACCGAGGGCGCGGTCGTGCTCCGCACAGAGGTGTTCGAGCTGCTGCAGTACGCGCCGCGCACCGAGACGGTGCACGAGGCGCCGCTGCTGCTCGTCCCGCCGATGATCAACAAGTACTACGTGGCCGACCTGGCCCCCGGCCGCAGCATGATCGAGCACCTGCTCGACGCCGGCCAGCAGGCGTTCTGCATGTCCTGGCGCAACCCCGGCGCCGAGCACCGCGACTGGGACCTCGACAGCTACGTCGGGGCGGTGCTGCAGTCTCTCGACGCCGTCCAGGAGATCACCGGCGCCCCGGCCGCCCACCTGCTCGGCCTGTGCGCGGGCGGCATCGTCAGCAGCCTCGCCGTCGCGCACCTCGCGGCGACCGGCCAGCAGGAGCGTGTCCGCGGGCTCACGCTCGGCGTCACCCTGCTCGACCAGGCCCGCGCCGGGACGGTGGGCGCCCTGGTCGACGAGGGGACGGCGCAGCTCGCCACCGCCTCGTCCGAGCGGCGCGGCTACCTGGACGGGCGGGCGCTCGCCGGGGTGTTCGCCTGGCTGCGCCCGAACGACCTGGTCTGGAACTACTGGGTCAACAACTACCTGCTCGGCAGGAAGCCGCCGGCGTTCGACGTGCTGTTCTGGAACGCCGACAGCACCCGGATGCCGGCCGGTCTGCACAAGGACTTCATCCGCATGTCGGTGCGCAACGCGCTCACCGAGCCGGGCGCGGTGACGGTGCTCGGGACGCCGGTGGACCTCGCCGACGTCACGGTCGATTCGTACGTCGTCGCCGGCCGCACCGACCACATCTGCCCGTGGGAGAGCTGCTACCGCAGCGGGCTGCTGCTCGGCAGCAAGCCCCGGTTCGTCCTCTCGACGTCGGGGCACATCGCCGCGCTCGTCAACCCACCGACCAACGCCAAGGCGAACTTCCAGGTCAACGACGCGCTGCCCGACTCCGCGCAGGACTGGCTGGCCGGCGCGTCGACGCACCCGGGCAGCTGGTGGAGCGACCACGTCCGCTGGCTCGCCGAGCGCTCCGGCCCGGACCGTCCCGCCCCGACGGAGCTCGGCAGCGCCGGGTACCCGCCGGTCGGACCGGCGCCGGGGACGTACGTCTGCGCGAGCTGAGCCCGTGCCCGTCGTCACGGTCGGCCGGGGCGTCGGCCCGGCCGCCACCCGCCTGAGCTACGAGCGCGCCGGGCAGGGCGAGCCGCTGCTGTTCATCACCGGCTTCGCGATCAGCAGCGACATCTTCACCGTCGGCCTGTCGGCGTACGTGCGCGACTTCGACACCGTCCGCTACGACAACCGCGGCGCCGGCCGGTCGTCAGCCCCGTGGCGTCCGACGAGCATCCCAGAGCTTGCCGGGGACGCGGTGGCCCTGCTCGACGCGCTCGACATCCCCGCCGCCCACGTCTACGGCCTGTCCATGGGCGGCATGATCGCGCAGGAGCTGGCGATCCGGTTCCCGGACCGGGTGCGGGCGCTGGTGCTCGGCGGCACCACACCGGGCGGGCCGCGGGCGGTGCTGCCGGCGCCACGCTCGGCGTCCGCGCTCACCTCACGCGGCGCGCCGGCGCACCTGCGGGCGGACCTCGTCGCGGCGGCGCTGTTCACCCCGGAGTTCCGCCGCGCGCACCCCGATCGGGTGCGGGCCGCGCTCAGCCTGCTGGGCCGGCACCGGGCGACCGCGCGCGGGCTGACCGCGCACTGGTGGGCGTCGTTCTTCCACGACACCTACGCCCGGCTGCCGCGGATCGCGGCGCCGACGCTCGTCCTGCACGGCGCCCGCGACACGCTCGCGCCGCCCGCCAACGCCCGCATCCTCGCCGCGCGGATCCCGGACGCCACGCTGCGCTTCGTCCCGGACGCCGGGCACGCCTACCTGGTCGAGCAGCCGGAACTGTCCTACCGGCTGTTCCGGGAGTGGCTCGACTCGCGGGGGACGATCCCGGCCGGGCCGCCGCCGGGCACGCTGGCGCGCCGGAGCGAGCCGCTCACCCGCGCGCTCGGACTGCCGGTGGGGATGTTCCGTACCGGGCGCAGCCTCGCCGCGCTGCCTGCGGCGGCGGTGCAGCGACGGCGGGCGTGACTCACCCGCGGAATGGTCTTCGGGATCGCCCGGTTGCGGACGGTGTGACGGCCATCGGAGTGACCACGTACGGCGGGCCCGACGCTCTGCACGAGATCGACGTGCCTCCCGAGCCGCTCGGGCCGTCGGACGTGCGCCTGCGCGTGCGTGCCGCGGCGGTGAACCCGACCGACACCGGCGTGCGCAGCGGCATGCGCGACGACAAGCCCGCTCCGCAGCCGCCGGGTGCGGTGCCCGGCATGGACGCGGCCGGCGAGGTCGTCGAGCTCGGCGCGGACGTCGACACCGGCATCGCCGTTCGTGATCGCGTCGTGGCCGTCGTGGTCCCGTCCGGGCCGCACGGCGCCTACCGCAGTGACCTGGTCGTGCCCGCCCGCTCGGTCACCCGTGCCCCGGCAGGCGCGTCCGACGCCGAGGCGGCGAGCCTGCCGATGAACGGTCTGACCGCACGTTTCGCACTCGACTCGCTGCACCTGGAGCCCGGGCAGGTGCTCGCGGTCACCGGCGCGGCCGGCGCCTTCGGCGGCTACGTCGTCCAGCTCGCCAAGGCCGACGGCATAACCGTCGTCGCCGACGCGGCCGACAAGGACCGTGAGTTGGTCGAGCGGCTCGGTGCGGACGTCGTCCTGCCACGCGGTGAGGGGTTCATCGCGGCGGTGCGCGAGCGGTACCCGGACGGCGTCGACGGTCTCGCCGACGGCGCGCTGTTCAACGAGGCGGCGCTGCCTGCCCTCAAGAACGGCGGCCGGATGGCGACGGTGCGCGGCTGGGACGGCGGCGGGCAGGACCGTGTCACGGTCGTTCCGGTGCTGGTGCGCAGGCACGCGCTCGAGTGGGAGGCCCTGGACCGACTGCGCCAGCAGGTCGAGGACGGCGTCCTCACCCTGCGCGTGGCCGACGTGCTGCCCGCCGGTCAGGCCGCCGAAGCGCACCGGCGCCTGGAAGCCGGTGGCGTGCGCGGCCGACTGGTCCTGCAGTTCTGACGCGGTCCGCGGTCAGCAGCGCACGATGCGGGTGGCGCCGTTGCGGCGAGGATCGGCGACCGCCTCGAGCTCGCCGCCGGGACGGGTGAGGGCGGCGCCGACGCCGCCGTAGTACATCGTCAGCTCGGTCTCGACCTCGACCCGCTCGTCGGCCCGTCCGGCGCGGTGGACGTGGACGCGCGGGTGGCCCACCGCCTCCTCCAGCGACATCCCGCCGTTGACGTAGCCGGCGAGGACCTGGGCGAGCGCGGTGGTGATCCGGTCCGCGCCGGGTGTGCCGATCGCGAGCGTCGCGCCATCCCGGTGGCGGCCGACAGTCGGCGCCATGTTGGACAGCAGCCGTGAGCCGGGCGGGCGGCCGTACAGCCCGCCGGGGTTGAGCTCCTGCTCGCCGAGGCAGTTGTTGAGCCAGATGCCGGTGCCCTCGGCGATCATGCCGGAGCCGTAGCCGCTGGAGACGGTCACCGCGCAGGCGACGCCGTCGCTGTCGGTGGCCGACACGTGGGCGGTGGAACCGGACTCGAGGACCTCCGTGGGGTCCTCGTCGACCAGCGCGAGGAACGCCCGGGCGTCGGCGGCGAGGTCCGTGCTCGTGTCCAGGACGTCGAGCCGGTGTCCGAGCACGGCCCGCTGGACGCGCACCAGCCACGCCCGGTCGCTCTCGTCCCACACGCCGTGCGGACGGTCGTCGAGCAGCCGGAGCATCGCCGCGAGGCAGACGCCGCCGACGGACGGCGGCGGCGCGGTGGCGAGGTCCCAGTCGGCCATGTGGGTCGTCAGCGCGGGGCGCACGACGGGTCGGTACGCGGCGAGGTCGGCCCTGCTGAGCAGACCGCCGCGGCTCGTCACGTCGTCGCTGATCCGCCGGGCCAGCTCGCCGGTGTGCATGGTGTCCGGGCCCTCGTCGGCGATCAGCTCGAGTGACCGGGCGAGGTCCGGCACGACGACGAGCTCGGTGGTGACCGCGCCGTGCTCGTCGTGCAGCGCCGCGCGGCTGGCCGCGTCCCACCCGAAGACGTCGTCGTGCACGAACGCGAGGTAGAACCGGGACGCCGGACTCAACGGGAAGCCCGCGCGGGCGACCTCGATCGCCGGCGTGACGACCTCGGCCCAGGGCATCCGACCGTCCCGGCGCTGGGCCTCGGCCATCGCGGCGACCGCGCCGTGCACCGCCACGGAGCCGGGGCCGATGGTCATGTCCAGTCCGCCGCCGTACTGCGTGGTGACGTCCCAGGTCGCCGTCTCCCGGTCATCGTCCCGGACAGCGTCGCGGCCGGGGACGTCCATCCAGCCGTCGACGGTGTACGCCGCGCCGGCCGCCGGCTGGACGGACACGAAACCGCCGGAGCTCAGCGTCACGACACCGACCTCGTTGACCATCGTCACGAGCGTCGCGGCGAGCGCAGCGTCGACGGCGTTCCCGCCGGCCCGGGCGACCCGCTCACCGGCGTCCGCGGCCGCCTCGTTCGGCGCGGCGAGGGCGACGTCGGTCACCACCGGGACGCTACTGACCGCACGCCCGGGCGCGCTGACCGGCCGCCCGCGGAGTGGACCAGCGATCGTGGGCACATCTGGCGCGCGGGAAGCCGCGAAAGCGTGCACCCATTCAGTACCGACCTCGCTCTATCGTGGCTCCCGCGCCGGACCGGGAGCCTCAGCAGGCCGGGAGAACGGAGCATGGCGATGTACGTGACCGACACGCGCCGGCGACGGGTCCCGGTCGCCATGGCGTTGCTGGTGCTCGGCGCCGGTTCCCTGGTCGCGTGTACGTCGTCCGCCACCAGGCCGGCGGCCTCGAGTTCCGCGCCGGCAACGCAGACCGGCGTTTCGCCACCCGCGGGCGGGATCGCGCCGACCACGGCTTTCACCGCCCTGACGCTGACGACGCTCACCACCCCCGCGCCCGTACCGGCGACTGACCGGCGCGTGCATCTGGCCTACGAGTTGTTGCTCACCAACGCCGTCACAGCGCCGGTCACGGTCACCGAGGTCGACGTCCGCGACGCCGCGACGCACGCGTCGCTGCTGTCGCTCACCCAGCCCGCGCTGTCGAAGGACGCCACGCCGCTGGCTGGCACCCCCGGTGACGAGTCGACCGATGATCCCGGCACCCAGCCGCCACCGATCACCATCCGGCCGGCAACGACGTGGGTCGTCTGGCTCGACGTCACCCTGCCCACGACTGCCCGGGTGCCCGCGCACCTCGAGCACCGCGTCGTCGGCAGTGCCAGCACCCCCGCCGGCACCATGCCGATCGATGAGCTCGCCGACACCATCAAGGCTGCACCGTCCCCGCCGGCGGTCCTCAGCCCACCCGTCGCGGGCGGCACCTGGTACATGAGCGAAGGCTGCTGCTCCGACGACACCCACCACCGCCGCGGCCTGGCCCCGCTCAACGGCCAGTTGCAGGTCCCTCAGCGGTTCGCGATCGACTTCTACAAGCTCGACGACCAACACCGCACCTGGGTGGGCGACCCGCACCAACTCAGCAGCTACCTGTCGTACCGGCAGCCGATCCTCGCCTCCGCGGACGGCACCGTCGTCGACGCCACCGACCGCTTCGCCAACAGCACCTCCCTGCCCGCGCCGCCGCCGATCCCGCCGATCGCCGAAACGGTGGGCAACCACGTCATCGAGCAGATCGGTCCGGGCACGTACGTGCTGTACGCCCACATGGACCCGGGATCGGTGGAAGTCCACACCGGTGAGAAAGTGCATCGAGGTCAGCAGCTCGGTCTGATCGGGACCAGCGGCAACTCGACCACACCGCACCTGCACTTCCAGTTGCTCAGCACCGCGACCTTCTTCCCGAGCGACAGCGAGCCCTACGTCTTCGACCAGTTCCGACTCCTGGGGTCGATCACCGAGCGACTGTGGGACGACAACCTCGGACTGCAACCATCCGGCACCCTGCCGTTCGCTCCCGACCCAGCCGCCGGGAACCGCCGGGACCAGCTACCCCTGGACCGCACCGTCGTCACCTTCCCGGCCTGAGCTACTCACGGCGCCTGCGCCGTCCGGGCGCACCCGGGCAGGCACAATTTCCGCCGAGCGTCACCGGCCGTGCTGATCCGCGGCCGTCAGGCACGATGAGCTGGTGAAGCTCAAGCTCGACCTGCACGACGTCTACAACCGGGGTGAGGAGATCGACAGGGCGCTCCGCGCGATCATCGACGAAGCCGTCGCGAAGAAGGCTCCGCTCGTCGAGATCATCCCCGGAAAAGGCTCCGGGCAGTTGAAGAAGCACGTGCTCCGCTTCCTCGACCGCAAGGAGATCAAGGCCCTGTACCACCGAGTCGAGAAGGACTCGGACAACTTCGGCCGCGTCTTCGTCCACTTCCGCTGGAAGTAGCTCGCCGAGCCCCTTGCGACATACTGCGACCGCGGGCACCGAGCGGCTGTCGTCACGTCGAAGGCGCATCCCTCTCCGTCGGTCTGCTGCCCGCCGGGCCAAGATGGTGCTGTGGCAACGAGTGAGACTCGCGACGGGGTCGCCTTGACGAACCTCGACGAGCCGCTGTTCGACGGTGCTGACGCGACGAAGCGCGGCCTCGTCGACTACCTGGACGCGCTCCATCCGCAGGTGATCGAGGCGCTGCGCGATCGGCCGTTGTCAGTCATTCGGGTCCTCCGCGGTCAGAAACCGTTCATGCAGAAGAACGCGCCGAAGTACACACCGGAGTGGGTCGCCACCACCTCGATCTGGTCGGTGGCGTCGAAGCGGGAGATCGCGTACCCGCTGTGCAACGACCGGCGCACCTTGTTGTGGCTGGCCAATCAACGAGCCGTCGAGTTCCATCCCACTCTGTTCCGGATCACCGACAGCGATGCCCCGACGCATCTCGTGCTCGACCTCGACCCACCCGAGGGCGGCGACTTCCAAAACGTCGTGGCGGCGGCCGGGCTGGTCCGGCACGCACTGGCCGACGTGGGTATGGCCGGCGCCGTGAAGACCAGCGGGTCTAAAGGGGTGCACGTCTTCGTCCCGGTCTCGGGGGCGAGCACCGAGGAAGCCGCGCTGGCCACGCGGGCGCTGGCGGTCCGGGCCGAAGCACTCGACCCGACCCTCGCCACGACCGCGTTCATCAAGGCCGACCGCGACGACAAGGTCTTCCTCGACTCGACGCGCGCCGGCGGCGCCAGCGTCGCCGCCGCCTACAGCCCACGACTGCGGCCGGGCACACAGGTCTCGTTCCCCGTCGCGTGGTCCGACCTTGCCGAGGTGACGCCGGCCGACTTCACCGTCCGTACCGCGCCGGCGCTGCTGGGCAACGCAGATCCCTGGGCGACGATGATGCCGGCACCCCAGTCACTGCCACCCGAACTGGTCGAAGAGGGCCGGACGATCCCGGCCGCCCGCGCGCAAGCCCTGCACGAAGAGCTCCGGCGGCACCACCGGGGCGAAGGACGCTGATCCACCCTCGCCGTCCTTCACTCCCCGCCGCGACGGCCGCCCACGGGCAGAGCCCCTGGTTCACGCGTGCGCCGGGCGCGCGGTCAGCCTTGCGCGAGCTCCGCGACGTCCTGCCACGCGCGCCACGTCCCCAGCCGCGATTCGTAGTCCTTCTCCGCGATGCCGAGCGGGGCGGTGCCGAAGAAGCAGCGCAGCGGCGGGTCCTCGGCGTCGACGAGGCGCAGGACCGCGGCGGCGCTCGCCTTCGGATCGCCGGGCGTCGAGTTGCGCTTGCTGCGCTGCTCCTGGGCCTTCCTGTGGAACTCGGCGTACGCCGGCAGCTCCTCCGAGTGCTGGGCCGACGGACCGGCCCAGTCGGTGGAGAAGCCGCCGGGCTCGATCAGCGTGACCTTGATGCCGAAGTCGGCGACCTCCTGGGCGAGCGACTGGCTGATGCCCTCGAGCGCCCACTTCGACGCGTGGTAGATCCCGGTCAGCGGGAACGCGGAGATGCCGCCGATCGAGGACACCTGGAGGATGTGGCCGCTGCGCTGCTCGCGCAGGAACGGCAGCGCGGCCTGGGTGATCCACAGGGCGCCGAACAGGTTGGTCTCGAGCTGCGCGCGCGCCTCGTCCTCGGTCAGCTCCTCGACCAGACCGAAGTGTCCGTAGCCGGCGTTGTTGACCACGACGTCGAGGCGACCGAAGTGCTCGTGCGCCTGCTGCACGGCGGCGAAGTCGGCCGCGCGATCGGTCACGTCGAGCTTCAGCGGCAGGAAGCGGTCGCCGTACTTCTCGGCGAGGTCGTCGAGGGTGGACGTGTCGCGGGCGGTCGCGGCCACCGAGTCGCCGCGCTCGAGCGCGGCGATCGCCCACTCGCGGCCGAAGCCGCGCGACGCGCCGGTGATGAACCAGGTCTTGGTCGTCATGCCCTCGTCCTACCCGTTGAACGCCGAACCACTGCCGACCGGGGTCGAGACTGGAGACATGACAGCGCTGCAGGTTCCCGTTGGGCACTCCGTTCCCCGCGTCCGCCACCGCCGCTGACGTCCTCGACGGTGTCGATCTGAGCGGGCGGGAGGTGGTCGTCACCGGGGGCCACAGCCGCCTCGGCCGTGAGGTCACCCGTGCCCTTGCCGCGGCAGGGGCGGTCGTGACCGTGGCGGCGCGGAACCCCGAGCGGGCGGCCGCGGTCGTGGGTGACCTAGCAGGGGTGCGGGTCGAGCAACTGGACCTGGCCGACCCCGCGTCGATCGAGGCCTTCGCTCAGCGGTGGCTCGCCTCCGAGCCGACCACTGCACGCCCTGGTGAACAACGCCGCGGTGCTGTACTCCGCCGAAGCTGACGCGCGACGCCCGGGGGCACGAGCTGGCGTTCTCGACCTCCCACCTCGGTCACTTCCAGCTCACCCGAGCGCTGCTGCCGGCCCTGCGCGCGGCAGGAGGCGCGCGCGTCGTGACGGTGACCTCGGGCGCGGCGCGGTTCGGCGAGATCCGGTGGGACGACCCGGACTTCACGGCCGGCTACGACCCCGGGGCGGCCTACGGCCAGTCCAAGCGGGCCAACGTCCTGTTCACCGTCGAGCTCGACCGTCGGTACGCCGATGAGGGCATCCGGGCGTTCGCCGCACATCCCGGGGTCGTCATCGGTCCCGGCCCCTTCACTGCCGAGAAGCTGGCGTCCTACCGCGCCCAAGGGCTGGTCGACGACGACGGCGTCGCGATCATCGACCCGGTCGCCGGTAAGAAGACCGTCGAGCAGGGAGCCGCGACGCTCGTCTTCGGCGCCGCCAGCCCGCTGCTGGACGGCGTCGGCGGTGTCTACCTCAAGGACAACGACGTCGCGGTGCTCGACGACGAGCCCCGTCCGCTGACCGCCGACAGCATTCCCTCGGACGCCAACTCGGCGATGCTCGACCCCGACGACGCCCGCCGGCTGTGGGAGCTGAGCGAGCGCCTGCTGTCGTGACCGCTAACCGTCGATCTGCGCGACGAGGCCTCGACCGAGTGAACGCGCAGATCGATCCCTCTGCAGCTGCATCCCGTTGCTGAGCTGGGAGGAACCACGTCGACTCAGACGACTGTCGGCTGCTGACGGCAAGGAACGATACCGGCCGGCCGGCAGACCAGCCGCTCTGGGCTCTGGGGCCCGCGGGCTGCCGCCGGTCGCTGTGGGTCGCATTGGGTGGTCGGACGCCTTGCCGACTGAGCGCGGACCGACGCGCGTCTTAGTCAGGGCGGTATCGGGAGCGACTCGTCAGACGGCGCGAGGCACAATGCCCGCGTGATCGAGCTGCCTCCCGACCCCCGCACGGCGTTATTTAGCGGGGGCACCCGCCCCGATGGGTCGTCCCGACCGATGACCATGGAAGAGCTCCGGGAACACACGAGTAATTGGGTTACGACCGAAGGCACGCCTCGCGGAGTCGCTGACCTTCTTCGGGTGGCCCGCGAACTCTTCGTTCACAGCTACCTTCAGTACGACTTCGGCATCGTGGCGGCCTTTTGGTCTCTCTTAGCGGTAGAGGCGGCACTGAGAGAGTTGCTAGGTGCTAACAAGAGCGTTTCGTTCGCGGCGCTCATCAAGAATGCCGTATCGGAAGATTACCTCTCGGAGGCATCGAAGGATGCCCTGGATGCAGGAAGAAAGCTCCGCAACACGCTCGGCCATGCCACGGAGCACGGCACTTGGTCGCCAGGAATGGTTGGACAGATAGTTGCGACGAGTCGCCAGGCTGTCGCTGAACTATATGATTAGGGACCGAGTGAATTGGCGGCCAACCAGTGAAATGATGACCGATTTGGCTCGTCGAACGCTCGGTCGGACGCCGCCCTATCCCCCTCGACGTGCGGTCGCACTTCTCGGTGGGAAGCTCGGGTTAACAGCCGATAATTGCATCCGAGAGCCCGTCGTGCCTGTCTTGGCGCTTGCGTGCGCTGCCGACGGAGTGCAGGCGCCGAGGGACCGGAGCATGTCGCCGATACGTTCGACGGCTCCGCCAGGAAGCTGCGATACTCGGGTCGTCGGCCCAACCTCCTCCGCAACTAGCGCGAGCCAGGCCGGATGATTGGTTAGGCGTTCATCGGCACGCTGTAACCCGGCGGCACCATCAACGAGTCGTCCGGCGTATAGCCGTCGAGGAAGCGACGCACGTCGTCTCGGGCCTGCCAGAATCCGACGAAGGCCAGGTCTGACAGCGCTCGCAGCCGGTTCGGATTCCAGGCAGCGACAGCACCGCCGAGCACGACGAGCAGCTCCTGCTGCGGGATGCCACCACGTTGCGCAAGGCTCATTGTGGTGTGGGCGTGGTCGTACGACTGCGTCGGGCTCGTCGACGCGCCTGGCTGCACGAGCACCCGCGGACGCTGCGGCGTGTGCACCTCCAACGCCGGGTTGATCGTGATGCCGTCGCTGAGGCGAATGACCGGCTTCCTGGAGATGTTCTCCCTTCGGTAGATGCTCGCCAGGTAGTCGCTGACCTCGTCCGCCAACGTCTTGGCGCGTGTGACGGACGGAAGGCCGAGAATCCGTAGTCCGTCCAGCGCTACCAAGGCGTCGGCGAACCGGTTGAGCGCGTACGCCGCCTCGGACAGGGGCGTCTGAAGGAACACGCGGCCTTCGGTCTCGTGAACGCGATACGTTCGCAGCGCCTCCGCCCACAGCGTGCCGAGGACGTTGTCGGCGATGTCGAAGTCTGCATCAGCGAGCCTGCTGATCGTTTCGCCACCGTCACTGACGGTCAGCGTGCCGTCGGCCAGGACGGCCAGCATCGTGATCGGCTCAGCGTCGGCGGTGGTGCGGTTGGTAGTGATCTCAACGCGTCGACCGTCCGCCAGCGGTTGACAACGCCACGCGAAGTTGGCCTCGATCGCAGCGAAGGTGGCCGCGAGTTCGGTGTCGCAGATACTCATGGCACCTCCCAGTTTGGCAGTGGCTGCTGGCTGCCGAGCAGCGGTGGGTCCGACCACTTGTAGTCGGGGCCGAGCTCGATCTTGCACTCCGCGACGAACGCCTCGAAGACCGCACGGTAGTCGTCGGTGCCGTCAAAATCCGAGCTTTGGTCGTGCGGGATGTCGGTGGGTGTGTAGGCGACGGCGTTACGGGAGGATTCCGACCACAGATGCTTGTGGGTCTCAGCGTGCCAGTAGGTGCCATCAGGATTGCGGTGACTGTCGCGAAGGTCCAGGCGTCGCAGGTTCTCGGGATGCTCGCTATCGGATTTTGAGCCCCACAGCAAGACCCAATGGGACTTATCGGGTCGTGTCAGCGTGATGCGTCCACGCAGGGTGAGGACCGTGTCATCGCTGGAGGTGAACACAGGGATCTCGAAACGGACCTCGATCGCCGTACCGTCGGGCGCCCGCCGGATGTCCCACTCCAATGGCGCTGAAATGGTGCGGCTCACCTCATCGCTGAGCAGAGCCGCAGCCTGGGGGTCGGTCAGCTCCCGAAACGCAGGCAGACGCTCGATGCGCTTGTTGAGTCGGTCGCGGCCGCGCGTCACCAGCCCATGCCTTGCTTGATCGCCAACGCCGCTACCTCCCGCACCTATTTCTAGCCGATGACGGCCCCCGAACGCGGGATCTTGGGGTATATCGTGCCGCCAGGCCCGCGCCTACCCCCGCCGCGGAGCCGCCCAGAAGATTCGGTCGTGACGACGACCTCCGAACTGCTGGACGGGCTGCGAGCGTAGACGGTCTTGAGGTCGGCGAGGGCAGCAGGTCGTGCGCCTGGTAGGGCAATTCCTAACCACCGACCCGGCCACGCCGCGTTGGTGACACCAGGGCGCTAGCTACCCATCCATCTGCGCGATACCCGTCGATCTCAGATCGGATGCGACCAACGACGCAGAGCCTGATCTGTGGAGGCATTCGCACCCCCCGATGAGCGAGCGACTGCGAGAGTGCCGGCTGGCGCGTCAGACGCCGTGGCGCAGATGCGGATGCCCTGGGAGCAACCGGGCAACGGGACAGGCCAGCGCCCCAGGAAGGTCCCCTCGGAGTCCTCAGGCGAAGCCGACACCGTAGCCCGGAGCGTGGTCCTCGTCCGATACCTCGGCGCGTTCCACTTCCGTCAGACGAACGACGTGGTTTCCGATCTCGGCGAACGGCTGCTGAGCGTAGCCGAGCTTGTTGTTCAGCTTCGCGAACAGTTCTGTGTGGGCAGAACGAGCGGCTTCCTCTGACCCAAACTCCGCATGAATGTAGCGGTCCCCTCGCAGGACGACTGTAACGATCCACTTCGACATATCCAAGCGCCTCCTTGATTACTTCGCTAGCGAACGGCCACCACGAAACCGGACCGGCCTGAGCAAGCACCACCCCATTGATTCTTGTGGGCGTTCATCCGGGTATTGTTTTTCTGGCGGCTAAATTGCTTGCCGCAGGACACGCACTGGACCACGTACGTTGGGCTGAAGCGCACCTGGGACCTACGTGTGGACCGAGTAGACACGCCTGATGATCGCCGCGGTCCCGGCGTTCCGCGGAAGTATCCGCTCTGACTGCTGTCGCCGGCCTTCGCGAGCGTGACTTCGAAGCGGGGTGCGAATTTTTGGTCCAGGATGTCCAAACCCTGAATCTTGAAGTGCAAGAAGGTTTTGATGCCCGGGCCAGATTGGCGGCCACCTGTGACGTCGTAGGCATACAAGTACTCCTGCGCGACCCCGTCACTCGTTCTTCGCTTGTAGGTCAGCGAGTAGGGCTCGACGATGCGTGTGACACCGTCGTACACGAGCTGGATCAGTTGCCGTTCGGATCCCGCCTCCATGATCGGGTTGCGTAAGTGCGACGGGTAGAAGGCCAACTCACTACCGCCGATTGCTGCATACGGAGCGAACAAGTCCACAATGCCGCTACGAAGCGAGTCGACGGCGTGGTCAAACGACACGCGACTGACCGCCGGAACCATTACCTTGTGCCAATATCCGCGAAACAGGCCGACGGGCAGGTCAAGGAGCAGCGACCGAGCCGCCCCCGGGCTAGCTCCAAAGATCGTCTTCCGAAGGAATACATTCATGAGCTCGCTGCGGTCGACCTCAATGTCCCGGCTCAAAAACAATCCGTAGACCAGGTCGAAGAGGTCGTAGCAATAGCGCCGCTGTAGCAAGCACTTGAGCTTGTCGGCCAGTGCCTCCTCGAGCTTCACACAGCGGATTTTCGTGGCGCAGGCATCGGCGTCAGAGTACGGGTGGATAGGGGCCGTTCCTGCGCTGGTAGGTAGAGCTGATCGAACTCGGTCATGTCCACGCGCATGCTGATCGTGATGTGGTCGCGGCCGCCGATCATGTCTTTGAAGTAGAGCCGGTACTTGTAGACGTGCCGGTCGCGGTCGATTTGCTGTTCGTCGCTCAGGCGGTTGCGGTCGATGTCGAACCGCACCCCCGTTGCGGCGCCCGCCAGGGCACATACCTGGTTCAGTTCGCGAAGTACTGCGTCAGCGTCCAGACCATCGTGGGTCGAGAGTCGAGATCATCGGAAAAGCGCGTCTCCGGCAGGTAGCCCTTCCGCAGCGCGTTGCCGCCCTTGAGCACGGCCCGCTCTGCGAGCGCGGACTCTCGAAAAATGCCACCAATGATCCAGCCGAACAGGTAGTCGCGTTGGACGTCCGCCTCGTTGAGGTCGAAAGCCTCCGCTTGAACTAGCAGCTCGTCGCGGGTGATCATACGCGCCCTCCCCCCGCGAACGAGGTTACGCGCGAAGCGACACCGCCCACCACAACCAGATACGCCGGGTTCCCTGCCACACGGCGGGGTCGGGGACGCTGCGCGCCCGTATGACCCGACTAAACCCGACGGCTCGTTGGCAACTGCTCGCACGCCACCTCTCTCGGATCAAACCATAGTTGTCGTGGACGCCTGCATTTCGGCACTTGGATGGCGGCTGCACGAAAGATCGATCACCACGAGACCCGACACGTCCGTCTGCGCCACAATAACGATAGCGCCTGGGCAATGCAACGGCGTGCGTCATTCGAACGGCCACGCGGGTATGGATATGACTACATCTATCTGGCGCAGGCACTGGTCGACGACTACCGGTGCGAAGCCGCCTCAAGTCTAGAGGTGGCGCGCGCGGCCGACGAGCTGGACGAGACAGCAGGCGGTTACGCGGCGAACGCCGCGCTGTTCGTTGACATCCGTGAGAACTACCTCCGAACCCGCGACTCCGGGCTTGCATACGAGGCACTACTTGGAGCCCTTAACCGACTCGGACCGTACCTTGCGTATGCGACCGCGACCATCGCGCGGGCCGAGGCGAGGCTCGGCGCGTGGGCCGACGCCGAGCCGGCGGAGTAGGCAGCCGAGGCGCTTCCGTCGATCCCAGCCGCCGATGCCATTCATGGGTACGCGAGCCTCGGAGACGACGTCAGCAGAGTTGTCTTGCTACTGAACGAGGTCTGCAAGCGGCTCGGCTTAAAGATCGGCGTCGATGAGGACTTAGATCAGAGTTCGTCTAATTTTCTTGACCGCGAAGCGCTTAGCCAACCTCGGGTCAGCTTCACTGGGCTCGCCACCAGCGCATAACCGCGGGCAGAAGCTTCGCGATAGGAGCACCTAATCGGCGTTATGGACTCAAGGCGTTGAAGCCGCTCGACAGTTGTTACGGATCCGGCGCTCGAACCTGCGCCGAGACGCTGCCGGCAGACCTGCGTACCTACTCGCCGCCCTTCCCCGCCGCGGACTGCGCCGATGCCAGACGGCTCAGGCGATGAGCGTGCGGGCGATCTCCTGGTACGCGTGCCGGTTGAAGGCCAGGCCGATGTGGCTTCCGCGGACCTCCACGCACCGGGCGTACGGCACGACGCACGCCTGCCAGCGGACCACGCCGTCGCCCTTCGAGTAGATCGACGTGAGCGGCACGTCGGCGGGGAACCGGCGGCGGAAGTCGTTGCTGTACGGGCACTGGCACGCCGTCGTGAAACAGCCCTGCGCCTTGCGCGCGGGGTCGCGTGACAGGACCTGACGCACGCCCGCCACGGCGTACCGCGTCGGCTCGCTGATCGAGTACGGGTCGTCCAGCCCGGAGCCGAGCGCGATCACCTGCGAGACCAGCGAGGGATGCCGTGAGGCCAGCGCCTTCGCGAAGTGCCCGCCGCGGCTGTGCCCGATCACCGCCACCTTCTGCCCGCGCCGCAGGTACAGGTGGTGCAGCACGACCTCGAGCCGGTCCATGGCGTCGTCGGAGCAGCGCACGTTCACCGACATCCCGGCGCGGTGCGGCCGGTGACCGATCCGGCGCAGCCACGTCGCCATGACCGACAGCGACGCGTCGCCGGCGAGGAAGCCGGGGACCAGCAGCACCGGGGCGCCGGTGCCGCGCGGGACGCCGACGCCGCGCCACACCGGATCGGCGAGCAGCCGGGCGAGCTCGGCCTGCCACCGGAACTCCCGGACGTGCGCGCCCCACCACCGAGGGTCGGCCAGCGGCTCGACCGCCTGCTCGATCGGTTCGACGACTGCGCTCATCGCCCGCCCTTCGCCTCCGCCACCGTGATCTCCCTCTTCAGGATCTTGCCGGTCGGCCCCTTCGGCAGCTCGTCGGCCACCTGCACGACACGCGGGTACTTGTACGCCGCCACCCGCTCCTTCACGAACGCCTGTACCTCGTTCGGGTCGAGTGAGGCGCCCGGTTTCGGGACGACGACCGCGGCCACCTCCTCGCCGAGCGACGCGTGCGGCACGCCGAGCACCGCCGCCTCCCGCACGTCGGGGTGCTCGTACAGGACCTCCTCGATCTCGCGCGGGTAGACGTTGTAGCCACCGCGGATGATCAGGTCCTTCTTCCGGTCGACGATGTAGAACAGGCCCTGCTCGTCCTTGCGCGCCATGTCGCCGGTGCGGAACCACCCGTCGGCGAGCACGTCGGCGGTGGCGTCCGGACGCTGCCAGTACCCCTTCATGACGTTGTGGCCGCAGATCGCGATCTCGCCGACCTCGCCGTCCGGGACCTCCGTCCCGTCCTCGGCGACGACCTTCATCTCGACACCCTGGATCGGCGTCCCGATGGAGCCGGCCGCGCGCGGGCCGTGCGGGTGGTTGAACGACGCCACCGGCGACGTCTCGCTCAACCCGTACCCCTCGAGGACGACGCAGCCGAACGCCTCCTCGAACCCGCGCAGCACCTCCACCGGGATGGCCGCCCCGCCGGAGCAGCACACCCGCAGCGACGAGACATCGAACTTGTCTCGCTCCGCGTGGTGGAGGAACGCGTTGAACATCGTCGGCACGCCCTCGAACACCGTGACGCGGTCGCGCTGGATGATCTCGAGCCCGTGCCCGGGGTCGAAGCGTGGCAGCATCGTCAGCAGCGACCCCACCCGCACGGCCGCGTTCATGGCGCAGGTCTGGCCGAACGCGTGGAACAGCGGCAGCGCGCCGAGGATGACGTCCTGCTCGGTGAACTCGAACAGCGTCTCGGCGGTGACGCGCGCGTTCTCGATCAGGTTGGAGTGGGTGAGCTCGGCGCCCTTCGGGCTGCCGGTGGTCCCGCTGGTGTACAGGATGACGGCGGTGTCGTCGTCGGCCCGCTCGGCGTCCGACTCGACGGGGTCGGCCTCCGCGAGCCGGTCGGCGAAGTCCGCCGGGTCGACGACCAGGCAGGTGGCGCCCGCAGCGTCGGCGCCGGTCCGCGCGGCGTCGGCGACGTCCACCCAGGCCAGGACGGCCCGCGCGCCGGGGTCGGACAGGTAGAACTCCGTCTCGCGGCTCTTGAGCAGGACGTTCATCGGCACCACCACCGCGCCGAGGCGCAGCACGCCGAAGTACGCGACGGGGAACTCGGCGACGTTCGGCAGCATCACGCCGACCCGGTCGCCGACGCCCACGCCGGCCGCCCGCAGCATCCCGGCGCAGCGCGCCACCGCGTCGTCGAGCTCCCGGTAGGTCATCGTCCGCTCGTCCTGTCGCACGGCAGGACGGTCCGCGTGGCGCTGCGCCGTCCCGGACAGCACCGAGGCGAGGTTCGTCATGCTCCGACCTTGCCCGCTGCTGTCCGTTCTGTCACGTTCTCCTGATGGGAGAGCGTGACATCGGGTCGTCCCGCGGGACCGACTACCTCCACATCGCCGACGACCTGTCCGCGGAGGACCTCGAGGTGTGGCGCCGCGCGCGCGACTACGTCGACGAGCAGGTGCTGCCCGTCATCGGCGGCTACTGGGAGCGCGCGGAGTTCCCGTGGCCCGTCGTGAAGGCGATGGCGGAGGCCGGGCTGATCGGCGACGGCATCGAGGGCTACGGCTGCCCGCCGATGAGCCCGATCGCGAGCGGCCTGGTGCACATGGAGGTCAGCCGCGGCGACGGCAGCCTCGGGACGTTCCTCGGCGTGCAGGCGGGCCTGGCCATGAAGGCCATCTACCTGCTCGGCTCCGAGGAGCAGAAGCAGCGCTGGCTGGGGCCGCTGTCCCGCCTCGACGCCGTCGGCGCCTTCGCGTTGACCGAGCCGGAGCACGGCTCGGACTCCGTCGCGCTGGAGACGCGGGCCCGCCAGGACGGCGACGAGATCGTCCTGGACGGGCGCAAGCGCTGGATCGGCAACGGCACCATCGCCGACGTCGTCGTGGTGTGGGCGCGCGACGAGGCCGACTCCGCGGTCAAGGGCTACCTGCTGGAGAAGGGGACGCCGGGCTTCGACGCGCGCGTCATCGAGGGCAAGGGCTCGGCGCGGGCGGTCTGGCAGGCCGACATCGTGCTGGACGGCGCGCGGGTCCCGGCCGCCAACCAGCTGCCCGGCGCTCGGTCGTTCAAGGACGCCGGCCGGGTGCTCGCCGCGACCCGCAACGCCGTCGCGTGGGGCGCGCTCGGGCACGCCGCCGCCGCGTACGAGGTGGCGCTGCGGTACAGCACGCGCCGCGAGCAGTTCGGCCGGCCGCTCGCCGGCTTCCAGCTCGTCCAGGACAAGCTGGTGCGGATGCTCGCCGAGGTGACCGCGATGCAGCTGTTCTGTCTGCGCCTCGGTCAACTGCAGCAGGCCGGCAAGCTCACCGACACCATCGCGGCCCTGGCCAAGCTGAACAACACCCGCCGAGCGCGGGAGGTCATCGCCATGGCGCGGGAGCTGCTCGGCGGCAACGGGATCCTGCTCGAGAACCACGTCATGCGGCACATGGCCGACATCGAGGCGATCTACACCTACGAGGGCACCGCCGACATCCAGACGCTGATCGTCGGCCGGGACATCACCGGGGTCGGCGCCTTCACCTGAGCGGTCGGCCGAGCAGCGCCGTGAGCAGGCGGCGCAGCTCGGCCCGGGCGGCGTCGACGTCCCCGTCCAGGACGAGCTGGGCGGCGACGCCGTCGTAGACCGCGGCGATGGCGCGGGCGGCGTCCGCGGTGCCGTGCAGCGGCGCCGGCGCCTCCAGGCCGACGGCGTCGAGCTCGCGCTGCAGCGCGGCGACGAGCGCGTCCCGGTGGGCGGTGAACCGCGCTGCGACCTCGGGGTGCCGCGCGGCGTACAGCCGGAAGTCGGCGTGGACGAGCAGCCACTGTCGGTCGAACACCAGCGAGCGGGTCGCCCGTTCGACCAGCGCGTCGACGAACGTCTCGGCGTCGCCGCCCGCGAACGCGGTCGCGACCTGGGACGTCACCGCGGCGGCGCGCTGGTCGTAGAGGACGAAGAACAGCTCGTCCAGGCTGGCGAACTGCGAGTAGAAGGCGCCGCGGGTGTACCCGGCGGCGGCGCACACGTCGTCGATGCGGGTCCGGCCCCAGCCTTCGGTGGCGATGACCCGGAAGGCGGCGTCGAGCAGCCGGGCGCGGGTCTCGGCGCGACGCTTGGTGA
Organism: uncultured Actinomycetota bacterium; assembly: GCA_963758325.1. Classification (GTDB taxonomy): domain Bacteria; phylum Actinomycetota; class Actinomycetes; order Mycobacteriales; family Jatrophihabitantaceae; genus CAVWUZ01. The sequence continues at coordinate 368,359 of CAVWUZ010000004.1, read as the reverse complement.
CCCGACGTGCCCGGGCGGGCACGGTCACGGACGTCACACCGTGGTCGGGGTGCGGCTGACTCGTCATCGGATACATGATTGTATGCGATGAGCGTCGAGAGGAACGATCCGATGTCCGCAGCCGGCCGGCACGAGGCGCCCGAGCGGCCGCCGACGCACTCCTCCGGCCTGACCGGCCGGGTCGGCTTCCGGGCGGAGGTCCGCGACGCCGTCTCGCCGCGGACGGTGGCGCTCGTGGTCGGCGTCCTGTTCGTGCAGCTGGCCTTCATCCTGTCCTACGTCGGCGCCTTCCACGCGCCGAAGCCGCACCGCATCCCGGTCGCCCTGGTGGCCCCGGCGCAGGCCAGCGCCCACCTGGTCCCGCAGCTGGACGCGCTGCCCGGCCAGCCCGTGGCGGTGACGCCCTACCCCGACCGCGACGCCGCGACGACGGCGGTACGCCGCGCCGAGACCAGCGCGGCGCTCGTCGTCGACCCGACCGGGACGACCGACACCCTGCTGGTCGCCTCCGGCGGAGGCAGCTCCGTGGTGACCGCCGTGGAGGAGGTCGCCCGCCAGGTGGAGACACAGCAGGGACGCGCGCTCGACGTCGTCGACGTCGTCCCGCTGCAGCCGGGCGACGCTCGCGGCCTGACCGGCTTCTACCTCGTCGTCGGCTGGATCGTCGGCGGCTACCTCGTCGCGGCACTGCTGGGGGTGGCCCGCGGCGCCCGGCCGGCGACAACGTCGCGCGCGGTGATCCGGCTGCTCGCCGTCGTCCCCTACGCGGTGCTGTCCGGGCTCGGCGGGGCGCTGATCGTCGGGCCGGTGCTCGGTGCGCTGACCGGCCACGTGCTGGCGCTGTGGGGCCTCGGCGCGCTGGTGGTGTTCGCCGCCGCCGCGGTGACGCTCGCGTTCCAGGTGCTCGCCGGCGTCCTCGGCATCGGGCTGACCGTGCTGCTGTTCGTGGTGCTCGGCAACCCGACGGCGGGCGGGGCCTACCAGTCGCCGGTGCTGCCGCCGTTCTGGCGGGCGCTGTCGAGCGTGCTGCCGAACGGGGCGGCGACGGACGCGGTGCGCCGGATCGTGTACTTCGGCGGGCACGGGATCCTGGCGCACCTGCTGGTGCTCGCCGCGTGGGCGGTCGGCGGGACGGTGGTCGCGGTGCTGGCGTCGCTGCGGCACGAGCGGGCGCCGTCGCGCGAGCTCCCGGAGCGCCGTGCGGATGCGGTCGTATGAGCGACACCATCGTCACGGCGGTCAAGCCCCGCCTGCGCGGCTGGCTGCACGCCGGGATGGCCCCGGCGGTGCTCGCGGCCGGCATCGTCCTCATCGCCTTGGCGCCGGCCGGCCTCGCGCGCTGGTGCGCCGTGGTCTACACCGTCTGCGCGCTCCTGCTGTTCACCACCAGCGGGGTCTACCACCGGGGACGCTGGGCGCCGGCGGCGCACCGACGGCTCAAGCGCCTGGACCACGGCAACGTCTACCTGCTCATCGCCGGCACCTACACGCCGATGGTGGCGCTCGGGCTGACCGGGACGTGGCGGACGGTGCTGCTGTGCGTGGTCTGGATCGGCGCCCCCCTCGGGGTGGCGTTCCGCTGGCTGTGGCCCGATGCGCCGCGCGCGCTCTACACCGTCCTCTACGTCGTCCTCGGCTGGTCGGTGATGCCGGCGTTCGGGCAGCTGCTCGACCGCAACGGCGCCGCGGTGGCCGTCCTGACCCTGGCCGGCGGGGTGCTCTACACCCTCGGCGCGGTCGTCTACGCGACCAAACGCCCCGACCCGTTCCCGGCGTGGTTCGGGTTCCACGAGGTGTTCCACGCCTGCACGATCGGCGCGTGGACCTGCCAGTACGTCGCGATCAGCATCGTCACCTACCGGGCGTGACGCCGTCGGGGCGCCGTCAGGGCCGGCCGGCGAACAGCAGCGCCGCGACGTGGCTGACGGTCTCGCGGCCGGTGCTGTCGTCGCCCTGCCCGTCGAGGCTGTTCATCATCGCGAGGGTGTAGCGCTGGCCGGGTCCGACGAAGCCCACCGAGTTGATGACCCATCCGCCCTGTTCGAGGGACCAGCCGTCCTTGTTCCCGGGCGACTGGGCGGGGCCCGCGCCCCAGACGCCCCACTGCTGGTCGGGGTCGACGTGCTGCAACGCGGTGACGATCTGCGCCCGCTCGGCCGGCGCGACCGCGGTGAACAGGTACTGGTCGAGCGCGTCGAGGTCGTTCGGGGTGCACTTCTGGAACCCCCAGTACGGGAAGTACCTGGTGAAGCCCGCCTCTGGTACGAGACCGGACATCCCGAAGCGCGCGAACGCCGCGTTGAAGCCGGTGTGCGTCCCGCGCGCGACGCCGGTGTCGGCGTAGGCGAACCACAGCCGGTCGGCCGCGTCGTCGTCCGAGCTGTGCAGCATCGCCGCGATGTCGTTGCGGTCCGCCGCGCTGAGCGTGATGGTGCCGGCGTCGTTCCACTGCTCGAGCGCGATGGTCATCGCCAGCTTGATCGTCGAGGCGGTCCACACCGGCGTCGCCGCGTGCTCGTTGCGGTAGACCGCACCGGTCTTTCGGTCGCGGACGACGAAGCCGGTGGTCCCGGGCCGGCTCGCCACGTAGGCGTCGGCCGCGACGATGCGGTGCTGCAGGTCGCAGTCGAAGCCGGTGGCCGGCAGCGGGCAGACCGGGCTGGGCGCCGGTGCGGGCGTCGCGGCGACCGACGGCGGCGGTGGCGGAGGCGGAGGCGGTGGCGTCGAGCTCGTCGGGGTCGGTGCGACGACGGTGGTCGGGGTCGTCGTCGGGACGGTGGACGTCGGCTCGGTCGTGAGGACGTGCGACGTCGGCGCCGCCGGGGGCGCGGGCCGCTGGGCCGCCGAGCCGCACGCAGCGATCGACGCGGCGATCGCGGCTGCCCCGAGGGCGGCCGCCACCGCCCGCCACGACCGCCGCACCCCGTCACCCTGACACAGCGGCCTGAGCGTCCCTCCGATCCGCCGGTACGGTCGACCGGTGCCGACACCGCCCCGGTTCACACCGGTGCAGGACGCCCGCCCGGACGACGTCGAGTGGCCGCCGCTGCGGTGGCCGCCGCCACCGGACGTCGTGCTCAGCGGGGACGTCATCGAAGTGACGCCGGTCGACGCCGATCGTGACGGGCCCGAGCTGTACGCCGCCCTCGACGACGACCGGGTCTGGCGCCACCTGGTCGGGCGGCCGGCCGACGCGGCGGAGTTCGCCGGACAGCTGCGCGCGGCGGTGCTCGGCGGCCGGCTGCCGTGGCTGGTGCGGCTCGTGCGTGATGTGGCGGGACTGGCCGCCGGGACGGTGGTGGGCACGTCGTCCTACCTCGACGTGTCCGTACCCGACGCGCGGCTCGAGGTGGGCTGGACGGCGTACGCGCCGGCGGTGTGGGCGAGCGCGGTCAACCCCGAGGCCAAGCTGCTCCTGCTGGGCTACGCCTTCGACGTGCTCGGCGCGGGCCGGGTGCAGCTGAAGACCGACGTCCGCAACGCCCGCTCGCAGCAGGCGATCGCCCGGCTCGGCGCGTCCTACGAGGGGACGTTGCGGCGTTACCAGCGGCGCGGCGACGGCACCGTGCGCGACACCGTGCTGTTCAGCGTGGTGGCCGAGCAGTGGCCGGACGTCCGTGCCGCCCTCGAAGGTCGCGTCGCCGCTGCTCGTCCTTGATCACCCACCCGTTTCTCGTCCTCCAGACCAGAAATCGGCGGGTGATCACCATGGCAGGGACCGCCGGGTATCCGGTTGGCCGCTGTGGTGGGCTTGTCGGTGATGACCCCGAGACCCACGGCGCCCGCCACGAGCACCGCACCGGCGACGCCGCGGGAGTCCGCCCGCTGGCGCTCCGCACTGCGCGGGCAGGTCGGGGGACTGCCGCGGCCGTTCTGGGCGCTCTGGGTCGGGAGCCTGGTCAACCGCGCGGGGACGTTCATCGAGCCGTTCTTCGTGCTGTACCTGACCGGGCCGCGACACGTGTCCGCCCAGACCGCCGGTGTCGTGCTGACGGTGTGGGGCGTCGGGTCGGTGCTGTCCCAACCGGTCGGCGGGTCGCTGACCGACCGGTTCGGCCGCCGGGCGACGCTGGCGGTCAGCCTGAGCGCGACGGCGGCGGCGTTGCTGGCGCTCGCCTACGCGCGCAACCTCGTCCTGATCGGCGTGCTCGTCGCCGTCCTCGGGACGGTCGGCGACATGTACCGCCCGGCGGCGAGTGCCGCCGTCGCCGACCTCGTCACCGGCGCCGACCGCACCCGGGCGTTCGCGCTGCAGTTCTGGGCGATCAACCTCGGCTTCTCCATCGCGTCGACCGCCGCCGGCGTCCTGCTGCACTTCGGCTTCGGCGTGCTGTTCGTCCTCGACGCGGCGACGACGTTCGCCTTCGGGATGATCGCGCTGCGGTTCGTGCCCGAGACCCGGCCGGAGTCCGACGGCGACCCGGTCCGGATGGCCGACCCGCTGCGGTTGCTGCGCCGCGACCGGCTGCTGCTGGCGGCGACGGTGCTGGTGCTCGTCTACGCGGTGCTGTACCTGCAGGTGGCGATCGTGCTGCCGCTGGCGATCACGCACGCCGGGCTGCCGGCGTCGGTGTACGGCTACGTCGTCGCGATCAACGGTGTACTCATCGTGATCGGCCAGCCGCTCACGCTCGGTTGGCTGGCGCGTACACCGCGACGCATGTCGCTGCCCGCGGGCATCCTGCTGGTCGGCGTCGGGCTCGGCGCGACGGTGCTCTGCTCGTCGGTGTGGCAGTTCGCGCTGACCGTCGTGGTGTGGACCATCGGCGAGATCGCCACCGCCGGTTCCTTCCAGGCGCTCGTTTCTGCGCTCGCGCCGGCCGACCAGCGCGGCCGCTACAACGGCGCACTCGGACTGGCGTGGGGCGTGTCCGGACTGCTGGCGCCACTGCTCGGCACGGTAGGGTTCGCCGCGTCGCCGCTGATCACCGGGATGGGCTGCGTGGTCATCGGCATGGTGGCCGCCGCTGGGCAGTTCCGGCTACTGACCGTGATGGACGACAGCGGCCGGTCGATCTGAGAAGTCACGCCGCTGGACGGTCCGTGGTCTCCGTGCACGCGCGGCGCGACGTCGAGGGTCGCTCGGACGACTGACGGCGGGAGTGTCGATGCGGGTCGCAGTGATCGGCGGGAGCGCGGCGGGCATCTTCACCGCGCTCGTCCTCGCGCGCCGCGGGCACGCCGTCGTGCTCCTCGAGCGCGACGACCTGGACGTCGCCCCGGACGTCGAGGCGGCCGCGCGTGCGGCGTTCCGGCCGGCCGCGCCGCAGGTCGTCCAACCGCACGTCGTCCAGGCCCGCTGCCGCGAGCTGATGGTGACCTGCCTGCCCGACGTCCACCGCGCGGTCCTCGCCGCCGGGGCCGTCGACGCGCCACTGGAGACCCAGATGCCGGCCACGCTGCCCGACCGCAGCGCCCGGCCCGGCGACGAGCTGCTCACCCTGCTCATGACGCGCCGCTCGACCTTCGACTGGGTGCTGAGGCAGGCCGTCCTCGACCAGGACGGCGTCGAGGTCCGCGCCGGTGAGGCGGTCACCGGGCTCGCTGCGGTGACGAGCGGCGAGCCGGGCATCGCGCAGGTGACCGGCGTGCACACCACCCGCGGCGTCGTCCCCGCGGACCTCGTCGTCGACGCCAGCGGCCGCCGGACCCGGCTCGACACCTGGTTGGCCGACATCGGAGCACCTGCGAGCACGGTCCGCTCCGCCGAGTGCGGGGTGTCCTACTACACCCGGCACTACCGCATCCGCGACGCCGCGGCGGCACCCGGCGGGGCCACCACCCGTGTCGTCGTCGGGCTCGACGAGTTCGGCGCGGGCATCTGGGGCGCCGACAACGACACCGTCCAGCTCGGCCTGCTGCCCCTCGCACACGACCGCCGGTTCCGCAGTGCGGGCACGCCGGACGTCTTCGAGTCGGTGCTTCGGACGATTCCGTACTACGCGTCGTGGTTGCCGGCGCTCGAGCCGATCAGCGAGGTTCATCCGATGGGGGCGCTGCGCAACTCGCTGCGCCGCCTGGTGACCGACGGCCGGCCGGTGGCCGGCGGCCTGCACGTCCTCGGCGACGCCGCGTGCACGACGAACCCGGTGCTCGGGCGCGGGCTGAGCCTGGCGCTGCAGCAGGCGGTCGACCTGGCGGAGTCGCTCGACCGCTCCACCGACACCGGGCCGGACCTGGTACGCGAGCTCGACCGGCGCGCCGAGCAGTTCCTCCGCCCGTACTACGAGGAGCAGGTGGCGGCGGACAGTGCCCGCCTCGCTGCGCTGCGGCACGCCGTGCTCGGCGCACCTGCGCCGGTCCGCGTCCCGAGCCCGGACCGGACGGATCTCGGTGAGCTGCGCGCGGCCGCCCCGTTCGATCCGGTGGTGTTCCGGGCGTACTGGACGGTGATGGGGCTGCGCCGGATGCCCGACGACGTGTACGGCGACCCGGAGGTGGTCGCCCGGACACGGGCGGTGCTCGCGTCGCGGGCGTCGGACCCGCCTGCGCCGCAGCCGTCGCGCGCCGAGCTCGACGCCGCGCTCGCCCCGGCCCGGCTCCGCCAGTGGCGGTCCGCGGCCGGTGGAGAGACGATGGCAGGACCGGCCGGCATCGGCCGGCAGCATCACTTGCCAGCGAGGTGCGGCGTGGCCATCCATCAGTGCCCGAAGTGCGAGCTCCGTTTCGATCGCCGGACCGAGCTCGACCACCACTGCCGGGAGGACCACCCGGACTTCCACCACGACTACCCGGGGCATCGTCCGACGACGGAACATCCCTCGACAGCACCCACGCGCGCGCCCGACACCCGCTGACGCCCGCGCGGGCTACACCCGGACGAGCACCTCGCCGTGGACGAGGGTGAGCCATCCGTCCGGGTCGTCCGCCCAGTTCCGCCACGACTCGGCGACCGACCGCAGCTCGTCCGCGGTGGCCAGGCCGTCACCGAGCAGCTGGTCGGCGATCGCGGACGCGGTGATCCGGTCGGCCCACATCCCGCCCCACCCGGCGCGCGCCTCGGGATCGGCGTAGCACCAGGTCGACGACGTGGCGACGACCGAGCTGGCCCCCGCCGCGTGCGCCCAGGCGAGCAGCCGCCGCCCGGCGTCCGGCTCGCCGCCGTTCGCGCGCGCCGCCGCCGAGTACAGCGCCCGCCAGCGGTCCAGGCCGGGGCTGGCCGGGTACCAGACGAACGCGGCGTAGTCGGCGTCCCGTGCGGCGACGACCCCGCCCGGCCGGCACACCCGCAGCATCTCCCGCAGCGCCGTCACCGGGTCGGCGACGTGCTGCAACACCTGGTGGGCGTGCACCACGTCGAAGCTGGCGTCGGCGAACTGCAGCGCGTGCACGTCGCCGACGACGACCTCGACCGGGACGCTCCGGCGCTCTACCTCCGCCCGCGTGAGCTCCGCGGCGGCGTCGGTCGCCTCCAGCGCCGTCACCCGGCCCGGCGCCACCCGCGCGGCCAGGTCGACCGTGATCGTGCCCGGCCCGCTGCCGACGTCGAGCAGCGACATCCCGGGGCGCAGCGACGGCAGCAGGTACGCCGCCGAGTTCTCCGCCGTCCGGGTCCGGTGCGAGCGCAGCACCGGCTCGGCGTGACCGTGGGTGTAGCCGCCGGCCGGCACGCTCAGCTGCCGGGGGAGAACCGCTTGCGCAGCCCCGACCAGCAGTCGGCGTAGTCCTCCTGCCGCTGCGGCAGGCGCGCCGCCCACTCGGTGACGCGCTGCGGGTAGCGGGTCTCGAACATGAACGCCATCGTGTCGCGCATCCGCTGCGGCGTGAGCTCGACGGTGCTGTTGTGCGCGAACGCCTCGGCGTCCGGCCCGTGCGGGGTCATCGAGTTGTGCAGGCTCACCCCGCCGGGGACGAAGCCGTGCGGCTTCGCGTCGTAGACGCCGCGGACCAGACCCATGAACTCCGACATGACGTTCTGGTGGTACCACGGCGGCCGGAACGTGTGCTCGGCGACCATCCACCGGTCCGGGAAGATCACGAAGTCGACGTTCGCCGTCCCCGGTGTCTCCGACGGCGAGGTCAGCGTCGTGAAGATCGACGGGTCGGCGTGGTCGAACAGCAGCGGACCGACCGGGGAGAACCGGGTGAGGTCGTACTTGTAGGGCGCGTAGTTGCCGTGCCAGGCGACGACGTCGAGCGGGCTGTGGTCCAGGGTCGTCTCCCACAGCGCGCCGCCCCACTTCAGGACGAGCTGCGACTCGACGTCGCGGTCCTCGAACGCCGCGACGGGGACGAGGAAGTCCCGCGGGTTGGCCAGGCAGTTCGCTCCGATCGGGCCGCGCTCGGGCAGGGTGAAGCTGCCGCCGTAGTTCTCGCAGAGGTAGCCGCGCGCCGGGCCGTCGAGGAGCTCGACGCGGAACTTCACCCCGCGCGGGACGACGACGATCTCGGCCGGCTGCGCCTCGATGACGCCGAACTCGGTGACGATCCGCAGGCCGCCGCGTTCGAGCACGAACAGCAGCTCCCCGTCGGCGTTCGCGACGTACTCGTCCCGCATGGACTCCGTGACGAAGTACAGGTGCGCCGCCATGCCGTTCTGCGTGCCGACGTCGCCGGCGGTCGTCATGGTCCGGACGCCGTCGACGAACGGCAGCGGCGCGTCCGGCAGCGGCACCGGGTCCCACCGCAGCGGGCCCGGCGGCAGGTGGAGCTCCGGGTCCGGGGCGCTGCGCCACAGCGGGGTGTCGCGACGGCGGAAGCGGCCGACGTGCTGCACCGACGGCCGGATCCGGTACAGCCACGAACGCTCGTTGCTCAACCGGGGGGCGGTGAACGGCGAGCCGCTGAGCTGTTCGGCGTACAGGCCGTGGGCGACCTTCTGCGGCGAGTTCTGCCCGATGGGCAGCGTGCCGGGCAGCGCCTCGGTCTCGAAGCCGTTGCCGAAGCCGGTCTGGTAGCGCGGTTGCGGTGTCGGGGCGCGGCGAGCGTCGTCGTCGGCCGGCAGCGGCCGGTCCTCCACGATGGTCACGTGCGGAGCGTAGGCCCGCGCGGGGACTCAGGTCAGCGGTCGGGTGGCGCCGAAGTAGCCGGCGTCGACGCTGGCGAGCGGCGTGACACGCACGACGTCGCCGGACTCCGGCGCCTGCACGACGTTGCCGTCGCCGACGTAGATCGCGACGTGGTGGATGCCGGCCTCCGTGCCGTCGGAGGACCAGAAGACCAGGTCCCCGGGCAGCAGCTGCTGGGTCGAGGGGTGCAGCGAGCCGCTGCGGTACTGCGCCGAGGCGAGGTGGTCCATCCCGGCGTACGGCGCCCACGCGTACAGCGCCAGTCCGGAGCAGTCGAACCCGGTCACCAGGCAGTCGTTGGCGGCATCGCCGGGGGCGCAGACGCCCGCGGTCGGCCCGATCGCCGAGCCGCCGGCCCAGGCGTAGGACGTGCCGAGCCAGTGCAGCGCCCGGGCGGCCACCGTCGCCCCGACCGCCGCGCTCCAGTGCCCGGTGCTGGGCGCGACAGGCTGCGCGGCCAGCTGCGCGGCCTGCGCGGTGTAGCGCTGCTGGAGGGCGGAGGCCACGGCCGGCGCCTGCACCGAGAACGCACCGAGGTAGAGCGGCAGGACCGCCGAGATGGTGGCCGGAGCGACGTGGGCCTGGCCGATCACCGCCTGCAGCTGCGCCTCGGTGGTGGTGGCCTCGGCGAGGGCGTCGTGCGCCTGCCGACGGAGCGTGCCGAGCTGCGCGGTGGCGCGCTCGATGCGCGTGGACGCGTCGGCCGCGCGTGCCTGGGCGTCCTTCGCGGCGGCCAGCGTGGCGTCGGCCTGGGCCACCAGCTCACCGTCGTGGGTGGCGAGCAGGGAGCCGAGCTGGTCGACCTGCAGCATCGTCGCCGCGTCCGGCGCGCCCAGCAGGGCCGCCCACTCCGCGCGAGGTCGGTTGCTCGTAGCGGGCCTGGACGGTGAGCGTGAGACGGGCGCGGGCGGCGTCGTAGTCCTGCTGGGCCTTCGCCAGCGCCGCCTTCGCGGTGGCCTGGTCGCGGGAGGCCTTGTCCCGCAGCTCGAGCTGGCGGTTGTACGCCTCGTCGGCGGTGGAGGCCTGGGTGTGGAGCTTCGCGACCAGGGCGGCCTGCTTGGTGATCTGGTCGACCAATGCGGTGACGGCGGGGTCGCCCGTCGTCGGCAGGCCGGGCGCGACCCACGGCGGTGGAGTCGTCGGCGTCGGCGTCGGGCTGGCCGTCGGTGCTCCGACCTGCCAGGACCCGGGCGCGGAGGACGGCGACGGGACCGACCAGGGCGCGGGCGCCGCCCCGGCGGACGGCGCGAGGACGGCGACGGCGAGCGCCACCGCGACGAGGGCACCGGCGAGGCGGCCACCGTGCCGCACCGCGCCTCCGAGCCGCACGCTGACTACCCCCCGTCCCTGACCGGGCTCCATCATGCTGGGCCGCGTGACCGGCCGCACCCGGAGGTGCCCGATCTGGACCGATGAGGTCGCTGGGTACGCGCCGACACTTGCCATTTCCTCGTCTCGGTGGACGAGTTCCTGGCTGGTGATCATGAGCGGGCCGGCGGCGCGGCCCCGCCGCAGTGCAGGATGTGCGGCCGCGAGTACCCCGTCTTCGAGGCGAGTTCGGAGGCCTCGACCGTCGTGTGCAGCCGCGGCGCGCGGGGGTCCGGCTGGGTGTCGTAGACGTGGATGCGCGAGCTGCGCAGCCCCGGCAGGAGCAGGTAGCGGCGCTGCAGGCCGTCCTCACCGATGTCGTGCCCCTCTTGCTTGAGCGCGCTGGAGCAGGCGTTCCAGCCGATGTGGTGCAGCTCGTCGCCGATGGTGGGCAACTCCGCCCAGCCGACGACGCTGCCGTACCCGGCCGAGGACGGGTCGGTGTCGAGGACCGCCAGCGCGTCCGGCCGCTCGCCGGCACGGTCGAACGCGACGACGTAGGCCAGTCGCTCCGACGGGGCGGCGATGGCCTCGTCGGCGGTCCGGTAGAAGCTCGGGTCCATCGTCGGGGCGGCCTCGGTCGGCCTCGATCCTGGCAGGCTGAGCCGGTGCCGGCGTCGCTGAGGTGTGAGCTGTTCCCCGCCGACCTGGACGCGACCGTCCGCTTCTACCGGGACGTCCTCGCCTTCGACGTCGTCCGCGACGACCGGGACGGTGAGATCCCGTACTTGGCGCTGCGGCGCGGCGCCGTCCACGTCGGCGTGGTCGCGTCGGGCGCTGCGGCGTCGGGTCCTCGCCGTCCGCCGGTCGGCGTGGAGCTGGTCCTCGAGGTCGACGACCTGGCCGCGGACCGCGCCCGGGTCGCCGCGTCCGGCTGGCCGGTCGAGGAGGACGTCACGCCGCGTCCCTGGGGCCTCACCGACTTCCGGCTGGTCGACCCGGACGGCTACTACTGGCGCATCACCGACCGGGTCCGCCAGGACTCGGGGTCCGTGCTCGGGGAGGACGACGCGCTCGAGGTGCTCGCGTACCTCGTCACCGCCGCGCGGACCCAGGTGGACGAGGCGGCCGAGTACGGCCCGCTTCGGCTGCTCACCGCGGCCCGCCGGCTCGGGGCGGCGATCGCAGCCCGGTCGTCGCCGCCGACGGCGGCCTTCGTCGAGGACACGCTGGAGCGGCTGCCCGAGCTGGCCGTCCCGCGCCAGGGCCGCGAGGAGTACGTCGCCCGGCTGGACGCGGCGTGCCGCGACCTGGCGGCGCTGCTCGTCGGGCGGTTGCGGGAGTGAACGACGCGGTCCTGGAGGCGATCCGCACCCGGCGGGTCTGCCGCTCGATGAGCGACGAGCCGGTCGAGCGCGGCCAGCTCGAAGCGGTGCTCGAGGCGGCGCGGTGGGCGCCGAGCGCCGGCAACCGCCGGCTGCAACGTTTCGTCGTGAGCGACGACCCGGCGCTGCTGCGGGTGCTCCGGGCGGTGTGCCCGGGGATGATCGCCCGGGCGCCCGCGGCCGTCGCGATCTGCAACGACCTCGCCCTCGCCGAGGACTACGGCTTCGCGGACACCGCGCCGGGGCTGTGGGTCGACGTCGGGACGGCGGCGGCCACCATGCTGCTGGCCGTGCAGGCACTGGGCCTCGGGGCGGTGCCGGTGACGTCCTTCAGCCGCGCGGCGGTGTCCGTCGTCCTCGAGCTGCCCGAGCGCTGGCGGCCCGAGCTGATCATCTGTGTCGGGCACCCGACGCCGGCCGGCCCGGCGCCGATGGCCCGCGGCCGGGTGACGTGGCGGGACCTGACGAGGTTCGTCCCGGCGGGCTGACGGCGGCGCCGTCCGCTCAGCGTGGTCATGGGGTCTCCGGTGTCGTGGGGCGCGCTGAGCGGCGCCCTCAGCCCGTACCCGTCGGGACCGGGACGTGGAACGGCGTCAGGCCACGTGGATCCGCCAGCGCAGCGCGGCACCACCGCCGTAGGCGGCCGGCTTGTCGAAGCGCTCGACGACCACGCCACCGTTCGAGCTGATCGCTTTCTGGGACGCCAGGTTGTCCGCGTCGGTGGTCAGCTCGACGTACGGCAGGGCCAGCTCGCGCAGCTCGGGGAGGAACAGCCGCAGCGCCGCCGTCGCGTAGCCGCGGCGTTGGCGCCAGGGCACGATGCTGTAGCCGACGTGTCCGAGGACGTGCGGCGGGAGCTCCACCGTCCCCGGGCGCCACCGGACGTTGACGATGCCGGCGAACCCGCCGTCCCACACCCAGCGGCGGAACCCGGGCAGTCGAGGGACGAGCGTCCCGTCCGGCAGCCGGATCGGTTCGCCGGTGGCATCGCGGTCGTCCTGCTCGGCGAGGAACGCTCCCGGGTCGGCGTCCAGTCGTTCGAGCTCGCGCCGGCCGGCGTGCGGGTCGGTCGTGTTCGGGCTCCAGTCCCGCTCGAGGGCGTCCCGGTAGCTGGCGAGATGCTCCGATGCCGGACGGACGAGTTCGATCGGCGTCACTCGCACATCGTCGCCGGCTCGGCGACCGGGTTGATCCTCGTCCCGGTGGGAACCTCGAGCGCATGCGGATGCGCGTCGGGCTGGCTGTCGTCGGGGCGGGAGCGTGTGTCGCGGCGTGCGGCGGCGGCAGTTCCGGTCCGCCGTCGACGCCGCCACCGTCATCGGCGCCGACAGCGGCGGGCTCGGCGACGACTGCGGTCAGCACCGTGACCGCGTCGGTGCCGCCAACTCCGAGCGGGACGCCGAGCACTCCTTCGTCCTCGGCGAGCGCGGGGCCGGTGCTGTGCACGCCGACGGTCACCACCCTGGACGCCTCGTCGGGCGACGGTGGCGCGGCGGGGCACTTCGGCTTCCTGGTCGTGGTGCGCAACGCGTCCGCGCAGCCGTGCCGGACCTCCGGCTACCCCGGCGTGGCCCTGCTCGACGCGTCCGGGCACCAGGTGCTGCAGGCGCAGCGGACGCTCGCCGGCTACACCGGCGGCGTGCGGAACGCTGCCGCGCCGGCGATCGTCCTGCAGCCCGGACAGCAGGCGAGCGTGCGGGTGGAGGGTCTCAACGCCGCGCCGGACGGTTCGGGGTGCGCCACCAGCCCTGCCCTGTTGTTCACGTTGCCGGACAACACCGACTCGACGCGCCTCGTGCACTCCACGCCGACCTGTCCCGGACTGCAGGTGCACCCGATCGTGCCCGGCACCACCGGCAACTACGGGACGCCCTGACCCTCGCCGGCGTCGCGGTGCCGGCGGTCCGGCTCAGGTCCCCTCTGCACGGCCGCGGGCGAAGAACGCGACGGCGTCGTCGACCGAGCCGACCTCCGACCACGGCAGCGCCGCGCCGAACGGCGCGTTCCAGAACCCGTCCCGCCGCGGTGGTCCGGCATGCGGGCCGACGTACAGGTAGGGCTCGGCGACCACGTCGTCACCCGGCGAGACGCCGTAGTTCACCGCGTCGACGGAGACGCCCAGGTCGAAGTGCTCGGGCCACAGCGTCGGGACGGCGTCGGCGCCGGCGTCGCTGACGAAGCGGACGAGCGCGTCCTGTCCGACACCGAACCACCGGCCGAGCTCGCGCGCCGCGTCGACATCCACGTCCAGCACGGTGTCCGGGTCGGACGGCGTGGTCGGCGGGTAGATCCCGTCGGGCAGACCGAGTGGGGCACCGACGAACGCCGCGGCGTCCCCCAGCGTCGTCAACTCCGCCTCGCGGGTGCCGCCGGCCGCGTCGACCACGAGGCGCCCGTCGACGACGGCCAGCGCCGGGTCCGACGCGACTGTGCCGAACCCGCCCGGCACCACCCGCAGCCGGATGGTGCCCGCCGCGCGGTACTGCGTCGCCGCCAGGACGTGCTCGGCCACGGAGTGCAGGCCGGTGCGCGTCCGCGCCAGCGCGTCGATGGCATCCACGGACGGGATCATCCGCCCACGCCGGCGGTCCCGGGACCGCGGGGACGGCGCCGACGTCGCCGGACCGCGCTCAGCCGAGCCCGTCGGTCACCAACCGGTAGCCCATCCCGGGCTCGGTGCGGAAGTACCGCGGCCGGGACGGGTCGGGTTCGAGCTTGCGGCGCAGTTGGGCGAGGTAGACGCGCAGGTAGTGCGTCTCGGTGTCGTAGTTCGGTCCCCACACCTCGTGCAGCAGCTCCCGCCCGGTGACCAGGCGGCCGGGGTTGCGGGCCAGCAGTTCGACGATGCCCCACTCCGTCGGGGTGAGCCGCACCGGTTCGCCACCGGCGGTCGTCACCCGTTTGTCGGCCAGGTCGATGGTGAAGTCCGGCGTCCGCACCACGGGCTCGTCCGGCGCGGGGGTGGCCCGCCGGGCGGCGGCGCGCAGGCGGGCGAGCAGCTCGTCCATCCCGAACGGCTTGGTGACGTAGTCGTCGGCGCCGGCGTCCAGGGCCTCCACCTTCTGCTGCTCGTCCTGGCGTGCCGACAGGACGATGATCGGCGTCCCGGACCAGCCGCGGATGCCCCGCACGACGTCCGTGCCGTCCATGTCGGGCAACCCGAGGTCGAGGATGACGACGTCGGGACGCTCGCGGGCGGTCGCCGCCAACGCAGCCGTGCCGTCCGCGGCGGTGACGACCTGGTAGTCCCGGGCGGCGAGGTTGACCCGCAACGCGCGCAGGAGCAGCGCGTCGTCGTCCACCACGAGCACCGTCGTCATCGCGAGGTCACCCGGGTCCGGGACGGGGAGGCACGCAGCCGGATCCGCATCGTCAGCCCGCCGCCCGGGGTGTCCTCGGCGGTGATCGTGCCGCCCATCGCCTCGACGAAGCCGCGCGCGACGGCCAGCCCGAGCCCGACGCCGTCCACCGTCGTGGCGTCGCCGAGCTGCTGGAACGGCGCGAAGATCAGCTCCCGGGCGGCCGCGGCCACGCCCGGACCGTGGTCGCGGACCAGGACGGTGACCACCGCCGGGTCGTCGCCCGGCTCCGCGACCAGCGACGCGGGCCGCTCCGGCGGCGAGTAGCGGAGCGCGTTGCCGACGACGTTGGCCAGCGCCCGCTCCAGCAGCCCGGGGTCGACGTCGACGAGGGGGACGGTGTCGGGCAGGTGGAGGACCACCCGTTCGCCGCCGTCCAGGCCGCGTACGGCCAGCGGCGCGATCTCCTCGAGCGACGACGGGCGCAGCAGCGGCTGCACCGAGCCGGTCTGAACCCGGCTCATGTCCAGCAGGTTCGCGATCAGGGCGTCGAGCCGGTCGGCGCCCTCCTCGATGGTCGCCAGCAGGGCGGCGGAGTCCTCCGGGGACAGGTCGATGTCGGTCTGCCGCAGCGTGCCGACCGCCGCCTTGAGCGAGGCGAGCGGGCTGCGCAGGTCGTGGCTCACCGCGGCGAGCAACGCCGTGCGCATGCGGTTGCCCTCGGCGAGCGCCTCGGCCTGGTTGGCCTGGATCCGCAGCCGGTGCCGCTCCGTCGCGGCTGCGGCCTGCGCGGCGTACGCGGGCAGCAGGCGCACCGTCGTCGCGTCCGGGCGGCCGGCGGTGACCAGGCGGAACGACGTCCCGGCCGCGGTCACCACCGGCTCGTCGACCGGCGAGCGGCTGCCCGCCACCCGGACCCACCCGTCGCCGTGGCGTTCGTAGAGCTGCGCGGGGACCGCGAGCGTCCGGGTGAGGTGGCCGAGGACGGCGTCGGCGCTGTCGTCGCCGCTGAACACCGTCCGTGCGAGGTCGAGCAGCGCCCGGGCCTCCGCCGCGCGCTCGGCCGCGTCGGCGGCCCGCCGGGCGGCCAGGTGCACGACGCCGCTGACGGACACCGCGCACGCGATGAACAGCAGCAGCGCCGCCAGGTCCGCGGGCTGCGCGATCGTCCAGTGGTGCAGCGGGACCACGAAGTACCAGTTCAGGAGGAGGTCCGCGGCCAGCGCCGTGACGAGCGCGGTCCAGAACCCGCCGACCAGCGTCACACCGATGACCGCCAGCAGGTACAGCAGCAGCTCGTTGATGAGGTGGACCGACGGGCGCACCTGCACCAGCGCCACAGTCAGGGCGGGGAGCAGCACGGCCGCCAGGACCAGGCCGGCGACGACCCGCCGGCGAGGCAGCCCCCCGTCGGCCGGCCGCGCCGACGCGCGCGGCCACGGCGTCGGCTCCGGGAGCGCGACGACCGCGTCCGCTGGCGTCGCCTGCACGGAGCCCAGTGTGACGGTGGAGCGCGGCAGCCCGCTCATCTCCCGACCCTGACGTCGCCGGCCGGTGACCTCGACCGATCTTGACGGGATGTTTGCGGTGGGAGCGTCGATCTTGACGCTGCGCATACGGCCACTCGGGACTGGCGCTCCTAGCGTCGCCCGGGTGACCGCTCCCACCGTCGTGAAGCGGCTGCTCGTCGGCCGTGCACTGCGCAGCCAGCAGCTCTCGGAGACCCTGCTGCCGAAGTGGCTGGCGCTGCCGGTGTTCGCCTCGGACCCGCTCTCGTCGGTGGCCTACGCGACGGAGGAGATCGTCCTGGTCCTCGCCGCCGGTGGCGCGGCCTACCTGGCGTTGTCGAAGTGGGTGGCCGCGGTCATCGCCGCGCTGCTGGTCGTCGTCGTGCTGTCCTACCGGCAGACCTGCCACGCCTACCCGAACGGGGGCGGCGCCTTCGCCGTCAGCCTCGACAACTTCGGGGTGTCCGCGGCGCTCGTCGCGGCGGCCGCGCTGCTCGTCGACTACGTCATGACCGTCGCCGTCTCGGTCGTCGCCGGCGTCGTCGGCATCACCAGCGCGGTGCCGAGCCTGGCGAAGCACTCGGTCGCGCTCGGTGTCGGCTTCGTGGTGCTGCTCATGCTCGCGAACCTGCGCGGGGTCAAGGAGTCCGGTCGCGTGTTCGCGATCCCGACCTACGCCTTCGTCGGCCTGACGTACTTGATGTTCGTCGTCGGCGCCGCCAGAGGACTGACCGGCCACCTCCCTGACGCGTCGACCGCCGGCCAGCAGCTCGAGCGCACCGCACACGTCGGCGGGGTGTTCACGCTCGTGCTGTTCCTGCGCGCCTTCGCCTCCGGCTGCACCGCGCTGACCGGCGTCGAGGCGATCAGCAACGGTGTCCCCGCGTTCCGGAAGCCGAAGGCCCGCAACGCCGCCAACACGCTCGCGATCATGGGCGTGCTGTCGGTGACGATGTTCGTCGGGATCACAGTGCTGGCGTTGCACCTGGGAGCGCGGGCGCAGGCGGGCGGCAACCCGTCGGTCATCTCGCAGATCGCCGCCTCGGTGTTCGGCGGCCAGTCCGTGCTGTTCTACCTGTACCAGGCGGCCACGGCGGGGATCCTCGTCCTCGCCGCCAACACCGCGTTCAACGGCTTCCCGGTGCTGTCGTCGATCCTGGCTCAGCACGGGTTCCTGCCGCGGCAGATGCACACCCGCGGCGACAAGCTGGTCTACAGCAACGGGATCATCCTGCTCGGGGCGTTCGCGATCGCGCTGATCGTCGGCTTCGACGCCAACGTGGACCGGCTGATCCACCTGTACATCATCGGAGTGTTCACGAGCTTCACCCTCAGCCAGGCCGGCATGGTCCGGCACTGGAACCGGGCGCTGCGCCGCCCGGTGGGCTCCGGGGCGCAGCGGCGCCGGATGAGGCTGTCCCGGGCCATCAACCTGGCCGGCGCGGTGGCGACGGCGGTGGTGCTCGTCGTCGTGCTGTACACCAAGTTGCTCCAAGGCGCCTGGCTCGCGGTGCTGGCGATGGCGGTGCTGTTCGTCCTCATGAAGCGCGTCCGGAGCCACTACCGGCGGATCGCCGACGAGCTCGTCATCCCGGGTGGGACCCGTCCCGTCCTGCCTTCGCGCAACCACGCGTTCGTGCTGGTGTCGAAACTGCACCTGCCGACGATGCGTGCCCTCGCCTACGCGAAAGCCACCCGGCCGGACACCCTGCAGGCGATCACCGTCCAGATCGACGCCGACGAGACCGCCGGACTGCTCGCCGACTGGGACAAGTACGACGTCGACGTACCACTCGTCATTCTCGAGTCGCCCTACCGGGAGGTCACCCGTCCGGTCCTCGACCACCTCCGCTCGCTGCGTCGGGAAGGGCCGCGTGACGTGGTCACGGTTTTCATCCCGGAGTACGTGCTCGGCAAGTGGTGGGAGCAGCTGCTGCACAACCAGAGCGCGCTGCGCCTGAAGGCCCGGCTGTTGTTCGAACCCGGAGTGATGGTGACCAGTGTGCCGTGGCAGTTGAGGTCGTCCGAACACGGACGGTCCGGACCGCCGCCGGTGCCGTCGCCGGCGCGGCCGGCCCCTCCCGAACCGGCGCCCGAGCCGTCCCCGGTCGTCGACCGCGAGTCAGAGCCGGCGCGCGCGTAGGACGCTGTCGTACCTCGTGGTCGTCTCGCCGTCGGCGCCCGTCGCTTCGCGGGTGCGGGTCTGCGCCACCTCCACCCGCCAGCCGGCGTCCAGGTGGGACGCGAGCGCCTCGGCGTTCCAGATGTCCTCGCCGAAGTCGCGGACGTGGTCGTGGGCGTGCTGCTCCGCGCGGTGCGCCTGCGCCCGCTCGTCCTCGAAGGCGTGGGCGACGACGAGGAGCAGGCCTCCGGGTCGGACCGCGTCGACGAGGTGGTCGCGGATCGCCCGGCCCCGGTCGCCGCCGACGTGCAGGTAGTGCGCTGTCACCAGGTCGTAGCGCTCCGGCGCGGGCTCGGCGCCGAGGTCGAGCTGCCGCCAGGTCACGTCGACCCCGAGTGCGGCGGCGTGCGCAGCAGCCCGCTCCACGGCGACGGACGACAGGTCGACGGCGGTGACCCGCCAGCCCCGGGCGGCGAGCCAGCAGGCGTCGGCGCCTTCCCCGGCGCCGGCGTCGAGCGCGGTTCCCGGCGCGACGTCGGCCACCTCGTCGACGAGCGTCGGGTTGGGCCGCCCGCTCCACACCCGGTCGGACTCCCGGTAGCGCTCGTCCCACTCCTGCCGGAGTGCGTCAGCGTCGGCCACGCCGGGCACCCTAGGCCTCAGGTGAGCGCGGTGCGCTCGATGTGCAGCAGCCGGGGCCGCGACCGGTCCGGCGAGCCGTGCTGGACGAGCAGCTGGGCGCCGTCCGGCTCCAGCTCGAGGGTCATGAGGACGTTGCCGAACCAGGGGCCACCCTGCTTGCGCCACGACACGTCGTAGTGCGGCACCGGGTGCAGCACGCCGAGGACCAGGCGGCACGCCCGCTCGACGGCACGGCTCCAGAACACCCGGAAGAAGAGCTTCATCGTCCGCGGGACGTAGTTGTGCAGCGGCGAGCAGGTGAGCTGGTAGACCCGCGCCGTGACGGCGCGACCGAAACGCACCGGTGCGACGTAAGCGTGGTGGACGTCGCCGGAGAGCACGCACACCGTCCGCGGCGCCGGCCCGCGCTCCCCGGCGGCCACCGATCCGAGCAGGCCGGCGAGGGCGTCGAACGAGCGCTTGAACGCCGCCCAGTGCTCCAGGTCGGCGGCGCGCCGCAGCTTCTCCGACCACCGGGCGACGAGCTTCCCGCGCCCGCCGGCGCAGAGCACCTCGTTCCACGACTCGAGGTCCTGCAGCGCCCGGGCGAGCAGCCACGGCATCGAGGTGCCGATGAGCAGGTGGGACACCTGGCCCGCCGGCCGGTCGGCCAGGTCCGCCTGCTCGCTGATCCAGGCGAACTCCGCCTCGCTCACCATCGAGCGCGCCCCGCCGGCGAGGACCCGGCCGCACCGCGAATCGATCATCAACAGTCGCGCGCAGCCGAGCTCCCGGCGGAAGGACCACCGCGCGCCCTTCGCGCCGTCGGCCTCGCAGTCCGCGGCGGCAGCGAAGTCGCGCAGCAGCGGCGCCGCGTCCTCGCCGGAGCCGGCCGTGGCGCGCACCTTCTGGTACACCGGCTCGGCCGCGAGCTCGACGGGGGACAGGTTGCCCAGGTGCTGGTACACCCAGTACGAGGACAGCGCGCCGATGATGCGCTCCTGCCACCACGGGGTGCGCTTCGCGTCGTCCCGCCAGGCGTCCGAGGTGTTCCAGTCGTCCCGCACGTCGTGGTCGTCGAAGATCATCGAGGACGGGACGGTCGCGAGCAGCCACCGCACGGCGGGGTCGGTCCAGCTCTGCTCGTAGAGCCAGGTGTACTCCTCGAAGTCGGCCACCTCCGGCCCCGGCGGCGTGCTGATGTCCCGCTTGGTCCGGATCCGCTCCTGGGTCTGCTCGGTGGTCTCGTCGGCGTAGACCTGGTCCCCGAGCAGCAGCAGCGCGTCGGGCCAGGCGTCCTCCGGTCCGCCGGCGAGGTCGGTGGCCAGGCACACCAGGGCGTCGGCCTCGAAGTGGGGGTCGTCGGCGGTAGCCGAGGCGGAGGCGTACCGGCAGCTGCCGAAGGACACCCGCACCCGCCGCCCGGAGGAGATGGTGCGGATCCGGCACGGTGGGCGCTCGTCGTCCGGCGCCGGCCACGCCTGCTCGCCGTCGACGAGCACGGTGTACGGGGTGCTCGTGTCCGGCTCGAGCCCGTCGACGGTGAGCAGCGCGTAGTGGTGGTCGGCGACCGTCCAGGTCTGTTCGGCGACGAGCGTGCTCCCCGCCTGGACGCTCACCTCGGCGGGGCCGTCGGTCTCGACCCACACGGTGGCGTCGCTCGGGCCGACGTGCCGGAGGAGGGGTCCCAGCCGCAACGTCGCCATTCCGGCTTCGTACCACGACGCGCTCCGCTGCCCGTCCGTGCGCGGACCGTACGCGTCGGAGGGCTCGACCTCGCGTCGATCGTGGAGGTTTCACCCTTCCAGGGACGGCGAACCCTCCACGATCGGCGGCAGGTACCTGGGCGTCGGCGCCGCCGGTCCGGCCCCGGCCGCTTACCGGCGGGTAACGTCGTGCCATCGTCGGTGCCGCGATCCGCGCCGACGCCCGGCACGGAGGGACGAGGGCCCATGCGACTGCGGTTGACCCCGGAGATGGAGGAGTTCCGCGAGGAGATGCGGGACTTCTTCACCACGAAGATCTCGCAGGAGATCCGCGATGCCGTCGGTCAGCGGCGGCACCTGAGCCGCGAGCAGTACGTCGAGTCGCAGCAGGTCCTCAACGCTGCAGGCTTGGCCGTGCCGCACTGGCCGGTGGAGTGGGGCGGCCGGGGCTGGACGCCGCTGCAGCGCCACATCTGGCACGAGGAGATGCAGCTGGCCGGCGTCCCGGCGCCGCTAGCGTTCAACGTCAACATGATCGGCCCGGTGCTCGCCGCGTTCGGCTCCGAGGAGCAGAAGACGCGGTTCCTGCCCCCGACGGCGAACCTGGACATCTGGTGGTGCCAGGGCTTCTCCGAGCCCGACGCCGGCTCCGACCTGGCCTCGCTGCGGACCTCCGCCGTCCGCGACGGCGACGCCTGGGTCGTCAACGGTCAGAAGACCTGGACGACGCTCGGCCAGTACGCCGACTGGATCTTCTGCCTGGTCCGCACCGACCCGGACGCCCCGAAACGGCAGCAGGGCATCTCCATGCTGCTGATCCCGATGGACACCCCGGGCGTGACGCTGCGCCCGATCGAGCTCATCGACGGCGGCCACGAGGTCAACGAGGTCTTCTTCGCCGACGTCCGCGTCCCGGCCGACCACCTGGTCGGCGAGCTCAACAAGGGCTGGGACTACGCCAAGTTCCTGCTCGGCAACGAGCGGGTCGGCGTCGCGCCGGTCGGGTTCACCAAGCGGCTGCTCGCCGAGGCCAAGCACCGCGCCGCCGAGGTGGGCATCGCCGGTGACCCGCGGATCGCCGACCGGATCGCCGAGGTGGAGAACGAGCTGCTCGCCCTCGAGCTGACGGCGCTGCGGGTGGTGTCCTACTCCACCGACGGCAAGCCGCACCCGGCGTCCTCGGTGCTCAAGCTGCGCGGGACCGAGCTGCAACAGGCGGCCACGGAGCTGCTGGTCGACATCGCGGGGCCGCTGTCGCTGGCCTCGTTCGCCGACGGCGGCTCCGACGTGCCGGAGTGGGCGAGGGTCGCCACCCCGTCGTTCCTGAACTACCGCAAGGCGTCCATCTACGGCGGCTCCAACGAGGTGCAGCGCACCATCATCGCCGGCTCGATCCTGGGACTGTGAGGGACCGTGGACTTCACCTACGACAGTGAGCAGTCCGCGCTGCGCGAGGCGGTGCGCAGCCTGCTGAGCCGCGCCTACGGCGGGGACGAGCGGCGTGTCGTCGTCGCGGCCGAGCCGGGCTTCGAGGAGAAGGTGTGGGCGCAGCTGGCCGAGATGGGCGTGCTCGGGCTGCCGTTCGCTGAGGCGGACGGCGGCACCGGCGCCGGCCCGGTCGAGGTCGCCGTCGTCGCCGAGGAGATCGGCCGGGTCCTCGCGCCCGAGCCGTTCGTCGAGACGGTGGTGCTCGCCGGTGGGCTGGTCGCCGCGCTCGGCACGGACGAGCAGCGCGCCGAGGTCCTCGGCGCGGTCGCCGCCGGCGACGTGGTCCTCGCCTTCGCCCACGCCGAGCCGGCGACCCGGTGGGTCCCGGTGGCCCAGGACGTCCGCGCCGTCGAGGACGGCGACGGCTGGCTGGTCAGCGGCGTCAAGGAACCCGTGCTGCACGGCGCCCGCGCCGACCGCCTGGTGGTCAGCGCCGTCGCCGAGGGGCAGACCCGGCTGTTCCTCGTGGACGGTGACGCCGC
The DNA here is from genome assembly GCA_963758325.1 of uncultured Actinomycetota bacterium. Taxonomy (GTDB): domain Bacteria; phylum Actinomycetota; class Actinomycetes; order Mycobacteriales; family Jatrophihabitantaceae; genus CAVWUZ01. The sequence continues at coordinate 345,432 of CAVWUZ010000004.1, read as the reverse complement.
GGGTCTGACGCGCACCGGCTACCGCAGCTCCGACGGCGGCCGCGCGGCGCACCTCGCCTTCGACGGCACTCCCGCCCGGCTGCTCGGCGAGGAGGCGGTCGACCGCAGCGCCGACATCGAGCGGGCGCAGGCGGCCGCCCGGATCGCCTACGCCAACGAGGCGGTCGGCGCGATGGACGTCGCCCTGCGCACGACGAGCGAGTACCTGACCACCCGACGGCAGTTCGGTGTCACGCTCAACACGTTCCAGGCGCTGAAGTTCCGCGCGGCGGACATGTACGTCTCGCTGGAGCTCGCGCGCTCGACGGCGCTGTGGGCAGCGCTCGTCCAGGACGCCGGTGGCGACGTCGTCCGGGCCGCCGACCGCGCCCGGCTGCAGACCAGCCGCGCCGGCCGGCACATCGGCGCCGAAGCCATCCAGCTGCACGGCGGTATCGGCATGGCCGCCGAGTACAAGATCGGCCACTACACGAGCCGGCTCACCGCGCTGGACCACCTGCTCGGCGACGGCAGCTGGGCACTCGCGCGGTTGGCCGACCAGGTCGGCGAGTACGAGACGGTCGACCCGGTCGGCACGCCGTACGTCCCGAGCTGACTGCCCGCCCCGGTAGTATGACGGCCGTCATAGCACCGTGGAGGCCGTCGTGTCCGTCAAGCCCGCCCCGCCGCCGCCGCCGCCACCTCGCGAGCGGATGGTCTTCGCCGCCACGCAGCTGATCCGCCGCCAGGGCGTCAGCGGCACGGGTCTGCGCGAGGTGGTCGCCGAGGCCGCTGCCCCCCGCGGCTCGCTCCAGCACTACTTCCCCGGCGGGAAGGACCAGCTCGTCCGCGAGGCGGTGCTGTGGGCCGGGGAGTACGCCGCGTCGCGGGTCGCCCGCTACGTCCGCGAGGCCGAACACCCGACGCCCGGCGGGCTGCTCGAGGCGATCGCGCGGCAGTGGACCTCCAAGTGGGAGCGCCACGGCTTCGCCGCCGGCTGCCCGCTCGTCGCCGCCGCGGCTGACACCGCCGCCGCCAACGACGAGCTGCGGGAGGCAGTCCGCGACGCCTTCGCAGCCTGGCGGGTGCCGCTCGTCGACGCCCTGGTCGAGATGGGCGTCCCCACCAGTCGCGCGGACCCGCTCGCGGTCCTGATCGTCAGCGCACTCGAGGGCGCCATCGTCCTCGCCCGGACCGCACAGGACCCCGCACCGCTGCGCGCGGTCGTGCGCGAGCTGCGTCCGCTCCTCGACGGCGCCGTCGTCCCAGGGAGCCCCGCGCGAGCCTGAGCGGGTGTGGCGACCGTCTCTCGACGGGTGTGGCGATTGTCTCTCGACCGGTGTTATGACGGCTGTCATAGTGACCGCGTGGCCGTTCCTGCGGATCGCCGCCCCACCGTCCCGTTCGCCGTCGTCCTCGACGCCACCCCCGCCGACGCGGAGGCGATCCAGCAGATGCACGCGCGCTGCTCGGTCGGCTCGCGCGCGGAACGGTGGCGCTCCCCGCTGCGGGAGGTCCCGGCGCGTTACCTCGACGACGCGGTGACCGGCCACAACGGCCACGTCACCGTCGCCGCCTGGGACGGACCACGGTGCGTCGGGTTCGCGGACGCGGTGCGCACGGACGCCGACGGCGGCGAGCACTGGGAACTCGGCGTCCTCGTCGAGGACGACGTGCAGCGGGCCGGCGTGGGGACCCGGCTCGTCCAGGCGCTGGTGCACCGACTGCCGCCGCCGGTCCTGCTCGTCGCCGACGTCCGTGCCGAGCGGCCGGAGCTGGTGCGGGCGCTGTCCCGGCTCGGCCCGTCGACGGTGCGCGGCGCCGCGGACGAGCTGCGGGTCAGCGTCGAGGTCAGCCCGGCCGGTGCCCGGCGGCTGCACCTCGTGCGCCCCTGAACAGCCCGCGAACCGGTGCGTCCAGCGGTGTCCAGCAGCATCGGATCTTGTGCACAGGTTTTGCTGCAACCGGACGGACGGCTGTCACCGAACTACAGTCAGACGCCATGTGGGAGGTGACGCGGCCATGACGAGCCTGCGATCGGTCGACAAGTACAGCTGCTCCACACAGCAAGACGCCGTCTTGCACAAGTTGTCGTCTCGTGCGCTGGCGCACCTGCCACAACTCAGCGAGCACGTCAGCGAGGAGATCATCTCGCAGGTGCGGGTGTACGCGGGGTCGTCGCCGGTCTCGCGCGACGACCTCACGCGGGCGGTCGACGCGAACCTGCGGACGATGATCGGTGCGCTCACCGGGCCGGACGCGATGGACCTGGCCCGCGCCCGTGAGACCGGCGCCGCCCGGGCGCGGCAGCAGGTGCCGCTGCCGGAGGTGTTGCGGGCGTTCCGGATCAGCTTCACCTCGCTGTGGAACCGCATCCTCGACTGGGGTGCGGAGTCCGGCGAGGCCGAGCTGCGCGCGCTGCTCTCGGCCAGCGCCAGGTTCTGGTACCTGATCGACCAGCACCTCGAGGCGGTCACCGAGGCCTACCGCGACACGACCGCCGAGATGGTCCGCGCCCAGCGCCAGCGCCGCGCGGCGCTGCTCGAGGCGCTCCTCGCCGGCGGCATCGTCTCCGAGACGTCGCTCTGGGACGTCACCCGGGTGCTCGGGCTGCCGCGCGACGCCACGTTCGTCGTCGTGGCTGCCGACACCGGCCAGGTGGCCAACCCGTCGCTGCCCGGCATCGAGCGCGCGCTGGCCCAGCGCGGGTTCACCTCCGCCTGGCGGCTCACCCCCTCCTACGAGCTCGGCGTCGTCGCCCTGCCCACCGCGGCGCGGCTGGCCGAGCTGGTCGACGCGCTCGACAGCGTGGCCACCGGCCGGGTCGGCGTCAGCCCGCCCTTCGAGGGGCTGGACCACACCCCGCGCGCGCTGCACCTCGCGCACGTCGCGCGGAGCAGTGTCGCGGCCGGCGGCGCCAGTGTGGTCCCGCTGGACGAGTCGCCGCTCTCGGTGCTCGTCGCCGCCGCGCCGGACGAGGCCAACCACCTCACCCGGCGGGTACTCGCCCCACTGCTGGCGCTGCCCGCCGACGAGCGCGGGCTGCTCCTGCAGACCCTGGACGCGTACTTGACCTGCGGTGGGTCGACCAAGCGCGCCGCGAGCCGCTTGTTCTGCCACCCGAACACCGTCCGGTACCGGCTGCACCGCATCGAGACCGAGCTCAAGCGCTCGCTCAACGAACCGTTGGAGCTCGCCGAGCTGGTCGTCGCGCTGCGCGCGCACCGGGTGTTCGGCGCCGGGCTCGGGGAGTCCCGCCGGCGCTGACGAGCCGCTCGCCGTTCAGGACGGTGGTGGTGACGCGAGCTCGCGCGAGTAGTAGACCGCCGGTTCCGGCCGGTCCGCCCCGGTGCACGCGTACCCGTGCCGTTCGTAGAAGCGACGGGCGTCGGCGTCCTCGCCGTCGACGTCGATCTCCAGCAGCTCACCGCCGCGCGCCCGCACGACCGCCTCCGCGGCGGCGAGCAGCTCCGAGCCCAGGCCCCGGTTGCGCTCCGGCGGCGCGACGTACAACTCGTCGAGCAGCGCGACCGGGCCGTCGTACCAGGCGTTGGCGCGCAAGCTGATCAGCGCGACGCCGACCGGGGGCGCGCCGCCGAGCAACGCCACGAGCTCGCCGGTACCGAGATGGCGGCGCAGGCGGTCGGCCAGGACGGCGGGCCCCGGCGTCGGCGTGGCGAACTCGCGGTTGAAGGCGTCGAGCAGCTCCGCGACGGTGCTGGCGTCCTCCGGCCCGGCGACGCGGGCCGTCAGGCGGTCGACCACGTGATCACCGGCGGCCGCACTGCGGCGCACAGCGGCGTGCCGTCGGACATGGCGAGCGGGACGACGCCACGCAGGTGGGCGGCATCGTCCAGCAGGCCGGGTGGGACGGCGTCCAGCATCAACTTGGCGCGGCGGAACATCCCCTCCGGCGGGCGCTGCCAGGACAGGTAGAGGAAGCGGGCGCCGGGACGGCCGTGCACGTACGGCCCCCGGAGGTCGCCGTTGCCGGTCACCTGCGCGTCGAGCTGCCAGGTGAGCGTGTCCCCGGTGGCCGGGCGTGCGTCCACGACCTGGTCGCCGCGCTGCACCCCGACCGTGACGCCGGACAGGACGGGACTCCTGAGGCCGACCAGCTCGATCCGCACGACCCGATTGTCGCCCCGACGCTCGTCCGGACCATGTCTCACAGCCGCGTTCCGTGGCGGGTGATCACCGCGCTCAGACCGACGACGCGAGCCGGGCCGACGTCTCGATCATCATCGCGTGGACGAACGCCTGCGGCAGGTTGCCCCGCAGCTGGTGCTCGTGCACGTCGAACTCCTCGGTGTAGAGCACCGGCGGCCCGCAGGCCGAGCGGGTGCGCTCGTACCACCGCAGGGCGTCGACGACCCGTCCCTGCTGCTGCTGGGCGAGCGCGACCAGGAAGCCGCACAGCAGGAACGCCCCTTCGCTGTCCGCGAGCGGGCGCTCGTCGTGCCGGAAGCGGTAGACGTAGCCGCCCTCGGTGAGGTCGGCGAGGACCGCGTCGAGCGTGGCGACCGTGCGGGGGTCGTCGGCGGGCACCGCCCCGCGCAGCGCCGGCAGCAACAGCGCGGTGTCGACTGCCGGGTCGGTCGTGGAGCGCTGCCAGCGACCGGAGGGGTGCAGCGCCGTGCGAGCGGTGTCGGCGAGGACGGTGTCGGCGAGCATGAGCTGACCGGTGGCGTCCGGGGCGGGTCCCGCGGCCGCCATCGCCCGCAGCCCGGCGACGCAGGTCAGCCGGCTGTGCGTCCAGTGCTGGGTGTCGATCTCCCAGATGCCGTAGTCCGGCTCCTGCCAGCGGCGGGCGATCGCCGACGTCGCGACGGAGGCGGCGCGCCGCCCGTCGTCGTCGAGGCGGTCGAGCCGGGCGGCGGCGGCGAGCAGCAGGAGCGCCTCGCCGAAGGCGTCGAGCTGGAACTGGTCGTTCACCCAGTTGCCGACGCGGTCCGAACCGCCCGGGTAGCCGGGCAGGTCGAGGCGCCACTGGTCGGGCACGCGGCCCCCGCTGGTGGTGTACGCCGGGGCGAGCCGGTCGCCGTCATCGAGCAGCCGCGCGGTGATGAACCGGACCGCGGCGTCGAGCAGCTCGTGGCCGCCGGCAGCCGCCGCGCCCAGTCCGGCGAAGCACTGGTCCCGGATCCAGGCGTAGCGGTAGTCGTAGTTCCGCCCCGTCCACGCCCGCTCGGGCAGGCTCGTCGTCGCGGCGGCGACCATGCCGCCGTCGCTGGAGGTCAGCCCGCGCAGCACCGCGTAGGAGTGCCGGGTCTCGCGCGGGAGCAGGCAACCGGGGAACTGCGGGGACGGCCGCCTGCCACTGCGCGCGGGTCGCCTGCCAGGCCAGTTCGGCGTCGACCGGCTCGTCGGGGAGCGGCTCGTCGGACACCTCGAGGACGATGTCGTGGTCCTCGCCGTGCGGCACCTCCAGCTCGAGCTGCAGCGCGCCGTCGTGCCACCGGGCGCCGTCCATCCCCGACACCCGCAGGTGCAGTCCACCGACGTCCGCCACCCAGGTGTCGCCCCGGTGGTGGGGCCGGACCGCCGGCGCCCGCCCGTAGTCCGGGCGCGGGTCGAGCAGCACGCGGACGTGCGCGTCCCGCTCCGTGCCGGACACCCGGCGCAGGAGGACGAGGCGGTGCCGGTCGCCGGGGAACGCCAGCGCCTCCCGGCACTCGACGGCCCCGCGCTGCGTCGTCCAGCGGCTGCGCCAGATCAACGAGCCGGGCTCGTAGTCCCCGCCCCACACGAAGGTGTCCGTCGGGGTGACCGTGAAGCAGCCACCGCCGCCGATGAGGGACGCGAACAGCGCCGCGTCGTCCCAGCGCGGAGCGCACAACCACACCACCTCGCCGCGGGGACCGATCACCGCACCGCGCTCCCCGTCGGCGAGCAGGACGTACTCCCGCAGGACGTGCGGCGCCGGCAGTCCGGCCAGCCCGCTCACCGGTGACGCACCAGGACCGCCGCCGCGGCCGCGTTCGCCGCCGCCGCCGCCCCACTGGTGACCGCAGCACGCCGGAAGCGAGGGATGGCGAGGGCGACCGGCACCATGCTCGCGGCGTGCGCGGCGTCCGTCGCGGCTCCTGCGAGCAGGAGGCCCCGGTCCGGCCGCCACAGCTCGGCCGCGGCCTGTACCGCCATCCGCCCGCCCAGCAGCCGCACCAGCCACGCGGCGGGCACGGATCCGCCGCGCGCGGTCACCACCCGTCCGACGTCGTGCGGCCGGAGCACCAGAACCGCGCCGAGCAGCCCGGACGCCACCGCGAGCAGCCGCCCGCCGCTCACCGGCGCCGCCGGGCGAGCAGCGCCCCGGCCGCGCCTGCCGACGCCAGGCCGAGCGCGCCGAGCAGCCCGTGGTGCTGCGAGGCCCAGAGCTGGGGGTCGTTCGAGTGCGCGATGTCGTCGAACACGCCGTGCGCGCCGAAGTCGCGCCCGTCCGGCCCGTCCGCCGGTTCGAAGAGGTTGGCCGGCGCGGACGGGTCGCGCGGCTGGCTGGACTGCTGGCTGGAGAAGCCGGTCCGCGCGAGGTACCGGTCGAGCAGGCCCGGCGCGACGGCGTTCGCCGCCAGCGTCCCCGCCGTCGACGACCCCACCCAGTACTCCCGTCGGCGCGGGTGGTCGGCGGCGTAGAGCACGGCCCGGGCGGCCATCTCCGGCTGGTAGATCGGCGGCACCGGCTGCGCGTGGTGCGGCAGCCGGTTGATGAGCCACGAGAACTGGGGGGTGTTCACCGCCGGCATCTGCACCATCGTCACCCGCACGCCGCTGCGCTCGTGCAGCAGCTCGCAGCGCAGCGACTCGTGGAAGCCCTGGATGGCGTGCTTGGCGCCGCAGTACGCCGTCTGCAGCGGGATCCCGCGGTACGCGAGCGCCGAGCCGACATGGACGATCGTCCCGCGGTCGCGCGGCTTCATGTGCTTCAGTGCCGCCATCGTCGCGTAGACGTAACCGAGATAGGTCACCTCGGTCGCGCGGCGGAACTCCGCCGGCGAGATCTCGGTCGAACGGCGCGAACACCGAGCTGAACGCCACGTTCACCCAGACGTCCACCGGCCCGAGCTCGTTCTCGACCCGGTCGGCGGCAGCGAAGACCGCGTCGTCGTCCGCGACGTCCACCGGCACGGTCAGCGGCGAGCCGCCGGCCCGCTTCACCTCCTCGGCAGCCGCGGCCAACCCCGTCTCGCCGCGGGCCAGCAGCGCGACCGCCGCCCCGCGCGCCCCGAAGGCCGCCGCGGTCGCCCGGCCGATCCCGCCGCTGGCCCCCGTCACCGCCACCGTCTGCACCATCGCGATCTCCTTCCCGAACGTCTCATCTCAGTGCAGCGCCCAGCCGGGCGCCGCCTCGTCCTCGCCACCGGCCGCCGCCAACGCCCGCAGCGGGGCCACGAGGGCCCGCCGCTGGTCCGGGGGCATCCGGTGGAGTACCCGCTCGACCGCCGTCCTGCGCCGGTGCATCACCGCGTCCACCAGCCGGCGGCCGGCGGGTGACAACGTGAGGACGACGCTGCGCCGGTCGGCCGGGTCCTCGGCGCGCTCGAGCAGGCCGCCGGCGACGAGCCGGTCGCAGATCCTGGTGGCACTCGAGGGGTGCACGCCGAGCACGTCGGCCAGCCCGGACAGCCGGCACGAGCCGTGCCGGGCGAGGACGGCGAGGACCCGGAACTGCGGCAGCGTCACCGCGTCGTCGACCTCGGCGAGGGCGGCGCTGCTGAGCCCGACCAGGACGCGCGACGCAGCCATCACCGCCTCCACGGCGTCGTCCGACGCCGTCCGCTGGTCCCGCTCCACACCGGCTCTATACCCGGCGGACCGCAACAGTTGCAGTGGTGCAACAAACGTCGCGAGATGGGTACACCCGAGCAGTCGAGAGAGGAGACGACATGGCAGACACGGTCGGCGACGTCCTCCTGGCGCGGCTGCGTGAGTGGGGCGTCCGCCAGGTCTTCGGGTACCCGGGCGACGGGATCAACGGCCTGCTTGCCGCGTGGGGACGCAGCGGCAACGATCCGCAGTTCGTCCAGGCCCGGCACGAGGAGATGGCCGCGTTCGAGGCGGTCGGGTTCGCGAAGTTCGCCGAGGAGCGAGAAGGCGGAGGCGCGGCCGGCTTCGGGGTGTGCGTAGCGACCAGCGGCCCGGGCGCGATCCACCTGCTCAACGGCCTCTACGACGCGAAGCTCGACCACGTCCCGGTCGTCGCCATCGTCGGGCAGACCGAGCGCAGCGCGATGGGCGGGTCGTACCAGCAGGAGGTCGACCTGATCAGCCTGTTCAAGGACGTGTGCAGCGACTACGTCCAGATGTGCACGGTCCCTGAGCAGCTGCCCAACCTCATCGACCGGGCGATCCGGGTCGCGGTGAGCGAGCGGGCGCCGACCTGCCTGATCTTCCCCTCCGACGTCCTGGACCTGCCGTACAGCCCGCCGCAGCACGCGTTCAAGCAGGTGCCCTCCAGCCTGGGCATGGCCGCGGCGGTGCCGCAGCCGGATCCCGCCGCGGTCCGCCGGGCCGCGGACGTCCTCAACGCCGGCGGCAAGGTCGCGATGCTCGTCGGGCAGGGCGCCCGCGGCGCGGCGGCCGAGCTCGAGCAGGTCGCCGACCTGCTCGGCGCGGGTTGCGCGAAGGCGCTGCTCGGCAAGGACGTCCTTCCCGACGACCTGCCCTGGGTGACCGGCTCGATCGGCCTGCTCGGTACCACCGCCAGCTACCACCTGATGATGGAGTGCGACACGCTGCTGACGGTCGGCTCGAACTTCCCGTACACCCAGTTCCTGCCGCAGCTCGACCAGGCGCGCGCCATCCAGATCGACCGCTCCGGCAGCTGGATCGGCATGCGCTACCCGTACGAGCTCAACGTCGTGGGTGACGCGAAGGCGACGCTGCAGGCGCTGATCCCGCTGCTCGAGCGCAAGACCGACCGCTCCTGGCGCGAGCACGTCGAGAAGTGGGTGGCCGACTGGTGGCACACGGCCGAGCGGCGCGCGATGACCGACGCCGACCCGGTGAACCCGATGCGGATCTTCCACGAGCTGTCCACCCGGCTCCCCACCGACGCGATGATCGCCAGCGACTCCGGGTCGGCGGCCAACTGGTACGCCCGGCACCTGAAGTTCACCGGTGACGTGCGCGGCTCGCTCTCCGGCAACCTCGCGACGATGGGACCCGGGGTGCCGTACGCGATCGGCGCCAAGTGGGCGCACCCCGACCGGCCGGCCATCGCCCTCGTCGGGGACGGCGCGATGCAGATGAACGGGATGGCCGAGCTCATCACCATCTCCCGGTACTGGCGCCAATGGCGCGACCCGCGCCTGATCGTCGCCGTCCTGCACAACGACGACCTCAACCAGGTGACCTGGGAGATGCGGTCGATGGAGGGCGTGCCGAAGTTCGCGGAGTCGCAGGACCTGCCCGACGTCGACTACGCCGCGTTCGCCCGTTCGCTGGGCCTCAACGGCGTCAACCTGGACAAGGCTCCGGACCTCGGGCCGGCCTGGGACAGCGCGCTGGCCGCCGACCGGCCGACCGTCCTGGACGTCCGGTGCGACCCCGATGTGCCGCCGATCCCGCCGAAGGCCACGTTCGAGCAGGTCAAGGCCACCGCCGGTGCCGTCATGCACGGTGATGAGAACGCGCGCGGCTTCGTCAAGCAGGGCATCAAGCAGAAGGTGCAGCAGTACCTGCCAGGATCCAAGGAGGACTGATGCTCGCGTCGCTGTTGCGGGACCTCCGCACCGGCCGCTTCGAGCGGCTGCTGGCGGCACTCACCGCCGCCGGCGCTGCCGTCACGGCCGGGGAGATCTACACCGAGCACGACGGCGCCAGCTTCGGCAACAAGATGATGTGGTGGCCGGTGGTCGTCGTCCCGACGGCGATCCCGGCCGGCATCGCGGCGGTCTTCAGCCGACGCGCCGCCAAGACGGTGCTGCCGGTGTTCAGCGCGGCGATCGTCGCCAACGGCCTGCAGGGGACGTACCTGCACTGGCGGGGGATCAGCCAGCGTCCGGGCGGGATCACGAAGTACAACATCGAGTCCGGCCCACCGGCCTTCGCGCCGCTGCTCGCCTCACTGGTCGGCGGGATGGGCCTGCTGTCGGCCGTGCTGCGCCGCGAGGGTGAGGACTGATGCCGTACCGCGCTCCGGACCAGCGGGCGGTCACCCCGCAGCACAGAGGCCGGTTCCCCGGCTTCGACGTGCTGGACGAGGTCGAGAAGTGGGACGACGTCACCGCCGGCGTCGTCCTCGGGCGGCTGGCGCTGCCGGGCGCCTACGCGTTCTTCACCCCGGCGGAGGTCGGCATCGCCTCGGCACTGACCGACCTCGTGCTTGCCCAGGACGGTGAACCGCGGGTGCCGGTGCTGCCGCTGATCGACGCCCGGCTCGCCGTCGGGGAGACCGACGGCTGGCACTACGACGACCTGCCCGAGGACGCCGAGGCGTGGCGGCAGAGCTTGCAGTTCCTCGACGACGACGCGATGGAGCACCACCAGCGCGGGTTCGTCAGCCTGACCGGCCCTGAGCAGGCTGCGCACGTCCAGCAGGTCCAGGACCTGTCCTCGGACGGCAAACAGTGGCACGGCTGGAACAGCACGCACGTGTGGTCGCTGTGGACCCGCTACGCCTGCACCGCCTACTACTCGCACCCGTGGGCGTGGAACGAGATCGGCTACCCGGGGCCGGCCTACCCGCGCGGTTACCTCAACCCCGGAGTGAACGCTCGGGACAAGTGGGAGGTCCGCGACGACCAGAACGCCGATCCGGTGCCGTTCGCCGAGCGGACCGAACGTGCCCGCCAGCGCCACGCCGAACTGGTCGAGAAGGAGGGGTCGTGAAGCGGCGGCTCGACTACCGCGCCGTCCGGGCGCGCAACGACTCCGCGTGGCTGCTGCCCAACGACGGGTCGCGGACCAACCACCGGCTGCGTGACGACATGCGGCACTACGCCGACGGCGACGAGGTCGACCTGGTCGTCGTCGGTGCCGGTGCCGGCGGCGCTGTGCTCACCCAGCGGCTGTCCCGCGCCGGCTGGCGCGTCGTCTGCCTCGACGCCGGACCCTTCTGGGACCCCGACCGCGACTGGGTCAGCGACGAGCGCGGCGCGCACACCCTGTACTGGACGGATCCGCGGCAGATCGGCGGCTCCGACCCGGTGCCACTCGGGTCGAACAACTCCGGCCGGGGCGTAGGTGGGTCGATGGTGCACTACGCCGGCTACACCCCGCGCTTCCACCCGTCCGACTTCGCCACCCGCTCGAACGACGGCGTCGGGCAGGACTGGCCGATCTCGTACTGGGACCTCGAGCCCTACTACGCCGCGATCGAGGAGGAGCTTCCGGTCGCCGGCCAGGACTGGCCGTGGGGCCACCCGCACCGGTACCCGCACTCGCCGCACCCGGTCGGCGGGAACGGGCAGGTGTTCCTGCAGGGCGCGACGAAGCTCGGCCTGGAGGCCCGGGTCGGGCCGGTCGCGATCCCGAACGGCCGCTTCGGCAACCGGCCGCACTGCATCTACCGCGGCTTCTGCCTGCAGGGATGCAAGGTCAACGCCAAGGCCAGCCCGTTGATCACCCACGTGCCGGACGCGCTCGCGCACGGCGCCGAAGTTCGGCCCGACAGCCACGTCACCCGGGTGGTCGTCGACGACCGCACCGGGCTGGTCACCGGGGTGCGGTACCTGCACCGCGGTGTCGAGCGCGTGCAGCGCGCCCGGGCGGTGGCGGTGTGCTGCTACTCGATCGAGACGCCGCGGTTGCTGCTGCTGTCGGCCACGCCGCGCTTCCCCGACGGCCTCGGCAACGACACGGACAACGTCGGCCGGTACCTCATGGTGCAGGGCGCGCCGCAGACGGCCGGCCGGTTCGCGGACGAGATCCGGATGTACAAGGCGCCTCCGCCAGAGGTCAGTACGGAGGCGTACTACGAAACCGACCCGACCAAACCGTACAAGCGCGGGTTCTCCGTCCAGACGGTGAGCCCACTGCCGATCACCTGGTCCGAGCACGTCACCGCGCAGGGGCACTGGGGCGAGGTGCTGCGCGAGTACATGCGCGACTACGTGCACTGGGCGACGCTCGGGGCGCTGTGCGAGTTCCTCCCGCAGCCGGACAACCGGGTCACGCTCGCCGACGAGCAGGACCGGCACGGTCTCCCGGTGGCGCACTTCTCCTACAGCCAGTGCGAGAACGACAAGCAGCTGGTCAAGGCCGCCACCGCGGTGATGGAAGACCTCCTCAAGGCCGCGGGGGCGCAGGAAGTGATGACGATCGACCGCTACGCCCACCTCGTCGGTGGCGCTCGGATGGCCGCCCGCGCGGAGGACGGCGTCGTCGACCGCGACCACCGCGTGTTCGGCGTGCCCAACCTCTACGTCGTCGACGGCAGCGTCATGCCGACCCAGGGCTCGGCCAACCCGGCGCTGACGATCATGTCGCTGGCCGCCCGCGCGGCCGACCGGCTGGCGGCGAAGGGGCGGTCCGGACTCACCGAGCGGGAGATGACGCCGGCGTGAAGATCGACAGGGTGTCCACCGCCGCGTACCGGTTCCCGACGCCCTACCCCGAGGCGGACGGGACGCTGGAGTGGGACGCCACGGTGGCGGTGACCGTCACCGTGCGCGCCGGCGACACGACCGGCCTGGGGTGGACCTACAGCACGCCGGCCGCCGCCGGTGTGGTCGACGAGCACTTCGCCGGCGTGGTGTCCGGGCGGGACCCGGCGGACGTCCCGGGAGCGTGGGACGCCATGCACCGCGCCGCGCGCAACCTCGGCACCAGGGGCCTGGTCATGCAGGCGCTCAGCGCGGTCGATGTCGCGCTGTGGGACCTCAAGGCCCGGCTGCTCGACGTCCCGCTGGCGCAGTTGCTCGGCACGGTCCGCGACGAGGTCCCCGTCTACGGCTCCGGCGGGTTCACGACTCTCACCGACGAGCAGCTGCGTGAGCAGGTCGAGGGCTGGCGAGCCGCCGGCTGCGCGGCGATGAAGATCAAGATCGGCGAGTCGTGGGGCAACGACGTCGACCGCGACCTCGAGCGGGTCCGGCAGCTGCGCTCGTTCGCCGGACCCGACGTCGCGCTGATGGTCGACGCGAACGGCGGCTACCGGCGCGGGCTGGCCCGCCGCGTCGGTGCCGGGTTGGACGAGCTCGGCGTGGTCTGGTTCGAGGAACCGGTCAGCAGCGACGACACCGAGGGGCTCGCCGTCGTGCGTGACGCGGTGCGCTGCGACGTCGCCGCCGGGGAGTACGCCGCGGACGTCTACGAGGCGCGCCGGCTGTGCCCGGTGGTGGACTGCCTGCAGCTCGACGTCACCCGCTGCGGCGGCTACACCGGTTGGCAGCGCTGCGCTGCCGTCGCGGCCGCGCACAACCTGGACGTCTCCGGGCACTGCGCCCCGTCGCTGCATGCCGTCATCGGCGCCGCCGTGCCCGCGGTGCGCCACGTCGAGTGGTTCGTCGACCACGCCCGGCTGGAGCCGCTGCTCGTCGACGGCGTCCCCGAGGTCCGCGGCGGAGCGATCCAGGTCCCCACGAGCGCGCCGGGACACGGCATGACCCTGCGCCCGGACGCCCAGCGGTACCGGACGGCGGCCTAGCCGGGGCGCCTGCGATCCGCTGACCACCGCCCGGCCGCTCCGCGCCGGGCAGGACATGGCACGCCCGGGTTCGGCGCTGGCCGTGCGCTGGCCGAGGGGCGGCGGGCGGAGCTGTTCCTGGTCGTCCTGCAGGCGCTGCGGGCTGCCGCCCGGCCGGTCGTCGTCGCCGTGGAGGACGCGCACTGGGCCGACGACGCCACATGCGACTGCTGCGGTTCCTCGGCCGGCGGGTCGACGGCCTGCCCGTCCTGGTCCTGGTGACCTACCGCGACGACGAGGTCGGAGTCGACCACCCGCGCCGCCCGGGTGCCCTCCGGCGTTCGTGCCGCGCTGGACGGGGTGTCGGTCGTCCCGGTCGCGGCGCCTCCGTGGCCGGTCGCGGCGATCGGTTGGGGTCGGCGACGCGGAGCTCGACGCGTGCGTCTACGACGCCGCGGACGCCGGCGCGGTGCACCTGGTCGCCGAGCGCAACGGGCTGCCGCTGGACGCGGTCGTGCCCGTCATGGTGCTGAGCCCGTACTTCTACCGCTGACCCAGCAGGGTGCGGCCGCAGCGCACCTCTCGCCGGCGCAGTCGTGATCAGGCGGGCCGGTACGGTCCGGTCCGTGGACGCCGGGACGGACGCCAGGACGGACGACGCAACGGACGCTGCGACGGACGCTGGGACGGACGCCGCGGACACCGCTCGGGCGATGGCCGACGCCGTCCGCCGCGGGGACGTCACGGCGCGGCAGACGACCGAGCGGGCTCTGGCGCGCATCGCCGAGCTGGACCGCGGCATCGGCGCGTTCCAGCGGGTCCGCGCCGAGCGGGCGCTGGCAGAGGCCGACGCGGTCGACGCCCGCCCCGACCGCTTCGCGCTCCCGCTCGCCGGCGTCCCGATCGGGATCAAGGACAACGTCCCGGTCGCCGGCGAGCCGATGCGGATCGGCTCGGTCGCCTCCGACCCCGCGCCGCAGACCCGTGACCACGAGGTGGTGCGCCGGCTGCGTCGCGCCGGCGCCGTCGTCGTCGGGCTGACCAAGGTGCCGGAGCTGTGCGTCTTCGGCGCCACCGACTCGCGTTTCGGCGTCACCCGCAACCCGCTGGACCGCACCCGGACGCCCGGCGGGTCCTCCGGCGGCAGCGCGGCCGCGGTCGCCGCCGGGATGGTGCCCGTGGCCCACGGGAACGACGGAATGGGCTCCATCCGCATCCCCGCCGCCTGCTGCGGGTTGGTCGGCGTCAAGCCGGGGCTCGGCGTCGTGCCGGCCGAGCTCGGCGACGGGTCGTGGTTCGACATGGCGGAGAACGGCCCGCTGGCCCGCACCGTCGCCGACGCGGCGCTCGTCCTGTCGGTGCTCGCCGACCGCGCGGCGTTCGCCACCCCGGCCGACCCGGGGCGGCTGCGGCTGGCGGTGTCCACGCTGCCGCCGGTGCGCGGCGTCCCGGTCGACCCCGCGTACGCCGCGGCGGCCACCTCAGCCGCCGAGCTGCTGGCCGGCCACGGGCACGGCGTGATGGTGGCCGACCCGCCGTACGACACCGCCGCCGGTGTGGCCGCCGTGCAGCGCTGGTTCGCCGGCGCCGAGCTCGACGCTCGGACGCTCGCCGACCGCTCGCTGCTGGAACCGCGCGTCGCCCGGCACGCCGCGGTGGGCGCGGCGGTGCTGCGCGCCGGGCGTCCCCGTCCCGCCGACCGCCGGCGTTGGCAGGAGCGGGTGGAGCGGTTCTTCGCCGACCGGGACGTCCTGATCACCCCCGCCCTCGCGCAGCCGCCGATCGCGGCGATCGTCTGGTCGCGCCGGGGGTGGCTGGCGAACCTCCAGGCCAACACCCGCTACGCCCCGTTCGCGGCGCCGTGGAACCTCGCCGGGTGGCCGGCCGTGGTGGTGCCGGTCGGTCGCCACCCGAACGGGCTGCCCACGTCGGTGCAACTCGTCGCCCCGCCCGGCGGGGAGGCGACGCTGCTCGCGCTCGCCGCGCAACTGGAAGCCGGGGCAGCCACCCCGGCCGGATGATCAGCGCCGGCGCGGCGACACGTCGGCCGGGCGGGCCATCGGCACGTGCGGGATCCCGTCCTCCACGAACTCCGCCCCGCTGCGCGCGAAGCCGAACCGGGCGTACCACGGCTCCAGGTAGGACTGCGCGTCCAGCACCACGCGCCGGCCGGCCGACAGCTCCAGCGCCCGCTGCACGAGCCGCGCCGCCACGCCCTGCCCGCGGGCGCCGGCCGCCGTCGCGACGCGGCCGATCCGCGCCGAGCCGTCGGGGTCGCGCAGCAGCCGCAGCGTGGCGATGACCTCCTCACCGTCGCCGGCCCACACCTGCAGCGCGTCCGGTTCGAGGTCCCGCCCGTCGAGCTCCGGGTAGGAGCACTGCTGCTCGACGACGAACACGTCCGTGCGCAGCCGGAGCACGCGGTACAGCGTCACCGGGTCGAGTTCGGACACCGGCGCCGCGTGCAGGGCGACGGACACGCGCCGCAGTCTGCCCGAGCGCACACCGCTGTCCGCGCCGGCGCCGTGGTTGGGTGGCCCGGTGCTCCGGGCCGAGGCGCTGGCGGTCGACGCCGCCGTGCTGTTGGTGGCCGCCGGTGCGGCGGTCGCCACCAGCCGCCGGGTCGGCCGGCTCGTCGCGGCCTGGCTGCTCGCGCTCGCCGCGGCGGTGTGGCCCGTGCTCGACAACGGCGTGCTCGAGGGTCCCGTGCTGGTTCGGGTCGACGCCCGGCACGGGCTGACCGCCGTCGACCTCGTTGCCGTGGTCGCCCTGCTCCTCGCCGCCGCGCTGTTGCTCGGCAACGCCCGGACGCCGGGCCGGCTGCTCGCACCACCGGTGCTCGTCGTGGTCGCCGGACTGGGCGCCGCCGCCGCCTACCGCTGGCAGGGCTGAGCGCGCTCCCCAGCCCCCTCGCGCCGTGTCCGCAGCACGCCGGAGACGGCCTACACTCGGCGACGCAGGTACTTCGTGAAGACCTTCACAAGCGTCGTCGCCGAGACGACCCCCCACACGTTGCCCTCTGATCCGGGAGACGAGCCATGGCCGCCGCAGACGCCGACGTGGTCGTCGTCGGCGCCGGTCCGGCCGGCAGCAGCGCCGCCTACTGGCTGGCCACCGCCGGCCTCGACGTCGCTGCTGCTGGAGAAGACGACGTTCCCGCGCGAGAAGGTCTGCGGCGACGGGCTGACCCCGCGCGGCACCCGCGCCCTGGTCGACATGGGCATCGACGTCAGCGAGCAGGCGGGCTGGCTGCACAACCGGGGCCTGCGGGTCATCGGCGGCGGCCAGCGCCTGCACCTGGACTGGCCGGAGCTCACGAGCTTCCCGCTCCTACGGCCTGGTCCGCCCGCGCGCCGACCTCGACGCGCTGCTCGCCAACCAGGCGGTCAAGGCCGGCGCGCGGTCCTGCGCGAGCAGACGACGCGTCACCGGCCCGGTCCTCGACCGCGCCGGCCGCGTCGTCGGCGTCGAGGCCCGGCAGGGCCCCGACAAGCAGCCGCTCCGGTTCCACGCCCCGCTCGTCCTCAGCTGCGACGGCGTCTCCGGCCAGCTCGCCCAGCACCTCGGGCGTGCACCGCAACGACACGCCGCCCGCTGGGCGTCGCGGTCCGCCGCTACTACACCAGCCCGCGCACGCACGACGACTACCTCGAGTCGCTGGCTCGAGCTCTGGGACGGCCCGCCCGGGCAGAGCGACCCTGCTGCCCGGCTACGGCTGGATCTTCGGGATGGGCGACGGCACGGTCAACGCCGGGCTCGGCGTGCTGAACTCCAGCGCCGGGTTCCAGAAGACCGACTACCGCAGCCTGCTCACCCGCTGGCTCGACGACACGCCCGAGGAGTGGGGGCTGCGCGAGCCGAACGCCACCGGCCCGACCC
Organism: uncultured Actinomycetota bacterium; assembly: GCA_963758325.1. Classification (GTDB taxonomy): domain Bacteria; phylum Actinomycetota; class Actinomycetes; order Mycobacteriales; family Jatrophihabitantaceae; genus CAVWUZ01. Next base: position 328,007 of record CAVWUZ010000004.1, on the reverse strand, counting down.
GCGGCGCGGCGCTGCCGATGGGCTTCAACCGCACCCCGCACTACCGCGACGGGCTGCTGCTCGTCGGCGACTCCGGCGGCATCGGTCAACCCGTTCAACGGCGAGGGCATCCCGTACGCGATGGAGTCCGGCAAGTTCGCCGCCGAGGCCGTCGTCCAGGCGCTGGCCCGGCCGGAGGGCCCGGCCCGCGAGCGGGCGCTGGCCGGCTACCCGGCGCGGATGCGCGAGGAGTGGGGCGCCTACTACCGCCTCGGCGGGGTGTTCGTGAAGCTGATCGGCAACCCGGAGGTGATGCAGGCTTGCACCCGGCACGGCCTGCCGCACCCGGCGCTGATGCGGTTCGTGCTCAAGCTGCTCGCCAACCTCACCGACCCGCACGGCGGCGACGTCAGTCCGACCGGGTCATCGTCCGCCTTGACCCGACTCACGCCCGGCCGCTGACGCTAGGCGGCCTACCCTCGACCGTCGGCCACGAACCCGGCGCGCAGCCGTCGCCGGCGAGCCGACACCGTCGCCGCACCCGACGAACCGCCGGAAGGAGAGAGCAGCGACGCCGATGCTCGCGCCCTACCTGCCGATCGTGCTGCTGTTCGCCCTGGCGTTCGCTCTTCGCCGCGTTCTCGGTGACGATCGCGCCGTTCACCGGCCCGCGCCGCTACAACCGGCCAAGCTCGACTTCTACGAGTGCGGCATCGAGCCGACGCCGCAGCCGGTCGGGCCGAACCGGTTCCCGATCAAGTACTTCCTGACGGCGATGCTGTTCATCGTCTTCGACATCGAGATCATCTTCCTGTACCCGTACGCGGTCGCGCAATCGAGCGCGCTCGGCCTGTTCGGGCTGGTCGAGATCGTCCTGTTCATCGTCACGGTGTTCGTCGCCTACGCCTACGTCTGGCGCCGCGGCGGACTGGATTGGGACTGAGGACATGGGACTAGAAGAGAAGCTGCCCGACGGCGTCCTGCTGGCCAGCGTCGAGAAGCTCGTCAACTGGACGCGCAAGTCGTCGCTGTGGCCGGCGACGTTCGGCCTGGCCTGCTGCGCCATCGAGATGATGACCTTCGGCGCGCCGCGCTACGACTCCGCGCGCTTCGGCATGGAGGTCTTCCGGCCGTCGCCGCGCCAGGCCGACCTGATGATCGTCGCCGGCCGGGTCAGCCAGAAGATGGCGCCGGTGCTGCGCCAGATCTACGACCAGATGGCCGAGCCGAAGTGGGTGCTCGCGATGGGCGTCTGCGCCAGCACCGGCGGGATGTTCAACAACTACGCGATCGTGCAGGGCGTCGACCACGTCGTCCCGGTCGACATGTACCTGCCCGGCTGCCCGCCGCGGCCGGAGATGCTCATCGACGCGATCCTCAAGCTGCACCACAAGATCATGAACGAGCCGCTCGGCCCGAAGCGCGCCCAGGCGCTCGCCGACCAGAAGGTCGAGCTCGTCCCGTCGCAGCACAGCGCTACGCGAAGCGCTGAGGCGACTCCGATGACGACCCGTCCCGACGACGACGCGCTGCCGAGCAGGCGCGCCGCTGCAGCCCGCGCCGCAGGCTCAGCGCGCGTGGGTCGACACCCGCCCCGGCCCCGGCGACGAGCGCGACCCGGCCGCCTTCGGCATCGAGCGCCAGGGCATGTTCGGCGTCACCGGCAGCGGTGACACCTCCGGCTTCGGCGGCCTGGTCCGCGAGCCGTGGGTCGCCGCCGCCGGCCGCAGCGGCCGTACGGCGGCTACTTCGACGAGCTCGTCGACGCGCTGCAGGCCGCCTACCCGAGCTCGACGCCGCGATCGTCAAGGTCGTCGTCGACCGCGGCGAGCTGACGCTGTACCTGCGCCGCGAGCACCTCGCTCGGCGTCGCGCAGGCGCTGCGCGACGACCCGGCGCTGCGCTTCGAGCTGTGCTCGAGCGTCTCCGGCGTCGACTACCTCGGACCACGAGCGTCGAGAACCGGCTGCACTCGGTCGTACCACCTGACGTCGATGACCTACCGGCGCCGGGTCCGGCTCGAGGTCGCGGTCAGCGTCGAGGACCCGCACGTCCCGTCGGTCACGCCGGTCTACCCGACCGCCGACTGGCAGGAGCGCGAGACCTACGACATGTTCGGCATCGTCTACGACGGCCACCCGGCGCTGACCCGGATCCTGATGCCGGACGACTGGGACGGCCACCCGCAGCGCAAGGACTACCCGCTCGGCGGCATCCCGGTGGAGTACAAGGGCGCCGAGATCCCGCCGCCGGACGAGCGGAGGGCCTACCGGTGAGCGACATCGATCGAGACGCGTACGCTACGCGCCGTCGCGAGACCACCGAGGGCCGCGTCTACACCGTCACCGGCGGCGACTGGGACGCCATCTTCGGCGGCCGACCCGATCGCGCGAGGAACGCATCGTCCTCAACATGGGCCCGCAGCACCCGTCCACCCACGGCGTGCTGCGGCTCGTGCTCGAGCTCGAGGGCGAGACGGTCACCGACGCCGCGCGTGGTCATCGGCTACCTGCACACCGGCATCGAGAAGAACACCGAGTACCGCAACTGGACGCAGGGCGTCACCTTCCTCACCCGCGCCGACTACCTGTCGCCGATCTTCAACGAGACCGTCTACTGCCTCGGCGTCGAGAAGCTGCTCGGCATCGAGGTGCCCGAGCGCGCGCAAGCTGATCCGGTCCTGTTGATGGAGATCAACCGGATCTCCTCGCACTGGGTGTGGCTGGCCACCGGCGGCATGGAGCTCGGCGCGCTGACCGCGATGACCAACGGCTTCCGCGCCCGCGAGCGGTGCCTCGACGTCCTCGAGCTGATCACCGGCCTGCGGATGAACCACGCCTACGTCCGCCCCGGCGGCGTGGCGCAGGACCTGCCCGACGGCGCGGTCGAGAAGATCCGCGACTGGGTCAAGGAGCATGCCGCGAGGAGCTCGACGGCGTCGAGAAGCTGCTGCGCGGCCAGCCGATCTGGGTGCAGCCGGCTCAAGGACGTCGGCTGGATCGGCGTCGAGGGCTGCCTGTCGCTCGGCGTCACCGGCCCGCTGCTGCGCGCGGCGGGGCTGCCGTGGGACCTGCGCAAGACCGAGCCCGTACCTCGGCTACGAGACGCTTCGACTTCGAGGTGCCGACCGACGACCCGCGGCGACTGCTGGGCGCGCTTCGTGGTGCGGGTCGCCGAGATGCACGAGTCGCTCAAGATCGTCGAGCAGGTGCTGCGACCGCCTGGAGCCCGGCCCGGTCATGGTCGACGACCCGAAGATCGCCTGGCCGGCGAAGCTGTCGCTCGGCCCGGACGGCATGGGCAACTCGCTCGAGCACGTCCAGAAGATCATGAACAGCTCGATGGAGTCGCTGATCCACCACTTCAAGCTGGTCACCGAGGGCTTCCGGGTGCCGCCCGGGCAGGTGTACCAGGCCGTCGAGTCCCCGCGCGGCGAGCTCGGCGCCCACGTCGTCAGCGACGGCGGCACCCGGCCGTACCGGGTCCACTTCCGGGAGCCGTCGTTCATCAACCTGCAGGCGGTCGCCGACGCTGTCGATCGGCGGCATCCTCGCCGACGTCATCGCCTCCGTCGCCTCCATCGACCCGGTGATGGGCGGGTGCGACCGATGAGCCCGGTCAACCCCGGGCGCTGGCGGGACGCCCGGCGCCGCGGAGAACCCGCGCACCACGGTGCTGCAGCTGGAGCGTCCCGGCGATCCCAGCGTCTTCGACGACACCGTGCGCGCCGCGGCGGCCGAGCTGATCGCGCGCTACCCGGCCGGTCAGGAGCAGTCGGCGCTGCTGCCGATGCTGCACCTGGTGCAGTCCGAGCAGGGCTGCGTGACGCCCGATGGCATCGCGTTCTGCGCGGACGTCCTCGGCATCACCAAGGCGCAGGTCGTCGGCGGTCGCGACCTTCTACACGATGTTCAAGCGCGAGCCGGTCGGCGAGTACCTGGTCAGCGTCTGCACGAACACGCTGTGCGGACTGCTCGGCGGCGACGAGATCTACGCGCGGCTGTCCGAGAAGCTCGGCGTCGGCATGAACGAGACGACGGCCGACGGCGTCGTCACCCTCGAGCACGCCGAGTGCCTCGCCGCCTGCGACTACGCGCCGGTCGTCACGGTGAACTACGAGTTCTTCGACAACCAGACGGTGGATTCCGCCGAACGGCTCGTCGACCGGCTGCGTGCCGGCCAGCGCCCCGACCCGACGCGCGGCGCCCCGCTGTGCTCGTTCCGCGAGACCGAGCGCATCATCGCCGGCTTCCGCGACGAGCGGGCGGTCGCCGACGACGCGCCGGCGACCGGCGGGCCGACCGAGCGCGGTGTCATGCTGGCCGTCGAACGGGGAGAGAGCGCCCCGCCGTACGCCGTCGGCAGCGAGCGGGCCAGCGCCGCGGACGCCGCCGGCGCCGCGGCCGCCACCAACAACGGCCGGACCAGCGAGCACGACGCTCCGCTGACCACCTCCGGCGAGGACCCGGACAACGCCGCCAAGCCCGGCGGCCGAGAGGCCAAGTAGCCATGCCGCTCACCCCCGTGCTCACCAAGCGGTTCGGCACGAACCAGCCGTGGAAGCTCGCCAACTACGAGCGCCTCGACGGCTACACCGGCCTGCGCAAGGCGCTGACGATGGACCCGGACGAGCTCATCGCCGTGGTCAAGGAGTCGAACCTGCGCGGCCGCGGCGGCGCCGGCTTCCCGACCGGCATGAAGTGGCAGTTCATCCCGCAGGACGACGGCAAGCCGCACTACGTCGTCGTCAACTCCGACGAATCCGAGCCCGGCACCTGCCGGGACCTGCCGCTGATGATGAACGACCCGCACTCGCTCGTCGAGGGCGTCATCATCTCCTGCTACGCGGTGCGCGCCCGCCACGCGTTCATCTACATCCGCGGCGAGGCGGTGCACGCGATCCGCCGCGTGACGCAGGCCGTGCAGGAGGCCTACGACGCCGGCTACCTCGGCGTGGACGTGCTCGGCAGCGGCGTCGCGGTCGACATCACCGTCCACAGTGGTGCGGGGGCGTACATCTGCGGCGAGGAGACGGCGCTGCTCGACTCGCTCGAGGGCAAGCGCGGCCAGCCGCGGCTCAAGCCGCCGTTCCCCGCGACGAACGGCCTGTACGACGCCCCGACGGTCGTCAACAACGCCGGGTCGCTGGCGAGCGTGCCGTACATCGTGCTGGGCGGCGCCGAGTGGTTCAAGCAGATGGGGCCGGACGGCTCGCCCGGGCCGTGCATCTACTCGCTGTCCGGACGGGTGAAGAACCCCGGGCAGTACGAGGCGCCGATGGGCACGACGCTGCGCGAGCTGCTGGAGCTGGCCGGCGGGATGAGCCGCGGGCTGGACCTGAAGTTCTGGACGCCGGGCGGGTCCTCCACGCCGCTGCTCACCGCCGAGCACCTCGACCTGCCACTCGACTTCGACTCGGTCGCCAAGGCCGGGTCGATGCACGGGACGTCGGCGCTGCAGATCTTCGACACCGGCGACAGCGTGGTCGCGTGCCGTCTACAAGTGGACGAAGTTCTACGAGCACGAGTCGTGCGGCAAGTGCACCCCGTGCCGCGAGGGCAACTACTGGACCGCCGGCATCCTCAAGCGGATCCTCGACGGCCAGGGCACCGAGACCGACCTGCACACGCTGCTCGACCTCTGCGACAACATCCTGGGCCGGTCCTTCTGCGCGTTGGGCGACGGCGCGACCAGTCCGATCTCCTCCTCGATCCAGTACTTCCGCGACGAGTACCTCTCACTGATCAACCGGCCGGCGTCGCACAGCGACCAGCCGGCGCTTGCTGGAGCGACCGCCACATGACCGAAGCACCGGAGAAGACCGACCTCGTCACCGTCACGATCGACGGCTTCGAGATCTCGGTCCCGAAGGGCACCCTCCTCATCCGTGCCGCCGAGCAGCTGGGCATCCAGGTCCCGCGGTTCTGCGACCACCCGCTGCTCGACCCGGCCGGCGCCTGCCGCCAGTGCCTGGTCGAGGTCACCGACTTGGGCAACGGGCGCGGGATGCCCAAGCCCGCCGCGTCCTGCACCACCACGGTGATGCCGGGGATGGTCGTCAAGACGCAGCTCACCAGCGAGGTGGCCGACAAGGCGCAGCAGGGCGTCATGGAGATGCTGCTCATCAACCACCCGCTGGACTGCCCGGTCTGCGACAAGGGCGGCGAGTGCCCGCTGCAGAACCAGGCGATGAGCAACGGCCGCGCGGAGTCCCGCTTCGTCGAGACCAAGCGGACGTTCGCCAAGCCGGTGGCCATTTCCACGAACGTGCTGCTGGACCGCGAGCGCTGCGTGCTGTGCCAGCGCTGCACCCGGTTCTCCAGCCAGATCGCCGGCGATCCGTTCATCGACCTGCTCGAGCGCGGCGCGCAGCAGCAGATCGGCATCGCCGACGACGTCGCGTTCCAGTCCTACTTCTCCGGCAACACCGTGCAGATCTGCCCGGTCGGTGCGCTGACCGGGGCGTCGTACCGGTTCCGGGCGCGCCCGTTCGACCTGCTGTCCGAGCCGAGCGTCTGCGAGCACTGCGCCTCCGGCTGCTCGCTGCGCACCGACTTCCGGCGCGGCAAGGTCACCCGCCGCCTGGCCGGCGAGGACCCCGAGGTCAACGAGGAGTGGAACTGCGACAAGGGACGCTGGGCGTTCCCGTACTCCGTCCAGGCCGACCGCCTCACCACCCCGCTGGTGCGCGACGCGGCGGGTGCGCTGGTCGAGGCGTCCTGGCCCGAGGCGCTCGAGCGGGCGGCCAACGGCCTGCGCGCTGCCCGCGAGGCCGGCGGCGTCGGCGTGCTCGCCGGCGGCCGGCTCACCGAGGAGGACGCGTACGCCTACGGCAAGTTCGCCCGGGTGGCGCTCGGCACGAACGACGTGGACTTCCGCGCCCGGCCGCACAGCGCGGAGGAGGAGAGCTTCCTCGCCGCGCTGGTCGCCGGCCGCCAGGACGTCACGTACGCCGACCTCGAGACGGCGCGGACCGTCCTGCTCGTCGGCTTCGAGCCGGAGGAGGAGTCCCCGATCGTCTTCCTGCGGCTGCGCAAGGCCGTCCGGAAGGGCCTCGCGGTCTGGTCGGTGGCACCGTTCGCCTCGCGCGGGCTGACGAAGCTGGGCGGGACGCTGGTCCCGGCGCTGCCCGGCGGCGAGGCCGCCGCGCTGCAGGGACTGGACGTCGACCTCACCGACGGGATCGTCCTGGTCGGTGAGCGGCTGGCGTCCTCGCCCGGGGCGTACTCCGCCGTGGCGCGGCTGGTGGAGCGCACCGGCGCGCGCCTGGCCTGGGTGCCGCGCCGCGCGGGCGAGCGCGGTGCGCTCGACGCCGGTGTGCTGCCGACGCTGCTGCCCGGCGCCCGCCCGATCGCCGACGACGCGGTGCGCATCGAGGTGGAGCGGGCGTGGGACGCCCCGCTGCCGACGACGCCCGGCCGCGACACCGGCGAGATCCTGGCCGCGGTCGCCGACCGGACGCTCGGCGGGCTGCTGGTCGGCGGGGTCGACCCGGTGGACCTGCCCGACCCGCAGCTCGCGGAGCGCGCGCTGCAGCGGGCCGGCTTCCTCGTCAGCCTCGAGTTCCGCGCCAGCGCGGTCACCGAGCACGCCGACGTCGTCCTGCCCGTCGCGCCGGTGGCCGAGAAGGCCGGCCGGTTCGTCGACTGGGAGGGCCGGCGCCGTCCGTTCGACCTCACGCTGCGCGGCACCGGGGCGATCTCCGACGGCCGGGTGCTCGCCGCGCTCGCCGACGAGCTCGACGTCGACCTCGGGGTGCCGACCTACCTCGCGGCGCGCGTCGAGATGGACCGCCTCGGCGTGGGCGCCGCCCGCGCGGCGGCCCCGGACGTCGCGCCGAGCGCGCCGGCGGTCCCGCGGGAGGGTCAGGCGCTGCTCGCGACCTGGCACGAGCTGCTCGACGCCGGCCGGATGCAGGACGGCGACGAGAACCTCGCCGGCACCGCCAAGCCCGCCCGGGCGCTGCTCTCGCCGTTCACCGCCGCCGAGCTCGGCGTCGACGAGGGCGACACGATCAGCGTCAGCACCGGGCGCGGCACGCTCACCGTGCCGGTTGCGCTCGACCGTCTGCCCGACCGCGTCGTCTGGCTGCCGACCAACGCGCGCGGCTGCCAGGTCCGCCGGACGCTCGGCGCCGTGCCGGGCGCACTGGTGAACCTGGGCCGCGCGGAAGCGCCGCCGGTCCTCGGCGCCGAACCCCGACTCGCCGCGGCGGGAGGCAACTGATGGGCAGTGACGTCGTTCCCGGCTTCGGCGACCAGCCGATCTGGATCGTCCTGATCAAGGTCGTCGGCGTCTTCGCCTTCCTCGTCGTGATGACGCTGTTCTCGATCGTGTTCGAGCGCAAGGTCGTCGGACGCATGCAGCACCGCATCGGGCCGAACCGCACCGGGCCGTGGGGGACGCTGCAGTCCCTGGCGGACGGGATGAAGCTCGCCTTCAAGGAAGAGATCGTCCCGCTGCTGGCCGACAAGCCCGTCTACTTCCTGGCGCCGATCGTCTCCGCGGTGCCGGCGTTCCTCGCGTTCTCGGTCATCCCGTTCGGCCCGACGGTGTCGCTGTTCGGCCACCACACGCCGCTGCAGCTCACCGACCTGCCGGTCGGCGTCCTGGTGGTCTTCGCCTGCTCCGCGCTCGGCGTCTACGGCATCGTGCTGGCCGGGTGGGCGTCCGGCTCGACGTACCCGCTGCTCGGTGGGCTGCGGAGTGCCGCGCAGATGATCTCCTACGAGGTCCCGATGGGGCTGTCCATCGTCGCGGTGCTCATCTTCTCCGGGACGATGTCCACTTCCGGGATCGTCGCGGCGCAGGACAAGCTGTGGAACGTCTTCCCGCTCATCGTCTCGTTCGCGATCTACTCGGTCGCCGTCGTCGGGGAGACCAACCGCGCGCCGTTCGACCTGCCCGAGGCGGAGTCCGAGCTCGTCGGCGGGTTCCACACCGAGTACTCGTCGTTCAAGTTCGCGATGTTCTTCCTCGCCGAGTACATCAACATGGTCACCGTCTCGGCGCTGGCGACGACGCTGTTCCTGGGCGGCTGGCACGCGCCGATCGGCGTCGTGTCCGTCTGGCACGGAGCCAACTCCGGCTGGTGGCCGCTGCTGTGGTTCGTGCTCAAGGTCGTCGCGTTCATCTTCGTGTTCGTCTGGCTGCGCGGGACGCTGCCGCGGCTGCGCTACGACCAGTTCATGCACCTCGGTTGGAAGACGCTGATCCCGGTCAACCTGGTCTGGATCCTCGCGATCGCCACCATCCGCGTGCTGCGCGACCGCGGCTGGACGCCGGGCTGGCGGCCGGTCGCCTTCGTCATCGCCGGCCTGATCGTGCTGCTCATCGCCGCGCTGATGGCGCACGACGCCGCGGCCACCCGCCGCCGGGTGCAGGACATCGAGGACGACGAGGAGGAGGAGCGTCGCGGTCCGGCGTTCCCGGTGCCGCCGCTCGACCTCAGCGTGCCGGCCGTGCCAGCGCGGGCGCGGCCGGTCCAGCAGCTGGCCGGGACCGCACGCAGGTCCACCGGCGCCACCGCCATCGGGGAGAGATCGGATGACTGAGGTCGACGAGCCCACCGGCAGTCTGGCCGGGTTCGCGAAGGGTTTCGGGCTGACCTTCTCGACGATGTTCCGGAAGGTCTACACCCAGCAGTACCCCTTCGAGGTCCATCCCACCGCGCCGCGCTACCACGGCCGGCACGTGCTGAACCGGCACCCGGACGGACTGGAGAAGTGCGTCGGCTGCGAGCTGTGCGCGTGGGCGTGCCCGGCGGACGCGATCTACGTCGAGGGCGGCGACAACACCGAAGAGGAGCGGTACTCCCCGGGTGAGCGGTACGGGAAGATCTACCAGATCAACTACCTGCGCTGCATCTTCTGCGGGTTGTGCATCGAGGCCTGCCCGACGCGGTCGCTGACGATGAGCAACGAGTACGAGCTGGCGCTCGACGACCGGCAGGAGCTGATCTACACCAAGGAGCAGCTCATGGCGCCGCTCCTGCCCGGGATGGAGGCGCCGCCGCACCCGCAGCGCCTCGGCCCGGAGGAGGCGTACTACACCGCGGCGTCGCAGGAGCCGCTGACGCAGGGCGCACCGCAGAGCTCGGCGAACGTCGCCGGCCGTCCGATCACCGGGCAGGCCATCGAGGTCGGGCGGCACCACGGATGATCAGCCCCAGCCCCACCCCCGCTCCCACCCACGACGATCTCGGGGATCGAGCGGACATCCGCCGGATCCCCAAGATCATCGCGAGAGGAGGGACGTCGTGAGCGTTGCGACGACGCTCGCCAGCGGCCCGCTGATGCACGGGCAGGTGCCGCTCGGCGAGGCGATCGCGTTCTGGGTCCTGGGCCCCGTCTCGCTCGCCGGCGCGATCGGGATGGTGCTGCTGCGCAACGCCGTGCACTCGGCGCTGTCGTTGGTCGCCACGATGATGTCGCTCGGCGCGTTCTACATGATCGAGCAGGGACCGTTCATCGGCTTCGTGCAGATCATCGTCTACACCGGCGCCATCATGATCCTCTTCCTGTTCGTGCTCATGCTCGTCGGACGGGACTCCTCGGACTCGCTCATCGAGACGATCCGCGGTCAGCGCTGGGCCGCGGGCGTGGCCGGCATCGGGTTCGCGCTGCTCGTCGCGATCTCGCTGAGCCGGGCGTTCCCGGACCAGCGGCCGGTGAACCTCGACGGCCCCAACGGGCCGAACGCCAACGCCGGCAACGTCGTCTCGCTGGCGAACCTCATGTTCACCAAGTACCTGTTCGCCTTCGAACTGACGTCGGCGTTGCTCATCGTCGCGGCGATCGGGGCGATGGTGCTCGCCCACGTCGAGCGCGAGGGCCGGAAGGTCACGCAGAAGCAGGCCGCGCGCGACCGGATCCGGTCCGGGCGGCCGCAGCCGCTGCCGGGCCCGGGCGTGCTGTCCTCGTCGAACTCGATCGGGACGCCGGCGCTGCTGCCCGACGGGCGGACGTCCGAGGAGTCGGTGCTCGCCTCGACTCCCGGCGTGCGGGAACTGCCGGACAGCCCCGAGGACGTCAGCGGAGGCCAGTCGTGACGCCCACCTACTACCTCGTGTTGTCGGCGGCGCTGTTCACCGTCGGCGCCATCGGCGTGCTGGTGCGCCGCAACTCGATCGTCGTGTTCATGTGCGTCGAGCTCATGCTCAACTCCGTCAACCTCACGCTGATCACGTTCAGCCGGATCAACGGCACCCTCGACGGCCAGATCATCGCGTTCTTCGTCATGGTCGTCGCCGCGTCCGAGGTCGTGGTCGGACTCTCCATCATCATGTCGATCTTCCGCACGCGCCGGTCCGCGTCCGTCGACGACGCGAACCTGCTCAAGTACTGACCGTGACTCCCGACGGAAAGACCGCCGCCACCGTGAGGACCTCCCGATGACGACCGCCTCCGGCGTCGAGACCGCCGCCTGGATCCTCATCGCGCTGCCGCTGCTGTCGGCCGCGGTGCTCCTGCTCGGCGGCCGCGCCCTCGACCGCGTCGGCGCCTACGTCGGCGCGCTCGTCCCCGTGGTGCTGTTCGTCTACGCCGTCGTCCTGTTCTTCGCGGTGAAGGGCGAGAGCAACCGCGAGGTGAACCTCCACCTGTTCAGCTGGGTGCCGGTCGCGCGGTTCCAGGCCGAGGCCGGCCTGTTGATCGACCCGCTGTCGATGACGTTCGTGCTGCTCATCACCGGCGTCGGGTCGCTGATCCACATCTACGCGGTCGGCTACATGGCCCACGACGACGGCAAGCGCCGCTTCTTCGGCTACTTCAACCTGTTCGTCGCGGCGATGCTGTTGCTCGTCCTCGCCAACAACTACCTCGCGCTCTACGTCGGGTGGGAGGGCGTCGGCCTGGCGTCCTACCTGCTCATCGGCTACTACTACGACCGCCCGTCCGCGGCCACCGCCGCGAAGAAGGCGTTCATCATGAACCGGGTCGGCGACGTCGGCCTGTCCATCGCAATCATGATCATGTTCGCGTACCTGGGGACGTTCTCGTTCTCCGGCGTGTTCGCCGCCGTGGGCGGGGCGCCGCACGGTGTGGTGACCGCGATGGCGTTCATGCTCCTGCTCGGCGCCTGCGGCAAGTCCGGCCAGTTCCCGCTGCAGACCTGGCTGCCGGACGCGATGGAGGGCCCGACGCCGGTGTCGGCGCTGATCCACGCCGCGACGATGGTCACCGCCGGCGTCTACCTCATCGCGCGCTCGGCGCCGATCTTCAACGTCACCGAGGCCGGCCGCACCGCGGTGCTCGTCGTCGGTGCCATCACGCTGCTGTACGGCTGCGTGTGCGCCTTCGGCCAGGACGACCTGAAGAAGGTGCTCGCCTACTCGACGGTGAGTCAGATCGGCTACATGTTCGTCGGCGTGGGGCTCGGCCAAGCGGGCTACTCGATCGGCATCCTGCACCTGCTCGGCCACGGGTTCTTCAAGGCGGCGCTGTTCCTGTCGGCGGGCTCGGTCATGCACGCCATGAACGACCGGATAGACATGCGCCGCTTCGGCGGCCTGGCGCGTGTCATGCCCGTGACCTTCGGGGTGTTCGCGTGCGGCTACCTGGCCATCATCGGCATCCCGCCCTTCACCGGCTTCTTCACCAAGGACAAGATCATCGAAGCCGCCTTCGACAAGGGCGGCGCCTCCGGCTGGATCCTCGGTCTGGTCGCCCTGCTCGGCGCCGGACTCACCGCGGCGTACATGACCCGTGCACTCGTGATGACGTTCCTGGGCCGCCGGCGGTGGGAGGACGACGTGCATCCGCACGAGTCGCCCGCCGTCATGACCGCGCCGATGACCGTGCTGGCGGTGCTCTCGCTGATCGGCGGCGGCGTGCTCGTCTGGGGCGGCGCGCTGCAGAACTGGCTGGTGCCCTCGGTCGGCAAGTCGGTCGAGATCGGAGCGCACACCATCAACGCGGTGGTGCTGTCGGTTCTCACCATCGTCGTGGTGCTGCTCGGCGTCGCGGGCGCGGTCGTCGCGTTCCGCCAGGTGCCGGCAGCGCAGCCCGCGGGCAACGCCGTCACGGTGGCCGCCCGCCGCAAGCTCTTCGCCGACGACTTCAACGAGGAAGTGCTCATGCGACCAGGTCAGTGGCTCACCCGGGCGCTGGTCTTCTTCGACAACCGCGGCGTCGACGGTGCGGTCAACGGGCTGGCCGCCGGGCTGGGCGGCGGCTCCGGCCGGCTGCGCCGGCTGCAGACCGGCTTCGTGCGCAGCTACGCGCTGTCGATGATGGGCGGCAGCCTGGCCGTCGCCATCGTGCTGCTGGCGGTGCGCTTTGCATAGTCTCGCGCTCGTCGGGCTCGTCCTGGTGCCGCTGGTCGGCGCCCTCGTCACGTTCGCGCTGCCGAGGACGGCGGGCACCGCGGCGAAGCAGACGGCGCTGGTGTTCTCCGTCGTCGAGGTCGTCTACGTCATCGTCCTGGGCGCCCGCTTCGACACCACCGGCCCGCGCTTCCAGTTCGTCGGCAGCTGGACGTGGATCAAGTCCTTCGGGGTGTCCCTCGCCTTCGGCGTCGACGGCATCGCGTTGGTGCTCGTCGCGATGGCGGTGGTGCTCGTCCCGGCCGTCGTACTCGCGTCGTGGAACACCTTCGACACCCAGCGCGGCGCCGAGGAGGAGCTCCCGGCCGACGGGCCGCGGCGCAGCGTCCGCAGCTTCATGGCGCTGCTGCTCCTGCTCGAGTTCTTCATGGTCGGCGTCTTCGTCGCGACCGACGTGTTCCTGTTCTACGTCTTCTTCGAAGCGATGCTCGTGCCGATGTACTTCATCATCGGCAGCTTCGGCGGCCCGCGCCGGCAGTACGCGGCCATGAAGTTCTTCCTCTACTCGCTGGTCGGCGGCCTGCTCATGCTGGCCTCGGTGATCGGCCTGTACGTCACCACCGGCTCGCGCACCTTCGCGTTCAGCGAGCTGGTGGGCCAGGTCCCCGGCGGCGCCACGCAGAAGTGGCTGTTCCTCGGTTTCTTCATCGCGTTCGCGATCAAGGCGCCGCTGGTGCCGTTCCACACCTGGCTGCCGGACGCCGGTGCGGAGGCTCCCGCCGGCGGCGCGGCGCTGCTCGTCGGGGTGCTCGACAAGGTGGGCACGTTCGGGTTCCTGCGCTACTGCCTGCCGCTGTTCCCTCAGGCCTCCCGGTACTTCGCCCCGACCATCCTCGTGCTGTCGGTGATCGGGATCCTCTACGCGGCGTTCCTCGCGATCGGCCAGCGCGACATGAAGCGGCTCGTCGCCTACACCTCGATCGCGCACTTCGGCTTCATCGGCCTGGGCATCTTCGCCTTCACCACGCAGGGCGGCACCGGCGCGGTGCTCTACATGGTGAACCACGGGCTGTCGACGGGCGCACTGTTCATCGTCGTCGGCCTGCTCGTCTCCCGTGGCAAGAGCCGGATGGTCGGCGACTACGGCGGCACCGCGAAGGTGACGCCGCTGCTCGGCGGTGCGTTCCTCATCGCCGGCTTGTCCGCTCTCGCACTACCGGGCATGAGCACGTTCGTCAGCGAGTTCCTCGTGCTGGTCGGCACGTTCACCCGGCACATCGGCCTGGCCGTCGTCGCGACGACGGGCATCATCCTCGCCGCGCTGTACGTCCTGATCCTCTACCAACGCACGATGCAGGGCCGGGTCCTCGACAAGGTGCGCGGCTTCCGCGACCTCAACGGACGCGAGGTGTGGGCGCTCGCGCCGCTGCTGGCGCTGATCCTCTTCCTCGGCGTCTACCCGAAGCCGGTCCTGGACGTCATCAACCCGGCCGTGAAGTACACGATGCAGAACGTCGGCCAGACCGACCCGACGCCGAAGTACGCCCAGGTCGCCGGAGGGACGAAGTGAGCACGCTGCTGTCCGCGGGAGTCAGCTCGGGGCCGTCGGTCGCCTACAGCGCCATCAGCCCGATCCTCGTCGTCTACATCGCGGCGATCGCGGGCGTGCTGACCGAGGCGTTCGCCCCGCGCGCGTCCCGGTTCGCGGCCCAGGTCGCCATCGCCGTCCTGGGCCTGGTCGGCGCGCTGGTGGCGGTGGCCGCAGTGCACGACACGCGGACCACGACGGTCTCCGGCGCGCTGGCGATCGACGGCACCGGACTGTTCCTCCAGGGCAGCATCCTCGTGCTGGCGATCCTGTCCGTGCTGCTGGTCGCCGAGCGCAGCGTCGACGTCTCCAGCCCGATCGTGGCCCAGGCCGCCGTCGTCGCCGGCTCACCGCGGGACCGCCAGCTGGCGACCAGCGAGCGGGTGCAGACCGAAGTCTTCCCGCTGCTGATGTTCGCCGTCGGCGGGATGCTCGTCTTCCCGGTCTCGAACAACCTGCTGCTGATGTTCGTCGCGTTGGAGGCGCTGTCGCTGCCGCTGTACCTGATGGCGGGGCTGGCGCGGCGGCGCCGGCTGCTGTCGCAGGAAGCGGCGCTGAAGTACTTCCTGCTCGGTGCGTTCGCCTCGGCGTTCTTCCTCTACGGGCTCGCGCTGCTCTACGGCTACGCCGGCACCGTCGACCTGCCCGGCATCCTGTCGGCCACCCGCACGTCGGCGAAGTCGGACGTGCTGCTCTACCTCGGCCTGGCGCTGCTGCTCGTCGGCCTGCTGTTCAAGGCCGGCATCGCGCCGTTCCACAGCTGGACCCCGGACGTCTACCAGGGCTCGCCGACTCCGGTCACCGCGTTCATGGCGGCCTGCACGAAGGTCGCCGCGTTCGGCGCGATCCTCCGCGTGCTCTACGTGGCGTTCCCCGGCGTGCGCAACGACTGGCGCCCGATCGTGTGGGCGGTGGCCATCGCGTCGATGGTCGTCGGCGCGGTGTTCGGGCTGACGCAGACGGACGTGAAGCGGATCGTCGCCTACTCCTCGATCGCGCACGCCGGTTTCATCATGGTCGGCCTGGTCGCGCTCGACCGGCAGGGCATCTCGAGCACGCTGTTCTACCTGATCAGCTACGGCCTGACGACGCTCTCCGCGTTCGGCATCATCATGCTCGTGCGGGACGCCGACGGGGAGGCGACGCGGTTGTCGCAGTGGTCCGGCCTGGCGCGCAAGAGCCCGCTGGTGGCCGGGGTGTTCACCGTGCTGCTGCTGTCGATGGCCGGCATCCCGCTCACCGCGGGCTTCACCGGCAAGTTCGTCGTCTTCCGCGCCGCCTGGTCGGTGGCCGGCCCGCTGGTCGTCATCGCGCTCATCGCGTCGGCGGTCGCGGCGTTCTTCTACCTGCGCGTCATCGTGATGATGTTCTTCGCCGAGCCGCCGGAGAACGGCCCGACGATCGCGGTGCCGTCGGCGGGGACGGCGATCGCGCTCACCCTCGGCGTGCTCGGGACCGTCCTGCTGGGCGTCTACCCGCAGTTCCTGCTCGACCTCGCCGACAAGGCCGCGGTGTTGGTGGGGTGAGGACGACCGTGTTCGGTGTCGAGTTCTCCGACGCCGAACTGGAGGACAGCGTCCGCGCCGGCCTGGACGCCGTCGAGGACCTCCTGGTGACGGCGGTGCACTCCGACGACGCGTTCCTCGCCGAGGCGGCGGGCTACCTCGTCGACGCCGGCGGCAAGCGGTTCCGCCCGCTGGTCACGCTGCTCGCGGCGCAGTTCGGTGACAGCACCCGGCCGGGGATCGTGCCGGCCGCCGCGGTCGTCGAGATCACCCACCTGGCGACGCTGTACCACGACGACGTCATGGACGAGGCCACCGTCCGGCGCGGAGCCGTCGCGGCCAACGCCCGGTGGACGAACACCGTCGCCATCCTCACCGGCGACTTCCTGTTCTCCCGCGCCTCCGAGCTGCTCGCCGATCTCGGGCCGCACGCCGTGCGGGTCCAGGCGCGCACGTTCGCCAGGCTGGTCACCGGCCAGATCCACGAGACGCTGGGCCCCAAGCCGGGCGCCGACCCGATCGACCACTACCTCGACGTCCTCGCCGACAAGACCGGCTCGCTGATCGCGACCGCGGCGGAGTTCGGGGCGCACTTCGCCGGCGTCGACCCGGCCACCACGGACCTGCTGCGCCGCTACGCCGAGCAGATCGGCGTCGCGTTCCAGATCTCCGACGACATCCTCGACATCGCCTCGGACTCCGCCGAGTCCGGCAAGACGCCGGGCACCGACCTGCGCGAGGGCGTGCGCACGCTGCCGGTGCTGTACGCGCTGGAGTCCGACGGGCGCGACCACACCGACGTCGTCCGACTGCGCGAGCTCGTCGGGCGGCCCCTCGTGGACGACGCGGAGCACGCCGAGGCGCTGACGCTGCTGCGCGGCTCCTCGGCGATGGACGAGGCCCGCGTCACCGTGGAGCGGTACGCCGGGGCGGCCCGGGCGATGCTCGCCGACGTGCCGGACGTCCCGGCCCGCGCGGCCCTGGACGCCTTGACGCACCTGGTGGTCGACCGGACGGGCTGAGCCGTGGCGCCCCGTTTCCCCGACCGCCACAGTGCCGGCCTCGTCCTCGCCGGCGCGGTCCCGGACGCGGACCTCGTGCTGGGGTTGCCGCGCGGCGGGGTGATCGTCGCCGGCGGGCTCGGGCGGCCCGTCGACCTGCTGTCGGTGCGCAAGCTGCGCGTCCCCGGGCAGCCGGAACTGGCGTTCGGCGCCGTGGCGACCGGCGGGATCCGCGTCCTGAACGACGACGTCGTCGCCGGGACGGGACTCGGTGCCGCCGAGGTCGACGCGATCACCGCGGCGGAGGAGGTCGCGCTGGACCGTCGGGACCGGGACTGGCGCGGCGAGCGCCCGCCGCCCCGGCTCGCGGGGCGCCGGGTGCTGATCGTCGACGACGGGGTCGCCACCGGCGCCACCCTCCGGGTCGCGTGCGTCGCGGCCCGCACCGCGGGCGCCGTGTCGGTCGTGGCGGCCGCGCCGGTGGTGTCGGCGCGCGGACTGGCGACGCTGCGTCCCGTGGCCGACGCCGTCGTCGCGGTGGCCGTCCCGGACCCGTTCGGCGCGGTCGGCAGCCACTACGACGACTTCGGCGAGGTCTCCGACGACGAGGTGCGTGCCGTCCTGGCGGGCTGACGCGACTCCCGCGGTCCTCGACCGCCGTCCTCCTTCATCATCCGCCGTTCCCCGGTCCCCGAGACCAGTTCCTGGCGCTTGATCAAAGCTCGACGGCGCCGCGTCACCGCCAGCGGGCGACCGGCGGGGCGTCGGGGAGCTCGTCGCCGACCGGCCGGCCCACCAGCCACAGCGCGACCGCCCAGTCCGGGCCGGCGACCTCCACCGGTTCGCTGTCCCCGGCGCCACCGCTCCACTCGACGCCGGCATCGGTACGGATCCGTACCGGTCGGTCGAGCCGGTCGGCCGCGGTCGACAGCAGTTCCGGCAGCAGGTAGGCGACGAACTCCGGCGGCCAGTCCGCGGCGGTGTACGCGCCGGCGACGTCGACCCGGTGGATCTCGACCTCACGCCAGCGGGCGTCGAGGAAGTGGTGCGCCGGACGGCCCTCCCAGCACGGCAGGTCCCACCCGTCGGCGTCGGCCAGGGCACCGAAGACCCGGTCGAGACGGTCCGCGGCCTCGCGGACGTCACCGAGCTGCTCGGTCATCGGTCGGCCAGCCCCGGCCCGGATGTCGGCCTCGCGTCCCTCCGGACCGTCCGGGTACGGGGCGGCGTCCTCCCCGGCGAGTCCGGCGGACAGGGTGCGGGCGACGGAATCGGCGTTGCGGGCGAGGTGCGTCAGCACGTGGCCGCGGGTCCAGTCCGGGAGCAGCGACGGCGTCCCGACGTCGGCGTCGGACCACCGCTCTGTCTCCAGGCCCTCCAGCAGGGCGGCGGTCGAGGACCGGACGGCGATCAGGCGCGCGGCGGCGGATTCCACGCGGGGGAGCCTAGGGTGGCGATCACGCCAGCGACCCGGCGGCCTGCGCCAACTCCTCCGCCCGGCGCCGACTCGAGCGCAGCCGCGTCGACGCTGAGGACGACGAGCGCCACCCACACGAGCGCGAAGCCGACCCACTCCGTCGCCGGCAGGTGCTCGTGCCGGATCCCGACCCCGACCGCGAACTGCAACACCGGGGTGAGGAACTGGATGAGGCCGACGGTGGTCAGCGGCAGGACGCGCGCGGCAGCGGCGAACATCAGCAGCGGGATGATCGTGATGACTCCGGACAGCCCGATGAGCACCGACGTCGCCGGCCGGGTGCCGAACACCATGTCCCCGCGCGCCGCGACGATGCCGATCGCCACCAGAGCGGGGAGGAACTGGACGCCGGTCTCGACGGCCATCGACTCCACCGCGGTCACCGCCGCGCGGTTCTTGCAGAAGCCGTACAGGCCGAAGGACACCGCGAGCACGATCGCGATCCACGGCGGCCGGCCGTAGTCGACCGCGATGACCGCCACCGCGACCGCGCCGATCGCCACCGCCGTCCACTGCGCCGGCCGCAGCCGCTCGTGCAGCACCACCACGCCGAGCAGCACCGTGAACAGCGGGTTGATGAAGTAGCCGAGGCTGCACTCCACGACGTGGCCGCTGTTCACGCCGTAGATGTAGGTGCCCCAGTTGACGGCGACGAGGACCGCGGCGACCGCGAGGTAGCCGGTCGCACGACGGTCGGCGAGCACGGCGCGGACCCGCCCGCGCCCCCCGGTGGCCAGGACGATGACCGCGGTGACGAGGAACGACCACGCCATGCGCTGCGCCAGGATCTCGATCGTCCCGGCGGGCTCCAGCAGCGGGAAGTACAGCGGGAACGCACCCCAGATGAGGTACGCGCCGATCCCGTAGGACAGGCCGCGACGCTCGAGGTCCTGACGCGCCGGCACGGCGGCAGGGTCGGCGGCGCGCCGGCCGAGCGTCCTCAGCCGACGGTCCAGGTGTCCGGCCCGCTCAACAGGCCGGCGAGAGCCGCGTCGTCGCCGGACGCCTTCGCTGCGGCGTCCGCCATCTGGGAGGACATCAGTGCGTCGTAGGACGGGCGCGCCACCGAGCGGAAGACACCCATGGGCGCGTACCGGACGTCGTGCGACGACAGCCGCGACAGTGCGAACGCGTACGACGGGTCGTCGCGGTGCGCGTCGTGCACGACGACGCGCGGGTCGTCGGCGGCGACGCCGTCCTCGACCGCCAGCCCGAACTCCGTCCGCACCACCGCGCGGGACCCGTCGCTGCCGAACCGGACCGGCTCGCCGTGGACGAGCGGGATCGTCCAGTCGTCGCGGGTGTCGGCGTCCTTGAGCAGGTCGAACGCGCCGTCGTTGAAGATGTTGCAGTTCTGGTAGATCTCCACCAGCGCGGTGCCCTCGTGCTCGGCGGCCGCGCGGAGCACCGAGGTGAGGTGCTTGCGATCGGAGTCCAGCGTCCGGGCGACGAAGGACGCCTCCGCGCCGAGGGCGACCGACACCGGGTTGAACGGCGCGTCGAGCGACCCGAACGGCGTCGACTTCGTGATCTTGCCGAGCTCCGACGTGGGGGAGTACTGGCCCTTCGTCAGCCCGTAGATCCGGTTGTTGAACAGCAGGATCTTCAGGTTGACGTTGCGGCGCAACGCGTGGATCAGGTGGTTGCCGCCGATCGACAGCGCGTCCCCGTCACCGGTGACGACCCACACCGACAGGTCGCGGCGCGAGGTCGACAGCCCGGTGGCGATGGCCGGCGCCCGGCCGTGGATGGAGTGCATCCCGTAGGTGTTCATGTAGTACGGGAAGCGCGACGAGCAGCCGATGCCGGAGACGAAGACGATCTTCTCGCGCGGGATGCCGAGCTCCGGCAGGAAGCCCTGGACCGCCGCCAGGATGGCGTAGTCCCCGCAGCCGGGGCACCAGCGGACCTCCTGGTCGGTCTTGAAGTCCTTCGGCTTGAGCGTCAGCTCAGTCACTCGTGATCACTCCTTGCAGCATCTCGGCGAGGTCGGCGGCGCGGAACGGCATGCCGCGCACCTGGGTCACGCTGATCGTGTCGACGAGGTACTTCGCGCGGACCAGCGTCGCGAGCTGGCCGAGGTTCATCTCCGGGACCACGACGCGGTCGTAGCGGGCGAGGACGTCGCCGAGGTCGGCGGGGAACGGGTTGAGGTGACGCAGGTGCGCCTGCGCGATCGAGTAGCCGGCCCGCCGGACGCGACGCGCGGCGGCGCCGATCGGACCGTAGGTGGAGCCCCACCCGAGGACGAGCACCCGCGCGTCACCGTCCGGGTCGTCGACGCTGCAGCGGCGGCAGCGACCGGGCGATCCCGTCGACCTTCGCCTGTCGCGTGCGGACCATGAAGTCGTGGTTGTCCGGGTCGTAGCTGATGTTGCCGGTCCGGTCCGCCTTCTCGATGCCCCCGATCCGGTGCTCCAGGCCGGCGACGCCGGGGGGTGCCCACGGCCGGGCGAGCGTCTCCGGGTCGCGGAGGTAGGGCAGGAACTCCGCGGCTGCCTCCGCGCCGCCGTTGGGGCCGGTCGCGAACGCCGGGTCGATCGCCGGGAGGTCCTCGACGACCGGCACGCGCCACGGCTCGGAGCCGTTGGCGAGGTAGCCGTCGGAGAGCAGGAACACCGGCGTGCGGTAGGTGACCGCGATCCGCACGGCCTCGACCGCGGCGTCGAAGCAGTCACCGGGGGACTGTGCGGCGACGATCGGCACCGGTGCCTCGCCGTTGCGCCCGTACATCGCCTGCAGCAGGTCCGACTGCTCCGTCTTGGTGGGCAGGCCGGTCGACGGGCCGCCGCGCTGGATGTCGCAGACGACCAGCGGGATCTCCAGCGACACCGCCAGCCCGATGGTCTCGCTCTTGAGCGCGATCCCCGGGCCGGACGACGTCGTCACTCCCAGTGCGCCGCCGAACGAGGCGCCGAGCGCGGCGCCGATGCCGGCGATCTCGTCCTCGGCCTGGAACGTCCGCACGTCGAAGCGCTTGTGCCGCGACAGCTCGTGCAGGATGTCCGACGCCGGCGTGATCGGGTACGCGCCGAGGAACAGCGGCAGGCCGGCGCGGCGAGACGCGGCGATGAGCCCGTACGCCAGCGCCAGGTTGCCGGTGATGTTGCGGTACCGGCCGGCGGCCAGCGGGGCCGGCTTCACCTGGTAGCTGACCGCGAACGCCTCGGTCGTCTCGCCGAAGTTCCAGCCGGCCTTGAACGCCGCGGTGTTCGCGTCGGCGATCGCCGGCTTCTTCGCGAACTTGTCCTGGATGAACCGCAGCGTGCCCTCCACCGGGCGCGAGTACATCCACGAGAGCAGCCCGAGCGCGAACATGTTCTTCGACCGGCCGGCGTCCTTGCGGGACAGCTCGGTGTCGGCCAGGGCGTCCAGGGTCAACTGCGTCAGGTCGATCCCGTGGACGGTGTAGCTCTCCAGGGTCCCGTCCTCGAGCGGGTTGCTCGCCCACCCGATCCGGGCCAGCGCGCGGGCGGTGAAGTCGTGGGTGTCGACGATGATCGTCGCGCCCTTGGGCAGGTCGGCCAGGTTCGCCTTCAGCGCCGCCGGGTTCATGGCCACGAGGACGTCCGGCCGGTCACCCGGGGTCAGGATGTCGTGGTCGGCGAAGTGCAGCTGGAACGACGAGACGCCGGGCAGCGTCCCGGCGGGCGCCCGGATCTCGGCCGGGAAGTTGGGCAGGGTCGAGAGGTCGTTGCCGAAGCTCGCCGTCTCCTGCGTGAACCGGTCGCCGGTGAGCTGCATGCCGTCGCCGGAGTCCCCGGCGATGCGGATGACGACTTGGTCGAGTTGCTGGACGTCCTTGGTGGTGCGAGCAGCCATGCGCCGGGCAGCCTTCCTCCGAGCGGCGTCACGGCGGTCCTGGCCACCTCCGCAGGTCCTGTCACAGGAGGTTGCGCCGCAACCCTGTGATGATACGTAGCCCGCGCGCCCGGCCGGGCGTCCGTGGCCCACGACACCCGCGACGCCCCCGTTCCTGGCGGCCCGGGATGTCCGGGTCGTCCCCACAGATCGTCCCGGAAGTCGTCCGGCGTGTGAACAGCAGCCACCGCCCGGGTATCGCAGCTGAGGGTTCGCAGTGACCCGGCTGCTTGTGGAGGAAGACGATGCCGCACGACGTCGTGCTCCCGTCGTTCCAGATGGACTGCCGGGACTGGTTGGTCGTCACGCCCGACTCCGGGATCCCGGAGGAAGTCGACGGCGCCCCCGTCCTCGCGCTGCTGAGCACGGCCGTCATCGCCGAGGACAGCGTCCGCTCGGCGAGTGCGTTGTTCACCGTCGGCCTGATGGGCGACGAGGTCCCCGACGCCGTGCCCGCGGGCGAGGACTGCATAGCGGAAGAACTCATCGAACCCGAGGGCGAACCCGGGTCGGTCCGCTACCTGCTGCCCGCCCCGCAGGGCCGGCTGGCGCTGCTGGCGGAGTTCTGCGTCGAGGGCGGACCGGACCTCGAGGTCTCGCGTCGCATCGAGGCGCTCATGACGTCGTTCCGCTGGGCCGCCTGAGCGGCGCACCCGCTCCCGCCCCGGCATTGCCTACCCAGCTACTGGACAAAGCACAGACTCCGGCGGCAGACTCGACGTCGTGACCAGGACGATGCGCCCGCGTGCGGCGTCGCTCGACCTGTCCTGGTCCGGCCGGCGCGCGGACGGGTTCGACCAGGGCTGTCGCGGCGACTGACCGCCGCCCTCGTGTCCCGCTCACCCTCGCCGTCCCTGGAGTCCCCGTGTCCGCCACCCTGCTCGCCCCTGCCCGTCCCCAGCCCGCCGCCGACCCGCTCGATCCCGGTGAGCTGGCTGAGCTCACCCGCCTGGTCGCGGCCGAGGTCAGCGCCGGCGCCTACCCCTTCATCCGGTACGACGGCGACCGCCGCTGGCACCAGCGGCTCTACCGGGACCGCCGCGTGGACGTCTGGCTGATCGGCTGGCTGCCCAGCCACGCCACCCAGCTGCACGACCACGGCGGGTCCGCCGGGGCGTTCACCGTCGTGCGCGGCGGGCTGTCCGAGGTGGTGTGGCGCGCCGGCCGCGGCCGGGGGGCGCTCGTCCCGTCGGCACGGGACGCAGGGACCACGGTCGCCTTCGGCCCGCCGGTACGTGCACGACGTCCGCAACACCGGCGACGCGCCGGCGGTCAGCGTCCACGCCTACTCCCGCCCACTCGAGGCGATGACGTACTACCGCGTCGACGCCGACCGGCTCACCACCCTGGCGACGGTCGTCACCGACGACCCGGAGGCAGAGTGGGCGCCATGACCCGGTACGCCTCCGTCGACGAGCTGCTGGCCGACGCCCGCAGCCGCCTCACCCGCCTCAGTGCCGAGCAGGCTCTTCCCGAGCTGGCCGCCGGCGCCCGACTGGTGGACATCCGCCCGACGTGGCAACGCGCCCGCACCGGGGACATCCCCGGAGCTCTGGTGGTCGAGCGGAACCACCTCGAATGGCGGCTGGACCCGTCCTCCGGGGCGAGCGTCGCGGACGCCGCCCCCGGACAGCGGTGGGTGGTCATCTGCGCCGAGGGCTACACGTCCTCGCTGGCGGCGGACGCGCTGAACTCGATCGGCGTGCCGGCCACGGACGTCGTCGGCGGCGTCGAGGCGTGGACGGCGGCAGGCTTGCCGACGGTCGCCGGGACGGCTCCGCCGGACACCGTCGTCCCGGGCTGAACGACAGCTGCCGGTGGGAACTCCGCGGCCTCGCGTGAGCGTTGACACGACGTGCGGAGCCTGACCAACAGCCTGAGGACGGCGGTGCTGCTGGGCCTCCTGTCGGCCCTGCTGATCGTCGTCGGGGGTGCGCTCGGCGGCCGCAGCGGCCTGCTGATCGGCCTGGTCATCGCGCTCGGTGTGAACGGCGTCAGCTACTTCTACTCCGACCGGATCGCCCTCGCCTCGATGCACGCGCGCCCCGTGAGCGAGGCGGAGCAGCCGGAGATGTACGCGATCGTGCGCGAGCTCGCGACGGCCGCCCACCAACCGATGCCCCGCCTGTACGTGAGCCCGACCCCGCAGCCGAACGCCTTCGCCACGGGCCGCAACCCGCGTCACGCCGCGGTGTGCGCCACCGACGGCATCCTGCGCATGCTCGACCGGCGCGAGCTGCGGGCGGTGCTCGGGCACGAGCTCAGCCACGTCTACAACCGCGACATCCTCATCTCGTCCGTGGCCGGCGCGGTCGCGGCAGCGATCACCTACATCGCGCACTTCGCGATCTTCTTCGGGGGCGGCAACGACCGCGACCGCAACCCGTTCGCCGAACTCTTGATGATCTTCCTCGGCCCGCTGGCCGCCGGTCTCATCCAGATGGCGGTCAGCCGCTCCCGGGAGTACCAGGCCGACGCCTCCGGCGCGGAGCTGTCCGGCGATCCGCTGGCGCTCGCCAGTGCGCTGCGCAAGCTGGAGCGGGGCACGCAGGCGATGCCGCTGCCGGCACAGCCGGCGCTGGTCAGCAGCAGCCACCTGATGATCGCGAACCCGTTCCGTGGTCGAGGCGGTGGCATGTCGGGGCTGTTCTCCACCCACCCGCCGATGCCGCAGCGCATCGCGCGCCTGGAGCAGATGGCCGAGCAGGACCCCCGCTTCTGGCACTGAGCTGTTCGGCGCGCCCGAGGGCGCGCAGCCGCGTCGGGCGCCGCGTCCACCGCGCCGACGACACTCGCCAGGAACTCGCCTGGGAGACGAAGAAGCGGCGGCCGATCAGGGCCGCCGGGCCGGCGCTGGCGAGGAGCCGACGCGGTCAGAAAGGCAGGCCGAGCTCCGCGGCGCGCGCGACGTCCATGACGTACTGCCCGTAACCCGACTTGGCCAGCTGCTCGCCGAGGGCGTGCGCCTGCCCGGGCGTGATCCAGCCCTGGCGGAGCGCGATCTCCTCCAGGCAGGCGATCCGGACGCCCTGCCGGTGCTCGAGCACCTGGACGAACTGCCCGGCCTCGAGCAGCGAGTCGTGGGTGCCGGTGTCGAGCCAGGCGCTGCCGCGGCCCAGGTCGCTGAGCCGCGCGCTGCCCTCGCGGACGTAGACGTTGTTGAGGTCGGTGATCTCCAGCTCCCCTCGCGCGGACGGACGCAGGGAACCGGCGATCTCGCTGACCCGGCCGTCGTAGAAGTACAGGCCGGTGACGGCGAGGTTCGACTTCGGCACCGCCGGCTTCTCCTCGATGCCCAGCAGCCGCCCGTCCTCGGTCGCCTCGGCGACGCCGTAGCGCTGCGGGTCGCCGACCCGGTAGCCGAACAGCAGGCAACCCTCCCGCAGCGCGGCGGCGCCGGTGAGCTGCGTGCCCAGGCCCTGTCCGTAGAAGATGTTGTCACCGAGGACCAGCGCCACCGGTTCGCCGGCCACGTGCTCGCGGCCGATGAGGAACGCCTCGGCCAGCCCGTTCGGCTCCGGTTGGACGGCGTACGACAGCGACACGCCCAGCTCCGTGCCGTCGCCGAGCAGCCGGACGAACTGCTCCTGGTCGTGCGGGGTGGTGACGAGCAGGATCTCCCGGATGCCCGCCAGCATCAGTGTCGAGAGCGGGTAGTAGATCATCGGCTTGTCGTAGACCGGCAGCAGCTGCTTGCTGACCGCCCGGGTGATCGGGTGCAGCCGGGTGCCGGCGCCACCGGCCAGGACGATGCCCCTCATCGGCGCGGCGTCAGCGGTAGTTGTCGAACTGGAGCGCCACGTCGAGGTCGGCGTTGCGCAGCAGCGCCTGGACCGCCTGCAGGTCGTCGCGTTTCTTGCCCGAGACGCGCAGCTGATCGCCCTGGATCTGCGCCTGGACGCCCTTCGGGCCCTCGTCGCGGATCAGCTTGGCGATCCGCTTGGCGCGGTCGGAGTCGATGCCCTGCTGCAGGGTCCCGGCGATCACGTACTGCTTGCCGGAGGCCTTCGGCTCGCCGGCCTGCAGCGCCTTCAGCGAGATCTGCCGCTTGACGAGCTTCTCCCTGAAGACGTCCAGCGCCGCCTTGGCACGCTCCTCGGTGTCGGCCGTGATCGTGACGCCCAGCTCGCCGGACCAGCTGATCGCCGCGTTCGTGCCCCGGAAGTCGAACCGCTGGCTGACCTCCTTCGCCGCCTGGTTCAGGGCGTTGTCGACCTCCTGCCGGTCGATCTTGCTCACGACGTCGAACGAAGCGTCGGCCATGGCCGTCCTCCAGCTCTGGCGGGCGGGGCGGGACGTCGTCTCGTGTACATTTCGTCCGACGTCACGGCGGGTTGCCCGAGTGGTCAAAGGGAACGGTCTGTAAAACCGTCGGCTCAGCCTACGTTGGTTCGAACCCAACACCCGCCACCGTCACAACGGTGCCGTCGTATAGACTCGGCGACCGTGCGTGCGGTCGGCGTGCCGCGCGAACGCGCCCCCTTAGCTCAGTCGGCAGAGCGTCTCCATGGTAAGGAGAAGGTCTACGGTTCGATTCCGTAAGGGGGCTCGGCGTGACCGGCGGTGGCCGTCCACCGCCCGACCGCAACGCGGCGGGGTAGCTCAGTCTGGCAGAGCAAGCGGCTCATAATCGCTGTGTCGCCGGTTCAAATCCGGCCCTCGCTACGGAACCGGCCGCCGACGCGGCACCGACAGCGCAGGCACCCCAGCCAGCACCGACAGCATCGACCGGAAGAGGCAACATCCCGTGGCAGCCACCGACGTCCGACCGAAGATCACCTTGGCGTGCCAGGTGTGCAAGCACCGCAACTACATCACCAAGAAGAACCGCCGCAACGACCCCGACCGCCTGCAGCTGCAGAAGTTCTGCCCGTTCTGCAAGAAGCACACCGAGCACCGCGAGACGCGCTAGCCGACGTCCGCCCCGGGCCCCCGCACCGCGCTGGTGCGGGGGCCCGTTGCTGTCAGGGCAACAGCGGCGCCGCGCGGCGCCGGGCGGCGCCGGCGGCGAGGCCGTCGACGACCGAGTGCGGGACGGTCACCGCGAGCAGCAGCGCCAGCGCGCTCGCCGACAGCTGCATCCCGCCGGCGACGACGAGGACCGCGACGGCGAGCAGCGCCGCCACGCTGGGAACTGCCGCCCGCGCCGCCCACGGCGTGAACCCGGCCGGCCGAGCCGGGTCGACGGGCTCGGCGGCCAGTTGCTGGCAGGTCTGGCGCAGGGCGTGCCAGCCGGCGAAGTAGACACCGAAGGCGAACAGCGGCGGTGCGCCGGCGAACAGCGCCAGCAGGGCTGCCAGCGCTACCGGTGTCCACCGGTCCCCGCTCCGGGCGGCGCCGACCGCGACCCCGGCCGCGACCACGAGGACGGCGGGCAGTGCGAGTCGGGCCAGCCGGAGGACGATGTCGTCCCCGCCGGGCCCGCACAGCACGCGCAGCAGCGGGCGTGTCGCGTCCGGCCAGACGGCGAACGGCAGCGCGACCGCCAGCCCGCCGAACGCGACCCGACCCGCCGCCCGCCCGGCGGGACCCCACGCCAGCGCGGGACCGCTCCACCCCAGGACCGCGACGTCCGCGTCACCGAAGTGCGCCGCGGCCAGGACGAGCAGCGCGACGAGCACCGCGGTGTGCCAGTGCCACCACAGAGCGAACGTCGCGGCCGTCGCGGCGAGGTAACCGAGCCCGATCAGGGCGCGCGCCCAGGCCGGGCGTCCGCGGCCGGCCCGTTCGACGTCCAGCGCACCGTGCGGTAGACCGACGAGCAGGCCGGCGAGCAGGACCACCGGACCGATCCGGGACAGTGATGCCGGCGCAGCCCAGCCGAGCGCGACAGCCGCGGCAGCGCCGCCCGCGGCGGCGGTCACGGGAACCCGCCGCGCGACGCCGGCGAGCCGCGGCAGCGGACGCGCCGGCGTCATGGCGGGCGGCGTCACCGTCGGTTCGGGACTCACCGGCCTACCTGCTCAGCGGACGGTCCCGGTCGCGCCGGGACGCGCGGCCCGGCCGGCGCCGTTGCCGAGCACCCGCTGGTCGGGGTACGCCGAGCCGTGCACCGCTGCGACGTTCGGGACCGACATCAGCTCACCGGAGATGTAGACCTCTGCCGGGTAGGTGTCCGGCACCGAGGCCGACTCCTCGGTGGCGTCCTCCGCGGTGCGCAGTTTCGCGACCTTGTGGACCAGGACGCCGAAGCCGACCTTCGCGATGATGTCGGCCGCCGTGAAGGCCAGCTGTGTCGTCGTCGCCCAGCCGGTCGAGCCGTCCTTCGACCACCACGCGATGAGGTAGACGAGCGGGTAGACGCCCCAGATGGACAGCAGCAGGACGGTGGCGTTGCGCAGGCTCGTGCCGGCCTCGGTCCCGACGACCTTCAGCGTCGCGCGCATCGGCCCGATCAGCAGCGGGTAGAGCGCGATGAAGAAGACGGTCGAGATCAGGCCCCACACGACGAGCTCGGTCGTCGAGGCGCTGCTCTGGCCGACGGCGATCACGCCGAAGAACCCGGTCAGGATCATGAGGAACGCCGCGGCGATCGCCGCGAACCGGGTCCGGAACGCCTGCGCCCGCGACAGCGTGCACACCGCGAGCAGCTCCACGGTCAGCAGCGGCACGGTGACCGACCAGTCGGCGTAGCGAAGACCGGTGAACACCGTCCCGGGCTTCGCGGCGTAGCGGACACCGTCGGCCGAGGTCCACCGGGTGAGCCAGACGACGATCAGGGCCAGGTAGGCCAGGGCCGCGACCCAGGTGATCAGCGCGCTGGCCTGGGTGGCGGTGCGGTACTTCTTGGAGATCTCCTGACGGGTGGAGATGCTGTAGACGCCCGAGGCGAACAGCGCGAAGAACGCCACCACCAGCGCGTACAGGATGATTTCGTACTGCCACCGGTAGAACACTGTGGTACCGGTGATCTCCGTGGTCGGTCCCTGCGGGCCGGCCGCGAGTAGGAACGTCATTACCGCGCCTCCTTGTTGCTATGAGGAAACTAGGACGTCGAGGCCGTACCCAGGGGAGGCGGAGGGATCACCGTGAGTGTCACGTCGCGCACAGACTCGTCCTCGGACGCGTTGCTGGCGCTCGCCCGGGTGGTCATGGCCGCCACGGTCAGGGCCGGCAACGCCCGCACGCCCCCGCTCCCACCCACCCAGATCCGCACCCTGTCGCTGCTCGAGACGGACCCGGACGGGCTGAGCCTGACGACGGTCGCGGCCGGGCTCGGGACGACGGCCTCTGCCGCGAGCCGGCTGTGCTCCCGCCTCGTCCGCGACGGACTGGTCGTGCGCAGCTCCGGACCCGGCACCGAGATCCGGCTGTCCCTGTCGGAGGCCGGCCGGCGAGTCCTCGACGAGCTGAACGAGGCCCGGTTGGCGCTCCTTCGACCGCTGCTGGAGCGGGTGCCGGAACGCTCGCGGGCCGCGACGGTGACGGCCCTGCGCCAGCTCGCGGACGCGGCGGCCGCCGCGGGAGAGCTCTGGTGAGCGCCGTCGGGGTGACCACCATGGACCGCGCGCCCGCGTCCGGCAGCGGGCGCTAGCGTCGGGTCATGGCCCTCAACGCCGCCTTCGTCGGGCGGACCTACCCGCCGACCGAGCCGTACGAGGTCGGACGGGAGAAGATCCGCGAGTTCGCCGACGCCCTCGGTGATCCGAACCCGGCCTACCGGGACGCGGCGGCGGCGCGGGCGCTCGGGCACCCCGACGTGATCGCCCCGCCGACCTTCCCGATCGTGGTGACCTCCCGCGCCGGCCACCAGGTGATCATGGACCCGGAACTGGGTGTCGACTACTCGCGCGTCGTCCACGGCGAGCAGCGCTTCGTCGCGCACCGGCCGGTCCGCGCCGGCGACCGCCTCCAGGTCGTCGTCACGGTCGAGAACATCCGCTCGGCCGCCGGCAACGACATCGTCAGCACGCGGGGGGACGTCTCGACCGTCGACGGGGAGCCGGTCGTCACCGCGTACTCGACCATCGTCGTGCGCGGGGGCGGCGCGTGAACGCGCCGGCCACCGTGGCCGCGGGCGACGAGCTGCCGGTTCAGCGCTACCGGGTGGAACGCGCGGACCTGGTCCGCTACGCCGGGGCGTCCGGCGACTTCAACCCGATCCACTGGAACGAGCGCTTCGCGGTGTCGGTCGGGCTGCCGAACGTGATCGCGCACGGCATGTACACCATGGGCGTCGCCGTCCGGGCGGTCACGGACTGGGCCGGCGACCCAGGCGCCGTCGTCGAGTACGGCGTGCGCTTCACCCGCCCTGTCGTGGTGCCGGACCCCGATGGTGCGGTCCTCGAGGTGGCGGGCACCGTCGCCGAGGTGCGCGAGGACGGCCTGCTCGAGGTGGACCTGCGCGTCACCGTCGACGGGCAGACGGTCCTGGCCAAGTCCCGCGCGGTCGTCCGGCTGCCCGGCCGGGGCGCTCGGTGAAGATCGAGCACACTTTCGCGTACCCAGCTGACCCGGACACCGTCGTCACGATGCTCGCCGACGCGCGGTTCCAGGAGCGCAAGGCGCAGGCGTGTGGCGCGGTGCGGTACGACGTCGACGTCCAGGACGACGGTGGCGCGCCGACCACCAGGGTGACCCGGACGATCGCCATCACAGCCGTCCCGGAGGCGTTCGCCCGCTTCACCCGCGAGTCCGTCGACGTCCGCGAGGTCATCAGGTGGGACGCGCCGAACGGCGGCCGGCGCACGGGCCGCGTCGAGCTCGACTTCGTCGGCCAGCCGATGGCCTTGCGGGGAACCATCACGCTGGAGCCTGCGCTCGACGGGTCCGCCGGCCGGCTCGCGGGCGAGCTCAAGTGCAGCGTGCCGTTCCTCGGCGGCAAGGCGGAGAAGGCGCTCGCCCCTCAGGTCGTCCGCCAGTTCGACACGGAGGTCGCGACCGGGACGGCCTGGCTGGTCGGCGAGCGCTGAGTGCGGGCAGCCCACGCGGCGGCGGCCGCCGTTCTCGCTGCGGCCGTGCTGCTCGCCGGCTGCTCGAGCCACACGTCCGGGACGGGCACCAGCGCAGCACGCAGCACCACGCCCGCGCCGACGTCCTCCGCTGCCACTACCTGTCCGACGTCGTACGTCCCGCCGGACCCGGCACGCCCGCGGGTGCGGCTGGACTTCACCGTCGCGCCGGACCTGGCGAGCGTGCACGGCAGTGAGCACGTCGAGTTCACTCCCGACGCCCGGATCACCGAGCTGGTGTTCCGGCTGACGGCCAACTCCCCGCCGACGGTGGAGGCCGGCAACGGCATCCGTGTCACCGCTGCCTCGGCCGACCACGGGGCCGGGGCGCCGACGTACAGCGCGAGCGGCGCCGCACCGGCGACCCAGGGCGGCCTGCTGCACCTGCCGTTCGCGTCGCCGGTACCCGCCGGGACGACCGTCCGCGCCGACCTGAGCTTCGACGTGACGCTCGGCCGCAACAGCTTCGACCGGTTCGGCCGCTCCGGTTCCGGGCGGGACACCTACGCGTGGTTCGGCTCCGCCCAGCCGCTGCTGGCCTGGGAACGCGGGTACGGCTGGCACACCGAACCCATGAGCGCGCTGGCCGCCGAGACCGCCACGAGCGAGGCGATGGCCACCGACCTCACCGTCACGGCGCCGGCCGCCGACACCGTCCTGATGTCCGGCACGCCTCGCGCCGCGACCGACGCCGGTGCGGGCACAAGGCGCTGGCACGCCACGCTCGACGCCGCCCGCGACGTCAGCGTCGCAGCGGGTCCGTTCGCGGTCTCCGACACCACGGTGGACGGGACGGCGCTGCGCGTCGGCGGCACGTCCACCTCGGACCGGGACACCGTCGTCGCGCAGGAGCGCCGCGCCATCACCGAGCTGAGCCGCCGCTTCGGGCCGTTCCCCTTCCCGTCGCTGTCGGTGGCGAGCCTGCCCGGGGACGGCGGTGGCATCGAGTACCCCGGCAGCGTCCTGCTCCTGCTCCACGGCGCCACCGATGCCCAGGACCAGGTGGTGGACGTCCACGAGACCGCGCACCAGTGGTTCTACGCGATGGTCGGCAACAGCCAGGCGAGCCACCCGTGGCTCGACGAGGCGTTCGCGTCCTACGGCGAGCAGTTGGTCGACGGCGACCCGCCGTCCCCGGCGGTGCTCGACGACCCGGGCCCGGTCGACGCGTCCACCGAGAGTTACGGCTCCGACGAGCGCAGGTACACCGAGATCACCTACGACAAGGGCGCCGCGGCGCTGCACGCGGCACGCAACGCCGCCGGCGCGGCAGCGTTCGACGCCGCGGTCCGCTGTTACGTCAACGCCAACGCCTGGCGGGTCGCCGACCCGTCCGACCTCGCCACCGCCCTGAAGGACCTCCCCGCGGCCACCGCCGCCCTCACCAGAGCCGGAGCCCTGCCATGACCGACACCCCCGACGGACAGCAGGTCGAGGTCCGCCACGAGGACGCCAGGTCCCGCTACGTCGCCGTCGTCGACGGCCGGACGCTCGGGTCCGCGTACTACCGCCGGGACCGTGACGGGCGGACGGTGTTCACCCACACCGAGGTCGACGGCGACGCCGAGGGCCAGGGGATCGGGAGCACGTTGGTCCGCCGCGCGTTGGACGACGTGCGGGCCGGCGGCGGCCGCATCGTCGCTCAGTGCCCGTTCGTGGCCCGCTTCGTCGAGGAGCACCCGGAGTACGGCGCGCTGACCTGAGCCGGCCCGACCGAACGTCTGGTTTGGGAGGGATGCTGTGCTGCCACCGGCCCAAGGCCTAGGCTCCGCGTCAGTGCACTGATCCACTTGGCAGGAGGTCAGCATGGCGCAGGACGCCCCGGCACGCACCGGATCCGCCGCCCCCAGCCGGGAGCTACGGCGCAGCATCGGCTTCCTCGGCCTGACGTTCATCAGCCTCGGCTCGATCATCGGCTCGGGCTGGCTGCTGGGCGCGCTCGGCGCCGCCAAGGCCGCCGGACCGGCTTCGCTCATCTCCTGGATCCTGGCCGCGATCCTGCTGCTCATCCTCGCCCTGGTGCACGCCGAACTCGGCGCGGCGTACCCGGTCGCCGGCGGCACCGCGCGGTTCCCGTACTTCGCGTTCGGGACGCTCGCCGGATTCACCGCCGGGTGGGCGGCCTATCTACAGGCGGTGACGATCGCGCCGATCGAGGTCGAGGCCGCGATCTCCTACCTGGACAGCACCAACTGGGCCAAGCAGAACTTTCACATGCTCAACCCCAACGGGACGCTCAAGCCGCTGGGACTGCTGATCGCGACGTTGGCCATGCTCCTGTTCACCGTGGTCAACCTGCTGGGCGCGAAGCTGCTGTCCGACAGCAACACGGTGATGGTCATCTGGAAGACCGCAGTACCGATCCTGGCCATCATCGTGATCATGTCCTTGCGGTTCCACGCCTCGAACTTCACCGCCGGCGGCGGGTTCGCGCCCTTCGGCGTGCACGGCATCTTCGCCGCGTTGCCGGCCGGTGTGGTGTTCGCCCTACAAGGGTTCGAACAGGCCGTCCAGATGGGCGGCGAGGCGCGGAACCCCCGCAAGGACATCTCGCGGGCGATCATCACCGCGATGTTCCTCGGGGCCGCGATCTACATCCTGCTCGAGGTCGCGTTCATCGGCGGGCTCTCGCCGTCCAACCTCACGCACGGGTGGGCCAACCCGATCGGTGCCGGTGACTACGGTCCGTACTACACGCTCGCCCTGGCCGCCGGCGCCGGGTGGCTCGCCACGATCCTGCTGATCGACGCCGTCATCTCGCCGGGCGGCACCGGGCTGATCTACCTCGGCACCTCCGCGCGGCTGTCGTACGCGCTGGCCGAGGAAGAGGTGATCACCGACAAGCTGACCCAGACCAATCGGCGCGGCGTCCCGGTCTACTCGATCCTGTTGGCCTTCATCATCGGTGAGATCACGTTCCTGCCGTTCCCCAGCTGGTCGTCACTGGTCGGGCTGGTCACCGGTGCCACGGCGATCATGTACGCGTTCGCGCCGGTCTCGCTGGCCGCACTGCAGACCCGGGACCCCCAGCGGTCGCGGCCCTACCGGGCACCGTTCCCGAAGTTCCTCAACCCCGCGGCGTTCTGCGCCGCCAACCTGATCATCTACTGGGGCGGCTTCGAAGCCATGTGGAAGCTGCTGGCCGCGATCTTCGTCGGGCGGCTGGTGTTCGAGGTGGCGCTGCGGCGGGCCAAGGACGTGCGCCGACCGGACATCGACTGGCGGGCGGCGTCCTGGATCTGGCCGTGGCTCATCGGGATGACGATCATCGGGCTGCTCGGGCGTTACGGCACCGGCTCGCAGAACACGCTGCCGAACTGGATCGACCTGCTGGTGGTGATCCTCTTCAGCCTGGTCATCTTCTACTACGCCGTGAGCCTGGCCATGGATTCCGACCACGTGCACGTCGCGGTCGAGACGGAGGAGCGTCAGCTCGAGCGGGACGCAGAACTCAACCTGCCGGGGTGAGACCCCCTCGCGCCGCTGCGCGTCAGCCCTCGGCGACCAGCTTGGCGATGCGCCCGACGCCCTCGGCCAGGTCGTCGTCGCCGAGGGCGTACGACAGCCGCGCGTAGCCGGGCGTCCCGAACGCCTCGCCGGGGACGACCGCGACCTCCGCCTCGTCGAGGATGAGCGTCGCGAGTTCCGCGCTGGTCGACGCCGTGCGCCCGCGCAGCGGCCGGCCGAGCAGCCCCTTGACGGACGGGTAGGCGTAGAAGGCGCCCTGTGGCTGCGGGCAGACGACACCGGGGATGTCGGAAAGCATGGCGACGATGCTCTGGCGGCGCCGGTCGAACGCCTCGCGCATCCGCTCCACTGCCGACAGGTCGCCGCTGACGGCCGCCAGCGCCGCCACCTGGGAGACGTTGGCGACGTTGGAGGTGGCGTGCGACTGCAAGTTCGTCGCGGCGCTGACGACGTCCTTCGGCCCGATCATCCAGCCGACCCGCCAGCCGGTCATCGCGTAGGTCTTCGCGACGCCGTTGACGACGACCACCTGCTCACCGGCGTGCCGGGCGATCGACTCGAACCGGGCGCCGCCGTAGACGAGGTGCTCGTAGATCTCGTCGGTCACCGTCCACAACCCGTGCGCGGCGGCCCACTCACCGATCGCCCGGACCTGCTCCGGCGTGGAGACCGCTCCGGTGGGGTTGGACGGGGAGACGAACAGCAGCACCTTCGTCCGGTCCGTCCGCGCCGCCTCCAGCTGCTCGACGGAGACGAGGTAGCCGGTGGTCTCGTCGGTGACGACCTCGACCGGCACGCCGCCGGCGAGCCTGATCGCCTCGGGGTACGTGGTCCAGTACGGGGCGACCAGCAGCACCTCGTCGCCCGGGTCGAGCAGCGTCGCGAAGGTGGTGTAGACCGCCTGTTTGCCGCCGTTGGTGACCAGGACCTGGGAGGCGCCGACCTCGTACCCGCT
Source organism: uncultured Actinomycetota bacterium (assembly GCA_963758325.1). Classification (GTDB taxonomy): domain Bacteria; phylum Actinomycetota; class Actinomycetes; order Mycobacteriales; family Jatrophihabitantaceae; genus CAVWUZ01. The sequence goes on along the minus strand of CAVWUZ010000004.1, from coordinate 291,958 downwards.
GTCCCGCACGGTCTTGGCCGCGATCGCCTCGCGGAGCTCCGGGAGCCCGGCGACCGGGGTGTAGCGGTGGTAGCGCGGGTCGCGGGCCGCCCGCACGGCCGCCTCGACGATGTAGTCCGGGGTCGGGAAGTCCGGTTCACCCGCGCCGAACCCGATGACGGGACGACCGGCCGCCTTCAGAGCCTTGGCCTTGGCGTCGACCGCCAGGGTCGCGGACTCCGCGATGGCGGCGACCCGGTCGGAGATGCGCTGTGCCATGGCAGCCAGTGTCCCAGACCGGCCCTGCCTGGCCGGTCGGCGTTTGGGGACGGGCCCGGCCGAGCCGTACACTCGACGTCGGGTCCGCGCGGCCTTGCGTCAGCATGCGCTGGGGCGAGCCCGTCCGGGGTCCGTAGGGGCGTGGCTCAATTGGTAGAGCACCGGTCTCCAAAACCGGCGGTTGCAGGTTCGAGTCCTGTCGCCCCTGCACCGACGTGACGAACGCAGTACTGACAGCCGGAGGACAGCAGCGTGACGCAGACCCGCACCGAGTCCGTGCCCCGCGTCACGACCCGCGGTGGCTGGCTCGGCCGGTTCCTGCGGGAGATCATCTCCGAGATGCGCAAGGTCCTGTGGCCTTCGCGTCGGGAGCTGCTGACCTACACCGCGGTCGTCATCGTCTTCGTCGTGGTCATGGTGGCGCTGGTCGCCGGCCTGGACGTCGGGTTCGCCAAGCTGATCCTGCTGCTGTTCGGCTGATCCGCGTCCTCCCCGCCCGCAGCCGCGAGCGGGCTGCAGCGAGTTGAGGAAGTCAGAGAGTGTCCGAGTACGACAGCGCGTCCGACACCGGGTTCGACGTGCCGCAGCGACCCGAGTTCAGTGACGACACCCGGGAGGGCACCGGCGGCCACGTCGCCGACGAACCGACCACCGTGTCGGAAGCCGCCCGGCTGCTCGGTGCCTCCGGGGACGAGGTCGTCGAGGCGCCGGCCGAGGCCGCCGCCGAAGCCGACACCGAGTCCGAGGCCGTCCTGGAGGACGAGCAGGCCGAGGCCGAGCTCGCGGAGGTCGAGGCCGCGCTGGGCGCCGACGAGCCCGCGCCCGCCGCGGACGAGCCCGCGCCCGCCGCGGACGCCAGTACGACCGACGGCGACGCGACCGGCGCCGGTACCGACGCGACCGACGCCGGGACCGCGGAGGATGACGTCGAGGAGCAGGACCCGGTCGAGGAGCTGCGCCGCTCCCTGCGGCTGCAGCCCGGCGACTGGTACGTCGTGCACAGCTACGCCGGCTACGAGAACAAGGTGAAGACCAACCTCGAGAGCCGGATCAGCTCGCTGGACATGGAGGAGTTCATCTTCCAGGTCGAGGTGCCCACCGAGGACGTCGTCGAGATCAAGAACGGCAAGCGCCAGCAGGTCCAGCGCAAGGTCTTCCCCGGCTACATCCTGGTGCGGATGGACCTCAACGACGAGTCGTGGGGCGCCGTGCGCAACACCCCGGGCGTCACCGGCTTCGTCGGCGCCACGTCCCGTCCGTCGCCACTGTCGCTGGACGAGGTCGTGAAGATCCTCGCGCCGGCGACTCAGAAGGCGGCCGCGGTGGGCTCCGGTCGAGGTGCTCCGTCGGGTGCCGCGGAGAAGCAGGCCGCCCCGCTGGTCGACTACACCGTCGGGGAGTCGGTCACCGTCATGGACGGCCCGTTCGCCACGCTGCCCGCCACGATCAGCGAGATCGACCCGCTGCACCAGAAGCTGCAGGTCCTGGTGTCCATCTTCGGCCGCGAGACGCCCGTCGAGCTGTCGTTCAGCCAAGTCAGCAAGATCTGAGAGAAGAAGAATGCCTCCCAAGAAGAAGCTCACCGCGGTCATCAAGCTGCAGATCAAGGCCGGTGCCGCGAACCCGGCACCGCCGGTCGGCCCCGCGCTCGGGCAGCACGGCGTCAACATCATGGAGTTCTGCAAGGCGTACAACGCGGCCACCGAGGCCCAGCGCGGGCAGATCGTCCCGGTCGAGATCTCGGTGTACGAGGACCGCTCGTTCACCTTCGTCACCAAGACCCCGCCGGCCGCGCGGCTGCTGCTGCAGGCCGCCGGCGTCGACAAGGGCAGCGGTGAGCCGCACAAGACCAAGGTCGCCAAGGTGACCATGGACCAGGTCCGCGAGATCGCCCAGACCAAGATGGACGACCTCAACGCCAACGACGTCGACCAGGCGGCGAAGATCATCGCCGGCACCGCACGGTCGATGGGCATCACCGTCGAGGGCTGACGCCTCCTTCGCGATGATCTTGGGGATCGTGCGGGTGTCCGCAGGAATCCCAAGACTCGTCGCGAGTGTCGGGGACGGCCGGGACGGGTGGGAGGACGCCGAGGGTCGGCGTCCGCGATCACCACGAGCACGAGGAGAAGCAGATGAAGCGCAGCAAGGCGTACGAGAAGGCCGCCGCCGCCATCGACGAGAGCCGGCTCTACAGCCCGTTCGAGGCCGCGAAGGTGGCCAAGCAGAGCTCGCCGACGAAGTTCGACGGCACCGTCGAGGTCGCGATGCGGCTCGGCGTCGACCCGCGCAAGGCCGACCAGATGGTCCGCGGGACCGTGAACCTGCCGCACGGCACCGGCAAGACGGCGCGCGTCGTCGTCTTCGCCACCGGTGACAAGGCCGCCGAGGCCGAGGCCGCCGGGGCCGACCGGGTCGGCAGCGACGACCTGATCGCCGACATCCAGGGCGGTTGGCTCGACTTCGACGCCGCGATCGCCACGCCGGACCAGATGGCCAAGGTGGGCCGGATCGCCCGCATCCTGGGCCCCCGCGGGCTCATGCCGAACCCGAAGACCGGCACGGTCACCCCGGACGTCGCCAAGGCGGTGTCCGACATCAAGGGCGGCAAGATCACCTTCCGGGTCGACAAGCAGTCGAACCTGCACCTGGTGATCGGCAAGGCGTCGTTCAGCGAGCAGCAGCTCGTCGAGAACTACGCCGCGGCCCTGGACGAGGTGGTGCGGAGCAAGCCGTCGGCGTCGAAGGGCAAGTACCTCAAGAAGGTCACGTTCAGCACGACGATGGGCCCCGGCATCCCGGTCGACCCGAACCGCACCCGCAACCTGCTCGAGGACGCGACCGCCTGAGTCGACCACCGCACACCGCACACCGCACACCGAAGGCCCGCCGGACACCGTCCGGCGGGCCTTCGCGGTTCTCCCAGGACGGACGTATCACCGCGCCAACGGGCGTCCTCCTGACTTCCGGGAGCCCGAGTGCGCCCCTACGCTGCGCAGGCATCCGGGGGACCGGGACGAACCGTGCACCGATCGAGGGGGACATGAGCGAGCAGGGCAGGTCCAGCGGCGCAGATGCAGATGCACCCACGAGCGGGACGAGCGCCCCGCACACCCGCGAGCCCCGCTGCATCGGGCGCGAACCGAACTTCCGGCCACCCACGGAGATCCTCACCCGGTACCAGGCGCGCGTCCTGGACCCGGTGAGCGCCGTGCGCACCCGCGGCCGGCGCCCCGGTTACACCGTCTACGTCACCCACCGGCTGCTCGTGCGCGACCTCGTGCGCGTCCTGCCCCTGCTCCAGGACACCGCCCGCGACCTCGGCCTGGACGCCCGTCCCGCTGGCCGCCGACGAAGCCCTGGCGCGGAGCCTGCCCGACGAGCCGGTGGCGGTGCGCGTCGACCTCCGGCCGGCCGACGAGGACGTCTGGGAGCCCCCGGACGCCTGGGTCGTCCTGCAGACCTTCCGGGCGCGGCACGCGGACGCTGCGGCGGACGTCGGCCTCGACCACCTCATGACTGCGTGCGCCCCGGTGCACGGTGTGCCGTTCGTCGGGGGTTACGGCATCGGCGGCGCCCCGTTCGTCGGCGGGTACGGCGTCGGCGGCGCCCCGTTCGTCGGCGGATACGGAACCGGCGGTGCGCCGTTCGTGGGCGGGTACGGCACCGCGGGCTCGGCGTCCCAGCAGTACGCGGTCCCGGGGCTCGGCGGCCGGACGCCGGTCACGTGGATGGGCGGCCCGCCGGCTCGCACGCCGGAGCTCACCGGTCGCCGGCCCGTCGTGGCCGTGCTCGACACCGCGATCGGCGAGCACCCGTGGTTCCCCGCCGACGTCGTCGAGCGTGATCCCGAGGTCGACGGCCAGGTCATCGGCCTCGGCGGTGACGACGGCACCGGCACCAGCGAGGACCCGTTCGAGGGGATCCTCGACGCCGACACCGGGCACGGGACGTTCATCGCGGGACTGGTCCACCAGCTCTGCCCGGACGCCAGGATCCTCGGCATCCGGATCATGCCGACCAGCGGTGCCGTCCGCGAGGGTGACCTGCTGGCCGCGTTGTGGCAGCTCGTCCGCCGGCAGGGTCTGGCCCAGTCCGCCGGGGATGCCGAGCGCATCGTCGACGTGGTCAACCTGTCGCTGGGGTACTACCACGAGACCCCGGAGGACTTCGCCTACGACAGCGCGCTGCTCGGCGCGCTGCTCGCGCTGGCGCGCCTCGGCGTCGCCGTCGTCGCGGCCGCAGGCAACGGCTCGACAGACCGGCTGATGTTCCCCGCGGCCTTCGCACCGTTCGACCAGAGCGTCGTCCAGCTGCGCGAAGGACCGCGTCCCGCTGGTCAGCGTCGGCGCGCAGAACCCGGACAAGAGCGTGGCGCTGTACTCGAACACCGGACCGTGGGTGAGTTGCTACCGCCCCGGCGCCAACCTGGTGAGCACGATGTCGCCGAAGACGAACGGCAGCGAGCAGTCGGCCTTCGAGGTGACGCTGCCGGGCTACCCGCCGCGGGCGACGATCGACCCCGACAGTTTCGCCAGCGGGTTCGCGCTGTGGAGTGGGACGTCGTTCGCGGCGCCGGTCCTCGCCGGCCAGCTCGCCGCGAGGATGGTGGACCAGCGTGCGGACCGTCCGCTGGCGGACGTCAGCCGGACCGCGTGCGTCGAGCGCGGATGGGCCGCTCTGACGGCGGAGCTCGACAAGCTCCGGCGGCCGGCGTGAGGCACACCGATCCGGCGTCCGGGACGCTCGCCACCCGTGCGGCGGCGCTGTTCGCGGCGTTCCGCGACGGCGACGAGCGCAGCATGGCCGACCTCGTCAGCCTCCTCACGCCGATCCTCTGGCACACCGCCCGGGCGCAGCGCCTGGACCGCGACGCCGCCGAGGACGTCGTCCAGACCGCCTGGCTCTCCTTGGTCCGCTCGGCCGGGTCCATCTCGGACCCGCAGGCCGTCCTCCAGTGGCTGATCATCAGCGTCAAGCGGGAGGCGTGGCGCGTCGTGCGTGGCAGTGACCGCGAGGACGTCACCGAGATCGAGGCGGACGACGTCGTCGCCACCTCGCAGGCGGAGCCCGAGACCTCACTGCTGCGCCGCGACGGCGACCGCCGGCTCTGGCACCACATCACCAAGCTGCCCGAACGCTGCCAGCAACTCCTGCGGGTCATCGCGTTCGCCGACCGTCCCGACTACGCCGCCATCGCCACGGCGCTGGGGATGCCGGTCGGCAGCATCGGTCCCACCCGCGGTCGCTGCCTGGCGAAGCTACGCGCCGCCCTGACCTCCGATCCCGGATGGGAGAGCCCGTGATGCCGACCGAGGACGAGCTGGCCGTAGAGCCGATGGACGACCTCGACGACGTCGTCCTGCGGCAGCTGGCCGCGATGTACGACGAGCTCGATCCGCCGCCGGGCGGTCTAGCCGACCGGATCCAGTTCGGCATCACGCTGGACGCCCTGGAGGCCGAGGTCGCCAGGCTCCAGCGCGGGAGCAAGGAACTGGCCGGCGCCCGGTCGGACAACGCCACCGGCGTCCAGACGATCACCTTCACCAGCTCCGCCCTGACCGTCATGGTCACGGTCGCGGTCACCGCCGCGGACCGGGTGCGGATCGACGGCTGGGTCGCGCCGGGCGCGGGTGTGCAGGTCGAGGTGCGCACGCCGGCCGGACCGCGGCGCACGGCTGCGGACGACGACGGGCGGTTCGTCGCCGAGGACGTGCCGCGCGGCTTCGTCCAGTTCGTCCTCACCCCGCCGGACGACAGCGCGGCCAACCGGGTCATCACACCGTCGATCGAGGTGTAGCCGCTTCCCCGGCGTGACAACCTGTCCCTGTGCCGTCGGGGGACAGCTCGTGGGACCGTGCGCGCGCGCTGCACGCCCGCGCGGTCGTGGCCAGCAACACTGGCCGGCCGCGGGTGGCCGTCCGTCTCCTGGACCGCGGACTGGACCTGTCCCGGTCGCTGTCCGGGCCGGGAGCCGCCGGGCTCACCGCCCGATTGATGATCACCCGGGCGATGTGCGAGTCCGAGCTGAACGGCCCGGCCGCCGCCCAGCCGTTCCTCGACCAGGCGGACTGCCTGACGCGCAGCACTGGCGACCGGGCGGCTCAGGCGATCGTCCGTGCCCAGAGGGGCACCATCCTGTTCCGGGCCGGCCGGTTCGCCGACGCCATCACCGAACTCTCCGCCGCGGCCGAGATCCCCCAGTTGCGCTGGCAGGACCGGCCGAACCTGCTCCTGACCCTCGGCACCGCGCACATGGTCCTGGGCGAGACCTCCCGCGCCGCCGCGTCCTTCGCGTCCGCACTCGAGGCCGCGCGCGCGTCCGGGGCCTCGCTCGAGCAGTACAAGGCCCTGCACAACTTGGGCTACCTGGAGTTCCTCCGCGGCAACCTGCCCGAGGCGCTGGACCGGATGGCCGCGGCCGCGGCGCTCGGCGAGGACCTCCCGCGCGGCATCCCGCTGCTCGACCGGGCGCGCGTCCTGGTCGAGGCGGGTCTGCTGTCCGAGGCCGACGACACGCTGGAGGAGGCCGCGCGGATCTTCGCCCGGGAACGGCTGGCCCAGGACCTCGGCGAGGTCGAGTTGTCCCGGGCGGAGTGCGCCCTGGTGCGCGGTGAGCCGGAGACGGCGCGCCGGTTCGCCGTCCGCGCCCGCACCCGGTTCCGCCGCCGCGACAACCTGCGCTGGCTGCGCCAGGCCGAGCTGCTGATCCTCGAGGCGGACTTCCTGGCCCGGCGCCGCACCCCGCGGATGCTCGCGGTGGCCACGGCGCTGGCCGACCAGTTCGAGGCCGACGGCCATCCCGCCGCCGCGCGGATGGCGGCCCTGGTCGCGGCCGAACTGCGCCTGGCCTCCGGTGACGTCGCCGCCGCCCGCACGGTCGCCTCCACCACCCGGCCCCGTCCCGCCGACCCGATCGCGCTGCGACTGCACGCCCGCTACGTGCAGGCCCGCGCGGCGCTGCAGGACGGGGACCGGGCGGCCGCCCGGCGGGCGGTGCGTGCCGGTCTCACCGACCTCGACGCCCACCGTGCCCGGTTCGGCAGCGTCGAGCTGCGCGCCGCGAGCTCGGTGCACGGGCAGCGGCTGGCGCAGCTGGACGTCGCGATGGCGGTCGCCTCAGGGCGGGCGAACGAGGTCATTGCCGCCGCCGAGCGCGGCCGCGCGGTCGCCGGCCGGCTGCCCGCCGTCCGTCCGCCGCGCGACGACGAGACGGCGGTCCTGCTCGCCGAACTGCGCCAGGTCGTGGACCGCCTCGGCGCCGTGGACCTCGACGCCGGCGCGGTGGGCCGGCTGCACGAACGGCGGCGCGAGCTCGAACGCCGCATCGCGGCCCGGGCGTGGACCCGCACCGGTGCGGGCGACACCCGCCGCCCGGTCGGGCTCGCCGAGCTGCGGGCCGCCGCGGCGGAGCGGGACGCCGTGGTCGTCTACTTCGTCGCGTCCCGCGGCGTCGTGCACGCCGTGCGCACCGGGGCGGCGTCGACGCGGATGCAGCCGATCGGCGAGGTCCGGAGGTTGCGCGAGCTGGCGCGCCGGGCCCGCGCAGACCTGGACGCGCTCGCCCACCGCACGCTGCCCGGTGCTCTCCGCGAGACGGCGGCAGCGTCGCTGCACCGGACGCTCAAGGCACTCGACGGCGAGCTGCTCGCGCCGCTGCGGCTGCCCGACCGCCGCCTCGTCGTCCTGCCGCCGGGCGCGATGGCCGTGCTGCCGTGGACGCTGGTGCCCTCGCTGCGCGGCATCCCGGTCGAGGTGGCACCCTCGGCGAGCACCTGGCAGGGCGTGCTCGACGTCCGTCCCCTGCGCGCCGGACGCCCCCGGGTGGGCGCCGTGTCCGGCCCGGGTCTCGAGCGGGCCGACTCCGAGGTCACCGAGGTCGCCGATCGCTGGCCCGGCGCGCGCCTGGTCTGCGGCGACTCCGCGACCTGCCCGGACGTCACGGACGTCCTCACCTCCAGCGACGTCGTCCACATCGCCGCCCACGGGCGGCACGCGACGGACAACCCGCTGTTCTCCTCGCTCCGGTTGTCCGACGGTCCGATGTTCGCCCACGAGCTCGAGCACACCGGCCCGCTCGCCGAGCACGTCGTCCTGTCGGCGTGCGAGCTCGGGGTCGCCACCATCCGGCCCGGTGACGAGCCGCTCGGACTGACCAGCGTCCTGCTGCACCGCGGTACCCGCAGCGTCGTGGCGGGAGTCGCGGCGGTCGGCGACGACGTCGCCTGCGACGTCATGGTCCGCTACCACGACCGCCTCACGAACGGCCGCGACTCCGCCGAGGCCCTGGCCGACGCCCTGCAGGACGCGCCGGACGGGACGCCGGCGCCGTTCGTCTGCTTCGGCACGTCCTGGCGCGCCGCCTCGATCGTGACTCCGTTCGGGACGATCCGGCCCTTACCGACGAAAGTGTTGACAGCGCCGACGCTCTCCGGGTCGGATGGCGATCCCGGTCATCCAGCAGATCCACAGCAGAAGCGGAGTGCCCGTGCGCCGTCGCCGCGCCGTCCTGTCCACCGCGGCGCTCGCCGTCGCGGGCCTCGTCACCGCGGCGTTGACCGCCGTCGCCCCGGCGTCCGCCGCGGCAGACCCCGCGCCCGCTCCGGGAGGTCCCGGCGCGCTGAGCCACTTCGACCTCGCCCGCAAGGACTGCCTCGGCACCGCCCGGAACACGACGAGCAAGATCTGGTACACGGTCGCGAACGGCGTGCTGTCCGACGTGTACGCCCCGACCGTCGACACCACCAACATCGAGACGCTGCAGTACCTGGTGACCGACGGCTCGAGCTTCACCGACCTGCAGAGCCGCGACACCACGTACACCGTCGCCGCCGACCCGACCGGGATGGCCTGCACCGTGACCTCGACGGCCAAGAGCGGCGCCTACCGCCTGATCACCACCTACCTCACCGACCCGGCCCGCGACAGCGTCGTCATGCGCACGACGTACACCGGGCTCACCGCCGCGGCGAAGAAGTACAAGCTGTACGTGCGGATGGACGCGACCGTCGGCGGCAACGGTGGCGGCGTGACCTCGACCCCCGGCGAGGTTGGCGACAACGGCGGCGCCGACTCCGCCGTGGTCGACCGCAGCACCGGCTCACCCGTCCCGGTCTCCTACGACACGGTCACCGCCACCAACGCCGCGAACCGCGACTACGCGGTGCCGAGCTTCCTCGCCCTGCGCGCCACCCCGGCCTTCGGCGCGGCGAGCAGCGGGTTCGTCGGGACGCCGAGCGACGGGCTCACCGAGCTGTCCACCGGCGCACGCGCTCAGCCCGCAGTACGACACCGCGACGCTCGGCAACGTCGAGCAGACCGCCGCCGTCAACCTCAAGCCAGGGGCGTCCGGCTCGGTGACGCTGGCGCTCGGGTTCGGCCAGACCCAGGCGGCCGCCGTCTCGACGGCCGGCGCCAGCCTCGGCCGCAGCTTCGCCGCGATCTCCGCGGACTACCAGCTCGGCTGGCTGCGCTACGACGTCGGCCTGAAGCCGATCAAGGCGTCGCTGCCCGGCGTGCCGCCCGCCCAGCGCCTGAGCATGCTCAAGCAGTACTACCTCAGCGCCAACGTCGTGAAGGCCAGCGAGGACAAGACCTACCCGGGCGCGATCGTCGCGTCGCTGGCGTCCCCGTGGGGCCAGGCGGTCTCGGCCGGCGACAGCAAGAACACCTACTTCGGCAGCTACCGCGAGGTGTTCGCCCGCGACCTGTACCAGGCGTTCAGCGCCCTGCTCGTCGACGGCGACCTGACGACGGCCCGGGACACCGCCCGGTTCCTGCTGCTGCGCCAGCAACAGCCCGACGGCTCGATCCCGCGCAACTCACTGGTGAACGGGAAGCCCGCGCCCGACTCGTTCAACAACCAGTTGGACGAGGACGCGCTTCCCGCTCCTCATGGCGCTGCAGTCCGGCCTCGGCGACGACGACGACGCTGTGGCCGCACTCGCAGGCGGCGGCGAACTACGTCGCCACCCACGGCCCGGCCGCCGGCCCGGAGCGGTGGGAGGAGCAGAGCGGGTACTCGCCGTCGACGATCGCGGCGGAGATCGCCGGTCTCGTCGCCGCCGGCCACGATCGCGCAGCAGCAGCGGCGACGCCGCGCGACGCCCGCGCGTGGCTCGCCACCGCCGATCAGTACCAGCGCAGCGTCAAGGGCTGGACGGTGACGACGAACGGTCCGCTGTCGGACCAGCCGTACTTCATCCGGCTCTCCAAGACCGGTGACCCGAACGCAGCGATCAGCTACGACCTCGGCAACGGTGGTCCGACCCTGGACCAGCGACAGGTCATCGACGCCGGCTTCCTCGACCTCGTCCGGCTCGGTGAGCTGCCGGCCGACGACCCGGACGTGCAGCGTTCCCTGCCGGTCGTCGACGCGACGATCAAGCGGACCACGCCGAGCGGACCGGGCTGGCTGCGCTACAACGGCGACGGCTACGGCGACTGCGTGGCTGCCGACCCGCTCACCAGCTGCGACGTCGACGGCCGTCCGTGGGCACCGAGCGACAAGGGCACCGGCCACATCTGGCCCGTGCTGTCCGGCGAACGCGGTGAGCAGTCGATCAGCACAAGTGACTCCGCCACGGCGGGTGCACTGCTGACCTCGATGGCCGCGCTGTCCAGCGGCGTGGGGCTGGTGCCCGAGCAGGACTGGGACGTCGCCGAACGTCCCGGCATCGCCGTACGGCACCGACCCGACGGTCGCCTCCATCGGGTTCGTCGACGGCAAGCCGGACGGCTCGGCAGCCCCGCTGACCTGGGGCGCGGCGGCGTTCGCCCGGCTCGCGGCCGACCTCAGCGCGGGCAAGGTGCTCGAGAAGCCGGCGCAGACCGTCGACCGGTACGTCACCCACACCCAGCGCGCGACCACCCTGACGGTCACCAGCCCGGTCGACCAGACGGTGGCCACCAACCCGATCGTCGTCAGCGGGACGGCGGCACCCGGCGCGACCGTCGACGTCCTGGACGTGGCGACCGACCGCAACGGCGCCGTCACCGCGCGCCACGACCACCGCCGACGGCTCCGGGGCGTTCACCGTCTCGCTGCCGACGGCGGAGGGCACCAACGCGCTGATCATCTCCGCCACCGCGCCGGACGGCGGCACGGCACAGACCGTCCGCACGGTCGTCAACGACGTCGTCGACGGCACGCTGATCAAGGACGTCACCGACCCGACCGGAGACGACAACGGCCCGGGGACCTACCGCTACCCGACCGCCGCGGACTTCCACCCCGGCGCGTACGACCTGACCCGGTTCCAGGTCTACGACACCGGGACCACGGTGACCTTCCGGGTGCAGACCGCTGACCTGACGCCGACGTTCGGCAGCCCGCTCGGGGCGCAGCTGATCGACCTGTACGTCCACGGCCCCGCCGGCCCGACGTCGACCTCGGCGTCGGCGGCCAGCTTCAACTACTCCATCGCGCCGGCTGACGCCTGGTCGCGGCTGATCGAGGTGCAGGGCTTCGGCCAGCGCTTCGTCGACGCCACCGGGGCGACGAAGGGCACGGTGACGATCAGCGCCAACGCGATCTCCCGCTACATCACCTTCTCGGTGAGCAAGGACGCGCTGGGCGGGACACCCGCGGCCGGCTGGTCGTTCGTCCTGACCCTGCACGGCCAGGACGGGTTCAGTCCGGACCAGGCGCGCGCGTTCCAGGCGACGCCGCAGCCCTACCAGTTCGGCGTCTGCGCCGCGGGTGGGACCAGCCCGATCTGCGCGGTCGCGCCCGGGTCGGTGCCGAAGGTGATGGACACCCTGGTGCCCGCCGGCGTCGACCAGTCCGCCGAACTGGACCCGGTCGGGCACGCGGTGGTGCTGCACGGCATCGACCCCTGATCCGTGCGGACGGCCCCGGGGGTCGGTCGACGGTTGGTCGACCCGCCGCCGGGGCCGTACCATGGACCCCGTTCCACCAGAGACCGCTGGTCGTCGCGTGCGCGCACGCGATCGAACGCCCCGGATGCGCCGGAGCGGCCCGCGCAGGTGCGGACGGATCGGTTCGCCGGTCACGCGGTCGTCCGCGTCACCGTCTCCCGCCCCGTGCGCTGCTGCGCCGGGGCGTTCCTCGTCTCTGCGGGTGCCCACCAGCCCCAGATCGAGAGAGGAGGACGCAGGACACGATGCCGAACGCGGAGAAGGCGACCGCAGTCGCCGAGATCACCGAGCAGTTCAGCTCGTCGTCGGCGGCGCTCATCACCGAGTACCGCGGACTGACGGTCAAGCAGATCACCGAGCTGCGCCGCGCACTGGGCCGCGACACCACCTACGCCGTCGTCAAGAACACGCTCACCAAGCGTGCGGCGAGCGAGGCCGGCGTGGCGATCGACGAGGGCCTGCTCCAGGGCCCGACCGCGATCGCCTTCATCCAGGGAGATCCGGTCGAGGCCGCGAAGGGCCTGCGCGACTTCGCCCGCGGCAACCCGCTGCTGGTCATCAAGGGCGGCGTGCTCGACGGCAAGGCCATCGGGCCGGCCGACGTCACGCAGATCGCCGACCTCGAGCCCCGCGAGGTGCTCCTCGCCAAGCTCGCCGGCGCGATGAAGGCGCTGCCGACCCGTGCCGCAGGCCTGTTCCAGGCGCCGCTGGCCCAGCTCGCCCGCCTGGCCGCCGCCCTGGAGGAGAAGAAGGGCGCCGACGAGCCGGTCGCCGCGGAGTCCACCGCCGACCAGCCGGCCGCAGCGGAAGCACCCCCGACCAGCCGGCCGCGGCGGAGTCCACCGCCGACGAGCCGGCCGCAGCGGACAGCACCCGCGACCAGCCTGCCGCCGCCGAGACCCCCACCGACACCCCGTCTGACACCCCTTCCAGCGACACCGCTGGCGAGTAACGAGAAAGGACGCCAGCCATGGCGAAGCTGTCCACCGACGAGCTGCTCGACGCGTTCAAGGAGATGACCCTCCTGGAGCTGTCGGGCTTCGTGAAGCAGTTCGAAGAGACCTTCGAGGTCACCGCCGCGGCGCCGGTCGCCGTGGCCGCCCCGGCCGCCGGCGGCGGCGGTACCGACGCCGGTGCCCCCGCCGAGGAGGAGAAGGACGAGTTCGACGTCGTCCTCGACGCCGCCGGCGACAAGAAGATCCAGGTCATCAAGGAGGTGCGCACGCTCACCAGCCTGGGCCTCAAGGAGGCCAAGGACCTGGTCGACGGCGCGCCGAAGACCGTCCTGGAGCGCGTCAACAAGGAGGCCGCCGACAAGGCCAAGGCCGCCCTCGAGGGCGCCGGCGCGTCGGTCACCGTCAAGTAGTCCGCATCCCGCGAAGACGGGGCGCCCGGAGCGATCCGGCCGCCCCGTCTTCGCGTTCCGGTGCGGCGGGCCCCGCACTGTGCGGACGCCGGCCCCAGAGCGGCTGCCGCGCGGCGTGTCGCCCCCGCGGAACGGTCCGCGTTCGGCCGCCTCGCCGTCCACAGACCGTCCACACGCCGTCCACACGCCGCCCGCGCGGTGCTTGACGGCGGAACCGGCACCGGGCACAGTTCACAGGGAGCGCGGCACCGCGGGTGCGGCGCCCGGGACGCCCAGGCAGCAGACCCGCCGGGCACGCAGACGGCAGCGGATCCCGGGCGGCCGGTCCACCGCAGGCCCCGCACGAGGCGGCCGGCCGCGACGACGCGGTCCGGTCCGCTTGGCCGTGGACAGACACGCTCCCGGGCGCTAGACTCGAGTGTTGCGCTGCCCTCCGCCTGCCCCCGGCCCATCACGGGCCTCTTCCGCATGCCCGCGCTCCAGGTCCGGGCGAAGGACGCCGCGCGCAGAGGACGCACCCGCGTCACCGGTCGCCACCTGCTGGCAGCTAGTCCTTGGAAGGACGCATCTTGGCAGTTTCCCGCTCCGGTACCGACAGCCCCACCACGATCGCCGGTATCCCGGCCGCACCGCCCCGGACGTCGTTCGCCAAACTCCGCGAGCCCCTCGAGGTCCCGAACCTCCTCGCGCTGCAGACGGACTCCTTCGACTGGCTCGTCGGTAACGACGCCTGGCGCGCTCGCGTCGGCGCCGGATCCACGGCAGGCAGCCAGACGCAGTCCGGCCTCGAGGAGATCCTCGGCGAGATCTCGCCGATCGAGGACTTCTCCGGCTCGATGAGCCTGTCCTTCTCCAACCCGCGCTTCGAGGACGTCAAGGCGTCCATCGAGGAGTGCAAGGACAAGGACATGACCTACGCGGCGCCCCTGTTCGTCACCGCGGAGTTCACCAACAACCAGACCGGTGAGATCAAGTCGCAGACGGTCTTCATGGGCGACTTCCCGGTGATGACCCGCAAGGGCACCTTCATCATCAACGGCACCGAGCGGGTGGTCGTCAGCCAGCTCGTCCGTTCCCCGGGCGTCTACTTCGACCGCACGCTGGACAAGACCTCCGACGTCGACGTCTACAGCGTCAAGATCATCCCGGGTCGCGGCGCGTGGCTGGAGTTCGACATCGACAAGCGCGCCACCGTCGGCGTGCGCATCGACCGCAAGCGCCGCCAGCCCGTCACCGTCCTGCTCAAGGCGCTCGGCTGGACCGAGGACCGCATCCGTGAGCACTTCGGCTGGTCCGAGACGCTGATCGCGACCCTCGAGAAGGACCACATCGCCACCAGCGACGAGGCCCTGCTCGACATCTACCGCAAGCTGCGTCCGGGTGAGCCGCCGACGCGCGAGTCCGCGCAGGCGCTGCTGGAGAACCTGTTCTTCAACCCGAAGCGCTACGACCTGGCCAAGGTCGGCCGCTACAAGGCCGACAAGAAGTTGGGCCTGGACGTCCCGGTCACCACCGGCACGCTCACCGAGGACGACATCGTCCGGACCATCGAGTACCTCATCCGGCTGCACGCCGGCGAGGAGGGCTACGAGACCGACGACATCGACCACTTCGGCAACCGGCGGCTGCGCACGGTCGGCGAGCTGATCCAGAACCAGATCCGGGTCGGCCTGTCTCGTATGGAGCGCGTCGTCCGCGAGCGGATGACGACCCAGGACGTCGAGGCCATCACGCCGCAGACGCTGATCAACATCCGGCCGGTCGTCGCCTCCATCAAGGAGTTCTTCGGCACCAGCCAGCTCTCGCAGTTCATGGACCAGACCAACCCGCTGGCGGGTCTGACCCACAAGCGGCGGCTGTCGGCGCTGGGCCCGGGTGGGCTGTCCCGCGACCGCGCGGGCTTCGAGGTGCGTGACGTGCACCCGTCGCACTACGGCCGGATGTGCCCGATCGAGACCCCGGAAGGCCCGAACATCGGCCTGATCGGCTCGCTGGCGTCCTTCGGCCGGGTCAACGCGTTCGGGTTCATCGAGACGCCGTACCGCAAGGTCGACGGCGGCCGGGTGACCGACCAGATCGACTACCTGTCCGCCGACGAGGAGGACCGGTACGTCATCGCGCAGGCCAACCAGCTGCTCGACGCGCAGGGCGACTTCATCGACGACCGCGTGCTGGTCCGCAAGAAGGGCGGCGAGGTCGACCTGACCGAGCCGGGCGACATCGACTACATGGACGTGTCACCGCGCCAGATGGTCTCCGTGGCCACCGCGATGATCCCGTTCCTGGAGCACGACGACGCCAACCGCGCTCTGATGGGCGCCAACATGCAGCGCCAGGCCGTCCCGCTGCTGCGCAGCGAGGCGCCGCTGGTCGGCACCGGCATGGAGCTGCGAGCCGCTGTCGACGCCGCGGACGTCGTCGTCGCCGACAAGGCCGGCGTCGTCGAGGAGCTCTCGGCCGACTACATCACCGTCATGGCCGACGACGGCATCCGCCAGACCTACCGGCTGGCGAAGTTCGCCCGCTCGAACCAGGGGACGAGCTTCAACCAGAAGCCGATCGTCGGCGAGGGCGACCGGGTCGAGTCCGGCCAGGTCGTCGCGGACGGGCCGTCCACCGAGAACGGCGAGATGGCGCTCGGCAAGAACCTGCTCGTGGCGTTCATGCCGTGGGAGGGCCACAACTACGAGGACGCGATCATCCTCAACCAGCGCCTGGTGCAGGACGACGTCCTGACCTCGATCCACATCGAGGAGCACGAGGTCGACGCCCGTGACACCAAGCTGGGCGCCGAGGAGATCACTCGCGACATCCCGAACGTCTCCGAGGAGGTCCTGGCCGACCTCGACGAGCGCGGCATCGTGCGCATCGGCGCCGACGTGGTGCCGGGCGACGTGCTGGTCGGCAAGGTCACGCCGAAGGGCGAGACGGAGCTGACCCCGGAGGAGCGGCTGCTGCGCGCGATCTTCGGTGAGAAGGCCCGCGAGGTCCGTGACACCTCGCTGAAGGTGCCGCACGGCGAGGCCGGCAAGGTCATCGGCGTCCGGGTCTTCAGCCGCGAGGACGGCGACGAGCTGGCGCCGGGGGTCAACGAGCTGGTCCGGGTCTACATCGCCCAGAAGCGCAAGATCCAGGACGGCGACAAGCTCGCCGGCCGGCACGGCAACAAGGGCGTGATCGCGAAGATCCTGCCGCCGGAGGACATGCCGTTCCTCGAGGACGGCACGCCGGTCGACATCGTGCTCAACCCGCTCGGCGTGCCGAGCCGGATGAACGTCGGCCAGATCCTCGAGACGCACCTCGGCTGGGTCGCCCAGACCGGGTGGCAGGTCGAGGGGACGCCGAGCTGGGCGGGGCGGCTGCCCGAGCGCGCCCGTTCCGGCGAGCCCGGCACCAACGTCGCGACGCCGGTCTTCGACGGCGCCCGCGAGGAGGAGATCACCGGCCTGCTGGACTCGACGCTGCCGACCCGTGACGGCGAGCAGCTCATCGGGGCCACCGGCAAGGCCCGGCTCTTCGACGGTCGCTCCGGCGAACCGTTCCCGGAGCCGGTCTCCGTCGGCTACATCTACATCCTCAAGCTGCTGCACCTGGTCGACGACAAGATCCACGCGCGGTCGACCGGGCCGTACTCGATGATCACCCAGCAGCCGCTGGGCGGGAAGGCGCAGTTCGGCGGTCAGCGCTTCGGTGAGATGGAGTGCTGGGCGATGCAGGCCTACGGCGCGGCGTACGCGCTGCAGGAGCTGCTGACGATCAAGTCCGACGACATCCTGGGCCGCGTGAAGGTCTACGAGGCCATCGTCAAGGGCGAGAACATCCCCGAGCCGGGCATCCCCGAGTCGTTCAAGGTGTTGCTGAAGGAGCTGCAGTCGCTCTGCCTCAACGTCGAGGTGCTGTCCTCGGACGGCCAGACGGTGGAGATGCGCGACACCGACGACGACGTCTACCGGGCCGCGGAGGAGCTGGGCATCGACTTGTCCCGCCGCTTCGAGCCCAGCTCCGTGGAAGAAGTCTGAGTCACCCCGTCCGATCCAGGGGAACCAGGGAAGAAGGAAACTTGCTCGACGTCAACGTGTTCGACGAGCTGCGCATCGGCCTGGCCACCGCCGATGACATCCGGCAGTGGAGCCACGGCGAGGTGAAGAAGCCGGAGACCATCAACTACCGGACGCTGAAGCCGGAGAAGGACGGTCTCTTCTGCGAGAAGATCTTCGGTCCCACCCGGGACTGGGAGTGCTACTGCGGCAAGTACAAGCGTGTCCGCTTCAAGGGCATCATCTGCGAGCGCTGCGGCGTGGAAGTCACCCGCGCGAAGGTGCGCCGTGAGCGGATGGGCCACATCGAGCTGGCCGCGCCGGTCACCCACATCTGGTACTTCAAGGGTGTCCCGTCCCGGCTGGGCTACCTGCTCGACCTGGCGCCCAAGGACCTCGAGAAGATCATCTACTTCGCGGCGTACCTGATCACCAGCGTCAACGAGGAGGAGCGGCACCGCGACCTCCCGACGCTGGAGGCCGAGGTCAGCGCCGAGAAGTCGACGCTGGAGAAGCGGCGCGACGCCGACATCGACGCGCGCGCCAAGAAGCTCGAGGCCGACCTGGCCGAGCTCGAGGCCGAGGGCGCCAAGAGCGACGTGCGGCGCAAGGTGCGTGAGGGCGGCGAGCGCGAGATGCGCCAGATCCGCGACCGCGCGCAGCGCGAGATCGACCGCCTCGACGAGGTGCTCGACACCTTCCGCAAGCTCGACGTCAAGCAGCTCATCAGTGATGAGCTGCTCTACCGCGAGCTGCGCGACCGGTTCGGGGACTACTTCGAGGGCGGCATGGGCGCCGAGGCGCTGCAGACACTCCTGCAGAACTTCGACCTCGACGCCGAGGCCGATTCGTTGCGCGAGACGATCCGCAGCGGCAAGGGCCAGAAGAAGATCCGGGCCCTCAAGCGCCTCAAGGTGGTCGCGAGCTTCCTCAACACCACGAACTCGCCGCTGGGCATGGTGCTCGACTGCGTGCCGGTCATCCCGCCGGACCTGCGTCCGATGGTGCAGCTCGACGGCGGCCGGTTCGCCACGTCCGACCTCAACGACCTGTACCGCCGGGTCATCAACCGCAACAACCGCCTCAAGCGACTGATCGACCTGGGCGCGCCCGAGATCATCGTCAACAACGAGAAGCGGATGCTGCAGGAGTCCGTCGACGCGCTGTTCGACAACGGCCGGCGCGGCCGTCCGGTCACCGGGCCGGGCAACCGCCCGCTCAAGTCGCTGTCGGACCTGCTCAAGGGCAAGCAGGGCCGGTTCCGGCAGAACCTGCTCGGCAAGCGCGTGGACTACTCGGGCCGCTCGGTGATCATCGTCGGCCCGCAGCTCAAGCTGCACCAGTGCGGCCTGCCGAAGGGCATGGCGCTGGAGCTGTTCAAGCCGTTCGTCATGAAGCGGCTGGTCGACCTGTCGCACGCGCAGAACATCAAGTCCGCGAAGCGGATGGTGGAGCGCGCCCGCCCGGTCGTCTGGGACGTGCTCGAGGAGGTCATCAGCGAGCACCCGGTGCTGCTCAACCGCGCACCGACGCTGCACCGCCTCGGCATCCAGGCCTTCGAGCCGCAGCTGGTCGAGGGCAAGGCGATCCAGATCCACCCGCTGGTCTGCACCGCGTTCAACGCCGACTTCGACGGCGACCAGATGGCGGTCCACCTGCCGCTGAGCGCCGAGGCGCAGGCCGAGGCCCGCGTCCTGATGCTGTCGACGAACAACATCCTCAAGCCGGCCGACGGCCGTCCGGTGACCATGCCGACCCAGGACATGATCCTGGGCCTGTACCACCTGACGACCGTGCGCGAGGACCAGACCGGTGCCGGGCACGTCTACGGTTCGCAGGCCGAGGCGATCATGGCCCGGGACGTGCGGGCGCTCGGCCTGCAGGCGCCGATCACCGTCCGCCTGCGCGGCGTGACGTCGGTCGACAGCGGCAGCGCGTCCGGTGCCGAGCCGTGGCAGGCGCCGGAGGACTGGACGCCGGGTCAGCCGCTGCTGGTGCAGACCACGCTCGGCCGGTGCCTGTTCAACGAGGCGCTGCCGGAGTCGTACCGCTTCGTGAACTACGAGGTCACGAAGAAGGAGCTGGGCCAGATCGTCAACGACCTGGCCGAGCGCTACCCGAAGGTGGAGGTCGCGCACGCCCTGGACGCGTTGAAGTCGGCCGGTTTCTACTGGGCGACGCGTTCGGGCATCACGATCGCCATCGACGACGTGGTGACCCCGCCGCGCAAGGCCGAGATCCTCGACCGGTACGAGCAGGACGCCGAGAAGATCGAGAAGCAGTACCTGCGCGGTGTCATCACCGAGGAGGAGCGCCGCCAGGAGCTGGTGGAGGTCTGGACCAAGGCGACCAGCGAGGTCGCCAAGGAGATGGAAGCCAACTTCCCGAAGACCAACCCCGTCTACATCATGGTCAACTCCGGGGCCCGGGGGAACATGATGCAGATGCGGCAGATCGCCGGCATGCGCGGTCTGGTGGCCAACCCGAAGGGCGAGATCATCCCGCGCCCGATCAAGTCCAACTTCCGTGAGGGCTTGTCGGTGCTGGAGTACTTCATCGCCTCCCACGGCGCCCGCAAGGGTCTGGCGGACACCGCCCTGCGGACCGCCGACTCCGGCTACCTCACCCGTCGGCTGGTCGACGTCTCCCAGGACGTCATCGTCCGCGAGGAGGACTGCGGCACCGAGCGCGGCCTGACGATGGTCATCGCCGCGCCAGGACCGGACGGTGCGCTGGTCAAGGACGCCCACGTGGAGACCTCGGTCTACGCGCGGACGCTGGCCGAGGACGTCGTCGTCGACGGCGAGACGATCGCCGCCGCCGGCGGCGACCTGGGCGACGTGCTCATCGACGCCCTCGTGCGTCGCGGCATCAGCGAGGTCCGGGTGCGCTCGGTGCTGACCTGCGAGTCGCAGCTGGGCACCTGCGCGATGTGCTACGGCCGCTCGCTGGCCACCGGCAAGCTCGTCGACGTCGGCGAGGCGGTCGGCATCATCGCCGCCCAGTCGATCGGTGAGCCCGGTACCCAGCTGACGATGCGGACTTTCCACACCGGCGGCATCGCCGGTGAGGACATCACCCACGGCCTGCCGCGTGTCGGCGAGCTGTTCGAGGCGCGCGTCCCCAAGGGCGTCGCCCCGATCGCCGAGGACGCCGGCCGGGTGCGGCTCGAGGAGTCCGACGGGTCCAAGGGCTCGAGCCGCCGGATCGTCGTCACCCCCGACGACGGCGGTGAGGAGCGCGAGTACCCGATCAGCCGCCGGGCCCGGCTGCTGGTCGGCGAGGGCGACCACGTGGACGCCGGTCAGCAGCTCATCGCCGGGTCGATGAACCCGCACGACGTGCTGCGGATCATGGGCCCGCGCGAGGTGCAGCAGCACCTGGTGCGGGAGGTGCAGGAGGTCTACCGCTCGCAGGGCGTGGCGATCCACGACAAGCACATCGAGGTGATCGTCCGGCAGATGCTGCGGCGGATCACGATCATCGACTCGGGCGCGACGGAGTTCCTGCCCGGTTCGCTGGTCGAGCGCGGGTCGTTCGAGGCCGAGAACCGCCGCGTGGTCGCCGAGGGCACCGAGCCCGCCTCCGGGCGTCCGGTGCTGATGGGCATCACGAAGGCCTCGCTGGCCACGGAGTCGTGGCTGTCCGCGGCGTCGTTCCAGGAGACGACCCGCGTCCTCACCGACGCGGCCATCTCCGCCAAGAGCGACTCGCTGCTGGGCCTGAAGGAGAACGTCATCATCGGCAAGCTGATCCCGGCGGGCACCGGCATCGCCCGGTACCGCAACGTCGACGTCAACCCGACCGAGGAGGCCCGCGCCGCGGCGTTCTCCATGGCCGGCTACGACGAGAACGACTACTACGGGTTCGGCAACGCGGGCCTCGGGCCGGCGGTGCCGCTGGAGGAGTACGGCTACGACGAGTACCGCTGACGTTCCGAGGGAATCAACAGCGCCGGGCGGTCGGACTCCGACCGCCCGGCGCTGTTGATCGCAGGCAGGCACGTGACGCGTCACGTGCCGGGAACGTGTCCGTGAGACCAGTTCCCGGCACGTGATCAACGCCAGGGCGGCGGACGCGAGGCCATCCGGCGCTCCGACGTGGCCGCTCGACGCGGGCGTCCCCGTCCGCACGCTTTGCACGGCTCCGGCCCGCCGGGTAGAGTAAGTCGCTGGCCCGCAGCGATGCGGGCTGTTCCCTGTGCGGTGAGGACGGACCGGGTGACCGGGCCGCCACCGAGGCGGGGATACCCGGGTCAGGCCGTTCGTGGCCGGGGTCCGGAGGCGGGCGACACGCCCGACCCCGGGGACCGGACGGCAGTAGTGAACAACGGCAGTTCAGGCGCGACAGGAGACACCGAGACCGCATGCCCACGATCAATCAACTGGTCCGCAAGGGCCGGCAGGACAAGATCGGGAAGACGAAGACCCCGGCGCTCAAGGGGAGCCCGCAGCGCCGCGGCGTCTGCACGCGCGTCTACACGACCACCCCGAAGAAGCCGAACTCGGCGCTGCGCAAGGTCGCTCGCGTCCGGCTGACCAGCGGCATCGAGGTCACCGCCTACATCCCGGGCGTCGGCCACAACCTGCAGGAGCACTCGATCGTGCTCGTGCGTGGCGGGCGTGTGAAGGACCTCCCCGGCGTGCGTTACAAGATCATCCGCGGTTCGCTCGACACCCAGGGCGTCCGCAACCGCAAGCAGGCGCGCAGCCGCTACGGCGCGAAGAAGGAGAAGAGCTGATGCCGCGCAAGGGTCCTGCCCCGCGTCGCCCGCTCGTCGTCGACCCGGTGTACAACTCGCCGCTGGTCACCCAGCTGGTCAACAAGATCCTCGTCGGCGGCAAGCGGTCGCTGGCGCAGCGCATCGTCTACGGCGCGCTCGAGGGCGCCCGGGACAAGAGCGGCACCGATCCGGTGGTGACGCTCAAGCGGGCGCTCGACAACGTCAAGCCGACGATCGAGGTCAAGAGCCGGCGCGTCGGCGGTGCCACCTACCAGGTGCCGATCGAGGTCAAGCCCGGCCGCAGCACCACGCTCGCCCTTCGCTGGCTGGTCGGCTACTCCCGGCAGCGCCGGGAGAAGACCATGACCGAGCGGCTGATGAACGAGCTGCTCGACGCCAGCAACGGCCTCGGCGCCAGCGTCAAGCGGCGCGAGGACACCCACAAGATGGCGGAATCCAACCGCGCTTTCGCGCATTACAGGTGGTAGTGCGCGTTTTCGCGCACGACCTCCCAGCCTGACTCACTGAGGGACACCATGGCCAAGAACGCCGAGCTCGCCAAGACCCGCAACATCGGGATCATGGCGCACATCGACGCGGGCAAGACCACGACGACCGAGCGCATCCTCTTCTACACCGGCATCAACTACAAGATCGGCGAGGTGCACGACGGCGCCGCGACGATGGACTGGATGGAGCAGGAGCAGGAGCGCGGCATCACCATCACTTCCGCTGCCACCAAGTGCACGTGGAAGGGCCACGCGATCAACATCATCGACACGCCCGGCCACGTGGACTTCACCGTCGAGGTCGAGCGGTCGCTGCGTGTCCTCGACGGCGCGGTCGCGGTGTACGACGGTGTCGCCGGGGTGGAGCCGCAGACCGAGACGGTGTGGCGCCAGGCCGACAAGTACAACGTCCCGCGGATGTGCTTCGTCAACAAGCTCGACCGCACCGGCGCGGACTTCTTCCGCTGCGTCCAGATGATGAAGGACCGGCTCAACGCCCGGCCGGCGGTGCTGCAGATCCCGATCGGCAACGAGGCGGACTTCATCGGCGTCGTCGACCTGGTCGGCATGCGCGCGCTCACGTGGCGTGGCGAGACCCAGAAGGGCGACGACTACTCCGTCGAGGACATCCCGGCGGAGCTGGCGGACGACGCCGCGCAGTGGCACGAGACGCTGCTGGAGACGCTGTCCGACGTCGACGACGAGATCGCCGAGGCCTACCTGAGCGACGAGGAGGTCACCGTCGAGCAGCTCCGGGCGGCGGTCCGCCGCGCGACGCTCGCCGACCTGGTCAACCCTGTCCTCTGCGGCTCGGCGTTCAAGAACAAGGGCGTCCAGCCGATGCTCGACGCGGTCATCGACTACCTGCCCTCGCCGATCGACGTCGGCGCGGTGCACGGCACGCTGATGGACGGCGAGACGCCGGTCGAGCGCATGCCCGAGGAGTCGGAGCCGTTGAGCGCGCTCGCGTTCAAGATCGCCACCGACCCGCACCTGGGCAAGCTGACCTTCGTGCGGATCTACTCCGGTGTCCTGGAGAACGGCAGTCAGGTGCTGAACGCGACCAAGGACCGCAAGGAGCGGATCGGCAAGATCTACCAGATGCACGCGAACAAGCGTGAGGAGCTGCCGCGTGCCGGCGCCGGCGACATCATCGCCGTCGCGGGGCTGAAGCAGACCACCACTGGTGACACCCTCGCCGACTCGCAGAAGCCGGTCGTGCTCGAGTCCATGACGTTCCCGGCCCCGGTCATCGAGGTCGCGATCGAGCCCAAGACCAAGGGCGACCAGGAGAAGCTCGGCACCGCGATCCAGAAGCTCGCCGAAGAGGACCCGACCTTCCAGGTCCAGAACGACGAGGAGACCGGTCAGACGATCATCAAGGGGATGGGCGAGCTCCACCTCGAGATCCTCGTCGACCGGATGCGCCGCGAGTTCCGCGTCGAGGCCAACGTCGGCAAGCCGCAGGTGGCCTACCGCGAGACGATCAAGCGGGTCGTCGAGCGCGAGGACTACACGCACAAGAAGCAGACCGGTGGGTCGGGCCAGTTCGCGAAGGTCCAGGTGCGTCTCGAGCCGCTCGAGATGACCGCCGACGGGCCGAGCTACGAGTTCGTCAACCAGGTGACCGGTGGACGCATCCCGAAGGAGTTCATCCCCTCGGTGGACGCCGGTGCGCAGGAGGCCATGCAGTACGGCGTCCTCGCGGGCTACCCGCTGGTCGGCGTCAAGCTGACGCTGCTCGACGGTGGTTACCACGAGGTCGACTCGTCGGAGATGGCGTTCAAGATCGCCGGCTCGATCGTGTTCAAGAACGCCGCTCGCAAGGCGAACCCGGTGCTGCTCGAGCCGATGATGGCCGTCGAGGTCACCACGCCCGAGGAGAACATGGGCGACGTCATCGGCGACCTGAACAGCCGCCGTGGCCAGATCCAGGCCATGGAGGAGCGCGGCGGCGCCCGCGTCGTCAAGGCGTTGGTGCCGCTGTCGGAGATGTTCGGCTACGTCGGCGACCTGCGCTCCAAGACGCAGGGCCGGGCGAGCTACTCGATGCAGTTCGACAGCTACGCCGAGGTGCCGCAGAACGTCGCCAAGGAGATCATCGCGAAGGCCACGGGCGAGTAGCCCACAGGCAAGAGGAACACCCAGCTACAGCCCGAGGCAGAAGGAGAAGGAAGTGGCCAAGGCCAAGTTCGAGCGGACCAAGCCGCACATCAACATCGGGACCATCGGTCACATCGACCATGGCAAGACGACGCTGACCGCGGCGATCTCGAAGGTGCTGCACGACAAGTACCCCGAGGTCAACCCGGTGTTCGCCTTCGACCAGATCGACAAGGCGCCCGAGGAGAAGCAGCGCGGCATCACGATCTCGATCGCGCACATCGAGTACCAGACCGAGAAGCGGCACTACGCGCACGTCGACTGCCCCGGTCACGCGGACTACATCAAGAACATGATCACCGGTGCGGCGCAGATGGACGGCGCCATCCTGGTCGTGGCGGCCACCGACGGCCCGATGCCGCAGACGAAGGAGCACGTCCTGCTGGCCCGCCAGGTCGGCGTGCCCTACATCGTCGTGGCGCTGAACAAGGCCGACATGGTCGACGACGAGGAGATCCTGGAGCTCGTCGAGCTCGAGGTCCGCGAGCTGCTCAGCCAGTACGAGTTCCCGGGCGACGACGCGCCGATCGTGCGCGTGTCGGCGCTGAAGGCGCTCGAGGGCGACGCGCAGTGGAGCGAGTCGGTCTTGCAGCTCATGAACGCCGTCGACGAGTTCATCCCGGACCCGGAGCGCGAGATCGACAAGCCGTTCCTCATGCCG
Source organism: uncultured Actinomycetota bacterium (assembly GCA_963758325.1). GTDB lineage: Bacteria > Actinomycetota > Actinomycetes > Mycobacteriales > Jatrophihabitantaceae > CAVWUZ01. The sequence continues at coordinate 266,361 of CAVWUZ010000004.1, read as the reverse complement.
ATCGAGGACGTCTTCACGATCACCGGCCGCGGCACCGTCGTGACCGGCCGCATCGAGCGGGGTGTCCTGAAGGTCAACGAGACGGTCGACATCGTCGGCATCCACCCGACCAAGCAGACGACCACGGTCACCGGCATCGAGATGTTCCGCAAGCTGCTCGACGAGGGCCGCGCCGGTGAGAACGTCGGCCTGCTGCTGCGCGGCATCAAGCGCGAGGAGGTCGAGCGCGGGCAGGTCGTCATCAAGCCCGGCACGACCACGCCGCACACGAACTTCGAGGGAACGGTCTTCATCCTCTCGAAGGACGAGGGCGGCCGGCACACGCCGTTCTTCAACAACTACCGCCCGCAGTTCTACTTCCGCACCACCGACGTGACCGGTGTGGTGACCCTCCCCGAGGGCACCGAAATGGTCATGCCCGGTGACACCACCGACATGACGGTCGAGCTGATCCAGCCGATCGCCATGGAGGAGGGTCTGCGGTTCGCCATCCGCGAGGGTGGCCGGACCGTCGGCGCGGGTCGCGTCACCAACATCATCAAGTAGCGCGGTTCAGCGGCGGGGACGCCCGGCTCGATCGGAAGTCCCCGCCGCTGCCGCGTGAGTACGCGCACCACCGCACCACCAGCACCGCCCCGCCCGGTCCCCGACCGGGTCCGCGGGTCCGGACCTGCAGCAGCACCACAGAGAGCGAGCTACCACGCCATGGCGGGACAGAAGATCCGCATCCGGCTCAAGGCCTACGACCACGAGGCCATCGACGCCAGTGCGCGCAAGATCGTCGAGACGGTCACGCGCACCGGCGCGCGTGTGGTCGGGCCGGTGCCGCTGCCGACCGAGAAGAACGTGTACTGCGTGATCCGGTCGCCGCACAAGTACAAGGACAGCCGCGAGCACTTCGAGATGCGCACGCACAAGCGGCTCATCGACATCCTCGACCCGACGCCGAAGACGGTCGACGCGCTCATGCGCATCGACCTCCCGGCCAGCGTCGACGTGAACATCCAGTAGGCGAGACAGGACGATGGCAACAGAGACGAAAGGCATCCTGGGCGAGAAGCTCGGCATGACCCAGGTCTTCGACGAGAACAACCGGATCGTCCCGGTGACCGTCGTCAAGGCCGGGCCCTGCGTCGTCACGCAGATCCGCACCCAGGACAAGGACGGCTACAGCGCCGTCCAGCTCGCCTACGGGCAGATCGACCCGCGCAAGGTCACCAAGCCGGTGGCCGGGCACTACAAGGCCGCCGGCGTCCCGCCGCGGCGGCACCTGGTCGAGCTCCGCACCGAGGACGTGGCCGGCTACGAGGTCGGCCAGGAGATCGGCCCCGACGTGTTCGCCGTCGGTGCGTCGGTCGACGTCACCGGCACGACCAAGGGCAAGGGCACGGCCGGCGTCATGAAGCGGCACGGCTTCAAGGGCCTCGGCGCCTCGCACGGCACTCAGCGCAAGCACCGCTCGCCCGGCTCGATCGGCGCCTGCGCCACGCCGGCGCGGGTGTTCCGCGGTACCCGGATGGCCGGCCGGATGGGTCACGAGCGGCAGACCACCCAGAGCCTCACCGTGCACCGCGTCGACGCCGAGCGCGGTCTGCTGCTCATCAAGGGCGCCGTCCCCGGCCCCAAGGGCGGCCTCGTCCTCGTCCGTACCGCTGCGAAGGGGAGCTGAGCATGCCCACGGTCACGCTGCAGGACCCGGTGCGCGAGTCCTCCACCGACAGCACCGACACCGCAGCCAGCGCCGGCGACAGCGTCGAGCTGCCCGCCGAGATCTTCGACGTCCAGACGAACGTCGCGCTGATCCACCAGGTCGTCGTCGGCCAGCTCGCCGCCGCCCGACAGGGCACGCATGACACCAAGACCCGCGGCGAAGTCTCCGGCGGTGGCAAGAAGCCTTACCGCCAGAAGGGCACCGGCCGGGCCCGTCAGGGCTCGACCCGCGCGCCGCAGTTCGCCGGCGGTGGCACCGTCCACGGCCCGACACCACGCAACTACGACCAGCGCACGCCGAAGAAGATGAAGGCGGCCGCCCTGCGCGGCGCGCTGTCGGACCGCGCCCGCAACGAGTTGGTGCACGTGGTCAGTTCGTTCGTGGGCGGGGACGCCCCGTCGACACGGGACGCCGCGCAGGCGCTCGCGAGGGTCACGCGCGCCGAGCGGGTGCTCGTCGTGGCCGAGCGCAGCGACGAGCTGACGTGGAAGAGCCTGCGCAACGTCGTCTCTGTGCACCTGATCGACCCCGGTCAGCTCAACACCTACGACGTGCTGGTCAGCGACGAGGTGGTGTTCACCCGCGCCGCGCTCGACGCCTTCGTCGCCGGCCCCGCCAAGGGCCGCAGCGTGAAGGCGGCGGCGAGCTCGGCGGAGCTGGTCGAGACCTTCGGCGGCGGCGTCGAGTCCGCCACCGCGACGGATGCCGACAGTGACGTCGCCGACGTCAGTACGACGCCGGTCGTCGAGCAGACCGCTGCCACGGACGGGGAGGACGCCTGATGTTCGACGACCCGCGCGACGTGCTGCTCGCTCCGGTCATCTCGGAGAAGAGCTACGGGCTCGTCGACGAGACCGCCCGGAAGAAGTACACGTTCGACGTCCACCCGCAGGCCAACAAGACGCAGATCAAGATCGCCGTCGAGAGGGTCTTCGACGTCAAGGTGCTCTCGGTCAACACGCTGAACCGGGAGGGCAAGCGCAAGCGCATCCGCGTCGGGTACGGCCAGCGCCGCTCGGTCAAGCGTGCCGTCGTCACCCTCCGCGAGGGCGACTCGATCGACGTGTTCGGAGTCTGATCACCATGCCGATCCGCAAGTACAAGCCGACCACCCCGGGGCGCCGCGGCGCCTCGGTGGCCGACTTCGTCGAGGTCACCCGCACCGAGCCGGAGAAGTCGCTCGTCCGCCCGCTGCACAGCCGGGGCGGCCGCAACAACTCCGGCAAGATCACCACCCGGCACCAGGGCGGCGGGCACAAGCGCGCCTTCCGGGTGGTCGACTTCCGGCGCAACGACAAGGACGGGGTGCCGGCGAAGGTCGCGCACATCGAGTACGACCCGAACCGGACCGCGCGCATCGCGCTGCTGCACTACGCCGACGGCGAGAAGCGCTACATCTTGGCGCCGCGGCTGCTCAAGCAGGGCGACACCATCGAGAACGGCCCCGGCGCGGACATCAAGCCGGGCAACGCGCTGCCGCTGCGCAACATCCCGGTCGGCACCGTCGTCCACGCGATCGAGTTGCGCCCGGGCGGCGGGGCGAAGATCGCGCGGTCGGCCGGCTCGAGCGTCCAGCTCGTCGCCAAGGACGGCCCCTACGCCCAGCTGCGGATGCCGTCCGGGGAGATCCGCAACGTCGACGTGCGCTGCCGCGCCACCGTCGGCGAGGTGGGCAACGCCGAGCAGAGCAACATCAACTGGGGCAAGGCCGGCCGCATGCGCTGGAAGGGCAAGCGCCCGAGCGTGCGCGGTGTGGCCATGAACCCGGTGGACCACCCGCACGGCGGTGGTGAGGGCAAGACCTCCGGTGGCCGGCACCCGGTCAACCCGGGCGGCAAGCCCGAGGGCCGCACCCGGCGTCGCAAGGCGTCCGACGCCCTGATCGTCCGCCGTCGTCGTACCAACAAGAAGCGCTGAGGGAAGAACCGGCTATGCCACGCTCGTTGAAGAAGGGCCCGTTCGTCGACGACCACCTGCTCAAGAAGGTGGACGTGCAGAACGACCGCAGCAGCAAGGCCGTGATCAGGACCTGGTCGCGGCGCTCGACGATCATCCCGGACATGCTCGGGCACACGATCGCCGTGCACGACGGGCGCAAGCACGTGCCGGTGTTCATCACCGAGGCGATGGTCGGGCACAAGCTCGGGGAGTTCGCTCCCACGCGCACGTTCCGTGGCCACATCAGAGACGACCGTCGCTCGCGGCGGGGCTGAGGTAGAGCGAGATGACCAACCCAGAGCAGGCGCGGACAGCCTTCGCCCGCGCGACGCACGTCCGCGTCACGCCGATGAAGGCCCGCCGCGTCGTCGACCTCATCCGCGACATGCCCGCCGACCGGGCGCTGTCGGTGCTGCAGTTCGCCCCGCAGGCGGCCAGCGAGCCGGTGCGCAAGGTCCTCGCCAGCGCGATCGCCAACGCCGAGCACAACTTCCAGCTCGACCCGGCGACGCTCGTGGTGAGCCGGGCGTACGTGGACGAGGGCGCGACGCTCAAGCGGTTCCGCCCGCGCGCGCAGGGCCGGGCCTACCGGATCCGCAAGCGCACCAGCCACATCACCATCGAGGTCGAGAGCATCGAGCCGCGCACGCCGGCGGCACGGAAGGGACGGGCCCGGTAATGGGTCAGAAAGTCAACCCGCACGGGTTCCGGCTCGGCATCACCACCGACTTCAAGAGCCGCTGGTTCGCCGACAAGCAGTACAAGGACTACGTCAAGGAAGACGTGGCGATCCGCAAGCTCATGAGCAAGGGCATGGAGCGCGCCGGCATCGCCAAGGTCGAGATCGAGCGCACCCGCGACCGGGTCCGTGTCGACATCCACACCGCCCGGCCGGGCATCGTCATCGGCCGCCGCGGCGCGGAGGCCGACCGGATCCGCGGCGAGCTGGAGAAGCTGACCAACAAGCAGGTGCAGCTCAACATCCTCGAGGTGAAGAACCCCGAGGCGGACGCGCAACTGGTCGCCCAGGGCGTCGCCGAGCAGCTGTCCAACCGCGTCAGCTTCCGCCGCGCGATGCGCAAGAGCATGCAGTCCGCGCTGAAGAGCCAGGGCGTCAAGGGCATCCGGGTCCAGTGCTCCGGCCGTCTCGGCGGCGCCGAGATGAGCCGCTCGGAGTTCTACCGCGAGGGCCGGGTGCCGCTGCACACCCTGCGGGCGAACATCGACTACGGCTTCTACGAGGCACGGACGACCTTCGGCCGCATCGGCGTCAAGGTGTGGCTGTACAAGGGCGAGGTCCCGACCGGCTCGCGCGCCGAGCGCGAGGCCGCCGCGGCCGCCGAGGTGCTGCGACAGCGGCGTGACCGCCCGGCCGCGCGCCCGCGCCGCTCCGGCTCGCAGGGCACCACCGGCGTCTCGACCGACGCCGGCCGCGCCGCCCGCGGCGGCGGTCCGGGTGTCAGCGGCTCGCCGGAGGTCACCCAGGCGCCCGCCGTCGAGGTCCCCGACCTGCAGCCGCTGAGCGAGCCGGCGCCCACCACCGTCGACACGGCGACCGACGCAGGCACCACTGCCGCGCCGGCCGAGCTCGACGCCACGATCGCCGAGACCACCGGCGAGACCGTCGCCGAGGTCGAAGCGACACACGACGTCCCGCAGGAGGGCTGACGCATGCTGATCCCACGGCGCGTCAAGCACCGCAAGCAGCACCACCCGAGCCGTTCGGGCACCGCCTCCGGCGGCACCCGCGTGGCCTTCGGGGAGTACGGCATCCAGGCGCTGGAGCCGGCCTACGTCACCAACCGGCAGATCGAGTCGGCGCGTATCGCCATCAACCGGCGGATCCGCCGTGGCGGCAAGGTGTGGATCAACATCTACCCCGACCGCCCGCTGACCAAGAAGCCGGCCGAGACCCGGATGGGCTCCGGCAAGGGTTCCCCGGAGTGGTGGATCGCCAACGTCAAGCCGGGCCGGGTGCTGTTCGAGCTCTCGTTCCCGAACGAGGCGGTGGCTCGTGAGGCGCTGACCCGCGCCATCCACAAGCTGCCGATGAAGTGCCGGATCGTCACGCGGGAAGCGGGTGAGCAGTGATGGCGGGAGCGACTGGTAGCCCGAGCGAGCTGCGGGAACTGCACGACGACGAGCTCGAGACCCGACTGCGCGAGGCCAAGCAGGAGCTGTTCAACCTGCGGTTCCAGATGGCCACCGGGCAGCTGGACAACAACCGGCAGCTGCGGACGGTCCGCCACGACATCGCGCGGATCTACACGATCCTGCGTGAGCGTGAGCTGGGCCTGTCCGTGGCTCCCGAGGAAGCCGAAGGTGTGAGCGCATGACCACCCCGACCGAGCGTCCGCAGGACGCCCGCACGTCGTTCCGCAAGACCCGCGAGGGTCTGGTCGTCAGCGACAAGATGGACAAGACCGTCGTCGTCGCCGTGGAGGACCGGGTCAAGCACCCGCTGTACGGCAAGGTCCTGCGCCGCACGAGCAAGCTCAAGGCACACGACGAGAGCAACGCGATCGGCATCGGGGACCGCGTCCTCATCATGGAGACCCGACCGCTGTCGGCCACCAAGCGCTGGCGCGTCGTCGAAGTCCTCGAGAAGGCCAAGTAGTCCCGTCCCGCCGTTCGTGGACGGACCGTTCGTGGGTAGATCAGGAGTAGGGCTGTGATCCAGCAAGAGTCGCGACTTCGGGTCGCCGACAACACCGGTGCCAAGGAGATCTTGTGCATCCGGGTGATGGGCGGCTCCGGGCGCCGGTACGCCGGCATCGGCGACATCATCGTCGCGACAGTGAAGGACGCGCTGCCCGGCGCCGGCGTGAAGAAGGGCGACGTCGTCAAGGCGGTCGTCGTGCGCACCGTCAAGGAGCGCCGGCGCCCCGACGGCAGCTACATCCGCTTCGACGAGAACGCCGCCGTCCTGATCAAGAACGACGGCGAGCCGCGCGGTACCCGCATCTTCGGCCCCGTCGGACGCGAGCTGCGCGACAAGCGGTTCATGAAGATCATTTCTCTCGCTCCCGAGGTGCTCTGACATGAAGGTCAAGAAAGGCGACACGGTCGTCGTCATCGCCGGCAAGGACCGGGGTGTGAAGGGCAAGGTCATCCACGCCGACCCCACCAGCAACCGGGTCGTCGTCGAGGGCGTCAACCGGGTCAAGAAGCACACCCGGGTGTCGACCACCAACCGCGGCGCGAAGTCCGGCGGCATCGAGACCGTCGAGGCGTCGATCAACGCCAGCAACGTCATGGTCGTCGACGGTGACGGCAAGGCGACGCGCGTCGGGTACCGGCGCCACGAGGAGACCGGGCGCAGCGTGCGCGTGTCCCGGCGCTCCGGGAAGGACCTGTCATGAGTGCCCCGACGACCGACCGGACCACCCCGCGGCTCAAGCAGCGCTACCGCGACGAGATCGCGCCGGCGCTGACCGAGCAGTTCGGGTTGGCCAACCCGATGCAGGTCCCCGGCCTGACGAAGATCGTCGTGAACATGGGCGTCGGGGCCGCGGCCCGCGACGCGAAGTTGATCGACGGCGCGGTGCGCGACCTGACGCTCATCACCGGCCAGAAGCCGCTGGTGCAGCGCGCCCGCAAGTCGATCGCGCAGTTCAAGCTGCGCGAGGGCATGCCGATCGGCGTCAAGGTGACGCTGCGCGGCGACCGGATGTGGGAGTTCCTCGACCGGCTGCTGTCGATCGCGCTGCCCCGCATCCGTGACTTCCGTGGGCTGTCGCCGGAGCAGTTCGACGGCAACGGCAACTACACGTTCGGCCTGACCGAGCAGTCGATGTTCCACGAGATCGACCCCGACTCGATCGACCGGCCGCGTGGCATGGACATCACGGTGGTCACCACCGCCGCCGACGACGAGCAGGGCCGGGCGCTGCTGCGCGCGCTGGGCTTTCCGTTCCGGCAGGCCTGAGGAGAGAGACGTCATGGCGAAGAAAGCCCTAGTCAACAAGGCGGCGGCGACGCCCAAGTTCGCCGTCCGCGGCTACACCCGCTGCCAGCGCTGCGGTCGACCCCACTCGGTCTACCGGAAGTTCGGCCTGTGCCGGGTGTGCCTGCGCGAGATGGCCCACGCCGGCGAGCTGCCGGGCGTCACCAAGTCCAGCTGGTAGACCACCCCACCCCAGACCGCGGCAGGCCCGGACCGCCCGACCGAGCGCTCCGGGAACCACCGCGAGGAAGAAGAACCGCCCATGATGACCGACCCGATCGCGGACATGCTCACCCGTCTGCGCAACGCGAACTCGGCCTTCCACGACACCGTGGCCATGCCGCACTCGAAGCTCAAGGCGCACGTCGCCGAGATCCTCAAGCAGGAGGGGTACATCGCCGACTTCCGTGTCGCGGACGCCCCGGAGGGTCAGGTCGGCCGGGTGCTGACGCTCGAGCTGAAGTACGGCCCCAACCGGGAGCGGAGCATCGCGGGCGTGCGCCGGGTCTCCAAGCCGGGCCTGCGCGTCTACGCGAAGTCCACCGGCCTGCCGCGGGTCCTCGGCGGCCTCGGCGTCGCGATCCTGTCGACGTCGTCCGGGCTGCTGACCGACCGGCAGGCCGCCAAGCGTGGGGTGGGCGGGGAAGTCCTCGCCTACGTCTGGTAGGAGGACCGCACTGATGAGCCGCATCGGCAAGCTCCCCGTCCCCGTCCCCAGCGGCGTGGACATCACCATCGACGGCCAGACCGTCGTCGTGAAGGGCCCCAAGGGCACCCTCCAGCACACCGTCGCCGAGCCGATCACGGTCGAGCAGGCCGACGGGACGGTCATGGTGCGCCGCCCGGACGACGAGCGGGAGTCCAAGGCGCTGCACGGCCTGTCCCGGTCGTTGATCGCGAACATGGTCGTCGGCGTGACCGACGGCTACACGAAGACCCTCGAGATCGTCGGCACCGGCTACCGCGTGCAGGCCCGGGGGGCGGACCTGGAGTTCGCCCTCGGCTTCTCGCACCCGGTGCCGGTCGCCGCGCCGGAGGGGATCACGTTCCGCGTCGAGACCCCGACCCGGTTCGCCGTCGAGGGCATCGACAAGCAGAAGGTCGGCGAAGTCGCCGCGAACATCCGCAAGCTGCGCAAGCCCGACCCGTACAAGGGCAAGGGCGTGCGCTACCAGGGCGAGGTCATCCGCCGCAAGGCCGGGAAGGCGGGCAAGAAGTAATGGGTGCCTCGAGCATCGTCAAGCAGGCCCGGCGCTCGGCCGGTGTCTCCGCGCTGCGCCGGTCGGGCAAGGCACGCCGGCACTTCCGGCTGCGCAAGAAGGTCGTCGGCAGCGCCGAGCGGCCGCGTCTGGTCGTCACCCGGTCCACCCGGCACCTGTTCGTCCAGGTGGTCGACGACGCCCGCGGCGTCACGCTCGCCTCGGCGTCGACCTACAAGCTCACCGACGGGGACAAGACCGCCCAGGCGCGCCAGCTCGGCGCGACCCTGGCCGAGGCCGCCCGCGCGGCGGGCGTCACCAAGGTCGTGTTCGACCGCGGCGGGCGCCACCTACACCGGCCGGATCGCGGCGTTCGCCGACGCGGCCCGCGAGGCCGGACTGGAGTTCTAGGACATGCACATGATCGAGAGGAACATCTGATGCCCGGACCGCAGCGCGGTGCCCGCACCGGCGGGACCGGGGGCCCCGGCGGTCCCGGCGGCAACGACCGCGGTGGCGACCGCCGTGACCGGCGCGACGGCGGCCGCGGTGCCGCCGGCGCCGAGCGCAGCACGCACCTCGAGCGCGTCGTCACGATCAACCGCGTCGCCAAGGTCGTGAAGGGCGGACGCCGGTTCAGCTTCACCGCCCTGGTCGTCGTCGGTGACGGTGACGGCACGGTCGGTGTCGGCTACGGCAAGGCCAAGGAGGTGCCCGCGGCGATCGCCAAGGGCGTCGAGGAGGCCAAGAAGCACTTCTTCAAGGTGCCGCGGATCCAGGCGACCATCCCGCACCCGGTGACCGGTGAGGCCGCTGCGGGCGTCGTGCTGCTCAAGCCGGCCAGCCCCGGTACCGGCGTCATCGCCGGCGGCCCGGTGCGCGCCGTCCTCGAGTGCGCCGGCATCCACGACGTGCTGTCCAAGTCTCTGGGCTCGGACAACCCGATCAACATCGTCCACGCCACCGTCGACGCGCTGCGCCAGCTGGTCCGCCCGGAGGAGGTCGCGGCCCGCCGCGGGCTGCCGCTGGAGGACGTGGCGCCGGCGGGGATGCTGCGCGCCCGCGCCGGTCAGGGGGCGTGACGGATGGCCCGCCTGAAGATCACCCAGGTGAAGTCGGGGATCGGGAACAAGCAGAACCAGCGTGAGACGCTGCGCTCGCTGGGCCTCAAGCGGGTCCGCGACGTCGTCGTCAAGGAGGACCGCCCGGAGATCCGCGGCATGGTCCACACCGTGACCCACCTCGTCACGGTCGAGGAGGTCGACTGACATGCCGTTGAAAGTGCACCACCTCCGTCCCGCCCCCGGCGCGCACACCAAGAAGACCCGCGTCGGTCGCGGTGAGGCGTCCAAGGGCAAGACCGCCGGACGCGGCACCAAGGGCAGCAAGGCGCGCGTGCAGGTGCCGCCCGGCTTCGAGGGCGGCCAGATGCCGATCCACATGCGGCTGCCGAAGCTGAAGGGCTTCCGCAACGCGTTCCGGGTCGAGTACCAGGTCGTCAACGTCGCCCGGCTCGGCGAGCTGTTCCCGCAGGGCGGCACCGTGGGCGTCGACGACCTCGTCCGCGCCGGTGCCGTCCGCAAGGGCGCCCCGGTCAAGGTCCTCGGCACCGGGGAACTCGGCGGGGTCAGCCTGCAGGTCAGCGCGCACGCGTTCTCCGACAGCGCGCGGGCGAAGATCGAGTCCGCGGGTGGCAGCGTCACCGAGCTCTGATACCACCGCCCGGGAGGGGCTCGGCGCCGGGCAGGACCGGCCCGGTGCCCCTCCCGTCGTCCCGTCGACCACCGCCGCCGGACTGTTAGCCTGATGGGGCCTCCGGCGCCGACCGTTGCCGATCGATCCCGAGGCACCGCACTCCGGCGCGTCCGGCGAACCCCACCCCAGGAGGATTGGTGCTGAGCGCATTCGCTTCGGCGTTCCGCACTCCGGACCTGCGCCGGAAGTTGCTCTTCACGCTCGGCATCATCGTGCTGTACCGGCTGGGCGCCTCCGTCCCTACGCCGAACACCAACACCCAGGCGATCAACGCCTGCATCAAGCAGGTCGCCAACGGCTCGAACGCCAACGTCTACTCCCTGATCAACCTGTTCAGCGGCGGGGCGCTGCTGCGGCTGTCGGCGTTCGCGCTCGGGATCATGCCGTACATCACCGCGAGCATCATCATCCAGCTGCTCGTGGTCGTCATCCCGCGCTTCGACGCCCTCAAGAAGGAGGGCCAGTCCGGCCAGCAGAAGCTGACCCAGTACAGCCGCTACCTCACCATCGGGCTGGCGATCCTGCAGTCCACCGGGTTCATCGCCCTCGCCCGCTCCGGCCAGCTGTTCCAGGGCTGCACCGACCAGATCCTCTACCGCGACAACGTCTTCACCCTGGCGACGATGGTCATCTGCATGACCGCGGGCACGGCGGTCATCATGTGGCTCGGCGAGCTGGTCACCGACCGCGGCGTCGGCAACGGCATGTCGATCCTGATGTTCACCTCGATCGCGGCGCGGATCCCGAACGAGGGTCAGACGATCCTGCAGAACGCCGGTGGGTTCGTCTTCGTCCTCATCCTCGCCCTCGGCCTGGCGATCATCGCCGCGGTGGTCTTCGTCGAGCAGGCGCAGCGACGGATCCCGGTGCAGTACACCAAGCGCATGATCGGTCGCCGGCAGTACGGCGGCACGTCGACCTACCTGCCGCTGAAGGTCAACCAGGCCGGCGTCATCCCGGTCATCTTCGCCTCGTCCCTGCTCTACATCCCGCAGCTGATCAGCCAGCTGCAGGGCAACGGGACCGGGACGCTGTCGCGCTACGTCAACACCTACCTGATCAACCAGCAGTCCTGGGTGCACATCACCGTGTACTTCCTGCTGATCATCGGCTTCACCTACTTCTACGTCAGCATCACCTTCAACCCGGAGGAACGCGCCGACGACATGAAGAAGTACGGCGGCTTCATCCCGGGCATCCGGCCCGGCCGGCCGACGGCGGAGTACCTGTCGTTACGTGCTCAACCGGATCACCCTGCCCGGCGCCGTGTACCTGGCCGTCGTCGCCGTCCTGCCGAACTTCTTCTTCTCGCTGACCAGCGGCAACAACCAGAACTTCCCGTTCGGCGGCACCGCCGTGCTGATCATGGTCGGGGTGGGTCTCGACACGGTGAAGCAGATCGAGAGCCAGCTCATGCAGCGCAACTACGAGGGGTTCCTGCGATGAGGCTCGTCCTCGTCGGTCCACCCGGGGCCGGCAAGGGCACCCAGGCGGAGTTCATCGCCGAGCAGTTCACCATCCCGAAGATCTCGACAGGCGACATCTTCCGGGCGAACGTGACCAGCCAGACCGAACTCGGCGTGATGGCGAAGAAGTACATGGACGCCGGCGACCTGGTCCCGGACGAGGTCACCAACGCGATGGTGCGCGACCGGCTCGGCGAGCCCGACGCCGCCTCCGGCTTCCTGCTGGACGGCTTCCCGCGCAACGTCGCCCAGGCCTACCAGCTCGACGGCATCCTCGGTGACCTCGACACCACGCTCGACGTCGTGCTCGACCTCGAGGTGGAGCACGACGAGGCGGTCAAGCGGCTGTCCGGGCGGCGCACCTGCAAGCGCTGCGGCCACGTCTGGCACGTCGAGTACGACGCGCCGAAGGTCGCAGGGATCTGCGACCGCTGCGGCGGGGAGCTGTACCAGCGCGACGACGACCAGGACGTGACGGTGCGGCACCGGCTGGAGGTCTACGCCGCCCAGACGCGCGCCGCTCATCCGGTTCTACGAGACCCGCCGCCAGCTGGTCCGCATCGACGCTGTCGGAGCGGTCGAGGACGTGACCGAGCGGGCGATCAGCGTCCTGGCCTCCTACGGTGCGGACGCCGCCGGCTGATGCGGCGGGCGGAGCGGACGATCGAGCTCAAGTCCCGCGAGCAGATCGGACTCATGCGCGAGGCGGGTCTGGTCGTCGCGCACGCCCTGGAACAGATGCGGCAGGCGGCGGCGCCGGGCGTCTCGACCGCTGAGCTCGACGCCATCGCGCGCCGAGTGCTCGCCGAGGCCGGTGCGCGCTCCAACTTCCTCGGCTACGACATCGGCAGCGGCCCGTACCCGGGCGTCATCTGCGCGTCGGTGAACGACCGGCTGGTGCACGGGATCCCGTCCGCGCGGGAGGTCCTCGCCGACGGCGACCTCCTCACGGTGGACTTCGGGGCGATCGTCGAGGGCTGGCACGCCGACGCGGCCATCACCGTGGCGGTCGGGACGGTGTCGCCGGAGGCGACGCGGCTGTCCGACGCCTGCCGGCGCTCGCTGTGGGACGGCCTCGCCGCCGCGCAGGTCGGAGGGCGTCTGAGCGACATCTCGGCCGCCGTCGAGCGCTCGATCCGCAGTGCGGGCGACTACGGCATCGTCACCGGGTACGGCGGTCACGGCATCGGCAGCGCCATGCACATGGACCCGCACATCCTCAACCACGGCCGGCCCGGGCGAGGTCCCCGGCTGAGCGCGGGCATGGCACTCGCTGTGGAGCCGATGATCACCGCCGGCGCGCCGGGCACCCGGGAGCTGGCCGACGGCTGGACGGTCGTCACCGCGGACGGGTCGCTGTCCGCGCACTGGGAGCACACGTTGGCCCTGCTGGAGGACGGGCCGTGGGTGCTCACGGCCGTCGACGGCGGCCGCGAGGAGCTCACCGCCCGCGGCGTGCAGGTCTCGGCCGCAGCGCTGGCCCCCGCGGCCTGACCAGTGTGCCGGACGCCATTTGGGTCCGGCCCCGCGCCCGCGTAGACTGGAGCTCCGGCGCACGCCGTCGTTCCGTCATGTCCGCTGTGGCCGCGGCCGGACGGGACCCCGGGTCCCTCTCGTGACGGGTGTGCCGAGTCGGAATCAACCCTGACGCAGTCGGATTGTGGAGGACATGCCCAAGAAGGACGGGGCGATCGAGGTCGAAGGCCGGGTCGTCGAACCGCTGCCCAACGCGATGTTCCGCGTCGAGCTGAGCAACGGGCACAAGGTCTTGGCGCACATCAGCGGCAAGATGCGCCAGCACTACATCCGCATCCTCCCGGAGGACCGCGTGGTGGTGGAGCTGTCGCCCTACGACCTCACCCGCGGGCGCATCGTCTACCGCTACAAGTGAGTACCCCGAGCAGCACACTGAGACAGCAGCACACAGAGTAGGAAGAGGCATCGGCCGTGAAGGTCAAGCCGAGCGTCAAGCCGATCTGCGACAAGTGCAAGGTCATCCGTCGCCACGGTCGGGTCATGGTGATCTGCGAGAACCTGCGCCACAAGCAGCGCCAGGGCTGAGCAGCACCACCCAGCACACGCACGCCTGTCCCGTCGTTCGCGGCTCGTCCGTGGCGGCGGTAACACCCCCGGTCGGAGGCCGGGGCCGGACTCCCGGGCCGCCATCGCAGGCCCAGGGAAATCCGGGTGGGTGCGTGACCAGACCTCCGTACAGAGATCGAGGAGAACCGCCCGTATGGCACGACTCGCCGGCGTCGACCTCCCCCGCGAGAAGCGGATGGAGATCGCGCTGACCTACATCTACGGCGTGGGCAAGACCCGCGCCAAGGAGGCCCTCGCGGCCACCGGCGTCAGCCCTGACCTGCGCGCCCGGGACCTCGGTGACGAGGACCTGGTCCGGCTGCGCGACTACATCGACGGCAACTTCAAGGTCGAGGGTGACCTGCGCCGCGAGGTGGCCGGCGACATCCGGCGCAAGATCGAGATCGGGTGCTACGAGGGCCTGCGGCACCGCCGCGGCCTGCCCGTGCACGGGCAGCGGACGAAGACCAACGCCCGCACCCGCAAGGGCCCGAAGAAGACCATCGCCGGCAAGAAGAAGGTAGGGAAGAAGTAATGCCGGGCAGGCAACGCACTGCTCCGGGCGGCGTGAAGAAGGTCCGCCGCAAGGAGAAGAAGAACGTCACCCACGGCCACGCGCACATCAAGAGCACGTTCAACAACACGATCGTGTCGATCACGGACCCGCAGGGCAACGTGATCAGCTGGGCGTCCGCCGGTCACGTCGGCTTCAAGGGCAGTCGCAAGTCGACGCCGTTCGCGGCGCAGATGGCCGCCGAGAACGCCGCTCGGAAGGCTCAAGAGCACGGCCTCAAGAAGGTCGACGTCTTCGTCAAGGGCCCGGGCTCCGGCCGTGAGACCGCGATCCGCTCGCTGCAGGCGACCGGCCTCGAGGTCGGCACGATCTCCGACGTCACGCCGCAGCCGCACAACGGCTGCCGTCCCCCGAAGCGCCGGAGGGTCTGACCACCATGGCTCGCTACACCGGACCCGCGACGCGCATCTCGCGTCGCCTCAACACCGACCTCGTCGGCGGCGACCAGTCCTTCGAGCGCCGTCCGTACCCGCCCGGCCAGCACGGGCGCGCCCGCATCAAGCAGAGCGAGTACCTGCTGCAGGTGCAGGAGAAGCAGAAGGCCAAGCACAGCTACGGCGTGCTCGAGAAGCAGTTCGCGCGCTACTACGAGGAGGCGGTGCGGCGCCAGGGCAAGACCGGCGACAACCTGCTGCAGATCCTCGAGTCGCGCCTGGACAACGTCGTCTACCGCGCGGGTCTGGCCCGCACCCGACGCGCTGCCCGTCAGCTGGTCGCGCACGGCCACTTCCTGGTCAACGGCGAGAAGGTCAACATCCCGAGCTACCGGGTGAGCCAGTTCGACATCGTCGACGTCAAGCCGAAGTCGCTCGAGTCCACGCCGTTCCTGATCGCGCGGGAGACCTACGGCGACCGGCCGGTCCCGGGCTGGCTGCAGGTCGTCCCGGGTCGGCTGCGCATCCTCGTGCACCAGCTGCCCGAGCGCGCCCAGATCGACATCCCCGTGCAGGAGCAGCTCATCGTCGAGCTCTACTCCAAGTAGTAGTACGGACCCGGCGCAGTTCCGTTCCGGGTCCGCCCCGATGGACGTCATATAGCGGTCGTCCTGACGAAAGGAAGCACCACCTCATGCTCATCTCCCAGCGTCCGACGCTGACCGAAGAGCCGATCGCCGACAACCGGTCCCGGTTCGTCATCGAGCCGCTCGAGCCGGGCTTCGGCTACACGCTCGGCAACTCGCTGCGGCGGACCCTGCTGTCGTCCATCCCGGGTGCGGCGGTCACCAGCATCCGCATCGACGGCGTGCTGCACGAGTTCACCACCGTCGAGGGCGTCAAGGAGGACGTCACCGACATCATCCTGAACCTCAAGGAGCTGGTGATCAGCTCCGAGAGCGACGAGCCGGTGGTCATGTACCTCCGCAAGCAGGGTCCCGGCGAGGTCACCGCAGCCGACATCGCGCCGCCCGCCGGCGTCACCGTGCACAACCCCGACCTGAAGATCGCGACGATCAACAAGAAGGGGCGTCTGGAGATCGAGCTGGTCGCCGAGCGCGGCCGCGGCTACGTCCCGGCGGTGCAGAACAAGCAGGCCGGCCAGGAGATCGGCCGCATCCCGGTCGACTCGATCTACTCGCCGGTGCTCAAGGTGACCTACGCCGTCGAGGCCACCCGCGTCGAGCAGCGCACCGACTTCGACCGCCTGGTGGTCGACGTCGAGACGAAGTCCTCGATCTCGCCGCGCGACGCCGTCGCCAGCGCCGGCCACACCCTGGTCGAGCTGTTCGGGTTGTTCCGCGAGCTGAACGAGGAGTCCGAGGGCATCGACGTCGGCCCCTCGCCGGCGGAGGTGGCCGACATCGCGGCCTTCTCGATGCCGATCGAGGAGCTCGACCTGACCGTCCGGTCCTACAACTGCCTCAAGCGGGAGGGCATCCACACCGTGGGTGAGCTCGTCGGGCGCAGCGAGGCCGACCTGCTCGACATCCGCAACTTCGGCTCCAAGTCGATCGACGAGGTCAAGGTCAAGCTGGCCGGCCTCGGCCTGGCGCTGAAGGACAGCCCGCCCGGGTTCGACCTGGCGAGCTCGGTCGAGTCGTACGGCGACGACGACTACACCGACGGCGACGGCGATTTCGCCGAGACCGAACAACTCTGATCACACACCTTCCGGGAGCACACTCCGATGCCCACGCCCACGAAGGGTCCCCGCTTCGGCGGGAGCCCGGCGCACGAGCGGTTGATGCTCGCCAACCTGGCGACGTCACTGTTCGAGCACGACCGCATCACGACCACCGAGGCGAAGGCGAAGCGCCTGCGGCCGCTGGCCGAGCGGCTGATCACCTTCGCCAAGCGCGGCGACCTGCACGCCCGTCGCCAGGTGATGACGGTCGTCCGTGACAAGGACGTGGTGCATAAGCTGTTCGCCGAGATCGGACCGAAGTTCGCCGAGCGAGCGGGTGGATACACCCGGATCGTGAAGGTCGGTCCGCGCAAGGGCGACAACGCGCCGATGGCGGTCATCGAGCTGGTCGAGGAGCGTTCCGCGGGCGCGTCGGTCGTCCGCGAGGGCGAGCGGGCGCGTGGGACGCGGTTCGCCCGGCGCGGTGCGCCGACCGGTCGGACGGCGGAGATCGCGGCCGACCAGGCGACCGAGTCGCCGACGGCGGCGGCGGTCGCGGCGTCCACCGGCGCCACTGCCGTTGACGCGCTCGACACGGACGCCGGTCTCGAGGCCGCGGGCGTCGAGCCCGCGGTGGTCGAGGAGGCAGCGGAGTCGTCGTCCGAGCCCGAGGCCGGCGCCGAGCTGGCCGCGGCGCCGGACACCGGTGCGGCGCACACCGCTGCTCCGGACACGGAGGCGTCAGACGCCGAGCCGGCCGCCGAGGACAGCGGCGCCGAGGTGCCCGCCGAGGACAGCCGCGACGAGCAGTAGTACGACCACGGACGAGCCCGTCCCCGCAGGCGACACGCCGGGGGGCGGGCTCGCGCCGTTGACCAGGCTGCGGATCGACCTGGCCTACGACGGCGCGCTGTTCGTCGGGTGGGCCGTGCAGCCAGGGCTGCGCACGGTGCAGGGCGTGCTGCAGGACGCTCTGGCCCGGCTGGCCGGAGTCCCCGTCGCCGTCACCGTGGCCGGCCGGACGGACTCCGGCGTCCACGCCACCGGCCAGGTGGTGTCGACGGACCTGCCGATCGTGCCGGACGTGCGGCAGGTCAACGGCGTCCTCCCGCCCGACGCGCGGGTCACGTCGGTGCGTCCCGCCCCGGCGGACTTCGACGCGCGGTTCTCCGCGCTGTGGCGCCGGTACGAGTACCTGATCACCGACGCCGTGCCGGATCCCCGCCGGCGCGGTGTCGTCCATGCCCACCGGCGTCCGCTGGACGTGCCGGCGATGGCCGCCGCGGCGCGGGTGCTGCTGGGGGAGCACGACTTCGCCGCGTTCTGCCGTCGCCGACCGGACGCGACGACCGTCCGGACACTCCTGCAGTGCGACGCGGACCGTGTCGGCGCCGAGATCGTCTGCACGGTCCGCGCCGACGCCTTCTGCCACTCGATGGTGCGCTCCCTGGTGGGTGCGCTGCTCGCCGTCGGCGAGGGACGCCGCCCGGCGTCCTGGCTGGAGGAGCTGCTCAGCGCGGGCGAGCGTTCCGGCGAGATCACGGTGGCACCGGCGCACGGGCTGACCCTCGTCGAGGTCGCCTACCCGCCCGACGACGAGCTGGCCGCCCGCAACGCCGTCACGCGCCGGCGCCGGGGATGAGCCTGCGTCACGGCATCGTGCGGGGTTTGGCGTCCCGGGGCAGCCGGTTGCCGGGCCGGATCGGCGGCATGGGCTCCGACGGCCAGCGGCGGCCGCCGCTCCACAGCGCCGGCGGGGCGTCGACCGCCCGGGCGAGCGCGAACGCCACCGTCTCGTAGTTCACCCGCCACCCGCGGAAGTGCGGCCACGCGTCCTCGTTGGACATCTCGACCGGGTAGCCGAGACTGCGCAGCATGTCCACCGCGGCGGCGAACTCGTCGTAGGTCAGCTGGATCTCCATGTCCGGGTCGGGCTCGTCGAGCACCGGCACGCCCAGCGCGCGCCCGACCTGCTGCAGTGCCGTGAACCCCATCCGCAGGCACAGTCGCGCGGGCAGCCGCGCGGCGTAGGACGGTGACAGCGCCAGCTGGAGCGCGGCCGCGTCGAGGACGGCGATCAGCGACGTCAGCCAGTGCGACAGCGGGCGCGGCGAGCGGAACCTCGCGAGCGTCGGGTACGTCGTGTGCGACTCGGCCACCTCGGCGGCCCAGCGCTCCCACGTCGTGAACAGGTCCGCGAGCACCGGCCGGGCGTCCTCGTCGCCGATGCCGTAGCGCGTGCGGGCGAGCAGCTCCGGCCCCCACGCCGGGACGCCGGCGCGGGAGATCAGCAGCGTCACCTCGGTCTCGCGGCGGTTGAACGCCGAGTAGAGCGTCGGCAGGTAGCCGATCTGGACGGCGACGATGATCAGCCCGGTGTAGGCGGCGATGTAGTCGACGACGGTGCTGGGGGAGTTGGTCGGAGCGCTGTAGCCCAGGGTGAAGATGGACGAGCCGGCCTCGCTCAACGAGTGCCCCGGCGAGCCCGGCACGAGCGGCAGCAGCACGAGCGTGAAGCCGCTCAGCAGCAGCGCCACCCAGACGAGCAGCCGCGCGAGCAGCGCCGCCGGCGCCTGCCAGGCGAGCAGGCGGTCGCGTCGGAAGTAGTCCGGCATCCGGCGGCAGGCCATCAGGAAGGCGGCGTCGACGGCCCGTTCCACGGTCTTGGAGATCCGCGAGCCCACCCCGCGGGGGACGACCAGCGTCCCGACGACGCTTGCCGCCGTCGCGAGCAGGACGACGCAGCCGACGACGAGGGCCAGCCAGCGCACGGCGCCCATCAGAACATGACGCCGGGGTTCAGCACGCCGTTCGGGTCCAGGGCGTCCTTGATCCGGCGGGAGAGCGCCATGACGTCCGGACCCAGGTAGTCGGGGAGGAACGGTGCCTTGAGCCGGCCGATCCCGTGCTCGCCGGTGATCGTGCCGCCCAGCTGCAGCGCCAGCGCGACGATCTCCTCGAAGGCGGCCTGGGCGCGGGCGGACTCGTCGGCGTCCGCGGCGTCGTGGACGATCACCGGGTGGCTGTTGCCGTCCCCGGCGTGCGCCACCAGGGCGACGAGGACGTCGTGGCGCCGGCCGATGTCGTGCACGCCGGTGATCAGGGCGGGCAGCTGCGGCAGCGGCACGCCGACGTCCTCCAGCAGGTAGTCCTTCCCGCTGCGGCCGACCAACGCGGGCAGCGCGCTGCGTCGCGCGGCGGCGAACTGCTCGCCCTCGACGGGGTCGTCGGTGGTGTAGACCTCCAGCGCGCCGAACTCCCGGCAGGCGGCCTCCACCAGGGCGATCTCCTGCGCGGCGGCCTCGCCCGGGGCATCGGAGCGGACCAGCAGCAGGCCCTCGGTGGCCGGGTCGAGCCCGAGGTGCAGGCTGGCCTCCACCGCCCGGACGCTGACCCCGTCCATCAGTTCGAGCAGCGCCGGGCGCACCCGGGCGGTCACGGCCAGCACGGCCTCGGTGGCCCGCCGCACGGAGTCGAACGTGGCGACCAGCGTCGCCTGCGGGGGCTGCGCCGGCAGCAGCCGCAGCGTGACCTCGGTGACGACCCCGAGGATGCCCTCGCTGCCGACGAACAGCTTCGTCAGTGACAGCCCCGCGACGTCCTTGAGCCGCGGGCCACCGAGCCGGACGACCGTCCCGTCCGCCAGGACGACCTCGAGCCCGAGGACGTAGTCGGTCGTGACGCCGTACTTCACGCAGCACAGGCCGCCGGCGTTCGTCGCGACGTTCCCGCCGATGGAGGAGATCTCGAACGACGACGGGTCCGGCGGGTACCACAGCCCGTGCTCGGCGGCGGCGGCCTTGACCGCTGCGTTCAGGGCACCCGCCTGCGCGACGATCACCCGCATCGCGGGCTCGACCCGGACCGCGCGCATCCGCTCCAGCGACAGCACGATCCCGCCCGCCAGCGCCGTGGCGCCGCCGGACAGGCCGCTGCCGGCGCCGCGCACGACGACCGGGACGCCGCGCGCGGAGGCCCACCGCAGCGTGGCGGCGACGTCCTCGCTCGACCCGGCGCGCACGACGGCCAGCGGCAGCGCCGCGGACGGGTCCTTCGCCCAGTCCTGGCGGTAGCCCGCCGTCACGTCGGGGTCGGTGACGACGGCGCCGTCGGGGAGGGCGCCCTGCAGCTCGTCCAGCACGCCACGCACCATATGTGGCTGGCCCCGGCCGGCGGTCGTGCCGCACACTGGCCGGTCGTGGGCTACGTGGACGTCGCCGGGGTCGGCCACACGCTGCCCGACGGGCGGGCGCTGTTCGACGACGTCTCCTTCCGCGTCGGTGAGGGGACGAAGGCCGCGCTGGTCGGGGCGAACGGGGCGGGCAAGACGACCCTGCTGCGCATCGTGGCCGGCGACCTGTCACCCCGCTCGGGGACGGTGAGCCGGTCGGGCGGGTTGGGCGTGATGCGCCAGTTCATCGGGTCGGTGCGCGACAGCAGCACCGTGCAGGACTTCCTGGTCCGGCTGTCCGCGCCGGCGGTGCACCAGGCGTGGGACGACCTGCAGGACAGCGAGTTGGCGCTCATGGAGCGTGACGACGAGCCCGCGCAGCTGGCGTACGCGCACGCACTGGCGCACTGGGGCGACGTCGGCGGCTACGAGGCCGAGGTGCTGTGGGACACCGTCACGGTCGCCGCCCTGGGGGTCGCCTACGACGCCTGCAAGTACCGCGAGCTCGCGACGCTGTCCGGCGGCGAGCAGAAGCGACTGGCGCTCGAGACGCTGCTGCGCGCGCCGGAGGAGGTCCTGTTGCTCGACGAGCCGGACAACTACCTCGACGTCCCCGGCAAGCGCTGGCTGGAGGAACGGCTGAACGAGACACCGAAGACGGTGCTCTTCGTCAGCCACGACCGGGAGCTGCTCGCCCGCGTCGCCGACCGGGTGGTGACCGTGGAGGGCGGCACCGCGTGGACCCACGGCGGCGGGTTCGCCTCGTACGCCGACGCCCGCACCGCCCGGCACGACCGGATGGCGGAGCTGCGCCGCCGCTGGGAGGAGGAGCACGCCCGGCTCAAGGAACTCGTCCGCACGCTGCAGCAGCAGGCCAAGTACTACGAGTCCATGGCGCCGAAGTACCACGTCATGCAGGCCCGGCTGGAGCGTTTCGAGGCGGCCGGTCCGCCGCCGGACCGACCGGCGGAGCACCGGGTGCGGATGCAGCTGTCCGGCGGGCGCACGGGCAAGCGTGCGGTGACCTGCGCCGGGCTGGAGCTCGTCGGGTTGATGCAACCCTTCGACGTCGAACTGTTCTACGGTGACCGGGTCGCCGTCCTGGGCGCGAACGGTGCCGGCAAGTCACACTTCCTCCGGCTGCTGGCCGGCGAGCCGGTGCGGCACAGCGGGCAGTGGCGTCTCGGCGCGCGGGTGGTGCCGGCGTCGTTCGCGCAGACCCACGCCCACCCGGAGTGGGTCGGCCGGACGCTGACGGACGTCCTCTGGTACGGCGACGGTGACCGGCCCGGCATCGACCGGGGCCGGGCGATGGCCGCCCTCAAGCGGTACGGCCTGCACGAGCAGGGCGACGTGGCCTTCGAACGGCTCTCCGGTGGGCAGCAGGCGCGCTTCCAGGTCCTGCTGCTGGAGTTGTCCGGGGCGACGCTGCTGCTGCTCGACGAGCCGACCGACAACCTGGACGTGCTGTCCGCCGACGCGTTGGAGGAGGCGCTGGAGTCCTTCGACGGCACGGTGATCGCGGTGACCCACGACCGCTGGTTCGCCCGGTCCTTCGACCGGTTCCTGGTCTTCGGCTCGGACGGGCGCGTGGTGGAGAGCGACGAACCGGTCTTCGACGAGGCGCGGGTCAGTCGCGCCCGGTGACGGTCAACGCCAGGACCGCCACGTCGTCGGTGCGCCCGCTCCCGTCCACCCGCTCGACGAGCGTCGTGACCATGTCGCCGCACGCTGCACCGGGCGGCACCTTGCCGAGCAGGTCGACCAGCTGTGCCAGCGCGTCCTCCAGGTCGGTGCCGAAAGCGTCGAGCAGCCCGTCGGTGTAGCAGACCAGCGTCGCCCCGGCCGGCACCCGCACGGTGTCGCCGGGGCGGGCGGTCGGCCGGTCGACGAGCTTGCTGACGCCGATCATGCGCTCGAGTCCACCGGTCAACGCGCGGACGCCGCCGTCGGGGTCGACGAGCAGCGGTGGTGGGTGCCCGGCGCTCGACCAGCTGAAGACGGCGCCACCGTCACCGCCGTGCCCGTCGTCGAGCTCCAGGGTGCCGTAGACGCAGGTGGCGAGCTGGCCGAGGTCCAGGCCGGTCACCAGCGCGTCGAGCTGGTCGACCACCTCCGCCGCGGAGGAGTTGGCGTAGGCGTAGGCGAGCAGCGCCGACCGGAACTGGCCCATGTTCGCGGCGGCGTTGAGGTCGTGCCCCATGACGTCGCCGACCGTGACGCCGAGCCGACCGTCGGCGATGCGGAAGACGTCGTACCAGTCGCCACCGACGGCCACCTGCGCGGTCGCCGGGAGGTACTCGGCGCAGATCTCGACACCCGGCAGCGTCGGGATCGACGGCAGCAGCCCGCGCTGCAGGATCTCCGACGCGTCACGCTGGCGGGTGTACAGCACCGCGTTGTCGTAGGCCAGGGCGGCCCGCCCGGCGAGGTCGGTGACGAGGGTCAGGTCCTCGACGCTCGGGGTCGGGCGGCGCTCGTCGGTGATCACCGCCAACGCGCCGATGACCGATCCGCGGGCGATCAGCGGGACGGCGATCATGCCGGTCATCCCGAGGCTGCGGATCTCGTCCGCGCTGTCGGGGGAGTTCAGCAGCGACTCGTCCAACCGCGGGTCGCTCGCGTCCTGCACCAGCAGGTGGCCGTCCGCGCCGGTGAGGATCCGGTGGATCGGCCCGCGGGTCGACAGCTCATGAGGCAAGCGGGAGACGAGCCGCTCGACGGCGCCGGCGACCTCGGGGTCGGTGGCGCGCTCGTGGACCACGCTCGGCGTCTGCAGCCGGCCCTCCTCGTCCACGACGAACGTCACGCACCAGGTCCCGAGCCGGGGGACGAGGAACCGCGACGTGCGCCGCACGACCTCCTCGGGGCTCAGCGCCGAGGCGAGGTCACGCGCGAAGGAGGCGATGAGGTTCAGGCGGTAACCGGCGTTCTCGGCCCGGACGAGCGCGGCCTCGCGGCTGCGCTCGGCGTGCACCCGGTCCGACACGTCGGTCTGGACCCCGACGTGGTGGGTGACCCTCCCCTCCGCGTCGTGCACCGGGGAGATCGAGATCTGGTTCCAGAACGGGGTGCCGTCCTTGCGGTAGTTCAGCACGGTGGTGGTCAGCGGGGCGCCGCGCTCGATGGAGCTGCGCATCTCCGCGACCACACGGCGGTCGGTGTCCGGTCCCTGGAGGAAGCGGCAGTTGCGGCCGAGGCTGTCCTCCAGGGTGTACCCGGTGGTGTCGGTGAACGCCGGGTTCACCCAGATCAGCGGGTTGTCCTCCTGCGACGGGTCGCTGATGGTGAACGAGATCCGGGTCGCCGACAGCGCCCGGTCCCGCAGCGCGGCCGCCCGCTCCTGCGCGCCGGCGACGGCGCCGGCGTCGCGCAGCGGCAGGAAGACGACCACCGCGAGGTGCGCGACCGACTGCGGCCCTCCGGTCATCGGCAGGCCGAGCACCCACAGCGGCTCGCGGGCGTCGCTGGAGTCACTGGCCCGCGCCGCGGTGACCGCCTCGCCGTACACCGGTTCGCCCGCCGCCACCCGCGACAGCGGGTGCGAGCTGCCCTCGTCGGCGTCGAGGTCCTCGCCGGCGAAGGACTTCAGGCCCGCGGCGCGCGACCAGTCGTCCACGCCGATCGGCAGCTGCACCCCGGGCGCGAGCTGCTCGGCGACGCCGTTGGTGTAGGTCACCGCCGCGCGGTTGAGGTCGACGAGCAGGACGGCCGCGAGGGTCTCGTGCACCACGTCGGGGAACAGACCGGACGCCATGCTCACCGGGACAATCTAACCGTCACCGTGGGCCGTCTGACCTGCCCGGGAGCCCGGGCGGATTGGCACTGCGCGACGCTCGTCGGTATTGTCGACCGTCGGTGCGCGCGCCCCGTCGCTGTGTCGTGCAGTGACGGACCTGCCGTGTGTCGCCCTGAGCCCGTTGTCGACGCCGGCCCCCACCGGCCGGTCGCCGCGGCGCCAGGCAGCCCGCGAGAAGAACCGAGGACGTTGTGTCGCTGCAGAAGACGTACACCCCCAAGCCGGGTGAGATCACGCGCCAGTGGCACGTCATCGACGCCGATGACGTGGTGCTGGGCCGGCTCGCCAGCCAGGTCGCGCAGCTGCTGCGCGGCAAGCACAAGCCGCAGTTCGCGCCGCACGTCGACACGGGCGACTTCGTGGTCGTCGTCAACGCCGAGAAGGTGGCCGTCGCCGCCAACAAGCGCGGCGAGCTGCGCTACCGGCACTCGGGCTACCCGGGTGGCCTGACCCGCAAGACCGTCGGCGAGCTGCTCGAGACCAAGCCCGAGCGTGTCGTCGAGCTGGCGGTGCGCGGGATGCTCCCGAAGAACACCCTCGGCCGCAAGCAGCTGAAGAAGCTCAAGGTGTACGCCGGCCCCGACCACCCGCACTCGGCCCAGAAGCCGACCACGTACGAGATCAAGCAGGTGTCGCAGTGACCTCCCCCAGCCCCTCCACCGTCGCGGTGCCCACCGTCGGCCGGCGCAAGGAGGCGGTCGTGCGCGTCCGCCTCATGCCCGGCACCGGCCAGTTCACCCTCAACGGCCGCTCACTGGAGTCCTACTTCCCGAACAAGGTGCACCAGCAGCTGGTCAAGGAGCCGTTCGTCACCCTCGAGCGCGACGGTCAGTACGACGTCGTCGCGACGCTCAAGGGCGGCGGGGTCACCGGCCAGGCCGGCGCGCTGCGCCTGGCGATCGCCCGGGCCCTGATCGGCGCCGAGCCCGACGACCGCCCCACGCTGAAGAAGGCGGGCTTCCTCACCCGCGACGCGCGGGTCAAGGAGCGCAAGAAGTACGGGCTGAAGAAGGCCCGCAAGGCGCCCCAGTACTCCAAGCGGTAGTCCGTGGGTCGGCTCTTCGGCACGGACGGCGTCCGCGGCCGGGCCAACGCCGACCTGCCGCCCGAGCTCGCGGTCGCGGTGTCCGCCGCGGCGGTGCGCGTGCTCGCGGCCTCCGCGACCCTCGCGTCCACGGCGCGGCGGCCCCTGGCCGTCGTCGGCCGGGACCCGCGGATCAGCGGCGGCATGCTCGAGGCGGCGGTGGCCGCCGGTTTGACCAGCTCCGGTGCGGACGTCCTGCGCGTCGGTGTCCTGCCGACGCCCGCGGTCGCGCACCTGACCGCCGCGTACGGCGCGGACCTCGGCGTCGTGCTGTCCGCCAGTCACAACCCCATGCCGGACAACGGCATCAAGGTCTTCGCGCGCGGCGGGCAGAAACTGCCCGACGAGCTCGAGGCCGCCATCGAGGCGGCCGTCGCGGCGGGGCCGCCCGCGGTGCGCCCGACGGGGGCCGACGTCGGTCGGCTGCTCGCTGCCGAGGACGCCGGGGCGCGCTACGTCGAGCACCTGCTCGCGGCGGTGCCGACGCGTCTGGACGGGCTCCGCGTCGTCGTGGACTGCGCGCACGGCGCGGCGTCCGCGGTCGCTCCGGAGGTCTACCGCCGGGCGGGCGCGACGGTGACGGCGATCGCCGCGGACCCGGACGGGTTGAACATCAACGACGGGGTCGGTTCGACGCACCTGGACGGCCTGGTGGCCGCCGTCCGGGAGGCCGGGGCCGACCTCGGCATCGCGCACGACGGGGACGCCGACCGGTGCCTCGCGGTCGACGCCGCGGGCGCCGTCGTCGACGGCGACCAGATCCTCGCTGTGTGCGCGGTGGCCCTGCAGGAGCGGGGACAGCTCCGCGAGGACACGGTCGTGGCCACCGTCATGTCCAACCTCGGCTTCCACCACGCGATGCGCGACGCCGGCATCTCCGTGGTGACGACCGCCGTCGGCGACCGGTACGTCCTCGAGGCGCTCCAGGCGCGCGGGCTGTCGCTGGGCGGCGAGCAGAGCGGCCACGTCGTCTTCCCCGACGCGGCCACCACTGGAGACGGGCTCCTGACGGCGCTGCACGTTCTGGCGCGGATGGCGGACACCGGTCGGTCGTTGGCCTCGCTGGCCTCCGTCGTGCGGAGGCTCCCGCAGGTCCTGGTGAACGTGCCCGTCAGCGACAAGGCGACGGTCGCCGCCTCGGCGGCGGTGGAGGACGCGGTCGGAACCGCCAGCGCAGAACTCGGCGACGACGGCCGGGTGCTCTTGCGCCCCTCCGGCACCGAGCAGCTCGTCCGGGTGATGGTCGAGGCGCCCACCCAGGACGTCGCCGACCGGGTGGCGCAGCGCATCGCCGCCGTCGTCCGCTCCGCCTGAGCGGAGCCGGCCTCGGCCCGGAGCAACGCCGGTGCGCCGAGGACGCCCGCGGCGCGGGGGAGGCCGGCGTCAGGGGCGGCGGTGGTGGAGCACGCCGTCGGTCTCGTCCACGGCGAGCCAGCCGCGGGCGACCAGCGCCTCGAGGTGGGCCGCCGTCTCCGTGGTCGCGAGGACCTGGTTGCCGAGATCGAGCTCGGTGAACGCCCGGCCGCGGCGGGTCCAGCGCAGCACCCGCGCGGCCTCGTACGCCGTGGACGCCCCGGACCCGACCGCCTCCGCCGTCGCGGTCAGCCGCCGCTCGTGGTGGTCCAACAGCTCGTCGACGCGGGCGTGCACGCTGTCGGTGACCGGGCCGTGCGCCGGCAGCACCCGGGCGTCCGGCAGGGCCCGGACCCGCGCCAGTGAGGCGAGGAAGTCCCGCAGCGCCGACGGCGACGGCGGCACCTCCACCCCGATCGACGGCGTGATGTGCGGTAACACGTGGTCGCCGGCGAAGAGCAGCCCGGCCGCGCCGTCGTGGAACACGACGTGCCCGCGGGTGTGCCCGGGCGTCTCCACCACCCGCAGCGTCCGCCCGGCCAGCGGCACGTCGAGGCCGTCGGTGAGCCACCGGTCGGGGAAGCCCCAGTTCTCGGAGTCCACCGGCCCGAGCCCGGTCCGCCGCAGCTCGTCCACCAGCGGCGCCGCGCCGCAGCGCCGCAGCTCGGAGAAGTCGCGCGTCCGGGTGCCGGCGATGTACTCGGCCAGCCGCTCGAGCCCCTGCCGCTCACCCGCACCCAGCGCGACCGGCGTCCCGTGCGTGCGCCGGATCGCCACCGCCTGGGTGTAGTGGTCGCGGTGCACGTGCGTGACCAGGAACTCCCGCACGTCGGACAGCCCGAGGCCGATCTCGGCCAGCCCGGCGACCAGCACGTCCTGCGCCCGGGCCAGCGCCCATCCGGCGTCGACCAGGACGACGCCGTCACCGTCGCGCACGGCGTAGACGTTCACCGCGCGCAGGGCGTCGGTCGGCAGCGGCAGCGGGATCCGCCAGACGTCGGCGGCTTCCTCCACCGCGCCCGGGTCCGTCCAGTCCGCCACGCCGTGCACTCTTCCAGAGCCGGCCGAGCGCGCCCGTAGGCTTCCCGCCGTGTGCGGCATCGTCGGCTACGTCGGTCCCCGTCGGGCGGTGGACGTCGTGGTCGAGGGCCTGCGGCGGTTGGAGTACCGCGGCTACGACTCCGCCGGGGTCGCCGTCATCTCGCCGGCCGGCGAGATGCAGGTGGCCAAGCGGGCCGGCCGGATCGAGAACCTCGACAAGGAGCTCACCGACCGCGAGCTCACCGGCAGCACCGGTATCGGCCACACCCGGTGGGCGACCCACGGCGCGCCGAACGACCGCAACGCGCACCCGCACACCGACGCCACCGGCCGGGTGGCCGTCGTCCACAACGGCATCATCGAGAACTTCGCCGAGCTCCGCGACGAGCTCGAGCGCGCGGGCACGGAGCTGGTCTCGGACACCGACACCGAGGTCGTCGCCCACCTCATCGCCGCCGAACTCCGGCGCGGGGCCGCGTCGCTCGCCGAGGCGCTGCGGACGGTGTGCCGCCGCCTGGACGGGGCCTTCACGCTCGTGGTCCTCGACCGCGACGACCCGGCCACGATCGCCGCCGCGCGGCGCAACTCGCCACTGGTGCTCGGTCTCGGAGACGGCGAGATGTTCCTCGGCAGCGACGTCGCGGCGTTCATCGAGCACACTCGCGACGCCGTGGAGCTCGGCCAGGACCAGGTCGTCGAGCTGACCGCGGGCGGCTACCGCGTCACCGACTTCGCCGGCGCGCCGCACGACGGCTCGCACTTCCACATCGGCTGGGACCTGGAAGCCGCCGAGAAGGGCGGCTTCGACTACTTCATGCTCAAGGAGATCGAGGAGCAGCCGGTCGCGGTCCGGGACACGCTGTCCGGGCACCTCGTCGACGGGCAGGTCGTCCTGGACGAGCAGCGGATGGACCGCCAGGACCTCCGCGACGTCGACAAGGTGTTCGTCGTCGCGTGCGGGACCGCGTACCACTCCGGCCTCATCGCCAAGCACGCGATCGAGCACTGGACGCGGATCCCGGTCGAGGTGGAGATGGCCTCGGAGTTCCGCTACCGGGACCCGGTCCTGGACCGGCAGACGCTCGTCGTCGCGATCAGCCAGTCCGGCGAGACCGCGGACACCCTCGAGGCGGTCCGGCACGCCCGCACGCAGCGGGCCAGGGTGCTGGCGATCTGCAACACCAATGGCGCCCAGATCCCCCGGGAGTCCGACGCCGTCCTCTACACCCACGCCGGGCCGGAGATCGGCGTCGCCGCGACCAAGACGTTCCTCGCCCAGCTCGCCGCGGTCGAACTGGTCGGGCTCGCGCTGGCGCAGGCGCGCGGGACCAAGTACGGCGACGAGATCGTGCGCGAGTACGAGGTCCTCGCCCGGATGCCCGAGCACATCGAGCAGACCCTCGAGGTCGTCGAGCCGGTGCGGGAGCTGGCGCGCGAACTGGCGCACAGCAAGGCGGTGCTGTTCCTCGGCCGGGGCGTCGGCTACCCGGTGGCGCTCGAGGGCGCGCTGAAGTTGAAGGAGCTGGCGTACATGCACGCCGAGGGCTTCCCGGCGGGCGAGCTCAAGCACGGGCCGATCGCGCTCATCGAGCCGGGCCTGCCCGTCGTCGTGGTCATGCCCTCGCCGCTGGGGCGCCCGCTGCTGCACCAGAAGATGCTGTCCAACATCGCCGAGATCACCGCCCGGGGTGCCCGCACGATCGTCGTCGCCGAGCGCGGTGACGCCGCCGCGGCGCGGCTCGCCGCCCACCTCGTCGAGGTCCCGACGGTGCCGACGCTGACCCAGCCGTTCGTGACGACGGTGCCGCTGCAGGTGCTCGCCGCCGAGATCGCGCAGGCGCGCGGCTACGACGTCGACAAGCCTCGCAACCTCGCCAAGTCGGTGACGGTCGAGTAACAGCCGAGCGGCACCGGTCCTGGTTAGGCTGCCGAGATGATGGACGTCCCCCCGGCGAAGTCGGTCGACCTGCTCATCGTCGGGGCGGGACCGGTCGGGCTGTTCGGCGCGTACTACGCCGGGGTGCGGACGCTGTCGACGGCGGTGCTCGACTCCCTCGAGGAGCCGGGGGGCCAGATCACCGCGATGTACCCGGAGAAGGCCATCTTCGACGTGGCCGGCTTCCCGGCGGTCCGCGGCCGTGACCTGGTCGACCAGCTCGTGCGACAGGCCGCGCCGTTCGAGCCGGACTACGTCCTCGGCCAGCAGGCGGTCGGCCTGGAACGCGACCTGCGTCCCAGTGGCGGCTTCGCCGTCACCACCTCGACCGGGCTGCGGATCGAGGCGCGCGCCATCGTCGTCACCGGCGGCATCGGCACGTTCACACCGCGGCCGCTGCCGACGGGCGGCGAGTACGTCGGCCGCGGGGTGGTGCACTTCGTCCCGGACCCGGCCGTCTACGAGGGGCTCGAGGTGGTCGTCGTGGGCGGCGGGGACTCGGCGGTCGACTGGGCGCTGATGCTCGAGCCGATCGCCAAGACGGTGACGGTCGTCCACCGCCGAGCCGAGTTCCGCGCGCACCCGCACTCGGTGGAGGTGCTGCGCTCGTCGTCGGTCACGATGCTCACTGACGCCCAGGTCAGGCGCGTGCACGGCGACCCGGCGGTCGCCGGCGTCGACGTCGACGTCGCCGGCGAGGTCCGCACGCTGCCCGCCGACAAGATCGTCGCCGCGCTGGGGTTCACCGCCAACCTCGGCCCGCTGCTCGAGTGGGGTGTCGACGTCCGGCAGCGGCGGCACATCGTCGTCACGACGAAGGGCGAGACGACGGTGCCCGGCATCTACGCCGCGGGCGACATCGTCGACTACGACGGCAAGGTGCGCCTCATCGCCACCGGCTTCGGCGAGGTCGCCACCGCGGTGAACAACGCCGCCTCGTGGCTCGACCCGGCGGTCAAGGCGTTCCCCGGCCACCTCTCGGACTACAGCCCGCCACCGGGGGTCGGCCAGCCGGTCAGCTCCCCGACGGCGTGATAGTCGGGGTCGGCATCGACGTCGTCCCGGTCGCCCGGTTCGCCGAGGCGCTGTCCCGCACCCCGGGCATGGCGGAGCGGCTGTTCACCGACGCCGAGCGCACCTCCGGCAGCGGCGACCGGCGCTCGGCGGAGTCGCTGGCGGCGCGGTTCGCGGCGAAGGAGGCGATGGCGAAGGCGCTCGGGTCGCCGGGCGGGATGTCCTGGACGGACGCCGAGATCCTCACCGACACCGCCGGCCGGCCGTTCGTCGAGGTCCGCGGGTCGGTCGCCGCCCAGGCGGCGGTGCTGGGGGTGCACCGCTGGCACGTGTCGCTGTCCCACGACGGGGGCATCGCCTCGGCGACCGTGATCGCGGAAGGGGAGTGATCGGGCGTGCAGGGTGTCCACCCGGTCGAGGAGGTCCGCGCGGCGGAGGCAGCGCTGATGCGCGGGCTGCCGGAGGGTGCGCTCATGCAGCGCGCGGCGACGGCGCTCGCGGTGCAGTGCGGGCGGCTGCTCGAGCGGGTCTACGGCGCCCGCGTCGTGCTGCTCGTCGGCGCGGGGAACAACGGCGGTGACGCGCTCTACGCCGGCGCCCGGCTCGCGCGCCGCGGGGCGTCGGTCCGCGCGGTGCTGGTCGACCCGTCGCGCGCACATGCCGGCGGCCTGGCGGCGCTGCGCGCGGCCGGTGGCCGGGCAGGTCCTGCGGCGCCGGCCGCGGTGCGCGGCGCCGATCTCGTCGTGGACGGGCTCCTGGGCCTCGGCGGCTCGGGTGGCCTCCGACCGGCGGCGGACGCGCTCGCCGAGGCCGCCCGGGACGCTCTGACCGTCGCGGTCGACCTGCCCTCCGGCGTCGACGCGGACACCGGCGCCGTCGCGGGCGCTGCGGTGCACGCCGACGTCACCGTGACCTTCGGCTGCCTCAAGCCCGGCCTGGTGGTCGGCGACGGCGTGGAGCACGCCGGCGAGGTCCGGGTGGCCGACATCGGGCTCGGTCCCGTGCTGCCGGAGCCGACGATCCGGGTCCTGGAACGTCCGGACGTGGCCGCGCTGCTGCCGCGGCCCGACGCCGGTGACGACAAGTACACCCGCGGCGTGCTCGGCGTCATCGCCGGGTCCGCGGCCTACCCCGGCGCGGGCGTGCTCGCCACCGGCTCGGCGGTGCACGGCGGCGCGGGCATGGTGCGCTACCTCGGCACCGCGGTGGAGCAGATCCGCGCCCGCTACCCGGAGGTCGTCGTCCACGAGGGCGCCCGGCCGGGGGACGTCCGGGTGCAGGCGTGGACGGTCGGCCCGGGCATCGGCACCGACCAGCCCGCCGGCCGGCTGCTCGCGGAGGTCCTGGACGCCGGGCTGCCGACGATCGTCGACGCCGACGCGATCACGCTCGTCGGGAAGGACCCGGCGCTGCTCCAGGCCCGGGACGCCCCGACGGTGCTCACGCCGCACGACCGCGAGTTCGCCCGCGTCGCCGGTGAGGTCGGTGACGACCGGATCGGCGCTGCCCGCCGGGCGGCGACGCAGCTGCAGGCGACGGTGCTCCTCAAGGGGAACGCGACGGTGGTCGCCGACCCCGACGGAGGGGTGTTCGTCAACCCCACCGGGACGCCGTGGCTCGCGACGGCGGGCAGCGGGGACGTCCTGTCCGGGCTGATCGGCTCGCTGCTGGCCGCGGGACTCCCCGCCGGGCGAGCAGCGGCGGTCGGGGCCTACCTGCACGGGCTGGCCGGCCAGCTCGCCGCGGCGTCCGGGCCGCCGTCGTCGGCCGACGTCCTGGCCTGCGTCCGCGCCGCGGTGGACGCGGTGCGCAGCGGCTGAGTGCGGCGGCCTCCCCGGCGCCCGCGTACGCCGAGTGGCCACTTCGCCGCCGAGTGGCCACTTCCCCGCCGAGTGGCCACTTTGATGCCGGTGGCCACTTTGATGCCGAGTGGCCACTTTGATGCCGAGTGGCCACTTCGACGCCGAGTGGGCGCCGATCCGGTGACCACTCGGCGCGAAACGGACCACTCGCGGAGGAGGTGACCACTCGCGGAGGAGGTGACCACTCGCGGAGGAGGTGACCACTCGAGGCTCCGCGTGACCCCTGTCCCGGCGCGGCTCTGCCAGACTGGCGACCCGTGGCCCGCACCGAAGCGCTCGTCGACCTGGGCGCCATCCGCGCCAACGTCGAGACGCTGCGCGCCGCGGCGCCGGACTCCGCCCTGATGGCCGTCGTCAAGGCCGACGGGTACGGCCACGGCCTGGTCCCGAGCGCCCGCGCCGCGCTCGCCGGCGGCGCGAGCTGGCTCGGGACCGCGATCGTCGAGGAATGCCTCGCGTTGCGCGCCGCGGGCATCGACGCGCCCCTGCTGGCCTGGCTGTGGACGCCGTCGGAGGCGGACACCGTCGCGGCCGCGGTCGCGGCGGACGTCGACCTGTCAGTCAGCTCGACCTGGGCCCTGGACGCCGTCGTCGCGGCGGCGCGGGCCGGGACGCGGCGCGCCCGCGTCCATTTCAAGGTCGACACCGGGCTGTCGCGCAACGGCGCCGCGGTGGCCGACTGGCCGGAGCTCCTGACCGCCGCCGCCAAGGCGCAGGACGCCGACGACGTCGAGGTGGTCGGCGTCTGGAGCCACCTCGCGTACGCCGACGCGCCCGGCCACCCGACCATCGGCCGGCAGATCGCCGTGTTCGAGCGGGCACTCGACACCGCGCAGCGGCACGGCGTGACGCCGCAGGTGCGCCACCTCGCGAACAGCGCCGCCACGCTCACCTTGCCGGCGGCGCACTTCGACCTCGTCCGTCCGGGCATCGCCGTCTACGGCCTGTCCCCGGTGCCGGAGCGGGGCGACTTCGGGCTCGTCCCGGCGATGACGCTCCAGGCGGAGGTGGCCCTCGCGAAGCGGCTCCCCGCCGGCAGCGGGGTCAGCTACGGCCACGAGTACGTCACCGACCGCGACACCACCGTGGCGTTGGTGCCGCTCGGCTACGCCGACGGGATCCCGCGCACGGCGTCGAACCGCGGTCCGGTCGCGATCGGCGGCCGGCGCTTCGCCGTCTCCGGCCGGGTGTGCATGGACCAGGTGGTGGTCGACGTCGGCGAGCTGCCGGTGCGCGCCGGCGACACCGCCGTCCTCTTCGGCCCCGACGGGCCGACCGCGCAGGACTGGGCCGACGCCGCCGACACGATCCACTACGAGATCGTCACCCGCATCGGGCCCCGGGTGCCGCGCAGGTACCTCGGGTGGTGAACCGCCGGGCCGGCCTCATCAGCGCGGTGGCCGGGACGCTCGCGCTCGGGGCCGCGACGGCCGGCTACGTCGTCGACCGGCGCATCGCCTCCCGTCGCCGGGTCGACCTGACCCCCCTCACCGACGAGCCGTCCGACCGGCACGGCGTCCTCGCCGCGGACGACGGCGTCGGGCTGTACTACGAGGAGGTCGGACCGGAGGACGCGCCGCTGACGATCGTCTTCTCGCACGGCTTCTGCCTGTCGATGGAGGCGTTCGTCCTGCAGCGACGGGCGCTGCGCCTCGAGTTCGGCGAGCAGGTCCGGATGGTCTTCGTCGACCACCGCAGCCACGGCCGCTCGGACCGCAGCGATCCCGAGCGCGCCACCGTCGACCAGCTCGGCCGCGACCTCGCCACCGTCCTCGACGCGCTGGCGCCGTCCGGGCCGCTCGTCGTGGTGGGGCACTCCATGGGCGGGATGGCGGTCCTGGCCCTGGCCGGGGCACACCCCGAGCTGTTCCGGGGTCCCCGCCGGCGGGTCGACGCGGTGGCGCTGATCTCGACGTCGACGGGCAAGCTCGCCGGTGTCACGTTCGGCCTGCCCGCGGCGTTGACCCGGGTGAGCAGTCCGGTCGTGCCGATCCTCCTGCGCGGTGCCCGCCGCCGGGCCGACTTCGTCGAGCGCGGCCGGGCGATCGGCACCGACCTGACGTGGATCTTCACCAAGTGGCTCAGCTTCGCCCGCGAGGTCGACCCCGAGGTCGTCGAGTTCTGCACGAACATGATCGCGTCGACCCGGATCGAGACGGTCGCCGACTTCTACTCGACGCTGATGCGACACGACAAGCTGCGCGCCCTCGACGTGCTGCGATCGGTGGACCTCGTCGTGATCTGCGGCGACCGGGACCTGATGACGCCCCTGGAGCACAGCCGCGCGATCGCCGACGCCCTCCCCGCCGCCCGTCTCGTCGTCGTCCCCGACGCCGGTCACATGGCCCTGCTCGAGGCGCCGGAGGAGGTCGACGCGCCCCTGGTGCAGATGGTCTCGACGGTGCTCGGCGAGCTGTCGCGCTCCGCGCCCCGCCCGGCATGAGCCTGCAGCTCGTCCTGCCGACGGTGGCCGACACGCAGCAGTTCGGGCGGCGGCTGGCGGACGTGCTGCGCGCCGGGGACGTCGTCGTCCTCACCGGGCCGCTCGGGGCCGGCAAGACGGCACTCACCCAGGGCATCGGCGCCGGGTTGGGCGTGCGCGGCCGGGTGGTCTCGCCGACCTTCGTGATCGCCCGGGTGCACCGCGGTGGGCGGCTGCCGCTGGTGCACGTCGACGCCTACCGGCTGGGGTCCGCCGCGGAGGTCGACGACCTCGACCTGGACGTGGACCTGCAGCACTCGGTCCTGGTCGTCGAGTGGGGCCGCGGCCTGGTCGAGCAGCTCGCGGACGCGCGTCTCGAGGTCCACCTGGACCGCCGGGACGAGGACGGGACGCGGAGCGCCACCGTGGTGCCGGTCGGCGGCGACTGGGGGCAACGGATTGCCGGCATCGCGGCGTCCCGGCCTCGTTAGGCTGGGCGCTCGTGCTCGCCCTCGTCCTGGACACCTCCTCCGCGGCGGTCACCGCCGGCCTGGTGGCGGTGCACGACGACGGCGTCGAACTGCTCGCCGCCCGGGTCACGCAGGACGCGCGCGCGCACGGCGAGCTGCTCGCCCCGTCGATCCGGGCCTGCCTCGGCGAGGCGGGCGTCGTCCCGCGCGACCTGGCCGCCGTCGTCGCCGGCACCGGCCCCGGTCCGTTCACCGGCCTGCGGGTCGGACTGGTCACCGCCGCCGCGACGGGTGACGCGCTCGGCGTCCCGACCTACGGCGTGTGCTCGCTGGACGCCATCGCAGAGGAGGCGGGGACGGGCAGCGTCCTGGTGGTCACCGACGCCCGGCGCCGCGAGGTCTACTGGGCCCGCTACGCCGACGGCGTGCGGACCGCCGGCCCCGCCGTGGACCGTCCCGACGCCGTGGAGACCGCCGGCGTCGACGCGGTCGCCGGCGCCGCTGCGGACCTGCACGACTGGCGGTTGCCCGCCCGCCTCCCGGCGTCCCCGTCGCCGTCCGCCCTGGCCGCTCGCGCCCGAGAGCGGGTGACGGGCTCCGCGCCGGGCGAGGTCCTGACCCCGCTGTACCTGCGCCGCCCGGACGCCGTCCCGCCCGGGACCCAGAAGCCGGTGACCGCGTGATCGCCGCGATGACCGGGGACCACATCCCCGCGGTGGTGCCCCACGAACGCGAGATGTTCGGCGCCGAGGCGTGGAGCGCGGCCGCCTACCGCGAGGAGCTGTCCGACACCCGGAGCCGGCACTACGTCGTCGACCTCACCGACGACGGCACGGTGACCGGGTGGGCGGGCGTTCTGGTCCTCGGCCACGAGGCGCAGGTCATGACGGTGGGGGTGCTGCCGGCGTACCGCCGTCAGGGCATCGGCCGGCAGCTGCTCGCCGATCTCGTGGAGCACGCCCGCGCGAGCGGCGCGCGCGAGTTGTTCCTCGAGGTCCGGGTGGACAACGAGGCCGCGCGCCGGCTCTACCTCGACGATGGGTTCTCCGAGATCGGACGACGTCGCGGGTACTACGAGAACGGACGGGTCGACGGGGTGACGATGCGCCGTGAGCTCTGAGGCGCTGGTCCTCGGCATCGAGACGTCGTGCGACGAGACAGGTGTCGGCGTCGTGCGCGGGACGACGCTGCTCGCCGACGCCGTGGCCAGCAGCGTGGAGGAGCACGCCCGCTTCGGCGGCGTGGTGCCCGAGGTGGCCAGCCGGGCACACCTGCAGGCGATGGTGCCCACCGTGCACCGTGCGCTCGAGACGGCGGGCGTCGGCCTGCGCGACGTCGAGGCGGTGGCGGTGACGGCGGGCCCCGGCCTGGCCGGTGCGCTGCTGGTCGGGGTCGCCGCGGCCAAGGCGTACGCCCTGGCGCTGGACGTGCCGCTGTACGGGGTCAACCACCTGTCGGCGCACGTCGCGGTGGACCTGCTCGAACACGGCCCGCTGGACGAGCCCGCGGTGGCCCTGCTCGTCTCGGGCGGCCACTCCTCGCTGCTGCTCGTCCCGCGGGTCGGCGGCGCGCGGGTGGACGAGCTCGGCGCCACGGTGGACGACGCCGCGGGCGAGGCCTTCGACAAGGTCGCCCGGTTGCTCGGCCTGCCGTTCCCCGGTGGGCCGCCGATCGACCGCGCGGCCCGCGACGGCGACCCGGCGGCCGTGGCCTTCCCGCGCGCGATGCCCGACGAGCCGTACGCCTTCTCCTTCGCCGGGCTGAAGACCGCGGTGGCGCGCTGGGTGGAGGCCCGGCGGCGGGCGGGGGAGCCGGTGCCGGTCGCCGACGTCGCCGCGTCCTTCCAGGAGGCGGTCGTCGACGTGCTCAGCGCGAAGGCGGTGCGGGCCGCCCGGGACCAGGGCGTCGACCACCTGCTGCTCGGCGGCGGCGTGGCCGCCAACAGCCGGCTGCGGGCGCTGACCGCCGAGCGCGCCGAACGCGCGGGCCTGCGCCTGCGGGTCCCGAGTCCCCGGCTGTGCACGGACAACGGTGCGATGGTGGCCGCGCTGGGTGCCCAGCTGGCCCAACACGGCCACCCGGCGTCGGCGCTCGACCTGCCCGCCGACTCCTCCCTGCCCATCGAGGAGGTCGTCCTGCCGTGACCGCCCCCGTCCCAACCGCGCGAGCGGGGAGTGTCCTGCCGTGAGCGTCATGTGGGAGGCGAAGGCCGCCGAGGGACGGGTCGACGAACTCGTCGCGCACGTCCTCGCCTCCGCCGACCCCGCCGCCCAGGTGTTCCGCAACGCCTCCCGGGTCGTGGTCGTCGACCCCACCGACCGCGGCGTCGCCGACGTCCCGGCCGAGTTGGTCGCCCGGCCGCCGCACGTCTGGCGCTTCGACCCGGTGCCCCGGGAGGCGCCCGGGGGGGACCGACGTTGAGAGCTTGGCACTCTCCGCGTTAGAGTGCCAACGGACGCCGGGACGGCACCCGCGACGACGCCCCGCCGCGTCACCACATCCGTACATCTGCGCACACCGACCAGCAGGGAGTTCCCGTGACCGCTACGAAGGTCAGCATCAAGCCGCTCGAGGACCGCATCGTCGTCCAGGCCAACGAGGCCGAGACCACCACCGCGTCCGGCATCGTCATCCCGGACACCGCGAAGGAGAAGCCGCAGGAGGGCACCGTCGTCTCCGTGGGCCCCGGCCGGGTCGACGACAACGGCAACCGCGTCCCGCTCGACGTCAAGGTCGGCGACGTCGTCCTGTACAGCAAGTACGGCGGCACCGAGGTCAAGTACGCCGGCGAGGAGTACCTGGTCCTGTCCGCCCGCGACGTGCTGGCCATCGTCGAGAAGTAAGCCCGTCCGCGAAGGTGCCCCGGCGCCGCCCGCGCGGCGGACCGGGGCACCTGTCGTGTCGACACCACCTTGAGGAGCCCCCATGGCCAAGATGATCAGTTTCGACGAGGACGCCCGGCGCGCCCTCGAGCGCGGTGTCGACAAGCTCGCCGACACCGTCAAGGTCACCCTCGGCCCGCGCGGCCGCAACGTCGTGCTCGACAAGTCGTTCGGGCCGCCGGTCATCACCAACGACGGGGTCACCATCGCCCGCGAGGTGGAGCTCGTCGACCCGTACGAGAACCTCGGCGCCCAGCTGGTGAAGTCGGTGGCGACCAAGACCAACGACGTCGCCGGTGACGGCACCACCACCGCGACCGTCCTGGCGCAGGCGCTGGTCAACGCCGGGCTCAGGAACGTCGCGGCCGGCGCCAACCCGACGTCGCTCAAGCGCGGCATCGACGCCGCCGTCGAGGCGGTCGCCAAGGCGCTCGACGACGCCGCGACGCCGGTCTCCGGCGAGCAGGAGATCGCCCACGTCGCCACCATCTCCGCCCAGGACGCGACCATCGGCGCCCTGATCGGCGAGGCGTTCACCAAGGTCGGCAAGGACGGCGTCATCACCGTCGAAGAGGCGCAGACGCTCACGACCGAGCTGGAGTTCACCGAGGGGATGCAGTTCGACAAGGGCTACATCTCCCCGTACTTCACGACCGACCCCGAATCGGGCGAGACCGTCCTCGACGACCCGTACCTGCTCATCACCACGCAGAAGATCTCGAGCATCGCCGACCTGCTCCCGCTGCTCGAGAAGGTCGTCGAGGCCAAGCGGTCGCTGCTCGTGCTCGCCGAGGACGTGGACGGCGAGGCGCTGTCGACCCTGGTCGTCAACGCGATCCGCCGGACATTGTCCGTCGCGGCGGTCAAGGCGCCGTACTTCGGTGACCGCCGCAAGGCGTTCCTCCAGGACCTCGCCATCGTGACCGGCGCCGAGGTCGTCGCCCCCGAGGTCGGCCTCAAGCTCGACCAGGTCGGGCTGGAGAGCCTCGGCCAGGCCGGCCGCGTCGTCGTCACCAAGGACACGACGACGGTCACCCACGGCCTTGGCGGTCAGTCGGCCATCGACGACCGGATCGCCCAGATCCGGCGCGAGATCGAGACGACCGACTCGGACTGGGACCGCGAGAAGCTGCAGGAGCGGCTGGCGAAGCTCGCCGGCGGCGTCGGCGTCATCTCGGTCGGCGCGGCCACCGAGGTCGAGCTCAAGGAGCGCAAGGCGCGCATCGAGGACGCCATCTCCGCCACCCGGGCAGCGATCGAGGAAGGCATCATCGCCGGCGGCGGCGCGGCACTGCTGCACGCCTCGTCGGCGCTGTCCGACCTGGCCGCCGAGCAGGGTCTGGACGGCGACGAGGCGACCGGTGTCGCGGTCGTGGCGTCGGCGCTCGCCGAGCCGCTGCGCTGGATCGCCGCCAACGCCGGCCACGAGGGCTACGTGGTGGTCTCGAAGGTCCGTGAGCTCGGCGCCGGTGAGGGTCTGGACGCGGCGACCGGCGAGTACGGCGACCTGGTCGCCGCCGGGGTCGTCGACCCGGTGAAGGTCACGAAGGCGGCGCTGGCGAACGCGGCGTCGGTGGCGGGCCTGGTCCTGACGACGCAGTCGGCGATCGTCGAGAAGCCGGCCGAGTCGGAGCAGGACGGTCACGGCCACTCGCACGGGCACGGCCACTCGCACAGCCACGGCCCGGGCTTCTGAGCGGACGTACCGAGCCGGAGCGGCGCCGGTCGTCCCCGTGCGGGGCGGCCGGCGCCGTCGCTCGTCAGGCGCTGCGGTCCTCGACCCGGCGGAGCACGCCGTCGCGCTCGTCGACGGTCAGCCCGCCCCAGATGCCGTAGGGCTCCCTGACCTCGAGCGCCCAACGCAGGCACTGCGCCGTGACCGGGCAGCCGGCGCAGACCGACTTCGCGCGCTGCTCCCGGCGCGCGCGAGAGGGTCCACGCTCGTTGTCCGGGTGGTAGAAGACGGCCGTGTCGAGCCCGCGACACGCCGCGTCGACCTGCCAGTCCCAGTCCCCCGCCCGGGGCGCCGGCAGACGCCGGATCTCACCCATCCCGACCTCCCGTCACTGCCTCCTGAGGACAGTTCGAGGGGCCAGGGCGGACCGGTTCCCACCGGTCGCCGGCGCGTCACCGGGAGCATCCGCCGTCGACTCGTCCGTCAGACGAGCAACCGGCGACTGTCGGCACTCAGGCGGTGCGGGACGGCTGTCGGGCGGCGTCGGGCCGTGAGCGGCCTCAGCGGGAGCGGTGCACCTCGGCGTCGGCGTAGCCGCGGGCGTAGTCCCAACTGACGTAGGCGTCGGGGTCCGGCTCGTAGGCCGGCTCGTGCACGTGGGTTCGCCCGGTGCCGAGCAGCGCGCGCAAGTTGCTCGCCATCAGCTCCCAGCCGAAGAAGTGCAGCTCGCCGCAGTCGCCGCACTCGACGCTGATGCCGGCGATGCCGCGCGGCTCGAGGATGCGGCGGAACTCGGCCAGCTCCTCGAGGTCGGCGGCGACGTCGGCACGCTCCTCGTCGCTCAGCTCGCCCGGCTCGCGCCGGTCACCGTCCCTGCCGTCGGCGGGGTCGGCCGGATCGACCGAGTCGAGCAGCGCCGCCGGGTCGTCGGGGTCATCGGCGAACGGGTCGTGCGGGCCGTCGTCGAGCATCACGGCGACCACGGTAGAGCCCGCAGGGCCGTGCGCGCCAACAACGGCCACCGCCGGTCCCCGTACGATGGGCCGCACGTCGCGCGAGGA
Organism: uncultured Actinomycetota bacterium; assembly: GCA_963758325.1. GTDB lineage: Bacteria > Actinomycetota > Actinomycetes > Mycobacteriales > Jatrophihabitantaceae > CAVWUZ01. Next base: position 224,859 of record CAVWUZ010000004.1, on the reverse strand, counting down.
GGACCAGTGGCCGTCGATCCGGAACAGACCTCGCTGCCGCCGAAGTTCGCGGCACTCGGACTGACGTTCGACGACGTCCTGCTGCTCCCCGGCCTGTCCGACGTCGTCCCCAGCGAGGTCGACACCAGCTCCCGGCTCAGCCGCGGCATCACGCTGCAGGTCCCCCTGCTGTCCTCGGCGATGGACACCGTCACCGAGGCCCGGATGGCGATCGCCATGGCCCGGCAGGGCGGCGTCGGCGTCCTGCACCGCAACCTGCCGATCGACGACCAGGCCGCCCAGGTCGACCTCGTCAAGCGCAGCGAAGCCGGCATGGTCAGCAACCCGGTCACTGCCAGCCCGGACACCACGCTCGCGCAGGTCGAGGAGCTCTGCGCGCGCTACCGGATCTCCGGAGTCCCCGTCGTCGACGCCAACCGGGTCCTCGTCGGCATCGTGACCAACCGCGACATGCGCTTCGAGGCGGACAGTTCGCGGCTGGTCCGCGACGTCATGACGCCGATGCCGCTCGTCACCGCGCCGGTCGGCGTCGGCAAGGCCGACGCGCTGGCGCTGCTCGCCCGGCACAAGGTCGAGAAGCTCCCGCTGGTGGACGCCGACGGCCGGCTCACCGGCCTCATCACGGTCAAGGACTTCACCAAGAGCGAGGAGTTCCCGCTCGCCACCAAGGACGCCCACGGCCGGCTGGTCGTGGGCGCCGCGGTCGGCGTCGGCGAGGACGGCTACAAGCGCGCGATGGCGCTCGTGGACGCCGGGGTCGACGTCGTCGTCGTCGACACCGCCCACGGCCACTCACGTGCGGTGCTCGAGGCGGTCACCCGGCTCAAGCGCGACCCGGCCGCGGCCGGCGTCCAGGTCGTCGGCGGCAACGTCGCCACCCGTGCCGGCGCCCAGGCGCTGGTGGACGCCGGCGCGGACGGCGTCAAGGTCGGCGTCGGTCCGGGGTCGATCTGCACCACCCGCGTCGTCGCCGGAGTGGGCGTACCGCAGGTGACCGCGATCCACGAGGCGTCGCTGGCCTGCCGCCCGGCCGGGGTGCCGGTGATCGCCGACGGTGGGCTGCAGTACTCGGGCGACATCCCGAAGGCCGTCGTCGCCGGCGCGGACACCGTCATGCTGGGCTCACTGCTGGCCGGCTGCGAGGAGTCGCCGGGTGAGCTGATCTTCATCAACGGCAAGCAGTACAAGTCGTACCGCGGCATGGGATCGCTGGGGGCGATGCAGAGCCGCGGGGAGCAACGGAGCTGGTCGAAGGACCGTTACGGCCTGCAGGACGTGGCCACCGACGACAAGCTCGTCCCCGAAGGCATCGAGGGTCAGGTGCCCTACCGCGGACCGCTCTCGGCCGTCGCCGTGCAGCTGGTCGGGGGGCTGCGCGCCGGGATGGGCTACGCCGGGGCGCCCACCGTCGCCGAGCTCCAGGAGCGCGGGCAGCTGGTCCGGATCACGGCAGCCGGGCTGAAGGAGTCCCACCCGCACGACATCCAGATGACCGTCGAAGCGCCGAACTACACAGCGCGATAGGGCGGACACGGCTCCAGGACACGATGGGGTCACAGCCTGCAGCGGCGTCCTTGTGACGCTGCCCTTTCGGTTTAGGCTTCGCTGACTTCGCCCGGACCAGGGGCGGGTGCCTGAACCACACTGGAGGTCTTGTGCGTCATCGACAACTGTGCGCCGGTGTGCTCGCCGTCGCGGTCGCCGCCATCTCGCTGACCGCGTGCAAGAGCGGGTCGTCGTCGTCCAGCGGAGGCAGCGGAGGAGGCGGAGGCGGCGGGGCTGCCGCAGGCACCACGCTGACGATCTCCACGGACCTGCCGCTGCAGGGCTCGTCGAAGGACACCTCGGACTCGACGAACAAGATGATCCAGCTGTACCTGGACCAGGTCGGCAACAAGGCCGGCAAGTTCAAGGTCAAGCTGGCGCCCTACGACGACTCGACCGCGGCCAAGGGCGCGTGGGACGAGGCCACCTGCGCAGCGAACGCGCAGAAGCACGTGGCCACCAAGGAGGAGGTGGCCGTCATGGGCACCTACAACTCCGGCTGCGCCGAGATCGAGGCCCCGATCCTCAACCAGGACCCGACCGGTCCGATGCTCATGGTCTCCGACGCCAACACCAACCCCGGCCTGACCAAGCCGTGGGACCCGGGCACCCCGCAGAAGTACCAGCCCACGGGCAAGAAGAACTACGCCCGCGTCATCACCACCGATGACTACCAGGGCACCGCGGCGGCGAAGTTCGCCTCCGCGAACCTCAAGGTCAAGCGCTGCTACGTCATCAACGACAACCAGGTGTACGGCCAGGGTGTCGCCCGGGCGTTCGCCGACGCGGCGCAGAAGGACGGCATCCAGATCCTCGGCAACGACGCCTGGGACGCCAAGCAACCGAACTACCAGGCGCTGTTCACCAAGATCAAGGCCACGAACCCGGACTGCCTGTACATCGGCGGCATCTTCGACAACAACGGCGGCCAGCTGGTCAAGGACAAGGTCAGCATCCTGGGCGACAACACCGCCGTGAAGATGATGGGCCCGGACGGCTTCACCGGCTACCCGGACCTCGACAACCTGGCCCAGGGCCAGGGCATGTACCTGACCTTCGCCGGGCTGGCCGCCGGCCAGCTGCTGCAGCAGGGCGGGGCGGGTGCCAAGCTCATCCAGGCGTACAAGCAGAAGTACGGCAGTGACCCGGTCGGGTCGTACCCGCTGTACGGCGTCGCCGCCACCCAGGTCATCCTGGCCGCGATCGCCAAGTCCGACGGCACTCGGGCCAGCGTCACCAACGCCGTCTTCCAGGGCGACGGGATCTCGATCGCTGCCAACGACTCGGTGCTGGGCAAGGACATCAAGATCGAGACCAGCACGGGGGACGTCAACGCCCGCGACATCTCGGTGCTGCAACTGCAGAACAACAAGGAGAACTTCCTGCAGGCCGAACCGGTCTGATCACCGAACCGATCGAGGCACGCCGTGCCGCGGCCCGGGCCCCCTTGTGCGGAGGTCCGGGCCGTCGGCATGGTGCACCTGTTACAGCAGGCCCTGATCCCGCTCACCGCTGAAGGACGCCGATGACCGCGACGACCGCGACGACGATGCGGCCGACCTGGCTGAGACCCGTCCGCCTGGGGGAGGCGGTCGAACGGGTCGCCGGATCGCTGATCCTGCTGGGCGGTGTCGTCTGGCTGCTCGCCAACCTCATCGACGCGCCGGCCCGCACGCTGACCGTGCTGCTCGAGGGCCTCAACAACGGCGCCCTGTACGCGCTCATCGCGCTGGGCTACACACTCGTCTACGGCATCATCGAGCTGATCAACTTCGCTCACGGCGACCTGTTCATGCTCGGCACCGTGTTCTCGGCGCACATGACCGTCGAGTGGCTCGGCATCAAGGGCAGCGGACCGGCCGCCATCGCCGGACTGGCGCTGACCTTCGTCGTCACGATGGTCTTCTGCGCCTCGATCAACGTCGGCGCCGAGTTCTTCGCCTACCGCCGGCTCCGGTCGGCGCCCAAACTCGCCCCGCTCATCACCGCCGTCGGACTCAGCTTCATCTTCCAGAACATCGGCCAGCGCCCCTGGGCCAGCGGCTCGGGCCAGCGGCAGTGGGACACCATCCTCACCGGCAGCGGGTTCAACGTCGGCAACGTCCTGGTCCGGTGGAACCTGATCGTCGTCCTCAGCGTCACCGCGGTACTCCTGGCCGCGCTGTCCTACATCATCCAGCGCACCCCGCAGGGCAAGGCCATGCGTGCCACGGCGCAGGACCAGGACGGCGCCCGGCTGATGGGGGTCAACGTCAACCGCACCATCTCGCTGACGTTCGCCCTCGGCGGAGCGATGGCCGGCGCCGCGGGCGTCCTCTACGTGCAGAGCATCGGCCAGACGCGCTTCGACCTCGGCTTCCAACTGGGCCTCATCGCCTTCACCGCGGCGGTGCTCGGTGGCATCGGGAACCTGGTGGGAGCCGTCGTCGGTGGCCTGCTCATCGGCCTCGTGCAAGGGCTCAACGACGGCGGACCGTACGGTCTGGGTCAGGAGTGGTCGCAGACGGTCGTCTTCGGGATCCTCATCCTGCTCATGGTGTTCAAGCCCGAGGGGCTGTTCGGCCGCCGGGTCGCGGAGAAGGTGTAGCCATGGCGACTGCGAGCCCACCCGTGGCGAGGACCGCCCCGTCCGGCCCTCGTCGGCAGGGCGGACGGCGGGTCCCCGGGAACGTCGTGTGGGCGCTGTCCCTGACCGCCGCCGCGATCCTCGTCTTCGTCTTCTACCAGTGGTTGCTGCCCAACCTGGCCGACTCGGTGGCTGGCCCGGTCGGCGACTGGTTGCCGCTGTCGTCGATCAACGAGGCGATGATCTGGGTGATCATGGCGCTCGGTCTGAACATCGTCGTCGGTTACGCGGGCCTGCTCGACCTCGGCTACGTCGCGTTCTGGGCGATCGGCGGGTACACCGGCGCGTGGTTGATGTCGGCGTTCCTCGGCGACCCCGGCGACTTCTGGAACGCGGGCCTCACGCTGCACTTCGGCAGCCCGACCTCGGTGTCGACGACCCACGGTGTGCACATCACGTTCTGGCTCGTGCTCCTGCTCGCCGCCGCGTTCTGCGCACTGTGGGGCCTGATCATCGGTGCGCCGACACTGCGGCTGCGCAGCGACTACCTCGCCCTGGTCACGCTCGGCTTCGGCGAGATCATCCCGCAGTTCTTCCGCAACGCCGGGAGCATCTTCGGCACCAACATCTCCAACGGCGACCAGGGCATCGGACCCGTCGACCCGATCGGCACCGGGGTCCTCGGCAACATCCGGGGTGTCCCGGTCGCGCTCGGGCCGTTCGACGCGACCTTCCGCTTCATCGTCTTCGCGCTGCTGGCCGGCGTCTGCGTGTTCGTGTCGCTCAAGATCCGCGAGGGCCGGCTCGGCCGGGCGTGGCTGGCCATCCGTGAGGACGAACTCGCCGCCAGCATGATGGGCGTGCCGTTGGTGCGCGCCAAGCTGTCCGCCTACGCGGTGGGTGCCGCGTTCGGTGGTGTCGGCGGCGTCGCGTACGCGACCCTCGTCGGCCGCACGTTCCCGACGTTCAGCTTCGCGTACTCGATCACGATCCTGCTCATGGTCGTGCTCGGCGGCATGGGCAACGTCTGGGGTGTCCTGCTCGGGGCGCTGGTGCTGGCCTGGATCAACTCCACCGGACTGCACCAGATCGGCGCGCAGATCAACTCGAGCTTCGGCACGAACATCGACCTGACGAGCTACAACTACCTGATCTTCGGGTTGATCCTGGTCCTGATGATGCTGTTCCGTCGCGAGGGCATCATCCCCGAGCGGCGCACCCGCGCCATCCTGCGCGAGCCGGCCAGGACGGAGCTGGAGGCGGTCGGCTCCGACGTCGAGGCCGGTCAGGCCGTCGTCGAGTCCGAGTCCGGCGTGGACGGTGCGGGCCTCGGGGATCCCGAACCCGTCGGCGGCGGCGCGCGGCAGACCGAGTCCCCGACCGGGAGCAGCCGGTGACCGCGACCGTGTCCTCCGGCGGCTCCGGCGCTCCAGGCGACTCGCAGCCCGCCGCAGCGGTCGGCGACGCACGCGGCGACGTCCTGCGCGCCGAGAACATCACGATCAAGTTCGGCGGTCTCGTCGCGGTGAACGACGTCTCGTTCGCCATCCCCGACGGCGCCGTCGTCAGTCTCATCGGGCCCAACGGCGCCGGCAAGACGACGTTCTTCAACATCCTGACCGGCTTGTACCGCCCCACTTCGGGCCGGGTGGTCCTGGCCGGCCGCGACGTCACCGGGAAGAAACCCAACAAGATCGCCGGCTGGGGCCTGGCCCGCACGTTCCAGAACATCCGCCTGTTCAACCTCATGACGGCGGAGGAGAACGTCATGGTGGCGATGCACCCGCACCTCAAGAGCGGCATCGCCAGCACCGTCTTCCGCACCCCGGGACAACGCAAGGAGGAACGGCGGGCGCGAGAGGAGGCCGACGAGCTGCTCGAGTTCGTCGGCATCGCCCGGGCCCGCGGCGAGTACGCGCGCAACCTGTCCTACGGCGACCAGCGCCGCCTGGAGGTGGCGCGGGCGCTCGGGTTGCGGCCGAAGGTCCTGCTGCTCGACGAGCCGACTGCGGGCATGAACCCGCAGGAATCGGCGACCTTCGTCGAGTTCGTCTACCGGGTCCGCGACGAGAAGGACCTGTCCGTGCTGCTCATCGAACACGACATGGCGGTGGTCATGCGGGTCAGCGAGCGCATCACCGTCCTCGACCGGGGACAGCGCATCGCCGAGGGCACGCCCGCCGACATCCGCGCCAACGAGCGGGTCGTGGAGGCCTACCTCGGCAAGACCGGCACCCGGGAAGGACGGCGGCACGCATGACCGTGCCAACCGAGAGCCGGCTGGCGAGCCGGCGCAGCAACGGCACGCCGCTGCTCGACCTGCGCGGGCTGCACGTGAGCTACGGCAACATCGCCGCGGTCAAGGGCATCGACCTGTCCGTCCATCCCGGTGAGATCGTCACGCTCATCGGCTCCAACGGCGCGGGCAAGTCCACCACGCTGCGCACGATCTCGGGACTGCTGCGGCCACGCTCGGGCCAGGTGGTCTTCGAGGGCCGGCGGATCAACGGTGTGTCGGGTCACGAGATCGTGCGCCAGGGGATCTGTCACTCCCCCGAGGGCCGGCGGATCTTCCAGCGCATGACGGTGTCGGAGAACCTCGACCTCGGCGCGTTCCTGCGCCGCGACCAGGCGAAGGTCGCCGAGGACCGCGAGCGGGTGCTGGAGCTGTTCCCGGTGCTGCGCGAGCGGCTCACGCAGAAGGCCGGCACGATGTCCGGCGGCGAGCAGCAGATGCTCGCCGTCGCCCGGGCGCTGCTGGGCGACCCGAAGCTCCTCCTGCTCGACGAGCCGTCGATGGGCCTGGCGCCGGTGCTCGTCGACCTGATCTTCGAGACGATCACCCAGATCCGCGAGCAGGGCGTCACCGTGCTGCTCGTGGAGCAGAACGCGCTGGCCGCGCTCGAGATCGCCGACTACGCCTACGTCCTCGAGTCCGGCGCGCTCACGCTGGAGGGCCCCGCCGTCGAGCTGCTCGACGACGACTCGGTCACCCGCGCCTACCTCGGCGCCTGAGCCGGCCGGAGCGCCAGTGCCCGACACCGTCGAGCTCGGGCTGGGCCGCAGTGCCCGCCGCGGGTACTCCCTCGACGAGATCGCGCTCGTCCCGACCCGCCGCACCCGGGGCTCCGGCGTCGTCTCGACGGCCTGGCAGATCGACGCGCACGCCTTCGACCTGCCGCTGGTCGCCGCGCCGTCGGACGCCGTGGTCTCGCCGGACACGGCGGTCGAGGTCGAGCGGCTCGGCGGGCTGGCCGTCCTCGACGGCGAGGGCGTCTGGGCCCGCCACGACGACGCCGCGGCGGCGCTGGCCGAGCTGTCCCGGCTGGCCGAGCTGGCCGGGCCGCTCCGGGCTGTCCGGCACGGACGGCACCCAGGCCGGGCTGCAGCGGGTGTACGCCGCCCCGGTGCAGCCGGAGCTGCTGCGCCGCCGGATCGCCGAGCTGCGCTCCAGCGGGGTCCGGGTGGCGGTGCGGCTGTCCCCGCAGCACACCGCGGAGCTCGCCCCGCACGTCCTCGGCGAGGGTGTCGACGTCCTCGTCGTGCAGGGCACCGTCGTCTCGGCCGAGCACGTCGGCTCCACGGACGGCGCGGCGCTGAACTTGAAGACGTTCACCGCCGAGCTCGACGTGCCGGTGGTGGTCGGCGGCTGCACGAACTACCAGACGGCGCTGCACCTCATGCGCACCGGTGCGGCCGGGGTGATCGTCGGTTACGGCGCGCACCTCGGGTCGACGACGCACAGCGTGCTCGGCATCGACGTCCCGATGGCCACCGCGATCATCGACGCCGCCGCCGCCCGCCGGGACTACCTGGACGAGACCGGCGGCCGCTACGTGCACCTGCTCGCCTACGGCGACCTGTCCACCGGCGCGGACTGCGCCAAGGCGCTCGCGTGCGGGGCGGACGCGGTGATGCTGGGCCAGGCGCTGGCCCCCGCCGCCGAGGCACCCGGCGGCGGGCTCTACTGGGACGCCACGGCGGGCCACCCCCGAGTACCGCGCAGCGCGCTGGTCGAGCTGTCCGAGGACGACCCGCCGACACTCGAGGAGCTGCTGGTCGGTCCGACGTCCGACCCCAGCGGCGAGCGCAACCTGTTCGGGGCCGTGCGCCGGGTGATGGGCAAGTGCGGCTACAGCTCCGTCAAGGAGTTCCAGCGCGTCGAGCTGCTGCTGCAGTCCGCGCGCTGAGCGGCGTCAGAGCCAGTCGCGGCGCTTGAACATCGCGTACAGCGCGCCGGCGATGCCGACCATCAGCACGATGCTCAGCCAGAAACCCCAGTGCTTCCCGAAGCCCGGGTAGGGCACGTTCTGGCCGAAGAAACCGGTGATCGCGGTGGGCACGGCGATGATCGCCGCCCAGGACGTCAGCTGCTTCATGATCGTGTTGAGTCGGGCGTCGGCCAGCGACAGGTTCGTCTCGAAGATGGACGTGATCATGTCGCGGATGGACTCGGTCCACTCCGTCGCGCGCACGATGTGGTCGTACAGGTCGGCGTAGTACGGCGCCAGCTCCGGCGCGGTGTGGGCGTCCTCCACCCGGTGCGCGATGGTCGTGACGACCTCGCGCATCGGCAGGATGTACCGCCGGGCCTGCACGAGGGACTTGCGCAGCTTGTACACGCGGCGCTGCACGTCGCGCGCAGCGTCGACGTCGCCGTCGAACAGGTCGTCCTCGAGTGTCTCCACTTCGTCGTCGAGGTCCTCGACGGTGGTGAAGTAGCCGTCCACGATGACGTCGAGCAGGCCGTACACCAGTGCGCGCACGCCGTACTTGACGAGGTCGGCGTCGTCGTCCCAGCGCTTGACGACCGCGTCCATCGTGAACTCGTCGGACTGCCGGACGGTGACGATGCCACGCGGCAGCACGAACACCGACACCTGCGTGGCGGTGAGCTCGCACTCCACCCCGTCGAAGCGGATGGCGCTGCTCGAGACGAACATGTGCGTCCGGTAGCGGTTGACCTTGGGGCGCTCCTCGAAGGACAGCGCGTCCTCCACCGCCAGCGGGTCGAGGCTGAGCTCGGCGGCCAACTCCTTGAGGTGGTCGGCGTCCGGGGCGCACAGGTCGACCCAGATGAGGCTGTCGGGCTCGTCGAGGTGGTCGGAGATGTCCGCGAAGGGGAAGTCCTCACCTTCGAGCGTGCCATTGCGCCACAGGCGGCTGCGCACGACGTCGACGGTCACGTCCGTCAAGTCTGCCCGCAATAGACTGCCCGGCATGCAGCCGGGAGCCGGGCCCGACCGCGGTGGTCACGTCCTCGTCGTCGACTACGGCGCGCAGTACGCGCAGCTGATCGCCCGGCGGGTCCGTGAGGCGCACGTCTACTCCGAGATCGTCCCGCACACGATGCCGGTCGCCGAGGTGCTCGCCCGCCGCCCCGGCGCCGTCATCCTGTCCGGCGGCCCGGCGTCGGTCTACAGCGACGGTGCCCCGCAGGCCGACGCCGGGCTGTTCGCCGGCGAGGTGCCGGTGTTCGGGATCTGCTACGGCTTCCAGGCGATGACGCAGGCCCTGGGCGGGGAGGTCGCGCACACCGGTGCCAGCGAGTTCGGCCGCACCGCACTGCAGCTCTCGGGCACGCCCGGTCGGCTGCTCGGTGGGCTGCCCGTGCAGCAGCAGGTGTGGATGAGCCACGGCGACGGCGTGACCGTCCCGCCGGAGGGGTTCGTCGTCACCGCGTCCTCCGCCGGGGCGCCGGTGGCCGCCTTCGAGGACCCGCGGCGGCGGTTCGCCGGCGTCCAGTTCCACCCCGAGGTGCTGCACACCGAGCACGGCCAGCAGGTGCTGCGACGGTTCCTGTTCGACGTGGCCGGCCTGCGGCCGAGCTGGACCGAGGCCAACATCATCGACGACCAGGTCGCGGCGATCCGGTCGCGGGTCGGCGGCAAGCGGGTGATCTGCGGGCTGTCCGGCGGTGTCGACTCGGCGGTCGCCGCGGCACTGGTGCAGCGCGCGGTCGGCGACCAGCTGACGTGCGTGTTCGTCGACCACGGTCTGCTGCGCGCCGGCGAGGCGGAGCAGGTGGAGCGCGACTTCGTCGCCGCTACCGGCGTGCGGCTGGAGGTGGTCGACGCCGCGGCGCAGTTCCTCGACGCGCTGGCCGGCGTCACCGATCCGGAGCAGAAGCGCCAGGTCATCGGCCGGGAGTTCATCCGGGCCTTCGAGGACGCCGCCCGCCGTGTCGTCGCCAGCGGCGATCCGGTCGACTTCCTGGTCCAGGGCACCCTCTACCCGGACGTCGTGGAGTCCGGCGGCGGCACCGGAGCGGCCAACATCAAGAGCCACCACAACGTCGGCGGCCTGCCTCCGGACCTGCGGTTCGCCCTCGTGGAGCCGCTGCGGACGCTGTTCAAGGACGAGGTCCGCCGGGTCGGGGAGCAACTCGGGCTGCCGGCCGAGATCGTGTGGCGGCAGCCGTTCCCCGGCCCGGGGCTCGGCGATCCGGATCGTCGGTGAGGTCACCGCGCGCCGCCTGGACGTCCTGCGTCGCGCCGACGCGATCGCCCGCGCGGAGCTCTCGGCGGCCGGCCTGGACCGGGAGATCTGGCAGTGCCCGGTGGTGCTGCTCGCCGACGTGCGCTCCGTCGGCGTCCAGGGCGACGGGCGCACGTACGGCCACCCGGTCGTGCTGCGGCCGGTGTCCAGCGAGGACGCGATGACCGCCGACTGGACGCGGGTGCCGTACGACGTCCTCGAACGGATCTCCACCCGCATCACGAACGAGGTCCGCGAGGTCAACCGCGTCGTCCTGGACGTGACCAGCAAGCCGCCCGGCACCATCGAGTGGGAGTAGCCCCGGTCGCCGCGCGACCGGGGCCACCCCGACGTCCGTCTCAGCGCAGGACCTGCACCTGGCCCTCCATGATCGTGACGTCGACGGTCAGCGGGGCGCCGCGGGCGCCGGCCGGCGGGGCGAGGGTGCGCTGCTGGAAGTTGCCGCTGTTCCGGGTGTCGCCGGTGGCGATCTCGCCGTAGCGGACGTGGCTGTCCACGGTGACGTTGCCCTCCGCGGGCAGCTTCAGCTGCACCTGGCCGGCGGCCAGCGTCACCCGCAGCGTCCGCGGCTGGTCCAGCGGCGGCAGTCCCCGCAGGTCGACCACGGACTGCCCGAACGCCAGCCGGTACTCCCCGGGCAGGTCGGCGGCCGTCGTCGGCGCCCAGGTCCGCACGCCGACGCCGTCGTGCAGGCTGGCCCGGCTCCCGCCGAAGGCCACCAGCCCGGCGATGATCGGCACGAGCAGCAGCGTCAGCGACCAGGGTGTGCGCCGCAACAGCAGTCCCCCGAGGAGGCCGGCGAGGACGATGCCCAGTGCGCTCCACAGGTACGCCGGGAGCACGACACCGCGGAGCAGGTCGGCGAGACCGAGCCCGGTCAGCGTGAGGACGAGCGCCACGCCGGTCACGGCGAGCACCGGGGCGGAGCGCCGGCGGCGAGCGCGGTCCTCCGCCGCCCAGGCGCGGGTCTCGGTGAGCCACGCGGCGTCCGGGGGCGGCACCGGGGCGTCCATCGGGTAGCGCGGCTCGGTCAGGCTGGTGTCGACCGGCGCGACGGGTGCCGGCGGCGGGGTCCACACCTGGCTACTGGCACGCCGGGACAGCACGACGATGAGGGCGACGATCGCGATGGCGGCCGGGATGAACCCGTGCGGGGCCCACCAGCTCGCCACCAACGCCCAGAGCAGCGCTCCGAGCGCCGCGACCGCGATCCACAGCGGGACGTGCCGGCTGCGCAGCGCGGCGACCGCGCGGTCGATCGGGACGGTGGTGGCGCCGCTCTCGGGGACGCAGCAGCCAGGCGATGAGGTACGCCAGCACACCGGCGCCGCCGAACAGTGCCGTCACCGCGAACAGGACCCGGAAGATGATCGGGTCGACGCCGAAGTAGTCGCCGAGGCCACCGCACACTCCGGCGATGACGCGGTCGGTCGGGCTGCGGCGCAGGCTGCGTGCCCCGTGGCCCGACGGCGGAGTGGGGTCGGCGGGCGGCCCGTACGGCGCCGACGGCGGCTCGGGAGGGAGCTGGGTCGTGGTCATGGCACCGAGAGTGTCGCGCGGACCGGCGCGGGGGTATCGGGGAACGCCCTGATCCGACCCTGAACGCAGCGGTACGGGTGTCCCCGGATGTGCAGCGCGCGCGGAGCGGCGAGAATCGTCGGTGATGACGCCAAGTGCTGCGCCGCCGCGGGGAACGAGCCCACCGGCGGCACGACCGCCGCAGGGGCCGTTCGTGGCCCGGGTGGCCGTTGCGTCGCGTCCGCGGCTCGAGCGCCGCACCCGCGGCCGGCTGGTCGGTGGCGTGGCCGGCGGGATCGCCGACCACCTCGGGCTGCCGGTGATCGCGGTCCGGGTGGCGTTCGTCCTGCTGGCCGCCGGCACCGGGCTCGGCGTCGTGCTGTACGCGGTGTACTGGATCGTCCTGCCCCGCCCGGGTGGCGTCGAGGCGCAGCCGCGACGCCGGGTGCGCGACGTGCTCGCCGTGCTCGCCGCCACGGTCGTGGGCGCCTGCACCGGCGTGGTGTTGTGGCGCTCGCTGCCCTTCGGTCCGCTCGTCGTCCCGCTGGTCCTGGCCGTCCTCGGCGGCGCGCTGATCTGGCGCCAGGCCGAGGACACCGACCGGACCCGGTGGGTCGAGGCGTCGCGCTCGTCGCTGCTCGCCCAGGCGCACCAGCGCGCCGGGCGGCTGCGGCTCGCGCTGGGGACCGGCCTCGTCGTCCTGGGAGCGGTCACCGCGCTGGCCCGCGCGGACCCGTCGCAGATCGGTGACGCGGTCGTCGCCGTGGTGGTGACCGTGGTGGGCATCGCGATGGTCACCGGTCCGTGGTGGGTGCGGCTGGCCACCGACCTGGCCGCCGAGCGCCGCGAACGCGTGCGCTCCCAGGAGCGTGCCGAGCTCGCCACCACCGTGCACGACTCGGTGCTGCAGACGCTGGCGCTGATCCAGCGCAACGCCGAGTCCCCGCGCACGGTGGCGCGGCTGGCCCGCACCCAGGAGCGCCAGCTGCGCGAGCTGCTGTTCGGGGCGCCGGCCGGCGGAGCGGTCCGGGCGGCGTTGACGGCGGCCGCCGCGGAGGTGGAGGACGACTACGGCGTCACGATCGACGCGGTCGTCGTGGGTGAGGCGCCGCTGGACGACGCCCAGGCCGCGCTCGTCGCCGCCGCCCGCGAGGCGATGCTCAACTCGGCCAAGCACGCCGGCGTCGAGGCGGTCTCGCTGTACGCCGAGGTCGAACCGGATGTGGTGAGCGTCTACGTGAAGGACCGCGGTCGCGGCTTCGACCTCGCGGCGGTGCCGGAGGACCGGCAGGGCGTGGCCGGCTCGATCATCCAGCGGGTCGAGCGCCACGGCGGGACGGCGCAGGTGCGGACCGCCCCCGGGGACGGCACCGAGGTGGCGTTGAGGATGCCCCGCCGGAGCGTCCCGTGACCACGCCCTCGGCCGGGGTCGTGCGCGTCGTCCTCGTCGACGACCACGCACTGTTCCGCACCGGTGTGCGCGCCGAACTCGGCGCCACCGTGGACGTCGTCGGGGAGGCAGGCTCCGTGGCCGAGGCAGTGGCGGTGGTGCGCGGGGCCCGCCCCGACGTGGTGCTGCTCGACGTCCACCTGCCCGACGGCGGCGGTCAGGCGGTGCTCGACGCCGTGCGCGACGAGCTGCCGGACACCCGCTTCCTCGCGCTGTCGGTGTCCGACGCCGCCGAGGACGTCGTGGCGGTCATCCGCGCCGGAGCGCGGGGGTACGTGACGAAGACGATCTCGCCCGCCGACCTGGCCGCGGCGATCACCCGGATCGCCGACGGCGACGTGGTGTTCAGCCCGCGGCTGGCCGGCTTCGTCCTCGACGCCTTCCGCGACGCGCCGCCGGCGACCCCGGCCGACGTCAGCGACCCGGAGCTCGACCGGCTCACCGCCCGGGAGCAGGACGTGCTGCGGCTGCTCGCCCGCGGCTACTCCTACCGGGAGATCGCGCGGGAGCTGTTCATCTCGGTGAAGACGGTCGAGACCCACGCCTCGAACGTGCTGCGGAAACTGCAGCTGTCCAACCGGCACCAGCTCACGCGCTGGGCGGCCGACCGCCGGCTGTCCTAGCCGTGCTGCCGTCGTCGAGACGTCAGCGCGCGCCGCGGCACACCCGGAGCACCGCGTCGGCCAGCGCCGGCCCGGCGGCACCGAGGGCGTCGCGGTAGCGGGCCAGGATGACCCGCTCGCGTCCCAGCTCGACCCGGGTACCCCCGTCGTTGATGCGGGCGGTCTGGATCCGGGCGCTGAGCCGGGCCCGCTCGGCGACGAGACGGACGATCGCGTCGTCGAGCGCGTCGATCTGCCGACGCAGCTGCGGGATCGCCCCCGGGGTCTCGGGACCGGCCGTGTCGGGCGCGGACGTGTCGGTGGGCGGGCATGTCGGGATCGGTGTCGGCCGTGGTGCTGGCGGTCATGGTGGTCCTCCGGTCAGGGCCCGCGGCCCCGGACACGACAACGCCCCGGAGCCGCTGCGGCCCGGGGCGTCTGGTGTGGCTGGGATCAGCCGACGACGACGGGGACCGCGCTGCGGTACCCGTAGAAAAACTCGGACGTCGACGTCGTCACCCGAGCATCGTGGCACGTCGTCCCACCCAGCTGCAACGACGTCTCACGTCGTGGGACGGGAGGGTCCCGCACGGCGGGGTCGGCGTCGGTGCCGCCTCGTAGGCTGGACGCCGCCATGAGCCCGTCACCGCGCAGCGCCAGCACCCTCGACGCCCCCACCGGTGGCGCGGCGCTGTTGGAGGGGCTGAACCCGCAGCAGCGCGCGGCGGTCGTGCACGAGGGCGGCCCCCTGCTGATCGTGGCCGGCGCCGGCTCGGGCAAGACGCGGGTGCTGACCCACCGCATCGGCTACGTCCTCGCCGAGCGCGGCGTGCACCCGGCCGAGGTCCTCGCCATCACGTTCACCAACAAGGCGGCGGGCGAGATGAAGGAGCGGGTGGCGGCGCTGGTCGGCCGGCGCGCCCGCCTGATGTGGGTCAGCACGTTCCACTCGATGTGCGTACGCATCCTGCGCGCCGAGGCGCGCCACCTCGGCCTGAAGTCGTCGTTCTCCATCTACGACGCCGACGACTCGCAGCGGCTGATGACGCTCGTCGCTCGCGAACTGGACATCGACATCAAGCGCTACCCGGCGCGGAGCCTGCTCGCCCAGGTGAGCAACCTCAAGAACGAGCTCGTCACGCCCGAGACGTGGGTGGAGCGAGCGGTGTCGGCGCCGGACAAGGTGCTCGCCGAGGCGTACTCCCGCTACCAGCGCCGCCTGGCCGACGCGCACGCGCTGGACTTCGACGACCTCATCCTGGCGACCGTGCGGCTGCTGCAGGACCATCCGGACGTCGCCGAGCACTACCGCCGGCGGTTCCGCCACGTCCTCGTCGACGAGTACCAGGACACCAACCACGCGCAGTACGTCCTGGTCCGGGAACTGACCACCGGCGGCGCCGTGCCGGACGCCGAGCTCGTCGTCGTGGGCGACGCCGACCAGTCGATCTACGCGTTCCGCGGGGCGTCCATCCGCAACATCCTCGAGTTCGAGCGCGACTTCCCCGACGCCCGCACGATCCTGCTCGAACAGAACTACCGCTCGACGCAGACCATCCTGTCGGTGGCGAACGCCGTCATCGCCCGCAACCCGGACCGGCGACCGAAGAACCTGTGGTCGGAGGCGGGCGCCGGGGAGAAGGTCGCCGGCTACGTCGCGGAGAACGAGCACGACGAGGCGGCGTGGGTCGCGCAGCGCATCGAACAGCTCGCGGACGAGTCCGGCACCACGCCGTCGGACGTCGCGGTGTTCTACCGGACGAACGCGCAGAGCCGGGTGTTCGAGGAAGTGTTCATCCGGGTCGGGCTGCCGTACCGGGTGGTCGGCGCGGTGCGGTTCTACGAGCGGCGCGAGGTCCGCGACGCGCTGGCGTACCTGCGGGTGATCGCCAACCCGGACGACGTCGTCAGCCTCCGCCGCATCCTCAACACGCCGCGACGGGGGATCGGCGACCGGGCGGAGGCGGTGGTCGCCGCGCACGCCGAGCGGGAGCGGATCTCCTTCGGCACCGCGCTGGAGCGCGCCGACGTGGCACCGGGCATGAACCCCCGCTCGCTGGCGGCGATCCAGGGCTTCCTGCTGCTGCTGACCGAGCTCCGCGCGGTCGCCTTCGGTCCGGACGGCTCGCCGAGCGCGGTCCTGGAAGCGGTGCTCGACCGCACCGGCTACCTCGCCGAGCTGGAGGCGTCGAGCGACCCGCAGGACGAGGGCCGGGTCGACAACCTGCGCGAACTGGTCAGCGTCGCGCGGGAGTTCGAGCAGCAGCGCGCCGAAGCCGGTGAGCCCGCCGACCTCGACGCGTTCCTCGAGCAGGTGTCCCTGGTCGCCGACGCGGACTCGATCCCGGACGCCTCCGGGGGCGTGGTCACGCTGATGACGCTCCACACCGCGAAGGGCCTCGAGTTCCCGGTCGTCTTCCTCACCGGGATGGAGGACGGCGTGTTCCCGCACCTGCGGGCGCTCGGCGATCCGGCCGAGCTCGCCGAGGAACGGCGGCTCGCCTACGTCGGCATCACGCGCGCGCGTGAGCGGCTGTACCTGTCACGGGCGCTGTCGCGCAGCGCCTGGGGCGCGCCGCAGTGGAACCCGCCGTCCCGGTTCCTGGACGAGATCCCCGCCGAGCTCGCCGAGTGGTCCGGTGCGGTGCACCGGGCGCCGTTCGTCCCGTCCTACGGCGACGAACCGCCGTCGCGCTACGGCGACCACGGCTACCGGGTGACGCCCCGTCGCAGCGCTCAGGAGCAGCTGGCCAGCCGCCCCGGGGTGCGCAGCCCCGGCAACCGAGCGGTGTCGGAACTGGCGGTCGGCGACCGGGTGACGCACGACGCGTGGGGCCTGGGCAGCGTGCTCGCCACCCGCGGCGAGGGCGAGAAGGCGCAGGCGCAGATCGACTTCGGGACCGCCGGGACGAAGTGGCTCGTGCTGCGCTACGCGGTGCTCGACAAGCTGTAGCGGGCGCTCAGCCGACGTAGGGCCCGATCTCGATGCCGCGGGCCGCCAGCCACGCCATCGGGTCGGTGTACGGGCCGTCGGGGCCGCCGCGCCGGACGCCGAAGTGCAGGTGCGGTCCGGTGGCTTGTCCCTCGGCGCCGATGACCGCGATCTGCTGGCCGGCGCTGACGGGTTGCCCCGCGTGCACCGAGTAGTAGCGCATGTGGCCGTAGATGGTGACGTCGCCGTCGGCGTGCTGGATGACGACCCAGTTGCCGAAGCCGGCGGCGGGCCCGGCGTCGAGGACGACACCGTCGCCGGCGGCGTAGATCGGGGTGCCGAGTGGTCCGGCCAGGTCGATGCCCTCGTGGAAGGTCCCCCACCGACCGCAGAAGCACGAGGTGTACGTGCCGTTCGTCGGCAGCGTCCAGTTGCCCGGCACCGACCGGCCCGGGATGACCGTGCCGGCCTGACCGGGGCCGAGCGTCGTCGGAGTCGGCGGAGGAGTCGGCGGAGGAGTCGGCGGAGGAGGCGGCGGAGCGGGCGTGGTCGGGGCGGCGGGAATCGCGGTGCTGCCGGTCGTCGTGGTCGTCGTGGTTGTCCTGGTCGTCCTGGTCGTCCTGGTCGGTAGGGGTTGGCGCTTGTCGCCGGGAGACCCGCTCGACGCCGGCCGCGGCCGGAGCGCGGCCATCGGTGGACAGCGTCGGCGATCCGGCCAGAGGCGGCCGCGGCGCGGACGACGCTCGGATCGCCTCGGCCGCACCTGCCGGGCCGAACAGTGCGCCGCCGGCGGCGGCGTGGGTCCCGGCCGCGCCGCTGTCGGCGCAGGTGGCGAGCGCGAGCGCGCCGGCGACGCCCAGGGCTGCCAGGGACGCCCGGGCCGGGGTGACGAGCGGTGTCCGGCGGGGGAGAGCGCGACGGTGCGGGACGACGGTGTCGATCCGGGTGGTCCCGGCGAGCAGGACGGCGACCGGGATCCCCGCCGACCCGCGCGCACTGTGCCGTCGCGGCGCCGGCGCACCGGCACCACCGCTGCGGTGCCGGCCGATGAGCTGCGGCGTCGCATCACCGGCGCCGGCGTGGAGCCGGTCCCGCAGGTCGGCGACGGAGAGGCCGGCGACCTCGTCGGTCGTACCGGGCGTCCCGGGGGCGGCGCGTGGGCGCACGAATCTCCTTCTGTGCTGCGGCGGACTGCGGCGGACTGCGGCGGAGGCGCGCCGCGAGGGCGGGACGACGGCAAGATGTCGGACCTGTCCCGAATCGAGAAGTCACAAGATGGTAACGAGCGGGTTGCGCGGGTCGCCAGGCGGGCACGCTCCGCCGCCTCCCGGCCGTACCCAGCCGTCAGCCTCCGCCGGAGCGCTGCACGGCCCGGAACGCGGGGCCTGCGTCGACCTGGCGCACCTCGCCGGGCGTGACGCATCGGCGGGCCGAGGGCCACGACGGCATGAGCGAACTCACACGCGTCGCCACGTCGTCGCCACGTCGTCGCCACGTCGTCGCCAGGTCGTCGCGACTCGGGCTGGACGGAGCACTCGGGCGGGGAGTTGAGGCGACCACGTCATGGCCGCCGCCGCAACCTGTCCGGGGCTGCGCCGCCGGCCGGGCCTAGGCTCGCAGCAAGCTCGCAGACCGGCGCCGGCAGGATCGCCGGTGGCGTCCAGCACGGGAGGAGTGTCGGTGGCCGAACGGATCCGCGTCGTCGTCGCCAAACCCGGGCTCGACGGCCACGACCGGGGCGCCAAGGTCGTCGCTCGCGCGCTGCGTGACGCCGGCATGGAGGTCGTCTACACCGGCCTGCACCAGACACCGGAGCAGATCGTGCAGACAGTCATCCAGGAGGACGCCGACGCCGTCGGACTGTCGGTGCTCTCCGGCGCGCACATGACACTGTTCGCCCGGCTGATGGCGCTGCTCCGGCAACAGGGGGTGACCGACGTCGTCGTCTTCGGCGGCGGCATCATCCCGGACGCCGACCTCCCCGCGCTGCGGGAGATGGGCGTCGCGAAGATCTTCACGCCCGGCGCGACGATGGAGGAGATCGTCGACTGGGTCCGGAGCAACGTCGGCGCGCCCGCGGCCTGACGCCCATCCCACCCGACCAGCGGAGGACACGAGCGAGTGGACCTGTTCGAGTACCAGGCCAAACAGCTGTTCCAGCAGTACGGCGTCCCGGTCGGCCTCGGCGAGGTGGCTGACACCCCGGAGGAGGCCCGCGCGGTCGCCGAGCAGCTCGTCGGCGTGACGGTCGTCAAGGCGCAGGTCAAGGCCGGCGGGCGCGGCAAGGCGGGCGGCGTGAAGGTGGCGCGGACGCCGGCCGATGCCGAGGACGCCGCGCGGCAGGTCCTCGGCATGGACATCAAGGGCCACACCGTCCACCGGGTGCTCATCGACCCCGGCGCAGACATCGCCGACGAGTACTACGTGTCCTTCCTGCTCGACCGCGCCAACCGCACGTACCTCGCGATGGCGTCGGCCGAGGGCGGGATGGAGATCGAGCAGCTCGCCGTCGAGCGCCCCGACGCGCTGGCGCGGGTCCCGGTCGACCCGCTGAGCGGCGTCGACGAGGACAAGGCCCGAGAGATCGTCGCGGCGGCGCGGTTCCCCGCCGAGGTGGCCGACGCCGTCACCGACGTGCTCGTCAAGCTCTGGCGCACCTTCGTCGGGACGGACGCGACGCTGGTCGAGGTGAACCCGCTGGTGCGGACCGCGTCGGGTGACGTGCTCGCGCTCGACGGCAAGGTGACCCTCGACGACAACGCGAACTTCCGTCAGCCCGGCAACGCCGATTTCGCCGACGCGGAGTCGACCGACCCGCTGGAGGCGAAGGCGAAGGAGAAGCACCTGAACTACGTGAAGCTCGACGGCCCGGACAACTCAGTCGGCATCATCGGCAACGGTGCGGGCCTGGTCATGTCGACGCTGGACGTGGTCGCCTACGCCGGCGAGAAGTACGGTGGCGTACGACCGGCGAACTTCCTCGACATCGGCGGCGGCGCGTCCGCCGAGGTCATGGCCAACGGGCTCGACATCGTGCTCGGCGACCCGGACGTGCGCAGCGTCTTCGTCAACGTCTTCGGTGGGATCACCGCCTGTGACGCGGTCGCCAACGGCATCGTCACCGCGCTCGGGATGCTGGGCGACGCCGCGACCAAGCCGCTGGTCGTGCGGCTGGACGGCAACAACGTCGTCGAGGGGCGGCGCATCCTCACCGAAGCGGCGCACCCGCTGGTGACGCTGGTCGACACGATGGACGACGCGGCCGACAAGGCCGCCGAGCTGGCGAACGCGGGAGCCTGAACCGACATGGCGATCTTCCTCGACGAGTCCTCGACCGTCGTCGTGCAGGGCATGACCGGGTCCGAGGGCAGCAAGCACACCGCGCGGATGCTCCGCGCCGGCACCCGCATCGCCGGCGGCGTCAACCCGAAGAAGGCCGGTGAGTCCACCGACTTCGACGGCAGGTCCGTGCCGGTGTTCGGGTCCGTGGCCGACGCGATGGAGCAGACCGGCGCCGACGTCAGCGTCGTCTTCGTCCCGCCGCGGTTCACCAAGGACGCCGTCCTCGAGGCCGTCGACGCCGGCATCGGGCTGTGCGTCGTCATCACCGAGGGCATCCCGGTGCACGACACGGCCGAGTTCTGGGCCTACTCGCAGGGCAGGCCCACCCGCATCATCGGCCCGAACTGCCCCGGCCTCATCAGCCCCGGCAAGTCCAACGCGGGCATCATCCCGGCCGACATCACGCAGGCGGGACGGATCGGGCTGGTCTCGAAATCCGGTACGCTGACGTACCAGATGATGTACGAGCTGCGCGACCTGGGCTTCTCCACGTGCGTCGGCATCGGCGGCGACCCGGTCATCGGCACGACGCACATCGACTGCCTCGAGGCGTTCGAGGCCGACCCGGAGACCGACGCCATCGTCATGATCGGCGAGATCGGCGGCGACGCCGAGGAGCGCGCCGCCGCGTACATCCGCGAGCACGTCAGCAAGCCGGTGGTCGGCTACGTCGCCGGCTTCACCGCGCCGGAGGGCAAGACGATGGGCCACGCCGGCGCCATCGTGTCCGGATCGGCCGGCACCGCCCAGGCGAAGAAGGAGGCGCTGGAGGCGGCCGGCGTCCGGGTCGGCAAGACGCCCAGCGAGACGGCGCGGCTGATGCGCGAGGTGGTCTCCGGGGGCGGCTGAGCCGCGGAGCGCGTCGGTCCGGCCGTGTTGGGTGTCGCCCCACACGCGGGGCCCGCGTCGCTCCTGCGGACGCGGCGTGCCGTTCCCGGGACGCTGTCCCGGCCGCTACGTTCATCCGGGACCTGCCCCCGAGGAGGGACGCCATGTCCGACCAGCCGCCGCCGTCCGGACCTCCCTCGGGGCCGCCGCCGGAGCAACCGCCGCCCTGGAGTCCGCCCGCGCCTCCGCCGCAGCAGTCCTACCCCGGCCAGCAGCAGTACCCGGGCCAGCAGCAGTACCCGGGCCAGCAGCAGTACCCCGGCCAACAGCAGTACCCCGGCCAACAGCAGTACTCAGCGCAGCAGTCCTACTCCGGCCACCAGCAGTACCCCGACGCACAGCAGTACCCGCCGCCGGCCGCGCCGGGATACGTGGCGCCCGGCGAGACCCCGGCCGGGCGTTCGCGGGGCGGGTTCGACCCGTCGGCGGTGCACCCGCTGGACTGGGCGGTCCTCGGAGTCGGCCTGCTCACGCTGATCTTCTCGTTCTTCGGCTACTACCGGGCCAGCATCGACCTCACCGCGTTGGGCGTTCCCGCCTCGGAGTCCCAGAGCTTCAGTGCGTGGAACGATCTCGCCGGGTCCGGCTTCGTCGGCTGGTTCGGGATCATCCTGGCCGTCCTCGGGGCGGTCGCGCTGGCTGTCTCGATCTTCGCGCCGGTCAACCGGTCCCCGGTCGAGTTGCGGTTGGTGTCGTTCGCACTCTTCGCGGCCGGCCTGCTGTTCGAGCTCATCGCGATCGCCGTCCACCCGCGGATCTCCGGCAGCGACGTCGCGGGCTTCGGTGACTCCTTCCACTTCGGGCACGGGTTCAGCTTCTGGGTCTGCCTGCTGCTCATCGCCGCGGGCACCGTGCTCTCGTTCCTCCGCCTCGCCCAGAGCGGCACCGAGCTGCCCGGCCCGCTGGCCGGACTCGCCGGGCGCGTCGGTGGCGGACGGTCCGGCGGCGGCAACCGGCCCGGGCCTGGTGCACCGGGCACGTTCGGCCCGCCGGCCGGTGGGACGGGCGGCACCGGCACCGATCCGACGCCGGGCACGACCGCGAGCTGGCCACCACCGCCCGGTCCGCCGCCGCCGCCACCGCACCAGCCGTAGCCGCTCGCGGCGCCCGGACCCGCTCGGCGCGCCTGCGACGGGGTTCCCTGCCCGTGCGCTTGCCTGGACGCCGTGCCGCCGCCCGACGCCCACCCGACACCGGCGTCGCGCACCGGCGGGGGACTGGTGCTACCGGCGGCGCGGCTCGGGCTGCTCGGCGCCGCGGGCGCAGCGGTCGTCGCCGTCGTCCTGGCGGTGCTGTTCTGGCTGCCGGACGCCGGCGCCACCGGCCATCCCGGGGGCGCGGTCCGCGCGGGCCTGCTCGCCTTCCTCGCCGCGCACCACGGCGGGGTGACCGTCGGCGGTGTCCCGGTGGGCTTCGTCCCGCTCGGGACGACGATGGTGCTGGCCCTGGTCGTGTGGCGCGCCGCGTCCGGGCTGACCGAGCTGGCGCCTCCGGGTGTCCGTCCCGCGAGGTGGCCGCTGCGGCTCGTCGGTGGCTTCGCCGCCGGGCACCTGGTCGGCGCCGGCGTGGCGCTGGGCTTCGCGCGGTGGGGCACGTCCGGCGCCGGGATGGTGCGGACCGTGCTCGCCGCCGCCCTCTTCCCCGCGCTGGTCGCGGCCGCCGCGCTGCTGCGCGACGACGAGGTGCGCGCGGCCGTCGCGCTGACCACGCCGGGCGGAGTTCGGCGCCTGCTGGCGCCGGCGGTGCGGCCTGCGGCGGCGGCCGCGCTCGGCTACCTGGCCCTGGGCGCCCTGCTGACCGCCGCGTCCCTGGTGACGCACGCCGGCCGGGTGGAGGCGCTCTCCCGCGCGACCGGCGGCGGCGTCGCGGGGTTGCCGGTGCTGTTGCTGGGGCTGCTGTCGGCGCCGAACGCCGCGGTCGCGGCCGCCGCGTACGCCGCCGGGCCGGGCTTCGCGGTCGGCAGCGCCGTCGGACCCTTCGGGGCGACGCACGGCGTGCTGCCGGCGGTCCCGGTGCTCGGCGCGGTGCCCGCGGGCCGAGCGCCGGTCTGGGCCGTCGTCCTGATCGCCGCCGGGATCGTCGGCGTCGGGGTGACGACGGGGCTGCTGACGCGGTGGTGCGTCGGCGGCGGCCTCGCAGCCGAGGTGCGGACCGTCGCGGTCGCCGCCGCGGGTGCCGGCGCGGTCATGGCGGTGCTCGGCTGGCTCGCCGGCGGCGCCGTCGGGCAGGGTCGGTTGCGGGCGGTGGGCGCGTCGGCGTGGCAGCTCGGGACGGCGGTGGCCGTCGAGACGCTCCTGATCGGCGTGCTCACCGTCGCGGTGGCCGCGCTGGTCCCGGCGAGCGTCGGTAACCGCGTGCGCGGGCTGGTCCGCCGACCGCGCCGAGCCCGGCTGCGCGCGGCGGAGGACGCACAGGTCGAGCTCGACCTCGACGTCCCGGCGCCGGAGGCCGACGACGAGGACGCCTCCCCGGAGCAGCTGCCGGCCGCGGGCTGAGCGCTGCGCGACGCCGTCGGTAGGGTCGCCCGGTGCCGACCGGCCCGCGACGCATCGTCGTCCTCGCGTCCGGGACGGGCTCGACGCTCCAGGCGCTGCTCGACGCCGGCGACGACCCGGCGTTCGGCGCCCGGGTGGTCGCCGTCGGTGCGGACCGTCCCGGCACCGGGGCGGCGCAGCGCGCCGAGCGCCGCGGCGTCCCGTCGTTCGTCGTGCCCCTGGCGGACTTCCCCACCCGGACGGCCTGGGACCGCCAGCTGGCTGACACCGTCGGTGCCCACGACCCCGACGTGGTCGTCTCCGCCGGCTTCATGAAGCTCGTCGGTGCGCCGTTCCTCGACCGGTTCGGCGACCGGTACGTCAACAGCCACCCGGCGCTGCTGCCGTCCTTCCCCGGCACGCACGCCGTCCGGGACGCCCTCAGGCACGGCGTGAAGATCACCGGCTGCACACTGTTCCTCGTCGACGCCGGTGTCGACACCGGCCCGATCGTCGACCAGCGCGCCGTCCCGGTGCTCGCGGGCGACGACGACGCGGCGCTGCACGAGCGGATCAAGGCGGCCGAACGTCAGATGCTCGTCGACGGCGTCGGCCGGATGCTGCGCGACGGGTGGACCGTGGACGGCCGGACAGTCACCTTCGGGA
This sequence comes from uncultured Actinomycetota bacterium, assembly GCA_963758325.1. Taxonomy (GTDB): domain Bacteria; phylum Actinomycetota; class Actinomycetes; order Mycobacteriales; family Jatrophihabitantaceae; genus CAVWUZ01. Next base: position 200,378 of record CAVWUZ010000004.1, on the reverse strand, counting down.
GGACGCCATGACTCGGATCGCGGTCCGCCGTGCGCTCGTCAGCGTGTACGACAAGTCCGGGCTGGACGAGCTCGCCCGCGGCCTCGCCGACAGCGGCGTGGAGCTCGTCTCGACCGGCTCCACGGCCGCGCGCATCCGCGACCTCGGCATCCCCGTCACGCCGGTCGACTCCGTCACCGGCTTCCCGGAGATCCTGGGCGGGCGGGTCAAGACGCTGCACCCGGCGATCCACGCCGGACTGCTCGCCGACCAGTCCGACGCCGAGCACCTGGCCACGATCGCCGGCCTGGGCATCGACGCGTTCCAGCTCGTCGTGTCCAACCTGTACCCGTTCCGGGAGACGGTGGCCGCCGGCGGCTCGCCGGAGGAGGTCATCGAGCAGATCGACATCGGCGGTCCCGCCATGGTCCGTGCGAGCGCCAAGAACCACGCGTCCGTCGCCGTCGTCACCGACCCGGCGCTGTACCCCGAGGTGCTCGACGCGGTGCGCGCGGGCGGCTTCGACCTGCCCGCGCGGCAGCGGCTCTCGGCGGCCGCGTTCCGGCACACCGCCGCCTACGACATCGCCGTCGCCAGCTGGCTGGGCAACGTGGTGGCCCCCGACGACCAGGGCAGCGGGTTCCCCGGCTGGGTGGCCGCCGCCTGGGAGCGGGCGGCCGTGCTGCGTTACGGCGAGAACCCGCACCAGCGCGCCGCGCTGTACGTGACGCCCGGCGGGGTCGGCATCGCGCAGGCCGACCAGCTCTCCGGCAAGGAGATGAGCTACAACAACTACGTCGACGCCGACGCCGCCCGGCGCGCGGCCTACGACTTCACCGAGCCGTGCGTGGCCATCGTCAAGCACGCCAACCCGTGCGGGATCGCCGTCGCCGGCGACGTCGCGGAGGCGCACCGCAAGGCGCACGCCTGCGACCCGGTGAGCGCGTTCGGCGGCGTCGTCGCCGCCAACCGGCCGGTGTCGCCGGAGATGGCCCGGCAGATCGCCGACGTGTTCACCGAGGTCGTCCTCGCCCCGGCGTACGACGGCGACGCGCTCGAGGTGCTCACCGCACGGAAGAACCTCCGGGTGCTCGTCGCCGCGCCGGTGCCCGACGGCCCGGGCGTCGAGCTGCGGCCGGTGTCCGGAGGGCTGCTGATGCAGACCCGCGACCGGGTGGACGCCGCCGGTGACGACCCGGCGCGGTGGACGCTCGCAGCCGGCGAGCCCGCCGACCCGGCGGTGCTCGCCGACCTGGAGTTCGCGTGGCGGGCGGTGCGCGCGGTGAAGTCGAACGCGATCCTGCTGGCCCACGACCGGGCGACGGTGGGGATCGGCATGGGCCAGGTGAACCGCGTCGACTCCTGCCGGCTCGCGGTCTCCCGTGCGGGCGAGCGAGCGTCCGGGTCGGTGGCCGCCTCGGATGCGTTCTTCCCGTTCGCCGACGGCCCGCAGGTGCTGTTCGAGGCCGGCGTGCGGGCGGTCGTCCAGCCCGGCGGGTCGGTCCGCGACGCGGACACCGTCGAGGCGGCCGCCGCCGCGGGAGTCACGGTCTACCTCACCGGCACCCGCCACTTCGCACACTGAGTGCTCCGGGCGGCCCGCGCGGCCCGCGCGGCCCGCGCGGCCCGCGCGGCCCGCGCGCTCCGAACCGTCCGCGCGCTCCGGGCCGCGTCACGGGCGGGCTGCCAAGATGTTGCCGTGACGGCGACCCTCCTCGACGGCAAGGCCACGCTGGCCGCGATCAAGGCGGAGCTGGTCGAGCGGGTCGCCGCGCTGCGCGAGCGCGGCGTCGTCCCCGGCCTCGGGACGCTGCTCGTCGGCGACGACCCGGCCAGCCACTGGTACGTCCGCGCCAAGCACCGCGACTGCGCCGAGGTCGGCATCGCGAGCATCGAGCGGGAGCTCCCCGCCTCCGCGAGCCGTGCCGACGTCGAGGCCGTCGTCGACGAGCTCAACGCCGACCCGGCGTGCACCGGCTTCCTCGTCCAGCAGCCGACCGGGCTCGGCACGGACGTCGACCTCGCCGTGCTGGAACGCGTCGACCCGGCCAAGGACGTCGACGGCCTGCACCCGGTGAACTTGGGCCGGCTCGTCCTGGGACGTGCGGGGCCACTGCCGTGCACGCCGCTCGGCATCGTCGAGTTGCTGCGCCGCTACGACGTCCCGATCGCCGGCGCCCGCGTGACGATCATCGGGCGGGGGATCACCGTCGGCCGGCCGCTCGGCCTGCTGCTGACCCGCCGCAGCGAGAACGCGACCGTGACCTTGTGCCACACCGGTACCCGGGACCTCGCCGCCGAGGTCACCCGCGCGGACGTCGTCGTGGCCGCCGCCGGGGTCCCGGGCCTGGTCACCGCGGAGATGGTGCGTCCTGGTGCGGCCGTGCTCGACGTCGGGGTCAGCCGGGTCGACGGCGAGGTCGCCGGGGACGTCGCCGCGGACGTCCGAGAGGTCGCGGGCTTCGTCGCGCCCAACCCCGGCGGCGTCGGCCCCATGACGCGCGCGATGCTGCTGACGAACGTCGTCCAGCTGGCGGAGCGGTCCGTGCGCGCCGGGCGCGCGGCCTGAGCGGGTCGCCCGGAGTGGACCGATCGGCGGCGCCCGACCCGCCGGCGCCCGAACCGCCGGCGCCCGGACCTGCGCCGCCCGAGGCTCCAGCGCGCGAACCGGTGGCGCCCGAACCGCCGGCGCGCGGACCGGCGGCGCGCGAACCGGCGGTCTCCCGTCTCGCCCGGCTGGTGCGGCGCGAGTCCCCGACGGTCGCGGTGCTCGTCGTCCTGGCGGCGGCGCCGGTGTACGTCGCGGCGTCGCCGGGCCACTGGCTGCGCGGGTCGGGCATCGTCGCGCTGTCCTGCCTGCTCGCCGGCGTGCTGCGCCTCGTCCTGCCGCAGCGGCGTGCCGGCGCCCTGGTCGTGCGACGCCGCTGGTGGGACGTCACCTGCTACCTCGGGCTGGGCGTGACGATCCTCGTGGTCGGGGTGCTCCTGCCCTCGTAGGCGCCCGGGCAGTGGGGAGGAGTTGGAGCGGACTTGGAGCGTCGGCCCGGAGGATCGGCGCCGTCCAGTTCCGGCTCGCTGTCCCAGGAAGAGTCATGACCATCCTGCTCGATCGACCCGCCACCGGGTCCTCCGGCCGCACCGTGCGCCACGGCGCCGTCACCGCCGTCGTGTGCCTGGCCCTCGCGGCCGTCACGGCCGCCATGTCCTCGCTGAACGTGGCGCTGCCGGACATCGCGCGTTCCACCCACGCGTCACAGACGCAGCTGTCGTGGATCATCGACGCCTACTCGCTGGCCTTCGCCGCGCTGCTGCTCCCCGGCGGCGCGCTCGGCGACCGCTACGGCCGGCGGCGGCTGCTGCTCACCGGCCTCACCGTGTTCGGCGTCGGCTCGGCCGCGGCGATGGCCGCCTCGGACGCCACCGTCCTGATCACGCTGCGCGCGGTCATCGGGCTCGGAGCCGCGCTCATCATGCCGGCGACGTTGTCGACGATCACCGGCACGTTCCCGCCCGCGCAACGCGCCCGGGCGGTCAGCATCTGGGCCGGCGTGGCCGGTGGCGCGGCCGTCCTCGGTGTCGTGGTGTCCGGCGCGCTGCTCGAGGCGTGCTCCTGGCGGTCGGTGTTCGCGGTGAACGTCGTCCTGGCGGCGCTCGCCATGGTCGGGACCCTCCTGGTGGTGCCCGAGTCCGCCGACCCGGACGCGCCCCGGCTCGACGCCGCCGGTGCCGTGCTGTCGGTGGCGGGGCTCGTCGCGCTCGTCTACTCGATCATCGAGGCGCCGACCGCGGGGTGGGTGTCCGCCCGCACGCTCGCCGGGCTCGCCATCGGCCTGCTGGTCCTCGCCGGCTTCGTGGTCGTCGAGCTGCGCACGGCACACCCGATGCTCGACCCGCGGGTGTTCCGGCGGCGAGGACTCAGCGCCGGCAGCCTGTCGATCTTCGTTCAGTTCTTCGCCTTCTACGGGTTCATCTTCCTGGTCCTGCAGTACCTCCAGCTCGTCCGCCGCGACTCTGCGCTGGTGGCGGCGGTCGGCATGCTGCCGATGGCCGCGACGCTGCTGCCGACCTCGCGGCTGGCGCCCCGACTCACGGCCCGCTGGGGCGCGCGGGTGGTCTGCGTCGGCGGCCTGATCGCCATCACCGGCGGCCTGGTGCTGATCGGGCAGGTGGACGCCCACACGCCCTACTGGCAGCTGGCGGTCGGGCTGCTGGTCCTCGGCGCGGGCATGGGCGCGGCGATGACGCCGGCGACGAGCGCGATCACCGGCGCGCTGCCCCGGTCGCAGCAGGGCGTCGCTGACCGGCCGCGGTCCCGCCCCCGCCTCCTTCACGTCGCGTGGCCTCGCCGGGACTGGACCGCGGACCTGCAACGTCGCACCGAGCAGCAGCTGGGCGCGGACCGCTTCGCCGTGGCGTGGCGGCGCGGGGAGCAGTGGTCGCTCGCTGACGTCAGGCACGCCTGCGCCGACGGGGCAGCGACTGGTCCGTGACCGGTGCGTGAGGTCGCCGATCCTGCCCGGAGCGCCCGACGCCGCGCCGGGTAACGTCCAGGAGCCGGGGGCCGGACGACACGCGGGAGGGCACTGATGGCGGGTTCACGGCGGGGCAAGGTCACGGTCGTCGGCGCCGGGTTCTACGGTTCGACCACCGCGCAGCGACTCGCCGAGTACGACGTCGTCGAGACCGTCGTCCTCACCGACATCGTCGAGGGCCGGCCGGAGGGCCTCGCGCTCGACCTCAACCAGTCCCGGCCGATCGAGCACTTCGAGACCGAGGTCGTCGGCGTGACGACCACGCCCGACGGCGGCGGCTACGAGAAGACCGCCGGCTCCGATGTCGTCGTGATCACCGCGGGCCTGCCCCGCAAGCCCGGCATGAGCCGGATGGACCTGCTCGAGGTCAACGCCGGCATCGTGCGCGGCGTCGCCGAGCAGGTCGCCCGCCACTCGCCGGACGCGGTCGTCATCGTCGTGTCGAACCCGCTGGACGAGATGACGGCGCTGGCGCAGATCGCCTCCGGCTTCCCGAAGCAGCGCGTCTTCGGTCAGGCCGGCGTCCTGGACACCGCGCGGTTCACGAACAACGTCGCCACGACCCTCGGCGTACCGGTCGGCTCGGTGCAGACGCTCACCCTCGGCTCGCACGGCGACACGATGGTCCCGGTGCCGAGCGCGTGCTCCGTCGACGGCGCGCCGCTGGCCGACGTCATGGACCAGGCGACCATCGACGAGCTCGTCACCCGCACGCGCAACGGCGGCGCCGAGGTCGTCGCCCTGCTCAAGACCGGGTCGGCCTACTACGCCCCGTCGGCGGCTGCCGCGAGGATGGCGCGCGCCGTCGTCGAGGACAGCGGCGAGACGATCCCGGTCTGCGCCTGGGTCGACGGCGAGTACGGCATCAGCGGCGTCTACCTCGGCGTGGAGGCCGAGATCGGCGCCGGCGGCGTCACCCGCGTCGTGGAGCGCGAGCTGACCGACTCCGAGCGCGCTGCCCTGACCGAGGCCGCCGATGCGGTGCGGGCCAAGCAGGCGGACGTCGCCGACCTCTGAGCGGCCGACCTCTGAGCGGCAGTGAGCTCGTGGCGTCAGCGACCGGCGCGACCCGCCGCCGGCAGCACCACCTGGGTGCACCGGCTCGCGGCGAGCACCGTGCCCTCGGCGTCCTGGAGCTCGCCCGCGCAGAAGACCACCGCCCGGGTCCGGCGCACCACCGACCCGCTGGCGACGAGCTCGCCCGGCCGGGCACTGCGCAGGAACTCCGTCCGCAGGTCGGCGGTGAGGAACGCCTGGGAGTCATCGAGCACCGTCCAGCAGGCGCTGCCCATCGCCGCGTCGAGCAGCGCCGTCACCATCCCGCCCTGGACGACGTACCCGTCCCCGCTCTCGAAGCCGTACTCGGGCCGGGCGTGCCACGCCACGACCGCCGACCCCTCGTCCCAGGACCGCAGCTCGTACCCGAGGGTGCGCCACAAGCCGGGCTTGACGTTGCGCCGGTCGCGCATCGCGCCGAGATCGCGGCTCACCCGCCCCACCCTGCCATCCCATCGATCATGCCGATCCGGAGGACCTCGTGGACCTCGCCCTGATGCAGACCGCCCCCACCGGCACGTCGCTGCCGCGACTGGCGGAGCGGATGTGGGAACGGCTCGGCGCCGACTCCGTCACCGTCTTCGAGGGTGACCGGTCGAGCTCCGCGGAGCTCGGCGAGCGAGCGCGTCGGCTCGCGGGCGGACTGTGGCGGCTGGGCGTCCGGCCCGGCGACCGCGTCGTCGTGTGCATGGCGAACTGCCCCGAGGTGCCGATCAGCTACCACGCCGTCTGGCGCATCGGTGCCGTCGTCACCCCGGTGCTGTTCCTGCTCACCGAGGACGAGCTGCGGCACGTCATCACCGACAGCGGAGCCGTCGCGGTGATCACGACGCCGGAGTTCACCGCGAAGCTGCGCGCGGCGGGCGCGCCGGTGGTGGTCGTCGCGGGTGAGGAGTCCTACGCCGAACTCGAACGATCGGAGGAGGCGGACCTGGTCGACCCGGATCCTGGGACACCGTGCGCGCTGCTCTACACCGGTGGGACGACCGGCCGGTCGAAAGGCGTCGTCCTGAGCCACGACGCGCTGTCCGCGTCGGCGTGGTCCGCAGTCGCCAGCGGGCCGGGCCCGGAGCTCACCGTCGGCATCAACCCGTTGCCGCTGGCGCACGCGTACGGGCTCATGGTCTCGACGATGGCCCTGCACGCCGTCGAGCCGACCACCAGCGTGCTGATGCGCTGGTTCGACGCGGCCGGGTGGCTGCGGCTGGTGCAGCAGGAGAGGGTGCAGACCGGCGCGATGGTGCCGACGATGCTGCGGCTGCTGCTCGACCAGCCGCTGCACGAGTACGACCTGTCCTCGCTGCGCCGGCTGTCCAGCGGCAGCGCGCCGTTGCCGGCCGGGTTGCGGGCGCGCTTCGACCAGGCGCTGCCCTGGGTGGAGATCGGCGAAGGCTACGGCTGCACCGAGACCGCGGCGCTCGTGTCCGCCCAGCCCTACGGCGCCAACCGGCCGGGCAGCGTCGGCAAGCCGGTCACCGGTGTCGAGGTCCGCATCGAGCCGGACACCGGGGAGATCTGCGTGCGCGGCCCCAACCTCATGTCCGGCTACTGGAACTCGCCCGAGACGACGGCGTTCGCGCTGCGCGACGGGTGGTTCCACACCGGGGACGTCGGCCGGCTCGACGAGGACGGCTACCTCTACATCGTGGACCGGATCAAGGACGTGATCATCCGCGGTGGGTTCAACGTCTACCCGCGCGACGTGGAGGAGGTGCTCGTCGCGCACCCCGCGGTCGGTAGTGCGGCGGTGGTGGGTCGTCCGGATCCGGAGCACGGCGAGGAGGTCGTGGCGTTCGTCCAGCTGCGTCCCGGCGCGAGCGTGTCGCCGGAGCAACTGATCGCGCACGCGAAGCAGCACCTGTCGGCGGTGAAGTACCCGCGCGAGGTGCACCTGCTCGACCAGGTGCCGGTGACGAGCATCGGCAAGATCGACCGCAAGGCGTTGCGCGCGCAGCTCGCCTGAGAGCACCCGACAGCGCGTCGACCGTCACCGGTCGGGCACCGCGTACATCGCGTACGACTGGTACACGATCTTGCCGTCGCACACGACGAACGTGTCGGTGCCCAAGGGTATGTCGCCACCGACGTCCCACGTGATGTAGGCGACCTCGCCGTCGACATGCAGGCTGCGCAGTCCGAACCGCTCGATGCCCTGCGGCGGCAGCGCGTCGAGGAAGTCGGCGAAGAACCGGCCGATCTCGTCCCTCCCGCGGTGGACGCCGGCCTCGCTGAAGAACGTCGCGCCGTCGGCGTAGTCCTCGACGATGGCGTCGATGCCACGCTGCTCCAGGAAGGCTCGGAGGTGGTTGCCGACGACCGTCTCGGTCGTGGCGGGGTCCGTCGTGGCGGGGTCGGTGGTCACGACGTCCGACTCCCGGTCGCCTCGAGGACCATGTGCAGCGGGGTCTCGGCGACCCGTCGCACGCCGGTGAACCCCGCCTCCCGCAGTACCTCGCCCAGCCGCTGCTCGCCGGCCTGCGCACCGAGTCCGAGACCCACCTCCTGGGCGAGTGACCCGGGCGTGCAGACGACCGTGGACAGGCCGTAGTACGTCCGGCCGACCGGGTCGAGGTTCTCCGCGAGGCGGTCCCGGGCGTTCGGCTCGACCACCAGCAGGGTGCCGTCCGGGCGCAACGCCCTCCGGATGTGCCGGGCAGCGCCGACCGGGTCACCCATGTCGTGCAACGCGTCGAAGACGCACACCAGGTCGTAGGTGTTCACCGGCAGGTCCTCGGGGCCCCCGACGTCGAACGTCACTCGTGCGGCGACGCCCGCGTCCGTGGCCGTCCCGTGCGCGACGCGGACGGACGGCTCATGGGTGTCGAGCCCGGTGAAGGTCGACCGCGGGTAGGCCTGCGCCATGATCACCGTGGCGGCGCCGGCGCCGCACCCCACGTCGGCCACGCGCGCTCCGGCCTGGAGCTTGTCCACCACTCCGTCGAGGGCCGGCAGCCACTGCGCAACGAGCTGCGCGGTGTACGTCGGACGGAACAGCCGCTGGACGCCGGAGAACAGCCGCGCGTCGTGGGCGTCCCAGCCGACGCCCCGGCCGGTCCGGAACGCGTCGAGGACCGCGGCGTGGTCGGTGTAGCACGCGGCGACCGTTTCGAACGCGCCGGCGAGGAAGGCCGGGCTCTCGTCGACAGCCAGCACCATCGCCTGCTCGGCGGGCAGCTCGAACGTGAGCGTGGTCGGGTCGTGGACGACGTAGCCGCCCGCGGCCTGGTTCGCGAGCCACTCACGGACGTACCTCTCGGCCGTGCCGGTGCGCTGGGCGAGCTGGGCGGAGGTGATCGGGCCGGCGCCCGCCATGGCCCGGTACAGGCCGAGCCGGTCACCCACGTGGACCAGGAGGCCCGAGATGGCCGCTCCCACGTCCGTGACCGCCTGTCCGACGAACTGCTGCAGCTTCGCCTCGTCGATGGTGGGGATCTCTGTGGTCGTCATGGAACGTCCCTCCCTTGCTTCGCTGCCCGCCCCGGTGGGGCCGGTCGACGTCCGTACGCAGCGAGGGTCCGGCGCACGGGCCGGCCGGCACGAGTGACGGTCCCGGACCACCCGTCGTCGGGTTCCGGCGTCCCTCGAGGCGCCGTGCAGCCCCCGTCAGGTGGAGGTACGGGCGGGTCTGACCCGGTTGCGGAGGTCCACGATCCGTACTACGTCCCGACCGCGCACGGGTGGACGATGGCCTGATGGTGAGCCGTCGGGAGTACTGCCCGATCGCCTGCGCGGTGGAGGTCCTGGGCGACCGGTGGACGCCGCTGGTCGTACGTGAGCTGATGATCGGGGCGCATGGGTTCAACGAGATCCACCGGGGCATCCCGCGGATCAGCCGCAGTCTGCTCGCCCAGCGGCTGCGCCGGCTCGAACGGCGGGGACTCCTGACCCACGAGAATGGTGGACCCGGGCGCTCGGGCACGTACCGGTTGACCGCCATCGGCGAGGCCCTGACGCCGATCGTGTGGGCGATGGGGCACTGGGCGGCGGAGTGGGTGTTCGGCGACCCGACCGACGACGACCGCGACGGTCTGTCGCTGATCTGGCGGATGCACCAGTTCGGCGTCCCGACGACGTTGCCCGCGACCCGCACCGTCGTGCACCTCGTCCTGACCGGCCCGGGAGGCGCGCAGGCGTGGCTCGACATCGAGCGGCCGGGCATCACCGTGTGCAAGGACGACCAGGGTCTCGCGGTCGACCTCGCCCTCGAGGCCGACACCGCGCAGATGCAGCGTTGGCTGCTAGGCCGCGTCGCCTTCCGCGACCTGGTGGCGAACGGTCACGCCCGCTTCGTCGGACCGACCCGGCTGGCGAAGGCGTTCCCCACCTGGTTCGACACCACCGTCTACGCGGAGGCCTTCGAGCGAGCAGGACGTCACTCGGCAGGGGACGCACTCACGGCCTGAGCCAGGCGTCCTGACCGGCGCTAGCCGAGAACGGCGCGCCGGAGCACGTCCATCCCGACGCTGCCGACGTCGAGCGCCCGGCGGTGGAACGCCGCCAGGTCGAAGCGCTCCCCGGCGGCCTCGGCGGCGCGCTCGGCGTCGGCACGCAGCTGCAGCCAGAGCCGCTCGCCGATCTTGTACGCCGGCGCCTGGCCGGGCCAGCCGAGGTACCGGTCGAGCTCGAACCGCAGGAAGCCCTCCGCCATCGCGGAGTGCGCCGTGAGCAGCTGCCACGCCTTGTCGTACGTCCACGTACCACCGCCGACGGCGGCGGGCGCCTCGAACCCGCAGTGCACGCCGATGTCGATGACGACCCGGGCCGCCCGCATGCCCTGCGCGTCGAGCATGCCGAGCAGGTCGCCGGGGTCGTCGAGGAAACCCAGCTCGGCCATCAGCCGCTCGGCGTAGAGCGCCCATCCCTCGCCGTGCCCGGACAGCCACGACGCCGTGCGGCGCCAGCGGTTGAGCAGCTCGCGGCGCAGCACGGTCTGGGCGATCTGCAGGTGATGGCCCGGGACGCCCTCGTGATAGACGGTGGTGAGCTCGCGCCACGTCCCGAACGAGTCGACGCCCTCCGGCACGGCCCACCACATCCGTCCGGGCCGGGACAGGTCCTCGCTCGGGCCGGTGTAGTAGATGCCGCCCGAGTGGGTCGGGGCGATCCGGCACTCCAGCGTGCGGATGGCCTCGGGGATGTCGAAGTGCGTGCCGGCGAGGGCTGCGACCGCCTCGTCGGAGGTCTGCTGCATCCACCGCTGCAGCGCCTCCGTGCCGTGCAGGCGGCGCGCCGGGTCGGCGTCGAGGTCGTCCATCGCCTCGCGCGGCGTCGCGCCCGGACGGATGCGCTCGGCGGTCGCCGCCATCGACGCGGTCGATGTCGGCCAGCTCCTGCTGCCCCCAGGCGTAGGTCTCCTCGAGGTCGATCGTCGAGCCGATGAACGCCCGCGAGTACACCGGCGTAGCGCTCCCGCCCGACGGCGTCCTGCTCGCGGGCGGTGGCGAGCAGCTCGTCGCCGCAGGAAGCGCGCCAGCTCCTCGTACGCCGCCGACGCCGCCGCTGCGCCGCGGTCCAGCTCGGCGCGGACGCTCCCGGACACGCCGGACTCCTCGCACCAGCCGGCCGAAGAACCGTCCGGCCGGTGTCCGCGCACTGCGGCGATGCCCGCGCTGACCTGGCGGCGGGCGACGACGTCGCCCCGCGCGGCGGCCGCACGCAGCGACGCGGTGTACCCGGCCAGCGCCGCCGGGACGGCGGCCAGCCGCGTCGCGACGGTCGCCCATCGTCCTCGGTGTCGGTCGGCATCAGGTCGAAGGCGTCGCGCACACCCTGCAGCGGGGAGGCGATGTTGTTGAGGTCGGCCTCGTCGGCACCGAGCTCGCGCAGCTGCTCGGCGATCTCCAGCCGGTCACGCAGCGCCGCGAGCGTCACCTGTCGGTGCCGTCCACCGGCTGGGCGCGGGAGAGCTCGTCGAGAGTCCGCCGGCGCAGGGCGGACGCCTCGGCGAGCCCGTCCGGCGACAGGTCGGGCATCTCGGCGTCGTGGCCCGGAAGCCCGAGGAACGTCGCTTCCAGCGGGTCGAGTGCCACCGACTCGTCGAGGTAGCGCTCGGCCAGGGCGTCCAGCTCCGTCGGGGTCCGCGGCATGCGCCGACCCTAACGGGGGCGTTCCGGGCGGTCCGGGCCCCGGCGATACCGTGGCCGGGACGAGACGAGGCGGCAACGGGAGGCCGGCGTGGCGAAGATCAAGGTCCAGGGACGGTCGTCGAGCTCGACGGCGACGAGATGACGCGGATCATCTGGCAGTTCATCAAGGACCAGCTGATCCTGCCCTACCTCGACGTCGACCTCGACTACTACGACCTCGGCATCGAGCACCGCGACGCCACCGACGACCAGGTCACCATCGACGCCGCCAACGCGATCAAGCGCCACGGCGTCGGCGTCAAGTGCGCGACCATCACCCCCGACGAGGCGCGGGTCGAGGAGTTCGGCCTGAAGAAGATGTGGCGCTCGCCCAACGGCACGATCCGCAACATCCTCGGCGGCGTGATCTTCCGCGAGCCGATCATCATGTCGAACATCCCGCGGCTGGTCCCGGGCTGGACCAAGCCGATCGTCATCGGCCGCCACGCCTTCGGCGACCAGTACCGGGCCACCGACCTGGGGTGCCGGGCGAGGGCACGCTGACGCTGACGTTCACCCCGAAGGACGGCGGCGAGCCGATCGAGCTCAACGTCTTCGACTTCCCCGGCGCCGGCGTCGCGCTGGCCATGTACAACCTCGACGACTCGATCCGCGACTTCGCCCGCGCGTCGCTGCGGTACGGGCTGGACCGCAACTACCCGGTCTACCTCTCGACCAAGAACACGATCCTCAAGGCCTACGACGGCCGGTTCAAGGACATCTTCGCCGAGGTCTTCGAGTCCGAGTTCAAGGCCGACTTCGAGGCGGCCGGGCTCACCTACGAGCACCGGCTCATCGACGACATGGTCGCCGCCGCGCTGAAGTGGGAGGGCGGCTACGTCTGGGCGTGCAAGAACTACGACGGCGACGTGCAGTCCGACACCGTCGCGCAGGGCTTCGGCTCGCTCGGGCTGATGACGTCGGTGCTGATGACGCCGGACGGCAAGACCGTCGAGGCCGAGGCCGCGCACGGCACCGTCACCCGGCACTTCCGCCAGCACCAGCAGGGCAAGCCCACCTCGACGAACCCGATCGCGTCGATCTTCGCCTGGACCCGCGGGCTGGCGCACCGCGGCGAGCTCGACGGCACGCCGGAGGTGACCCGGTTCGCCGAGACGCTCGAGCGGGTCTGCGTCGAGACGGTCGAGGGCGGCCAGATGACCAAGGACCTGGCGCTGCTGATCAGCGCGGACGCCCCGTGGCTGACCACCGCAGGACTTCCTGGCCGCGATCGACGCGAACCTGCAGAAGGCGATGGCCTGAGCGGCCGCGCTGGGCGAAGTCGCCAGGCGTCGGCGACCATCTGGTTCAAGTCGCGGGTCGGTGTCCAGCCGAGCTCGTCGCGGGCCAGGGCGTTGGAGGCGACGAGCGTCGCCGGGTCGCCCGCGCGCCGGGCGACCTCGCGGACCGGCACCTCGGCGCCGGTGACCTCGCGGACGGTGTCCACGACCTGGCGCACCGAGTACCCGCTGCCGCTGCCCAGGTTGATCACCAGGTGCTCGCCGGGCCGGGCGGCGTCGAGGCGCGCGCAGGTGGGCGTCGGCGAGGTCCACGACGTGGATGAAGTCCCGCACGCAGGTGCCGTCCTCGGTGGGGTAGTCGGTGCCGTAGACCTCCAGTGCCGGCCGGTCGCCCGCCGCCGACCTGCAGCGCGATCGGGATGAGGTGGGTCTCCGTGGCATGGCGCTCACCGAAGGCCCGCGTCGTCGCTGAGCAGCGCGCCGGCGACGTTGAAGTAGCGCAGGCTGATCGTCGCGAGCCCGAACGCCGCGGAGTAGTCGGTCAGCGCCAGGTCGACGGCCACCTTGCTCGCGCCGTACGGGTTCACCGGCCGCCACGGCGCCGACTCGGTGATCGGCGAGCGCTCCGGCTCGCCGTAGGTCGCGGCGGTGGAGGAGAAGATCAGCCGCGGCGACGCCGGCCGCGCGCACGGCGTCGAGCAGGGCGCAGCGTGCCCTCCACGTTGTTGTGCCAGTACAGGTCCGGGCGCTTCGTCGACTCGCCGACCAGCGACTTGGCGGCGAAGTGCAGCACGCCGTCGAACGCGCCGCCGCCGAGCACCGCACCCGCCTCGGTGATCGACTTCTCGACGAGGTCGGCACCGGGCGGGACGGCGTCCGCGTGGCCGGTCGACAGGTCGTCCAGGACGACGACCTCGTGCCCCGCCCGGAGCAGGACCGCGGCGGCGACGCTGCCGATGTAGCCGGCACCGCCGGTGACGAGGACGCGCATGCCGCCACCGTCTCACGAGGCCGCCACCCGCGGACCCGCCCTCCTAGACTCGACGCGGTGAGCTCCACGCTCGCTCAACATCGGCATCGTCCTGCTCCTGATCGTCATCGAGGGCCTGTTCGTCGCCGCCGAGATCGCGCTGGTCTCGCTGCGCGAGGGCCAGGTCCGGGCGCTGGCCGAGCGCAGCCGCCGGGGCGCGGCCGTCGCGCGGCTGGTCAGCGACCCGAACCGGTTCCTGGCCGCCGTCCAGATCGGCGTCACGTCGACCGCGCTGCTGTCCTCGCGCGTTCGGCGCGGTGACGCTGTCCGACGAGGCGAAGACACGCCCTGATCCGGACACGGGAGTGAGCACGGGCCTGGCCGGCGTCATCGGCATCGTCGGCGTCACGCTGCTCATCTCGTTCGTCACGCTGGTGCTCGGCGAGCTGGCGCCCAAGCGGCTGGCGCTGCAGCGCACCGAGGCGGCGGCGAGCTTCTTCGCGCCGCCGCTCAACCGGATCGCCACGTTCTTCCGGCCGGTCATCTGGCTGCTGTCGAAGTCGACCGACGTCGTCGTGCGGCTGCTCGGCGGCGACCCGGACGCCGGCCGCGAGGCGATCAGCGAGGAGGAGCTGCGCGGGCTGGTCGCCGCGCACGAGTCGCTGACGAGCGACGAGCGCCGGCTCATCGACGAGGTCTTCGCCGCCGGCGAGCGGTCGGTGAGCGAGGTGATGGTGCCGCGCACCGAGGTCGTCTTCCTCGACGCGACGCTGACGGTCAGCCGGGCCGCGAAGCTCGCCGCCGACTCCCCGCACTCGCGCTACCCGGTCGTCGGGCGGTCCCAGGACGACGTGCTCGGCTTCGTGCACATCCGCGACCTGGTGCCCGGCGAGCGCGCGCTCGGACCGCGGCCGCACCGTCGGCGACCTCGCCCGCGAGGTCAAGCTGCTGCCCGGCTCCAAGAACGTGCTCGCCGCGCTGTCGGAGATGCGCCGCGAGGGCCACCACCTGGCGATCGTGGTCGACGAGTACGGCGGCACCGACGGCATCGTCACGCTCGAGGACCTGATCGAGGAGGTCATCGGCGACATCCGCGACGAGTACGACGCCGCCGACGTCGAGGCCGCGGCGGCTGGCCGGCGGGGTCGTCGAGGTCGACGGCCGGTCAACCTGGACGAGATCGCCGAGCCGTCCGGGCTGGAGCTGCCGGAGGGCCCGTACGAGACGGTCGGCGGCTTCGTGATGGCCGAGCTGGCCGGCTGCCCGCGGTCGGCGACCAGGTCGAGGTCGAGGGGCTACCGGCTCGAGGTCACCGAGGTGGACGGCCGGCGGGTGGCCCGGATCCGGGTGACCCCGCCGAAGGACGACGAGTCCCCGGCCGACGACGGCAGCGGTGCCCCCGCCGGCAGCTCCCGACCGTCTGCGGAGGACGTGCTCCGGCCGGCGGACCAGGCGGCCCCCGTGCACCCGGTCGCCTGAGAACCTGCACACCTGCTGCTCCCGCCGGGAGGGATCGGTGGGAGCGGTGTCAGAATCGGTACCCGTGCCTGCCCTCCCGCGCGTGCTGTCCGGCATCCAGCCGACGGCCGACTCCTTCCACCTGGGCAACTACCTCGGCGCGGTCAAGCAGTGGGTGGCCCTGCAGGACACGCACGAGGCGTTCTACTGCGTGGTCGACCTGCACGCGATCACCGCTCGACCCGCCCGCCCCGGACGAGCTGCGCGCAGCGCACCCGCGTGGCGGCGGCGCAGCTGCTCGCCGCCGGCCTCGACCCGCGAGCGGTGCACGCTGTTCGTGCAGAGCCACGTGCCGCAGCACACCCAGCTCGCCTGGGTGCTCGAGTGCCTGACCGGCTTCGGCGAGGCCGACGCGGATGACCCAGTTCAAGGACAAGTCGCAGCGCGGCGGCGTCGAGCACTCTCGGTCGGCCTGTTCACCTACCCGGTCCTGCAGGCGGCCGACATCCTGCTGTACCAGGCCGACGCCGTGCCGGTCGGCGAGGACCAGCGCCAGCACCTCGAGCTCACCCGCAACCTCGCCCAGCGGTTCAACTCCCGCTACGGCGAGACGTTCACGGTCCCGGAGCCGTACATCGTCAAGGCGACGGCCAAGATCCTCGACCTGCAGGACCCGACCGCGAAGATGAGCAAGTCGCTGCGGCGAGGCCGGCACGGTCAACCTGCTCGACCGCCCGGCGTCATCACCCGGAAGCTCGAGCGCGCGGTCACCGACACCGGGCACCGAGGTGTCGCTTACGACCCGGACGGCAAGCCGGGCGTGTCGAACCTGCTGACGATCCTCGCCGCGGTCACCGACCGGGACGTCGGACGAGGTCGCCGCGGACTTCGCCGGCCCCGGCTACGGCGCGCTGAAGGCCGCCATCGCCGAGGCGGTCGTCGAGTTCGCCGCCCCGTTCGCCAAGCGCACCGCCGAGCTGCTCGACGACCCGGCCGAGCTCGACCGGTCCTGCCCGCGGTCGGCGGCGCGAGGCGCGCGGGAGGCCGCCGAGCCGACGGTGCGCGCGCGCGTACGACCGGGTCGGCTTCCTGCGCCGACCGGTGCGCGGGTGAGCGGGAACGACGCCGACACGGCGCTGCTCGGCGTCGCCGTGGCCGTGCCGGAGCCGCACGCGACGGTCCTGCAGAACTGGCGCCGGCGCGGTCGGCGACCCGCAGGCGGACGTGATCCCGCCGCACGTCACGCTGCTGCCGCCGACCCCGGTCCCGTGCCGAGCTGCTGGGCGTCGTCGACGCGCACCTGCGCGACGCGGCGAAGCCAGCCGAGCCGTTCGCCGATGCACCTGTTCGGCACCGGGACGTTCCGGCCGATCTCGCCGGTGGTGTTCGTCCAGGTCGCCCGCGGCGTCGCCGACTGCGAGCTGCTCGAGCGCGCGATCCGCTCCGGCCCGCTCGACCGCGCGCTGGAGTTCCCGTACCACCCGCACGTCACGGTCGCCCACGACGTGGACGACGACGCGCTCGACGAGGCCTACGACGGGCTGGCCGGCTTCGTCGCCCGTTTCACCGTGGAGAGCTTCCAGCTCTTCGAACGCCTGCCGACGACGGCGGCTGGCGGCAGCTGCGGGAGTACCCGCTCGCGGGGGTATGACGTCGCAGTGACGTCGAAGATCGGCGCGGTCGCCGGGCAGGCGGGATCGCGCTGGGAGCGGATCAAACGCCGCAACCCCTGGCTGGTGCACGTGCTGCGCGCCTACCAGCGCCTGAACGACCACAACGGCAGCTACTACGCGGCCGGCATCACCTACTTCAGCTTCCTGGCGCTGTTCCCGCTGCTGCTGCTCGCGGTGTCCATCCTCGGCTTCGTCCTCAACAGCCACCCCGACCTGCTGCACGAAGCTGCTCGACAAGGTGTCGGCGCAGGTGCCGGGGTCGTTCGGCCACACGCTCTCCTCGTCGATCAACTCCGCGGTCGACGCGCGCGCGGGCCTCGGGATCGTCGGCGTGCTGGGCGTCGCGCTGACCGGCGCCGGCTGGATCGCCAACCTGCGCTCCGCCGTCCAGGCGATGTGGGGCGCACCGAAGCCCAAACGGAACTTCGTCATCGCCAAGCTGGCCGATCTGGCCGTGCTCGCTCGGTCTCGGGCTCGCCATCATCGTCTCGCTCGGGCTGACGGCCGCGGGGACGGCGGTCGAGCGGCCAGGTCGTCGACGCCCTGGGACTGTCCTCGGTGCCGGGGATGCACGTCCTGCTCACCGTGGTCGGCATCCTGCTGGCGATCCTCGGCGACCTGATGGTCTTCGGGTGGGTGCTGGTGCGGCTGCCCAACGCCGACATCCCGCGGATCATCGCGTTGCGTGGCTCGCTCATGGCCGCGGTCGGGTTCGAGGTGCTCAAGGTCGTCGGGACGTACACGATCGCGGCCTCCGCGCGCAGCGCGACCGCCGGGCCGTTCGCGAGCATCCTGGCGATCCTGATCTGGATCCAGCTGGTGTCGCGGTTCCTGCTGTTCTGCGCGGCCTGGATGGCCACCGCCGAGGTGATCTCTGCCGAGCACGCGTCCACCGCCCGGGTCAGCCTGGTCAAGCAGCCGCCGCCGGAGGACGACCGCCCCGCCGGCGCGCTCACCCCCGTCGGCGTCGCCGGCACGCTGATCGGCGCAGGCGTCGCGGCCGGCGGGACCGCAGTGCTGTGGGCTCAGCGCTCCCAGCGTGCGCAGCGGGCTGAACGGCTGAAGGGACTGAACGCGGCTGAACGCACTCAGCGGCGTCGACGGAACCGCCGCCCGGTGAGCACGAGCAGCCCGACGAGCAGCACGACGACCACCACGTAGCCGACGACCTTGCCGCCACCCCCGCCACCGCTGCTGGCCACCGCGAGCGGCGCCGCTGCGACGTGCTTGGGCGCTGCGGTGCCGTCGGCCGGGGACGGCACGACGGCGGCGGACCTCGCGGATCCGGCCGGCGCGGTCGGCGCGGCGGGCGCAGTTGCGCCGACCGGCGCCGCCAGCCGACCGACCGGCGCCGCCAGCCGACCGACCGGCGGCGTCCGCGCGGGCAGGGCGTAGCCCCAGTCGAGCAGCGCAGCGGCCTGCTGCCACTGGTCGGTCGGGCACCCGCTGGGCGCGGAGGAACACCACGCCGAGACGGCGCCCGCCGCGGCTGGCGGCGGCGAGGAAGGTGTGCGCGGCCGCGTCCGTGTAGCCGGTCTTGGCGACCAGCGCGCCGGGGATCGTCGGTGAGGAACTGCTCGCTCTGGTTGCCCAGCGGGACGGCGTCGTAGTGCCGGTCGCCGACCTGCTGCGCCGGCAGCGAGCCGGTGGGCTGCTCGTCGTAGGCGACGAAGCGGCGGATCGTCGACCGCGGCGCGCAGGAACAGCGCCATGTCGTAGGCGCTGGTGAGCTGCTGCCACCCGTCCAGGCCCGGACGGCGTCTGCGACGAAGGTGTCGTACGCGCCGAGGTGGCGTGCCTCGGCGTTCATCGCGGCGACGGTGGCGCGCACGCCGCCGGCGGCCTCGGCCAGCGCCTGCGCGGTGTCGTTGCCGGACTCCAGCAGCAGCCCGGTGAACAGCTCGTCGATGGTGTACTGCCCGCCGTCGACCAGACCGACGGCGCGACCCCTCGGCGTCGGCGGCGTCGTGGCTGGCGGTGACGACCGTGCCGCCCGGAGCTTCGGCAACAGCGTCACGCAGGTCAGCGTCTTCAGGATGCTGGCCGGCTGGTAGCGCCCGTGCGGGTCCCGCGCGGCGAGGACGTGGCCGCTGTCGAGGTCGACGAGCACGAACGCGGCGGCGGTGAGGCCGCGCCGGGCAGCGCCGGCGCGCCCGGTCCGGGACGACCAGGTCCGCGGCTGAGCAGCGTCCGCCCGCCGACCGGCCGGCCGTCCGGCCCGATGCCGCCGGCCGGCGGGTGCGGGTCCGGTGCGCCGGGGGACAGGCCGGTCGCGGTCGGGGAGGGCGCCGGCGGCGGCAGCGTCGCGGGGACGGTCGGGGCGCTGGTGGCGGCCGGGGCCGGCCGAGCCGCCGCCGCCGGGACGGTGGCCGTGGCCATCGCGACGGCGGTGAGACCCGCCGCGAGCAGCACCGCGCCCCGTCGCACGCCGATCAGGGTAGGAGCCGCGCGGCACCCGCGTGACCACCGACACGAGTGGCCGCCTCTCCACCCGGGTAGCCACTTCCACCGCGAGTGGCCACTTCCACCGCGAGTGGCGACATCCACCGCCACTGGCCACTTCCACCGCCAGTGGCCAGTTGCGTCCCGAGTGGCCACCTACGCGCCGAGTGGTCAGCCGAACGCCGGCCACTCGGCGCGCAACGGACCACTCGCGGGCGAAGTGGCCACTCGGCGCGCGAACGCGTGCGAACGCGCGCGAACGCGAGCGGACGGCCAGGCGCGGCCGGGACGGCCGGACGGTCAGACGGTCAGGACGTCGAAGCCCACGGCGTAGCGGACTCCCATCGCCGTCCCCGTCTGGCGGGCGAACGACTCGAGGAACTCGGCGGGGTCGGCCATCGCGTGCTCGCCCAGCCCGCGCAGGTACTTCGCGTGCGCCTCGAGCGAGGCGACGCCGGCCGAGAAGTGGTCAGTGACGTCCACGCCGAACGGCGCCTCCGGCACACCGCTGACCAGGACGGAGCGCACCTTCACCGGCTCCAGCCCCTCGTCGAGCAGCTCCCGGAAGACCCACCGGTTGCCGGCGTCGCGCACCCCGTCGACCACCGCCCGCCCGACGGCGATGTGGTCGGCCTGGTTCGGCATGCCGGAGCCCCACCGGTCGGCGTAGTTGCCGGTGATCGACGACGTCGGGCCGGTGCCGCCGTACCGCCCGGGCGATCGCGCGCCGCAGTGGCAGCCCGTACTCCAGCACGCCGTCCGGGAAGCCGAGGAACTCCACGACGTCGACGCCGACGAGTGCCGCCCCGGCGCGTTCCTCCGCCTCCCGCAGCGGCCCGCAGCGCTCCGGGTCGATCCCGTCGATGCCGGCCTCACCGCTGGTCGCCAGGCAGTAGACGACGCGCTTGCCCTGCGACGTCCACCGCGCGACGGCCGCGGCCGTGCCGTACTCGAGGTCGTCGGGGTGGGCGACGACCGCCAGGGCACTGGACCAGGACTCGTCGACCGGCTCCATCTCAGATCCGCCGGAAGATCAGCGCGCGCTTGACCTCCTGGATCGCCTTGGTGATCTCGATGCCGCGCGGGCAGGCCTCGGTGCAGTTGAAGGTGGTGCGGCAGCGCCACACGCCCTCGCGGTCGTTGAGGATCTCCAGCCGCTCCTCGGCGCCCTGGTCGCGGCTGTCGAAGATGAACCGGTGCGCGTTGACGATCGCCGCCGGGCCCGAAGTACGAGCCGTCGGTCCAGTACACCGGGCACGAGGTGGTGCACGCCGCGCAGAGGATGCACTTGGTGGTGTCGTCGAAGCGGTCGCGGTCCTCTGCGACTGCAGTCCGCTCGCGGGTCGGCTCGTTGCCGTAGGTGATCAGGAACGGCTTGACCGCGCGGTAGGCCTCGAAGAACGGCTCCATGTCGACGACGAGGTCCTTCTCCAGCGGCAGGCCCTTGATCGGCTCGACGCTGATCTCGTCGCGGCATGTCCCGGACCAGCACCTTGCAGGCCAGCCGGTTGACGCCGTTGATGCGCATCGCGTCCGAGCCGCAGACGCCGTGCGCGCAGGAGCGGCGGAACGTCAGCGAGCCGTCCATGCTACCACTTGATCGTGGTGCAGCAGGTTGAGCACCCGGTCGGTCGGCAGCGCCGGGACCTCGTAGGTCTCCCAGTGCGGCTCGGTGTCGATCTCGGGGTTGAACCGGCGGATCTCGGACGTGGACGATCGCGCGACTGCGGCGCGTCGGGCGTGACGTCGCCGGTTCCGGACGGCGCGGCCTGCTCGTGCCGGGTCGCGGTGTCGGACGGTGTCGCGGTGACGGCGGCTGGCGCCACTCATCAGTACTTGCGCTCCATCGGCTGGTAGCGGGTCTGCACGACCGGCTTGTAGTCCAGCCGGATCGTCGCCGTCCTCGGTGCGGTAGGCCATCGTGTGCCGCATGAAGTTGACGTCGTCGCGGGTCGGGTAGTCCTCGCGGAAGTGGCCGCCGCGCGATCTCGTTGCGGGCCGGGCGCCGACGACCAGCACCTCGGCGAGGTCGAGCAGGAAGCCCGAGCTCGACCGCCTCGAGCAGGTCGGAGTTGAAGCGCTTGCCCTTGTCGCCGATCGACGACGTCGGCGTAGCGCGCGCTTGAGCCCGGCGATGTCCTGCTCGGCCTGCTTCAGCGAGGCCTCGGTGCGGTACACCTGCGCGTTGAGGTCCATCGTGTCCTGCAGCTCGGTGCGGATGGCGGCCACCCGCTCGCTGCCGGTCGACGTCCAGCAGCCTGCGCGAGCAGCGCCGTCGACGCCGGCGGCCGGGGTCGGCGGGCAGCTCGGCGTGCGCCGCGGTCGACGGCGTACTCGGCCGCGGCGATGCCGGCCCGCCGGCCGAAGACGTTGATGTCCAGCAGCGAGTTGGTGCCCAGCCGGTTCGAGCCGTGCACCGACACGCAGGCCACCTCGCCGGCGGCGTAGAGGCCCGGGCACGACCGTGGTCGTTGTCGCGCAGCACCTCGGCCTGGATGTTGGTCGGGACGCCGCCCATCGCGTAGTGCGCGGTCGGGTAGACCGGCACCGGCTCGGTGTAGGGCTCGACGCCGAGGTAGGTGCGGGCGAACTCGGTGATGTCCGGCAGCTTGGCGTCGATGCTGCTCGCGCGGCGAGGTGGGTGAGGTCGAGCAGGACGTAGTCCTTGTGCGGGCCGGCGCCGCGGCCCTCGCGGACCTCGTTGGCCATCGAGCGGGCGACGATGTCGCGCGGGGCGAGGTCCTTGATGGTCGGCGCGTAGCGCTCCATGAACCGCTCGCCGTCGGCCGTTGCGCAGGATGCCGCCCTCGCCGCGGGCCGCCTCGGACAGCAGGATGCCGAGCCCGGCCAGGCCGGTCGGGTGGAACTGGAAGAACTCCATGTCCTCCAGCGGCAGGCCCTTGCGCCAGACGATGCCCATGCCGTCGCCGGTCAGGGTGTGCGCGTTGGAGGTGGTCTTGAAGACCTTGCCGAACCCGCCGGTGGCGAGCACGACGGCCTTGGCGGCGAAGACGTGGATCTCGCCGGTGGCCAGCTCGTAGGCGACGACGCCGGACAGCCCGGCCGTCGGTCATCAGCAGGTCGAGGACGTAGAACTCGTTGAAGAACTCGACGCCCTGCTTGACGCAGTTCTGGTAGAGCGTCTGCAGGATCATGTGGCCGGTGCGGTCGGCGGCGAAGCAGCGAGCGGCGCACCGGCGGCCTCGCCGTGGTTGCGGGTGTGGCCGCCGAAGCGGCGCTGGTCGATGCGGCCCTCGGGCGTGCGGTTGAACGGCAGGCCCATCTTCTCCAGGTCGAGGACGGCGTCGATGGCCTCCTTGCACATCACCTCGGCGGCGTCCTGGTCGACCAGGTAGTCGCCGCCCTTGACGGTGTCGAAGGTGTGCCACTCCCAGTTGTCCTCCTCGACGTTGGCCAGCGCGGCGCACATGCCGCCCTGCGCCGCGCCGGTGTGCGACCGGGTCGGGTAGAGCTTGGTCAGCACCGCGGTGCGGACCCGCGACGACGGACTCGAGCGCCGCGCGCATCCCGGCGCCGCCGGCGCCGACGATCACGACGTCGTAGTGTGTGCTGCTGACGTGCACTGGCCGGCTGCCTCAGATGACGTCGGGTCGAAGGTGAAGATCACCAGGGTGCCGAGCGCGATGGTGATCGTCGTCGCGGTGTAGAGCAGCGACTTCAGCCAGAACCGGGTGCCGTCGCGGCGGGTGTAGTCGTTGATGATCGTGCGCAGGCCGTTCGTGCCGTGGAGCATCGCCAGCCAGAGCATCAGCAGGTCCCAGACCTGCCAGAACGGCGAGGCCCACCGGCCGGCGACGAAGCGCCCAGTTGATGCGCTGCACGCCGCCGTCGAGGATGTTCATGATGAACAGGTGGCCGAGCACCAGGACCACCAGCACGATGCCCGAGACCCGCATGAACAGCCACGCGTAGAGCTCGATGTTGGTGCGGCTGCGTCGCGGGCGCTGCGCGCGAGGCTGCGCGGCGCCTCGATGACCGGGCGGGATCGGCGAGGCCGGCATCACTTGCTCCCGAACAGCGTCTCGAACGTGTGCTTGAACATGAAGAACGCGCCGGGCACCATCACGACCACCCAGATGGCGACGATCGCCCACAGCATCTGGCCGCTGCAGCCGGGTGCCCTTGCTGCCAGAAGTCGATCAGCGATGATCCGGATGCCGTTGAGGGCGTGGAAGAGCACCGCGCCGACGAGGCCGATCTCCATGAGGTTGACGAACGGGTTCTTGTAGGTGTCGATGACCCGGTCGTAGGAGTCCGGCGAGACCCGCACCAGCGCGGTGTCCAGGACGTGCGCGAACAGGAAGAAGAACGTCAGCACACCGGTGATGCGGTGCGCCACCCACGACCACATGCCCTCGCGGCCGCGGTACAGCGAGCCGGCGACGCGCGCCCGGGGCTTGGTGGTCGGGATGGAGCCTTCCGCGGTACTGGGCACGCGTGAGGACGGCGCTGCGTGTCCTGCAGCGGCCTCGGACGCGTCGGGTGCGACGGTCGACACGGCGACGGCCTCCGGGATCTCGGTCGACGCCCCAGGCACGGCGGCGGCGACGTTGGGCACTGGCACTCACAGCGCCCGCTCGACCGGGCCTGCGGGTGCCCGCGGGGACGTGGTCGCCGGGTGCGCGATCGGGAGGGCCAACACGCGATCGTAGTCGGCGGCCCGAGGGGGACAGCCCTCCGTCCGTGTGATCAACCGGACACCGGCACACGATCTGTCCGGGGCCACAGCCGCCAGGGCTTGCTCGGGCTCCCGCGCCGTCCCACGTCGGTGGCCTACTCTCCACCCGATCTCTGAGGCGGCGGAGGAGGACGGTGATGGCGTCGCGCGACGTGCGACGGGCAGTGGTCGCGACGCCCGCCGGCGCGCTGACGGACGGCTGAGCCCGTGGTCAAGATCTCCCTGGTGGGCGGCTGGTGGCCGCCGACGATCGTCGCACTGGCCCTCGTGGCGCTGCTCGCCAGCCTCGGTCACCAGCGCGCCGTCCTGCAACGCCAGCTGCTGATCGGGATCCCGATCGCCGGCCTCCTGGTCGGCATCATCGCGCTCGTCGACGACGGGCTCGCGCTCGTCCCCTACCAGTTCCCGAACTCCTACTACCTGTACCTCGGGTTCCTGTTCCTGGCGGTGGTGTGGGGAGTGCTCGGCCAGGTGCCGCCGTCGGTGTGGCGGGCGCTCGGGGCGCTGGCGGCCTGCCTGCTCACCACCGTCATGATGGTGACGCTGATCAACCAGCACTACCAGTACTACCCGACGCTTGAGCGCGCTGCTGGGCCGGAACGCCCAGAACCAGGTCGACGTCCCGGAGCTCAAGGCCGCCCAGGAGCAGTTCCGCCACACCCGGACGCTGCCGGATCACGGGTTCACCCTCGAGGTGCCGATCCCGGGGAAGGTGTCGGGCTTCAGCGCGCGGTCGGCGTTCGTGTGGCTGCCGCCGGCGTGGGTCGGTGACCCGACGCCGGAGCTTCCCGTCATCGAGCTGATGTCCGGCTCGCCCGGCACCCCGGCGGACTGGGTGCGCGCCAGCTACGCCGACGAGACAGCCCGGCAGTTCGCGCTGGGGCACGGCGGGCGCGCGCCGATCGTCGTCATGCCCGACATCAACGGCTCCTTACTCGGCGACACCGAGTGCGTCGACTCCTCCCAGGGCCACGCCGAGACGTACCTGACCGTGGACGTCCCGAGGTTCCTGGCGACGACGTTCCACGCGAAGACCACCGGGCGGTCGATGGCTGCCGCCGGCTACTCCGAGGGGGCCACCTGCGCGCTCCTGCTCGCGCTGCGGCACCCCGACCTCTACAGCGCCTTCGCGGACTTCTCCGGGCTGACCAGCCCGACCGTCGGCGAGTCCGTCGACCGCGACGCGACGACGAAGGCGCTCTTCGGCGGGTCCTCGGAGCAGTACGACGCGCACGACCCGGTGCACCTGCTGCGGACCGCGCGGTACCCCACGCTCGCCGGCTACTTCGACGTCGGCCTGTCCGACAGCGACCCGCTCGCGGCGCAGCGCGAGCTCGTCCCGCTGGCGACGGCGGCCGGGATCACCACGTGCGCCACCGAGCGCCCGGGCAGCCACGACAACGACTTCTGGACCGGGTCGTGGCGCCGGGCGCTGCCGTGGCTGTCGGGCCGGTTGGGCGTGACGCCGGCGGTCGGCTGCCCGTGAGGCGCTGCAGGTTCAGGCTCTGACGCGCCCGCCAGGGCGGACGAACGGGAACGCCAGCGTCTGCCGGATCGTCCCGCCGACCAGCGTCATGACGAGCCGGTCGACACCGATCCCCAGCCCGCCGGTCGGCGGCATCGCGTACTCCAGTGCGCTGAGGAACGCCTCGTCGACCTGCATCGCTTCCGGGTCGCCGGCCGCGGCGCGCATCGACTGCTCGGTGAGCCGCTCGCGCTGGTCGATCGGGTCCACCAGCTCGGAGTAGGCGGTGCCGAGCTCGGCGCCGAACGCGACGAGGTCCCAGCGCTCGGCCAGCCGCCGGTCCCGGCGGTGGACGCGGGTCAGCGGCGAGGTCTCGAGCGGGAAGTCGAGGTAGAAGGTCGGCTCGATGGTCTGCTTCTCGACCAGCTCGTCGTAGAGCTCGGCCACGAGCATGCCCGGCGTCGGGTCCTGCGGGACGCGCACGCCGTGGCGGCGGCACACCGCCTCGTACTCGGCGAGCGGGGTGTCCGGGCGTCAGCGTCGTCCCGCAGGCCCTGCTGACCGCGTCGTGCACGGTCACCGAGCGCCACGGACCGGACAGGTCGACCTCGCGCACCGTGCCGTCCGGCTGCGGCCGGCACGCGACGGGGCGGCCGTGGACGGCGATCGCGGTCTCGATGACCAGCTCCCGGGTCAGCTCCCGCATCGACGAGGTAGTCGCCGTACGCCTGGTAGGCCTCGACCGAGGTGAACTCCGGGTTGTGGGTCGCGTCGGCGCCCTCGTTGCGGAAGTTCCGGTTCAGCTCGAAGACCCGTTCCATGCCGCCGACGCACAGCCGCTTGAGGAACAGCTCCGGCGCGATGCGCAGGTACAGCGTCATGTCGTAGGCGTTGATGTGGGTGACGAACGGCCGGGCGTTCGCCCCGCCGTGCACCGCCTGCAGCATCGGCGTCTCGACCTCGGCGAACCCGCGGCGCACGAACGCCTCGCGCACGGCGCGGACCGCGGTGCTGCGCTTGAGCACGACGTCGCGGGCGTCGTCGGTTGACGATCAGGTCCAGGTGGCGTTGCCGCACCCGGGCGTCCGGGTCGGCGAACCCGGCGTGCACGTCGGGCAACGGGCGCAGGCACTTCGCGGCCATCCGCCAGGACGCCACGCGCACCGACAGCTCGCCGCGCCGAGAGGTGACCACTTCTCCGGTGACGCTCACGAAGTCCCCGAGGTCGACGGCGTGGCGGAACAGCCGGTGCGCGCCCGGGTCCAGGTGGCCTGCATCGAGCATCGCCTGGACGGTGGCACCGTTCTCCTGCAGCACGGCGAAGACCAGCCCGCCGAAGTCGCGCACCGCGCGCACCCGGCCGACGACGCTGACCTGCGTCCCGGTGGCGGCGTCCGGCGGCAGCCCGGCGTGGCGGGCGACCAGCGACGGGACGTCGTCGGTGCGCGGCACGCTGACCGGGTAGCCCTCCTGGCCGGCTGCGGACAGCAGGGCGAGCTTGCCGCGGCGGACCGCGCTCCTGCTGGGTCAGGCGCTGGGCGGGCCGGGCGGTGCGGCCGAACTCCTGCCGCTGCACGGCGACCGCGTCGGCGAACGGCAGCCGCCGCCCGTCGAGCGCGACCTGACCGTCCTCGCTCCGCTCACCGTGGACGGCGGGACCGGGCAGGAAACCCTCAGCGATGCCGGCGGCCATCGCGACCCGGCTGATCGTCAGCGGCGAGTCGTAGCAGAGGTAGCGGCTGGTCCAGGTCGGCATGTACCGGTCGTTGGAGCGGTAGAGGCTCTCCAGCTGCCAGAACCGGGAGGCGAAGACGAGAGCCCGGTTGCTCAGCCGGACCAGCGGGCCGGCGCCGACCCGCTCGGCGGCGCTGAACACGCCGCGGAACATGGCGAAGTTCAGCGAGATGCGGCGGATCCCGAGCTCGTCGCGGCCCTCGGTGATCAGGTGGGCGACCATCGCCTCGACCAGGCCGTTCTCCGACGTCGGGTCCCGGCGCATCAGGTCCAGCGACAACCCGCGCCGTCCCCAGGGCACGAAGGAGAGCACGGCGCGCAGGCGGCCCTGCGGGATCGTGGGCGAAGACGGCCACGCAGTCGCCGTCGGCGGGGTCGCCGATGCGGTTGAGCGCCATCGAGAACCCGCGCTCGGTGTCGTCGCCGCGCCAGCGCTGCGCGGCGTCCTCGATCTGGGCGAACTGCTCGGCGGTGAGCTCGGCGTGCCGCTGGATCGTCATCGTGTAGCCGGCACGCTGCACCTTCGACACCGCGCGCCGGATCGGCTGCATCTGCGGGCCCTCGAGGGTGAACTGCTCGGTCTCGACGATCGCCTCGTCGCCGAGCGGCAGCGCGCGCAGCCCGGCGTCGACGTAGGCCCGGGCGCCCTCCGCGCTGGCCGACAGCACCGCCGGGAACCAGCCGAACCGGCGCGCCTCGGTCAGCCACGCCTCGATGGCCGGCCGCCACTCACCCGGCGGCCCGATCGGGTCCGCGCTGGCCAGGCTGACGGCGGCGACGACGCGGTAGGTCACCGCCGCCCGGCGCTGCGGGTCGAACACCACCGACTTGTCGTGCCGGGTGGCGAAGTAGCCCAGCGAGTCCCGCTCGCCGCCGCTGAGGAGCAGCCCGCGCAGGTCGAGCTCGTCCTGCGCCGACAGGTAGCCCTTCGAGCGCGCCGAGCGCAGGAACGTCAGCGCCGCGACGGTCAGGGCCAGCGCGGACAGCAGGCCGACCAGCAGTGCCACCCAGTGGTGGCCGTGCACGTCCCGCCAGCCGGGGTCGGTGCTGTCGGGCTCCGAGCCGAGCGCCGTGCGCACCGCCCAGGCGGCCTTGTGCCGCGTGGTGTCCAGCGTGTCGGGGAAGCTGAACGTCAACGCCAGGGACACCGCGACGGACACCGCGAGGCCGACGACGAGGATCGCCAGCGCCCGCCACCGTGCGCCCCGCTCGAGCAGGGACGGGAACGCCGCCCGGCTGGCGAACAGCACGCCGATGAGCACCACGCTGACCGCGCCGCTGATCAGCAGCAGCGTCCAGTTGGTGCCGCCGCCGACGTCCTGGAGCGTCGCGGAGGTGAACGCGACCACCCCGATCACGACGAGGACGAGCACCAGCGCGACCACCTGGAAGACCAGCAGCACCCAGAAGGCCAGCCGGATGCGCCGGCGCAGCGCGCCGCCGAGCACGAACAGCAGGACGACGGAGAACAGGCTCGCCGACACCGGCAGGTTGACGAGTGAGAAGGCGTCGTCGACCCAGTGCAGGCCGCGGATCCGGCGCAGCACCAGGCTGACGAGCGACCACAGCCCACCGGCGAGCACGACCCGGGCGGCGATCTCCGCGACGGCCGCGCGCCACCCGGTGACAGGCACCGGGACGGAGGCGGCGCGGCTCAGGCGGCGGGCCCTGCTCCGCGGCGGGAGGGGGGCGGCTGCGGCCGGGAGGAGCTCGCCGGAGGCGGTCGGGACGTCGGCCTGCGCACCGTCGGGGGGCGGGAGCAGGTCGACCACGGCGGAAGCATAAGAGCGCCCTGCCGCGGGCGACAGGCGAACACGTCCGCCGCGCGGACACCGGCTCCGAGTCGCCGCCCGTACGCGGACAGCGAGCGTTCTCGGCCCCGGGCGCCGCCAGCGCCCGCGCCAGGCAACGATCGGATGACAAGCCGGGCGTCGCGGGTCGGGCCTCCGCACCGGACGGCTAGCCTGGCGCCGTTCCCGGGCCGGACCGTCCGCCGCCCGGTGGGTGTGGCTTCCATCCCGAGGGGAGACAGACGTGCGCAGGCGCAGCATCACGCTGGCTGCAGCGGCACTGGCAGGTGCCCTGGTGCTCGCCGGCTGTGGCAGTTCGAGCAACTCCAACGCCGGAAGCGGCGGTGGGTCGAGCAGCTCGGGCGGTGGCAGCAAGAAGACGGTGAAGGTCGGCCTGGCGTACGACGTCGGCGGCCGCGGCGACAAGTCCTTCAACGACCTCGCCGCTGCGGGCCTCGAGCAGCGCGCAGAAGGACCTCGACATCCAGACCAAGGAGCTGTCGGCGGTCCAGGGCGAGACCGACCAGCAGAAGGCCGACCGCCTCACGCTGCTGGCGAGTTCCGGCTACAACCCGGTCATCGCCGTCGGCTTCGCCTACGCGACGGCGCTGGGCAAGGTCGTGACGAAGTACCCGAACACGAAGTTCGCCATCATCGACGACGACACCGTGCAGCAGCCGAACGTCTCCGACCTGCTGTTCGCCGAGAACCAGAGCTCGTTCCTGGTCGGCGTCGCGGCGGCGCTGGCGTCGAAGACCAAGAACGTCGGCTTCATCGGCGGCGTGCAGCAGCCGCTGATCCAGAAGTTCCAGGCCGGCTACCAGGCCGGGGTGCAAGGCGGTCGACCCCTCGATCAAGGTCCAGGTGGAGTACATCTCGCAGCCGCCGGACTTCACCGGGTTCAACGACCCGGCGAAGGCCAAGGTCATCGCCGAGGGCATGTACGACGCCGGCGCCGACGTCGTCTACCACGCGGCCGGCGGCTCGGGCTCGGGTCTGTTCGAGGCGGCGGTCGAGAAGCACCAGCTGGCGATCGGCGTCGACTCCGACCAGTACCAGAGCGCGTCGGCCGACCAGAAGCCGCTGATCCTGACGTCCGCGCTCAAGGGCGTCGACACCGCGGTGTACAACTTCATCGAGAACGACGCCAAGGGCCAGTTCAAGGCGGGCACCACGCGCTTCGACCTGAAGTCCGGTGGCGTCGGGTACTCGACGTCCAACCCGATCATCGACCCGTACAAGAGCAAGATCGACTCGTTCAAGCAGCAGATCATCAGCGGGCAGGTCACGGCGCCGACCACGCCGTGACGGTGACCGGGACGGGACCCGCTGCGCCCGGCGGCGGCGGGTCCCTGACCGTCCGGAGCGCGCCCGCCACCGCTGCGCTAGGAAGAAGCCATGACCTCAGGGCCCGTCGCGCCGCCGGCCGTGGAGTTGCGCGGCATCACCAAGCGGTTCCCCGGGGTGGTCGCCAACCGCGACATCAACCTCACCGTCCGCTCCGGCGAGGTGCACGCGCTGGTCGGCGAGAACGGCGCCGGCAAGTCGACGCTGATGAAGACCCTCTACGGCATGCACAAGCCGGACGAGGGCACGATCGCGTCAACGGCGGCACACGTGTCACTTCGGCTCCCCGGCCGACGCCATCGCCGCGGGCATCGGCATGGTGCACCAGCACTTCATGCTGGCCGACAACCTCACGGTGCTCGAGAACATCGTCCTGGGCAGCGAGCCCACCCGCGGCGGGCGGCTGGACGTGCGCACGGCACGGCGCGCGGATCGAGGAGATCTGCCGCTCCTACGGCCTCGGCCTGCGGCCCGGACTGCTCGTCGAGGAGCTCGGCGTCGGCGACCGGCAGCGGGTCGAGATCGCGCAAGGTCCTCTACCGCGGCGCGACGATCCTCATCCTCGACGAGCCGACCGCCGTGCTCGTCCCGCAGGAGGTCGACGAGCTGTTCGACAACCTCGCGCGAGCTCAAGGCCGAGGGCCTCACCGTCCTGTTCATCTCGCACAAGCTCGACGAGGTGCTCAAGGTCGCCGACGACGATCACCGTGATCCGCCGCGGCACCACCGTGCGCACCGTCGACCCCGGCTCCGTCACCGCCCGTCAGCTGGCCGAGCTCATGGTCGGCAGCGAGCTGCCGGTACCCGAGCTGCGGGAGTCGACCGTCACCGACGAGGCGGCGCTGACTGTCGAGGGGCTGACGGTGCGCGCGGTCGACGGCCGCGCGCTCGTCGACGACGTCGGCTTCGTCATCCACCGCGGCGAGATCCTCGGCATCGCCGGCGTCGAGGGCAACGGCCAGGCCGAGCTGGTCGAGGCGATCATGGGCATGCCGTCCGGTGGCGGCCGGCCGGATCCGGCTCGGCGAGCGCGACATCACCGGCTGGCCGACCCGGCACCGGCGCGAGGCCGGCATCGGCTACATCCCCGAGGACCGCCACCGGCAGGGACTGCTGCTCGAGGCGCCGCTGTGGGAGAACCGGATCCTCGGCCACCAGACCGAGACGCCCGAACAGCCGCGGCCTGCTGATCGACCGTTCCGGCGCGCGACGGGACACCGCGCGCATCGTCGAGACCTACGACGTGCGCACGCCCGGCATCGACGTCGCGGCCGGCGTCGCTGTCCGGCGGCAACCAGCAGAAGCTCATCGTCGGACGGGAGATGAGCGGCGAGCCGAAGGTCCTCATCGCCGCGCACCCGACCCGCGGCGTCGACGTCGGCGCGCAGGCGGCGATCTGGGACCACCTGCGCGAGGCGCGCGCGGCCGGTCTGGCGGTGCTGCTCATCTCCGCCGACCTCGACGAGCTCATCGGGATGTCCGACACCCTGCGCGTCATCCTGCGCGGCCGGCTGGTCGCCCAGGTCGACCCGCACGCGGTCACCCCGGAGCAGCTCGGCGCGGCGATGACCGGCGCCGACGAGCCGGAGCCCGACGCGATGAGGGAGCGGCTGAACCGCGTCGCTGCTGGCGGTGGTCGCGGCGCTGGTCGCGGTCGTGTTCGCCTCGGCGGTGACCTCGGTGATCCTGCTCATCACCCACCACAGCCCGGTCACCGCGCTGAACCAGATGCTCGACTACGGCACCCAGCCGGACAGCATCGCGTCCATCCTCAACAGTGCGACGACGTACTACCTGGCCGCGGTGGCGGTGGCCATCGGGTTCCGGATGAACCTGTTCAACATCGGCGTCGACGGCCAGTACCGGCTCGCCGCCATGCTGGCCGCGGCGTTCGGCGGCTCGGTGGCACTGCCGGCCGGGTTGCGGCAGGTCGTGCACCATCCTGGTCGCGATGCTGGTCGGCGCCGCCTGGGCCGGCATCGTCGGCGTGCTGAAGGTCACCCGCGGCGTCAGCGAGGTCATCTCGACGCATCATGCTGAACTTCGTCGCCACCGGCCTGGTCGCCTACCTGCTCAACCCCGCGCGGCTGGCCGCCCCGCTCACCGGCAACAACATCTCCACCAGGCCGATCCCGTCCTCCGGGCAGGTGCCCGGCATCTCGCTCGATGCCCGGCGCGTCGACCAAGACCTACGGGCTGGTCTTCCTGGCGGTCGCCGTCGGCATCGGCTTCCAGGTCCTCATCTCGCGCACCCGCTTCGGCTTCGACCTGCGCGCCACCGGCCGCTCGGCGTCCGCGGCCCAGGCCAGCGGGGTCAACGTCAAGCGGATGGTCCTGCTGACCATGCTGCTCTCCGGCGCGGTCGCCGGCCTGGTCGGGCATGCCGATACCTGCTCGGCGACGCGCACGCCTACTCACTGGACTTCCCGTCCGGGCTCGGGTTCACCGGCATCGCCATCGCGCTGCTGGGCCGCAACAACCCGGTCGGCATCGCGTTCGGCGCGCTGCTGTGGGCGTTCCTCGACCAGTCCTCGCTGCATCCTCGACATCAACAACATCCCGAAGGAGATCGTCCAGATCACCCAGGGCGTCGTCGTGCTGTCGGTGGTCATCGCCTACGAGGTGGTCCGCCGGCTCGCGCTGGTCCGGCAGCAGCGCCTGGTCGGTCGGACGCTGGCGAGCTCGCCGCCCGGGGCGTCCACGCCGGAGCCGATCGGGGCGAGCACGTGAGCGTCGGCGCCTCGCCCGGCCTGGTCGTCTCGCCGGAACAGGTCCGCGCCGGGCGGCGGCGGCGGGCCCGGCGGCGGTACGGCGCGGCCCCGCTGTCGTCGTGCTCGGCGTGCTCGCCGCGCTGGCGCTGCTGTCGCTTCGTCCGGGTGGTCACCGGCGCGCAGGACATCACGTCCGCCGGCGACGCTCGGCGGCGACCATCACCCTGGCGGTGCCGATCGCGCTGGCCGGCCTGGGCGGGCTGTGGTCCGAGCGCGTCGGGCGTCGTCAACATCGGCCTCGAGGGCATGATGATCCTCGGCACGTGGTTCGGCGCGCAGTTCGCGATCCTCGGCCACAGCCCCTGGTTGGCGATCGTCGGCGGCATCGTCGGCGGCCTGCTCGGCGGCGCCGTGCACGCGCTGGCCACCGTGACCTTCGGCGTCGACCAGATCGTCTCCGGCGTGGCGATCACCATCGTGGCCGGTGGCGTCGCGCGCTACCTGTCCGGTGTCTTCTTCACCGGCAAGCCAACGGCGGCGGCCCCACCCAGTCCCCGCCCGTGCCGACCTTCCAGCCGCTGCAGCTGGCGCGCCGCGTCGGACGCCGCTGGAGCAAGGTCGAGGACCACCACTGGTTCTTCGTCTCCGACGTCGCGGGCCTGCTCCGCGGACTGGTGACGTCGCTCTCCTGGTTCACCATCATCGCCATCGCGCTGCTGCCGCTGACGTGGTTCGTCCTCTGGCGGACGGCGTTCGGGCTGCGGCTGCGCTCGTGCGGCGAGAACCCCGATGCCGCGGAGTCCCTCGGCGTGCCGGTCTACCGGATGAAGTAGACGGCCGTGCTCATCTCCGGCGCGCTGGCCGGGCTGGCCGGGGCGTTCCTGGTCAACTTCACCGGCATCTACCGCGAGGGCCAGACCGGCGGGCGCGGCTACATCGGCCTCGCCGCGATGATCTTCGGCAACTGGCGTCCGGGCGGTCTGGCCGCCGGCGCGGCGCTGTTCGGCTACACCGACGCGGTGCAGTCCCGCCAGGGCTCGACATCGGTGCACGCGCTGCTGCTGGTCGTCGCGATCGGGCTGCTGCTCGTCGCGGGCGTTCCTGCTCTACCGGCGCCGGCGGACGCAGCGGCGTCGTCGCCGCTGGTCGCCGCCGCGCTGGTGTTCGTCTGGTACGCGACGACCACCACGCTGCCCGGCGAGCTCGTCACCTACACGCCGCAGATCATCACGCTGCTCGTGCTCGCGCTGGCCTCGCAGCGGCTGCGGATGCCCGCGGCGGACGGGCTCCCGTGGCGCAAGGGCGGTGGCGGATGACGGCCACCGGCGCCGACCGGAGGTCCAGGCCTGCCGGCGAGCACAGCGCCGCCCTCGACGTCACCGACCCGGGCGTCGTGGCAGACCCGTACCCGCACTTCGCGGCGGCCCGCGCGCAGGCCCCGGTGCAGTGGCACGAGGGCCTGGGGATGTGGCTGACCTTCACCCACGCCGCGGCCAACGCGGTCCTGCGCGCGCGCACGCTCGGCCGGCTGTGGGTGCCGCGATGGCCGCAGCGGCCGATGCCGGCCTTCGAGCTCATCCACGTCAACTCGCTGCTGGAGAACGAGCCGCCCACGCACACCCGGCTGCGCCGGCTGGTCGCCGCCGCGTTCGCCCGCGGGCCACGTCGAGCGGCTGCGCCCGCGCGTCGACGCGCTCGCCGGCCGGCTGGCCGACGACGTCGCCGAGCGCGGCGCCGACGGCGGGGTGGTCGACCTGATCGCGACCTACGCCGAGCCGCTGCCCGTGCAGGTCATCGCGGAGCTGCTGGGTGTGCCCGAGTCCGACCGCGGCCTGCTGCGGCCGTGGTCGAACGCGATCGTGAAGATGTACGAGTACGGCGTGACGGACGAGCAGCGGGACGCCGCCGAGCGGGCGTCGGCAGAGTTCGTCGACTACCTGCGGGCGCTCGTCGCCGAGCGCCGGCGCGCGCCCGGCGACGACCTGGTCACGTCGCTGGTGCAGGAGACCGACGGCGACGGCGCCCGGCTGACCGAGGACGAGCTGGTCACCACGTGCACGCTGCTGCTCAACGCCGGCCACGAGGCCACCGTGAACGTCGTCGGCAACGGCGTGACCGCGCTGCTCGACGCACCGCGACCAGTGGCAGCGGCTGCTCGACGACCCCGGTCTGGTCGACGTCGCCGTGGAGGAGCTCGATCCGCTACGACTCGCCGCTGCAGCTGTTCGAGCGGACGGCGATCGCGGACACGCCCGTGATGGACGTCGTCGTCAGGGAGGGGGAGAAGGTGGCCGCGCTGCTCGGCGCCGCCAACCGTGACCCGGCGGTGTTCGCCGATCCGGACCGGTTCGACGTCGGACGACAGGACAACCCGCACCTGGGCTTCGGCGCCGGCATCCACTTCTGCGTCGGCGCACCGCTGGCCCGGGTGGAGCTCCAGGCGTCGCTGCGCACGCTGCTCGGCCGCTTCCCCGCGCTCCGTCTCGACGCCGTACCGGAACGCCGCCCGGAGTTCGTCATCCGGGGCGTGCGGTCGCTGCCGGTGGTGCTGCGGTGAGCACCGTGGACTGGCCGGCGCTGCGGCGGGCGGCGGTGGAGGCGATGGGCCGGGCGTACGCGCCGTACTCCCAGTTCCCGGTCGGCGCCGCCGCTCTGGTCGACGACGGGCGGGTGGTCGTCGGTTGCAACGTCGAGAACGCCTCGTACGGTCTCGGACTGTGCGCGGAGTGCGGCCTCGTCTCGGCGCTGATGACCAGCGGCGGCGGGCGCCTGGTCGCGTTCGCCTGCGTCGACCGGGTCGGCAGCGCGCTGATGCCGTGCGGCCGCTGCCGGCAGCTGCTCTGGGAGCACGGCGGACCGGACCTGCTCGTCGACACGGCCGACGGCCCGGTACCGATGACCGAACTGCTGCCGCTGGCGTTCGGGCCCGACGACCTGCCCACCCGCCCGTGAGTCCGGAGTGAACGAGCAGTGACCGAGCCGTTCGACGCCGTCTCCGTCATCCGTACCAAGCGCGACGGCGGCCGGATCCCGGACGAGCAGGTCGACTGGGTCATCGACGCGTACACCCGCGGGGTGGTCGCCGAGGAGCAGATGGCGGCGCTCGCGATGGCCGTCCTGCTGCGCGGCATGGCACCGGACGAGCTCGCCCGCTGGACGGCCGCCATGATCGCCTCCGGGGAGCGGCTGGACCTCTCCGCCGTGCCTCGACCGACGGTCGACAAGCACTCCACCGGCGGGGTCGGCGACAAGATCACGCTCCCGTTGGCGCCGCTAGTCGCGGCGTGCGGGGCCGCCGTCCCGCAGCTGTCCGGCCGCGGGCTGGGTCACACCGGCGGCACGCTGGACAAGCTGGAGGCCGTGCCGGGCTGGCGGGCGGCCTTGACGAACGCCGAGTTCCTCCGCCAGCTGTCCGAGATCGGCGCGGTCGTCTGCGCGGCCGGGCCAGGGCTGGCCCCAGCAGACCGGAAGCTCTACGCGCTGCGCGACGTGACCGGGACGGTCGAGTCGATCCCGTTGATCGCCAGCTCGATCATGAGCAAGAAGATCGCCGAGGGGTCGTCCGCACTGGTACTGGACGTCAAGGTCGGGTCCGGGGCGTTCATGAAGGACGTGGCCGCCGCCCGGGAGCTCGCCGCGACGATGGTGGAGCTCGGCGCGGCGCACGGGATGCGCACGGTCGCGCTGCTCACCGACATGTCGACGCCGCTCGGGCGCGCGGTCGGCAACGGCCTGGAGGTCGACGAGTCGGTCGAGGTGCTGGCCGGTGGCGGACCGGAGGACGTCGTCGAGCTGACACTGGCGCTCGCGCGCGAGATGCTCGCGGGCGTGGGACTGGACGCCGTCGACCCGGCCGACGCCCTGACCGACGGGCGGGCGATGGACGTGTGGCGGGCGATGCTGCGCGCGCAGGGCGGCGACCCGGACGCCCGCCGTCCGGCCGCAGCGGAGCGGCACGTCGTCCCAGCCCCGGCGTCGGGCGTGGTCACCGGCGTCGACGCGTACGCGGTCGGGGTCGCGGCCTGGCGGCTCGGCGCCGGGCGGGCACGCAAGGAGGACCCGGTCTCGCCGGGCGCGGGCGTGGTCCTGACGCGCACGGTCGGCGAGCCGGTGACGGCCGGCGAGCCGCTGTTCGAGCTGCACGCCGATGACACGTCCCGCTTCCCGCGTGCGCTGGAGGTCCTCGCGGACGCCGTGACGATCGGCGGTGACGCGCCGCGGCGGCAGCTGGTCATCGGTCGGGTGGCATGAGCTCGCGTCGCGCGGGACGGCCGGACGGCGACCGGTCGGCGGGTCCGGCCATCGAGGTCCGCGGGCTGGTCAAGCGCTACCACGGCCGGCCCGCCGTGGACGGGCTGGACCTCACCGTCGAGGCGGGCGAGACGGTCGCCCTCCTCGGGCCCAACGGCGCCGGGAAGACGACGACCGTCGAGGTGCTCGAGGGCTTCCTCCGCCCGGACGCCGGCACGGCGCGGGTGCTGGGCGTCGACCCGCGTCGGGCGACCGCGGCGTGGAAGGCGCGGATCGGCATCGTCGCCCAGCGCACCGACGACTACCCCGACCTGACTGTCGGCGAGGCGGTCGCCGACATCGCCGGCTACTACCCCGCACCGCGTCCGGTCGCCGACGTCGTCGCGGCGGTCGGGCTGCAGGACAAGCGCGCGGCGCGGTGCAGCACGCTGTCCGGCGGGCAGCGGCGGCGCCTCGACGTGGCGCTCGGCATCGTCGGGCGCCCGGAGCTGCTGTTCCTCGACGAGCCGACGACCGGGTTCGACCCGGAGGCGCGCCGCGCCTTCTGGCAGCTCATCGCCGGCCTGCACGCCGACGGCACCACCATCCTGCTGACCACGCACTACCTCGACGAGGCCGAGCAGCTCGCCGACCGGGTCGCCGTCATCGCCGCGGGCCGGGTGCTCGCCGTGGGGCCGCCGGCGTCGCTGGGCGGGCGGGACGAGGGTGAGGCGACCGTGCGCTGGCGGGGCCCCGACGGACCGCGCGCCCGGACGACGGCGCGCCCGACCGCGCTGATCGAGCAGCTCGCCCGCGAGTTCGGCGGGGAGGTGCCGCACCTCGCCGTCGAGCGCCCGAGCCTGGAGGACGTGTACGTCCACATGATCGAGCGGGCCAACGTCGCGGCGACCGAGCGCTCCCGCGAGACCGAGCGCGGGACGGGGTCGCGCGATCCCGTGGCTGCCCAGCGGAGCGCGCCGTGACCGCGACGCGCGTCGGTGCGCCGCCCGGGGTGCTGCGGACGACGCGGCACCGGGTCGCGGCGGAGGTGCTGCAGTTCCGGCGCACTCGCGAGGCCGTCTTCTTCACGGTCGCGTTCCCGCTCATCATGCTGGTGCTGTTCGGGACGATCTTCGGTCACGCCGAGATCGGACCACCGCAGGCGAACGTCTCGTTCGCGCAGTACTTCGTCGCGGGCATGATCGGGTCCGGGATCTGGGGCGCCTGCTTCCAGAACGTCGCGATCACCCTGGCGCTGGACCGGGACAGCGGGGCGCTGAAGCGCCTGGCCGGGACGCCGATGCCGCGCACCGCGTTCTTCTTCGGCAAGATGGCGTTCGTCCTCGTCGTCACGCTCGTCGAGACCGCGCTGCTCATCCTGCTGGGAGTGCTCTTCTACGGCCTGCGGATGCCACCGGCCGAGCGGTGGGTCACCTTCGCCTGGGTGTTCGTCCTCGGCGTCGCGTCCTGCACGCTGCTCGGGCTGGCCGTCGCGGGCGTGGTCCGGCACGGCCGGTCGGCGTCGGCGATCGTCACGCCGATCGCCGTCATCCTGCAGTTCCTGTCCGGTGTCTACTTCGTCTACGGCGACCTGCCCGGCTGGCTGCAGGCGGTCGGCGCGGGGTTCCCGTTGAAGTGGATCACGCAGGGGATGCGGTCGGTGTTCCTGCCGCCGGTGTTCCGCTTCGCCGAGCCGCAGCACAGCTGGCACCACCCGGAGAGCGCTCTGGTGCTGGGCGCGTGGTGCGTGCTCGGACTACTCGTGACGTTGCGGACCTTCCGCTGGACGCCGACCTTCCAGGACGCCTGACGGCGTCGCGTTCGTGTCGGGTCAGCGCACCCGGGTCAGTGGCACTCGTGCACGACCGACTGCGGCGGGACGTTGCTGCAGATCGTGTGCAGGTTGGCGTGCGCGTCGTGGATGCTCCCGGCGCCCTGCGCCCAGAACACTGCCGCCGCCACGGCCTGCACGACGACGACGACCAGGACGGCCCGTCGGCGGACGAGCGCGACGACGACGGGCAGCAGCGCGGCGACGGCGTAGACGACGGCCCCGACCGTGGCCCGGTGCACCTGGTAAGCCGGGTCGGGGGTGCACCCGCTCGGGATGCACTGGCTGCTGCCGCTGCTGGTGAGCAGCCCGTTGAACAGCAGCACCGCGAAGTCGTAGGCGACGAGGACGACGACGATGACCACCGCGTCGCCGGCGCTGATCCGGCCCTCCGCCGGCCCTCCGCCGCCGATGGTGATCGAACCGTCACCCGCCCACGAGGTGAACGTCTCGCCACCGCGTCGTCGCCGGAGCGCCATGCGCCGAGGTTATCGACGGGTGCGACCCGGTTACGGTCGGTCCCGCGTCCACCGACGCCCGCCGGGGTGTGTCGTCGCCGGGATAACGTCGGGGCATGCCGGACCTGCTGACTCCCGAGACCATCCGCCGCGCCCCCAAGGTCCTGCTCCACGACCACCTCGACGGCGGCCTGCGCCCGGCGACGATCCTCCAGCTGGCCGAGCGCACCGGCTACCGGCAGCTGCCGGCCGACGACCCGGACAAGCTGGCCGCCTGGTTCCGCGAGGCCGCCGACTCGGGCTCGCTGGAGCGCTACCTGGAGACGTTCACCCACACCGTCGCGGTCATGCAGACCGCCGAGGGGCTGCGGCGCGTGGCGCGCGAGGCGGTGGAGGACCTCGCCGACGACGGGGTGGTGTACGCCGAGATCCGCTGGGCGCCCGAGCAGCACGTCGAGGACGGCCTGACCCTGGAGGAGGTCGTGCAGGCGACGCTGGAGGGCGCCCGGGAGGGCCGGCAGGCGGCCGCCGCCCGCGGTCGGCACATCCGCGTCGGGCTGCTGGCGACCGCCATGCGGCACGCCGCCCGCTCGAGCGAGATCGCCGAGCTGGCGGTGCGCTACCGCGACCGCGGCGTCGTCGGGTTCGACATCGCCGGCGCCGAGGCGGGCTTCCCGCCCACCCGGCACCTCGACGCGTTCGAGTACCTGCGGCGGGAGAACTACCACTTCACCATCCACGCCGGTGAGGCGTTCGGGTTGCCCTCGATCTGGGAGGCCATCCAGTGGTGCGGCGCCGACCGGCTCGGTCACGGCGTGCGGATCGTCGACGACGTCGCCGAGACCTCCGACGGGCCGGTGCTCGGGCGGCTGGCCCAGTACGTCCGGGACAAGCGGATCCCGCTGGAGATGTGCCCGTCGTCGAACGTCCAGACCGGCGCCGCTGCCTCGATCGCCGACCACCCGATCGGGCTGCTGCGGCGGCTGTACTTCCGGGTCACCGTGAACACCGACAACCGCCTGATGAGCGGCACGTCGATGACCCGCGAGATGGTGCTGCTCAGCGAGGCGTTCGGCTACGACTGGCGCGACCTGTCGTGGTTCACGATCAACGCGATGAAGAGCGCCTTCATCCCGTTCGACGAGCGGCTCGCGCTGATCAACGACGTGATCAAGCCCGGCTACGCGGCGCTGATGGACTGACCGGCGACGCGCAGGTCCGCCACGAGCCCGCCGAAGTAGGTGTCGTAGTCCTCCGGCTCGGCGCGCAGCACCGCCGACGGGTGGATGGTGGCCAGCGCGTGCGTCAACGCCGGGCCGACCGCGACGTCGGCGTACGGGCCCGCGGCCGGCGGCCAGGACAGCAGCGCGCCGCGCTCCTGGGTGACGCGGAACTTGGGGCCGAACAGCGCTGACGCCGCCGTGGCACCGAGCGCGACCACGACCTGCGGGTCGACCGCACGCAACTCCGCCGTCAGCCACGGCCGGCAGGCGCTGACGTGCGCGGCGTCCGGCTTGGCGTGGATCCGCCGGGTCGACGACGCGGTCGCCTTCCACCGGAAGTGCTTCACCGCGTTCGTCACGTAGGCCAGGGAGCGGTCGATGCCGGCCTGGTCGAGCGCGCGGTCGAGCAGCTTGCCCGCCGGCCCGACGAACGGCTCGCCGCGCCGGTCCTCCTGGTCGCCGGGTTGCTCGCCGACGAGCAGGAGCTGCGCCCCGGTCGCGCCGGCGCCGAAGACCGTCTGCGTGGCGTCCTCGTAGAGGTTGCAGCCGCGGCAGCCGTCCGCGGCCGTGGCGAGCTCGGCGAGGGAGGCGGTGTCCGGGACGAAGCCGGCGGCGGTCGGGTACGCAGCGCGAGCCATGATCGGCGACGATACGCCCGGGATGTCGGACTGATTCCCGCGATCATCGCCGAACGTTGGAGGAACGGCGGTCAGCGCAGCAGGCCGGCCGACGCCTTGAGGCGGAGCACGCGCAGCGCCGCCGCGTCCACCTTGGCGGCGAACGCCGGGTCGGCCTCGGCGCGCTGCAGCACCGCGGACGTCATCTCGGGGACCTGCCGGACGTCGGCGGTCAACACGACGTCGACGCCCGCGCCGATCGCCCGCAACGCCCGGTCGGCCGGCGCCACGTCGCCGACCTGCGCGGCGGCGCCGACGTCGTCGGTGATGACGACCCCGCCGTACCCGAGCGTCCCGCGCAGCAGCTGGTCGACGACGACAGAGGAGAACGCGGCCGGAGCGCTCGCGTCGATGCGCGGGTAGACGGCGGTCGACACCATGACCAGGCCGACCCCGGCCTGCACCGCGGCCCGGAACGGCGCCAGGTCGGGGTCGTCCGCGGTGGTGACCGGGTCCGCGACGCTGCCGGTGTCGTCGGTGTTCGCGCGGACCCGGCCGAGGCCGGGGAAGTGCTTGACCGTGCCGAGCACTCCGGCGTCGCGCAGTCCGGCGAGCACGGCCAGCACGTTGCCGGTGACCTGCGCCGGGGTGGAGCCGTACTGCCGGTCGAGGTCGCCGATCGGCGGGTTGGCGGCGTCCGGAGCCACTGTGTCGGCGACCGGCGCGAGGTCGACCGTGACCGCCGCTCGGGCCAGCGGCGCCGCCCACGCCGCGGTGCGGGCGCGCAGCGTTGCGGGGTCGAGGCGGGACTGTTCGAGTGCGGACGGGATGGCACCGAACCCGGGGCCGCGCAACCGCTGCACCTGCCCGCCCTCTTGGTCGGTGGCGACGAGCAGCCGGACGCCAGGTGCCGCCGCCGCCTGCAGGGCCGCGGTGAGAGCGCCGACCTGGGCGACGTCGAGCCGGCTGGCGCCGAGCAGGAGGACCGAGCCGACACCGTGCGCGGCGATCGCGCCGACGGCGCCCGGGTCCGGCGCGGTGTCGGAGGCGGCCACCATGAACAGCTGGCCGACCCGCTGGGCGAGGGTCAACCCGGCGAGCGTCCGCTGTGCGGGGTCGGGCAGCGGGGACGGGACCGCCGACGTGGTCGGTGGCGCCGGGGTCGTCGCGACCGGCGGCGTGGACGTCGTCGGGCCGGGCGCGGGCGTCGTCGTCACCGGTCCCGCGGACGTCGTCGGGCCGGCCGAGGACGGTGTCCGCAGGACCGCCGGGTCGGGTGCGGCGCCCGAGCACCCGGCGACCGCCAGCCCGAACCCGGCCACCAGGGCGGCGGCGAGCAGCGGACGGGCGGGCACCGGCTCATCCTGCCCGCCGGTCGGGCTCCAGCACCCGCGCGGCGGCGGGGACAGTGCTCAGTCGCCCAGCGCGGCCGGGACCGGCTCGGCGACGAGCTCGCGGACGGCGCGGAGGGTGCGGATCCGGTCCGCGACCGCGTACGCCTGCGTGGTCACCATCAACTCGTCCGCCCCGGTGCGCTGCAGCAGTTCGGTCAGCCGCGTCGTGACGGTCTCCGGCGAGCCGACCGCCTGGTCGGCGGAGCGGGCGGCGACGAAGGCGCGTTCCGGCTCCGTCCACGGGTGTTCGGCGGTCTGCCGAGGTGTCGGGAGGCGGCCCGGCCGGCCTTGTCGCAAGCGCAGGAAGGACAGCGCGGCCGGACGCGCGAGCTCCTCGGCGTCGGCGTCGGTGTCGCCGACGACCACCTGGACGGCGATCATCGCGTACGGCTGCGCGAGCGCCTCCGACGGGCGGAACCCGCGCCGGTACAGCTCGAGCGCGGGGACCGTGTTCTCGCCGCTGAAGTGGTGCGCGAAGGCGAACGGCAACCCGAGCATGCCGGCGACCTGCGCGCTGTAGCCGCTCGAGCCGAGCAGCCAGATGCGGGGCGGCGTGTCCGGCAGCGGCACCGCGCACAGGCCTTCGGCGGCGTACCGGTCGGTCAAGAAGCCCATGAGCTCACCGAGCTGCTGCGGGAAGTCCTCCGCCGAGAGCGGGTCGGTGCTGCGGCGCAGCGCCGCCGCGGTC
The DNA here is from genome assembly GCA_963758325.1 of uncultured Actinomycetota bacterium. Classification (GTDB taxonomy): domain Bacteria; phylum Actinomycetota; class Actinomycetes; order Mycobacteriales; family Jatrophihabitantaceae; genus CAVWUZ01. The sequence goes on along the minus strand of CAVWUZ010000004.1, from coordinate 156,715 downwards.
AACCGGTCGGTACCGGGCGCCCGGCCCAGCCCGAGGTCGATGCGTCCCGGGTGGAGCGAGGCCAGCGTCCCGAACTGCTCGGCGACGACCAGCGGCGGGTGGTTGGGCAGCATGACGCCGCCGGAGCCCACCCGGATCCGCGACGTGCGGGCCGCGAGGGCCGCGACGAGGACGGCCGGGGCGCTGCTGGCGATCCCGGGCATCCCGTGGTGCTCGGCGACCCAGTACCGCGCGTAGCCGAGTTCGTCGGCGGCCCGGGCCAGCGCGACGCTGTCGTGCAGTGCGGCGGTGGTCGAGGCGTCGGCACCGACCGGCGCGAGGTCGAGCACGGAGAGCGGGACGGGCGGCAGGCTCACCTGGTGGGGAACCCCGCGGCGGCGGGGCGCATTCCGTGAGCGCCGGGCTCAGCCGACGTCGGGCAGCAGGCTCTCCTCGTGGTCGAGCTCGCGCTGCAGCCGGCGCAGGTCCGAGTCCCCGAGCCGGCCGGACTCCCGCCACCGCAGCAGTTCGTCGCGTTGCGCGTCGAGGACCGCCCGCCGTGCCCGGACGGCGGCCAGGTACTCGGCGGAGAGGTTGACGTCGCCGTCCTCGGTCTCGGCGAAGGCATCCAGCCGGTGCTGGAAGCGTCGCCGCCGCTCCTCGAGCGTGCGGGTCAGGCCCCTGCGCACCTGCTCGTCGATGTCGTCGACGTCCTCCAGGCGGTTCTCGGCGGCCTCGACCGCGGCCAGCCGGGCCTCGTTGCGGGCGCGCACGCCGTCGGCCTGGCTGGCACGCACGCCGAGCCGGTTCACCAGGGCACTGAAGCTGAGCCCCTGCCCGAGCAGCGTCACAGCGACGACGAGGAAGGCGCAGAACAGCAGGAGGTCACGTTCGGGCAGCGTCCGCGGGAGCGAGTAGGCGGCGGCGAGGGTGATGACGCCGCGGGTGCCCGCCCAGGTCAGGGCGACGATCTCCGCCGGGCCGAAGCGGTGCTCCTGCTCGCGCCCGCTGCCGAGGGCGAGCCGGCGGGGTAGCAGCCGGGTGGCCGCGAGCCAGAGCGGCCGCAGCAGCAGGACGACGGCCAGCGTCGCGCCGGACGCGGCGAGCACCGTGCTGGTGCCGTACTGCGGCAGCCCGTCCAGCACCTCCGGGAGTTGCTGGCCGATGAGCAGGAACACGAGGCCCTCGAGGAGGAACGTCACCAGCCGCCACACCGCCCCGACCTGCAGGCGGCCGGCGCTGGTCTGCATGCGCGGCGCGTGGTGGCCGGCGAGCAGGCCGGCGATGACGACGGCGAGCACGCCGGAGACGTGCAGCTCCTCGCCGACCAGGTAGGCGAGGAACGGGGTGGCCAGCGAGACGGCGGTGGCCATCACGGCGTCGTGCCGCAGCGGGCGCAGCACCGACAGGACCGCCCACACACCGACGCCGACCGCGACGCCGCCGACCGCCGAGAGCAGGAAGTCGCCGATGGCGTGGCCGATGGAGAAGTGTGTGCCGCCGATCGCGGCGACGGCGACCTGGAAGATCGTCAGCGCCGTCGCGTCGTTGAGCAGACCCTCGCCCTCGATGACGGTGATGAGCCGCGCGGGCAGGTTGGCCCGCCGCCCGATCGACAGCGACGCGACCGGGTCCGGCGGGGCGACGGCTGCGCCGAGCGCGACCGCGGCGGCGAAGCCGAGCCCACCGACGACTACTGGCAGCACCCAGCCGATGAGCAGCGCCGTCGCGACAACGAGTCCGACGGACAGGCTGATGATCGGGCGGCGGAACCGGCGGATGTCGATGAGGCTGGCCTGCAGCGCCGCGTCGTAGAGCAGCGGCGGGATGATCACCGTCAGGACGACCTCGGGCTCGAGGACGACGTTCGGGCCGGGCAGCAGGGCGTACGCCGCGCCGATGACGGTGAGCAGCACGGTGAAGGGCACCGACAGCCGCTCGGACACCCACCGGGCGCCGAGCACCACCGCCAGGGCGCCGAGCGCGTAGGCGATCGCGGTCGTCATGCGCCCATCCTCCGGTGTCGCCCGACGATCAGGGAACCGCGGGCGACACCGGAGCGGGACTCACTTGGTGTTGACGGTGATCTTCGCGACCCCGACCAGGGAGTTCGGCATCACGGCGGTGGTGCCGAAGGTCTTGTTCAGCAGCGCCGCGGCGTCCGGTGAGATCTCGACCTTGGTGCCCTGCAGGACGGCGGTGGTCGGCGTCGGCTGCGACAGCGGCTGCAAGGTGCTGCCGTCGAGGAAGAACAGGTAGGCCTGGCTGGCCGCCTGCGCCCCGTTGACCGCCACGTCGCCGTACAGCTTGGAGGCCGCCGGGTCGATCGTGAAGTTGGTCAGCTCCACCTTGGTGGTGCCCGCGGTGAGGGAGATGCCGCTGCCCTGGTGGTCGATCTTGCCCTGGACGTAGGGCTGGACCGGCCCGCTGGGCGAGTAGTAGCTGACGTTCCCGCCGGTGATCGGGAACGAGAGCGTCCCGCCGTTGAGAGTCGCGGTGCCCACCGTGCCCGGCGTCAGCTTCAGCGTCTGCAGCGCGGTGAGGAAGTTCGGGTCGAGCGCGACCTGGGTGTCCTGGCCGCTCAGGCTGGCGATCTTCGCCAGCGGCTGGTTGGACGGCGAGGAGGAGCTCGCCGCACTGCTGCCGGCGGAGCTGGTGCTGGCGCTCGAGCTGCCGCACGCGGTCAGCGTGCCGGCGAGGGTGCCGGCGAGGCCGAGTGCGACGACGCCGGTGGTGATGCGGGTGACTGTGCGGGTGCCTGTGCGGGTGCCGAGACCCATGACGGGAAGTCCTTCCGTTCCGTTCCAGTGAGCCGGCCGCCGGAGAGCCCGTGAAACCGGTGTGAGGTGCACTGGAACGTTCGTGCCGCGCCTGCCGCGCGGTTCCGTCACTCGCTGGTCGGTGTCTGCGACGACTCGACAGCAGTCGTCTCCGGGTCGGCGGTGCGCCGGTCGGAGTCCTCGAGGATCACCTCGGCCTGGGCCTGCGGGTCGTCGCTGCCCGCGCTCCGCTCCTCCGGCAGCAACTCGGCGCGTGCGGCGACCCGCTCCGCGTCGGGCAGCTCGTCGTGCGCTCGGTCCTCGACCGGTTGGTCCGTCATCGGATCAGTCCTCCGGTTGCAGGCAGGTGACGATCTCGTCGCGCAGCGAGGTGAACAGCGCGCGGTCCGGGCGCTGGTCGGGGTCCTGGAGGTCGGCCAGTTCGGCGGTGTCGGCCTCCAGTTCGCAGAACAGCGCCAGCTCCTCGAGCAGCGCCGCGCCGTCCGGCGTCGGCGTCCGCAAGTCGTAGCGCGCGCCCTCGGCGGGAGAGAACTGCTCGTCCTCGACGTCGGCGACCTCCTCCCACCACTGCAGGCGGGTCAGGGCGTGCTCCCGGCCGGCCTTGGCGTAGCCGGCGAGCTCGGCGACCTCCCGGAAGACCGCGACGGTCCCGTCGCCGCCGAGGAACAGCACCTCGACCTCGCCGTCGGTGTCCTCCAGCTCGCCGCGCATCGTCAGCCAGCTCCGGTCCGGCAGGACGATCTGGATCGGTTCGGCGCCGATCCGCTCCCACACCCGGGCCGGTGCCTCGTCGGGGACGGCGTCGAAATCTCCGCGCCAGGCGAGCCAGCTCTCGACCCGGGTGAGCGCCCGCTCCCACGTCTCGGCGATGGTGTCGCCGAGCTCGCTCCACCGCTTGCGTCCCTCGCGGCCGTGGTAGCTGACCTCGTCGTCGACGAGCTCGACGTACGCGGGCGTACTACCGACGAGACGTCGCAGCGCGCCGTCGTCGCACGTGTCGGCGATCTTCTCGACGATGTCGACGACGTCGGCGAGCTGGCTGACGTGCACCGGGTCGGGCTCGCCGGCGGCCAGCTCGTACACCTCGTCCAGGTCGTAGCGGTCGTCGTCGCCGGGACGCAGGTCGTCCGGCGTCAGCCGCAGGACGCGGCCCCACCCGGGGTGGTCGGAGAGGTCGTTCTCCTCGACCGGAGGCGATGAAGTCGGCGAGGTCACGGGCGGTCGGGAAGAGGACGATCTTCGCGCCGTCGCCGAGGAAACCGTGCCACTCCTCGCCGTCCTCGTCCTCCCACGGCGGTGCCCACAGGGTGAGGCCGGTGCGGCCGTTGACCGTCAGGGCGATCGGCACGATCGAGGCGTCGACGGCGCTGGTCATGACGCCGAACGCTAGTCGGGCAGCCCCGCGAGGATGTCGCGGGTGGCGCTGCAGCCCAGCCGGGTGGCTCCGGCGTCGAGCATCGCCAGGGCAGCGTCCAGCGAGCGGATGCCGCCGGAGGCCTTGACGCCCCTGCCGTTCGCGGCGCGGGCGAGCAGCCGGACGGTGTCGAGGCTGGCGCCGCCGCTGGGGGAGAAGCCGGTGCTGGTCTTGAGGAAGTCGGCACCGGCCCGTACGGCCGCGGCGCCGCCGTCCAGGACGGTGTCCGCGGACCACAGCCCGGTCTCGAGGATGACCTTGAGGACGACCGGCGCCGGCGCCGCCGCGCGGACGGCGGCCACCTCGTCCCCGACACGGTCGAAGTCCCCATCGGCGAGGGCGGCCAGCGGCGCGACGACGTCGATCTCGGTGGCGCCGTCGGCGACGGCACGCCCGGTCTCGGCGACCGCGACGCCGACGTCCTGGATCCCGAACGGGAAGCTCACGACGCTGCAGGTGCGCACAGCGCTGCCCTCGAGGCGGTGGGCCACCCGGGCGACCCATCGTGGGTTGACGCAGGCGCTGGCGGTGCCCAGTTCGGCGGCGTCGTCGGACAACTGGTCGATCTCGGCGGCGCGAGCCTCGGGACGCAGCAGGGTGTGGTCGATCAGGGCGGCCAGCGACGCGCGGTCCATGGCAGGGAGTATCCGCACCGCGGGTCGGGCTGACGCCCTAGGGTCGGCGCCGTGCGGACCCTGGTGGTGGACCACCCGATCGCCCGGACCCGGCTCACGGTCATGCGCGACCGGAGGAGCAGCAACGCCGAGTTCCGGGCGGCGCTGCGTGAGCTCGCGACCCTGCTGGTGTACGAGGCGACCCGCGACGCCGACGTCTCCGACGTGCCGATCGAGACGCCGGTCGGGCCGACGACCGGGACCGCGCTCGCCCGCCCGCCGCTGCTCGTCCCCGTGCTCCGGGCGGGTCTGGGGATGGCGGAGGCGGCGTTCAACCTGCTGCCGGAGTCCCAGATGGGTTTCGTCGGCCTGGCCCGCGACGAGCACACCCACCAGCCGACGCCCTACATGGCCTCGCTGCCGTCATCGCTGAGCGGCCGGCCGGTGATCGTGCTGGACCCGATGCTGGCCACCGGCGGTTCGCTGCTGCACTGCCTGCAGCTGCTCGCGTCGCGGGGGGCGACGGAAGTCGCGGTGGTCTGCGCGCTCGCCGCCCCGGAGGGCGTCGCGCGGCTGGAGGACAGCGGTCTGGCGGCGCTGCTCGTCACCGGGAGCATCGACGACGGGCTGAACGAGCAGGCGTTCATCGTCCCCGGCCTCGGCGACGCCGGCGACCGCCAGTTCGGGCCCCGGTGATCGTGCCCGAGGGCCAGCCGCGAACGACGATGCGTTCCGACGTCGGTGCGGCGGGATCCGCCTGACGAGCCCGACCACGTCCTGGCCGCGGCCCCTGGCGCCGGCGCCGGTGGTGACGCTCGGCAAGCTCGTCGCCGACGTCGTGCTGCGACTGGACGCCGAGCTGGTGCGGGGCGGGCAGGTGCGCGTGCGCCGGACGACCAGCGCCGGTGGTGCGCCCGCCAACGTCGCGGCGGGGCTGGCGCGGCTCGGCGTGCCGGTGCGGATGGCCGGCTGGGCCGGGGCCGACCCGCTGGCCGACGCCCTGCTGGCGGACCTTGCCGGCCGGGGCGTCGAGGTGAGCGTCGTGCGGCGGGGCAACGTGCCGGTCGGCACCGTCCTCGTGCACCCGGACGGTGAGCGGACACTGCTGGCCGACGCCGGCGTCGGGAGTCTCGCGCTCGCGGACCTGCGCCCCGACTGGTTCAGTGGCGCCGCCGCCGTCCACCTGGACGGCTACGACCTGCTTCCCGGGCGGTGGCCGGACGTCGTCGTCGCCGCGGCGGGGCGCGCGCGCGACGCCGGCGCGGCGATCGCCCTCGACGTCGCGGCGGCCAACCGCATCAGCGCGCACGGCGCCGAGGAGTACGCCGCGCTGGTCCGGCGGGTCGCGCCGGACGTCCTGCTCTGCAACGCCCACGAGGCCGACGTGCTCCCCGACGTCCCCGGCCTCGCCCCGCTGGTCGTCATCCACGCGGGGGCGGCCCCGAGCCGTGTCGTCACCGGGACCTCGGAGCTCGCCGTCCCGGTGCACCCGCTCCGCGAAAACGCCGTCGACACCACCGGTGCGGGAGACGCGTTCGCCGCCGGCCTGCTGGCCGGCTGGTCCCGCGGGCTGCCGGTCACCCAGGCGGTCGAGGCGGGGCATGCCGCAGCCGCGACGGTGATCACCGTGCCCGGTGGCCAGCCGCCGCGCTGAAACACCGGACCTCAGCCGAGCGCGGCGGTGACCTCGGTCCGGAGTCGGCGCAGTTCCGCAGCAGCGGTGGCGTGGTCGTCCGAGACGACCTCCAGGTACGCCTTGAGCTTCGGTTCGGTGCCCGACGGCCGGACGACGACTCGTCCGCTGTCGAACGAGAGCGTCAAGACGTCCGCATCCGGCAGCCGGTCGGTGACAGTCACCGCGTCGTCCAAGAACGTCAACGGAGGCATCCGCCGCAATCGGCCCATCATCGCGCCGATCTCGGACAGGTCGTCGACCCGCACCGACACCTGGTCGGTGGCGTGTACGCCTAACTCGGAGTACAGATCGTCGAGGCGCGCCAGCAGGGACGAGCCGGCGGCCTTCAGCGCCGCCGCCGCTTCCGCCACCAGCAGCGCGGCGCTGATGCCGTCCTTGTCACGCACCAGCGTCGGCGCGACGGCGTACCCGAGCGCCTCCTCGTAGCCGTAGACGAGGTCGTCAGCGGCACGCACGATCCACTTGAAACCGGTCAGCGTCTCGGCGTAGCCGACGCCGCGCCGGGCGGCGAGCCGGCCGAGCAGCGTCGAGGAGACGATCGTCGTCGCGTACGTCCCGTGCACGCCGCGGCGGATCAGCGCGTCGGCCAGCAGCACGCCGACCTCGTCGCCGCGCAGGACCCGCCAGCCGTCCGCGCCCGGGACGGCGACCGCACAGCGGTCGGCGTCCGGGTCGTTGGCGAGGACGAGGTCCGCGCCGTGCTCGTCGGCGGTGGCGAGCGCCAGGTCGAGCGCGCCGGGCTCCTCCGGGTTGGGGAACGCGACGGTGGGGAAGTCCGGGTCGGGCTCGGCCTGCGCAGCGACGAGGACCGGCGCGGGGAAGCCGGCCGCCTCCAGGACGGCACGCACGACCGGCGTCCCGACGCCGTGCAGCGCGGTGTGCACGAGCCGCACGTCGCGCGGACCGCCGGCCGCCAGCGCCGCCACCGCCGCCACGTAGTCGTCGACGACGGACTCGTCGAGCACTCGGACGTCGTCGGACAGCGGGATGTCACGTGTCGGCCCGACCGCCCGGATCGCCGCCTCGATCCGGCTGTCGGTGGGCGGCACGATCTGCGCGCCGTCCGCGCCGTAGACCTTGTAGCCGTTGTCCTGCGGCGGGTTGTGCGACGCCGTCACCATCACCCCGGCCACCGCGCCGAGCCGGCGCACCGCGAACGCGAGCACGGGCGTCGGCAGCGCCCGGGGGAGCAGGAGCGGCGAGAAGCCCGCGGCGGCGAAGACCGCGGCGGAGTCCCGGGCGAACGCCGCGGACCGGTGGCGCGCGTCGAAGCCGAGCGCGATCCGTCCGCCCGCCGCATCGGAGGCCAGGTGCGCGGCGAGTCCGGCCGCGGTGCGCCGGACGACGGTGGTGTTCATCCCGTTCGGCCCGGCGCGCAGCGGCCCGCGCAGGCCGGCGGTGCCGAACGCGAGCGGGCCGCGGAACCGGTCGGCGAGCTCATCGGCGTCCCCGCAGTCGACGACGGCGCGCAGCTCCGCGGCGTCATCGGGGTCGACGTCGTCCGCGAGCCAGGCGTCGACATCGGCGCGGAGGTCGCGGGGATCGCGGTCAGCCACGCCGGGCCACCTCGTCGAGGCCGTACTCGTCGCTCGTGAACACCCCGCCGACGTAGGTGTCCGACGCCCGCGGCGTGGTGTCCATGGCGGCCGCGTAGGGCTCGGCGTCGTCGACCGGCTCGAAGCCGAGCGCGCGCCCGGCGTCGAGCGACCACTGCCGCCGGGTGTTCGCCGACACGCCCCACACCAGCGCGTACGTCAGCGCCGGCGCGCGCAGGCAGGCGTCGACGAGCCGGCCGCAGTCGTCCGGCGACAACCAGGTGGCCAGCGCCCGCACGTCGGGCGGCGTCCAGTCGCAGCTGCCGATGCGCAGGCACGCGACCTGCAGGCCGTACCGGTCGGCGTAGTAGCGCCCGAGCGCCTCGCCGAACACCTTGCTGACGCCGTAGTAGGTGTCCGGTCGAGGCGCGGCGTCCGCCGGGAGGTCGTCCGACATCGGCGTGAAGCCGACCGCGTGGTTGGAGCTGGCCAGAACCACTCGTGGCACGCCGTGGCGCCGGGCCGCTTCGAAGCACTGCACGGTGCCCTCGACGTTCACGTCGCGGATCACCGGCCAGGGCGCCTCCGTCGGATGGCCGGCCAGGTGCACGATGGCCTGGACCGAGCTGTCGGCGCGGGCGGGCGACAGTGCGGCGTCCCACACCGACGGGTCGGCGACGTCGCCGACGACCGCGTCCGCGCCCTCGACCGGCACGCGGTCCAGCAGCCGCAGCTCCCACCCCCGCGCCGGTAGCCGCTCGCGGAGCATGGTGCCGATCCGGCCGGCGGCGCCGGTCACGAGGACGGTCACAGCCGCGTCACCAGCTCCGCCAGCAGCTCGCCCATGCGCTGCGCCGACGACCGCCCGGCGGCGAGGACGTCGGTGTGGTCGAGCGGCTCGCCGCTGATCCCGGCGGCGAGGTTGGTCACCAGCGACAGCCCCAGCACGTCGCAACCCTCGGCGCGCGCCGCGATCGCCTCGAGGACGGTCGACATCCCGACCAGGTCGGCGCCGAGCACGCCGGCCATCCGCACCTCGGCCGGCGTCTCGTACTGCGGACCCGGGAACATCGCGTACACGCCCTCGGGCAGCGACGGGTCGATCGCGCGCGCCAGTTCGCGCAGCCGCGGCGGTGTAGGTCGTCGTCATGTCCACGAACCGTGCGCCCACCAGCGGCGTGCGGCCGGTGAGGTTGAGGTGGTCGCGGATGAGGACCGGCTGGCCGACGGCCCAGTCCGGGCGCAGCCCGCCGCAGGCGTTGGTCAGCACGACCGTCCGGCAGCCGGCGGCCGCCGCGACCCGGACGCCGTGCGCCACCGGCTCCACGCCGCGGCCCTCGTAGAGGTGGGTGCGGCCCAGGAAGACGAGGACGCGGTGAGCGCCCACCTGCACCGAGCGCACCCGCCCGGCGTGCCCGACCACGCCCGGCGGCGCGAAGCCGGTGAGTTCGGTGGTCGTCAGTTCGGCGGTCGGTGCGCCCAACGCGTCGGCCGCCGGGACCCACCCCGAGCCGAGCACGATCGCGACGTCGTGCCGCTCCACGCCGCTGCGCTCGGCGAGCTCCTCGGCTGTCGGCCTCCGCGGCCTGCGCCGCCGGGTCGGTCGGGGCGACGTCGCTCGGGTCGGTCACCGCCCGAACCCTAGCGACGCCGCCGTCCCCCCCGCCCGTGTGACGTCCTCGCCGGCTGCTCGACGTCCCGCGGGCGGCGAGAGGAGGATCGCCGGGTGACGCGCAGAGCGGAGTCCGGCTTCGAGGTGCGCCCCCGCTACGGGCCGGGAGACGTCGCGCCAGGACTCGACGAGCGGGTGGGGACGCCGGGGGAGTACCCGTTCACGCGCGGGGTGTACTCGACGATGTACACCGAGCGGCCCTGGACGATGCGCCAGTACGCCGGGTTCGGCACCGCCCGCGAGTCGAACGCCCGCTACCACCAGCTCCTCGCACACGGCACGACCGGCCTGTCGGTGGCCTTCGACCTGCCGACGCAGATGGGGATGGACTCCGACGCCGCGCTGGCGCACGGCGAGGTCGGCAAGGTCGGCGTGGCGATCGACTCCCTCGACGACATGCGGCTGCTGTTCGACCGGATCCCGCTCGGCGAGGTCTCGACGTCGATGACGATCAACGCGCCGGCGTCGGTGCTGCTGCTGCTGTACCAACTGGTCGCCGAGGAGCAGGGCGTGCCGGGCGACAGGCTCGACGGCACGATCCAGAACGACGTGCTCAAGGAGTACATCGCCCGCGGCACGTACATCTTCCCGCCGGCGGAGTCGCTGCGCCTGATCACCGACACGTTCGGCTACTGCGCGGCGGAGATCCCGCGCTGGAACACCATCTCCATCTCCGGCTACCACATGGCCGAGGCCGGGGCGACGCCCGCGCAGGAGGTGGCGTTCACCCTCGCCGACGGGATCTCCTACGTCGACGCCGCGGTGGCCGCCGGCCTGGAGGTCGACCGGTTCGCGCCCCGGCTGGCGTTCTTCTTCGTCTCCCGCACGAGCTTCCTCGAGGAGGTCGCCAAGTTCCGTGCCGCCCGCCGGATCTGGGCGCGGATCATGCGGGACCGCTTCGGCGCCACCAACCCCAAGGCGCAGATGCTGCGGTTCCACACCCAGACCGCCGGTGTCCAGCTCACCGCACAGCAGCCGGAGGTGAACCTCGTGCGGGTCGCGGTGCAGGGCCTCGCCGCGGTGCTCGGCGGGACCCAGTCGCTGCACACGAACTCCTTCGACGAGGCGATCGCGCTGCCCACCGAGAAGGCCGCACGGCTCGCCCTGCGGACGCAGCAGGTGCTGGCGTACGAGACGGACGTGACCGCCACCGTCGACCCGTTCGCCGGGTCGTACGCCGTCGAAGCGATGACGGACGAGCTCGAGCACGCCGTCGACGCGCTGCTGCAGCAGGTCGACGAACTCGGCGGGGCCGTCGCCGCCATCGAGCAAGGGTTCCAGAAGCGCGAGATCGAACGATCCGCCTACACCGTCGCGCAGGAGATCGACGCCGGCGAGCGGGTGGTGGTCGGCCTCAACCGTTTCCGCCTCGACGAGGAGGAGCACTACGAGCCGCTGCGCGTCGACCCGGCGATCGAGCAGGAGCAGGCCGAACGGCTGGCACGCCTGCGCCCGAGCGGGACGGTGGCGCGGTCGGGACAGCGATCGACGAGCTCCGCGCCGCCGCGGACGTACCCGGCAAGAACGTGCTCTACCCGATGCGCGACGCCCTGCGCGCCCGCGCCACCGTCGGCGAGGTCTGCGACGCGCTGCGCGAGGTGTGGGGCACCTACCGCCCGGCCGACACCTTCTGAGCCTCCCGCAGACGCGAGGCCGACCGTCCAGGCGGTGGACGCTCCGCTTCTCGGCGCGGCCCGCCGATACGCTGTCGAGGGTGCGGATCGACTTCACGTCCTCTGAGCGGACCAGTCTCGGCATCGAGTGGGAGCTCGAGCTGGTCGACCTCGAGACCCGACAGCTGGCCAGCGGCTCCAACGAGATCCTCACCGCGCTCTCGCCGGACGGCTCGGGTGAGCACCCGAAGGCCAAGCACGAGCTGCTGCAGTCCTGCGTCGAAGTGATCACCGGCATCTGCACGACGGTGGAGGAGGGCGTCGAGGACCTGCGCGGCACCGTCACCGACGTCCGCAAGGCCGCCGCCGAGCGCGGGCTGGGCGTGATGTGCTCCGGCACCCACCCGATCACGGACTGGGCCACCCAGCGGATCACCGACAACGAGCGGTACGCGACGCTGGTCGAGCGCAACCAGTGGATGGCCCGCCAGCTGCAGATCTTCGGCGTGCACGTGCACTGCGGCGTGCGCGCGCCGGAGAAGGCGATCCCCATCGTCAACGGCCTGCTCGCCTACATCCCGCACTTCCTCGCGCTGTCGGCCTCGAGCCCCTACTGGATCGGCGCGGACACCGGCCTGGCGTCCTACCGCAGCAAGGTGTTCGAGGCGCTGCCGACCGCCGGCCTGCCGTTCCAACTGTCCGGGTGGGACGCCTTCGAGCGCTACATGGAGGCGCTGATCAGCTCGAAGGCGATCGAGACGATCCGGGAGGTGTGGTGGGACATCCGCCCGCACCCCGGCTTCGGCACGGTGGAGCTGCGGATCTGCGACGGCCTGCCGTCGCTGGAGGAGATCGGCTGCGTGGCGGCTCTGGCGCAGTGCCTGGTCGAGCGCTTCGACCGGCAGCTCGACAGCGGCTACACGTTGCCCGAGCCGCGCCCGTGGCTGGTCCGGGAGAACAAGTGGCGCGCCGCCCGCTACGGCTTGGACGCCGAGATCGTGATCGACAACGTCGGCAACCTGCAGCCGGTCCGCGACGCCGATCACCGACCTCGTCGACGACCTGCTGCCGATCGCGCGCCGGCTCTCGTGTGCCGAGCAGCTGGAGAACATCCCCCGGCTGATGGAGCGCGGCGCGAGCTACCAGCGCCAGCGCGCCGCGGCGACCGCGGCCGACGGCGACCTGACCGCGGTGGTCGACCTGCTGCTGTCGGAGATGCAGGACGGCCTGCCGCTGTGATCGCCGCGTGACGGCCGCCGAGCGGTGGCTCGCCGAGCACGAGGACGACCTCGTCGGGTGGCGGCGCGACCTGCACGCCCACCCCGAGACCGCGTTCAACGAGAAGCGCACCACCGACCTCGTCGAGCGTGAGCTGGAGGCGGTCGGCCTCGAACCGCGGGTCCTGCCGCACGGCACCGGTGTCATCTGCGACGTCGGGGACGGCCCGGGCCCGACGGTGGCGCTGCGCGCCGACCTCGACGCGCTGCCGCTGGCCGACCTCAACGACGTCCCCTACCGCTCCCAGACCGACGGCGCGTGCCACGCCTGCGGCCACGACGCGCACACCGCCGTCCTGCTCGCCACGGCCGCGGTCCTGGCCGGCGCCGACGGGCCGCGACTGCCGGGACGGGTGCGGCTGCTGTTCCAGCCGGCCGAGGAACAGCTGCCGGGCGGGGCGTTGAGCGTCGTCGCCGCCGGCGGGCTGGACGGGGTCTCCGCCGTCTACGGGCTGCACTGCGACCCGCGCCTGGACGTCGGCCAGATCGGCATGCGCGTCGGACCCATCACCGCGGCGTGCGACGCGCTCGAGGTCGCGCTCACCGGTCCGGGCGGGCACACCGGACGGCCGCACCTCACGGTCGACCTGGTGCACGCCCTCGGCACGATCATCACCGGGCTGCCCGCGGTGCTGGCGCGGCGCACCGACCCGCGCGCCGGGCTGTCGCTGGTCTGGGGCGCGGTGGAGTCCGGCTCGGCGATCAACGCCATACCCCGCGCCGGGACGCTGCGCGGCACGCTGCGGGTCCTCGACCACGACGTGTGGACCGAGGCGGAGCCGCTGGTGCGCGAGCTGCTGGACGAGATCGCGGCGCCGACCGGGGCCCGGGTGGAGCTCGGCTACGCCCGCGGCGTCCCGCCGGTGGTCAACACCCCGGCCGAGGTGGCCGCTCAGCGCAGCGCCGTCCTCGCCGCCCTCGGCCCGGACGCGGTGGCCGCCACCCGGCAGAGCATGGGCGGGGAGGACTTCGCCTGGTACCTGGAGCACCTGCCGGGCGCGTTCGCCCGGCTCGGCGTGCGCACGCCGGGCTCGCGGCTGCCACGCGACCTGCACCAGGGGACGTTCGACATCGACGAGCGGGCGCTCGCGGTCGGCGTCCGGTACAGCGTGGCGCTGGCCACCGAGGCGCTGAACACCGCGACCGCCCTCGACGGCGAGCCGGGTCGGCCGGACTGACGCGTTCCCCGCGGGACTCAGGGACCGATGGAGCGGCACTCGCGGGCGCGCAGCTCCGCGACGTACACCTCCGGCGCGCCCGCCTTGTCGGCCGCCTCGGCCATCAGCCCGAGGTAGCGCGCCGAGGGCAACCCGCCCTCGTAGGCGTCCAGGACGTACGTCCAGGCCAGCACGTCTCCGTCGAGCGTGGACACCCGGACGTGGATGCGGCGGTAGACGCCGGTGTCGGCGCCCTCCCACTCGTCGAGACGTTCGACGTCGTACGGGCTGATGTCGTACAGCGCGACGAACACGGTGGCCGCCGGGTCCTCGACGACGGTGGCGAGCGCACCCTCCCAGCCGATGTCCTCGCCGCCGAAGGTGAGCCGCCAGCCGTGCAGCCACCCGGTCCCGGCGAACGGGGAGTGCGGACACCGCTCGAGCATCTGCTCCGGGTCCATGTTGGAGCCGTAGGCGGCGTAGATCCCCATCGGCGGGCAGCGTAACGGTCGGCCCCGGCCGGGCGCGCCCCCCGCGGAGCGGGGAGGGACAATGGTCGCCGTGTCCCGGATCGTGATCGTCGGCGGCGGGCCGGCCGGCTACGAGGCGGCCCTGGTGGCGGCCCAGCTGGGCGCCGACGTCACGCTCGTCGACCGCGACGGCACCGGCGGGGCCTGCGTGCTCACCGACTGCGTCCCGAGCAAGTCGCTGATCGCCACCAGCGACTCCCTCACGTCCCTGCGCGACGCCGACCGGCTCGGCATCCAGGCCGGCGGGGCCCGGGTGGACCTCGCCGCGGTCAACGCGCGGATCCGGGCGTTGGCCCGCCAGCAGTCCGACGACATCCGCGCCCGGCTGCTGCGCGAGGACGTCACCGTCCTGCCGGGCGCCGGGCGGTTCGCCGAGCGTCAGGACGGGCGGCGGCACCGCGTCGAGGTCGTCGACGACGCCGGGTCGGTCGCCGAGACACTGGAGGCCGACGTCGTCCTGCTGGCCACCGGCGGAACGCCGCGGGTGCTGCCCGGCGCCGCGCCCGACGGTGAGCGGATCCTCTCCTGGCGCGACCTGTACGAGCTCAAGGAGATGCCGGAGCACCTGGTGGTGGTCGGCTCCGGCGTCACCGGCGCGGAGTTCGCCAGCGGCTACAGCGAGCTCGGCGTCCCCGTCACGCTGGTGTCGAGCCGGGACCGGGTGCTGCCCGGCGAGGACCCGGACGCTGCCGCCGTCATCGAGCAGGTGTTCACCGGGCGCGGCGGCACGCTGGTGCAGCCGTGCCCGGGCGCAGGCGGTGCGCCGCACCGAGGACGGCGTGCTCGTCGAGCTCAGCGACGGGCGGACGGTGGCCGGCTCGCACGCGCTGATGTGCGTCGGGTCCGTCCCGAACAGCGACGGGCTCGGACTGGAGCACGCGGGCGTGCGCCGCACGGACGCGGGGTTCGTCGAGGTCGACCGCGTCTCGCGCACCGCGGTGCCGGGCGTCTACGCCGCCGGGGACTGCACCGGCGTGCTGCTGCTCGCCTCGGTGGCCGGCATGCAGGGCCGCATCGCGATGTGGCACGCGCTGGGCGCCGCGGTGCAGCCGCTGCGGCTGAAGACGGTCGCCGCGACGATCTTCACCCACCCCGAGATCGCCACCGTCGGGGTCGGCTACACCGCGGCCGCCGACGGGTCGGTCGACACCCGGCAGGTGTCGCTACCGCTGGCGGGCAACCCGCGGGCGAAGATGCGCGGCCTGTCGCGACGGGTTCGTCAAGCTCTACGCCCGCCAGGCCACCGGCGCCGTCGATCGGCGCGGTCGTCGTCGCACCGGAGGCGTCCGAGCTGGTGTACCCGCTGGCGCTGGCGGTGCAGAAGGGCCTCACCGTCGACGACCTGGCCGCGACCATCTCGGTGTACCCGTCGCTGACCGGCTCGCTGGCCGAGGCCGGGCGGCGGTTGATGCATGCACGACGATCTCGACTGCCCGACCGACCACCCTCCTGGAGGCGACGATGCCCGATCTCTCCCCCGCCGGTCAGGAGCGCGCCCGCCGCACCATCGCGGTGGCCGACGTCTTCTCCGAGCACGCGGAGGAGATCGAGCGCGCGGTCGGCGACGTCCCGGCCGGGCACGTCCTGGTCGCCGTCGTCGACGCCGAGCACCGCTTCACCGGCCTGCACACGGTCGACACCGAGCAGTTGATCGACCGGATCGCCGAGCTCGAGGGTCCGGGCGGCTGGGCGATGGTGTTCTCGCCCGGCGCCGACGCGTCGACCGTGCGCCGGCGCACCGGCGAGATGGCCTCCATCGCGCAGCAGCGCATCGACACGATCGACCGGATCAACAGCCGCCGGCGCGCAGTAGCGCTGTCAGAAGCGGTCCGGGTCCGGGCCGCTCGGCGGCAGCAGCCCGTGCTGGCGCAACCGGTAGGCGCGCATCTCGTCGGCGAACGCCACCGCGACGAACAGCGGCCCGAACAGCAGCAGGACGGCCAGCCCGATCCGGATGCCCCAGTCCCCGGGCACGAACAGCGCGCCGATGACGAACGGCAGCGGCATGAGCATGATCCGGCCGACCTCGCGGAACCACCACCCGCGCCTGGTCAGGTCGCCGAACACCCAGTCGTCGAACCGGTCCGGCAGCCGCAGGCCCGCCGCGTAGCCCAGCCAGCGCAGCGGCGACGGGCGGGCGGTCGGCACCCGCACCACAGTAGGACGGCGTCGGACCCCGACGGGCCGACCACCGCCCACCGAGTGCGCGACCGCGACGGCCGCCGACGGTCGTCGTACGGCGGGCGGGTCAGTCCTTGATCTCGCAGAGGGTGGCGCCGGAGGAGACGACTGCGCCGATCTCGGCGTTCAGCCCGGTGACCGTGCCCGCCTTGTGGGCGTTGATCGGCTGCTCCATCTTCATCGCCTCGAGGACGACGACCATCTCGCCCTGCGGCGACGGTGTCGCCCTCGGCGACCGCGACCTTGACGATCGTGCCCTGCATGGGGGCGGTCAGCGCATCACCCGAGGCGGCGGCGCCCGCCCTCTTGCCGGCCGACCGCTTGGGCGCCGCCTTCCGGCCGCCCCCGCCGCTCCCACCGGCTCGCACCGCCCGCCGCCGAAGCCCGCCGGCAGGGACACCTCGAGCCGCTTGCCGCCGACCTCGACGACGACGGTCTCCCGCTCGCCCGCCTCGTCGTCGGCGGCCGCGGCGCCGGTGTGCGCCGGGATGGTGTTGTCGAACTCCGTCTCGATCCAGCGGGTGAAGACGGTGAACGGCTCGGCGGTGAACGCCGGGTCGCGCACGACCGCGCGGTGGAACGGCAGCGCCGTGGCCATCCCCTCGACGACGAACTCCTCCAGCGCCCGGCGGGACCGTTCGAGCGCCTCCGTGCGCGTCTCGCCGGCGACGATGAGCTTGGCGAGCAGCGAGTCGAAGGCGCCGCCGATCACGGACCCCTCGACGATGCCGGAGTCGACCCGGACGCCCGGGCCGGCGGGCTCGCGGTAGGTGGTGACCGTGCCCGGGGCGGGCAGGAAGCCGCGTCCCGGGTCCTCGCCGTTGATCCGGAACTCGATCGCGTGCCCGCGCGGGGACGGGTCCTCGGAGAACCGCAGCCGCTCGCCCTCGGCGATGCGGAACTGCTCCCGGACGAGGTCGATGCCGCTGGTCAGCTCGGTGACCGGGTGCTCCACCTGCAGGCGGGTGTTGACCTCGAGGAAGCTGATCACGCCGTCGTTGCCGACGAGGTACTCGACGGTGCCGGCACCGTGGTAGTCGGCCTCGCGGCAGATCGCCTTGGCGGACTCGTGGATCGTCGCGCGCTGCTCGTCGGTGAGGAACGGCGCGGGCGCCTCCTCGACGAGCTTCTGGTTGCGCCGCTGCAGCGAGCAGTCCCGGGTGCCGACGACGACGACGTTGCCGTGCTGGTCGGCCAGCACCTGCGCCTCGACGTGCCGGGAGCGGTCGAGGTAGCGCTCGACGAAGCACTCGCCGCGCCCGAACGCGGCCACCGCCTCGCGGACGGCGGAGTCGTAGAGGTGCGGGATCTCCTCGCGCGTCCGGGCGATCTTCAAGCCGCGGCCGCCGCCGCCGAAGGCTGCCTTGATGGCCACCGGCAGGCCGTGCTCGTCGGCGAACGCGACGACGTCGTCCGGGCCCGCCACCGGGTCCTTCGTGCCGGGGACCAGTGGTGCGCCCGCGCGCAGCGCGATGTGCCGGGCGGTCACCTTGTCGCCGAGGTCGCGGATCGACTGCGGTGACGGGCCGATCCACGTCAGACCGGCGTCGAGCACGGCCTGCGCGAAGTCGGCGTTCTCCGAGAGGAACCCGTAACCGGGGTGGACGGCGTCGGCACCGGACGTGCGGCAGGCGTCGACCACCTTCTCGATGACGAGGTACGAGTCGCCCGGCGTGGTGCCGCCGAGCGCGTACGCCTCGTCGGCCATCCGGACGTGCAGGGCGTCGCGGTCGGGCTCGGCGTAGACCGCGACGGACGCGAGACCCGCGTCCCGGCAGGCGCGGACGACCCGCACCGCGATCTCGCCGCGGTTGGCGATCGAGCACCTTCTGCACGTGCGGCTCCGTCCTGCGGGCTGCCCAGGTCGTCTTCGGCGTACGTTACCGGCCGGCGTATCAGGGACCGCCCGCCCGGACTCCTGCTCGCCGTGCCTACGACGCTTGCCCCCTCAACGGTCCGGTCCGACTCCGTCGCCGCCCTCGTCGCGTCCGTCCGCGGCCGCGTCCTGCTGGCCGGCGACCCCGACCTGCCCGCCGCCGTGGCGGGCTTCAACACCGCCCACGAGCACACCCCCGCCGTGGTCGTCGTCGCGGCCTGCGCCGAGGACGTGCAGCACGCCGTGCGGTACGCCGCCGCGGCAGACCTCCCGGTGGGCGTGCTCGCCACCGGCCACAGCGCGCCCACCGTCACCGGCGGCGTCCTGGTGGTGACCTGCGAGCTGCGCTCGGTCGACGTGGACGCCGTGGCGCGCACCGCCACCGTCGGCGGCGGCGCCAAGTGGGCCGACGTCCTGCCGGCGATCACCGCCGCAGGGCTGGCGCCGGTCGTGGGCTCGTCCTCCGATGTCGGCGTGGTCGGCTACCACGTCGGCGGCGGACTGTCGCCGATCGGCCGCGCGCTCGGCTGGGCGGCGGACTCGGTGGTGTCCTTCGACGTCGTCACCGCCGACGGCGCGCTCCGGCACGTCGACCCGTCCTGCGAACCCGAGCTGTTCTGGGCGCTGCGCGGCGGCAAGACCGGCTTCGGGATCGTCGTCGCGATCACGTTCCGGCTCTACCCGCTGACCCGGTTCTACGGCGGCCCGTTGATCTTCGCCGGCGACGCCGCCCGGGAGGTGCTGCACGCCTGGCGTGCCCTCGCCTCGCGGACGACCTGCCCGAGGAGTTCTCGACCTCGGTGGCCGTGCTGCGGATCCCGCCGCTGCCGACGCTGCCGCCGCCGCTGCAGGGCCAGACGGTCGTCGCCGTCCGGGTCACCTCGCTCGGCACCGCGGCCGACGCCGAGGCGCTGCTCGCCCCGCTGCGTGCGGTCGCCACCCCGCTGATGGACATGGTCGGCGAGTACCCGATCGGCCAGCTGGACCTGGTCCACATGGACCCGGTCGACCCGATGCCGTCCACCGACGCCGGCGGGCTGCTCGCCGAGCTGCCGGCCGAGGCGATCGACGCGCTGCTGGCGGTCGCCGGACCGGACGTGCAGCTGCCGGTGGTCATGGTCGAGCTGCGCCGCCTCGGCGGGGCGCTCGCGCGTCGGCCGGAGGTCGACAACGCCGTCGGTCACCGCGATGCCGCGCTACACCTGCTTCGCGGTCGCGCCGTTCCCGGTGCCGCTGCGGGGGATCGTGCCGGGCGCGCTGGCGGCGGTCATGGCGGCGCTCGCGCCGTGGCAGACCGGCGGCATGCAGGCGAACCTGTCGCAGCCGCGCGTCCCGCGCCGACTGGACGCGGGCCTGGTCACCCGCGCAGGCCGCCCGGCTCGCCCGCATCCGGCGGGCGTACGACCCGGGCGACCGCTTCGCGCCCTGCGGCGGCGTCGCGGTCTGACGTCGCGCTCGACGCAGCCACCGGTCAGGCGGCGGAGTTCGGCCAGCCGCTCCCGGCACGCGCGGCGACGTCGGACACCTCGCGCAGCGTGCGGCGCAGGTCGTCCTGCCGGGCGCGCAGGTCCGCAGCGATCTCGTCCAGCCGGGCGAGCAGCAGCTCCAGCTGCCGGCGCTCGGAGGTGGCCGCGCCGTCGTACATGTCCACGATCTCGCGGATCTCGGCCAGCGACATCCCGAAGCGTTTCCCGCGCAGGACCAGCTGAGCCGGGTGCGGTCGCGGGTGTCGAACACCCGCGCGGTACCGACCCGCTGCGGCGACACCAGTCCTTCGGCTTCGTAGAAGCGCAGCGTCCGCGTCGTGACGCCGAGTTCGTCCGCCAGCTCGCGCACGCTCCAGCGGCGCTCTTCCGTCGACGTCGCCATCCCGGTATCGTGGCTTGACGTTGACGTCAACGTCAAGCAATCGCAGGGAGCGCCGCCATGTTCGAGCTGTCCGCCGACCACGAGCTGTTCCGCAAGGTCGTCCGCGACTTCGCCGAGACCGAGGTGGCGCCGCACGTCGCCGAGTGGGACCGGGCGCACCACTTCCCGGCGGACCTCGTGCCGAAGATGGGCGAGCTCGGTCTGTTCGGGTTGACCGCGCCGGAGCAGTACGGCGGTGCCGCCGCCGACTTCACCACGCTGTGCGTGGCGATCGAGGAGCTCGGCCGGATCGACCAGTCCATAGGCATCACGCTGTCCGCCGGCGTCGGCCTGGGCATCAACCCGATCCTCACGTTCGGCACCGACGAGCAGAAGCAGCGCTGGCTGCCCGACCTCGTCGCCGGCCGCGCGCTGGCCGCCTTCGGGCTGACCGAGCCGGAGGCGGGCTCCGACGCCGGCGCCACGAAGACCCGGGCCGAGCTCGACGGCGACGAGTGGGTGATCAACGGCGCCAAGTCGTTCATCACGAACTCCGGCACTCCGATCACGAGCGTCGTCACCGTGACGGCCCGCACGGGGCAGCGCGAGATCTCCGCCCTGCTCGTCCCGTCCGGCACGCCCGGGTTCACCGTGCAGCCGGCCTACGACAAGCTGGGCTGGCGGATCTCCGACACCCACGGGCTGACGTTCGACGACTGCCGCGTCCCGGCGGCGAACCTGCTCGGCGCCCGCGGCAAGGGTTTCGGGCAGTTCCTCGCCATCCTCGACGACGGCCGGATCGCCATCTCCGCCCTCGCGGTCGGCCTGGCGCAGGCGTGCCTGGAGGCCTGCCAGAAGCTACGCGGTGGAGCGGACGACGTTCGGTGCGCCGATCGGCAGCCGGCAGGCCGTCGCGTTCGCGATCAGCGACCTCGCCGTCGCGGTGGAGGCCGCCCGGGTGCTGACCTACAAGGCGGCGTGGCTCAAGGACAGCGGCCGCCCGGCGGCGGAGGTCAAACACGCCGCGGCGATCGCGAAGCTGTACTCCTCCGAGGCGGCCGTGTCGGCCACCCGCACCGCCACACAGGTGTTCGGCGGCAACGGCTTCATGGAGGAGTACCCGGTGGCCCGCTTCTACCGCGACGCCAAGATCCTCGAGATCGGCGAGGGCACGTCCGAGGTGCAGCGGATGGTCATCGCCCGCGGCCTGGGCCTGCCCGTTGCCTGAGACCGCCAAGCAGGTCGCGGCGGCGCGCGAGGCCACGCTCGCCCCGTCGCCGAAGGCGGCCGCGAAGCTCGCCGACCAGGGCAAGCTGTACGTCCGCGACCGCATCGCGCTGCTCGTCGACGAGGGCAGCTTCGTCGAGGACGGCCAGCTCGCCAACGCGAACGGGACGGGGCTCCCGGCGGACGGCGTCGTCACCGGGCAGGGCGTCCGTCGACGGTCGCCCCGTCCTGGTCGTCGCCAACGACCCGACCGTCAAGGCCGGCTCCTGGGGCGCGCGCACCGTGGAGAAGATCGTCCGGATCACCGAGCGGGCGCTCACCGAAGAGCTGCCGGTCTTCTGGCTCATCGACAGCGCCGGGGCCCGCATCACCGACCAGGTGGCGCTGTTCCCCGGCCGCCGCGGCGCCGGGCGGATCTTCCACAACCAGGTGGGGCTGTCCGGGAAGGTGCCGCAGGTCTGCTGCCTGTTCGGCCCGTCCGCGGCGGGCGGGGCGTACATCCCGTCGTTCTGCGACGTCGTGATCATGGTCGAGGGCAACGCGTCGATGTACCTCGGCTCGCCCCGGATGGCGGAGATGGTGGTCGGCGAGCGCGTGTCAGCCTGGAGGAGATGGGTGGCGCCCGGATGCACGCGACCGTCTCGGGCTGCGGCGACAACCTCGCCGTCGACGACGCCGACGCCATCGAGCAGGCGAAGCTGTTCTTCTCCTACCTGCCGACGTGCTGGCGTGAGCAGCCGCCCGACGCGCTGGCCGAGCAGCCGGCGGCGGCGTTCACCGACGACACCGTGCCGGCCGACGAGTCGGTGCCGTTCGACGTGCACTCCGTCATCGACGCCCTCGTCGACGCCGACAGCTTCTTCGAGGTCACGCCCCTGTTGGCGGCCGAGCTGGTCACCGGCCTCGCCCGGATCGACGGCCGCCCGGTGGGGATCCTCGCCAACAACAGCGCCGTCCGCGGCGGGGTGCTGTTCGTCGACTCGGCGGACAAAGCGGCGCACTTCATCTGGCTGTGCGACGCCTTCAACGTCCCGCTGCTCTACCTCGCCGACGTCCCCGGGTTCATGGTCGGCAGCGCGGTGGAGCGGCAGGGCATCATCCGGCACGGCGCCAAGATGATCACCGCGGTGTCGGAGGCGACGGTGCCGCAGGTGTCGGTGGTGCTGCGCAAGGCCTACGGCGCCGGGCTGTTCGCGATGGACGGCCCCGGCTTCGAGCCCGACGCGTGCATCGCGCTGCCCACGGCGCGGATCGCCGTGATGGGCCCGGAGGCGGCGGTCAACGCGGTCTACGCCAACCGGATCGCCGCCATCGACGACGCCGACGAGCGCGCGGCGTTCGTCGCGGAGATGCGCGCCGAGTACGAGCAGGACGTCGACCTGCTGCGTCTGGCCAGCGACCTCGTCATCGACGCCGTCATCGACCCCGGTGAGCTCCGCGCGGAGCTGGTGCGCCGCTACCGGGTGCTGGTCGGCAAGTCGCGGCAGCGCCCCGACAAGCACCACGGCGTACCGCCGGTATGAGTCTCACCGTCCGCGGCGGGGCCACCGCCGAGGAACTCGCCGCGCTGCTCGCCGTGCTGCGCGTCCGGTCCACGCTGCCGCGCCCGCCGGGGGACTACGAGCGGTGGCGGGCCACCCGGTTGGCGGCGTTGCGCACAGGAGGCGGTCGTCGTCCCGGACCGGTGGGGTCCGGCGTGCGCTAGGGGGCCGTTCGGTCGTCGACCGGGTCTGCCGGCATGTCGATCGACGCCGTGCGGTGCCCGCGGTAGTGGCCCGCAGGTGCTTGGAGAACCTGGGCGACCGGCCTCCCCGACGAGCGTCACGCGCCGACGGACCATCGGCACGCCGATGGGAAGATCACGGACACACACCGTCAACCGGACGGTCGGTCAGGCCGGCGGGGTGGCGCTGAGGCCGGTGCACCCGCGGCGCTGGTCCCACTCGGCGTCGATCCGCTGGGCCTCCGCGCCGGCGGCCGGCAGCGGCACGCCGCGGTCGTCGAGGTGGGACGGGGCGAAGC
Organism: uncultured Actinomycetota bacterium; assembly: GCA_963758325.1. Lineage (GTDB taxonomy): Bacteria > Actinomycetota > Actinomycetes > Mycobacteriales > Jatrophihabitantaceae > CAVWUZ01. The sequence continues at coordinate 133,294 of CAVWUZ010000004.1, read as the reverse complement.
TGTCGGCGACCACCCTGCCGTCGCGGAAGGTCAGCGTCAGCACGCCGTTGTCGTCCTGGTCGTTGCCGAACGACCGCCACCAGAGGTAGTTGCCGAGACCGTAGGCGACGAAGACGCCGTCGGACCGCCAGCCTGCGCCCTGCAGGACGTGCGCATGGGTGCCGATGACCGCCGCGGCGCCCGCGTGCGCGAGCCGGTCGGCGAGCGCCTGCTGGTCCGCGTTCGGACAACCCTGGTACTCGGTGCCCCAGTGGACGTAGACGACGACCAGCTCGCCGGCCGCCTTCGCAGCGCGCACGGCGTCGAGCAGCTGCGGCGAGAACGCGTTCGCGATGCCCGGACTGGCCGGCCCGGCGCTGAAGTTCGCGAGCGTCTCGTCCTGGACCTGGCTGGCGGCGATGACGGCGAGCCGGGTGCCGCGCACCGTGGTCGTCCACGGCGCGTAGGCCGACGCGGCGTCCGCGCCGACGCCGACGACCGGGAAGCCGGTCTGGCTGATCGCGGCGAGCGTGTCCCGCAGGCCGCTCGCGCCGTAGTCCGCGCCGTGGTTGTTCGCCATCGTCGCGACGTCGATGCCCGCGTCCCGCAGCGCCGTCAGCGCGCTCGGCGGTGCGCGGAAGGTGAACGTCTTGGACTGCTGGTCGCCGCCGGTGGTCACCGCCGTCTCGAGGTTGACCATCGACAGGTCGGCAGCCGAGACGACCGGCTGCGCCTCGCCGAACACCGTCGCCGGGTCGGCCGCCAGCCGGTCGCCGACCCGGCCGCTGAAGTGCACGTCGCCGGCGAAGGCGAACGTGAACTCGCCCGGCGGCCGGGTGTCCGTCGGCGTGGGGGTCGGCATCGGCGTGCTGCTCCGCGCCGCGCTGCGTCCGGCCGCGCTCGCCGGCGCCGGTGGCGACGACGGCGACCTGCGCGCCGTCAGCGGGGCCGTCGAGTCCCGGGACGGTCCGCCACAGCCGAGCGAGGCCGCCAGGACGGCGAGCAGCGCCGCGACCGTGCGAGCACGGGACAGGGCGACGACCACGGGGGAACGGTAGCGACGCTCGTCAGCCCGGCCAGCCGAGGTCGGTCAGACCCACGCCGAGCTCGGTGAGCATCGCCCGCACCCGCGGCAGCGAGACGCCGACGACGTTGTGGTGGTCGCCGTCGATGCCGGTGACGAACCACCCGCCGAGGCCGTCGACGGTGAACGCGCCGGCCACCGCGAGCGGTTCGCCGGAGCCCACGTAGGTGTCGATCTCGGCATCGCTGACGTCGGCGAAGTGCACCGTCGTCGACTCGACGCCCTCGAGCGTCCGGCCGCTGGCCACGTCGACGAGGCAGTGGCCGGTGTGCAGCACGCCGGGGCGGCCGCGCATCCGCCGCCAGCGCTGTACCGCGTCGGCGGCGTCCGCGGGCTTGCCGAGCGGCGTCCCGTCGACGTCCAGGAGGGAGTCACAGCCGAGGACCAGAACGCGGTCCGGACTGCCGCGCCGCGACGACGCGGGCCTTCATCCCGGCCAACGTCCGCGCGAGCGACGCCGCGTCAACCGCCCGCACCGAGGACTCGTCGACTCCGCTGACGACCACCCGCGGGTCGAGGCCCGCCGCCCGCAACGTCGCCAGCCGCGCCGGAGACGCGGACGCCAGGACGAGCTCGTACTTCCGGGAGCTCACAACCCCAGCGACTTGCCGATGACCTGCTTCATGATCTCCGTCGACCCGCCGTAGATCCGGGTGACGCGCGCGTCGATGTACGCCCGCGCGATCGGGTACTCGAGCATGTAGCCGTACCCGCCGTGCAGCTGCAGGCACCGGTCGATGACGCGGCCCTGCAGCTCGGTGCACCACCACTTGACCTTCGCGGCGTCGTCCGCACCGAGCCGGCGGTCGTTGAGCAGCAGCACGCAACGGTCGACGAAGGTCTGGGCGACGTCGATCTCGGTGACGATCTCGGCGAGGACGAAGCGGGTGTTCTGCAACGACCCGATCGGTGCCCCGAACGCCGTGCGGTCCCGCACGTAGCGCAGCGTGGCGTCGAAGGCGGTGCGCGCCTCGGCGAGCGCGGAGATGGCGATCGACAGCCGCTCCTGCGGCAGGTTGGTGACGAGCTGGAAGAACCCGCGGTCCTGTTCGCCGAGCAGGTTCGACGAGGGCACCCGGACGTCGGTGAACACCAGCTCGGCGGTGTCCTGCGAGTGCAACCCGACCTTCGCGAGGTTCCGGCCGCGCTCGAAACCGGGCATCCCCCGCTCCAGGACGAGCAACGACAGCCCGTGGTGCCTGTCCTCACCGGTGCGGACGGCGGTGACGACGAGGTCGGCGTTGATGCCGTTGGTGATGAACGTCTTGCTGCCGTTGACCACGAAGTCGTCGCCGTCGCGGCGGGCGCTGGTGCGGATGCCGGACAGGTCCGAGCCGGCGCCGGGCTCGGTCATCGCCACCGCGGTGACGAGCTCGCCGCTGGCGATGCCGGGCAGCCAGCGCTGACGCTGCTCGCCGGTGGCGTAGGCGAGGAAGTACGGCAGGCAGATGTCGTTGTGCAGCGACAGCCCGAGACCGGCGCCGGTGACGCCGGCGTAGGACAGCTGCTCGTCGAAGGCCTGGTTGAAGCGGAAGTCGTCCACCCCGCCGCCGCCGTACTCCGCCGGGACCTGGAGAGCGAGGAAGCCGTGCCGCCCGGCCTCCTGGAAGACCTCGCGCGGGGTCATGCCCGCGGCCTCCCAGTCCGGGAAGTGCGGCACCATCTCTTTGTCGACGAACGAGCGGAAGGCTTCCGCGAACGCCTCGTGTTCGGCCTCGTAGTGGTCGCGCTGCATGGGGTCTCCTGCTCGGCGGGGTGCGGCGCGCCGGTGAGGGCGCCGCACCCCGCCAGGATAGGAGCCGCTACTTCGCGCCGGTGTCCATGACGCGCACCGCGGTGAGAGCCGAGCCGTCCTTCGTGCCGGTGACCAGGACGTGATCGGTGACCTTGACGTCCCCGATGACGCCCTTCTTGGCCGAGCCCTTGCCGTTCTCCCGCTCGCCGACCTTCGTCGAGCTCGCCACGGCATAGGTCTGGGTGAACCCGTCGGTCGACTTGACGGTGATCGACGTCGGGCTGACGGCACTGACCGTGCCGCGGACCGCGTCGTGGGTGACGTCCTTGCCGGCCTTGCCGCTCACCCACTCGCCGTGCTGGAAGCTCTTGCCGAGGACAGCGGCGCGGGCCTTGCCTTTCGCGTGGCCGGCCGCCGGTGCCGGGCTGGTGGCCGGGGTGCTGGACGGGCTCGGCGCAGGCGCGGACGTGCCGGTGGCCGCGAGCGCGACGGCGCCGCCGCCAAGGACGGCGCCGCCGACGGCGGCAGCAACAACGATCTTCTTGAACATGCGTCCAGGATGCGGCCGTCGGTGTACGGCGCGGCTCTCGCGGATGTTCGGGTTCGATCAAGTCCGGCTGGCTAGCGTGACGCCGTGACCACCACGGCAGGCCCGGAGCCGGTCGGCGTGCTGGGTGGCTCGGGGGTGTACCAGCTGCTCGAGGACGCCCGGGCGGTGGAGGTGGCGACGCCGTACGGGCCGGCCAGCGGCCCGGTGTCGACGGGGACGCTGGCCGGGCGGGCGGTGGCGTTCCTGCCCCGGCACGGCGCGGACCACCGCTACCCGCCCCACCTCGTCCCGTACCGGGCCAACCTCTGGGCGCTGCGCGCGGTGGGCGTGCGGCAGGTCGTGTCGCTGTCGGCGGTCGGGTCGCTGCGTCCAGACCTGCCGACCGGGACGCTGGTGGTGCCCGAGCAGCTCGTCGACCGCACCTCCGGGCGCGCGCACACCCTCTACGACGCGCCGCGCGGGGTCTGGCACGTCGGGTTCGCCGACCCGTACTGCCCGCGCGGGCACGCCGCGGCGGTGGCCGGCGCCGCCGCGGACGGCGCTGCCGGTGATCGACGGCGGGGTGCTCGTCGTCATCAACGGCCCGCGGTTCAGCACCCGCGCGGAGTCGCTGGAGTACCAGGCGCGCGGGTGGTCGATCATCGGCATGACGGCCATGCCCGAGGCGGCACTCGCCCGGGAGCTCGGCCTCTGCTACACGACGCTGGCGCTGGTCACCGACCTCGACGCCGGCGTCGAAGCAGGCACCGGGGTCACGCACGACGCCGTCCTGGAGCAGTTCGCCGCCAACCTGCCGCGGCTGCGCCGGCTGCTCGAGGCGACACTGGCCGAGCTGCCCGAGCAGCAGGGCGACTGCAGCTGTGGCGGCGCCGGTGCGTTGCCCGAGGCGCTGCCGGGTACGTCCTCCTCGACAGCGGTGACGTCGACGGAGGAAGCGGGTCAGTCGTGAGCGAGGGCAGGATCGAGCAGGCCGGCGAGGGCGTCTCGGACGAGGAGATGGTGCGGCAGGTGGAGGGCCAGACCTCCAGCGACCTGCAGGCGGAGCCGGCCTTCGAGTCGGAGTCCGGCGGCGCCGCCGACGACACCGACGCCGCGTCCTCACCGACGACTGCGGAAGGACGTGGAGGACGAGCGGTCGCAGGAGCGCGACCCCAGCTGAGGCCGGCGGCGCTCTCGTCGTCCCGTGATCATCTGGACATCGCGGGACAGTTCCCCCGGAGCGCCAGATGATCACCGGAGCGGGGCGGCCTGGCTCGTCGTGTGACGGTCGGTCAGGTAGCGGCGGCGCCGGCGCACGACGACGAGCAGCAGGACGACGGCGGCGACGCCCGCCCCGACCGGCACGAGACGCTTGGCGACGGCGGGGCCGGCGGAGCCCAGCAGGTCGATCGGTTCCACGTCCTGCTGCGCCGCCGGGCGCTGTGCCGCGGGCTTCGAGGCGGCTGCGGGCTCCGGTGCCGCCGAGCGGCTCGCCGTCGTGGCGCGTCCGACGGTGCCGCCGTGGAGGCGGCCACCGAGTGCTGCGGCGCGGCGCCGAGCGTCTCGGTCGCCTCGTCGACGGACACCGGCGCGGCGTGGGCGGCCCCCGCGGCGTCGGCGGGGACGCGTCCCGACCGGCGCGGCGCTGGAGGGCGCCGTGGTGCCAGCCGGAGCGTCCACGGTCTCGGCGACTGTGGACGCCGCGGCGGCGGCCGCCGGTTCGGCAGGTACGGCACCGGCGGAGAGCTGGCCGGCCAGGCAGTCGGCGAACTGGCCGATGAGTTTGTTGCCGACGTCCACCATGACCCCGCGCCCGAACTGGGCCGGCTTGCCGGTGATGTTGAGGTCGGTCGTGACCTCGACCTTCGTGCTGTCGCTGCCGTCCGCGGTGCAGCGTCGCGGTCACCTTCGCCGAGGCGGTGCCGTTGCCGCGGGCGTCACGGCCCTGGGCGTCGATCACCGCCCGGTGGGCGCCGCGTCCTTCTCGACGAAGCTCGCCTTGCCCTTGTAGGTCAGCCCGATCGGACCGAGCTTCACCTTGACCGTGCCCGTGAAGGCGTCGCCGTCGACGGTGTCGATCTTCGGCGCCGGGCATGCACGGCGCGATGCGCTCGATGTCGAGCAGGACGTCCCAGGCGTCGTCGATGCCGACCGGGACGGTGAACGAGTGCTCCAGCTGCACGCGGCCAGCCTCTCAGATGCCCGCGGCCGCACTGACGGCGCGGCGGGTGAGGACCGTGGCCAGCGAGTTGCGGTAGTCCGCGCTGCCGGACAGGTCGCTCGGGGCACTCGCGCCCTCCGCGGCGTGCTCGGCGGCCGCGCGCACGGCGTCCTGGGTGGCGTCCGCACCGGCCAGCGCGTACTCGACCGCGGCGGCCCGCAGTGGCGTCGAGCCCATGTTCGTCAGCCCGACCCGCGCCTCGGCGATGGAGCCGTTCTGCCGGCGCACCGCCGCCGCCACGCCGACGATCGACCACGCCTGCGCGACCCGGTTGAACTTCTCGTAGTGCGTCGACCACCCCTCGCCGAGCTTCGGGATCCGGACCGCGGTGAGGATCTCGCCGGGCTCCAGCGCGGTCGTCAGGTAGTCGAGGAAGAAGTCCTTCGCCGCGATGATCGCGCTCACCGCCCGGGCCGCGGGCGAGCATCTCGGCGTCCAACGCCAGGGCCACCGAGGGCAGGTCGCCGGCCGGGTCGGCGTGCGCGACCGAGCCGACGAACGTCCCGCGGTGCCGCACCGCCGGGTCCGCCACGGTCGCCGTCGCCTGCCGCGAGCAGCGGAGCGTGCTGGCGCACCAGCGGGTCGTGGACGACGTCGTGGTGCGTCGTCATCGCGCCGATCACGATGGCGTCGCCGTCGTCGCGCACCCCGCGGAGCTCCTCGATCCGGCCCGAGGTCCACCAGCGTCTCGGGGTAGGCCAGGCGCAGCCGCAGCACGGGCAGCAGCGACTGCCCGCCGGCGAGCACCTTGCCCTCCTCGCCGGCCGTCGGCGAGCGCCTGCACCGCCTCGTCGACCGAGCGGGGGCGCGACGTAGTCGAAGGACGCGGGGATCATGCGAGCTCTCCCGTCCGTGCCGACTGCACGCCGCCGTCGCTGGTGCTCGTGCTCGCGCCGCCGTAGGCGACCGTGCCCTCGGCGGAACGGCCGGCGTCCGGTGCCCTCGTGCACCGCCCGCCACACCCGCTCCGGCGTGGCGGGCATCTGGATGTCGTTCACGCCGAACGGCCGCAGCGCGTCGACCACCGCGTTCATCACCGCCGGCGTCGATGCGATGGTGCCCGCCTCGCCGACACCCTTGACGCCCAGCGGGTTCGTCGTCGACGGGGTGACGGTGTTCTCCGTGGTGAAGTGCGGCAGGTCGGCGGACGAGGGCAGCGTGTAGTCGACGAAGGTGCCTGTCGTGAGGTTGCCGTCGGCGTCGTAGACCGCCTCCTCGAACAGCGCCTGCGAGATCCCCTGCGCCACGCCGCCGTGCACCTGGCCCTCGACGATCAGCGGGTTGATCGGGGTGCCGATGTCGTCGACGCAGACGTACTTGCGGACCTTGACCCGGCCGGTCTCGGTGTCGATGTCGACCGCGCACAGGTGCGTGCCGTGCGGGAAGGAGAAGTTGACCGGGTCGTAGGTGGCGTCGGCGTCCAGGGACGGCTCGACGCCGTCGGGCAGGTTGTGCCCGAGGAACGTGGCGAACGCGATCTCCTGGATGGTGACCCCGGCGCCGGGGTTGCCGCGCACGCCGAACTTGCCGCCCTCGAACTCGAGGTCGTCCTCGCTGGCCTCGAGCAGGTGGGCGGCGACCTTGCGCGCCTTGTCGACGACCTTCTCCGCCGCCCGGACGATGGCGATGCCGCCGACCGCCAGGGACCGCGAGCCGTAGGTGTCCAGGCCCTTGTGCGAGGACTGGGTGTCGCTGTGGATGATCTCCACGTCCTCGTAGGGGACGCCCAGGCGGTCCGCGACGATCTGGCTGAACGCGGTCTCGTGACCCTGACCGTGCGGGCTGGCGCCGGTGACGACCTCGACCTTGCCGGTGGCGAGCATCCGGACCGAGGCGTTCTCCCACCCACCGGCCCCGAAGGCCAGCGAGCCCAGGACCCGCGACGGCGCCAGGCCGCACATCTCGGTGAACGTCGAGATCCCGAGCCCGAGCTGCACCGGGTCCTTGCGGGCGCGGCGCTCGTCGCGCTCGCGGACCAGCTCGTCCCAGCCGAACAGCTCCATCGCCTTGGCGGTGGCCGCCTCGTAGTTGCCGCTGTCGTAGGTCAGCCCGCACACCGTGGTGAACGGGAACTCCTCGTGGGTGATCCAGTTCTGGCGCCGCAGCTCCATCGGGTCCCTGCCGAGCTCGTGGGCGAGCTCGTCCATCATCCGTTCGATCCCGAACGTCGCCTCGGGCCGGCCGGCGCCGCGGTAGGCGTCCGTCGGGGTGGTGGTGGTGAACACGCCCTCGGCGGTGAACCGGTAGGCCTGGAACTTGTAGATCGCGTTGAACATGAACGCGCCGAGCACCGGGACGCTGGGCCCGACCAGCCGCAGGTAGGCGCCCATGTTTCCGTACAGGTGCACGTCGAGCCCGACGACGGTGCCGTCGCGCTTGGCGGTCAGGGTGAGGTCCTGGACCTGGTCGCGGCCGTGGTGCGCCGACAGCAGGGACTCCGACCGCGACTCGGTCCACTTGACCGGCTTGCCGAGCTTGCGGGCGACGATCACGGAGATGATCTCCTCCGGCGTCACCGGGATCTTGCCGCCGAAGCCGCCGCCGACGTCCGGGGCGATCACGCGCAGCTTGTGCTCCGGGATGCCGAGTGTCGCGGCGAGCAGGGTGCGCAGGATGTGGGGGATCTGGGTGGCCGACCAGACGGTGAACGCCGTCGCCGCTCGGCTGGACGACCGTCGAGCGCGGCTCCATGAACGCCGGGATGAGCCGCTGCTGCCGGAAGCGCCGGGTGATCGTCACCTCGGCGTTGTCGAGCGCCTGCTGGATCGGCTCGCCGGTGCCGGCCGCGCCGGACTCGAACTGCCAGGTGTAGCAGCGGTTGGTCTCGGTGTTCGGGTGGACGAGTGGGGCGCCGTCGGCCAGCGCCTGCCTCCATGTCGAGTACGGGCGGGCAGCTGGTCGTAGTCGATCTCGATGGCCTCGAGGGCGTCCTGTGCGGCGGAACGGTCGCGCGCGACGATCACCGCGACGGCCTCGCCGACGAAGTTGACCTGGTCGACCGCCAGGCGTCGGCGCGCCCGGGTTGACCATGTCCCTCCGGCGCCCACGCGCAGGGGACGTTGCCCTGCTCGTCCTTCACGTCCTGGCCGGTGAGGACGGTGATGACGCCGGGACGGGCCTTCGCCTCGGTGATGTCGATCGAGGTGATCCGGGCGTGCGCCACCGGGCTGCGCAGGAAGGCCAGGTGCAGCATCCCGGGCAGGGTGATGTTGTCCGTCCAGGTGGTCCGCCCGGTGATCAGGTGGGCGTCCTCCCTGCGGCGCCGCGCCTTGCCGATCTCGCCCGGGGCGGTGGGCCGGTCGGTCACGGAGGTCATGCCGGGGTCCTCTCGCTCTCGACCGCGCCGGACCGCTCGGCCGGGACGGACTCGTTCAGCGTCCGGGCGGCGTCCTGCACCGCGCTGCACGATGTTCTGGTAGCCGGTGCAGCGGCAGAGGTTGCCCTCGAGCGCCTCGCGGACCTCGTCCTCGCTCGGGCTGCTGTTCTCCTGCAGCAGGTCCACCGACGCCATGATCATCCCGGGTGTGCAGAACCCGCACTGCAGCGCGTGGTTGTCGTGGAACGCCTGCTGCACCGGGTGGAGGCTGCCGTCCACGGCCAGGCCCTCGATGGTGGTGACCTCGCCGCCGTCGGCCTGCAGCGGCGAGCACCGAGCAGCTCTTCACGCTGTGACCGTCGAGCAGGACGGTGCACGATCCGCAGTTGCTCGTGTCGCACCCGATCACGGTGCCGACCTTGCCGAGCCGTTCGCGCAGGTACTGGACCAGCAGCAGGCGGGGTTCGACGTCGTCCTGGTAGCTCACGCCGTCGACCGTCACGGTCACCCGGGTCATAGGGCCTCCATGGGTAACGGCGACCGGCGCCGTCGGTGATGGGAACAGTCCTCTCACACAACGGCATCACAGGCGGCGACGCAAGACCTGCGCTGCCGTTCGCAGCGCGGCCACACCTTCGACTTAAGCCGGTAGTTCCGCCAGGCGGGTGTGGTGGATCGGCCCCTCGGCGAAGCCCAGCGGTGCGCCCGTCCCACCCCACCGGGCGGCGATCAGCTCGGCGGCGATGCTCACCGCCGTCTCCTCCGGCGTGCGCGCGCCGATGTCGAGCCCGACCGGCGAGTGCAGGCGCGCGATCAGCTCCTCGCCGACCCCGCGCTCGCGCAGCCGGGCCAGCCGGTCCTCGTGCGTCCGCCGGGACCCCATCGCCCCGACGTAGGCCACCGGCAAGGTGAGCGCCACCTCCAGCAGCGGCACGTCGAACTTCGGGTCGTGCGTCAGGACGGCGAGGACCGTGCGCTCGTCGACCTCAGTGCGCTCGAGGTAGCGGTGCGGCCACTCCACGACGACCTCGTCGGCGTCGGGGAACCGCTTCGGTGTGGCGAACGTGGCGCGGGCGTCACAGACGGTGACGCGGTAGCCGAGGAACGCGCCGATGCGGGCGACGGCGGCGGCGAAGTCGATGGCGCCGAAGACGATCATGCGCGGGCGGGGAGCGAAGCTCGCCACGAACACCGTGACGTCGTCGCCGCGGCGCTCGCCGTCGGCGCCGTAGTGCATCAGTTCGGTGCGCCCCTGCGCGAGCAGCCCGCGAGCGTCGTCGCGCACCGCGTCGTCGAAGCGGGTCGACCCGAGAGTGCCGCTCGTCTCGTCGGGACGCACCACCAGCCGCCGGCCCGGCCGATCGCCGTCGAGCACGGTCGCGACCGCGACCGGGCGGCCTTCGTCGACGTCGCGGGCGACGTCCTCGAGCTCCGGGAACGACTCGCGGTCCACCCGCTCCACGAAGACGTCGATGATCCCGCCGCAGGTCAGTCCCACCGCGAACGCGTCGTCGTCACTGACCCCGTAGCGCTGCAGCCGCGGGCCGGCGCCCTCACGCGCCTCGGCGGCCAGCTCGAAGACCGCACCCTCGACACACCCGCCGGACACCGAACCGACGGCGACGTCCTGCGGCCCGACGAGCATCGCGGCGCCGGGCTGGCGGGGCGAGGACTTCCACGTCCCCACGACCGTGCCCATCCCGACGGACTCGCCGGCGCGCCACCAGGCGAGCAGGTCGGACAACACCTCACGCATGCGCGATCACTCCTGCCAGTTCCTCCAGCGCCTGGAAGCTGTGCCCGGCGACCAGCCGGTCGACGTGCGGCAGCGCGGCCGCCATCCCGCCGGCGACCGGGGCGAACCCGTCCTTGCCCTTGTGCGGGTTCACCCAGACGACACCGTGCGCCAACCGCTCGAGCCGGCTCATCTGTTCCCCGAGCAGACCCGGGTCACCGCGCTCCCAGCCGTCGGAGCAGACGACGACGACCGCGCCCCGGGCGGTGCCGCGCTGTCCCCACCGGTCGAGGAACGCCTTGAGCACCTCGCCGATCCGGGTGCCGCCGGACCAGTCCGGGATGGCCGAGCCCGCCGCGGCGAGCGCCTGGTCCGGGTCACGCCGGCGCAGCTCCCGGGTGACCCGGGTCAGCCGGGTGCCGATCGTGAACACCTCCGTGGTGGCAGGTGCGGCCCGCACCGCCGCGTGCGAGAAGCGCAGCAGCGTGTCGGCGTAGGGGGCCATCGACCCGCTGACGTCGACGAGCAGCACCAGCCGGCGCGGCCGCACCCGGCGCGCGCGGTACGCGAGGCTGCCCGGTTCGCCGCCGTCGCGGACCATGAGCCGCGTCGTGCGCCCGAGATCGACCCGTCCGCGACGCGCCGGTCTGTACCGGTGCGTGCGCCGGCGTCCCACCCGCGGCCCGAGCAGCGCGAACAACCGGCGCAGCTCCTCCCGCTCGGTCGTGCTCAGCTCGGCGACGTCGCGGTGCCGCAGCACTTCGGCGGCGCTGGCGCGGGCGGCGAGCGGGTCGCTGCTGTCCTCCCGGTCGTCCCCGGAGGGGTCCGGCGCGTCGAGCCCGAACGGCGCGGTCGAGACCGTCGTCGACGGCGCCTCGCGGGGGCGCCAGGACGCGGTGCGGCCGGCGAAGTAGGCGTCGAACGCGGCGTCGTAGCGCGCCAGGTCGTCCGGGCCCGCGCACAGGGTCAACCGCCCGGCCCAGTAGACGTCGCGCCGGCGCAGCACGTCCAGGCGCCCGAGCGCCTCGAGCATCGACTGCACCCGGACCGGGGAGGCGTCGAGGCCGCCGTGGCGCAGCGTGCGGGCGAAGCCGAGCAGGACGGCGAGGACGTCGGGGACGTCGGGGACGTCGGGGACGTCGGGGACGTCGGGGACGTCGGGGACGTCGGGGACGTCGGGGACGTGGGGGACGTCGGGGACGCGCGCCCGGCCGGACGCCGGCGGCGCGGTCATCTCAGGACGCCGCCCGGGCGATGGAGTCGAGCAGGCCGAGGTCGCGGGCGCGCACCGCGTCCTCGTGGTACTTCAGCACCGCGCCGAGGGTCGCGGCCGCGACCTCGCGGTCGAGCGTCCGGGCGCCGAGCAGGTGCAGCGCGTGCGCCCAGTCGATGGCCTCCGCGACGCCCGGCGGCTTGAGCAGGTCCGCCTCGCGCAGCCGCCGAGTGGCCGCCGCGACGTCCTGCGCGAGCCGCTCGTCGACCTCCGGCAGCCGCCGGCGCAGGATCGCCACCTCCCGCTCGAACGAGGGGTGCGGCACCCAGTGGTACAGACAGCGGCGCTTCAACGCGTCGTGCACCTCGCGGGTGCGGTTGGAGGTGAGCACCACCAGCGGCGGGTGCTCGGCGCGGATGGTGCCGAGCTCGGGGATCGTCACGGCGTTGTCGGCGAGCACCTCCAGCAGGAACGCCTCGAACTCGTCGTCCGCGCGGTCGATCTCGTCGACGAGCAGCACCGACGGGCTGTGCTCGAGCGCCTGCAGCACCGGACGGCTGATGAGGAATCGCCGGTCGTACAGGCCGGACTCGTCGGGCTGGCCGGTGGCCCCCCGAGCCGATTCGGTGGCGCGCAGGTGCAGGATCTGCCGCGGGAAGTCCCAGTCGTAGAGCGCCTGCGCGGCGTCGATGCCCTCGTAGCAGGACAGCCGGACCAGCCGCGCGTCGGTCACCTGCGCCAACGCGGTGGCGAGGCTCGTCTTGCCGACCCCGGCGTCGCCCTCGAGGAACAGCGGCCGGTGCATCGCCAGGGCCAGGTACGCGGCCGTGGCGATGCCCTCGTCCGGCAGGTAGCCGGTCCGCTCGAGCGCCTCGGCGAGCGCTGCGGGGCTGTCCATCTGCCCAGAATGGCACGAGTACGTTCGCGGACCATGGCCGTCTCGTTGACCTTCGTCGGCAACGCGACCACCCTGCTGCGCTACCGGTCGCTCACCCTGCTGACCGACCCGAACTTCCTGCACGCCGGCCAGTACGCCTACCTCGGCTACGGACTGGTGTCCCGCCGGCTGCGTGACCCCGCCCTGTCGATCGACGAGCTGCCGGCGCTCGACGCGATCGTGCTGTCGCACATGCACGGCGACCACTGGGACCGGGTCGCCCGGCGCGGGTTGCCGAAGGCGCTGCCGGTGTTCACGACGCCGGCCGCGGCGCGAGCGCTGCGCCGGCAGGGCTTCGCCGACGGCCGCGGCCTGACGACCTGGTCGTCGGGGTCGCTGGCCCGCGGCGAGGACTCCGTGACGGTGACCGCCGTCCCCGGCTCGCACGGACTCGGTCCCGCCCGGCTGCTCCTGCCGCCGGTCATGGGCAGCGTGCTCGAGTTCGCGCACGGCGGCGCCGTCGAGCACCGGCTCTACCTCAGCGGCGACACCCTGGTGTTCTCCGACCTCGGGCAGATCCGGTCCCGCTTCCCGGACCTCGACGCCGCCGTGCTGCACCTCGGCGGCACCCGGCTCCCGGGCGGGCTGATCGTGACGATGGACGCGGCGCAGGGCGTCGAGCTGACCCGGCTGCTCGAGCCGCGCCAGGTGGTGCCGGTGCACTACGACGACTACACGGTGATGACCAGCGGCTTGGCGGACTTCCTGTCCCTGGCGGAGGCGGCCGGGCTCCGAGAACGTGTCGTCGCGGTCGGGCGCGGCGAGACCGTCTCGCTGGGAGCCAGCCGGGCTTAGCCGGACCTAGCCGCGGCCGGCGGCCTGCCAGCCGCCGGGGCCGGGGCGCCAGTAGCGGCGCACCCGGGCGGCCGGGTCGTTCCAGCGTCCGCGGCGCTCGGTCCGCCCGTCGTCGCCGGCTCCGGCGCTCCCGCGGGCGGTGACGAGCGCGGTGACGACGGCGAGTTCCTCCGCGGTCGGCTCGCCGCGCACGACGCGCAGGACGGGACGGTCGGGCTCGCTCACCTGGGCCTCGCCGGGCGTCACAGCGGGATGTTCCCGTGCTTCTTCGGCGGCAGGGATTCGCGCTTGTTCCGCAGCATCCGCAGCGCGCGGATGACGAACGAGCGGGTCAGCGAGGGCGGGATGACGGAGTCGACGTAGCCGCGCTCGGCGGCGATGTAGGGGTTGAGCAGCGTGTCCTCGTACTCGGCGATCAACTTGGCGCGCAGCGCCTCCGGGTCGTCCGCGGCGGCCAGCTCCCGCCGGTAGAGGATGTTGACCGCGCCTTGCGCGCCCATGACCGCGATCTGCGCCGTCGGCCAGGCGACGTTGACGTCGGCCCCGAGGTGCTTGGAGCCCATGACGTCGTAGGCGCCCCCGAACGCCTTGCGGATGATCACCGTGATCTTCGGGACGGTCGCCTCGGCGTAGGCGTAGATCAGCTTTGCGCCGCGGCGGATGATGCCGTTCCACTCCTGGTCGGTGCCCGGCAGGAAGCCCGGCACGTCGACCAGGGTCAGCACCGGCACGTTGAACGCGTCGCACAGCCGGACGAAGCGGGCCGCCTTCTCCGACGCGTCGATGTCGAGGGTGCCGGCGAACTGCATCGGCTGGTTCGCGACGACGCCGACCGGGTGGCCCTCGATGCGGCAGAACCCGACGACGACGTTCGGCGCGAACAGCGCCTGCAGTTCCAGGAACTCGTCCTCGTCGGCGAGGTGCTCGATGATCGTGTGCATGTCGTAGGGCTGGTTGGCGGAGTCCGGGACGAACGTGTCGAGGAACGTGTCGTCCTCGTGGACGTCGACCTCGACGTCGGTGTCGTAGGTCGGCGCCGGGTCCAGGTTGTTGCTCGGCAGGTAGCTCAGCAGCGCCTTCACCCAGGCGATGGCGTCGTCCTCGTCACTGGCGAGGTAGTGCGCGTTGCCGCTCTTGGTGTTGTGCACCCGCGCCCCGCCGAGCTCCTCCATGCTGACGTCCTCGCCGGTGACGGTCTTGATGACGTCCGGTCCGGTGATGAACATCTGCGAGGTCTGGTCGACCATGACGACGACGTCGGTGAGCGCGGGGGAGTAGACGTGCCCGCCCGCCGCCGCACCCATGATCAGCGAGATCTGCGGCACGACGCCGCTGGCCCACACCGTGCGGCGGAAGATCTCGCCGTAGAGGCCGAGGCTGACGACACCCTCCTGGATGCGCGCCCCGCCGCCCTCGTTGATGCCGACCACCGGGCAGCCGTTGCGGACCGCGAAGTCCAGCACCTTGACGATCTTCTCGCCGTACACCTCGCCGAGGCTGCCGCCGAAGATCGTGACGTCCTGGCTGAAGACGCAGACCGGCCGGCCGTCGACGGTGCCGTAGCCGGTGATGACGCCGTCGCCGTAGGGACGGTTGCGGTCGAGACCGAAGTTGGTGGTGCGGTGCCGGGCGAACTCGTCGAGCTCGACGAAGCTGCCCGGGTCGAGCAGGGTCTCGATCCGCTCGCGGGCGGTCCCCTTGCCCTTGGCGTGCTGCCGCTCGACCGCGCGGGCGGAGCCGGCGTGCACCGCCTCGTCGTAGCGCCGGTCCAGGTCGGCGAGCTTGCCCGCGGTGGTGTGGGGGTCCGGGGCCTGCGGCTCGTCGGCGGCTGACATGGGCTCAGGCTAGGGGACCGCTGGCTATCGTCCCGGGCGTGCCCGACCGCCCGCCACTGGACCCGTCGGCAGTGACGCTCACCGCGCCGTGGTCCGGTGTGCAGGTGGTGGAGACGGTGAGCTCGACGAACACCGCGCTGCTCGGGTCGCCGGCCGGCTCCGTGCTCGTCGCCGAGCACCAGAGCGCCGGGCGCGGCCGGCTCGACCGCGGCTGGGTGTCACCGCCCCGGGCCGGGCTGACCTTCTCCGTGCTGCTGCGCCCGCCGGTCCGTCCGGCGCGGTGGGGCTGGCTGCCGCTGATGGCGGGGGTGGCCGTCTCGGACGCCGTCCCCGGGTCGGCACTGAAGTGGCCCAACGACCTGCTGCTGGGCGGGCGGAAGGCGGCCGGCGTGCTGGCCACGACCTCCGGCGAGGACGTCGTGGTCGGCGTGGGGCTCAACGTCTCGACGACCGCCGAGGAGCTGCCGACCGACGCCGCCACCTCGCTCGCCCTGGCGAGGCTGCCGACCGACCGTGCCGCGCTGCTCACCGCCGTCCTCGCCGGCTGGGGGCGGTGGTACCTGGCCTGGGTGGATGCGGGTGGTGACGCCGTGCGGTGCGGGCTCGCCGCGGCCTACCGGGCGCGCTGCGTGACGCTCGGGCAGGTGGTGACCGTCAGCGGCACGCGGCCGGTGCGCGGCGTCGCGTCGGCCGTCGACGACGACGGCCGGCTGGTGGTCGACGGCGTCGCGGTGGCCGCCGGGGACGTCACCCACGTCCGGCCGCCGACGCCGGGCGGCCAGTAACCTGGCGGTGCCCGGCTCGGTGGCGCAGGAGGTCGCGTGGCGTACCCGGAGAGCGTGCTCGCCGACGACGAGGAGGTCGTCGCACACCTGCACCCGCACTGGATCACGCTGGTCCCGGCGACGCTGTGGTTCCTCGTCATCTGCGCCGCCGCGGGGGCCGGCATCGCCTACCTGCCGACGAGCGGGACGGCGCACTCGGCCGGGCTCATCACCGTCCTCGTCCTGGCGGTCGTCCTGCTCGCCTGGCTGGTGCTGCGCAGGTGGCTGTTCTGGCGCACGACGCACTACGTCCTCACCACGCATCGCGTCCTGATCCGACGCGGTCTGCTCACCCACCGCGGGCGGGACATCGCGCTGCAGCGGATCAGCGACGTGGCCTTCGAGCAGTCGCTGTTCGAGCGGGTGGTCCGATCCGGGACGATCGAGATCGAGTCCTCGGGCGAGAGCGGCCAGGACGTGCTGCGGGACATCCCGCGCTCGGTGCAGGTGCAGCAGATGCTGAACCGGCTCATCGAGGAGGACGGACGTCGGCGCGCCCGCGAGGCCCGCGGCATCCCCGCGTCGGCGTACGACGCAGGAGTGGACTCCCCGACGCAGGTGCTGCCGACCGGTCGGTGGGACCTGCCGAGCGGGCGGTGGTGACCCGCTGGTGACCGGAGCTCCGGCCGTGCGACTGCGGAGGATGACCGACGACGAGCGGACCGCCTGGCTGGCCCGCGTCCGGAGCGCCTACGTCGAGGACCGGGTGGCGGCCGGAGAGACCCAGGACGTCGCGGGCGCCGTCGCCGCGGAGCAGTTCGGGAGGTTCTTCCCGGACGGCCGCCCGGCTCCCGGTCACGACGTCTTCGTCGTCGAGCTCGCCGGCGCTCCGGTGGGCAGCGTGTGGACCGGTCCCGATCCGGGCCGCCCCGAGGACGGCCGGCTCGCCTGGCTGTACGACATCGAGATCACCCCGAGTGAGCGCGGGCGCGGACTGGGGCGGGCGGCGCTGGCGGCGCTCGAGCGGCACTGCGCCGAGACCGGCGCCACAGAGCTGGGGCTGAACGTGTTCGGGCAGAACACGGTCGCTCGCGCGCTGTACACCTCGGCCGGGTACCGGGACGTCGCCGTGACCATGACCAAAGCGCTGCCCCCGGCGCAGGACGCCTGACCTGCGACCGCTCAGCCCTGCCCCACGCCGGCCGGACTCGCCTACAGTGACTGGCTGGAGCGGACGAGCAGTGGGGGCCGCGTGGACGAGGGGCAGTCGGTAGGGGTCGTCGCCGCCGAACTCGGCCTCGCCCCGGAGACGCTGCGCAGCTACGGCCGCCGGTACGGACTGCTCCCGTCCCTGCGGACTCCTGGCGGTCACCGTCGGTACACCGCGGCCGACGTCGACCGGCTCGTCCGGATGCAGGCGCTCATCACCGACGGCATGACCCCGGCGCGGGCCGCCGCCTACGTGTTGCACAGCAGCCCACCGAACAGCGCCGACTCACCGGACGGGCTCGCCGGCCTCGGCGGAGCCGACGGTATCGGCGGGGCCGGCGGTGTCTCCGGCGGCGGCGACCGGGTCGGTCTCGCGAACGGCAACGGCGATGGCGGCGGGAGCGGCGGCGCGTACGGGGTCGGTGGGACCAGGCGGTCGGGGCTGCCCGGCGGCCCGGGCGGCCGCGTGCTGGCCGTCCCCGGCGCGACGGCGGAGGTCCGCGGGCTGGCGCGGGCGGCGAGCCGGCTCGACGCGGACGCGCTCACCGAGACGGTGACCGAGATGCTGGTCGAACGCGGCGCGGTGCGAACCTGGGACCACGTGCTGCGCCCGGTGCTGGTCGCCGCGGGCCGGCAGTGGGCGCGCACCGGGCAGGGCGTCGACGTCGAGCACATCCTCAGCGAGTCCGTGATCGAGGCGCTGCGGCGGTACCGGGCGCTGCGGGCGGCGCCGGTCTCGGGGCCCCCGGTGCTGTTGGCCTGCTTCCCGGACGACATGCACGTCCTGCCGCTGCACATCGTCGCGGCCGCCCTCACCGAGTGCCGCGCGCCGCACCGGCTGCTCGGCTCGCGCGTGCCGTTCGCGGCGCTGGCGACGGCGCGGCAGCGGACCGGGGCGCGGGCGGTGTTCATCTGGCGGCAGTTGCCGGCCGGTGGCGGCGAGCTCCCGCAGCTCAGCCTGCCGCTGACGCGTCCGGCCGTGCGGGTCGTCGTCGGCGGCCCCGGGTGGCAGGGCGTCCCGCTCGGCCCGACCGTGCGCCGCGCGAGCAGCCTGAGCGACGCGGTCGACCTGCTCACCGCGCGTCCCTGACCGGCCGGTGCGGCAGTGGCGCCGTCCCGGACGGGGCGGTGGACGCCTCCGTCGTGCGCGGAGGCCGGAAGGCGGCGTCCTTGAGAGCGTCGGTGTACCGCTTCGGCGCGTAGGCGCGTCCGTCGTAGCGGCGCAGGTAGTCCGCGTGGAGATCCGGGTCGAAGTCGGCCAGCCAGCCGAGCAGGTGCTCGCGCACCCCCGGTCGCAGGTGCAGGGGCAGCGGTCCGCTGATCGTGCCGCCCGCGTCGCGGACCGCGCGGACGACGTCCTGCAGCTGCTCCGGCCGGTCGGACAGCCCGGGCAGTACCGGGGCGATGAGGGCCCCGGTGCGGATGCCGGCGTCGGCCATCCGTCGCATGGCGTCGAGCCGCCGCCGGGGGTGCGGCGTACCGGGTTCGGTAGCGCGCCAGACGTCCTCGTCCAGCGTGCCGACCGAGAAGCTGACGCTCACGTCGGTGCGGCGGTTCGCCTCGGTGAGCAGGTCGAGGTCGCGGCTGACCAGCGCGGACTTGGTGAGCACGGAGAACGGGTTGGCGTGCTCGGTGAGCGCCGCGACCACGCCGCGCGTCAGCTTGTACTTGGCCTCGCAGCGTTGGTACGGATCCGTGTTGGTGCCCATCGCCACGTGCTCGCCGCGCCACGCCGGGTCGGCCGAGCTCGGCGCGGACCCGCTCCACGGCGTTGACCTTGACGACGATCTTGCGGTCGAAGTCCTCGCCGGTGTTCAGGCCGAGGTACTCGTGGGTCGGCCGGGCGAAGCAGTTGTGGCTGATGACGCCGTTGGCGACGAAGTCGCCGGTGCCGGTCGTGAGGTCGTACATCGGCAGCGTGACACCCAGGTCGGTGACACCGACGACGCGGAGCGCGGCGCTCGTCCGCACGGCCGTGCCCGCCACCGCGGCGATCGCCTGCGCCGGCGGCACGAGGGTCGACACCGGCCCGGGACCCCGACCGGTGGACGCCGGTGGCTCGGCTGCGGATCTCGCGACGCCGAGCAGCTGGTCGCCGGGCTCGAGGCCGGCTCCGGTCCGCCCGGAGCCAGACCATTCGACAACGTACTTCCAGCCGTCGGCGGTGAGGAAGCGGTGGTCGGCGCTCGCCACGAGCGTGGTGCCGTCCGCGAGCGTGACGCGGTGGGCGCGCTCGTCGGTGCGCCAGTGCGCTCGGACGAGTGTCGGGACGCAGCTGCGGGTGCTCCCGCGGCCCTCGGTGCCGACGACCCGGTCGCCGGGCCGGATGTCCTGGAGGGCCGCGGTGGTGCCGTCGGCACGCAGGATGCTCGGTGTCACCGCTCAGGCAGTAGACGCAGGCGTGTGAGCAGCCGCGGTAGACGTTGATCGTCCACCGGAACGGGCCGCCGAAGCCTTCCGGAACCGCGTTGATGACCCGCTTGGCGGCGACGTGGAGGAACTCGAGGTCGGACATCCGACCGGTACCGCGTTCAGGGGCGTTCAGCGCCGCGAGCTCCGCCATGCCGAACAACGCCGGCGGGCCGTCGTCGTTGGCGTCGACCCGGCGCCAGCGCAGGCCGCTCACCGGAAGTCCCGGCTGCGCACGCCGTGCAGCCCGAGCGGCAGGCGCTCGATGCGCTCGGCGACGACGTTGACCACGCCGTCGGCGATCTCGAGCATCCCGCGCACGATCAGGCCGCCGGACTCGCGGGCCACCCGGCGGTGCCGCATCCACACCGTCGGGTCGACGATGACGTTGAGCATCCCGGTCTCGTCCTCGAGGTTGAGGAACGTCGTCCCCCGCGCGGTGGCCGGGCGCTGCCGGTGGGTGACCACCCCGCCGACGGTGATCCGGGTCCGGTCCGGCAGCGGCCCGGACCGCCGCCGCCGGCACGATGCCCAGCGCGTCGAGTCGGTCCCGGATGAGCGCGGTGGGGTAGGCGTCGCGGGTGATGCCGGTGGCCCACAGGTCGGCGAGCAGCTGCTCCGGTTCGGTCATCTCCGGCACCGGCGGCGCCGCGGCCTCGTCGTGCACCTCGACGTCGAGCTGGCCGGGACGGGCGGTGGCCGACGCGCCGGCCGCCCACAGCGCGGTGCGCCGGGTGGTGCCGAGCCCGTCGAACGCCCCCGCGGTGGCCAGTGCCTCGACCTGGTCGGCGGCCAGCCCGACCCGGCGCGCCAGGTCGGCCATCGACGTGTAGTCCCCGCCGGCGTCGCGGGCGGCGACCACCGCCTCGGCGAGCTCGAGCCCGATCGTCCGCACGCCGGACAGCCCGAGCCGCACCGCCGGCTGGAGGGGACCGGGTCCGGTGTACGTGCCCTCACCGCGCGCGTCCTCCAGCCGGGCCTGCGCCGCGGACAGGTTGACGTCCGGCCCGCGCACCACGACGCCGTGCCGCTTCGCGTCCTGCACCAGCGTCTGCGGGGAGTAGAAGCCCATCGGCTGGGCGTTGAGCAGTGCCGCGCAGAACGCCGCCGGGTGGTACAGCTTCAGCCAGGACGAGGCGTAGACGAGGAACGCGAAGCTGATCGAGTGGCTCTCGGCGAAGCCGAACGCCGCGAACGCGCGGATCTTCGTGTAGATGTCCTCCGCCACCTCGCCGGTGATGCCGTTGCGCGCCATGCCGTCGAACAGCCGCTGCCGCAGCGCCTCCATCCGCTCGTGCGAGCGCTTGGACCCCATCGCGCGGCGGACCTGGTCGGCCTCGCTCGGCGAGCAGCCGGCCGCGTCGATCGCCAGTTGCATGAGCTGCTCCTGGAACAGCGGCACACCGAGGGTCTTCTCCAGGTGCGGCTTCAGCGCCGGGTGCGGGTAGCTCACCGGTTCACGGCCGTGCTTGCGCCGGATGTACGGGTGCACCGACTCGCCCTGGATGGGGCCGGGGCGGATCAGCGCGATCTCGATGACCAGGTCGTAGAACCGGCGCGGCTGCAACCGCGGCAGGGTCGCCATCTGCGCCCGGGACTCGACCTGGAACACCCCGACGGAGTCGGCCTGGCAGAGCATCTCGTAGACCAGCGGGTCCTCGGCGGGCACGGTGTGCAGGTCGTAGCGCTCGACCGGTCTCCTGCTCGACGAAGTCGAAGCAGTAGTGCAGCGCCGAGAGCATCCCGAGCCCGAGCAGGTCGAACTTGACCAGTCCGACCGTGGCGCAGTCGTCCTTGTCCCACTGCAGCACGGTGCGGTTCTCCATCCGGCCCCACTCGACCGGGCACACCTCGACCACCGGCCGGTCGCAGATGACCATCCCGCCGGAGTGGATGCCGAGGTGGCGCGGCGCGTTCTGCAGCTGCGCGGCCAGCTCGAGCACCAGCGGCGGGACGTCGCCACCCTCGAAGTCCTCGTCGGACCACGAGTAACCGAGCTCGATCTCCTTGCTCCAGGCGTCCTGCTGGCCCTGCGAGTAGCCCAGCGCCTTCGCCACGTCGCGGACCGCCGACTTCGGGCGGTAGGTGATGACGTTGGCGACCTGGGCGGCGTGGCGGCGGTCGTAGGTCGCGTAGACGTGCTGGATGGCCTCCTCGCGGCGGTCGGACTCGATGTCGAGGTCGATGTCGGGCGGGCCGTCGCGGTGCGGGGCGAGGAAGCGCTCGAACAACAGCCCGTACTTCACGGCGTCGACCGCCGTGACGCCGATGGCGTAGCAGACCGCGGAGTTCGCCGCCGACCCGCGGCCCTGGCACAGGATGCCGCGCTCGCGGCAGAACCGGGCGATCTCCCAGACGACGAGGAAGTACCCCGGGAAGCCGAGCTGCTCGATGATGTCGAGCTCGTGCTCGATCTGCCGGTACGCCTTCTCCGTGTGCGCGTCGCCGTTCCCCCGCGGGCCGTACCGATCGGCGGCGCCGGCGGCCGCGAGCTCGCGCAGGTAGGTCATCTCGGTGTGCCCGGCCGGCACCGGGAACGGCGGCAGCTGCGGGGCGATGAGCTTGAGCGGGAACGCCAGTTCCTTGCCCAGCCGGGCGGCGGTGGCGACGGCGTCGGGCCAGCGGGCGAAGCGTTCGGCCATCTCGACCCCGGAACGCAGGTGCTGGTCGGCCCAGGCCGGCAGCCACCCGTCGACCTCGTCGAGGCTGCTCCGCGCCCGGACCGCGGCCATCGCGGTGGCCAGCGGACGCCGGGGCGGGCCGTGGTAGTGCGCGCCGGTGGTGGCGACGACGGCCAGCCGTGCCTCGTCGGCGAGCTCGACCAGCGCCTCGTACCGCTCGTCGGCCAGCGGGTCGCGGGCGTGCGTCGAGCTCGACGGCGACGTTGTCGCGGCCGAACCGGTCGACCAGCTCGGCGAGCACGCGCGCGCGCCGGGTCGAGGGCGAACGTCCCGGAGCCGCCGGCGTCCAGCGCCGTCGCGCAGCGGACCCTTACGGCAGCCGGTGAGCACGAGCCAGTGCTCGCTGGTGAGCTCGTCGTCGAGGTGGACCGGGCGGCCCTTCGCACCGCCGCGCAGCTGCGCGGCGCTGATCACCCGGCACAGATCGGCGTAGCCCTGCGGGTCGCGCGCGAGCACCGACAGGTGCCGCCCCGGAGGGTCCGGGACGCCGACCCGAGCGGCGACCATCCGCTCGGCCTGGGTGCGCGGGACTTCGACGTCCAGGGACAGCTCGGCGCCGAACACCGTGGGCAGCCCGTGCGACTCGGCCGCCTCGGCGAACCGGACGATGCCGTACATCCCGTCGTGGTCGGTGAGCGCCAGCGCCTCGAGGCCGAGCCGGACCGCCTCCTCGACCATCTCCTCCGGGTCGCTGGCGCCGTCGAGGAAGCTGAACGACGAGTGCGCGTGCAGCTCGGCGTAGGGCACCGCGCTGCTGCCCCGGGACACCCCGCTGGGCTGGTAGGCCGGGCGCTTGCGGGACCAGGCCGGGGAGTCGCCGCCGTCGCCGTTGACCTCGCGCAGCCGCGATGCGCTCGGCAGCTGAGCCGGCTGCGGTGGCCGCCCGGAGAGCCGGCGCTCCAGCTCGGACCAGGGGATCGGCGGGTTCTGCCATCCCATGGGCGGATGATAGAACACGTGTTCGATTCATCGCAAGTCCGTGCGGCAAGCTTCTGGCATGGTTCAGACGGTCGGGTCCGTGGGCGGGTGGATGCGGTGACGTTCGTGGTGTTCCGGGCCGCACTCGACGGCCTGCTGACCGGGACCGTGTCCAGGGGTGTGCGCCGGGTCGTCAGGCCGTGCGAGGGAGAAGCGGCATGACCTGGGTCCGGAAAGCATGGAGCTGTTCGATCTCGTCGCCGAGTGGCCAGAGAAAGATTCGTTGCGCGCCGGCCTGGGCGTAGGCGGTCATCCGCTCGGCGCACTGCTCGGGCGAGCCGATCGGGAGTCCTCGTGCGCGCAAGTCATCCGCGGGCCTGTTGAGCGTGGGCGCCAAGATGTCGTCGAAGACGCGGGTCGCGGCATGCGGTCGATCCGTAACATGCAGCCAGGTCGTTGCCAAGGCGTTCGGGAAGTCCGGCGCCGGCCGTCCCGCGGCGCCGAGCCGGTCGAGCGCATCGTGGAACGTGTCCGGGGCGCTGTTGTAGGCGGACGCGATCCAACCGTCGCCGAGTTCGGCGACGCGCCGGATGCCGGCAGTCGATCCCCAACTGGACATCCACAGCGACGGGGTCGTGGTGTTCGTGATGAACGGCTCCACTGCGGTGTCGGTGGAGTAGAACGTCCCGTGGAAGGGTGCGGTGTCCTTCCCGAGCAGGACCCGTAGGACGCGGACCGCTTCGTCGAAGCGGCTCCATCGTTCGGAGAAGGGGATGCCTGCGGCGGCGAAGTCGGCTGCAGACGATCCGGGCCCGACGCCGGCGATGAGCCGACCATCGGAGAGCTGGTGCAACGCTGCCAGGAGTTTGGCGCTGTGCGCGGGTCCGCGCACGACCGGCAGCGCGACGGCGGTGACGATCGGCATCGTTCCGGCTGCCTCGAGGACGGCGGCCAGGGCGCTCGGGCCGTCCAGCCACGGTCGCCGGAACACCAGGTGGTCGTTCGCGCAGGCGTAGGTGAAGCCCAGGGCAGCGGCCTCGCGCACATAGGCCGCGAGCCGAGTCGCCGTCCACGGCGCGTCGCCGAAGTCGATGAGCGGAAGGTGGACGCCGAACTGAACGGTCACGCCATGTCCTGCGCGGTCAGGTTCAAGCACTCGATCATGTCCGTGACGGTCGGACCTCGGTAGCCGTCCCGTGGCCATGCGGCACAGATGCGCCGTACCGGGGCGGTTGAGGCGAGCCGGCGTACCGCGACGCCGGGCAGCGGATGGATGACGGCGAGGCCGGGGATGACCGACACGCCGAGCCCGGCCGCCACGAGAGCCTGAACGGCGATGTAGTCATCGGAGGCGAAACCGGCTCGCGGACTGTATCCGGCCTGCCGGCAGGCATGACGCACGATCTGGTACCAGCCACTGCTCGGCGCACCACCGATCCAGGATTCCGTGCGAAGGTCCTGCAAGCCGATCGCTCGTCGCCGAGCGAGCGGATGAGTGGCGGGCACCACGGCCTGGAACCGGTCATCGAGCAGCGGGGTGCGCTCGAAGGTTCCAGCGCCGACGCCGGGCACGGTGTCGCTGTCGTAGATCACGGCCAGATCCAACTCGCCGTTCTCCAGCCGAGGGACCAGCCGGTGCAGATGATCGTCGACCACGGTCAGGGAAACGTCTGGGTGCACGCGGCGGAAGCGCGCGAACGCCGCAGGCATGAGCGTGCTGAGCACGGTCGGGAAGCAGCCGAAGCGCAACCGGCCGCGACGGCGCTCGACGATCTCACCAAGTTCCTGCTCTGCGGTGTCCAGCCGAGCCAGGATCCCTGTCGCGTGCCTGATCAGGGCACCACCGGCCTCGGTGAGTTCGACAGGTCGGCTGTTCCGGCGCACCACCGCGATCCCGATCTCACGCTCCAGCGCCGCGATGTGCTGACTGACTGCTGACTGGGTCATTCCCAGCACGTCCGCGGCGGCCGAGAAGCTCCCCCGCTCAGCAACCCGGGACAGGACACGGAGACGCCGGACGTCGAGCATAAGCAGCACTCATAGCATGACAGTTCTGAGTGTTGCAACTGATGCGGACGTCGCGGAAGCTCGAGCAGTCATCAACGACCAACCACAGAACGGAATGCGTCATGCCACTCATCAACGTCAAGGTCATCGACAACGTCTTCACCGCCGAGCAGAAACACGACATCGTCACGCGTCTCACTGAGGCGATGGTCGAGATCGAAGGCGAGAACATGCGGACGGTCACCTGGGTCATCGTCGAAGAAGTCAGGAGCGGTGACTGGGGCATCGGCGGGAACCCGCTCACCACCGCGGACGTCAAGGCGCTCGCGGCCGGAATCCCGGCCTGACCAGCATCACGTCGCCTTGGTGAGGCGACCGTCGACACGGAACGGGCGCCGGCTGACACGATCAGCCGGCGCCACTCCGGGTGCCTCATCACAACCGATGCGCAGGGGGTCCCCCATGCCGCGGCAGATCATCACCACCGCGAACGCGCCGAGCTCGCCTCTCTACAGCCAAGCCGTCAGAGCCGGGCCCCACGTGTTCGTCTCCGGAACCACCGGGACTGATCCGGACACCGGCGACCTGGCGGGCAGCACGATCCACGCTCAGACCCGCCAAGCCCTGGTGAACTGTCGAGCCATCCTGCACGCGGGCGGCGCGAGTCTCGATGACGTCGTCGAGGTCGGAGTACTGCTCATCAACCCGGACGACTTCGCCGGCATGAACGAGGAGTACGCCCACTGGTTCCCCACCGACCCACCAGCCCGCTACGCGGCCAGACTCGGAGTGGACGTACCGGGGCTACTCGTCTCGATCCGCATGACCGCATTTATCACCTGAGCGTGGCACGGCGGGCAGACAACGGGTCATCAGCGTGTTGTGCACTGCCCGGTCGACATCGCTCCAGCGCGCGGTCGCGCAGTCGGGAGGCATTCTGAGACAGGATCGGCGCATGGCCGCACTGATGGACGTCGACAGCGCATTCGCCTATGGCGAGTCGGTCCTGCTCGGTGAACGAGTCCGCCTGCGGGGCCTGCGCGAGGACGACCTCCCGACCCTGGCCAGGTGGGAGATGGATCCCGGACGCATGGCGACGCTCTCGAACTGGGTAGCGCCTCCGTCTGAAGCAGCGGCCAAGGAGCGCATCGCCAAGTGGAGCGCGAACGACAAGGACGACCTCGGCTTCGCGATCGAGACCCGTCAAGATCCACTGACGTTGATCGGACACATCGGGCTCTTCGGAGCCCGCCCGAAAGACCGGTGCGCCACGATCGGCATCGCGCTCGGCCGGGATCACCTCGGCCGCGGTTTCGGCACCGACGCGATGCGCGTCATCGTCGACTACGCCTTCCGAGAGATGGGCCTGCACCGGGTGCAACTCCAGGTCGCAGCGTTCAACCCGGCGGGCATCCGCGCCTACCAGAAGGCCGGGTTCGTCGAGGAAGGCCGTCATCGTGGATCCGTCTGGCACGACGGACAGTGGTACGACGAGGTGATGATGTCGGTACTCGACCACGAATGGGACGCCCGCCGCTCCGCGACCTGACCCGGACACCGATCGGTCTGCGCGTCCCACGTGGGCGCCCGGCGGCCCACCCCGGGGACCGGCGCCCCTCCCTCCAGGGTGCCGAGCCGCGGGGTGACCGCGAGCCTGCACCGGACAGGAGTCCCGGATCCCGCTCCTGATACGCGGGACGCCCGCGAGGTCCGGGCTGCGGTACGGTCCGCGTCATCCGGGCCGAGTACGCCGGCCGCCGATCCGCTCCGCGCCGGGAGGACCCGTCGATGGACGCCGCGCACGCCGGTGCGGCGCTGCTGCGGGCCGCGCACGTCGTGTCTGCCCACCGGCTGCCGGACCTCGTCCGCCGGTACGCCCGCGAGCTCGGCGCCGTCGACGCCGTCGCCTACCTCGTCGACCTGCAACAGACGACACTCCAGCCCTTCCCGCCGGCCGGTGGGCCGCTGCCGTCCCGGCACGTGGAGCCGCTTGCGGTCGACGGCACCCTGGCCGGCCGGGCGTTCGCGCACGTCGACGTGCTCACCCAACCCGGCGAGGGTGGCCGGCAGCTCACCTGGGTGCCGCTGCTCAACGGGTCCGAGCGGCTCGGCGTCCTGCAGGTCAGCGTCGACCCGTCCGACGGCGGGACGCAGACGCCGGACCGCCGCGGCCTCGAGGACTTCGCGGCTGTCGTCGCCGAGCTGGTCATGACCAAGACCATGTACGGCGACACGATCGTCCGGCTGCGGCGCAGCGCCGAGATGGGTCTGGCCGCGGAGCTGCAGTGGTCCTTGCTGCCGCCGTTGACCTTCACCGCGGAGGACGTCTCTGTCGCGGCAGCGCTGGAGCCGGCGTACGAGGTGGCCGGGGACACCGTCGACTACGCCGTCGACGCCGGACGGGCGCGGGCCGCCATCCTCGACGGCATGGGGCACGGGCTGCGCAGCTCGATGCTCGCCGCGGTCGCCACCGCTGCCTACCGCAGCGCCCGTCGGGCCGGGCAGAGCCTGACCGGCAGCGCCGTCGCGATCGACGACGCGCTGAGCACCGGGTTCGGCGGCGCGGCCTTCACGACGGGCGTGCTCGCCGACCTCGACACCGAGACCGGACGCCTCGAGTGGGTGTCGGCCGGCCACCCGGCGCCGCTGCTGCTGCGCGGCGGCAAGCTCGTCCGGGCACTGCAGACACCGCCGGCGCTGCCCTTCGGACTGCGCGTGCACGGGGTGGCGAGGCCGCCGCTGACGATCGGCACCGAGGACCTCGAACCGGACGACGTCGTCGTGCTGTACAGCGACGGCGTCGTCGAGGCCCGTTCGCCGGAGCGGGAGTTCTTCGGTGAACAGCGGCTGGTCGACCTCGTCGTGCGCAGCCTCGCCGCCGGCCTGCCGACGTCCGAGACGCTGCGTCGCCTCGTCCGTGCGCTGTTGGAACACCAGCAGGGTCAACTCACCGACGATGCGTCCCTGCTGCTCCTGCGCTGGCGGTCGAGCGCCGACTGATCGGCCGTGCCGGCGAGCGGGTTACGCTGCGCGCCCGTGACCGTCCGCCGCCTCCCGTCGCGCTCACGCTTCGCCCCGGTCATCGGCTTCAGCACCGCGGTCGTCGCCGGGCCCTGGGTCGTGACCGCGGGCATGACGGCGGTCGCCGAGGACGGGTCCGTGACCGGGGACGGTCCGTACGACCAGGCGCGCGAGGCGCTGCGCAAGCTCGTCGCGGCCGTGACGGACGCGGGTGGGTCGACCGCCGATGTCGTCCAGACCCGGACCTACCTGGTGGACGCCGCAGACTGGTCCGAAGTCGGACGAGCGCACGGTGAGGTGTTCGGCGTGGACCCGCCCGCGTCGACCATGGTGGTGGTCGCCGCGCTGCTCGACCCGCGGATGCGCGTGGAGGTCGAGGCGCTGGCGTACCTGGGCCCCTGAGTCGGCGCCGACGGACGCGTCAGTCGTCCTCGGGCGGGGCCAACGCGGCCAGCGCCTCGACCGACGGCACCACGTAGTAGGCGCCGCTGGTCGGGGTCGCGTAGCGGGTGAGCGCGCACCGGACGCCGTCGCCGACGCCGGCCATCCGGCGCAGCATCTCCGCCATCCGCCACTGGTCGTGGCTGAACCCGACGAACACCGTGCCGTGGTCGGTCACTCCGCCGTAGGCGACGTTGCGGCGGTAGATGGGCAGCTCCACGCCGTCGACCTCCAGCGAGCTGCGGGCGACGTGGGAGTCCGGCGGCATGTCGCGCTCGGACAGCTCGACGCTGTCCGGCTTGGTGCGTCCCATGACCTTCTCCTGCCGCTCGCGCGGCTCGGCGTCCCACCGCGCGGTGTCGTGCCGCCAGAGCTGGTGCAGGACGACGCTGCTGCCGGCGCCGGGGCCGCCGTCCGGGGCGGCGACCACGCCGGGCGCCTCGATCAGCGACGGGTTCTCGGTGCCGTCGATGAAGCCGGTGAGGTCCCGGTCGTGGCGGTAGAGCCAGCCGCCGATCTCGCTGCGCACGTCGGCAACCGGCCGGAGCGCGTCGATGGCCTGGCGGCCGCCGTCGAAGACCGCGCTCCGGCTCCCGCCGCTGATCCACAGCCAGGCGTCGTGCTGCGTGGCGGGCATCGTGAAGCCGTCCGGGCCGACCAGGTCGGTGTCCCAGTCGGCGGCCCCGGGCAGGACGTCCCCGGGCTCGGCGAGCTGCGTCCAGAGCGAGGGGCGCACGCCGACGACGACGTTGACGCCGGCGGTCGTCGACAACTCGCCGACCAGCCCGGCCAGACAGCGCACGAGCTCGGTCGGGTCGGCGCCGGCGCGCACGGCGAACTCGAGGTAGCAGTGATCGGTGGTGCCGAGGGCGAAGATGCCGGGCTGTGCGCTCACGCCCCGATGCTGGCAGATCAGCGGTCCTGATCAGTCGTCCAGGTCGGTGGGTGGTCAGTCGTAGAGCGCCTCCACGGTCCAGGCGGGACGCTCGCGGGCACGCAGCTCGCAGGCCGCGAGGTAGGCCCGGCCCCGGACGTCGACGAGCTGGAAGCGCGCCGAGGCCGTCGCCGCCCCGGGCTGCCACCACCGCTCGTCGACCGGCCACGGCCCGGCCCAGGACGTGATCGCCACCGGCGCCTCCCCGGGCAGTTCCACGGTGGCGGGCGCCGCGGGGACGGCGCCGCGCTCGGTGACGGACACCGGCCGGCCCTGTGCGTCGCGGACCTGGACCGGCCGCGGCGGGTCGAGCAGCACCGTCGGGGTGGGCGCCGGCAGCCGTCCCGGCCACGGCTGGGTCGGGGCCCGCCGCGGCTCCGGGTCGTCGCCCCAGGCCACCAGCCGGGTGCGCTCGGCGGGGGAGCGGCCACCGTCGAGCACCGGCGTGAGCACCGACCCGTGTCCCAGCAGCGTCTGCACCCGGGCCAACGCCCGGTACGCGCGTTCGTCCTCCACCCCCGAGCCGCCCCACAGCGCGCGCTGGTGCGTCCCGGTGGGCACCGTGTCGACGGGGACCAGCCGCAGCCGGGCGATCCCGCCGGTGGGGCGGGACGCGCCGGTCCCGCCGCGCCAGCCCTCGAGCTGCCACCGGATCCGGTCGACGACGTCCAGCGCGGACAGCACGCCGGCGTGCCGCCAGCGCCGCACGGTCTCCTCGCCGTTCTCGGTGAGCGCCTGCAGCTCCAGGCAGGTGCAGGCCAGCCCCGCCGCGCTGAGGTCGGTGACGAACCGCTCGGCCATCGCCCGGGCCGAGAACGCCACCGTGTCGACCCGGTCGACCGGTGGCTCGAGGGCCAGCTCGGCGGTGAACTCCGCCGGCGGCCGGCGGGCGGCCACCGGCCGGTCGTCACGCCCGCCGGCCTGCCGGTGCGCCCACGCACCGGACGGGCCGAAGCGGGCCAGGACGTCGCCGGCGGGCAGGGCGGCGAACGCGCCGAGGCTGCGGATCCCCAGCCGGACCAGCAGGTCGACCAGCGGCGAGGTCCCGAACGGGTCCAGCGTGCTCACCGGCAGGTCGGCGAGGAACGCAGCGGACCGGCCGGGTGCGACGAGGACACCGCGCCGGGCGGCCTGCTCGGCGGCGAACGCACCGTCGGCGACCCCGATCAGGACGTCCCCGGCGCACTCCACCTCGCCGACCGCCCGGGTCAGGGCCATCAGGACGCCCTGCTCGCCGCCGAAGTACCGCGTCGGGCCGCGCACGCCCAGGGCGGCCAGCCCGGGACGGGTGATCTCGACGCCCGGCGCGATCGCCTCCAGGGCGGCCACCAGCGGCTCGAACAGCCGCGCCTCCACGGCCTCGTCACGGGGCAGGACGACCAGCGCCGGGCACCGCGCCTGCGCCTCCCGCCGGCGCAGCCCGCGCCGGACGCCGGCCGCCCGGGCGGGATGGGAGCAGGCGACCACCCGGTTGGCGGTGACCACCGCGACCGGGGCCGTCTCGAGGACCCCGGCGACGGTGCGTGCCGCGGTGACCGGCCAGTCCGGGCACCAGACGGCCACGGTGCGTTCGGGTGCAGTGGCCACCGCTCACCCCGCCGCCAGCCGCACCGGGCCGGCCACCGGCGTCACGGGCGCCACGGGCGCCAGGGGCGCCAGGGGCGCCACGGGCGTCAGCACCGGCTGCTCCACCGCCGCGACGCCGCCGCCGGCCGCGGGCAGCCACAGCGTCGCCGACCGGGGACGGGCGTGCGCGCCACGCCCGGTGGCCTCGACGCGCAGCCGCCGTCGCCGCAGCCGGCCGTACCCCTGGCCGATGCCGTCCCAGCCGCCGTCGGGCAGCCCGGTGGCGCGCAGCCGGACGTCCGCCTGCGGCCAGTCCGGCGCCGCGAACGGGACGAACACCGCCTCCCGGGTGCGCACCCGGGCCGCGAGCCGCCGCACGTCGCCCGGCACCACCCGCGCCGGAGGGCGGGCCACGACGACGTCCACGGCATCGAGCAGGGCGCCGACCGCGGTCGTCCACCCCGTCCCCACCCAGCCCGCGCGCGGCTGGGGGACGAACGCCAGCCGGGACAGCTCCACGCCGTACTCGAGCGCCGCCTCCGCGCTGATCGTCGGCATGCCCACCAGCGCGCACCACGCCCCGTCCGCCGACGCCGCGCCCAGCAGTGCGAGCAGCAGCGACACCGAGCCGTCGACCGCCACCGTGCTGCCCCGGCGCAACCCCCCGGGCACGACGGTGTCCAGCCCGGGCAGGACGGGCAGCGGCGGCGCCACCCGCGTGCCCAGGTCGACGACCGTCCGGCCGTCCTGGGTGCGGATCGCGACGTCGAGCACCCGGTCATCGTCGAACACGTGTTCGACGTCGTCAAGTCCGCAGTGACCCGCTCCGGTCCGGGATCACCCGCGCTGGACGACGGGCCGGACCGCGGCCGGGTCCGGCGGCCCTGCGGCGTCCGGGTGCAGCACCGCGGCGATCGCCTCGACGCCGTCGACCAGTCGGGGCCCGGGCCGCACCACCAGCGCGTCGGCGTCGATCGCCCAGACCGGGACGCCGGCCGGCAGCCGGTCCAGCACGAGCCGGGCCTGGTCGGCCGCCCCGTCGAGGTGGGCACCGCACGGCGCCACCAGCACCAACTCCGGCTCCGCCGCCGCGAGGTCCGCCCAGTCCATCTCGGCCGAGCGCGCACCCGGACGCGCAGCCACCGGCACGCCCCCGGCGGCGGTGACCAGGTCCGGCACCCAGTGCCCGGCCGAGAACGGCGGGTCGACCCACTCCAGGACCGTGACCCGCGGCCGGCGCCGTCCGGCCACCCGCGCGGCGACGGCCTCCAGCCGCGCCCGCAGCTCCGTCACCACCTGCAGCGCGCGCTCCGGCACCCCGAGCCGCGCGCCGACCGTCGCGATCGAGTCGAGCACGTCGTCCAAGCTGCGCGGGTCGAGCGTCACCACGTCGGCCGTGCAGCCGAGGTGGTCCAGCGCGTCCTCGACCCGGCCGGTGGCCACCGCGCACACCCGGCACAGGTCCTGGGTGAGGATCAGCTCCGGGCGAAGGTCGGCGAAGGCCGCCTCGTGCAGGGTGTAGAGGTCCTCCCCGGCGGCGAGTTGGGCGCGCACGTAGGCGTCGATCTCGGCCGGGGCCAACGCCGTGGTGTCCCGGCCGCCGACCACCACCGGCTTGTCGACCCGCGCCGACGGCGGCTCGTCGCACTCGAACGTCACCCCGACCAGCTGGTCGTCGGCGCCCAGCGCGTAGACGATCTCCGTCGCCGAAGGCAACAGCGACACGACCCGCATCTGTCGACCCTAGGGCGCCCCGGGTCAGAACACGCGGATGGCCGCCTCGGCGGGCGCCTCGAGCAGCCGCTCGATCTCGTCGTCCAGCCGCACCAGGGTCAGCGACGCCCCGGCCATGTCGAGCGACGTGCAGTACTCGTTGACGTAGCTGCGCGCCACCGTGATCCCGCGCTCGGCCAGCTGCTGGTGCGCCCGCCGGTAGAGGATGTACAGCTCGCTGACCGGCGTGCCGCCCAGCCCGTTGATCATCAACGCGACGCGGTCGCCGGACTCGTAGGGAAGGTCGGTGACGACCGCCTCGAGCAGGTCGTCGACGATCTCGTCCGCGGAGACGAGCTTGCGCCGTTCGCGGCCCGGCTCGCCGTGGATGCCGACACCGAACTCCAACTCGTCCGCTCCGAGGTCGAACAACGGTGAACCCTTCGCCGGCGGCGTGCACGCGGTGAGGGCCACACCGATCGTGCGCGTGACGCTGTTGACCTTCTGCCCGATCCGGAGGAGCTCGTCGAGGTCGGCGCCGTCCTCGGCCGCGGCGCCGACCGCCTTCATCACGAAGAAGTTGCCAGCCACGCCACGCCGGCCGATGGTGTACGTCGAGTCCTTGACGGCGACGTCGTCGTCGATGGTCAGCACCGCGACGTTGATGCCCTCGGCCTCGGCCATCTCGCGGCCCATGTCGAACGCCATCCGGTCGCCGGTGTAGTTGTTCACCAGCAGCAGCACGCCCTTCGGCGACGCGACCAGTTTCGCCGTCTCGTAGACGTAGTCCATCGGCGGCGCGGCGAAGACGTCGCCCGGGCACGCGGCGTCCAGCATCCCCCGCCCGACGACCATGACGTGCGCCGGCTCGTGCCCGGAGCCGGAGCCCTGGACGATCGACACCTTGTCCTCGCGCGGCGCGTCCGCACGCATGATCAGGTTGTACTCGGGGACGTACTTCAGGGTGTCGGGGTTCGCCAGCGCGATGCCTTCCAGCATCTCCGGCACGAAGTTCTTCGGGTCGTTGACGAACTTCTTCACGACGTTCCTCCTCGGGCTGCTGCTCCGGACTGGGTGGGCCACTGGTCGCTGATCCGCTCGACGATGACGGCGACGGCCATCGCGCCGGCGTCCACGGAGCCCCGGCTGCGCTCGCCGGTGTAGGACGCCCGGCCTCGTTTCGCGACCATGTCAGTGGTCGCGTCGGCCGACTGGCGCGCCGTCTCGGCCGCCGCGCGTAGGACGGCGGCGGTGTCGGCACCGGCAGCCAGTTCCTGCTCGATCCGGTCGGTCATCGGGACCAGCGCGTCGAGCAGGGTCTTGTCGCCGACGTCGGACTGTCCGCGGGCCTTGATGCCCTCCGCGGCCGCGCGCAGCATCGCCACCACCTGCTCACCGGAGACGGTGCCGGCGTCGCCGAGCGCGGCGCCGGCTCGCATGAAGGCGGTGCCCCAGATGGGTCCCGACGTGCCGCCGATGCGAGAGCTGATCACCATCCCGGACCTCTTCAGGAACGTCCCCGCGTCCGAGCGGTCAAGACCGTCCCAGCCCTCGAGCAGCTTCTCGAAGCCACGCGCCAGCGAGTAGCCGAAGTCGCCGTCGCCGACGACGGCGTCGAGATCGCCGAAGTACTTCTCGTTGTCGATCGCGGTCTGGGCGATGGTCCGCACGACCAGCTCGACCTGCTCGCTGCTCTGGCTCACCCGGTGGCCCCTTCTGCCGGTGCGTGGAGCGCCGCTGCGTCGGTGACGCAGGCGCGGAGGTCGTCGAGCGTGACGTGGTGGCCGGGCCGCGCGGCGCTGCGGTTGGCCAGCACCTCGATCGGCGGCCGGTCGGGGTCGCCGAGCTCGGACACGACCAGGACGGCCTCGTCGAAGCGCTCGTCGCGGGTGTAGCCGTTCACGGTCACCAGGCAGCGCAGGCCGGCCCCGGTGGCGGCGAGCAGCCCGTTGCGGGAGTCCTCGACGACGAGTGTGTCGGCCGCGTCGAGGCCGAGCTCGCGCTGGGCGAGCTGGTAGATCGCCGGGTCGGGCTTCTTGGCCGGGACGACGTCGCCGGCGAACAGCGGGACGCGCTCGGCGAGCTCGGCGCCGACGGCGTGGACCAGCACCGCGCGCACCGACTCCTCCGCCGACGTCGAGGCGACCGCCACCGTCCACCCTGCGTCCAGGGCGCCGCGGATGACCCGCGAGACACCGGGACGGGCCGGGATCCGGCCGTCCTGCACCAGGTGCTTGAAGCTCGCGGTCTTCGACCGGTGCCACCGCGCGAGCAGCTCGCCCCGCGCGTCGTCGTCGGCCGGGACGGCTGCGGCGCGGACGAACTCGGGGTCGGCGAACAGGCTGGCCATCCGCTCCTTGCCGCCGCCGATCTTCAGCTTCTCGGCGTAGTCGTCCTCCGACCAGCGCACCGGCAGGCCGTACTGCTCGAACGTGGCGTTGAACGCCGGGAGATGGCCGTACCGCTCGGTGTCGGCGAGGACGCCGTCGCAGTCGAAGACGAGCGCGGTCACGCCGGCCGCCCGGACCCCGGGGCGCTCACCAGGCGCGCCCGGCGCCGCCGAAGAGCCTGATGTGGTGCGCCGCGGTGTCGAGCACCGCCTGACGCTGGTGCCGGAACAGGCTCGGCGGGTCCCACTTGTCCTGCTCCTCGGCGCCGCGCAGGAACTCCAGCGCCGACTTCATGAAGCTTTCCTTGATCGCGGTCGAGATGTTCACCTTGGCGCAGCCGCGCGCGACGAGGTCGCGGAACTGGTCGTCCGCCAGGCCCGTCCCGCCGTGCAGCGCCATCGGCACGCCGGTCGCCTCGACGAGGTCGCTGACCCGCTGGTGGTCGAGCGTCGGCGTCTTCGTGTACTGCCCGTGCGCGTTGCCGATCGCCGGCGCGAAGCAGTCGACGCCGGTCTGCTTGATGAAATCGACCGCGACCTCCAGCGACTGCAGCGTGGACGCCTCGTCCGAGCCGACGTCGTCCTCGACGCCCTGGATGCCCTCGATCTCGCCCTCGACGTGCGCGCCGTACCGGCGCGCCTCGGCCACCACCTCGGTCGTCTGGCGGAGGTTCTCCGCGACGTCGAGTTCGTGGGCGTCGAACAGCACCGAGTTCCAGCCGGCCGCCAGGCAGTCGCTGATCACCGATCGCTCCGGGCAGTGGTCCAGGTGCAGCGCCACCGGGACGGGGGCGTCCTTCGCCAGCGCGGTGAAGATGCCGTGCAGTTGGTCGCGGCCGTACTGGCGGACCGTCTTCACCGACGTCTGGATGATGACCGGCGCGCGCTCCTGCGTCGCGGCGGCGAGGACCGCCTCGATCGTCAGGTCGTTGAGGATGTTGAACGCGGCGACGCCGTACCGCTCGGCGAACGCCCGGTCGAGGATGTCCTTCGTGGGCACGACCGGCACGCCGGGCTCCTTCCCGTTCGATCTCGACGCCGCTCCAGAAATGACCTTAGGCGGCCGATCACGAACGACAACTGTGGAATTCGCAAGATCGTGAAGGGTCCACCGCCCGTGCGGCGGCCGACCGTTCACGACCGGCCGCTCACTCCGCCGCGGGACGTGGTGCGAGATCGGCGGACCACTTCTGCTCGATGCGTCCGTAGCGCCACACCGCGATCGCGACCAGCCACGAGAGCACGAACAGCCCGACGATGCCGTAGCCGGCGTAGTCCAGGTTGATGCCGGCGATCCAGCCGATCGGTCCGCCGGTGATGTCCGTCTGGTCGGCGACGACGCCGACGAGCTCGATCGTGCCGATGATCAGTGCGACCGCCACCGAGATCGACGTGATGGTGATGTTGTAGAACACCTTGCGGACCGGGCGCGCGAACGCCCAGCCGTACGCCGCGATCATGAACACCGCGTCGACGGTGTCCATCAGGCACATCCCGGCGGCGAACAGGACCGGCAGGACGAGCACGGAGTAGAACGGCAGCGCGAACGCGGCCGCGCCGCCGGCGAGCACGAGCAGCCCGACCTCGGTGGCGGTGTCGAAGCCCAGCCCGAACAGCACACCGATCGGGTAGATGTGCCACGGCTCGCGCACCGACTTCGTCAGGCCGTTGAGGAAGCGGTTCATGAACCCGCGCTTGTTCAGGTGCTCCTCCAGCTCGGCTTCGCTGTAGGTGCCGCTGCGCATCTCGCGGAAGATGCGCAGGATCCCGACCAACACCGCCAGGTTGAGGATGCCGAGGACCCAGAGGAAGACCCCGGACACCGACGCGCCGATCACGCCGGTGACGTCGTGCAGCCACGAGCGGTCGTCCTGCACCGGTCCGGCGATCGCCCGGACACCGACCGCCAGCAGGAACGACAACCCGAACACGATCGTGCTGTGGCCGAGGGAGAACCAGAACCCGACCGAGAACGGTCGCCGCGGCGCCGGTTGCCCGGCGGCCTGCCGTTCGGCGTCGTCGGCGAGCAGCTTGCGAGTGGTGTTGTCGACCGCCGCGATGTGGTCGGCGTCGAAGGCGTGCCGCAGTCCGAAGGTGTAGGCCAGGACGCCGACGCCGATGGTGAAGACCGGGTGGTCCCCGCCGATGTGGTAGTGCTTCGGCGCGACGAGGCCGAACAGGATGCCGAAGCCGAGCACGTGCAGCACCACGATGAACCCGGCCATCCCGGCCAGCGACGCCCAGTCCCGCGGGGTGAGTGAGCGCCGGAACCGGGCCACTCGCTGCCGCACGCTCGGCCGGGACGCCGACGTGCCGGCGCTCCGGACTGCGGTGGACGGGACGGTCACAGGGCTTCCTCCGCGGCGGTGCGCCGGACGGGCTCGGTCGCCAGCGACGCTAGCCGCCGCACTGCCTTGTCGCAAAAGATTGGCAACAAGGCCGCGGTAAGGAGTTCAGACGACGAGCTCAGACGACGAGCTCAGACGACGAGCTCAGACGACGATCGAGGCGTGCACCGCCCGCGCGAGTCGGGCGCCCCACGGCGAGCGGGGACCGGCGAACGGCTCGGCCGGCCCGTCGAGTGGGCAGACGACGCTCACCGCGTCCGACGGCGTCCCGGTGCCGGGCACGCCCTGCTCCACCAGCGCCTGCGCCTTCGCCTCGGCGACGGTGCACAGCGCGTTGAGCAGGGCGGCGTCGGTGAGGCGCACCGGCAGCTGGGCGACCACGTTGATCGTCCCGGGCGCCGGGTCCGCGGAGAGTGTCCTCCACGGCCGCGGCCGCCCAGGTGGGGTGCGTGACGCCGACGGTCGACGCCGCGAGCACGCCGCCGTCGACGGCGGTGCGGACGTCCCGGACGTCGACGGCGGTGAGCATCATGACGCCGGGGCCGTGCAGGTCCGCCGCGCTGGCCAACTCGGCGGCGTGCCGGTCCAGGTCGTGCCGGGCGTAGTCGGCGCGGACCTGGGCGTTCACGAGCCACCGCCGGCGACCGAGCCCGCCGCCGGCCGAGGCGGTGGACGCCACCGTCATCGCCGCGGCGAAGCGCCAGACGAGGAACGGGAACCGGCCGCCGTCCTCGTCGCGGAGGTGCAGTTCCGGTTCGAGCATCACGCCGGTCGGCCGGTCGCCTGAGCCACGGCGGCCGGCCGGCGGGCGGGGACGACGTGCGGCACCCCGTCGGCGTCGTGCAGGACGTCGAGGTGGTCACCGAACCAGCGCTGAAGCACCGTCGCCTCCAGCACCGCGGCCGGTGGACCGGAGCGCACCAGCCGGCCGTCGGCGAGCAGCAGCAGGTCGTCGGCGAAGAGCGCCGCGAGCGTCAGGTCGTGCAGCACGCTGACGACGGTCAGCCCGTGCTCGCGGCGCAGCCCGTCGACGATCTGCAGCACCTCCACCCGGCGCCCGACGTCGAGGGAGCTCGTGGGCTCGTCGAGCAGCAGCACCCGGGCCTCCTGCGCGAGGACGCGGGCCAGGACGGCGCGCTGCAGCTCCCCGCCGGAGACCTGGCCGAGCGAGCGGTCGGCCAGCCCGGCGAGGTCGAGGCGGGCGAGGACGTCCCGGCAGCGCCGGACGTCGGCGGCGGTCTCCGACTGCAGCGGGCCGAGGTGCGGCGTGCGCCCGAGCAGCGCGTACTCGAGCACCGTCATCCCGGCGGGGACCTCGGGCCGCTGCGGCACGTGCGCCACCAGCTGCGCGCGGCGCCGCCAGGACAGACCCGCGGTCGGTTCGCCGAGGACGGTGACGGCGCCGGTGTGGGCGGCGAGCCCGGCGACCGCCCGGAGCAGCGTGGACTTGCCGGCGCCGTTCGGACCGATCAGCGCCACCCAGCGCCCGACGCCGACGGTGGCGCTCACGTCGTCCACGGCCCGGACGTCGCCGTAGCGGACGCCGACGTCCTCCAGCAGGAGCGCCGGACCGGTCACAGCGCCCCTCCCGAGCCGCGGCGCGAACGCAGCAGGAGCAGGAAGCACGGTGCGCCGATCACCGCGGTGACCACGCCGATCGGCAGCTCCGACGGCGCGGCGAGCGTGCGCGCCGCGAGGTCGGCGAGCACCAGGAACGCGGCCCCGGCGAGCATCGACACCGGCAGCAGCAGCCGGTAACTGCTGCTGACCAGCAGCCGCACCGCGTGCGGGACGATCACGCCGACGAAGCCGACCAGTCCGCTCACCGACACCGCGGCGGCGGTGCCGAGCGTCGCAGCACCGATCACGATCAGCCGGGTCCGGGTGGGGTGCACGCCGAGGGTCGCGGCCTCGTCGGTGCCGACCCGCAGGACGTCCATCGTCCGGCGGTACGCGAACAGCACCCCGCAGCTCAGCAGCGCGTACGGCAGCACCAGGCGGACGTCGGCCCACGACGCGGCGGACATGCTGCCCAGCAACCAGTTGTAGATCTGGCGGATCTCGTCGCTGTGCTGCTGCTGCAGGTAGGTCTGCGCGGCGGTCAGCGTCGCGGCGACCGCCACGCCGGCGAGCACCACGGACTGTCCGCGCAGCCGGGCCGACCCGCCGGCCGCGACGAGGTAGGTCAGGACCACCGCCAGGACCGCCCCGGCGAAGGCCGCCGCGGGCAGCAGCACCGTCCCCCCGCCGGCGACGATCGCCGCTGTCGCACCCAGCCCGGCGCCGGCGGCGACGCCCAGCAGGTACGGGTCGGCGAGCGGGTTGCGCAGCACCGCCTGGTAGGACGCGCCGGCCGCCGACAGCACCGCGCCGACCAGCGCCGCGAGGAGCACCCGCGGCACCCGGAGCTGCCAGACGATGGCGTCCTGCACCTGGTCCGGGGCGACGCGCGAGCTCAGGCCGGGCAGGTGCGACAGGACCGTCCGGACGACGGTGCCGACGCCGATCCCGACCGGTCCGACGCAGGTCGCGAGCACCAGCACGACGACCAGCACGACGGCGGCCACCGGGACGGCGAACGCCCGTCGGGCCCGCTGCGGGCCTCGGCCCGCCGGCGCCTCGGGTCCGGTCGTCGACGGTAGTGCCGCCATCAGCTCACCGGGTGCGCGCGCAGCTCGTCGGAGACCGCCTGCACCAGCTCGACGACCCGTGGACCCCAGCGCGAGGCGATGTCGTCGTCGATGCCGGTCACCCGGCCGGCCTTCACCGCGCCCAGCACCGACCAGCCGGGACGGGCGGCCACGCTCGCCGCGGACTGGCCGCAGCACTTCTGGTCGGCGAGGAACACGTAGGTCGGCTGGGCCTTGAGGACGTACTCGGCGCTGAGCTGCGGGTACCCGCCCGCGGCGGCCGCCCCGCTCGCGGCGTCGGCGATGCTCGTGAGGCCGAGCGTGTGCATCAACTGGCCGACGAAGGTCGCGGACGTCACCGAGTACAGCGTCTGGTCGAGTTCGTAGTAGTACGTCGTGCCGGCCCGGGGCTTGGGCGTCTCGGCGACGATCTTCGCCAGCCGGTCCCGGACGTCGGTGACGACGGTCGTCGCCTGCGCGGTGTGCCCGGTCGCCGTCCCGAGGTCGGTGATCTGCCGGTACGTGTCCTGCAGCGTCGTGGCCGCCGGCTCGTCGAGGACGGTCACGCCGACCCGGCCGAGCTGGTCGCGCTGTTGCGCGGACAGGCCGGAGCCCACCACGAGGTCGGGCCGGAAGCCGGCCACGGCCTCGGTGTTGATCTGCAGCGGGTCCAGGTCGGTCTTCGGGACCCCGGACGGGTAGTCCGAGTCCTTGTCGACCGCGACGACCTGCGAGCCGGCGCCCACGGCGTAGAGCATCTCCGTCGCGGTCGGGGACAGCGACACGATCCGCGCTGGGCGCCGCGCGACGGTCACGGTCGCGGTGCCGTCGGGGACCTTGACCGGGAACCGGTCCGCCCTGCGCCGCCTGCGCCGCCGCCGAGGAGCTCGAGGACGTCGAGGACGACGAGGACGTCAAGGGCGCCGAGGACGCCGAGGACGCCGCCGGGCCGCCGCTCGCGCCGCTGGACCCGGCGCACGCCGTCAGCGCCAGGGGCAGCGCCACCGCCACCGTGATCCCGAACGCCCGCCACCGTCGCTGTCGCACCGCTCCACCTCCACCAGGTCGGAGTGTGGAGCCGCCGGCGAGCCTCGCTGATGACAGCGGTGCGCCGAACGGACCGCCCTTCCTCCGAGGACAGGTACCGCCGACGCAGCTCAGGCGACCGGGCTCGCCCCCGTTCGCGGGAGCACCACCGTTGCGGGACAGCGCCGGGATCACACCGGACTTCGCTGCAGCTGCGCCGCCGCGGCCGTGTGCCGCGACGTCTGCGACCCTACCGTCTCGTGACCTACCTGCCGGACCCCTCGACGCTCAGTTCGCTCGGCGACCAGCGCCGCAACGGCCCGTTGCGCTACGTCGCGCCCGGGTGGCTCACCCGCGGCGACTACGGCCTGTTCGAGATGACGCTCGGCCCCACCACGCCCGGCGCCGGCCCGCACCTGCACCGGACGTTCAGCGAGTCCTTCTACGTCCTCGACGGGGAACTCGAGGTCCTCGCCGACGACCACTGGGTGACCGCCGGCACCGGCGAGCTGGTGTACGTCCCGCGCTCGGGGGTGCACGGGTTCCGGAACGCCGCCGACCGGTCGGCGCGGTTCTTCATCCTCTTCACCCCGGGCGTGCCGCGCGAGGAGTACTTCGACGGCCTCGTCGCCCTGCGTGCCGGGGGCCGGCGCCCGACGGACGAGGAACTGGACGACCTCGCGCGCCGCCACGACCAGCTGAACCTCCGCGACCACCCCGTTCCCGGACGCTGATCTCCCAGCCCGACTTCGGGCGAGTGCCGGTCCCGGCGATCAGGCGTCGACCAGCCGTCCGTCGCGCAGCACGACGACGTCGTCGCAGCGCTCGGCCACCTGCGTGTCGTGTGTGGCGAGCAGGACGGTCCCGCCGCGGCGGGCGACGCCGACGACGAGGTCGAGGACGGCGTCTGTCGTGTCGGCGTCGAGCTGGGCGGTCGGCTCGTCGGCGAGCAGGAGGTCCGGCTCGACGACCAGGGCCCGGGCCACCGCGACGCGCTGCTGCTGCCCGCCGGAGAGCTCCTCGACGAGGTGCTCGGCGACGTCCGCCAGCCCCACCGCGTCGAGCAGCGCGGCCGTGCGGCGCTCCACGTCGGCGCGCTCCCGGCCGAGGGCGAAGGAGGCGACGTCGACGTTCTCGGCGGCGGTGAGCGTCCCGACCAGGCCGTAGGACTGCAACACGAGGCCGGTGCCGCG
The DNA here is from genome assembly GCA_963758325.1 of uncultured Actinomycetota bacterium. Classification (GTDB taxonomy): domain Bacteria; phylum Actinomycetota; class Actinomycetes; order Mycobacteriales; family Jatrophihabitantaceae; genus CAVWUZ01. The sequence continues at coordinate 90,666 of CAVWUZ010000004.1, read as the reverse complement.
GCGCAGCCCGCCGACCGGCGCGCCGTCGAGGTGGACGGTGCCGGCGTCGGGCGCGTCGAGGCCCCCGACGACGGCGAGCAGCGACGTCTTGCCCGAGCCCGACGGTCCCGTCACGGCCAGCACCCGCCCGGGCGGCGCGGCCAGGTTGACGTCGTCGAGCACCGCCCGCCCGGCGCGCAGCATCCGCACGCCGCGCACCGCGACACGCGGTCCCGGTGCCGGCCCCGGTGCCGGTCCCGGTGCTGCCGCCGTCATCCCGGCTCCCGCCGCACGTCGAGGCCGTGCGGGGTGGGCGTGATCCGCAGCCGGGTGCCCGGCGCGGGGTGGCCGAGCGCCGCCCGCGCCGCCGCTGGCAGCTCCAGCGCACCGTCCGCGCGGACCACGGCGTCGGCGCCCTCGCAGCTGTGCCGGCCCGGCCGGACGGGGCGGCCCTGCGCCAGGGTCAACGTGGCGTCGAGCGCGTCGCTGACCTCGGCGTCGTGCGTCACCGCGAGCACCGTCGTCCCGAACCGCTCGCTGACCCGCCGCAGGGTGGCGACGACGGCGTCCCGGTTGGCGCGGTCCAGCTGGGACGTGGGCTCGTCGGCGAGCAGGAGGCCGGGGGAGTTGGCCAGCGCGAGCGCCACCGCCAGCCGCTGCTGCTCGCCGCCGGACAGCCGCACGACCGGGCGGCCGGCCAGCGGGGACAGCCCGAGCTCGCCGAGCAGCTCCGCCGGACGCCGTAGCCTCCCGCGTCGCCCGGCGGACGCCGCGCGCTGGGCGAAGCGGACGTTCTCCTCGGCGCTCGCGTAGGGCAGGACGTTGCGGCCAGGCTCCTGGAGCACGACGCCGATCCGCGCTGCCCGGAATGCCATGAGCTCCCGCTGGTTGAGCGTCGCGACGTCGTCGGCGCCCACCAGCACCTGCCCGGAGCTCGGGCGGAGCAGGCCGGCGACGGCGGCGAGCAGGGTCGACTTGCCCGAGCCTGACGGACCCAGGACCGCCAGCGAGGTGCGGGCCGGGACGACGAGGTCGACGTCGTCCAGGGCCACGACGGGGGCACCGTCGAGTTGGTACACGTGTCGCAGCCGCCGCAGGCTCACGGCGAGCCCGGCGTCCACGCCGGTGTCCACCGGCAGTCCGGGCGGGCCGGACGTCACTCGACCTCCCGCAACCGGGTCGGGACGGCCGACCGGACCAGGGAGACCGCGGCGACCAGCGCCACCGCCGTCAGCAGCACGACGAAGCCGGCCGCGACGAGCAGCACCGACCCCGGCGCACCGGACCAGCTGGCCGGCACCGGGGTCGGGTCGCTGAACAGCGGCACGTGCGGCATGGTCGCCCGGGCGACGACCCAGCCCGCCGGGATGCCGACGACGACGGCGACGCCGAGCAGCGCGAGCTGCTCCAACGCCCCGGCGCGGACCAAGACGCCGCGCCGGACGCCCACCGTCCGCAGCGCCGCCAGCTCGAGCGTGCGCCGGCGCCCGGACGCGGTGATCGCCACGGCGGTCGCGCCCATGGTCAGCAACGCCGCGGCCGCGGCGACGGCGAGCAGCAGGTCGAGCGCCAGCGCAGGTCCCTGCCGGTCGAGCACGGCCCGCCGCTGGTCGACGGTGGCCACCCGCTCCACGAGCGCCCCGGCGGCGCGCAGCCGGTCGACGGCGTCCGCCGGCGCGTCCCGCCCGAGCCAGATCTCCCACCGGGCGCTGTCGGCGAACGCCGGCAGCGCCGCGCGGAGGTAGTCGACGTCCGCGGCCACGCCGGTGTCGAGCACGGCGGGCAGGAGCGGCGTCGTGTCGACCAGGTCGAGGCGGGCGGTGACGCCGATCGCGTCCTCGACGGCGAGCGTGCCGGGATCGGGGACGAGCGCGCGCGACGACGCCACGACCGGCACGGCGGCGGGGACGTCGCCGTAGGCGATCGCCGCGTCGGCGCCCCCGGTCATCGTCGCGTCGACGTGCAAGCCCGCGGAGTCCCCCGTCACCCGGCTGCGGGCGTCCGGGGTGTCGTTCCCGGGGCGCCAGCGGCCCACGGCGGACAGGCCCGCGTCCAGTGCGGTGCGTTCGCCGTCGGCGCCCTGGGTGATCGCGTCGACCGTGACGGACGCGGTGACGTCGCTGAAGACGTCGATCGGCCCGGCGAGCGTGATCCCGGCCAGGGCGCAGCCGCCCGCCGCGCACGGGACGTCCACGGGGTAGACGGCGCGTCCGAGGTGCAGTGCCGGGCCCGGAGCGGCGAGGTCGGCATCGGCCGGCGTGCGCAGCCGGACGACGAGCCGGGGTGGCGCCGGGCCGGTCAGCGCAGTGACGTCGAGGCTGACCTCGAGCAGGGAGCCCGCGACCGGCACCGTCGGCGCCGGTGAGCCGACGACGTCAGCAGCGACGTCCGCCGCGGGCAGCCCGGAGCGGACCGGTTCGGCCACGGCCGCGTACCGGGCGGCGTCCACGCCCAGCACCGTCCCGGTCACGGACTGCCCGCCGTCCGGCAGCCACCGCGCCGCGGCCATCGCCCATCGGCCGCCGGGGTCGGCCGCCCGGGCGGCGGCGACCGGGTCGTGCGTCTGGTCGGCCTGGACGCTGACCACCTGGGACGCCCCCACCTCGGCCATGGCCCGGGCCTCCCGGTTGCCGCGGGCGTCGCCGTTGCCGGCGACCGCGAGCGCGGCCAACCCGACGGCGACGGTGAGCAGGACGGTCAGCCGCAGCGCCGCCGGACGGCGGGCGAGAGTCCGCACGGCGAGGAAGCGGCCGAGCCGGCGGCTCGAGCGCGTCCCGCGCAGCTGGGTGCGGGCCAGCGCCGGGACCAGACGCACCCCGCCGACCGCGGCGGCGGCCACAGCGACGGCCGCGACGGCGAGGACGAGCGCGGACGGGACCCGGTGCAGCGTCAGGACCGCGACCAGCCCGGCCACCGCGACGCCGGCCAGCATCCACTCCGCGATCCGGCCGACGACGCCGGTGCGTCCGGCGACCGGGCGGGTCCGGCGCAGCTGCTCGAGCAGCGGCCGGCGTACCACCCGGGCGACGGTCACCGCTGCTGCGGCGGCGGCACCGGCCAACGCGACGAGCACGGCCACCGCGGTCCCGGCGGTCAGCACGACAGGCGTGCCGGGGCGCATCAGGCCCGCGACCAGCGCCCGGGTCGCCACCCAGGCCGCTGCGACCCCGATCGGGACCGCCAGCACCAGCAGCGCGGCCGGCTCCACCAGCCCCTGCCGCAGCGTCGCGGCGAGGCCGAAGCCGCGCAGCTTCGCCAGCGCGAGCTCGCTGCGCCGGGCCTCGACCGCGTCGCCCATGACCTGGAACAACACCGCCCACGCGAGTGCGGCGAGCAGGACGGTCACGAGGGCGGTGGCGACCTGCAGGTCGCGCCGCTCGGCGCGGGCCTGCGCCAGGACGCCGGGCACGCCGGTGGTCAGGCGGAACAGGGTCGCCCCGACCCGCGTCAGGTCGTCCGCGCCGTAGGCGGCGTCGAGCTGCCGGACCCGGTCGTCGACCCCGCTCGCCGACGACCAGCGCACCGCCGCGCGGTCGAGCGGCTGGTCGACGTCGACGCTGACCCGGGTGCCGGTGGTGAGCTCGGTGAACGTCGCCTGGGTGGTGAAGACGTCGTCCACGGTGTCCAGGGCGCCGTCCAGCGATGCCCTGTGCGCCGGCGTGTAGAGATGCCCCGCCCAGAAGGGGTCCTGGTCGTCGACGAGCCGGTACGTGCCGACGACCACCGGCTGCGGCGGTGCGGGCGTCGCCGAGTCCTCGGGCGGGGCGACGCCGGTGGTCGCGGCCCCGGTCGCGGCGGCCGGTGTTACCCCGATCCGCCCGCCCAACACCAGCCCGGGATCCTGGGTGGCGCTGCGCTCGCTGACCAGCACCTCGTCGGTGGCGGCCGGGCACCGGCCGCGGACGACGACCAGGTGCGCGCAGGCACCGTCGCGCCAGACCAGTTCCGCGAGGACCGGCGCCGAGCCGGCGCCGGACACCGTCGTCGGCGCGCGGGCGCCGACCCGCCGGTCGGGGTACGCCAACGGCAACCCGGAAGCTGGGGACCAGGCGGGTGAGCTGGTCGACGGCGTCCGCGCCGACGGTCAGCGCGGTGTCCGCCTGCCAGTGCAGGTCGGCGTGTACGCCCGCTGCCTGCAGGTCGTCCTGGAGCACCGACTCGGCGGCCGCGCCGGCGTAGACCGGGCCGGTGGCCGCCACGGCGACGGTGACGACCGCGACGGCGAGCACGGCGGCAGACAGCCACCGGCGCCACCACAGTGCCCGCCACAACACGGCCGTCGACCCCGTCGTCGGGCGAGATCAGTGGGACTCGTGCCACTCCTCGCGGACCTCGTGCGCGACGTCGACCTGCTCCTCGCCGTCCTCGACGAGCTCCTCGTCGCCGACCACCCGGCCGAGGCCCTCCTTGAGCCGGCCGACGACCACGTTCTCCCAGGTCGCGGGGCGCTCGACGACCTCGACGTCCCCGGCGTCCTCGGCGTCCTCGGCGTCCCCGACGTCCCCGACGTCCCCGACGTCCCCGACGTCCCCAGCGCCCGCCACGGTGCCGTCCTGAGGTCCCCGCTGCGCGTCGCCGGTGTCCGTCACGGCGGTGACGCTACCGGGGCGCCCCGAACCGCCGGCTCCGCAGCGGCGAGTGCGGCCGGAACGGCCGTTACCCTTCCGGGCGGCGCGTCGGCCGGTGGCGCGCGACCCCGAGGACGGGAGCCAGCATGGCCGGGCGCCACACCGCTGCCGGCACGTCCTCCGCCGGGCGCGGCCGGCGCGGGCTGCCGGCGGTGCTGGTCACGGCGGCCGTCGTCATCGTCGGGGTCAGCACCGCGGTGGCGGTGACGGTGCACCACCGCGGCCAGCCCGACCAGGGCACGCCCGCGGCGGCGTGCGCCGGGACGGTCAGCGTCCCGGTCGTCGCGGCGCCGGAGGTCGAGCCGACCATCCGCGCCATCGCGACGCGGTGGACCTCGGACCGCCCCGCCGCGCGCGGGCGGTGCATCGCGGTGAGCGTGTCCGGGCAGTCCCCGGCGCAGACGGAGCACGCGCTGGCGGTCGGAGGCGCGTCCCGAGCGACGGTGTGGGTCCCGGACTCCTCGATGTGGAGTGCTGTCCTGACCTCGACCGTCCCGGCGCTGGCGCCCGTGGTGCACACCAGCCCGCCGGTGGCGACGTCCCCCGTCGTGGTCGCCGCGTCTCCCGCGGCGGCGCAGGCGGTCGACGCCACGGCGGCCCACGGTTGGGGCGCGGCGTTGACCACCGGGACACCGATGGCCCTGCCGGATCCGCTGACGACGACCGCGGGGACGCTCGTCGCCCTCGCCGTCCAGGGTCAGGCCGGCTCCGCCCCGGGCGCCGCCGCGGCGACGGTCGGGACCTACCTCCGCCTCAGCACGGCCACCGTGGCGTCGACGTCGGCCGCGCTGTCGACCCTGTCCACCCGTCCCGCCGTGGCGAGCGAGCGCGACGTCGTCGCGGCCGTCCGCGCCGACCCTCCGCTCGACGCGACCGCCGTCTACCCGGGCGGGCCGACGCCGGTGCTCGACTTCCCGGTCGTCCTGGTGACCCCGGCCGGGACCGATCCCGCCGTGCGCGAAGCGATGACGGAGCTGGAGCGGCAGCTGTCGGCGCCAGCAGCCAGCGCCCGGTTCACCGCCGACGGGTTCCGGGACGCCACCGGAGCGCCGGTCGGCGGGGCAGCGACCGGGGTGAGCGGGCAGGCGGTCACCGCGCTGCCCACCCCGGACGCCGCGCGACTGGCGGTGACCACCCGGCTGTGGCGGGCGGCGCTGAGGCCGTCGAACCTGCTCGCGGTGATCGACGTGTCGGGGTCGATGGCCGACCCGAGCGGCACCGGGCAGTCGAAGATCCAGGTCACCGCGGACGCCGCGGTCGGCGGCATGGCGCTCCTGCCCGAGAGCTGGCGGGTCGGGCTGTGGTCGTTCTCCACGAGGACGCCGCCGGCGACCGACTGGACCGAGCTCGTCCCGCTCGGTCCGGTGTCGACGCAGCGCACCACGCTCCAGGCGGCCGCCGCCGCACTTCCCGCCCGGGTGCGCGGGAACACCGGCCTGTACAGCACCGCGCTGGCCGCCTTCGAGCACGTGCGCGCGCAGTACCAGCCGGACAGCGTCAACATCGTCACGCTGCTGACCGACGGGGAGGACGTCGACCCGAACGGGCCGGACCTGCCGACGCTGCTCGACCGGCTGAAGCAGGAGTTCGACCCCGCACACCCGGTCCGGATCGTGACCATCGGCATCGGCAGCGGCGCGGACCAGGCCGCGTTGAAGGCGATCTCGGACGCCACCGGCGGCCAGACCTACCAGGTGATCGACCCCAGCCAGATCGGGGGCGTGCTGCTCGACGCCATCGTCGCCAACAACTGAACCGGTGGTGCCCGGCGGAGCGGGCTCGTACTGTCCGGCCGTGGGTCACTCGCCGGTCGCCTGGCTGTTCGTCAGCGTCCTGGTGACCTTCCTGGTCACCCGCGGCATCACCCGGTTCATCCGGCACCGCTCGAGTCAGGGCGGCGCCGGGCCGCTGCGCGACGTCGTCATGGGCGGCGTCCACATCCACCACCAGGTGTTCGGCATCGCCACCATGTCCGTGACCGGCATCGTCCTCATCGCGGCGACGCCCGAGGGCACCGGGCTGGACGTCGCTGCGGCCGTGTTCGGGGTCGGCGTCTCACTGACCTTCGACGAGTTCGCGCTCTGGCTCCACCTGGAGGACGTCTACTGGGCGCAGGCCGGCCGTGCCTCCGTCGACGCGGTGTTCTGCATCCTCGTCGCGGTGGCGGCGATGATCGGCGGTGTCGACTTCCTCGTCGGCCCGGTCGGGTCGTCCGCGTGGTGGAACTCCGTCGTCTCGCTGCTGATCGCGGGCGCCTTCTCCTTGACGTGCGTTCTGAAGGGCAAGCTCGTGACCGCGCTGATCGGCCTGTTCCTCGGGCCGGTCGCCATCGTCGGCGCCATCCGGCTCGCCAAGCCCGGCTCGTGGTGGGCCCGGCGGCGGTACGCCTCCCGACCCGGCCGGCTCGCCGTCGCCGAGCGACGGTTCGGGACCCGGTACCAGGCGCGGTGGAACCGGCTGCGCGACCTGGTCGGTGGCGCCCCGACAGCCGGCCCCGCCGCGGCGCCGACCCCGGCGGCGCCGGAGCGTGCGGCCGACCCCCAGCGGTGAACCCGCTGCCGGCTCAGGACGCCGCGGCGGCTCCGACGGCCTCGCGCAGCAGCTGCAGCTCGTCGTCGAGGTAGCCGGCGAGCTTGTCGACGTCCGGGACCAGCTCCCGGCAGGCGAGCAGCCCGAAGAACATCCGCCCGAGGTAGCTGATCACCGTGATGTTCAGCCCCTGCCCGTCCGCGATCGCCGACATCGGGTAGTAGGCGAGCATCTTCGCCCCGCCGTAGTACAGCGGCACCTTCGGCCCGGGGACGTTGGACACGAACAGGTTGAACGGGTTGACCCGCTCGATGAGCCGCATCCGTGCGCCGAGCCGCGCCGCCCGACCGGCCAGCGCCGGCATCGAGAACTCCGAGATGTCCGACAGCAGCTCGGCCGGCAGGGCGCCGTGCTGCTGCTTCGCCGCCCGCGTCGCGTCGGCGGACACGGTCAGCCGCTCCAGCGGGTCGGCGAGGTGGGTGGGCAGCACGGCGAGCATCGCCGACACCCGGTTGCCGTGGGTGCCCTTCTGCTCCTCGGTCCGGATCGACACGGGGATGGCCGCGACCAGCGGACCGTCGGGCAGCGCGTCGTGGTCGATGAGCCAGCGCCGCAGCGCGCCCGCGGACATCGCCATGACGACGTCGTTGACGGTGACGCCCGCGGCCGCCTTCACCGCCCGGACGTCGTCGAGCGAGATGTCGCGGAACCCGGCGCGCCGGTGCGCCGTGATCGGCGCGTTGAACGGGGTCCGGGGTGCGCGCATCGGCAGCCGGTTCAGCGTCGCGGTGCGGTTGCGGAACAGGACCCGGTCGATCAGCGGCAGCGCCGGGCGGGCCGGACCGGCGAGCAGCGCCGGCGCGGTGCGTACGAGCTCGGCGCCGACCCGGGCGGCGCGCAGCGGCTGCGCGGACAGCGACACGAACGAGCGCGCCAGCAGGCCGAGCGGTCCGGGGACGTCGTCGCACTCCCACGGCGGCGGGGTGAGGTCGCGGCCGTCGGGGGAGACGTCGAGCAGCGCGGCCATGAGGTCGTTGCCGGAGACGCCGTCGATCGCCGCGTGGTGGATCTTGGTGTAGACCGCCAGCCGGCCGCCGGCCAGACCGGAGATGAGGTAGATCTCCCACAGCGGCCGGGCGCGGTCCAGGGGCCGGGCGTGCAGCCGCGCGGCCTGCTCGGCGAGCTGGTCCTCCGAGCCCGGCGCCGGCAGCGCGATCTCGCGGACGTGGTACTCGATGTCGAAGTCGGGGTCCTCGATCCAGTACGGCTGGTCGAGCCCGAGCGGGACCTCGGCCAGGCGGCGGCGCATCGGTGGCACCAGGTGCAGCCGGGACTGCACCAGCTCGGTCATCCGGTCGAGCGTGAGCGGCTCACGCGCAGTGGACGGGTCGAGCAGGCAGATGCTGCCGACGTGGCCGAAGACCGTCGGGGTCTCCATCGCGAGGAAGGCGGCGTCGAGGCCGGTGAGCTGGCGCATCGTCAGGAGAGCTCCCGCTTGAGGATCTTGCCGGTGGCGTTCTTCGGCAGCTCGGGCCGGAACTCGACCTGCCGAGGGTACTTGTACGCCGCCACCCGCTCCTTCGTGTAGGCGACCACCTCCTCGGCGCTGAGCGAGCGGCCCTGCTTCAGGACGACGACCGCCTTGACCTCCTCGCCGAGGCGCTCGTCCTTCACGCCGATGACGGCGGCCTCCTGCACGTCCGGGTGGCCGTAGAGCACCTCTTCGATCTCGCGCGGGTAGACGTTGTAGCCGCCGCGGATGATCAGTTCCTTCTTGCGGTCGACGATGAAGAAGAACCCGTCCTCGTCCTGGTAGCCGAGGTCGCCGGTGTGGAACCAGCCGCCCTTGAACGCCTCCGCGGTGGCCTCGGCGGTTGCCGAGGTAGCCCTTCATCACGTGCGCGCCGCGGGTGACGAGCTCGCCGACGTGGTCCTTGCCGCGGGGCAGCTCGTTGCCGTCCTCGTCCCAGATCGCGGTCTCGGTGCCCCAGATCGGCTTGCCCACGCTGTACGCCTTGCGCTCCTCGGCGCTGACGTTGAACGTCGTGGTCGACGCCGTCTCCGACAGCCCGTAGCCCTCGAGGATCGTCACGCCGAACTTCGCCTCGAAGGCGTCCATCACTTCGGCGGGGATGGCGGCGCCACCGCTGATCGCGATCCGCAGCGTCGACAGGTCGCGCTGGTCGACCGACTCGGCGTGCAGCATCGCGACGTACATCGTCGGCACGCCCTCGAACACCGTGCAGCGGTCGCGCTCGATGGTGGTGAGCGCCGTCTCGGCGTCGAAGCGCGGGACGAGCGACATCGTGCCGCCGAAGCGGACCGCGACGTTCAGGACGCTCGAGAGCCCGAACACGTGGAACAGCGGCAGCGCGGTGAGGCAGACGTCGTTGGGCTGCATCCCGAACAGCCGCCCCGGGATGTCACAGTTCATGTACAGCTGGAAGTGGGTCAGCTCGGCGCCCTTGGGCCGGCCGGTCGTCCCCGAGGTGTAGATCACCACGGCGGTGTCGGTCGGCTCGCGCGACTCGAACACCCGCGCCGGCGGCTCGTCGGCGAGCAGCGCCTCGAACGGCTGGGCGGACCCTTCGGCGTCGCCGCCGACGGCGAACAGCTGGGACACCCCGGCGTCGGCGGCGCCCTTGGCCGCGTCGCCGAGCACGGCCGCGTACGTGATGAGGAGCTTGGCGCCGGAGTCCTCCAGGTAGTACGCGACCTCGGGCGCCTTGAGCAGGACGTTCATCGGCACCACGACGGCGCCGGCCTTCAGCGCACCGAAGTAGGCGATGAGGAAGTGCGGGATGTTCGGCAGCTGCAGCCCGACCGCGTCACCCGGCTCGACACCGCGCTGGCGCAGCCCGTGCGCGCACCGGTCGGACATCGCGTCGAGCTCGCCGTAGGTCATCGGTCGACCGTCGAAGAGCGTGACCGCCTTGTCCGGGTGCACCGCCGCGGACTCGCGCAGGATCACCGCCAGGTTGAACATGCCGCCTCCTCGCTGTCACCGGGTGTGTCCGGCTCCGGGCACGTGCTTGTGTGCCCTGCCTCACCCAGGAGGAAACGGACGGTACTCGGCCGCCCGCGGCGGCCTACGGCACCAGCTCGGCGTCGCTGTGCGGCACCCGGTCGTCGCGGACCCGGCCGGGGTGCAAGAAGACGAAGCGCTTGTACGCCCAGAAGCGGAAGACCGTGCCCACCGCGATCGTCACCAGGTTGACGATGTTGAGCACGAAGTGGTCGCCCTTGTAGCCCAGCGGGTAGTTGACGATGCTCAGCACCGCTTCGGAGACCGCGAGCCAGAACAGGTTGATGCCGAAGAAGTACGAAGTCTCCCGGCCGATGCCGGTGCGCACCCGGTGCGAGAACGACAGGTGCTTGTTGCCGAGGTAGGCGACGAGGGTGGACACCACCGTCGACGCGCACTTGGCCTTGAGCGTCCCGTGCGGCAGGAGCAGGTTGAACAGGCCGAGGTCGACGGCGAAGGCGACGACGCCGACCGCCCCGAAGGCGGTGACCTCCTTGAGCAGGACGCGCCAGGAGCCCCGCAGCCGATCGGCCACGCGCTCGCGCGTGGTGCGCGCCCACCCGAGCGAGGTCATGTGGCCCGAGTCTACGGCAGCGCCGCCGCATCCCCGGTTAGGCTGCCGCCGATGGACGCGCGGACGGGGTTGCCGGTCGTCGGCATGGTCGGTGCCGGGCAGCTGGCGCGGATGACGCACCAGGCGGCGATCGCGCTCGGCCAGTCGCTGCGCGTCCTGGCGAGCACGCCGGACGAGGCCGCCGCACTGGTGGCCGCCGACGTCGTGCTCGGCGACCACCGCTCGTTGGACGACCTGCGTCGCCTGGCCGCCGGGTGCGACGTCGTCACCTTCGACCACGAGCACGTCCCGAACGAGCTGATCACCGCACTGGCCGCCGGCGGTGTGCGGGTCGCGCCGGGCGCGGACGCGTTGCGGTACGCGCAGGACAAGCTGGTCATGCGCGAGCGCCTGACCCGGCTCGGGGTGCCGTGCCCGCGGTGGTCCGCGGACCCCGCCGACGCCGAGCGGCTCGGCTGGCCGCTGGTCGTCAAGGCCGCCCGCGGCGGCTACGACGGCAAGGGCGTGTGGGTGGTCGACTCCGCTGCCGACCTGGACGCGCTGCGGGGGCGGCTCGCCGGCGCCGGCACGCCGCTGCTGCTCGAGGAGCTGGTGCCGCTGCGGCGCGAGCTCGCCGCCGTCGTCGCCCGCTCGCCGTTCGGGCAGGGCGCGGCGTGGCCGGTCGTCGAGACCGTGCAGCGCGACGGTGTCTGCGTCGAGGTCCTCGCTCCGGCGCCGGACATCGACGAGGAGCTGGCCGACCGGGCGGAGTCCCTCGCGCTGCGCCTGGCCGGCGAGCTCGGTGTCGTCGGCGTCCTCGCGGTGGAGCTGTTCGAGACGACCGACGGCCGGCTGCTGGTCAACGAGCTGGCGATGCGCCCGCACAACTCGGCGCACTGGACGATCGAGGGTGCCCGGACGTCGCAGTTCGAGCAGCACCTGCGCGCGGTGCTCGACTACCCGCTCGGCGCGACGGCGCCGACCGCGCCCGTCACCGTGATGGCCAACCTGCTCGCCGGCCCGGACGACGTCCGCCCGGCGGGAATCGACGAGCGGGTGCACCACTTCCTCGCGCGCTGGCCCGACGTCAAGCTGCACCTCTACGGCAAGCAGCTCCGGCCGGGACGCAAGATCGGCCACGTCACCGCGCTGGGCAGCGAGCTCGGCGAGGTGCGGACTCGGGCGCGGGCGGCGGCGGACTACCTCGTGCACGGCGACGGCGCGGCCCTTCCCGCGACCGACGCGGCGTGACGTCGCCGGAGCCGCCGCAGGTCGGCGTGATCATGGGTTCCGACTCGGACTGGTCGGTGATGGGTGCGGCCGCCGCCGCACTGGCCGAGTTCGACGTCGCGCACGAGGTCCGGGTGGTCTCGGCGCACCGCACCCCGCTGCGGATGGCGGAGTACGCGCAGGGCGCGGCCGAGCGCGGCCTCAAGGTGATCGTCGCGGGCGCCGGCGGTGCGGCGCACCTTCCCGGGATGGTGGCCGCGCTGACGCCGCTCCCGGTGATCGGCGTCCCGGTGCCGCTGGCACACCTGGACGGGCTCGACTCACTGCTGTCGATCGTGCAGATGCCGGCCGGCGTCCCGGTCGCGACCGTGTCGATCGGCGGTGCCCGCAACGCCGGCCTGCTGGCGGTCCGGATCCTCGCCGCCGGCGACCCGCGGCTCGCCTCGCGCATGTCACGGTTCCAGGCGGACCTCGCTGAGACGGCGCTCAGCAAGGACGCCGCCCTGCAGGAGCGGCTCCGTACGCTGCCGGGATGAGCGCGCCTGCCCCGCTGGGCGCGTCGGCGGTGGGTCCTCCTCCTCGTCGCGGTCGTCGTGCTCGGCGTCGTTGCCGGGACGGTCGCGGCGATCACCAGCCGGGAGCCGGCGGTCCGCGAACAGGCGCTGCGGGTACCCGGGACCCCCGAACCCGGGGGCGCCCCGGTCGAGCTCGACGCCAGCCTGTTCCTGCCCGCCCGCACGCCCGCCCCGGCCGTCCTGCTCGCGCACGGCTTCGGCGGGAGCAAGGCCGACCTCGCGTCCCAGGCGCGCGACCTCGCCCGGCACGGCTTCGTCGTGCTGACCTACAGCGCTCGCGGGTTCGGCGCCTCGGGCGGGGACGTCCACCTCGACGCGCCGGCGTTCGAGGTGGCGGACGGGCGCCGCATGCTCGACGTGCTCGCCGGCCGGCCGGAGGTGCAACTCGACGGTGCGGGCGACCCGCGGGTGGGCGTCGGCGGGGCGTCCTACGGCGGCGGCGCTGGCCCTGCTCCTGGCAGGGACCGACCGGCGGGTCGACGCCGTCGCCGCCGACATCACCTGGAACGACCTCGCCGGGGCGCTGTTCCCCGGCGGGGTCTTCAAGAAGCTGTGGGCCGGGTTGCTGTTCCAGGGCGCGTTCCCGGCGGGCAGCACCGGCGCCTGCGGCCGGCTCGCGCCGGAGGTGTGCGCGGCGTACCAGCGCGCGGCGGCCGCCGGCCGGCCCGACGCCGGCATCCTCGCGCTGCTGCGCGCGTCCAGCCCGTCCACCGTCCTCGGGCGGATCACCGCGCCGACCCTGCTCACCCAGGGCGAGCAGGACTCGCTGTTCCCGCTCGGCCAGGCCGACGCGAACGCCCGCGGCATCGCGGCCACCGGGACGCCGGTCGCGGTTCGCTGGCGCAGCGGCGGGCACGACACCGGCACCGGCACCGACGAGGCCGCCGGCGCGGCCCGCGACTGGTTCACCTCCGTCCTGAAGGAACGCCGGGTGCCCGCGACGGCGTTCCGGCTCGACGAGCGCGGGTCCGCGCTGTCCGCGACGAACGGACGCGGCATCAGCCAGACGATCTCGGTCGCGGGCGGCTACGAGGACGCGTTCGCGCCGCACCCGGTCGCCGTCGGTGGCCCGACACGTCCCGTCCAGGCGCCCGCCGGGGGCGCTCCCGCCGCCGTCACCGCGGTGCCCGGCCTCGGCGGCGTCCTGGACGCCGCGTCCGCGGCCGGATCGGCGAACCCGCTCGGTTCGTTGCGGACGGTGCCGGAGCAGACGGCGAGCTTCGTGTCCGCCCCGCTCCCCGAGCGGGTGCTGCAGGCCGGCTCCGGGACGGTCCGCCTGAGTGTCCGAACTCGGACGACGTCTGACGCGACGCTGTTCGTCGGGCTCGTCGACGTCGCGCCGGACGGTTCGTCGACGCTCCCGAGCGGCCTCGTCACGCCGGTGCGGCTGACCGACCTGACGCCCGGGACGGCGCGCACGGTCGAGGTCACGCTGCCCTCGGTGGTGCGCGAGCTCGCCGCCGGCCACCGGTTGGCCGTCACGGTGTCGACGACCGACCTGGGTTACGCCCTTCCCGCCGACGCCCGCAGCTACGACATCGGACTGTCCGCGCCGACGGTGGTACTGCAGACGGTCGACGGGACGGTCCTCCGCGCCGGCCATCCGTTCGCGTGGCTGGTGGTCGGCCTCGCGGTGGCGCTGCTCGTGGCTCTGCTCGTGGCGGTCGCGCTGCGCCGGCGGCGACGCGCGGCGGGCCGGCCGGACCCGACGCTCGCCGACGTGCCCATCGCCGTGCTGGACGTCGTCAAGGAGTACGCCGACGGCTACCGCGCCGTCGACGGCGTGAGCTTCCGGGTCGAGCGCGGGCAGGTCGTCGGCCTGCTCGGGCCCAACGGCGCCGGCAAGACGACGACGCTGCGGATGCTCGTCGGCCTGATCGCGCCCACCTCCGGCAAGTCGTACCTGTTCGGAGAACCTGTGGTGCCCGGTGCTCCGGTGCTCGCCCGGATCGGGGCGTTCATCGAGGGCCCGGGCTTCCTGCCGCACCTGTCCGGGCGGGACAACCTCCGGCTGTACTGGGCGGCCAGCGGGCGGCCGCAGCAGGACGCCGACGTCGAGACAGCGCTGCAGATCGCCGGTCTCGGCACGTCCATCGACCGCAGGGTCAGCACGTACAGCCACGGGATGAAGCAGCGGCTCGGCATCGCGCAGGCGATGCTGGGGCTGCCGGACGTCCTCGTCCTGGACGAGCCGACCAACGGCCTGGACCCGCCGCAGATCGCCGAGATGCGCGAGGTCCTGCAGAGCTACGCGCGCTCCGGCCGCACCGTCGTGGTGTCCAGCCACCTGCTGGCCGAGGTGGAACAGACCTGCACCCACGTCGTCGTCATGCACAAGGGCCGGCTGATCGCCGCCGGGTCGGTGCGCGAGGTCGCCGGCGCCGGCGGGATGCAGCTGGCGGTGCGGGACGCCGAGCACGCCGCGGCCGTGCTCGCACGGGCCGGGGTCCCGGCCGAGCTGGTCCCGGCCCGCCGGGCGTTGGAGGACGTGTTCCTGGCGATGGTGGGGGACGACTCGTGAGCGACGGTCAGCTCAACGGGCGCGCGTCGAGCGGATCGACGGTCGCGCCGACCCGGCGCGGGGTGCACGACCGCCTCGCCGCCCTCCCGCCGCCCCAGGACCGCGCGCCCGAGTTCGCGGTCGGGCGGACGCTGCCGCTGCGGGTCGAGTTCGTCCGGCAGCTGCGCCGGCGGCGCACCCAGCTCGTCGGCCTGCTGCTGCTCGCGCTCCCGGTGCTGGTGGCGCTCGCGTTCGAGATCGGCGGCGGCCCGTCCGGCGCGCAGGACACCAGCGCGCTGGTGACGCTCGCGACGGTCGGGGCCGCCAACTTCTCGCTGTTCGTCGAGTTCGCCGCGATCGGCTTCCTGCTCGTCGTCGTGGTGGCGCTGTTCTGCGGGGACACGGTGGCGAGCGAGGCGAGCTGGTCGTCGCTGCGCTACCTGCTCGCGGTCCCGGTGCCGCGCAGCCGGCTGCTGCGGCAGAAGCTCGTCGTCGCGCTGACGCTGTCCTTCGGCGCCAACGTCGTGCTGCCGGCGTGGAGCTACCTGGTCGGCGGGGTGTTCTTCGGCTGGGCGCCGGCGCGCTCGCCGATCAGCGGGACGTTCTCCACCGGTGAGGCGCTCTGGCGGCTGGCGATCGTCGTCGGCTACGCCTGCGTGCAGTCGCTCGTCGTCGCGGCGCTGGCGTTCCTGCTGTCGGTGCTCACCGACGCGCCACTGGGCGCGGTCGGCGGAGCGGTGCTGCTCGTGGTGGTCTCGAACATCCTGGACTCGATCACCGCCCTCGACCCGTACCGCCGCTACCTGCCCACGCACTTCCAGTACTCGTGGCTCGACGCGCTCGGACCCGGGGTGGTGTGGGACGACATGATCCGCGGCACCGGGGTCGCCCTGGTGTACGCGTCGGTGTTCTTCGGCCTGGCGTGGCGGCGGTTCGCGACCAAGGACATCACGTCCTGACCCACCTCCAGTCTTGCGACGATCTTGGGGACCGTGCGGGTACCCGCACGATCCCCAGGATCATCCGATGGGCGCCGGAGCGTCAGCCGACCAGGACGAGCTCGTCGCGCTCGGTGCCGGGCTCGGTGCCGGGCTCGGCCGTCCCCGCGCCGCGCAGGGCCACGAAGGCCGCCACGCCGCCGGCCGCCACCAGCACCGCCGCCACGAGCGAGTCCGGTGCGGTAGCCGGCGAGGAACGCGTCGAGCGGGGCGCGACCGGCGGCCAGTGCCGCGCTCTGCCGGCCGGTCAGGACCGCGCCGATCACCGTGATGCCCAGCAGGCCCGCGACCTCGCGGCCGGCGTTGAAGATCCCGGACGCCACACCGGCCTGCTCGACCGGCATGGTCCCGAGCACCATCGCGGTCAGCGGCACCGACAGCCCGCCGCCGATGCCGATCAGGGCGAAGCCCGGCATGAGGTCGACGAACGCGGCGTGCGCGACCGAGCAGCGTCACGGACGCGATCCCGAGCGCCATGAGGAGCATCGCGAGCGCCCACCGAGCCGGTGCGGTCCGACGCGGGCCGCCAGGCGCTCCGCGGCCACCGCGCCGACGGCCATGAGCACCGCCATGGGCACGAACGCCGTCCCGGCGACGGTCGCCGAGAACCCCAGGACGTTCTGCAGGTACAGCGAGGTGAAGAAGTAGATCCCGAACAGGCCGAAGCCCCACATCACGATCGCGACGATGCCGCCGGTGAACACCCGGTCGGTGAACAGCCGGACGTCGACCATCGGCTCGGCGGCGCGCCGCTCGACGGCGGTGAACACCGCGGCGAGGACCGCCGCGGCGGCGAAGCAGCCGAGGATGACCGGCGAGGTCCAGCCCTGCGCGTGACCCTCGATCAGCGCGTAGGTCAGGGCGAACAGCGCCACGGCGGACGTCGCCACGCCGGGGAGGTCGATGCGCGCGGCGCACCGTCTGCGCCGAGTCGTCCGGCAGCGCCCACCGCGCCAGCACGAGGGTGGCCAGGCCGACCGGGACGTTGATGAAGAAGATCCAGCCCCAAGTCAGGTGCTGGCTGATCAGCCCGCCCAGCAGCGGACCGACGGCCAACGCCAGGGCCCCGACGGCACTCCACGTCCCGACGGCGGCGGCGCGCGCCCGCGTCGTCGTGAACACCGCCGAGATGATCGCGAGCGTCGTCGGTGTCACGAGTGCGGCGCCCAGCCCCTGCACGGCGCGGCTCGCGATGAGCACCCCGGCGCTGTCGGCCAGTCCCGCGGCCAGCGACGCCGCGGTGAACAGCGCCAGCCCGATCCCGAACAGCCGCCGCCGGCCGTAGAGGTCACCCAGGCGTCCGCCGGCCAGCAGGAGGCTGGCGAACACCAGGATGTAGCCGCTGACCACCCACTCCAGGCCGGACGTGCCCAGGTGCAGGTCGCGCTGGATCGCCGGCAGCGCGACGTTGACGATGTTGTTGTCGAGGTAGGTCATGAACGTCGCCAACGACACCGTCAGCAGCGCCCAGTTCTGTCGGGCCTTGGTCACGTCATCCTCCTGTACGCCGTACGTTTACGGTGTACAGGAGACGCTCTACGGCGTACAGTTGTCAAGCGTGAGTCCGACCTCCACCCGAACGGCCGCCCGGGCCGGCACCGAGGCTTGAGCCTGGACGCGATCGTCGACCGCGCGCTGGAGCTCGCCGACGCCGAGGGCCTGCCGGCGGTGACCATCCGGCGCCTCGCGCAGCTGCTCGGCGTCACCCCGATGGCGCTGTACTGGTACGTGAAGAACAAGGACGAGTTGCTCGACGCGATGGGCGACCGGATCTTCGCCACGCTGGACGTCGACCTCGCCGCGATCACGTCCCGGCCGTCGTGGGACGAGCAGCTCGAGGCGGTCGTGACGGCGCTGGTCCGGACGCTGCGCGCGCACCCGACGTGCCTGGACCTGGTGTACCGCCGGATCTTCGGCTGCCCGCAGGGCCGGGCGATCACAGAGCTGACGCTGGGCCTGCTGCGCCGGGCCGGGTTCTCCCCGCGGGAGTCCGCCGACCTGGCCACCTACGCGCTGCAGACCGCGATGATGCTCGTCTCCTCCGAGCCGGGCGCCGAGGTCGGCGCCGACCCCGAGGAGCAGTCCCGGCGGCTGGCCCAGAAGCGAGCTCGGCTCACCGAGTTGCCGGCCGAGCAGTACCCGTACATCCGCGAGATGGCCGACGACCTCCTGCAGTGCGACGACCTGCCCGCGTTCTACGCCTTCGGTGTCCGGCTGTTCGTCGACGGCGCGCGGGCCTCGCTCGCCGCGCGCTGACCCGCGCCTGACCAGCGCCGGATCCACGCCGGATCCGCGCCGGGCCCGCTGCCGGGCCCGCGGCGGCCTCACGGCTCGAGCGCGATCCGCACGCCGCGGAAGCGCACCGGCGTCGCCTCGAGCACCCGCAGCCGCGGGTCCGGAACCGCGAGCCACGGCTCGCGCACGAGCGTCCGCAGCGGGGCGAGCCGCGCGTCGGCGAGCACGGCATCGATCCCGGGCCGGTCCCCGCCGACGACCAGCGCGTCGAGCTCCCGCCCGCCGAGCACCCGGACCGCGGCGTCGGCGGCCTGCTCCCAGGCCGCGCGGGTCTGGTTGGCCCGCCGGTTGGCGTAGCGGTGCTGCGACCACCCGCCGGCCTTCGTCGTCGACTGGACGTAGCCACTGCCGACCTTCGAGGCCACCAGCCGCGTGCCGTCGAACAGACCTGCCGCGTGGCCGCCCCGGCGCACCAGCAGCACGCCGACCCGGCGCGGCCGCAGCACGTGCTCGACCACCGCCGGGAGGTCGTCACCGGTCAGCGGCGGGAACGGCACCTCCAGCACCGCGCGGTCGCCGTCCGCGCCGAGCAGCGTCACCTGCTCGGCCGAGACGCCCACCTGGACCGGTCCGTGCCGCTCGGCGAAGCCGGCCAACCACCGCTCGAGCCGCTCGGCGGGCACGTCGACGTGGCGCACTTCCACCTCAGGGGATGTAGGCGTGGCCGAAGGCGGCCAGCGCGTACCCGAAGAGCACGACCCCGGCACCGACCAGCACCCGGCGCCGCGTCGTCGGCCGCACCTCGGCCAGCCACGAGGCCGCCACCAGCAGCAGCGGGACGGCGGAGGCGGTGTAGCGCTCGAACGACGTCAGCTCCCGGGCGGTGAACGCCAGGAACACCGTCACCGCGCTGAACGCCGTCCACGACGCCGGCAGCGTCCGGGCGCAGCGGACCAGCAGGACGACGGCGAGCGCCAACCAGAACAGGTGCACCAGTGGGGCCGCCGAGCCGTGGTTGACGCCGACCAGCACGGTGAGCGCGTGCCACAGGCTCGGCAGCGGGTCCACCAGCACGCCGGCCCGGAGGTACTGGCTGGTCTGCACCTTGAACGGCAGCAGTCCGTCGCCGTACTGATCGCGCACCCACAGCAGGTAGGCGGCCATGCCGATCGCGGGGGACACGACGGCCAACGCCCGCGCCGGCCACTCCCGTCGCGGAGCCGTCCGCAGTCCGGCGACGGCCTCCATCAGCAGCGGCAGGCCGAGCACGATGCCGGTCGGCCGCAGCGCGCCGGCCAGTGCGCCGGCGACGGCGGCGACCAGCCAGCTCCGGCTGCGCGAGGCCAGCAGGACCAGGCAGATCAGGATCCCGAACAGCGGCTCGCTGTAGCCCATGACCAGGACGAACCCGGTCGGTGCGAGCGCGACCGTCCACGGCACCCAGCGCGCGGTCTCCCGACCGAGTCCGGCCTGCTCGGCCATCCGCGCGGCGAGCGCGGCGTACACCAGCGCGCCGACGTTGGCGATGAGCAGCAGCGCGACGGCGTCCGAGCGCATCACCGTGCCGACGCCCCGGGCCAGGAGCGGGAGGAGCGGGAAGAACCGCAGTCCCTCGCGCGGGGTGTAGCCGTAGCCCACCCGCGCCAGGGACTGGTACCAGGCGGCGTCCCAGCCGAGCAGGCCCTCGGTACGGTGCCCGGTCGCGGCGACGATGCGGGAACACAGCAGCGCGGCCAGTACGATCGATCGAGCTGTCAGGAAGGACTGCAGCACGGGACGTTGAGAACTCTCTCGCGTCCCGCCGAGTCGGCGGAGCAGAGCGCGCGCCCCGCCACCGGCAACGCCGGACGCCCGTGTCCGCCGTTGGGCGCCCAGGCGCGCGCGCAGTGCGGAGAGGTATGGGGACAGTCGACTACCTCCCGACGGCTCGCCCGTCGACCCCCTTCTGGGAACGGTGGCGAGCCGACCCCGCGACCGTATCGCGGGCAGTTCAGAGCGCCTTCTGGGTCGTCGTGGCGCTGTCGGTGCTGGTCCGGCTGTACAACCCCTCGGCGCTGTGGCTGGACGAGGCCCAGTCGGTCGCCATCTCGCAGCTGCCGCTGCACGGCGGGCTGTTCGAGGCGCTGCGGCAGGACGGCTCGCCGCCGCTGTACTACCTGGTGCTGCACTTCTGGATCGCCGCGTTCGGCACGTCCACGATCGCCGTCCGCGCGCTGTCGAGCGTCGTGTCCCTCGCCGCCCTGGTCGTCGCCTACTTCGCCGGGCGGTCACTGTCCGGTGGTGACACCACGACCGGCCGGCTCGCGGTCGTCGCGCTGGGCGTCTCGCCGTTCGCCGTCCGGTACTCGACCGAGACGCGCATGTACGCCCTGCTCATCCTGCTGTCCTTGGCCCTGGCGTGGGCGCTGTCGGCGGCGTCCCGACAGCCGACGCCGGGCCGCCTGGTCGGCTTGGCGGTCCTGTCCGGCCTGCTGGCGCTGACGCACTACTGGGCGTTCTTCCTGCTCGGGACGGTCGCCCTCGTCCTCGTGATCCGTCGGCACTGGCGCCTGCTCGCGGGCCTCGCCGGGGGGGCGCTGCTGTTCGTCCCGTGGCTGCCGGGCTTCGTCTTCCAGACCCGGCACACCGGCACTCCCTGGGCCAGCACGCCGAGCGTCTCGGCCGTCTTCGACGTCGGGCGGGAGTGGGCCGGCGGCAACCGCCCCGCCGCGGACCTGCTGTTCCTGCTCGCCGTCGGCCTCGCCGTGCTGGCCGTGGCCGGCTCGCGGATCGAGGGCGGGGTCGCGCTGCGCGGCCCGCTGTCGCGTACCGGTCTCGCGCTGCTCATCGGTTCGGCCGGGACGCTGCTGCTCGGCGTCGTCGTCAGCGAGCTCGCCCGGGCCGGGTTCCCGGTGCGGTACAGCGCCGTCGCCTTCGGCCCGGCCGTGCTGCTCGTCGCGATCGGCGTGCGCCGCCTCCCCCCGCGCGGGGGGCTGTCCGCGGTGGCGCTGTTCGCCGTCCTCGGCCTGGTCGGCAGCCTGCCGGAGCCGTTCCAGGACAACCGCACCCAGGCCGCGCACACCGCGGCACTGATCAAGGACGGCTACAGCGCCGGCGACCTGGTGGTCTACTGCCCCGACCAGCTCGGGCCCGCGGTGAGCCGGTTGCTCCCCGACGGGACGGCCCAAGCCGTCTTCCCGACGTTCGCCCCGGCGAACCGCGTCGACTGGGTGGACTACGCCGCACGGAACGACGCCGCGTCGGTCGCGGAGTTCGCCGAGCGCGCCGACGCCCGTGCGTCCGGGGCGATCTGGCTGGTCTGGTCCCCGGGCTACCGCACGTTCGACTACAAGTGCGAGCAGCTGTCCTACACGCTGAGCACGCTGCGCCCGGCGATGATGACGTTGCAGGAGCCGTCCACGCACGACGACGAGCGCGAGTACCTGGTCCGGTTCAGCCCCCGCTGACCGCCGGTCGCCGCCCGTCCTCTCGTCTCACGAGGTCACGCGGTCACGACATCACGAGGGCCGCACCGTCGGGATCGGACGGTGCGGCCCTCGTGATCAGCCGGGTCGTCGCCGCAGCGCGGACTGCGCGGTGATCACGCCCAGCGAGCGGGCGTCACCTCGTGATCGTGTACTGGTACGGCACGGCGGCGATGGCGTCGGCGTAGCTGGACAGTCCGGCGGCGCCGCCGGGTTGCAGGACGTCGACGAACAACGTCCCGCGCACCCGGCTCCCGACACTGTCCGTCGGCGCGATGCGGACCTGCAGGGTCACCGCCGCGCCGGGCGGGAGTGTGACCGGCGTGGTCCGTGGGGCGGCGGCGTCGACGGTCGCCAGCAGCGGGTCGCCGGTGCTGGTGCTGACTGCGGGGTCGAACTGCCGGGTGACCACCGCTGCCTGCATGTTCACGCTGCCCGGGGCCGCGCCCTCGGGCGGGAACGGCCCGATGAGACTCGGGAACGCCGCCCAGAGCACCGACGCGACAGGGTTGCCGGGATGCGTCGCGGTCGCGCTGTTGCCTGACACGCTGGCTTCGACGTCAGGGCTGCTCGGCGCGTTGATCGCGGTCGGGTTGTCCAACGCCGTGAGGTCGAACGTCTCCGGCGCGGTCGACGAGGCGCCGACGGTCACCCGGGTCGACTCGGTGGGCACCAGCCACGCCGGCACGTCCTCCGTCGGCAACGGCAGGGCGACCGAGGCCGTGTACGGGTCGCTCGTCGCGTCCTGCGTCGCCACCAGCGGGTAGGTCCGGCTGGCCGTCGTGCGGGCGTCGAGGAAGAACGTCCGCGGTGCGGGCCCGGTGTTGACCACGCGCACCGTCGCGGTGACGCCCTTGGCCTTGCTGACCCTCGCGCCGGTGGTCCCCGGGACGCCCGTCGACCTCACCCGGACGCGGTTGAGGGCCACGGTGCCGTGATAGGCCTGCGGCAACGCCGCACCGGCGACCGGGTTCGCGAGCTCGACAGTGAGTTGCCAGACGCCGGCCACCGGGTTCGCGTGCTCGATCTGCAGACCGTTGCTCGTCACCGGCGCCGGCTGCGTCGGGTCGTAGGTCGTCGGATCGGTGTTCAGCACGGTGTCGACCGGCTCGCCGGACGGGTCGGACAGGTGCGCCACGACCTCGCTCGCCGGCGTCCCGCCGAGGGTCAACGTGACGTCGAGGTCACGCGCCCCGGCCGGCACCGCGAACCGGTAGGTGTCGGCTTGGCCGGGGCTGTAGTCGCGCCCGTTGGCCTGCTGGAGCGTCCCGGTGAAGCTCGCCGCACGGCTCGCGGTGACCGGCTGGACGGCCTGGACGACCACCGGCAGGGTGCTGGTCTGGCCGAACCGGCCGGTGAGGACCAGCGAGGAGGCCTGAGCGCCGCTGGCCGGGGCCTTGGTCGTCACGGCGAGGACCTGCGAGCCGCCCTGCGGCAGCGTGACCGAGGACGGCGTCACGGTCCCCGCGGAGCTCGCGACGTAGTCCGTCGTGCGCAGCGACACCGGTCCGGAGAAGCCGGCCGTGCCCGGAAGGGTCCACAGGACCGCGCGCCAGGTGCCGGGCGCGGGGTCGTGCACCTCGACGCTGCCGACGTTGCCGGCGCCCTGCGGGATGGAGTAGGCGGTCAACGTCCCCTGTGGGTCGAACAGGATCAGCCGGACGTACGGGCCGGCCGGTCCCGGCCAGGAGATGGCGGCGCGGAGCAGGTCCGTGCCGACCGGGACGGTCACCGCCGCGTTCGTGTACGCCCGCGGACGCCCGAGCTGGTCGAGGAACGTCGGTCCGGCGGAGTCCAGCTGCACGGTCTGGCTCTGGGAGGCGGCGACCGAGTCGATCCTGCGCAGCGAAGCCGTGACGCGCTGCGGCCCGACGCCGGTGTTGGTCACGGTGACCTTGCTCGTCACGGATGCGCCCGGTGTGGTCGTCGTCGACAGTTGGGGCTGGCTGAAGACCAGCCCCTGGCCGGTGGCCGGAGCGCCGTCCAGGCTGGCCGCCGCCTGCACCGCGCGGTAGCTGTCGAGCCGGCCGGCGCCCTGATCGGCTGCCGGCAGGTGCAGGTCGTCCGCGCTGCTGTCCAACACGCGCCGGACCTGGTCCGGCGACGGCGAGCGGCCGGCGTGCGCCTGCCGGTAGGCCTGGATGACCAGGGCTGCGGCGCCGGCGGCCAGCGGCGCGGACTCACTCGTCCCGCCGAAGCGTTGCAGGTCGCTGGGCGCACCGGTGCCGTTCGTGCAGGCCTGGTACTGCGGTGTCCGATCGGGCAGCAGACGCTGCGAGCAGGTCGACCAGCCGAGGTCGCCGGGAGCCATGAGGTCCGGGACGCGACCGGTCTGGGAGATGCCGCCCGACGACAGCGACGACAGCTGGTCGCTGACCCAGCGCCCGTTGCCGAGCTGCGCGCCGCTGTAGCTCGACTGCACGTACGCCTGGAACTGTGTGCTGCCGGCGACGCCGATCACCCAGGGGTCGGTGGACGCCGTGCCGTTGGTGTTGCCGGAGCCGGCGTCGCCGGTGCTCGCGGTCACCGTCACGCCGGCGTCGACAGCGTCGCGGTTGAGCAGGCTGATCGGGTCCGCGGCGGTGTCGGGGTACGGGTTCGCGCCGAAGGACTCGTTGAGGACGTCGACGTGGTCGTGGGTGACGGCCCAGTCGATGGCCTGGATGATCGTGGACGTCGGCGCGGTCAGCAGCGCGTTGGGGAACACCTTGAGCCCGACCAGGGCCGCGCCCGGGGCCATCCCCTCGACCCGGATGGTGCATCCCGGCGGCAGGGGGTGCGCCGGGTTGACGAACGTCGACAGGTCGTACGCCTGCCGGCCCTGCGCCGCGATGGAGCCGGCGTCGCCGAGGGCCTCCGCGCCGGAGGTCGGCGCGGCGGTGCCGTCGCCGGAGAAGTCCTGGTAGTCGACGAAGACGTGGCTGCCATCGCTACGGATGAAGTCCGGCTGGTCGACATCGACGCCGTCGGCGATGAACGCCACCTTGACGCCCCGGCCGTCGTAGCCCAGGGACCGAGCGGTCAACGCGGTCGGGTCGTCGGAGTTCGTCGAGGTCAGCGGCAGCGCCTCGGGCTCCAGCAGCGGGTGGGCGGGGTCGGTGGGGCAGACGCGCTGCGGACCGGTGACGGCGGGACCGGCGGCCGTCGCGGCGGCGCCGTCCCGGGCGGGCTGCGGCGCGTCCCAGACCAGGTCGGGGACCACGGCCGCGACGGACGGGTCGGCGCGCAACTCGTTCACCGAGGACGCCGGAACGGTGGCCGCGACCGCGTTCAGCGTGGTGTACGCCCGCGTCGTCGCGCCGCCCAGACGCCCGATGGTGCGACGCACCGGGTCCTGGTCGGTCGCGACCGCCGCCGCGCGGCGGCCCACCGTCGCGGGCGCCGCCGGGAGCTGGGAGTGCTGGTCGCGCAGCAGGACGATGACGCGCTGCGCGGCGCCGGACGGCGCGGCCGACCCGCTCGGGGCCGACGCGAAGGCCGCGCCGAGCGCGACTATGACGAACGATCCCAGTACGGTCGCGCGAACCCGCATCCGTCACTCCTCACCGAAGGGACACCCGTCTCACATCGTGAGCACAGGTGGCACACACAACCAGTGCGGACGCGTGCGGCACAAGACCGTCGGCCGGACGACGACGAGGGCCCTGCCGGATCGGCAGGGCCCTCGTGACGCTGGGGCGTCGCGGGAGGAGCGGCGTCAGTCGCGGGCCGGCGAGGTGCGGGCCGGCAGCAGCGGCGCGTCGCGGCCGGTGCCCTTGCGGGAGTCCGACCGCGAGTCGGAGCCCGAGGACGGGTCCGCGGACTCCTCGTGGTACTCCTCCTCGACGTTGACCGCCCACACGTCGTGCGGCGGCTGCTCGCCGCGCTCGACGGCGAGGATGTTCCGCGCGGTCAGCAGCGCCGTCATCATGCTGTGGTCGCTGTTGTTGTAGCGGTGCATGCCGTTGCGGCCCACGAGGTGCACGTTCGGCAGGTCGGACTCGAGCCACCGGCGGATCGTCTCGACGTTCGCTGCGTAATGGGCGTCGTAGACGGGGTAGGCCTTCGGCTGCCGCACGACGTAACCGGCCTCGACGACGTCGCCGCTGACCAATCCGAGCTCGCGGATCTCCTTCGACGCCAGCGCCATGAGCTCGCCGTCCGGGGCGCTCCACAGCTCGTCGTCCTCGGTGACGAAGTACTCCAGGCCGAGGCAGGTGCGGCCGTTCTTGACCAGGTACGGCGACCAGGAGCCGAAGTTCTGGATGCGGCCGACCTTCACCGCCGGGTCGTGGATGTAGATCCAGTTGTCCGGGAAGCTGAACTCCTGCGGCACGACCAGCGCCACGGTGAGGAAGTCCCGGTAGCGCAGGCCGTCGCCGGCGCGGCGCACCTCGTCCGGTACCGCCGGCTCGATCGCGGCGATCAGCTCGCGGATCGCCATCGAGGAGACGACGTGACTGGCGCGGACGGTGCCCGCGCCGTCCGGCCCGGCGTAGGAGACGCTGACTGCCCGGCCGTCGCGGCGCTCGACGCCGGTGACGACGGTGTTGAGCCGGACCTCGACCCCGCGGCTGACCACCTCGTCCCGAGCGGCCCGCCACATCTGGCCGGGGCCGTACTTCGGGTAGCGGAACCGGTCGATCAACGTGGTGATCTTGGTCTGGCCGCGCTTCGGGAACAGCGCGTTCCAGATCGCCGACACCAGCGACAGGTTCTTGATCCGCTGCGCCGCCCAGTCGGCCTCGATCTCGGTGGCCGGGACGCCCCACACCTTCTCGGTGTAGGTCTTGAAGAAGATCCGGTAGAGCCGCCAGCCGAACCGCGCGGCGACCCACCCCTCGATGTTGCTCTGGTCCTTCGGCGGACGGACCCGCACCAGGAAGTAGGACAGCACGCAGCGGACCGCCTCGACGATGCCGAGGTTCTTCAGGGCGTTCGACGCCTTGAGCGGGTAGTCGAAGAACTTGCCGCGGTAGTAGATGCGGCTCATCCGCGGCCGGAGCAGGAACTCCCCGTCCGGGAGGAAGTGGTTCCACAGCTCCTCGACCTCGGGCACCTTCGTGAAGAACCGGTGCCCGCCGATGTCGAAGCGCCAGCCGTTGCGCTCGACGGTGCGGCTGATGCCGCCGACGTCGTCGGTGGCCTCCAGCACGACACAGGGCACGCCCGCCAGGCTCAGCTCGTGGGCGGCGGTCAGGCCGGCCGGCCCGGCGCCGATGATGACGACGGGATCCCGCGCGGGATCGACGGCGGGGATGTCGGGGGCAGCGGGACCCAAGACGCACTCCAGACGGACGTGCTCGCGCGCGGTGGTGCGCCGCCGGCTGTTCCGGGGCGCCCCGGCGTGCCGGTGCGGGACGCGAGCGGGGGTGACAGCTCATCACGACGGTAGGCGACGAGCGGACAGCGCTGCAAATACGGACAGTCCGGTTACTCAGCGGCACATGGGCATGCAGCCCGGGCGATCTGGTGGTAGCGAAGCCCCGGACAGGAACTGCAGAGGACCCGGTGTTCGAGGCCGACAACATCCGCGACTGGCGGGGCAGAGCGTCATCGACCCGGACGGCAAGAAGATCGGGTCGCTCGAGGCCGTGTACGTCGACACCGCGACGACCAGCCCGCGTTCGCGACCGTCCAGGTCGGGCTCATCGGGCGGCACAAGCTGGCTTCGTCCCGCTGCACAACGCCACCGTCGGTCCCGGCTACGTCCGGGTCCGCTGGCCGCAGAAGCTGGTCAAGGACGCCCCGTCGATCGACACCGACGGCGAGTTGCTGGCCGCGGACGAGCCGAACGTCTTCAGCTACTACGAGCTGACCTACACCCCGGGCGCCGATGGCGAACGCCGTCTGGCCCGCCGCTGACGCAGTACTCGATCCGCGAGGAGGCCGCCGTGGCCCTGTTCTTGCTCATCATCCTGGTCGCCGTCGCGCTGGGCATCGTCGGCGCCGTCGTCAAGGGCCTGTTCTGGCTGCTGATCATCGGCATCGTGCTGTTCCTGGCGAACTTCTTGTTCGCCGGCGCCCGGCTGCGGGGCCGGCGCGCGCCCCGCTAGCGACCGGCTACCCCAGCGAGTCGGCGAGGCCCGGCAGGAGCGTGCCGGCGACGGCCAGTCGCCGGTGAGGTCGCGGTCGGCGACGCTCGTCCGGGCAGGACCCGGCACGCCGGCGGCACAGCGGCGTCCCGCCCGCGCAGCCGTAGCGCCCGCACCGCGGCGAGTAGTTCGCAGGCCAGCACCGCGCGGTAGGCCTCGGCGGCCACCAGCGCCTGCCGCGCCGCGAGCGAGGCGAACGTCGCGTCCTCCACGCCCGGCGAGAGCGTGCACGGTCTGCACGCCGGCCGGCGCCGCGGCCAGCGCGCGCACCTCCGCCGAGTGCGGAGGCCGCGACGTACTCGACGAGCATCACCCCGGACGCGCCGGGCGTGCCGTCGCCGAGGAAGGCGGCAGCCCCGGTGTACGCCGGATCCAGGACCAGCGCCAGTCGCGCCAGCCCAGCTGCGCCGACTGCGCCAGCGCGTGGCGCACGGCGTCGAGCGCCTGCCCGAGGTAGGCGGCCTGGAACCCGCCGTGGTGGGTCACCGGCGACCCCCGGCAGCACCAGCGGGTTCTCGGCGGGGCTGTTCGACATCCGCCGGACCGTGTCGTCGAGCACCGCGAGGGCGTCCAGCAGCGCGCCGTGCACCTGCGGCAGGGTGCGGATCCCGAACGGGTCCTGCAGCCGCGCCGCCACCAGCTCGCCGGACTCCTGCGCGCCGGTCAGCAGCGCTCGGACCCAGCGGCAGACGGCCGCGCGCCGTCGAACGGCGTCGCGCGCTCCACCGCCGGCGCGAACGCCTCGAGGTTCCCGTCCACGGCGCGCACGGTCAGGGCGGCGACGGCGAGCGCGGCCCGCGCCAGCCGGCCGAGTTCGGCGCACGCCAGCGCGGCGTCGGCGATCGTCGCGGCGTTGCTGGACAGGAACGGCAGGGCGTCGTCGCACCGTGGGCTCGACGGGCAGCGCCAGCGCGACGGTGGCCAGCGCCGCCAGGTCGCTGGTGCCGACGCTGCCGTACTCCCGGACGTCGGGCAGCACGTCGTCGTCCAGCGCCCGGACGACCGCCTCGCCGAGCTCCAGACCGCACGCCGGCACCGCCGGCGGCCAGCTGGTTCAGCCGGACGGCGAGCATCGCCCGCACCCGACGCCGGGCTCGCACCGGCCCGGCCGACGTCGCGTGACTGCGCAACAGCGCGCGGGCGTGCTCGTCGGGGCCGGGACGGCGACGTCCCGGTTGGCGCCGACACCGGTGGTGCGGCCGTACAGCGGCCGCTGCGCGCTCACCTCGACCGCGTACCGGGACGAGGCCTCGACGGCGTCCCGGGCGCGCCCGGACAGCTCGACCGGCTCACCGTCGGCGACGGCGACGACCTGCGCGACGGTCAGCCCGGACCCGTCGAGGCTGATCACGGCCGGATCACGCGTACCACCTCTACTGCGCGACGTACGGCGCGACGAAGGCGTTGCGGAAGGTCCCCGCGGGGTCCAGCTCGCGCGCGAGCGCCGCGAACCGGTCCGCCTCCGGGTAGCGCGAGCGGACGGTGGCCGGGTCCAGCGAGAAGACCTTGCCCCAGTGCGGGCGCGGCGCGAACGGCTCCAGCGCCCGCTCCACCGCAGCGACGACCGGGGCGACGGCGGCGGCGTCGTCGGTCCAGGTGAAGTGCACCGCCACCGACGCCCGCCCCGAGGCCGGGCTCAGCCACAGTTCGTCGGCGGCGATCGTCCGCACCTCGCTGACCTGGAGCACCGGCGCGAGGACGTCGCCGAGCTCGCGCACCGCGCCCAGCACCGCGACCGCGTCGGCCGCGTCGACGAGGAACTCGGTCTGCAGCTCGTCCCCGGCACTCGGCGTGAACTCCAGACGGAAGTGCGGCAGCCGCTCGAACCACGGCCCCGGCCGGCCGGACTGCTCGGTGCAGTGGACCGGGTCCACCCCCGGGACGGGGTGGCGTGGGCCGTCCGCCGGCCGGGCGCCGAACCACGACCGCGCGGGGCCGGCGGCCGTTTTCACCCACACGGCGTCGACGACGTCGCGGCGCTGCCACCGGGTGAACAGGCTGACGCTGTAGCCGCCGCCGAGGACCGTCCGACAGGGCGTCCTGGACCGCCGACCACGGCAGGTCCTCGTAGACGGTCTGGGTGAGCTCGTACGCCGGCACGGTGTCGAGCGTCAGCTCGAGGACCACGCCGAGGGCGCCGAGGGCGAGCACCGCCCCACCGAAGCGCGGGTCGCCACGGTCGAGGCCCAGCAGCTCCCCGTCGGCCAGCACGAGCCTCACCGAGGAGACCGCGGACGCCAGGCACCGGTTGCCCACCCCGGAGCCGTGCGTCCCGGTGGCGCACGCTCCGGCGACCGAGATGTGCGGCAGCGAGCCCAGGTTGGCCAGCGCCCGGCCACGGGCGTGCAACCACGGCGCCAACTCGCCGTAGCGCGTCCCGGCGCTGACCACGACCGAGCCGTCGGGGAGTCAGGCGCGGCTCCGCGACGAGGTCGGCGACGCTGACCAGGGCCGGTGCGTCCGCGATCCGGTTGAAGGAGTGCCCGGTGCCGAGCACCCGCAGCTCCGGCGTCGCGGCGACCAGGGCGCGCAGCTCGTCGAGCGTCGCCGGGCGGTGCACCGGCCCGGAGAAGGTGATGTTGCCGGCCCAGTTGCGGGCGCCGACGGCGGTGATCACGCGCCGAACTCTCCGGGCTCGCGGGTGAACGGGTAGCCGGCCCAGTAGAGCCGGCGCACCGACCCGTCGTCGTGCCGGCCGACCCGCAGCAGCTCGCCCTGCTCCCGGCCGGACACCGCGCGGTACTCCCCGTCGCCGGTGGGCTCGAACACCGCGGGCGGCTTGTGTGCCGGCGCGGACTCGAGCCGGGCCTCGAGGTGCCCGTCGCGCCAGGCGAACGCGAACGCCGACCCCTCCGACCACCACCGTCCCAGAAGTGGCTCGACGTCGGCGGGGACGGCGTCGCCCGGGCGCCACGGGTCCGGCGGCGGCGGGTCCTCCTCGTGGGCCCGGCAGGCCAGCTCGACGGCGAGGCCGGTCGCGTCGGCGCCGGAGGTGGCGTTGACGAGGACGACAGCGCCGATCCCCTCGGCGCGCAACACCGCGAGTCCGGCCGAGAAGCCGGGCATGCCGCCGCTGTGCCCGGCGAGCAACCGCTCGCCGGAGCGGGTGAGCTCCAGGCCGAGCCCCCATGCCTTCGTCCACCGCTCGGCGTCGGTGACGATCTCCGGGCGCGCCATCTCCTCGAGGGTGGCGGGTGCCAGCACGTCCTGCTCGCCGGCGCCGGCGAGGAACGCCGCCCAGCGGGAGAGGTCGTCGAGGGTCGACCAGAGCCCGCCGGCGGCGGAGAAGGCGTTCATCGCCGGCCACGGCTCCGGGCGGACGACGTCGGCGAACGGGTGCACCCAGTACCCGACCGCGCGCTCGTCCGGCGGCTCGAGGGAGGTCCGGCGCAGCCCGAGAGGCTCGAGCAGCCGGGCGCGCAGCGACTGCTCCCACGGGCGGCCGTCGACGCGGGCGACCACCTCGCCGAGCAGTGCGTACGCGAGGTTCGAGTAGTGCCAGCTGCGCCGCTGCGGCAGGACCCGTTCGACCCGGTCGAGGGCGGCGACGGCGTCCTCGATGCTCGGGACGACCATCGTCTCCCAGGCGTCGCCCGGCAGCTCGCGTTGCAGGCCGGAGGCGTGCGCGAGCAGCTCGCGCAGCGGCAGCGGCGGCGCCCCGTCGATCCAGCGGCTGAGCGGGTCCGCCAGTTCCAGCGCCCCGCCGTCCCGCAGCTGCAGCACCATCGCGGCCGTGAACGTCTTGGTGATGGAACCGATGCCGTAGGCGGTGTACGCGTCCGGCGGGTTCGTCCGGGTGTCCGAGCTCGAACGCGCCGACGCCGATCGTCCAGTCCAGCGCGCCGGCGCGCAGCAGGCCCGCCGCGATCGAGGGCACCCGCCAGTCCCGCTGGCGTCCGGCGACGGTCTGCGCGAGCCTGCGTTCGAGCTCGGCGGGCAGCACCTGGCGCAGCCTAGTGCGGGTGGGCCCTCGCCCGGTGATGATCGGCCCCGCTGGCCCGCCGTGCGGCCGAGGTGCTGAGATGGGCAGTGATGCGCGACCCGACCGCGGGAGGCACCGGCATGACCCGTTCCGAAACGCCCACCGATCGACCGCCGTTGCGCAGCCGGCCGGCCTGGGCCGAGCTCGAGAAGCAGGCGGAGGCGTTGCGCGCCACCACCTTGCGCGAGCTGTTCGACGCCGACCCCGACCGCGGCGACGCGGTTCACCGTCGACGCCGAGGGCATCTACCTCGACTACTCGAAGAACCGCGTCACCGACGACACGCTGCGCGCGCTGCTGGAGCTCGCCGAGCAGTCCGGGCTGCGCGAGCGCATCGACGCGATGTTCAGCGGCGAGAAGATCAACATCACCGAGCACCGCGCGGTGCTGCACGTGGCGCTGCGCGCCCCGCGCGGGACGCAGATCGAGGTCGACGGCGTCGACGTCGTCCCGGCGGTGCACGAGGTGCTCGACCGGATGGCCGAGTTCGCCGACCGATCCGCGACGGCAGCTGGGTCGGGCACACCGGCGAGCGGATCCGCGCGGTCGTCAACATCGGCATCGGCGGCTCCGACCTCGGCCCGGTGATGGCCTACGAGGCGCTGCGGCACTACAGCGACCGCGACCTCGACGTTCCGCTTCGTGTCGAACGTCGACGGCACCGACTTCGTCGAGGCCACCCGCGACCTCGACCCGGCGAGCACGCTGTTCATCGTCTCGTCCAAGACGTTCACGACGCTCGAGACGATGACCAACGCGCACACGGCGCGGCAGTGGACGCTCGACGCGTTCGGCGGCGACGAGTCCGCGATCGCCAAGCACTTCGTCGCGGTGTCGACCAACACCGAGGAGGTCGAGACAGTTCGGCATCGACCCGATGAACATGTTCGGGTTCTGGGACTGGGTCGGCGGGCGCTACTCGATGGACTCCGCGATCGGCCTGTCGACGATGCTCGCCGTCGGGCCGGACGCTTTCGGCGAGATGCTCGCCGGCTTCCACGCCATGGACGAGCACTTCCGCACCACGCCGTTCGAGCGCAACCTGCCGGTGCTGCTCGGGTCTGCTGACGGTCTGGTACTCCGACTTCTTCGACGCCCAGACCCAGGCGGTGCTGCCCTACGAGCAGTACCTCAAGCGGTTCCCGGCCTACCTGCAGCAGCTGACGATGGAGTCCAACGGCAAGTCGGTGACGCTGGCCGGCGCGCACGTCGACTACCAGACCTCGCCGGTCTACTGGGGCGAGCCGGGCACCAACGGCCAGCACAGCTTCTACCAGCTGATCCACCAGGGCACGAAGCTCATCCCCTGCGACTTCATCGGGCTTCCTGCAGACGCTGAACCCGCTGGGCAACCACCACGACCTGCTCATCGCCAACGTCTTCGCCCAGTCCGAGGCGCTGGCGTTCGGCAAGACCGCCGAGCAGGTGCGCGCCGAGGGCACCGAGGACTGCGCTCGTGCCGCACCGGGTCTTCGAGGGCAACCGCCCGTCGAACACGCTGCTGCTCGACGCGCTGACCCCCTACGCGCTCGGCCAGCTCATCGCCCTCTACGAGCACAGCGTCTTCGTGCAGGGCACGATCTGGTCGATCAACTCCTTCGACCAGTGGGGCGTCGAACTCGGCAAGGTCCTCGCCAAGAAGGTCGCCGACGAGTTCAGCTCCGACGCCGACCTGCACCACGACAGCTCCACGAACGCACTGATCCGCCGCTACCGCGATGCCCGTCAAGCCCGGAAGGACAGCCTGATGCAGCTCGGAATGGTCGGCCTCGGCCGGATGGGCGCGAACATCGTGCGCCGCCTCATGCGCGACGGCCACGAGTGCGTCGTCTACGACGTCAGCGACGACGTCGTCGCCTCGCCTGGAGAAGGAGGGCGCCACCGGCTCGCACTCGCTGGAGGAGTTCGTCTCGAAGCTGGACACGCCGCGGGTGGCCTGGGTGATGATCCCGGCCGCCATCACCGGCAAGATCGTCGACGAGATCGCCGAGCACATGGACTCCGGCGACATCATCATCGACGGCGGCAACTCCAACTACCGCGACGACATCCGCCGCGCCGAGGGGCTGCGCCCCAAGGGCATCCACTACATCGACATCGGCACCAGCGGCGGCGTGTTCGGCCTCGAGCGCGGCTACTGCCTCATGGTCGGCGGCGACACCGAGGCCGTGCGAGCACATCGACGCGCTGCTGAAGAGCATCGCCCCCGGCGTCGACGCCGCGCCGCGCACGCCGGGGCTGACCGGCGACGCGTCACCGGCGGAGAACGGCTACCTGCACTGCGGCCCGAACGGCGCCGGCCACTTCGTCAAGATGGTCCACAACGGCATCGAGTACGGGATGATGGCCGCGTACGCCGAGGGGCTGAACGTGCTCAAGGGCGCCAACGCCGGCAACCGGATGCAGGACGCCTCGGCCGAGGTCGCCCCGATCGAGGAGCCGGAGTTCTACAAGTACGACATCGACATCCCGGCCGTCGACCGAGGTGTGGCGGCGCGGCAGCGTCGTCGCCTCCTGGCTGCTCGACCTCACCGCGGCGCAGCTGGCGGAGAACCCGACGCTGGAGGGCCTGGCCGGCCGGGTGTCGGACTCCGGCGAGGGCCGCTGGACGATCAAGGCCGCCATCGACGAGGGCGTGCCGGTGCCGGTGCTGTCGACCGCGCTCTACGAGCGATTCAGCTCCCGCGGCGAGGCGGTGTACGCCGACAAGCTGCTCTCGGCGATGCGGCAGGCGTTCGGCGGCCACCACGAGCTGCCCACCGGCGAGGAGTCCGAGCGCGGCACGGACAAGGCCGACCAAGGCTGACGCTGCAGCGGGGGTCTCAGCGGATGATCTCGGGGATCGTGCGGGTGTCCGCGCGATCCCCGAGACCGTCCGTGACGACGTCAGCTCTCGAGCTGGGCGTCCAGTGAGATGTCGACGCCGGTCAGGGCCTTGCTCACCGGGCAGCCGGCCTTGGCGTCCTGCGCGGCCTTCTGGAAGCCCGGCCTTGTCCAGGCCGTCGACCTCGCCGCGTGACCTTCAGCGTGATGCCGGTGAGCCGGAAGCCGCCGGCCGGGTCCGGGCCGAGGCGTGACGTCGGCCTGGACCTCCAGCGACTGCGGTGTGCCACCGGCCTGCGCGATGTTGGCCGACAGCTGCATCGCGAAGCACGCGGAGTGCGCGGCCGCGATCGAGCTCCTCCGGGCTGGTGGTGCCGCCGGCGTCGTCGGCGGCGCGCTTGGGGAAGGACACCTCGTAGGTGCCGACCTTCGAGCTGGACAGCTCGACCTGGCCGGAGCCTTCCTGCAGGGTGCCGTTCCAGGCGGTGCGGGCGGTACGAGTGGGCATGGGCGGGTCCTCCGTAGGCGAACGCTGCGATCGACGGGCGACGGGGGCAGGTCACCCTGCCCCCGCCGTCGACGTACCGACCGGATCACTTCCCGTCCGAGGTCCCCATGTTGACGCTGTCGTAGTAGCCACCGGTGGCGAACAGGCTGTAGACGTTGGTCAGCCGGGGGTTCCGGTAGAACAGCGACTTGTTGTGCTCGAGGAGCACGCGGCGAGCGTCAGCGCGGCGGCGGTCGCCGACGCGAGGACGGGCGTGGCTCGGGCGGTGAGGCGGGACGTCCAACGCGACGTTCGGGGCATGCGGGACCCCTTCGACCGGGTGACTGATCAGGGGCAGCCCGTCCGCCGGGCACCGGTCGGTGCGCCGCGGCGTATCGGTACGGCAACGATGACCGCTCGGACGGTGTCCGCGGCCGTTCGGGCGCGATATGTGTTCAGAGCTGTGAACACGCCGAACAGCACCGTCGCGGACCGGCGGTCGGTTGCGGCAGTGGGCAGCCTCGCGGCCGACCTGCGGGCGCTGCGGCTGCGGCGCCGGCGCGCCCGAGCTTCCGGCGGCTGGCCCAGCTGACCCACTACGCCCCGAGCACGCTCGCCGAGGCGACGCGCGGGTTGCGCCTGCCGACCGAGCAGGTCGTCCGCGCGTTCGCGGCCGGCTGCGGCGCGGACGAGGAGCGACTGGGCCGAGCGCTGGCGGGCGGCGCTCGCGCCCGCGGACGCGGAGGGCCCGGTCGTCGCCGTGCCGGATGGAGACCGTCGACGAGACCGTCCGGCGTCGGTCCGTCCAGGACGCGGCCGGGACCCCGGCGGACGTCCCGGCCGGGGAGCCGGCGGCCCCGCCGACGGCTGCGCGGCGGCTCCGGGCCCGCACCGCTCTGCTCGTCGGCGTCGCCGCGCGTGCTGTGCGCAGCGACCGGCGCGCTCGCCGCCGCGGGCTCGACCGGCCCGCGACCCCGAGCGTCCGCGGCGGCTCGGCGGTCCGACAGTCGGCAGGTCGACGGCGGGGACCGCCGCCGGGGCCGAACGCCGGCGGGCGGCTGCGCGCACTCGAGATCGACGGCGAGGACCCCGCCGCCAGCGGCTGCACCGGCGACGGGACCGGTGCTCGCGCCGCCGCGCTGGCCGGCGACGCCGACATCTCCGGGCGTGGTGGAGCTGCGCTACTCGCCGACCTGCGGCGCGGTGTGGGCGGACGATGGCCAGCCCGCCGCGGGCCTGGCCGGCGCACAGCACCGCCCAGGTCACCATCGCGGTCTCGGACGGCCGGGCGTCCTCGTTCACCTACCCGGTGCTGCCGATCAGCACCCAGGTGCTGGCCTCGGCCAGTTCTGCGCCCGCGCGCAGGCGGTCGTGCACGACCCGGACACCCGCCGGGAGGCCAGCGCGGAGACCGCCTGCCTCACTCCGTGCCTCGGGCACCAGGCCGGGGCGCTGGGGGTGCCGTCGGTGCGGCGGGTATGTCCCACTGCGTGACGTCCCTGACCCGCCCGAGCACCCACGCGACCCCGCAACGCCCGGAGCCCGAGGTCGAGGACGCCTTCGACCGGCTCGTCGACGAGGGCGAGTGACGGCTGCGCCGGCCTCTCGCGCAGATGATCAGCACGACGCTGCTCGGCGGCATCGACGTCGGCACCGGCGTGCTGGCGTACCTGCTGGTGCTACGCGGCCACGAAGAGCACGCTGCTCGCGGGCCTGGCGTTCGGCATCGGGTTCGTCGCGCTGCTGCTGGCCCGCAGCGAGCTGTTCACCGAGAACTTCCTGGTCCCGGTGATCGCCCTGGCCGCCGGGCGCGGCTCGGTGCTGCAGCCTCGCCCGGCTGTGGGTGCTGGCGCTGGTCGGCAACCTCGTCGGCGGCTGGGTGTTCATGTGGCTGGTCGGGGAGGCCCGTCCGGACCTGCACTCGGCCGAACTCGAGGCCGGCACGCACTACGCCGAGCTCGGCTACGGGCTGCAGTCGCTGGCCTGGCGATCCTCGCCGGGGCCGTGATCACCTTGATGACGCGGATGCAGCACGGCACCGACTCGATCGGTGTGCGGATCGTGCCGGCGCTGCTGTTCGGCTTCGTGCTCGCCGGCGGGCAGCTGTTCCACTCCGTGCTCGACTCGCTGTTCATGTTCGGCGCGCTGCAGACCGGGCGGGCGCCCTTCGGCTACCTGACCTGGCTCGGCGCGATGGGCTTCGCCGCGCTCGGCAACCTCATCGGCGGGCTGGTGCTGGTCACGGCGATCCGGCTGCTGCGCGTCCCGCACCGCCTGGTGGAGGAGCGGGGCCGCAACACCGGGCAGGATGAGCCGGCGGCCGCCGCGCATTGATCACCAGGTGAGCCACCGCGAGAGCCGATTGTTCAGTCCGTTGACATTGCGCGGCGCCACCTTCCCGAACCGGGTGTGGGTGTCGCCGATGTGCCAGTACAGCTCGGTCGACGGGCGCCCCACCGACTGGCACCTGGTGCACCTCGGCAGCTTCGCGCGCGGCGGCGCCGGCCTCGTGGTCACCGAGGCGACCGCGGTCACCCCGGAGGGACGCATCAGCCCCGCCGACGCCGGCATCTGGACCGACGAGCAGGCCGCGGACTACCGGCGGATCACCGACTTCATCCACAGCGAGGGGTCGCTGGCCGGCATCCAGCTGGCGCACGCCGGGCGGAAAGCCTCCACCTCGCGCCCGTGGGACGTGCCGGCGCACGGCGAGTGGGTGGCCGAGGCCGACGGCGGCTGGCAACCGTCGCGCCGTCAGCCCTGCCGTACAAGCCGGACTGGCCGACCCCGCACGAGCTGAGCGCGGCGGACATCGCCGCGATGACCGCCGACTTCGCGGCCGCGGCGCGGCGGTCACTGGCCGCCGGCTTCGACGTCGCCGAGATCCACGCCGCGCACGGCTACCTGCTGCACCAGTTCCTGTCCCCGCTGTCCAACCACCGCGCCGACGAGTACGGCGGCGACCTCGCCGGCCGGTCGCGCGGCGCTGCTCGAGGTGGTGGACGCGGTCCGCGCGGTGTGGCCCGCCGACAAGCCGCTGTTCGTCCGGCTGAGCGCCACCGACTGGGTGCCCGGCGGCTGGGACGTCGACGACACCGTCGACGTCGCCAAGCAGCTGGCCGACCGCGGCGTCGACCTGATCGACGTCAGCAGCGGCGGGCTCGACCCGCGGCAGCAGATCGCGGTCGGCCCGGGCTACCAGGTGCCCTTCGCCGAGGCGGTCCGGCAGGGCAGCGGACTGCCCGTCGCCGCGGTCGGGCTGATCACCGAGCCCGAGCAGGCCGAGCAGATCCTCGCCGACGAGCGGGCCGACGCGGTCCTGCTGGCCCGCGCGCTGCTGCGCGACCCGTCCTGGCCGCAGCACGCGGCGGAGCGGCTCGGCGACAGCCGCGTGCACTGGCCGGTGCAGTACGGGCGTGCCCGCCGCGAACTGACCCGACAGCCGGAGCCGACGCCCGCGGAACGTCAGAGCGTCAGGCCGGGGTAGAGCGGGTGCGCCTCCAGCAGCTCGGCGGCGGCGGCCCGGGTCTTGTCGGCCACCCCGTCGGCGAGGACGTACTTGGCCTTCGACGGCGTCCCCGACGAGGTCGCGGCCGGCTCGGTCGCGGTCAGCACGTCGACGATCGAGCTGGGCGACGCGGTCCATGCCCTCGGCGTCCAGCCCGCGGGTGGTGAGCGCCGGGCGTGCCGAGCCGGATGCCGGAGGTGTACCAGGCGCCGTTCGGGTCGCGCGGGATCGCGTTGCGGTTGGTCACGATGCCGGCGTCGAGCAGCGCCGACTCCGCCTGGCGGCCGGTGAGCCCGTAAGCCGGAGACGTCGAGCAGGACGAGGTGGTTGTCGGTGCCACCGGTGACCAGCCGGGCGCCGCGGCGCCATCAGGCCGTCGGCCAGCGCGACGGCGTTGTCGGCGACCGCCTGCGCGTAGGTGGCGAACTCGGGCTGCCGCGCCTCGGCGAACGCCACCGCCTTGGCGGCCATGACGTGCGGCAGCGGGCCGCCGAGCACCATCGGGCAGCCCCTGTCGACGAACTCGGCGAACTCCGGCTGGCAGAGCACCATGCCGCCGCGCGGGCCGCGCAGCGACTTGTGGGTCGTGGTCGTGACGACGTGGGCGTGCGGCACCGGGTCGAAGTCGCCGGTGAGCACCTTGCCGGCGACCAGGCCGGCGAAGTGCGCCATGTCGACCATGAACACGGCGCCGACCTCGTCGGCGATCTCGCGCATCTTGGCGAAGTTGATCCGCCGCGGGTAGGCGCGAGTAGCCGGCGATGAGGATCAGCGGCCGGAACTCCCGGGCCGGCCGCGCGCACCGCGTCGTAGTCGAGCAGCCCGGTCTGCGGGTCGGTGCCGTAGGAGCGCTGGGCGAACATCTTGCCGCTGATGTTCGGCCGGAAGCCGTGGGTGAGGTGGCCGCCGGCGTCGAGGGACATGCCGAGCATCCGCTGGTCGCCGAGCGCCCGGCGCAGCGACTCCCAGTCGGCCTCGGACAGGTCGTTGACGTGCTTGGCGCCGAGCTCGGCCAGGCGCGGCTGCTCGATCCTGGCGGCCAGGATCGCCCAGAACGCGACCAGGTTGGCGTCGATGCCCGAGTGCGGCTGGACGTAGGCGTGCGGGGCGCCGAACAGCGCCTTGGCGTGGTCGGCGGCGAGCTGCTCGACGGTGTCGACGTTCTGGCAGCCGGCGTAGAAGCGGTGCCCGATCGTGCCCTCGGCGTACTTGTCCGAGAGCCAGTTGCCCATCGTCAGCAGCACGGCCGGCGAGGCGTAGTTCTCGCTGGCGATCAGCTTGAGCGAGGCGCGCTGGTCGGCGAGCTCCTGCCGGATCGCCTGCGCGATGCTCGGCTCGACGGCGCCGATGACCTCGAGCGCGGCGCGGTAGGCGGTGCTGACGGGGTCGGTGGTGTGCTCGGCCGACCGGTGGGAACGGACATGGCGCCTCCTCTGGCGTTCGCGATGCCCAGGCGCGCGGCGTGCTCGGCGGGACCGCTCCCCGGTGGTCGCCCACCTCGTCGCGCCAGTCACGGCCCGGCGCGAGCCTAGCCGCTGGACCCTGCTGCCCCGGCCGATCGGTTGCTCGGACGTCCTACCATCGGCGCCATGGCTGCTCGGCGAACCCCGACTTCGACGTCTACCGGCTCACCGACGAGCAGCAGATGCTGCGCCAGGCGGTGCGCGACCTGGCCGAGGACAAGATCGCGCCGCGAGCGGCCGAGATCGACGAGACCGGCGCAGTTCCCGTGGGACGTCCACGACGCGCTGGTGCGCGGCCGGGTTCAACGCCGTGCACGTCCCCGAGGAGTACGGCGGGATGGGCGCCGACGCGATCAGCACCGCGATCGTCATCGAGGAGGTCGCGCGGGTCTGCGCGTCGTCCTCGCTGATCCCGGCGGTGAACAAGCTCGGCACGCATGCCGCTGCTGATCTCGGCGTCGGAGGAGCTCAAGAAGCAGGTGCTGCCGCCGCTGGCCGCCGGCGAGGCGATGTTCAGCTACGCGCTGTCCGAGCGCGAGGCCGGCTCCGACGCCGCCGCGATGCGCACCCGCGCGGTGCGCGACGGCGACACCTGGGTGCTCAACGGCACCAAGTGCTGGATCACCAACGCCGGCGTCTCGACCTACTACACGGTCATGGCGGTCACCGACCCGTCGGCCGGGCGCGCGCGGCATCTCCGCGTTCGTCGTGCACAAGGACGACCCCGGCTTCTCGGTCGGGCACGAAGGAACGCAAGCTCGGCATCAAGGGCTCGCCGACCTGCGAGATCTACTTCGAGGACTGCACCATCCCGGCCGACCGCATCGTCGGCGAGCCCGGCACCGGCTTCAAGACGGCGCTGCGCACCCTCGACCACACCCGGCTGACGATCGGCGCGCAGGCGCTCGGCATCGCCCAGGGCGCGCTCGACGCCGCCGATCGACTACACCAAGCAGCGCCAGCAGTTCGGCCAGCGGATCGCCGACTTCCAGGGCGTGCAGTTCATGCTCGCCGACATGGCGATGCGCATCGAGGCGTCCCGGCAGATGGTCTACTCCGCGGCCGCCCGCGCCGAGCGCGGCGAGCCGGACCTGACGTTCACCTCGGCCGCGGCCAAGGTGTTCGCCTCCGACACCGCGATGGCGGTGACCACCGACGCGGTGCAGCTGTTCGGCGGCTACGGCTACACCCAGGACTTCCCGGTCGAGCGCATGATGCGCGACGCGAAGATCACCCAGATCTACGAGGGCACCAACCAGATCAACCGCATGGTGATGGCCCGCCAGCTGCTGAAGTAGGGCGCCGCCTCGGCCGAGGCGGGCCGCCGGCCCAACGTTCGCGGCGCGATCTGTCCGCGAGCAGCTGACTCGGCGTATCAGGCGACCTGCGGCGTGCTCCTCACAGCATGACCATGCTGCTCGCGGGTCCCAGCCCGCGTGAACGGGACGTGCTTGAGCTCGTCGCGGACGGCTTGCTCGACCCGCGAGGTCGCGCGCCGCTGTGCTATTCCGAGCGGACGATCAAGAACATCCTGCAGGACGTCACCACGCGCCACCAGCTGCGCAACCGCGCCCAGGCGGTGGCCTACGCGGTCCGCAACGGCTGGATCTGAGCCGTGCACGTCCACCTGCCGCGGCCGCGGGCGGGCACAGCGGCTGCCGCGCCGTCCGACCTGGTCCGCCTCTCCGACTGACCGCCAACGAGCCGGCTCGAGTCCGGTCGCCGGCATCTGCTGCGGTCGTCGAGCGGCGTCAGGCCGCTGCCCCGACCAGCTCGACGCGCAGCGGCGGCTCGGTGGCCGCCGCACCTCGTCCACGCTGACGCCCGGCGCAGTCTCGCGCAGCACCAGGCCGTCGCTCGGTGACGTCGATGACGGCGAGGTCGGTGATGATCCGCTGCACGCACCGCGCGCCGGTCAGCGGCAGGGTGCACTGCTCGACGATCTTGGGCGAGCCGTCGCGGGCGACGTGCTCCATCATCACGATCACCCGCTTGGCGCCGTGGACGAGGTCCATCGCGCCGCCCATGCCCTTGATCATCTTCCCGGGGATCGTCCAGTTCGCCAGGTCGCCGGCGGCCGAGACCTGCATCGCGCCGAGGATCGCGACGTCGATGTGGCCGCCGCGGATCATCCCGAACGACAGTGCCGAGTCGAAGAACGACGCCCCGGGCAGGACGGTGACGGTCTCCTTGCCGGCGTTGATCAGGTCGGCGTCGACCTCGTCCTCGCTCGGGTAGGGCCCGACGCCGAGGATGCCGTTCTCGGACTGCAGCACGACGTGCACGCCGTCGGGGACGTAGTTCGGCACCAGCGTCGGCAGCCCGATGCCCAGGTTGACGTACTGGCCGTCGGCG
This sequence comes from uncultured Actinomycetota bacterium, assembly GCA_963758325.1. Taxonomy (GTDB): domain Bacteria; phylum Actinomycetota; class Actinomycetes; order Mycobacteriales; family Jatrophihabitantaceae; genus CAVWUZ01. Next base: position 48,258 of record CAVWUZ010000004.1, on the reverse strand, counting down.
AGCTCACGGGCCGCGCGCGCGGCGAGCTCGGTCCGGGACGAGGGCCATCAGCCGCACCGTCCGCTTCTCGATCCGCTTGCCGTCCTCGCCGACCTCGACGCACGCGCTGGACGAAGACCCCGGGCGTGTGCACCTGCCCGGGGTCGATCTCGCCGGGCTCGACGAGGCGCTCGACCTCGGCGATCGTGACGCGGCCGGCCATCGCGCACAGCGGGTTGAAGTTGCGCGCGGACGCGTCGAAGACAGGTTGCCGTGCCGGTCGCCGACGGCGGCGCGGACCAGCGCGAAGTCGGTGACGATGGCCTGTTCGAGGACGTACTGCCTGCCGTCGAAGACGCGCACCTCCTTCGGCGGCGACTCGACCGCGACCGTGCCGTCGGGGTCGTAGCGCCAGGGCAGCCCGCCGTCGGCGACCAGGGTGCCGACGCCGGCCGGGGTGTAGAACGCCGGGATGCCGCAGCCGCCGGCGCGCAGCCGCTCGGCGAGCGTGCCCTGCGGCGTCAGCTCGAGCTCCAGCTCGCCGGCGAGGTACTGCCGGGCGAACTCCTTGTTCTCGCCGACGTAGGAGCCGATGGTGCGCCGGATCCGCCCGGCGAACAGCAGCACGCCCGAGCCCGGCGTCGTCGACGCCGCAGTTGTTCGACACCGTCTCGAGGTCGGTCGCTGCCCAGCTCGTACAGCGCCTCGATCAGCTTGATCGGCACGCCGCACAGCCCGAAACCGCCGACGGCCAGGGACGCGCCGGACGGGATGTCCGCGACGGCCTCGCGCCGCCGACGCCACCGTCTTGTCCATGGCCGCGACCCTAATCCGCGTGGACCGCTCAGGGCAGCCGGGCGGTGCGTGCCCGCTCCTGCGCGGCGACCGCGTGTCGGCGTCGGCCGCCGCCCGCGGCGATCACCAGCGAACCGCCCACGACGAGGGTCAGCAGCACGGCGTCGACGGTGTCCGTGGCGGCCGTCGCGGCGTCGAGCAGCAGCCGGGCGCCGGCGGGCAGCCCGAGCGTCGCCCGCGCGACGGGCGCGCCCCGGCGACGACCTCGGCGCGGGAGGTCCGCCGAGCGCCGGGTCACCAGTCGCCGGCCGGGGAGTGCACGCTCGTCCAGGCGTCGGGCTGCGGGCGCACCGCCGCGACGAAGTCCGTCGTCCCCGCCGGCGCGGCGCCGCCGAAGCCGCGGGCGGCGGCGGCCGGGTCGACCGCGTAGACCTCCGCGCACGCCGGCGGCCTCCCGACGCTCGCCGCCGTCACGAACGCCACGTCCCGGCGCCGTCGGCGCTGCCCACCGTCAGCCCGGCGCTCCAGCAGCCGAGCAGCACCGGGACGGTGATCCAGTGCGGCGGGCAGGAGCACCGCCGGCGGTGTCACCGACGCCGGCGCCCAGCTCGTCGAGCAGCAGGAAGTGGGTCTTGGCCACCCAGTTCGCCGACGAGCGGACCGACAGCTCCGACCGCTCACCGGTCGCGCCGTCGTAGTAGGTGACGAACGGCCGGGTCGGCCGCGGCGGCGACCAGGGCGGAGAACAGCCCTTCCGGCTGGTCGGCACGGCTCAGTTGACGCAGCCGACGGCTGCTGGTGCTGGACGGCGTCGCCGGCGTGCTGGCAGCGGGGGTCGGCGTCGTGGCGGCGGCGGTGCTGGCCGTCACGTGCCGAGCACCAGCGTCACCCGGCTGACGCCGGAGTCCTGCACGAGCTTGGCCCCGGGGACGTGCGCCGCCACCGCCTGCGCCTGCACGAGCTGCCCGCTCGGGTAGTTGCACGGTCGTCGTCGTCCGTCGCATCGCGGTGGAGCCCACCGTGCCGACCTCGAAGCCGAGCCCCTTGCAGCACGACGCCCGCGCGGGCCGCAGCACCGTTCACGCCCGAGCCGTTGAGCACGTCGACGGTGACCGTCGCGGGGTCGACCGGGGTGCGCCGGGGCGACCGGCTGCGGCTCGAACAGCTGGGCCAGAGAACTGCTGCACCTGCGTCGGGTCGACCACGACGACGTCGCCGTCGTCGGTCGTGTCCTCGAAGCCGCTGGGTCGGGATCGTCTGCTGAACGATGTTGTTGCCGGTGAGGTTCTGCAGCTGCTGGGCGAGCTGCAACGGGTTCAGGCCCGGGGTCCATCTGCAGCGAGGAGCTCGACCGCGTTGAGCAGGTTGTTGAGCTTGACCGGGTTGAGCAGCACCCCGGCCGACGTGATCTTGTCGAACGCCTGGGCGAGGAAGTACTGCTGCCGCTTGATGCGGTCGAAGTCGCCGTTGGGCAGGCCGTAGCGCTGCCGCACGAACGCCAGCGCCTGCTTGCCCTGGATCACCGACGGGCCGGCGGGCAGGTCGATGCCGGAGTTCGACTCCTTCTGCGCCTCGCAGAGCACGACCGGCACGCCGCCGATGGCGTTGCTGATCCGGTAGAAGCCCAGCAGGTCCACCTGGACGAAGTGGTCGATGGTCACGCCGGTGAGGTTCTGCATCGTCTGGACGAGCAGTTGCGCGCCGGCGGTCTCCTTGGCGGTCTCGTCGCCCTGCGCGGCCTGGTAGCCGTCGGGGTAGGCGGAGTTGAGCTTGTGCTTGCCGTACCCGGGGATGTCGACGTAGGAGTCGCGGGGGAACGAGACGACGGTGAGCTTCGAGCCGTCGGCCGGGACGTGCACGATCATCATCGTGTCGGTGTTCAGGCTGCCGCCGTCGCGGGAGGCGCCGAGCTCGGCGCAGTTCGGCGTCGGTGGCGGTCTGCCGGTTGTCGTTGCCGACGATGAGGTAGTTCTCGTCGCGTGCCGTCGATGTCGGCGGTGGGCTGCGGTCCGGCCACCGCGTCGATGCGGGTGATGTGCGAGTCGAACTGGCCCGGTAGCGCCACCACGCGACGCCGCTGCTGACCAGGACGGCCGCCGACAGCAGGGCGACCACGCGACAGCACGCCGACCGCGCAGGCCCCACCGCGTGTCCCGGCCGGTGCGGCGCCCCGGCCGGCCAGCCCCGGGACCCCCGGCAGCCGCAGCACCCCCGGCAGCCGCCGGAGCTCCCTGCCGCCGCCGGACCGCTGGCCGCGCGGGCCATCCGTCGCGCGTGCCGCCGCCCCCGCGGGTCGAGTTCCGGCGGCAGCGGCGCGCCGGGATCCGGACGGTCGGACATGACACGGACCGTACCTGCGGCAGCTGATGACCGGCCATGCGTCCGCAGCGGGCCGTCAGGTCCGCGGCAGGGGATCGCGGCGGGTCAGTCGGTGGCGGATCGCCGTCGGTGCAGCTCAGTCGTTCCCGGCGGGTGCAGTCGATGCAGCCCGGCGTCGACCCGGGCGCGGGCGCGGCCGGCGCGGTGCCGGCCGCGGACGACGGTGCGCGGGGCCGACGACGTCGCGCCCGCGACGCCCGCCGCCTCGTCCCGTCGCTGCCGAGCACCAGCGTGACCCGCGGCACCGTGGTGCTCTGGACCAGCTGCGCCCGCGGCACGGCCGCCGCCACCGCCTTCGCCGCGGCCTCGCGCCGGCCGGGTACTCGACCATCGTGGCGGCCGCCGGGTCGGTGGAGTCGACCGTCTCGACGTGGAAACCCGGCGCCGCGCAGCGCGTCGGCGTTGCGCCCGGCCAGCCCGGTGACGCCGGCGCCGTTGAGGACGTCCAGCGTCACCGTCGACGGCGCGGCCGGGGCGGTCCGGGCGCAGCGCCGGGTCGGCCGGGCTGGCCCTCCAGCTGGCGACGAAGGCGGGGATGGCGGCGGTGTTCACCTCGACGATCGGCGGTCTCGACGCCGTCGGGGTAGATCGTCTGCGGCGCCGTTGTTCGGCAGGGTCTCGAAGCTGATGTCGCCGGTGGACAGGTCGGCGAACTGGCCGGCCAGCGACGCCAGGTCCAGCGCCGGGTCGGTCAGCAGCGACGAGCTCACCGCGTTCGAGCAGCGAGTGCAGCTTGAACGGGTTGAGCAGGATCCCCGACGAAGTGACGCGGCGGAACGCCGCGGCCAGGAAGTACTGCTGCCGCCGGATGCGGTCCAGGTCGCCGTTCGGGCAGCCCGTGCCGCTGCCGCACGAAGGCCAGCGCCTGGTTGCCCTCGATCCGGGAGACACCCGCCGGCAGGTCGATGCCGGAGTAGCCGCGGCCGTACTCGTCGGAGTCGGTGTCGGCGTTCTGCGGCCGCCAGCAGGCAGACGTCGACGCCGCCGATGGCCTCGCTGATCCGGTAGAAGCCGAGCAGGTTGACCTGGACGTAGTGGTCGATGTGCAGGCCGGTCAGCTGGGTGATCGTGCGGATGAGCAGGTCGACACCGGCGCCCTCGGCGAGACGTCTCGTCGGCGCCGTACTGCTTGCGCGGCGTTGTAGCCGTCGGGGTAGGCGGCGTTGAGCTTGCCCTTGCCGTACCCGGGGATCTCCACCCAGGAGTCACGCGGCAGGCTGACCACGGACGCGCGCGGCGCCGCCGGCCGGGACGTGCAGCACCATCATCGTGTCGGTGTTGACGCTGCCGCCGTCGTCCTGGGTGCTCAGCGCCTTCAGCTCGTCCGGCGTCGCGCCGGCACGGCTGTCGTTGCCGAGCAGCAGGATGTTCTGCGCCGTGCCGTCGACGTCCTTGCCGGCGGGGACGGCCAGCCCGTGGGGGACGTCCGAGGCGAACTGCCGGTAGGTCGCCCACGCCACGCCGCTGGCGACGAGGACGAGCAGCGAGAGGACCGACGACCGCCGCCCGCACCCCGAGCTGGACACCTCGGGACGTCGGACGCACCCGAGCACGCTAAGCGCGCGCGGCCCGGCTGCCCGGGAGCACACGCCGGGACCGGAGCACTCCGGGATACTCGTCGTCCGTGCGGGTCCTCGTCACCGGCGGCGCCGGGTTCATCGGCGCCAACTTCGTCCACCTCACCCTGCGCAGCCGCGCCGACTGCGCCGTCACCGTGCTGGACGCGCTGACCTACGCCGCCAACCCGGCGAGCCTGGCGCCGGTGCGCGACCGGATCACGCTCGTGCAGGGCGACGTCGCGGACGCCGAGGTCGTCGACGCGCTGGTCGCCGACGCCGACGTCGTCGTCCACTTCGCCGCCGAGTCGCACAACGACAACTCGCTGCGCGACCCGTCCCCGTTCGTCCACACGAACCTGGTCGGGACGTTCACCCTCCTCGAAGCGGTGCGGCGGCATGGCGTCCGGCTGCACCACGTCTCCACCGACGAGGTGTACGGCGACCTGGAGCTCGACGACCCGGCGAAGTTCACCCCGCAGACGCCGTACAACCCGTCGAGCCCGTACAGCTCGACGAAGGCCGGCTCCGACCTGCTGGTCCGCGCCTGGGTCCGCTCCTTCGGCGTGCACGCGACGATCTCGAACTGTTCGAACAACTACGGGCCCTACCAGCACGTCGAGAAGTTCATCCCGCGCCAGATCACCAACGTGCTGTCCGACATCCGGCCGAAGTTCTACGGCGCCGGCGCGAACGTCCGCGACTGGATCCACGTCGACGACCACAACGCCGCGGTGTGGACGATCATCGACGGTGGCCGCGCGGGAGAGACCTACCTCATCGGCGCCGACGGTGAGCGCAGCAACCGCGACGTCCTCCGGCTGGTCCTCGAGCTGATGGGCAAGCCGGCCGACTGGTACGACTCCGTCGTGGACCGGGCCGGCCACGACCTGCGCTACGCGATCGACGCGACGAAGCTGCGCACGGAGCTCGGATGGTCGCCCCGGTACACCGATCTGCGCGCCGGCCTCCAGCAGACGATCGACTGGTACACCGCCCACCGCGAGTGGTGGGGACCGGCGAAGCAGCAGGTCGAGGCGAAGTACGCCGAGATCGGACAGTGATGCGCGTCCTGGTCACCGGGGCCCGAGGGCAGCTGGGCGCCGACCTGGTCGCCGTCCTGGGCGCCCGCGCGGACACCGACGTGGTCGAGCTCGGCCGTCGCGAACTCGACGTCGCCGACCTGCCCGCGGTCGACCGCGCGGTCGCGACGCACCGGCCCGACGTCGTCGTCAACGCGGCCGCCTACACCGCGGTCGACGCCGCGGAGTCCGACGAGCAGGCGGCGTACCACGTGAACGCGGTCGGCCCCGGGTGCCTCGCGGCGGCGCTCGCCCGGCACGGCGGCCGGCTCGTCCACGTCTCCACCGACTACGTCTTCGCCGGGGACGCCCGCGAACCGTACGACGTCGGCGCACCGGCGCAGCCGCGATCGGCGTACGGGCGCACGAAACTCGCCGGGGAGTTGGCGGTGCGGGAGCTGCTGCCGGCGGCGGGCTCGGTCGTGCGGACCGCGTGGGTGTACGGCGCTGCCGGAGGGAACTTCGTCAAGACGATGGCGCGGTTGGCCGCGCAGCGCGACACCGTCGAGGTGGTGGACGACCAGCACGGCTCGCCGACGTGGTCCGCCGACCTCGCCGCCGGCCTGGCGGAGCTGGCGCTGTCCGACGCCCCGGCCGGGACGTACCACCTGACCAACACCGGCGAGACGACGTGGTTCGGGCTGGCCCGCGCGGTGTTCGAGGAGCTCGGTCTCGATCCGGACCGCGTCCGGCCGACCACGACGGCGGCGTTCCCGCGGCCGGCGCCGCGCCCGGCGTACTCGGTGCTGTCGGACGCGGCGTGGCGAGCGGCCGGGCTGACACCGTTGCGGGACTGGCGTTCGGCGCTCGCGGCCGCGTTCGCGCAGGCCGGCGACCGACTGCGGGCGGCATGAGCGGGGAGGCGTCCGGCGCGCAGGTCGCTGTCGTCACGGTCTCCTACCGCAGCGCCGACGTGCTGGCCGGTTTCCTGGCCTCGGTGCCCGCGGCGACGACGCGCCGGGTGGAGGTCGTCGTCGCGGACAACGCCGCGCCGGACCCGGACGTCGCCTCGGTGGTGGAGGACGCCGCGCGCGCCGGGCTCACGGTGCGCCACCTCGGCACCGGCGGCAACGTCGGCTACGGGCGGGCGGCGAACGCCGGTGCCGCCGCGACCTCCGCGCCCTGGCTGGTGGTCGCCAACCCGGACCTGGTGTGGGACGCCGGCGCACTGGACCTGCTGCTCGACGCCGCGGCGAGGTGGCCGCGCGGCGGGGCGTTCGGGCCGCTGATCTGCACACCGGAGGGTCAGACCTACCCCTCGGCGCGGGAACTGCCGTCCCTCGGCCGCGGCGCCGGCCACGCCCTCGCCGGCTGGTGGTGGCCCGCCAACCCGTGGACGGCCGCCTACCGGCGCGAACGCGAGGCGCCCACCGAGCGCGCCGCGGGCTGGCTGTCCGGTTCCTGCCTGCTGGTGCGCCGGGTGGCCTTCGACGCCGTCGGCGGGTTCGACCCGTCCTACTTCATGTACTTCGAGGACGTGGACCTCGGCGACCGGCTGGGCCGCGCCGGGTGGCGCAACGTCTACGTCCCGCGCGCCCGGGTGGTGCACGCCCAGGGCCACGCCGCCGACCGCGACCCGGCCAGCCGGGCGCGGACCGCCGCCGAGCACCACCGCAGCGCCTACCGCTACCTCGCCCGCCGCCACGCCGGCGCGCGCTGGGCGCCGGTGCGGCTCGGCCTGCGCGCCGGGCTGGTGCTGCGCGCGGTCGCGGCGCGGCGGGTACGGTCCGTCGCCGAAGGGGCGGCGTTGCAGCGGTGAGCACGGCGGGGGAGGACGTGGACGTCGACGCGGTGGTCCTGGTCGGGGGCCTCGGCACCCGGCTGCGGCCGCTGACGCTGTCGGCGCCCAAGCCGATGCTTCCGACCGCGGGCGTGCCGTTCCTGACCCATCTGCTGGCCCGCGTCGCGGGGGCCGGGGTGCGCCACGTCGTGCTCGGCACCAGCTACCAGGCCTCGGTGTTCTCCGGGCACTTCGGCGACGGGAGTGAGCTCGGGCTGGACCTCGAGTACGTCGTCGAGGAGGAGCCGCTGGGCACCGGTGGCGGCATCCGCAACGTCGCGGGCCGGCTGCGCGCCGACACCGTGCTCGTGTTCAACGGCGACGTCCTGTCCGGTCTCGACCTGCGCGCGCTGCTGGCCCGGCACGCCGAGACCGACGCCGACGTGACGCTGTACCTGACCAAGGTCGCCGACCCGCGCGCCTACGGCTGCGTGCCGACCGACGAGGCCGGGCGGGTGACGGCGTTCCTCGAGAAGCACCCCGATCCGGTCACCGACCAGATCAACGCCGGCTGCTACGTGTTCCGCCGGGCGGTGCTCGAGTCGATCCCCACCGGGCGGCCGGTGTCGGTGGAGCGGGAGACGTTCCCCGAGCTCCTGGCCGCCGGCGCGCGGGTCGTCGCCCACGTCGACACGTCCTACTGGCGCGACATGGGCACCCCCGGAGACTTCGTCGCCGGCAGCGCAGACCTCGTCAGCGGGCTGGCCCCGTCCCCGGCGGTGCCCGGCCCGCCCGGCCCGGCGCTCCTGCTGCCCGGGGCTCGGGTGGACCCGTCGGCCCGGGTGACCGGCGGTTCGACGGTCGGCCGGGACTGCGTCGTCGGCGCGGGCGCGGTCGTGGACGGCGCGGTCCTCTTCGACGGCGCCCGGGTCGAGGCGGGCGCGCACGTGACGCGGTCCGTCGTGGGCGCCGCGGCGGTCGTGGCCGCCGACGCGGTGCTCGCCGACGCGGTGATCGGTGACCGGGCGCGGATCGGTGGGCGGGTCGAGCTGCGCGCCGGGGCGCGGGTCTGGCCGGACGTCGAGCTGCCGGCGGGGTCCGTCCGCTTCTCGGCGGACGTGTGACCGCGGTGTCCGAGCGGGCGCCGACCCGCCGGTGGACGGCCGGGCGGCCGGTCGACCTGCGCGCCACGCTGTCGCCGGTGGTGCGCGGCGCCGGGGACCCGGCGCACCGGTTCGAGCCGTCGGGACGGTTCTGGTGGGCGGCCCGCACACCCGCCGGTCCCGGCACACTGACCCTGGCGGTCGTCGACGCGCGGGCGGGCGTGGTGGAGGCGGGCGCGTGGGGCCCCGGCGCCGACTGGCTGCTCGAGCGGGTGCCGGCCCTGCTCGGCCGCGCGGACGACTGGTCGGCGCTGGACCTGTCGGCTCATCCCTGGCTCGCCGAGGCGCTGCGCCGGCGTCCCGGCCTGCGGTTGCCGGCGACCGGCCTGGTCGTGGACGCCCTGGTGCCCGCCGTCCTGGAGCAGCGCGTCACCGGGACGGACTCGCGCCGGTCCTGGCGCGCCCTGCTGCGCTGGCACGGCGATCCCGCGCCGGGGCCGGCCGCCGACCTGCGCCTGCCGCCGGACGCGGCCACGCTGCTCGCGGTGCCGACCTGGGACTGGCACCGGCTCGGCGTCGACCTGCAGCGTTCCCGGGCGATCCGCGCCGCCGCGTCGGTGGCCGCTCGGCTCGAGGAGTGCGCGGACCTCACGCCGGAGCTGGCGTGCGCCCGGCTGCGGGTCGTCCCCGGTGTCGGGGAGTGGACGGCCGCCGAGACGGTGCAGCGCGCGCTCGGCGCCGCGGACACCGTGAGCGTCGGCGATTTCCACATCCACGACCTCGTCGTCCACGCGCTGAGCGGCCGCCCGCGGGGGGACGACGCGGAGATGCTGGAACTGCTCGCGCCGTGGGCGGGGCAGCGGCAGCGGGTGGTGCGGCTGATCGAGTCGTCGCCGGTCCGCAAGCCGCGGTTCGGCCCGCGCTACGCGCCGCAGGACATGCGCGCGATCTGACCGGCGCCATCCCCCGTCGCCACCCGCCGCCTCCCACCCGTCGCCTCCCACCGGCCGGGTCAGCCGGGAAGCTGCTGCAGGAACGCCTTCGCGATCGGCACCGCGGTCGACGTCGAGCCCTCGCCGCCGTAGACGAACACCGCGAACGCGAGGTCCCCGCGCGTCCCCGCGAACCAGGAATGGGACTTCGGTGGCACGTCGGTACCGAACTCCGCGGTGCCGGTCTTGCCCTCCACCGGGCCGGGGAGCTCGGCGAGGTCGCGTCCGGTCGCTCCGGGCACGGTCACCACGTCGCGCATCAGGGCGTTGAGGTCGCCCGTCACGGCGGGGGGCTGGGCGGCGAGCTTCGCCCCCGCGGTGCCCATGACGAGCGACGGGGCGACGGCCGTCCCGGTGGCCGCGCCGCCGGCGATCTCGGCCATCACCAGCGGGCTGACCAGGGTCTTGCCCTGGCCGTAGCCCTCGGCGGCGAGCTCGTTGGACGTCGCGTCGGTCGGCATGGAGCCGCTGGACGCCGGGACGGGCAGGGTCCACTTCTGCCCGAGCCCGAGGGACGCCGCGGCGCGGGCGAGCGCGCCCGCCGGCAGGCCGAGGGCCAGCTGTGCGGCGGTGGTGTTGCAGGAGAAGGCGAACGCCTGGCTCAGCGGGACGGTGCCCTTGTCGAAGCGGTTCTCGTTCTGGATCGTCTGGCCGTTGACGACGGTGGTCGCGGGGCAGGCCGCCGGGGTGGCCGGGCTCAGCGCGGGGTTCGCGGTGAACGCCGCGGTGTACGTGACGATCTTGAACGTCGACCCGGGCGGGTACTGGCCGGTCAACGCGATGTCGCCGTCGGCGCCCGCCGAGTTCGCCACCGCGAGCACCTGCCCGGTCGACGGCTGGGTGACCACGAGCGCCGCCGGCAGCGTGACGGCGCCCAGGGCCGCGTCGGCGGCGGTCTGGGTGGCCCGGTCGAGGGTCAGCGTCACCGCCGTTCCCGGCGTCGGCTGGGACAGCGTCGCCAGCGTGGACACCGTCGCCCCGGTGCCGTCGACGGCCGTCACCGCCAGCCCGGGCGTCCCGGCGAGCTTGCCGTTCAGCGCCTCCTGGAGCCCGCCCTGCCCGGCCTCGTCGCCGGCGACGACGGCACCCTTCGACGCGCTGACCTGCTCGGCGGTGGCCGGGCCGACCCGTCCCAGCAACGGCTGGGCGAAACGGGTCGTGGGGCCGAGCAGCTGCGTGCCTTCCTGGAAAGCGGTGCCGGGCAGGTCGTGGATGCGGTCGCGGAGCTGGTCGTAGACGTCCCGGCGCACGGTGATGATCGGGGCGAAGTCCTTGCCGGCGGCCTGCACCGCGGCCGTCACCTCGGCGGCCGTCGTCTGCAGCTCCGGCACGGCGGCCAGGGCGGCGGCGAGCGAGGGGAGGTCGGTCACCTGTGCCGGGTCGACGCCGACGGTGACGACCGGCTGCTCGGTGAACAGCGGCTGGCCGGAGCGGTCGTCCAGAGCGGCGCGCGGTGGGGCGGTGCGCTTCTCGGCGAGCTGCTGCCCGGGCTGCAGGCCGGGAACGACGGCGGCCGGCGACCAGGCCACCTGCCAGCCCGCCGCCGTCTTGGTCATCGGCAGGCTCGCGCGGTAGGACCAGCTCGCCGTCGTCGCGGGGAAGCTCCACGTGGCGCTGTAGTCGACGCTCGAGCTCGCGTCCTTGCGCCCGGTGACGCCGGTGACGGTGAACCGCGGTGTCGCACCCGGCAGCGCCCGGAACGTCCCCGCCAGCGCCTGCTGTGCGGCCGCCGCGTCGGTGGTGTGCCCGGCGGCCGAGCCGGCGTTCCGGGCGGCATAGGCGTCGAGGTAGGCCTGCGCCGCGGCGCGGTCGGGCTGCCCGCCGCCGTGGCACCCCGCCAGCACCGCCCCGGTCAGCGCCAGCAGGACGAACGGGACGAGCCGGGACCGGAGCACGCCGCGCAGGGTAGTCAGCCGGTGATCACCGGGTGGACCGGCGCCCGCGTCAGGCGCCGGCGCGGCGGGCGCGGAACGCCGCGACGTTGGTCCGGTTGCCGCAGCGCACGCCGCAGAACCGGCGCGAGCGGTTGCGCGACAGGTCGACCAGGACGTCGTCGCAGTCGGCCGCCGCACACACCTGGAGCCGGTCCAGCTCCTTCATCCGGACCACGTCGACGACCGCCATCGCGGCCTCCACCGCCATGCGGTCGGCGAGCGGGGCGTCCGGCGGGGTCGCGTGCAGGTGGTAGTCCCACGCGTCGTGCTTGACCAGCTGCGGCAGCGCGTCGGCCTCGCGCAGCAGCTGGTTGACGAGCTCGACGGCGCCGTCCTCGTCCACGTGCCAGAGCTGCTCGAGCCGCGGCCGCAGCTCCCGGACGGCGCTCAGCTCGCGCCGCCCCGCGGCGGCGTGAGCCGGTCCAGCCCCACTCGGCGACGAACGCGTCCAACTCCTCGACGGTGGCCAGCGTGTCGGTGTCGTGGGCGGTGTTCACCAGGGCTGCGGCGGCGTTGAGCGCCACTTCGGTGTCATGGGTGAAAAGCACCTTGACTCCTTTCCGGCAGCCCGTCTAGCGTCACCCGCAGGTAATGACCGTACTCGTGAAACGGGGATGACAGCATGCGCCACGGAGGAGCCGGTCTCGGGCTGGCGCTGCTGTCCGCGACGACGTTCGGCTCGTCCGGGACCTTCGCCACCGCCCTCATCGGCGCCGGCTGGACGCCCGGCGGCGCGGTGCTCGTCCGGGTCGCGGTGGCCGCCGTCCTGCTCACGGTGCCGGCCGTCCTCGCGCTGCGGGGACGCTGGGGCGAGCTGCGCCGGCGGGCGGCCCGGATGGTGGTCTTCGGGGTCCTGGCGGTCGGCATCGCGCAACTGTGTTTCTTCTACGCCGTCGGCCGGATCCCGGTCGGCGTCGCGCTGCTGCTCGAGTACTCCGGCACCCTGCTCGTGGTCGTGTGGATGTGGCTGCGGCGCGGGCAGCGGCCGGGCCGGGTCACCGTTTCCGGCGCCGCGCTGTCGATCGCCGGGCTGGCGCTCGTCCTCGACCTGGTGTCCGGCGTCGGGCGCCTCGACCCGATCGGCGTGCTGTGGGGTCTCGGCGCCGCGGTCGGGCTCGCCGCCTACTTCGTCCTGTCCGCCGACACCGACGACGCGGTGCCGCCACTGGCCGTGGCGTGGTCCGGGCTCACCGTCGGCGCTGTCGCGCTGGCCGCCCTCGCGGCGGTGCACGCCCTGCCGGTGGCCACGCCCGCCGTCGACGTCACCCTCGCCGGGCACCGGGTGAGCTGGCTGGTGCCGGTGGCCGGACTCGCCGTCGTCGCCGGCGCGGTCGCCTACATCACGGGCATCGTCGCGGCACGGCTGCTCGGCGCCCGGCTGGCCTCGTTCGTCGGGCTCGCCGAGGTGCTCGCCGCGGTGGGGTTCGCCTGGCTGCTGCTCGGTCAGCGGCCGACGGCGGTGCAGGCTGTCGGCGGGGTGCTCGTCGTCCTCGGCGTCGGCGTCGTCCGCGCCGGCGAGGCGGTCCCTGCCGGGGAGGCGGTCACAGCGAGCCGAGCACCGCGTCCGACAGCGCCGGCCACGCCTGCCGTGCCCACTCGTCGAACGGTGCGTCGCTGAGGGCGACCAGCCCCAACCGCGCCACCGGGTCGACCCACAGCATCGTGCCGCTCTGGCCGAAGTGGCCGAAGGTCTCCGGGGAGTTCTCCCGGCCGGTCCAGTGCGGCGACTTCCCGCCCCGGACCTCCCAGCCGAGACCCCAGTCGCACGGGTCCTGCATCCCCCAGCCGGGGACGACGCCGCGCAGACCCGGCCACTGCACGCTGCGCAGGTCCTCGAGCGTCGACGGGTGCAGCAGCCCGGTCGGCGCCAGGACCTCGCGCAGCACGCGGGCCAGGTCGTCGACGCTCGAGCTGCCGTCCCGGGCCGGCGAGCCGTCGATCCGGGTGTCGACCAGGCCGAGCGGGCGCAGCGCCTCGGCGGCGTACTCACCGAACGGCATCCCGACGGCGGCGACGACGAGGTCGCCGGCCATGTCGATCCCGACGTTGCTGTACACGCGACGGGTGGCCGGCGCCGAGACCTTGAGCGGCTGGTCGAACGCGACGCCGCCGGCGTGGGCGAGGACGTGCCGCAGCGTCGCGCCGGGGACGAGCGCGGGGTCCGCCCCGTCGCCGAGGTCGACGGCGCCCTCCTCGACGGCGACGAGCACCGCGAGGGCGGCGAGCGGCTTGGTCACCGACGCCAGCCGGAAGACCTGGTCCGTCGGCCCCGTCGCGGCCAGGACGCCGGCCGGTGAGACCACCGCCGCCGCAGCGGTCGGCACCGGCCAGTCCGCGACGGCGGCCAGCGCCCGGGCGAGCGCGGCGCTCACAGGCCGAGCCGCGCGGCGACCGAGGCGACCAGCGGCGGCAGGTCGGCGGAGACGTCGGCGGGCAGGTCGTAGACGGCGAACCACCGCAGGTCCAACGACTCGTCGCTGATCACCGGCGCGGTGTCGGCCGTGCCGGGCGGGGCGAACGCGAGGAACCGGACGTCGAAGTGCCGCGTCGGCACGCCCAGCGAGCAGGTGATCGGGTGGACGTCGAGGCCGAGCGGCGCGGGGTCGAGTGACAGGCCGTCGATGCCGCTCTCCTCGCGTGCCTCCCGCGCGGCCGCGGCGAGCACCGACGGGTCGTCGGGCTCGCAGTGCCCGCCGACCTGCAGCCACAGCCCGACCCGGGGGTGCAGCGTCAGCAGGACGGCCCGGCGCGACGGGTCGACGACGAGCGCGCTGGCGGTCAGGTGGCCGGGCACGCAGGAGCGCCACATCGCGTCGGGGCGGGCGGAGAGGAAGCCGAGGTAGGCCTGCTGCAGCGCCGCCTGCTCGACGCTCGCCGGCCGCAGCCCGGTGACGAGCGCGACGGCGTCGGCGTGCAGCGGCGGGGGCTCCGACGCGGCGCCGGCGGCGTCCGCGCGCCCGACGGCGATCGCCTCCGCGGTGCCGAGGCGGAACATGTCCTCCTCGACCGGCCGGGTGCTGGCCTTCGCGCCCCGGCCGTCGTCGGGCAGCACGCCGCCGTCGGCGAGACCGCGCACGAGCGCGACCGGGACACCGGCGAGCTTGCCCTTGACGAGGTCGGCGGCGGCGGCGATCTCGTCCGCCCACGCCACCTCGGTGACGCCGAGGACGTTGCCGTACGAGTCGACGGCGCCGCGCTCGTCGCGGACGGCGCTGAGCCCCGCGACGCCGATGGCGGTGTCGACGATGCCTCGCCGCCACGGGCGGCCGAGCGAGTCGCTGACCACGACGGCGACGTCCACGCCGCGGCGCTCGCGCAGCCCTTCGCGGATGCGGCCGGCGGACGCGTCCGGGTCCACCGGCAGCAGCACCAGCTCGTCCCGGGCGACGTTCGAGGCGTCGACGCCGGCGGCGGCGAGCACGAGTCCCTGCCGGGTCTGCACGATCCGGGTCGCGCCGCGCTCGGCGACGACGCGCACCGCCTCGTCGGTGACGGCCCGCTGGCGGGCACGCTCCCGGGCGTCCGGGTCGTCGCTGCCCAGGGTCAGCACCCGCCCCTCGGCCTTGCTGACCACCTTCGAGGTGACGACGAGGACGTCACCGTCCTGGAGGTCGGGCACCAGCTCGGCGAGCAGCGCCGCCACGTCGTCGCCGGCGCGCACCTCGCCGAAGCCGACGACCGGGCGGACCACGACCCGGGCGACGGCGTGGTCCGTCGGCTGCTCAGGCACGCACACCGCCGGCGAGCGCCAGCGCCTCGCGCACCATCGCCGCGCTGGCCTGGTCGTCGGTCATGAGCAGCGGGACGGCGCGGACCTCGACACCGGGGACGTCGGCGACGTCGCCGTCGTGCACCAGCCAGCCGTCGAGCAGCCCGCCCGTCGAGCGGGCGCCGTAGTGCCGGCCCACGCCCTCGGCGCTCACCTCGACGCCGATCGCCGGCAGGCAGGCGTCGGCCATCCCGCGCACCGGCGCGCCGGCGACGATCGGCGAGACGCCCACGACCGGTGCGGCGGTCGCGCGGACGGCGTCCCGGATGCCGGGTACCCCCAGGACCGTGCCGATCGAGACGACCGGGTTGCTCGGCGCCAGCAGGACCACGTCCGCGCCGGTGATCGCGTCCAGCACGCCCGGGGCGGGGACGGCGTCGTCCAGGCCGACCTGCACGAACGCCTGCGCGGGCAGCGCCGCGCGGTGGCGGATCCACCACTCCTGGAAGTGGATCGCCCTGGTCCTGCCCTCCAGCTCCACGACGACGTGCGTCTCGCAGCGCTGGTCGGTCATCGGCAGCAGCCGGACGCCGGGGCGCCAGCGCTCGCACAGCGCCGCGGTCACCTCGGAGAGCGGGTAGCCGGCGTCGAGCATCCGGGTGCGCACGAGGTGCGTCGCCACGTCCCGGTCGCCGAGACCGAACCACGCCGGCTCGGCGCCGTACGCCGCGAGCTCCCCCGACACCGTCCACGTCTCGTCGGCCCGCCCCCAGCCGCGGACGCGGTCGATCCCGTCACCGAGGGTGTACATGACGCTGTCGAGGTCGGGGCAGATCCGCAGGCCGTGCAGGGTGACGTCGTCACCGGTGTTGACGACCGCGGTGAGCTCGTCGTCCGGGCAGGCGGCGCGGACCCCGCGCAGGAACCGGGCGCCGCCGATGCCGCCCGCGAGCACAGTGATCCGCACGTCGACCCAACCTACTGGCGGGGCCGACTACCGGCTGCGCCCCCGCTTCACCGCGGTCGCCGCGCAGTCGAGCGCCGCCTGCACGGCCCGGCGCTCGGGGAACTCCAGCGGCCCGAGGACGTCCAGCAGGCGCATCAGGTCGGTGTCCATCGCGCGCGGGCGGGGCCGTCCGCTGATCGCCCCGCACACGACCGCGAGTGAGCCGAGCACCGCTTCCTGCGCCGAGGCCGGCGTGCGGCGGAACTCCGCGACCTCCGCGGTCCGGCCGACCAGGGCCACCACCGTGGCGGGGTCGCGGTCGACGTACGTCGAGCCCCCGAGCAGCCGCCCGCCCGTCGGCTGCCAGAGCTCGGTAGCGACGAGCTGCTCGGCGACCGCGTCCCGGTCGGCGCTCACGTGGGTGAACCACCGCACCCAGCGGTGGCCGGGCTGCTCGTCGATCGCGTGGCGCAGGACGCTCAGCAGCCGGTCCTCCGGCGGCGGCGCCGGAGTGACGACGGGGCTGGCGCCGCCGTCGACCAGGCAGCCGGCCAGCGCGAGCTCGGCCATGAGCGCCGCCCGGGTCCCGACCGCCAGCGCGCGCCGGTGCCGCAACCGGCCGGTGTCCGGGTCCAGCGCGATCCGCAGCAGGTCCGCCGCGATCGTCACGGCGCGTCCGCCAGCTCCGCCCGCCGCGCCCGCAGCAGCGCGCCCACCTGGTGCATGTCGACCTCGCGCGCGCCGAGCTCCACCGCGCGGGCACGAAGGTGCGCCGGGAGGTCGTAGTGCCAGCGCCAGAGGTGGTCCTGGAAGAACCGGCGCGGGATGCCGAGGTCACCGGCCAGGACGTGCAGTTCGTCGCGGGAGTCGGCCAGCAGGTGGCAGAACTCGGTGAAGCGCAGCCCGGCCTCCGGGTACGGGCGCGGGGTGTCGACGTAGCACGGCATCGTTCCGCCGAGGGTAGTGACGCCGCGTCCCGGACCGGACAGTCGCCGGCGGCGCAGTCAGCGGCGGACGGCCGCCAGCAGCCCGTCCCCGACCGGCAGCAGCGCTGGCACCAACCGCTCGTCCTCGCGCACCGTCCGGCCGAGCTCGCGCAGGATGACTGTCTCGTGGTCGCGCACGCCGGGGTCGGCGACCCGGTCGGCCACAGCATGTTGTCCAGCGCCACGACCCCGCCGGGGCGCAGCAGCCGGACGGCCTGCTCGTAGTAGACGGGGTAGGCCGGCTTGTCGGCGTCGATGTAGACGAGGTCGTACGCGGCGTCGGTGAGCCGCGGCAGCACCTCCGCGGCGGAACCGTTGATCATCCGGAACCGCGCGGGCGCGATCCCGGCCTCGACCAAGGTCTCCCGCGCGGCGCGCTGGTTCTCCGCCTCGACGTCGACGGTGGTCAGGACGCCGTCCGGCCGCATCCCCCGCAGCAGCCACAGCCCGGACACGCCGGCGCCGGTGCCGATCTCCACCACCGCCCGCGCGTTCGACGCCGCGGCGAGCAGCCTCAGCACCGCGCCGCCGCCCGCACCGACCGGTGTGCAGCCGAGTTCGTGGGCCCGCTCCCGTGCCCGCTGCAGGACCTCGTCCTCCTCCAGGTAGGACTCGGCGTACGAGAGGCTGGCGGGGGAGATCATCGCGTCGGCCACGGCCGGAGCCTATCCGCGCGCCCCGTCGTCTGAGCCCGACCTGAGCGTCGCCCCGCGCTCACAGCGGCTGCACGGCGCCGCTGAGGACGATCCGGGGAACGACGGTGCCGCGGTCGGCGTTGAGCTCCGTCAGACGGAACGAGGGGTCGATGACCGACACAGACGCGGGCTGGGTCCCGCCCAGCTGGGACGCGGTGGTGCGTGAGCACGCCGACCGCGTCTACCGGCTGGCGTACCGGCTGTCCGGCAACCGCGCCGACGCCGAGGACCTCACCCAGGAGACGTTCGTCCGGGTGTTCCGTTCACTGTCGGACTACAGCCCCGGGACGTTCGAGGGCTGGCTGCACCGCATCACCACCAACCTGTTCCTCGACATGGTCCGGCGCCGGCAGCGCATCCGCTTCGACGCCCTGCCCGACGACGCCGGTGACCGGCTCGCGAGCTCCGAGGCCGGTCCGGAGCGCGCGTTCGACGAGCACAACCTCGACCCCGAGATCCAGCGCGCCCTCGGCGCGCTGCCGCCGGACTTCCGCGCCGCGGTCGTGCTGTGCGACCTCGAGGGCTTGTCCTACGAGGAGATCGCCGCGACCCTCGGCGTCAAGGTCGGGACGGTGCGCAGCCGCATCCACCGCGGCCGCGTGCAACTGCGTGAGGCGCTGGCGCACCGCGCTCCCGGGCTGCGCCCGTCCGAGCCCGGGGCCGCGGACGCGATGGAGGTCGGCGCCGCCTGATGATCCCCGGAGAGCACCTGTCGGCGGAGGCCGTCGCGGCCTGCGCGGACGGCCTGCTGCCCCGCGCCGCCGCCGCCCGCGCCGACCGGCACCTGGCCGGCTGCGACGAGTGCCGCGACGCCGTCCGGGTGCAGCGCGAGGCGATGGCGGCGCTGCGGGCCGCGCCCGCCCCCGCGCTGCCGACGGGGCTGCTCGACCGGCTCCGCAGCCTGCCCGCGACCGCGCCGCTGCCCGACCGCCTGGGTCCGGCCGCGGCGACGCTGGCCGTGGACGCTGCCGGCCGCCCGTGGTTCGCCGCGCACGGCACGAGCCGCGACGACCGGGTCACCGTCGCGCGGCGGACGCCCGTCCCTCGCTGCTGGGCCGCCCCACCGGGCTCGGCCTGTTCGCCGTGGCCGCGCTCGTCCTGGCCGCGGGCACCGCGGCGGCCGGCGGCGTCGCCGTCGACGGCGGCCCGGCCTCCCCGCCGGTCGCGACGACGTCCACGTCGGCAGGGCAGCAGCCGCCGATCGGCGGGAGCGGGTTCACCGCCACCGAGGTGTTCTTGACCGCGTCCCCCGGGACGGCCCCCGGGACCACTGTCGGGACGGCGCAGACGACCTCCGCGATCCGCACCGCGCGCCTGGACGTCCCAGGTCGGTGAGGCAGACTCGGGGGCGTCCGCCCGCCCCTGCTCCCGACGGGACGCCATGACCGAAGCGCGCACCGACGGCGGGGAGTTCGCGCGCCCGGCGGACGTGTCCGACGGCTTCGACCGGCGCCCCGATCCGCCCGCACCGGCCTACACTCCGCCGCCGCCCACCGTCTCGCCGCAGGACCGCGCGGACTTCGGGCGCCCGGCGGAGCTCCGCGGGACCGTTCGCGCCGGCGCCGGGGGAGCGCATCCCGCCGGCGCCGCCGTACCGGCCGGTCGTGCCGCCCGGCCGTCGCCGAGGCGTTCGCCCCGGGCACCCGGGCGCGGGACGGGTTCGAGCCGCCGCCGGGCACCCGCATCAACGGCCGCAGCCCCGCCGCGTCGCCGTGGTGGAAGCCCGACGCGGCCCGCGACCCGTGGCGCGACCCCGGCGCCCCGTTCTGGCTGGGTCGCCCGGCGGTCCTGAGCTCCGGGCGCCTCGCGCAGCTGGACCCGTTCGACGACGACGAGCAGGGCCTGTCCGAGCTGCCGACCCCGGAGGACGAGGAGGACGGCGACGAGCCGACCGGCCGGCGTCGCTTCCGCGGTCGAGGCGCCCGCCTCGGACTGTCCGCGCTCGGGCTGATCGTCCTCGTCGGCCTGCTCGCCGGCGTCCTCGGCGGCGGTGCCGGCTTCTGGCTCGCCCAGCGCGCCCGCAACGCTCTCCACAACGCCGACGCGACGCTCGCGACGACCGGGACGCCGGCCAACCGCCCGCCGGGCTCGGTGGCCGACATCTCGAAGCGGGTCGCGCCGTCGGTGGTGTCCATCGACTTCCGGACCTCGACGAGCACCGGGACGGGCTCCGGCGTCGTCATCGACAAGTCGGGCTACATCGTCACCAACAACCACGTGATCTCCGCGGTCGCGGGCGGCCAGGGGGCGCTGCGGGTGACGTTCTCGGACAACACCACGGCCTCGGCCCGGATCGCCGGGCGTGACCCGGCCACCGACCTGGCGGTGCTCAAGGTCGACCACCCCCGACCTGACGGTGGCCTCGCTCGGGGAGTCGGCGAAGCTCGCCGTCGGCGACCCGGTGATCGCGATCGGTTCGCCGCTGGGCCTGCGGCAGACGGTGACCACCGGGATCGTGTCCGCGCTGAACCGCCCCGTGCACCTGTCCGGCGAGGGCAGCGACAGCGACGCGACGATCAACGCCATCCAGACCGACGCCTCGATCAACCCCGGGAACTCCGGCGGAGCACTCGTGGACGCCTCCGGCGCGGTCGTCGGCGTCACCACGGCGCTCGCGGCGCTGCCGAGTGCCGGGAACTCCGAGAACGGCAGCATCGGGCTCGGCTTCGCCATCCCCGTCGACGAGGTGCGCAACGTCGCGCAGGACCTCATCCGCACCGGCACGGTCAAGCACGCCTCCGTCGGCGCTGCGACGCGCAGCGTCACCGACGGCCCGCAGGACGGCGCCTACGTCGTCCAGATCACCCCCGGCGGCCCTGCCGACAAGGCCGGACTGAAGCAGGGCGACGTCGTCACGCTGCTCGACTCGACGCTGATCGACTCCGGTGACGCGCTCCAGGCGGCGGTGGCGCTCCACAAGCCGGGCGACACGGTCTCGGTGCGGTACTTCCGCGGGTCCGCTGAGACGACGGTTCAGGTCACGCTCGGCTCGGACTGAGTTCCCGGACCTACACTCCGGTCGTGTTCTTCAACATCGGGCCGATGGAGCTGATCGTGCTCGGCGTCGTCGGCCTGGTGGTGCTCGGCCCCGAGCGGCTGCCGAACCTGGCGCGCGACGCCGCGCGGCTGATGCGCTCCCTGCGCGACATGGCGACCGGCGCCCGCACGACGCTGCGCGACGAGCTGGGCCCGGAGTTCGCCGACCTGGACCTGCGCAACCTCAACCCGCGCACCGCCCTGCGGAACGCGCTGCTCGGCGACGACGACGAGCCGCCGTACCCGAACGGGCGCACGAACGGCACCGCGAACGGCACCGCGCACGGCACCGCGAACGGCACCGGCACCGGGCACGGGTCGTCGCCGCTGACCGCTCGGCCGCAGACGCCGCCGATGGGCAGCACCGGACCTGCGCCGTTCGACGACGACGCCACCTGAGCAGCGCCGCCTCCGCGGCGGGCGGGCGCCTCCGCTCCCCACGCAGTGATCATCTGCGGATCCCTGGGACAGTTCCCGCTCGTTCCCAGATGATCAGGCTGGCGGCTCGGCGCAGGACATCCGCCCGGCCGGTGAGCGCCAGCCGGCAGTCCGCTCAGCGGCGGGCGGGCGCCAACCCGAGCGACCGCCCGACCAGGCTGGTCTGCCGCTTCGCCAGCGCCGGCGGCCACGCCGTCGAGCGCCCGCGCGGCGGCGCTGTCGGGTGCGGTCGAGCACGACCGGCACCCCGGCGTCGCCGCCCTCGCGGACCGTCGGGTCCAGCGGCACCTGACCCGAGCAGCGGCACCGGACGTCCCGGTCGAGCGGGACAGCGACTCCGCGACCGCCTGCCCCGCCGCCGCTGCCGAACAGCTCCATGCGCGCTGCCGTCCGGCAGCTCCAGCCAGCTCATGTTCTCGACGACGCCGACGATCTGCTGGTGGGTCTGCAACGCGATCGACCCGGCGCGCTCGGCGACCTCGCGGGCAGCCAGCTGCGGCGTCGTCACGACGAGCAGCTCGGCGTTCGGGACGAGCTGAGCGACGGAGATGGCGATGTCGCCGGTGCCGGGCGGCAGGTCCATCAGCAGGACGTCGAGGTCGCCCCAGAAGACGTCGGCGAGGAACTGCTGCAGCGCCCGGTGCAGCATCGGACCGCGCCACACGACCGCGGCGTTGTCGGCGACGAACATGCCGATCGAGATGACCTTCACGTCCTGCGCGATCGGCGGCATGATCATCTGCTCGACCTGGGTCGGCCGGCCGGTGACCCCGAGCATGCGCGGGACGGAGAAGCCGTAGATGTCGGCGTCCACCACGCCGACCGATCAGCCCGCGCCGGGCCAGCGCCACGGCGAGGTTGACGGTCACCGACGACTTGCCGACGCCGCCCTTGCCGGAGGCCACCGCGTAGACGCGGGTGCGTGAGCCGGGCTGGGCGAACGGGATCTCGTTGGCCGGCGCGTCGCCGCGCAGCGTGGTGCGCAGCGTCGTTGAGCTGCTCGGCGGACATCGACCCCATCGCGACGTCCACCGCGCGCACGCCGGCCACCCGCGCCACTGCCGCGGTGACGTCCCGGGTCAGCGTCTCGCGCATCGGGCAGCCCGGCGTGGTCAGCAGGATGCCGACCCGGACGTCACCGTCCGTCGGTGATGTCGACGGACTCGACCATCCCGAGGTCGGTGATCGGGCTTGCGGATCTCAGGGTCCAGGACGGTCGACAGCGCCGTGCGGACGGCGTTCTCCAGCGGCGGTGTCACGGCAGCGATGGTACGGACGCGCCGGTGGCGAGCGGCCGCTCGAGGCGGTCGGCCGGATCGCGCTCGATAGGGTCCGGCCCGTGAGCCAGCCCCGACGGTCCCGCCTGCGCGCCGACGACTGGCGGGTCGGGGTGTGGCGGTCGTTCCTGCGTGGCCACGCGCACGTCACCCGCGAGCTGGAGCGTGACCTCGGCGCGAAGGCAGGCCTGCCGCTGGCCTGGTACGACGTCCTGCTGCAGCTCGCGGAAGCGCCCGACCACCGACTGCGGATGGCCGAGCTCGCCGAGCGGGTCCTGCTGTCCCGCTCCGGGCTGACCCGGCTGGTCGACCGGCTGTCGGCAGAGGGCCTGGTCGAGCGGCAGCCGTTCCCCCAGGACAAGCGCGGGCTCTACACCGTCCTCACCGACGCCGGTTACGCGCGGCTGAAGGCGGCCGCGCCGGTGCACCTGGCCGGCATCGCGCAGTACTGGCTCGGCCACTTCGAGGACGACGAACTGCGCGAGCTCGGGCGGCTTGCTCGCCCGCGTCGCGCCGACAGCGGACGCCCGCAGGGACACCCGTCGACACCCCGGCGTGAGCTCGAGCGGACCCGACCGCGGCGCTCGCGTCGTCCGCGACTCACTCGGCGTCGGCGTCGCCGTCGGGGCCTACGGCGTCGCGTTCGGCGCGGCCGTCGGTGGCCAGCGGGCTGTCGGTGCTGCAGAGCTGCCTGCTCTCGCTGCTGGCCTTCACCGGCGGCTCGCAGTTCGCGGTGGTCGGCGTGATCGCCGGCGGCGGGACGGTGGCCGCGGCGTTGGGCAGCGGGCTGCTGCTCGGCGCGCGCAACACCCTCTACGCGATGCGGCTGACGCCGTTGCTGCGGGTGCGCGGCGCCCGCCGCCTGCTCGCCGCGCTCGGCACCATCGACGAGAGCGACCGCGATGGCGGTCGGCCAGCCGAGCCGAGCCGCTGGGCCGGGTGGCGTTCTGGTGGACGTTCGCCGGCGTCTGGACGTTCTGGAACCTGGCGACGGTGATCGGCGCGGCCGGCGCGTCGGCGCTCGGCGACCCGCAGCGCTTCGGGCTCGACGCCGTCGTCCCGGCCGCGTTCCTCGCGCTGGTCGCGCCGCGGCTGCGGGCCGGGTGGGCGGAGCGCCGGGTCGCGCTCGGCGCGGCGGTGATCGCGCTGCGTGCTCATCCCGCTCACCCCGCCCGGCGTCCCGGTCATCGCGGCGGCGGCGGCGCTCGTGCTCGCTGGCCGGCTGCGGGCGGACCCGGCGTGAGGCTCTGGATGCTGGTCCTGGCGACGGTCGCCGGCTGCTACGCCGCTGAAGCTCGCCGGCTACCTCGTGCCGGCGCGGGTCCTCGCCGCGCCGGCGAGTCCGGCGCGCGGTGGAGTTGCTGCCGGTGGCGCTGCTGGCGGCGCTGGTCGTCGTCGAGACGCTGGCCGACGGGCGGCACCTCGTCTTCGACGGCCCGCGGTTGGCCGGGTTCGCGGCGGGTGCGGTCGCCGTCGTGGTGCCGGGCGCCGTTCCTCGTCGTCATCGTCGTCGCCGGGCTGACCGCGGCGGTGCTGCGCGCGGTCGTGTGACCCGGCGCCCGCTCAGTCCTGGCGTTCCTTGGCCGCCCCGTCCGCGAGGCTGTCCGCCGAGCCGCGCCAGCTCCGAGCGCAGGAAGTCGCGGGTGACGACCTCGCCGACGGCGAACCGGACGGAGGCCAGCTCGCGCGCCAGGTACTCGATGTCCGCGCGCTGCTGCCGGGCGTTGGCCGCGGTCCTCGTCGAGGTTGACCCGGTCGCGGTCGTCCTGGCGGTTCTGCGCGAGCAGGATCAGCGGCGCCGAGTAGGCCGCCTGCAGGGACAGGATCAGCGTGAGGAAGATGAACGTGTACGGGTCGAAGTGCGGCAGGCCGGGATGACGTTGAGCAGCGATCCACAGCGACGATGACGACCGTCTGCGACGACCAGGTAGCGCCCGGTGCCGAGCAAGCGGGCGACGCTCTCGGTCCACCGGCCGAACGCCTCCGGGTCGACGTTGGGCCGCAGGCCCCGCCGCGGGAGCGCGGGCTGGTCGAGGCGAGGCCGGCCGGCCCGCTCAGCCACGCCGGCCGCCGACGGCGTGGTCGTCGGCGTGACTCGCCCGGTCCCGCCAGTCGTCGGGCAGCAGGTGGTCCAGGACGTCGTCGACCGAGACCGCACCGAGCAGCCGCTCGTTCTCGTCCACGACCGGCGCCGCGACCAGGTTGTAGGCGGCGAGGTGGCGGGTGATCTCGCCGATCGGCGTCTGGGCGTCGAGCGCGGCGGGATCCTTCTCGACGACGCCGCTCACCAGCGCCGACGGCGGTTCGCGGAGCAACCGCTGCAGGTGGGCGGTGCCCAGGTACCGCCCGGTCGGGGTGGCCTGCGGCGGCCGGACGACGAACACCTGTGCGGCCAGAGCGGGCGACAGGTCGGGGTTGCGGACCAGGGCCAGGGCCTCGGCCACGGTGGCATCGGGGAGCAGGACCACCGGCTCGGTGGTCATCAGACCGCCTGCGGTGTAGTCCCCGTAGGTCATCAGGCGCCGGACCGGTGCCGCCTCGTCCGGCTCCATCAGCCCGAGCAGCCGCTGCTGGTCCGAGGCGGACATCTCGCCGAGGACGTCGGCGGCGTCGTCGTCGTCCATCGCCTCGAGCACGTCCGCGGCCCGCTCGTCCTTCAGGGTCCGCAGCAGGCTGACCTGGTCGTCCTCAGGCAGCTCCTGGAGGACGTCGGCCAGCCGCTCGTCGTCCAGCGCGGCGGCCACCTCGCGCCGCCGCTTGTCCGGCATGTCCTGCAGCGCCACCGCCACGTCGGCCGGTCGCATGGTGGCGAGCATCGACAGCAGCGCCGCCGTGCCCTGCGCCGCCTCGGTCAGCGACAGGCCGACGACCTCGTTCCAGTCCACCTGGAACAGCTCGCCGCGGCGGCGGCTCAGCCGCGACCCGCCGCGGACGGCCAGCCGGGTGACCAGCCAGTCGCCGATCCGGTTCTGCTCCATGGCGACGTCGACGACGGTGACGCGGCGGGAGTCCTCGGTGAGCGTCACGGTGCGGTCCAGCAGCTCGGCGAGGACGAGCAGCTCGTTCTGCCGCCGCTCGAAGCGGCGCATGTTCACCGTGCCCGAGGTGAGGACGACCGCGTCCGCCTCGATGCGGGTGACCCGTCCCGTCGGGACGAAGATCCGGTGCCGGGCGGGCAGTTCGACGACCAGGCCGAGCACGCGGGGCGGCTGGCGGCCGATGCGGAGCGTCGCGACGGCGTCCCGGATGCGTCCGATCTGGTCGCCGGTGGGGTCGAAGACGCCGATCCCGGACAGTCGGGCGATGAACACCCGGCTCGCCCCGGTCACGGCGTGGCCTCGGCCCGAACAGTCACGAGCGCACTGTATTCGGCCACGATGGGCCGGTGACGCGAGCGGCGAGCGCGGGCGCCGCCGCGCGTCGGGGGAGCGCGGAGAGTCTGGCCGCGCCCCCGGCGACGGACGCGGCGCTGCTCGTGGTGGCGCTCGTCGGCGTCTCGTTCTCCGGGCCGCTGATGGCGGCGACGGCCGCGCCGGCGCTGGCGATCGCGTTGTGGCGCAACGCGTTCGGCGCCGGGGTCACGGCGGCGGTGGCGTTGCGTTCTCCGCGCCGGTTCGCGGCCGCGCCGCGGCGGGCGTTGCTGACCTCGGCGGCGGCCGGGGTGGCGCTGGCGGCGCACTTCGGGACCTGGGTGCCGAGCCTGACCCTGACGTCGGTGGCCTCCGCCACGGCGCTGGTCTGCACGCAGACGGTGTGGACGGGCGTGATCGCGCTGGCGCTCGGGCGGCGTCTGCCGCGGCTGGCGTGGATCGGCATGGCGGTGGCGACCGTCGGCGCGGCGCTGATCACCGGGACGGACGTCGCGCTCTCCGGCCGTGCGGTGCTCGGCGACGTCCTCGCGCTGATCGGCGGGCTGGCCGCTGCGGTCTACGTCACGGTCGGCGCGGTGGCGCGGACCCGGCTGCCGACCGACGTCCACACCGCGGTCTGCTACACCGTGTGCGCCGTCGTCCTGGTGCTGGCGTGCGCGGTCGGGGGCGTACGGCTGGCCGGGTGGGACGGCGGGACGTGGCTGAAGCTGGTCGCGGTCACCGTGTGTGCGCAGCTGCTCGGGCACAGCCTGATCAACGTGGTGCTGCGCTCGACCAGCCCCACGGTGGTGGGCCTGGTGCTGCTGCTCGAGGTGCCCGGGGCGTCCCTGGTGGCCCTGGTGTGGCTGCACCAGCGGCCGCCGCTGTCGGCGGTGCCCGGTCTGGTGCTGCTGTTCGCCGGGCTGGTGCTCGTCGCCCGCGCCGGCGGTCGGGACGCGCCGGTAGAGCTCACCGAGTAGCCCGCTGCGGGCGCGCCCATGTCCCAGCCGGCGGGGTTAGCTGCGCCACGCCGCGTTGGCGTCGGCCACGCCGGGTCGGCATGCTCCGAGCCATGACCGCCGGCGCGCCGCCCCGACCGAGACTCCGTCCCCGCCGGTCCTGCCTGGCCGTCCCGGGCAGCAACCCGCGGTTCCTCGAAAAGGCGCGGGGCCTGCCGGCCGACCAGGTGTTCCTCGACCTCGAGGACGCCGTCGCTCCGCTGGCGAAGCCCCAGGCCCGCACGAACGTCGTCGCCGCGCTCACCGAGGGCGGCTGGGGCGACAAGATCCGCGTCGTCCGGGTCAACGACTGGACGACGCAGTGGACCTACCGCGACGTCATCGAGGTCGTCGAGGGCGCCGGGGCCGACCTCGACTGCCTCATGCTGCCGAAGGTGCAGAGCGCCGAGCAGGTCGTCGCCCTGGACCTGCTGCTCACCCAGATCGAGACGACCCTGGGCCTGGACGTCGGCCGGATCGGCATCGAGGCGCAGATCGAGAACGCTCGCGGCCTGATCGCCGTCGACGCGATCGCCGCCGCCAGCCCGCGCATCGAGACGATCATCTTCGGTCCCGCCGACTTCATGGCGAGCATCAACATGAAGTCGCTCGTCGTCGGTGAGCAGCCGCCCGGCTACGACGTCGGCGACGCCTACCACCACATCCTCATGAGCATCCTGTTGGCCGCCCGGGCGCACGACCAGCAGGCCATCGACGGCCCGTACCTGCAGATCCGCGACGTCGACGGGTTCCGCCGCGTCGCGTCGCGGTCCGCCGCGCTCGGTTTCGACGGCAAGTGGGTCCTGCACCCGGGCCAGATCGACGCCGCCAACGAGGTCTACGCGCCCTCGCAGGAGGACTACGACCACGCCGAGCTCATCCTCGACGCCTACGACTGGTCGACGTCCGAGGCCGGCGGGGCCAAGGGGTCGGCGATGCTCGGCGACGAGATGATCGACGAGGCGTCGCGGAAGATGGCCCTGGTGATCGCCGCGAAGGGCCGCGCCGCCGGCCTCGCCCGCACGTCCACGTTCACCCCGCCGGAGGCATGACATGGCACGCCTGGCCCAGACCGCCGGTCTGACCGACCTTCAGCAGGACGTCCTGGCGACGGTCCGCGACTTCGTCGACAAGGAGATCCTCCCCTACGCCACCGAGCTCGAGCACAAGGACGAGTTCCCGGAGGCGATCGTCGACGGGATGAAGGAGATGGGCCTGTTCGGCCTGACCATCTCCGAGGAGTACGGCGGGCTCGGCGAGTCGCTGCTCACCTACGCGCTGGTGGTCGAGCAGATCGCGCGCGGCTGGATGTCGATCAGCGGAGTGATCAACACCCACTTCATCGTCGCCTACATGATCGCCCAGCACGGCACCGACGAGCAGAAGCGGCGGCTGTTGCCCCGGATGGCCACCGGTGAGGTCCGCGGCGCGTTCTCGATGTCCGAGCCGGGCGTCGGGTCCGACGTCGCGGCGATCACGTCGCGCGCGCGGCCGCAGGGCGACGAGTTCGTCCTCGACGGCCAGAAGATGTGGTTGACCAACGGCGCCCGCGCCGGCGTGGTGGCGACGCTGGTGAAGGACGACCTCGGCGCGGACTCGGTCTACCGCAACATGACGACGTTCCTCGTCGAGAAGGAGCCCGGCTTCGGGGAGACCCGGCCGGGTCTGACCATCCCCGGCAAGCTCGAGAAGATGGGCTACAAGGGCGTCGAGACGACGGAGATGGTGCTCGACGGCGTGCGCGTGCCGGCGTCCGCGGTCCTGGGCGGGGACGGGGGCCGCGGTCGCGGCTTCTACCAGATGATGGACGGCGTCGAGGTCGGCCGCGTGAACGTCGCCGCCCGGGCGTGCGGCATCTCGATCCGCGCGTTCGAGCTCGCCGCCGCGTACGCCCAGCAGCGCAGGACGTTCGGCAAGCCGATCGCCGAGCACCAGGCGATCGCCTTCAAGCTCGCCGAGATGGCCACCAAGGTCGAGGCGGCGCACCTGATGATGGTCAACGCCGCGCGCCTGAAGGACGCCGGCCAGCGCAACGACGTCGAGGCCGGGATGGCGAAGCTGCTCGCGTCGGAGTACTGCGCCGAGGTGACCCAGGACTCGTTCCGCATCCATGGCGGGTACGGCTACTCCAAGGAGTACGAGATCGAACGTCTGATGCGGGAGGCGCCGTTCCTGCTCATCGGCGAGGGCACCTCGGAGATCCAGAAGACGATCATCAGCCGCGGGCTGCTCCGCGAGTACCGCGCCTGAACGCGCGATCATCGCGGCGGGGCCGGTCAGGTCAGCCGGGTGCCGGAGACCGCCAGCAGGACGATCACCAGCGCCGCCAGCGCCAGCACGCCGTAGAACGCCGCCCGGGACGACGGTCGGCGCAGGACGACCGGCAGCGAGCCAGCCAGCAGGGCCGCGCCGATCCCGACACACGTCCACTGCGCCGCCGACGGCGACCCCGCCGGACCGAACGCTGCCACCGCCACCGCCGCGGCGAGCAGCGCCGCGAGCGCCAGCACCGACCCGCGGGCGCCGAGCCGGTGCGGCAGCCCGCGCACTCCGGTCGCCGCGTCCTGCTCCAGGTCGGGCAGCACGTTCGCCAGGTGCGCCGCCACCCCGAGCAGCGCACCGGCGGCGACCGCCCACGCCGCCGGCGTCGCGCCCGCGGCGAACACCGCGGCCGCCGGCAGCGCGCCGAAACCGGTCGCGTACGGCAGCCAGGACAGCACCGTCGCCTTGAGGCCGACGTTGTACGCCCATCCGCTGACGACCAGGACGAGCTGGCACACCCCGGCGCGCCAGCCCAGGCCCAGCGAGGCCGCCACCGTCCCGGCGAGCGCGAGCCCGGCCGCCGCCTGCACCGTCCGCGCCGCCGCGGGGGAGGCGGCCAGCGGCTTGTCCCGCCGCCCGACCTCGGCGTCCCGGCCGGCATCGAGGGCGTCGTTCGACCACCCGATCGACAGCTGCCCGAGCAGCACCGCCGCCGCCAGCAGGGCCAGCCGGCCGGCACCGACGCCCGCGACCGCGCCCAGGAGCACGGCGTACAGCGTCACCGCGGCGGTGGGCACGGGGTGGCAGGACAACACCAACGTCCGCGTCGCTGTGCGGACCGACGGCGTTCGCCGACCGGTGCCTACTGTGGTCTGATGCCGACCCCCCGGGCCGCCCGGACCCGTCCCCGGACTCCCGCCCGGGGCAGCGTCGTGGCCGCCGTCCACGGTGTCCTGCCGCCGCACAGCCACCCCCAGTCCGAGATCACCGCCGAGATGATCGACCTGCTCACCGACGGGCCGAGCCGGGCGGCGGTGCTGCAACGGTTCCACACCAGCGCCCAGGTCGGCACCCGCCACCTCGCCCTGCCGCTGGAGCGCTACCGGGAGCTCGACGGCTTCGGCGCCGCCAACGACGCCTGGCTGGAGGCCGCCCCGCCGCTGGCGGTCCGTGCCGTGACCGGCGCGCTGGAGGAGGCCGGCCTGGACGCCTCCGACGTGGACATCGTCTACTCGACGACCGTCACCGGCGTCGCCGCGCCGTCCCTCGAGGCCCGGATCGCCGGCGAGGTCGGCTTCCGCCCCGACGTCAAGCGGGTGCCGCTGTTCGGGCTCGGCTGCGTGGCCGGCGCCGCGGGGCTGGCCCGCGTGCACGACTACCTCCTCGGCCACCCGGACGACGTGGCCGTGCTGCTGTCGGTGGAGCTGTGCTCGCTGACGTTCCAGCGCACGGACAGCTCCGTCGCGAACTTCGTCGGCAGCGGGCTGTTCGGCGACGGCGCCGCCGCGGTGGTCGTGGTCGGTCCCGAGCGCGCGGCCCGGATGGACCGCCCGCCGATCGGCCCCACCCTGCTCGACAGCCGCAGCCACCTCTACCCGGACACCCAGCGCACGATGGGCTGGGACGTCCGGACCACCGGCTTCCAGATCGTCCTGGGCGCCGAGGTGCCCCGGCTGGTCGAGGAGTACGTCGGGCAGGACGTCCGCGGGTTCCTCGCCGACCACGACCTCACCATCCCGGACGTCAGCGCCTGGGTGTGCCATCCCGGCGGGCCGAAGGTCATCGAGGCCATGACGTCCGTGCTCGGACTACCGCCGGAGGCGCTCGAGTTGACGTGGCGGTCGCTGGCCGAGATCGGCAACCTCTCGTCCTCCTCCGTGCTGCACGTGCTCCGCGACACGCATCGAGAAGCGCCCGCCCGCGGACACACCCGGCATGCTCATGGCGATGGGGCCCGGCTTCTGCTCCGAACTCGTCCTGCTGCGGTGGTGACGGGATGGGGTGGTACGTCGCGCTGGTGCTCGCCGTCGGGGTCGAGCGACTCGCCGAGCTGCGCCTGACCCGGCGCAACCTCGCCTGGAGCACCGCGCGCGGCGGCGTCGAGACCGGGTTCGGCCACTACCCGGCGATGGTCGCCCTGCACACCGGGCTGCTCGCCGGCTGCCTGCTCGAGGCGCTGCTCGGCCACCGGCCGTTCCTGCCCGCTCTCGGCTGGCCGATGCTCGCCGTCGTCCTCGCCGCGCAGGCGCTGCGCTGGTGGTGCATCGCGACGCTCGGTCCGCAGTGGAACACCCGGATCGTCGTCGTCCCCGGGCTGCAGCTGAAGGGCGGCGGGCCGTACCGGCTCGTCAAGCACCCCAACTACGTCGCGGTCGTCCTGGAGGGGATCGCGCTGCCGCTCGTCCGGACGGCGTGGATCACCGCGGTCGTGTTCACCGTGCTCAACGCCGCCCTGCTCACCGTCCGGATCCGTGCCGAGAACCGGGCGCTGCTGTCCGCGGCGCCGGCGGTCGCATGACGGACCTCCTCGTCGTCGGCGCCGGGCCCGCGGGCCTCGCGACCGCGCTGCACGCCACCCGCGCCGGGCTCGACGTCGTCGTCCTGGACCGCCGCGACGACGGGGACGGGGACGGGTTGGACAAGGCGTGCGGCGAAGGACTGATGCCCGGCGCCGTCGACGCGCTCGCCGAACTCGGCGTCGACCCGCCCGGGTGTGAGATCACCGGCATCCGCTACGTCCAGGGGTCGCGGGCGGTCAGCGCCGTCTTCCCCGGCGCCCGGCGCGGACGCGGCGTCCGTCGCACCGTCCTGCAACGGGCGCTCCGGGACCGGGTCGACGCCGCCGGCATCCCGGTCCACCAGCACACCGTGCGCGAGGTCACCCAGGACGGCGCCGGGGTGACCGCCGGGCCGTACTCCGCGGGGTACCTCGCCGCCGCGGACGGGCTGCACTCCCCGGTGCGTCGGCAGCTGGGCCTCGACCGACCGGTGCCCGGATGCGGCGCGGTTCGGGCTGCGCCGGCACTTCGCCGTCGCGCCGTGGAGCTCCGCCGTGGAGGTGCACTGGGCGCGCGACGCGGAGGCGTACGTCACACCGGTCGGACCCGCGCACCGTCGGCGTCGCGATCCTCAGCGGTCGTCCGGGACCGTACGACCAGCTGCTCGCCGCGTTCCCGTCGCTCGCCCGGCGGCTGGAGGGACGCGCGTGCAGCGAGGTCCGCGGCGCCGGGCCGCTGCGACAGCGCGCCGCGCGCCGGACCGCGGGACGGGTGCTGCTGGTCGGTGACGCCGCCGGCTACGTCGACGCCCTGACCGGCGAGGGCATCGCGGTGTCGCTGGCCGCCGCGCGGGCGCTCGTCGACGCCGTCGCGGCCGGCCGGCCCGAGCAGTACGAGCCCGCCTGGCGCCTGGCGTCGCTGCGTTACCGCTGGCTGACCTCCGCGCTGCTCGCCGGCACGTCACGTCCCGGGGTGCGCCGGCGACTGGTGCCGACCGCCGCGGCGGCGCCCGCGCTGTTCCGGACCGCCGTCGGCCAGCTCGCCGGCTGACCGCCCACCGCCCGAGACGGGTTGGCATCCGTGGCTGATCCGGCGCATGATGTTAGGTGAACTAACTATCTATCTTCAGCACGGAGGACGTCGTCGTGAGCCTGCGCACCCCCGAGCGCGGTCCGTCCCGCCTGAGCGTCGACCGCGACCACCCGCGCTACAAGTGGGTCGCCCTGTCGAACACGACGCTGGGCGTCCTGATGGCGACGATCAACTCGTCCATCGTGATCATCTCGCTGCCGGCGATCTTCCGCGGCATCCACCTGGACCCGCTGGCGCCGGGCAACGTGAGCTACCTGCTGTGGACGCTCATGGGATTCCTGGTCGTCACCGCCGTCCTGGTCGTCAGCCTGGGCCGGCTCGGCGACATCTACGGCCGCGTCCGCATCTACAACGCCGGCTTCGTGGTCTTCACGGTCGGCTCGATCGCGCTGGCCTTCGACCCGATGTCCGGCGGCGGCGGTGCGCTGTGGATCATCATCTGGCGGCTCGTGCAGGGCGTCGGCGCCGCGATGTTGTTCGCCAACTCGACGGCGATCCTCACCGACGCGTTCCCGACCGAGCAGCGCGGCATGGCGCTCGGCATCAACCAGGTGGCCGCCATCGCCGGCTCGTTCCTCGGCCTGATCATCGGGGGCCTGCTCTCCGAGGTGGACTGGCGGCTGGTGTTCTTCGTCAGCGTCCCGATCGGCGTCCTCGGCACCATCTGGTCGTACAAGAGCCTGCAGGAGCTCGGTGAGCGGCACCAGGCGAAGATCGACTGGGTCGGCAACGTCCTGTTCGCCGTCGGGCTGACCGCGCTGCTGGTCGGCATCACGTACGGCATCCAGCCCTACGGCGGCCACACCATGGGCTGGACGAACCCGCTCGTCCTCGGCGGCCTGATCGGCGGCGGCGTCCTGCTCGTCGCGTTCTGCATCGTCGAGACGCAGATCGCGAGCCCGATGTTCGACATGCGGCTGTTCCGGATCAAGGCGTTCAGCGCGGGCAACCTCGCCGGCCTGCTCGCCTCGATCGCCCGCGGCGGGCTGCAGTTCATGCTCATCATCTGGCTGCAGGGCATCTGGCTGCCGCTGCACGGCTACAACTTCGAGTCCACCCCGCTGTGGGCCGGCATCTACCTGCTGCCCCTGACGCTGTCGTTCCTCGTCGCCGGGCCGGTGTCGGGCTACCTGTCGGACAAGTTCGGCGCGCGGGCGTTCGCGACCGGCGGCCTGCTGATCGTCGCGGCGAGCTTCCTCGGCCTCATGCTCCTGCCCGTCGACTTCACCTACTGGGCTTTCGCCGGCCTGCTCGTGCTCAACGGGATCGGCTCCGGCCTGTTCAGCGCGCCGAACACCACGGCGATCATGAACAGCGTCCCGGCGCGGCAGCGCGGCGTCGCCGCCGGCATGCGTGGCACGTTCTTCAACGCCGGCACCTCGCTGTCCATCGGTGTCTTCTTCACGCTGATGATCGCGGGGCTGGCGTCGACGCTGCCGGCAGTGCTGCGCGGTGGGCTCACGTCGCACGGCGTCCCCGGCCAGGTCGCCAACACGGTGGCCGGGCAGCCGCCGGTGGGCAGCCTGTTCGCCGCGTTCCTCGGCGAGAACCCGGTCCGGACGCTCGTCGGCCAGCCGACGCTGTCGCAGCTCTCACCGGCTGACCGGGCCACGCTCACCGGCAACGAGTTCTTCCCGAACCTCATCAGCCAGCCGTTCCACCACGGCCTCGTGGTGGTCTTCAGCCTGGCGATCGCCATGTCGGTCATCGGCGCGCTGGCGAGCCTGTTGCGCGGCGCGAAGTACGTCCACGTCGACGAGCCGACCCGTGACCCGGCCGCCGGCCAGCGGGAGCTGGCGTCGGCCTGACCGCGGCGGGACGGGGCTCCCGGGCGGCCGGTGGCGACTAGTCTGCGCCGGTGACGACTCCGTCCGCCCGTGAGGTCGAGGAGCTCCGCGGCGACCTCGCCATCGCGGCGGCGGGCATCGGGACGTTCGACTGGGACCTCGTCACCGGGCGGCTGTCCTGGGACGACCGGCTCATCGAGATCTTCGGCTACGACCGGAGCAGCTTCGACCACAGCATCGACGCGTTCAGCGCCCGGCTGCACCCCGACGACCGGGCGCGGGTCATGACGGCGCTGCAGGACGCCGTGGCCGGCGGCCCGTTCTACGACGTCGAGTACCGGGTCGTGCGGCCGGGCGGGTGGACCCGGTGGGTGCAGGCCCGCGGCCGGCCGCTGCGTGACGCCACCGGCAGTGCCGTCCGCTTCGTCGGCGCCGCCCTGGACACGACCGAGTTGCACGAGGGCCAGGCGCGGGTGTCGCGGCTGCTCGAGACGATGTCCTCGGCGTTCCTGTCCGTCGACCGCCGGTTCCGGTTGACGTACATGAACGCTGTGGCCGAGCGGATGGTCGGCCGGCCGCGCGCCGGTTTCCTCGGCCGCGACCTGTTCGACGCCTTCCCCACGCTGGTCGGCTCGCCGTTCGCCGCCGCGTACCTGCGTGCCGCCGAGACCGGCGAGGCGCAGACCGTCGAGGGGCCGGCGCCGAGCACGTCCGACACGTGGTTCACCGCGACGGCGCACCCGACACCGGACGGGCTGTCGATCTACCTCACCGACGTCACGACCCGGCACGTCGCGCAGGAACTCGTCATGCTCGAGGCCCGGCTGGGGGAGCGGCTCGCGACCTCCCTGGACTTCGACAGCGTGGTCGGCGAGCTGGCGCGCCTGGTGGTGCCGCGGCTGGGTGACTGGTCGATCGTGTCGCTCATCGGGCCCGACGGCGGCGTCCGGGACGGCGCGAGCTGGCACGTCGACCCGGCGCTGCGCCCGGTCGTCACGCGCTACACCGCGCTGCGCTTCCAGGGCATGGGCCCGGGCGCCCCCGTCATGGAGGCCACCCGCAGCCGGCAGCCGCAGGTCGTCCCGTCCGGGCTCACCGACCTGGTGACCCCGCTGGTCACGCCCGAGGCCGCGGACGCACTCCGCGAGCTGGCGCCGGAGTCCGCTGCGGTGGTGCCGCTGGTGGCCCGCGGCCAGCTGGCCGGCGTCCTCAGCGTCTGCCGCGGCGCCGAGCGCCCGCCGCTGAGCCGGGACGAGCTCACCGTCACCGTGAACCTCGCCCGCCGTGCGGCGATGGCGCTGGACAACGCCCGCCTCTACGCCGACGAGCGGCGCACCGCCGCCGGGCTGCAGCAGGCCAACCGGCGCCTCCAGGAGCTGGTCAGCCACGAGCGCACCGTTGCCCGGGCCCTGCAGGACGCGATGCTGACCCGGCTGCCCCGCACCGCCACCGTCCAGCTCGCCGCCCGCTACCTGGCTGCCGGCGACGACGTCCAGGTCGGCGGGGACTGGTACGACGCCCTGGCGCTGCCCGACGGCAGCAAGGTGCTGGTGATCGGTGACGTCGTCGGCCACGACATCCAGGCCGCCGCCGTCATGGGGCAGCTGCGCAACCTGCTGCGCGCGTTCGCCTGGGACCGCGACGAGTCACCGGCGGCGACGGTGGCGCGGCTGGACCGCGCCAGCCACGAGCTCGGCATCGACACCCTGGCGACGTTGACGCTGGTGAAGGTGGCCGCCGGCAG
Source organism: uncultured Actinomycetota bacterium (assembly GCA_963758325.1). Taxonomy (GTDB): domain Bacteria; phylum Actinomycetota; class Actinomycetes; order Mycobacteriales; family Jatrophihabitantaceae; genus CAVWUZ01. Next base: position 11,900 of record CAVWUZ010000004.1, on the reverse strand, counting down.
CCCCGGCGAGCCCCGCCGGTTGACCTGGACCAGCGCCGGTCACCCGCCGCCGGTGCTCATCGACCGGGACGGGACGGCCCGGTTCCTCGACCAGGTCGCCGACCCGCTGCTCGGCGTGCTGCCGGGCGCCGAGCGGCGCGAGCAGGGCGTCGTCGCCGCGCCGTGCTCGACGCTGCTCCTGTACACCGACGGGCTGGTGGAACGCCGCGGCGTCGAGCTCGACGAGCGCCGGGCAGAGCTTCTGGCGGCGGCCTCCCGGCACTCCGGCGAACCGCTCGCCGCCCTGCTCGACGGGATCACCACGGACCTCGTCGGCGACGCGAACACCGACGACGTCGCCGTCCTCGCCGCCCGGTTCGCCGCGCCGGACTGACCTGCCGGACTGACCCGCCGGACTGCCTCGCCGGACTGACCTGCCGGACTGCCTGGCCGGAGTGGGACGCGCGGGCGTCCGGGTCAGACCCGCAGGACGGCCGACACCCGCTTGGAGCCGTCGGCGAGCTGCTCGACGCCCCAGGACTGCGCCAGCGTCCCGACGATGCGCAAGCCCCGCCCGTGTTCCTCGGACGGCGTGGCGTCCTGCGGCGTGGGCCAGCCGTCGCCGTTGTCCCGCACCGAGACGACCAGCGAGGTGTCGTCGAGCTCGAGCGCGAGCTCGATGCGGCTACAGGCGTTGTTGACGGCGTTGGTGATGAGCTCGCTGACGACGAGCTCGGCGTCGTCCACGACCTCCGAGCCGTGCGGCAGCCGGACGGTGTCGAGCAGCCAGGTACCGGTGAAGCGGCGTGCCTCGTAGGGGTCGGTGGGCGAGCACCGGAACAAGCGGCTGGTCTGCCAGCCCACCGAGTCACCACCTCCCGCCGGCGCTGTTTACGGCGACATCCCAGTCATACCCGATGCCCCTGCGGCGCCCCGACCCGGGCACGGGTACACCGGACGGCATGGCCGTGATCGCTTTCGACGTCAACGAGACGCTGTCCGACCTGACGCCGATCGCCGACCGCGTCGCCGCGCTCGGTGCGCCGCGGGAGCTCGCCCGCACCTGGTTCGCGTCCGTCCTCCGCGACGGGATGGCGCTGTCGCTGGCGGGGTCGCCGCGCCCGTTCGCCGACGTCGCCGATGCGGCGCTGCGGTCGGTGTTCGCCGACGCGGTGCCGGACGTCGACGCGGCGGTCGGCGCGGTGCTGGACGGGTTCGCCGCCCTGCCGGTGCACCCGGACGTGGTCGCCGGCGTCCACGCCCTCGCCGATGCCGGGCACCGGCTCGTGACGCTGTCGAACGGCTCGCCGGCGGTCGCCGAGGCACTGCTGGGCCGGGCCGGTGTCCGCGACCGGTTCGAGGCGCTGCTCAGCGTCGAGGACGCGACGCCGCCGGTGTGGAAGCCGGACCCGCGGGCGTACCACGCGGCGGCACACCGTCTCGGCCTGGCGCCGTCCGGCCTGACCCTGGTCGCCGTCCACCCGTGGGACGTGCACGGGGCCATCCGGGCCGGCCTCCGCGGGGCGTGGCTGGACCGCCGCGGCGCGCGGTACCCGGCGGCGTTCGACGCGCCGTCGATCACCGTCGCGGCGTTGCCGGAACTGGCGGGCCGGCTGTAGTCGCTCGCCGGCACGGCTCGCGGGAGGGGGAGTCAGCCGGGCAGGCCGCGAGTGATGACGCCCAACACGGTGGCGATCGCGCGCTCGCGCTCGTCGGCCGGCACTTCGCGCAGCGGGCCGTCGACGAGCAGGCTCGAGATCCCGTGCACCGCCGACCACGCGGCGTACTCCAGGCCGGAGCGGTGCTCGGGGCGGATCACCCCGGCGTCGCGGAGCCGGTCCAGCTGGAGTCCGAGCAGCTGGTAGGGACCGAGCCCGCTGTCACCGACGCCCTCCCCGCCTGCCAGGCCGTGCGCGTCCGGCGGGACCGCGAAGGCGGTGCGGAACCAGCCCGGCTCGGCGAGGGCGAACTGGATGTACGCCCGGCCGGTGGCGGCCAGGGCACCCCACGCGTCGTCGCGCTCGTCGCCGGACGCGACCAGCGCGTCGATCCGCTGCTCCATCCGGACCGCGAGCTCGCGCATGCACCGCTCGCAGACCGCGCGCAGCAGCGCGTCCTTGTCGGCGAAGTGCCGGTAGGCGGCGTTGTGCGAGACGCCGGCGTGCCGGGTCGCGGCGCGCAGGACGACGGCGTCGGGCCCGCCGGTGCGCGCCAGCTCCAGTCCGGCGTCGACCAGCGCGGTGCGGAGGCCACCGTGGTGGTACGGCATGTTGACAGTGTCCACCCGTCGGGCGCATGCTGCATGTTGTCACTGTCAACATTTGTCGATGAGGACTCCGCCGATGTCTCTCTCACCCCGCCGCCAGGTCGCAGTCCTCGCGACGGTCTGCCTGGCCGTGTTCGCCGTCAACCTGGACACCACGATCGTCAACGTCGCCCTGCCGGAGCTCTCTCTGCAGCTGGGCGCCACCACGCGCGACCTGCAGTGGGTGGTCGACGGCTACAACCTGGCGTTCGCGTCGCTGGTGCTCGCCGGCGGGTCGGTCGGCGACCGGATCGGCCGGCGGCCGGTGCTCATCGTCGGACTGCTGGCCTTCGCGGTGGCCTCGGCGGTCGGGGCGGCGGGGACGTCGTCCGGCTTCGTCGTCGCGCTGCGCGTCGTCATGGGCGTCGCCGCAGCGCTCGTCTACCCGACGACGCTGTCGATCATCACGAACGCCTACCCGGACCGTCGGCAGCGCGCCGGCGCGATCGGCGTGTGGGGCGCGGTGACCGGCCTGGGCGTCGCGGTCGGCCCGGTGGTCGGCGGCTGGCTGCTGGCGCAGTTCTACTGGGGCTCGGTGTTCCTGGCGCTCGTGCCCGTGGCGGTGGCCGCGGCGGCGGCCGCCTACTTCGTCGTCCCGGAGTCCCGGGACCCGGCGGCGCCGCGGCTGGACCTCCCGGGCCTGGCGCTGTCGACGGCGTCGATCACCCTGCTGGTCTGGACGATCATCGAGGCGCCGGGCCGCGGCTGGGCGTCGACCACGACCGTGGCCGGGTTCGTCGTGACGGCCGCTGCTGGTGGCGGCCTTCGTGCTCGTCGAGCCGCGGCGGGAGCACCCGATGCTCGACGTCTCGCTGTTCCGGACCCGGGCGTTCTCGGCGGCGAGCGCCGCGGTGACGGTGGCGTTCTTCGCGCTGTTCGGCTTCATCTTCCTGATCACCCAGTACTTCCAGGTCATCCGCGGCTACACGTCGCTGCAGACCGGCGTGCGCATCCTGCCGGTGGCCGTGACGATCGCGCTGGGCTCGGTGGTCGGCGTCCGGCTGGCCGGGCGGGTGGGGACCCGTGCCGTGGTGGTGACGGGTCTGCTGCTGCTCGCGTCGTCGTTCGCGTGGATCTCGGTCTCGGCGATGGACCAGTCCTACGGCCAGATCGCGATGGAGATGGTGCTCATGGGCACCGGGCTGGGCATGACGACGGCGCCGGCGACGGAGTCGATCCTCTCGACGCTGCCGGCGTCGCGGGCGGGTGTCGGCTCGGCGGTCAACGACGCGACCCGCGAGGCCGGCGGGACGCTCGGCGTCGCCGTGATCGGGTCGGTCTACGGCTCGGCGTACCTGTCGTGGCTGGGGTCGTCGGCGTTCGGCTCGCTGCCTGCCGGCGTGCGGCACCTGGCGAGCTCGTCGATCGGCGCGGCGCTGGGGGTGGCGCGGCAGACGCCGGGCGCGCTGGGCGTGCGGCTGACCTCCGACGCGTCGGCGGCGTTCATGCACGGCCTGCACCTCGGCTGCGTCTGCGCGGCGGCGGTCTGCGTCGTGGGTGCGGCCGGCGCGCTGGCGCTGCCCGGGCGCGGCGCGGTCGCCGTCGAGCCGGTCGGGGAGCCTGCACTCGCGGCGGCCTGACCCGCTCGCGGTTCCTTGATCATCAGCCCGGGAACTCGTCCCTGAGACGAGCTCCCGGCTAGTGATCATCCGAGTCTGCTGAGACACCCGTGGCAGGTGGGGCGTCGTGTTCGAACCGCGCCCGCGGTTTGTCCACAGGTCCCGACCTGTGAGTTTCGACAGGATTTGACCTGCTCATCTAGTCTGCCCCGGATCCGGGCGAGGCGCGAGGAGGTCTGTCAGTGAGCAACGGTCTGGCCATCGTCGAGGACGAGGTCCGCGAGCTCGTGCGCCGGCGCGGGCTGGACCCCGTCGCCGAGCCCGGCGCCGTCCAGGTGCTCGTCGACGACGTCATCTCCGACTACCTCGACCGTGCGGTCACCTCGTCCCTGCCGCCGCTCGGCGACACCGTCTCCGTCGCCCGCTCGGTCCTCGACTCCGTCGCGGGGTTCGGGCCGCTGCAGCCGTTCCTCGACGACACGTCGATCGAGGAGATCTGGATCAACGAACCCGGCCGGGTGTTCGTCGCGCGACGCGGCCGGTCGGAGCTCACCTCCGACGCCGAGCGGCTCGCGCCGCGGCCCCGCTCCGCGACGTTCCCTCCGATGAACCAGGTAGGCCGGCATGACCCGCCACTCGCAGAGTTGATGGGCGAGCACGCCCGCGCCGTCGCCGCCTATGTCGATGCGGTCAACGCCGTCCAGGACGCGATGCCGCCGGGCGGTCCTATGTGGCGGCTGGCGGCCGCCGCGGACCGCGCCACCGCCGCCAACGGCATCCCGCACGACCTCACAGCCACCGCCACCGCCCGGCTGCTGCGTGGCCATCCCGAACTGGTCGCCGGCGCGGTGCTCGCCGCCGGCCGCGCCGACGCCCTGCTCGACTTGATCATCGACACCGCGCGACAGTCCGACGCCCTGCGTAAGGGCGCCGAAGCCGATCTCGACGAGTGGGTCGAAAGCGCGTGCCGACGCATCCGGGACGCCGTCACCCGGAGGTCCCGCGCCACCCTCGCCGCCATCGAGGAGGAGATCCACTCGGTGTACGCGCCGCGGCGCGCGCTGTACGAGTGGACCGTGTTCCCTAATCAGAACTACCGCGGCCCTGCCGGCCGCACCGGTGTCGACCAGCGCCTCGCCGCCATCATGGCCCAACTGTCCGACCAGCTAGCCCAGTTCATCGGCTACAAGGACGGGATGTTCGGCGGGTTCATGATCAACCAACTAATGCCCGAAGGATCCGCGGCGGACGGCCAAATGGCACCCGACGTGCCGGCGGCGGCCGGCCGCGGATTATTCGGGCGGCGGACGTGACCGGCGTCCTGCCCGAGCGGTTCCGGGCCGTGGTGAACGGCGTGCCGGCCGACCTCGACCTCACCCGCCGCGTCGTTCCGGTGATCGTCGGCGATGAGCTTCCGGTCGGGCGGGTGACCGGCGCCCGCTGGTCTGGACCAGGGTTGGTCGAGCTTGACATCGAGCTCCGCGGCACCGCCGCGGGACGAGAGGTCGCCGCCGATGCCGCTGAGCATCTGGCGTACCTGCGGCCGGATATCGCCTCCGTTCGGACCGGACGGCCCGGCGCCGGCCACCGGCTGCTCGCGCTGCGCGTCTCGGTGATCGAAAGCCACCCCGGTGGTCCGCTGCTGTGCGCACCCGCCGCGCCGGCCATGCCTTCGCCAACGGCCAGCGCCATCCTGCCGCCGAAACCAACAGTCGACTTGAGCCCACTCCCGCCGATGCGATCGTTGAGACGGCTATGACTACAGACCGCGCCGATGTCTGCCCTGAGCGCACTGCGCCGGGCCGGCACCTGCCTAGCGCGAAGACCAGGACCCCTACCGTCAGTCCACGCCGAGCACAGGTACGCACGTGTGGCACGGACAGATCGTGCGCCAGGCCCGCGCCGCGATCGCCGCCATGCTGCCCGCGCCCTGCGGTCTGTGCGGCGCGACCGTGCAACCTCACCACGCCTGGCAGGTCGACCACCGCATCCCGTTGGCGCTCGGCGGCGAACCGTATGCGCTCGACAACATCCGGCCGGCGCACGCACGCTGCAACAGCCGAGCCGGCGCCAGGCTCGGCAACCGCCTGCGACGCGAGCGCATCGACTGGGGGCCAAGCCGTGAATGGTGACCGGACCTCGGGACCTAGTCGGCCTCAGCGCAGGCATCGAACGGACAAGATGTACGTCGAGGCCCAATTTTTCTAGTCGTACGACGTCGAAGAGTCTCGCGCCTCTGCCACTTACCTCCCGAGAAATCGGTCGATCGACCCAGGTCAGGTGCCTTCGCCCGCGTTTTCAGTCGTGATCCCAGAGGTTGCGGTGATAGCGCAGATGCTCGCGACTAATCGAGTGGCCGGGCCGCTCGCCAAGTCGGCCGAGCCTGCTGCCGTCGAAGCCGTGGACTTCGAGCTCGTCGTCAATCCACACGCCGCCCTGGTCGAGCAGACTGTGGTGGTTGGGACACAAACACAGAACGTTGTCCGCTCGGTCGGGACCGCGGTGCGGTCGTCCCAGGGCTCGGATGTGAGCGCCTTCGGCGACCACTCCGCCCGGCACTTCCAGTCGATCACCGCACACCTGGCAGGCTCCGTCGAAGAGGCGTTTGACGTCATCGCTGACCTTCGTGCTGCGAACAACGCGCGTGATGACACCGGTGTAGCGGCCCGGATGATCGCTGCCCGCATCCGTGTCAATCGCTCCGCGGCCGGTGGGTTTTTCGTCTGGGGCCAACCTGACAAGCCGGAAGCGCCAGACCCGGAAGCCGCTCCGTCCGACCTCACTCCAGTGCGCGGCGACCCGGTAGAGACCGTCGTAGCGATAACCCGCGGTGGGCGACTGGGCGGGGTCACCGCCGACGCCCCGAATCACACGGACAGGGAGGCCCTCAAGCTGACTGGTGACCAGTCCCGCGTTGCCCGGCTGACTAAGCACCTGATCGGCCATTTGACGGCCACTGCGCTGTCCACCAGCGCCCGTATAGATGATCTCATCGCCGAGGTCTTCGTCATCCTCGTAGCCGCCGCTGACCACGATTGAATCGGCGCCCTCAGCGCCGCTGCCGCTGATCCCCGCCTGCAGTGGTCGATGGACACCGGCGGCAGCCGCTGCGGCGCGGGTTGGAAACGTCGAACCGACTGGCACGCCAGGCGACTCACCGAAGACTCGGTTAGGCACGACGGTCAGCGTCGGCCGTCCGGCGTCCAGTAACACGTCGGCACGCCGATCGAATGCCGAAGAGTGACGGACGGTCCGCCGCGCCCTCACTAGCTCGGTCCGAGCTCCGCCTCGTGGATGAGCTCGGTGCGTCCGCAGCGACGGCCGCACTCGACCACGCCCGCCTTGGTGCTCGCCTCGCTGACCACGCGTCCGCGCATCCCTGTCCCAGCGCCGCCAAGCTCACATCAGGAAGCGGGACCGCGACGGACCGTTACTGATGTGTGCGTTGTCAGGGCAACCCACACGGGAGTCGCGCAGGTGTGAGGGTTGTCACGGTCATCGTGTATGCTTTTGGCTGTGGACGCAGACAGTCTCAAGGATGCTTACCATCAACTGACGGCGGACCGGGAGAAGGCCGCGCAGCGGGTCGCTCAGTACGACGCCCTTCTCGCGAACATGTGCGCGCTCTACCCGAGTCTGTTCACACAAGACGGCGAGAGCGCTCAGCGGAAGCCGGACGAGGCGTCGAACCGTGTCAAAGGGTCTATGTCGCGAACGGTCACCGCGGCGGTTGGCGCTGTGATGATCGCGTCAACACGTGTCGTGGTCGAGCGAGTGCTGCAAGAAGCGGCCAGTACGCCTGAGGAGGTCTGGCTCTCACCCAAGGAAGTGACGGACCGGGCACTCCGACTCGGATGGCAGCCACCCGACGGCTCACCCAATCCAGTCAACGTCATCCGGACGACCTTGACACGCGTGCACGGCATCGAGTCCCGGTCCCGGGACGGTCGTACGAAGGAGTACCGAGCCAAGACTCCGGGGAGCACCGTGCTGCCGGTGCTCCTCGGGACCGTTCCCACCACGGCGCCAGGAGGTGATGACAGGAATGCGCCACCGCTACAAAAGGCGGCTCCTGATGATCACGATTGAGCGTCTGGCTGACGGAACAATCGTGATCACTGTCGGCTTGACAGTCCCTCAGGCGATACGCCGCTAAGTGGGCTTGGCTGGCCGGGGGGCGACCCTCGGCCGGCCCGGCTCCATCTTGGTATTGAGTTGTCGAACATCTTGATCGTAACCGGTATCGCGGGCTGTCGCAGCCTAGACAGACCGGGAGAACTGTCGGCCCGTGAAGGACGCCAGTCACGCCACCTAGCTCCGGCGGCCCATAGGGGCCCTTGGTGGAGCGTGGCCCAAGCGATGCCCTTGGAGACGCAGAGATCGGCGGTTTGAAATGGACTGGGGAACGGTTGTGCTCGGCGTTGCGGGTATCGCCGGCACATACGCAGGCGCGCGGGCGCAGAGTCGATCAGCCGAGCGGATCGCGGAGACCGACCGCCGGCAGCGGCGCCTCGAGGACGCGTATCTCGACCTTCTGGGCATGGTCGGCGAGGCCGACGACTGGTCCGCGCTCCTGTGGCGGCACCTCGGTGGCGAACTGCCCAACGGTGAGCGGGACGCCTACCCGCCGCGGCTCGCGATCGACTCGGTGGCGACCCGCGGCTCGCTGAGCGCCTACTGGTCACCGCGTATGCGCGAGCTCGTCGACGAGTTCGCCGCGCAGGCACTCGAGCAACGCGCGGTGCGGTACGAGCGGCAGGCCGCGCGGACGCGGCTCGACGGAAGCGGTGAACCGGTGCCCGCGATCGTCGAGTCACTCAATCGCGCGACCGCGGCGAGGAATGGGCTAATCGAACTCGCGGGGGAGATCCGCGAGCGAGTCGCCGCCGAGCTCACCGGCTCGCCTTCGAGCCGCCGCCGCTGGCGGCCTGACTAGCTCCGCTCGACTGCCGGTCACGCCTCCCAGAAGTTGATCGCGTGTCGGCTAGCTCTGCGCCCGATCTGAAGACCGCTACCCCCGCCTGGTTGCGTGGAGTGCGGCGGTCGAAGGCGCCGGAGCCGACATAGCAGGTCGAGACTTCCCGGTGGGACCCGGCCCGGGTTGGCGAAGTCCCAGGCGGTCCCGCCGATCACGCATCCCGCTGTGCCAGTAATGAATTCGGCGTACGCCGTCTCGCTGATCTGCTGCCACCGCACGTCGCCGCGGTCGGACTTCTTCCTTCTTCGCCACCCGTAGCGGATCGATGCCGGCTTTGATCACACAGTCGAGCAGGTTTTCCACCACCGCGTGCGACTGCGCCACCACGCCGATCCGCCAGCCATGGTCGGCGACCAGTCGGGTGATGACGCGCGCGCCGGTGTAGGTCTTGCCGGTCCCGGGCGGTCCGTGCACCGCCACGTACGACGCATCGAGGTCGAGCAGGGGCGGCGGTGATGTCCTCGATCATGTCGCCGGTTCTGGGAAGGTCAGCGCTGCTACTACGACTCCGGGGCCGCCGGCGGAGCAGGATGTCGACAACCGCGGCGCGGAGGAATTGCGGCAACCCGTCTGCGACATCGGCCGCCGCCGCTTCGATGGCCTCGCGTAGCGGCTTGGTCCCGATCGGCGCGCCCGGCGTCAGGGCGAACGGCAGCTGGTGAAAAGTGGTGCCGTCGGGCGGAGTTCGCTCGAGGACGACGACCTCGGTCGTACGCTCGGGTCGTTGACCTCCATCACCTGGGCCCGGCCCGTCGCACGTCGATCGGGGTTGTCGGTCAAGCCGGCCGGCGCCGGCGGATCGTAGAGCGCGTAAACCTCGGAATTGAACGCGCCGCGGGCGAGTTCACCGGTCAACTGTAATCGCCGCTGCAACTTCTGCGCGCGCGGCGGCTTATGCCAATCGACCGCGACCTTCGCCTGGTCGACGATGAAAACATCTGTCTCATTAGACCATTCATCGACGGGATAGTTGAGCCGGTCGAAGTGCGCCCACCAGAACGGCTTGTCCTCGCGGCGGTGGTAGCTGCGTGCGGCCGACACCAGGGCCACCGCCCTCTGCTCGGCGGTGCGCTCAGCGGCGCGGCGGTAGGACAGGAGAACTCCTCAGTTCGCCCCGAGGGCGTCGGCATCCTCGGATGCGGCCACCATCGGCAAGCCGGTGAGCGCGCGACCGGGGTGACGCTGTGTTCGACGGCCCGGAGCGACACCAATCGCGTAGCCGCGCGTCGACCGGCAGTCGTACCCGTTGTAGGCCTCGATGTCCTCGAGCAGCCGCTGCCTCGGCGACCTCGCCGTCGCCGCGTAATCCGCTGTACTGTGCGTATTGGACGATCGAGTCATTGGCGCTGGTGACCTCGCCCGTCGCGAGGTGCGAACCCATGTAGAGCGGCTCGAGCGCCTTGAGGCGGAGTATTCGCTACCGGTCCGATGCTCCGCGCATAACGGATACAGGTCGACGAGGACCCACTCGTCGGAAGTCGTCGACGCCGTCTTCGCCGACGCCGTGCCGTCCGGCCAGGCGCAGCAGGGCCGTCCTCTCGTAGGCGGCGTAGTGGTAGATGTGCAGGTCGGAGTGCGCGTGCGCCGCTTGGCGAGGCAAGGCGAGGAAATCCGCAGCGCTTTCCGCTCGGCGGGCCGGTCGTGGGCCCAGAACGGGTGGCAGGTGTCCCGCTCTTGCCGCCTTCGAGATCGACGAACAGGTATTCCAGCCCCCAATCGGCGCCGCCGGCCGGCCACAGCGGATCGCCCTCGAAGTCGAAGAACATGTCGCCGTTGTCCCGGTCGGGCAACAGGGTCAGCGGCTGCGGGTCGGCAACCTCGAACTGCGGCACGCCGGTGTCGCGTTCGCGGATCTGCAGACTGGCCTGCGCGACCAGTGCTTTGGAGCGAACGGGCGGACACGTTGGCCACCGGCCCGGCGCCCTCGGCCAGTTCGGCGACCGTGCTGATGCCCGCGTCGAGCAGCGTGGCGCGCTGGCTGACCCGCATGCCCGCGACCAGCAGCAGGTCGTCGGTCGCGCGCACCTGCTCCTCGCATACCGGGCAGCGGAAACAGGCGCGCACCTGCTCGTCGTCCCAGCGCACCGGAGAACCGTGCGCCGTGGTGCTCGTCGAGCAGGCGCTGCAGTCGCATGCGCTGTTCGCGGTACACCGGGACCAGCTCGTCAACGCCGGTAGTTGACCCACGACGCCGTTGCCCAGCACCAGTTCGGCGTCCGGGTGCCACTGCGATCCCCGAGTGGGCCAACGTATCGGCGTAGGCGGCGATCTGAAGCAGCGCGGTGACTTTCGCCGAACGGGCCAGCTTGGTGTCCGAGACCTGGTACCTCCCTTCGCGGCGGACCAGGAAGTCGGCGAACCCGACGAAGCGGCCGTCGAACATCGCGGCCTGATAGATGACCTCGGCGCGCCGCGGTCGATGCGCTCGCCGGGTGGCCGCCGCGGCCCGGCGGTGACGTTCTCGACGGCGAACGGAAAAGGACGGCCGATCACCGCAACGTCGCCGCCGTGTTCGTCACGCAGCTGGTCGAGCCGGCGTTGCTCGTGGTCGTCGCCGAGAGCTGCGGTGCGCTCCAGCAATTCGTCTGTGACAGTGCCGGCGTTGACCCCAGCCGAGTCTCGCATCGAACTCTGCGCAGCAGGGCATATTCACAGCGCGCAGCGGACGCGAGATCGGTCGCGCTGTAAATGATGCTGTCGCCTGCCATGAACACAGCAGCCACTCTAAGCGGCGATACCGACAATCAGCGCCCGGCGTTGGCGACCAATTCCACCCCGTTGCCGTTCCAGCGAAACTTCACGATGCTGGGCAGGCCGATTCCGCCGGAGTAACTCAGCGCCACCGTGTCCCCGGTGCACTGCGAGTTGTCGATCCCGTTGAAGCCGTAGGTGTCGGGGACGCCCTGCGGCGGAATCAGCTTGCCGAGATGGAACAGCACCGCTCGGGTGTTGGGGCTCTCGGCGTTGGTGTTGGCCTTGACGATGACCGCCGATAGCTGTGCGCATTGGTTGAAGTTGCCGGCCATCGGCTCGGGATTCCACGGCTGCTGGCTGCGCGGGTCGTGCGGCAGCTCGGACA
>CAVWUZ010000003.1:0-1218044 GCA_963758325.1 uncultured Actinomycetota bacterium | reverse complement strand
GGCACCTGCACGCTGCGCGAGGACCTCACCGTCCTGCTGTTCCCCCACGGCGCGGCGACGACCGGTGAACTGCTCCGACTCATCGACACGCTGACCGCCGTGGACCGCCCCGAAAGCATCCACACCTGGAAACGCAACCCCAAGGTCGACGAGCTGCTGCGCGGCCTCGGAGCCGGCGCCATCGGTCTGAGCCATGAAAGCCTCGATCAGGCCCCCGCCGGCCTCGCCCGCGAGCACGTGCGCGAGCTGCTCGTCCATCACGGCCTGCTCCCCCGTCGCGACCCTGACCTCCTCCGCTTCGAACGATGGCTCACCCAGCGACTCGACACGATCGACGACCCCGCCATCCGACGGCCCGTCGAGCAGTTCGCCCGATGGCACCACCTGCGCCGCATCCGCCGCCGGGCCGGCCAGGACCTCCACCCAGCCGTGCACACTGCCAAACAGGAGATCACCGAGGGCGGCCGGTTCCTGACCTGGCTGGCCGAACGGGACAACACGATCACCACGTGCCGCCAGGCCGACGTGGATGAGTGGCTCGCCGGCGGGCCGACCACCCGGCACTCCATCCGCACCTTTCTCGTCTGGAGCGACCGCCAGCAGCTGAACTCCGGACTGTCGATCAGGTTCCGGAAGGCACGCTCGAGCCCGCTCATGACCCACGGCGACCGGCTCGGCTCCGGCGCCGCCCGCGCTGTCCTGCCATCGGTTCCGGACAGGTCAGCCGTGACCGGCGCTAGCTAACGCAGCCGCCGAGCGCGCAGCACGAGTTCGGCGGTGTGGTGCGCGCCAGCGCCGGAGCTGACGTGTCGCGCCCGACGCTCATCGACTTCGAGCTGCCAGTCGCCGCCGAGGAGCCGGGCGACGTCGGCGGGGCTGACGTAGTCGGCCGGATCGAATCCGGCGGCGCGGGCGTGGTCAGTGTCGACGTCGGCGTGGTGGACGACCAGCAGCGTGCCGCCGACACCGACCGCGGCCAGCAGCGCCCGCTCGTTGGCGTCGTCCCCAGCACGGCTGCGTCGTAGCGCCGGGTACTGGGCGGACACCAGGTCGAACCCGGCGCCTGGAAGACCCGTGTCGAGCAGTCCGGCGTGCCGCCATTCGACCGTTACCCCGGCCTGCTGAGCGTGCCGTGCCGCACGTTGCAGGGCCACCTGCGACACGTCCAACGCGGTCACCTGCCAGCCGCGGGCGGCCAGCCAGACGGCGTCCGCGCCCTCCCCGCAGCCGACATCGAGCGCGCGCCCGGGCGCAAGTCCGGTTACTTCGGCGACCAGGGCAGCGTTGGGTTCGCCGCTCCACACTCGCTCACCGCGGCGGCGTAGCGCAGGTCCCACTCCGCGACGACCGCCGCGTCCGGACCCGAACAACCACCGCCGTCGGCCGGCGCCGGCGTCATGCCGGCGGACCGGCGGCCGTCAGCATCGCCCGCGGCCACCCCGTGTAGCCCTCGACATGCTCCACCGAGGTAACCGTGCGCGATGAGCTCCCGGGCCTGCTCCAGGCTCCATCCGGTGCGAGGGTCGAACCGGCGGGTCTTGACACGCCCCATTTCTGCCTCGCGTAGAGCCCACCCCAGCGACGATACGGACAGCACCAGCACCGGTTTCGACAGGCGCCCGCCCAGCGCCAGGAACTCACTACGCCTGGCCTGCGGTCCGCCGTGCGAGACGACGCGCAATACGTCGGTGTCGACGTCGAGTCGGTGGCGCGCCATCCCGCCCGCCAGACATCGCGAGTTAGGCCGCGATACACGCTTCGACATCCAGCAAAGACGCACTAGACCATACGTCGAGCCTGTTGTTGCGAAGTACATCGAAACAAGCGACTCGGGGTGCGGCGTGACGTATGTCGCGCCATACGTCATCGGCGGCGGGCTCGGGCAAGCAACGGCGCGTCGACCCGGCTGGCCAGCTGCAGCAGGGCGCGGGCGCGCCCGGGGCCCGGGAAACCCGAGTCCCGAGGATGCGAGCGTTGAAGAAGCGTTGAAGAGAGTCGGTCGAGGATGGGGCCGACGAGTCGCATTCGCGCCGGCACCCGCGGGCGCCGGGTCAGCGGAATGGCCAGCGCGGTCGGCGCAGTTTCCCAGCGCGTCGCCACACCGCGACCTGTAGGGCGAGCAGTGTCGCCATGCTGGCGACGAAGACGATCATCATCGACAGCCAGATGCCGACCCCGGCGAGCACCAAGTCGGGGTGAGACGCTACGGCCGAGGAGTTCGGGCGGCCGTGCGCCGGCGCACCGAGCAGCAGCAAGGTGACGGTCAGCACGGCCGCGACGCCGATGTAGCTCGCCGTCCACAGCTCACTCGGCGCACGTGGCGTAGCGGGCTGAGCCGAGCGGTGATCCCCAGTGCCGTCAGGTCGGGCATGGGGTAGGCGGCGTGCATCTCGCGGCGTGAGCCATACACCGCAAGGCCTGGGTAGCCGGCGCTCATCTGTGCTGCCAGGCGCTGCCACACCGCGCTGGGCAGCACCCGCCAGATGCCGCCGCGGGCGACGGCGAGGATCCGAGCTCGTGCGGCGCGGGCACCGCCGTCACCGAGGATCAGATCACCGGCGGACTCGCCCGCCACCTGGACCGGCACGGGCCGGGTTGGCAGGCGGTGGCCGACGGCGTCGCCGACCAGGCCGGTTGGCCGCTGTACCTTCACCGCTACGCCGCCCTCGTCGACCGGGAGGGCTGAGATGGCGCCGATCACCGTCAGCGCGGACGTCAACCGGCCCGCCGAGGTGGTGTTCACCTACGCCACCGACCCGACCCGGTTCGCCGAGTGGCAGAAAGGTGTTGCCCGCGGCCACCTGGACACCGGCAGCGACGACCGCAGCCCCCGCGTCGGTGACCGCTGTGTTATGGTCCGCCGGATCGGTTTCGCCGACCGGCCCAGCAGCTCGGAACTCGTGTACTACGACCCGCCCCGCACCTGGCGGGTGCGCGGCATCCACGGGCGGATCCGGGCCGACGTCGAGGTCACCGTCGTCCCGCTGCCCGCGGAACGGTCCCGCGTGATGATCAGCGTCGACTTCGGCGGCCACGGCATCGGCGCGGTCCTGATTCCGCTCGTCGTGCGCCGCCAAGCCCGCGCCGAGATGCCCGCCAACATCACCGCGCTGAAGACCCGCCTCGAGCAGCAGGAGAACTAAGCCAGCGCTCCGCTGAGGTTGGGATCGACGGTGCACGCATCGCGACGAGAGGCAGACGATGGCAGCCGTGACCGAGGCAGTCGGCAGCTCACGGCACTGAGATCGCGCCTACAGTCAGGGAGACACGGACCGCAGCTTATTCGAGCTCTCCACCGCCGCCTCGCACATCGCGCGACGCCGCCTCGGCGCACACGCGACCCGGGTGCAGTGGCTTCCCGCCGACCTACTCACCGGGACACCCACCCGCCAGTGGCACGTCTGGCGTGGCCGCGCCGTACTGCACTTTCCCACCGACCCCGCAGCCCGCGCGCGGTACGTGCACGCCCTGCACCACGCAACCGAACCGGCCAGCTTCACCATCCTCGCCACCTTCGCCCCCGACGGCCCCCAGCAGTGCTCCGGACTACCCGTCGACTGGACAACGCTCACCGACAGCCGCCAACACCGAGGCTGACACGCACCCAGTACCAGAGGGGCTCGTGGCAGCGGCAACTGCAGGACCGGCGGTGCCCCGAGCGGGCGGGTCGTGGCGTGAGCGCGGGTGATGAGCTGCTCGTCGTGGACCGCCGCCGCCGAAGCCAAGTACGGGCGGAAGCCGGCGGCGGCAGCGGGTCGTGGCGTCCCCGGCCTCGGACCGAGCACGACGCCGACCCGCTGACCCGCTGACCCGCCGTCACGACGGTCAGGGGACGTGTAGTTTTCGGCCGCTCGCGGGAACGCGCCGCTCAAGTGGATCCAGCCGGCGGGCAACCTTCCGGGCCCCGCCAGGACTGTTCCTAATGACCCTGGGGAGGGGACGTGGCAGGTGCCGACGACTTCGACGCCTTCGTGGCCGCCCACGAGCGGCAGCTGCAGCGCGCCGCCTTCCTGCTCTGTGGCGACTTGCACCAAGCGCAGGACCTGGTGCAGTCGACGCTGGCGGAGGCGTGGCGTCGGTGGGACCGCATCGTCGCCTTGGACGGCCCGGAGTTCTACATCCGACGGATGCTGATCAACGGCGTGAAGTCGTGGCGGACGCGGTGGGGGCGTGAGCTGCCGGAGGAGAGCTCCGCATCGGAGGTCGGGGTCGTCGGTGAAGACCTGGACGTCCGGCATGCGGTGCGGCGGGCCGTGCGCGAGCTGCCGCCAGGCAGCGTGCGGTCGTCGTCCTGCGGCACTTCCTCGACCTCTCCGAGGCGGAGACGGCCCGCGTGCTGGGCTGCTCCGTCGGCACCGTGAAGAGCCAGAACGCGAAGGCGTTGGCCTCGCTGCGGGCCGTGGCATGCGCCGGGGCCGGCTTGGATGGAGTTGCGTGATGTACGACGACCCGATGTCCGAGCGTGAGATCACCGCGCTCCTCGAACGTGCCGCGGGCGAGCCGCCCCGGCGGCTCGACGGGAGGAACATCCGCGCTGCTGTTGACGCGAAGCCGCAGAACGGTCACGTGACACAACCGGCGGCCCGCCGGTGGCGGCCGATGGTCGGCGGTGCGGGCCGCTTCGGTGCTCCGCTGATGGCCGCCGCCGCGGTGGTCGCCGTCCTGCTCGTGGCCGCGGGCGTCGCGGCCGTCGCGGTCGCCGGAGGTCACGGCCGCGGCCCGTCCCACCGGCCGGCGGCACCGGCCGGGCCGGTGACCCGATCGACGGTGACGTCCCCGACGCCTCCCACCGACCCGGTGTCCAGCCCGGCGGTGGTGTCGTCCGCCCCGGCCGGCGTCCCGGTGCAGGCGGCTCCGCCGGGAGCGTCGCCGACGTCGTCGTCGGTGGCGCCCGCCTCGGGCGGCTGGTGCGACCCGGCGTCAGGGGTGCTACTGACGGTGTCGCCGCTCCACGGCGCGACGGCCGCCGGGGTCGCGCTGCATTTGACGAACACGTCCACGGGCAGCTGCACGACCCGCGGGTACCCCGGCGTCGACGTCGTGCGGGCCGATGGCACTCGGCTCTCGGCGCAGCGCACGCTCGCCGGCGCGCTCGGCGGCGTCCGATCCGGGACGGCGGCCCCGTCCGTCGTGCTGCGACCGGGCCAGCAGGCGACAGCGGTCATCGAGGGCCCGACGACGTCGTCGTCCGGTGCCCCCTGCCCCATGGCGTACGAGCTGCTCGTCACCGCGCCGAACACCACCTCGACGCGGGCCGCGGCCGCCGGCGTGCCCGCGTGCGAGGCGCCGCAGGTCCACCCGATGGTCCTCGGCGCCGACGGTGGCGGAGCGGCGCCGAGCGCACCGACCCAGGTCAGCGCGCTGCGGCCGGTCACCGCGTCAGGACAGCCCGCGGCCGGCTGGAGCGTCACGCCGGCCGGTTCGGTCCGCTGCGGCGGCGACCAGGACATGTCCGCGGTGTCGCCCGACATCTACTCCTGCGGCGCCAGCGCGGAGAACCTGCTCGGCTGCTGGCGTTCCGCGATGCCACAGACGTTGCTCTGCCTGCGCGACGCCGCCTCGCGGGAGCTGTTCTCCTACACCGATCCGGAGGCGCTGGCCGAGGTCGCCCCGCCCGCGCTGCCGCTGCCGGTGCAGGTGACGCTCGACGACGGCACGACGTGCGGCATCCGGATCGGCGGTGCCGCGTCGTCCCAGCAGGAGGTCCCCGGCGTCGTCCCGTACTACTTCTGCGGCGGGGACGCGTCGCGCGCGCTGTGGGCGCCGCCGTCGAGCGACCCGTTCGCCCGCGGCGGTACGTGGACGGCGCAGTACGGCGGGGTCACCGGCCCGCTGACCCAGCACGCGGTGGTCTCCGCCGTCGTCCTCGCCACGGCGTGAGGGCGGCGACGGAGCAGCGTGCTCAGCCGCCGTCGCGGGGTGGCGTCAGCCAGCCGAGCGGAGACACGTGGCGGTGGAGGCACCCGGATCATTGCCTCCGGTCGACCTCCGCCTCGTCAGACGCTGCGCTGTCTGGTTCACCGGCCCGGCGGATGCGGATCGGTCCTCGCGCAGTCGAGGGGTCCACGGCGCGACCGCCCTGTGTGATCACGACCTCGCCGGCGGCCACCAAGCTGCGCGCTGCCCGCCGGGCGGGCTCCATCTGACGACCGCCGGTAGGCGGCGCAGTCCGGCGTAGCTGTGTTCGCTTCGAGGGTCATACCAGCTGTAGATGCCGCAGCCGCATCCCTCGGCAGGAACCGGAGCCTGCGCCGGGTGCTTCCGCTTACCCCAACGGCGGCACTCGGCGTGCTGCCAGCCCGGACCCCAGGCAACCTTGCGGTGGGTGGGTCACTGCTGCGAGGGTCGCGTCGCGGCGTACCGCGAATCGGCGGTAGCCGATCAGTCCGGCGGGTACCATCGCGGTGCGCCCGGCGAACACATCCATGCGGTCGTTCTGATGACTCATGCCGGCTGCGGTGCCGGTTGAGGCGCGGGCGGGCTCGCCGGCGCTGGGGCATGCGCAGGAGCCGTGCCTGGCTCAACCGGAGCCGGCTCACCCTCCAACGGTTCGAAGGTCACTCGGCGACGTTCCGGCCCTATGTCACCCATAGCCTCGCTCCTTTCCGCGAGCACGGACAGTAACGCACCGCTGCGACAATTCGCCTCACACCCAACGACCAGTCCCGCTACCAGAGGACCCTCACCAAGCTCAGTCAGGAGCGCGGCTTCCCTGCGCTGGCTGCGCCGGACGTCATCTACTGGTTCAGGACGCCCGGCGCTCCTGCCACCGCGCAACTGCTCGGCGCATACGACTTGGGTAATTGCACAAGGACGGCCGACCAGGCTCAACTGGATGAAACAAGCCTTCAAGGCAACGGATTCTGCACGATCGTGGCGGCCACGAGCGCTAACCCCGGCTATGACGTCGACGCCACACCCGACCCCCGACCGAACTGAGTTCTTGCTCAGTCCGGTGCTGGCTGCTGACCAACAACTCGACGCGTTGAGCGATCGCTCAGTGCGTCCCGCACGTCGATGGGCCGCTGGGAGCTTGCCGCCGGTCACTGGCAGAGCTGTGGGTCAGATGAGCCAGCCACGCCGACCACCGGGCCTACGGCTGTTACGTCGAGCGCGACCAGTTTGCCCCGCCGGAGGAGGAGGTGCACTTCCTGCAGCGGGACGCCGCCGAGGAGGCGCCGGAGGGGACGCTAGCGTCCGGCGGCATGACGACGACGACACCGGAGATCCGCACGACCGGCGGCGCTGTGCGTGGGACGATCCGCGACGGCGTGCACGCTTTCCTCGGCATTCCGTACGCGGCCCCGCCGTTCGGCGCGTGGCGGTTCGCCGCCCCGCAGCCGGTCGAGCCGTGGAATGGCGTCCGCGACTGCACGCAGTTCGGGCCGACGGTGCCCAAGCCGCCGTACTCCCCGCCCTACGACCTTCTGCTGCCCGAGATTGAGATCCCGGGCGCGGACTGCCTCAACCTCAACGTCTGGACGCCGGATCCATCGGCCGGTGGCCTGCCGGTGTTCGTGTGGGTGCACGGTGGGGCGTTCGTCAACGGCTCGGGGTCGGTGCCGACCTACGACGGCGCGACGTTCGCCCGCGACGGCGTCGTCTGCGTGACGATCAATTACCGGCTCGGCGTCGACGGCTTCCTGCAGTTCGACGACGACGGCCCTGCCAACCGCGGCCTGCGCGACCAGGTCGCGGCGCTGCGCTGGGTGCGGGAGAACATCGCCGCGTTCGGCGGAGACCCGGCACGGGTCACGGTGGGAGGCGAGTCGGCCGGGGGGTTCAGCGTCGGATCGCTGATGGCGATGCCGTCGGCGTCTGGGCTGTTCGCCCAGGCGCTGCTGCAGAGCGGCGCGGGCCACCACGCGATCAGCCGGGAGACGGCGGTGCGCATCGGCGGGTACCTCGCCGAGCGCCTGGGGGTGGCCGCGACCCGCGAGGCGCTGGCCGCCGTACCGTTGCCCGAGCTGCTCGCCGCCCAGCAGGCGGTGGCGCAGGAGGCCACGCTCATCCCGGACCCGAACCGGTACGGGGAGGTGGCGCTCAACGGCATGGCGTTCGAGCCGGTCGTGGACGGTGACGTGCTGCCCGACTTGCCGATCCGGCGGATCGCCGCCGGATCGGCGCGTGGCGTGCCGGTGCTCACCGGCGCCAACCGCGACGAGCACCGGCTGTTCCTCGTGCCCAACGGGATCATCGACATGATCACCGAGGAGATGCTCGCGCCCGGCGCCGCCGCCTACGGCCTGGACGCCGCCACAGTCGACGCCTACCGCGCCGCCCGACCGGGCGCCACCGCCGGCGAGCTGATCAGCGACATCGCCACCGACTGGTTCTTTCGTCTCCCCTCGCTGCGGGTCGCCGAGGCGCAGGCCGCGCTGGGCTCGCGGTCGTGGGTGTACGAGTTTTCCTGGCCCTCGCCGCAGTACGACGGCCGACTGCGCGCCTGCCACGCCCTCGAGCTCGCCTTCACCTGGGACACCATCGGCCTGGAGGCGCACGGCGCCCTGTCCGGGCAGGGCGCGCCGCAGGAGCTCGCCGACGCGATGCACGGCGCCTGGGTGCGGTTCCTCACCGACGGCGACCCGGGATGGCCCCTCTACGACACCGAGCGGCGGCCGGTGCAGGAGTTCGGCGAGCAGGTGCGACTGCTCCAGGATCCACGCGGCGAGCAGCGCGCCGTCTGGGACGGCGTCCGGTAGGCGTCAGACGCACGGCGTGCCGGCCGCAGGGGCGACCCTGCCGCCCAGGTCGATCCCGGCGAGGACAAGCGTTCCAGTGCCGTGCTGGTGGCGTTCACGCAGTAGCGGCGGCCCGGGTCGACCCGCAGCCGGGCGTCCAGCACCTGCCGGCAACAGACCCGTCCGAGTAGCGGATCCGCTTGCGCGACGGCGCGCGAGTGATTGATCGGCCGTTGCCCGGGCAAGCCGGGAAACGGGATCACAACGGACAGGCTGTCTTTCAACTAGCGGTCGCCCCGACGCCGCTGCGTCACGGCTGGGCTGGTTGTACGTCGTCTCGGCGACAGCAGAACGCACCTGCTGACGGGAAGGACACCACCAAACCTTCGGACTGCCGCGGGCCGTCAGTCGTGACGAAGGTGCCCTCGTCGCCCGCGGGTGACTGATCCTCGGGGCGCCTCGGTGTACGTAGCGCCGATCCACACGATCGCCTCTCCAGGCGTCAGTGAGCCAGCGGTCTCCACCAGGTCAGACTGACACAGCCCGCGAGCCATTTGGCTTTCGCGCCTGAGTCGCCATCAGCAGCCAGCGACGACGGCGTACTTCCGCTGATCGCTGCAGGGTGCGCGGCCGGCCAGCCGCTCGGATGGCGGCGATGCCGACGACCGTGTGCCCCGGGATGCGCACGCCGCAGTGGGCGAAGGATGGCGTCAGGTCAACGGAGCCGTCAGCTCAACGTTGATGTCGTCGGGGTCCTGGAAGGACAAGATCGCGATGCCGGCGTCGGTCAGGTCGACGATCTCGCCATGCTCGATGCCGGCTTGGGTCAGGGCGGCGGCCGCCTCCTCGAGGTGGCGGCGGTTCGCGACGGCGAAGCTCACGTGGTCGAGCCCGGTGTGCTGCGAGTCGAAACCGGCGCTCCCAACCGGACGCAGGCCGAACAGCGTGCCTTGCGGGGTCAGGTAGACGGTGCCGCCGTAGAACGCCTCGGGAGACTCCTTGACGCCGGGCTCGTCGACGCGGTCGGAGGCGTCGACGGCGATCGGCCAGCCGAACACCTCGTCGTAGAACGCTTTCGACTGCGCGATGTCAGTGACGGTGAGACGGACATGAGCGAAGCCGGAGCTCGAGACGAGAGGCACGCCTGGGTCCTACCCGCCACAGCAGTCGGCGATCACAGCGGGGGGAAGAGGACCGCCCAGGTATCCCCGACGACCCGCCGCCGCCTCACGTACCTCCGTGTGGAGATCAACTGAAAAGGACCGGCGCGCGCCGCCGGCAACGGATCCTCAAGCGGTGATCTCTGCTGCCCGGCGACGAGCGGCGAGCAGTCGCCGCTTCGCGATGAGGGTCAGCGCGACCACAAGGGGCCAACATGCCTCGGCTCCGGCGAGAACCCGTTCGCTGAGACCGATCAGGTCACCGACCTCAAGTGCGACCGCCAGCCAGCCGAGTAAGCCGACAAGGACCAGGCTGGCCAAGATACGAACGCCTCGGCCAGGGGCGCGCGACGCGGCCGGCCAAAGGGCCAGCGCGACGAAACCCACGGTCGCGGCCGGGACATGCCCCGCGCACGGTTGGGCGAACACGGCCACCGCGACCGTCGCTGCGCCGCCTGCGGCGAGGAACAGGCGGCCACGGACACCGGCGTCGGTCAGACCGGCCGCGGTGGCCAGATGACACATGCCAAGCACGGCGAGACTCGCCGTCATGATCCATCGGTCGGTTGCGCCGCGGGCTGCCAGGGCGCTGATCGTGTCCTTGATCGGGTTGTAGCCCGGCGGCTGCCGGTATGCCGCCCATGACCAGCCGCCGATCAACGTGACGGGCGCGAGTCCGGCCGACAAGACCACCCAACGCCGCACCCGGCAAGTGTCCGGCAGCGGAGCGTCGGGTGGCCGAGACGCTCGAGACGCTCGCGCACGGCTGAGCGTCACCGGGGCGCGAGCACTCCCTGCTCGTCGCGCAGCACGACGGTGCCGGCGACGAGGTCGTGCAGCGTGCGGCGCTCCTTGGTGGTCAGGAACAGCACGAAGGAGATCAGCTGGGTGATGACGCTGAGCACGCTCTCCACGAGACGCCCGACGACCTCGCGCAACGCCATCCACCACCAGCCGGCCACCCGGCCGGTGTCCGGCCGGTAGACGCGCATCCCGAGGACCTGCAACGCCGGGGTCTGGCCACGGCCCCAGACGATCGCGCCCCAGATCACGTAGCCGATGACGAGCGTGACGATGACGAGCGGGAAGGCGAGGAAGTAGGCGCCGATCCGGCGCCCGACGCTCGCCAGCTGGGTGCCCTGCGGCAGCCAGAGCTGGCTCTCCCGGTCGAACCAGACCGGTCCGTGGGGACCGACCGGGGCTGGAGGCCCGGGCGGCGCGACTTCGGGCGGGCCCGCGCTCTGCGGTGCCGGCCAGCCGGTCGGTGCCTCGGGTCCCGGCTGGTCCGGGGACGGCGACGGCGACGACGGTGGCTGCCAGCTCTCGCTCATCCGCACATCGTGCCGTGGAGTCGTCCTCTGTGCGGAGGCTGGCGCACGGCCGAGCGCCAGCGGCGTGCGCCGTCACTCCGCGCCGTCACTCCGTGAGCAGCTCGCGGAGCAGGTGCAGCGCGACCACCACCGAGCGAGCGCGGACGTCCGAACGTCCCCCGCCCAGCTGGAGGCGTCGGCTCACGCGGCGCTGACCGTCAGTGACACAGAGGTGCACCGTTCCGACCGGCTTGGCGGGCGTCCCGCCGTCCGGCCCGGCGATCCCGGTGATGCCGACCCCGAGGTCGGTGCCGATCCGTGACCGCACTGCGTCGGCCATCGCGGCGGCGACCTGCTCGCTGACCGCGCCGTGGTCGGCGATCAGCGCCGCGGGGACGCCGAGCAGGTCCTGCTTGGCCTGGTTGGAGTACGTCACCAGGCCGGCCAGCAGGTAGGCGGACGAACCGGGGCGGTCGGTCAGGCGGGCGGCGAGCATCCCGCCGGTGCAGGACTCCGCGGTCGCGATCGTGCGGTGCCCGCTGGTCAGCGCGTCGGCGACGATCTCGTCCACCGTTCGGCCGTCCAGGGAGTACGCCTCGCCTGGGAACGCCGCGCCCAGCGCGTCGACGAGGACGTCGTACTGGTCCTGCGCGGCCGGGGTGTAGCGGCTGACCACCTCGAGCTCGCCCTCGCGCAGGCAGGTGGTGATCTCCAGGTCCTCGACGCGGCCGTCGAGCGCCCGCAGCGCCGCCGCGAGCTGGGCCTCGGGAGGCCCCCAGATCCGGATGGTCCGCTGTCGGAGCTCCTCCGTCCTCGCCAGCACCGCGCGGACGGTCGGGTCCGCGAGCACGGCCGGCCACATGCCCTGCAGCTCCCACGGCGGTCCGGGCAGCACCACGACCGGCGGGCGGCCGGGCCGGGCAGCCGGGACGACGAGTCCGGGCGCCGTGCCGACGGGTTCGAGCACGCCCGCGCCGTCCGGGACGAGCGCCTGCTTGCGGACCGCCGCCGCACTGACCTCGACGTCGAGCTGCCAGCCGCGGGCCGCAGTGAGTCGAGCGACGATCTCACCGATCCGCTGCTCGAGCGCGGGGTCCAGCGCGAGCGGTCGGCCCTGCACCTCGGCGACCACCTCGGCGGTGAGGTCGTCGGCGGTCGGGCCGAGACCGCCGGAGGTGAACAGCAGGTCCACGCCGGCGTCGGCGAGGAACCTCAGCGCGGCGGCGAGGTCGTCCGGGCGGTCGCCGACCAGGACGACGTCGGCGATGTCGAGCCCGACCCGACGCAGCTGCTCGGCCAGCCACGGACCGTTCCGGTCGGTCACCCGGCCGGTGAGCACCTCGGTGCCGGTGACGACGACGCCCGCGCGACTGGCCACGGCCCGGATGGTAGGCGGCGGTTCCCCGCCGACGCGGGAATGCTCTTGCGTGGCGATACGTTGGCGATATATCGTGATGCATCGAAGGGATGCGTCCAAGAATGGAGACACCAATGCGTACCACTCATCACCACCACCACCACTCCCACCTCGAGCAGCGCCGCGGCGCGGGGCGGGGCGAGCGTTGGCCCGGCTTCGGCGAGAAGTTCGGTCCGGGCGTCTTCGGCTTCCCGGGCGGCGGTCCGGGGTTCGGCCCCGGCTTCGGGCCCGGCACGCGCGGGCGGCACGGCGGGCGCGGACGCGCCCGGCGCGGCGACGTGCGCAGCGCGATCCTCGCGCTGCTCGCCGAGGCGCCGTCCAACGGCTACGGCCTGATCCGCACCATCGGTGAGCGCACCGAGGGCGCCTGGCGTCCGAGTCCGGGCTCGGTCTACCCGACGCTCGCGCAGCTCGTCGACGAGGGCCTCGTCGAGGCCGTCGACGGCGAGGGCGCGCGCAGCGAGTACCGGCTGACCGACGCCGGGCGCGCGCACGTCGAGGAGAACGCCGACCAGATCGGCGCGGCGCTGTCCGCGGCCACCGCGGACGACGGCCCGGACGAGTACGCCGAGCTGTTCACCGCCGTCGGCAAGCTGCTCGGCGCGCTGCGCCAGGTGGCCGCCGAGGCCGGACCCGAGCAGCGCGCGGAGGTCGTCGGCAAGCTCGACGGCTTGCGCCGCGAGCTGTACCGCATGCTCGCGGAGTGACACCGGTCGGACCCCGGTCCGGGCCCAGCTCGGACACGCGGTCCGACACGCAAGGTCCGCAGCCGGGGCCGATCCCTGCCTACTGGTAGGTGATCAGCTCCGGCTGCGGCTGCAACGTCATCACCTGGGCCGGCGTCATCATGTCGATGTCCTGGGTGAGGAAGAGCTTGAAACCGGCGTGGAACGGCGGGTTCGGGATCGCCAGGGCGGTCCAGGTACCGAGTTTGGCGGCCTGGGAGCCGAACCCGTCGGCGTGCACCACCGGCTCCAGGCCGGGACCGGCGACGATGGACCCGCGGTCGGGCAGCATCGCGGTACGGAACTCGTGCACGACCAGCAGCTTGTCCGGGAGGTTCGCCCGCTGGACGAGCCCGGACAGGTACGTCGAGACGGCGTTGATGCTGGCCGCCGACGACGAGCCGATCACCTGCATCGGCTGCTGACCGGGCAGCAGCTTCCACTCGGGGTCCAGCGCCACGCTGACGCTCGGGTCGAGCAGGTACTTCTCGTCGGCCTGCACCTGCGGCAGGAACTCCCCGCGTCCGGGTTGGAAGTCCAGGACGAGCAGCATGTGGTGCCGGTGCGCCGCGTCGAGGTAACGCTGGATGTCCTCGTCGGGGATGGCGTGCGTGCACAGCGGGTCCGAGGCGCACGGGCTGGCGACGGTGGCGATCAGCTCCATCGCCGGCTGCACCGGCCGGCCGAAGCCCGCGTACTGCGTCGCCGTCTGCTCGATCCGCGCCGCGATGGCGTCCGGGTCGTCGGCACCCAGTACGCCCAGCCCCGGGCCGTCCGGCCCGCCGTAGTAGGCCACCACCCGGTAGGTGGGCAGGATCGTGCGACCACCCAGCGGCAGCTGCGGCGGCGGCGGTGGGGGCGGCGGGGGCGGTGGGACGGACGACGAGGCCGCCGACGTCGTGGCGCGCCGCGCCGCCGTCGCCGCGGTCTTCGACGCTGTGGTGCTCGACGACGCTGCGGGGCGTGATCCGGCCACCGTGCCTCCGGCGGCCACAGTGGCCGGCCGCGAGCTGCACCCGCCGAGCGCCGCCGCGGCGGCCAGGGCCACACCGGACAGCGCGACCGCCCGGGCGAGCGGGCTGTGGCGCATCGGGCGGCTCCGGAGTCGGTCGACGGTCGTGCGGGCGGGCAGTTCTCCGCAAGATCGTGACACATCCGGCGGACCAGTCACCTCGACACGGCCGCTGCCTCCCGCACGGTCCGCGACAGGAGGCAGAACTCGTTGCCCTCCGGATCGGCGAGGACCATCCAGCTGACGTCCGGACCCTGGCCGACGTCCACCCGCCGCGCACCGATCCCCTCGAGCCGCGCCAGCTCCTCGTCCCGCGTCGTCCCCTCGGCGCGCAGGTCGAGGTGCAGCCGGTTCTTCAGCGTCTTGGGCTCGGGGACGTGCAGGACGTCGATGGTGGGACCCCCCGCGGCGCCGCCGGGCGGCCCGATGCTCACGCCGTCCTCGTCCACGTCGAGGACTTCCCAGCCGAGGACCAGGCACCAGAACCCGGCGACGAGCGACGGGTCGCTGGCGTCGATGGCGATGACCGCGATGGCACTGGGCACGCGGGGCATCCTGCCCGGCACCACCGACACAGTGGCGGGTGTGCCGGCGTGCGACCGCGCTGCCATGCTGCGCGGCATGGCCGTCATCCACGCGACGACACTGGTGCCCGGCAAGCTCGAGCTGCTGGCGGCGTGGCTGCCGACGCAGCCGTGGTACCGGCCCGGACCGGCCGGCCCGACGTTGCACCGCGCCGGTGGCTTCCGGCTCGACGACCCGGCCGGCGAGGTCGGCGTCGAGGTGCTCCTCGCCGTCGACACCGCCACCGGGACGTCGGTCGGCTACACCCTGCCGATGACCTACCGGGCGGAGCCGCTGCCGGACCCCGAGGCGCTCATCGGCACCGCCGAGCACGGCGTGCTCGGTCGTCGGTACGTCCTGGACGCCGCGCGCGACCCGGTCGCCCTCGCGCAGCTGGCCGCCCTCGTCCGCGGCGAGGTCCAGGCGCAGCACCAGTCCGAGAGCCACACACCCGATCCGTCCGTCGAGGTCGTCCCGGGCGGGAGCGGACCGCTCGAGTTCGTCCGGGTGCTGGATCCGGACGCGCGGGCCGGTGCGGGCTCGGTGACCACGCCGTGGCGGTTCCCGGACGGGCGGACGGTGCGCTGCGTCGTCGCCCGCGGCTGAGCGGACACCAGCACGGGCAAGCGGCCGCCGGTGCACGTCGGCGAGGACGCGCCGTGGTCGGCCGTGCGGAACGCCGCCCGCTCCTACGGTTTCGCGGCCTTCGACGTCGATCCTGGTCGACACCGCGGCGACCTGACGACGATGACCGCGACGTACTACGACGTCGTCGGACCGGAGGGGACGCTGCAGCCGTTCGAGACCTTCCGCCTGCAGCGTCCGCGCAGCGGCCGGTAGCACCGCCGGGGTCGACATCCCGCGCTCACCGGGCCGAGACTGGCCCGGCCCGGACGACCTCCCCAGAACGGCGACCCCATGACGACGCGTCCCCCGGACCACGACGAGGTCCTCACCTGCGCCGCCGCGCACGCCCGGGACTGGCTCGCCGGTGTGGGCGAGCGACCGGTCCGCCCCGACGCGAGCGGTGACGACATGGTGGCGGCGTTCGGTGGGCCGCTGCCGGAGGCGGGCACCGGCGCGGTCGAGGTCGTCGACCTGCTGGCGCGGACCGCAGACCCCGGTCTGATGGCCATCCAGTCCGGGCGGTTCTTCGGCTGGGTGATGGGCGGCCTGCTGCCGGCGGCGCTCGGCGCGGACTGGCTGGTCAGTGCGTGGGACCAGAACGCGGGCCTGTGGGACGCCACTCCGGCGGTGTCCGCGGCCGAACACGTCGCCGGGCGGTGGATCCTCGAGCTGCTCGGATTGCCCGCGGGTGCGGACGTCGGGTGGGTCACCGGCGCGACGATGGCGAACTTCACCGGGCTGGCTGCCGCGCGGCACGCCGTCCTCGCCCGCGTCGGGTGGGACGTCGAACGGCGCGGGCTGGTCGGTGCGCCCGCCGTGTCCGTGCTGGTCGGCGCCGAGCGTCACGACACGGTCGACCTGGCGCTGCGCTACCTCGGGCTCGGCGCCCCGGTGGCCGTCGAGGCCGACGAGCAGGGCCGGATCCGGCCGTCCGCGCTGCGCGCGGCGCTGGCCGAGGTGCCCGACGGCGCGCCGCTGATCGTGTGCCTGCAGGCCGGCAACCTGCACTCGGGCGCGTTCGACCCGTTCGAGGAGGCCATCGCGCTCGCGCACGCCCGCGGCGCCTGGGTGCACGTCGACGGGGCGTTCGGGCTGTGGGCCGCGGCGTGCCCGCGGCTGGCCGGGCTGACGGCCGGCGTCGCCGCGGCCGACTCGTGGGCCACGGACGCCCACAAGACACTGAACGTCCCCTACGACTGCGGCATCGCGGTGGTGGCCGACCGCGCCGCGCTGCGGACGGCGCTCGGCGTGGACGCCAGCTACCTGTTCGCCGCGCCGGAGGGTCCGGGCAACCCGCACGAGAAGGTGCCGGAACTGTCACGGCGGGCTCGCGGTGTCCCGGCGTGGGCAGCGTTGCGCTCGCTCGGCCGCGAGGGCGTCGCGGAGCTCGTCGGCACGCTCGCCGACAACGCCCGCGCGATCGCCGACGGCCTCGCGGCGGTGCACGGCGTCGAGGTGCTCAACGACGTCGACTACACCCAGGTCTGCGTCGGCTTCGGCGACGACGCCCGCACCCGGGCCGTCACCGCGCGAGTGATCGCCGACGGCACGAGCTGGATGTCCGGGTCCCGGTGGCGCGGCCAGGACGTCCTGCGGGTCTCGGTGAGCAACTGGGTCACCGATGGCGACGACGTCGCGCGCGCGGTGGACGCGGTGCGTCGGGCGGTGCAGGCGTGACTAGCATCCGCCAGAGGGTTTCCCCGATCCGCTGCTCCATCTGCTGCTCCGTCTGCCAGGAGGCGCCATGTCCGAGTCCACGTCCGGGTCGCAGGTCCCGGAGGAGCTGGCCCGCGAGGCGCGTGAGCGGGTCGACGAGATGCCGGCCGAGGGCATCACCGGCGACGCGGACCCGCAGGGCCCGGAGGGAGACCCCGCGGACTACCGCAACGTCCAGAACGACGAGGAGTAGGCCGCCTCAGCCGGTCTCGACCGGTCGGCCGGGATCGTTCGACCACTGCGACCACGACCCGGCGTAGAGCGCCGCCCGCACGCCGGCCAGCTCCAACGCCGCGACGTCGTGCGCGGCGGTGACGCCGGAGCCGCAGTACACGCCGACGGGCACGCCGCCGCGCACCCCGAGCTCCCGGTACCGCCGGGTCAGTTCGGACGCGGTGCGGAACCGCCCGTCGGGGCGCAGGTTGTCCGCCGTCGGCGCGCTCACCGCGCCGGGGACGTGGCCGGCGCGCGGGTCGACCGGTTCGACCTCGCCGCGGTACCGCTCGGCGGCGCGCGCGTCGAGCAGCACGCCGGAGGCCGCCACCGCGGCGGCGCCGCCGGCGTCGAGCACGGGCATCCCGCCCGGGCGGACCACGGCGTCGCCGGGCTCGGGGACGACCTCGCCTGCCTCGACCGGCAGGCCGGCGCGGGTCCAGGCCTGCCACCCGCCGTCGAGCAACCGCACGTCCGTCAGCCCCGCCCAGCGCAGCAGCCACCACGCGCGGGCCGCCGCCTGCAGGCCGGTGTCGTCGTAGGCGACGACGGCCGACGTCGTCCGCACGCCCCAGCGTCGCAGCGACGCCTGCAGCTCTGCTGCTTCCGGCAGCGGGTGTCGGCCGACCTGCGGCGACGGCGTGCCGGACAGCTCCGCCTCCAGGTCGACGAACACCGCGCCGGGCACGTGGCCGGCGAGGTAGCGCTCACGGCCATCGGTCCGCCCCAGCTGCCAGCGGACGTCCAGGACGACGACGTCCTGCGCTGCCTCGATCGCCGCCGCCAGGTCCTCCGCGGCGAGCAGCATGCTCACGTCAGGGCCAGGGCGAGGAACGTGCTGTTGGCGCTCGAGCGGTAGTCCGCGAACGGCGGACACGGCACGAAACCGTACGACCGGTACAGCCGCCGGGCGGGCGCGAACGCGTCCTGCGTGCCGGTCTCCAGCATCAGCCGTCGGTGTCCTCGCGTGCCGGCGGCCTCGACGACGTGGACGAGCAGCCGCCGGCCACCGTCGCGCAGCCCGTACAGCGTCACGCGCGGGTCCCGGAGGCCGTCGACGTCCAGCGCGGAGACGTCCTCCGGCGGGCTCGTCGCGCGCATCAGCGCGAGATGCCGTCCCAGCAGGGCGCGGACGTCCGCGGCCCCGGGTTCCTGGACGCCGATCACCGGTACGACGCCGACGGTCGGCCCGCTCACCGGATCGTGATCGTGGCGCCGACCTGGGCCCAGTCGTACAGCCACTGCATGTCAGCCAGCGCCAGGTGCACGCAGCCGTGCGAGCCGTCGGTGCGGTACTGCGGGCTGCCCTCCGGGAACTGCTGCCACGTCGCGTCGTGGAAGCCGTACAGGTTGGCGTCGTAGGGCAGCCAGTAGTGCACGAAGTACCGGCCGCCGCCGAGCGGGTAGAGGTACTGGTCGGTCCGCTTGGCGTTGAGGTGGTAGGTGCCGGTCGGCGTGTCCATGCCCTGCGCGCTCGCCCCGGTGGTGACGGCGGCGGCGTGGGCCACCGCCGCGCCGGAGCACATCCACGCCTGCTGGGCGGCGATGTCGACGACGACCAACTGCGCGCTCGTGTTGCCGGTGCACGGCGTCACCGGCGGCGGAGGCGCGGTCGTCGCGGTCACGGCGGGCACTGGCGACGTCGCCGCCGGGGACGACGCAGGAGGTGTCGTCGCGGCGACGGGCGTCGAGCGCGCCGCCGCGCCCGCGGCCGCGTCACGGAGGCCGGCGGCGGCCGGTCGGGGCGACCCGGTGGCGCAGCCGGCCGCGGAGGCGATCGCGAGGACGGCGCCTGCGAGCGCGAGCGCGCGAGCCGGCTGTCCCATGTGCACCCACCCTAGGGCACCGCTCGTCCGTCGGCGCCGGGCCGCGGGCACACTGCCTGCGTGCCCGGCACGATCGACTACCCGCTGCGGACGCCTCGCCTGGCGCTGCGCCCGCCGACGGCCGCCGACGCCGAGGACCTGCTCGTCTACCGCAGCATCCCGGAGGTCTGCCGGTACGTGCCGTTCGAGCCGATGGACGCCGCGGAGGTGCGCCGGCGCATCGACGAGGTCTGGACCCGGCACCAGCTCACTGACGAGGGGCAGCACGTCACGCTCGCGATGGAGCTGACCGACGGCGAGCACGCGGGCCGTGTCGTCGGCGACGTCGTGCTCATGTGGCACAGCCGCGAGCACGGCGCCGGAGAGGTCGGCTGGATGCTCTCGCCGGACTTCGGCGGGCGGGGGCTGGCGAGCGAGGCGGTCCGGGCGCTGCTCGACGTGGCGTTCGGCGTCGTCGGTCTCCACCGGGTCGTGGCCCGGATCGACGCCCGGAACGCGGCCTCGGCCCGGCTCGCCGAACGGGTGGGGATGCGCCGGGAGGCGCACCTGGTCGAGAACGAGTGGTTCAAGGGTGAGTGGACCGACGAGCTGGACTACGCCGTACTTGCGCGGGAGTGGCCGGCGAGCTGACCGTCCGCGGGGCGCGGCGGCGCCCACCCGCCCCGGACGGCGTCGGCCAGCTCGACGGCAAGTTCACCATCGATCTCGTACGGCGTGTAGAACGACATCCGCGTCATGAGCTCGCCGTACCGGCGCAACAGCTCGCCCGGGACGTCGTCCGGCTCACCGACCACGGCGAAGGCGCCGAGCACCTCGTCGTCCACCAGTGGTCCCATCTCGGACCACCGGTTGGACACCGACAGTGTGTGCAGCTCGTCGGCCAGGGCGCCCCAGCCGTGCAGGTCCAGCACGGGTCGGTACGCCGGCGTGGAGGCGTAGAAGGCGATCTGCGCTCGGACGCCGTCACAGGCGGCGGCCAGCTCCTGCTCCGTCCGGCCGGTCGCGACGAACGGCGATCCCGAGATCTCGAAGTCCTCCGCCGTCGTCCCGAGCGCCGGCAGTGTCACTTCGCGCAAGTAGCGCTCGGTCGTGAAGCCGTGCGGCAGGAAGCCGTCGGCGACCTCGCCGGCGATCTTGGTCATGAGCTCACCGACGCCTGCCAGCAGGACCCGCGGCCGGCCGTACGGGTTCGGGCCGGGCGAGAAGAACGGCGTCATCAGGGTGTGCGAGTAGAACTCGCCCCGGAAGTCCAGCTTCGAGCCGTCTTCCCAGGACGCCCAGATCGCGTGCAGCGCCAGCACGAACTCGCGCATCCGGGCCGCCGGGTGCGACCACGGCATGCCGTAGCGGCGGGTGATGTGCGGCTTGACCTGCGAGCCGAGCCCGAGCGCCAACCGGCCGCGGGACAGCAGCTGGACGTCGTTGGCCTGCACCGCCAGCGACATCGGGTTGCGGGCGAACGCGACGGCGATGCCGCTGCCGAGCGTCAGCCGTTCGCTGGCCGTGGCGGCGAGGGTCAGCTGGGTGAACGCGTCGTGCGTGATCTCCGGCACCCAGACGCCGTCGTAGTTGTCGAACTCGGCCTGGTCGGTCTGCGCCCTGACGTCCACGTCGGAAGAGGCGCCGAGGACGGTGTCGACCTTCATGCCGCCACGGTGCCACGGCACGCCGTGTCCGGGAGCGCGGGTGCGACGCGCTGTGGATGCACGGCGGCAACCTGCACCAGTCACGGCACTACTCACAGTTCCTGGCGCTGCAGCTGAAGGCGCGCTACGAAGCCATCCCGACCCCGGTGTACGGCCGCCAGGAGGTCCACCACCGCTCCTGACCCGCGACCGGCTCATCGCGAGCCGGCAGTCGCCCTTCCCTCGTCCGACAGACGAGCGAACGGCTGCTGATCACTGTGAGCAGGTGGACGGCGGGCCACCGAGGCCTGGTGAGCGCGCCCGGCAGGACTCGAACCTGCAACCTCTTGATCCGTAGTCAAGTGCTCTATCCGTTGAGCTACGGGCGCAGACCGGCACCGACCGGCCGTCCGCCAGCGTACAAGGCACGTCGATCCGGCAGCCCGCACGGTCCGTCCTTGCGACCCTTGGCCACGCTTCCGCGCTACCGTCGTCCCCGTGACGCGGAGTACCGGGGAGAGGACCGGCGGCCGCGAGGTCGACGGCCAGCCCCGCGAGGACGTCGTGTCCTCGGACGCCCGGGACGTCGTCGCCGACTGGCAGGCCATCGTCGACGGCACGATGCGCGCGCAGCAGCGGGTGCTCAGCCGGGTCGAGGAGACCGGCCTACCGGGGACCTGGTTCGAGGCGCTGTACACACTGCTGCACGCCGACGGCCAGCGGCTGCCGATGAACCGCCTCGCGCAGAACCTGCTGATGACCGCCGGCGGCTTCACCAAGCTCGCCGACCGGATGGCCCGGGCCGGTCTCATCGACCGCCGCAACTCCGAGGGCGACCGCCGCGTGGTGTACGCCGCGCTCACCGACGAGGGTCGCCGGCAGGCGCGCGCGGCCGAGCGGGTCTACCGGGCCGCGATCCAGGAGGACGTCGTCGACGTCCTGGACGCCGACACCGTCGGCGTCCTCACCGCCGCCATGGAACGCCTGCGCGGGACGCACCGCCCGCCGCCGCCGGTCGAGCCGGACGCCCCGGCCGAGCGCACCGAACGCGACCCGGCGCTCCCGGACCGGCGGCGCTCGCATCGCGCACCCGCCGACTGAAGGGCGGAGGCTCCGGGATTCGAACCCGGGAGGGGATTGAAGTCCCCAACCGCATTAGCAGTGCGGCGCCATAGACCAGACTAGGCGAAGCCTCCTGCGGCCCCGGACGACGACGGACAGGCCGCCCGCCCGCCCGGACACCACCGCGGAGCCTACCGGGACGCTCAGCGCGACGGCGTCCCCGGGCCGGGGTGCGGACGGGTTGTCCGGCGAGCTGCCGGGCGCCATGCCCAGCGCCCACGGCAGGGACTCCTGGAACGCCGGCACCCACACCGAGAAGGTGTGCGCCCCGGTCCGCACCCGGTACTCGACGTCGATGCCGCGCTCGCGCAGGGTCGCCGCCAGCGGCGTCATCTCGCCCAGCACTTCGCTGTCGGACGAGCCGGTGTCCAGCCACACCTTCGTCGGCGGTCCCGCGGACAACGTCGCCGCGTACTCGGCCGGGGTGTTGGCGTCGACGCGGCGCTGCACCTGCGGCGTGATCGGACCGAACAGCGCGCGCATCCCGCCGGTGTGCGTGGGCCGGGTGAACCCGCTGAAGTCGAGGACGGTCGCGGCCAGGTCGCGGTGCCGCAGACCCATGTTCAGCGCGCAGTAGCCCCCGGCGGACATGCCACCGAAGCTCCGCCCGTCCCGGTTCGCGACCGTGCGCAGGGTGCCGTCGACCGCGGGCAGGACGTCGCGCAGCAGGTGGCTCTCCACCTTCTCCGAGACCCCGTCCACGCATTCCGGGTCGTCGAGCCAGCCGTGGCTCATCCGCGGCGAGACGACGATCGCCGGGTGGCCACCGCGGGCCAGCCGGCCCGCGGTGTCGGCCGCCTCGCCGCCGCGCATCCAGTCACCGGGCACACCCGGCGACCCGTGGAACAGGTACACGACCGGGAACCGCGCGGTGAGGTCGCTGAAGTACTGCGGCGGGAGGTACACCAGCGCGGTCGTCGCACCGAAGCCGCTGCCCCGGTCGGGGACCGGCAGGTGCACGACGAGCCCGTCCGGGTGCTGGGTGGCACCGGTGGTGTCGACGGCCGAGTAGGCCGGCCAGTCGCGTTCCTCGCCGAGGACGTTCGTGACGTCCTGCAGGTGCGGCAGGTAGCTGAAGTAAGAGTTGACCAGCGTCAGGATCGCCGCCACGGACAGCACGATCGCGACGCCGGCGACCGCGGACGCCGTCTGCTTGCGCCGGCTGCGGCGCACCCGGCGCCAGAGCGCCCAGGCGGCGAAGCTCAGGAAGATCAGTGCGGCCGCGAACTGCGGCGACACGATCGACCAGTGGTACGGCACGGCGGTCCTCCCCGGGCCGCCAGGCTACGCGGGGCTCACGCTCGCCCGGTCATCTTCCTCAGCAGGTGCGGGCGGACGAGGAACGCCTCCGCCTCCATCGCGGCGATCGCGATCCGGGGCAGGTCGCGAGTGGCCGGGAAGGAGATGAACCGCGGCTCCCAGTCCGGACGGAACTTCACGTTGAACCGGTACAGGGACTCGATCTGCCACCATCGGGACGCGAAGACGAGGACCGCCCGCCAGGCCCGCAGCACCGGACCCGCGCCGATGCGCTCCCCCCGCTCGATGGCGTCCCGGAACACCGCGAAGTTCAACGACACCCGCGTCACGCCGAGAGACGGGCAGGCCTGCACCAGGCGAGTGATCATGAACTCGTTGAGGCCGTTGTCGGCGCTCCGGTCGCGGCGCATGAGGTCCAGCGACAGCCCGTCCGGTCCCCAAGGGACGAAGTGCAGCAGCCCGCGCAGCCGGCCCTCCGACGTGGCGGTCGCGACCACGCAACCGTCGTCGGCGGGATCCCCTATCCGGGACAGGGCCATCGAGAAGCCTCGCTCGACGTCGGCTCCCCGCCAGGCGTCAGCGGCCCGCAGGAGCTCCGCGAACTCCTCGGCCGGGATGTCGCGCGCCCGCCGGACCTGGACGTCGTAGCAGGCGCGCTGCACCCGGGTGACCGCCTGCCGGACGCCGCGCATAGACCGGCCGTCGAGGGAGAAGTCGGCCACCTCGACGATCGCCTCGTCGCCGAGCGCGTACGCCGAGAGGTCCATCTCGCGCTTGAACACGGTCGCGCCGGTCTCGCTGCACCCCATGACCGCCGGCGTCCAGCCGTACTCGTCCACCATCCGGGCGTAGGCCTCGATCGCCCCGGGCCACGCCTCGGGATCCCCGATCGGGTCGCCGCTGACCAGCGCCACACCCGAGACGACCCGGTAGGTGATCGCCGACTTCCCCGACGGCGACCACATGACCGACTTGTCGCGGCGCAACGCGAAGTAGCCGAGGGAGTCGCGTCGGCCCTGCTTGGCCAGCAGCCCGCGCAGGCGCTGCTCGTCGTCCACGGACAGCCGAGCGATCGGCTCGGAGGGCCGCAGGACGAGTAGCAGGACCGCCAGCGGCCGTGGCCATGCCGAAGGCCAGGAGGGTCCCGTAGAGGATGTCCCCGAAGCGCTCGCCGCGGATCTGCAGCGGGCCGTTGATCCCGACCAGGCCGAGCAGGACCTCCTGCAGCCGCTGGGCGAACGAGGGATGGCCGACGACGTGCCGCGGGTAGGCGTACAACATGATCATCCCGTAGACGACCGCGACGCCGACGAACTGGACGAACACCCGAGCCGCGAACCAGCGGCTGGTCGGGTCCGACTTCGCCGTGAACCGCGACCGCGCGGTCACCAGCAGGACGAGCAGGACGAGCGCGAACCCGGCCTCACCGATGGCATGACCGCGCGCGACGTCCGCGACGACGAGGACGGACGTGGCGCCCGTCGCCACGCGCCACGCGCGCCGCTTGCGCTTGCGCAGTCCGGCGGCGACCCGCAGCAGCAGGAAGCCGCCGACGACCGTGACGGCGGTGGCGGCCGAGGTCGCCGGCGCCGGGACGACCCGGACGATCGACGGGACCCGGAGCCACTCGTGGAACAGTCCGGACAGGATCGCCAGCAGTCCGAGCAGCGTGGCGATGGCCGCGATGAGGCGGGGCGCACGCTCGAGGAAGCCGCGGCGCGCCCGATCGATCCGAACGGACGCCTGCTGCTCGGTACCGCGCGTCGCCGTCGGCACGCCGCCCCTCCGTCACCGCCGCTGGTCGGCACACATCGTGCCGCATCGCCACGGTTCAGGCGCGGATGAGCGGGAGCACCACCTCGTCGACGATGGCCGTGAGCTCTGCCGCGGTGACGGGACGGTCCTGCCACACGACGCGGTAGAGCATCAGCGCCGGCAGCACCTCCGCGATCCGCTCGGTGGCGGCCGCGGGACGGACCTCGCCGCGGCGCACTCCGCGCTCGAGCAGGCCGAGGACCTGGCGCAGCCCTTGGGCATGCACCCGCTCCTGGACCGCGGCGGCCAGCTCGGGATCGCGCGCCGCCTCACTGGCGACCTCGCGCATCAGCGCGCCCACGCCGCCACCGAGGACCTCGGCGATCCGGGCGGCCACCAGGCGGAACGCCTGCTCGGTCGTGACGTCGTCGGGGATCGTGAAGTCGGGCATGCACCGGTTCGCCCCGACGACGCAGAAGGCGTCGAGGAGCAGGTCGGCGCGGGTCGGCCAGCGCCGGTAGATGCTCGCCTTGCCCGTCTGCGCCCGGGCGGCGACGCCCTCCACACTGAAGCCGGACGACCCGTGCTCGGCGATCTCGGCCAGGACGGCCGCGCGGATCGCGTCCTCCAACTCGGCGCCGCGCTTGCGCTGGCCGGAGCGGGCCGGTGCGCAGTCGTCCGCCGCGGCCGGGCATCGCGTCGGCGCCACGAGATCGACGGGCGCCAGGTGCTCGGCCGGCGCCACGTGCTCGAGCGGCGTCAATTGCGTTGCCGGGACGGCCACCGTTGTCAGACCCTCCCTGCATGCTCGCGAGCGGATGACCTGAGAGGGTAGCCCGAGAACCCAGGTAGTGCACGCTTGCGTTCCTTGAGCACCCGGCAGTAGCGTCCTCCGCGGACAAGGAACGGCGCCGTTCCTTGCCGGGACCAACGACGACGGCGACGAGGTCGGACGTGCACGCGTCCGAGCTCTGAGTCGCCGCGCCATCGCGGGTCCGGCCCCGCTCGACCCTGAACGCAGCGCACGACTCGACACCCCACGGAGCACTCGGCGTGACCACGATCGACTCCGGCCGTTCGGCCAGCGCGGACTTCCCGCGTCCCTCGACTCCCGCAGGCGGCGCCCGCCGCTACGCCCGCCCCGCGTTGATGCTCATGGTCATCGCGGGCGCCCAGCTCATGGTCGTGCTCGACGCGACCATCGTGAACATCGCCCTGCCGTCGATGGGCGACTACTTCCACCGCGACCAGACCGACATGACGTGGGCACTGAACGCCTACACCCTCGCCTTCGGGGGGCTGCTGCTGCTCGGCGGCCGGTCCGGCGACATCCTCGGCCGCCGCCGGATGTTCATCGTCGGCCTCGGCCTGTTCAGCGTCGGCAGCCTGCTCGGCGGCCTCGCCACGTCCTTCCAGTTCCTGCTGTTGGGCCGGATCGTCCAGGGCATCGGCGGCGCCATCGCCTCCCCGACGGCACTGTCGCTGATCACGACGTCGTTCCCCGAGGGCAAGGAACGCAACCGCGCGGTCGGCGTCTACGCCGCCGTCTCCGGCGCCGGCGCGGCACTGGGCCTGCTGCTCGGCGGCATCCTCACCGACCTCCTCAGCTGGCGCTGGGTGCTGTTCGTCAACGTGCCGATCGGTGCGGTGCTGATCGTCGGAGCGTTCCTCTACCTGCAGGACTCCGAGCGGCTCAGGGGCAGCTTCGACATCGTCGGCGCGCTGCTGTCCGTCCCAGGCATGGCGCTGCTGGTGTACGCCTTCATCCACGCCGCGAACGACGGCTGGTCGAACACGACGACGGTGCTGTCGTTCGCCGTGTCGATCGTGCTGCTGGTGGCGTTCGTGGTGGCCGAGGCGAAGCTCATCCGCGACCCGATGATGCCGATGCGCATCTTCAGCTACCGCAGCCGGGCGGGCGCGTACGTCGTCATGCTGATCGTCGGCGCCGGCATGTTCGGGATGTTCTACTTCGTCACCTACTTCATCCAGGGCGTCATGCACTTCAGCCCGCTGAAGACCGGCTTCGCGTTCCTGCCCGTCGCCCTGATGATCGGCGTCTCGGCGCAGTTCGTCGCCCAGCTGCTGCCCCGGTTCGGGCCGAAGCCGCTCATCCTCACCGGCACCGTCCTGCTGACCCTGTCGATGTTCAACTTCGCCCGCGTGAACCCGCACGTCGGCTACTGGACGTTCTTCCTGCCGACCATGCTGGTCATGGCGATCGGCATGGGCTGCATCTTCGTGCCGATCACCACGGTCGCCGTCTCGAAGGTGAAGGACACCGATGCCGGCTTGGCCTCGGCGCTGCTCAACGTCGGCCAGCAGGTCGGCGGATCGATCGGTCTGTCGGTGCTGGCGACGGTCGCGGCCACCGCGGCGCGCAACTCGACGAACACCGAGGTCGGCAAGCTCGTCGCGTCCGGGCAGATCGGGCCGGCGCAGGCGCCGAAGGTCGGGCTGCACATCGGGCAGCTCGCGGGCGGCAACCTGACCCCGGAGGCGCTGCGCGACCCGATCGCCGCCCAGGTGGCCCCGATCGTCCAGGCGCACAGCTCCGGGATGGGGTTCCTCGCCGCGGCGATCTTCGGCTGCGTCTCCATCGTGGTGGCGGCACTGGTGATCAACGTCAAGAAGGACGAGGTCCCGACGACGCCGGCCCCCGAGGTCGTCGCCGCGTAGGACCTTCCGCCCCCGTCACTCGCCGGGACCCGTCCGTCGACGGGCTCCCGGCGAGTGCGCGTCCGGGACCGGACGGCTGGGCGGGCGAGGCGCCGCCGCCGACGCGGTCCGGACGTTGATCACTCACCGGGATCTCGTCTGTGAGACACGTTCGTGGCGGGTGATCGCGGACCGGCCGACCCCGATCGGGCGGGCGGTCACGACGACGCGTGCGCGGGGTTCGGCTCAGCACTCGATGACGTTGACGGCGAGGCCGCCGCGGGCCGTCTCCTTGTACTTGACCTTCATGTCGGCGCCGGTCTCGCGCATCGTCTTGATGACCTTGTCGAGGCTGACCACGTGGTCGCCGTCGCCACGCACCGCCATCCGGGCGGCGTTGATCGCTTTCACGGCAGCCATGGCGTTGCGCTCGATGCACGGCACCTGAACCAACCCGCCGACCGGGTCGCACGTCAGACCGAGGTTGTGCTCCATGCCGATCTCGGCGGCGTTCTCGACCTGCGGCGGCGTGCCGCCGAGCACCTCGCACAGCGCCCCGGCCGCCATCGAGCACGCCGAGCCGACTTCGCCCTGGCAGCCGACCTCCGCCCCGGAGATCGAGGCCTGTTCCTTGTAGAGGACGCCGATCGCGCCCGCGGTGAGCAGGAGGCGCACCACGCCGTCGTCGGACGCGCCCGGGACGAAGCGGCGGTAGTAATGCAGCACCGCGGGCAGGACGCCCGCCGCGCCGTTCGTGGGCGCCGTGACGATCCGCCCGCCTGCGGCGTTCTCCTCGTTGACGGCCAGCGCGAACAGGTCGACCCAGTCCATGACGCGCAGCGGGTCGGTGGAGTAGGGATCCGCGCACAGCTCCCGGTACATCGCGGGGGCGCGGCGGCGGACCTTGAGTCCGCCCGGCAGCACTCCTTCGGAGTCGCAGCCGGCCTGGACGCAGGCCTGCATGACGTCCCAGATGTGCAGCAGGCCCGCGCGGACGTCCTCCGCCGAGCGCCATGCGGTCTCGTTCGCCAGCATGACGCCGCTGACCGGCAGACCGGTCGCGGCGCAGTGCGCCATGAGTTCATCGCCGGTGCGGAACGGGTACGGCACCGGCGTCGAGTCGGCGGTGATGCGGTCCGCCCCGGCAGCGGACTCGTCGACGACGAACCCGCCGCCCACCGAGTAGTACGTGCGTTCCCGCACGAGCCCGTCCGCGGCGTCGAACGCGGCGAAGCGCATGCCGTTGGGGTGGAACGGCAGGCTGGTGCGCCGGTGCAGGACCAGGTCGTCCTCGCCCAGGGCGACGCAGTGCTTGCCGAGGACGTCCACGGTGCCGGCGGCGCGGACCGCGGCGACGCGTTCCGGCGCGGCCGCGGTGTCGACGTCGTCCGGCGTCTCGCCGAGCAGCCCGAGGATGACGGCACGGTCGCTGCCGTGCCCGTGTCCGGTGGCGCCGAGCGAGCCGAACAGCTCCGCCCGCATGCGCACCACCCGGTCGAGCTCACCGTCGTCGGCCAGGCCGACGGCGAAACGGCGCGCGGCGCGCATCGGCCCGACCGTGTGCGAGCTCGACGGTCCGATGCCGATCGAGAACAGGTCGAAAACGCTCAGGGCCATTCCGACATTGTCCCGCGTCGGCGCACCGGCCGTCAGACCAGTGCGACCGTCACCGGGATGTTGCCGCGGGTGGCCTTCGAGTACGGGCAGTAGCGGTGCGCCAGTTCGACCAGTTCCTGCGCCCGCGCCCGCTCCACGCCCGGCCACTCGACCCCGAGCGAGACGGCGATCCCGAACTCGTCGGCGGAGGTCTTCCCCATCGCCACCTCGGCGGTGACGACGCAGGCCGTGGCGTCGAGGCCCGCCGCGCGCGCCCGGTTGAGCAGCGCGTTCTGGAAGCAGGCGGCGTAGCCGGCAGCGAACAGCGTCTCGGGGTTCGCCTTCGCCGGACCCGGCGCGCCGGGCGTGCCGAGGTCGAACTCGACCACGCCGTCGGCGCTGCGCACGTGCCCGCGCCGGCCACCGTGCGCGGTCGCCGAGGTGCTGTACACGCGTTCGCTGAGCTCCTCCACCGGGTCGACACTACGGCGGCGTCACTACGGTGGCGTGCCGTGACGGTCGCGGTCCGACGGACGCCCACGCACACGGGCACGGTGGCCGCCGTCGCCCGCCTGACGCCGTTGATGCGACGGATCTCCGTCGCCGGCGTGACCCTGCACGCCCGCCCGGCGCAGGACGTCGAGCTGATCCTCCCCGGTGCGGACGGCCGGCGGGTGAAGCGGCGCTACACCATCCGCAACCTGCGCGCCGACGGCCTGGACATCGACGCGGTCGTGCACGGCGACCCGCCCGGCGGCCCCGGTGCGCGGTGGGCGGCCACCGCCGCCCCAGGCGACGAGGTGGTCCTCGCCGGCCCCCGCGGGCGCCTCGAGGTGACCGCCGCGGACTGGCACCTGTTCGTGGGCGACGAGTCGGCGTTGCCGGCGATCGCGGAGCTCGTCGGCACCGTGCCGCGGGCGGTCGCGGTCGTCGAGGTGGCCGGCTCGGCGGAGGAGCAGCCGGTCGACGCCGACCTCACGTGGGTGCACCGCGGTGACACGCCTCCCGGGACGTCGGACCTGCTCCGCGCCGCGCTCGACGGCCTCGACGTCCCTCCGGGCCGCGGGCACGGGTACCTGCTCGGCGAGACGCGGGCCATGATCGCGCTGCGCCCGGCGCTCGAGCGGTGGGGGTTGAGCGGGGCCGCCGTCGACGTCAAGGGGTACTGGAACGTCGGCCGGCCCGTGAGCCGGTGAGCGGGTGGGCCGGTGAGGTCCCGATGACCGTCCGCGCTGTCTACTTCGACATCGGCGAGACCGTGCTCGACCGCACCCGGGAGTGGGCCGCCGTCGCCGACGTCCTCGGCGTCCCTCGGCACACCTTCTCCGCCGTGTTCGGCGGCATGGTCGCCCGCGGTGGCGGGATCCGGGAGACGCTGGCGCTCTTCACCGGGCGGGACTGGGCGGACCTGCGGCGCACCGCCGCGGTCCCGCCGGTCGCCGAGGACGACCTGTACGACGACGTACGGCCCTGTCTGGTGGCGCTGGCCGCGGCGGGGCTGCGGGTGGGCGTCGTCGGCAACCAGCCGGCGGACGTGGCCGCGGAGCTGCGCGCCCTCGACCTGCCGGCCGCCACCGTCGCGACCTCGGCGCAGTGGGGCGTGGCCAAGCCGGACCCGGCGTTCTTCGCCCGGGTGGTGGACGACGCCGGGGTGCCCGCCGGTGAGGTGGTGTACGTCGGCGACCAGCCGGCCGCCGACCTCCGACCCGCACTGGCCGCCGGGATGCTGGCGGTCCGGCTGCGGCGCGGCCCCTGGGGCCACCTCGTCGACGACCCCGACGTCGACGCGCGCTGCCTCGCCGTCCTCACCGACCTGCGCGAGCTCCCCGAGGTCGTCCTCGGCGGCTGAGGGTTCCTCGACCGGACCACGGCAGCGTCAAGGCCTGCGCACAGCCCGCATCCGGACAGTCGGGATCCATGAGCGCCGCACTGGGTACACGGGACCACGTGGATCTCACCGGCGGCGCCACGGACGGCAGGGATCTGGCGGCGCTGATCCGCTGTCACGCCGCGGAGCGGCCCGTCGCCGCGTTCCTGCGCGACGCCCGGACCGGGAACGCCCTCACCTTCGGCGAGCTCGCCCACCGGGCCGCCGGCTGGGCCGCTCACCTGGACGCTGCCGGGGTGCCGCCCGGCGGCCGGGTCCTGCTGGCGCTCGACGACCCGGTGGAGCTCGCCGTCGCGCACCTCGGCGTCATCGCCGCTGGGCGCTGCAGCGTGCCGGTCGACCCGAGCGCCCCCGAGGCGGACCACGCCCGCACGGTCCGCGCCACGACCCCGTCGCTGTTCGTCCGGACCCCGGTCGAGCTGCCGGCCGGCCTCGGCGAGCGGGGCCGAGACGAGCGGGGCCCGGACGAGCGGGGCCCCGGCGAGGTCCGGCTGCACACGTCCGGCTCCACCGGCGCGCCGAAGGTCGTCGCGCTGTCCGAGGCCCAGCTGCTGCACGTCGCGGGCGCGGTCGCCCGCCACCACCGGCTCGGCCCCGACGACGTCGGCTACAACCCGTTGCCGCTGTTCCACATCAACGCGCAGGTGGTGGCCCTGCTGGCGAGCCTCGTCGCCGGCGCGCAGCTCGTCCTCGACCGCCGCTTCTCCCGCAGCGGCTTCCCGGCGCTGCTGGACCGCTACGACATCACGTGGGTCAACGCGGTGCCGGCGATCCTGACCATCCTCGCCGCCGACGACCCGCCCGCCGGCGTCGGTCGGCTGCGGTTCGTCCGGTCGGCGTCCGCGCCGCTGCCGGTGACAGTCCGGGAGGACATCGAGCGGCGCTGGGGCAGCGTCGTCGTCGAGAGCTACGGCATGACCGAGGCGGCCAGCCAGATCACCGCGACGCCGCTGGAGGGTGGCGCTCCCGCGGGGTCGGCGGGCCGGCCGGTCGACACGGAGGTGCGGGTCCGCGACGGCCGGCTGCAGATCCGCGGCCCGGGAGTGATCACCTCCTACGTCGACGGCCGAGCCAGGGCTTCCGGCGAGCCTGGACCTCCGGTCGGCGCCGAGTCGCCGGGCAAGCCTGGACCTCCGGTCGGCGCCGACCGCTTCGACGCCGAGGGCTGGCTCGACACCGGCGACCTCGGTCGGATCGACGCCGACGGCTGGGTGTACGTCCGCGGGCGCGCCGACGACGTCATCAACCGCGGCGGAGAGCTGGTGTACCCCCGGGAGGTCGAGGAGGTGCTGCTCGGCGACCCGCGGGTCCGTGAGGCGGTCGTCCTCGGGCGTCCCGACCCCGTCCTGGGCGAGGTCCCGGTGGCCTGCGTGGTGGCCGACCCGACCGACTTCGCCGACCTGCTCGACACGCTGCGCGAGCGCTGCACCCGCCTGCTCGCCCGCGCGAAGCGTCCGGTCGACATCCGCGTCGTCGGCTCGCTGCCGCACGGCACGAACGGCAAGATCCGTCGCCGCGACATGCGGCTCGACGACCACCAGGAGGTCCCGGACCGATGATCGACACGTCCCTCGAACTGCCCGAGCGCCGCCTGAAACCCCGCAGCCGCGGGCTGACGATGGTGATCGACACCGGTCTGCCCACGCACTACTTCTGCGACGTCATCGCCAGCTTCAGCGAGCTCATCGACGTCGTGAAGTTCGGCTGGGGCACCGCCCTGGTCACCGACGACCTGAAGTACAAGCTCGACGCCCTGCGCGACGCCCGGGTGGAGTACTACTTCGGCGGCACGCTGTTCGAGAAGTACGTCTCGCAGGACCGCTTCGACGACTGGCGGCGCCTGGTCGACCGGTTCGGCTGCACCACCGTCGAGATCTCGAACGGCACGATCGACCTGACCAACCGGCAGAAGGCCGGGTACGTCCGCCGCGTCGCCGGCCA
This sequence comes from uncultured Actinomycetota bacterium, assembly GCA_963758325.1. Classification (GTDB taxonomy): domain Bacteria; phylum Actinomycetota; class Actinomycetes; order Mycobacteriales; family Jatrophihabitantaceae; genus CAVWUZ01. Next base: position 1,184,948 of record CAVWUZ010000003.1, on the reverse strand, counting down.
GTACACCGTCTACTCCGAGGTCGGTTACAAGGACGGCGCCCGCTCGGAGGAGATGCCGGCGCAGACCTGGATCGAGTACATCCGCGAGGACCTCGCCGCCGGCGCCGACCGAGTCATCACCGAGGCGCGGGAGAGCGGCCGCAGTGGCATCTGCACGCCGAGCGGCACGCTGAAGACCGATCTGGTCGACGCGATCGTCGGCAGCGGCGTCGACACCGACCGGCTGGTCTTCGAGGCACCGACGAAGGACATCCAGGTGCACCTCATCCGCCGTGTCGGACCCGAGGTCAACCTCGGAAACATCGCGGCCGCGGACGTCGTGCCGCTGGAGACGCTCCGCCTCGGCCTGCGCGGCGACACGCTGCTGGAGCTCTGACGTGCGCGACACCGGGGACGTCTTCCACCTCGCCATCCCGACGCACGACCTCGACGCCGCGTACGCCTTCTACGTCACCGGTCTGGGATGCAAGCTCGCCCGCCGGTACGACGACCGGATCACCCTCGACTTCTTCGGTGATCAGGTTGTCTGCCATCTGTCGGAGCGTGTAGAAAGCTCACCGGAGCTTTACCCCCGTCATTTCGGGGTGACGTTCCGTGAAAGGGACGACTGGGACCGGCTCGTCCGCCTGGCCGAGATACGGGGCCTGCAGTTCTTCGCCAAGCCTTTCTCCCGCTTCGAGGGCATGGTGGAGGAGCACAGCAGCGTCGTGCTCCAGGACCCGTCGGGCAACCTCCTCGAGTTCAAGCACTACGCGGACCACCGCATGATGTATTGAGAGGCAGAGATGTTGGGCGGGACGTCGTGGGCCGGTGTCCGCGCTCGTGCCCGCCTCGCCGTCCCCGTCGGGGGACTGGCCCTGCTCGCGGCGGCGGCTGCGGTCGTCGTCGGGACTGCGACGCACCAGGCGGCACCTCCCGTCCCGCAGCACGTCACCGTGCTGCGGCACGCCGTCGCCGCCGCGCGGACGGCGGGCGCCGCGCCCGCGACGCGGACGACGAGCGCTGCGCCCGCGACCCGGACGACGAGCGCTGCGCCCGCGACCCGGACGGTGCACCTGCTCGTCGTCGGTGCCTCCTACACCCAGGGTCTCGGGGCCGCGCACCCCAGTGACGGCTACGCCTACCAGCTCGGTCGCGAGCTCGGCTGGACGACGGAGGTCGACGGCGTGGCCGGGACCGGCTTCGTCAACCCCGGACCCCGGCACCAGGGCACGTTCGCGCAGCGGCTCGCCCGGGTGCATCCCGCCGCTCCACCGGACGTCGTCCTGCTCCAGGGCGGCCGCAACGACGTCGCCGCGCCGGTGCCGGTCCTGACCCGGGCGGTCGAGCAGACCCTCGACATCTGCCATGAGCGTTTCGCCGGGGCGCGACTCGCGCTGCTCGGGCCGATCCCGGGACGACTGCCGGTCGACCCCGCCCAACGGCGGGTCGCCGCTGTGCTGCGCTCGGTCGCGAGCGCCCAACACGTGCTGTTCATCGACCCGCTGTCCGAGGGCTGGATCAGCCCGGCCAACGTCCGCGGCTTCAGCGGCTCGGTGCCGGGTCACCCGAACGACGCCGGCTACGCCTTCATCGCCGACCGGGTGGGCGCCGATCTCCTGCGCTGGTGGGAGACCCGGCCGGCCTGACAGAGCCCGCCGGCCCGCCGACCGATCACGCCCGGCTGCGGCGCCGGTGCCAGGATCGGGACATGACCGATCCGCGCGCCGGACAGCCCGCCACACCCGCCGACCTGGTCGACGTCGCCCAGCTCGTCACCGCCTACTACACCGTCCACCCGGACCCGGCCGAGCCCGGGCAGCGGGTGGCGTTCGGCACGTCGGGCCACCGCGGATCGGCGTTCGCCGCGGCGTTCAACGAGGACCACATCCTGGCCACCAGCCAGGCGATCTGCGAGTACCGCGCCAAGGAGGGGATCGACGGGCCGCTGTTCCTCGGTGCGGACAGCCACGCGCTGTCCGAGCCCGCCACCGCGAGCGCGCTCGAGGTGTTCGCCGCGAACGACGTCAGCGTGCTCGTCGACTCGCGCGACGGGTTCACCCCGACGCCGGCGGTCAGCCGCGCGATCCTCGCCCACAACACCGACGGCGGCGCCCGTCCCGCGCACCGCGCCGACGGCGTCGTGGTCACCCCGTCCCACAACCCTCCGCCGGACGGCGGGTTCAAGTACAACCCGCCGGACGGCGGCCCGGCCGGCACGGACATCACCCGCTGGATCCAGGACCGCGCGAACCAGCTGCTCGAGGCAGGTCTCGACGGGGTCCGGCGCGTCCCGCTGGCCCAGGCGTTGGCCGCCGAGACGACCGGGCGCTACGACTTCCTCGACGGCTACGTCGGCGCCCTCGAGCGGGTCATCGACCTCGGCGCGGTGCGAGCAGCCGGCATCCGGATCGGCGCCGACCCGCTCGGCGGCGCGTCGGTCGGGTACTGGGGCGAGATCGCCGACCGGTACGGCCTCGACCTCACCGTCGTCAACCCGCTGGTGGACCGGACGTTCGGGTTCATGACACTCGACTGGGACGGCAAGATCCGCATGGACTGCTCCTCGCCGTCGGCCATGGCGGGGCTGATCGCGCGGCAGTCCGAGTTCGACCTGGCCACCGGCAACGACACGGACGCCGACCGGCACGGGATCGTCACCCCGGACGGTGGGCTGATGAACCCGAACCACTACCTGTCCGTGGCGATCTCCTACCTGTTCGAGCACCGGACCGGCTGGCCGGGCGGCGCCGCGATCGGCAAGACGCTGGTGAGCTCCTCGATGATCGACCGGGTCGCCGACGGTATCGGGCGGCGGCTCTACGAGGTGCCCGTCGGCTTCAAGTGGTTCGTCCCCGGACTGCTCGAGGGCAGCGTCGGCTTCGGCGGCGAGGAGAGCGCGGGCGCCTCGTTCCTCCAGCGTGACGGGTCGGTCTGGTCCACGGACAAGGACGGCATCCTGCTGTGCCTGCTGGCCAGCGAGATCACGGCGGTCACCGGCCGGTCGCCGTCGCAGCTCTACCGCGAACTGACCGAGCGCTACGGCGACCCGGCGTACGCCCGCATCGACTCGCCGGCCAGCCGGGAGCAGAAGGCGGCGCTGGGCAGCCTGTCGCCGGAGCAGGTCACCGCCGACACGCTGGCCGGCGAGAAGATCACCGCGACCCTGACCACCGCGCCCGGCAACGACGCGCCGATCGGCGGGCTGAAGGTGGTCAGCGAGTCCGGCTGGTTCGCCGCCCGGCCGTCCGGGACGGAGGACGTCTACAAGCTCTACGCCGAGTCCTTCCGCGGGCCCGAGCAGCTGGCGCGGATCCAGGACGAGGCGCGCGCGCTCATCGACGACGTCCTCGGCTGAGACACGGCCGGTCGTGGCCTTCTCGCCGGAAGAGATCCGGTCGCTGACGCCCGAGGGACGCGCGGAACTCGCCCGGCTCCTCGTCGAACTCGGTGCCAGTGACGCCCCGCTGCCTCGCACGACGCAGCGCCGTCGCCAGCTGTTCGTCGTCCTCGCGTTCGGCTGCGCGGCGGTCCTGCTCGCCTGGATCGTCGTGCTGGCCCGGACGCTGTCGCCGAACCAGCTGTCGGGACACTGGCGGCTGGCCTGGGTGGGGCTCGACGTCTTCGAGCTGACCGGGTTCCTGGTCAGCGCGTGGGCGGCGCTCCGCGCCCGCCAGCTGCTCATCCCCGCAGCGCTCGTCACCGGGACGCTGCTGCTTTGTGACGCGTGGTTCGACGTCGTGCTGTCCTGGGACGGCCCCGACCGCTGGACGTCGGTGCTCAGCGCGGCGCTCGTCGAGGTGCCGCTCGGGCTGCTGCTCTGGTTGGTGGCGCGCCGGCTCGTCGTCCTGACCCTGCTCGTCGCACGGTCCCGGCTGGGCTTCCGCGGACCCGTCCCGCCGCTGCGGCGGGCGCGGCTGCTGAGCCCGATCGGGGCGCCGGCCACGAGCGATCCCACTGCGCCCCGCTGAAACGCGGATCCGAGGACAGTCCACCCGGACTCCACCTGCTCGTCAGGGATCGTCGATCGTGTAGGTGTTGGCTGTGATCCGCACCGGACGGCGCCCGTCGCCCGGGACCTCGGTCGGAAGGACGTCGATGCACGGAAGGTCGTTGGTCCCCAGGAGCCGGAGAGGACGGCGCTCGGCGGTCGCGCTGATCGCGGTCGGGCTGCTGACCGCCGCCGTCACCGCCGGCACCGCGTCGGCCGATCCCGGCGTCTCCGCCCGCGCCGCGCGGGTCGCGCCGGCGGCGAAGATCGGTCACGTCTGGACGATCATCCTCGAGAACAAGTCCTACGAGGCGACGTTCACCGGGCTGAACCAGAACGACTACCTCTGGAAGACCCTGCCGTCCTACGGCGAGCTACTCCGCCAGTACTACGGCACCGGCCACTTCTCCCTGGACAACTACCTCAGCGCGACGGCCGGGCAGGCACCGGCCCCGGACAACCAGGCCGACTGCCCGCAGTACAAGAACGTCGCGCCCGGCTTCCCGGCGCCCGACGGGCAGACCTACGCCTCCACCGGCTGCGTCTACCCGGCCTCGGTGCCGACGCTGTTCGACCAGCTGGACTCGGTCAACAAGTCGTGGAAGATCTATGCGCAGGACATGGGAAACGACGCGAACCGAGAACAGGTGTACCACTGCGGCATCCCCGGTGACCCGACCGGCAACGGCGTACCCGACATCACCGGCGCCACACCGACCGACCAGTACGTGCCCAAGCACAACCCGGCGGCGTGGTTCCACTCGCTGATCGACCAGCAGAAGGACTGCAACAAGGTCGTCCCGCTGGAGGGCTACCCGGCGACGACCGGCCACGCCGCGATCCCGAGCATCGAGCAGGACCTGGCGTCGGTGAAGACGACGCCTGCTTTCAGCTGGATCACCCCGAACAACTGCTCCGACGCGCACGACGCGACGTGCAAGGGCGACAACCTGTCCGGTGACCCGAACAACCACCAGGGCGGCCTCTACGCGGCGGACCTGTTCCTCAAGAAGTACGTCCCGATGATCATGGCCTCGCCAGCCTTCCAGAAGGACGGCATGATCCAGGTGATCTTCGACGAGGCGTTCCCACCGTACAAGATGTACGGCAACTCGATCGGCGACCTGCCGTTCGCCTATGACGACAGCAGGTACGGGACCGACAGCACGTCGGGGAACTCGACGACCGCGATCGCCAACACCGCGCAGTCGGTCGTGGCGTGCTGCAACGAGCTGCCCGGCCCGAACACCACGCAGCCCGGTGACCAGGCGTTCAACCAGGACACCACCCCCGGCGGCGGCATCACCGGCGCGGTGTTCATCAGCCGCTTCATCAAGCCGGGCTCGATCAGCGACCAGCCGTACAACCACTACAGCTGGCTGCGCAGCATGGAGGACCTGTTCGGCGTGCGGACCGGCGGCACGGACGGCAGGGGCCACCTCGGCTACGCCGCCCAGGACGGCCTGCGCACCTTCGGACCCGACGTCTACAACAACGTCAGCGGCGTCGCCCTGCGGCCCTCCGAGTCGGGCAGCTCCGTGTACCCGGCGACGGGAAGCTCCGCCGAGGCGCCGACCCCGAAGGTGAACCGCCCGTCGGTGCCGGTGGGGACGCACTGACGCTGGTGCTCCACCGTCCCTCCGCCCGGTGCCGGGCCGCGCTCGCGCGGCCCGGCACCGGCACGCTCGCCGTCCTGTCCGCTGTGGTCGTGGCGCTCCCCGCGCTGCCCGCGCTGGCCGCCTGCTCCTCCGCCGGCGCCGACAGCGACCGCAGCGCGTCAGCCGTGGTCTCCTCCCTAGGCGCGGTGCCGGTCCCGACACCGCGCAGCAGCGATCCCGTGCCGACCGCGTCCTCCGGCCACGCCCAGGTGCTCGCCATGGGCGAGCCGGTCGAGGTCGTCCTCCCCGACGGCACCGACGCCGTCCTCACCGCCCGCGGCCCGGACCAGGCGAAGTCGGTGCCCACCGGTCGCGGCGACAACAGCACGCCCGCGACGGTGACGCTGCTGGTCGACGTCCGCCGCGGCACCCTGCACGCGGCCGCCACCGACCTGACCTCCCGGGACGAGCTCGGCCAGCCGGTCGCGCTCACCCCAGTAGGCGCCGCCGAGGTCGACGCCGGTGCCGGGCACCCGGGACGGTTGGTCGTCGGCGCCACGTTCAGCAGCGGGTCGGCCCAGGTGACCTACCAGCACGCCGGTGTCCCGCTGGCGGTCTGGGACTTCACCATCGAACTGGACTGAGCTGGCAGCGTCCCGCGCCGCCCGAGGGGCGACCGAGCCGGACCTTCCCGGACGTCCCTGGCATCCTCGACCCATGGCGGGGCTGTGGACGACGCTGATGCGTCGTGGCGTCGACGGCCGGCGCACCGTCGGTCCCCCGACGACGCTGGCCGAGGTCGCGTCCCGCTCGACCGCCGACGAGCAGGCCGACGCCGACGAGCACACCGCCGCCGGGCTGCCCGACCAGCCGCCGCAGGTCCCCGAACTCCCGACGGATCAGCGGACCACTCCGGCTCGGGATGCTCCAGCCGACGAGGGCGGCAGCTCTGACGCCGACGGCGGGCCTGGCGGGCTGGACGCGGCCGTGGTCCCGCCGCCCGGCCTGCAGCCCGCCGAGCGGCCGCTCATCCTGGGCCGGCGCCGCTCGGTCGTCGCCACCGCGCTGATGTTCTCTCTCGGCGCGGGCCTGGCCTACGTCCTGTTCCTCGCGGTGACGCGGCTCTACACCGTCATCGTCATGGTCGCGCTGGCGTTGCTCATCGCCCTGACGCTCAACCCGCTCGTCGAGCTGTTGCAGCGCCGCGGGTCCCCGCGCTGGCTGGCCGCGGTGCTGGCCTGGGTGCTCGCCGCCGTCGTCCTCGCGACACCGGTCGTGTTGGCCGTCCGGGCGGCGAGCAACCAGCTGCCCGGAGTGATCAACAACGTCCCGTCCCTGCTGAACAACGCGGAGAACCACCTCGGCTCGGTCGGCGACCGGCTGCGCTCGGTCACCTCCGGCGGGTCCGGGGCGTCGGTGTCGCCGGACCGGATCGTCACCTACCTGCTGCAGGGCGGCCAGGTCGTCTTCGACGCGGTCAGCGGGATCGTCGTCGTCGGGCTGCTGACGCTGTGGATGCTCATCGCGCTGCCGCGGCTGGTCGAGTTCCTGCTTCTGCTCGTCCCGGCCACCCACCGCCCGGCGACCCGCCAGGTGACGACGGAGATCCTGACCCTGATCAGCCGGCAGATGATCACGAGCGTCGCCATCGCGATCCTCGCGGGCCTGGCCACGTTCGGGTGGACGGCGATCTTCGGGATCCCCTACCCCATCCTGCTCGGCTCGCTTGTGGCCGTGCTCGACCTCGTCCCCACCATCGGCTCGACCATCGGCGGCGCGATCGTCACCTTGATCGCGCTGACGGTGAGCCTGCCGACGGCGATCTTCACGCTGGCGTTCTACATCGGCTTCCGGATGGTCGAGGACTACGTCATCCTGCCGCGGGCGATGCGCTTCAGCGTCGAGCTGCCCGGGGTGGTCACCGTGCCGGCCGTCCTCGTCGGTGGCGCGGTGCTGGGGCTGCCGGGGGCGTTCTTCGCCGTCCCGATCACCCTGGTGATCAGGGTGCTGGTGCGTGACCTGGCGCTACCGGCGCTGGACAAACGCTGAGCCGGGTGTCGCCGTTCGCAGCGCAGTGGCCGTTCGCGCCGGCACTGCCGTTCGCGCCGGCACTGCCGTTCGCGCCGGCACTGCCGTTCGCGCCGGCACTGCCGTTCGCGCCGGCACTGCCGTTCGCGCCGGCACTGCCGTTCGCGCCCGTGACGCCGGCCCAGCGGGAGCCCAGGGTGTCCGCCGCCTCGACCAGCAGCGCGCCGAGGTTGCGTTGCACCGCGGCGCTGAGCCGGGCGGTGGGCAGAACGACGGCCAGGGCCGCCACCGCGGGGGCGCCGGGGGCGGTGCGCACGGCCGCGGCCACCGACGCGGTGCCGAGCTCCACCTCGTCCTGGCTGACGGCGTACCCGCGACGCCGGGTCGCGGCGATCTCCGCGCGCAACGCCGCGGGGTCGGTCACCGTGGCGGCCGTGTGCCGGGGCGGGTGCCAGCCGGTGAGCAGGGCGTCGACCTCGCGGGGCGGGAGGTCGACGAGCAAGGCCCGGCCGAGTGCCGAGCTGTGCACCTGCCCGCGGGAGCCCAGCCGGCGGAAGACGCCCACCCCGAAGCCCGAGTCGGCGCGCTCGGTGACCAGGACGTCGCGACCGCGGCGCACGCCCACCAAGACCGTTTCCCGGGTCCGGGCCCGGACCGCGTCCACCACGGGCGCCGCCGCGGTGTGCAGGTCGCGCAGCACCGGCACCGACTGGCCGAGCTGGTGGACGACCAGGCTCAGGCGGTACCGCCCGGTGACCGGGTCCTGCTCGAGCAGCTGTTCTCGCACCAGCGTCGTCACCAGGCGGTGCGCGGTGCTCTTGCCGACGCCGAGGCGCCGGGCCAGCTCCGTCACGCCGAGTTCGGGGCGGTCGGCGCCGAACTCGCGCAGCAGCCGGGCCGCGTTGGCGACCGACGACAACCCGTTCGACGGTGAATTCCGGAGCGCGGACGACACGTGTGAAGTGGCCGTGAGCGGAGCGGACATGACAGGAACTTAACGCCCGTCGCCTTCGTCCGCATTTCGGGGTCGACCGCCGGTCCCGGCTAGGGTGACCGGCGTGGCCGACGCGGTGCAGCTCCGGGCCGGCGGCGCCACCGACGTCGGCGCTGTGCGCGAGCGCAACGAGGACAGCCTGGCGGTGCTGCCGGGGCTCTACGTCGTCGCGGACGGGATGGGTGGGCACGCCGCGGGCGACGTCGCCAGCCGCATCGCGATCGACGTGATGGCCGGGCTGTGCGGGCGCGGCGACCTCAGCGCGGCGGACGTCGCCGGCGCCGTTCGCCAGGCGAACTCCGCGATCGTCCGGGCCGGCACCGAGCGTCCCGACCGGGCCGGTATGGGAACCACGCTCACCGGAGTGGTGGTCGTCCGACACGTCGGGGACCCCGGGGACGCCAGCGACGGCGGGGACGCCATCGCCCCGGTCGGCCACGCTGCCGCAGTCCTCAACGTCGGTGACTCGCGCGTCTACCGGTTCGCCGACGGCCGGCTCACCCAACTCACGACCGACCACAACGAGGTCGCGGAGCTCCTCGCCGCCGGGCGGCTCAGCGAGCGCGAGGCCGCCCGGCACCCGCTGCGCAACGTCGTCACCCGCTCGCTCGGCACCGATGAGGCGGTGGAGCCGGACGTCACGGTCGTGCCGCTGGTGCCCGGCGAGCGCTTCCTCGCCTGTTCCGACGGGTTGCCGCTCGAGCTCGGCGACGCCGAGATCGCCGCGGTCCTCGCCTCCACGCCCGACCCGCAGGACGCCGCCGAACGGCTGGTCGAGGCGGCTGTCGCCGCGGGCGGTCACGACAACGTCACCGCGGTCGTCCTCGACGTCCTCGGTTGATGCACTCGACGCGCTAACGTCCTCCCACCTGCCGTCCGACGGAAGTGGGTCCGCGATGTCCTCGACACCTCCCGAGCCACCCGCGGCACCACGCCCGGGCGAGGGCGCGAACTGGCCGCCACCGAGCGGTGGTTCCAGCGCTGGGTCCAGCAGTGGGGTGAGTGGGGCGTCAGGCTCCACCCCGCCGAACTGGGGCGCGCCCGCGCAGGGCAGCGGCGACGTCTTCGGGCAGTACCCCTCGGCCCCGCCGGTCAGCGCGTCGAGCTGGGGACAGACCAGCAGCGGTGCACCCCCGCTGGCCGGGTGGTGGTACCGGGTCGGAGCGACGGTGATCGACGGACTGATCCTGGCGGTCATCTCGGGGATCCTCGCCGCGGTCGCCAACCGCGCGGTGTCCTACACGGTCGGCACGCTCGTCCAGCTGCTGTACGTCACGCTGCTGCTCGCCCGCCCGGCCGGCCAGACCGTCGGGATGATGGCGCTCCGCACCCGAGTGATCGGCGCCGAGAGCGGCGGGCCGATCGGCTACGGCACGTCCTTCGTCCGGTGGCTGGTGTCGTTCGTCCTCGGGATCACGGTCATCGGCGGGCTGATCAACGTCCTGTGGCCGCTGTGGGACCGGCGCAACCAGACCCTGCACGACAAGGCCGCGCGGACCCTGGTCGTCCGGACGCGCTGACCGGCGCAACCGGCTGACCGGCTCAGCCGGCTCAGCCGGCAAGGTGGATGACGCTCACCACGAGCGCGTAGACGGCGACGACGGCGCCGAGCCGGGTCAGCGCCACCGCCGTCCGCCGCCGGACGTCGAGCTCAGGTCTCGTGCGCGCACGCCGCCGCACCGCCTGCCACGCGCCCGCGGCGCCGAGCCCGCCCAGCACCGCCAGCAGGACGTAGGCGCCCCCCAGGCTGGAGCGGGCGATCGCCGCGGGCAGCGCCAGCGCGAGCAGCGCCGGGAAGGCGACCGTCAGGCAGCCCATGGACCGCTCATGCGCCGCTCACCCGCCGCTCACCCGCCGTCGGGCGGGTCGAGCACGGCCTGGGCGACAGCGAACGCCCGGTTGCCGCGCGGCACCCCGGCGTACACGGCGGCGTGCAGCAAGACCTCGGCGATCTCCGCACGGCTCAGGCCGTTGCGCACCGCGGCGCGCACGTGCAGCGCGAGCTCGTGCTCGGCGCCGAGCGTGGTCAGCGCGGTCAACGTCGCGATGGAGCGGTCGCGGCGCGACAGCCCGGGCCGTGACCACACCTCGCCCCAGGCGTAGCGGCTGATGAACTCCTGGAACGGCGCGGTGAAGTCGGTGGTGGCCTCGGCAGCCCGGTCGACGTGGTCGTCACCGAGGACCGCCCGCCGCACCACGTCCCCGCCGGAGAGGTGGTGCGCCAGGAGCGCCGTCACCGGCGCGGGCGACTCGACGGTCGCGATGTGGGCGCAGTCCAGCACGACCAGCTGCGCGTCGGGGACCGCGCCGGCGATGAGCTCGCCGTGCTCGGGTGGGGTGGCCGGGTCCTCGGAGCCCGCGATGACGAGCGTCGGCGCGGTGATCCGCGGCAGGTCGGCCCGCTGGTCCATCCCGGCGATGGCCTCGCAGCACTGCGCGTACGTCTCGGGGTCCGTAGTCATGATCATCCCGCGGAGCTGGTCCACCGCGTCCGGTCGGCGCCCGGCGAACCGCTCGGTGACCCAGCGCGGGACGACAGCGGCCGAGACGGAACCCATCCCTTCCGCCCGCACGGTGGCGGCCCGGTCGAGCCAGAACTGCGCCGGCGGCAGGTACGCGCTGGTGCACAGCAGTGCCAGGCGGGCGACCCGGTCGGGGTGGTGCACCGCCAGCCAGATGGCCGTCATGCCGCCGAGTGACAGCCCGGCGATCGAGGCGCGCGGCACCTCCAGCTGGTCGAGCACTCGCAGCACGTCCTGGCCGAGGTCGGCCAGGTCGGTGCGCCCGGGCGTTGCGGGCGGGGAGCCGCCGTGGCCGCGGGTGTCGATCCGGATCACCCGCAGCCGGGACGCGAGCTCCGGGTAGACGGCGTCCCACATCCCCGTCGTCGCGCCGACGGAGTTGAGCAGGACGACCGCCGGAGCGTCCTCCGGCCCGTCGATCTGGTACGACAACGGAAGGCTGTTCATCCCACCTCCAGGTGTGCGCGCATCGCGGCGGGGTCGACGACGAGCCCGCCCAGCGACTCCGCGGTCCGCGCGGCGGCACCGCCGGTGCAGCGCAGCAGCGCGGTCAGGGCCGGCCACTCCGCGTGCCACGCCCCGGCGGCGCGCTGCAGCTCGTGCGGCGCTGCGGCGAGCAGCGTCGCGACCAGCCCGGGCGCCTGCGCCGCGGCGGCCCGGGCGGTGATCGCGGCGACGGGGTTCGCCTTGTGCGGCATCGACGACGAGCCGCCGCCGTGCTGCTCGCGGACCTCCCCGAGCTCGGTCTGGGCCAGCAGGACGACGTCGGTGGCGACCTTCGCGCAGGCGCCGGCAGCGAGGCCGAGGGCCCCGGCGAGCGCCGCGATCCGGCTGCGCTCGGTGTGCCAGCTGCGGCCCGGGTCGACGAGCTCGAGTTCGGCGGCGAACGCCGCCCGCACCGCGTCACCGAGGTCGACCTCGCCGCGCGGGGCGTAGCGCCCGACCGGCCCGCCGAGCTGCACGGCGAGCCCGTCGCGCGCCGAGCGCAGGGCGTCCGCCGCCCGGCCCAGACCCTCCGCCCAGGTGTCGGCGAGCGCGCCGAAGGTGATCGGCAGGGCGCGCTGTAGGAGCGTCCGGCCGGCCATCGGGGTGCCGGCGTGCTCGTCGGCCAGGCGAGCGGCGGCCGTCCGCGCCACGTCCAGGTCGGCGACGACGACGCCGAGCGCGCGGCCGGCGACCAGCATCGCCGCCGTGTCCAGGACGTCCTGGCTGGTGGCGCCCAGGTGGACGACGTCGCCGGGCGTCCGCGCTCGGAGCAGCCGCACCAGCGGGACGACGGGGTTGCCGTCCGGCACCGCGAGCCGGCCGAGCTCGGCCGGAGGCGTGCGGGCGAGCTCGGAGCAGGCCCGCGCGACCTCCAGTGCGTCACCGAGGGAGACGGCGCCGGCCGCTGCACACGCGCGCGCCAGCGCGGACTCGACCTCGCACAGCGCGCCGACCCACGCGGCGTCCTCGAGCGCCGCCGACACGGCGGTGGCGCCGAACAACGGGTCGAACAGCTCGCTCACCTGAGGACGTCCTCCCGGTGCGGTCCTGCTGGTTAACGTACGGACCATGCAGCTGACGGGCACAGGCGCTCTGGTCACCGGCGGGGCCAGCGGGCTGGGCCGGGCCACCGCGGAGGGGCTGCGGGCGGCCGGCGCGGACGTCGTCATCGCCGACCTGCCGTCCTCGCCCGGTGCGGCGGTGGCCGCCGCGATCGGCGCCCGGTTCGCCGCCACCGACGTGACCGACGAGGCGTCCGTGCAGGCGGCGGTCGACGAGCTCGACGAACTCCGCGTCGTGGTCAACTGCGCCGGGCTCGGCACGCCGGGCCGGGTCGTCGGGCGCAACGGCCCGCTGCCGCTGGAGCAGTTCGCCCGCGTCGTCCAGGTGAACCTGGTCGGGACCTTCAACGTCGTCCGGCTCGCCGCCGCCCGGATGGCGCAGCAGGAGCCGGCCGACGGCGAGCGCGGCGTCGTGGTCAACACCGCGAGCATCGCCGCCTTCGACGGGCAGGTCGGCCAGGCCGCCTACTCGGCGTCGAAGGGCGGCATCGTCGGCATGACGCTGGCTCTGGCGCGCGACCTCGCCTCGTCGCTGGTCCGGGTCGTCACCATCGCGCCCGGCATCTTCGACACCCCGATGCTCGCCGGGCTGCCCGAGGACGCGCGCAGCTCTCTCGGCGGCCAGGTGCCGCACCCGTCCCGGCTCGGCCGCCCGCCGGAGTACGCCGCGCTGGTGCGGCACGTCGTCGAGAACCCGATGCTCAACGGCGAGGTCATCCGGCTCGACGGCGCACTTCGGATGGCACCGCGGTGAGCCGGGGGACACTGCGCGGATGAGGCCGGACTCGCCGCTGCACGCGTTCTCCCGGGCCCTGCACCGTCTGCCCGGCGTGCCCGACCAGCTGGCCGACGGCCCGGACGTCCTGCTCGCGCTGGCCGGTGCCGGTGTCCTGGAGCCGATGCGCCCGGACCGGGCCACCGCGCTCGCGCTGCGCTCCACCACCGCGCTGCTGCGCCACGGCCCGTCGGTGGCCACCGGCTACGCCATCGCGGCGGCCCGCCACCCCGAGGCCACCGCGGTGATCGACGACCGCGGGTCGCTGAGCTTCGCCGAGGTCGACCGGATGTCCGGCCGGCTCGCCGCGGGGCTGGCGTCGGTGGGCGTCCGCAGCGGCGACTCGGTCGGCGTGCTGCTGCGCAACAGCCGGTACGTGCTGCTGACGTTGTCCGCGCTCGGCCGCCTCGGCGCCGACGCCCTGCTGCTCAACACCGGCTTCGCCGCCCCGCAGGCGACGGAGGTCATGCGCCGTCACGACGCCCGCGCGGTGATGCACGACCAGGAGTTCGTCCCGGTCGTCGACGACGCGGCGGCCGGACGCGCGCGAGTGCTCGGCTGGGTGGACGGTGACGTCGGTCCCGGGGCGGTCACCGTGGACGAGCTGATCGCCCGCGGCGGCCCGGCGCCGCGCCGCGGCTGGCGTGACAGCAACGTCGTCCTGCTCACCTCGGGCACCACCGGGACGCCGAAGGGCGCGCCGCGCGGCGCCCGCAACGCCGCCACCGGCGTCAACCTGCTGCACGCGATGCCGTTCAAGGCCGCCCGGACGGTGCTCGTCGCCTCGCCGGTGTTCCACGCCTGGGGCCTGGCGGTGACGGGGCTGGCGCTGCTGCTCGGCAGTCCCGTCGTCCTGCACCGCCGCTTCGACGCCGAGGCGACGCTGCGGGCGATCGAGGACCACCGGGTGGACGCCATGGGCGCAGTGCCGGTCCTGCTGCAACGGCTGGTCGACCTGCCCGAGGACGTGCGCCGGCGCTACGACACCACGAGCCTGCGTGTCGTCGGGGTGAGCGGGTCGGCGCTGCCCGGCGACCTCGCGCAGCGGTTCATGGACGCCTTCGGCGACGTGGTCTTCAACATGTACGGCTCGACGGAGGTCGGCGACGTCTCGGTCGCCTCGCCGGCGGACCTGCGCGCCGCCCCGGGGACCGCCGGCCGCCCGCTGCCGGGGGTCCGGGTCGAGCTGCTCGACGACGCCGACCGGCCGGTGCCGCGCGGGGAGGTCGGCCGGATCTTCGTCGGCAGCGGGCTGACGTTCTCCGGGTACAGCAGCGGCGAGGACAAGCGCCGGGTGCGCGGCATGGTGTCCAGCGGGGACCTCGGGCGCTGGGACGAGCACGGGCTGCTGATCGTCACCGGCCGGGACGACGACATGATCGTCAGCGGTGGGGAGAACGTCTACCCCGCTGAGGTGGAGGACCTGCTCGCCGCCCAACCGGAGATCGCGGAGGCGGCGGTGGTCGGCGTCGACGACGAGCGCTTCGGCCAGCGGTTGGTCGCCCACGTCGTCCTGCGCGACGGCGCCGTGCTGACCGAGGACGAGCTGCGGGACCGGGTCCGGCAGCGCCTGGCCGGCTACAAGGTGCCGCGTGAGGTCCGCTTCTGCGCCGAGCTGCCGCGCAACGCCACCGGCAAGGTCCTGAAGAAGGACCTGCCGGGGTGAGGAGCCGGCGCCGGATCCGGGCAGAACGTCAGGTGTGACGAACCGCCGCGGAACCGACAAACGCAACCCGCTCACCACCGGCCTGGCCGCGTTCAGCGTCGCGCTCGGCGCCGCCGAACTGGCGGTCCCCCGGCAGCTCGCCCGGTTCATCGGGCTGGAGGGCAACCCCACCCAGCAGTGGATCCTGCGCGGCTTCGGCGCGCGCGAGGTCGGCGCCGGGGCAGGGCTGTTCGGGAGCAGCCGGCGTTCCGGCTGGATGTGGGCCCGCGTCGCCGGTGACGCGCTGGACCTCTCGACGCTGGGCGCGGCGCTGGCGTCGGGGGTGAATCGGCGCAAGGTCGGCGCGACCGCCGCGGTCGTGGGCGTCACCGTCCTCGACGTGGTCACCGCCGTCCGCACCACCCATCGGGTCGGCACCGACGACACGCCGGTCCGGCGCAGCATCACGGTGAACAAGCCGCCGGCGGAGGTCTACGCCTACTGGCGCGACTTCTCCAAGCTGCCGACGTTCATGCGTCACCTGGAGTCGGTGACGACCGACGGCGACGGCCGCTCCACCTGGACCGCGACGGCCCCGGCCGGCGCGCACGTCACCTGGCACGCCGAGACCGTCGAGGACCGGGAGGGCGAGGAGATCGCCTGGCGCTCCGTCGACGGCGACGTCCCCAACGAGGGACGGGTGCGCTTCCGTCCCGCCCCGGGCGGCCGCGGCACCGAGGTGGAGGTCGAGCTGCGCTTCCGCACCCCGGCCGGCGCCCTCGGCAACGTCGTCGCCCGCGTCTTCGGCGAGCATCCCGACCAGCAGAGCGCCGACGACCTCCGGCGGTTCAAGCAGATCCTCGAGACCGGAGAGGTGCTGCGCAGCGACGGCAGCCCCGACGGCATCTCGTCCACCCGCCAGCTGGCCCAGCGGCCGGCCCAGCCGAAGGGAGCCGCCGCGTGAAGGCCACCTGCTGGATGGGACCGAACAAGGTCTCCGTCCGAGACGTCCCCGACCCCGTCCTGCTGAACGACCGGGACTGCATCGTCAAGGTCACCTCGACGGCGATCTGCGGCTCCGACCTCCACCTCGTCGACGGCTACATCCCGACGACGCTGCCCGGTGACGTCCTCGGCCACGAGTTCATGGGCGAGGTCGTCGACATCGGCCGCGGCGTGACGAACCTCCGCGTCGGGCAGCGCGTCGTCGTCCCGTTCCCGATCGCCTGTGGCGCCTGCGTCCCGTGCCAGCGGGGGCTCACGTCGCTGTGCGAGAACTCGAACCCCAACGCCCCGATCGCCGAGAAGCTGTGGGGTCACTCGCCGTGCGGCATCTTCGGGTACTCGCACGCCACCGGCGGGTTCGCCGGCGGGCAGGCCGAGTACGTCCGGGTCCCGTTCGCCGACGTCGGCCCGCTCGTCATCGAGGACGACGCCATGCCGGACGAGAAGGTGCTGTTCCTCACCGACGTCTTCCCGACCGGTTACATGGCCGCCGACGTCTGCGAGATCCAGCCCGGCGACGTGGTCGCGGTGTGGGGTGCCGGTGCGGTCGGACTGTTCGCGGCGGCGTCGGCGCAGCTGCTGGGCGCCGAGCGGGTCGTGGTGATCGACCGGTTCGAGTACCGGCTCGAGAAGGCACGCCAGCACCTGAAGGCGGAGACGATCAACTACGAGGACGTCGACGTCAACGAGGCGCTGCGCGAGATGACCGGCGGTCGCGGCCCGGACGCCGCGATCGACTCCGTCGGCATGGAGGCCCACCACGGCACCCCGGCGATCTACGCCTACGACCGGGTGAAGCAGGCGATGCGCTTGGAGACCGAGCGGCCGTTCGCACTGCGCCAGGCGATCACGTCGGTCCGCAACGGCGGCACCGTGTCGGTGCCCGGCGTCTACGGCGGGCTGCTCGACAAGTTCCCGATGGGCTCGGTGGTGAACCGGGCGCTGACCATCAAGTCCGGCCAGACGCACGTCCACCGCTACCTGCGCCCGCTCTACGAGCGGATCCAGAACGGCGAGATCGACCCGAGCTTCGTCATCAGCCACCGGATGCAGCTCGCCGACGCCCCGGAGGGCTACTCGCTGTTCAAGAAGAAGAAGGACGACTGCACGAAGGTCGTCCTCAAGCCCTGATCCTGTGCGGCGATGATCTCGGGTCCGTGCGGACATCCGCACCAACCCCAAGATCATCGCGAGGGAGAGCGGTCAGTCGGCGGGGCCCTGCACCAGGGTGACGGTCGCGCTCTGCGAGGCGCCGCTGGTGTCCGTCCAGCTCAGGCTGACCCGCTGGCCGGGGTGGTCCTTCGCCAGCGTCGCGCTGAGCTCGTCGGCGGAGCCGATCGCCGTCGCGTCGACCGCGGTGATGACGTCGCCGGCGGTCAGGCCGGCCTGGTCGGCGGGCAGGCCCTGCACCACACCGGCGATTGTCGCCCCGCCGTCGCCGTTCGGCGAGACCTGGACGCCGAGGAACGCCGGGTAGCCCTGGTGGACGGTGGCGTTGTCGACGCCGCCCTCGATCTGGTGGGCGACGGCGAGCGCGGTGCCGATCGGGATGGCGTAGCCCTCGGTGACCTGACCGCCGCTCGAGGCCGCGGTGTCCATCCCGATGATCGTCCCGGTCGTCGCGTCGTAGAGCGGGCCACCGGAGTCGCCGGCCTGGATGTCGGCGTCGGTCTGGACGAGGCCGGTGAGGTTCTCGGCGTTGCCGCCGCCCTCGTCGGACGCGGTGATCGACTGGTCCAGGGCGGTGACCTGCCCGGTAGCCGAGCTAGGGGTGCCGCCGGTGCCACCGGCGTTGCCGACGGCGGTGACCCGCTCGCCGACGCTCGCCGTCACGGTGCCGGTCTTGGCCTTGGTCAGTCCGTGAGCGTTGTCGAGCTGGACGACGGCGACGTCCGCGGTCGGGTCCGTGCCGACGACGTGCCCGGTGTACGACGCGCCGGTGCTGACCACGACGACGGTGATGCTGGTGGCGCCGTCGACGACGTGGTTGTTGGTGAGGATCTCCCCGTTGGAGGTGACGACCATCCCGGTGCCGGCCGCCTTCTCGTCGTTGTAGCCGAGGACGGTGGTGATGTCGACGACGCCGGCCGACTGGGCGGCCGTTGCCGTCCCCGTCGTCCCGGAACTGCTCGACCCGCTGGACCCGGACCCGCTCGAGCCGGAGCCGTTCGACCCGCCCGAGCCGGAGCCCCACCCGCCCCAGGGACCGAAGCCGCCGGAGCTTCCGGAGCTCCCCGACCCGCCGGTGCTCCCCGAGCTGCCGGAGCCCGTCCCGGCCGAGCCGTCTGCGGTCGCCGCCGCGGTGCCATGGCCGGCGACGACGCTCGTCCACGGCGTCGAGCCGAACCCGGCGAGCGTCCCGGCGGTGAGCCCGGCGACGCCGACCAGCCCGGCGCCCGCCAGAGCCAGGTGACGCGTCCGGCGCGGACGCCGTGCACCGCCGGTCGGCGGCGGCGTCCACAGGACGGGCCCGTGCGGGGTCGACGTCGGATCGAACAGCTCGGCGGTGTCGTTCACAGGACCCAGGACACCTCCGCAGACGAACCGCCGGCTGGGCGCCGCCCAGGAGCTTCCTGAGAGCGTCAGCCGATCAGGTCCTCGACGGCGTCGACCGCGAGCGCCCAGTCCGGGCCCGCGGGGTCGATCAGCGTGAAGTGGTCGCCGGCGGCCTCGACCAGTCGGGCGTCGTCGCCGGCGGCGACGGCGGCGTCGACGAAGCGCGCGCTGGTCTCGAACGGCACGCGGTCGTCCCCCCGGGCGTGCACGCAGCGCACCGGGACACCTAGCGGCAGCAGCGCGGTCGGGTCGGCGACGCGGTAACGCCCCGGCATCTGGTCGGGGCGGCCGCCGACGAAGTCGGGCACCGCGGTCCCGCCGACGCCCTCGCGCGCGCCGCGTTCGAGCTGGAGGACGCCGGCCAGCGCCACGACGCCGGTGACCGCCACGACCGGCCGGGCGCCGGGCGCGCCGTCCGGCAACCGGTGCCGCCCGGCCGCCCAGGCCGCGAGCTGACCGCCCGCGGAGTGCCCGACGACGACCAGCCGGGAGCTGTCGACGTCGATCCGGGCGAGCGCGTCCACACCGCGCGCCACGTCGGACAGCGTGGCCTCGTACCCGCCGCAGGCACCGACCCGCCGGTACTCCAGGTTCCACGCCGTCCAGCCGCGGCCGGCGAGGTCACGGGCGAGCGGGAGGCCGAGCTCGGCGGTGTACGGGGCGCGCCAGAACCCGCCGTGCAGGACGACGACGACACCCGGACGGGCGTCGGCCGCGGGCCGCACCAGCTCGCCGAACTGGTCCGGACCGGGGCCGTAGGGAACCCTCAGATGGACGCCAGCTTGGCGAGCACTTGACGGTGGCCGCGCAGCGCGTTGTCGCTGACCTGCAGCTCGTTGTCGACGCCCTGCAGCGCGGTCGTGACCTTGCGGGCGACCGTCCGGCCGCTGCGGGTGAGGTGGACGACCAGCGAGCGGCCGTCGCCCGGGTGCGGCTTGCGCTCGACGTAGCCGCGCTTCTGCAGCCGGTCGACGAGGCTGGTGGCGGTGGACTTCTCGATGCCGAGGGCGGTGCGCACGGCGTTCATACTGAGCGGGCCGTCGGTGGCCAGGCGGCTCAGCAGGACCGCCTCCATGGCACTGAGACGGTCCGAGCCGAGACGCCCCTCGACGGCGCGGGCGATCTGCTGCCCGGCGAGCAGCAGGCCGGCGGCGGTGGACGGCTGAGGTGCGGTCATCCCTCCACTGTAACCGTACGACGGCGTACTGATCGGTCCGACCGCGTACTGGAAGTCCTCCGAGGTCGGCCGGTTGCGGTGCACGGGGGTCCGTCGGGCAAGCTGGAGGGACCCGCACCGCACTCGAAGGGGGACCCCCATGGCCATCGCCACCGTCAATCCCGCCACCGGCGAGACCCTCCGGACCTTCGAGGCGCTCTCGGCGGGGGAGCTGACCGAGAGGATCGCCCGGGCGTCCGCGGCGTTCCGGGACTACCGCCGAACCAGTCTCGAGCAGCGCGCCCAGTGGCTGTCCGCCGCGGCGGACGTCCTGGACAAGGACACCGACGCGGTCGCCGAGCTGATGACGACCGAGATGGGCAAGACGGTGGCCGCCGCCCGGGCGGAGGTGGCGAAGTGCGCCAAGCTGCTGCGCTACACCGCCGAGCACGGCGCCGGCTTCCTCGCCCGGGAGGCCGCCGACGCCGGGGCGGTCGGGGCGCGCGAGGCCTACGTCGAGTACCACCCGATCGGCGTCGTCCTCGCCGTCATGCCGTGGAACTTCCCGCTGTGGCAGGCCATGCGCTTCGCCGCGCCGGCGCTCATGGCCGGCAACGTCGGGCTGCTCAAGCACTCGAGCAACGTCCCGCAGACCGCGCTGTACATGCAGGAGCTGTTCGAGCGGGCTGGCTTCCCGGCCGACGTCTTCCAGACCCTGCTGATCGGCTCGCAGCAGGTCGAGCAGGTCCTGCGCGACGACCGGGTGGCGGCCGCCACGCTGACCGGCAGCGAGCCGGCGGGCCGCTCGGTCGCCGCCATCGCCGGCGACGCGATCAAGAAGACCGTCCTCGAGCTGGGCGGCAGCGACCCGTTCGTCGTGCTGCCCTCCGCCGACCTGGACAAGGCCGCGGAGGTGGCGACCACCGCCCGGTGCCAGAACAACGGCCAGAGCTGCATCGCGGCCAAGCGGTTCATCGTCCACGACGCGGTCGCCGACGAGTTCGAGCGCCGGTTCGCGGAGAAGCTGGCAGCGCTCAAGATCGGCGACCCGATGGACGAGGAGACGAAGATCGGGCCGCTGGCGCTCGAGTCCGGGATGTCCGATCTCGAGGAGCTGATCGAGGACGCCGTCGACAAGGGCGCCACGGTCGTCGTCGGGGGCTCCAGGCTGGGCGGGACCGGGTGGTTCTTCCCGCCGACGCTGCTGACCGGAGTGACTCCGGAGATGCGGATCTCCCAGGAGGAGGCGTTCGGGCCGGTCGCCACGCTCTACCGGGCAGCCTCGCTGGACGACGCCATCGAGCTGGCGAACAGCACGCGCTTCGGCCTGGGCAGCAACGTCTGGACCGACGACCCGGTCGAGCAGGAGCGCTTCGTCGCCGAGGTCGAGGCCGGCATGGTCTTCGTCAACGGGATGACCACGAGCTTCCCCGAGCTGCCCTTCGGCGGCGTCAAGGCCAGCGGCTACGGCCGGGAGCTCACCGCGCTCGGCATGCGCGAGTTCGTCAACGTCAAGACCGTGTGGGTCGGCTCGGACAGCTCCCGCCAGGGCGCGGGCAACACGAGCACCGCGACCGAGTAGCGTCCTGCCGAGGCCGCTGATCGGTCGCACTCGCCGTTCCCTCGTCCTCGAGCCGAGTTCCGGGCGGTCGATCACGCCTGGCCGCCCCCGCCGTTGGCCCACGCCACACCGCGCGCAGCGGTCCGTGAGCCCACCGTTCGCGAACGATGACGGTTCTATCACGATTCTTGCCATTTCCTCAGTTCTGGGCCAGGGTTCGGACCCTGTGCTGCCACTCGGGCAGTCAGTACGATATCGGAGGAACCCCTCTGTGAGTCGGAGAAGATCCCGGAGCCTGCTGGTGGGAGGCGCCACCGCGCTGATCGCCGGCGGCCTGGCGGTGACGGCCGTCCCGGCCGGTGCCGCCCCGAGCGCGCCGGCCGCGTCCGGCCAGGCGACGCAGTCCGTCATCGTCGTCCTGGCCGACCAGCTGTCCGCCACCCCGCCGGACAAGGCGCACGTCGCCCAGCGCGCCGGCAAGGCCCGCTCGGACCAGCAGGCCGTGCTCTCGCGGCTGACCGGCGCCAAGCCCACCAAGGTCAAGAACTACACCGTGGGCAACGCGTTCGCCGCCACCGTCACCGCGGCGCAGGCCGCCGAGCTCGCCGCCGACCCGTCGGTCGCCAGCGTGGTCCCGGACCGTCAGGTCTCCGTGGCCCCGCCGACCGCCACGCAGGCAGCCAGCCCCGCCGCCGCCACTCCCGGCGCGCAGCCCTCGACGGTGGACCCGGCGCGCGTGCTCGGCCGACCCGAACAAGCCGCTGCTCGAGCCCGAGGCGCTGCAGACGATCAACGCCCGCTCCGACGACCCCAACGCCAAGACCGCGGCCGCGCTCGGCATCGACGGCAGCGGCGTCAAGGTCGCCTACATCGCCGACGGCATCAACCCCGCCAACGCCGGCTTCCGGCGCAAGGACGGCAGCTCGGCGATCGTCGACTACAAGGACTTCTACGGCGACGGCCCCAACGCGCCGACCGGCGGTGCCGAGGCCTTCGGTGACGCCTCCTCGATCGCCGCGCAGGGCAACGTCGTCTACGACGTGGCGAGCAGTTCGCCAACCCGAACGTCGTCGACTTCAGCGCGACGGGCGGCCACTGCTACATCCGCATCGTCGGCGTCGCCCCGGGCGCCTCGATCGTCGCGCTCAAGGCGGGCAGCGAACTGCTGCCGAACTCGGCGATCCTCCAGGCCATCGACTACGCGGTGTCCGACGGCGCACGTGGACGTCATCAACGAGTCCTTCGGCGCGAACCTCGTACCCGGACAGTCGGCAGCCCGCAACACCATCCAGCTGTTCGACGACCAGGCGGTGAAGGCCGGCGTCACGGTCACCGTGTCCTCGGGCGACGCCGGGACGACGTCGCACGATCGGCAACCCGTCGACCGACCCGCAGGTCATCTCCGCCGGCGCGACCACCGACTCGCGGATCTACGAGCAGACCGGCTACGCGCTGGCCACCGCGTTCGGCAACGGCCGCTGGCTCGACGACAACATCTCGTCGCTGTCCTCGGCCGGCATCACCCAGAACGGGCGGACGATCGACGTCTCCGCGCCGGGTGAGGCCGACTGGGCGGTCTGCGACGCCAGCGGCAACTTCACCGGCGTGCACCGGCTTCAACGGCGGCTACGCGCCGATCCAGGCCTTCGGCGGGACGAGCCAGGCCGCACCGATGACCGCCGGCGTCGCCGCGCTCGTCATCCAGGCCTACCGCAAGACCCACGGCGGCGCCTCGCCGACGCCCGCCGTGGTCAAGCAGATCATCACCAGCACCGCCCACGACCTCGGCTTCGCCGGGCGACGTCCAGGGCACCGGTCGCATCGACGCCCGCGCGGCGGTCGAGGCGGCGCTCAGCTGGCCGGGCGGCTCGGGCGCTCCGGCGGGGACGGCGTCGAACGTGGCGCTGTCGACCGACCAGCTCAGCCTCGAGGGCGCGCCCGGCACGACGCAGACGGGCAAGGTGACGGTGACCAACGTCGGCAGCGCGCCGCTCACGGTGCTGCCGTCGACCCGGAACTACGCCTCGCTGGGCGCCACGGAGAAGACGGTCGCCATCGGCCCGACGGGCACGACGATCGCCTACCCGACGACCGGCAGCGCCCTGGGTCCTACCGCACGCGTGACGTTCGCGGTGCCCGGCGGGCACGGACGTGCTCGACTCGACGATCCGCTGGCAGAGCGGCGCGACGCTCGGGCCAGGCCGGCCCGGTCGTCCGGCTGTAGCCTGTTCGCGCCGGACGGCACCTACGCGGCCAACACCCGGCCGCAGGGCGGCGCCGCTCCGGCGAACTACGGTGACGTCCTCGTCGCAGCACCCCGCCGCCGGGACGTGGACCGCGGTGCTCTACACCCCGGTCACCGGCGGCTTCACCGGCAACGTCGTGCTGCGCACCAACCCGCAGCGCGCCCTGCCGGCCGGCACGCGTCAGCCCGTCGCCGTTCACCCTCGCGCCCGGCGCCAGCCGGAACGTCACGGTCGTCCGAGACGGTGCCCGCGGTCGGCGGCGACACCGTCTACACCGTGGCGCTCGGCCAGCTCCGACGGCCGCCAGGTCGCGGTGCCGGTCATCGCACGCGCGGTGGTCCCGACCAGCGTCAAGGGCGTGGGGCACGTTCGCCGGGACGATCAGCGGCGGCAACGCCCGCGCGTCCAGCCCGGCGCAGACGTTCTCGTACAGCTTCGACGTGCCGGCCGGGCAAGCGGGACCTCGACGTGTCGGTGACCCTGGCTCAGGACGCCGGCGACCTGCTGCAGGGCGTCCTCGTCGACCCGAACGGGGAGACGCCGTCGATCGCAGTCCAACCAGACGATCCGACCGGCGCGCCAGGGCCGGTCGATGCAGAACACGGTGGCCGACCCGATGCGCGGGCCGCTGGCGCTACGTCGTCGTGGTCGAGAACCCGGTGTCCGGCAAGGAGTTCTTCCAGGACTTCACCGGTCAGGTCAGCTTCAACCGGGTGGGCGTCAGCGCGTCCGTCCCGGGCGGGGCGAACGGGCTGCGGATCGGCACGGCACGGCCAGTTCACCGTGACGGTCACCAACCCGGGCCCGGCGCCGATCGCGGTCCAGGCCGACCCGCGCACGACCGCAGTCGGCGCAGGTCCAGCTGGCTCCGCAGTTCGCCGGCTCGACGATCCCGCTGCCGCTGAGCGTCGACGACCTGTCGCGGGATCCCGGCGTACCTGGTGCCGCCGGACACCACTCGGGTGTCGCTGTCGGCGGCGTCCACGGTGCCGGCGCAGGTCGAGCTCAACTCGCCCGCTCGGGGGGATCGACGTGTTCGGTGACCTCCAGCAGGCGCAGGGCGGCAACACCATCTCGACGGCGACGGTGCGCGAGCGCAACGGCGTGCGTCGGCCAGGGCTTCTGGGGCACGTACGTCCAGGAGATCGGGCCGTTCGGGGACGCCGGCGCGCCGGCCGGCACGTCGAGCCTGGTCGCCAACGCGGAGACGCTGGGCTTCGACCGCTCGGTGACGCACCTCGGTCGGTGACCCGTACCTCGCCGCGGTCGACCCGACCGTCGACCCCGGGACGCCGGTCGTCGTGCAGCCGGGCGCCAGCGCGACGATCACGGTCACCATCACCCCGGCCGCCGGGGCGACGGGGACGGTGACCGGAGTGCTGCAACCTGGTCACGACGCCCTACGGGGCGACGCTGTTCAACACCACGCGGTGACGTGCTCGCCGCTGTGCCGTACAGCTACCGGGCCCGCTGAGCCGGTAGCGCACGACTCCAGCAGCCCCTGGCCGGGTTACCGGCCGGGGGCTGCTGTTCACTTCTCACCACGGCGCAGGTCGTCCGGGACGCGCCGGCGGGCGCCGGTCAGCCGAGGCGGACGTCGACCGCCAGCGCGCGGTGGTCGCTCACCGGCAGCTGGACGCTGACCGCCTCGCCGGTGGCCCGCACCGGCCCGCGCGCCAGCAGGTGGTCCAGCTGCACGCGGGGTCGCTCCAGGGGGTACGTGGCCGCCCGGGCCAGCCGGTGCCATCCGCGCAGCGCGGTCGGCAGGCCGCCGGGCAGGTTGAGGTCGCCGGCGATGACCTGCGGCTGTTCGTGGTTGCGCAGCGCGCGCCGGACGAGGTCGAGCTGCCGGAAGTTCCATCCCGGCACGAACGCCAGATGGGTGGAGGCGACCGTGATCGGGCCGTCCGGGGTGTCGAACACGCCGAGCTGGGCGACGCGGGGCTCCTCCTGCACCCACATCACCCGGCGGGGGCCGGGGATCGCCAGCGGCATCCGCACCCGCAGCGCCGGCAGCCGGACGACGTCCCACGCCCGCGCGGGGTAGCGCGACAGCAGCGCGACACCGTAGGCCGGACGGTCAGCGGGCAGCTCGTCGGTCGCGGGACGCCAGTCCCCACCGGGAGTGCCGTCGAGCGCGGCGGCGAAACGCCACGCCGTCGCCCCCATCGCGTCCGCGGCGAGCCGGGTGAGGTCGGCGCCGTGCGAGCGCGGTTGGGCGCGGTCGACCTCCTGCAGGGCCAGGACGTCGGCGTCCAGCGAGCGGACGGCGGCGCCGAACCGGTCGAGGTCGATCCGGCCGTCGGCCGGGGACAGCCCGGACAGGACGTTGAACGTCGCGAGCCTCACGACTCGCGCACCACGTCGTCGGGCGACTTGTCGGTGCGCAGGCCCCGCCACGCGGGGTGCCGGAGCCGGCCGTCGCCGGTCCACTCCCCGAACGCCACCTCGCCGACCACCTCGGGCGCCACCCACCGGGCGTCCCGGGCGTCCGCCCGGGGGACGTCCAGCACCGGCGTCGGGCGGGCCAGCGGCCGCAGCTGCGCGAGCATGTCGTCCAACATCGCGGCGGTGAAGCCGGTCCCGACGCCGCCGACGTACTCCCACCCCGCCGGGCCGTGCACGCCGAGCAGGAGTGAGCCGATCGTCCCCTCGCGCCGCCCCGCGCCGGGCTTCCACCCGACCACCACGACCTCCTGCGTGCGGACGTTCTTGACCTTGACCCAGTCCGGGCTGCGCCGGCCGGGCTGGTAGCGCGAGCTGAGCCGTTTCGCGACGACGCCCTCGAGGCCCGCGCCCTGGCTGGCCGCCACTGCGGCGGGGCCGTCGCCGTCGAACGCCGGCGGCGTGTGCCAGTGCTGGCCGTCGAGCGCCAGCGCGTCCAGGGCCGCCCGGCGCTCGGCGTAGGGACGATCGAGCAGCCACGCCCCGTCCTGCTGCACCAGGTCGAAGACGAGGTAGACCGCCGGCACGCGCTCGGCCAGCCGCCGCGCAGCGGCCGGGTCGGCGACGTGGATGCGCTGCTGCAGCAGCCGGAAGCTGGGACGGGCCTCGGCGTCGAAGGCGACGACCTCACCGTCGAGGACCACCTGCCGACCCCCCAGCGCGGCGCCGAGGCCGGCCAGTTCGGGGTAGGTCACCGAGACGTCGCGGTCGTTGCGCGACATGACGCGGACGCTGGCACCATCGGTGTACACGATGCCCCGCACGCCGTCCCACTTCATCTCGAACGCCCAGCCGTCCTGCTGCTCGGGCAGCGCGCCGAGCGTCGCGAGCATGGGCGCGACGTCCCCGGTGGGCCCGCTCGTCACCCGATGCGGTGGAGCATCGTGTTGCTGACCAGGTAGCGGTAGCCGGCATCGAGCAGCGCGGCGTCGTGCCGGGGCGCCGCGCCCCACCGGGTACCCCACAGCCACGCGAAGACGTCCGGCGCGCGTCCGGTCGCCTCCTCGATCCGCCGCCGCGGGGCGACCACCTCCCGCTCGAGGTCGGCGTCGGTCACCACGTCGGCGATCCCCGCGTGCGACGCGGTGTGCGCCACGACGACGTGCCGGCCGGCGAGCTCGCCGAGCTCGGACCAGGTCATCGCCAGGCGGTCGCTGTTGAGCTCCTCCGGCACGATGCCGAGCCAGTGCGAGCGGGCGAACACCTCCTGCTCCTCCGGCGGGCAGTCCAGGAAACCGGTGCAGATCGGGAACCACCCGACCAGGCCGAGCTCCTCCAGGACGGGTGCGGCGACGTCGAGGCCGTTCCGGTAGCCCTCGTAGAAGACCGGGACGAACCCGGGACGGTCGTCCGGCCACCGTCCGGTCTCGTACCACTCGTCGAGGTCGTCGACGGTGACGCAGCGGAACGCCTTGGCGTACCCGGTGAGCTCCCGGCGCAGCGCCGCGGCGGCCGACGCCGGCGTGTTGTGGTAGTTGAGGACGCGCAGGTACCGCCCGGCGCGCATCCCGTCGACGTGCGACGGGAGCGTCACGTCGGTGTCACCACGTCGGAGAAGTCCTCGTACGACACGACCTGCACGAGCGTCTCGACCAGGGCGATGTCGTCGTCCCGCTGCCGCGGCGCCAGCGTCTCCGCCAGCTCGGCGAGGCGGTCACCGAGCCGGCCGCCGTCGTCCGTCGGCGATCCGAGCGACGCGGTGCGCCCGTCGCGCTCGTCGGTCAGGACCAGCACCATCGGGATGCCTTCACGGCCCATCCGCCGCTGCCGGAGCTCGCGCAGCAGGGCGAGCTCGGCCGGGACCTCCGTCACCGGATCCCCGACCTGGACAGGCCCTGGACGAAGTAGCGCTGGAACGCCAGGAAGAGGATCACCATCGGCAGGATCATCAGCAGGCCGATCGCCATGATCGCACCGTAGTTGGAGGTGTACTGGCCCTGCAGGTCGGTCACCACGCCGAGCTGCAGCGTGAAGAGCTGCTCGTTGCCGAACAGCACCACGAGCGGCCACCCGAAGGCGTTCCACTCGTTCATGACCGCCAGCAGGGTGAGGACCGCGATGAGTGGCTTGCACAGCGGCAGGACGATCCCGGTGAAGATCCGCAGCTGGCTCGCGCCGTCGACCCGGGCCGCCTCGACCAGCTCGTCGGGGATCGCCAGGAAGAACTGGCGCGCGAGGAAGATGCCGAACACCGCCGCGCTCTCCGGCAGGATCACGCCCCACAGCGACCCGTACAGGCCGAGGCGGACCGACAGCCGGTACTGCGGCACCATGATCGCCTGGATCGGGATCATCATCGTCGACAGCAGCAGCAGGAAGAGTGCAGTGCGGCCGCGGAAACGCAGCTTGGCGAAGGCGTACCCGGCGAGCAGGTTCACCACGACGGTGATGACGGTGACCGCCGCGGTGACCAGCAGCGAGTTCCGGAACCACGCCGCGACCGGGAAACGCTGGAACGGCTGGACGAAGTTGTCGAGCGTGAAGTGGTGCGGCCACCACCGCAGACCCGGCGCGTAGAGCTCGCTGCGCGGCGAGAACGCGGTCAACAGCATCCAGTACAGCGGGAAGAACATGATCAGGCTGATCACCACGGCTGCCGTCACCCGCAGCCACAGCAGTCGGCCGCGCGGGCGGCGTCGCTGCGGCTGCACGTCGGTGGCGAGCTCGGCCAGCACACCCGGCGCGTTCGTGATCGCCATCAGCCGGCCTCGTCCCGCGTCGAGCTGAACCGCCACTGCAGTCCGGTGATCACCAGGATGATGACGAACAGCACCACGCCGACCGCCGAGCCGTACCCCAGCTGCTGCGGCCCGTGGTCGTCGAACGCGGTGCGGTAGGCGTAGGTGACGACGGTGGTGGTCGAGAAGTTCGGGCCGCCGCGCGTCATCGCCCACACCGTGTCGAAGACCTGGAACGAGTAGATCAGGTTCATGACGAGGAGGAAGAACGTCGACGGGCCGAGCAGCGGGAACGTGACGCGCCGGAACCGCTGCCACGGCGTCGCACCGTCGACCGTGGCCGCCTCGAGCAGCTGCGGGTCGACGCCCTGCAAGCCGGCGAGGTAGATGAGCATGTCGAAGCCGATGCGCTGCCACAGCGTCACCAGGATGATCGACGTCATGGCCCAGGTGCCGCTGGACTGCCAGGCCGGCGGCGTGACGTGCAGGGCGACCAGGAGCTTGTTGACGAACCCGTTGTACTGGTCGAACATCCACGCGCCGAGCGCGCCGGTGGACACCCCGGAGATCACCAGCGGCAGGAAGATGATCGAGCGGTAGACCGCTCGCCCGGGCAGGACGCCGTTGAGCAGGACGGCGATCGCCAGGCCCAGCGCCATCCCCACCGGCACGGTGAAGATCGTGAAGACGAGGGTGTTGCGCATCGTCTCCCAGAACACCGAGTCGCGGACGAGATCGGCGTAGTTGTTGACCCCGAGCCACTGCGCGGTGCCGAGCGAGCCGAGCTTCTGGAAGCTGATGACGAACGCCAGCACCAGCGGCAGCAGGACGAACAGCGCGGTGAGGACGAGGTTCGGCAGCAGGAAGTAGGCCGCCGTCGCGCTCTGGGCGCGGCGCAGTCCTCCGCCGCGCGGGCGCCGGCTGCCGGCCTCCGGTGCGTCCAGCACCAGAGGAGTGGAGAGCCCCCGCTCGGCGGTGGTCACCGGGTCACCCGCCCAGCGCCTGGCCGACCGCCGACGACAGGTTCTTGAGGGTGTCGCCGCTGGACTGGCCGTGGAAGGCGAGCTCGAGTTGGTCCTGCAGCGCGGTGTTGATGTCGTTGAACGCCGGCACCGTCGACTCCTTGACGATGGTGTCGGTGATCGACTTGGCCTGCTCGGCGCAGACCTTCACGACGTCCGGGCGGGTCGTGTAGTTCAAGTTCGCACTGGCCAGCGACTGCAGTGTCGGCAGCTCGATCGCCTGCTCGCAGAAGTACTTCATCATGTCCTCGCTGACGAGGAACTTGAGGAAGGCCGCCGCGAGGTCGGGGTCCTTCGTCGACTTCGACGCGACGACCGCGTTGCCGCCGAGGTCGGCCGCGGCCTGCTTGTCCCGCGGCATGAACGTCGCCGCCCAGTCGCCCTTGTACCCGTCCTTCGGGTCGGCGAGTTCCGGGACGAGGAAGTCGCCGACGAACGACATCGGCACGATCTGCGAGAGGAAGAAGTTGTCCGAGTAGACGCTGGTCTTGATGGTGTTGTTGCCGGGCACCCACTGCTTGGAGAAGAAGGACTTCGTGTAATCCATCGCGGTCGTGGCCGGGGCGCTCGGGATCGCGGCCTTCTTCAGGTCGGAGGTGAGCAGCGTCCCGCCCGCCTGGTACAGCCAGGACAGCCAGCGGAACGCGCCCGCCTGCGTCCAGTCGTAGGCGAACGGGAACTTGTTGGCCGGCAGGGTCGCGCGCAGTTTCTGCGCGACCTGTCCGAACTCGTCCCACGTCCACGCGTTGTCCACGGAGTCAGGGACTGAGGTGATGCCCGCGGTGCGGAACGCCGCCTTGTCGTAGACGACGCACGTCGTGTCGGTCTGGTGCGGCACGCCGTAGGGGACGCCGTTGTACTTCACCGCGTCCCAGAGCGCGGGCAGGAACGCGTCGATCTCGGACTTGGAGAAGTAGGGCGTCATGTCCAGCAGGACGCCCTTCGAGCTGTACTTGCCGATCGTCGTGTAGTCGACGCGGAAGACGTCCGGCGGGTTGCCGGCCTGGATGGCCCGGTCGACGCCGGAGAAGAAGCCGCTGTACGGGCTGACCTTCAGGTTGACCGTGGTGCCCGGGTTCTTGGCCTCGAACTGCTGCTTGACGTAGGTGAACGCCTTCTGCTCCGGGTCGCTGCCACCCCAGAACGCGAAGTTCAACGTCCCCTTGACCGGGCCGAGGGACGACTTCGCTCCCGGCGTGGCACTGCTGCCGCCACTGCTCCCGGCGCTTGCGCTGCCGGAATGGACCGACGAGCAGGCGCCGAGGCCGGCGAGTGTCGCGACGCCCAGCGTCCCGGTGAGGAAATCACGACGTGACACGGCCATGTGGGCTCCGGCTCCTCGCAGGCGGATGATCGCCAGCGATCGATCAAGGACGACGTCCAGCGCCGGCTCAACATACGACATGTCGTGCGGAGCGGACACTGTCCGTGCGCACGGCGGTACGGGAGGAATTCTGTGACGCACTCCGGCACTGACTCCGGCAGTGAGGACGCCGCGCAGCCCGGCGGCGAGACCGCCGACGACGCGCTGCAGCGGGTCGCGGACACCTACCGTGCGGCGGTCCGCGCCGTCGGGGTGCCCGGTGGGCTCGACGAGCTGCCCATCGACGGCTACGACCGGACCGGCGTGCCGACGATCGCCACCGGAGTCCCGGTCGAGCTGCCCGCCGGGCGGGTGACCGTGCACGGCGTCGGCTACGGCGTGTCACGGGCCGCGGCGGCGGTGGGGGCGCTCGGCGAGCTCGCGGAGGAGGCGATGTGGGCGACGGCGGCCGCCGCACTGCGGCCCCGCCGGGCGTCGTACGCCGAGCTGGTGCGCGAGCGCGGCGCTGCTGGAGTCGCCGATCCGGTGACCCTCACGTTGCCCGCCGGGTCGGACCACGCCGCCGAACGACCGCTCGACTGGGTGCCGGTGCGGCGCTGGCGCACCGGCGAGGACGTCCTGGTGCCGGTCGAGTTCGTCGCGGCCACCGGTGACGCCCTCCCGCTCGACGCCCCGCCCGGCGGATGGCTGATCACGGCGATCACCAACGGTCTCGGGGCCGGCGACACCGTCGAGCGCGCGGTCGGCCACGGTCTGCTCGAACTCCTGCAGCGCGACGGCGACACGGTGTCCTTCCGCGCGCTCGACCAGGGTGTGGTGGTCGACGACGCCGGCCTGTCCGACCCCGTCACCCGCGCGCTGCTAGAGCGGATGCGCGGCGCCGGGATCGACGTCACGGTGAAGCTCGCCAGCACCGAGTTCGTCTGCGTCGTCTACTGCGTCGGCCGGGACGAGGAGCCGGGGACGTCTCCGCTCGCGGTGTCGGCGATCGGCGAGGCCGCGGCGACCGACCGGGAGCTGGCCGTCCGGAAGGCGGTCCTGGAGTTCGCGGCGTCCCGGGCGCGGCGGGTCTTCTCGTTCGGCTCGTTGGAGGCGGTGCGCGCACGGCACCCCGACTACCTGGCGCGCGAGCTCGCCGTCCCGCTCGGCGAGCAGGAACCGCGCGCGCTGGCGGCGATGACCGAGTGGACCGCGATGTCGGCGGCCGAGCTGTCCTCGCGACTGGACGCGACCCTGTTCTCCCGTCGTGCGGTCGTGCCGCTCACCGAGCTGCCGACGTCTTTCGTGCACGGGCCGGTCGAGGTGCTCGACGTGCTGCTCGACCGGCTCGCGGACTTCGACGTCCTGGTCGCGACCACCGAGCGGGAGGGCGCCACGGTCGCGAAGGTCGTGGTGCCCGGGCTGGAGGTCGAGACGCTGTCCTACCTGCGGATCGGCGAGCGGGTGCTGCGTCGGCTGCTCGAGCGCGGCAGCCCCCTCGTCGGGCTCGGCCCCGCGCGCGGCAGCCGGCTGCCGGTGCGGCTCACCGCGGAGTCGACCGAGCGGATCGGCGGCCCGGCGTGGCTGGACCGCGACGCCGTCGACGCGCTGGTCGGCCCGCTGTACCCGCTCTACCGCGAGCCGTCGCGGCACGCCGTCCAGCGCCTGGCGGCGGGTCTGTAGCTCGTGGCTGTGAGCGCGGGCGGCCGGGCGGGTACGTTCGCGCCCATGCCGACCGCCCAGCCCGCGCTGCTCGACGACGCCGTCTCGAAGCTCGAGGACGCCACCGCACTCGACCCGGTGGCCAACGCGCTCGCCAGGGTGCTCGGGAAGCTCGCTCCGACCGGGCCGGTGAAGGACGCCGCGAGCGGGACGCCGGTCGGGCACCCGCTCCACCCGTCGCTGGTCACGGTGCCGATCGGGGCGTGGGTGTCCGCGAGCGTGCTGGACCTCGTCGGTGGGAAGAAGAGCCGTCCGGCCGCCAAGAAGCTGGTCGCCCTCGGGATCCTGTCCGCGCTGCCGACCGCCTACGCCGGCGCCAGCGACTGGGTCGACACGCTCGGCGCCGAGCGCCGGGTGGGGCTGGTCCACGCGCTCTCGAACTACACCGCGCTCGGGCTCTACACCGCCAGCTGGCGGGCGCGCGGCAGGGGGCGGCACGCCCGCGGGGTCGCGTTGGCGCTGGCCGGCTCGACCCTGCTCGGGGTCGGCGGCTGGCTCGGCGGCCACCTCGCTTACGCGCTCGGCGTCGGGGTGGACACGACGGCGTTCCAGGAAGGTCCGGCGGACTGGACCGACGTCGGCGCCGAGGCGTCGGTCGGTGACAGCCCGATCGCGGTCGACGCCGGCGGCGTACCGGTCCTGCTCGCTCGCCACGACGGCCGGCTCGTCGCGATGGCCGATCGCTGCACCCACCGCGGCGGCCCGCTGCACGAGGGGCCGGTGGTCGAGGGATGCATCGAGTGCCCGTGGCACGGCAGCCGGTTCCGTCTCGACGACGGCGTCGTCGCCCGGGGCCCCGCCACCCGGCCGCAGCCGGCCTACGACGTCCGGACTCGCGACGGGCGGATCGAGCTCCGCCGCGCGCAGGAGACGCACAGCCTGCGGACGAACCCCGTCGGCGTCTGAGGTCCACCTCGTCCGACCCGGTCACCCGCGTCCACTCCGGTGGGCGGGTCCCACTGGGGCGACAGGCCGGTTTAACCTGTCGCCACGCGGAAACGACCGCGACGTTCCTCGCTCGAGAACCCGGGGGATCGTGGTGACCGGTACGACCGAGAAGCGGGTCGACGTCGAGCGCGGCGACCGAGTCGAGCTGGCGGCCCTGTTCGCCGACGTGGCCCGCACCCTGCACGACCAACCCGATGTCGACGGCACGCTCGACGCTGTCGCGTACGCCTCGTGCGCAGCCGTGCCCGGAGCGCGGTCGGCCAGCATCACGTCGATGCGGGACGGCCGGTTGGTGACCTCCGCGGCCACCGACGAGCTGCTCGTCCGCGCCGACGCCCTCCAAGAAGCGGCCGGTGAGGGACCGTGCCTCGAGTCGCTCACCGCCGGGCGCACCGTCACGATCGACGACCTGGCGAGGACGGCCCGCTACCCCGTGCTCGCGCCGCGGCTCGTCGAGCTGGGCCTGCGCTCGGTGCTGGCCTACCAGCTGTTCGCCGGTCAGCGCCGGCTGGGCGCGCTGAACCTCTTCTCCGACGTCCCGGGAGCCTTCGACGAGGAGGCGCTGCAGTTGGGTGAGGTGTTCTCCACCCACGCCGCGGTGGCCCTGGCCGCGGCGCAGACCACCGAGCAGCTGACCGTCGCGGTCGGCACCCGCGACCTCATCGGCCAGGCCAAAGGCATCCTCATGGAGCGTTACAAGCTCAGCGCCGACGCAGCCTTCGCCCTGCTCGTCAAAGGTTCGCAAACCTCCCACCGCAAGCTGCGTGACGTGGCGGAGGAGCTGACCCGCACCGGTGTGGACCCGCACATCCGGTGAGCGGTGCGGGTTCGACGCCGCCGCGCCCGGGTAGGCATCCCAGGCCTGTCCCGTCGGAGGTGGTGAAGGAGGTCCGCCGGTGTCGGACCTGTCGCTCGCCGACCTCTCCGAGCTGCACGACGACGCCCAGCGCTGCGCGGAGGTCGCCGGGCTGGTGTACGTCAGCGGTGGCGAGCCGGTTCCCGGCATCACCCGCCGCCGCGCCGGCAAGGGCTGGGCGTACCGCGACCCGGCGCGCGGCGTGCTGAAGGACTCCGGCGTCAAGGCACGCATCGCCGCGCTGGCGATCCCGCCGGCGTGGCAGCAGGTGTGGATCTGCCCCGACCCCGACGGCCACATCCTCGCCACCGGCCTCGACGACAAGGGCCGCAAGCAGTACATCTACCACCCGCGCTGGCGGGCGATGCGCGACCTGCTGAACTTCTACCGGACGATCCTGTTCGCGCAGGCGCTGCCCGCGGTCCGCGAGCACGTCGAGCACCAGCTGCGCCGGCGCACGCTCGACCGCGAGCGCGTGGTGGCCGCCATGATCGCGATGCTGGACCAGACGCACGTCCGGATCGGCAACGACGTCTACGCCGAGGAGAACAACAGCTTCGGGCTGTCGACGCTCACCGTCGACCACGTCTCCGTCGAGGGCGCCACCGTCCGGTTGGCGTTCCCCGGCAAGTCCGGCCACGAGTGGGACGAGACGTTCGACGACCGGCGCATCGCGGGTGTCCTGCAGGAGCTGCTGGACGCGCCCGGGTTGCGCGAGTCCCGGCGGGTGTTCGCCGTCGACGGTGACCCGGTCGACGCCGACGACGTGAACGCCACGCTGTTGGCCGTCACCGGCGAGCACGTCACGGCGAAGGACTTCCGCACCTGGGGCGGGACGCTGGTCGCGTTCGAGTACCTGCGCGACCGTCTGGAGTCGACCCGGCCGGCGCAGAAGGTCGCGGTGGAGGCCGTCGACGAGGCGGCGGAGGAACTCGGCAACACCCGGTCGGTGGCCCGGGCGCACTACGTCCACCCGCACGTCGTCGAGACGTTCACCGAGCACACTTTCGAGACCTACCTCGACGCCAGCCGGGCGCTGGTGGACTCCTCGCAGCGCTACCTGGACAGGTCGGAACAGGAGCTGCTGGCGTTCCTGCAGACGCTCTTCGAGCGGGAGTTCGAGCTGATCGAGCAGAAGACGTGACGAGCGACGCGGTGGCTGTTCGGCGACCAGCTCGGCCCGCACTTCCTGGACGACGACACACAGCCGGTCGTGATGATCGAGTCCCGGGCGGTGTTCCGGCGTCGGCGCTTCCACCGGGCGAAGGCGCACCTGATCCTGTCGGCGATGCGCCACCGCGCGGCAGAGCTGGGAGACCGCTGCCGCTACCTCACGACGACGACGTACGCCGAGGGCCTGGCGCAGGTCCGGGGCCCGCTCACGGTCTGCCACCCGACCTCTCGCCCGGCGCTGGAGTTCGTCGAGGGGCTGCCGGACGTCGAGGTGCTGCCGGCACGCGGCTACGTCTCGACGATGGCGGAGTTCCGCGCCTGGGCCGAGGCGCGCGGCCGGCGCCGGCTGCTGATGGAGGACTTCTACCGGGACGCACGGCGCCGGCTGGACGTCCTGATGGAGGGCCGGGACCCCGCCGGCGGCCAGTGGAACTTCGACCACGACAACCGCGAGCCTCCGCCGAGGTCGGGGCGCATCGACGTGCCGGCGCCACCGATGCCGGAGGAGGACGAGATCGACGCCGAGGTGCGGCGCGACCTCGACCGGTGGGCCGCCGACGGCGAGGTCGCCTTCGTCGGCGACGACGGCCCGCGGCTGTTCCCTGTGACGAGAGCGGAGTCGCTGACTCGACTGGACCACTTCGTCCGACACCGGTTGTCCGCGTTCGGACCGATCGAGGACGCCATGCTGGCCGGCGAGCCGTGGATGGCGCACTCCATGATCTCGGCGTCGCAGAACCTCGGTCTGGTCGACCCGCTGGAGGTCGTCCGGGTCGCCGAGGCGGCCTACCGCCGCGGTGAGGCACCGATCGCGTCGGTCGAGGGCTTCGTCCGCCAGGTCATGGGTTGGCGAGACTACGTGTGGCACCTGTACTGGTACGAAGACGCACGGTACAAGCGGTCGAACTACCTGCGCGCGCAACGCCGGCTGCCGGACTGGTTCCTCGACCTCGACGACACCGCGCTCGACGCCCGCTGCCTGAAGACGGTGCTCGGCGACCTGCGCCGCCACGGTTGGGTGCACCACATCCCGCGGCTGATGGTGCTGGGCAACTACGCGCTGCAGCGTGGCTGGAACCCGACCGACGTGACGGACTGGTTCCTGCGTTCCTTCGTCGACGGCTACGACTGGGTGATGACGCCGAACATCGTCGGGATGTCGCAGTACGCCGACGGCGGGATCATGATGACCAAGCCGTACGCGTCCGGCGGGGCGTACATCGACCGGATGAGCGACTTCTGCGGCGGCTGCCGGTACGACCCGAAGAAGCGGGTGGGCCCCGACGCGTGCCCGTTCACCGCCGGGTACTGGGCGTTCCTGGCCCGCAACCGCGCCCGGCTCGAGGGCAACCGGCGGACCGCTCAGCAGATGCGCACGCTCGACCGTCTCAGCGACCTCGACGAGGTCGTCGCCCAGGAACGCCGGCGTGGGTCGGCGGCCCCGTGAACCGCTCCGCAGGCCCTCCCGGTCAGCCGGCCGCGGACACCGCGGCTGCGCGAGCACGACCGGGGCGCGCGGAACGGCTGGAGCTCGTCCTGCGCCGCGACGGCGGCACCTGCATCTGGTGCGGGCGGCCGTTCGGCGCGCTGGTGCGGCCCACCACGGAGCACGTCGTGCCGCGCGTCAAAGGCGGCCCGTCCTGGTTGGAGAACGAGGTCGCGGCCTGCCGGCGGTGCAACAGCGAGCGCGGCCACACCAGCGCCGTCGAGTGGCTGGAAGAGTGCCTGCGCCGCGGCTGGCCGGCCGACGAGGAGCGTCTGGTCCGGGTGCTCGACGCGCTGCGGCGGCGGATCGCCGAGGTCGGCGGACAGCGCCGGGCGCGCGAGTACCTGGTGACACAGGAGCGGCGACTGATGCGGAGGGCGGCGTAGATGTACGACGGCATCGTCATCGGAGCGGGTCACAACGGCCTGGTCGCGGCGAACCTGCTCGCCGACGCGGGATGGTCCGTACTGGTCCTGGAGGCGAACGACCACGTCGGAGGTGCGGTGCACTCCGACCGCTCCGTCCATCCGGACTACGTGACCGACCTGTACAGCGCCTTCTACCCGCTCGGTGCCGCGTCCCCGGTGCTGAAGGCGCTCCGGCTGGAGGAGCACGGGCTGACGTGGAGCCACGCCCCGGCGGTGCTGGCGCACGTGCTGCCCGACGACCGGTGCGCCGTCCTCGGCCGGCAGCCGGAGACGACCGCGGCATCACTGGACGGCTTCCACCCCGGTGACGGTGAGGCGTGGCTGGAGCAGCTGCGCTCCTTCGAGTCGGTCTGCGAGCCGCTGCTCGACGCCCTGTTCCGGCCGTTCCCGCCGGTGGTGCCCGCGCTGAAGCTGCTGCGTCGGCTGGACCTCGGCGGGACCCTGCGGTTCGCCCGCTTCGCGCTCACGCCGGTGCGGCGCTTCGGCGACGAGACGTTCGGCGGCGAGGGCGGCCCGCTGCTGTTCGCCGGCAACGCGCTGCACACCGACCTGCCCCCGGAAGGCGCCGGCTCGGCGATCTACGGCTGGCTGTTGGCGATGCTCGGGCAGACCTACGGCTTCCCGGTCCCGGTCGGGGGGGCCGCCGAGCTGGCGCTCGCGCTGAGCCGCCGGGTCGAGGGCCGGGCGGAGGTCCGGCTCGGGACCCGGGTCGCCGGCGTGGTCGTACGCGACGGCCGGGCGGTCGGCGTCCGGCTCGCGGACGGGACGGAGGTGGGCGTCCGCCGGGCGGTGCTCGCCGACGTCTCGGCGCCGGCGCTGTTCCGGGACATGGTCGGCGAGGACCACCTCCCGGCGCGTTTCGTCACCGACCTGAACTCCTTCCAGTGGGACTCCCCGACGCTGAAGGTCGACTGGGCGCTGTCCGAGCGGATCCCGTGGACTGCCGAGGGCGCCCACGGTGCCGGCACCGTCCACCTCGGCGTCGACCTCGACGGGCTCTCCCGCTACGCGACGTCGCTCGCGACCAAGACGATCCCGCAACAGCCGTTCCTGCTGTTCGGGCAGATGACGACGGCCGACCCGACCCGCTCGCCCGACGGTACGGAGTCGGCGTGGGCGTACACCCACCTGCCGGAGAACCTGCCGCTGACCGCCGCGGACGTGGAGCAGCACGTGCAGCGCGTCGAGCAGACCATCGAGCGGCACGCGCCCGGGTTCCGCCGGCTCGTCGTCGGTCGCCGGGTCCAGTCGCCGTCGGACCTCGAGAGCTCCGACGCGAACCTGCACCGTGGCGCCGTCAACGGCGGGACGGCGAGCCTGCACCAGCAGCTGGTCTGGCGCCCCGTGCCCGGTCTCGGCCGGCCCGAGACCCCGGTGCGCGGGCTCTACCTCGCCAGCGCGTCGGCGCACCCGGGCGGCGGCGTGCACGGCGGCCCGGGACACAACGCCGCCGTTGCGGCACTGCACGACGGGCCGGTGACGCGCACGGTGCTGCGCACCCTGTCGCGGCGGCTCTACCGCACGGACTAGTGCCGGTGCTCCGCGATCGAGGAGAGCCG
Source organism: uncultured Actinomycetota bacterium (assembly GCA_963758325.1). Classification (GTDB taxonomy): domain Bacteria; phylum Actinomycetota; class Actinomycetes; order Mycobacteriales; family Jatrophihabitantaceae; genus CAVWUZ01. The sequence continues at coordinate 1,145,725 of CAVWUZ010000003.1, read as the reverse complement.
CTGCAGGCACTCCTTGACCCGCAGGGCGAGCACCCGCTCGCTGAGCGGGTTGTCCAGCCACCGGCCGGGGCCGGCGATCGGCTCCTCGTCCATCACGACCCGGGTGCGGCCGCCGGCGTCGGACAGCTCGAGGGACACCCGCGCCTCGCCCAGTGGCCAGCCGCGCGCTTTCAGCACCACGCGCCGGGGCGGTTCCAGCTCCAGCACCTCGGTGTGGTCCTTGATCGTCAGCGGCCAGCCGCCGACCTCGTGGTAGACCTTGCTGCCCACCTGCGGCCAGGTCGGGTCGACGCCGCGGATGTGCGACGAGCCGACGACCCAGCCGGTGTACATCCACGGGTCGACGATCTGGTCCCAGACGTGCTGTACCGGGGCGTCGATGGTCAGGTCCTGTTCAGCCACGTGCTGCTCCCTTACCGGTGAGGTGCTCGAGGACGGCGTCGGCGGCGCGCCGGCCGGAGACGAGGGCGCCCTGGAACGACGCGGTGTCACGCCAGTCCCCGGCGACGAGGACGCCGTCGCCGAGCTCGACCGGCCGGCGCAACGCCAGCGGTGGCGGCATCCCCGGCAGGGCGTCCGGGATGACGTAACAGGCGACGTCGTCCCAGCGGGAGGCGTCGACGCCGTAGAGCTCGCCGACCTGACGCCGCACGGCGGCATGGGTGTCGGCGTCGCTCGCCGTGCCGAGGATCGACGTCGAGACGAGCGCGCCCCGGTCGGCGTACGTCGGCGCGGTGTCGGAGACGACGGCGGTGTTGACGACGGGGCCGCGGCGCTCGCCGTCGAGGTGGATCAGCCGGTTGGAACCCGGAACGTCCGCCGCGTGGTGGTAGAACGTCGTCAGCGCCTTCATGGCCGGCGCCCGCTGACCGGTCAGCTGTGCCCCGGTGACGGGATCGGCGGCGACGACGACGGCCTCGGCCCGCACGGTCCCCGCTTCGCTCGTCACCTCACCTGGACGGACCCGTACGACGCGAGCGTCGTACGTGATCGGCAGGTCCTTCGCCAGCTGCTCCGACATCGTACCGATGCCGCCTGCGGGCAGGCCTGGGGTGCCGCGGACGAAGGACCGGACGAGCAGCTCGCCGAAACGGCGGGACGTCGCGAGCTCGTCCTCGGCGAGCACGCCGGCGAGGAACGGCCGCAGGACACCGTCGACGATCTCCGGCGGCACGCCCCGCCGGGCGAGCTCGTCGGCCAGCGCGCGATCGGTGCCGCCCTTGACCCGTCCCACCGGGCCGTACCCGACGGCGGCGGCCCACCGGACGAACGCCAGTCGGCCACGCACCGACCCCAGCGGCGCGACGGCGTCGGAGCCGAGCACCGCCGGCCACCGCAGCGGGTCACCGAGCGTGACCCGCCGACCGCGCAGGCGCACGACCGCCCCCGGACGGAAGGGCCGGACATCGAGGGCGTCCACGTCCAGGACGCGGGGGATCTCGGGGTAGGCGGCGTTGAACTGCTGGAAGCCGCGATCGAGCAGGAACCCGTCCCGCCGGTCGGTGCGCACCCGCCCGCCCGGGCCGTCGGAGGCCTCCAAGGACCCGCACGGACAGCTGCGGCGCACGCAGTCGCAGCCGGCGCGCCGCTGCGAGCCCGGCCAGGCCGGCACCCACGACGACGACGTCGGCGGCGTCGGGTGAGCTCACGACCCTCATCCTGCCGCTACCGTCGGTGGCCGTGGCTCCCGGGCGCGATCCGTTGGCCGGCGTGGTGCGCGCGCTGCGGTCGTACGACCTCGCCGGGCATCCGCCGGGACAGCACGTCGGCCTGCCGTCGGCGTGGCTGGTCCTGGTCGTCCCGGTCGAGCAGACGCTCGACCTCGAGCTGCCGGGCACGGGTGTGCGCGCCATGACGAGCTGCCTCGCCGGCCTGGACGACGCGCCGGTGACCATCCACCACGACGGGACGCAGCGTGGCATCCAAGCGGACCTGTCCCCGCTCGCGGTGCGACGGCTGTTCGGGGTGCCCGCAGCCGAGCTCCGCGGCCGTGCCGTCGAGCTGGAGGACGTCCTCGGCCGGCGGACCGCCGATGAGCTGCTGGAGCGGGTGCACGCCGCGGACTGCTGGCCGGCGCGGACCGCTGTGCTGCGCGCGGCGCTGTCGGCCCGGCTGGGCGCGGACTCCCCGGACGGCGTGCGGCCCGAGCTGCGCCGGGCGTGGTCGCTGCTCGCCCGGAGCGGCGGGCGGATCCCCGTGCGGGACGTTGCGGCCGACGTCGGATGGTCGTCGAAGCACCTGGCGGACTGCTTCCGCGCCACGGTCGGCACCGGCCCGAAGACGGTGGCACGGCTGGTGCGCTTCTCCCGCAGCGTCCGCCTGCTCGGCGCCGGGGAAGGACTGGCCGACGTGGCCCACCGGTGCGGCTACGCCGACCAGCCGCACCTCAACCGGGAGTGGGCGCGGCTGGCCGGGACGTCACCGACCCGGTGGCTGCGCGACGACGTCCTCGCGAACGTCCAAGACAGGCCGGGCGACGACGTCGAGGATGACCGGCATGACCTCTCGTGAGGACCGCAACGTCTGGCCCGGGCTGACCTACGACGACGCGATGGCCGCCCGCGCCTGGCTGGCCGCGCTCGGCTTCGAGCAGGGCATCGTCGTCCAGGACGACGCCGGCGCCGTCCGGCACAGCGAGATGCTCTGGCCCGAGGGCGGCCGGGTCATGGTGTCGAGCCGCGGCCGGGGCGACGACACGTTCGCCACCGCGCGCGGCAGCGCCGCGCTGTACGTGGTGACCGCCGAGCCGGAGGCTGTCCACGCCCGGGCGCGGCAGCTGGACGCGCCGGTGCTGCGCGACATGGAGGACACCGACTACGGATCCCGCGGCTTCAGCGTCGCCGATCCCGAGGGCAACCGGTGGAGCTTCGGGACCTACGCCGGACTCGAGTGACTCCACTCGGGACGGGCGCGGCGGCCGGCTCAGCCGAAGCGGCCGCTGATGTAGTCCTCGGTGCGCTGGTCCTTGGGGTTGCCGAAGATGGTCTGGGTGTCGTCCATCTCGACCAGCTGCCCCGGTTGGCCGACACCGGACAGGTTGAAGAACGCCGTCTTGTCCGAGACCCGGGCCGCCTGCTGCATGTTGTGGGTGACGATGACGATCGTGTACCGCTCCTTGAGGTCCTGGATCAGGTCCTCGATGGCCAGCGTCGAGATCGGGTCCAGCGCCGAGCACGGCTCGTCCATGAGCAGCACCTGCGGCTCGACGGCGATCGCCCGCGCGATGCACAGGCGCTGCTGCTGACCGCCGGACAGCCCGGCGCCCGGCTTGCCGAGCCGGTCCTTGACCTCTTCCCAGAGGTTGGCCGACCGCAGTGAGCGCTCGACGACGCCGTCCAGCGCGGCCTTCTTCCGGCGGCCGCCCTCGAGCTTCAGGCCGGCGACGACGTTGTCGTAGATGGACATCGTCGGGAACGGGTTCGGCCGCTGGAACACCATGCCGATCGTCCGGCGGACGTCGACCGGGTCGACGGAGTTGGCGTAGATGTCGTCGCCGTCGAGCAGTACCTCGCCCTCCACACGCGCACCGGTGATCACCTCGTGCATCCGGTTGAGCGTCCGCAGCACGGTCGACTTGCCGCAGCCGGACGGGCCGATGAAGGCCGTCACCGACCGCGGCGCGATCGTCAGCGACACCTCGCTCACGGCGAGGAACTTCGAGTAGTAGATGTTCAGGTTGTTGGCATCGATGCGCTTGGCCATGGTGACGACCCGTCCTCAGGAACTGACCTTGTTGAACCGACCGATCAACCGCGCGATCAGGTTCAAGGCCATGACGATGATGATCAGGGTGAGCGCGGCGCCCCACATCCGGTCCGCCGCGTAGTGGATGGAGATCACGTTGCCGTTGGCGTCCAGGGCGTGGGTGTTGCCGAGGTTCTGCACCTGGTCGCGGATGAGCAGCGGCAGGGACGCCTGGTACCCGCTGAACAGGTTCCTGTTGATGTTGGGCGTGTACTGCACGAGGACCAGCAACGGCGCCGTCTCACCGGCCACGCGGGCGATGCCGAGCACGACGCCCGTCACGATGCCGGTGAACGCCGTCGGCAGGACGATGCGCACGACCGTCTTCCACTTCGGGACGCCGAGGGCGTACGACGCCTCCCGGAGCTCGTTCGGCACCAGCCGCAGCATCTCTTCCGTGGTCCGGACGATCACCGGGATCATCAGCAGCACGAGGGCCAGGGAGGCGTAGATGCCGGCGAACTGGCCACCGAGGGTCGCCAGGAACAGCGCGTAGATGAACAGCGCGGCGACGATCGACGGGACGCCGGTGAGGATGTCGACCATGAACGTGGTCGCCCGCGCGAACGTCCCGCCGCCGTACTCGACGAGGTAGACCGCGACGAGCAGCGCGATCGGCACCGAGATGACCGTGCACGCCGCGACCTGCTCGAACGTGCCGACGATGGCGTGGTAGGCGCCGCCACCGGAGTCGCGGAAGGTGATGCCGCGCTGGCTGTGCGTCCACCAGGTCGGCGACAGGACGGTGCCGAGCCCGCGGCTGAGCACCGTCCAGAGCAGCCAGACCAGCGGGACGAGCGCGACCAGGAACGCCAGGACGACGAGCACGGTCGCCACGGTGTTCTTCAGCTTGCGCCGACCCATCGAGGACGGGTTGCCACCGAGACCGCGGGTGCCGGGCGCGACGGTCACCGAGGTTGCCGTGGCCATCAGACGAAGTCCTTCCGGCGGTTGACGATGGAGCGGGCGATCGCGTTGACGACGAAGGTCAGCACGAACAGCACGAGACCGGCGGCGATGTAGGCGCCGGTGGACTTGGGGTCGGCGAACTCTGCGGCGTTGTTCGCGATCTTCGACGCGAACGTCTCGCCACCGTTGAAGATCGACCACGAGAACGGCGCCCCGGTGCCCGGCTTCGAGAGGATCAACGCGATGGCGATGGTCTCACCCAGTGCGCGGCCGAGGCCGAGCATCGAGGCGCTGATCACGCCGGCCCGCCCGTACGGCAGCACCGCCAGCCGGATCATCTCCCAGCGTGTCGCGCCGAGCGCCCACGCCGCCTCGATGTTCGCCCGGGGTGTCCGGTCGAAGACGTCCCGGCTGATCGCGGTGATGATCGGCAGGACCATCACCGCGAGCACGATGCCGCCGTTGAAGATCGTGCCGGTCGGGAACCCGACGTCCTTGAACAGCGGGATGAACCCGACGTGGGACAGCGCCCGCTGCACCGGCGCGAGCTTGGGCGCCAGGACCGTGATGCCCCAGATGCCGTAGATGATCGACGGGATGGCGGCGAGCAAGTCGATGACGTAGGCCACCGGCCGGCGGATGCGGCTCGGCGCGTACTGCGTGATGAACAGCGCGATGCCGATGCTGATCGGCACCGCGATGACCATGGCCAGCACCGACACCAGGACCGTGGTCCACAGCAGGTCGACGACGCCGAAGTCGAGGACGTTGCCGCTGACCGACCAGTGCCGTGAGGTGAGGAAGAAAACCTTGTCGTCGATGATCGACGGCACGGCCTTCGCCAGCAGGAACGTGGCGATGAGGACGACGAGCAGGACGACGAACCCGCCCGAGCCGACCGCGAGACCGCGGAACAGCCGGTCGCCGATCCGGACCCGGCCACCCGAGCTGGTCGTCGAGCCCGGAACAGACGCCTCGTCCCGGGTGCCGACCGCCAGTGGCTCCGCCGACCCGACGACCTCGGGCGCGGGTTCCTCCTCCGCGGTGGCGGAGACCGCACGGCCCGCCCCGGGGTCGTCCGCGCGCAAGCGTTGTTCGATCTCGGAGGTCTCCGGACGGCCGCCGACGTCCGGACGCCGGAGCGGCGCACTCTCGGCCGCACCGTCGTGCGCGCGCTCGGTCATGACGTGTGGGCGGCCTTCGGGAGCAGCGGTGTCGGGTCCGGGGGCGCCGGCTCGGCGAGGCTCCATCGTCGGGGTCACGTGGGATCAGGGCAAGTGCCGCGCGGTCAGCCGACCTGGGACACCGACTGGTGCACCTTCGACTGGATGCTCGAGGGCAGCGGTGCGTAGCCGAGCTGGGCCAGCGACTGCTGACCGTCGCCCGCCACGTAGGTGAAGAAGGACTTGACGAGCGCGCCCTTCGCCGAACCGGCGTACTTGGTGCAGACGACGTTGTACGTGACCAGGATGATCGGGTACGAGTCGGCACTCTTCGTCGCGTAGTTCAGCTTCAGTGACAGGTCGTTGCCTGTCCCGACGACCTGGGCGTCGTTCACCGCGTTGCCGGCGGTCTTCGCGTTGAGCGTCACCGCGCCGCCGCCGTTGTCGATCTTCGCGGCCTTCAGCCCACCGTTGACGACGTAGGAGTACTCGACGTAGCCGATGCCGCCGTCGGTGCTCTGGATGCCCTGCTGGATGCCCTGCGACCCGGTCTTGCCCTGGCCGGCCTTGCCCGACCAGGTCTTGCTGGGGGCCGTGCTGAAGTCGGTCGGGTCGGTGGCCGCGAGGTAGCTCTCGAAGTTCTGCGTCGTGCCCGACTGGTCGCTGCGGTAGAAGACCGTGATCGGCGTCGAAGGCAGGTTCGAGTTGCCCTTGATGCCGGCGATCGCCGGGTCGTTCCAGGTGGTGATCTTGCCGAGGAAGATCTGCGTGAGGACGCTCGGGGTGAGCGTCAGGTCACCGGCGCCCTTGACGTTGTAGGCGATGCCGACCGGGCCGACCACCATCGGCAGGTTGAGGGCGGGGGAGCCGCAGCGCGCCGCCGCCGCCGCCGGCTCGCCCTTGCTGGCGTCCAGCGCCGCGTCGGACCCGGCGAAGTCGACCTTGCCCGACGTGAAGTCGGTGACGCCCTGGCCGGAGCCGCCGCCGCTGTAGTTGATCGTGGTTCCCGGGCACTTGACCTGGTAGTCCTTGATCCACTGCGACATGGCGTTGGCCTGGGCGGTGCTGCCGTCGGCGTTCAGGGTGCCCTTGGCGCACTGGACGGCCGCGGCGCTCGACGACGAACTGGCGCTGCCGGCGCCGCCTGCCGCGGCGGACGACGTCGAGCTGCTGTTGTTGTTGTCGCTACCGCACGCGGCGAGTGCGAGAGCGCAGGCGAGCGCTCCGACGCCGACGCCGAGACGTGTCAGCTTCACGAACGGATCCTCCGGATCGGGATGGGACCTGACCGCCGCGAACGCTAAGGAGGGGAAGTGGCCCGTTGGCATGTGCGAGGTGAACTAGCGGTGAACGACCCGGACCGGTGGTGTGACGGTCACCGCACCGGCCGGTGACGCTCGGGTGAACGAGCGCGGGATCCAGCGCCGCTCAGGGGCGTGCGTACTGGACGTCCAGGTCGTAACGGGCGAACCCGGCGCGCTCGTAGAGCGCCAGCGCGCGCCGGTTGTCCCCGTCGACGTAGAGCAGGACCTCCCGGCACCCCGCGTCGCGCAGGTGGCGCAGGCCGGCGGCGAGCAGCGCCGCGCCCAGCCGGCGGCCCTGGGCGGCGGGCGCCACCGCGAGGACGTACACCTCGCCGACGCCGTCGGGGTGCCGCTTGGTCCAGTGCGAGCCGAGCAGCTCACCGGTGGGGACGTCCTCGGCCAGCAGCAGGCCGGCCGGGTCGAACCACGGCTCGCGCTCGCGGGCCTCGACGTCGGCGCGCTGCCAACGGCCCTGCTCGGGGTGGGACGCGAAGGCCGCGGCGTTGACGGCGAGCCAGGCGTCCTCGTCCGCGCCGGGACGGAACGCCCGCAGCCGCGTGTCCGGCGGCACCGGGACGTCCTCGAGGTCGGCCAGCGGGCGGCGCAGCTGCCACAGCTCGCGCACCCGGGCGTAGCCGCGCTGCTCCGCGGCCGGACCGACCGGGCTGCGGCGGCCGTGCGACCAGACGACCAGCCGGCCGTTCGTGGTGTCCGTGGTGTCCGCGGTGTCGCTTCCGCCGCGTCTTCGACGCAGGCGAGGAGCGCGGCGGCGTCGTCGAGGACCACGAGCTCGGCGCCGCCCGCGGCGGGGTCGAGCTGGCCGTAGCCGATCAGCGTGCTGTCGCGCTGCAGCAGGACGTGCCGACGGCTCCCGGTGCCGAGGTGCAGGAGACCGTCGTCGGACAGCGGCGGCGCACCGTCGCGCACGCCCACCGCGCTCGCCAGCTCGCGCACCTCGGCGCGCGCCGGCGGGGACAGCTCGGCAGTGACCTGCGTCGTGAGCGGCACCGCAGCACCGTAACGAGGTCAGCCGGTGGGCTGGCGCACCTCGCTCGGCACCTCAGCCCGGGGCTCCGGGCGGACGAACTTGTAGCCGACGTTGCGCACCGTGCCGATCAGTGCCTCGTGCTCCGGGCCGAGCTTCGCGCGCAGGCGCCGGACGTGCACGTCGACTGTCCGGGTGCCGCCGAAGTAGTCGTAGCCCCACACCTCCTGCACCAGGTGTGAGCGGGTGAACACCCGTCCCGGGCGCTGGGCGAGGAACTTCAACAGCTCGAACTCCTTGTACGTCAGGTCGAGCGACCGGCCGCCGAGCCGTGCGCTGTAGGTCGACTCGTCGATGGTCAGGTCGCCGACGTCGACGCGCTCCGGGCCCTGCACCACCTGCGCCGCGCGGCGCCCTTGCACCAGCCGCAGCCGCGCATCGACCTCCGCCGGGCCGGCGGTGTCGAGCAGGATCTCGTCCACCGGCCAGTCGGGCGACAGCGCGACCAGGCCGCCCTCGGTCAGCACCGCGACGACGGGGATGGGCAGCTCCATCGCGGCGAGGACGCGGGTGAACGCCCGCGCCGAGGCGAGGTCCCGCCGAGCGTCGAGCAGCAGCACGTCCCCGCCGGAACGGTCGATCAGCACCCCGGCGTCCACCGGCAGCACCGTGACGTCGTGGGCGAGCAGGCCCAGCGCGGGAAGGACCTCGGTGGTGGGCTGCGAGGCCGAGGTGAGAAGGATGAGTTCCACGGTCCGCCTCCGGGCGGCCGCCTGCGGGGGCAGGACGACACGTCGTCTCCGGTGGGCGGCGCTGCCCACGACCAGCTGTACTCGGGAGGATATCGGACGTGACTGGCGACCATGGCGCTCCTGCGGTCCCCGACGGCCGGCGGCTGCGCCTGCGCGCCGCGGACGGGGTGCGGTTGTCGGCGGTGCTCCGGGACGGGGCTCGCGAGGCCGGCGCCGCGGCGCCGGCGTACGTCGTCGCGCACGGGTTCACCGGCTCGGCGCGGGCGGCGCACGTGCGGCAGATCGCCGAGCGGTTGGCCGGGCGCGGCGCGGACGTGCTCTCCCTCGACTTCCGTGGGCACGGCCGTTCCGGCGGTGTCAGCACGCTCGGCGACGCAGAGGTCGGCGACCTGGCGGCTGCCGTTGCCGAGCTGCGCCGGCGCGGCGCCGCCACCGTCGCGGTCCTGGGGTGGTCGATGGGCGGCTCGGTCGTCCTGCGCTACGCCGGGCTCGGCGGCGACGCGGACGCGGTGGTCAGCGTCAGCTCGCCTGCGCACTGGTACGAACGCGGAACACCCGCGATGCGGGTGGTGCACTGGGTGTGCGAGCACCCGGTCGGGCGGCTCGCCGCGCTGACGGCGCGCGGCACCCGGCTGAGCTGGCGCGGCTGGCCGGAGGTGCCCGCTTCGCCGCTCGAGCTCGTCGACCGCGTGGCGCCCAGGCCACTGCTCCTCGTGCACGGTGACCAGGACCACTACTTCCCGTCCCGGCACGCCCGACTGCTCGCCGCGGCCGCGCCGACCGCCGAGCTCTGGCTCGAACCGGGGATGGGCCACGCGGAGACGGCGACCACGCCGGGACTCGTCGACCGGATCGACGCCTGGGTGCGGGCCGCGGTGCACGCGGCGGTCTGAGTCGCCGGCCTCGCGACGCCGGTGCCGCCGGTGTCCGTCTGGGACCATGCAGGAGTGACCGACGCGGTGACCGCAGCGGAGCCGGCGGCGCCCCCTGAGGCTCGGCGGGAGTCCACGGACCTCTCCGCGGCGGCACTGGTGGCGGTCCTCGCGGGCGTCCTGCTCGTCCTCGCCGGCTACGGCGGAGGGGTCGTGCTGCTGGCGGCGGTCGCGCTGCTCCAGGCGGTGCTCCTCGTCTCCTGGGTCTTCGGCACCGGGATGCCGGGGCGCCTCGGCGGCCTCGTCCTCGGCGCGGCCGCCGGGGCCGCCGCCGACACGCTGGTCATGGTCTTCCAGCGCGGCCAGCTCGGCACCGTCCTGCCGGTGCTCGGGCTCGCGGTGCTCGTGCCGTTCGTCCACCAGCTGACCCGCGGCGTGGTCCGCAACCGGGTGGTGGAGTCGCTGTCGGACACGGCGCTGCTCGTCGTCTCGGTGGTCTCCCTCGCCTCGGTCATCGAGCTGTTCCACGCCTTCGGTGAGGTCGGTTCGGCCCGGACCGTCGCCGGCGGGGTGCTGTCCGGAGTCGTCGGCGCGGCGGCGGTGGCGCTGGCGATCGGGCTGCTGGTCGACGTCGTCGCGCCGGTCCCGCGCTTCGACCCGGCGGTCCGTCGCGGCCTGCTCGCGACGCTCGTCGGCGGCGCGGTCGGGGCGGCGCTCGGTTACACCCGCCTCCACAGCGCCGCCGCGATCGAGTTCGCCGGCGGGCGCGGGGCGTTCGTCGGGGTGGCGGTGGGGCTCGTCGTCGGGCTGCTCGGCGTCGGCGCGTCCTTCGCGATGGCGACGGTGACGGCGCCGGCCGCCCCGGCGGGTCCGTGGCCGGCGCGGCTGCGCGTCCTGCTCACCGCGCTCGTGCCCCTGGCGCTGGTCAGCCCGATCGGCTACATGCTCTGCCTGGCGATCCGCGCGTGAGAGCGGCGATCGTCTCGCTGCTCGTCCTGGCCGTCCTGCTGGTCGCGGCCGACCGCGGCGGTGCCTGGCTCGCCGGACGTGCCGCGTCGGACGCCGTCGCGCAGCACGCGCCGTTCCGGGAACGCCCGTCGGTCACCGTGCACGGCGTGCCGTTCCTCACCCAGGCCGTCGGCGGCACCTACCACGACGTCGAGGTCCGCGGCGGCGGTCTCGTGCTCGGCTCGGTGTCCGGGGCGTCCCTCGACGCGCACCTCCGCGGGGTGCACCTGCCGCTCGGCTCGCTCGTGCACCGGTCGGTCACGCGTCTGCCCTGCGACGCCGTGGACGGGACGGTGACCCTGCCGTACGCGGAGTTGGCCCGCCTGTCCGGCGTCCCCGGCCTGGTCCTCACCGGCTCCGGCGACGACCTCGGCGCCACCGCTGCGCTGACGGTGCCGGTGCTCGGGACGCTGCGGGTCAGCGGCGCGGCGGCGTTGGCCGTCGTCGACGGGGCACTGCGGCTGCGTGTCACCCGGCTGCAGGTCCTGGGGGTGAGCGTCCCGAGCGGGCTGCTGGCCACGCTGCAGGACCAGCTCAACGTGCCCATCCCGCTCCCGCAGCTTCCCTACGGACTGCACGTCGACGGTGTCCGCCCGGCCGCGAACGGGGTGCAGGTGCACGGCAGCGGCAGCAAGGTCGTCCTCGGCACCGGCTGAGCGTCCCGCGGCGGCGCTCGGGCGGTGGCCGGCGCCGGTTACGCTGGCGCACATGGGCTCGTCCGTGAGCACCCTGCTCACGTCTCGCCGCACGGTCGACCTGTGCCGTGTGGGCAGCTGCCTCTGTCGCCCGGCCTGAGCGCCGCCCGACCTCCCGTCGCGCCCGTCGAGCCCCGTCGAGGCGATGCGGCGTGCGCCGCGCGTGCAGCGGCATCCCCCACAGCAGGACCGCCACAGCAGGACCGTCACAGCAGGACCCTCACAGCAGGACCCTCACAAGGAGACAGCCATGAGCCGTTCCGACGTGCTCGTCTCGGCCGACTGGGCCGAGCAGAACCTCACCACCCCCGGTGTCGTGTTCGTCGAGGTCGACGAGGACACCACCGCCTACGACGGCGGCCACCTCGCCGGCGCCGTCAAGCTGGACTGGAAAACCGAGCTGCAGGACCCGGTCCGGCGCGACTTCGTCGACAAGGCGCAGTTCGAGCGGCTGCTGTCGTCGAAGGGCATCTCGAACGACGACACCGTCGTGCTCTACGGCGGCAACAACAACTGGTTCGCCGCCTACGCCTACTGGTACTTCAAGCTCTACGGCCACGAGAACGTCCGGCTGCTCGACGGCGGACGCAAGAAGTGGGAGCTCGACGGCCGCGAGCTGTCCAAGGACACCGTCCAGCGCAAGGGCACGACCTACACGGCCAAGGACCAGGACACCTCCATCCGCGCGTTCCGGGACGAGGTCGTCGCCGCGATCGGCTCCCAGAACCTGGTGGACGTCCGCTCGCCGGACGAGTTCGCCGGGCGCCTGCTCGCCCCGGCGCACCTGCCGCAGGAGCAGGCCCAGCGCGGCGGCCACATCCCGAGCGCGGTCAACGTCCCGTGGAGCAAGGCCGCCAACGAGGACGGCACCTTCAAGTCCGATGACGAACTACGCCGGCTCTACCGCGACGCCGGTCTCGACGAGGGCAAGGACACCATCGCCTACTGCCGCATCGGCGAGCGCTCCAGCCACACCTGGTTCGCGCTGCACGAGCTGCTCGGCCAGACGAGTGTGAAGAACTACGACGGATCGTGGACCGAGTACGGCTCGCTCGTCGGAGTCCCGATCGAGACGGGGGACTGACCGACTGTGTGCGGCGCTCCACCTCAGACCCCGACGCTGCCCCCGCACGTCGACATCACGAAGGAGACGGTGATCTACGGCGTCGTCTCCCAGCACGGTTCACCGGTGGCCGGGGCCTACGTCCGGCTGCTCGACGCGTCCGACGAGTTCGTCGCCGAGGTCGTCAGCAGCGCCACCGGTGACTACCGCTTCTACGCCGCGCCGGGGGCGTGGACGATCTCGGTGCTGCACCGCGCCGGGAAGGTCCGCAAGCAGGTGCACGCCCTGGAGCCCGGCCTGGTCGAGGTGGCGCTCGTCCTGCAGTGACGCCGTCCCACTTCCAGCGGTGATCTTGAGGATCGAGCGGGTGCCCGCTCGATCCGCAAGATCACCGGAAAGGCGGGCGCTAACCTCGGCGGCGTGGAGACCGCCTACCTCGCGCTGCTCATCGCCGTGTTCGTGCTGATCGGCGTCGTCTCCATCTACATCCTGTACAAGCTGTTCGCCGGTCAGCGCTGAGCCGGTGTTCGACACCGTCGACCTGCGCGACGGGCCGCCGCTGCACGACCGGCTGCTCGCGCTGCTGCCTCTCATCGGCGCCTGGCAGGGCACCGGCGCCGGCGTCGTCGAGCGCACCGGTGAGCGCTTCCGCTACGCCCAGCAGCTGACCTTCGCCCACGACGGCCGCCCGTTCCTCGCTTACGACGCGCAGGCGTGGCTGCTCGACGACGACGGCAACGTCGTCCGCCCCGCCTGGCGCGAGCGCGGGTTCTGGCGTCCGGGCCCGGGCGAGGACGACGTCGAGGTCGTGCTCGCCGACGCCGCCGGGCTGGTCGAGGTGTTCACCGGCAGCGCTGGCGATGCCCGGTGGGACCTCGAGAGCAGCGACGTCGCCCGGACGCCGAGCGCCCAGGACGTCCGCGCGGAGCAGCGGCTCTACGCCGTCACCGGCGACGCGCTGGTCTACGCCACCGAGCTGACCTACGGCGACCGGCCGCGCGCACCGCACCTCAACGCGTCGTTGCGCCGGGCGGACACCGCCTGACTGTGCCCGACCACAGTCCCGGCGCCGGCCCGGCACGATCCGGGCGAACCGGTGCTTAGTGTCGAGTCCATGAGCCTCGTCGAGGAGTTCGGACCGTCCCGCCACCCCGAGCGCCCGGTCGCGAAGAGTCGGCCGGACGGCGTCGACGACGCCACCGTCGAGGCGCTCGGCACGCTCTCCAAGGCGCTGGAGGTCATCGAGAACGCGCGTGGGCTGCTGTACCAGTTCCACCGGATGTCCGGCACGGCCGACCTCACCCTCCAGGAGGCGATCCGCGCCTTGCGTTCGGCCGGCCACGGCGAGCTCGCGGAGGAGATAGATCACGTGCTGGTGGGTCGGGACGTTCTGCCGGGTATGTGGACGTTCCAGATCGTCGAGGCGTACGACGCGGGGTACTGGCGCGTGTTCCGGGCGGTCGAGGAACACGCGCGCCGGGTCTGTGGTGACACGCCGACGCACGTCTACGAGGCAGAGATGAAGACGCGCGAACAGCGCGAAGGGTTGCTCGAGGACTGACGAGCGCCTCGGCGCCGGGAGGTTCCGCAGTGACCCAGACAGACCAGCAGCGTCCGGCGCGTCCCGGGGGCGACTCCGACGCACCTGACCCCCGCCGGTGGAAGGCCCTCGCCGTCTGCCTCGTCGGCGGCTTCATGGTCCTGCTCGACGTCTCCATCGTGAACGTCGCGCTGCAGTCGATCCGCAGCGGGCTGTCCGCCTCCGAGAGCGACCTGCAGTGGATCGTCTCCGGCTACGCGCTGACGTTCGGGCTGCTGCTCGTGCCGGCCGGACGCATCGGCGACGCGCGGGGCCGGCGGACCATGTTCGTCGTCGCCCTCGGGCTGTTCACCCTGGCGTCGCTGGCGTGCGGGCTCGCGCCGAGCGCCAAGTTGCTGATCGTCGCCCGGCTCATCCAGGGCCTGGCCGGTGGCCTGTTGACCCCCCAGATCAGCGCGGTCATCCAGCAGCTGTTCCGCGGACGCGAGCGCGGCACCGCGTTCGGTCTGTTCGGCAGCGTCGTCGGCATCTCCACCGCCATCGGCCCGCTGCTCGGCGGCGCACTGATCACCGGCTTCGGCGCCGAGCACGGCTGGCGGTTGGTGTTCTTCATCAACCTGCCGATCGGCCTCGCCGCGATGCCGTTCGCCTGGCGGCTCCTGCCGAAGCCGGACGAGGGCCAGCGGCGCAAACACGACTACGACCCGGTCGGCGTCGCTCTGCTCGGCGCCGGCATCGTCGTCCTCCTCCTGCCGCTGGTGCAGGAGCAGCAGTGGAAGGGCTCGGCGAAGTGGCTGCTGCTGCCGGTGGCGGCGCTGCTGCTCGGGGTCTTCCTGCTGTGGGAACGCGCCTACACCCGGCGGGGCAAGGAGCCACTGGTCGACCTCGACCTGTTCCGGGAGCGCTCCTACTCCTTCGGGACGTCGATGATCACCCTGTACTTCGCCGGGTTCACGCCACTGTTCTTCGTGTTCACCCTCTACTTGCAGAGCGGGCTGAACTACAGCGCGCTGATCGCCGGCCTCGCGATCACCCCGTTCGCGCTCGGCTCGGGTGTCGCCGCGGGCCTCGGCGGACGGATCGTGCACCGGTTCGGGCGGTCGCTGGTCGCGCTCGGCCTGGCCCTGGTGATCATCGGGTTCGTCGGCACCTTGGTGGCGGTGCACTACGTGCCGGCGCACGGCACAGGCTGGGCGACGCTCGTCCCGCTGCTCGTGGCAGGCGTCGGGTCGGGCCTGGTCATCGCGCCGAACCAGACGCTGACACTGTCCGAAGTGCCGGTGCAACGCGCCGGGACGGCCGGGGGGCTGCTGCAGGTCGGGCAGCGCATCGGCGCCGCGGTGGGCATCGCGGCGGCCGGGTCGGTCTTCTTCGCGCGGATCGCCGCCACCCGCGGCCACGGCTTCGCGAGCGCCTACCAGCACGGGCTGGTCGTGGCGACGGCGTTCGTCGTGCTCGCGCTCGTCATCGCCGTCGTCGACGTCCTGGTGGACCGGCGGATCGAGCGCCGCGCGACCTCCGGCGCAGACTCCGCTGGCGGTCCGAGCACGGAGCACCGGGCGAACGGGCGGGCACCGCGGGCACGCACCCCCGCTCGCCACGCCGCCTGACGCCGCCGCGTCCCGCTCCATCCAGCGGTGACGGCCGGTGACGGCGAGGGCCGGGCCGTCGCCTGCGGACGGCCCGGCCCTCGTGGGACGAGCGGCGGAACGGGTGGCTAGCTGCCCACGAGGCGTCCGGCCAGCCCGCTGAGGACCTTCTGCGGCCGCTGCTGCTCACCGGCCACCGCGCTGACCACGACCAGGGCACCGGTCAGGCCTGGGATGACCCACTGCAGCACCCGCAGCTGGCGCTGCGCCGCGGCGACCTCAGGCGGCGTCTGCTCGTGCGGAGCGGTGCCGGACTCGGCCGGCACGTCGTGGTGGGCGGACACCCGGCGGCCGAGCACCCGGCTGTAGCCGGTGGCGGCGAGCGCGGCGACGGTCACTCCTGTCTTCACCGCAGACACGGTGCCGACGCCGCTCTGGGTGGCGATCCGCCCGCGGTTGCCGACGAGCTCACCGACGCTGCCGGCGAGGTGCGCGCCGATCGCGGCCGCGTTCACCGGCGTCCACCGGTCCCATCCGGTGTTGGCGATGCGGCCGGTGCTGGCGGCGTCGGCGGCCTTGCCGGCGGCGGGGTTGAGGGCGACGGCGTTGGCGAGCGTCCCGCCGAACCACGCCGCGAGACCGACGTCGTGCAGCGAACGGGACAGGGTGTTGGTGGCAGCCATGAGCTCTCCGGGGACGGGGCGGACGGGTCGGAGCGGTACGTACCCGGCAGCACGGACACCGCACCACCGCTGTGCCGCCGCCCACCCGGACCTGGTCCGGACGTCGCCTCAGTCCAGTTCGACCACCCGCCGGGCCGCGATGCCGGCGTACATCCCCGGCTCGTCGATGGACCGGGTGACGACCGACCCGGCCGCCACGACCGCGTCGTCGCAGATCGTCACGCCGGCGAGGACCACCGCGCGGGCGCCGATCCAGCACCGGTCGCCGATCGTGACCGGCTCGCCGCGCGCCGGGCCGTAGCGCCGGCCCCCCACGCCGGAGCCGTACCCGGCCGCGTTCCGGAGCCAACCCGTGGGTACATCGTCGGCATGTCGAGCCCGGCCCCCGTCGCGCGCGGGAGTCGGCCGCGACGCGGAGAGGTGGTCGCCGCGGTCGTGGCCTCCGACCCCGGGTTGCTGCGGCTGCGGCTCGCCTCGCGGGCGGTGGTCGCGGTCGGCGTGGCCTCGTTCGTCCTGCACTGGCTCGGGCCGGCGCTCGGCGTCCAGGGCGTCGTGGCGATGCTGCTCGGCGGCATGGTCGGGCTCAACGGCGCGTTCGCGACCTCGGGACGCAGCCCGCTCGACGCGGCTCGGACGGTGGCCGGCCTGCCGGTGGTCGCCGCGCTGACGGTCTCGCTCGCCGCCGTGCTCAAGGGCCACCGGCTCGCGACGCTGGTCGTCTTCGTGCTGGTGATGGTGGCGGCGACGTTCGTGCGGCGGTACGGGCCCCGGTTCTTCAACTACGGCATGGTCGGCTGGCTGACCTACTTCTTCACCACGTTCGTCGGCTTCGGCCCGTCCCAGATCGGCGCGGTGCTCGCGGTCATCGCGACGGCGAGCGCGTGCGTGCTGCTCGCCGCGCTGGTGCTGCCGGACCGGCCGGAGGCGCTCCTGCGGGCGGCGTTGCGGGCGTTCGACCTCCGACTGGAGGACCTGCTCGACCTGCTCGACGACGCGCTGCGCGGTGCGGTGCCGGTCGACCGGGTCGCCGCCCGGGTGCACGGGACCTCGTTCCGGGTGCTCGAGGCGGCGCTGATCGTCGACGGCTACCTCGGTCAGTCCCCGGGTGGCGGCGGCCTGGGGCCGTCCGAGGTGCGGCACAACCTGGTGGACTCGGAACTGGCCGCCGACGAGCTGGGGACGGCGGTCGTCGCCCTCGTGGCGGGGTGCCGGTCCGGTTGGCCGGGCGACGTGGCGGATCGCGCCGCGCTCCGGGCGGTCCTCGCCGCGCTCCGCGCCCGGTCCGGAGCGGAGGCGCGGCGGCTGGCGAGCGAGCTCCGGCACGCGGTGGAGGACCGCGCAGACCTGCCGGACGACGCTCTCGCGGGCCTGCGCCGGGCGACGTCGGCCGTCCCGGCGCTGGTGGACGGGTGGCGGCAGGCGCACGTCGACGTGCCGGCGCACGTGGGGGACTACCAGCCCGCGGTGACGATGTTCCTCGGCAACCTGCCCGGGACGGCGCCGTCGGCCTCCGCGGCGCTGGCGGCGCGCCCGGACCCGGGTCCGGCCGGGCGGCTGTCGCAGAACACCCGGCTGTGCCTGCAGGTGGCGGTGGCGACCTCGTTGACCATCGTGGCCGGCGACGCGCTGTCGGCCAACCGCTACTACTGGGCGGTGCTCGCGTGTTTCCTGTCGCTGACCGGCACGTTCACGCCCGCCGAGATCGTGGTCAAGGGCGGCGGCCGGATCGTCGGGACGGTGGTCGGACTCGTCGTCGCGACGATCACCGTGCACTTCACCGGCCAGCACGACTCGGCGATCGTCGCCGTGATGCTCGTCTGCGTGTTCCTCGGGTTGTACTTCTTCCGGGTCTCCTACGCCGTGATGGCGTTCGCGATCACGACGGTCATGGGGCAGCTCTACAACGTGCTGCACGAGTTCTCGACGGACCTGTTGACGCTGCGGCTGGCCGAGACGGCGATCGGCGCCGGGATCGGGATGGTCGTGCCGCTCGTGGTGCTGCCGCTGCGGACGTCCGACGTGGCGTCGGCGGCGCAGGCCACGTTCCTGTCGGCGGTGGACGACGTGATCGCGGAGGTCGATCGCCGGCTGTCGGGCTCGGCACCGTCGGTGGACCTGCTGCTCGAGTCCCGTCGCGTCGATGCTGCGCTGCACCAGCTGGCGCTCGTCCGGCGCCCGCTCGGCGGTGCGACGCTGCTGGGCATCACCGGCCGGCGCGCGCGGGCGCAGGTCGGCGCGTACAGCACCGTGGCCTTCAAGGCGCGTGCCGTGGCGGCGGCGGCCGCCGTGGTGGGCGGACCGGCGGAACTCGACGCCGGGCGGGTGGAGCGGCTCCTCGACGACCTGGTGGACACGCGCAACGCGGTGCGGCGGCGTCCGGAGGTGCGAACATCGGAGTCGGCCCGCCCGGCCTGAGATCCCGGCTGTCCGTGCCGACGATCGCCGCCCGAGCACGCGTCTGATGGCAGGTGGTGTGGAAGAGCGCGAGGTCGAGGCGCGACTGGTCGCGGAGCGGTCGGCGACGTGCGCGCGGCTGGCGTCGACGACCGATGACCTGGCGGCCGTGGTCGCGGCCGCGGCCGGCAGCAACCTCGACGACGAGCACGATCCCGAGGGGTCGACCGTTGCGTTCGAGCGGGAGCAGCTCGCCGGTGAGCGCTCGCGGACCGAGCACAAGCTGCAGGAGCTCGACGCTGCCCTCGACCGCCTCCGCGACCACCGGTACGGCCGTTGTGAGCGTTGCGGGCGGCCGGTCGGTGACGCGCGACTCGACGCTCTCCCGGCGACGCGATGGTGCGTGGGTTGCGCATCGGGTAGGACGCTCCCGTGACGCGCGTGGCAGTGACAGGAAGCAGCGGCAAGTTGGGACGGGCGGTGGTGACCCACCTGGTCGACCACGGCTGGGACGTGGTGGCGCTCGACGCCGCCCCACCGGTGCGCGGGGACGTCCCGGCGAGCCGCGTCGACCTGACGGACTTCGGTGAGGCGTTCCAGGCGCTCGCCGGCATCGACGATCGTCACGGCGGCGTCGAGGCGCTGGTGCACCTCGCTGCAGTGCCCGCGCCCGGCTTGCGCGCGAACGCCGCCACGTTCCGCAACAACGCGTTGACCAGCTACAACACGGTCACCGCGGCGATCACCGCCGGAGTGCGGAACATCGTCTGGGCCTCGAGCGAGACGGTGCTCGGGCTGCCGTTCGACGTGCCGCCGCCGTACGTCCCGGTCGACGAGGAGTACACCCCGCGTCCGAACAGCGCGTACTCGCTCGTCAAGACGCTGGAAGAGGAGATGGCCCGGCAGCTGTGCCGGTGGCATCCCGACCTGAAGATGATCGGACTGCGGTTCTCGAACGTCATGGACCCGGCCGACTACGCCGCCTTCCCGTCCTTCGACACGGACGCCCGGGCGCGCAAGTGGAACCTCTGGGGCTACATCGATGCCCGCGACGGCGCGCAGGCGGTGCGTCGTGCGCTGGAGCACGACGCGACCGGAGCCGACGTGTTCATCATCGCCAACGCCGACACCGTGATGTCGCGTCCGAACGCCGAGCTGCTCGCCGAGGTCTTCCCGGACGTCCCGCTGCGGCACGCCGTCGGCCCGAACGAGACCTTGCTGGGTATCGACAAGGCGCGCCGGGTGCTGGGGTACGAGCCCGAGCACTCGTGGCGGCAGGAAGCGGTGGGCGACTGACGTCCTGGAGGCGCCGCACACCCGGGCGGCGTGCGGCGCCCCTCTCGACGGCTCAGTGCCGGACGGCGCGGCGGCTGCCGACGCGGGTGTAGATGAGCAGCGCGATGACGGCGCCGATGATCGAGCCGATCAGACCCGAGGGCTGGAAGAAGCCCCCTGAGGCGTCCTTGTGGAAGATCACGTACCCGAGGAACCCGCCGATGAACGAGCCGACGATCCCGAGGACGATCGTCGCGGCGATGCCGATGTCCTGCTTGCCGGGGACGAGCAGGCGCGCGACGGCGCCGGCGATCAGGCCGACGATGATCAGCGTGATGATGAGTCCGAGCATGGGGTGATCCTTTCGACGGGACACGCCGGAGCGTGTCGCGGAGGGCCGCGGACGTCGCGGCCTCATCCCACGGAAGCACCCCTCGGGGTGAGTGCATCACACCCCTAAGGGGGTCTAGCGTCGACACGTGCCCGGGAAGACGTCGCCGATGCTGATCGGCCTGGTGGACGACTACGACGTCGTCCTCACCGGGATCGCCACCATGCTGGACCCCTACCGCGACCGGGTCCTGGTGGCCGAGATCGACGCCAACGAACCGCTCGTCGACACCGTGGACGTCGCCCTGTACGACTCCTTCGCGCAGCCCGAGTCCGACCACGACCAGATCGAGGTGCTCGTCCGCAGCCCCCACGCGCGACGCGTCGTCGTCTTCACCTGGAACTTCGCGCCCGAGCTCATCGAGAGCGCCCGCCAGCGCGGCGCCCACGGCTACCTGTCCAAGGCGCTGCCGGCCCCGGAGCTCGTCGAGGCGCTCGAGGCGGTGCACCGCGGCGAGACGGTGATCAGCGACCCGCCGGGACGCGCGCGTGCGGCGCCCGGGCTGGACTGGCCGGGCCGGCGCGAGGGACTGACCGACCGTGAGGCCGAGATCCTGGCCCTGATCACCCAGGGCAAGAGCAACGCCGACGTCGCTGCGTTGACGTTCCTCAGCCCGAACACCGTCAAGTCCTACATCCGCTCCGTCTACCGCAAGATCGGCGCCGGCAGTCGGACCCAGGCGGTCCTGTGGGGCGTCCGGAACGGCTTCGAGCCCGACCACCACCGCATCGACCACTGGAAGGGCGGCCCGTGACCGCCTGACACGGCTGGCCGCGTTCGAACACTTGTGCGATAGTCGGGGACGTGGCCGGTGCGTCGATCCTGCACGCCGACCTCGACTCCTTCTACGCGTCCGTGGAGCAGCGGGACCAGCCGGCGCTGCGCGGCCGGCCGGTGGTCGTCGGCGGCGGGGTGGTGCTCGCGGCGAGCTACGAGGCGAAGGCGTTCGGCGTCCGCACGGCCATGGGCGGTCGGCAGGCGCGGCTGCTATGCCCGCAAGCCGTCGTCGTCCCGCCGCGGTTCGCGGCCTACCAGCAGGCCAGCGACGACGTCTTCGCGGTCTTCCGCGACACCACGCCGCTGGTCGAGGGCATCTCGATCGACGAGGCGTTCCTCGACGTCGGCGGGCTCGCGCGCCTCGCGGGCACGCCGGAGGAGATCGCCGTCCGGCTGCGCCGGCGGGTCGCCGACGAGGTCGGGTTGCCCATCACCGTGGGCGTCGCGCGCACCAAGTTCCTCGCGAAGGTGGCCAGCCGGGTCGCCAAGCCCGACGGGCTGCTCGTCGTCGAGCCCGACCGCGAGCTGGCGTTCCTCCACCCGCTGCCGGTCGAGATGATCTGGGGCATCGGGAAGGTCACCGCTGCCAAGCTGCATGCCCGCGGCATCGCCACGGTCGCCCAGCTGGCCGAGGTGGACGAGCACGCGCTGCAGTCGATGCTCGGCCGCGCCTCCGGACGGCAGGTGCACGCCCTGTCGCACAACCGCGACCCCCGCCGGATCGACACCGGCCGGCGCCGCCGGTCGGTCGGTGCCCAACGCGCGCTCGGCTCGCGCTACGTGCGGCCGCAGCAGCTGGACGAGTCGGTCGTGGCGCTCGTCGACCGGGTGTGCCGGCGGCTGCGCCGCGCCCGACGGGCCGGGCGCACCGTCGTCCTGCGGCTGCGCTTCGACGACTTCACCCGCGCGACGCGCTCCCACACGCTGCCGTTCCCGACCGCGGAGACCGCCCTGGTCCTCACCGCGGTGCGGGCGCTCGTCCGCGACGCCGCGCCGCGCATCCGCACCGACGGAGTCACACTCGTCGGCGTCACCGTCGCCGACCTGGCCGACTGCACCGACCGGGACCCGGTGCAGCTCGAGCTGCCGTTCGCGCCGCGGGCGCAGCTCAGCGGGCGGGCACTCGACCGCGGTGTCGACGCGGTGCGCGACCGGTTCGGCACGGACGCGCTCACCCGCGCGGCGTTGCTCCGGCACGGCCCGCAGACGACCGTGCCGCTCCTGCCGGACTGACGCGTACGGTCACGGACGAGGTGTCCCGACGATCAGCGAGGTGTCGATGCCGATCACCGGCGAGTACGTCCCGAGCTCAGCAGCGTGGGTGCGGAACCAGGTCGCGGAGTACGAGGCGTCCGGCGGCACCCGGGCGAACACCTTGCAGGACAGCGGGCTGCCGGTCGTGATCGTCACCTACCGCGGCAAGAAGTCCGGCAACGTCCGCAAGATCGCGCTGATGCGGGTCGAGCACGACGGCCGCTACGCGCTCGTCGCGTCCAAGGGCGGCGCGCCGCAGCACCCGGAGTGGTACGCGTCGCTGGTCGCGGATCCGCACGTGATGGTCCAGGACGGGCCGGAGCCGCGGGACTACACGGTGCGCGAGCTCGACGGTGAGGAGCGGGCGGCGTGGTGGGACCGCGCGGTGGAGGCGTACCCCTCCTACGCGGAGTACCAGACGAAGACCGACCGGCGCATCCCCGTCCTCATCGCCGAGCCGGCGTAGCGCAGGCTCGTCCGTCCGGCCTGCGCAACCAGCACTAGGAGGCGTCGAGGCGGACCTGGCCGAGGCGGCCCTCGAGGTCCCGCATGACCACCCAGGTCGGATCGTCGGCATCGGGGACCGCACCCGGGGCGTTGAGCAGGATGGGCGCAGCGGAGCCGAGGAGGTCGCGCAGCCGGTCCGCCTCGACGGGGTCGCTCGTCGCGAAGGCGAGGACCGTGGACAGCAGTGATCCGGTCCCGCTCAGGTCGCTGATCACGTGGGCGCTCTCGGCGGAGACCCCGAGCGCGGCGTTGCGTTGACGGGCCGCCCGGAACAGCCGGCCGATCCGGCCGGCGATCGGCCCTGGCAACGTCAGGTTGCTCGGCAGGTCGATCTGGACCAGCCGTGGGTGGTCGGCCGGCGTGTTCAGCTGGCCGAGTAGGTGTGCCGCCTGCGCGAGGGCCAGGGCGCTGGACAGCCCGCCGTCGCCCGCCAGGTCGAGGACGACGACGTGTCCGGGCGGCGGGACCTGCGGGCTCGACGCGCGGAAGAGGTCGGGAAGTCCCCCACTGCCCGCGAGGCCGGAGAGCATGTCGTACAGGCCACCGAGCCCGACGGCGCCGCGGGCCACGTCCTCGAAGGACGGCATCGCAGTCGTGGCCGGGCGCACGACCCGGACGTTGCGGCCCAGTCCCCGGGCGCGGGTGCTGAGCTTGCCCGAGACGTCGAGCAGCACCACCGCGGTGCCGCGGGCGGCGGCGTCCTGCGCCAAGCTCAGCGTGAGTCGCGCCCGCAGACCGCTCTCGCCGAGGACCGCGTAGAGCGGGCTCTTGCCCGCGCGCACCGCGGCGTGCGGGTCGAACGAGACCGGGTCACCGTCGACCGTGGTGCCGATCCGTGCGCCCGCGTCGTCGCCGAGTCGCGGCGAGAGTCCTGGACCTGCAAGCGCTGCCGCCGTCGCCGGCGGTGACGGGCTCGGCGTCGTCGCTCACCTCGGGCGCGTCCGTGTCGGGGTTGTCGCCGGCACGGTCCTGCGCCACGGCCAGGGACGACGACTCGCGCGCCCCGAGGCTGAAGCCGGCCTCCCACGCGAGGCTCTGCTCCGCCGTCAGCGAGTAGAGGTCCTCCGGCAGCGCGTCCGCCGGGATCTCCCGGAACCGCTGGTCCCGCACCAGCGTCAACAGCTGGTCGGGCGCAGCGGTGCGCGCCCATTCCTCGCCCGCCACGCGTCCACGCCGGACGTGCTCACGCAGCCCATCGTCCAGGGGACCGCCGCCGGCCTCTGCGGCCTGCACGGCAGCCAGCAGGGCGCGCTGACAGACCTCGGAGATCGGGATCTGGGCGACCTTGACGCGGCGTTCCAAGTCATCTGGCAGGTAGACGTTCGCCCGACCCATCGAGCACCTCCGGCTCATGCGCATGTGTGTGTAGAGCCTACGCACAGACTCCGGTGGGGCGTGGCTTCCCTCGGCCTCGGCCGTCACGCGGCTTCGACGGTCGCCCGGATGCCGTCGAGGACCTGTTGCGCTTCCCGAGCGGCGCGTGACTCGGCGCCGGCGCGGGCGGCCAGCCGGCCGAGCGCCCCGCCCGGGACGGTGTAGTCGATGTCGATCTCCAGCCGGCTGCTGCCGTCCGGCAGCGCCGCCAGGCGCTGGGTCAGCGTGTACCGCACGCCGGGCGCCAGCGTGCCCACCGAGCGGATCAACCGGCCCGGCTCCAGGGCGACGACCCGCCAGCGCGAGGTCAGTCGCATGCCGAGCAGCCGGCCGACCTGTTCGTAGGACTGACTGACCGCGGTGAGTCGAGGCGGCGCGTCGCGGACCTCGTCCGTGCTGTCGGAGTACTCGGGCAGCCGGTGGACGTCCTCGAGCAGGTCCCAGACCTGGGAGGCCGGGGCCGCGATGTCGACGCTGCGGGTGATGGTGGGCACGACGTCTGCGTACCCAGGACGTGTCCAGGACGTGGAACGGCCCCTGAGCCGGGCCGCAGAGACTGCGGGTCGGTTGGACAGACCGACGGCTCAGGGGCCGGGTAGCTGCCGGGTAGTGCTCTTCGCCGATCAGCGGAGGGCAGTGATCCCTGGCTCTCGTCCGGTACGGCGACTAGCGGACAGCCACCTCACGAGTCCAATGACTACACAACTTTGGACCACCTCCCTCCTCGTGTACCCCAACGGTACGTCCGAGACGAAGCGGACGGCAACGCCGTTGCGCGCCCGGCGAACGGCGGAACACCCGGGCTCAGAACCCGGCCAGCCGCTGCACCTCCTGCGCTCGCTTCGGGCACCCGGTCCCGCTCCGCCCCGTCCAGGCGGACGACCTCCACCGGGCCGCGCACGCTGCTGACCAGCCAGATGCCGCCGGCGGCGCGCAGGCCCTCCAGCGAGACGGCGGCCTCGCCGACGTCCCACCCCTCGGCCTGCGCGACGTCGAACATCAGCTGCTGCGTCGTCCCGGGCAGGATCCCGGTCGCCCCGGCCGGGACGGTCCGCAACGTCCGGGACGTCCCCGGCGGCGCCCACACCACCGACGCGGTGGGCGCCTCCAGGACCGACCCGTCGGTGCTCACGAAGACGACGTCGTCCGCCCCGCGCCGCGCGGCCTCGCGCTGCGCGGCCATGTTCACCGCGTACGAGAGCGTCTTGACGCCGCCGAGCAGCCACGGCGCCGCGGTGAAGACATCGGCGCCGACGCCGCGGGACAGGGTGACCACCGCGATCCCGTCCCGCCGCTGCGCCGGGTAGCCGGGGTCGGCGACGACGAGGGTGAGCAGTCCGGTCGCCGTCGCGTCGGCGCCGCGGGTGAGCACGAGCTTCAGCGCGCCGTCGACGTCGGCCGGCCACGCGGCCACGGCGGAGTTCACCAGTTCGGTCCACGCCGGGGCGTCGAAGGGCAGCTCGAGCGCGGCCGCCGAGCGCGCCATCCGTGCCAGGTGCCGTTCGAGCTTGGTGACCCGGCCGGCGGACACCCGGATCCCCTCGAAGCAGCCGTCGCCGCGGGTCAGCCCGGCGTCGTCGGCGCACACGACGGGCGTCCCCCACGGCACCGGACCGCGGCCGAGGACGGCGAGGACGCGGGGCGACGACGGGGTCCCGGACACGGCGCCCTGCCTACCATGGACGGGATGACCCCGGACGTCGACCTCGCCACCCGGCTGCACGCGCGCGGACGCCGGATGACGCCGCAGCGCGAGCAGGTGCTGGGCGCTGTCCGTAGGCTCGGGCACGCCACTCCGGAACAGATCAGCGACGCCGTCGACTGGGTCGACGTCGCCACCGTCTACCGCTCCCTCGAGGTGCTCGAGGAGATCGGCCTGGTCCGCCACACCCACTTCGGCCACGGCCCGCCGAGCTTCGGCCCCGCCGAGGACGAGCACGTGCACGTCGTCTGCCACGACTGTGGCGCGGTCGTCGACGCCCCACCTGACCTGGCCGACCCGCTCGAGCGCAGGCTGGCCGACGAGCGTGGCTTCCGTCTGGACCGCGCCCACTTCACCGTCTTCGGGACCTGTAAGGACTGCCAGTGACCGCCGTTTCCCTCCCCGGCTCCCGCGTCCCCGACCACCACGGCGACCCGCTCGGCGAGCAGCGTCTGCTCGCCACGTCCGTCGGCCTGGTCGACCGCTCCGACCGGGACCTGATCGTCGTCGACGGTCCCGATCGGCTCGGCTGGTTGCACTCGATCTGCTCGCAACACGTCAGCGACCTGCGCGACGGTGACACGACCGAGGCGCTGGTGCTGTCCCCTCACGGACACGTGGAGCAGCACTGGGTGCTCACCGACCTCGGCGAGCGGGTGTGGATCGACACCGAGCCCGGGACCGCCGGCGAGGTCCTGGGCTACCTGCAGAAGATGCGCTTCCTCAAGCGCGTCGAACTCGCCGACGTGTCCGCCGACTGGGCGGTGTGGACGCTGGTGGGCCCGCGCACCGTTGCCGCGCTCGAGGCCGCCGGGCTGCCGGTCCCTGCAGCCGGCCACGCCGTGGCGCTGCCGGGCGGCGGGTACGTCCGGCGTCGGGACTGGCCCGGGACGGACGGCGCGGACCTGCTCTTGCCGCGGGGCACCCGTCCGCCGCTGGACGTGCCGCCGGCGGGTGTCACGGCCTTCGAGGCGCTGCGGGTCGAGGCGCGGCGGCCGCGGCTGGGCCTCGAGACGGACCACCGCACGATCCCGCACGAGGTCGGGTGGATCGGGCCGGCGGTGCACCTGCAGAAGGGCTGCTACCGCGGGCAGGAGACGGTGGCGCGCGTGCACAACCTCGGCCGGCCGCCGCGGCGGATGGTCCTGCTGCACCTGTCCGGCGAGTCCGACGTCCTGCCCGCACCGGGGACGCCGGTGGAGCTCGACGGCCGGCCGGTCGGGTTCCTCGGCACCGCCGTGCACCACTACGAGCTGGGGCCGGTCGCGTTGGCCGTCGTCAAGCGTTCGGTGTCCGACGGGCTGACGGTGGAGGGACTGCCGGTCGCCGTCGATGAGTGACGGCGTCGGCCTGGTCCTCGTCGCGGAAGGCCAGCTCGACCCGGACGTCGTCGCCGACTGTGCGCGGGTCGGCGTCGGGGCGGTCCGGGCCGACGTCGTATCGACGGCGGACGTCCTGGTCCTGCGCGACGACCAGGGCCCGCGCAGCGTCGTCCTCGGCGTCGATCCCGTGCCGGAGCTCGCGGCGCTGCTCGACGGCGTGCGGCCGGACACGCTCGCGGTGGGCGGGGCGGACGTCCGCGCGGTCCTGGCCGGCCTCGCCGCCGGGACCCACCTGCACGTGCGGGCCGCGGGCGAGCGGCGGGACGTCGTCGCCGCGGCGGCGCGTGCCGGCGCGCTGGCCCGCCTCGCGGGCAGGCCGCCGCTGGACAAGGACTCGCTGCGTTCGCTGTGGACGTAGCGCGCGACTAGCGTCGAGGGAACGGCCGAAGCCCGTTTGGACGTTCTCCTAGTGCTCCCGACGAAAGCACGGATGTTCATGGACCAGAACGGCACCCCGCCGCCGTCCCCACGGGCGGACCGCCCGGCCAACGACCCCCAGCGCAGTCGGCTCCGCCGCCAGGACCCGCCACCGGCCCCGCCGTGGAAGGTGGAGGGTGTCCGCAACGGCTCCGGCGGCAACCAGCCCGACCGCCCGCAGCG
Source organism: uncultured Actinomycetota bacterium (assembly GCA_963758325.1). Taxonomy (GTDB): domain Bacteria; phylum Actinomycetota; class Actinomycetes; order Mycobacteriales; family Jatrophihabitantaceae; genus CAVWUZ01. Next base: position 1,117,762 of record CAVWUZ010000003.1, on the reverse strand, counting down.
TCCCGGCTGGTTCCGCTGGCTGTGGCTGATCGTCCTCGGCCTGTTCGTCCTGAACTACGTCATCTCCTCCGTCCTGCTCAACCCGCAGTCCCGGACGAAGGTGTCGTACACGTTCTTCACCGGCCAGGTGAACTCCGGCAACGTCTCGTCCGTCACGTCGACCGGCGACCAGATCCAGGGCGACTTCTCGAAGGCTGTCCCGTACCCGCCGAACTCGGACAAGTCTTCGCAGGTCACGCGGTTCACGACGCAGCGGCCGACGTTCGCCGACGACAACCTGCTGCAGACGCTCGAGTCCAAGGGCGTCACGGTCAACGCCAACAACCCGGACGCGTCAGCGCCGTTCTGGGAGCAGGCACTGTTCGGTTTCGGACCGACGATCCTGCTGGTCCTGCTGTTCGTCTTCCTGATGCGGCGCGCCGCCGCGGGCGCCGGCGGACTCGGTGGTCTCGGCGGGATCGGGCGATCACGCGCGAAGTTGTACGAACCCGAATCCGGTCCGCGGACGACGTTCGCCGACGTTGCGGGCATCGACGAGGTCGAGAACGAGGTCAGCGAGATCGTCGACTTCCTCCGCGACCCCGACCGGTACCGGCGTCTCGGCGCTCAGATCCCGCGCGGCGTGCTGCTGTCCGGCCCGCCCGGGACCGGCAAGACGCTGCTGGCCCGCGCGGTCGCGGGCGAGGCGAACGTGCCGTTCTTCTCGATGTCCGCCTCGGAGTTCATCGAGATGATCGTCGGCGTCGGTGCGTCCCGGGTACGCGACCTGTTCGACAACGCCAAGAAGGTCGCACCGGCCATCATCTTCATCGACGAGATGGACGCGATCGGGCGTCAGCGCGGTGGGGCACAGTCGATCGGTGGGCACGACGAGCGCGAGCAGACGCTCAACCAGATCCTGACCGAGATGGACGGGTTCACCGGCAGTGAGGGCGTCGTCGTCCTCGCCGCGACGAACCGGCCGGAGATCCTCGACGCGGCGCTGCTGCGTCCGGGGCGCTTCGACCGGCGCGTCACGGTCAGCCCGCCGGACCTCACCGGCCGGCGCAAGATCCTCGACGTCCACGTGCGGGCGGTGCCGCTCGCGCCGGACGTCGACCTCGACGGGATCGCCGCGTCGACGCCGGGGATGGTCGGCGCCGACCTGAAGAACCTGGTCAACGAGGCGGCGCTGCTGGCGGCGCGGCGCAACCACCACCAGGTGGCGCAGGCGGACTTCACCGACGCGATCGAGAAGATCGTGCTCGGCACGGCCCGCGGGATCATGCTGTCGCCGGAGGAGAAGGAGCGCACCGCGTTCCACGAGTCCGGGCACGCCCTGCTCGGCATGCTGACCCCGGGCGCCGACCCGGTGCGCAAGGTGTCGATCATCCCGCGCGGGCAGGCGCTCGGTGTGACCTTCCAGAGCCCGCAGACCGACCGGTACGGCTACTCGGAGAAGTACCTCCGCGGCCGGATCATCGGGGCGTTGGGCGGCCGGGCGGCGGAGGAGGTCGTCTACGGCGACACCACCACCGGTGCCGAGAGCGACCTCGAGCAGGTCACCCGGATCGCGCAGCAGATGGTCGGCCGGTGGGGCATGTCCGAGCGGATCGGCCCGATCACCGTCCTGCCGCCCCCGGGCAACGAGTCGCCGTTCGGCGACGGTGTCGGCTCCGCGACGAAGGCCATGGTCGACGAGGAGGTTCGCAAGATCGTCGACCAGTGCTACGACGAGGCCGTGCGCATCCTGCGCGGCCACCGCTCGCAGCTCGACGGGCTGGCGACGACGCTGCTGCACCGCGAGACGCTGGACGAGGACGACGCCTACGCGGCGGCCGGCATCCGGCGCGAGCGGGCGCCCGGTGCCGTCGCCCGGGGCGAGGTCCCCGGCGCCGAGCGGGCGCCCGGGATGCCGCCGCCGGACGACGAGCGCCCCGCCGAGCTCGGCGACCTCGACGTCCCGGAGGACGCCCCGGCCGGCAGCCGCTAGAGCACCGCGACGAAGGGGAGGGCCCACCGCCACAGGCGCGGTGGGCCCTCCCCTTCTCGTTGCTGGTCAGCCGGTGGTGGCGAGCTCCCGCTCCGGCTCCGTCGGCGGCTGCTCCTCCGGCTCGAGAGACAGTCGCGGGGTCACCCGCGCCAGCCACTCCGGGTAGTACCAGTTCGACCGTCCGAACAGGTGCATCAGCGACGGTACGAGCACCGTCCGGACGACGAACGCGTCGAGGAAGATCGCGCTGGCCAGTCCGATGCCGAACAACTTGATGACACGCTCGTCGCCCAGCACGAAGCCGCCGAACACCGCGACCATGATCAGCGCCGCGACGGTGATGATCCCGCCGGTCTCCGCCTGCCCGACGGTGATCGCGCGCCGGTTGTCGTGGCTGTGCACCCACTCCTCGTGCATCCGGCTGATGAGGAAGACCTGGTAGTCCATCGACAGGCCGAACAGGATCGCGAAGAACATGACCGGCGCGAACGCCTCGATCGGCCCTCCGGTGCCGATGCCGAGGGCGCTGGCCCCCCAGCCCCACTGGAAGACCATCACGACGATGCCGAAGGACGCGCCGGCGGCGAGCAGGTTCATCACCGCTGCCGTCGCCGGGATGAGCAGCGAGCGGAACGCGACGACGAGCAGCAGGAACGACAGCCCGACGACCGCGGCGAAGAACAGTGGCATCTTCGCGGACAGCACCTTGGCGAAGTCGACGTACACCGCCGTCTGTCCGAAAACGTACAGGTGGTTGTCGCTGCCGCGGTAGAGGCCGGGCAGCACGTCGGACCGCAGCGTCTTCACCAGGTCGGTGGTGGCGACGTCCTGCGGCGCGCTGGTCGACTTGAACGTCACGAAGCCGACGCCGTTGCCGGCAGGAACGGCTCGGATCGTCGACCGGTCGACGTCCGCGACGGTGGCCAGCCGCTGCGCGACCGACTGGAGGTACACCGGGTCGGAGGCGCGCGGGCCGGTGGCCACCACCTCGAGCACCGAGTTGGCACCGCGCCCGAAGTGGTCGGAGATCAGGTCGTAGCCGCGGCGGGTCGTGGTCGACGCCGGGTCGTTGCCCTGGTCGGCGTGGCCGAGGCGCATCGAGAAGAACGGCACCGCGAGGACGACGAGCACCGCGCCGGCGACCAGCGCCAGCACGATGCGCCGGCGCGCCACCAGATCCGACCACCGGGCCCACGCCGAGCGGCGCGTGGACGGCCGGTAGGTGCCGTCCACCAGCGAACGCCGCACCCGCCGTGGCAGGACGCGCAGGCCGATGAAGGACAGCAGCGCCGGCATCAGGGTCAACGACGCGACCATCGTCAGCAGCACGCCGACCGCCGTGGCCACGGACACGCCGTACAGGAAGCTGACGCCCAGTGCCCACAGGCCGAGGATCGCGATGCAGACGATCCATCCGGCGAAGAAGACCGCCCGACCGGAGGTGTTGAGCGCCGAGACGATGGAGTCCTCGATCGTCATCCCGGCGAGCAGGTTGCGCCGGTGGCGGGTGACGATGAACAGGGCGTAGTCGACGCCGACGCCGAGGACCATCAGGATGGTCAGCTGCGAGGCGAAGCTGGCGACCGACATGACGTGGGTGAGCAGGCTGACCAGCCCGAGGCCGCTGCCGAGTGCCGCGGCGGCGCTGACCAACGGCAGCACGGTCGCGAACACGGCGCGGAACACCACGGCCAGGATGAGCAGAGCCGCGATGAACCCGATGACCTCCGGCGGGACCCCGCCGCCCTCGTTGACCGCGGCGAACGCGTCGCCGGTGACCTCCACCTGCAGCTGCGGTGAGGCCAGCGGCCGGACGGCCTCCTGCACCGTCACGCCGGTGCGGTCCCCGGCGCCCGGGACCAGGCCGATGGTGACGAGTGCGACGCTGCGGTCGGCGCTGAGCAGGGTCGACGCCGTCCCGCCCGCCCGCGCCGGTTGCGCGACCGCCGCCCCGCTGGTGCACCGCGCGGAGCCCCACGGTGAGCTGACCGTGGCCACCTTGCCGGTCGCACAGACCCGTTGTTCGAGGCCGGCGAGGCCCGGGGGCGCGGACGCCGGGTCGAACGCGCCGTTCGTGCTGTGCAGCACGACGGTCCCGACTGCGGCCGCTCTGGCTGCTCAAGCCCTTGCTGGCCAGCAGGTCGACGACGGTCTGGGTCTCGGTGTGCGGGAGCTGGAACGTCTCCCGGTAGCTCGCCCCGCCGGCGAAGCCGGCGAGCAACTGACAGCCGACGACGGCGAGCAGCCACGCCGCGACGACGAACCAGCGGCGGCGGATGACGAAACGGGCGAGGGTCGGCACGAAGGTCAGCGTCCCGCACCGGACAGCCGCTCCCGGCGGCCTCTCAGCCGAGCGCCAGCGCTGTGACCACGATCGCTAGCTGGCCGCTTGCAACTGCAAGCACCGCCCGGCAGACTGGAGGACGTGAAGGACGAGGGACACGCAGCGCGCGTCGGCGCGATCGGGGACTTCATCCGGGAGCAGCGCGAGCAGGCGCAGGTGTCCCTGCGGCAACTCGCGAAGCTCGCCGGCGTCTCCAACCCGTACCTGTCTCAAGTGGAACGGGGTCTGCGCAAGCCGAGCGCGGACATCCTGCAGCAGATCGCCAAGGGCCTGCGGATCTCCGCCGAGCAGCTGTACGTGCGCGCCGGGATCCTCGAGACCCGGCACGGTGATCCCGAGCTCGTGAGCGCGATCCTCGCCGACGAGGGCCTGGCCGAGCGCCAGAAGCAGGTGCTCATCGAGGTCTACGAGTCCTTCCGGCGGGAGAACGCCGTCAGCACCACCACCCCCAGCGCGTCCGGCACCGGGCCGGCCGCCGACCGTACCTAGGAGACAGCACATGTCGCTGGCCACCGACCTGCGCACCCGCGTCGAAGAGGCGCTGGAGCGCAGCAACACCCAGGTCACCGAGACCGTCACCGATGTCAGCACCCGCGTCCAGGGGCTGCTGAAGTCGGCGCCGACCGTCGACGTCAAGCAGATCACCGACACCGTCGAGGGCTACCGCAAGGCCGCCCAGGAGCAGGTCGACACGCTGCTGCGCCGCGACCCGCGCCTGGCGAAGGTCGCCGACACCGTCGAGGGCTACAGCAAGATCGCCCAGCAGTCCGCCGAGGGCCTCGTCGAGCAGTTCCGCAACGACCCGCGGCTGGCCAAGGTCGTCGAGACCGTGGACCAGCGGCTGGTCAAGCCGGCCCGCGCCCGGTTCGCCGCCGCGGCCGACGCCACCGCCGACGCCGCCGAGTCCGTCGAGCACGCCGCCACCGACGCCGTGAGCGACCTCGACGCCAAGCAGGTCGAGCTCGCCGACGCCGACGCCCCGGTCCAGGTCAAGGAGACCCCGGTCGCGCCGGCCCGCAAGGCCCCGACCGCCTCGGCCCGCAAGGCCCCGGCGCGCAAGGCCACCGCCGGCCGCGCCGCCGCCAGCAAGGCCACCCCGAAGGCCTGACCGCCGCCGGCCCCGACCTGCACCGACACAGGTCCCGCCGGACCCCGACGCCCGCGCCTCGCACCTCACCCGGTGCGGGGCGCGGTGCTGTCCGGAGCGCCGTCCCAGCCGGTCGGCCGGCGGGTCGTGAGGCCGGTCCGTGGCGGTGGGGCGCCGGTACCCTGGCGCCGTGGAGGTCGTCAGTTCGGTCTACGACTACGTCGACCTCGTCCTCTGGGCCGGACTGATCGCTCTGCGGCTGTGGGCGGTCGTCGACTGCGTCACCCGCAAGGGCGCCGCCTTCCCGGCGGCCAACAAGCTCACCAAGCCGGCGTGGCTGGCCATCCTCGTGATCAGCGGCGTGCTCGGTTCGCTGTGGGACAGCCCCACCGGCATCCTGTCGCTGATCTCCACCGTCGTCGCGGCGGTCTACCTCGCCGACGTCCGTCCGGCGGTCCGCGAGATCACCGGCGGCCGGTAGGCGCGCCGAGCCTCAGACGCCGAGCCGCAGCGACGGCACCAGCGCGCCGAGCGCGATCCCGCCGAGGAACAGCCAGCCGAACAGCCGGTTGTGCACCAGGCAGACGCGGTGGTACCAGAGCGGCCAGCCGACGTACCCCGGCGGCGGGCCGTCCGGCGTCGGCGCGGCCATGACGGCCAGGGCGCGCCGGGCCCGCGGCAGTGCGGCGACCACGAGCAGAGCGAGCGGCGTCAGCGCCCCCCAGACGATCGCCACCAGCGTCAGCGCGTACATCAGGACGATCGCGGTGCGGTTCATGGCCCGCGCGCCGGCCTCGCCGAGGACGACGGGCAGCGTGCGCTGGTGCTGGCCGGAGTCGAACTCGCGCTGGTCGATGTGCTTGCCGACCAGGATGGAGGCGACGCCGAGCCCGGTCGGCACGGAGGCGAGGAACGCCTGCCAGGACCAGTGGCCGGTGATGACGAAGTAGCCGCCGCCGATCATCAGCGGCCCCCACACCACGAACGCGGCGACCTCGCCGAGGCCCAGCTCCTTCAGCGCGCGTGGTGCGGCGTCGTACGCCCAGAGCAGCAGCGCGCCGACAGCGGCCAGCACGACCGCCGGCCAGCCGCGCAGCGTCACGAAGTAGCCGGCGATGCCCAGCACGACGACCGACAGCACGACCAGGCCCGTGGCGAGCAGGCGGGGGCTGACCGCCCCGCTGGCGATGGGGTGCAGCGTGTATCGCCGGCGGGGGGAGTCGGCGGTGTCGTGCCCGCGGCGGTAGCCGAAGTAGTCGTTCGACAGGTTGCTGATCGCGTGCAGCACGACGTAGCCGACGAACACCAGCAGGAACGGCACCAGCTGGAACCGCCGGTCGGTGGCCGCCAGCAGTCCGGCGATCCCGCGCCGACTGCGCGGAGATCACGAGGATGACGCTGCGGGAGGCGTAGAGGAACCGGGTGACGGGGTCGAGGCCGGAGAACTCCGACGCCTGCGGCGGGGTAGAAGCCGGTGAAGGCGTGCACCCACGCGAAGGGGCCGCTGCGCGGCCGCGTCCCGAGTGCGGGGGCGTTCCCCGTCATGATCGACCTCCTGGTCGGTCGGAGCTGTCTGCCCTCCAGATTACGATCCGGTCGCGTGACGGCCCGGGAGGTGAGCGACGCCACCACCGCGCTCGAGGATCTCGTCGGCGCGGCACGGGTGCTCGCCGGCGGGCCGTCGAGGCGGCTGCTCGGCATCGTCGGGGCGCCGGGCGCCGGCAAGTCCGTCTTCGCCGCGGCGGTGGTGGACGCGCTCGCCGGGGCGGCGGTCCTGGTGGGCATGGACGGCTTCCACCTCGCGCAGGCGGAGCTCGACCGACTGGGTCGAGCGGAGCGCAAGGGCGCCCCGGACACCTTCGACGCCGCGGGGTACGTGGCGCTCCTGCGCCGGCTGCGGGACGGGCAGGACGAGGTCGTCTACGCGCCGCGGTTCGACCGCGCGCTGGAGGAGCCGGTCGCCGGTGCCGTCGCGGTCCCGCGGTCGGTCCCGCTCGTCGTGACGGAGGGGAACTACCTCCTCCACGACGGCGACGGGTTCGCGCCGGTGGCCGGCTTGCTGGACGCCTGCTGGTACGTCGAGGTCGACGAGGGGCTGCGGGTCGAGCGGCTGGTCGCGCGGCACGTCGCCTACGGCCGGTCGGAGGTGCAGGCGCGGGGGCGCGCGCTCGGGTCCGACCAGCGCAACGCCGACGTGATCGTCGCAGGGAGGGCGCGGGCGGATCGGGTCGTGCGGCCGCCACGACTGCCCGGCACGTCACCGCGGACCTGAGAAGGAACCGGGCCGCTGGGCTCCCGGATGGGAGGATGGATGGCTGTGCCCGGGGCGACCCCCGGGCGAGCCGAGCCGATCGAGGAGTTCCCGCGCTGTGACGGACACCCCGCCACGACCGCCGTCACGAGGTGCCGCGCACTCCGCCGGACGCCCGCGACGGCGCCTCATCGAAGACCGGCTGCCGCCCCGGTGGCGCGAGCGACGCCAGCGCAAGCGGGCCCGGCTGGCCGCCATGACGCGCAGCCGCCGGGTCTGGCGCCGGACCGGGATCCTCGGCGCGTGGGGCGTCGGCGCGCTGGCCGTCCTCGTCATCCTCGCGGTGTTCGCCTTCTACCAGCTCTCGGACGTGCCGCGGCCGGAGGACATGACCCTGCCGCAGCGGGCGGTGATCACCTACGCCGACGGCTCCCCGCTGGCCACCGTCGGCGACGTCAACCGGACCAACGTCGCCCTGGCGCAGGTGCCGGAGTCCGTGCGCTGGGCCGTCGTCGCTGCGGAGGACCGGACGTTCTACACCGACCCCGGGTTCTCCTTCACGGGCACGCTGCGCGCGGCGTGGAACGACCTGACCGGCGGCGACACCCAGGGCGGATCCGGCATCACCCAGCAGTACGTGAAGAACGCCTACCTCAACTCGTCCCAGACGATCACCCGCAAGCTGCGGGAACTGGCGATCTCCATCAAGCTGGCGCGCGAGTACCCCAAGGACCAGATCCTCGAGTACTACCTCAACACCGTCTACTTCGGCCGCGGCGCGTACGGCATCCAGGCCGCCGCGCAGGCGTACTTCGGTGTCGACGTCTCGAAGCTGACCGTCAGCCAGGGCGCGTTGCTCGCGGGCCTGCTGCGCGCGCCGAGCTACTACGACCCGGCCAACGACGCGCAGGCCGCCCGCGAGCGGTGGAACTACGTGCTCGACGGGATGGTCGCCACCAAGCACCTCGACGCCGCCGAACGCGCCCGCGAGGTCTTCCCCCAGACGCAGCCGGACCAGACGCAACAGCAGCTGGGCTCGACCGGCCCGACCCGGTTCATCGTGAACCGGGTGATGGCGGAGCTGCGCGCGCACGGCATCACGAGCGACGAGATCACCCAGCGCGGGCTGACCATCACGACGACGATCGACCCGGCGGCGCAGTCCGCCGCGGTGAAGGCCATCGGCGACCAGTTCGCGAACCTCACCCCGCAGCAGAAGAACCTCAAGAACGCGCTGGTGGCGGTCGACCCCGGTAGCGGTGGCGTCCTGGCGTACTACGGCGGGCCCAACGGCAAGGACTACGCCGGCCAGGACGACTTCACCGACTACGCCGGCACCGGGTTCCGGCCGCCGGGCTCGTCCTTCAAGCCGTACACGCTCGCCACCGCGCTGACGCAGAACCTGCAGGGGCGCTCGCCGGGCTACGCGATCAACTCCCTCTACCTCGGCTCGTACAGGACCGTCGTCGCGGGGACGCCGATCCAGAACGACCCCGGCGACGAGTCGCTCAGCGCGGCGAAGGTGTCGCTGTCGAACGCCATGAAGTACTCGCTGAACACGACGTTCGACACGCTGGCCAACGAGGTCGGCCCGGACCAGGTGGCGGCGACCGCTCACGCCGCGGGCGTGGCGGACACGTTCGACGGCAAGAAGACGCTGGTCAACTCCGACGGCGTGACGACGTTCGGCATCGGCATCGGTGACTTCCCGGTGCACCCCATCGACCAGGCGGTCGGCTTCGCGACGTTCGCCGACAACGGCGTCGAGCACGACCCGTGGTTCGTCGCGAAGGTCACCGACCCGAAGGGCCAGGTCGTCTACCAGCACCAGGCACAGGCGGCGCAGGCGCTCGACCCGCGGGTGACCAACGACGTCACCCTGACCTTGGAACCGGTCGCCGCGTGGTCGAAGGTGCCGCTGACCGGTGGCCGGGTGTCCGGGGCGAAGACCGGCACCGAGGGCGTGCACTCCGACGACCCGAAGGACACCGGCAACAGCGACGCGTGGATGGTGGGCTACACCCCACAGGTGTCGGCCGCGGTGTGGGCCGGCAGCGGGTCGAGCACCGACCCGATCTACAACTCGGCCGGCCGCCCGTTGTACGGCGCCGACCTGCCGGGCCGGACCTGGAAGGAGTTCATGGACACCTACCTGGCCGCGAAGCCGAAGTTGCCCATGGCCACCACCCAGATGATCAAGGCACGGAACTCGTCGGTCGCCACCACCGCGCCCGCGCCGACGTCGACGGCGCCGCGGGCGACGCAAGCGCCACGCACCACGTCCGCGCCGGCGACGACGTCCGCGCCGCCCACCACCTCGGCGCCGACGACGAGCCTCGCCCCGCCGAGCACGTCGAGCGAGCCGCCGGCCACGCCGACGCCGACGCCGACCCCGACGCCGACCCCGACGGCGACGCCCTCGCCGAGCACGACGCGCGGCCGTCCGGTGACGACACCGCCGGCACTGCCGCCGGCGCCGTGACAGGACGTCCGTGGGGACGGCGACGCAGCGGCTGGCCGCGCAGCTGCTGACCGAACGCCCGGCCCGGTCCGCCGTGGCCGTGGTCGAGCACCTGCTCGCCGTCCAGGCGCAGGACGTCCGCGGTTTCCCGTTGGCGGTCCGGGCCCGCTCGCGCGGACTGGGCGTCCAGGACGTCAAGGACGCCCTCGCCGGCCGTGAGCTCGTCGTCACCTGGCTCAACCGCGGCACCCTGCACCTCGTCCGCACCGTCGACCTGCCGTGGCTGCAGGCGCTCACGACGCCGCAACTCGTGGTCGGCAACGCCCGGCGCCTGCGCCAGGAGGGCGTCTCCGAGTCGGACGCGGAGCGCGGCGTCGAGCTCGTCGTCGACGCACTCCGCACGGACGGACCGCTGCTGCGCGCGGACCTCCGCCGGCGGCTCACGGCGGCGGGCGTCCCGGTCGGTGGGCAGGCGCTGGTGCACGTCCTGATGCTCGCCTCGCTGCGGGGGCTGGTCCTGCGGGGGCCGTACGTCGGCTCCGAGCAGGCTTTCGTCGCGACGACGGACTGGGTGCCGGCGACGCCTGCGATCGACCCCGAGGCGGCGCTGGTCGAGCTGGCCCGGCGCTACCTGGTCGGTCACGCGCCGGCGTCGGCGCAGGACCTGGCGGCCTGGGCGGGCATCGCGCTCGGAGCGGCGCGACGCGGGCTGGCGGGGCTCGCTGACGACGTGGTCCGGAACACCGACGGGCAGGTCCGGCCGGCCGACGGCGGCGCGGACGCGCCCCAGCTCCCGGCGCCGGTCCTGCTCGGGACGTACGACCCGGTCCTGCACGGCTGGCCGGAACGGCAGTGGGTGCTCGGGCGGCACAGCTCGCTGGTGACCGTCAACGGCTTGTTCCGTCCGGTCGTGCTGGTGGACGGGCGCGCCGTCGGCACGTGGAGCCGGCCGCGCGGACGGGTCGAGCTGGAACTCGCCGAGCGCGTCCCCGCGTCGGTGCGCGCGGCGCTGGACGAGGACGCGGCCGACGTCGAGCGCTACCTCGCCGGTGGACCGGTGAGCGGTCAGGCCGGCGGACCGGCTAGCGGACCGCCCGGCGACTGACCGGCGCCACGACGACGGTGGCGACCGCGGCGACCGCGAAGGACAGGATGGAGGCGCTCATCCAGCCGGCCGGCGTGAAACCGATCCCGTCCCGGACCGCCGTCCAGGCGCGGGCCCACCACCCGACCAGTCCGGGGTTGATCAGCTGGTAGGCGACGAAGCCGATCAGCCACGGCACCACCATCGCCCACCTCGGCGGCGCGAGCGGGCCGGTGTCCCACCGCCGGCGCGCCAGCAGGAAGTAGTCGACGACGAACACCGCCGACAGCGGCACGAACACCGACCCGATCAGGTACAGGAACTTCGGCAGGTCGGACACGTGCAGTACCAGAGCGCCGAGCGTCGCGACGGTGCCGACGCCGACGGCGAGCACCCGCCGGTCGGCGAGCGGGCGGAGGTTCTGCACCGAGACGACGGTCGAGTAGACGTTCGTGAACGACTCGTCCAGCTCCCGCAGGACGAGGACGGCGAAGGGCAGCCAGCCGAGCGGCAACGCCAGGAACGCGGCGAACAGGTGCGACTGCGGATCACCGGTGCTGTCGACGACCGTGGTGAACGCAAGAAGTCCGAGGACGTAGTACACGATCTGGGTCAGGCTGTAGCCGCCGTAACAGCCGACGAACGCCGCGCGAGCGGAGCGGGCGTGCCTGGTGTAGTCGGCGGCGAGCGGCACCCAGGAGATGGAGACGCCGACCACCACGTCCGTCGCGAGCCAGAAGCCGCTCCAGCTGCCGTGGGTCAGCGAGGGCAACGGGTGGCGCGCGAACTGCACCAGGAAGTACAGCGACGCCGCCGCGACGGCGACGAGCGCGTAGCGGCGCAGGGTGCGGATCATCCCGAGCGGGCGCAACGCCATCAGCGTGGTGAGGACGCCACCCAGGACGACGTACGGCCACCGGACGTCCCACGGCAGCACCGCCTCGGCCGCCGTCGCGATGACGACCAGTTCGAAGACGGCCCATCCGAGGCACTGCAGCAGGTTGAGCACCGTCGGCAGGTAGGACGTCGTCGTACCGAACAGTCCGCGCAGGAGGACCATCGTCGGTGCGCCGGTCTCGGCGCCGGCGAGGGCGACGAGGGCCACCGGCAGCGTGCCCAGCAGCGTCCCCACGACCACCGCGAGGAACGCGGCGACGAGCGGGAACGGGGCGGACGTCGGCGCGAGCACCGACAGCGCGATGACCGGGCCGAGCAGCGTCACGCCGAGGTTGCCCCACAGCGCTGCCTGGTCCAGGACGCCGAGCGTGCGCGGCGGCGGGTCGGCGAGGGTGCGGCCGGGTTCGGTCGAGCGCTCGTCGACGGCCACTACAGCACCGCCATGCCCTGGCGAGGGCTGGACGCCTCGGCGTGCGTCCGGCGCGGGATCCGACCGGCGCGGGCAGCCATCCGTCCCGCGCAGACCGCGTGCCTCATCGCCGCGGCCATCAGCGCGGGCTCCTGCGCGCGGGTCACGGCGGAGGCGAGCAGGACGGCGTCGCAGCCGAGTTCCATCGCCAGGGCGGCGTCCGAGGCGGTGCCGATCCCCGCGTCCAGCACGACCGGGACGTGCGCCTCGGCGACGATCAGCTCGATGTTGTGCGGGTTGCCGATGCCGAGCCCGCTGCCGATCGGGGACCCCAGCGGCATCACCGCCGCGCACCCCGCCTGCTGCAGCCGCCGGGCCAGGACCGGGTCGTCGTTCGTGTAGGGCAGGACGGTGAAGCCGCGGAGCACGAGCTGTTCGGCGGCGTCCAGCAGCTCGACCGGGTCCGGTAGCAGGGTCCGCTCGTCGGCCACCACCTCGAGCTTCACCCAGTCGGTCTCGAGCGCCTCCCTGGCGAGCTCGGCGGTGGTCACGGCCTCGCGGGCGGTGCGACAGCCGGCGGTGTTGGGCAGGACCCGGACACCGGCGCGGTCGAGGACGTCGACCAGCGAGCCCTCGGTGGACGCGTCGGTGCGCCGCATCGCCACGGTGCACATCGCGGTGCCGGACGCGGCGATCGTCTCGCGGACGACGCGCATGCTCGGGGCGCCGCCGGTGCCCAGGACCAGCCGGGAGCCGAGCTCGACGCCGGCGACCAGGAACGGGTCGTGCTCATCCACCTTGCACCGCCGTGAGGATCTCGACGCTCTGCCCGTCCCGGAGGACGAAGGCCGGCCACTGCGTGCGGGGGACGACCGCGCCGTCGACGGCGGCGGCGCTGCCCCGGGTACTACGGGTCTCGCGGTCCAGCAGCTCGGCCAGGGTCGTGCCGTCGCGCTCGAGGCGGGCGGTGCCGTTCACGGTCAGCCTCACACCAGCGCCCCCGTCCGGAACCGGGTGGGCGTGAACGGCGCCAGCTCGTCGGGCAGGGCTCCGTCGGCGATCAGCGCGGCCACGGCGTCGGCCGTCACCGGCGCCAGCAGCACGCCGTTGCGGTAGTGGCCGGTGGCGATGACGAGCCCGTCCCGCCCGGACGCGCCGATCAGCGGCGCGTTGTCGGGGGAGCCGGGACGCAGGCCGGTGCTCACCTCGACGAGCTCCGCCTCGGCCACCGCGGGCACCAGCGTCTGCGCGTCGCGCAACAGGTCGTACACCGCGCCGGCGCGGGGGCGCAGGTCGAACCCGGCTTCCTCGCTGCTGGCGCCGACGACCAGCTCGCCGTCGTGGCGCGGGACGAGGTAGACCGGCGATCCGCCGACCGTCCCGCGGACGGTGTGCTCCAGCTGGTCCTGCTGTGGCAGGCGCAGCCGCAGCGTCTGGCCCTTGACCGGGCGGACCGGCGGCAACTCGGCGTGCGGCAGGCCGGCGATCGTGCGCGACCAGGCTCCGGCGGCGAGCACCGTCGTCGCGGCGGAGACGCCGCTGCCGTCGGCGCACTCCACGCCGGTGACCGCGTCGCCGGTGAGCTGCAGCTCCCTCGCGGCGGCGCGGACGTAGCGAACGCCCGTGCGGGTGGCCGCGTCGAACAGCGCGGCGTGCAGGCGGCGGTTGTCGACCGAGTGGTCGCCGGCGGCCACCAGCCCACCCGGGACGCCGGGCGCCAGCTGCGGCACGAGGCGGCGCAGCTCCCGCCCGCTGACGAGCCCGACGTCGTGACCGAGTTCGCGCGCGAATCCGGCGAGGTCGCGCAGGACGGCGAGGTCGGCGCCGTCCCACGCGGCGACCACGGTGCCGGTGGTGCGCAGGCCGACGTCCCGGCCGGTGAGCTCGGCGAGCTCGGCGGCGAGGGCCGGGTACCGCGCCGCGGACGCCAGCCCGAGCGCGAAGAGGTTCTGCTCGCCGTAGTGCAGCTCGGTGACCGGGGCGAGCATCCCGGCAGCAGTCCACGTCGCGCCGGAGCCGGGTGCGGCGTCGACCACGACGACGGACAGGCCGCGCTGGGCGCAGCGCCACGCCGCGGCGACACCGATGATCCCGCCGCCGACGACAGCGACGTCGGCCGTGATCGGACCACTCAAGGAATCGCGCTCCCTTCGCCGGCATGACCCGGATCAGGTTCGACGGTCGGCGGCTGTCAGCCGCCCTCTCAGCCCGGTCCACACCGGACTCCCGTGTCACGGGCGACGATACTCGGCGCGATGCCTGCCGACCTCGCCGATGCCCGGCTCTACCTCTGCACCGACTCGCGGGCGCGGCAGGGGGACCTGGCGGACTTCCTCGACGCCGTGTTGGCCGGCGGCGTGGACGTGGTGCAGCTGCGCGAGAAGGGCCTGGAGGCCGCGGACGAACTCCGGCTGCTGGAGGTCGTCGCCGCGGCCGCCGAGCGGCACGGCCGGTCGTGGGCGGTGAACGACCGCGCCGACCTCGCCCTCGCCGCGGGCGCCCCGGTGCTGCACCTGGGCCAGGACGACCTGCCGGTGCCGGTGGCGCGGCGGATCGTCGGCGACGACGTCGTCATCGGACGCTCGACGCACTCCCCGCAGCAGCTCGACGCCGCCCGGGTCGAGCCCGGTGTCGACTACTACTGCGCCGGCCCGACCTGGGCGACGCCCACCAAGCCGGGCCGGTCGGCGGCCGGCCTCGACCTGGTCGACCACGCGGCGGCGCACGAGGACGCCCGGCCCTGGTTCGCGATCGGCGGGATCTCGGACCTGCAGCGGCTCGACGAGGTCCTCGCCCACGGTGCGCGGCGGGTCGTCGTCGTCCGGGCGATCACGGAGGCCGAAGACCCGGGCGCGGCTGCCCGGGCGTTCGCCGACCGGCTCCGCGCCGTCGGCTGACGCCACTCACGGGTCCACGCCGCAGGAGAGCTGACCAGGAACGAGCGAGCCGCGAGGACGAGGACATCCACCGAGTGGTCAGTCACCTGCTCGGGTGGTCACTTGAGTGCCGAGTGGTCACGGGATCGGTGCCCACTCGGCGTGCAACCGACCACTCGCGGGCGAACTGACCACTCGCCGGGGCAGTGCGGCGTGCGGCGTCCCGGTCCGTCATGGCCGGTGGGCAGTTGGGGCGGCGGACGATCAGTCAGTGGCCTCCGGCCAGGGGCGGACGCGCCAGAAGTGGCCGACCGGGCCCAGCCCGGCACCGAGCGGGAACGAGGCCTCCACCGCCCGGCTGACGAACGCCTTGCCGTCCCGGACGGCGTCCACCATCGCCCGCCCGCGCGCCAACGACGCCGTGGTCGAAGAAGCGAGGGTGTCACCCGAGCCGTGGGTGTGGACGCTGTCGACGCGCGGCGCCCGGAACTCCGTGAAGGACATCCCGTCGAAGAGCAGGTCGACCGCGTCACCGGAGGGCAGGTGGCCGCCCTTGACGAGCACCCAGTCCGGCCCGAGGTCGTGCAGCGCCCGGGCGGCGTCAGCCATGCCGGCGCGGTCGCGCACGTCGCGCCCGGTCAGCAGCCGCACCTCGCCGAGGTTCGGCGTCACCAGCGTCGCCCGCGGCAGCAGCACCGTCCGCAGCGCTGACAGCGCCGCAGGCTCGAGTAGCGGGTCGCCGTGTTGGGACGCCGCGACCGGGTCCACGACGAACGGCGCGATGCCGAGCCGGGCGACGGTGTCCGCTACCGCCTCGATGATCGCGACCGAGGCGAGCATCCCGGTCTTGGCGGCGTCGACACCGATGTCGGCGTGCACCGACTCGATCTGGGCGGTGACGACGTCGGCCGGGACCTCGTGGTAGCCGGTGACGCCGAGCGAGTTCTGCACCGTCACCGCCGTGACGGCGGCCATCCCGTGCACGTGGCAGGCGAGGAACGTCTTGAGGTCCGCCTCGAGCCCGGCGCCGCCGCCGGAGTCCGACCCGGCGATCGTCAGCGCGGTGGGTGGCTGATCGGGGGAGCGGGGCGGCACGAGAGCCGAGTATGCCGACGGCGTCGGCTCCGCAGCTCCGGCGAGGGCGGCACTGGACGACCGCAGCTGCGGCGGGCCGCCCGGGTCGGGCTGCAGTTCGGGGATGTCAGTCTCGCGAGCGGTCCCTACTCTGGGAACGGTGACACCTGCCCCCGCCCGGCTGCTCCCCGTGGGCGGCGTCTCCGGCGGGCTGGTGGACACCTTCGGCCGGGTCGCGACCGACCTGCGGGTCTCGCTGACCGACCGCTGCAACCTGCGCTGCACGTACTGCATGCCCGAGGACGGGCTCGCCTGGTTGCCCAAGCACGACCTGCTCACCGACGACGAGGTCGTCCGCCTGGTGCGGATCGGCGTCGAGCGGCTGGGCATCGAGGAAGTCCGGTTCACCGGCGGCGAGCCGCTGCTGCGTCCCGGGCTGGTCGACATCGTCGCGCGGGTGGGCCGGCTGACGCCGAGACCGCGCACGATGCTGACGACCAACGCCATCGGGCTGGCCCGCGCCGCCGGGGCGCTCGCCGCGGCCGGGTTGGACCGGATCAACATCTCCCTCGACACGCTCCGCAGCGATCGCTTCCGCGCCCTCGCCCGCCGCGACCGCCTCGACGACGTCGTCGCTGGCCTCCGCGCCGCCCGGGACGCCGGCCTCGGGCCGGTGAAGATCAACACGGTCCTGATGCGGGACGTCAACGAGGACGAGGCGAGCGATCTCCTCGACTTCGCGCTGCACGAGGGCTTCGAGCTGCGGTTCATCGAGCAGATGCCGCTCGACGCCCAGCACGCCTGGGACCGCAGCCGGATGGTCACCGCCGAGGAGGTGCTCGGGCTGCTCGGCGCCCGCTTCACCCTGACCCCTGATCCCGCCGAGCGGGGCGGGGCGCCTGCCGAGACGTGGCTGGTGGACGGCGGGCCGGCGCGGGTCGGCGTCATCGCCTCGGTCACCCGGGCGTTCTGCGCCAGCTGCGACCGCACCCGGCTCACCGCCGACGGTCAGATCCGCAACTGCCTGTTCGCCCGGACCGAGGACGACCTGCGCGCGCCGCTGCGGGCAGGCGCGAGTGACGACGACCTCGCCGAGCTGTGGCGGGCGGCGACGTGGACCAAGAAGGCCGGTCACGGGATCGACGACCCGGGCTTCCTGCAGCCCAGCCGCCCCATGTCCGCGATCGGCGGCTGAGCGCGACGGTCGGTGAGAGCCGTCGGGTCCGACGGGTGCTGGACGACGTCCTCGCCCGCCGGACGATCGCGATGGACCACCAGCCGGTGGTCGAGCTGGCGACCGGGACGGTGGTCGGCTTCGAGGCGCTCGCCCGACCCGGGCACGGCGTCGGCATCGTCGAGCTGCAGGACGCCGCCGCGCGGTGGGGCGTCCTCGGCCAGCTGGACTGGATCTGCCGGGCGGCGGCGACCGCCGACCCGGCGGTCGGGAGGCTGCCGTCCGCACTGACCTGGCTCGTCAACGCGGAGCCGAGGGCGATCGCGGCGCCGTGCCCGCCCGACCTCGCTGACCGGATCCGCACCGCCGACCGGGTGCGGCGGACCGTCGTCGAGCTCACCGAGCGCGCCATCGCTGCCGCGCCCCGCGACCTGCTGCGGGGGGTGGCCGGCATCCGCGCGCTCGGCGGCCGCGTCGCGCTCGACGACGTGGGCGTGGAGCCGGACTCGCTCGCCCTGCTCCCGGCCGTCGCCCCGGAGGTCGTCAAGCTGGCCGGCCGGGTGGTGCGGACGCCCGACGACCCGTGTGTCGCACGGACCGTTCGCGTGGTGCGGGAGTTCGCCCGGCGCACCGGCGCAGCGGTCCTCGCCGAGGGGCTCGAGTCCGCCGAGGACGTCGAGGTCGCCCGCGCGTTGGGCGCGACGCACGGCCAGGGTCACGTCTTCGGTGAGCCCGGCGCCCTCCCGGCGGCGCTGCCGGAGCCGATCGCGATGGTGACGGCGAGCGGCTGAGCACCCGCCTGCTCGCCGAGCAGCTCAGGCGGAGACGCCGCCGGCGGCCGCGTACAGGGTTGCGACGTCGATCTTGCTCATGCCCATCATCGCCTGGAACGCCCGCTGCCCGCGCTGCTGGTCGGGGTCGCGCAGCAGTTCGCTGAGCGCCCGCGGGACCACCTGCCAGGAGACGCCGAAGCGGTCCTTCAGCCAGCCGCACGGTCCGGGCTCGCCGCCGTCGGTCAGCGCCGCCCAGTAGCGGTCGACCTCGTCCTGGTCGGCGCACTCGATCTGGAACGACACCGCCTCGGTGAACGTGTACATCGGACCCCCGTTGAGGGCGGTGAACTCCACGCCGTCGAGGACGAAGGCCACGGTGAGGACCGTCCCCTCGGGCATCGGCTGGTCCGGGCCGTAGTGCGACACCTCGGTGATCCGGGAGTTGGGGAACAGGGACGTGTAGTACTGAGCGGCGGCCTCGGCGTCGCGGTCGAACCACAGACAGGGGACGGGTCCGGGCACGGTGGGCTCCTCGTGGACGTCTCGGTGGCGGACACCAGGGCAGACGGCCGACAGCTGCCGGACTCATCGCCCAGGTGGACGTGAATCGGCGCGGCCCGCCGGGTACCTCACCAGGTCGATCGCCGAGCGAGACGAAGGACGAACTGGCCGTGGGGCAGCTCAGGGACCTCGCCCACCACGAGTGGCAGCTCGCGGGTGAGCCGTTCCCGGTGCGCACCGCGCAACGGCTGGTGCACGAGGCGACCCGCGGCACGTCCGACCCTGCGGACCCGGTCTGCGCGTTGTCCGAGGCGAGCGTGCTCGTCGCGGGCGAACTGGTCACGGCCGCGATGACCGGCGGTGCGCACCTGGTCGTCCTCCAGGTCGAGCTCGACACCGACCGGGTGGAGGTCGGTGTGATCGACGACGGGCCGCCTCCCGCACGGATGGACGACGACGCGGACGGCCGGCTGCAGCTCGTGCCTGCGCTCGCCAGCAGCTGGGGCGTGCGGGAGCTACCGCACCGGACCTGGCGCTGGGCGCGGCTGACGCTGGCCGGCCGTCCCGCCGCGTCCTAGTCCGGTCGTCCTCGTCCCGTCGGTCACTACGGTCGGCCGCTACCGCCAGTCGCGCGCCGACGTCAGCTCGAGCCAGACCTTCTTGCCGCCCTCGTGGTCCTCGGCACCCCAGCGACTCGCGAGGTGCTCGATGATCCGGATCCCGCGCCCGCTCGGCCGGTCGTCATCGAGCTCCGCGACGATCGGGCGGACCGTCGAGCCGTCGGCGAGGGCGATGCGGACGGCGTCCGCGCGGGCGGTCAGCTCCAGCTCGTAGCTCTCCTGTCCCCGGGCGTGGCTCAGGGCGTTGGTGACCAGTTCGCTCACGAGCAGCACGGCGTCGTCGACGAGGCAGTGGTGGCCCCAGGCGGGCAGCAGGCTCGCCACCACCTGGCGGGCGGCGCGGGGGGACGACACGTCGGCCGGCAGCTCGACCACCGCACGCATCTGACCCACCCTCGACCTCCGGGGATCCGCCGACCAGTTGTGCGCGCTCGATCGTACGAACAGTGCGGGCGGGGAACGCTGCCGTGGTCCCCGCGAGCCGGTCGGACCGGGTCGGCCACCGTGCGGCAGGCTGCTGGGGTGACCACCCAGGTCGTCGCCGGGCTCGCCGCGTTCCTCGGCGCCGTCGTCGGCGCGGCCGCGTCGGCCTGGGCCACCCGCACCCAGACCCGCGCCGAGCGGGAGGCCCGCCGACGCGAGGAGTGGGGCCGGCGCTTCACCACCGCACTGGACCGGTTCACCTCACCGGACCCGACGAGCCGGGCGGCGGGGCGGGCGCTGCTCGTCGAGCTGTTGAGCAGCGGACTGGCGAGCGACGACGACCGGCGCGCCGCCCAGGCCGTCCTGGACGCGGCGACGACCGAGGCCCAGCCGAACCTGCGCCTGCTCTTGGCGCCCGGCGACCTGGACGACGTCGACGTGGTCCGCGACACTGGGAGCAGTACCGGGAGGACCGGACGGCCACCGGGTCCACCGGGTCCACCGGGTCGACCGGGTCGACCGGGGATGCAGGAGGAGGCCAGGGATGAGCAGGACCATCGTCGTCACCGACGACCAGGTCGCGAACGCCCGCGCGCTGATCCGCATCGCGGGCGGGGCGGACAAGGTCGATCCCCTGATCCGCAAGATCGCCGCCGCCGAGCCGCGAACCGAGCCGGGCACCGAGCCGGCCCGGCGCGCCTCCTAGCCCGCCGACGCACATGGCCGAAGAGAAGATCGTCGCGGCGTTCGACGCCGCCCTGCGCCGGGACGGCATCGACGACCGGGTCGACGTCGCCGGCGAGTTCAGCCCGCGCGGGGCGAGCGGGGGCATGTTCGCCGGCGGCCTGGTCGGCGACAGCGTCGGCGGTCTGGCCGGCTCGACCGGGTCGAGCATCGGGACCGTCGGCGGGGCCTTCGCCGGACGGGACGCCGCGGCCCGCGCTCGCGGGATGCCCACCTACGTGCTCGTCGGGGTGTCGTCCACCGCCGTCTACGGCTACGCCGGTCGCCGCAGCGGCAGGCTCGGCGAGCTGGTCTTCCGGGTGGACCGCGCGGGCCTGCACGCGCAGGTGCACCAGCGCGTCAACGTCCGCGTGCTCGTCCTGAGCTCGCCCGACGGGAGTGTGCTCGAGCTCGAGGGCAACCGGCTGCCGCTGACGCACAGCCGTGACGTCGTCGACGCGCTGACCGGCACGTCCTGACGCGACCTCGGCGTCACAGGGTCACCGTGCAGGTCGGGTCGTCGCGGCGATCGCCGGCGGGTACTCGACCCGGCCTCGCACCGCCGGGTCGTGGCCCGAGAGCCGGTACACCTGGGCGGCACCGGGCGGGGCCCAGTCCGGCAGGTCCAGAGTGATCCCGTGCGCGGCGGCCCGCTCGAACCCGAGGCGGCCGTAGTAGCGGGGGCTGCCCTCGAGCAGGACGACCGGCTCGCCGCGGCGGTCGGCCTCGCGCAGCGCGGCGCGCACCAGGGCGGCGCCGATGCCGCGGCGCTGCCACTCGGGCAGGACCGCGAGCGGCGTGAGCGTGAGCACCTCGCGCCGCACGCCGACCTCGTCGACCAGGTCCGTGCCGCTCAGCATGACGAAGCCCACGACGGTGGAGTCGGCGCGGGCGACGAACGCCAGCCCCGGCCGGTGGCGCGGGGACACCCGGATCGCGCCGACCATGTCCGCCACCTCGGGGTGGTGCGCGAACGCCCGGCGCACGACGGCGTCCACCGCGGACCCGTCGGCCGCGGTCTCCGGCTCCACGACGCCCTCGTCCCCGCCGGGGACGGTTCGAGCGACCACGACCACAGCAGAGCAGACCGGTCCAGTCGACATCCCGGTGGCGACGTCGGGGCGCACAGGCCAGCATGACGGGAGTGAGCGGCGGACCCTCCCGGTGGACCCGGGCGAGCGTGTACCCGGACATGTGGGTGGACCCCGACGACGACCCCCGCGGCAGCGACGGTGTGGCCCCCGACGGCGAGCTGCCGACGCTCGAGGAGTACCTGTCGGCGTACCGGCTGACGCTGCGGATGAAGTGCGACGGCCTCGACGCCGAGCAACTGGCCCGCCGCTCGGTCCCGCCATCGACGATGTCCCTGCTCGGCCTCGTCCGTCACCTCGCCGAGGCCGAACGGGACTGGCGTCGGTGGATCACGCCGGGCGAGCCCCTGCCGCACGTCTACGGCGAGGGTGACGCCGACTTCGACGGTGCCGTCGGTGACCAGGCCGTCGCGGACGCGGCGTGGGCGGAGCTGGCCCGCGAGCAGACGGCGACCGACGCCGCCCTCGCCGCACACCCGGACCTGGGTGAGCGGTTGGGCAGCCGGGGGATCGCCGTACGGGAGCTGATGCTGCACCGGGTCGAGGAGTACGCCCGGCACTGCGGGCACGCCGACCTGCTCCGCGAGTGCATCGACGGCCGCGTCGGGCAGTGACGGCCGAACGCGCCAGGTCGTTCGGGCAGATCGCCGAGCGGTACCACCGCTACCGCCCCCGGACGCCGGCCGCCCTGCTGGACTGGGCGCTGCCGGCATCGGCGCACCGTGTCCTGGACCTGGCCGCGGGCACCGGCGCGCTCACGGAGCAGTTGGTCTCACGGGTACGGTCCGTCGTCGCCGTCGAGCCGGACCCGGACATGCGCCGGGTCCTCACGCGCGTCGCTCCCGGAGCCGACGTCCGGGAGGGGACCGCGGAGGACATCCCGCTCGAGGACGGGACCGTGGACGCCGTCCTGGTCTCCTCGGCGTGGCACTGGTTCGAGCTGCACGCCGCCGTTGCGGAGATCGCGCGTGTGCTGCGCCCGGGCGGACGGCTCGCGGTGGTCGGCAACGGCCCGGACGGCGAGGTGGACTGGGTGCTCGCCCTGCACGGCGAGGATCCCGACCGGGCCGCCCGTCCGGACCGCCGGCACGGGGTCGAGCTGCCGCCGGAGGCGCCGTTCCACGACGCGGCCACGACCGAGCTGGCGTGGAGCTGGCAGGCGACCGTCGAGGACGTGCTCGGTCTGCTGAGCACCTACAGCCGCGCGATCGTGGCCAGCGAGCAGGAGAACGCGGCGCGCGAGGAGCGTGCGCGGGCGGTGCTCCGCAGCGCCCCGGCGAGCGGCGGCCGCCTCACCGTCCCCATGCGCAGTACCGGGTTCCGCGCCACGAGGACCTGAACCACCGCCTAACAGCGCGGACCCCGTGCCGGGGCCGCGCGACTGCTGACCCACGTCGTCGCGCGGCCCGACCCGGCTGGCGTCGGCGCCGGCTGAGGTGTACGACAGCCGGAACGACGGCGGACCGGGAGGTCCGGGTGGGACTCGCGGCGTGGGTGCTGGTGCGACGGGCGGAGTACGCGGCCGCCCGTGCCGCGCGGGAGCGCCGCCGTCGCCTCGAGCGGGACCTCGCCGGGTTCGTCACCGCCGCCGAGCAGCGCGAGTTGCTCGCCGTCCTCGCTCGTCATCCCGAGGGCACGACGTGGGAGCTGCGCGCGATCAACGACCGGCTCGTCGCGGCGAGGGCCCGGTCGCAACGCTGAGGGGCGCCGGCGATCCCGAGCGTCTCGTAGAGCTGTGACGCCCGCGCCAGCCGCGCCGGCAGGACCACCGCGAGCCACCAGCTGCGTCCGCCGCTCGATCGGATGCAGCTCCGGGCGCGCTGCGTCCGCGCTACCGTGTCTCAGTCGTCTCCCGGTTCGCGCCGGGCACGCCGCGACGAATCGCGGTGCCGGCGGTCGCGCGCCGCGGAGCTGAGGGGAACCTGTCTTGGCCGACCTGGGTGCCATCTTCGACGAGCACGTCGCCAACGAGTTCGTGACTCGCGACATCGACGCGACGATGGCGACGATGACGGCGCAGCCGTCGGTGAACCACGTCCCGACCATGAAGGGCGGCGTCGGCCGGGACGACGTCGCGGCGTTCTACACCTCGTCGTTCATCGGGCACTGGCCGGCGGACACCGCGATCACGGCGGTGTCGCGCACCGTCGGCGCCAGCCAGGTCGTCGACGAGATGATCCTCAGCTTCACGCACGACATCGTCATGGACACGTTCCTGCCCGGCCTGGCGCCCACCGGCAGGTCCGTGCGGATCCCGGTCGTTGCGGTGGTGGGGTTCCAGGACGACCTCGTGCACTTCGAGCGCATCTACTGGGACCAGGCGAGCCTGCTCGTCCAACTCGGACTCATCGATCCTGCCGGCCTGCCGGTGACCGGCGTCGAGCAGGCCGACAAGGTCGCCCTGTCTGTCATGGCATAGGCACCCGCCGAGGCGCCGGTCCGCCTGATCAGCGCGGCGACGCACTACCGTCCGACGACGTACTACCGGGCCCGGTAGGGGTCAGCGCTTACTGGTTGTTGCCCCCGGGGTTCTGGTAGGCCTGGTTCGGGTCGTTGGTGCAGTGCGCCCAGATCTGCAGGTGGCGGTCCACGACGTCCCAGTTGGTGGCGGAGTCCCCGCCGTTCTGCCAGCCGCTGATCCCGTTGGACGCCCCCGTCGTGAAGTCGCCTTCCTCGGTCACGCCGACTCCGCCGGGCTCGACGACCTCGACGCCGAGCGGGACGATCCGGCCCGGGGAGTAGTCGTAGTTGACCAGCCACGGGTGCTCGGCATCACAGTGCCAGCCGTTGAGGGTGGCGCTCTGCCATCCGTGCAGAGTGATGTCCGTGACCAGCACCCGGTT
Organism: uncultured Actinomycetota bacterium; assembly: GCA_963758325.1. Taxonomy (GTDB): domain Bacteria; phylum Actinomycetota; class Actinomycetes; order Mycobacteriales; family Jatrophihabitantaceae; genus CAVWUZ01. The sequence continues at coordinate 1,093,159 of CAVWUZ010000003.1, read as the reverse complement.
GCTCGAGTAGGCGGGCGGCGTGTCCGCACCGGCGGCCCCGGCTCCGATCGCGCACAGCGCGGCGGCACCGAGCGTGATGCCCAGCGCCTTCGTGACGAGCTTCATGACGTGTCCTTCCGGTGGTGGTTGTGTCGCCACCACCCACCCTCACCTCGACGTGCTCCGACGTCCGTCCGTCGATCGCCCGGGTTCCCGGGTGACGCCGCGGTCCCCCGAACGGTCACCGGTCGAGCGTGGCCGACAACACCGGGGTGACCCACCGCCGGACCGGGATCGTCGGCGACGGCTGGCCATGAACGCGCCGCCGGTGTCCAGCTACCGCTCCGACGGTCGGTGTGGACATGCCGCCGGGCGGGTCCGCCGTCGTCGCGGCGGGCCCGCCCGGGTCCTGGATGGGTCAGCGGCTCACTGCGCGCCGCCGCCGCCCGCGGGGTCGGTGTAAGCCAGGTAGGGGTCGTTGGTGCAGTGCGCCCAGATCTGGAGGTGGCGGTCCACGACGTCCCAGTTCATGGCGGAGTCCCCGCCGTTGCTCCAGCCGTTGACCGCGTTCATCTCCCCCGACGTGTAGTCGCCTCCGAGGGTCACGCCGACGCCGCCGGGCTCGTCGACCTCGACGCCGGCCGGGACGATCCGGCCCGGGGAGTAGTTGGTGTTGACCAGCCACGGGTGCGCGGAGTCGCAGTGCCAGCCGTTGAGCGTGACGCCCTGCCATCCGTGGAGAGTGACGTCCGCGACCAGCACCCGGTTGCTCGAGTAGGCGGGGGGCGTGTCCGCGCCGGCGACGCCGGCGCCGATCGAGCAGAGTGCGGCGGCACCGAGCGTGATGCCCAGCGCTTTGGTGACGAGCTTCATGACGTGTCCTTCCCTAGTGGATGTGCTGCCACCACCCACGATCACCGCGGCACGCCTCGGCGTCCGTCCGTCGAGCGGCGGGATCACCGGGTGACGCCGCGGTCCCCCGATCGGTCCGGACACGCGCGCGAGACTGCCTCCTGGCCGCACCGGTCTGTGCGCTCTCGGAGGAAGCCGGATCTGTCACGGCGTCCCGAGCGGCTCCGGGACGGCGGCGGCGCTGAGGAGCCCGGTGTCCATGGCGAGCGCGGTGCGGTTCTGGCGGGCGAGCGCCGGGCTGAACGGGCGGGCGAGGACGGCGAGGGTCCGCAGCAGCGTTCGTGGCAGGTGCCGTGGTGCGCCCTGCCAGCCGTGGGCCTCGCGGACGGCGTGGGCGAGGGCGGTCATGGTGATCGGGTCGCCCACGACGTCGATCACCCGCCCGCGCAGTGTCGAGTCGGTCGCGGCCCGGCTGACGACGGTGGCGACATCGGCGGCGGAGACGAACGGGATGGGCTGGTCACCGCGGCCGAAGACCAGTGGCCGGCCGGACCTGCCGGCAGTCGTGGTGAGGACGGCCCACCAGGTGTCCAGGAACGGGCCCGCGCGCACGATCGTCCACGGTGTTCCGCTACCGCGCAGGTGTTGTTCGGCAGCGTACTTGGCACGGAACAGGTCGATGGGGCTGTTCGGGCTGGCGCCGAACACCGAGACGAGCACGACGCTCGCGCCGGCCGCGGCGGCCGCGGCGATGAGGTTGGCGTTGCCGCGGTCGTCGACCTCGGCCGGCCCGGCGCCGCGACCGCCGAGGAAGCCGTGCACCGCGGAGACGACCACCGACGCCCCCGCGAGCGCCGGCGCCAGCCCAGCAGGGACTCGGACGTCCCCGGTCACGATCTCGACGTCCTCGCCGAGGGCGGCGCGGGCGCGGACGGGGTCGCGGACCAGGACACGGACCTCGTGGCCCCGGGCGAGCAGGTCGCTGGTCAGCAGCCGGCCGAGCGTGCCGCTGCCGCCGGCGATGACGATCATGTCGGGTCGCTGGTGGTGGCGCCGGCGTGCACCTGCCGCGCGACGGCGGCATCGACGCCGGCGCGGCCGGGGTCGTCCGCCCGCTCCTGCGCGGCATCGTCGACGGGCTCGAGGTAGAAGCGGGCCCAGGTCGCATGGTCGTCGTGGACGCCGAAGATGATCACGCCGCGCATCAGGTGTGGTGTGCCGTCGACCCGGGTGCCTCGCATCTCCCACTCCGACCAGGTCTCGGGGCCGTGCGTGACCCACCGGGTCACGGTGGCGTGGACGTCGGGCACGAAGCTGAAGATCTGGTGCCAGTTGGCGCGGACCTGCTGCGGCCCGTCGAAGCTGCGGCTCGGGTGGGTGGGTGTCTCGTTGCGGTAGCTCGGGCCGAAGCAGGCGACGAGAGCGTCCAGGTCGTGGGCGTTGGTGGCCTGCACCAGTGTCCGCAGGAACGGGGGTGCGTCGGCGGCGGTCATGACGACCAGCTTTCCGTTGGAGTCTTCTCCAACTAATATTCCACAGTGTGGGGGTGGCCGTGCCGGGCGTCAAGCGGCGGTACGACGGTGCCGGGCGACGGGCGCACGCGGAACGGGTCCGCGAGACCCTGCTGGACACCGCCCGCGAGATGCTGCTCCGCGACGGGTACGCCGCGACGACGATCCCGAGACTCGCGGAAGCGTGCGGGGTGTCGGCGGCGTCGGTGTACCTGCGCTTCGCCGGCAAACCCGCGCTGGTCCGAGCCGTCGTCGGACGAGCCCTCCAGGGCGCCGGCCCGGTCCCGGCCGAGGACCGGTCGGACGCCCTCCCCGCCGGCGACCTCGCGACCCTGCTCCACGGGTGGGCACGGCTGACCGGCGAGGTCGCCCCTCGGGTCGCCCCGATCCTGCTCCTGGTGCGCGCCGCCGCCGCGCACGACCCCGAACTCGCCGAGCTCGACCGCGAACTCGACGAGCAGCGCCGCACACGGATGACCGGCAACGCCCGCCGCATCGCCGCGGCCGGACACCTGCCCCCCGCACTCACCATCGAGCAGGCCGGGGACGTCCTCTGGACCTACAGTTCTCCCCAGCTCTACGACCTGCTCGTGCTCCGCAGCGGCTGGACGCTCGCGCAGTACACCGAGTTCGTCGCCGCCGCCCTCACCGCGCACCTCCGCCCGTGACCACGCACCACCGGCTCCGGACGGGCGGCGTCGAGGCCTTCCACGCGGACCACGCGGGATCAGGAGCGGCCGGTCCGCACGTCGTCGGTGATGAAGCGGTAGGTGTGCGCGATCTGGCAGACGTGGGTCAGCTCGTGGATCACCGTCGCCTCGTCGGAGTGGATGTCCTGGAAGCGCCCGTCACCGAGGTTGACCAGCGTCGGACGGCCTTGCGCGACCACGTAGTTGGTGATCTGCAAGCTGTCACGCGGCGGCAGGGACCCCCTTGAGCACCATGTCGTTCGCCCAGGCAGTCGACGAGGTCGACGGTGTGCTCGAGTCGCAGTGTGAGGCTCCCGAACCAGTACGCACCCGTACCACCGGCGAGCACGGCGTTGGGCCCGGCGGCCTCCGGAACCTTGCTACCCGACACCACCTGCCGTCGGCCACGTGGTGGCTGCCGGAACAGTGACGGTGCTCTACCCCGGATGTCGACCGACCGTGGGAGTCAGGAGAAGTCCGATGACGGAGCTCGTGGCAGAGCCGTGTGCTTCGAGGCGCCGGGCGTCGAGCGCGCCGCCGACTCCGGGGCACCTCACCGGACGTCGACGCGTCGTCCACGGCCGTGGGCCGTTGCCTCCACGACCATCTCCTCCACGACCACCGCCGATCAGGACCGGAGCTCGAGGGCTTGCCGCTCGAGGCACTGCACCGTTTCGACCACGTCGAGCAGGAACTGCACCTGGTCGCCCTCGGCCATTCCACGCCGCGAGCGACGTCCCGCGCTGACCAGCGCGTCGGCCCGCCTCAGGGTCGCTGTCTTGTCATATGGAAACAAGGAGTGGCACACTTGTGGAGGTGTTCGCGCGACATGCGTGCGCCGCGACGGCACGACGCACGACGGTGCTCGCGGTCAGCACCGTGGAAGGAGCGTGTGCGTGATGTCGGCCGCACGGAGTGAGGAACTCAGCTTCCAGGTCGAGGTCGATGGAGCCGCACGTGACGAGATGGTCATCCGTGTGATCGGGGACCTCGACTTCACCGTTGCCCCACTGCTGGCGAACGCCGGCGTCACCTGCACGCATGCCCACCGGGTCGTCGTCGACCTGGCCGGAGTCGCGTTCCTGGACAGCTTCGGTGCCGAGTGCCTGTGTGCTCTGGCCGATCGCGTCCGGGTCGACGGCGGCATCGTCGTGGTCAGTCGCGCGTCGGCTCGAGCGCGCCGCACGTTGCAGTTGCTGCGCATCGATCCGGTGTCCCTCGTCCCTGCTCCGTGAGCACGGCGAGCGGGACGTCGGCGGGGGCGCGCGACGCCGTGGACGTGCGGAGTGGTCTCGCGAGGGCGTCTGGTCACGGATCGGCGGCAGTGGCCGCCAGGACGACGGCCCGGACGGTCGCCGCCGCCACAGCACACCACGCGGTCGCAGCAACGACGAACAGCGCCCGGCCGGCGTCCCCCACGTCGGGGTGACCGGTCTGGCTCCCGACAGCGATCCCGGCGAGCGCGGTCATCCCCAGCGGGAAGACAGTGGCCCATCGCGCGGCGACACGTCCCCATCGAGGGCGCCGCAGCTCCCCGACCGCGAGGACCAGGCCGGTGAGGGCAGCGATCGACCACAGGAGGAGGGCCGCAGTCCGCAGTGACGCCGGCATCCAACCGTGCGTCCCGACCACCGCGCGGGCCCGCAGCAGTTCCGTCGCCGACAGGGCGCTGATCGCGAGCGCTCCCGCGGCGACCCACTGGTCACCGTCGCCGCGGGTCAACTGTTCGACGCGGAACCGGCGCAGCACCGCCACGTACTGCCCGAGCCCTAGGACGAACCCGATCAGCAGCAGGAGGGCCAGCGACCGCGCACCGGCCGGCCGGCGGGACTGTCCAGCCAACAGCGCTCCGGTCAGTCCGATGACGGACTGCGTCGCCACGCACGTCAGGAACCAGGGACCGGTGGTGTGCGCCGGCCTCCGCCGCGCCACGCGCGGTTCCAGCACCAGCCAGGACGTCACCGCCACGCCGAGCGCCACTGCGCCCAGCCCCCGCCGGCCCGCCGCGAGGGCGCCGCTGCCGAGCACCGCGGTGGACGCGACAGCGGTCAGCGCGCTGGGTGTTCCCGCCTCGTCATGCAGCCGCGGCCGAGTCCAGCGCAACTTCCCCGCGACGACGCCGCACAGCGCGATCCATCCGATCGCCCCGATCCACCACCACAGCGCGCCCAGGTCGGGCACGGCGATCTGACGGGCCCCGAGCGCGAGGACGCCGGTGCTCATCACCGCGGCGCCGGCGGGCGGTCCCACCGACGTCGCACAGCTGTCGAGGTTCACGGCTCCCGGGTGTGTCCCACCCGGTTCGGGAAAGGATCGTCGGTGACGACCTCGCGCGCCGGGTGACTGTTTCCACGAGACAACTACCCGGCGCGGGGCGAGATCTCACCCTCGTTGCCAGCAGCGGGCGGCCGCAGCGGCTCGACGACGTGGGGCCCCCGGGGGACGTCGGTCAGAACGCGGTGACGGTCTCGGCGGTGAAGCCGCCGTCGGCGGTGCCGCGGACGTGCCAGACCCGGACGTCCTTCGTGGTGTGCTCGACGTCCTTCTCCGTGAACCGGACACCGTCAGCGCTGCTCGCACCGACGCCGCACACCTTGCGTGTGCCGCCGCTGGTCATGAACGTGAACGCCGTCTCGCCGAGGAAGTCGGCCAAACTCCCCGGCTGACCGTCACCCACCTCGGCGATGGCGTGTGGCCTGCCGGAGGCCACCGGGTCTACCGAACCGAACGTCACAGCAACACTCCCTCTCCCGAACCGCTGGCCCGAGCCCTCGGAAGGACGACGCCCGGCGCGGCAAGTCCACCCCTGCGAGCCGCCCACGTCAACACCCGGCGATCGGAACGCCCGCGCGGAGGTCGCGGAGGCCGGGTGGGGCGCCGCCCAGTCGGGTTCGGGGGCGCGCTACCCCGCTACTGAACGTCGCGTGCACCGCGCCGCAGAGCAATTGGTCCCTCGCTCAGGTGACGGTTGGTCGTTCGGTGGCGGCAGGGTGCTCCCGTCGCGCAGCAGCACCGGCCCGACCGCGGCCGACGGTCCCTGCGGCGCCGGGGGAACGGGGCACACCGGCGGCGCAGGGTGCGGCGGGGACGGTTGCCGGATCGTCGCCTGGTAGGCCGGTGGGCGGGAGGCCGGCGCGGCGGCCGGGTCGACGAGGTCGGCCAAGCTGGGGGCGTCATCGAGCCGCGGCACCCCGAGCGGCGGCTAGCCGAGGAGCTCCAGCACCGTCTCACCGATCGACGTGTGACCGTTCCAGCGGGAGTCCACGCCCTGCCGGACCGGTCCGCCGAACATCAGTAGAGGCACCCGCGGCCCGTACGCCAGCTGCACCCCGTCAGGGGTGTGCTCGATGTCGGGGGTCGCAACGTGGTCGTCGAAACCGCCCCAGTCGTCCCACGTCAGCAGGACACCGTGCGCTCCCACGACCCGGCCGTCGCGATCGCGTCGACGGCCTGCCACACCTTGTCCTGACCGAGACGGACGTCGGCCACCGGATGCTCGTCGTCCGGCGGGTCGTGCCACACCATCGCGAGCTCCGGCAACCGGCCGGCGGCCGCGTCAGCGACGATCGCCGCCGAGTCGACGATGTTCGGCGAGTGCTGCAGCTGGAGGTAGAAGCTCACCGGGTACCCGGACGCGCCCGTGTAGGCCTTCCAGGACATCCCGTTGTCCTGCGCGTGCCCGACCAGCGAGGGCATGTCCCACAGCGGGGCGCCCTCACTCTGTGGCGGGTTGCCAGCGTCGGGTCTGCCCGCCCACGATCAGGAGATGGTTCGGCATGGAGTTCGTTCCGAACCCCGAACAGTGGAAGTCGAAGAACGCTCCCGTCTTGGCCAGCCAGGCGTAGAACGGCAGGACCGCGTCGGTGTCCAGCTGCGTGTGCGTCGCCGGCGTCGGCGCTCCCGACGCCTGGGCGTTCAGCCACTTCGCGTAAGCAGCGCGAGTGTGCGCCTGGTCATGCGGCGGCGGGTTCGGCTGAGGCGGCCAGCCGGTGGCGACGGTCGCGCCCCACGCGCGTCGTGTGGTTCTCCTGCACGAACACCACGACTCGCTCGACGAGCTTCGCCGTACCTGCAGCGTGCGCACGGCGCGAGCGCCTGGGCAACCAACACGCGGCGAACTCCAGGACACCGCGCAGCGACGTGGACGATGGTGCGGCGATGTCGCGACGCTCTCGCGGTGTCGATGCCGACCGCGGGCACGCGGACGGCGACGTCGGTGTCGATGAGGACGCCGACGCCGCCGTACCATCGCTGGGGACGTCCTCGCGTCAGCGCGTCCCTGACCGCCCCTGCCCGCCGGGGGTCTCCACCCCGTCGGTGTCGATCTCCTCCTTGCGCACCTGCTCGCTCACCTGCCGCTGCTCGGTGACGGTCTCGGTGTCCAGCCGGACCCGCTCGACCGGGACGGCCTCCTTCTGCACGACCGGCCGCTCCTCGTGCAGCGTGACCTCGTGCTCCTCCTCCGAGATCGCCGGCCCGTCCATGGCCGCGCCGCGGTTGGCCTCGGTGATGGGCTCGCGCTCGATGCGGACCTCTTCGCGCTGCACCGGCACGGTCTGGGTGACGTTCTCGGTGACGACGTACTTGCGCAGCCGGGCGCGGCCGGTCTCGACCTGCTCCTTGCCGACCCGCAGCCGCTCCTCGGAGCGCGTCATCGCGTCGTCGGTCGTGGGTCCGGACACGTCGCGCCCGACCTGCTGCCGGCCGCCGCGGTCCGCGACGTCCCCACTGCCCGTGCCAGCGCCGCCGCGGTTCATGTAGCCGGCGTAGTGGTCGAACAGCTGCTGCTGCTCGTCATCGCTGATGTGACCGTCGTCCTCGACCTTCGGCGCGGCCTTGACCAGCTCCTTGTCCACGGTGAGGGCGATCGCGCCGCCGCGATCGCTGACCCCGGCCAGCGGCGCGAAGCTCTCCTTGCTGCCGAACAGTCCGGTCTTGACGGTGACCCACTGCGGCTGTCCGGTCTCGTCGTCCAGATAAACCTGGCCGACCTTGCCGAGCTTGTCACCGTTGCTGTCGACGACCTCGCGGCCGATCATTTCCTGGGGGTTGCTGAAGCTCGTCATCGGCGAGCCTCCTTCCGGTGAGGAGGGGTGGAGCGGGGTGTTCGTTTTCACGGCCGGCCGGAGGACGCGCCGCCCGGCGACCAGGGGACTGCTGCGTGTCTGCGCATCCCGAGACGGCGGCTTACGGCGTTAACCTCGGCTGCTGTGCGGCGTACCCGGATCGGCGATGAATCTCTCGATCCGGTCCAACATGTTCCGCAGCGCGTCCTCGAACTCGGCATCCCACCGGTCCTGCGCCAGGCCCTGCCGGAGCGCGTAGACGGTGGGGTACTGCTCCGGATCGACGCCGCCGACAGCCTCCACCAGCTCCTCCGTGGTGTCGGCCTGGGCCGCGGCTTCGCGCAGCTGCGGGCTGCGGGTGGGACTCAGCCCGCCGGGAACCGGATCGCCCGCGTCGGCGGGTTCGCCCGCGCCCTGGTCGGAGTCGAGGTCCGAGTCGACGCTGCCGGTACTGAACGCCCCGTCGCCGGGCTTGGGGTCAAGCACGGTCATCGCGCCGGTCTCGAGGAGCAGGTAGCCGAGCAGGAAGCTGTTGAACACCCGGTAGGCGTAGAGGACTTGGTCCTCGGACAAGCCGACGCCGCGCAGCCCGGCCAACATCGCCTCGATCCACCGCAGCGACCGCAGCGGCGGGTTCACCCACGGCGCGGTCGGCGGCCGCGTGGCCACGAGCGGGAACGCATGCGGATGGCCCCGGGCGTACCGGCGCACGCCGTGCGCCAACGACTCCAGGTAGCTCCGCCACCCCGCGGCCGGGCCGGACTGCACCTCCGGGTCGTCGCCGAGCTCGTTGACGATCCGCTCGACCACCGCATCGAACAGCGCGTCCCGGTCGGGCAGGTACTTGTACAGCGACATCGCCCGCACGTTCAGCCGCGAGGCCACCGCGCGCATCGAGGCCGCCGCGATCCCCGCTTCGTCGACCAGCTGCAACGTCGCCTCGACGATCCGCCCCTCGGTCAGGCCCTTGGCGGCGAACACCGAGGGCGGACCCGCCTCAGCCGACGGTCGCTGTTGACCGCCACTGCTCATCGCCGACGCTCCTCACCACGCTCGAACCCCGTTCTGATCTACCCATTCTGTGAGCGGCGGCCCACTGCCCATGCCGGGACGTCGGGGAGCCGCACAGGACCGCAACGTCCGCGACGACCGTCGTCGCCCCGGGACGCGCCGCGTCGACGCCCAGCGGGACCGCTCAGCTCGGTAACGGTTCGCCGGCGGTGACGGCGTCGATGGCGTCCTCGAGCGGCGGGGTGAGCCACCGGGCGTACGGGACGGAGATGTGGTTGTCGTCGCGGTAGACGAGCACCGGGCCGACGATCACGGCGCAGCGTTCGGCCGTGCAGAACCACGGTGTGATGTCGAGGTACTGCCCGCCGGCGGCCAGGACCGCCGCCCGGTCGCCCGTGGCCAGCGCGGGGTCGATGCCTTGGGCTAGAGGGAAGCTGCAGGCGGCGACGTCGTCGGGGTGGGCGGACAGGCACTGCGGGACATCGACGTGCGGATCCGGGACGGGCCCGATGAGCAGCACCTGCGCACCGGTGGCGCGGATGTCGGTCACGGTCCTGGTCAGCGCCGCGTACCACTGGGGGCTACCCATCTGGAAGTCGAAGTCGGTGCCGTAGCGGGGCGAGACCCCGAGGACGACCAGCGCCGGCTTCTCCGCGCGGATCCGACCGAGAACGGCGGACCGCCAGGTGTCGCACTCGGTGTACTGCCGGCCGAGGTAGGGGCTGCGGACGCTGAGTTCGGCGGGCGGGCAGGTGGTCTTCGTCCAGCTCTGCAGCTGCCAGCCGTGCTGCTGGGCGATCGTCTGCATCGCGGGGAACCACTGCGCGGCGTGGGAGTCCCCGAACAGCACGACCTTGGTCGAGCCGGGTGTGTAGGCACACGGCGGCTGCTCGGTGTCGCTCCAGCTCAGGTCGCAGCCGTCGAGGAAGGGTTCGGCCTTGTCGCTGCCACCCTCGGCGTCCTGCAGGGGCGGCACCAGGTTGCTCGGGACCACCGGATCGCCCAGCGACGCGGCCACCGCGGCGCCGACCTGCTCGTCCGCTGCGGTCAGCGCCGCGACCTGGGCGGGCACCACCGGTGCCGGGCTGCCGGACGGGGAACTGCCGGTCGACGTCGCCGGCGGCAGCGGAGGCTGGAGTCGGATCGGTGCGGCGGCGGGGCCGGACGGCTGCCGGGCCGCGACCAGGAGCTGTCCGGCGATCAGCGCGGCGGTCACGCCGCCGCCGACGAGCGCAGCCGCCATCGTCAGCGAGGCCCGCGGTCGCCGCCGCAGTCGCCCTGAGGACCGCACGGGGTCCTCGAGCAGCAGCAGGCTGGCGGTCGCGGCCAGCAGGCTCGCGGCGGCCACGACGAGCCGCTCGGTCAGGGTGAGCGGCTCGCCCAGGACGACGGGCAGGAGCACCAGCGGTGGCCAGTGCCACAGGTACCACCCGTAGGACACCCGGCCGACCCGCACCAGCGGCGTGATCGAGAGCAGCCGGGTCGGCCCGGCCGGGCGGCCCGATCCGGCCAGCAGGACCAGCGCGGCGCCGAGGACCGGGATCGCGGCCAGGACGCCGGGGAAGGGGGTGCTGCCGCTGAACCCGAACACCGCCACGGCGATCGCGGCCAGACCGCACCAGCCGGCGGTCGTGCGGGCCCACGTCGGCAGCGGGCGCCCGGCGGCCGCCAGCGCGGTCAACCCACCGACCCCGAGCTCCCAGGCGCGCGCCGGTGAGGTGAAGAACGCCTCCGGTGGGCTCTGCGTCGTCCAGCGCCAGCCCAGCAGGAACGACGCGGCCGTCACCAGCGCCAGAGCCAGCGGCAGCGCCGGACGCCACCGCCGGCCCAGCACCGTGCCCAGCAGGACCAGCACCGGCCACACCAGGTAGAACTGCTCCTCGACCCCCAGCGACCAGTAGTGCAGCAGGGGGGACGGGGCACTGGAACCGGCGAGGTAGTCCGTACCCACCGCGGCGAATCGCCAGTTGCCCACGAACAGCGCGCAGGCCAGCGCGTCCTGCGCGACCAGGTGCAGCCGCAGCGGCGACATGACGGCCGCAGACACCGCCACCGTGACGACCAGCACCAGCGTCGCCGCCGGCAGGATCCGGCGCGCCCGGCGCGCGTAGAAGGCCGGCAACGACACCCGTCCGGTCGCGGCGATCTCCCGGCGCAGCAGGCCGGTGATCAAGAAGCCGGAGATGACGTAGAAGACGTCCACCCCGACGTAGCCGCCATCGACGCCCGGCACCCCGCTGTGGAACAGCACCACGGCCAGCACCGCGACCGCGCGCAGTCCCTCCACGTCCAGACGCCGACCGGTCCGCTGCAGGTCCATCACCGGCTTCGCTTCCGTCAGCGCGGCATGCGGTCGGGTTCACCGCCCACGCGGGCGCCGATGATAAGCCCGATTCATCCGGGTCATCACGCCCAACCCGCCGGGGCTCGCGCGACCCGTGAGGACCCAGCAGTGTCGTCCCCGTCTTCCGGAACGGGAGCTGCGGGAAGGGTCCGCCCGGCGCGGCGACTCACCGGCCCAGTCGGCTAGTACCCGTCGTCCGCCGACCAGTCGGCGAGCCACCGCTCGTCGGGCGCGCCGTCGGACCGCCGGAACCGCAGATCGGCGGACAGGCGCATCCGGTCGGTGTGGTTGTCCAGTGAGGCGTGGACCAGGTTCGGGCTGTGCAGGGCGACGTCCCCGGCGCGGAAGTCCGTCCACAACCAGCGCCGGCCCAGCGTCCGGGAGGTGAGCGCGAGGTCGTTGCTGAGCGGCCTGCGGTCCCCGGGGCGGTCGGTGAAGGCGCGCAGCTGGTCCAGGCGCTCACGCGGGAGGTCGTGCGAGCGCTCGAGGTAGACCAGGCCACCGGTCTCGAGCGGGCAGTCGCCGAGGGGGATCCACGCCGTGACCAACTGCTCGGTGCCGCGGTCGATGTAGTCGTGGTCGGTGTGGGCGCGGGACGCGAGCTGCGAGTCGCGGCTGAAGTGCCGCAGGATCCGCCGCGGGAGCAGCTCGGTCGGTCCGTCGAGCAGCGCTTCGCTGATCCGGCGCAGTTCCTCGCGTCGGGTCAGCTCGTCGAAGCGCGACCCGCGCACCATGTCGTACGCGGGGTGGCCGGTCGTGCCGTAGGCCGGCAGCCCGGCCGGCGTGGTGCCGGAGAAGACGCCGTCGGCGGGATCACTGCCCTCGGCGAGGAACCCGGGCGGGAACCGGCTGAAGTAGTCCCGCCGCAGCTCGAGGACGACCTCCGGCGGCAACAGTCCACGGATCAGGATGTAGCCCTCACCGAGGAACCGGCGGCGGAGTTCGGCGGGTCTGTCCACCAGCTCGCTGCTGTCGCGCATCGGTGCGAGATGCTGCTCGTCGGCAGGGATGGGCAGGGCGTTGGAGGTGACCGGTGCGGCGAGTCGTCGGCCTGCCAGGGCCGGCCCGCCCACCGGCTCCCGGAGCTCGGCGTGGTCAGGCACCGCAGCTGATGGGCGCGGCTGCGCCGGTCGTCGGGTCGGCACTCAGCGGCGCGGCAAGGACATGCAGCATGATCCAATCGTAGGCGCACGACCTAGGGAATCGCGGCGGGCGCACCGGCGACGGAGGCCGGGAAGGACGGTGGTGAGGATGGCCGTGCCGGCGGCGCGGGTCGTGTTCACCGAGTCCGATCGCGCGGCGATCGGCGCGCGGGTCAGCGCGGCGCTCAGCTCCGGGATGCTGACCCTCGGCGAGAACACCCGAGAGCTCGAGGCCGCGACCGCGGCCGCGCACGACGTGCCGTTCGCGGTGGCGGTGAGCAGTGGGACGGCGGCCCTCGAGATCATCCTCCGGTCGGTGGGGGTGGCGGGCCGTGAGGTGGTGGTTCCGGCGAACACCTTCGCGGCGACGGCGTTCGCGGTCATCAAGGCCGGCGCGACGCCCGTGTACGCCGATGTCGACGCCGAGACGTTCGCGCTCGGCGTCGACACGGTCACCGCCCGGCTGACCGCGAACACGGCCGCTGTGGTCCTCGTGCACATCGGTGGCCTGATCACCCCGGAGACGCAGGCCCTGGCGGCGCTGTGCGCCGAGCGGGGCATCCCACTGGTCGAGGACGCGGCTCACGCACACGGCTGCAGCTACGCCGGGACCTCCGCCGGGCGCTTCGGGATCGCCGGCGCGCTGTCGTTCTACCCGACGAAGGTCGTCACCAGCGGCGAGGGCGGCATGGTCCTGACCGCGGACGAACGGATCCGGGACGAAGCACGGATCCACCGTGACCAGGGCAAGGCCGGGTTCCTCAGCAACCTGCACGTCCGCGAGGGATACGCCTGGCGGATGAGTGAGCTGCACGCCGCGGTGGGCGTCGTCCACCTGGGACATCTCGCCGAGTTCATCGACCGCCGCCAGCAGGTCGCCGCCCGCTACAGCGCGGCGCTGGACCGCGTGGACTGGGCGCGTCCTGTGCTCCCGCCCGCCGGCGCGGTCAGCAACCACTACAAGTACATGGTGTTGTTGGATGAGCACCTCGACCGCACAGAGCTGAAGGCACAGCTGCGCGAACGGTTCGAGGTCGGGATGGCCGGGGAGGTGTACGACACGCCGCTGCACGCGCAGCCGGCTCTGCACCGCTTCGCCACCGGGCCACTCCCGGTGGCCGAGGAGGTCTGCGCCCGGCACGTCTGCCTGCCGGTGCACTCCGACATGACCACCGAGGAGGTCGACTCGGTGATCGCCGCGTTCACCGCGGTCGGGGACGAACTGCGAGCCCGCGCATGACGGCCGTCGCGTCGGCGGGCGCCGGACCGGCGGCGCCGGCGGCGCTGCTGCTGTCGGGATCACTGGGGATGGGCCACGACGTCATGGCCGAGGCCTGCGCGGCGTCGCTGCAACGACGTGGCTGGTCGACCCGGATCGTCGACAGCATGGCCCTGCTCGGTTCAGCGGCCGGCCGGGCGGGCGAACGGGTCTTCCGCGGGTTGCTGGCGACGCCCGGTGCCTACGACGCGTTCCACTTCGAGCAGCTGCGACAAGGCGGTCGGCTGGCCCGCTACGCCGAGAAGGCAGCTGTGCACCGACTGGCGCCGGCCCTGCGGGCCGAGCTGGAACGGCGGCCGTGCGAACTGGTCGTGTCCGTGTTCGCCACCGGCGCCGCCGCCACGAGCGCGGTCAAGCAGGAGTACCCGCGCCTGCGCTCGATGGTGCTGTGCACGGACGTCTGTCCGCACCGGCTGTGGGTGCACGACAACACCGACCTGTTCCTCGTCACCACGGCGACCGCCGCGCGCTTCGTGCGCAAGTTCGCCCCGACCGCGCACACCGTGACGGTCCCCGCGCCGGTGCGAGCACCGTTCCTCGCCGCGCCGAGCCGGGCCACCGCCCGGGCGGAGCTCGGCGTGCCGCCCGACGCGCGCTGTGTCCTGCTGATGACGGGCTCCTGGGCGCTGGGTCCGTTGCGGGCGATGGCCGCGGCGCTGGTCGACAGCGGGGTCCACGTCCTGGTGGTGGCGGGCCGCAACGAGCGCCTCGCCGCCCAACTTCGTCGTGACCACGAGACCCACCCGCAGCTCATCCCCTTCGGCTACACCGACCGGGTCCCGACGTTGATGGGGGCCGCGGACCTGGTCGTCACCACCTCCGGCGACACCTGCAGCGAGGCGCGGGCGGTCGGTCGCCCGCTGCTGCTGCTGGACCTCGTCCCCGGACACGGCCGCGAGAACCTGCAGCAGGAGTTGGAACGTGGCGCCGAGGTCGCTCCCGCGGAGCCCGCCGCGCTGACCCGTTCGGTGCTGGCCCGCCTGGCGTCTCCGGCCTCCACGGCGGGTCCCGCCGCGCGACCGCAGGACGCGGCGCAGCGGTGGGAGGACGGTTTCGCGCGGGCCCTCGAGGAGATGCGGCTGCCCGACACCGCTGCTGCGGGCGGGACCCGGTGAGCTCGTCGACCGCCGTGGCGCTCGTCGCTGCACTGGCCGCCGCGTCCTGCTACGCCGGAGGACCGGTGGCGCAGGCCGCGGCGACCAGCGCCGTCGGTCAGGGTCGGGGGATCGGCTTCGGGCTGCTGCGGCAGCTGGCCGGGCGGCCGCTGTGGCTCACCGGCATGGCGATGGAGATCGCCGGCTTCGTCCTCGAGGCGACCGCGTTCGCTCTCGCCGCGGCAACGCTCGTCGCGCCCGTGCTCGCGTGGGACGTCCCCGGCTTCGTGCTGTTGTCCGCGCTCCTCGCGCGACGAGCGCTGCCTCGCCGCGCCGTCCTGGCGGCGGCGGCCACCGGAGTGGGCGTGGCAGGACTCGGCGTCTCGTTCGGCGCGTCGAGCGGAGTCGGGTCGCTGGCGAGCTCCGGGCAGCTGCTCGGCCTGCTGGCGGTGGCCGCTGCGGGCGCCGGTGCCGCGGCCCTGCTCACCCGCCCCGGGCGGCGCTTCTCGAGTGCAGCCCGGCAGGCGGTGGTGCTCAGCGGCGCGGCGGGGCTCTGCTACGCCTGCGCGACACTGGCCACCCGCCAGGTCGGGCGGGTCGCGGCCGAGGGCCGGCTGCTCGGACTGCTGACGTCCCCGACGCCGTACGTCCTCGTCGGCTGCTCGGTCCTGGCGATCCCGCTGCTGCAGCGCGGCCTGCAGCTGCGGCCCGTGGTGGCCTACCCGGTGAGCAGCGCGATGTCGGCGGTGCTGCCGGTCGCGGGCAGCGTCGTGCTGTTCAGCGAGCCGGTGCCCCACGGCTGGTCGGGTGTGTTGTTCGTCGGCTGCGTCGCCGTCATCGTGGCCGGTGTGGCGGCGCTGGCCCGGCTCCGGCCCGACGCCGAGTCGTCCGCGCCGCGTCCGCGCGCGCCCGCAGCGGTCAGGCGGTCGCCGTGAGCTGGTTGGTCACCGGGGGAGCCGGCTACATCGGCGCGCACGTCGTGCGCGCGTTGCGGCGCGCCGGTCGCGACGTCGTGGTCGTCGACGACCTGAGCACCGGCCGCGCGGACCGGCTGCCGCCCGACGTCCCGCTGGTGCGGTCCGACGTCGCCGACCTGGCGACGGTGCGCGAGACCGTCGTCGCCCATTCCGTGCACGGCGTGGTCCACCTCGCCGGGCGGGTCTCCAGCGCCGAGTCCGTGGACGCGCCGCTGCGGTACTACCGGGACAACGTCGAGGCCACTCGGCGGCTGTTCGAGGTGGTCGCCGGCAGCAGCATCCGCGGGATAGTCCTCGCCTCCTCGGCGGCCGTGTACGGCGAGCAGGACGCCGGCCTGGTTCCCGAGACCGCCGCTGTGCGGCCGCTGACCCCCTACGGACGCAGCAAGCTGGTCAGCGAGTGGATGCTCGACGACCTCGCGGCCAGCCGCGCCGGGTTGACCGGCGTCGTGCTGCGGTTGTTCAACGTCGCCGGGACGACACCGTCCCTGGGAGCCGTGCCGGTCGGTGGACGACTGGTCCCGGCGGTGCTCGACGCGCTGCGTTCCGGGCGGCCACCACGCGTGTTCGGCGGGGACTACGACACTCCGGACGGGTCCTGTGTGCGCGACTACGTCCACGTCGCTGACGTGGCCGCCGCGTTCGCTGCGGCGGTCTCCGCGCTCGACGACGGGCTGCGCGAGCCCCTCACGATGAACGTCGGACGGTCCGTCCCGGTCTCGGTGTTCGAGATGGTGGCGATGGCGCAGGAGATCGCCGGCGTGCCCATCGCCCCGACCGTCCGCCCGCGCCGGACCGGCGACCCGGCGGCGGTCGTCGCCGACACCACGCGCCTCACCGAGCGGCTGGAGTGGTCACCGCGGCGGGACGTCCAGGACATGATCGCCAGCGAGTGGCGGGCGCGCGTGTCCAGCGACACCCCGCGGTCGCCGGCGCGACTGGAGGCCTGATGAGCCGGCGCGTGCTCCTGGCGGCGGCAGCTCTGCCGGTCGGCGCCGCGGTGGCGAACGCGGCCCCGTCGGTGACCGCGATCAGCGCGGTCCGCCTCCGGGTCACTCCACGTCTGGCCGGGCAGGGCAGCGCCGCCCACGTCGCGCTGACCTTCGACGACGGGCCCGACCCGGCCAGCACGCCGGCGTTCCTCACCGCGTTGGCCGCCGCCGGGGTGCGGGCCACGTTCTTCCTGCTCGGCGCCCGCGCCCAGCGCTACCGGGCGTTGGCCGGCGAGATCCACGCGGCCGGGCACGAGCTCGCGGTGCACGGCTGGTCGCACCGCTGCGCCTTGCTGCAGACGCCGGCCGGCACGCGGGAGAGCATCCGTCGCAGCGTCGACGTGCTCGCGGACATCACCGGCGTCGCACCGCAGCACTACCGTCCCAGCTACGGGATCCTCACGTCGGCGGCGTACGCGGCAGCCGCGGAACGTGGGCTGCGGACGCGACTGTGGACGGTCGCCGGCGGCGAGTGGCGCCACGGGTCCACGCCGGACACCGTGCTCGTCGCGCTGCGCGCCGGTCTGCGACCCGGAGCGACGGTGCTGCTCCACGACTCGGACTGCACCTCGCCGCCGGGCTCGGCTGGTGCGGCGCTGTCCGCGCTGCCCGGGCTGCTCGCCACCTGTCAGCAGCGGACGCTGCCGGTCGGGGCCCTGCGCGATCGAGTCGAGCCACTCACCGCCCGCCGTCGCACCACGTCGCCCGTCGGGTAGTCCGTCCGCGGTCGGCCGTCAGCTGCGGGCGCGTCGCGTCCCCGCCGCGACGGCGATGCCGACCCCGACGGCGGCGGCGACCGGCGCCTCGAGGACACCGAACGCGGCGAGCCCGGCGAGTCCGACCCACGCGAGCACGGTGTCAGGTCGGCGAGCCGCTCCCGCCAGGTCCTCGACGACCGTGCGCACGGCACTGGCCGGTGCCCGGACGACGCGACCGGTGGTGCTGCTCGCTTGCCGCCCGACGTCGACGGTCGCCCGGCCGATCGCGGCTGGGCTCTCCGCGTTGTCCTGGACGTCCTGGGCCGCGGCCTCCAGCGCCGCAGTGGCGGTGTCCACCGCGTCGCCGGTAGTACGGGATCGGACGGTCCTGCGGGCCTGGGTGGGCATGGTCGCTCCTGGAGAAGACGTCGGCTCGGAACAGACGGGCCGGTGCGGGTAGAACCAGCAAACACCTGGCCGAGCCGGAGCTCGACCCGACAACAGTCTCCTGCCGCCGTCCGGGCCGGGCGTGACGGGGTGCGCTGGTCGTGGAATGGCAGACTCGGTGTCCGCAGCCGCCTGCGGTCGGGGGCGGCGACGGGGGGAGGGCCATGGCCGTAGCGGAGGCGTTCGCCTCGGCGCTGCGCGGCCCAGGCCGGCTCGCCGCGGCCGGTGTGACGTCCTCTGTCCGCCTGGCGGGTCTGACCGGCCGTGCCGCCGCCGCCCCCACGCGCGCCGCGGTCGCCGCCGCCCAGTCGGTGCGCTCGACGCCGACAGCGCGCCATGCGCGCGGGCGTCAGGTGTGGGCGGTGCGGGGGCGGGCGCAGGTCGAGGTCCGCGGGCTGCTCGGCGGCCCGGCCGGCACCGAACTCGCCCAGGCCGTCGAGGCTGCCGTGGACGAACTGCCGGGGATGGCCTGGGCCCGCGTGGACCGCGTGACGGGCAAGCTGGTGGCGCGCTTCGACGCCAACCGGGTCGGCGTCGAGGACATCGTCGACGCGGTGCAGGCCGCGGAGCAGGCCGCCGGCGTCGGAGACCGGCGCCGGGCTGATCACGTCGACCTCGATCCCGGTGCCACGCGGCCGGTCCACATGGAGGCGCTGGCCCTCGCGGCCGACCTCGCCGGACTGTCCGCGGCGGCGCTCGGCCTCCTCGCGCGGCTGCCGGCGCTGCCCGGTGGCGCCGCTGCGGCCGTCGTCCTCGTCGACAACCAGCCGCGTCTGCGCGAACTGCTCGAGCGCCGCCTGGGCCCGAGCGAGACGGATCTCGCCTTGGCGGTGTCCTCCGCCGCGGTGCACGGGCTGACGCACGGCGTGGTGTCCCTCGCGGTCGACACCGCGCTGCGGGGTCAGGCACTGGCCGCCGCCCGGGCCCGCCTGTCCGCGTTCACCGCGCGTGAGGCCGAACTCCACGGTCCGGGACGTCCCAGCGCCGCCGCGCCGGTCGAGGGCGGCGGCCGGCCGGTGCCGGTCCCCTCCGGGCCGGTCGAGACCCTCGCCGACCGTGCAGCCGCCGCGTCGCTCCTGGCGGCGGCCGCCGCGGGCACCCTGGGCGGGTTGAGCCCGGTCGCGCTCAACCTCGCCGGGCAGGCCGTCCTGATCGGCGCCCCGAAGGCGGCCCGGTCGGCCCGCGACGCGTTCTGTGACCGCCTGACCGTGGGCCTGTCCCGGGCCGGGTCCGTCGTCATCGACCCGGCCGCGTTGCGACGGATGGACCGGATCACGACCGTGCTCGTCGACGGCGCGGTCCTGGTCGGAGACCGGCCGCTGGTCGTCGACGCCAGCACGCGGGCGGACAGCTGGTCCCGGGAGCACGTGTGGAGTGCGGCGCAGCGCGTGCTCGACGAGCAGCGACGGCTGCCGGTCCCGCCGCCCGGTCGGCGGCGGCACCGGCTGACGCTCACCGCCGACCCCGACGTCGCCGAGCAGTCCGCCGACGCCGACGGCCTCCTGCGCCACCTCCTGCTGGTGGAGGACGGCCGGCCGGTCGGCGCCGTGACGGTCGGGCGGGAACTCGACCCGCTGGCCGACGCGGTGCTCGGCGCAGCGCGCGCCGCAGCCTCCCGGCTGGTCCTCGTCGAGGACCCGAACGCCGCCGAGCTGTCCGGGCGGGTCGACGAGATCGTCGCTCGACGCCGGGGCCTGGCTGCGCTGGTGCGCGGCTGGCAGCGGGACGGCCAGGTCGTCGCCGTCGTCAGCAGCGACGAGCGGCTGCTGGCCGCCGCCGACCTCGCCGTCGGCGTCATCCCCGCCGCTGGGCGGGTGCCGTGGACCGCGGACGTCCTCGCCGGCCCTGGCCTCACCGCGCCGGCACGCGTGCTGTCGGCGGTGCCGGCGGCGCGGTCGGTCAGTCACCGCGGCGTGACCCTCGCCGTCGGTGCCAGCTTCCTCGGTGCGCTGCTCGCGGCCGTCGGCAGTGGACGGCGCGGCGGCGCGACACTGCCGGTGAACCTCGCCGCCGCGTCCGGGATGGTCGTCGGCACCCGAGTGGCCGGGCGGGTGTTCCGCGCGCCGGCGCCGACGCCGGTCCAACACACCCCGTGGCACGCACTGGACGTCGAGGAAGTGCTGCAGCGGATCCCGCCTCCACCCGCGGTGGACACCCGCGCCGACCTCGACGCCCGAGTCACCGACGCCGACACGGCGCTGACGATCGCAGGCGCACGACCATCCCCCGCGTGGCGCTCGCTCAGCCGGTTCGCCGGGACCGTCCGCGCCGAACTGAACGACCCACTCACCCCGGTCCTCGCGACCGGGGCCGCCGCCTCCGCGGTCATCGGGTCCGCCACCGACGCGCTGCTGGTCGGCGGCGTGCTGGGCGCGAACGCGGTGGTCAGCGGACTGCAACGACTTCGCGCCGAGCAGGCGGTGCAGGCACTGCTGGCCGACCAGTCCGTCCCCGCTCACGTCCTCACGCCCGCCGCCGCAGCGGACGACGTCCGACACGGCTCGCGCACCGCGGACGGTGCCGTCACCACCGTGGCCGCCGGCCGACTGCGGGTCGGTGACGTGGTCGAACTACGCGCCGGCGACGTCGTGCCCGCGGACTGCCGGCTGTTGCGCGAGAACGGGCTCGAGATCGACGAGGCGAGCCTGACCGGGGAGTCGATCGCGGTCGCCAAGCAGGTCGAGGCGACCCCGGGCGCCGAACTGGCCGACCGCGCCTGCATGGCGTACGAGGGCACCAGCGTGCTGACCGGCAGCGCCGTCGCCCTCGTCGTCGCGGTCGGCCCGGCCACCGAAGCCGGCCGCGCCGTGGCGCTCGCCGCCCATGCCGCCGGGCCCGCCGGCATGCAAGCGCGCCTCGAACAGCTCACCAGGCGTGGGCTGCCCATCACCCTTCTCGGTGGCGCGGCGGTCACCGCGCTGGGACTGCTGCGCGGCCAGACGCCCCGCGCCGCGATCGGCTCCGGGGTCAGCGTCGCCGTCGCCGCCGTCCCGGAGGGCCTGCCACTGGTCGCGACCGTCGCGCAACTGTCCGCGGCACGGCGACTGTCCCAACGCGGTGTCCTGGTCCGTTCGGCGCGGACGGTGGAAGCGCTCGGACGAGTCGACACCGTCTGCTTCGACAAGACCGGGACCCTCACCCGCGGCACGCTGACGCTCGTCCGGGCCGCCGGGCTCGAGGACGACTGGCCTCTCACGCATCCCGCCGCCCGTCGCGTGCTCCGCGCCGCAGCGCGCGCGTGCCCGCGACCCGAACCGGGTGAGCCCCTGCCGCACGCCACCGACCGCGCCGTCCTCGACGGAGTCCACACCGTGCTCGGCGACGACTTCGACGCCGACTGGGACGAGCTCGCCGAACTGCCCTTCCACAGCGAACGCGGCTTCTCCGCCGCCCTCGGCCGGGTCGGCGGCGGGCGGCTCAGGCTCGTCGTCAAGGGCGCGCCCGAGTCGCTGCTGCCACGCTGCACCCACGTCCGCGACGAGCAGGGCAAGCGCGCACTGGACCGGGCGGCGCGCGGCGACGCCGAGCGGATGGTCGCGCAGCTGGCCGGGCAGGGCCTGCGAGTCCTCGCGGTGGCACGCCGCAGCGTCCCGCCGTCCGACACGGGCCTCCAGCCGCTGGCCGCCGACACTGACACCGACGCCGACAGCCAGCGCGACACGGACCACGACACCGAGCAGCTCGCCGACGAGCTGACCTTGCTCGGCTTCGTCGGGCTGGCCGACGTCGCACGCCCCGAAGCCGCCGCCACCATCGCCGAACTCCGCGCTGCCGGCCTCAGCCCGGTCATGATCACCGGCGACCACCCGGTCACCGCCCGTGCCATCGCGACGGAGCTCGGCATCCCGGCCGCCACCGTCGTCACCGGCGCGCAACTCGCCGGGCAGGACGAGCGGCGCCGTGCGGCCACGGTCCGCAGCAGCAGCGTGTTCGCCCGGGTCTCCCCGGAGCAGAAGCTGCAGATCATCGCCGCGTTGCAGTCGGCGGGCCGCACCGTGGCGATGACCGGCGACGGCACCAACGACGCCGCCGCGATACGACTGGCCGACGTCGGTATCGGCATGACGGCGCACGGCTCCACCGCCGCCCGCAGAGCGGCCGACCTCGTGTTCACCCGCCCGGACCTCAGCCTCGTCCTCCCGGCCCTGATCGAAGGACGCGCCATGTGGCGCCGTGTCCGCGACGCCGTCGCCATCCTGCTCGGCGGCAACGCCGGCGAGGTGTCGTTCACCCTCGCCGGCACGGCTCTCACCGGCCGGGCGCCCCTGGGCACCCGGCAGTTCCTGCTCGTGAACATGCTGACCGACCTGCTGCCGGCGATGGCGATCGCGCTTGCCGCCACCCCCACCGACACCGACGAGCGCCGGGAGATCCTGCACCGCGGCACACCGTCGCTGGGTGCCCCACTCGTGCGCGACATCGCCATCCGCGGCGCCGCGACGGCCACCGGCGCGCTCGCCGCCTGGCAGATCGGGGTCCTGACCGGACGGCGGCGGCGGGCCGACACGATGGCGCTGGCCGCCCTCGTCGGCACCCAGCTCGGTCAGACCCTCGCCGTCGGCGGCAGGACCCCACTCGTGGCCGCTACCGGACTCGGCTCCGCCGTCGCCCTCGCGGCGATCATCCAGACCCCCGGCGTGAGCCAGTTCTTCGGCTGCACGCCGCTCGGCCCGGTCGCCTGGGGCACCACCGTGGCCAGCGCCGCCGGCGCCACCGCGCTGGCCGTGCTCGCCCCGCAACTGCTCCCCTCCGCGCGCACCCCGCACCGCGACGAGCCCACGACGTCGCCCGCCGAGACCACGCCTGCGCCGGCGAGGACCCGTCCCCCGGTCGACCTCCGGCCCGTCTGACCCGGCCGCGCGGGTGGTATGTCTAGCGCTGGCGAGCCCATCACGCCGGCTCGAGCAACTCAGCGAGGAGACGACGCGGATGCGACTGGGAACTGCGGTACCGAACGCGCTCGGGGCGGGTGTCACCTACGCCACTCAGGCGGCCGGCGTCGTCGGCGGCGCCGCCGCCGGCGCGGCCGCCGGCGCACTCCGCGGCACGGCCACCGGCCTCGCCCGCGGCGCCTCCGCCGGTGCGGCGTCCACACCGGCCGCCGCGCTCGGCATCGCCGCGCTCGGCATCACGGGCCTGGTCGACTGGCCGATCCTTCTCGCCGGCGGGACCACTGCTCTGGTCATCCGGCAGCTCCGCGCCGCGTCCCCCGAAGGAAGGACCCCTCTGTCCCGGCGCCCGGTCGACGACCTCTAGCGGCACTCATCGCCGTCGCGCTGCCAGCGCCAGGCACCGAGGCCGAGCCGCCGCCTCAGGCCTCGTCCAGCGCCTCCCCCAGCTCCTCGACGACCCGGTTGTGCTGCTGCGTCACCAACGTGTGACCGATCGCCAACACGAGCGCCGCCGGCCACTCGATGATCTCCAACGCCGCGAGCGCGCCGATGCCCGCCAGGTACGCCAACTGCTCGGGACGCGGGAGCCGCAGTCGCCCGACCAGAGGCAGGTCCAGCTCGACCGTCTCTCGCGCTCGCACCTGACGTGCCGCCGCCCGGCCCCGTCCCGACGGCGACCGCCCGGCGGGACCCCCAGCCGGGGGCCGCTCGACAGATCGCGCGGCACCGGCCGCGCCGCGACCCGCTCCGGCCGACTTCACCGGCCCCGACGACGTCCTGCGCCGCGACGCCGCTGCCCTCTCCTCTGGCCCGACAGTCACCGTTCACCCTCCCGTCACGTCGTGTCCGCCGTCGCGCCGATCACCAGCGCGACCTTCGCGGCATGACCACGCCGATCGCCACCGGCAGCGGACACGACCGCCCGGTCACCCCGGAGACCGCCATCGCGGCAGTAGTCGAGCTGATCGCCGCGGCGATCGAACCACCGGTGCGTGCACTCTACGAACTGCTCGTCCGCGTCGGCATCGGACATGTCGTACCCGCCTGAGTCGGGAGAACCGCGTTGCGCCGGCTCGGTGCCCGCCTGAGCGCCCGTGCTGACGACTGGCTGGTCGTCGCCGCGGCGCTGGTGCTGGTCGGGCGTGCCGTCGTCGGGTACCTCAGCGGCCAGCAACCGCTGAACCAGCACGGCCACGGCGCGTTCTCCGGCCGGTCGGTTGATCGACGGGCTATCGTCCGGCCAAACCACTGACGCACTCGCGTGCCGACAGTTCGGAGCCGTCCATGATCATCCTCGGGGTCATCCTGCTGATCATCGGATTGATCGCCAAGATCGCGATCCTGTGGACGATCGGGATCATCGTGCTGGTGATCGGTCTGGTCCTCCTGGTCGTGGGGTTCACCGGCCGGGAGATCGCCGGTCGCCGGCACTTCTACTGATCTCACCCGCGGAACGTCCGCTCGGGCAGCGCCCCCGCACCGCGCGCTGCTGACCGCTCTCTGCGGCTGAACGCGACTACGTCGAGCGGGCGTTCCGGCGTGGGGCTGCGCGGACGTGGACGCGTTCGCCTTGAGGCCCGAAGAGGATGAGCAGTTCGACGGGGCGCTCGTCCGCGGGTCCGAACCAGTGCGGTGTGTGGGTGTCGAACTCGGCGGCTTCGCCGGGTGCGAGTTGCAGGTCGAGCTCGGCGAGCACGAGGCGCAGTCGTCCGTTGAGGACGTACATCCACTCGTAGCCCTCGTGCGAGCGCTGGTCGGGCAGCGCACGACTGGGCTCGATGATCATCTTGTAGGCCTGGACGCCGCCGGGTCGTCTGGTGAGCGGCAGCATGACGCGGCCCGGGCGACGGACGGGTTCGGCCTGCACGCGGGGGTCCGCGGTGGCGGGCTCTTGGATGAGCTCGTCCACCGGCACCTCATGAGCCTGGGCCAGGCGCAACAACAGGTCG
Source organism: uncultured Actinomycetota bacterium (assembly GCA_963758325.1). Classification (GTDB taxonomy): domain Bacteria; phylum Actinomycetota; class Actinomycetes; order Mycobacteriales; family Jatrophihabitantaceae; genus CAVWUZ01. The sequence goes on along the minus strand of CAVWUZ010000003.1, from coordinate 1,068,237 downwards.
AGGGTGGGACGTCGCTGCCCGGACTCCAGCCGCGAGAGGGTGCTCACCGAGATCCCGCTCGCGGTGGACACCTCGGCGAGGGTCGCCGCACGTCGCTCCCGGATGGTGCGCAATCGCGGCCCGATCCTCCGGACGGCGTCATCGATCTCGGTCACACGTCGAGCTTGCCGGTTCGGCAACGGCGCTTGCAAGGTGGTAGGCCCCGGTTGCAGGCTGAGCCCATGGACGAACTCCTCGATGTCGCGGTCATCGGTGGCGGAGCCGCCGGACTGTCGGCGGCGGTGGCGCTGGCCCGGTTCCGCCGTTCGGTGGTGGTCTTCGACGCGGGCGATCCGCGCAACGCGTTCGCCGGACACGTGCACAACTTCCTGACTCGTGACGGCACCCCTCCGGCGCAGCTCTACGCCTGCGGTGCCCAGGAAGTGGCCGACTACGGCGGCCGGGTGGTGCACGAGCGGGTGCGGTCGGTGCGGCGCGCCGACGACGAGCGGCTGGAGGTCCTCGCCGCCGGTACGTCGGTGCTGGCCAGGCGCGTGCTGTTCGCGACGGGCGCCCGTGACGAGCTGCCCGAAGTGCCCGGCCTGGCGCAGCACTGGGGGCGCCAGGTGGTGCACTGCCCGTACTGCCACGGCTGGGAGGTCCGCGGGCAGCGCATCGGGGTGCTCGCCACCGGTCCGATGGGTGTGCACCAGGCGCTGATGTTCCGGCAGCTCAGCGAGGACGTCACCCTGATCGTGCACCAGGGTGAGCCACCGACGGGTGAGGCCGCGGACCAGCTGGCGGCGCTCGGCATCGACGTGCTGGCGGGGCCGGTCGACGAGGTCGAGACCTCCGGCGGTGGCGAGCTGTCCGGCCTGCGCCTCGCCGACGGCTCGCGCCTCGCGCTGGACGCGGTGGTGGCGGCCTCGTTCGTCCGTGCCCGGACCGAGCTGCTCGAGCCGCTCGGCGTCATGCCGACCGAGATGCGGATGGGCGACATCCCGGTGGCCACGCACGTCGCAGCGGGACCGACGGGCAGCACGGACGTCGCCGGTGTCTTCGTCGCCGGCAACCTCGCCGACCCCATGGCCCAGGTCGTCTCCTCCGCTGCAGCCGGCCTGACGGCTGCCGGCGCCCTCAACAACGAGCTGATCACCACCGACGCCGCGGCCGCCGCGCAACGTCACCGCGAGCAGTTCTGGAGCGAGGAGGCCTGGGACCAGCGCTACCGCGACTCCGCCCAGCGGTTCAGCGGCAACCCGAACGCGGCACTCGTCGCCGAGGTCAGCGGCATCACCCCGGGCACGGCGATCGACGTCGGCGCCGGCGAGGGGGCGGACGCGGTGTGGCTCGCGGCGCGCGGGTGGCGTACCACTGCAGCGGACCTCTCCGACGTGGCCCTGAGACGTGCGGTGAACGCCGCCACCGCCGCGGGAGTCGAGATCGCGACGCTGCACCTGGACGCCGTGCGCGAGGAGATCCCGGGCCGCTACGACCTGGTCACCGCGTCGTTCGTCCACGTGCCCGGCGACGCGCGCCGCGCCCTCTTCCACCGGCTCGCCGCGGCCGTCGGCCCTGGGGGCACACTGCTCGTCGTCGGGCACGACCTCGCCGACCTGCAGACCTCGATGCAGCGCCAGCACCTCGCCGAAGCGGGCTGGAGCGCCGACCACGTCGCCGCGACCCTCGACGACGGCTGGGTCATCGACACCTGTGAGTCCCGACGGCGCAGGGACCACCACCACGGACAGGACGTCGTCACCCACGACGCCGTCCTGCGCGCTCACCGCGGCAGCTGAGGCGTGCGCTCAGCCGCCCTGCGGCCTGTCCGGCTTCTTCGCCGGGAACGCCCGGACCAGCCGCCGGTTGGCGAACTCGAACATCGCGAGCTCGGACAGCTCGCGGCCGTAGCCGGAACGCTTGACGCCGCCGAACGGCAACTCGGGCGACGAGCCGGTGGGCTGGTTGATCCACACCATCCCGGCCTCGAGCTGCTCGGCCACCGACTTGCCGCGGTCGAGGTCGCTGCTCATCACCGTGGCGCCGAGGCCGAAGTCGCTGTCGTTGGCCAGCGCGACCGCCTCGTCAGCGTCTTTCACCTTGTAGACGACGGCCGCGGGGCCGAACAGCTCCTCCCGGTAGGCCCGCATCTCCGGGGTGACGTCGGTGAGGATCGTCGGCTCGACGAAGGCGCCGGGCTGCTCGGGTCGTCCGCCGCCGGTGACGACGGTCGCGCCCTTGTCGGCCGCGTCCCGGATCTGCGCGTGCAGGTCCTGCGCGGCGCGCTCGGACGACAGCGGGGCCAGCGACGTCGACGGTTCGGCCGGATCCCCCGGGGCGAAGCTCGAGAACGCCTGGCGGAGGCCCTCGACGAACGGCTCGTACAGCTCCTCGGTGACGATGAACCGCTTCGACGCCGTGCACGCCTGGCCGGTGTTCTGCATCCGGCCCATCGTCGCGGCCTTGACCGTGGCGCCCAGGTCCGCGCCGTCGAGCACGATGAAGGGGTCGCTGCCGCCGAGCTCGAGCACCGACTTCTTCAGGTGCTTGCCGGCGAGGGCACCGACCGCGCTGCCGGCTCGCTCGCTCCCGGTGAGCGTGACGCCCTGCACGCGCGGGTCGGCGATCACCTGCTCCACGTCATCGATGCGCAGGTGCGTGTTCGTGAACACGCCATCGGGCGCCCCGGCGTCGGTGAACAGCTGCTCGATCGCCGCGGCGCACTGCGGAGTGATCTCCGCGTGCTTGAGGATGACCGTGTTGCCGAGCACCAGGTTCGGGCCGGCGACCCGGACGACTTGGTAGAAAGGGTAGTTCCACGGCTCGATGGCGAGCAGGACGCCGATCGGGCGGGTCTCGATGACGGCCTCACCCCGGCCCATCAGCGGTTGGATCGGCGTGGGCTCCAGGAAGGCCGGCCCGTTGTCGGCGTAGTAGTTCAGGATCATCGAGCAGAGCTGGAGCTCGCCGACTGCCTCCTCGATCCGCTTGCCCATCTCCGTCGTGATCAGGCGGGCGAGGTCCGCGCGGCGCTCGTCCATCAGCTGTGCGGCCTGGCGCACCACCGCAGCACGCTCGGGCACCGGACGTTCCCGCCAGTCCCGGTAGGCGGCATCCGCAGTCGCGATGATCGCGTCGATCGACTCGGCAGGGGTGAAGTCGAACTCGCGCTCGACCTTCCCGGTGAACGGGTTGACCGTCGCGTAGCGCCGCTCCGCGGACTCGCTGGCGGTCTTCGGCTGCTCGTGCGAGGGGCTCTGGGTCGCGGTCACGGCTGCTCCAAGGGTGTGCGGGTGGCCGACGTCCGCCATCACCCTGGCCGACGGCGTCGGGTGCGGTTCGAGTGCCGGCGTCAGTCATGTTCCCGCATCGGCGCGATCGCCATCACTGGTCCAGCGCTCGGACAAGGTGACGCCGGTCTACCGCGCCGAACCGTCGGCTGAGGCCCACCACGCGCCGCCGATCCGACCTCGTGGCCGGCGATGGGCGATCCGGGCGTGGCGAACTTCGCTGTGACGCTCGTCCGCGGGCCGAGGTCGGACGAGTCTGTCCGCATCCGCATCCGCATCCGCATCCGCGACCAGCGGTCATGGGACGAGCACGCGGCCTTCATGGACGGCCTCGTCGACGACGGGTTCGGGTTGCTGGAGATCGCCTCCGTCCGACCCTGGGCGTTGTGGCTCGACTTCCGCGCCCGGGCGACGGGAAGCTGACCCGGCGACGCGGCGAACCCGCCGATCAGTAGAAGTGGCGACGGCCGGCGATCTCCCGGCCCGTGAAGCCGATGACGGCCAGGATCAGGCCGATCACCAGGAGAATGATCCCGATCGTCCACAAGATCGCGATCTTGGCGATGAAGCCGACGATCAGCAGGATGATGCCGAGGATGATCACTCACAGCTCCCGGGTCGGTGGGTCGAAGGTTCGTCGAGGCGGCGGAGCCTGGTTCCTGGCGACGCGACCTGGCCAAATGGTGCGCGGCTGAAGCTTTCCAGGTCAAGTAGCCCCGGACTTCCGGACTCTCGGACTCGCATCGGCGGCGTGGTCACGCGGCTCACCGTGCCATTCCCGGCATCCTGGACCCGTGCCCGACGGGGACCCGCTCGACGAGGAGCTCAGCCATCGACGGGCGGGCCAGGGGGAGCACCGCGCGCCGCCTGCGGTCGCGGTGCTGGTCGCCGCGGTGATCTACGCCGCCCTGCCGGATCGGCTGTTGTTCACTCCGCGGTTCGTCATCCCGGCCATCGAGTTCGTCCTGCTGGCCGTCCTCGTGGTCGTCAACCCGCGCCGGATGACCCGCGAGACGACGGTGTCCCGTGTCGTCTCGGCCGGACTCACCGCAGTTGTCATCGTGACCAACCTCGTCGCGCTCGGGCTGCTCGTCGACTCCCTGTCCTCCAAGGCCAGCGGGACGTCACTGCTGCTGGCCGGCATGCAGGTGTGGCTGACGAACGTCATCGGCTTCGGGCTGTTGTACTGGGAACTCGACCGCGGCGGACCGGTGGCCCGCCGTCGTCTGCGCCGCGACGAACTGCCTCCGGCAGACTGGCGCTTCTCGCAGGACGAGAACGACGACACCATCCACGAGGTCGCCGTCGGCTCGAGCGGCAAAGCCGGCTGGATCCCGACGTTCGTCGACTACGCGTACGTGTCGCTCACGAACTCGAGCGCGTTCAGCCCGACGGACACCATGCCGCTCACCAGTCGCGCCAAGATGCTCATGGGCTGTCAGGCGACCGCAGCGTTGCTGGTCACCCTGCTCATCATCGCCCGGGCGGTCGGCTCCATCGGCGGATGACGCGCCGACTCCGACGCTCACGCCGATGCACGAGGCGGACCGCGCCTGCCGGCCCGTCCTGGACAGCGCGGCCCACGTGGGACAGGCCGGCACGACACCATGGGGCGGTGTCCGAGATCGATCAGCACCGCGGCGATCGTCGGCTGCTACTCGTCTCGGTGGCCGCCTCGGCCGGCTTCGCCGTCGTCTCGTCGGTGTGGGGGCTGCTGGCCGGGTCCTCGATGATCGTCTTCGACGGGCTGTACTCGTGCCTGAGCATCGGCCTGTCGCTGCTCGGCGTGCTGGCGCTGCGGCTGTCACGACGCGGGGCGGACGCGGACTTCCCCTGGGGACGTGAAGCCTGGGAACCACTCACCGTGGTGGTCAAGGCGCTCGCGCTGGGCGTGTTGAGCGTCTACGCCGCGGTGGGCGGCGTCAGTGACCTCCTCAACGGCGGGCGGTCGGTGGCCACCTGGTGGGCACTGCTCTACGCCGTGCTCGCCACGAGCGCCGGCGTCGCCGTCACCCTCGTCCTTCGCCGCGGCGGGAATTCCGACCTCGTGCGCGCGGAGGCGGCCGAGTGGCAGGGTGACACGCTGCTGAGCGTCGCCGTCCTGGTGGGTTTCGCGATCGCCGTCGGGCTGGTGAGCACCGGCAACAAGGACCTCGCCCGCTACGTCGACCCGGCCATGGTGGTGGCCGTGTCGCTGCTGTTCCTGCTCGTCCCGGCCCGGCTGATCGTCGGTGGCGCGAGCGAACTGCTCGGAGCCGCCCCGGCCGAACCGGTCCGCGAACAAGTGCGGGCCTGCGTCGAGGCCGTCCGCGACCAGTACGAGATCGGCGAGTCGGTCCTGCGCGCGGCGAAGGTCGGCAGCCGGCTCGACATCGAGGTCGACTTCCTCGTCGACGAGTCCTCGCCGGTGCAGACCGTGGCCGATTGCGACCGCGTCCGGCAGGACCTGCACGACCGGTTGGCGGAGCTCGGACACGCCGGCTCGGTGGTCGTCGCGTTCACCACCGACCCCAAGTGGACGACCAGCTAGCCGTCGGCTGCGTCGCCGCCGCGCCGTCCGCGGTCCACCGTCGGTCGGTGCCGGGTCATGGCGCGGTGGGTGTCGTGGACGCTGAGGGGCGAGGCCGGCAGCGGAGTGAACGTCGCGCCGTCGGTGCGGATGCCGTCGAGGAAGATGATCAGGTAGCGCTGGTACAGCTCCGGCGCCACGTCGCCCGTTGCCTCGATGATGGCGGACAGGGCCAGCTGCATGAACACGAGGTCGCTGTAATCAAGGTCGGGCCGGACGACGTTGTGCTGCTTGGCCTTCTCGACCAGCTCGGTGGTGAGCGGCGCGATACGGTCGCGGGCTTCGTTGACCCGGCCGTCACCGAGCAGGCGGGTGTTCATGAGCGCGTCGAGGCCGCGGGCGCCGTGGCGCAGGTGCAGCGCCCGTTCCAGGAAGTCCACCAACCCGTCCAGGGGATCCGGGTCGTCGAGCGCCTGCTGGGCGACCCTCGCGACCTCCTCCAGACGCTGCTCGAACAGGGCGTCGATGACCTCGGCTTCGTTGGCGAAGCGGTGGTAGGCCGCGCTGACGCCGACGCCAGCGTGGTGGGCGATGTCGTTCAGTGTCACGTCGAGCCCGCGCTGGCCGAACAGCTCGCTGGCAGCGCTCAGCAGGCGCTCGCGGGTGACCGCGGCGTCCCTCGGCAAGTTGCGCGCTGACTCGGCCTCCGGCACGCCTGCACAACCTGCCGTAACCACCAGGCCGGCGTCCACCCCTGCTGCTGCGTCGTTGCGGCGCGTGTCCGGTGTCAGCTGCCGTTGGCGACGAGCACATCGCTGGCGTAGGCGCTGATGGTGTTCGCGGACGTGGGCAACGGACCGCCCGTGGGGCTCGCGTCGCGCGGGTGGGCGCCCGCGGCCGTCAGTGGGCGACGTGGAACCGTCGGCGCCGGTACCGAGGGTGCTCGATCTCGTCGACCACCGCTCGGGCCAGGTCGTCGGCCGAGACGATCGAGCGGCCGTCGGCGTCGGTGAGCAGCACGTCGTCGCTGACCCGGTAGTTGCCGGTGACCGGCGCGGGTACCCACGCGCCGAACTGTTCGGCGGGGCTGACGTAGAACCAGTCGAGGCTCTCGTCGGAGCGCCGCAGCTGCTCGAGGAGGTTCAGGCCGGTCTGGACCTCCGGAAGGGCCTCCGGAGGCGGCGGGCGCTCGTCGAACAGCCGCGGCCCACCGGGGGCCATGAGCACCGAGCTGGCTCCGCCGAGCACGCCGACCCGGACGCCCGCACGGGCGGCGCGCTGGGTGAGACCGGCGACGACGCCCTCGACGCGGCCGGCCATGTCCCCACGCGGGGACAGTGCGACGAACACGACGTCGGCCTGGGCGACGGCCTCGGCGGCCACTGACGGGTCGAGCACGGACGCGACGCGGTAGGTGACTCCGTCGACCGGGTGATCCGCCGCGGTGCGGCTGTAGGCGGTCACGGTGTGCCCGCGTCGAGCGGCTTCACGAACGACGGCAGATCCGCCGTACCCGGTGCCGCCGAGGACCTTGATCCGTGCCATCGCCGCTTCCTTCGCGTTCAGGCGGCCTGGAACGAGCGCCGGGACAGCCCGACGCCGTAGCCGTCGAGAGTGGTGTGCACCGGTGCGCTCGGGTCGCTGGCCGCGCCGAGCGCGACGAACAGCGGGGTGAAGTGTTCGACGGTCGGGTGCGCGTAGGGCATGCCGGGCGCGGCGGCGCGGAACCGGGCGAGCTCCGCGACGTCGCCGCGAGCGAGCGCGTCGGCGGCCCAGGCGTCGAAGTCGGCCGACCAGCCGGGCACCGTGTTGTGCAGGAACGCCTCGCGGGTGAGGAACGGCAAGCCGTGCGTCATGTGACCGGAGCCGATGATCAGGACCCCGTCCTGGCGCAACGGGCGCAGTCGCTCGCCGAGCGCCAGCAGCCGGTCCGGGTCCTCCGTCGGCAGGCTGAGCTGCAGGACCGGGATGTCCGCGGCCGGGTACATGATCTTCAGCGGCACCCAGGCGCCGTGGTCGAGCCCGCGAGCGGGGTGCCGGTGCACCGTCTCGGTGTCCGGCATCAGCGCGCTGACCTGCTCGGCGAGCGCACTGCCGTCGGGGGTGTCGTAGCGGAACGTGGAGTACAGCGGGTCGAACCCGCCGAAGTCGTACACCAGCTCGCTCGGCCGGGCGGCGCTGAGCGACAGCGGCGCGGACTCCCAGTGCGCGGACACGACGAGGATCGCCCGGGGCCGGGGCAGTGCCCGGGCCCAGGCGTGCAGCGGGTCGAGCCACTCGTGCAGGCCCAGCGGGAGCGGGCCGCCACCGTGCGAGAGGTAGAGGCTGGGCAGCGGCCCGTCGCCCGGGACCCACGTGTCAGTGCGGCTGCTCGGCGTCCAGCGCGGCGACACGGCGCAGGTGCGACGCGAACGGGTGCTCGCTGGGGATCCGGGCGTCGGCGGCGGCAGTCGTCACGGAGCTCGGTGCGGCGGTGGTCATCGTTGGCGCCTCGATCGGGTGGGTGGGCGACGCGGTTCGCGAGCTCGGTGAGCGCGAGCCGTTCACTACTTCGGACGCCACCGGCGGTGGGGGCAGCGACGGTGGGCACCCTACTCCCGCTGACGGTTGAACTCTCAACCTCCACACTCGTGATCGCGGCGCGTCGCACCTCCGGGTCCGAGCACCCGGCCCGCGCGCGGCGAAGGCCAAGCGGTCGATGAGCGCCCCTCGTGCCCACCAGAGCGCCGATGGCAGCCTGATGGTCATGGGGGCGAGGAACAGGACCAGGACGGATCGCCGGCCGAGCGCATCGACGGTCGCGGCGCGGCCGGTGAAGGTCCCGCACGTGGTCGCGGCGTTCTGGCTGACGAAGGCGTTGACCACGGCGTTGGGGGAGTCCACGTCCGACTACCTGGTGCACCGCATCTCCCCGGTGCCCGCCGTCCTGCTCGGGTTCATCGCGTTCTGCGCCGCACTCGCAGTGCAACTGCGGGCCGACGGCTACGTCGCCTGGCGGTACTGGTCCGCGGTCGCAGCCGTGGGGATCTTCGGCACCATGGCCGCCGACGTGGTCCACGTCGGGCTCGGCGTCCCGTACGCCGTTTCCGCCGTCGGGTTCGCTGCGGTGCTGGCTGTCGTCTTCGTCTGCTGGCACCGCAGTGAAGGGACGCTGTCCATCCACAGCGTCACCACCACACGGCGGGAGTTGTTCTACTGGGCTGCTGTCGTGGCGACGTTCGCGCTGGGCACGGCCGTCGGGGATCTCACCGCGGTCACGCTCGGCCTCGGCTACCTCGCCTCGTCGCTGGTCTTCGCCGTGCTCATCTGCATTCCCGCCGCGGCCTACGGCCTGTTCAGCGTCAACGCTGTTGCCGCGTTCTGGACCGCCTACGTACTCACCCGCCCGCTCGGCGCTTCGCTGGCCGACTGGGTCGGCAAACCCACCAGCAGCGGCGGACTGGGCGTCGGCGCCGGTGCAGTCAGCGTCGTCCTCGCCGCAGCGCTGGTCGCATGCGTCAGCTACCTGCAACTGTCGCGGATCGATCAGCCACCTGCCGACCGACTCCTGGCCAGCCGGCACGACACGACGGCCTGACCACCGGTCCAGGCCGGCTGGGCGGATGTCGAAGGTGGTCGACAGACTTGACAGGCTGCACGAACAGGCGAACGGAGGAGCAACCGATGAAGGTCCTGCTGATCATCTTGTGCTTCGTGCTTCCCTGGCTGGCCGTGTTGCTGCACGACGGGCCGAGCAAGAAGGTGCTCATCGCGCTGCTCCTGCAGCTGCTCGGCCACTTCCCGGGAGTGATCTACGGGATCGTGCAGGTCACCCGAGACTGACCTCGCCCCGCCGAACCGCCGACGACGTCGTGGAACCGACGCGCGGCCGCGGCTGGCACGGCGACGTCGCCGCCGGTCAGGTCCGGCGAACGGTCCGTACCGCGGCGCCCAGCGAGATCCCGAGCAGCGCGAGGACCGCGACCGGAACGACCCACCAGGCCGCCAGGCCCTGATCGGCCAGGGCCGCGGTGACCGCCAAGGCGACGACGATCCCGGCGGCCACTCGCCAGTCGTCCCCGACGACGAAGTCCCACCAGAACGCGGCGAAGCCGCGCATCCAGCGCCACACGCGGCCCACGTCAGCGCACCTCGGCCCGGACAGCCGGCGAGGGCGGCGCCGCTGCGGCCCGGGCGTGGAGGCGGCGCAGCACTGCCGCGTAGCCGAGCGAGGCCGTGAGGACCGCGGCGATCACGCCGAGCAGCGCGGCGTCTGCACCCGGCCAGTGAGCCCCCGCGCCCTCCGCGCCCCAGAAGGTGCCGAACGAGGTCAGCAGCACGCCCACGACGAACTTCAAGGTGTTCTCCGGCACTCGCGCCAACGGGCCGCGCACCAGCACACCAGCTGCGGTGACCAGGACGACGGCGAGCAGCGCACCGAGCACGGCAAGCGGGATGCTGCCCTGGTTGGAACCGAAGGTGACGACGATGAACGCGACCTCCAGCCCCTCCAGCAGCACACCCTTGAACGACAGCGTGAACGCGTACCAGTCACCGACAGCCATCCGGCGAGTCGGCGCGGCTACCCGGGCCGCCGCCAGTTCCCGCGCGTAGATCGCGTCCTCGTCGTGCAACGCCTTGAACCCCGAGGCGCGCAGGATGGCCTTCCGCAACCATCCCAAGCCGAACACCAGCAGCAGGCCGCCCACGACCAGCCGGAGGGCGTTGAGCGGCACCGCCGCCAACGCCGGGCCCAACGCCGCGACGACGACGGCGAGGCTCAGCAGACCGGCGGCCACCCCCTGCAGCGTCGAGCGCCACCCCCGGCTGACCCCGACGGCCAGCACGATCGTCAGCGCCTCGACCGCCTCCACCGTGCAGGCGAGGAACACCGCGAGGAGCAGCAACACATCCCGCACCGCTCCGGCACCTCCCGCCCCGGCATCGCCCACGCCCCGGCCCGGCAGCCTCACCGCCGGCACCCCAGGACTGACCAGTATCCGCCGAGATGGGACCCGAGTCGTCGAGCTGTGCGGGTCAGCGGCTGGGGACGATCTGGACGTGGTCACCGGCTTGCCAGCCGGTGTCGCGGTCGTGGCGTCGGTGTCCACCTGTTCCCCCAGCGGGCCGAGCTGCGAAGCTGTGCCGGCCAGGGCGGCTCAGCAGCGGTGCCGGGGATCGGCCGGTAGCCGGCCGGTCAGCCCGCACGGACCGGGCGGTTGCTGCGCCGTCGACGACCGGATCCGCTCGAGGACAGCTGGATGGCTCACGTCGACACGGGTGGAACAGCGCTCCGTGAGAGGCCGCACGCGTGGCGCGCGGGCCACGCCTTGCGGTCGGGGTGGGCGTGGGCTGCGGGCGGTGTCGTCGTCTACCTCGCGGCGGTGGCGGGGTTGGCCGCGGCAGTGGCGCGAGCGCCCGGACGGGTGTGGACCGATGAGGACCTGAACGTCTACCGCGCGTACGGCCGCGCGGTGTGGCACGGGTGGTCGCTGTACCGGGTCGTGCCGGGCACGCGGATGCCGTTCAGTTACCCGCCGTTCGCGGCGCTGGTGTTGGCGCCGCTGGCCAGCCTGCCGGCCCTGGCGGCCGCTGCGGTGATGGCCGGGCTGTCGCTCGTGGCGCTGCTGGTGGCGTTGTGGCGGCTTGCCGGCAGTTGGGCGGCGGGGCCGGTCCGGCTGGGGGTGGCGGCGGCGCTGGCCGGGTGGGCGATGTGGTGTGAGCCGGTGCAGGCGGGGCTGTTCCTGGGCCAGGTGCACCTCCTGCTCCTGCTGCTCGTCGTCCTCGATGTGACTGCCGGTCCGCACGGTCGGTGGGCGGGGGTGGGTGTCGGGCTCGCCACGGCGGTGAAGGTGACGCCAGGACTGTTCGTCGTGTACTTCTTGATCACCGGGCAGCGGCGGCGTGCCGCCCGCGCGGCGGTGGCGTGGCTGGTCACGGTGGTGCTCGCGGCGGCGGTCCTGCCGGCGGACTCGCTGCGGTACTGGAGCCGTGGCGTGCTGGACACCGCGCCGATCGCGCGGGTCGCGTCGCCGGCGTTCGTGTCCAACCAGTCGCTGCACGCCCTGATCGTCCGCACCGTGCGTCGGGACGGCGGCCCGCTCGTGACCGGGTTGTGGCTGCTCGCCGCGCTCGCCGCGGTCGGGGTGGTGCTGGGGATCGCTCGCGCCGCTCACGGTTGCGGTGACGAGCTGCTGGCCGCCGCGTGTGTCGGGCTCGGCGCCCTGCTCATCTCGCCGGTGTCCTGGACTCACCACTGGGTGTGGCTGGTGGTGGCGTTGCCGGCGATCACGGCGAGTCGGCTGCGCACCGAACGACGGTCGTCCCGGCGTGGGCGGCCCTGGCGTGTCGCGGTCACGGTGGCTGCCGCGGTGGCCGCGGCGCTGGTGATCGCCGCCTGGCCCGGCGTCAAGCAGGGCACCGCGCAACCGACCGGGCTGCTGTGGGCACAGCCGTGGAGCTCCGACCCGAGCGGCGGACGGCCGGAGTACCGGTGGAGCCTGCTGCAATGGATCTCCGGCGACGCGTACCTGTGGCTGGCCGGCGTGCTGCTCGCCGCGGCGTGGGTGACCAGCCGAGCCAGCCTGCGCCGAGTCCAGGACGCGGCGACGTCGCTACCGGCGATGGACATCGGACCGGATGAACGAGTCGGCACCGTAGCGCGATCCGGTGATCCCACCGGCGCAGCCAGACGATGAGTGGCGGTCGCACCATCGACGTGTGCGCGGCGCGGCGGCCTGCGCCGCCCCAGGTGGGCCCGTCTGCTGCCGGACAAGCAGCATGACCCCATGCCGGGAGCTCCACTGCTGTTCACCGCGGGTGCACGCGGCGCACCGCGCACCGCGCCGCGCACCGGCCTGCGCACCGTCGGGTGGCTGTGGCCGGTCGTCGCGTTCGGCGCCCTGGTCGCGCTGATGGTCCGCCGTCGCGGCGTGTTCGCGCGGTGCCTGAGTGCGGTGGCGGCGGCGGGACCGGGCTGGCTGCTGCTCGCCTCCGCGGCAGTGGCGGTGCAGTTGGCCGCGGCGGGGTGCGCGGTGGCAGCCGCGTCCGGCGGGGTACTTCCGCGGCGGCGGGCCGTGGCAGGGGAGCTGGCGGGGGCGTGCTGCAACCGGGTCAGTGTCGCCGGAGTCGGTGGCCTGACCGTGCGTGCCGGGCTGTTGCGCGGCGCCGGCGTGCCCGGCGCGGGCATCGCTGTCGCGCTGAGCGGGCTGGCCGTCGTCACGGGACTAGCGCAGCTGGTCACCTCCGCTGCCGCTGCGCTGACCCTGTCCCTGCTTCCCGGGCACGGCGGGACTTCCGGCGACGTGCTTCGGGCACGCCCCAGCTCGGTCCGCTCGACCGTCCCGGAGCCGCTGTCGTGGCCGTCGTCGTCGTGGTCGCGCTCGCCGCGGCGGCCGGGGCCGCCGCTGTCGCTGTCCGGGCCCGCCGTGGCCCGCGCAGTCGGCGGCCTGGTTGGCAGGCCGCTCGGGCCGGGCTGCCGCAGGTGGTCCGGCAGGCGCGCGCCAGTTGGCGGAGTCCGAAGGTGCTGCCGGTCGTCGCCGTGGCGGCGGTGGCGGCGATCGGGGCCCGCGCTGCGGCGTTCCTCGCCACCAGCCGCGCGGTCGGGCTGCCGCTCCCGGCGCTGTCCGCGGCACTGATCTTCCTGGTCGGCGCCCAGGCGGCGGCTGCCATCCCGGCCCCCGGCGGTGTCGGTCCCGTCGAGATAGCCCTGACCGGTGCCCTGACCGCGGCCGGCGCTCCGTTCAGTTCCGCGCTGGCCTGCGTGCTGTGCTACCGGCTGCTGTCCTTCTGGGCGCCGCCGCTGTTCGGTCTCGCCGCGTTGTGGACGCTGCACCACCGCGGCGCCCTTCGCCGGGATGGCGCGCCGGCGGCTACCGGTGGCGCCACGGGACACCGAGCGGGAAGCCGGCCGGCGAGGGGAGCCTCGGCACGTCCGCCCCGCACGACCCGTGCATCGACTCCGGCCGCATCGTCCACCCCCAGGTGAGGACCAGGTGACACGACGACGCCGATCGGCAGTCACCGGGCCATCCGAGGCCAGCTCTGGGGTCGCCCGGCCGGTCGCTGCGCCGACCGCCGGTGTCGGTGCTCCGCTGCGTGCCGGTCAGCTCCGACCGGCCCGGCGCTGAGAAGGTGACCCCGTCATGCCGATCGCTGTCGTGGGGCTCGCGCTGGGCTCGTCGCTGGCCGCCGCGGTGTCCACGACCCTGAAGAAGGCGGCGGCCAACAGGGCACCAGCCGCCACCGGCGGCGGAGTCCGCGGCGCCGCACGCTTCGCCACGGCCACGCTGCGCAGCCCGTGGTGGCTGCTCGCCGTCGTCGCGGACCTGGTCGGGGTAGGGCTGCAGATCGCCGCGCTGCACCTGGGCGGCCTGGCCCTCGTCCAGCCGCTGCTGATCAGCGGCTTGCTGTTCGCCCTGCTGCTGCGTCACCTGCGGCACTGGCGTATGACCTGGCTCGAGGCCGGCTGGGCGCTGCTGCTCGCCGCCTGCCTGATCGCCTTCATGAGCGTGTCCGGCGCCATCCACGGCGCGCCCGCCGGCCACGCCGATCGCGGCGTCGCTGTCGTGGCCGCCCTCGGCGCCGGGCTCGGCGTCGTCTTCTGCGTACTCGTCGCCCGCCGAGACCTGCCGCCGGCCGGGCGGGCGGCGCTGCTCGGCGCCGCCGTCGGCACCATCTACGCGACCACTGCGGCGTTGATCAAGTCGGCGACCGGCGTGTTCGCCGAGCGCGGCGTGGTCGCGCTGCTCGCCAGCTGGCAGCTCTACACCGCGCTGACCGTGGCCGCCGCAGGGCTCTACCTCGGACAGCTCGCGCTGCAGGCCGGGCCGCTCACCGCGAGCCTGCCCGCCACAGCCACCCTCGACCCGCTGCTCAGCGTGGTCATCGGCGTCACCGTCTACGACGAGCACCTGAGCCGCGGACCAGGTCACGGAGCCGTGCTCCTCCTGCTGGTCGCACTGCTGATCATCGCCGTACTCGGGCTCACCCGCGTCGAAGAGACTTCGGTTCGCCCGAGACCACCGCGACGCCGCGGGCCGGCCACCGGGCCCGGCTCGGTCTCCAGCACACCCGAACCCGGAGCTCCTCCACCAGGACAGTGACTGACCGCACGACCGGCCCGACCCGGGCGGTCGTCCTCCAACCGGTCGCCCGGGGATCGGCGTCACCGCCCACTCCCGACGCCGCGGCCAGCGCCGCCGGAGCCGGTGGACACCGCGCGTATGCATGCCTAGAGTGTCGAGGTATGGCGGGTGGTTCGACGACGACAAACGTGGATCTGCTGCTGTTGGGCGTCCTGCGCCACGGGCCGGCGCACGGCTACGCCATCATCGCCTCCCTGCACGAGCGCAGCGGCGGCGAGTTCGACTTCGCGGAAGGCACGATCTACCCGGCGTTGCACCGCCTCGAGCGCGCAGGACTGGTCGAGAGCTCGGTCGAGATGGCGGGAGGCCGGCGGCGGCGGACGTACGCGGTCACGCCGCGCGGCCGCACGGAGTTCGTCAGCCAGCGGCGGCAGTGGCAGGGCTTCGTCGCACGGATGCAGGCGGTGATCGCATGACTGAGACGCCGATCGAGGACTACCTCGACGAGCTGCTGCTGCGGACCCGTGCCGATCCGCGGACGACGCGACGAGTGCTCGACGAGGCCAGTGACCACCTGCACGCGGCAGCCGCCGAGCTCCAATCCGGCGGGATGTCGCGCCAGGACGCCGAGAACGAATCGGTGCGCCGCTTCGGTCCCGCATCACCGATCGCGCATGCCGCGTTCCGCCGCTCGTTCGCCGCGCTCGCCGTCGAAACGCTGCGTGCCGCACTGTTCTTGCTCAGTTGCGGGTTGCTCGCTGTCGGGATCAGCGGGCTGGTCGTCCTGCTCATGAACGTGTGGTTCGGCCGCGACTTCGTCGGCGGGGCGGCGATCGCGGCTCGCGGGGCGTCGGTCGGGGAGATCGCAGACGACGCGGTCGTGCTCCGCGTCCTCGCTGGGCTCGTCGGGTTGCTGGGCCTACTGGGCTACCTGCGGTGGCGCCGGCGGGTCGGCTCACTCCTGCTGTTGCCGGCCGGACTGGTCGACGCCCTGGGCGCCACGTGCTTCGCCGCCGGCGCCGCCGGGCTCGCTGTTGCATCCAGTGATCAGGCCGTTCAGAACGGGACGCCGGGTGTCGGCTTCCCGCTCAGCGGTGCACTGGTCGCCGGCGCCGCGACCGTGTACTTCTGCATCCGCGCCGCCCGAGACCTGCTGCCATCCCGCTGACGTGCGACCGCGGTACGGGAACTCAGCAACGACTCACCGCGGCTCGTGCAGACCGACGTTCCCTGCGGCTCACGGCCGTTCGATGAGGCGGAGCACAGGGATGGGCGACGAAGCTTCGATCCGTTCGCCATGCTGGCTCGGTGACGCGAGCCGTGAACTGCCGACGGTGGGCGGCGCTACTTGCAGCGGTGTCCTTGATGGCGACCGGCGGCTGTTCCGCGGTGCCGGACGCGGTTCCGAACGCAGTTCCGCACGCGTCGGCGCTGCGCAGCGTCGCCGCGGAGGCGACCGAAGATCCGGCTAGTGACGAGCCAGCCGGCGTCGCCCCGCTGCCGGTCACCAGGCCGGTGCGGAACCCGGCGGTCACCAACGACACCTTGGCGTCGACCGTGTGCGCGGGCACGAGCAAGGACCAGCCGCCGCCGGCGTACACCGACCAAGTCCTGCGACTGGAGCTGTCCACCCCGGTCGGGCACAGCGCCACAGTCACCGATCCGCGAACCGGCCGCGTGCACCCAGTGCCTGGCTACCGCGGCTACGCCGGTCTCGGCCCGGCTGATGCCGGACGGGTCGAGCTCGACGACCTGTTGCCGCTCGTCGCCGGCGGGGACGGCTACGACCCGAGGAACCTGTGGCCGGAGATCGGTGGGCCAGCTGACGTCCCGCTCACCGGCAGCGACGGCAAGCCCGCCAACAGCCAGGTGAAAGACCAGCTCGAGGTGTGGGCGTTCCGACAGCTCTGCCCGCCTGGCGGCGGACCGGCGAAGCTGACTCTCAGCAAGGCGCAAGCGCTGTTCACCCGGGACTGGTACGCCAACTACACCCGGCTCGGGCGACCCGCAGGACCCACTACGGGCTAGCAGCGCAAGCGCGGCCGGCCATCACCGCCGCCGGCCCTCGAACGAGGCGCCGCGGACCACCACACTCGTCTGCTCGCCACCGCTCACGATGACCAGATGCCGGTCAGCGGTGATGCGTTGGCGCTCCGGGCGAGCGGTGGCAGCCGCAGGGTGTCCAGCAGCGTGGCCAGCAACCCGTAATGGTCAGTCTTCTGACTGTCGGTGCCAGGCGTGACGTGCGCGCCGACCAGCACCGTGGGGATGCGGTTGTCCTGGGCGGAGTCGTCCTCGTCGGCGGTGAGGACCAGCAGGCTGTTGTGGCTGGGCGCCCATTCGGCGTAGCCGGCGAGGTGGTTCTGCAGCCAGCTGTCGGCGGCGCTGACCGTGCCGTCGTGCATGTCGTGATCCAGGTCGGGGATGACGAACGCGACGGTAGGCAACTGGCTGAAGTCGGTCGGGAAGGCCGTCATCGGCTGGTTGTCGTCGGCCGGGACCGCGGGGAAGTCCACCCACGGGTTGTGCTTGCGCGCGTACGCGCCGGCGCTGCAGCCGGTGTAGCCGGGGAAGGGCAGCGACTCGGAGTAGCCGGTGAACGTGCCGCCCGCACCGATCACCGCAGTGGCCAGGTTGGCGGCTGTGAACCGGTGCGGGCAGGAGTCGTCGCTGACCCCTTGGGTCGAGCCGGAGAACAGCGCCAGGTAGTTCGGTTCGCTGGGATGGGCCACGGCGTAGGACTGGGTCAACACCGCCCCGGTCGAGGCCAGCTGGTCGATGAACGGCGCCTGACTGGAGCCGATCACCTCACCGAACGCGTGGTTCTCCTCGACCACCACCACCACGTGCTCGAACCGAGGCACCGCGCTCGTGGATGCACCGACGCCAGCCGAGGCGGGGACGTGGACGGAGCCCAGAGTTGATGAGGCCCGCACCGGCCTGGTGCCCGCTGCGGTCTCGTGCGAGGCGGGCGCCGAGGCGCTGCAGCCGGCGAGGCCCACGCCCAGCACCGCCCCGGCCGCGACCACGATCCGCCAACGCCCTGAGCGCACCCCATCAGTGTCGGTCGGCGCCGGCGTCGACGACCCCCGCTCTCAGTTCCGTCACGAGAACGCCGGCACCCGCCGGTCACGGCGGCTGAGGGTTCGCCTGGTCTGCGCTGTGGCGTCGGGTGGCTGTGCTTACTGTCGGCTCTCGAGTGTGTGGCGGTGACGGGAGCGGGATGATCGAGGCGGCTGGTCTGACGAAGCGGTACGGAGACAAGGTCGCGGTGCAGGACCTGTCGTTCACTGTCCGGCCGGGCGTCGTCACTGGTTTCCTGGGGCCGAACGGCGCGGGCAAGTCGACGACGATGCGGATGATCCTCGGTCTGGACGCCCCCACCGCCGGTCGGGTCACGGTGAACGGTGCGCCGATGGCTGAGCATGCCCGCCCGTTGCGGGAGGTCGGCGCGCTGCTGGAGGCGCGCGCGGTGCACACCGGCCGCTCGGCGCGCAACCACTTGCTCGCGCTCGCGGACACGGCGGGGATCGGGCGTCGCCGGGTCGATGACGTGATCGGGCTGGTCGGGCTCACCGAGGTCGCTCGGCGCCGCGCTGGCACGTTCTCCCTGGGGATGGGACAGCGGCTCGGCATCGCGTCCGCGCTGCTGGGTGACCCGCGCACCCTGGTGCTGGATGAGCCGGTCAACGGCCTGGACCCCGACGGCATCCGCTGGATCCGGCAGCTGCTGCGGGGGTTGGCGGACGAGGGCCGCACGGTGCTGCTCTCTTCGCACTTGATGAGTGAGATGGCGCTGACGGCCGACCACGTGATCGTCGTCGGGCGGGGTCGTTTGCTGCGCGACCAGCCGGTGTCGGAGTTCATCGCCGAGGCCGGGTCAGCGGTCGTGCGGGTCCGCTCGCCCCAACTGGAGCGGCTGCGCGCCTTGCTGCACCGGGACGGGGTGCGGCTGCGCTGGGCAGCTGAGGGGGTCCTCGAAGTCGAGGGGTTGACCAGCGACGCGATCGGCGCGATCGCTGGCCAGGCGGGCATCACGCTGTTCGAGTTGGCCACCCTGGGACCGTCGCTGGAGGAGGCCTACATGGCGCTCACCGAGGACGCGCGCGAGTACGTCGTCCCAGCGCGTGTCCCCGCCGGCAGCGCCGGAGACCGCGTGAGCGAGGCGGCATGAGCGCAACCGCGACCACGACCGCGTCAGCAGCGGCGGTGGACGAGCCGACCGAGCACGTGACGGTCCAGCCGGTCACCTTGGCACGGACGATCGTCTCCGAATGGCGCAAGTTCCGCACCCTGCGCTCGACGCTCGCCGTGCTGGCCGTCGCGGTGCTGGGCATGCTGGCGATCGCGCTGATCGTCGCCTACAACACCCGTCATCTCAGCGGACACATCGACTTCAACGACCGGGTCCCCTCGGCGACGATGCAGGGCTACTACCTCGGGCAACTGCTCATCGGCGCGCTCGGCGTGCTGTTCGTCAGCGGCGAGTACAGCACCGGCATGATCAGGGCGACGTTCACTGCAGTGCCGCGGCGGCTCCCGGTGTTGTGGGCCAAGTTCGTCGTGCTCGTCGCCGTCACTGCCCTGGCCATGGCCGCCGCGTGCCTCGTCGCGTTCCTCGCCGCCCAGGCCGTGATCTCCCGCTACCGCACCGGGTACTCCCTCGGAGATCCCGGCGCGCTCCGCGTCGTGCTGGGCACCGCGGCCTACCTCACGTTGATCGCGGTCATCGGCGCCGCGATCGCGTGGATCGTGCGCAGCACGCCGGGTTCTCTCGTTGCACTCATCGCGCTGGCTCTCGTGCTGCCGGTCATCTTCGGCAACGTGCTCGGAACGTGGGGGAAGCACGTTGCCGAGTACCTGCCGACCACCGCCGGCGGCGCGTTCGTCAGCAGCGTCGCCGAACCACCCAGCCTCAGCCCGTGGACCGGGCTCGGCGTGATGGCGTTGTGGGCCGTCGTCGCAGTCGCCCTCGCCGCGGTCCAACTGCCCCAACGCGACGCTTAGCGACCGAGGCGGCCCTTCGTGCTTCGGCGCGTCGGTGCTGTCCTCGTGTCATCCGACTTCTTCGCTTCCGGATCGATCGACCTGTTCACAGCGCGGAGCGCGCTGCACCACCAATCCGGCGATGAGGCGTCCCGCCCTGGGATCGTGACCGGATGCCACTGGTCGTGCTGACACGCGTTCCCGACACCCGGCGTTCCGGGAGCGCTCGGACGGAGTCATGCACCGGTCCGCTCCGCCGTTGCCGTGGGACGGCTGGTCGGTGCGCTCGCTGTCAGCCGAAGTCTGGGAGCTGCAGCGTCCCGTCTTCGGCGAGCGCGAACCCGGGGTTGTAGGCGATCTCCCAGATGTGGCCGTCGGGATCGGCGAAGCACCCGGCGTAGCCACCGTAGAAGGTCTCCGTCGCGGGCCGGCTGATCCTGGCACCTGCTTCCTCCGCGCTGCGCACCAGCATGTCGACCTCGTCGCGTGACCGAACGTTGTGGGCCAGCGCGATGCCGTCGAAGGAGCCGTCCGTTCGCCGGTCGAGGACCCCGGCATCCGCAGCCAGCTTTGCTCTGTCCCACAGCACGACTGCGAGGCCGCCGGCTTGGAAGAAGACGGTTTCCTGCACCTCATGGCCGCGCCAACCGAGCGCCTCGTAGAAGGTTCTCGATCGGCGGAGGTCGGAGACGCCGAGCGTGATGAGACTGACGCGTTGATCCACGACCCCTAGCGCTCCCGGACGGCGTAGGTCAGGTGCGTGACTCTCGGGGAAGGCTCGGCGCGGACCGGCTCCAGGGCCACGCGGCCCGCGTCCACGCCCTCGAACAGGCGTGTTCCGGAGCCGAACAGCACGGGTGACAGCGCGATCGAGAACTCGTCGATCAGGCCGGCGTTCATGAATTCCAGGATCGTTGCGCCGCCGCCCGCGATGCGGACGTCGCGGTCGCCGGCGGCCTCACGGGCCTGGTCGAGCGCGGCGTGGACACCGTCCTGGACGAAGTAGAAGGTGGTCCCGCCTGGCCGCGCCCAGGGGTCACGCTTCTCGTGGGTCACGACGAAGACCGGCGTGTGGAACGGTGCCTCCGCCGGCCACATCTGCTCGCCGGCGTCGAACATGCGCTTGCCCATCACGCTCGCGCCGGTGCGCTCGAACGTCTCCTGCAGGATGTCGTTGTCGCGCCCCTCCTCGCCGCCTCCGCCGAGCTTCAGGTTCTCCCGGAAGAATCGCTGCGGAAAGATCCACCGCTGCAGTTCCATCCATTGGCGCCCCATCAACTCGGCGGGGGACTCGGGCGCGATGAAACCGTCCAGCGACATCGACACGTTGAAGAACACTTTCCTGGCCATCAGCCCTCCGCGTCCTTCCGGACGACGTCGGTGACGTAGGTGGCCAGGTTGTTCAGTGTCTGCTGGGCGCCCTCGATCGCGTGGTACCTCTCGACCGCCTCGTCGCGCAATTCCTTGGTGGCGAACACCGTGCGCATCTCGATGCGGGTCGCCGCACCGTCGGGCTGGAAGGTCAGGGTCGACTGGAAGGCGTTCGGGTCACCGCGGGACTCACCGTGGACCAGCGTGATCCTCTCGGGTGGGGCGATCTCGGTCCAGGTGATCCACTCCTGGTAGTCGGTTCCGTCCGGTCCGTGCATCGTGAAGTCCCATTCCCCGCCGACGCGGAACTCGAACGACCCCGTGGTGGTGGAGAACCCCTCCGGTCCCCACCACCGCGACAGGTGCCGAACCTCCGTGAACGCCTCGAACAGCAGCTCCGGTGGGGCGTCGATGACCCGGGAGATGACGATCTCGCGGTCGGCCGTCTCGGCATGATCCTGCGTTCCTTCTCGTGTCGTAGTCATTCAGCTAGTCCTCTCGCCTGGCCTGCTTCAGGTCCTGCACGTATGCGTCCAGCCGGTCGAAGCTCTCGTTCCAGAACCACTCGAACCCGCTGGTCCACTCGTGGACCGGTCGCAGCCCGCGGGCGTCGAGGCCGTACATGCGCTGCTTGCCTGCCTTGCGATCCCGCACGAGCCCGACTTCCCGGAGCACCCGCAAGTGTTTGGACGCGCGCGGCTGCGTCATCCCCAGCTCCCTCGCCAGCTCGGTCACCGGCCGCTCACCCGCCCGCAGCACCACCAGGATCTCCCGGCGCTGCGTCTCGGCGATCGCGTTGAAGACGTCGGACATCGTCGACGCTCGTGCCATGGAGGCATCGTATGCCCATATAGGCATGGGTCAAGTCGGCGCCAGGCGCCCCGAGCGGTCACCGAGCGGGCCGCGGAACCGGGTAGCCGTGACGGCGTAGAACATCGGTGTGGACGATGCGATCGCGCGCCGGCGAGTCCAGCTGGACGAGGCCGCCGGCAGCTGGACGCCGCACGGGCTGGCCGGCCGCTTCGATCTCGGCGTCGCCCGCCATGCCGAGCGGCCGTACGTCGTCACCGACACCGCGACGCACACCTACGCACACTTGCGCGACTGGTCGCTCCTGATGGCCCGCGGCCTGTACTCGATCGGCGTGCGTCCAGGCGAGGCCGTCGCCCTCGTGCTCGACAACCGCCCGGAGTTCGTGGCGCTGAAGTTGGCCGTGGCCCGGCTCGGCGCGATCGCGGTGCCGGTCAACTTCTCCTACCGCGCCGAGGAGTTGGCCGGCGTGCTGCGCCGCTCGGGCGCGGCCGTCCTGATCAGCATCGACGCCGCCCTCGGCATCGACCGCCTGGCCGTGCTCGACGAGTTGGTGCCGGGATGGGAGAAAGGCGGCGTCACCGACCGGTTG
This sequence comes from uncultured Actinomycetota bacterium, assembly GCA_963758325.1. Classification (GTDB taxonomy): domain Bacteria; phylum Actinomycetota; class Actinomycetes; order Mycobacteriales; family Jatrophihabitantaceae; genus CAVWUZ01. The sequence continues at coordinate 1,045,635 of CAVWUZ010000003.1, read as the reverse complement.
CCGCAGCTGCGCAGCGTGCTGCTGGTCGACGCCGCCGCGCGACCCGGCGCCGCCGACCTCGGCAGCCTCGCGGAGCGGGGGCGCGCGGTCGCCGAGGACGTCGTGCACCGGCTGACCGGCGCGGTCGACCCGGACGCGGCGTGCGACATCGTCTTCACCTCCGGCACGTCCGGACACCCGATCGGCGCCGTACTCAGCCACGACATGGTGCTGCGCAGCGCGTACGGTTCGGCTTACCACCGCGGCTTCGCCGACGGCTGGCGGATCGGGTTCTCCCTGCCGATGTACCACGTCTTCGGCTACATCGAGGGGCTGCTGGCGGCGCTGTTCGCCGGCGGCGCGGTCGTGCCGCACCAGGTCTTCAACCCGCGCAGCATGCTCGGCGCCGTACAGCGGCACCAGGTGAACGAGGTGCTGCTCGTGCCGACGATGAGCCTCGCCGTCGTCGAGGAGAGCCTGCGTCACACCTATGACCTGGCCAGCCTGGAATCGGTCTTCTCCGCGGCGGCCCCGGCACCGGTGCGGCTGTGGGAGCAGATCCGGCAGCACCTGCACCCGCGGGTGGTGTTCACCGGCTACGGGCAGACGGAGGTGTCCGCGGCCACCACCTTGACCCTGCCGGGTGATCCGTTCGAGCTGGTCGCCCAGACGGTCGGCCGGGCGAAGCTCGGCGGAGTCGCCGCCGGCGCCGATCCCGAGGGCGTGCTCGCCCATTACCGCACCGTCGACCCGTTCACCGCTGCCGGGTTGCCGGAGCATGCCGAGGGTGAGCTGAGCGTGCGTGGCCCGATCGTCACCCGCGGCTACTTCCAGGATCCGGAGCGGACGGCGGAGCTGATTGACCCGGACGGATGGTTGCGCACCGGTGACCTCGGCCGGGTGCGTCCGGACGGCTACGTCGAACTCACCGGCCGGAGCAAGGAGCTGTTCAAGGTGGGCGGCGAGATGGTCGCCCCCAAGGAGGTCGAGCAGGTCCTGAGCAGCCACCCCGGCATCGGGCAGGCCTTCGTCGCAGGTGTTCCGGACGAGCGCCTCGGCGAGGTCGGCTGGGCGTGGATCGCTGCCGGCGGGCGCGACTGCGCCGAGCGCGGAGGAAGTCCTGCGCCACTGCCGCGCCGGACTGGCTCGGTTCAAGGTGCCGCGGGGGATCACCGTGCTCAGCGCCGAGCAACTGCCGACGACCACGACCGGGAAGGTGCGGAAGTTCAGACTGGTGGACTCGCTGGTGGACTCCTGAACCACGGCACGCGGGTCCGCGAGCTCGGTTCGGTTGTGGGCCCCCCGGGGCTCGAACCCGGAACCTACGGATTAAAAGTCCGCAGCTCTGCCGATTGAGCTAGAGGCCCGTCGCGGTACTGGTGGCCAGTGTCGCAGAGCGCCGGCGCCGCGGTGACGGTCACGTCACGCCGGTGACACACCGTGGTGACCAAGCACTGCGAACGTGCCGGCATGTCCACGTCGTCGACCCGCCGCCTCTGTTCTGTCGTCGCGGGGCCGGTTCCACCCGACCGCGGGCCGGCCGACGCCGCGGCGCGCCACCAGGCGCTCGCCGCCGACATCGCCGCGCCGTGGAGCCTCCGGACGCGCCGGGCGTCGATGGTGGTCCGTCCGGCGCGCCCGTCCGACCTGCACCGGGTCGCGACGTTGCACGGCCGGTGCTGGGCGCGCAGCCTGCTCGACCGGTACCGCGCCGGCGGGCGTGGTCCCAGTCCGGTCGCGCTGGGCCTGCTGCTGCGTCGGCCGCTGGGCTTCGTCGCGACCCTGCCGACCGGCGCGGTCGTGGCGTGGGCGACCGTCGGCGCCGACGCGCTGCACGGCGGGGCGGCCGCCGAGCTCGGACTGCTCGTGGCGGACGAGTGGCAGGGCTGCGGCATCGGCCGCAGACTCGTGCGCCATGCCGCGGCGGCCGCGGCCATCTGCGGCTACACGGAGGTGATCGGGTACCCGGGGACCTCGCCGGCGCGCGCCGAGGCGCTGCTCGCCGCGGTCGGAGCGCCGCGCGTCGCCGCCGACATGGGCGGCGCGCACGTCCACGCGTTCCTGCCGGAAGTGGCGGCGCTGGGCCTGGGCTCACTCCGGCAGCAGCTGGCGTCCTAACGAGCCGGCGCCGTGGTCGGGGCGACGGCCGCCCAGTCCACGGTCAGCTCACCGTGGCGCCAGCGCGCCCGCTGCCGCACCGGCCAACGCTCGGCCACTGCAGCGCACGTCGCGGACCACCGCTGCCGGGCGCCGAACGCCGCCAACGGCACCGCGCGGTCCCAGGCGGCGTCCAGGTCGCGCAGCAGCTCGTGCACCGGCTCGCTCGGGACGTTGCGGTGGATGAGCGCCTTCGGCAGCCGCTCCGCGAGCTCGGACGGGCGTTGCAGGGACCCGAGATGGGCGGCGACGGTGAGCGTCCGCGGCGCCGTCGCGTCGAGCAGGACCCAACACGCACGTCGCCCGATCTCGTCGCAGGTGCCCTCGACGATCCGTCCGTCGGGGTCGAGCGAGGCCTGCATCGTCGCCCACGCCGCGGCGGCCGCGTCCTCCTCGTACTGCCGCAGGACGTTGGCGGCACGCACCAGCCGCGGACGCGTGCCGGCCAGCTCGAACCCGCCGCGGCCGAAGGTGAGCCGCGGCGGGTCGGCGGCGTCGAGAGCGGCGGCGACGCGGCCGGGGTCGAGCTCCAGACCGAGGACCCGGGCGCCCGGCAGCCGAGCGGCGAGCTCGACCGTGGTCACCGGACTGGCGCCGTACCCGAGGTCGACCACCAGGGGGTCGTCCACCCGGCGCAGCCACGAGCCGAGCGTCGCCGCGATCCACGCGTCCATGCGGCGCAGCCGGTTCGGCGCGGTGGTGCCCCGCGTCGGGAGCCCGACGGCGCGCGCACGCCCCGCGGCCAGGCGGGGCGGGCGCTGCACGCACGGCACGGTAGGCCGCCGGCGGGAGGCCCGTCGGTACCCTGGCCGGAGTGAGTGCCGCCCTGTCCGACCTCACGACCCTGCGGCTCGGCGGCCCGGCGGTGTCGGTGGTCACCGCGTCGACGACGGACGAGCTCGTCGTCGCCGTCCGCGCCGCCGACGCCGAAGGACAGCCGCTGCTCGTGGTCGGCGGCGGCTCGAACCTCGTCGTGGCCGACGCCGGCTGGCCGGGTGTCGTCGTCCTCGTGCGCACCCGCGGCATCGCGGTGGACAGCGAGTCGGTCACGGTGGCCGCCGGCGAACCGTGGGACGAGCTGGTGGCCTTCACCGTCGACGAGGACCTGTCCGGGCTCGCGGCCATGTCCGGCATCCCCGGGCTGACCGGCGCCACGCCGGTGCAGAACGTCGGCGCGTACGGCAGCGAGGTGGCGCAGGTGATCACGTCCCTGCGCGTCCTGGACCGGGTCAGCGGCTCGGTCGAGGACTGGCCGCCGTCGCGGTGCGGCTTCGGCTTCCGGACGAGCGCGTTCAAGCACACCGACCGTTACGTGGTCCTGTCGGTGACGTTCGGGCTGGACCGCTGCGCCGACGCCGCGCCGGTGCAGTACGTCGAGCTGGCGCGCCGGCTCGGCATCGCGCCCGGTGAGCGCGCGCCGTCCCGGGACGTCCGCAAGGCGGTGCTGGACCTGCGGCGCAGCAAGGGCATGGTGCTCGACGGCGCCGACCCGGACACCTGGAGCGTCGGGTCGTTCTTCGTCAACCCGTTCGTCGACCCGGCCGACGTGCCGGAGGGCTGCCCGCACTGGAGCGTCGACGGCGCCGTGAAGCTCTCGGCGGCATGGCTGATCGAGCAGGCCGGCTTCGGCCGCGGCTACGGGCGCGGGCGGGTGGCGCTGTCGACGAAGCACACCCTGGCGCTGACGAACCGGGGCGGCGCGACGACCGAGGAGCTCCTCGCGCTGGCGCGCGAGATCCGTGACGGCGTCGAGGCACGCTTCGGCGTGCGCCTGCGCCCGGAAGCGCACCTGGCGGGCGTCTCGCTCTGAGACGAGTGGAGCGTTCGCCGTCCGTCTGACGGCGCGGACTCCACTTCTGCCCGGCTGTGGATGGCTGGAGCGGCGTGACGTCGCGCTCTGCCACGCTCAGCGCTCGTGGGATGGGCGGCGACGGCGCGGTCGCAGGCCGGCGTCGTGACTCGCGGGCAACTGCGAGACGCCGGTCTGTCGGACGACCGGGTCGACGGGTTGCTCGCCGGCGGCGCGCTGGAGCGACGTGCGGTCGGAGTCTTCCTGGTCCGGGGAGCACCTGCCACCTACGAGGCGCAGCTGTTCATCGCCGTGCTGAGCACCCGAGGAGTGCTCGGCCACGCCACCGCCGCTCATCTGTGGGGCGTGCTGGAGGCGCCGCCTGCGCCGATCACTGTCGTCGTTCCGCGGCACCGGCGCATCGCTGCACCTGCCGCAGTGCGTCTGCGGCGCACCGATCTCCCGCGCTCGGCGATCGATCGCAGACACGGTCTCCCGGTCACCACCCGGACGTGGACGCTGCTCGACCATCTGGGCGACCTGCCGGTGTCCGCCGCAGTGCAGCTCGCCGACCGCGCGCTGCAGTGCGGCTGGCTCACCCGGGCGGACGTCGAGCGGAGGGTCGACCGCCACGCCGGCCGACGCGGGACACCGGTCCTCCGAAGGGTGCTGGCCCTGATCGGTGACGGTGCGGCGGCCGAATCGGAACGCGTCCTCCACCGCCTGCTCCACCGGGCCGGGATCTCCGGGTGGACGGCCAACCAGGACCTGTGGGTCGACGGCTACCTCGCGGCGGTCGGCGACGTGGTGTTCGATGCCGCGCGGCTGGTCATCGAGGTCGATGGTCTGGCGCACCACAGCTCGCCCGACCGGTTCCAGCGCGATCGCACGCGGCAGAACGCGCTGGTCGCGGCCGGCTGGACGGTCCTCCGGTTCACCTGGCAGGACGTGACCGGGCGTCCCGGGTACGTCGTGGCGTCGATCGGCCGCCAACTGGCGAGGGCGGCGTGAGAAGTGGAGTGTTCACCGTCCCTTCGACGGCGGATCCTCCACTAACCGCCGAGGGCGGCCAGGCGGGACTCGAGGAACGTCCGCTCGACGGTGTTCTCGGTGAGCAGCAGCGCCTCCTCGTACGCCAGCCGTGCCTCGTCGAGCCGGCCGAGGCGGCGCAGGAAGTCCGCCCGTGCGGCGGCCAGGTAGCTGTAGCGCGCCAACTGCGGCTCCGCGCCGAGCGGCTCCAACGCGGCCAGCCCACGCACCGGGCCGGACGCCAGCCCGACCGCCACCGCCCGGTTCAGCGCCACCACCGGCGACGGCCAACCGGCCAGCAACAGGTCGTACAGCGCGACGATCTCCGCCCAGTCGGTGTCCTCCCAGCGGGCCGCCCCGGCGTGCACTGCCGCGATCGCCGCCTCGAGCGCGAACCGCGACGGGGGCCGGCCGCGCAGGGCCTCGCGCACCAGCGCCAGGCCTTCGTCGATGGCCGCGCGGTCCCACGCCGCGCGGTCCTGCTCCTCGAGCAGCAGCAGCCGGCCGTCGGCACCGACCCGCGTCGCCCGCCGCGCGTCGGTCAGCAGCAGCAGCGCCAGCAGCCCGGCCACCGCGGGGTCGGCGGGCAGCAGCAGCCGCAGCATCCGCGCCAGGTCGAGCGCTCGCTCGACCAGGTCGTCCCGCACGAGCGACGCGCCCTGCGCGGCGGTGTGGCCGGTGGTGAAGAGCAGGTGGACGACGGTGAGGACGGCGTCGACTCGCTCCGACAGCTCCGCCGCGGGCGGCACCCGGTAGGGGATCCGCGCGGCGGCGATCTTCTTCTTGGCGCGGGTGAGGCGGGCGGCCATGGTGGGCTCGGGCACGAGGAACGCCCGCGCCAGCTCCGCCGTCGTCACGCCGCACACCAGCCGCAGCGTCAGCGCCACCTGCGTCTCGCGCCCGAGCGCCGGGTGGCAGCAGGTGAAGACCAGCCGCAGCCGGTCGTCGGGGAAGACGCCGGCATCGATGGCGGTCGGTTCGACGAGCAGCGGCAGCTTGTCGCTCAGCGTCGAAGCCCGCCGCAGCTCGTCGAGCGCCCGCCGCCGCGCCGCCGTCGTCAACCAGGCGCCGGGGTTGTCGGGCACTCCGGACTGCCACGCGGTCAGCGCCCGGGCGTAGGCGTCCTGGACGCACTCCTCGGCGAGGTCGAGATCGCGCGTGACGCGCACCGTCGCGGCGAGCACCCGGGCCCACTCGCGACGGTGCGCGTCGGCGACCGCGGCAGCCGCGGCAGCGCCGGCGGCTGCGGACACGGTCGCGACCGCGGTCACTCGAACGTCATGACCGGGCGGACCTCGACCCCACCGAACGGCGCCGGCACGTCCTTGGCGATGGCCAGCGCCGCATCGAGGTCGTCGGCCTCGATCAGGTAGAAGCCGCCCAGGGCCTCCTTCGTCTCGGCGAACGGCCCGTCGGTGACGACGCCCTCGCGGATCGTCGTCGCTGTCGCCTGCGGCTGGAGCGCGGCCCCGCCGCGCAGCACGCTCGCGTACTTCTCGCCGAACTCGCGGTGCGCCGTCAGCCCGGCCTCGGCGGCCGGTCCGCCGGCCTGCCACCCGGTCTCGTCCTCGTAGATCAGCACCAGGTACTGCGCCATCGCGGTCTCCTCCCGCACGCGGCCCGCCGGTCGGACCGTCATCCAGACGACGCACGACACGGCGGCGGATCGACAGCCCGACCTTAGGAGTTCCTGGCGAGTTTGTGGGGTGCCGCCTGCGCCAGCGGTTTGACGACGAGCAGGTCGACGTTGACGTGCGACGGCCGGGTGACCGCGAACGCGATGCAGTCGGCGATGTCCTCGGCGGTCAGCGGCGCGTCGACGCCGGCGTAGACCCGCTCGGCGGCCTCGGCGTCGCCGTGCAGCCGCACCAGTGAGAACTCCTCCGTCTTGACCAGGCCCGGCGCGATCTCGGTGACCCGCACGGGGCGGCCGTTGAGCTCCAGTCGCAGCGTCTCGACGACCGCCGACGCGGCGTGCTTGGCGGCCGTGTACCCGCCGCCGCCCTCGTACACGACGTGCCCGGCGATCGAGCCGGTGACCACGACGTGCCCGCCGGCGCCGCGCTCGAGCGCCGGCAGCAGCGCCTGCGTGACGTGCAGGACGCCGAGGACGTTCGTCTCGTACATCCGCCGCCAGTCCTCGGGGCGGGCGCGCTCGACCGGGTCGACGCCGAGCGCGCCGCCGGCGTTGTTGACGAGCACCGCCACGTCCTCGAGTTCGGCCAGTCCGACGACCGCGTCGGGGTCGGTGACGTCGAGCTCCCACGGGCGGACGTGCTCCACCTGGGCGGCGAGCGCCTCGAGGCGGTCGCGGCGGCGGGCGGCGGCCACCACGTCGAAGCCCTCGGCGGCCAGTCGGCGGGTGGTGGCCGCGCCGATGCCGCTGCTGGCCCCGGTGACGACAGCGAGCGGTCGGACCATGCTCGGCATTCTGCTCGGGCAGAATCGGCGGCATGGTGCACCGGGTGGCGATGCTGTCCGTGCACACCTCCCCGCTGGACGCGCCCGGTGGCGGGGACGCCGGCGGCCTGAACGTCTACGTCGTCGAGACCGCCCGCCGGCTGGCCGCGCGTGGCATCGCGGTCGAGGTCTTCACCCGGGCGACGTCCAGCGACCAGCCGCCGTCGCACGAGCTGGCGCCGGGCGTCCTGGTCCGGCACGTCACCGCCGGGCCGTTCGAGGGACTGAGCAAGAACGAGCTGCCGGCGCAGTTGTGCGCGTTCACCGCCGGGGTGCTCCGGGCCGAGGCGCGGCGCGAGCCCGGCTGGTACGGGATCATCCACTCCCACTACTGGCTGTCGGGCCAGGTCGGGTGGCTGGCGCGCGACCGCTGGGGCGTCCCGCTGGTGCACACCGCGCACACGCTGGGCAAGGTCAAGAACGCCGCGCTGGCCGAGGGTGACGTCCCGGAGCCGCGGCTGCGGATCATCGGCGAGGAGCAGGTGGTCGCCGAGGCCGACCAGCTCGTGGCCTCCACCGAGCACGAGGCGCGGGACCTCATCGAGCTCTACGCCGCCGACCCGGCGAAGGTGCGCACCGTGCCGCCGGGGGTCGACCTCGAACAGTTCACCCCGGGACGTCGCGCCGAGGCCCGCGCGTCGCTCGGGCTGCCGGCGGACCGGCCGGTGCTGCTGTTCGTCGGGCGGATCCAGCCGCTGAAGGCGCCGGACGTCCTGCTCCGGGCGGCCGCTGAGCTGGACGAGGACGTGACCGTCGCCGTGCTCGGCGCGCCGTCCGGGTCCGATCCCGCGTGGCTGGCGTCGCTCGCCGACGCGCTCGGCGTGGCCGACCGGGTCCGCTTCGTCCCCCCGGTCGAGCGGACCGTGCTGCCGCAGTGGTACCGCGCCGCAGACCTGACGGTGGTGCCGAGCTACAACGAGTCCTTCGGCCTGGTCGCCCTGGAGAGTCAGGCGTGCGGGACGCCGGTGGTGGCGGCGGCGGTGGGCGGGCTGCCGACCGCGGTCGCTGACGGGGTGTCCGGCGTGCTCGTGGACGGGCACGACCCGGCGCAGTGGGCCAAGGTCGTCGACGGGCTGCTCGCCGCGCCGGCGCGGCTGGCGGAGCTGGGCAGCGCCGCCCGCGACCACGCGGCGCATTTCTCCTGGGAGCGCACCACCGAGGAGTTGCTGGCGGCGTACACCGCGGCGCAGGAGGAGTTCAGGTGGCCGTCCCGGACGTGACCGCGGTGATCGGCGACGCCCTCACCGAGCGGGACCTGCAGTTCGAGCAGCTCACGCCCGCGCAGTTCGCCGTCCAGCTGCCGGGGGAGAAGCGGCTGAAGACCACCTGCCTGCTCACGGTCGGCGAGCACGCGCTGGCCGTCGAGGCGTTCGTCATGCGCGCGCCGGACGAGAACCACCTGGCGGTCTACCGGTGGATGTTGCAGCACAACGCCCGGCTCTACGGCGTGGCGTGGTCGATCGACGTCACCGGCGACGTCTACCTCAGCGGCCGGCTGCCGCTCGCCGCGGTGTCCGGCGACGAGCTGGACCGGGTGCTCGGCTCGGTGCTCGAGGCCGCGGACGGGTCGTTCAACACGCTGCTGCAGCTCGGCTTCGGCTCGTCCATCCGCCGGGAATGGGACTGGCGGGTCCGCAACGGCGAATCGCTGGCCAACCTGCAGGCGTTCGCCGCCTTCGCGCAGCGGCGTGACTGACAGCTCGGCTCAGCGCAGGCGCGTCGGGATGCCGGCGGTGACCAGCCAGACCTCGTCCGCCGTCGCCGCGACGCGCTGGTTCAGGCGGCCGAGCTCGTCGCGGTACCGGCGTCCCGACTCGGTGGCCGGGACGACGCCCGAGCCGACCTCGCTGCTCACCAGGACGACGTCCCGGGTCGTGTTCCGCCAGGCGGCCACCAGCTGATCGACGTCGTCAGTGATCGGACCACCGTCCCAAGCGCCACGCTCGTCCATCAGGCGCGCCAGCCAGGTCGACAGGCAGTCCACCAGCAGCGCGCCACCGCCGGAGCCCAGCGCCCCGGTCACGTCGAGGGTCTCCTCGGTCGTCCAGTGCGCCGGCCGGCGCTCCCGGTGCCGCTGGACGCGGGCGTCCCACTCAGGGTCCGTCCCGGTCGGCTGACCGGGCGCGAGGTACGTCGTCGGACTGTCGATCAGCCGCCGTTCGGCGTACTCGGACTTCCCGGAGCCCGAGCCGCCGAGCACGAGCACCCGGCTTCCGCGCGGCACCACTGTCCCAGTCGCCGCGGCGCCTCCGGCGAGTGCCGCGAGGAACGCCGCGCTGACCGGGCGCGGACGGACGGCGACGCGGATCCAGTCCGGACCGAGTCCGGGGAAGGTGTCACCGCGCCGGACGGCGAACCCGAGCTGCCGGAGCCGCAGCCGGACGGCGTCGGCGTCCGGGCGCCGGGCGAGCACGAAGGACGCCGCCGACCTGGCGGGCAGCTCGAACCCCGCCGCCCGCAAGCCGTCCTCGAGGAAGATGCGGTCCCGTACCAGTTGCTCAGCCCGGCTCCGCGTCCACGCCCGTCCGACCTCGGACAGACACTGGACGATCGCGGACAACGCCGGCGTCGACACCGGCCACGCCGGCTGCTGTGACCGGAGCCGCCCGACGTCTCCGACGGCGTACCCGGCACGCAGCCCGGCCAGCCCGAACGCCTTGGTCAGACTCCGCACCACCAGCACGCCGTCCTCCCCGGCGAGTGACCGGGGGTCGCCGGCCACGTCGGGCAGGAACGCCTCGTCGACCACCAGCAGCCGCCCGGGTCGGCGCAGCGCCCCCAGGGTCGCCGCGTCGTGCAGGACGCCGGTGGGGTTGGTGGGGTTGCCGACCACGACGAGGTCCGCGTCGGCAGGCACCACCGCCGGGTCGAGCGTGAAGTCGCCACCGAGGACGACACGCTCGACGGCGTGCCCCGCCGCGCGTAGGGCCGCCTCGGGTTCGCTGAACTGCGGGTGGACGACCACCGCCCGACGGGGTGACACGGCGCGCGCCAGCACCACGAACGCCTCGGCGGCGCCCGCGGTCAGCAGCACGCGCCCGGGGTCGACCCGGTGGTGCCGGGCGACAGCGGCCAGCGCGGCGTCCTGCCGTGGGTAGGCGGCCAGCTCGAGGCCGTCGAGGCGCAGCCACGGCGGCGTCGGGCCGACGTTGACGGCCAGGTCGATCAGCCCGTCCGCCAGCTCCGCGTCGCCGTGGTGCTCGCTCACGTCCCGATCATGGTTCGTCGTCGGTGTCGGCGTCGGGCTGCAGGTCGGGGTCGGCGGCCGGCGACAGTGGCTCGTCGTCGTTCGGGCCGCCGGGCGTGCGGTCGGCGGACGCCTCCTGGTCGCTGGCGTCGGCGGGGAGGTTCCGGTCGCGGTCGGACTCCGGTGCGGTCATGCCGGACCGGTACCCACCTGGGCCGGTCCTCGCACTCCCGCGGCGCACCACCAGCGCGTCGCGGAGCACCCCGACGGCCAGGCAGGCGCCGACGCCCTCCCCGGCGCGCAGGCGCAGGTCGAGCAGCGGCTCCAGCCCGAGCTCGGTGAGCACTGCCGCGTGCGCCGCCTCCCGGCTGCGCTGCCCGGCCACCAGGTGTGCGGCGACCGCGGGCTCGAGCCGGACGGCGATCAACGCGGCGACCGATGTCGCCAGGCCGTCGACGACCACCGGCGAGCCCGCCGCGGCGGCGCCCGACGTCACACCGGCCAGCACGGCGATCTCCGGTCCTCCGACGGCGGCGAGCGCCCGCAGCGGGTCCTGCGTCCGGCCCAGGCGCTCGAGCGCGGTACCGACGACGTCCTGCTTACGGCGCACCATCGCGGAGTCCGCGCCGGCGCCCAGCCCCACGGCCGCCTCCGCCGGGAGCCCGAGCAGCGCGGCCGCGAGGGCGGCGGCCACCGTCGTGTTCCCGACGCCGACCTCGCCGAGCGCCACCGCGCCGACGGCTCCCGCAGCGGCGCCGATCCGGCGGCCGGCGGCGAGCAGCCCGTCGACGTCGGCGGCGGTGAGCGCGTCGCTGCGGAGGAGGTCGCCCCGAGGGCCGGCGGGGCGGGCCGCGACGGCGCCGGGAACCGGCTCGGCGGCGACGCCCGCGTCCACGACCACGCACGCCAGGCCGGCCGCGCGGGCGGCGACGGTCCCCATCGCGACGCCTGCGACCGCGGCGCGCAGCACGTCGGCGGTGACCTCGGCGGGGTACGCGGACACGCCGTGGGCGGTCACCGGGTGGTCGGCGCCGGCGAGGACCAACGTCCCGCGCTCCAGCTGCGCCCCGGTCCCCGGCTCCGGGCGCAGCGCCAGGAGCCGGTCGACGACCCGGTCCAGGACGCCGAGCGACCCGGGCGGTGTCAACAGCCGGTCGGCGTCGTCACGGACCCCGACGACCGCCTGCTGGTCCGGAGCGCGCAGGTGGGACGGCGGGGCGGCGGGCGCTCCGGGCACGTCCGGCGCGGGCCACCGCTCGGCCAGCACCACCTCGGACAGCGGCGCCCGCGTCGACCAGCCCGCGCGCTCGAGGCCCGGGCCGGGCGGCCGCTCGTCCGGCCAGCCGAGGCAGAGCCACCCCAGCGTCGTCACGCCGTCGGGGAGGTGCAGCAGCTCGGCGAGGTCGGCCGGACGGAACAGCGTCACCCAGCCGACGCCGAGTCCCTCGGCGCGGGCGGCCAGCCAGAGGTTCTGGATGGCGCACGCGCACGACCACAGGTCGGCGTCCGGGAAGGTGGCGCGGCCGAGGACGCCGGCAGCGGGGCTGCGCCGGTCACAGCACACGACCACCCCGAGCGGTGCCTCGCGGATGCCCTCCAGTTGGAGGTCGAGCAGCCGCCGCGCCGACTCGGGCGCCATCTGGGCGGCCTGCGCCAGCCGCTCCCGGTCGGCCAGCACCGCCGCCCGCTCCCGGGTCGGCGCCGCCCGGACGACGACGAACCGCCACGGCTGGCTGTGCCCGACCGAGGGCGCGCGGTGCGCCGCCTCCAGCACCCGGGTCAGGACGGCGTCCGGCACCGGGTCGGGGCGGAAGCGCCGCACGTCGCGCCGGGCGGCCATCACCCGCGCCAGCGCGTCGCGGTCCTCGGGCGGGAACGCCCAGGCGTCCGGCGCGGCCGCGCGCTCGGCGGCTGACGTGGTGTCGCCGATGAGCGGGACCGGCCGGGTCCACGGGGCGGGCCGGGTCACGGCTCCGCACCCTACGTCGGACCCCACGTCGGACGGTGGCGGTCCTACCCTCGCGGTGTGGGGCAGGTCCCGGGGGACGAGGCGGTCCCCGCGCAGGTCGAGGACGTGCACGCCTTCGCCCGCGCGATGCCGCACGTGACCGTCTACCGCGACGGCAGCGAACGGCCGATCTACCAGGTCGGCGCCAAGTCCTTCGTCTTCTTCCGAACGCCGCGCCCGGACGCCGTCGACCCCGACACCGGTGAGCGCTACCCGGACGTGATCGTCTTCTGGGTGCCGTCGGAGGGCGACAAGCAGGCGCTCGTCCAGGACTCGACGTCGCCGTTCTTCACGACCCGGCACTTCGACGGCCATCCGTCGGTGCTGCTGCGGGCCAGCCGGATCGGGGAGCTCAGTCGGCAGGAGCTGCGCGAGGTCGTCGAAGACGCCTGGTGCACCCAGGCGTCGCCCCGCCGCCGGGCGACCTGGCTGGCCGCCCAGTCGACCGCGTCCGGCTGACTCAGTCGCTGGCTCAGGGGCGTCCCGCTGCGCTCGCAGCGCTCCTGGTTCCGCGTGGCGGTACGACCTCGGACGGATACGTCCGGTTCGCCGACTGTGCGGAACCAACTTCGGTTTCGATTTCCGCCCGCACGACAACCGACCTAGCGTCGGCGCGGGTCGCGCAGCTCGCGACGACCAGGACGGCGGGCGACGGAGGTCGGTATGGAACACGCTTCCCGGCGGAACTTCCTCATCACGGCGGGTGCAGGGACCGCCGCCGTCGCGGCAGCCGCGACACCACTGGTGCGCGGCGGGTCGGACGCCCCTGTCATCTCCCTGCCAGAGGGGGCAGTTGGTGCGATGGCGGCCTACATCCACGATGTCGAGAAGGGCGAGGTGACTCTGATGATCGAGGACAGGCAGGTCGTCGTGACCGATCACGAGCTGGTCGCCCGCCTCGCGCAGGCGTTCCACGCGGCCGGCCGGTAGAGGACGAGCGGGACATGTCGTCGCACCGCGAAGCGCCGGAGATCTCGAAGGACCCGTCGGCTGACAACACCGACGTCTACGCCTTCGTCAGTCCCGGACGCGCCGGACACCGTCACACTGATCGCCAACTTCCTGCCGTTCGAGCTGCCGTACGGCGGGCCGAACTTCTTCGAGTTCGCCGATGACGTCGCTGTACCAGATCCACGTCTCGAACGCCGGCCGTGCGGCCGCCGACATCACCTACGAGTTCCGGTTCACCACGACCGTCCGCAACGCCAACACGTTCCTGTACAACACCGGGCCGATCAGCTCGCCGACAGACACGACGTGGAACCGTCCGCAGACGTTCACGGTGACGCGCCGGACCCGGCGCGGCGCGGACCAGGTGGTCGGCGCGCAACCTCACCTGCCCGCCGGTCAACGTCGGCGTGCACAGCACGCCGAACTACCCCGCGCTCGCGGCGAAGTCCTACCACGACCTCGGCGGCCACCGCCGGGTGTTCGCCGGCCAGCGTGCCGACGCGTTCCACGTCGACCTCGGCAGCATCTTCGACCTCGGCGACCTGCGCCCGTTCCAGGGGGCGTACGCGGATCCCGCCGCTGCTGGCGCAACATGCCGGGCGTCAACGGGCTGCGGGACCTCAACGTGCACACCATCGCCCTGCAGGTCCCGATCACGCGACCTCACCGTCGACGGCCACCGTCCGCGCGACGTCATGGCGCCGCGAACTCGGTCATCGGCGTGTGGGCGAGCGCGAGCCGCGGCGACGGCACGGATCTTCGACTCCGCGCACCGGCCGGTACCGCAGTCTGGGCCCGTACCAGCAGGTGTCCCGGCTGGGCAACCCGCTGGTCAACGAGGTCCTCATCCCGATGGCGCACAAGGACGCACTGGAACACCCAGGACCCTTCCGGCGACGCGCAGTTCGCGCAGTACGTCCGCCGCCCGGAGCTCGCGACGCTGATCTCGACCGTGCTGTACCCGGCGGCGTTCCCGAACCTGGCGGCGTACGTGAACGCCGGCAAGCCGCGGGCCGACCTCGCTGCGATCCTGCTCACCGGCATCCCGGCCGGCATCGTGCCGGGCTTCCAGAACTACACCGGGCCGGTCGCAGGCGGACATGCTGCGGCTCAACCTGGCCGTGCCGCCGACCCCGTTCGCCGACCAGAACGCGATCGGCCTCCTGGCCGGCGACCCGGCCGGGTTCCCCAACGGTCGGCGGCTCGTCGACGACGTGACCGCGATCGAACTCAAGGCGGTCGCCGGGCTGACCATCCCGCTGGTCGACAAGTCCTTCACGCCGGACGCCGCCGCAGGACTGCTCAACGACGGGACGACGGACGACAACACGCCCTACGGTGCTCCGACGATGAACCAGTTCCCGTACCTGTCGAACCCCAACAGCGGGTACACGTCCCGGCCGGGGACGCCGGGCGGCGACCTTGTGAGCGGAGCGCCGACTGCCGTCCTGAGCGAGAACCCGGACGCCGGGCAGGGCGTGGTCGTGCTGGACATCGGTGCGGACGTCGGCGCCCTCGTGGTGCACGCGCCGGAGGAGATGTCCGGGACCGAGTTGGAGATCTGTCCGGCGGGACGCCGACGGTCGGCGCCGGAGCCGCACCACGACTGGTGGTCCGCGCCGCCGGGGGCGCACGGGCACGCCCACGCGCGCCGGCCGGCGTGGCCGCACGTCGAGGTCCTCGCCCGTCCGACCCCCGCCGGCGCGGCGCACGCCGCGGTGTTCCCGGGGCTGCGGCCGGGGAACTACGACGTCTGGCCGCGTCCCGACGGCGAGGTCCTGCTGACCGCCGAGGTCCGCGCCGCCGCCGTCACCGAGGTGACGGTGCAGGTCAGTGCACTGACGCGGCGTAGATCTCCGCGATCGACGCCTCGAGCGTCGCGCTGAACTGCTCGTCTGACTGCTGCGCTGTGCAGGCCTTCCAGCAGCGCGCGGGAGAACGACGCGATCATGGTGGAGTCCTTCGCGAGCAGCTCGCACGCCTCGTCTCGGCTGTAGCCGCCGGACAGCGCCAGCACGCGCAGCACCCGCGGTCGTCGGCGAGGTCGGCGTACCGGCCGACCTGCGACGGGATCGTCAGCTTGAACATGATCGCCGCGTCGGCGGGCAGTCGCGCCAGTCGCTCGGCGAGGGCGTCGTGCAGCAGCGTCTCGGCCTGCTCCTTGTGCGGGCTGGTAGATGCTGACCTCCGGCTCGAGGATCGGCACCATGCCCGCATCGGCGATTTGCGTCGTCCGATCTCGAACTGCTGGTCGACGATGGCGGCGATGCCGTCCTTGTCCGCATCCTTGATCACGGACCGCATCTTGGTGCCGAAGATCCGGTGCTCGGTTGCCCGCTCCAGCAGCGCGTCGAGGTCCGGCATCGGCTTCATGAGCTGGACGCCGTCCTGCTCATCGGCGAGGCCCTTGTCGACCTTCAGGAACGGGACGACCTGCTTCTGTCCCACAGGTAGTGCGACGGTGGAGACGCCGGCCATCTGCCGGTCCATGGTCTGCTCGAACAGGATCGCGCCGAGCACCCGCGAGCCGTCGAACGCGCGGGCGGTGATTATGCGGGTGCGCATCGCATGCACCAGGTCGAACATCTCGTCCTCGTTGACCGAGCGCGTCCTCGGCGATGCCGTACTCAGCCAACGCCTTCGGCGTGCTGCCGCCGCTCTGGTCGAGCGCGGCGAAGAAGCCCTGGCCGGAGCGGACCTTCTCGGCCTGGGTGTCGTCCATGTCACCCATCCTGGCACCGCCTTGGGGCGAGCGCGCCGGCCGCGGCCAGCAGTGCCGCGACGGCACCGACGCGGCGGGACAGCCGCGCCGCGGTGCCCAGGTCCGCGGCGCGCGCCGGCCGGCCGTCGCCGAGCAGCGGCCGCTCCTCGACCCGGGACGCGTAGACGTTACGGCCGCCGAGCTGCAGCCCGAGCGCGCCGGCGAACGCCGCCTCGCACCAGCCGCTGTTCGGTGAGGGATGCCGGCGGGCGTCCCGGCGGACCGTGGCGAGGACCCGGTGACCGTCCCGCCCCGACAGCCCTGCCACGAGCAGGGCGGTGAGCCGGGCGGGGACGAGGTTGGCGACGTCGTCGAGCCGCGCCACCGCCCACCCGAACCGCTCGTACCGCGCCGAGTGGTGCCCGACCATGGCGTCGAGGGTGTTGACCGCTCGGTAGCCGAGCAGCCCGGGAACGCCGAACAGCGCTCCCCAGAACAGCGGCGCGACCACGGCGTCGGAAGTGTTCTCGGCGACCGACTCGACGCCGGCCCGTGCGAGCTCCGCCGCGGGCAGGCCGTCGGGGGAGCGGCCGCACAGGTGCGGCAGCCGGGCGCGGGCGCCGTCCAGGTCGCCGGTGTCGAGGCGCGCCTGCAGTACGAGCGCCTCCCGACCGAGCGTCGTCCCGCCGAGCACGGCCCAGGTGGCCCAGGTGGCCACCGCGACGGCGGTGACCCGGCCGGGCAGCCGGTCCAACAGACAGCCCACCACCACCGCGCCACCGACCGCCGTCGCGGTGAACACCGCTCCCCGGGCCCGGGAGTTGGCGTAGACGCGCGTCTCCAGAACGGCGGCGCCACGGCCGAACACCGCGACCGGATGACCGCGGCGGGGGTCACCGAGCAGGGCATCCACGGCGGTCCCGGCGAGCAGTCCGACCGCCGTCACTGCCGCTCGTCGCACGGGCGCGAGTCTGACACCGCCCGCGCGACCGGCTCAGGGCACTGCGGCGAGCTCTCGCTCCCGGACGTCCACGCTCCGCGGCCGGTCGAGCAGCCGATCGACGTGGTGCGCAGTGTTGGGGCGTGGTCGCCGTGCGCGGTCGATCCAGCTGGGCGGCACCCAGTGCGGGACACCGTCGCACATGACGGACGCCCAGGAGGCATTTCCGTCCCCAGAAGGAGGGCATTCGGACGGCGCACCGAACCGCCGAAGCGTCGGGACCTGCCGCTCACGCCGCGCTGACCGCGAGCGAGGGTCAGCCGCTGCCGACCCGGTACCGGATGTGCGTCGCGTACGGCGAGCCGACCACCTCCACCGGCGTCAGACCGGGATCCGGCACCCCCTCGAACAGCGACTCCCCGGCGCCGAGCAGCACCGGGGCGACGTCCAGCACCAGCTCGTCGACCGCCACCGCCGCCAGCGCCTGGCGGACGGTCGACGCGCCTCCGGCGATCCGCACCCGCCCGTCCCCGGCTGCCGAGCGGGCCGCCGCGAAGGCGGCGTCGAACCCGTCCGTCACGAAGTGGAACGTCGTCCCACCGGCCATCTCGACCGGCTCGCGCGCCCAGTGCGTCAGCACGAACACCGGCGCGTGGTACGGCGGGTCCTCGCCCCACCACCCGCGCCACTCGGGCAGCGAGGACCACGGCCCACGCACCGGGCCGAACATGTTCCGGCCCATCACGACCGCCCCGCACGAGGTGAGCAGATCCGTGCGCATCGCCTCGTCGGCGCCGCGGGCGATCGCGTCGGGGTCGATGTGCCACCGGTGCAGTCGTTCGCCGCCCCGCCCGAGAGGCGTCTCGAGGCTCTGGTCCGGGCCGGCGAGGAAGCCGTCGAGCGAGATGGAGACGTGGCAGGTCACAGCGGTCATGCCGTGGCAGACGCCGCACGGCGCCGGATCTCATCGCGGTCCCATGCCCACGACACCCCGGGGCCACGTCCCGGCAGGATGTCCGGCATGGCCGAGGTCGTCGTCTTCCACCACGCGCAAGGGCTGACCCCCGGCATCCGAGCGTTCGCCGACGGGCTGCGCGAGGCCGGGCACGCCGTCCGCACCCCGGACCTCTTCGACGGCCGCACCTTCGCCTCGTTGGACGAGGGCATGGCCCACGTGCAGCAGATCGGCTTCGGCGTGGTCGTCGCGCGGGGGGAGCGGGCGGTCGCTGAGCTGCCCGCGGAGCTGGCGTACGTCGGCTTCTCCCTGGGCGTGCTGCCGGCGCAGTACCTCGCCCAGACCCGGGCGGGCGCCCGGGCGGCGGTGCTGTGCTACTCGTGCGTCCCGGTGACGGAGTTCGGGAGGAGCTGGCCGGCCGGCGTGCCGGTCCAGGTGCACGGGATGGACGCCGACCCGGTGTTCGTCGGCGAGGGCGACATCGACGCGGCGCGCGAGCTCGTCGGACTCGCCGAGCAGGGGGACCTGTTCCTCTACCCGGGCGACCAGCACTACTTCGCCGACAGCTCGCTGCCGTCCTACGACCCGGGCGCCGCCGCCCTGCTCCACCGCCGCGTCCTGGAGCTGTTGTCCGAGATCGGCTGAGTCACCTCCGGGTGACCAGTCCGAGCGGGGAGTCGGACCAGTCGGACCTGGCAGGATCGGTGCCGTGCCGACGCTCGTGCTGCTCCGCCACGGTGAGAGCGACTGGAACCAGAAGAACCTCTTCACCGGCTGGGTCGATGTCGACCTCACCGACCGCGGCGTCGACGAGGCCGTGCGTGGCGGCCGACTGCTCGTCGAGCACGGGCTCCTGCCGACCGTCGTGCACACCTCGCTCCTCCGCCGGGCGATCCGTACCGGCCAGCTCGCCCTGGACGTCGCCGACCGGCACTGGATCCCGGTGCGTCGCTCCTGGCGTCTCAACGAACGCCACTACGGCGCGCTGCAGGGCAAGGACAAGTCGCAGGTCCGCGAGCAGTTCGGCGACGAGCAGTTCATGCTCTGGCGCCGCTCGTACGACGTCCCGCCTCCGGCGCTGGCCGACGACGACCCGTACAGCCAGGTCGGCGACCCGCGCTACGCCGATCTGCTCGAGTCCGTGCCGCGTACCGAGTGCCTCGCCGACGTCGTCGCCCGGCTCCTGCCGTACTGGTACGACGCCGTGGTGCCCGACCTGCGCCGCGGGGAGCTGGTGCTCCTCGCCGCGCACGGCAACTCACTGCGCGGGCTGATCAAGTACCTCGACGGCATGAGCGACGACGCCGTGGTCGGGCTGAACGTGCCGACCGGCATCCCGCTGCGTTACGAGCTCGACCCGTCGACGCTGCGCCCGACCGCGCCCGGCGAGTACCTCGACCAGGACGCCGCCGCTGACGCCATCCAGGCCGTCGCCGCACAAGGTCGCTGATGCCCGGGACGCCGTCGCACCACTGACGGCGCCCCAGCGTGGGTAGGTACACGGTGTGGCACGTCCCCTCGCCGCGCCCGACGAGCTGATCGCCGGGCGCTACCGGCTGCTCAACCGGATCGCCGACGGCGGGATGAGCAGCGTCTGGGAGGCGCGGGACGAGCGCCTGCGCCGCCGGGTGGCGGTCAAACTGCTGCGCCCGCAGGCCGGCGCGGGCACGGCCGAGGCCTCGCTCGCCGCCGCGCGGGCGATGCGCGAGGCCCGCATCACCGCCCGGCTGCACCACCCCCACGCGGTGCCGGTCTACGACGTCGTCGACCACCACGGCGACCCGTGCCTGGTCATGCAGCTGGTCCCGTCGCGGACGCTGCAGGAGATCGTCGCCGAACGGGGACGGCTGCCGGTGGACGAGGTCGCCCGGCTCGGCGCCCAGCTCGCCGACGCGCTCAGCGCCGCCCACGCGGCCGGGATCCTGCACCGCGACGTCAAGCCCGGCAACGTCCTGGTGGCCCCGGACGGGTCGGCGATGGTCACGGACTTCGGCATCTCGCACGCGATGGGCGACGTGACGCTGACGTCGACCGGCATGGTCACCGGGACGCCGGCCTACCTCTCCCCGGAGGCGGCGCGCGGGGACACGGTGGGCTACCCGTCGGACGTCTTCTCCCTCGGCGCGACGCTGTACGCCGCGGTGGAGGGCGTCCCGCCGTTCGGCGCCGCGGACAACCCGATGGCGATGCTGCACCGCGCCGCCTCCGGACGGACCGCACCGCCGCAGCGCGCGGGCGTCCTGGCGCCCCTTCTCACCCGGATGCTCGACCCCCGGCCGGCGGGCCGTCCGACGATGGCCCAGGCGGCCGTCGAGCTGCACGGCCTCGCCGACGCCCCACCGGCGACGAGGGCCGGGACGCGCGAGGACCGTTCGACGACGCAGCGGCTCACCCAGCCGCTGCCGACGGGGGCACGCCGGGTCGGCGACGGCTCGTCCCGCGACAGCGCGCCGCCGTCGACGACGGTGCGGTTGCCGCCCGTCCGCCCGCCGGGACGGACGCCGGCCCCGGCCCCGACTGCCGCCCGGATCCCGGCCACTGCCCCGACCCCGGGCGCCGCCCCGACCCCGGTCGGGCGCCCCGGCTCCGGCGGGCGCCCCGGCTCCGGCCCGAGGACCCGGCCGGCGGCGCGCCGCCCTCGCGGTGCTTGCCCTCCTGGCTGCCGCCGCGGTCGTCGTCGGCCTGCTCCTGGCCGGCGTGTTCCGGTCCGACGGGTCCGGCCCCTCGGCCGCGGGGCAGCCGCGGCGCGGCGACGTCCGCCCCGGCGCCCACCACGGCAGCGGGGACCCCGGCCGTCGCGCCACCGGCGACCCAGCCGGCCACCTCCGCGCCGGCCTCCTCCGCGCCGGCGAGCTCCGCGCCGCCGACATCGCCCGGATCGAGCTCGGCGGCGCCGTCGGCCGGCGACCCGGCCGCCTTCGTCACCGGCTACTACTCCTTGCTGCCCGACGGGACGGCGGCGGCATGGGACCGGCTCACGCCGAGTTACCAGAGCTACCCCGCCCGCGGCCGGGACAACTACCAGCAGTTCTGGGACCAGATGCGTGCGGTCACCGTGAGCGACGTGCGCACGACCGGCCCGACGTCCGCCGTCGCGACCGTCACCTACTCGTACAAGGACGGCCACACCGTCGTCGAGCAGACCTCGTACGACCTCGTCCGCCAGGACGGCGGCTACCTCATCAACGGCAGCTCGGTGCTGAGCAGCCGGTAGCTCGCGCCGGCGCTCAGCTCAGGCCGGCGAAACCCGCCGCCAGCGGGGCCGGCCGCTCACCGGTGACGATGAACACCACCCGGCGGGCCACAGCCACCGCGTGGTCGGCGTAACGCTCGTAGTAGCGCCCGAGCAGCGTCATGTCGATCGCCGCCTCCGTGCCGTGCGACCAGTTCGGGGACAGCAGCAGGGTGAACAGCTTGCGGCGCAGCGCGTCCATCGAGTCGTCCTCGGCCTCGATGACCTGCGCGAGCCCGACGTCGCGACCCTCGATGACCTGCGCGGCCTTGTCGACCAGCGACAGCGCGACCTCGCCCATCTGCGAGATCACGTCCCGGACGTCGTCCGGCACCGCGACCTCCGGGAAGCGCAACCGGGCGATCTTCGCGACGTGCAGCGCGAGGTCGCCCATCCGCTCGAGGTCCTGCACCAGGTGCAGCGTGGTGATCAGCACCCGCAGGTCCGTGGCCACCGGCTGCTGCTGCGCGATGATCAAGAAAGCGCGCCGCTCGACGTCCGCCCGGATCTCGTCGATCTGCGGGTCGTCGCTGATCACCCGCTCGGCGCCGGCGAGGTTCGCGTCGAGCAGCGCCGCGGTCGCGCACTGCATCGCCGTGCCGACGAGCCGCGTCATCCGCACGACGGTGCGGCCGATGTCGTCCAGCTCGTCGTGGTAAGCGTTGCGCATCCCGGGACCTCCGCGTCGTCCTGTCCCCAAGGTTAGTTGGCGGGCTCCCGGGCCGGTGTCCTGCGCGTGAACGCCGCGCGGGAACCAGGTGAACAGGACGTGGCCCTGTCCGCGCGACAGCGCGGATCGCCGGGAGCGGGGGCGCGCGACCGTACCCTGACTGCGTGTCGGACGGGGCGTGGATCGCGCTGCTCGCGGCGTTGGGCGGGTGTCTGCTCGCCGCGTTCGGCGGCTTCGCGCTCGGCCGTCGACGCGTGCCGGGGCCCGACGGCGGGGGCCGAGGTCTCCCGGCCGAGGTCCGCCCTGACGCCAGCGGTGCGACCGCCGCCGGCCCGGAGCTGTCCGCGAGCGTGGTCGAGGCCTCCCACCACGGCGTCGTCGTCGTCGACCGGGACGAGCGGGTCCTCCTGGCAAACCCCGCCGCCCAGCGCATGCGCGTCCTCTCCGGCCGGCGACTGGCGTTCGAGGCGCTCGCCGACCTGGTGCGCGAGTCCGCGGCGGGACGCACGGTGGGCCGCTCGATCGACCTGCCGAGCGAGCGCCTGGGCCGGGAGCCGGTCGCCGTCTCCGCCCGCGCCGTCCCGCTGACGACCGAGCGCGGCCGGGTCACCGCCGTCGCGCTCCTGCTCGACGACGTCACCGACCAACGACGCCTCGAGGACGTCCGGCGCGACTTCGTCGCCAACGTCTCGCACGAGCTCAAGACGCCGGTCGGCGCGCTGGGCCTGCTCGCCGAGGCCGTCGAGGACGCCGCCGACGAGCCGGAGGACGTCGCCCGCTTCGCGGCGCGGATGCAGCGGGAGAGCCACCGACTGGGCCGGTTGGTGCAGGAGCTCATCGAGCTGTCCCGGCTCCAGGGCGCCGAGCCGCTGCCCGGGGACTCCCGGGTCCGGATCGACGACGTGCTCGCCGAGGCGGTCGACCGGACCCGCCTGATCGCCGAGCAGGCCGGCATCACGGTGGTGGTGCGCTGCGACGGGGAGCTCCGGGTCCGCGGCAACGAGTCGCAACTCGCCACGGCGGTCACGAACCTCGTGGACAACGCCGTCGCCTACAGCCCGCGCGCCACCCGGGTGGCGGTCAACGCCCGACGCGCCGCCGACGACCGCGACACCGTCGAGATCTCCGTCAGCGACCAGGGCATCGGCATGCCGGAGTCGGAGCTGACCCGCGTCTTCGAGCGCTTCTACCGCGTCGACCCCGCCCGCAGTCGCGCCACTGGCGGCACGGGACTGGGCCTGGCGATCGTCAAGCACGTGGTCAGCAACCACGGCGGGACGACGTCGGTGTGGAGCGTCGAGGGTGCCGGGTCGACGTTCACCATCCGCTTGCCGCTCGTTCACCTCGATGCGTCACCGTCCCCGTCGGATCGCCCCGTCGAGACACCGAAGGACGCCTACGTGGAGGACCGGGTATGACGCGCGTGCTCGTCGTCGAGGACGAGGAGTCGTTCTCCGAGGCCCTGGCGTACATGCTCCGCCGGGAGGGCTACGAGGTCGCCGTCGCGGCGTCCGGCACCGAGGCGCTCGCCTCGTTCGACCGCGCCGGAGCCGACCTGGTGCTGCTCGACCTCATGCTGCCCGGCGTCAGCGGGACCGAGGTGTGCCGCGCGCTCCGGCAGCGGTCCCACGTCCCGATCATCATCGTCACCGCGCGGGACAGCGAGGTCGACAAGGTCGTCGGGCTCGAGCTCGGCGCCGACGACTACGTCACCAAGCCGTTCTCCTCCCGGGAGCTGGTCGCCCGGATCCGGGCGGTGATGCGCCGCGGCGGGGAGCCCGAGGACCTCGGCGTGCCGGTGCTCGAAGCAGGCCCGGTGCGGATGGACGTCGAGCGGCACACCGTGGGTGTCGACGGGCACCCGGTCGCCATGCCGCTGAAGGAGTTCGACCTGCTCGAGCTGCTGCTGCGCAACGCCGGCCGGGTCCTCACCCGCGGCCAGCTCATCGACCGGGTGTGGGGCGCGGACTACGTCGGCGACACCAAGACCCTCGACGTGCACGTGAAGCGGCTGCGCAGCAAGATCGAGCCCGACCCCGCCAACCCGAAGTACCTCGTCACCGTCCGGGGCCTGGGCTACAAGTTCGAGGTCTGAGCCCGGCCGCCGGCCGCCGCGGTGGCCGGGTGCACCGCCACGAGGCCGAGGCGCAGCCGCTGCTCGCAGAACGCCGACAGCTCGCCGTAGGCCGGCGCACCGATCAACGCGGTCAGTTCGGCTTCGTACGACTTGTACAGCGGTTCGACGCCGACGTGCGCGTCAGGGGAGGACGTGCAGTACCAGAACAGGTCGTGCCCGCCCTCGCCCCAGCCGCGGCGGTCGAACTCGGACACCGACGAGACCAGCACCCGCTGGCCGTCGGGCTGGTCGACCCACTGCTGCTCGCGGCGTACCGGCAGCTGCCAGCACACCTCCGGCTTGGTCGTCAGCGGGTGGACCCCGGTGCGCAGGGCCATCGCGTGCAGCGCACACCCCGCGCCGGCGGCGGAGCCGGGACGGTTGAGGAACACGCACGCCCCGTCGACCACCCGGGTGCGCCGGCGGTTGGCGTCGTCACCGACGCTGTCCTTCTCCGTCACCGCCAGTCGCCCGTCCCGGCGTCGCCCGACGTCACGCAGCTGCCAGTCCTCGGCGGTGAGCTGCTCGGCGGCGCGGCGCACCCGCTTCTCGTCGTTCGTGTCGGAGAAGAACGCGCCGTGGCTGCAGCACCCGTCGTCCGGGCGGCCGTCGACCACGCCGCGGCAGCCGCGGCCGAAGATGCAGGTCCAGCGCGAGCACAGCCAGGTGAGGTCGGCGCGGATCCGGTGCTGCGCGTCCGCCGGGTCCTGGAACTCGACCCACTCGCGCGGGAACTCGAGTCCCACCTCGTCCGCCACGGCACCCACCGTACGTAGGCTCGGACACATGCGGCTCGGGGTGCTCGACGTCGGCTCGAACACCGTCCACCTGCTCGTCGTCGACGCCCATCCCGGCGCTCAGCCGACCCCGCAGATGTCCCGCAAGAGCGTCCTGCGTCTCGCCGAGCACATCGACAAGCACGGCGACCTGGCGGTCGAGGGCGCGGACGGCCTGGTCGGGGCGTGCCTCGGCGCGCGGCGGCAGGCGAAGGAGCTGCGCTGCGAGGAGCTGGTGTCCTTCGCGACGTCCGCCGTCCGCGACGCCGGCAACAGCGCGCAGGTGCTGCGGCGGGTCCGCGACGAGGCCGGCGTGGACCTGCTCTCGCTGTCCGGGGAGGACGAGTCCCGGCTGACGTTCCTGGCCGCGCGGCGGTGGTTCGGCTGGAGTGCGGGCAACCTGCTCTGCCTCGACATCGGCGGCGGGTCGCTGGAGCTCGCGGTCGGCTGCGACGAGGAGCCGGCGGTGGCGCTGTCCGTCCCGGTCGGGGCGGGACGGATGACCCGCGAGCGCCTGGCCGGCGACCCGCCGCCGCGCGAGCAGGTCGCCCGGCTGCGGGAGCACGTCGAGGACGCCCTCGCGCCGGCGGCGAAGAAGCTGCGGGCGGCCGGGCGGCCGGACCGGGTCGTCGCCACGAGCAAGACCTTCCGCAGCCTCGCGCGGCTGGCCGGTGCCGCCCCGTCGTCCGCCGGTCCGCGAGTGCGCCGCACGCTCACCCGCACCGCACTGCGCCAGCTGACCGGCTTCGTCTCGCGCATCCCGTCCGGCGATCTGGCCGAGCTCGACGGCGTCAGCGCCGGGCGCGCGCACCAGCTCGTGGCCGGTGCCGTGGTCGCGGGGGCCGCGATGGAGGTCCTCGACGTCGACGAACTGGAGATCTGCCCGTGGGCGCTGCGCGAGGGCGTGATCCTGCGCCGACTGGACCAGCTGGCCGCCTCATAAGCTCCCACTCATGCTCCGATCGGCGATCCTCGCGGCCGCGCGCAACGGCACCCTGGAACGGACGGTGTCGCGTGCCCCGGTGTCGCGCAGCGTGGTCCACCGCTTCGTCGGCGGGCCAGACACGTCGCGCCGTCGTCGGCACCACGGCCGAGCTGGTCGAGGCCGGGCTGTTGGTCAGCCTCGACCACCTCGGCGAGGACACCACCGACCACGCCCAGGCCGTCGCCACCGCCGAGGCGTACCTGACGCTGCTGCGCGAGCTCCACCGCGCCGGCCTGCTCTCGCGCCTCGGCCCGCTGACCTCCCGTGTCGAGGTCAGCGTCAAGCTCAGCGCCGTGGGCCAGGCGCTGCCCGGCGAGGGTCACGACCTGGCGATCGAGCAGGCCGGGCGCATCTGCGCGGCCGCGCGCGAGGCCGGCGCCACGGTCACCCTCGACATGGAGGACCACACCACCACGGACGCCACGCTGGAGACGCTCGCCGAACTGCGGCGCGAGTTCCCCGAGACCGGGGCCGTCCTGCAGGCCTACCTCCACCGCACCGAGGCCGACTGCCGGTCCCTGGCGACGTCGGGCAGCCGCGTCCGGCTGTGCAAGGGCGCCTACGACGAGCCGGCGTCGGTGGCGTTCCAGTCCCGCGAGGACGTCGACAAGTCCTACGTGCGCTGCCTCAACGCGCTGCTCGAGGGCGACGGTTACCCGATGGTCGCCACGCACGACCCGCGCCTGATCGCCATCGCCGACAACCGCGCCCGCCGGCTCGGCCGCAGCCCGGACAGCTGGGAGTACCAGATGCTGTACGGCATCCGGCCGGAGGAGCAGCAGCGGCTGGCCCGCGACGGCCACCCGGTGCGGGTCTACGTGCCCTACGGCAGCCAGTGGTACGGCTACCTCATGCGCCGGCTGGCCGAACGGCCCGCGAACGTCGGGTTCTTCCTGCGCGCGATGGTCAGCCGCGGATGAGCGACGCGTGCGGAGCGAACGGTGGACGGCATCGCAGCCGGAGCGGAGCGGAGGAGCGATGAGCGGCGTGCTCGCCATCCTCGGTGGCGGCAAGATCGGCGAGGCGCTGCTGTCCGGGCTGCTGCGCGGCTCGCGCTCGGCGGCCGACATCGTCGTCAGCGAGAAGCACGCCGAGCGCGCCGCGCACTTGGCGGCCACCTACAAGATCGACGTCCTCGACATCGGTGACGCCGTGGCGCGAGCGGACGTCCTGCTGCTCGCGGTCAAGCCGCAGGACATCGACGCGCTGCTGCGGGAGATCGCGCCGGCGGTGACGACGTCGCACCTGGTCGTCTCGGTCGCGGCCGGCGTCCCCACAGCCCGGATCGAGCGGCAGCTCCCGCCCGGTGTCGCGGTGGTGCGGTGCATGCCGAACACGCCCGCCCTGGTGGACGAGGCGATGACGGCGGTCAGCGCCGGCGCGCACGCCTCGGACGCGCACCTGGCGGTGGCGGAGTCGTTGCTGTCGGCGGTCGGGCGGGTCGTCCGGGTGCCGGAGTCGCAGCTGGACGCCGTCACCGCGCTGTCCGGCTCCGGTCCGGCGTACTTCTTCTACCTCGTCGAGGCGATGATCGACGCCGGCATCCTGCTCGGCCTGCCCCGCACCCTGGCCGCCGAGCTCATCGTGCAGACCGCCATCGGCTCCGCGGTCATGCTGCGCGACTCCGGCGAGCACCCGGTGCAGCTGCGGGAGGCCGTCACCTGCCCGGGCGGGACGACGATCTCGGCGATCCGCGAGCTGGAGGTGCACGGGGTCCGTGCCGCCCTGCTCGCCGCCATCGAGGCGGCGGCGGTGCGCAGCCGGGAGCTCGGCGCAGGCCAGTCCTGACCCGGCCGGCGCCGGACCGGCGGTCCGGATCGGCGGTCCGCTCGTCCCGGGCATCGCACCAGTCCCATCGGTACCGCTACTCTCTGCCCAGCACGTGCGTGTCTGGTCGTCGGTGGGGAAGCCGACGCACGGACACGTGCCGGAAGTCGGTGACCCATGGCGTCGAAGAAGCAGTCCGGCGCAAGCTCGTCCGCCCCGTCTTCCGGCGCCGCGCCCGAAGGGGGAAGCCGGGCGCCCGTCACGTTCCTCACCGTCGCGGAGGTCGCGGCGATGATGCGGGTCTCGAAGATGACCGTCTACCGCATGGTGCACGCCGGTGACCTGCCCGCCGTCCGCGTCGGCCGGTCGTTCCGGGTACCCGAGAAGGCCGTCCACGACTACCTGAGGCCGCCTACATCGAAGCCGGCTGACGCCTGCTCGATTCCCCGGTGGGCTCGGGTGCCTGCTCCGTGATCACTCGCCATCTACTCGTCCGGGGGACGACAACATGGCGAGTGACGGCGCCGCGGGACTTCGTCGTGCTCGGTCGCGTCGGGCGGATCGGCGCCGGGATCGGGGCGTCGGCCGCGGCGGGTAGCCTGGGTGGCTGACACGGCGCCCGGGGTCCGGGCGTGTCCACCGGACGTCGGGCGAGGTTCGCACATGGGTTCTGTCATCAAGAAGCGGCGCAAGCGGATGGCGAAGAAGAAGCACCGCAAGCTGCTGAAGAAGACCCGCGTGCAGCGTCGCAACAAGAAGTAACGGCGCACGCCGACCGCCCACCCGAAGGACCGCGAGAACGGGGGGACGCGATGCCCGGCGTGGTCCTGGTGACCGGCGTCAGTCGCTACCTCGGCAGCCGCTTGGCCGGCCAACTCGCCGCCGACCCGGACGATCGACCGGGTCATCGGCGTCGACACCGCCGCGCCGAGCTCCGCCGACCTGACCCGCATCGGCCGCACGGAGTTCGTCCGCGCCGACATCCGCAACCCGCTCATCGCCAAGGTCATCGAGCGGGCGCACGTCGACACGGTCGTGCACTCCTCGATCACCGCGACCCCGGCGAGGGTCGGCGGCCGGGCGCCGATGAAGGAACTCAACGTCATCGGCACCATGCAGCTGCTCGCCGCCTGCCAGAAGGCTCGAGACGCTGCGCACGCTGGTGCGTCAAGTCCACGACGGCGGTCTACGGCGCGAGCCCGCGCGACCCGGCGGTGTTCACCGAGGACACCCCGGCCAAGAGCCTGCCGCGCAGCGGCTACGCCAAGGACGCCGTCGAGGTCGAGGGCTACGTGCGCGGCTTCAGCCGCCGCCGCCCGGACGTGGCGGTCAGCGTCCTGCGGTTCGCCAACTTCATCGGCCCGCCATCGACACCCCGCTCACCCGCTACCTGACCATGCCGGTGGTGCCGACGGCGCTGGGCTACGACCCGCGGCTGCAGTTCGTCCACGAGGACGACGCGCTCGAGGTCCTGCGCCGGGCCGCGCAGGGCGCCGACGGCGGCCACCGGGTCCTCAACGTCGCCGGCGCCGGGACGCTGCTGCTCTCGCCAGGCCATCCGCCGCGCCGGCCGGGTGCAGGTCCCGGTGCCGTCGTCCGCGGTCAGCGTGGTCGGCGGCCTCGTCCGGCGTACCGGCCTGGTCGACTTCTCCCCCGAGCAGATGCAGTTCCTCAACTACGGCCGGGTGGTCGACGCGACCCGGCTGCGCACCGGCTTCGGCTACACGCCGCGCTACACGACGGCCTCGGCCTACGAGTCGTTCCTCGCCGGCCGGCCCGTGCTGCCGCTCGTCCCGCCGGAGCGG
The DNA here is from genome assembly GCA_963758325.1 of uncultured Actinomycetota bacterium. Classification (GTDB taxonomy): domain Bacteria; phylum Actinomycetota; class Actinomycetes; order Mycobacteriales; family Jatrophihabitantaceae; genus CAVWUZ01. Next base: position 1,016,128 of record CAVWUZ010000003.1, on the reverse strand, counting down.
TTGCGCAGCGCCGAACACGCGGTCAGCGCCGTCGCCAGTGCGGTCGGGACCGTCCTGCCGGTGCGCGGAGGCGCGGCATGAGCGACCGGACCGAGGCGCGGGTCATCCCGCTGCACCCCGACGTCACCCTGCCTGACGACGCGGCGACGTCCGAGGCGCCCCCGGCGCCCACGCGGGAGCCAGCCGCCTGGGAGCGCAGTCTGGCCGCCGGCATGGCGTTCCTGCGCCGGCGGATCACCGGCGAGTACGACGTCGACGAGTTCGGCTTCGACCCCGACCTCACCGAGACCGTCGCCATCCCCGCGCTGCGGCCGCTGTACCAGAGCTGGTTCCGCACCGAGGTGACCGGCATCGGCCACGTGCCGGACACCGGCGGCGCGCTGCTCGTCGCCAACCACTCGGGCGGGCTGTGGGCGCTGGACGCCGCCATGACCGCCGTGGCGGTCCACGACGAGCACCCGGCGCAGCGCCACCTGCGGTTGCTCGGCGCCGACCTGGTGTTCGCGACCCCGCTGCTCGGCGAGGTCGCCCGCAAGACCGGCACCACGCTGGCCTGCAACGCGGACGCCGAGCGGCTGCTCGCGCGCCGGCGAGCTGGTCGGCGTCTTCCCGGAGGGTTTCAAGGGCATCGGCAAGCCGTTCAGTGAGCGCTACAAGCTGCAGCGGTTCGGCCGCGGCGGGTTCGTCGCCGCGGCGCTGAAGGCGCAGGTGCCGATCGTCCCCGTGTCGATCGTCGGCGCGGAGGAGATCCACCCGATGCTCGGCAACGCCGACCCTGGTCGCGCGGGTGCTGAACCTGCCGTACTTCCCGCTCACGCCGACGTTCCCGTGGCTCGGCCCGCTCGGCCTCGTCCCGCTGCCCAGCAAGTGGCTCATCGAGTTCGGCGAGCCGATCCCGACCGACGGCTACCCGCCGGACGCCGCCGACGACCCGATGCTGGTCTTCGAGCTGACCGACCGGGTGCGCGAGACGATCCAGGAGACGCTCTACCGGCTGCTGGTGCAGCGCCGCTCCGTCTGGCGCTGACCGGCCCGACCGGCGCTCAGGCAGCGCGGCGGACGTGCGCCCGGCGCAGTGCGACGCCGGCGGCGACGCCCCCGCCGACGACCCCGACCCCGAGCGCGGTCGGGCACGCCGATGCGCGCGGCCTTGCCGCCCGGTGCGGAAGTCGCGGATCTCCCAGCCGTGCTCGCGTGCCTCCGCCCGCAGCGCCGAGTCGGGGTTGACGGCGACCGGGCGGCCCACCAGCGACAGCATCGGCACGTCGTTGATCGAGTCGGAGTAGGCCGTGCAGCGGGCGAGGTCCAAGCCCTCCGCGGTCGGCCAGGGCGCGCACCGCCCGCGGCCTTGGCCGCCCCGTGCAGGACGTCGCCGACCAGGTGTCCGGTGTAGCACGCCGTCCGACGGTCTCCGCGACGGTGCCCAGCGCGCCGGTCAGCCCGAGCCGCCGGGCGATGATCTCGGCGAGCTCCACCGGCGTCGCGGTGACCAGCCACACCGGCTCGCCGGCGTCGAGGTGGTCCTGCGCGAGCTCGAGCGTGCCGGCCCAGATCCGGTCGGCCATCTGCTCGTCGTAGATCTCCTCGCCGAGCGCGACGATGTCGGCGACCTTCTTGCCGCACACGAACGCCAGCGCCGACTCCCGGGCGGTCAGCATGTCGTCCGCGTTCTCGCCGCTGGTCCGTAGCCGGGCCTGCTTGACGGCGAAGCGGGCGAGGTCGCGCCAGGTGAAGAAGTCGCGAGCGGCGAGGCCCTTCGCGAAGTGGAACATCGACGCGCCGACCATCATCGTGTTGTCGACGTCGAAGAAGGCCGCGGCGCGGCCCGGTGCGGCGTCGTCCACCGGCTCGCGGCCGTCCGGGAGGGCCGGCTGGTGATGCACGGGTCGGACCAGCTCCCTAGGGGTCACGACCGGCACGAGCACGTCCTCCCGGGCGACGTCGGGTGCGGACTCAGCGTAGCGAGCGGGGTACCGGCGGGATGGCGGCGCTCAGCCGGAGCCGACCGGCGGGTCGGCGGGCGCGGATGTGCTCGACGCGCCGTCCGCGGCACTCGTGTCGACAGGAGTCGTGTCCGACGCCGCAGTGTCCGAGGAGGTCCCGGGCGCGGCGGTCTGCGGCGGGTCGGGCGCCGGTACGGGCTCCGGGGTCGGGTCGCTCGCCACCGGCTGGTCCAGCGTGGTCGGCGTCGAGTCGTCCTGTCCTCCGGTGGCGTCCGCGGAGGAGCCGGACGAGCCGGAGTTCCCGGTCGAGCCGGGACCAGCCGGTGCGGGAGTGTCCGTCGGCGCCGCGGTCGGGAGCGGGTCGACGGCGAGCCCAGCGTCGACCGGGGGGCCGGCGCCGACCGGCGGGCCGGCGTCGACCGGGGGTACCGGATCGGCCGCGGGCGGGTCGATCGGCGGTGCGGGGTCGACGACGGGCGCCGGGTCGGGGGCGGGTGGCGTCACGTCCGTACCGGCGGTGCGCCCAGCAGACCCTCCGTCGGGCGCCGGCACCCCGGCACCGGTCCCGGTCCCGGAGGTCCCGGTGCCGGTTCCGTTCCCGGTCCCGGAGGTCGCGGTCCCGGTGCCGGTCGGCGGAGGCGTCGCCGCGGGCGGCGTCGTGGGCTGTGTGCCGCTCGAGGGAGGCGTCAGCGTGGAACTCGGCGGCGGCACGACCGTCGTCGGGCCGGACGACGCCCCCGGCCCAGACGGTGTCCCACCGGTGGTCGGCGTCGTGCCGGGCGTCCCGCACACGACCGGGCCGAGAGCGTCGGTCGGAGCGCTGGCCAGGCACGGTTCGTGCAGCACCGCGCTCAACCCGGAGCTCCGGGTGCGGGCCTGCTCGACGAGCGTGAGCGACTGGTTCGCCTGCGCACGCGCTGTGCCGGCCGGCAGCCTGCCGACCACGGCGGCGAGACGCTGCGCCTGCTGCGGCGCCCACGAGGTCATGATCTCCAACACCGCGGGGTTGCGCTGGCGCACCGCTGCGCTGGTCAACAGCTTGCTGGCGTGCCGGGTCTCGTCGTCGGCGTCGTGCAGCGTCTGCTCGATGAGCCGGACGGTGTGGTCACTGAGCAGACCGGCTGCCTGGAGCTCCAACACCGGACCCATCGCGGTGTCGCGGTCGGCGAGGTCCTGCGCCTCGCCCGCGCGGTTCTGCGCCATGTGCAGGTACTGCCGCGCGGTGGCGGTGTCGCCGGAGGCGAGCGCGAGCCGCACGTCCTCGGCGGTGCGCTTGACCCGGTACAGGTGGTCACCGGGCAGGGCGCTGCCGCTCATCACCACGAGGATGGCGGTGAGGATGGCCAGCGCGCAGGTCGTCGTCACGGCGACCAGGGCCGCGTGCACGACGGAGGTCGGCCGGAGCCGGCCGGTGGCCGCCGGGAGGCGCACCGGCAGTCCCGCCCCAGCCCGGCGCGGGCGCCCGGCCTCGAGCTCCTGCGCGTCCTCGGCGGTCGACTCGGCGACGACGCGCGGGGTGATCGCGACCAGCTGCGCGCGCAGCTCGGAGCGGAACTCCGGCCGCGGGGCGGCGGTGACCGCCGCGAACTCCCGGGCGAGCTCGTCGGGTACGCAGTCCGGCACGCTGATCCGCGCCGCGAGGGCGGCCGACGGGAGTGCCGGCAGGGACCGGAGCAGCGCTTCGACTCGGGGGTCGCTGGACCGCTCCGGGTCGGGGAACCGGCCCAGGAGCAGCTGGCGAGTGCTCATGCCCTCCCCCCGCGAAAGGTCGGCACCGGTCGGGCCCCGGATGCCGGGGGACGCCACGCTCGTACGGCGGCCCTCATGGAACTCAACGAGCGTCGGCCGCCCGGGTTACTGCATGCCGCAGCGGTCATCGCAGGCTGTCCCCGACGAGTTCGGCGAGCTTCTTCACCGCGCGGTGCTGCAGCGCCTTGACCGCCCCGTCGTTGCGGCCCATCGCGGCGGCGGTCTCGCTGACGGACAGCCCGTGCAGGAAGCGGAGCGTGACGCACTCGCGCTGCTCGGCGTTGAGGCGGCGGATCGCGTCGACGAGCGTGGACGTCGCGAACGCGTCGAGCAGCGCCGCCTCCGGGTCCGGCGCCGAGCCCGGTCCGTCGGTGATCTCCGCCGTGGTGACCTCGAGGTTGTGGCGGGCGGACTTCGAGTGGTCGAAGACGATGTTGCGCGCGATGGTGATGAACCAGGCGCCGACGTCGCGGCCCTGGTAGCTGATGGCGCCGATGCGCCGCAGCGCGCGCAGGAACGTCTCGCTCGTGAAGTCCTCGGCCAGGGCCCGGTCGTTCACCCGCGACAGCACGAACCGGTAGACCGTGTCGACGTAGCGGTCGTAGAGCAGGCCGAACGCGTCACCGTCCCCGCGCTGGGCGCGTTCGACGAGCGCCCAGACGTCGACGTGCTCGTCGGCGGGTCGCGCCGCCGGTGCGGCGACATCCGGGGGGCCGTCCGGGGGCGCGAGCGTCCGGGGGCGCGTCCGGGGGCGCGAGGTCTGCGGGCGCGAGATCCGGGGGCGCGGCGCGGCGGGTGCGACTGCCGGAGGCGTCCAGCGTCGAGCTCGCCATCCGGAGCCCACCGAGCGGCGGCGGGAGGACAGGGACCCCGGCCAGGGCCAGGCCACGGAGCTCGTCCGGGGTGCACGCCGCCCGGAACGCCTCGACCAGCTCGGCCAGTCCCGCGAGCGCACCGCCGACCGGGCGCGCCGCAGGCCGACGCGGAGCGCGGCCGTGCGAGCTCATACGAGCTGGCCTCCGGGTGGCAGGCGGCGGCGGGTGGACACTTCTCTGGCCAGTTGCCGCCGGACAACTGCGGCTGACCTTACCGGCACCTCACGCCGGACACCACAGAGATGACGCGGATCGGTCCGCCCGGGCCGATCGGGCAGGAGGACCACCATGCTGGGCGTCGACCACACCGGCGAGCACGAGGTCACGTTGGTCACCCGCGCCGGCTGCCACCTCTGCCGTGACGCCGAGACCACGCTGCGCGCGATGTCCGCCGAATTCGGCTTCGCCTACCGCGAGCTCGATGTCGACGCCGACCCGGAGCGCCGCGCGGAGTACTCCGACCGGGTACCCGTCGTCCTGCTCGACGGGCGCGAGCACGGGTACTGGCGGGTCGAGGAGGACCGCCTCCGCCGGGCGCTCCGCACCCGCCGCCGGCACCGCTGAGGGGCCGCCGGCGCGGGCTCGCGACGATTTGGGAAAGCGTTCACAAGCGCGTACCGTCGCGTTCGCCGAGAAGCGCTGGCACAGCGGTCCTCCTCCTTCCCTGTTCGGTGCCCGGAGTCCGTGCTGCCCTGCGAGGCGGCGACGACGAGGACGACGATCTGCCACCCCCGCGGCCGATGACGAGGAACCGATGAGCCTGCACCGTCCCACCGAGGGTGGGGAGAGCGCGCCTCGCAGCGTGCCCGAGGCCACGGTGGCGCGGCTGGCGACCTACTTCCGCGTGCTGCCGCAGTTCAGCGAGCGGGGCACGGTGTCCTCCGAGGAGCTCGCCGTGGCGGCCGGCGTCAACTCCGCGATGCTCCGCAAGGACCTGTCCTTCCTCGGCTCGTACGGCGTGCGCGGGGTCGGCTACGACGTCGCGACCCTCATCGAGGAGATCGCGCGCACGCTCGGGCTGACCGTGCACCGCTCCGTCGCGCTGATCGGCATCGGCAACCTCGGCGCCGCACTGGCGGGCTACGCCGGGTTCGCCACCCGCGGCTTCCGGATGGCCGCCCTGCTCGACGCCGACCCGGTCCGCGTGGGCAGCGACGTGCACGGGCACACAGTGCGGGACATGGCAGAGCTGGAGCGCGTCGTCGCGGAGGAGCACGTCTCCATCGCGGTCCTCGCGGTGCCCGCCGTGGCCGCGCAGGAGGTGTGCGACCGGTTGGTCGCCGCGGGCGTCACCTGTGTCCTGAACTTCGCGCCGGTCGTGCTGTCGGTCCCGCCGCACGTGGACGTGCGCAAGGTGGACCTGGCCGCCGAGCTGCAGATTCTCTCGTTCCACGAGGCGCGCAAGTCCACCGGCCGGGTGAGCGAACAGGACGACGCGCCCGTCGCGGGCACGCTCGGGGCGGTGCGCCCGTGAGCCTGTTGGTCGTCGGGATGTCGCACCGGACCGCGCCGGTGCCTGTGCTGGAGCAGGTGAGCATCGGAGCGGGTGAGCTGCGCAAGACGCTGGACGAGCTCGCCCACGCCGACTCGATCAGCGAGGTCGTGCTCCTGTCGACGTGCAACCGCGTCGAGGTCTACGCCGACGTGGTCCGGTTCCACCCCGCGGTCGCCGAGATCACCGCCACCCTCGCCCGTCACGCCGGTCTGACGCTCGCCGAGCTCGGTGCGTCGCTGTACGTGCACTTCGCCGAGGCCGCCGCCGAGCACGCCCTCGCGGTGGCGTCCGGGCTGGACTCCATGGTCATCGGCGAGTCCCAGATCCTCGGACAGCTGCGCGGCGCCTATGCCGCGGCGATCGAGGCCGGGACGGTGGGCACCGCACTGCACGAGGTCGTCCAGACGGCGCTGCGGGTCGGCAAGCGGGTGCACACCGACACCGGCATCGACCGCGCCGGCGCCTCGGTCGTGTCGGTGGCGCTGGACGCCGCCGAGCGGCAGCTCGGGGAGCTGGCCGGCCGGCGCGCGGTCGTCGTCGGCGCCGGGTCGATGGGCGCGCTGGCCGGGTCGACGCTGCGCCGGCGGGGCGTCCGCGACGTCGTCGTCGTCAACCGCTCAGCCGGCGCCGGCGAGCGGCTCGCGGGCGCCCTGTCCGGCCGGTACGCGCCGCTCGACGCGCTGCCCGCCGAGATCGCCGGCGCCGACCTGGTCCTGAGCTGCACCGGGTCCAGCGGCCCGGTGGTGGAGGAGAGCGCGGTGTCCCCGCGCCCGGCCGACCGGCTGCTGGTCGTGCTGGACATCGCGCTGCCGCACGACGTCGACCCCGCGGTCGCCGAACTGCCCGGGATCACCTACGTCGACCTGGACACGCTGCGCGAGGCGGGCGCCATGGTCAGCGACGACGAGGTCGCGGCCGCCACCGACATCGTCGCCGAGGAGCTCGCGGCCTTCCTGGCGCTGCAGCAGCAGCTCGCCGTGGCGCCGACGGTGACGGCGCTGCGCGCCCGCGCCAGCCAGGTCATCGAGGCCGAGATCGCCCGTCTCGACGCCCGGTTGCCGGAGCTGGAGCCCGGCGTGCGAGCCGAGGTGGCCGGTGCCGTCCGGCGCGCGGTGGAGAAGCTGCTGCACGCGCCAACCGTCCGGGTCAAGGAGCTCGCGTCCACCCCGGGCGGCGACCAGTACGCCGCGGCGCTGCGCGAGCTGTTCGGTCTCGACCCGGGCCGCACCGAGTCGGTCATCGCCGTCAAGAAGGGCGAGCGGCCGTGACCGCCGTCCGGACCCTGCGCGTCGGCACCCGCGCCTCGGTGCTCGCCCGCACCCAGACCCAGCACGTCGTCGACGCCCTCGGCGTGCCGGTCGACGTCGTCCCGATCGTGACCTCCGGCGACACCTCCAGCGCCGAGCTGAGCCAGATCGGCGGCACCGGCGTCTTCGTCACAGCCCTGCGCACGGCCCTGCTGCGCGGCGAGATCGACATCGCGGTGCACTCCTTCAAGGACCTGCCGACCCTCCCGGCTGGGGGTCCCGTGGGCCTGGTGGTGGCCGCCGTCCCGCCGCGGGAGGACCCGCGCGACGCCCTGGTGGCCCGGGACGCCCTGACCCTCGGCGAGCTGCCGCCCGGCGCGCGGGTCGGCACCGGCTCACCGCGCCGCGCCGCCCAGCTCGCAGCGCTCGGCCTCGGGCTCGACGTCGTCGGGATCCGCGGCAACGTCGACACCCGCCTTCGCAAGGTCACCGAGGGGGAGCTCGACGCGGTCGTCCTCGCGCTGGCCGGCCTGCGCCGGCTCGCTCGCGACGCCGAGGTCACCGAGGTCCTCGACCCGATCCAGGTCCTGCCCGCACCGGCGCAGGGCGCGCTCGCGGTGGAGTGCCGGGTCGACGACGCCGACACCCGCGCCGTCCTGGCCGGCGTCGACGACCCGGACACCCGCGCGTGCGTCGCCGCGGAGCGGGCGGTCCTGACCGCGCTCGAGGCCGGCTGCTCGGCGCCGATCGGGGCGCTGGCCGAACTCGCCGAAGGCGACACCGGCGAGCTGGAGATGTTCCTGCGTGCCTCGGTCACCGCGCTCGACGGCAGCGACGCCGTCCGGTTGTCGGCGACCGGGCCCGCGACCCGCGCCGAGCAGGTGGGACGGCAACTGGCCGCCGACCTGCTGGACATCGGCGCTTCGAAGATGATGGGGAGCACAGCATGACGCGAGCCCGCAAGGCTCTCGGACGGATCACCTTCCTGAGCACCGGTCCCGGCGACCCGGGCCTGATGACGGTGGCGGCGCGCGCCGCGCTCGGGCGCGCCGACGTCGTCCTCGCCGCCGCCGCCGTCCCGGCCGCCATCCGCGACCTCGCGCCGGTCGAGGTCAGGCCGGTCGCCGGTTCCGCGGCGGAGACGGCGAAGGCGCTCGTCGCCGAGGCCCGCGGCGGCGCCGTCGTCGTCCGGCTGGTCCGCGGCGACGCCTACGCCGACGAGGACGTCGTCAAGGAGGCGCTCGCAATCGCCCGCACCAGCGTGCCGTTCGAGGTGCTGCCCGGCGTGCCCGTCGGCGTGGGCACGGCGGCCTACGCCGGCGTCCCCAGCGGCCCAGCGCGCACCGACGTGGCGTTGGCGGCGCCGGAGTCGGCCGACTGGGACGCCCTCGCGCACGCCCCCGGCCTGCTGGTGCTCACCGTGGACGCCGCCGCGCTGGAGCTCGTCGGCCGCCAACTGGTCGCCGCGGGGATGAAGCCGGACACGCCGGTGACGGTGTCCAGCGACGGCACCGGGACCGGTCAGCAGACCGCCTCCGGGACGCTCGGCGAGCTCGAGGTCGCCGGCGCCGGGCTGCACGGCGGCGTCGTCGTCGCCATCGGGAAGGCAGCGGGGTCCCGGGACAAGCTCGGCTGGTACGAGTCCCGCCCGCTCTACGGCTGGCGGGTCCTGGTGCCGCGCACGAAGGAGCAGGCGGGCGCGATGTCCGAGCGGCTGGGCGCGTTCGGCGCGGTCCCGGTCGAGGTGCCGACCATCGCCGTCGAGCCGCCCCGCACGCCCACCCAGATGGAGCGCGCGATCAAGGGCCTGGTCACCGGTCGCTACGAGTGGATCGTGTTCACCTCCACCAACGCGGTGAAGGCGGTGCGGGAGAAGTTCGAGGAGTTCGGCCTGGACGCCCGCGCGTTCGCCGGTGTCAAGATCGCCTGCGTCGGCGAGTCCACCGCTGAGGCGGTGCGCGCCTACGGCATCCGCCCGGAGCTGGTCCCGCACGACGACCAGTCCTCCGAGGGCCTGCTGGAGGTGTTCCCGCCCTACGACGACGTCCTCGACCCGATCGACCGGGTGCTGCTGCCCCGCGCCGACATCGCCACCGAGACGCTGGCGGCGGGGCTGCGCGAGCGCGGCTGGGAGATCGACGACGTCACCGCCTACCGCACTGTCCGCGCCGCCCCGCCGGCCGCCGAGATCCGCGACGCGATCAAGGCCGGCGGGTTCCAGGCGGTGTGCTTCACCTCGTCCTCGACGGTGCGCAACCTGGTCGGCATCGCCGGCAAGCCGCACCCGCGCACGGTGGTGGCGGTGATCGGCCCGCAGACCGCGGCGACCGCTCGGGAGTTCGGGCTGCGCGTCGACGTCCAGCCGGAGACAGCCGGTGTCGGTCCGCTGATCGACGCACTCGCCGACCACGCGCTGGCCCGCGCGGCCGAGCAGCGCGCCGACGCCGAGTCCGGCGCCGCCGCGGCGAAGAAGCCGACCCGCAAGCGCTGAGGCGTCAGCCCGCGCGGGACACTCCGGTCCGGCGCGGCGGCTGCACCGGACCGGGGCGCCGGACGAGCAGGCCGGCCAGGAACGCGACGCCGGCCGCCGCGGCGAGCTGAATCGACCGCGACCGCGCGGGGGACGGGCGGGCGCCGTCGGTGCCGTCTCCGGAGCCGCCGGGCCGGCCCGGCTCCTCGCCGCGCATCCGGGCCAGCTCCTCGCGGATCGACACTGCGTTGGGACCCTCGCCGGCGCCGGGCTCCGGCAGCGCGTCGGGATCCCGGTGCGGCGTTGCCGGGCGGGTGGCGGTGCGCCGGAGCCGGGCCTCGTCGCGGCCCTGGTCCTGGCCGTAGCCGGAGTCGCCACGCGGTCCGGTGAGCACCGACGTGACGGCGGCGTAGGCGTCGATCCACGCCTGCCACCCCTCGTCGTCGTCCGGGCCGGTCGGGTGCGCACCGCGCCGGTCGGCCGTCCCGGGTTGGACGGACGACGGAGGTGAGCTCTCGATCAGGTAGGCGCGCACCTGGTCCAGCCGGTGCCACAGCTGCTGGGCGTAGTCGCAGCTCTCGCGCAACTGGTCCTGCAGCAGGTTGGCGCGCTGCTCGTGCTCCTCGCCGGTCATGTTGCCGCGGGTGTTGGTGAGCAGCCGGTCGGGGTCCAGCACGTTGGGCAGCGGGATCTCGTCCATGCCGTTGTGTCTACCCACTCTCGCGGCACCGGCCGGCACCGGCCGGTGCCGGCTGGCACCGCTCGGGCGCGGGTAGCGTCGGAGCCCGTGAGCTTGCCCGACCTGCCCTCGTTCCCGGTGGCGCGCCCGCGCCGACTGCGTGGCACGGCGGCGCTGCGCCGACTGGTCGCCGACGTCGCCGTCACCCCGTCCGATCTCGTCCTGCCGGTGTTCGTCCGGGAGGGCATCACCGAGCCGGTCCCGGTGCGCAGCATGCCCGGCGTGGTCCAGCACACGCAGGACTCGCTGGTGAAGGCGGCGCACGAGGCGGTCGAGGCCGGCGTCGGCGGGCTGATGGTGTTCGGCGTGCCGGAACACAAGGACGCGGTCGGCTCCGGCGCCGACGACCCGGACGGCGTGCTCAACGTCGCGCTGCACCGGCTGCGGTCGGAGTTCGGCGACGACACCGTCGTCATGGCCGACCTGTGCCTCGACGAGTACACCGACCACGGCCACTGCGGTGTCCTGGACGGCGCCGGCGGGGTGGACAACGACGCGACGCTCGAGCGGTACGCCGCGATGGGTGTCGCGCAGGCGTCCGCGGGGACCCACCTGGTCGGCACCAGCGGGATGATGGACGGTCAGGTCGCCGCCGTCCGCGCCGCCCTCGACGCGGCCGGGCACGACGACGTCGGCATCCTCGGCTACGCACCGAAGTACGCCTCCGGCTTCTACGGCCCGTTCCGGGAGGCCGTCGACAGCGCGCTGCGCGGGGACCGGAAGACCTACCAGCAGGACCCGGCGCGCACCGTGCGTGAGGCGCTCGTCGAGGCCGCGCAGGACGTCGCGGAGGGCGCCGACCTGGTGATGGTCAAGCCGGCGCTGCCCTACCTCGACGTGCTCTGCGCCGTCGCCGCCGCCAGTCCGGTGCCGGTGGCGGCCTACCAGGTCAGCGGCGAGTACTCGATGGTCGAGGCCGCCGCCGAGCGCGGCTGGATAGACCGCGACCGGATCATGCTGGAGACGTTGACCTCCATCCGCCGCGCGGGCGCGTCCGTCATCCTCACCTACTGGGCCACCGAGGCCGCCCTGCTGCTGCGGGGCTGATCTCCGGCGCCGAGGGGACTGGAACACTCGACGACGTGAGTGACGCACCGGTGTCGGCAGAGCTGTTCGCCCGCGCGCAGCGCGCGATCCCCGGCGGTGTGAACTCGCCGGTGCGCGCGTTCCGCGCGGTCGGTGGGACGCCGCGGTTCATGGCGCGCGGACACGGCGCGTACCTCGTCGACGCCGACGGCCAGGAGTACGTCGACTGCATCTCGTCCTGGGGGCCGATGATCCTCGGCCACGCCCACCCGGCGGTCGTCGAGGCGGTCGGACGGGCCGCGGCGAACGGACTGAGCTTCGGCGCGCCGACGCTCGGCGAGGTCGAGCTGGCCGAGGAGATCATCGCGAGGGTGGCGCCGGTGGAACAGGTCCGCCTGGTCAACTCGGGCACCGAGGCGACGATGAGCGCGATCCGTCTGGCCCGCGGCGTCACCGGCCGGCACCGGGTGGTGAAGTTCGCCGGCTGCTACCACGGCCACGTCGACGCGCTGCTCGCCAGCGCCGGCAGCGGGGTGCTCACGCACGCGCTCCCGGACACCCCCGGCGTGACGGGCGCCCAGACCGCGGAGACGATCGTCCTGCCCTACAACGACCTTGACGCGGTCGAGCAGACCTTCGCCGAGCAGGGGCAGGACATCGCCTGCGTCATCACCGAGGCTGCGGCGGGGAACATGGGCGCGATCGCGCCGGTGCCGGGCTTCAACGCCGGACTGCGGGAGATCACCCGCCGGCACGGGGCGCTGCTGGTGATGGACGAGGTGATGACGGGCTTCCGGGTGAGCGCCGCCGGGTGGTACGGGCTCGAACCGGTCGACGCGGACCTGTTCACCTTCGGCAAGGTGATGAGCGGCGGGCTGCCCGCCGCCGCCTTCGGCGGCCGCGCCGACGTCATGGCGTACCTCGCGCCGGCCGGGCCGGTGTACCAGGCCGGGACGCTGTCCGGGAACCCGGTCGCGGTCGCCGCCGGGTTGACGACGCTGCGGCACTGCACCCCGGCGGTGTACGCCGGGCTGGACCGGGCGGCCGGCCGGATCGGCGAGCTCGTGCACGACGCACTGGCCGGTGCCGACGTCACCCACACCGTGCAGTTCGCCGGCAACCTGTTCTGCGTGTTCTTCACCGACGCGCCGGTGCGCGACCTCGCCGGCGTGCAGGCGTCCGAGACGTGGCGCTACAAGCCGTTCTTCCACGCGATGCTCGACGCAGGGGTGTACCTGCCGCCGAGCGCGTTCGAGGCGTGGTTCGTCAGCGCCGCGCACGACGACGCCGCGCTGGACCGGATCGCCGCGGCGCTGCCGGTGGCGGCCAAGGCGGCGGCCGCGGCGGAGCGGCCGGAGTGAGCGCCGTCGTCCACCTGGTCCGCCACGGCGAGGTGTTCAACCCCGACCACGTCCTCTACGGACGGCTGCCGGGCTACCGGTTGTCCGATCTCGGAGTGGAACAGGCGCGGCGCACGGCGGAGCACCTCCGCGGGCGCGACGTCACCGTGCTGCGCACCTCGCCGCTCGAGCGGGCGCGGCAGACCGGCGAACCGATCGCCGAGGTGCTCGGGCTGACCCCGGACGTCGACGACCGGCTCATCGAGGCCGGCAACCGCCTCGAGGGTCGGCGGATCGCCGGTGGGGTGGGGATCCTGCGCGAACCGCGGGTGTGGCCGTACCTGGTCAACCCGTTGCGGCCGTCGTGGGGCGAGCCGTACCGGGACATCGCCGACCGGGTGCTCGCCGCGGTGCGCGACGCCGCCGACGCCGCCGACGGCCACGAGGCGGTCCTCGTCAGCCACCAGCTGCCGATCGTCGCAGTCCGCCGCCTGGTCGAGGGCCAGCGGCTCTGGCACGACCCGCGGCACCGGCAGTGCGCCCTGGCCTCGGTGACGAGCCTGACCGTCGAGGGCCGCGACGTCGTCGACGTCGCGTACGCCGAGCCCGCGGGCAGCACGCCCGGCGCCGTCCCCGGCGCCTGACCCCCGAGGCCGCCGTCTCGTCCGTCCGGCGCGCCCGTGCTGTTTCCCGTCTACGATCCCCGCGTGGCCCAGCCACTGCTGGCCGGCGCGCCGCACCAGGAGGTCCGCTTCTGCCGGACCGCCGACGGCGTGCGCATCGCCTACGCCGTCCACGGTTCCGGGCCCGTCCTCGTCGTCGCCACCTGCTGGCTCAGCCACCTGCTGCACGACTGGCAGAGCCCGGTGTGGCGGCACTTCCTGGCCGACCTCGGCCAGTTCGCGACCGTGGTCCGCTACGACGAGCGCGGGCACGGGTTGTCCGACCCGGACGTCACCGACTACGGCCTCGGCGCGCGGGTGTCCGATCTGGAGGCGGTCGTCGAGGACGCCGGAGTCGACCGGTTCGCCCTGATGGGGATGGCCCAGGGGGGCCCGGTCGCGGTCAGCTACACCGTCGCGCACCCCGAGCGCGTCGACCGGCTGGCGTTCTACGGCAGTTACGCCGCGGCGCTGCGCGACCCGACGCCGGAGGCCCTGGCCGAGAGCGCGGCGTTCGAGCAGCTGATCAAGGTGGGGTGGGCGCGGCCGGACTCGGTGTTCCGCCGGGTGTTCACGTCGCTGATGATCCCGGGCGCCACCGAGGAGCAGATGCGCTGGCTCGACGAGCTCCAGCGGGTCTCGGTGTCCGCGGAGAACGCCGTCGCCGCCCGCGCCGAGCGCAACCGTGCCGACGTCACCGACCTGCTGGCGCGCCTGGACGTGCCGACCCTGGTCCTGCACTCCCGGGGTGACCGCATGAACGACTTCGACGAAGGTCGCCGCCTGGCCGGCGGGATCCGCGGTGCCCGCCTCGTCCCGCTGGAGAGCGAGAACCACATCCTGCTCGCCGACGAGCCGGCCTGGCCGGTGTTCCTCGCCGAGCTCCGGGAGTTCTTGGCCGAGCCTGCGTCCGGGCCTGCCCTCGGCGCCACGCCGCTGGCGGGCGTGCTGTCCCCGCGCGAGCTGGACGTCCTGGAGCTCGTCGCCCGGGGGCAGGACAACGAGCAGGTCGCCCAGGCGCTCACCCTGAGCGTCCGGACCGTCGAACGCCACCTGCAGAACGTCTACGTCAAGCTGGATCTCAGCGGGAGGACCGCGCGGGCGGCGGCCGTCGGACGACTGCTCGGGATGGGTGCCGGCACCCATGTGGGGGCCGTCGGGCGTCCCTAGCGTCGCTCGACATGACGACCACCGGAACCAAGCCCGACACCACAGCCACCACAGCCACCACAGCCACCGCCGACGCCGCCGACGCCGCCCTGAAGGGCCGCCACCGCGCCATGTGGGCCCTCGGCGACTACCCGCGCCTGAGCCGGGAGCTCATCCACGAGCTCGGCCCGGTCCTCGTCGACGCCGCCGGCGTCAGCTCCGGCACGCGGGTGCTGGACGTCGCCGCCGGAACCGGGAACGTCGCGATCCCGGCCGCGCTGCGCGGCGCGGACGTGACCGCCAGCGATCTCACGCCGGAGCTGCTCGACGCCGGCCGGGCCGCGGCAGAGCACGCCGGCGCCGTCCTGAGGTGGGAGCAGGGTGACGCCGAGGCGCTGCCGTACCCGGACGGGCAGTTCGACGCCGTCCTGTCCTGCGTCGGGGTGATGTTCGCCCCGCACCACCAGCGCGCCGCCGACGAGCTGCTGCGGGTCTGCCGGCCGGGCGGGACCATCGGGCTGGTCAGCTGGACGCCGAGCGGCTTCATCGGGCGGCTGTTCGCGACGATGAAGCCGTACGCGCCCCCGCCGCCGCCCGGAGCCTCGCCGCCGCCGCTGTGGGGCGACGAGGCCCACGTCCGGGAGCTGTTCGGCGACCGCGTCGACCAGCTGGACGCGACGCGACGCACGGTGCGGATCCCGGCCCTGCGCACCGCCGAGCAGTTCCGCGACTACTTCAGGACGAACTACGGCCCGACGATCGCCGCGTACCGCGGCATCGCCGACGACCCGGAGCGCGTGGCCGCGCTCGACCGCGACCTGGTCGACCTCGCCCGCCCGCTGGTCGGCCCGCAGGGCGCGGACTGGGAGTACCTGCTCGTGGTCGCGCGGCGGGCAGGCGGAACCGAGTCAGCCGCGAGCTGCTGACGCCTCCGTCCGCCGGGCGCGGCGGCGGTCCCACACCCGCTTCTGCACGAGCAGGGTGGCGACGCCGGACAGCAGCAGGCAGCCGACGTTCAGGCCCAGCTGCGCCGCCGCGCCCCGGGCGTCCCCGGGGATGCCGCCCGCGAGCGACACCCCGACGTCGGCTGCCGCCGGGACGGTGGTGACCGAGACGAGCACGCCCACCAGGGCTGCGGACTTCGACGACGTCAACGACACCATGCCGGCGACCCCCGCCAGCAGCGCGACGATGACGTTGAAGACGTCCGGTTGGCTGATCGTCCCGGTCTGGGTGCGGTGCGCAGCGGACGCCGCCGCCGGCAGGTGCCCGAACGCCCGCAGCAGCAGGACGCCGAGCACGACCGCGACGATCCCCGCGGCGAAGCCGCCGACCAGCGAGATCACCGAGCGCCGCACGGTCTCGCGCCGGCGCTGCACCAGCCCGACCGCGAGCCCGGACACCGGGGCGAAGTCCGGGCCGACCGCCATGGCCCCGACGACGAGGATCGCCGAGTCGACCAGGATCCCGACTCCGGCGAGCATCGTGGCGGCGATCGTGAGGACGAAGAACGTCCCGGACGGTGTCGAGTCCTGCTCGACCTGGGCCTCGAGCTGCTCCCAGACCACCGCGTCGACGCCCTGGCCCGGCGCCAGCCGCTCGGCGCGCCGCGCCGTCTCCGACAGCGAGACGTCGAGCTCTTCGACGGTGACCGCACCGTCCTGGCCGAGCAGGTCGCGGACCTCCTCGAGCAGGTAGCTGACCGACTCGCGCGGGACGTCGACGGTCACGACGTCCCCGTCCGGCCGGACGCTCGCGCCGCGGTGGAGGACGACGTTCACGGCGTCGTCGCGGTCGAGCAGCCGGCGGACCACTTCGTCCGTCCGGCCGCTCGCGACGATGAGGCGAGCGTGCTGCACCTGACGGAGTCTGCCGGTTGCCCCGCCGCTTCCCGGCGACCGGTCGCACAGGTCGGCTCAGGCACACTGGGTGCCGATGAGGTACCGGATCACTGCGCTCGTCGCGGCGGCCGCGGTCGTGCTGACCGGCGCCGCGGGCTGCAGCGCGGGCTCCGACGCGGTGGACCAGCAGGCCGGCGGCCAGTTCCGGTACGTGGCGGCGACCAGTGAGGGAACGGTCATCCCCGCCGCCGCGCGCAAGCCGGCCGGCGCCGTCTCGGGGCAGCTGCTGGGTGGCGGCGCGTACCGGTTGTCCGACGACGCCGGCAAGATCGTCGTCATCAACTTCTGGGGCAGCTGGTGCGGCCCGTGCCAGGTGGAGACGCCGCAGCTCGACCAGCTCTACCGCCGGGTCGGGGCGCAGGGCGTGCAGTTCGTCGGGATGGACGTGAAGGAGTCGTCCAAGGACGCGCCGGCGGCGTTCGTCAAGGACAACGGCATCAGCTTCCCGATCGTCTACGACCCGAACGCCAAGACCGCCCTGGAGCTCGGGCACATCCCCTCGAGCGGGCTGCCGGTCACGGTGGTCGTCGACCGGCAGCAGCGCGTCGCCGCGGTGTACCTCGGCCGCGTCCAGCAGGCCGACGTCGAGCACGCCCTGACCGCGCTGCAGACCGAGAAGTGAGCGGTGAGGGCGTGAGCTTCACCGGCACCGTGGAGAACGGCCCGCTGCTCGCCGCCGCAGCGGTGTCCGCGCTGGTCGGCGTCGTCGGGTTCCTCTCGCCGTGCGTGCTGCCGCTGGTGCCGGGCTACCTGTCCTACGTCGCCGGGCTGTCCGGCACCGCCGACCGGCGCCGGACGGTGCTCGGCGCGTTCCTGTTCGTCCTCGGGTTCACGTTCGTCCTCGTGGCGGAGGGCGCGCTGTTCGGCACGCTCGGCCAGCTCATCCAGGAGCACGTCGTCGCCATCGAGCGGGTGCTCGGGGCCGTGACCGTCCTGCTCGGCCTGGTCTTCCTCGGCTGGATCGCGCCGCTGCAGCGGGAGCTGAAGGTGCACCGGCTGCCGCGCGCCGGGTTGATCGGCGCCCCCGTGCTCGGCGTGACCTTCGGGCTGGCGTGGACGCCGTGCCTGACCCCGACGTTCAGCGTGGTGTTCGGGCTGGCGTACAGCGAGGGCACCGCCGGGCGCGGCGCGCTGCTGATGGTCGCCTACTGCCTGGGCCTCGGGCTGCCGTTCCTGCTCGTCGCGTTCGGGTTGGGCTGGATGACCGGGACGCTGGGCTTCCTGCGGCGGCACGCCCGGCTCGTCGGCCAGATCGGCGGGGCGCTGCTGCTGGGCATGGGGCTGCTGCTGCTCAGCGGGACGTGGGACCACTGGATGGCGTTGCTGCGCACCCAGTTCGGGACGAGCGCCGGGGTGAGCGTGTGAGCGCGGTCCTGCTGGTGGTGCGCCGACTGTGGCGCCGCCTGATCAGCATGCGCACCGCCCTGGTGCTGCTCTTCCTGCTGGCCCTGGCCGCGGTGCCCGGCTCGCTGCTGCCGCAGCGCCCGCTCAACCCGACGAAGGTCGACGCCTACCTGCGCTCGCACGGCGCGTGGGGGAGGTTCCTCGACCGGATCGGGATGTTCGACGTCTTCGCCTCGCCGTGGTTCGCCGCGATCTACCTGCTGCTGTTCTTCTCCTTGGTCGGCTGCCTCGTGCCGCGGATCCGGGTCCACGCCCGTGCCGTCGGCGCCCGTCCGCTGCCCGCCCCGCGCAACCTCGCCCGGCTGCCGGAGTCGGCGTCGGTGCACAGTGCCGTCGGCGCCACCGCCACCGCGGGGGCGGCGCGGGCGGCCCTCGGCCGGCGCTGGCGGGTGGTCCAGCGCGCGGAGCCCGACGGCGTCGTGACGCTGAGCGCGGAGAAGGGCTACCTGCGCGAGACCGGCAACCTCGTCTTCCACGTGGCGCTGCTGCTGGCCCTGGTGCTGATCGCCGTCGGCCGGCTGTACAGCTACCAGGGGACGGTGATCGTCCAGGAGGGCCAGGGCTTCTGCAACAGTACGACGTCGTATGACTCGTGGCGCCCGGGACGGTTCGCCTCCGACGGGCGGGTCACACCGGCGCCGTTCTGCATCGACCGCCTGGACCGGTTCACGGCGTCCTACCTGCCCAGCACGGACGAGCCGTCGAAGTTCGAGGCCGACGTGACCTACTCCCGGGGTGTCTCCGGCGCTCCGGAGCACGCCAGGATCGAGGTCAACCACCCGCTGCGCCTCGAGGGTGACCGCGTCTACCTGCTCAGCCACGGCTTCGCGCCGCGGATCACCGTCCGCATGCCGGACGGCTCGACCCGCACCGACACCGCGTCCTTCGTCCCGACCGACCCCGCGACGCTGCTGTCGGAGGGCGCGTTCAAGGAGGCCGCGCGGCCGGGCGCCGGTCAGGACATCGGCATCGAGGGCTTCTTCGCGCCCACCCCCGTCGACCAGGGCAACGGTGTCATCGCCTCCGCCTCACCCGTCGTGCGCGACCCCGTCCTCGGGGTCTTCGTCTACCGCGGGACGATCAACCCGAACGGCAGTGCGCAGTCGGTGTACTCCCTCGACGACAAGTCGAAGCTGACGAGGATCGGCGCCGCCAACCTGGTCGCCGGCCAGACCACGACCCTGCCCGGCGGGGTGACCGTCCGCTTCGACGGCTGGGTGAACTGGGCCTCGCTGCAGGTCTCGCACGACCCGACGCAGGGCTGGCTGGTGGCGGTCGCCGCCGCGATGGTGCTCGGGCTGTTGGGGTCGCTCACGGTGCGCCGGCGCCGGGTCTGGCTGCGGATCACCCCGGACCCCGACCGCGGACCGGACGCGCCTACGGTTGTCTCGGTGGGCGGCTTGGCCCGCAGCGACACCGGCAACTTCCCCGGCGAGTTCGAGGAGCTGGTCCGGCGGCTGCGGGAGGCGCTGCCGCCGCCGGTCGACCGTGAGCTGTCGGCCGCGGGGAAGGAGTAGCCGGTGATCGACGAGACGTACGCGCACCTCAGTGACGCGCTGTTCACCACCGCGATCGCGGTGTACGCGCTGGCGATGGTCTTCTACACCGCCGAGTACGCGTTCGGTCGGCGCGGCCGGATCGCCGCGACCTCGTCGGAGCGGGTGCTCGCCGGCGTCGGTGGGCCGTCGGTGGCGGTGGCCCCGCCCCCCACGCCTCCCGCGGCTCGCGCTGCTGCCCCGACTCGGGGCGGGCGCTGGGGACGGATCGCGGTCGGGCTGACGGCGCTCGGCGCCCTGGTCCACGCCGGGTCGGTGGCAGTCCGCGGGGCGGCGGTCGACCGCGTGCCCTGGGGCAACATGTACGAGTTCGCGTCGGTCGTCGGGCTGCTCGCGGTGCTGGCGTTCCTGGCCGTGGTGTGGCGGATGCCGTCGGTGCGGCACCTCGGTGCGTTCGTGCTCGTCCCGGTCGTCCTGGTGATGTTCCTGGCCGGCACGGTGCTGTACGCCAAGGCCTCGCCACTGGTGCCGGCGCTGCAGTCCTACTGGCTGGCGATCCACGTCTCGCTGGCCGCCACCAGCGAAGGTGTGCTGCTGACCTCCGCGGTGCTCACCGCGCTGTACCTGCTTCGCCGGCGGTGGGAGAACGCCGTCGCCGAAGGTCGGCCGGTGCGCTGGCCGGTGTCGGCGGCCGAGCGGCTGCCCGGCACGGCGACGCTGGACAAGGCCGCGTACCGGACGGTGGCCTTCGCCTTCCCGCTGTACACCGTCGGCGTCATCGCCGGCGCCATCTGGGCCGAGGCGGCGTGGGGCCGCTACTGGGGTTGGGACCCGAAGGAGACCTGGGCGTTCATCGCCTGGGTCATCTACGCGGCGTACCTCCACGCGCGCGCGACGGCGGGGTGGCGCGGCCGGGCGGCCGCCTGGATCAACCTGGCGGGCTTCGGCGCGATGACCTTCAACTTCTTCGTCGTGAACATCGTCATCAGCGGCCTGCACAGTTACGCCGGCCTGAACTGACGCCGCCGGCGCCGTCGGCCGTCACGCGCCGGCGGTCAGGTCGTAGACGGTGGTGCCGCCGACGGTCGTCGCACGGAACGTCGACTCCACCCACTGCTGGATGGCGTACGCCGTCGATCCCCGGGCGCTCGTCGACCCGATGAAGCCCTGCGGGTCGGCGACGTAGTAGCGCACCTCGCCCGCGCGGACCAGCGCCTGGAACCGGGCCAGGGAGATGGCGGGGTCCGTGCCGTTGTAGCCGCCCAGCGCCATGACCGCCCGCCCCGACGCCAACTCCAGCGACGCCGCCAGGTTGTCGCCGGTGGTGGCCGCGGCCCAGCTCGACGTCGTGGCTCGGAGGGCGTCGACGAGCTGGCTGCTGACGGACGTGGCACCCCCGAGCCCGCCCGGACCGCCGCCGGGACCGCCGCCCGCGCCGCCGGCCGGACCACCGCCGCCCGGACCGCCGCCCGCACCGCCACCGCCCGCACCGCCACCGCCCGGACCGCCGCCCGGACCGCCGCCGCCGACGGCCCCGGCCTGCCGTCCCGCGACGGTCCCGCCGGCCGGCGCCCGTCCGGTCGCGAACCCGCCGCCGGCACCGCCGGGCCCTCCGCCGGCGCCGAGGGCGCCCGCCGGACCTGCGCTCGGGATCGCGCCGGTGTGGGTGGTCACCGCCGTCTGTACGGCGTACGCGCTCGGGCCCGCCAGCAGCGCGACCGCGAGGACCGGGGCGAGCACGGCCGCCCGCACGCGGGGCACGGCCACGAGCGCGGCGGCCGTCAGCGTCGCGGCACCGACGACCCAGCGCAGCTCGGGGTGCCACGCCGTCCGACCCAGCAGGTGGACCGCCGTCCACCCCCCGGCCAGGACCGTCGCCGCGAGGGCCAGCCGCGCCCCGTCGAGTGCGCGCGCCCGCCACAGCTCCACGAGCCCCAGTCCGACGAGCGCACCGATCGCCGGCGCGAGCGCCACCGTGTAGTACGCGTGGATGATCCCGCTGGCGAAGCTGAACACGAGGCCGGTCACCAGCAGCCAGCCGCCCCAGACCAGGGCCGAGGCGCGCAGGACGTCCCTGCGCGGACGGTGCCACGTCAGCCAGGCCAACGCCGTGAGCCCGACCAGCGCCGCCGGCAGCAGCCACCCGATCTGGGTGCCCATGTCGCTACCGAGCAGCCGACCGATCCCGGTCGACCCGGAGGAGAAGCCGCCGGCGCCGCCGCCCACGCTGCCGTTGTTGTCCGCCCCGGTCAGCCGGCCGAGGCCGTTGTAGCCGAACGTCAGCTCCAGGATGCTGTTCGACGTCGTGCCACCGATGTAGGGGCGCGATCCCGCCGGCCACAGCTGGACTAGCGCGATCCACCACCCCGCCGCGACGACCAGCGCGACACCGGCGGCCAGCACGTGCAGCAGCCGGCGGCCCCACGGTGGCGCAGCGGCGACGAGGTACGCCGCGGCGAGGCCCGGCGCGACCAGCAGCCCCTGCATCATCTTGGTGAGGAACGCGAGCCCCAGCAGTGTCCCGGCGAGCACCAGCCAGCGCGCCCGCCCGGCCTGCACCGCCCGGATGGTCGCGTAGGCCGACGCGGTGACCAGCAGGACCAGCAGGGCGTCCGGGTTGTCGAAGCGGAACATCAGCGCGGCGACCGGCGTGGACGCGAGGACCGCGCCGGCGAGCAGGCCGGCCGTCGGTGTTGAGACACGACGCACCGCGGCGTACAGCAGCGCGACGGCCGCCACACCCTCCAGTGCCTGCGGGACGAGCACCGCCTCCGAGTTGACCCCGAACAGCCGCACCGACAGGTCCATCACCCACAGCGCGGCCGGTGGCTTGTCGACGGTGATGAAGCCCGCCTGGTCGAGCGAGCCGAACAGGAACGCCGTCCAACTCCGCGAGCCCGCCTGGGCGGCCGCCGCGTAGAACTGGTTGGCCCACCCGTTGCGGGACAACCCGACCAGGTACAGCGCGGCCGTCGCGGCGAGCAGCCCGGCGAACAGCAGTCGGTCGCGTAGCGCCGGGCCGCGGGCGGGCGGCGCCGCCGCCGTCCGGGCAGGGACGGCGGACAGCGGCGGCGCGGGCGCGGGGAGAACGGGAGCGAGCTCGCTCACGAGGTCCGCTTCGTCAGGTCGTACACGGTCGTCCCGCCGACGGTCGTCGAGCTGAAGTGCTGCTCGACCCAGCTGGTGATCTGGTTACCGCTCCCGCCGCCGGCGCCGCCCGGACCGCCGGCACCGCCACCACCGGACCTGACGAAGTAGTGGATCTTGCCCTGGGCGACCAGCTGCTGGAACTGCGCCAGGGTCGGCGCGTCGTCGCTCCCGCTGAACCCGCCGATGGTCATGACAGCCTTGCCGCTCGCCAGCTCCAGCGGTGCGGCGCTCTGCGAGCCCACCGTCGCCGCCGCCCACGTCGCCGACGTGCCCTTGAGCAACGACACCAGCGCGGAGGACGTCGCACCCGTGCCACCCGGGCCGCCGCCGCTCTGCCGCGTCCCCGACGCGCCGCCCGCTGTCGCGCTGGGCGGTCCGCCCAGCCCGCCGCCGGGACCACCGGTGCCGGCGCCCAGCGCGCCCGGGAAGCCTCCGGGCGCAGTGCCACCCGCGGTGCCACCCCCGGTGCCACGCGCGCCGGACCCACCTCGGCCGGCCCCGCCCGGCCCGAAGCCGCCGCCGGCCGCACCGGACGCAGCGGCAGGTCCCGCGGCCGGGGTGGACCCGGTGTGGGGCGTCGACGCCGTCTGCGCGGCGTAGGCCGCGGTGCTGCCCAGCGCCGCGACCAGGCCGATCACGGGTACGACCATCGCCGCCCGGCGCAACACCCGGGCCGGGACCAGCAGCCCGACGGCGGCGAGCACGGCCAGCAGCAGCACGCCCCACCGCAGCGCCGGGTGCCAGTCCGACGTCCGGGCCAGCAGCACCGACGCCGTGACGCCGGTGAGGACGACGCCGCCGGCGAGGACGGCGCGCGCCGCGGGCTCCGCCCGACGCCGCCACAGCTCGACCGCACCGATCCCGACCAGCGCCGCGATCGGCGGCGCCAGCTGCACCGTGTAGTAGGCGTGGATGATCCCGGAGGCGTAGCTCAACACGAGACCGGTCACGAGCAGCCAGCCGCCCCAGAGCAGGGCCGCGGCCCGGGTGCGGTCGGTGCGCGGCGCGCGCCGGGTCCACCCCAACAGCGCGCCCAGGCCGACGAGCGCGGCCGGCAGCAGCCAGGCGATCTGCGTGCCCATCTCCGAGTTGAACAGCCGGCCGATCCCGGTGGAGCCGCCGAAGCCGCCCCCGCCGCCCCCACCGCCGCCCCCGGCCCCAGCGCCGGGGCCGCCGCCGGTGCCGTTGCCGGTGATCCGGCCGAGACCGTTGTAGCCGAACGCCAGCCCGAGCACGGTGTTGTCCCCGGAGCCGCCGATGTACGGGCGCGACGACGCCGGCCACAGCGACGCGATCAGCACCCACCAGCCGGCTCCGACGACGATGCCGAGCCCGGCGTGCAGCAGCTGCCAGGTCCGCCGCCACAGCGCCGGTCGGCGCGGCGACCAGGTAGGCCAGCGCGAGCCCGGGGACGACGGTGAACGGCTGCAGCCCCTTGGCCAGGAACGCGAACCCCATCGTCAGGCCGGCGAGCACCAGCCACCGGGTCCGGGCGTGCTCCAGCGCGCGCACCGTGCAGTACGCCGCGGCGACGCAGAGCAGCGTCATCAGCGCGTCCGGGTTGTTGAACCGGAACATGAGGACGGCCACCGGCGTCAGGGCCAGGGTCGCGCCGGCGATCAGGCCGCGGCAGGGCCGACCCAGCGGCGCACCGCGGCGTAGAGCAGGGCGACCGCGGCGACGCCCTCGAGCGCCTGCGGCACGAGCATGCTCCACGACGAGAAGCCGAACAGCCGGCCGGACAGCTCCATCACCCACAGTGATGCCGGCGGCTTGTCGACGGTGATGGAGTTGGCGGAGTCCAGCGAGCCGAAGAAGAACGCCTTCCAGCTCTTCGTGCCGGCCTGGACGGCGGCGGCGTAGAAGTCGTTCGCCCAGCCGGACGCACCGAGGTCGACAGGTAGAGCAGGGCGGTGCCCAGCAGCAGTGCGGCGAACGCCGGGCGCTCCCACCGCGGGCGCGCCGGCGCGGCGGCGACGGGCGGGGAGGCCGTTGAGGTGGGCGGCGTCCACAGCGTGTCGGTGAGGGTCACGGGGTCTCCATCGGTGTGGGGTCAGGACGGTCCGGCGGGCGCGGAACACCCAGTGCCGGAGCAGGACGAAGCGCAGGGCGGTGGCGGCGAGGTTGGCGACGACCAGGACGGTCAGCTCGACCAGCCGCGGTGGCGAGGACGTGGCCGCGGCGAGGGCGGCGAGGGCGCCACTCGTGACAGCCAGGGCGAGCGCGAAGACCAGCAGGCCCTGCGCCTGGTGGCGTGCGGCGCTGCCGAGACCTCGGCCCCGCACGCCGAAGGTGAACGCCCGGTTCGCCGCCGTGTTCGCGACTGCCGTCATCAGCAGGGCGACGAGGTTCGCCAGCTGCGCCCCGAGCGGTGCGCGGAGCAGGACGAACAGTGCGAGGTACGCGACCGTACTGAGTACGCCGATCGCGGAGAACCGCACTGCCTGGCGCGCGAGCGACGGGGTCGGGCCAGGGACGGGCACCGGCGCGCGGCCGAGTTGCTCCCGCAGCGCGTGCAGCGGGACGGTGCCGCGCAGCAGCGCCCGGCCGAGGCGGGCGATGCCGCGCAGGTCGGCGAGCGCGGTGGCCCAGATGTCGACGCGACTGTCCGGCTCGTCGACCCAGTCGACCGGGACCTCGTGGATGCGCATGCCGCTGCGTTCGGCGACGACGAGCAGCTCGGTGTCGAAGAACCAGCCGGTGTCCTCGACGTGCGGCAACAGGACCTGCGCGACGTCGCACCGCACCGCCTTGAACCCGCACTGCGCGTCGGAGAACCGCGCACGCAGCGTGGTGTGCAGGACGAGGTTGTAGCAGCGACTGATCACCTCGCGCTTGGGCCCGCGCACCACTCGGGAGGTCCGGGCCAGCCGGCTGCCGATGGCGATGTCGCTGTGGCCGGACAGCAGCGGCGCGACGAGCGGGAGGAACGCGTTGAGGTCCGTGGACAGGTCGACGTCCATGTAGGCGACGACGCGCGCCGTGCTCACGGACCACACCGACTGCAGCGCGCGGCCGCGTCCCTTGGCGTCCAGGTGGATGGCGCGGACCCCGGGGAGCTCGGCCGCGAGACGGGTCGCGATCAGCCAGGTCG
Organism: uncultured Actinomycetota bacterium; assembly: GCA_963758325.1. Classification (GTDB taxonomy): domain Bacteria; phylum Actinomycetota; class Actinomycetes; order Mycobacteriales; family Jatrophihabitantaceae; genus CAVWUZ01. Next base: position 990,388 of record CAVWUZ010000003.1, on the reverse strand, counting down.
AGTCGGTGCTCGCGTTGTCTGCGATTGACCACCGACCAGCTGAACGGGAAGCCGTCGGACAGGAACTCGTGGAGGCGTCGGACACTCGGTCCGAGATCGTCCTGTTCGTTGAAGACCGGGACGACGATCTCGACGTCGAGCGCGCGGGTACGCACGGCGGGGCGGTCAAGCAGGTCCATCGTGGGCTCAGCTCCGGTTCGTCGGGGGTGCGCTCAGGTGGAGCGCGAGAGCGGGGCACGCCGCGACGGCGCGCCGGGCGTCCATCTCGTCCGAGATCGGAGCGACGAGGACGGGGTACCCCCACTCGTCACGCCGGACGGCGTCAGGGAGCAGTGCGGCGCACAACCCGTGCCCGTCGCACCGGGTCCAGTCGACGACGAGCGATCCGGCGTTCACGGCGTCGCCTCCGGAAGTGGCAGCTGACCTCGCACAGCTCGCCCGCAACCGCCGCCCGCAGCATGGCGTGCGATCTCGTCCTGGAGGACGCAGAGCGCACTGCGGACGAAGGCGGCTGTGCCGTCGGGATGCCGGCAGGCTCCGCGCGCGGTGACCGCGTCCGCGTGGCGCCGTGCCGCGGTGGGCGCTCCGTCGCGGCCGGAGCGGAGGGCATCGACGTCCGCGGCCAGGGCCGGTAGTCCGAACCGGCACGGCCCGCACTGCCGGATGGACTCGTCGGCGAGCCAGTGGGTGACGCGCGCGAGCTCGCCGAGGGCGCACGTGGTGTCGTCGAGGACGGCCACGACGCCGGCGCCGAGTCGCGCGCCGGCCGCCGCGGCACCGGCACGCGACAGCACCGGGTCGACCGCCGCGTCCAGCCACCCGCCGTGGTACCCGCCGAGGACCACCCAGCGCGGATCGACCGTGCCGGCGGCGGCCAGGACGATCCGCAGAGGTGTGCCGAACGGCACCTCGAGCACGCCCGGCGTCCGCACGGCGCCGGTCACGGTGAGCAGCGTCGTCCCGGGCTCGGTGTGCAGGCCCGCCTCGCGGAAGCGGGCCGGACCGCGCCGCAGCAGGACGGCCAGTTGCGCGAACGTCTCGGCGTTGGCGAGCAGCGTCGGTGCGCCCCGCACGCCGGCTGCGCCACCCGCCGCAGCGGGCACGCGGCGTCCCGGCGGGACGGGCGGCCCGCCGCCGATCGCCCGCACAAGCGCCCGCGCCTCGCCTGCCACGAAGCCGCCGGCCGCCCGGTGCACGTCGACGGCGCCGTCGTGACGCTCCGCGAGAGCGGTCCGGACGGCCGACTCGCCGGCGGCGTCCGCGACGGCGACGACGACGCGGGACGCGCGAAGGGCGCCGGCCGCGGCGAGCGCCCCGTCGAGGACGAGGTGCGGTGTGCGCCGCACCAGGGTGCGGTCCTTCCAGCTGCCCGGCTCGCCCTCAGCGGCGTTGACGACGACCACAGGGTGCGCCCGGCGCCAGCGCGTCGATCTTGTCGGCCAGGGGGAAGCCGGCGCCTCCGCGCCCGGCGAGCGCCACGGCGCGCGGCCAGGCGACGAGGCGCTCACGGTCCGGCGGGACCAGCGGCCCGTGCACGGCGAGATGGGTGCGGAGGTCGAGCGCGGAGGCCCGGTCCAACCCGGCGAGCAACCTCGGCGTCCCCAGCGCGCGGGCCGCGGCGGACGCGTCGACCGTGGCGCTCGGCGCGGGCGGGACCAAGGTCGTCACCGGGCACCGCCTTCGACCGGCGCCATCGGGCGCAACACGGTCCCGGACGCCAACCGCGTGACCAGTGCGAGTGGGACGGCCAACAGGCAGCCGACGTACAGCAGCCGCACCCAGGTGAGCTCGGTGTCGGTGCCCGCCGTCACGCCGTGCCAGAGCGCGGTCGCCCACGCGGCGTAGGACAGCAGGTGGACCCCACGCCAGGTGCGTGCGCCGCGCACCGAGCCGGCGAGTCGGCCCCGGGCGAGGCCGAACGCGGCCACCGCCACCACGGTGTACGCCGTGATCGACCCGAGCGCGACGGCGCCGGGCCGGTAGGACGCCGCGAACGGGACCAGCGCGCCGACGACACCGACGCCGGCCTGCGCGTCCAGGAGGATGGTCCCGACGTGCACCGCCAGCAACCCGATGCCGAGCAACGCTGCCGTGCGGTGCAGGTACTGCACGACGACACGTCGTCCGATGTCGGCGCTCTTGCGTGAACCGACCGCCCCGAGCGTCGTGGCGACCGTCAGAGCGACGAGGGTGGCGAGGCCGGCGCCGCGGGCGGTGTACCAGAGCGTCATGCCGCCACCGCCGTCCCGGCCGGCCATCCCGAGGTGGTACGGATGCGGCCGTCCTGGTCGACGAGCCGTGCCGCCAGCCGGCGCTGCTCCAACCAGCCGACCGCGGCCTCGCCGAGGACGAGTGCGGCGGTGCTCGCCGCGTTGGCGCCGCAGGCGGTGTCGGCGTGCACGGTGGCCGTGCGCCACGGACCCGCGGTGGGCAGGCCGGTGCGCGGGTCGACCACGTGGTGCGCCGTGCTCGACCCGCGTCGCCAGCGCCGGAGCGTCGTCGTCGAGGTCGCCAGCCCGCCCGAGGGGAGCAGGACGACCGGCCCGTCCCCGCCTGCGCGTTCCGCGGTCCGGACGGGCCAGGTGTGCCGGCCGCCGACGGCGACGTCACCGCCGAGCTCGACCAGGACGGAGCCGTACCGGCGGGCGAGCTGCCGGGCGGCGAGGTCGGCGGTGTGCGCCTTGGCGGTCGCGCCGAGGTCCAGCGCCGTCCCGGCCGGCACGGTCAGGGCGCCGATCGCCGGTTCGAGCCGGACGTGCCGCCAGGTCCGGACCGGCACCCGGACCGGAACGGCCGCGAGAGCGGACCCGGCCTTCACCTCGGCGATGTCGCGGTCGTAGCCGAGCTCCGAGAGCAGGCGCCCCACCGTGGGGTCGACCGCGCCGTCCGTGGTGGCGGCGGCCCGCAGAGCGACCTCGACGAACTCCGCGCACATCGGTGACACCGGCGTCGGCCGGCCGCAACGGGCGTTCGCCCGGGACAGTTCCGAGTCGGCACGGAACCGGCTGACCGCCCGGTCGACCTGGTCGAGCAGGTCGGCCAGCTCGGCGGCCGCGGCGTCGGCGGTCGCGGCGTCGGCGTCCGCGACGTCCGCGAGGACGAGCCGGACGGTGCTGGACCAGGCCCGCCAACTGCGGGTGGCGCTCACGAGCCGTTGCTCCCGCCGGCCGCCGCCTGACCCGTCCCGTCCTGCAGCCCGCCGGACGAGGACTGCGAGGACTGCGAGGGCTGGTCCGACTGGGAGGACTGGGCGGACTGGGCGGACTGGGAGGACTGGGAGGACGTCGCCGTGCCGGACGAGTCACCGGAACTCGTCCCCGAGGCGTTCGACGCGGCGACGCCTCCGGTCAGCCCGACCAGCGCGACGGCGCCGGCGGTGACGAGGCCGCCGGCGGCCCATGCGGCGCGGCGGAGGAGGCGGTGAGGTCCCGAGGTCGACATGCCGACCACGGTCGCGCCGCGAGCGTCAGCCCGGCCTCACCGCCGGGTCAAGGAAGGATCAAGATCGCTCAGGAGTGCGCTGAGCGCCGGTCGGACACGACCCACGCGGCTCCCGCCGTCGCCGCCGACGCGGCGAGCACCGCCGGCCACGCACCGATCCGCTTGGCCAGCGGGTGGGACGCGCCGAGTCCGCCGACGTAGAGCGCGAGCAGCCCGCCGGCCGGTGCGGGGCCCGCCGCCCGCGTCCACTGCCTGGTGCACCACGCGGCGGCGGCCGCGGAGACCACGCCGGCGAGGTCGCGGCGGTGCAGGTAGCGGCCGGCGGCGTAGCCGGCGACCAGTCCGGCGGGGGCGACGACGGCGGTGGGGAGCGGCACGGGCCCGACGGTAGCCGCGCCCGACCGGCGCAGGGCGGGCTGGCTAGGTTACGGACATGGTCCGTCGCGCCGCCCGCGAGTCGATGACGCTCATGTACCGGTTGGTCACCCTCGTCGCGGTGCCCATCCTGTACGGCTGGGGACGGATGCGCGTGCGCGGCGTCGAGGTCCTGCCGCCGACCGGGCCGCTGCTCGTGGTGGCCAACCACGACAGCCACTGGGACCCGGTGGTGATCGCGTGCGCGGCCCGCCGCCGGCGGCAGTTCCGGGCGCTGGCGAAGCACTCGCTGTGGCGCAACCCGGTCCTGGCCTTCGTCCTGGACCAGATGCGGCAGATCCCCATCGAGCGCGGCGCCAAGGACACCGACGCGCTCGGCACCGCCGTCCAGGCGCTCGAGCACGGGGACGCGATCGGTGTCTTCCCGGAGGGCACAATCTCGCGCGGCGTGGAGCGGCGGGCGCGCAGCGGCGCCGGCCGGCTGGCGCAGGCCGTGCCGGGGACGACCATCGTCAGCTGCCGGGTGGTGGGGGCGGTCGACATCGTGCGCTTCCCGCGGCGCCCGCGGATCACCGTGGAGTTCTTCCGCCCGACGGTGACCGACACGCAGTACCCGACCGCCCTGGTCCGCCGCCTCATGGCCGAGATCCGCGCCGGCGCGCCGTTCGCCCCGGCTGGGCGCCGCCCGGCCCAGCAGGAGCTGCCGCGCGCCGCCTGACCGCGTCGCCCGGGAGCCGTCAGCGGCGGTCTCGCCGGCTGCGAGTCACGCCCGGCCGAGGACCAGCCGCACCGACGCCCCGCCGAGCGCGGACGTGCCGGTCTCCAGCCGCCCGCCGCTGGCCTCGGCGCACCGGCGGGCGATGTCCAGGCCCAGGCCGGAGCCGCGGTCGCTGCGGCCGCGGACGCCAGCGCCGGCGGGCAACCCAGGTCCGGCATCGTCCACCTCGAGAACCGCGCCGCCGTCCTCGCGCGGGGACAGCCGCACCGCGAACGGCGTCCCCTCGGGCGTGTGCGCGATGACGTTCTGCAGCAGCGCGTCCACCGCCGCGGCGAGGTCCTCCGCCGACGCGCGCACCGGCACGGGCACCTCCGGCAGCGTGACCGTCCGGGGTCGCCGTTGGTCGTCGGTGAGCGCCGACCAGAACACCACCCGATCAGCCACCACGGCGGTCGCGTCGGTCCCGGGCAGCCGGCCCTCCCGCTGCGGCCGGCGGGCGGCGCGGATCACCGCGGTGAGCGTGCGTTCCAGTTCGCTGACGCCGCCGCCGATCCGCTCGGCGTCAGCCGGGTCGGCCAGCGCCTCGGCGTCCAGGCGCAGCGCGGTCAGCGGCGTGCGCATCCGGTGGGACAGGTCGGCGACGGTCTCGCGCTCCTCCGCGATCAGCTCGTCGATCCGGTCGGCCAGCCGGTTCAGCGCCGTCCCCACAGCGGCCACCTCCGCCGGTCCGGACTCCGGCGCGCGCGCCGCGACGTCACCTGCGGACAACCGGTGTGCGGTGTCTGCGGTGGACACCAGCGGCCGCACGATGCGCCGCGTGACCACCTCGCCGCCGACGACGCCGAGGACGAGCAGCGCCGCGCTGCCGCCGGCCAGCAGCGCCCACCACCGTCCGACACCCGCGTGCAGCGCGCCGTCGGAGACGAACACCTGGACCAGCGCGGGCGCACCGTGCGGGTGCACCAGGGCGTAGGCGGTCCTCCCGCCGGGGACGCTGCGCAGTTGGGCGGACTCACCGGACTCCCCGGGCTGCCCCGGACCGGCAGCGCCCTGCGGCGCCGGCGGCAGGTCCCCCGCCTGCCCGTCCGACGGGAGACGAGGTGCCGGGCCGGGCGGGAGCTTCCCGAGCACCGTCCCGTCGGAGAGCACCACCGACGCGGCGTCCTCCGACGGCAGGGACCCGAGGTACGTGCTGATCTGCGCCGATGTCGGCGTGCCGTTCGTCAGGAACCGGGCGATGTCGTCGGCCCGGGCGAGGGCGGCGTTCGCCGCCCGCTGCTCCACCGCGGAGCGCACCAGCAGCGCCAGCGGGACAGCGAACGCCAGCACGACCAGCGCCGTCATCCCGACGACGAGCAGCAGGATCCGGCGCCGCACGAGCGTGCCCGCTCAGCCGGCCGGCGCGACCAGCCGGACGCCGACCCCGCGCACGCTGTGCAGGTAGCGCGGTGCCGCCGCGGTCTCGCCGAGCTTGCGCCGCAGCCAGGACAGGTGGACGTCGACGGTCCGGTCCGAGCCGCCCCAGGCCAGTTGCCACACCTCGGCGAGCAGGTCCCGCTTGCTCACCACCTCGCCGGCCCGGCGGGCCAGTGCCAGCAGCAGGTCGAACTCCTTGCGGGCCAGCTCGACGGGCTGGCCGTCGACGGTCACCTCGCGGCTGCGGGTGTCGATGACCAGACCGCCGACGGTGAGGACCGGGTCCTCCTCGCTGCGTCCCGTCCGGCGCAGCACGGCCCGCATCCGGGCGACGAGCTGGGCCGCCGGTGAACGGCTTGATCAGGTAGTCGTCAGCGCCCAGGTCGAGCAGCCGGACGATCTCCGCCTCCTCGTCCCGGGCAGTCGCCACGATCACCGGCACGTCACTGACCGCCCGCAGCATCGACAGCACGTCCGCCCCGTCCAGGTCGGGCAGCCCCAGGTCCAGCAGCACGACGTCGGGCTTCTGCTCGACCGCCGCCGACAGCGCGGCCATGCCGGCGCCGACCGAGGCGACACCGTGACCCTGGTCGCGCAGCGCCCGGGTCAACGCCGTGCGGATCCCGGCGTCGTCCTCGACGAGCAGCACGCACACCACAGGTCAGGACTCGTCGTCGCGCCGTCGTCGGACGTCGTCGCCGAGCCGCCGGAGGAACTCGGGGTCGTCGTCGGGAGCCGTCGACCGGCGCGCGCCGCTCGACACCGTCCGGCGCGGCCGTCCGAACACGAACCACAAGACCGCGCCGACATCGAACAGGAGCAGCACGGCAACCACCCACAGCACCTTCGGCAGCAGTCGCACCCGGTCGGCCGGCGCGGTGATCGAGTCGAAGACCCCCCAGAGCCACAGCGCCACGCTCACCAGCGCGAAGAGGCCGCCGAGCCGGATCAACATGGCGCCACGATAGGCGCATACCGTGACCGGGTGCCGTTCGCCGATCTGCAGGCCTTCCTCAGCGCGCTGGACTCCGACGGCGACCTGGCGCGGGTCCGGGTCCCGGTGGATCCGCACCTCGAGGTGACCGGGATCGTCCAGCGAGTGGTGCGTGAGCGCGGCCCGGCGCTGCTGTTCGAGCGCCCCAGCCGCGGCCGGCTCCCGCTGGCCATCAACCTGTTCGGCACGGAGCGGCGGATGGCCCGCGCGCTCGGCGTCGATCGGCTCGACGAGGTCGGTGAGCGCATCGGTGAGCTGCTCCGCCCGGAGCTCCCGCACGGCGTCGGCGGCCTGCGCGACGCGCTCGGCAAGCTCGCCGGCCTGCGCGCGGTTCCGCCACGCAAGGTCCGCGCCGCTCCCGTGCAGGAGGTCGTCCTGAAGGACGGCGACGTCGACCTGTCGCTGTTGCCCGGCATCCGCGCCTGGCCGGAGGACGGCGGCGTCTTCCTCAACCTGGGCCTGACCCACACCAAGCACCCCGAGACCGGCGCTCGCAACCTCGGCATGTACCGGCTGCAGCAGCAGGACGCGCGGACGGTCAGCCTGCACTGGCAGATCCACAAGGACTCCACCTCGCACGCCGCCGTCGCCGAGCGTCGCGGGGAACGGCTGCCGGTGGCGATCGCCTTCGGCTGCCCACCGGCGGTGACGTACGCGGCGTCTGCTCCGCTGCCCGGTGACATCGACGAGTACCTGTTCGCCGGGTTCGTCGCCCAGCAGCGGATCGAGCTGGTCGACTGCCTCTCGGTGCCGCTGCAGGTCCCGGCCGCCGCGCAGGTCGTCCTCGAGGGATGGGTGGAGCCGGGCGCGCGGCTGTCGGAGGGGCCCTTCGGCGACCACACCGGCTTCTACACGCCGGTCGAGCCGTTCCCGTTCGTCTGCCGTCGACGTCATGACGATGCGCTCGGACGCGGTGTTCCAGTCGATCGTCGTCGGGCGGCCACCGCAGGAGGACGGCCCGATCGGCAAGGCCACCGAGCGCGTCTTCCTGCCGCTGATCCGGCTGACCGTCCCGGAGATCGTCGACTACGACCTGCCCGAGGCGGGCGTCTTCCACAACTGCTGCATCGTCTCCATCGACAAGCGCTACCCGAAGCACGCCCAGAAGGTCATGAACGCCATCTGGGGCGCCGGCCTGCTGTCGCTGTCGAAGCTCGTGGTCGTCGTCGACGCCGACTGCGACGTGCACGACTACGCGGAGGTGGCCTGGCGGGCGTTCGGCAACGTCGACTACGCCCACGACGCGCTGCACACCGTCGGGCCGGTGGACCACCTGGACCACGGCTCCTACGAGCAGTTCTGGGGCGGCAAGCTCGGCATCGACGCCACCCGCAAGTTGCCGTCGGAGGGCTACCGGCGCGGCTGGCCGCGCGAGTGCGTCCTCGACGACGCCGACCCGTGCGACCGTCGAGCGGCGCTGGCGCGAGTACGGCATCCGACCCCGTGGCGTCGGACGGCCTGCGCGGTGACCCGCCGCCTGATCGCGTGGGTGACCGCCGGCGGCTGGCGGACCTGCGTCGCGGCGGTGGCCGCGCTGCGCCAGCCAGGCGACGAGGTCAGCCTGGTCTACGCCGTCGACGCCGAGGTCACCGACGACCTGCAGGGCGCGGTCGCCGGCCTGCTCGGCCGAGGACACCGCGGAGCCGAGCGCGCCGCGGCGGTGGACCGGGACGAGTGGCAGCTGGCGCGCACGGTCACGACCGCGGCGGCCCAAGCGCTCGACGGTGCCCACGTCGAGGTGCGCGCCGGACGGGTCGAACGGGAGGTCGTGGCCGTCGCCGAGGGCCACGACCTGCTGGTGGTCGTCCGCGACGGCGACCTGTCCCGCTTGGGGCCGCACAGCCTGGGTCGGCATCTGCGGTTCGTCGTCGACCACGCCCCGTGCGCCTGCCTGCTCCTGTGGCCCGACGCGCCCGACCGAGCCGTGCCGGGCGTGCGCACCATCCCGCCACCACCGTCGGGCGAGCACCCGCCGCCGCACCCGGCCTGACAGGGGCCGCCGCACGTCGTACGACGTCGGCGCACAGCCTATCCCTCACCGGTACGGAACGCCTCGGTGATCCGCGGCTGCATGCGCAGCGTCCCGAGCGCCAGCACGAGGCTCCGGGCGCGTAGACCCGCCGTCGGGGTCGGCCAACGCGAAGGCCTGCTCCTCGCTCATCGAGTAGGTCTCGCCGTCCTCGTCGAGCCGGACGTTCCCGCCGGCGGCCTGGCCGCGCAGCCACTCCGCCACGTAGCGCGGCTGCGCGTGAAGCGCCCTGGCACGATGGGCCGGTGACCGCCGCGCCCCGCGAGCTGGCGGCGTCCGGCCCGGCCGGGGCGCCCGGCCCGGTGCGCGCGTTCCTCCGACTGGTCATGATCGAGCACTCGGTGTTCGCGCTGCCGTTCGCCTACACCTCCGCGCTGACTGCGATGTGGCACCAGACCGGCTCGGTGCACTGGGTTCAGCTCGTGCTGATCACCGCGGCGATGGTCGCGGCGCGGACGGTCGCGATGAGCGTCAACCGGATCCTCGACCGCGAGTACGACGCGCTGAACCCACGCACGGCGTCGCGGGAGTTGGTCACCGGGGTGGTGGGGTTGCGCACGGCGGTCACCGGCACGCTCGTCGCGCTCCTGGTGTTCCTGGCGTGCGCGGCGGCGCTGTCGTGGCTGTGCCTGGCCTTGGCGCCGATCGCGGTCGCGCTGCTCGTCCTCTACTCCTACGGCAAGCGGTTCACCTCCTACCCGCAGCTGCTGCTCGCGCTGGCGCAGTGCGTCGCGCCGCTCGGGGCCTGGCTCGCGGTGACCGACGAGTGGAGCTGGGCGGCGTTCGCGCTGGGCGCCGCCGTGGGGACGTGGATCGGCGGCTTCGACCTCATCTACGCCTGCCAGGACGTCGACGTCGACCGCCGGGTCGGCATCCGCTCCGTGCCGGCGCGCCACGGCGTCCCCGCGGCACTCGCCGCCTCGAGCGCGGTTCACGCCGTCACCGTCGCCTGCTTCGCCGCGTTCGGCGCGGCGGCCGGGCTCGGCTGGCTGTGGTGGCTCGGGCTGGCACTGACGGCCGCCGTGCTGGTGTACGAGCACGCGATCGTGCGCGCCGACGACCTGTCCCGGGTGAACCGGGCGTTCTTCACCGCGAACGGCGTGATCGGCATCGGGCTGTTCGCCTTCGCCGTGGCCGACCTCGTGGTGCACGGCCTGCGGCTGTGACCGCCGCGAGCCGGGTCCCGTGGGTGGTCGGCGTCTCCGGCGCGTCCGGCACGCCGTACGCCCGCGCGGTCCTCAACGGCCTGCTCGACGCGGGGGAGCCGGTGGACCTGGTCGTCTCCCGGGCCGCGCGGCTGACCCTGCTCGACGAGACCGGCGTCGGGTTCCGGGACGGCCAGTGGCGCGACGACCTCTCCGCCTGGCTGGGCCGCGAGCCCGGCGACGTGCGGCACTGGCCGGCGGGCGACCTCGCGGCCGGACCGTCGTCGGGGTCGTACCCGACCCGCGGGATGGTCGTCGTCCCGGCCAGCACCGCCGCGGTCGCCGGCATCGCCGTCGGGTTGTCCAAGGACCTGCTGCAGCGCAGCGCCGACGTCACGCTCAAGGAGCGCCGGCCGCTGGTCGTCGTCCCACGCGAGACGCCGTACACCCGCGCGACGCTCGTCCACCTGTTGGCGCTGCACGACGGCGGGGCCGTCGTCCTCCCGGCGAGTCCCGGCTTCTACGGCGCGCCCCGGTCGGTCCAGCAGCTGGTGGACTTCGTCGCGGCGAAGGTGCTGGACGTCCTCGGGGTGCCGCACGAGCTGCTCCGGCGCTGGAGCGGGGAGCTGGGCGGGGCCTCCCGTTCGGGCGCCGACCGGAACTCCCGGGTCGCCGGGGACTCGTAGAGTCCGGCGGGTGGACTCCGTCGACCGGCTGCTCCTCGACGCGCTGCGCGTCAACGCCCGGGCGACGTACGCCGAGCTCGCCCGCCTGGTCGGACTGTCGGCGCCGGCGGTGCACGAGCGGGTGGCCAAGCTGGAGTCGGCGCACGTGATCACCGGCTACCACGCCGAGGTCGCGCCGGACGCGCTCGGCTACGGCACGAGCGCCCTGGTCGGGGTGTTCGTGGGGGACACCGCCGACACCGATGACGTCGCGCGGGCGCTCGGTGAGGTGCGCGCGATCGAGGACTGCTGGTTCGTCGCTGGCGAGGAGACGTTCGTCGTCAAGCTGAGGGTGGCCGACGTGCCGGCCCTGGAGCAGGCCATCCGCGAGGTCAACCGCATCGACGGCGTGGCCCGCACCCGCACCACCGTCGTCCTCTCGACCAAGTTCGAGGGACGGGTCCCGTCGACCCGGCCGGGCGCCCTGGAGGCGCCCGTACCCTGACCGCATGCCGTTGACGCCCGCACGCCAGGACGAGCTCACCGCCAAGGTCGAGGCGGGCGCGCGGCTGACCCGCCAGGACGGCGAGGACCTCTACGCGAGCGACGACCTGGCGTGGCTCGGTGGGCTGGCGCACGCGGTGCGCACGGCGAAGAACGGCGACGTCACCTACTTCAACGTCAACCGGCACCTGAACCTGACCAACGTCTGCAGCGCGTCGTGCGCCTACTGCAGCTTCCAGCGCAAGCCCGGCCAGAAGGACGCGTACACGATGCGCGTCGAGGAGGCCGTCCAGAAGGCGCTGGACATGAAGGACGACGGCCTCACCGAGCTGCACATCGTCAACGGCCTGCACCCGACGCTGCCGTGGAAGTACTACCCGCGGGTGCTGCGCGAGCTGAAGGCCGCGCTGCCGCAGGTCGCGCTCAAGGCGTTCACCGCCACCGAGATCCACTGGTTCGAGGAGATCTCCGGGCTCGGCGCCGACGCGATCCTCGACGAGCTGATCGACGCGGGCCTCGAGTCGCTCACCGGCGGCGGCGCGGAGATCTTCGACTGGGAGGTCCGGCAGCAGATCGTCGAGCACCGCACGCACTGGGAGGACTGGTCGCGCATCCACCGGCTCGCGCACCGCAAGGGCCTGCGGACGCCGGCGACCATGCTGTACGGCCACATCGAGGAGCCCCAGCACCGCGTCGACCACGTCCTGCGCCTGCGAGAACTGCAGGACGAGACCGGCGGGTTCCAGGTCTTCATCCCGCTGCGGTTCCACAACGACAACAACCGGCTGTCGCACCTGCCGATGGCGCAGCCGGCAGACGTGCTGCGGACCTTCGCGGTGAGCCGGCTGATGCTCGACAACTTCCCGCACGTCAAGGTGTTCTGGGTGATGCACGGGCTGTCGACCGCGCAGCTCGCACTCAACCACGGCGCCGACGACATGGACGGCTCCGTCGTGGAGTACAAGATCACCCACGACGCGGACGGCTTCGGCACCCCGGACAAGCTCACCCGTGACGACCTGCTCACCCTCATCCGCGACGCCGGGTTCCGACCGGTGGAGCGCAACACCCGCTACGAGGTGCTGCGCGAGTACGACAGCCCCGTCCCGCTGGCTCAGCGACGCGCCGAGCCCCAGTCCGTGTTCTCGTGAGGGCGGCGTCGTGAGCGCGGGCGACCGGCCGCCCCGGCAGCAGGGCGTCGGGCGCGCGCTCGGGCGTGTTCTGGGTCTACACGCTGCTGCGCTTCGCTCTGTTCGGCGTGCTGTGGGTGCTGCTCTGGCTGGTGGGGCTCGCGCCGCTGTTCGCCGCGGCTCTGGCGATCGTCCTGTCCGTGCCGCTGTCCTTCCTGCTGTTGGCCCGGCAGCGCCGCGCGCTGGCCGGCTCGATCGAGCAGCGTGTCGCCTCCCGTCAGTCGCGCCGCGCGGACCTCGACGCCCGGCTGCAAGGCGACGCGGACGACGAGCCGACCGGCTGACAGCCGGCTGAGACTGCCCGGTGCGGTGATGACGTTCGGCACTGGTGAGGGCCTCTGGCGCGGCGCAGGATGAGGACGTGAGCGACAACCGGACCCCGCTACGCATCGGCAACGACGAGCGCAGCGCCGCGATCAAGGCCCTGGACGAGCACCTCGTCGCCGGGCGGATCGACCACGAGGAGTACGGCGAACGGATGGCCTCGGCGACGATGGCCAAGACCCGCGCGGAGCTCGAGACGCTGTTCGACGACCTACCCGCGCCGCACCCGTTCGCGTCGACGCCGGTGGCCGGCCCGCCACAGTGGGGCCAGTGGGGGCCGCCGTCGCGCACCTACTACGACCGCCCGGTCCGTCGCAGCGGGGCGCAGCGCACCGCGTCGGTGGCCGTCGTCGGCGCCGTGCTGCTCACGCTGGCGCCGTTCATCGCCATGGCGCTGTTCTTCTTCACCGGCGTCTGGGTGGTCTTCCTGCTGATCCCCGCGCTCGGGATGCTGTTCGGCCACCGTGGCCCGCGGGGATCGCGCTCGCGCGGCTGCTGGGGCGCCCGCCGCTGACGGATCCTGACACTCGGACGACGCGCTTCGCGCCGTGGCCGCCCGACGCCTCGGTGCCGGGTGGCGTCAGCGCCGCAGGAGCGCGGCGATGACGTCGTCGACGAGCCGGCGCGGCCCGGCGACGTGCCAGCGGTGACCGTCCACCTCGACCACCTCGGCCGCGCCGCCGGCCGCCAGCACCAGCGCCGCGCCGGGATACCAGTCCCAGGGCAGGCAGTCGCTCTGCAGGAAGCCGCCGAGTCGCCCGGCCGCCACCCAGCTCAGCTCCACCGACCCCGAGCCGAACGACCGCATCGTCGCCGCCGGCCGCAGCGCCCGCAGCAGGGGTTCGCGCCGCGCCGGGTCCGGCAGCGTCGAGGGGTGCAGGTAGGTCACCAGCGAGCTCTCCGCCAGTCCGCGGTCGGGCAGCGGCGGCAGCTCGACGCCGTTGCGGGTCGGGCGCCCACCCCGTCCACCGAGCCACGTCTCGTCCGCGGCGGGATGGTGCACAGCGCCGAGCACCGGTCCGCGCGCGTCGACGAGCGCGACGGCGCAGCACCACACCGGAAGTCCGGCGGCGTAGTTGTACGTGCCGTCGACCGGGTCCACGTACCAGGTCCGTCCGCTCTGACCGCGGGCGCCGCTGCCCTCTTCGCCGACCAGGCCGTCACCCGGACGTCGCTCCCGTAGCCGGCCGGCGATCAACGCCTCGGCGGCGTGGTCGGCCTCAGTGACGACGTCCGACACGGACCCCTTCCGGGACGTGGTCACGCCGACCGCCCGCATCTCCGCGGCGAGGCGCCCGGCCGCGCGCACCAGCCCGTCGGCCAGCGCGAGGTCGTCGGCGTCGGCGTCGGCGGCCGCGTCCGCGGCGGCGTTCGGCTCGGCGTCCACGACGGGTCAACCTAACGACCGGCCGGGAGCCGGCCGGCGCGTAGGGTCGCGGCGTGACGATCCCGCCACCCACGCCGGAGCCGTACCCGCAGCCGATGCCGGAACCGGTCCCCGTCCCGGACCCGACGCCGGCGCCGTCACCCCCACCGGTGCCGGGCCCCGGCCCGGACCCTCTGCCACCGGATCCGGGTCCCCTGCCGCGATGACGCCGGCCCGCCCGCGGGTCGGCCACATCCAGTTCCTCAACTGCCTGCCGATCTACTGGGGGCTGGTCCGCTCCGGCGCGCTGCTCGACGTCGAGCTGACCAAGGACACGCCTGATCGCCTGAACGACGCGCTGGTGTGCAGCGAACTCGACATCGGTCCGATCTCGCTCGTCGAGTACCTGCGCAACAGCTCCGATCTCGTTCTACTGCCGGACCTTGCGGTCGGCTCCGACGGACCCGTCCTGTCGGTCAACCTGGTCGCCCAGCGCCCGCTGGCCGAGCTCGACGGACGACCGGTCGCGCTCGGTTCGACGTCGCGGACGTCCGTGCTCCTCGCCCGGATGTGGCTGGCATCCCAGTGGGGCGTGCGGCCGGCGTACTTCACCTGCCCGCCCGACCTGTCGAGCATGCTGCGCGAGGCGGACGCGGCGGTGCTGATCGGCGACGCTGCGCTGCGGGCCACCCACGACGCGCCGGCGCACGGTCTGGACGTCCACGACCTCGGCGCGGTGTGGCGGGAGTGGACCGGGCTGCCGATGGTGTTCGCCGTGTGGGCGGCGCGGCGCGAGTACGCCGAACGCGAGCCGGGCCTGGTCAAGGAGGTGCACGACGCGTTCGTGCGCAGCCGCGACGACGCGCTCGCGCACGTCGACGAGGTCGCCACGACCGCCGCGCGGTGGGAGACGTTCGACGCCGCGACGCTGGCCACGTACTTCCGCACACTGGACTTCTCCCTCGGCGAGCGGCAGGTGGCCGGACTCGTGGAGTTCGGCCGCCGAGCCGCCGAGGCCGGCGCCGTCCCCGGTCCGGTGACGCCGGACTTCGCGGCGGTGTAGCGCCGGTGGGCGTCGGCGCCGCGCTCGCCTCCGCCGCGTACGACCCGGAGGCCTGGAGGGATTTCGCGGTCGCCGTCGTCGGCGCGGCGGCCGCGCTGGCGGGCCTGCTCGTCGTCTCGGCGTCCATCAACATCACCCGGGTGTTGGAGTTCCCGAGCATCATCGCGCGGCTCGGCGCGACCTTGGCCGTGTTCGGCGGGGTGCTCGTCGTCGGTGTCGTGCTCCTCGTCCCGGGCATCGGGCGGCTCACCCTGGGGGTCGCCGTGGCCGCGGTCGGGGCGCTGCTGACCGCCCTGGTCTTGCGCCTCCGCGGGATCGAGACACGGCCCTCGCAGTACCGGGGGCGCGCCACGGTGACGGCCCTGATCACCATCCTGGCCGCGGCGCTGCTCACCGCGGCGGGCGTGCTCTGCGCGGCGGAGGTCGGCGGCGGCCTGTACTGGCTGGCTCCGGGGGTCACCCTGTCCTTCGTCGCCGGCCTGGTGAACTCTTGGGTGGCCCTGGTCGAGATCCTGCGCTGACGCGGGGGTGGGTGGCGGCCCGTAGGCTCCGGGCGTGCCCGACCGGAGGATCGACGACCTGCTCCAGCGCGCCGCCGACGGCGGGCGGCTGGACGCCGACGAGGCGCTCCTGCTCTACACCGATGCGCCACTGCACGCCCTCGGGCGGGCGGCCGACACCGTCCGGCGGCGGCGCTACCCCGACGACATCGCCACCTACATCATCGATCGCAACATCAACTACACGAACGTCTGCGTCACCGCGTGCAAGTTCTGCGCGTTCTACCGCGCGCCGAAGCACGAGCAGGGCTGGACCCATCCGCTCGAGGAGGTCCTGCGCCGCTGCGGCGAGGCCGCCGAGCTCGGCGCGACGCAGATCATGCTGCAGGGCGGGCACTCACCGGAGCTCGGGATCCAGTGGTACGAGACGACGTTCGCCGCCGTCAAGCAGCACTACCCGCAGCTCGTCCTGCACTCCCTCGGCGCGTCCGAGGTCGTCCACATCGCGCGCACCAGCGGGCTGACCCACGCCGAGGTGATCACCCGCCTGCACGCCGCCGGCCTGGACTCCTTCGCCGGTGCCGGCGCCGAGATCCTCGTCGCCCGCCCACGCACGGCGATCGCGCCGCTGAAGGAGTCCGGTGAGACCTGGCTCGAGGTGATGGAGACCGCGCACGGGCTCGGGCTGGAGTCCACAGCCACCTTCATGATGGGCACCGGCGAGACGAACGCCGAGCGCATCGAACACCTCCGCATGATCCGCGACGTGCAGGACCGCACCGGCGGCTTCCGCTCGTTCATCCCCTGGACCTACCAGCCGGAGAACAACCACCTCCGCGGCCGCACCCAGGCGACGAGCCTGGAGTACCTGCGCATGGTCGCCATCGCCCGGCTGTTCTTCGACAACGTCGCCCACCTGCAGGGCTCGTGGTTGACCACCGGCAAGGACATCGGCCAGCTCACCCTGCACTACGGCGCCGACGACCTCGGGTCGGTCATGCTCGAGGAGAACGTCGTCTCCAGCGCCGGCGCGCGGCACCGCAGCAACCGGCAGGAGCTGATCGACCTCATCCGCGGCGCCGGCCGGGTCCCCGCACAGCGGGACACGCTCTACCGGCACCTGGTCGTGCACCGCGACCCGGGCGAGGACCCCGTCGACCCGCGCGTGCACTCGCACTACTCGTCCACCGTCCTGCAGCTCGCCGGGTAGTCCGGTGTCGCTCGCGGTCGCCCTTCCCGCGGCGCTCGCCGGCGCCGTGGCCTACGGCGGTTCGACGGCGGTCCAGCACCTCGCCGCGTCCGAGGAGACCGCCGGCGGCCTGCTGACCCTGCTGCGCAACCCGCGGTGGTGGCTGTCGATCGGCGGGGACTCGGTCGGCTTCGTGCTGCAGATCCTCGCCCTCGCCACCGGCCCGGTCGTGCTCATCCAGCCGATCTTCATCCTCTCGCTGCCGGTGGCGCTGCCGATCCGGCGGCGTCTCGGCGGCCCGCCGGTGACCCGCAGCGACTACCTCGCCTGCCTGGTCCTCATTGCCGGGCTCGGCGGGTTCTTCCTGCTCGCCGGCGACCCGGGCAGCGGCCGTCCCCTGACGGTGTCGACGGCGATCACCATCATCGCCGTGTCGCTGGTCGGCGGCGCGATCGTGTGGGCCGTCGCCCGCCGGACCTCGGCGACGGTGCGCGCGCTGCTGCTGAGCTCGGTGGCGGGCGTCTACTGGGGTGTGATGGCGGTGCTGGTCAACGCGGTCTCCGCGCGGTTCGACGCCGACGGCTGGTCCGCCCTCGTCCGGGGCGACGGGATCGTGACGGTGCTCGGCGCCGCCGGGCTCGGGCTGATCGGCTTCGCGCTCGCGCAGGTCGCGTTCCAGGCGGGCACGCTCGGCGCGAGCTTCCCGGCGATGCTCGTCCTCGACCCGCTCGCCGCCGTCGTGCTCGGCGCCGCGGTCCTGCACGAGCGGCTCGGGCTGACGCCGTTGCGCGTCGTCGGGTACGTCGCGTGCCTGGCCGCGATCGTCGCCGCAACGCTGCGGCTCGCGGACCCGCACACCACACCGCGACCGGGCGCCCGGTCCCGGGCGGAGGTCGCCGGGTGACCCGCGCGACGCTGGACAAGCGGCCCGGCGAGGTCGCCTCGATGTTCGACGGTGTGGCGCGCCGCTACGACGTCACCAACACCGTCCTGTCGCTCGGCCTGGACCGGCTGTGGCGGCGGCGCACCCGGCAGAGCCTCGAGCTGCGGCCCGGTGAACGGGTGCTCGACCTTGCCGCCGGCACCGGGGTGTCGACGGTGGAGCTCGCGCGCTCCGGCGCGTGGGCGGTCGCCTGTGACTTCTCGCTCGGCATGCTGCAGACCGGGCGGCGCCGGCGCCGAGGTGTCCCCTTCGTCGCGGGCGACGCCCTGCACCTTCCCTTCCGTGACGGCGTGTTCGACGCGGTGACGATCTCCTTCGGACTGCGCAACGTCGCCGACACCGGGCAGGCGCTGTGCGAGCTGGCCCGGGTGACCCGGCCCGGTGGCCGGCTGGTGGTCTGCGAGTTCAGCCGACCGGTGTTCGCGCCGTTCCGGGTCGCCTACCTGCAGGTGGTCCTCCGGCTGCTGCCGGCGATCGCCCGGCGGACGTCGTCGAACCCGGACGCCTACGCCTACCTCGCCGAGTCGATCCGCGACTGGCCAGCGCAGCAGCGGCTCGCGGTGCGGGTGGCGCAGTCCGGCTGGCGCGACGTGTCGTGGCGCAACCTCACCGGCGGCGTCGTCGCGCTGCACCGCGCCCAGCGTTGACGCCCGCTCCGACGGGCCGCCCGTTACCGGCACCGGGCGCGGGGTAGGACTGCTGTACCGAGGACCCGGACTCGCTAGCGTGGGACGGGTCCACCCCAACTCGATCCGGGAGTCACTCGATGAGCTTCAGCGACGACGACATCAGCACCAGCGGCTCCGGCGGGTCCGAAGGCCCGGCCGACGGCGGCGCGTCCGGCCGGCCCGGCGCCCACGACGGTGGCGCGGACGGTGGCGCGGACGGCGGTGCCGGTGGTGACGGCGGCGCCGACGGCGGTGCCGGTGGCGGCTCGGGTCACGGCCCGCGCGACGGCGGGGCGTCCGACGGTGGTGCCGACGGTGGCGCGGACGGCGGTGCCGGTCGTGACGGCGGCGCCGACGGCGGTGCCGGTGGCGGCTCGGGTCACGGCTCGCGCGACGGCGGAGCTTCCGGCGGTGGCGCGGACGGAGGTGCCGACGGTGGCGCGGACGGTGGCGCGGACGGTGGCGCCGACGGCGGTGCTCGTGGAGGCACGCGGTAACGCATGACCCAGAACCATCCGCAGCGGACGGCCGGGGACGCCCCCGGCCGTCCGTCTGCGCTGCGCCGGGTGGTCGCGGCGCACGCCGTCGACGGCTTCGGCGCCGAGACGTGGTCGCGCCGGCCGCTGCTCAGCCGCGCGGCGGACCTGCCGGCCGACTTCTCCGACCTGTTCGACCCCGAGGCCGTCGACGAGCTCGTGTCCCGGCGGGGGCTGCGCACGCCGTTCCTGCGGATGGCCAAGGACGGCTCGGTCGTCCCGAGCGGGCGGTACACCGGCCCCGGCGGCACCGGCGCCGAGATCGCCGACCAGGTCGTCGACGACCGCGTGCTGGCCCTCGTCGGTGACGGCTCGACGCTCGTCCTGCAGGCGCTGCACCGCACCTGGCCGCCGCTGGTCGAGTTCGCCGCCCACTTCTCGTCCGAACTCGGACATCCGGTGCAGGTCAACGCCTACATCACCCCGCCGCAGAACCAGGGCTTCTCCGCGCACTACGACACCCACGACGTCGTCGTCCTCCAGGTCGCCGGCCGCAAGCAGTGGCGGATCCACCGGCCGGTGCTCGACGACCCGATGCCCGACCAGCCGTGGGACCAGCGCCGCGCCGCCGTGGCCGCCCGGGCACAGGAGCCGCCGGAGCTCGACGAGGTCCTGCAGCCCGGTGACGCCCTGTACCTGCCGCGTGGCTACATCCACGCCGCCACGGCCCTGGGCGAGACGTCGATCCACCTGACCATCGGCGTGCACCCGATCACCCGGCAGGACGTCGTCCGCCACCTGCTCGCCGGCGCCAGCGGCAGCGTGGAGCTGCGCGCGAGCCTGCCGATGGGTGCCGACCTCGGCGATCCGGACGTCCTCGCCCCGCACCTGCGGGCCACCGTCCAGGCGCTGCACGAGTACCTCGACCGCGCCGATGCCGCGGGAGTCGCCCGGCTGCTGAGCGGCGAGCTGGCCCGCGCCACCCGGCCAGAACCGCTCGCCCCGCTCGCCCAGCTCAGGACGGTCGACGCGTTGGCCACAACCACCGCGGTACGGGCCCGGGTCGGGCTGCGCTGGCGCATCGACACCGACGCCGACGGCGTGCACCTGCGGCTGCGCGACCGCACGGTCAGCTTCCCCGCGGTGGCCGGCGCCGCCATCAAGACGCTGCTCGCCGGCGCGACGGTCACGCCCGCTGAACTGCCCGGCCTCGACGCCGCCGAACAGCTCGTCGTCGTCCGGCGGCTGCTGCGCGAAGGCGTGCTGCTGCCGGGATGACCGCCGCCCCGACGTCGGCGGCCCCCACGGGCTCGGAACCCCGGCCGCGCGAGACGCTCGACCGCTGCGCGCTGCGCGCCCAACTGCGCGGCGACGGGCTGCTCGGCACCGCGTTCCCCGCCGACCGGCTGCTGTTGGTCGAGCAGCCCGGCCCGTGGGGGCACGCCGGGCTGCGCCAGTCCCGGTTCGACCGGGACGTCGCCGTCGCACTGGAGCGACGGGCGCACGCCGCCGGCGTCCGGCTGCTCGCCGTGCGCCGGCCCGGCCGCACGCCGCCCGGGACCTCGCGGAGGGTCGGCTGGGTGGACTGCCGCCCGGGCCGGCAGCAGGTGCGGTGGGCGCGGTACGCCGTGGACGCCGAGCTGCTCGACCTGCCGCTGGACGGCAGCTCCGGCGCGGTCGAGGACGCCGCCCCGCTGTTCCTCGTCTGTGCGCACGGCCGCCACGACGTGTGCTGCGCGCTGCGCGGCCGGCCGGTCGCTGCTGCCCTCGCCGCCGCGCGTCCCGGCCGGGTCTGGGAGTGCAGTCACGTGGGCGGCGAGCGGTTCGCGGCCAACGTCCTCGTCCTCCCGTCCGGCCTGCTGTACGGGCGGGTGCTGCCGTTCGCGGCGCACGAGTTCGCCGCTGCGGCGGAGGGCGGCGAGGTCGTCGGCGCGCTGCTCCGCGGCCGGGTGGGCTTCCCGCCGCCGGCGCAGGCCGCGCTGGCCTACGGCTACGAACGGCTCGGCGTACGCGACGTCGACGCCCTGCGGGTGCTCGGGTCCAGGCCCGGTGCGGACGGCGGCGCCGTCGTCCGGCTGGACACCCCGGGCGGCGAGCTCGACGTCACCGTCACCGTCGAGCGGGTCGACGCCGCGGGGCTCACCTGCGCCCGCCCCGGACCGGGGGCGTTCCTGAGCTACCGCGCGGTCGAGGCCGTCCCGGCCCGCTGACGGTCGAGGCGGCGGCCGCTGAGCACGAACCCGGCGACGAGGCCCGCTCCGGCCACCAGCACCAGGACCAGCTCGTCGCGCGTCGCCAGCGCCCACCCGACACTTCCCAGCACGACGCCGGTGACGAGCAGGCGGAGCAGGCGGGGCGGCGCCGCAGCAGTCGGCGGGTCACGTCCTGCCAGGAGCAGGCGGCCCCGCCGCGAATACATCAGTGCGCGAGCGTGCCCGGGTTGTCCGCCAACCGCTGCCGCGACACCTCGATCTCCTGCTCGGCCTCGCGCCGGCCCGTCCACTCCGCGCCCTCGACCGACTTGCCGGGCTCGAGGTCCTTGTAGACCTCGAAGAAGTGCTGGATCTCCAGCCGGTCGAACTCCGGCACGTGGTGGATGTCGCGCAGGTGCTCCAGCCGCGGGTCGGAAGCGGGGACGGCGAGCAACTTGTCGTCCGGCCCCTTCTCGTCGGTCATCCGGAACATCCCGATCGCCCGGCAGCGCACCAGCACGCCGGGGAACAGCGGGTCGCCCTGCATGATCACCAAGGCGTCGAGCGGGTCACCGTCCGCGCCGAGGGTGCCCTCGACGTAGCCGTAGTCGGCGGGGTACTGCGTCGAGGTGAACAGCGTCCGGTCCAGCCGCATCCGGCCCGACTCGTGGTCGACCTCGTACTTGTTGCGGCTGCCCTTCGGGATCTCGATGAGGACGTCGAACTCCACGGCGACTCCGATCGGCCTGATCACGGGGATCACGGGGGCGGGCCTCTAGTCTGGCGCATCGTGCCTCCCCAGCGCAGGACGGCCGCGCTCACCGCGGTGGTGCTGGTGGTCGCCGTCGTCCTGGGCATCGGGCTCGGCGTGGCGGGCTACTCGATCGCGTGGTCGGCGCGGAAGGACTCGCGCCCCACACCCAGCCCGGTCCCGACGCCGAGCGCGCTCGCCGCCGCCGGCGCCTCCCCGACGACCAGCCCCCCGCCGTCCGCGGCGCCGCCGGCCGCCGCCGGGGTGGCGGCCGTGCTGCAGCCCCACCTGGCCGACCCGCGCCTCGGCGGCCGGGTGCTCGCGCAGGTCGCGGACGCCGACGCCGGCACCGTCCTGCTCGACGACGGCGCCGCCACCGCCGGCACGCCGGCGTCCACCGCCAAGCTCGCCACCGCCGTCGCCCTGCTGTCCCGCCGCCCGGCCACCGACCGGCTGAGCACCACGGTGGTGGCGGGCGCGGCGCCGGGCTCCGTCGTCCTGGTGGGCGCGGGCGACCCCACGCTGAGCGCCGCCGCACCCGGCACGGCCACTTCCTACCAGGACGCCGCACGGCTGTCCGACCTCGCGAACGGCATCCGCGACGCCGGGGTCCAGGTCAGCGCCGTCACCGTCGACGGGTCGCTGTTCAGCGGCCCGACGGCGTCCCCGGCGTGGGGGAGCGAGGACGTCCCGAGCGACTACGCCTCGGCGATCACCGCGGTGATGGCCGACGGCGGCCGGGACACCCCGACCGCGCCGATCCGCTCCGCCGACCCCGACCTCGCGGCCGGGCAGGAGCTGGCGGCGCTGCTCGGTGTCCCCGGCGTCCCGGTCACGCGCGGCGTGGCCCCGGTGGGTGCGCGGGTGCTGGCGTCGGTGCGTTCGGCGCCGCTCGGAGAGCTCGTCCAGCAGATGCTGCAGCAGTCCGACGACGTCATCGCCGAGTGCCTGGCGCGACTGGTCGTCCCCGCCGGGCCGCGGACCTTCGACACCGCGGCGGCCGCGGTGCGCACCGCGACCAGCGCCGTCGGGGTCGACATCGGCGCCGGCCTCGTCGACGGCAGCGGGCTGGCCGCCTCGGACCGGCTCACGCCCGCCGCCACCGTCGCGCTGCTACGCCTGGTCGCCGGTCCCGCCGGGACGGCGCTGCGCTCCGTCGTCGACGGGCTGCCGGTGGCCGGGTGGAGCGGCACGCTGGCCGACCGCTACCTGGTCGGTAGCGCACGTTCCGCCGCCGGCGCGGTCCGCGCGAAGACGGGGACGTTGACCTCGGTCTCAGCGCTCGCCGGCTACGTCACCGACGCCGACGGCCGCCTGCTCGTCTTCGCCGTGCAGGCCGACCAGGTCGGCCCCACCGTCGCCGACACCGATGAGGCGGAGGCCGCGCTCGACGACCTCGCCGCCGCGCTGGCGGGCTGCGGCTGCCGCTGAGCGTCCGCCGTGTGCCCGGCGGCGGCGGGGTCGGCCCGGCAGGCGTCCCGTACCGTCGGGTCATGGCCAACCTGATCGACTGGCAGCTGGCCGCGCGCACCGGGAAGCTGCTCAGCCCCGCGCCGCCGTCGGTCTCCAAGGACGAGGCGGACGCCGTCGTCGGCGCCCTCTACCAGGCCACCTCCGACGCCGCCGGGCACGTCGCCGAGCTCACCCGGCTGCGCGAGCCGCCGGTCACCGCCACCACCCGCGTGGTCGACCGGGCGGGCTGGATCGACGTCAACACCTCGGGCATGTCCGGGCTCATGACGCCGCTGGTCGACCGGCTGGTCGAGAAGAACCCGGTCGGGAAGGTCACCGAGGCCGTCGGCGGCCGGCTCACCGGCGTGCAGGCCGGTGCCCTGCTGGGCTTCATGTCCGGCAAGGTCCTGGGCCAGTTCGAGTTCTTCGACCGCCCCGGCGGCCAGCTGCTGCTCGTCGCTCCGAACGTCGTGCTCGTCGAACGGCAGCTGGGCGTCGTCCCGTCCGACTTCCGGCTCTGGGTCTGCCTGCACGAGGTCACCCACCGGGTGCAGTTCACCGCCGTGCCGTGGCTGCGCGAGCACATGCGCGCCGAGGTCGACGAGCTGACCGAGTCCGTCGACCCGGACCCGGCCGTCCTGCGCGCCCGGCTCACCGGCGCGCTCGGACAGCTCGGCCGCGTCGTGCGCGGCGAGGACGACGGCGACGGGCTGATCTCCGTGCTCGCCAGCCCGGAGCAGAAGGTGATCATCGACCGCCTGACCGCGTTCATGTCGCTGGTCGAGGGTCACGCCGAGTACGTGATGAACGCCGTCTCGCCCGACGTCATCCCCACCCAGCGCGAGATCGAGGACCGCTTCGGCGCCCGCCGCCGGCGCGGCGGCAACCCGATGGACCGGCTGCTGCGCCGGCTGCTCGGCATGGACGCCAAGACCCGGCAGTACGTCGACGGCGCCGCGTTCGTCCGGGCGGTGGTCGACAAGGTGGGGCTCGAGGACTTCAACGCGGTGTGGACCTCGCCGCAGACGCTGCCCAGCCGCAGCGAGATCGCGGCGCCGGACGCCTGGGTCGCGCGCGTCCACGGCTGAGCTGTGGTGTCGGGCCCGCACCCGGCCGTCGCGGAGGTCCGCCGCGCGGTGCGGGCGGGGCTCGACGGGGTGGACGGGCCGGTGGTGGTCGCCTGTTCCGGCGGGGCCGACTCGCTCGCCCTCGCCGCGGCGGTGGCGTTCGCTCGGCGGCGGGGGCCGGTCGCGGGGCTGGTGACCGTCGACCACGGCCTCCAGGACGGCTCCGCGGAGCGCGCCCGGGCGGTGGCGGTCCTGGGCGCGGAGCTGGGGCTGCGTCCGGTGACGGTCCGGCGGGTCGAGGTGACCGGCCTGCCGGGCGGGCCGGAGGCCGCCGCGCGCACCGCTCGGCGGACGGCGCTCCTGGCGGCCGCGGACGAGCTCGCGCCGGGGACGCCGGTGCTGCTCGGCCACACCCTGGACGACCAGGCCGAGACCGTCCTGCTCGGGCTGGGCCGCGGATCGGGGCCGCGCTCGATCGCCGGGATGCGGCCGGTCGACGGTCGGTGGCGGCGCCCGCTGCTCGACGTGCGCCGGGAGACGACGCACGCCGCGTGCGCGGCGTTGGGGTTGCCCGTCTGGGACGACCCGCACAACGCCGACGCGCGCTACCGCCGCGCACGGCTGCGGCACGAGGTGCTGCCGCTGCTCGAGGACGTCCTGGCCGGCGGCGTCGCCGGCGCGCTGGCCCGCACGGCCGCCCAGCTGCGGAACGACCTCGACGCGCTCGAGGCCCTCACCCCGGACACCGACGACGTCGCCGCGCTCGCCGCGCTGCCCGCGGCGCTGCGCACCCGGGCGCTGAAGCGGTGGGCGGAGTCCGCCGGCGCCGAGCCGCTGGGCGCCGTCCACGTCGCCGAGCTGGATCGCCTCGTCGCGGACTGGCACGGCCAGGGACCGGTCGAGCTGCCCGGGGGCCTCCGGGTGCGGCGGGTGTCTGGCAGGCTGACCGCAGACCCCCGGCCCGGCCCCTTCCAGAGGTGACGCGCGTGTCCGTGCTCGACGACGACATCGACGAGGTCCTCGTCGACAACGACGCGATCCGCCGGCGCATCACCGAGCTGGCCGCGCAGATCGACGCCGACTACGCCGATCGCGAACCGTTGCTGGTCGGGATCCTCAAGGGCGCGGCGATGTTCATGTCCGACCTGGCGCGGGCGCTCGAGCGGCCCTCGACGATGGAGTTCATGGCGATCAGTTCGTACGGGTCGTCGACCACGAGCTCCGGCGTCGTCCGCATCCTCAAGGACCTCGACCGCGACATCGCCGGCCAGCACGTCCTCATCGTCGAGGACATCATCGACTCCGGCCTGACCCTGTCCTGGCTGGTCAAGAACCTCAGCAGCCGCAGCCCGGCGTCGCTGCGGATCGTCGCGCTGCTGCGCAAGAAGGACGCCATCAAGGTGCCGGTCGAGGTCGACTACGTGGGTTTCGACATCGCGAACGAGTTCGTGGTCGGGTACGGCCTGGACTTCGCCGAGCGCTACCGCGACCTGCCCTACGTCGGGCGGCTCAAGCCTGAGGTCTACGGCGGTTGATCCGCCGCGGTCCGCTGTGCGGGGGCTGCAGCCTGCCCGCGACCGGCAGGCTCGGAGGCCCTCTCCGTGTACCGTCGACACGCACACCGGACCGGACTGAGCAGGAGGACCACGGGGTGTTCTCGGCCCTGTGAGCACACGCATGGATCGCAGGCGACTGTTGCGTTCGTGGTGGCTGTGGGCCATCGCGGTCGTCGTCCTGATCTTCGTCCTCGAATCGGTGGCGTCCAGCGGCGGCACGTACAAGTCGGTGAACACCTCCGACGCCATCGCCCAGGTCGACAGCGGCAACGTCGAGACGGCGTCGATCCGCGACAAGGAACAGACGCTCGAGCTGACGCTCAAGCAGCCGTTCAACGGCAACCGCAAGATCAGCACGTCCTACCCGGCCGATGCGACGTCCTCGATCTACAACGACCTGCGCCAGCACGACGTCACGTTCACCACGCACGTCACGCGCAGCAACGTCTGGTACGGCCTGCTCAGCACGATCATCCCGTTCGTCCTCATCGCCGGGTTGCTGTTCTTCCTCATGAGCCAGGTGCAGGGCGGCGGCAACCGCGTCATGAGCTTCGGCCGCTCGAAGGCGAAGCTGGTCAACAAGGACACACCGAAGACGACGTTCGCCGATGTCGCCGGGGCGGACGAAGCGATCGAGGAACTCCAGGAGATCCGCGAGTTCCTCGCCAACCCCGCCAAGTTCCAGGCGATCGGCGCCAAGATCCCCAAGGGCGTGCTGCTCTACGGCCCGCCGGGTACCGGCAAGACCCTGCTCGCGCGCGCGGTCGCGGGTGAAGCGGCGGTGCCCTTCTACTCCATCTCCGGCTCGGACTTCGTCGAGATGTTCGTCGGCGTCGGCGCCTCCCGAGTGCGCGACCTGTTCGAACAGGCCAAGACGAACGCGCCCGCGATCATCTTCGTCGACGAGATCGACGCCGTCGGCCGGCACCGCGGCGCCGGCCTCGGCGGCGGCCACGACGAGCGCGAGCAGACGCTGAACCAGCTCCTCGTCGAGATGGACGGCTTCGACATCAAGGGCGGCGTCATCCTCATCGCCGCCACCAACCGCCCCGACATCCTCGACCCGGCGCTGCTGCGCCCGGGTCGCTTCGACCGGCAGATCGCGGTGGGACCGCCGGACGTGCTCGGCCGCGAGGCGGTGCTCGCGGTGCACGCCAAGGGCAAGCCGTTCGCCCCGGACGTCGACCTGGGCGTCATCGCGCGACGGACCCCCGGCTTCACCGGCGCCGACCTCGCGAACGTCATCAACGAGGCGGCGCTGCTCACCGCGCGCAACAACGGCCGGTTGATCACCGGGGGCGCGCTGGAGGAAGCGATCGACCGCGTCATCGCCGGTCCGGAACGCAAGACGCGGGCGATGAGCGACAAGGAGAAGCGCGTCACCGCCTACCACGAGTCCGGGCACGCGCTGACGGCGTGGGCGATGCCGAACCTCGACCCGGTGCACAAGGTGACGATCCTGCCGCGGGGCCGCTCGCTGGGACACACGCTCGTCCTGCCGCTGGAGGACCGCTACACCCAGACCCGCTCGGAGATCCTCGACCAGCTCGTGTACGCCCTGGGCGGCCGCGCCGCCGAGGAGCTCGTCTTCCACGAGCCGACCACCGGCGCGTCCAACGACATCGAGAAGGCCACCGGGCTGGCCCGGTCGATGGTCACCGAGTACGGGATGAGCTCGAAGCTCGGCGCGGTGAAGTACGGCGCGAAGGACTCCGAGCCGTTCCTCGGCCGCGATTACGGCCACCAGCGCGACTACTCCGAGGACATCGCCAGCGACATCGACGCGGAGGTGCGCGACCTCATCGAGGGCGCCCACGACGAGGCGTGGGAGATCCTCGTGCAGTACCGGGACGTGCTCGACCAGATGGTGCTCGAGCTCGTCGAGCGCGAGACGCTCAACAAGGACGATCTCCAACGGATCCTGTCGCCAGTGCGCAAACGCCCGCCGCACAACACGTTCTCCGGCTTCGGCAAGCGCACCCCGAGCGACCGGCCGCCGGTGGACATCCCGGCACGGGCCCGGAGCAACGGCGCGACTAACGGGGCAACGGCCGTCGGGGCGGGCAACGGCGCCGGGGCCGGGGCGGGGACCAGCGGGCCGAACGGGTCGTCCGTGTACGGCGTGACCGCGTCCACCGCACCGGCATCCGCGACGTCCGGCTGGACTCAGCCGTCCGGCTCGGCTCAGCCGTCGGGCTCGGCTCAGCCGTCGGGCTCCGCTCAGCCGTCGGGGTCGGCTCAGCCGTCCGGGTCGTCGGGGCAGGGTGCCGACGCGCCGGGTGGCGTGTCGGGCCAGGACGCCCCTCCGGTCTGGACGCCGGCGGATCCCGCGCCGCCCGCATGGGGTCAGCCGTCGGCCTCGCAGGGCGGGCACCCCGGGCACCCCGGGTACCCCGGCTACCCGGAGCCGGGCGGCCCGGCGCCGCAGAGCTAGGCACCGCGACTTCGTGACCGGGACGTCAGGCGCCGCCGGGAACGACCCGGCCGGCGCGCGGTTCGCAGCCGGCGCAGCGTCGGCCGCCGACGGGGCCCACGCCGACGCAGCTGACGTGATCGACACGGCCCGGGTGGCGGGCGGCGTCGACCTCGAGCGAGCGGCCGCCGCGGTCCGCGAGCTGCTGTTCGCCGTCGGCGAGGACCCCGACCGCGACGGCCTGCGCTCGACGCCCAGCCGGGTCGCGCGGGCGTACGCCGAGACGTTCAGCGGCCTGTTCGTCGACCCGGACGAGGTGCTGTCGACGACCTTCGACGAGAACCACAACGAGCTCGTCCTCGTGAAGGACATCCCGCTGTACTCGACCTGCGAACACCACCTCGTGCCGTGGCACGGGACGGCCGCGGTCGGCTACATCCCGGGCCACGACGGGCGCATCACCGGGCTGTCGAAGCTGGCCCGGGTCGTCGACCTCTACGCCAAGCGCCCGCAGGTCCAGGAGCGGCTGACCTCACAGGTCGCGGACGCGCTGATGCACAAGCTCAAGCCGCGCGGCGCGATCGTCGTCGTCCAGGCCGAGCACCTGTGCATGGCCATGCGCGGCGTCCGCAAACCCGGAACGACGACCGTGACGTCGGCGGTGCGCGGCATCTTCCAGACCGACCCGCGCACCCGTGCCGAGGCGATGACACTCGTCTTCGGGCGCGGCTGACCCGACCGGCCGCACGTGGTCCCGCGCCAGCTGCCGTCCCGCGCCGACCGGTTGGTCGTCATCGGGGTCCTCAACGTCACCCCGGACTCGTTCAGCGACGGCGGGCGTTGGACCTCCCTCGATGCTGCGGTCGCGCACGCGGTGGCGATGCGCGCCGACGGCGCCGACCTGGTCGACGTGGGTGGGGAATCGACACGTCCCGGCGCGGTCCGGGTCGACGCCGCCGAGGAGATCCGCCGCGTCGTCCCGGTCGTCACGGCGCTGCGGGACGCCGGGGTGCCGACGAGCGTCGACACCACCCGCGCCGCGGTCGCCGCGGCCGCGCTCGAGGCCGGGGCGGCCGTCGTCAACGACGTGTCCGGCGGGCTGGCCGACCCTGGCATGGCCGACGTCGTCCGAGACGTCGGGTGCCCGTGGATCCTCATGCACTGGCGCGGACACTCCTCGCGGATGCAGCAACTGGCGGTCTACGACGACGTCGTCGCCGACGTCCGGCACGAGCTGTGCGCGCGGGTCGACGCCGCGGTGGCGGCGGGCGTGCCGGCGTCCTCGCTGGTGATCGATCCCGGCATCGGTTTCGCCAAGACCGCCGCGCACAACTGGGCGCTGCTGCACCGCCTCGACGCACTCGTCGAGCTGGGACCGCCCATGCTGGTGGGGGCGTCCCGCAAAGCGTTCCTCGGTGCGCTGCTCGCGCCACCCGCTGCGCAGCCCGCCGTCCAGCCCGCCGTCCGGCCCGCCGAGCGTCGCGACGACGCGACAGCAGCCATCACCGTCTGGTCCGAGCTGGCCGGCGCGTGGGGCGTTCGCGTCCACGACGTGCGGCGCTCGGTCGACGCGGCGCGGACCGCGCGAGCTCTGAAGGAGGGACATGCCTGACCAGATCGCGCTGCGCGGGCTGCGGGTGCGCGGGTTCCACGGGGTCTTCGAGCACGAGCGCCGCGACGGCCAGGAGTTCGTCGTGGACGTGGCTCTGGAGGTCGACACGTCGGTGGCTGCCGACAGTGACGACCTCTCGGACACCGTCGACTACGGCGGGCTCGCCGTGGCGCTCGCGGACGTGATCGGTGGTCAGCCGGTGGACCTGCTGGAGACGCTCGCCGGTCGCCTCGTCGCCGTCTGCCTGTCCGACGTGCGGGTGAGCGCCGCCACCGTCACCGTGCACAAGCCGCAGGCACCGATCCCCCTCCAGTTCGACGACGTCGCCGTCACGATCCGGCGGGAGCGATGACCCGCGCCGTGTTGTCGATCGGGTCGAACCTCGGCGACCGCGAGGCGCTGCTGCGCGAGGCGGTGGCGGCGTTCCGCCCGTGGCTGGTCGCGGTGTCGCCGGTGTACGAGACGGCGCCCTGGGGCGGTGTCGCACAGCAGGACTTCCTCAACGCCGTGCTCGTCGTCGACGACGCAGGCGCGTCGCCGCGGGAGTGGCTGCGCCGCGCCCACGCCGCCGAGGACGCGGCCGGTCGGGTCCGGGACGTCCGCTGGGGTCCCCGGACGCTCGACGTGGACCTGGTCGACATCGAGGGGGACCGCCTCGACGAGCCGGACCTCACCCTGCCGCACCCGCGGGCAACCGAGCGGGCTTTCGTCCTGGTGCCGTGGTCGGACGTCGACTCGACTGCCCGACTCGACGGCATCCCGATCACGCAGCTGCTGGCCGCGCTCGAGACCGATGACGTCCGGCCGCGTCCCGACATCGAGCTGGTGTGACGGCCGCCGCCGTGCCCGCTCGTGCCGGAGCCGGAGCCGGAGCCGGAGCCGGTGCCAGTGCCAGTGCCGGTGCCGGTGCCGGAGCGGGTGCCGGAGCGGGTGCCGTCGCCGGCGTCGGCGGCCGGCGGCGTCCGAGCGACCGTGGACCTGGTGAAATGACGTGCACCGGCGGCTGACCGCGGCGGACCTCGCCGCGCCGTTCCTCGTCCTGGCGCTGCTCGTGTACCTGCTCACCCGCGTCGCGTACGACGACATCCCGCCGCTCAGCTACACCCTGGCGCTACCGGTGGCGGTGTTGGCGGTCCTCGAAGCGGTGATCGCTCGTCGGGTCCGCGCGGCGGTCCGGCACGTCGCCGGCGCCCGTGCGATGTCGGCGCTCACCATCGCCCGAGCGGTGGCGCTCGGTAAGGCGTCCGCCCTGGTCGGCGCGGGACTGGCCGGTGCGGCGGCGGGCTTCCTGGCGCGCGTCGCGCCGCAGGCGGGGTCCGTGCGTGCCGCCGCCGCCGACACCCGGGTCGCGCTCGCCGTGCTGGTCTGCGCTGTGCTGCTGGTCGCAGCCGGGCTCTGGCTGGAGCGTGCGGGAGTGGATCCCGGACGCGAAGAGCCTGCCGTCTGACCCGTCGGGAGGCCTGCATCCACCGCGAGTGCGGGGACGGAGCGTCGCCCGGGCGGCGGCCAGGACGGCGTCGCGGGAAGGGCCGTCGGGAGTCACCGTCTGCGAGGAACCCGTTCCGGGACCGTAGCTAGACTGCCGTGCGTGCGACGCGCCGCCGGGGACCCGCCGCACAGGTCGTCCTCCTGGCTCCGGAGCCTCTGCGTCGGGGTCGGCCTCGTCCTCGGCGCCGTCGCGATCTTGCTGATCGTCCTCGCGGACAGCCAGCGACAGATGTCCATCGGCATCCTCGTCGGGCTCTGGGGACTGTTCCTCGCCGTCGGTGCCACGACCGGGACCAACCGGCAGGTGGCGGCCCACGACGGCGACCCGTCCGAGCCGACGGTCGAGGACAGCCCGACGCACACACCATCTGGCGCTGACGCCAGGAAGGCCGACGAGGCGGGGACGTCTACGGGCGGTGGCGTCGCCGGTCAGCGGTCGTTGCTCGAGCCGCAGTTCGCGAGCCTGCTGCGACGCGAGCTCGATCGCGCCTTCGCCGACGAGCTGGCACCGCTGCGCGCCGAGGTCGCCGCGCTGCGACACGAGCTCGTCGAGAAGGTCGCCGGGCAGGTCAGGCTGGAACGGATCGAGACCACTCGCGTTCTCGGCTCGGACCTCGAGGCACTCCAGACGCAGATCCGGGAGCTCGCGCTCGCTCGCAGCGCCGCCGCGTCGGCGCACGAGATCTCGGCGCGAAACCTCCCGCCGCGACCGCGCATCGCGTCCCCGGCGTCGTCCCTCGACCACGAGGACGCCGCAGACGCGCAGACCGCCGTGATCCCGAACTTCCCCGACGGGGTGCCGGGCGGTGCTCCGACGATCCCCGCCGAAGCCCGCCCGTCCGACCCGGACCTGCGCCGTGGCAGCACCTTGAGCGAGGCGCCGCCGCAGCAGGCCGCCGCGCCGGTGGAGGCACTCGACGATCCGTTCGCCGCCCTGCCTCGCCTGTCGCCGTGGACGGACGAGCCCGCACCGGACGGTCCCGAGTCGAAGCGCGCCGAGGACCCGGGTCCCGACCCCGCGCCCGCGGCCGGTGGCCACGTGGGTCGCCGTCGGCGCGGTGACGACGAGCGCAACGAGGTGCTCGAGCGTCTCCTGGGTCGCTGACCCGTTCCGGTGCGGGGTCAGCAGAGCACGAGGTACTGGGCGCTCGCCGTCGTCGTGACGATCGCTGTCGGCGCCGCGGCCGGCGTTGCCGGTGGCCTGCTCCTCGCGTTGCTCCGGGGCGTCCAGCACCTGGCGTACGGCTACCGCGAGACGTCGTTCTTCGTCGGTGTGGAGCGGACACCGCCGTGGCGCCGGGTAGTCGCGATGGCCGCCGGTGGCGTCGTCGTCGCGACCGGGTGGTGGGCGCTGCGGACGAGAGCGCACGGGTTGCGGACGGTCCCGGCTGCGCTGCGCGGTGGTCAGAGTCGGCTGCCGTTCGTCGGGACGGCCGCGGATGCCGTGCTGCAGATCCTCGCCGTCGGGTGCGGCGCGTCGCTGGGACGCGAGGGCGCGCCGCGGCAGGTTGGCGCCGCTGTAGCCGGGTGGCTCGCTGGGCGCGCCGGCCTGGTCGACCGGCACCGGCGCACCTTGTTCGCGTGCGGTGCCGGTGCCGGGCTGGCGGCGGTCTACGACGTGCCGCTCGCCGGTGCGTTGTTCACCCTGGAGGCTCTTCTCCTCCCACTCGCCGCTGAGGGTCACCTGCAGCGCCTGCGCACGGCCTGGTCGGCGGTGGTCCCCGCGCTGGTGACGGCGGGAATCGCGACCCTGGTCGCTCGTCCGGTGGTCGGCGGACAGCCGCTGTACGAGGTCGGGCGTTACCGGCTCACTGCCTCGCTGCTGGTCTGGGCCGTGCTCGTCGGTCCCCTCATGGGCGCGGTCGGTGTCGGGTTCGACCGGCTGACGACCGCCGCAGGTCAACGCGCGCCGGAGGGCAGGCGCCTGCTCCTCGTACTGCCCGCGGTCTTCACCGCGCTCGGGGCGCTCGCGATGGCATACCCCCAGCTGCTCGGCAACGGTCGGGGGCCGGCCCAGCTGGCGTTCGCCGGAGCGATGACGCTGCCAGCGCTGGCGGTCCTTGCGCTCCTCAAGCCCCTCGCGACCGCGGCGTGCCTCGGGGCCGGCGCCAACGGCGGTCGGCTGACGCCAGCGCTGGCCACCGGGGCGCTGGCCGGCGCCACCACCGCGCGGCTGTGGTCACTGGTGTGGTCCGGGTCGCCGGCCGGTCCGTGCGCCGTCGTTGCTGCCGCTGCGGTGCTCGCTGTCACGTTGCGTGCGCCGCTCACGTCCCTCGCCCTCGTCCTCGAGTTGACTGCCAACGGATGGACGCTCGGTCTGCCGCTCGTGATGGCGACCAGCGGTGCTGTGCTCGTCGGCGGCCTGGCACGGCGCCATCGCCGCTCGCCGAGCACCGCGCCAGGACCGCACCCGGCGGAGAAGAAATGAAGCGCGACCGGGTCTCGTCCGCCCCGCAGCGGCAGGACCATCCGTACTGATCACCATGCGGAACAGCCTCCCCTCGCCGCAACGACCTCGCGTCCGTCGTCCACAGGCGGGATCGATGTCGTCCTGCCGTCCACAGCTGGTCGTCCACAGGCCCGCGCCGTCGTCCACAGGTACCCGTCATGCCGTTGCCCGCCTCGCGCCGCCCCGTTTGAGTGCTGCCCGGACAACGACGTGAGCGGAGGTGGGACGTGCGGCGGTCACGCGGCTTGGACGAGCCAGACGGCCTGGTACGGCAACAGCCGCACCGCGCCGTCGCGCACGTCCGCGACGGTGCCGGTCAGCGCGTCGACCATCCCGGTCGCGGGCACTCGGTCAGCCGGCCACGCCGCCGGTCGGTCCGTGACGTTGTAGAGCTCCAGCATGTCGCCGATCGGGTGCCTGCGCAGAACGGCGAGAACTCCGATGTCGGCGCACGGCTCGAGCACCTGGGCCGGCACCGACGCGTGCAGGTGCGGCAACTGCGCGCGGATCCTCGCGAGTCGCGCCAACCCGCTGAACAGGGTCGCAGCACCGGCGTCCCGCTCGGACCGGCGCGCGGCGACGGCCCAGTCGAGGCGCGGCCGGTGACACCAGCGGTTGTCGCGCTCGTGCCCTGGCTCAGCCGCCCAGTCCGGGTCGTTGAGCATCCCGAGCTCGTCACCGCTCCACACGACCGGGATGCCGCCCCACCCGTAGGCGATCGCGTGCGCCAGCAGGACGCGCTCGACCCAGAAGGGGTCCTGCACCTCTGCGCCGGACAGACTGGCCGTCGTCCCGCTGATCCGCTTGTCGCCGGTCTCAGCGTTGTGTTGGAACACCAGCCCGCGCGCGGGCGAGCCCGGGAAGGAGCCCGAGTAGTAGTCCGAGAGGAACTCACGATGTGCAGGGCCGGACAGGCCGACCGCCGCCGCGTCGAGGTCGTCGACGGCCCAACCGATGTCGTCGTGACACCTGATGTAGGTGATCCAAGCGGTCGTGGCCGGGGTGGGCGGAAGCGCCCGGAGGGCCTGAACGGCGAGGCGCACGTCGCGCGACGCCAAGCTCGACCAGATCTGAACCATCAAGCTGTTGTGGTACGCGAGGTCGCTCACCTTGCCGTGGTGCACGCCGTGCCCGAGGTAGCGCACGAGGTCGGCCGGCCCCACGATCGCTTCCGCCTTGAAGACCACGCCCGGGCAGGCGATCCGAACGAGCGCACGCAACGCCTGCACGATCGAGTGCACCTCCGGCTGGTTCTGGCAGGTCGTGCCCAGCCGCTTCCAGAGGAACGCGATCGCGTCGAGCCGGATGACCTCCACCCCGAGGTTCGCCATGAACAGGACGATGTCGGCGTACTCGGCGAAGACGTCGGGGTTGGACCAGTTGAGGTCCCACTGCCAGCTGTTGAAGGTCGTCCACACCCAACCGGGCAGCTCGTCGTCCCACGTGAAGTTACCCGGAGCGAAGTCGGGGAAGACCTCCGGCAGGGTGCGCTCGAACTCGTCCGGCCGGTCGCGGTCGGTGAAGACGTGGAAGTAGTCCCGGTAGTGCGGGTCCCCGGCCCGGGCGGCGACCGCCCAGGCGTGCTCGCGTGCGACGTGGTTGAGGACCAGGTCCAGGACCAGGCTGATCCCGGCGTGCCGCAGCTCCCCAGCGAGCGCGCACACGTCGTCGATGGTGCCGAGGTCGGGACGCACGGACCGGTAGTCCGCCACCGCGTAGCCGCCGTCGTTGTCACCGCGCCGCGGTCGCAGCAGGGGCATGAGGTGCAGGTAGGTGATGCCGAGATCGCGCAAGTGGTCGATGTGCCTGCGGACCCCGTCGAGGTCGCCGGCGAACCGGTCGGCGTAGGCCGCGTAACCGACCATGGACGGGGACTGGAACCAGTCCGGCCGCAAGGTGCGGATCTGGTCCAGGCGGTGCAGCTCGTCCGATCTCGACCGGTAGGCCTCGGCGGCGAGGACCACGACGCGCCGCGCGAGCGGGTCGGCACTGCCGCCGGGATGGACCTCGCCGAGACCGTCCCGCAGATCGGACCACCAACGGTCCAGACGCAGTTCGAACACCTCGCGGCGGTGCGCCGGCAGGTCGGCCAGAGCAGCCGCGGCCAGCGTGCGGACGTCCTGCGGCACACCGGGCATGAGCTCATCCTGCCGCCCTCAGAGCGTGAGGACGTCGTCCAGCATCCGAGCCCACTGCGCGACCACGCCGCGGCGCCGTCGTCGGTCGTCCGACAGCAGCCCGGCCAACCCGAGGCCGCGGGCGAGGTCGAGCGTGACTTGGATGGACTCCCGGACGCCGGGGCGGCGCTCGTCGGCGTGCAGCAGGTCGACCGCGGCGCGGTGGGTCTCCCGACCGATGTGCGCCTCGAGCTCCACGACCTGCGGTGCGAGCGCTGGTTCGGACGCGGCCGCCACCCACAGCTCGAGCGCGGCGCGAAAGACCGGCCCCGTGCAGAACCCGACGATCCGCTCCACGACGGCCCGGGTATCGCCGGCCGGTGGTGGTGTGGCGCGGACCTCGGCCAGCCGACGCTCGGCCACGTGCCGGACGGCTGCGGTGAACAGCGCCTCGCGGGTCGGGAAGTGGTGCTGCGCAGCGCCCCGCGAGACGCCTGCGCGCTCGGCGACGCCTGCGACGGTGCTGCGGGCCCAGCCGTCCTCGGCGAGACAGTCGACGGCGGCCTCGAGCAGTCGGTGCCGCGTGACTCGGCTGCGGTCCTGGCGGGGCTCGCGGACGGCCGCGGTCACGCCTGGACCCACCGCGGCGGGCGCTTGTCACGGAACGCGGCCATGCCCTCGCGCGCCTCGGGCGAGGCGAACAGTTCGGCCGACAACCGCTGGAGCGCCGACGCATCCGCGGCGAACGCTGCACGGACCGCCGATGTCGTGAGGGGCTTGGTCCGCGCCAGGCCCTGTGGGGAGCACAGGCGCAGTGCGGTGGCGAGATGAGCGAGCGCCCCCGCGGTGTCCTGCGCGGCGAGGCTCACGAGTCCGATCCGCTCGGCCTCCGCCGAGTCGAACGTCTCGCCGGTGAGGAAGTACCTCGAGGCCGCGCGGTCGGTCAGCCGGGGAAGCGTCGTCAAGGAGATGATCGCCGGCGCGAGCCCGAGCCGGACCTCGGTGAACGCGAAGCTCGACGCCGGCCCCGCGATCGCGACGTCGCACGCCCCGACCAGACCCACACCGCCGGCGCGGACGTGTCCGTCGACCTGGGCGATCACCGGCTTGGGCAGGTCCACGACCGCCCGGAGCAGCGCGAGCATGCGCTGCGTTCCCGATTCCGGTCCGCCCTCGGCCGCCTGCTCGCGCAGGTCCGCGCCCGCGCAGAACGTTCCGCCGGTGTGAGTGAGGACGACGGCCCGGACGGCGTCGTCCTGCGCGGCGGCTCGGAGGTGTCCTGTCACAGCGTCGACGAGCGCGCTGGACAGCGCGTTGCGGTTCTCCGGGGCGTCGAGGACGACCGTGGCGATGCGGTCGTCGACGCGGTAGTGGACGGCCACGACTCAGTACGACTTCGGCAGGCCGAGGCTGTGCTGGGCGACGAAGTTGAGGATCATCTCCCGGCTCACCGGGGCGATGCGCAGCGTGCGGGACACCGCGATCATCGAGCCCAGCCCGTACTCGGACGCCACACCGTTACCACCCAACGACTGCACGGCCTGGTCGACGGCCTTGACCGCGGCCTCGGCCGCGGCGTACTTCGCCATGTTCGCCGCCTCGCCGGCCGCCATGTGGTCGCCTCCGT
Source organism: uncultured Actinomycetota bacterium (assembly GCA_963758325.1). Lineage (GTDB taxonomy): Bacteria > Actinomycetota > Actinomycetes > Mycobacteriales > Jatrophihabitantaceae > CAVWUZ01. The sequence continues at coordinate 952,658 of CAVWUZ010000003.1, read as the reverse complement.
CGTAGAGCACGGCAGCCTTCTGCATCATGAGCCGGGCGAGCTCGATCTCGATCTTGCAGATGGCCAGCGGATGGGCGAGACCCTGGTGGGCGCCGATCGGCCGACCCCAGACCTCCCGCTCCTTGACGTACCGGACGCCGCGGTCGAGGGCGTAGCGGCCGATCCCGACGGCGAACGCCGCGGCCATGACCCGCTCCGGGTTGAGGCCGGCGAACAGCTGCGCCATCCCGGCCCCCTCGTCGCCGACGAGAGCGTCACCGGGGAGCCGGACGTCGTCGAGGTAGAGCTGGAACTGGTGGTCCGGGCTGACGATGTCCATCTCGATGGCGCGGAACTCGAACCCGGGGGAGTCGGTCGGTACCACGAACAGTGCGGGCTTCAGGTTGCCTGTCCGGGCGTCTTCGGTGCGGCCGACGATCATGACGGCGTCCGCGACGTCGACGCCGCTGACGTAGATCTTCCGGCCGCTGAGCAGCCAGTCGTCGCCGTCGCGTCGCGCCGTCGTGGTGATCTTGTGCGAGTTGGAGCCGGCGTCGGGCTCGGTGATGCCGAACGCCATGAGCAGCGACCCGTCGGCGATCCCGGGCAACCAACGCTGTCGTTGGTCCGCGGTGCCGTACCTGGCGATCACCGTCCCGCAGATGGCGGGCGAGACGACGAGCATCAACAGTCCGGACCCGGCGGCGCCCAACTCCTCGAGGACGAGCGACAGCTCGTACATCCCCCCGCCGCCTCCGCCGTACTCCTCGGGCAGGTTGACGCCGAGGTAGCCGAGCTTCCCGGCCTCGTCCCAGAGCTCGCGCAGGTACTCCCCCGAGCGAGCCTTCGCAGCGGTGTAGTCGTGTCCGTACCGGGCGCCGAGGTCGGCGGCCGCTGCGCGCAGTGCGCGCTGCTCCTCGGTCTCGGCGAACGTGCTCGACGACGCGGTCATCCCTGCTCCTCACGGACTCACGATGGCGAGAACGGTCCCGACATCGACCTGCTGGCCGGCAACGACGCCGACGTTCGACACCACGCCGTCGGTCGGCGCGACGACCTGGTGCTCCATCTTCATGGCTTCCAGCCACACCAGCGGCTGGCCTCGCGCGACGCGGGCCCCGTCGACAGCCGCCACCCGGACGACCGTTCCGGGCATCGGCGCCACGAGCGACCCGGGCGCCACGACGTCGGCGGGGTCGGGGAAGCGGGGGACACCGCGCAGCTGGACCGGGCCCAGCGACGAGTCGACGCAGACCAGGTCCCCGTGGACGGTCACCTCGAAGCGGCGCTGCACCCCGTCGACGTCCAGGGTGACCGGACTGGCCCCGGCACCCTCGTACTCGACGTCGATCCGCCCGCGAGCGCTGTCGTAGGAGCGGCGCTGGGGTTGACTGCGCAGGTTGCGCCAGCCCGCCGGCACGTGCGGCAGGGTGGAGCGCGACGCACCTGCCTGGGCGAGCGCCGCGGCGCGGGCGCTCAGCTCGACGGCCGGCTCGCCGCCGAGCGGTGCGGCGAGTGCCTCCAGACCGTGCCGGTCGAAGAAGGCCGTGTCCGTACGACCGGCGGCGAAGGCGGGGTGACGCAACACGTTGACCAGCAGGTCCCGGTTGGTGACCAGGCCGTGGATCCGCGCGCCCGCGAGCGCTGCGGCCAACCGCCGCACGGCGCCGTCCCGGGTGGGCGAGTGCGCGATGACCTTCGCCAGCAAGGGGTCGTAGTGGACGCTGACGAGCGAGCCGTCGGTCACGGCGCTGTCGACCCGGACGCCGGGCTGATCGATCCTGAACCGGTGCAGGACCCCGCTCTGGGGGCGCCAGTCGTGCGTCGGGTCCTCGGCGTACAGGCGGGCTTCGACGGCGCTGCCGTGCGGCGTCGGCGGGTCGGCAGCGAGCCGGTCCCCAGCGGCCACCCGCAGCTGCAGTTCGACGAGATCGAGGCCGGTCGTCATCTCGGTGACGGGGTGCTCGACCTGCAGCCTGGTGTTCATCTCGAGGAAGAAGAACCGGCCGTCGTCGTCGGCGAGGAACTCCACCGTCCCGGCGCCGACGTACCCGATCGCGGCCGAGGCGTCGACGGCGGCGCGGGACAGCGCGTCGCGCATGCCGGGGTGGCGCTCGACCAGTGGCGACGGCGCCTCTTCGAGCACCTTCTGGTGGCGGCGTTGGATCGAGCACTCGCGCTCGCCGACGGCCCAGACGGTGCCGTGCCGGTCGGCCATCACCTGCACTTCGACGTGGTGCCCGGTGGCCAGGTACGGCTCGCAGAACACGGTCGGGTCGCCGAACGCCGAGCCGGCTTCGGCCGCCGCGGAGGCCAGCGCGTCGGGCAGTTCACCGACGTGGCGGACGACACGCATCCCGCGACCGCCACCGCCGGCCGCCGCCTTGACGATCACGGGCAGGTCCGCGGGACGTACGTCGGCCGGCATCAGTCGGGGCAGGACGGGCACACCGGCGGCCGCCATGAGCCGCTTGGCCGCGATCTTGTCGGCCATGGCCGCCACGGCCTCCGGCGGCGGCCCGATCCAGACGAGACCGGCGTCTTCGACCGTCTGCGCGAAGTCCGCGTTCTCCGAGAGAAAACCGTAGCCGGGGTGGACGGCGTCGGCCCCGCTGTGCCGGGCGGCGTCGACGAGCAGGTCAGCGCGCAGGTAGGTGTCGGCGGGCCTGACTCCGGGCAGTCGAACGGCGGCGTCCGCCTCGCGGACGTGCGGGGAGTCGGCGTCGGCGTCGGAGTACACGGCGGTGCAGGACAACCCGAGCAGGCGGCAGGTCCGGAAGACCCGTCGAGCGATCTCGCCCCGGTTGGCGACGAGGACGTTGCTGATCACCGGACGACTCCGGCGGGCCGCTGGCGGCGGACATGGGTGAGCGTCACGCTGGCGTCCTCACGGGCGGAACACCCCGAACGCGGTGGTGCCCGCGACAGGCGCGGAGTGCGTCGCCGACAGGCACATGCCGACGACCGTCCGGGTGTCCCGGGGGTCGATGATGCCGTCGTCGTACAGACGTCCCGACATGAAGATCGCCAGCGACTCCGCCTCGATCTGGTTCTCCACCGCCTGGCGCATCGCCGCGTCCGCGTCCTCGTCGTACGCCTGGCCGCGCGCCTGCGCCGCCTGCCGAGCGACGATCGACAGCACGCCGGCGAGCTGCGCCGGTCCCATGACCGCCGACTTGGCGCTGGGCCACGCGAACAGGAAGCGGGGGTCGTAGGCGCGCCCGCACATCCCGTAGTGCCCGGCGCCGTAGGAGGCGCCCATGAGCACGGAGATGTGCGGGACCGTACTGTTCGAGACCGCGTTGATCATCTCGGCGCCGTGTTTGATGATGCCCCGCTGTTCGTACTCGCGCCCGACCATGTAGCCGGTCGTGTTGTGCAGGAACAGCAGGCTGGTGTCGGTGCGGTTCGCCAGCTGGATGAACTGTGTCGCCTTCTGCGACTCCTCGCTGAAGAGCACGCCGCGGGCGTTCGCGAGGATGCCGACCGGGTACCCGTGGACCCGTGCCCACCCGGTCACGAGCGACGATCCGTACAACGGCTTGACCTCGTCGAAGTCGGAGTCGTCGACGATGCGCGCGATGACCTCCCTCGGGTCGAACGGCGTCCTCAGGTCGGGCGGGACCAGGCCGAGCAGGTCGTCGGCGGGATACCGCGGAGGCGGCGCGACCGGCGCCGGCTGCGGGCCGGCCTTGCGCCAGTTCAGCCGAGCGACGATCCGCCGTCCGAGGCGCAGCGCGTCGAGCTCGTCGACGGCGAGGTGGTCGGCGAGCCCGGACGTCCGGGCGTGCATGTCCGCCCCGCCGAGCTCTTCGTCGTCCGACTCCTCGCCGGTGGCCATCTTCACCAGTGGTGGTCCCCCGAGGAACACCTTCGACTGACCCCGGACCATCACGACGTGGTCGGACATCCCCGGGACGTAGGCGCCGCCGGCGGTCGAGTTGCCGAAGACGATGGCGATCGTCGGGATCCCCGCGGCCGACAGCCGGGTCAGGTCGCGGAACGTCGCGCCGCCCGGCACGAAGATCTCCTTCTGGGTGGGCAGGTCCGCGCCCCCGGACTCGACGAGGCTCATGACGGGCAGCCGGTTGCGCAGCGCGATCTCGTTGGCCCGGAGGACCTTCTTCAGCGTCCACGGGTTGCTCGAGCCGCCGCGGACCGTCGGGTCGTTGGCGACGATCACACACTCCACGTCGGACACCACACCGATGCCGGTGACGACGCTGGCACCGACCGTGACGTCGTTGCCCCAGCCGGCCAGCGGGGACAGCTCGAGGAACGGCGAGTCCTGGTCCAGCAGCAGCTCGATGCGTTCCCGGGCGAGAAGCTTGCCTCGGGCGTGGTGGCGCTCGACGTACTTCGCTCCGCCACCCGCGAGCGCCTTCGCGTGCTCCGCGTCGATCTCCGCCAGCTTCTCCAGCATCGCCGCGCGGTTCAGCACACAACTGGGATCGCCCGGATCCAGCACCGCCCGCAACACGGTCACGAGGCGTACCCCAGCTCGCGGGCGGCCAGAGCGCTGAGGACCTCTGTCGTGCCGCCGCCGATCGCGAGGATGCGCATGTCCCGGTACTGCCGCTCGACCTCGGCGCCGCGCATGTACCCCAGGCCGCCGTGGAGCTGGACGGCCTGGTCGACGACCCAGCCGCCGGCCTCCACGGCGGTGTTCTTCGCGAAGCAGACGTCCGCCACCGGGACCTGGCCGGTGAGGGACCGGCGGACGACATCGCGGGTGTACGTGCGGGCGACATCGATCCGCCGGGTCATCTCGACGAGGATCTGCTGCACCGTGCGGCGGCTGATGAGCGGCCTGCCGAACGTCTCGCGTGTGCGGCACCAGGTGAGCGTCAGGTCGAGCGCCCGCTGCGCGGCGGCGTAGGCCTGAACTGCCAGCAGGAGCCGTTCGGACAGGAAGTGCCGAGCCAGCTGGTCGAACCCGCTGCCGGCGGCGCCCACGAGGTTGCTCGCCGGGACACGGCAGTCGGCGAACGCGAGCTCCGCGGTGTCCGAGCAGTGCCAGCCCATCTTTTGCAGCCGGGCGGACACCAAGAACCCGGGTGTGTCGCGCTCCACCACGAGAAGGGAGATGCCCTCGTCCGTCCGCACCGCGGTCGTGACGAAGTCTGCGCGGCAACCACTGGTGATGTACGTCTTCGCACCGTTGACGATGTACTCGCCGCCGTCGCGGACCGCCCGGGTGCCGATGGCTGCCACGTCGGACCCGCCCTCGGGTTCGGTCACCGCCAGGGCGCCGATCAGCTCACCGGCGAGCGTCGGACGGACCCACGTGTCGACCTGAACCGGATCGCCGGCCGCGACGAGATGCGGCACAGCGATGCCGCTCGTGAGGAGCGACGCGATCAGCCCACCCGCCGCGCCGCGGTACAGGAGTTCCTCGACGGCGACCACGGTGTCGACCAGGTCACCGCCTTGGCCGCCGACGTCCTCGGGGAAGCCCAGTCCCAGCAGCCCGATCCGGGCGGCCCGTTCGTGCAGCCAGCGAGGTAGCTCGCCTGCGCGTTCCCAGTCGTCCTGGTGGGGCAGCACAGCACGGTCGACGAAGTCCCGAACGGTCTCGCGCAGCGCCTGCCGATCGGCCGTGGCGAACGGATCGGTCACAGCAACGCCTCCGGCACGGGCACGACGCGGGCGCGCAGCCATTCGCCGAGCGCTTTTGCCTGAGGGTCGAAGCGCACGTTCTCGGCGACCCCTCGACCGAGCAGCCCCTCGATCACGACGTTGACCGCACGGAGGTTGGGGAACAGGTACCGCCGCACAGTGAACCCGGCCGTCTCGGGCAACAACTGGTGGACCCGCGCGACGGTCAGGAAGTCCGCCAACCACGGCCACGCGTCCTCACGGGCGGTCCACACGCCGATGTTGGCGTCCCCACCTTTGTCGCCGCTGCGCGCGCCGACGATGCGACCGAACGGGACGTCGCGCGTGGGCCCGGTCGGCGGCGCTGGTGCCCCGATCGCCTCGGAGGCGAAGTCGTCCGGCGGCTCGGACAGGGCAGGTGCGCTGGGCGGCGGGGCGATGTGTACGCGTGTCCCGTCCGGCAGCACGACGACGTGGTCGACCGCGGCAGCGTCGACGTAGGCCGGCGTGAACACGCCGTACGGCGAGGCGTCACCGGGCGGCGCGGTGACGTGGAACCCGGGATAGCTGCTCAACGCGAGTTCGATGCCGGCGCTCGAGAACGCCCGGCCGACGACGGCCGGATCCGGGTCGCGCACCACGCAGCGCAGTAGCAGCGCTGGCGCTGCTTCCTCGCTCGTCGGCGTCGGTGGTGTCCGTCCGCACGAGCGTCCAGCTCGTCTCTGCCGGGCGCCTTGTCCAGCACGAGCTGCGAGCGCACGTGTTCGGCCTTGCGGTCGATGTCGAGGCCGGTGAGGACGAACTCCATCTCGTTGCGGTGCCGCCGAGCCGGGTGCAGGCGACCTTCACCGTCGAGGGCGGTGGCTCGCCTCGGACGCCGCTGATCCGCACGCGGTCCGGGCCGTCCGGTACCAACTCCATCGTGTCGAAGCGGGCGACGACGTCCGGGCCGAGCATACCGCGGCCCGCCGATCTCGTACAGCAGCTGCGCGGTCACGGTGCCGACCGTCACCGCACCGCCCGTCCCGGGATGCTTCGTGATCACCGAGCTGCCGTCTTCGTGCACCTCCGCGATCGGGAAGCCGGGGCGTCCGACGTCGAGCGAGGTGAAGAAGCTGTAGTTGCCCCCGGTCGCCTGCGCGCCGCACTCCATGCACGTGTCCCGCCACCACCGCGCCCGCCAGTCGATCACGTCACCGGGTGACCACCCGAAGTGCCGCGGCGGCCGGGCCGACCACGAGCGACGCGTCGGTCACGCGCCCGGTGACCACGACATCTGCGCGCCGCCGCGCAGCGCAGCGGCGATGCCCCATCCGCCGAGGTACGCGTTCGCCGTGAGGACGTCACCGTAGACCAGTTCCGTCGCTCGGGCGGTCAGGTCGTCCCCCTCGACGTGGGCGACCGCCAGCTCGGGCCACAGCTCGCGGATCTGCGCCGCCAGCCCGGCCGGGTTCAGCCCGCCGGCGTTGCTGACCAGTCGCACGCCGTTCGTTCGGGCGCAGCTCCAGACAGTCCTCCAATTGGCGGAGGTACGTGCGTGCCCAACCGAGCGACGGATCACGGAGCCGATCACGCCCCAGGATGAGCATGGTCAGTTCGGCCAGGTAGTCCCCGGTCAGGACGTCGAGCGGGCCGTCGGCGAGCATCTCGCGCATCGCGCTCGAGCGGTCGCCGTAGAAGCCGGAGCAGTTCCCGATCCGGATCACGACGGCCCCAGCTCCCGGGTGGGCGCACGGCCGGGACGCCGGGCGGACGCCGGCACGGCGCGGAGCGTGGCCGCAGCCATCGCGCGGAGCGTCGCACCCTCGCTGACCCAAATCAAGCGTGCGCGCTTGTTTCGCGGGTGGCCGACGGCGCGCTGCTAGCGTCGCGGCCGGTGGCCGACTCCTCCCTGACCTGGCTCGACGCGACCGCCCAGGCCGACCTGGTCCGCACGGGGCAGGCCAGCCCGACCGAGCTGGTCGAGGCGGCGATCGCGCGGATCGGGGCGCTCAACCCCCGACTGGACGCCGTCGTCCGGACCCGCTTCGAGCAGGCTCGGGAGGAGGCGCGCGGCCACCTGCCGGACGGCCCGTTCCGCGGCGTGCCGTTCCTGCTCAAGGACCTCGGCGCGACGGTCGCCGGCGAGCCGACCGTCGTTCGGGATCGGTCCGATGGCGTCCGTCGCCGATGCCGGTCGACCTCGTTCCTGGCCGAGCAGTTCCGCGCCGCCGGCTTCATCGCGTGGGACGCACGACGGTGCCGGAGTTCGGGACGACCGTGACCAGCGAGCCGAAGAGCTTCCCGCCGGCCCGCAACCCCTGGAACCCGGAGCACTCGACGGGCGGGTCGTCCGGCGGGTCAGCGGCGGCGGTCGCCAGCGGCATGGTGCCGGTCGCCCACGCCAACGACGGCGGCGGTTCGATCCGCATCCCGGCCAGCGAGTGCGGCCTGGTCGGCCTCAAACCGACCCGCGGCCGGGTCAGCCAGGGCCCGCTGGTCGGCGAGGGCTGGGCCGGCGGCACGATCGACAGCTCGGTGGCGCGCACGGTCCGCGACGCCGCCGCCGTCCTCGACGCGATCAGCGCGACGATGCCGGGCGAGCCCTACTACCCGCCGCCGCTGCCGCGGCCGCTGCGAGACGAGGTCGGGCGGGATCCGGGCCGGCTGCGGATCGGCTTCGTCGACCGGCCGGGGACGGCGGAGTACCTGGACCACCCGGAGTGCCGGACGGCGGTCGCCGGTGCGGTGCGACTGCTCGAGGACCTCGGCCACACCGTCGAGCCCGGCGGGCCCGAGGCCATGTTCGACCGTGAGTTCGCGCGCGTCTTCAACGTGATCATCGCCGCCGACACCGAGGCGACCTTCCGGCAGTTCGAGCTGCTGCTCGGCCGGCCGATCACCGAGGACGAGATCGAGCCCCGCAACGCCGCCTACCGCGAGGCGGGCCGTGCCATGAGCGTCGTCGAGTACCTCGGCGCGCGGGCGTGGATCGGCACGTGGGCGCGGCGGATGGGCGGTTGGTGGCTCGACCACGACATCCTGGTCACGCCGACCGTCGGCGCGCCGCCACCGCGTCTCGGCTGGTTCACCGAGGCCGGGCCTGCGGCGGAGGGCTCGCGCGTGGCGAGCTTCATCCCCTACACCGCGCAGTTCAACATGACCGGCCAGCCCGCCATCAGTCTGCCGCTGCACTGGAGCGCAGACGGGCTGCCGGTCGGCGTGCAGCTCGTCGCCGCCTACGGCCGGGAGGACGTCCTCGTGCGACTGGCCGCCCAACTCGAACAGGCCGCGCCGTGGGCCGATCGCCGCCCTCCGGTCTCGGCTGCCTGAGCGCTCCAGGGACGACGCTCAGGACGTGAAGGGCCAGGTCGCCGGCTCCTGCGGCATGGCCGTGGTGGTCGGCGCCTGGTCGCGGTGCGCCGTGGCCGCGCCGACCACCTGCGCCGACGCGTCCACGCCAGTCTGGTCGGCGAGCAGGTAGACGAGGTACGCCAGCTCGCCGAGAGCGGCCTCCCAGCCCGGCGGGACCCGGAACGGTCGACGCCCGCGTTCGGTGGCCTCTTGTGAGAGCTCGGCCAGCCGGCCGAGCTGCACCTGAAGGTCGACGAGCAGGGCCGGCGCGGTCGCGTGATCGCCGATCGCGTCGGCCGTCTCCGCCACGATCCGCCGAAGGTCTGTCACGGCTGGCGACGATAACGGACGGTGTCGCGGCTCCAGATACGCTCGGGCGCGGCCCGGACGAGACGGGCCCGACCCCGAGTCACGATCCGTCACGACCACCCGGAGGACGCGCGATGCCGGCACCGGTGCGCCTACGGGTGGGCGTGCTGGGCACCGGCCGGGTCGGGGCGGTGCTCGGCGCCGCGCTAGCAGCCGCCGGCCACCAGGTCGTCAAGATCACCGCGGTGTCCGCCGCGTCCCGCCGCCGCGCGGAGCGGTTCCTGCCGACGGCGCAGATCGCCCCGGCGGACGAGGTGGTGTCCGCCGCCGAGCTGGTGCTCGTCGCCGTCCCGGACGACGCGCTCCGCCCCCTCGTCGCCGGGCTGGCGTCGACCGGAGCCTGGCGGGCCGGGCAGCTCGTCGCGCACACCTCCGGCGCGCACGGGATCTCCGTCCTCGATGCGGCCGCCGCGCGGGGCGTGCTGCCGCTGGCACTCCACCCCGTCATGACCTTCGCCGGCCGCCCGGAGGACCTCGAGCGGCTGCGCGGCGCCAGTTGGGGCGTGACCGCACCTGAGGCGCTCCGCCCGGTCGCGGAGAACCTCGTCGACGAGATGGGCGGCGAGCCGGTGTGGGTCCCGGAACTCGCCCGGCCGAGCTACCACGCCGCCCTGACCGTGGGCGCGAACCACCTGACCACCCTGGTCAACGACGCCGTCGAGCTGCTCGGCGGCGCCGGCGTCGAGCACCCCGTCCGCTTGCTCGCCCCCCTGCTCACCGCCGCGCTGGACAACGCGCTGCGCCTGGGAGACCAGGCGATGACCGGCCCGGTCAGCCGCGGCGACGCGACGACCATCGCGACGCACGTGCGCACGCTCACCGACCAGCCGGGGCAGCTCGCGTCCTACGTCGCCCTGGCCCGCCGCACCACCGAGCGGGCGCTGGCCAGCGGCCGGATCCGTCCGGAGCAGGCCGCCGAGATCGACGCCGCTCTGGGGTCGCCGTGAGGCTCGCGCGCACCCGGGCCGAGCTGGCCGACGCCCGCGCCGAACTCGCCGCGGCTCACCCGGGCGGCACCGCGTCGGTGGGCCTGGTCCCGACCATGGGCGCCTTGCACGCCGGCCACGCCGCGCTCATCGAACGAGCGCGCGCCGAGAACGGGTCCGTGGTCGTCAGCGTCTTCGTGAACCCCCTGCAGTTCGGGCCGCACGAGGACCTCGAGCGCTACCCGAGGCCGCTCGACCACGACCTCCAACTCGCCGAGCGCATCGGCGCCGACCTGGTGTGGGCACCCACTGTCGAGGACGTCTACGCCTCGGGGTCGCCGCAGGTCACCGTCGACCCCGGCCCGCTCGGTGACCAGCTGGAGGGCGCCTCCCGGGTCGGGCACTTCGGCGGCGTGCTCACCGTCGTCAGCAAGCTGGTGCACCTGGTCCGCCCGGAGCGGGTGTACTTCGGGGAGAAGGACTACCAGCAGCTCGTCCTGGTCCGCCGGATGGTGCTCGACCTCGACATGGGCGTGCAGGTGGTCGGCGTCCCCACCGTGCGCGACGCGGACGGGCTCGCACTGTCGAGCCGCAACGTCTACCTGTCCCCGGACGAGCGGACCTCGGCCCTCGCGCTGTCCCGCGCGCTGCGGACCGGGTCTCTCGACGCCGCCCGGGCCGAACTCGCCGCGCACCCGGACGTCGAGATCGACTACCTCGAGCTGCGCGACGCCGACCTGGCTCCCGCGGTCCCCGACCGGCCCGCTCGGCTGCTCGTCGCCGCCCGCGTGGGCGCGACCCGACTCATCGACAACATGGCGGTGCCGTCCTGATGCTGCTGACCATCGACATCGGCAACACGAACACCGTCCTCGGCGTGTGGGACGGCGACGAGCTGCGGCACTCGTGGCGGATCAAGACCGACGGTCGCAGCACCGCCGACGAGCTGGCCTTGACCTTCCGCGGACTCCTCCACGGCAGGGACGTCGACGGGATCTCCGCGTGCAGCACGGTCCCGGCCGCGCTGCGTGAGCTGCGCAGCATGCTGAGCGCGTACTACGCCGACGTCCCGACCGTCGTCGTCGAGCCGGGCGTCCGCACCGGGGTCCCGCTGCAGTACGAGAACCCGAAGGAGGTCGGCCCCGACCGCATCGTCAACACCTTGGCCGCCTACACGCTCGTGCGCGGTCCGGCGATCGTCGTCGACTTCGGCACCTCCACCAACTTCGACGTCGTCGGTGACCACGGCGAGTTCCTCGGCGGCGCGCTCGCGCCCGGCGTCGAGATCTCGCTCGACGCGCTGGCCGCCCGCGCGGCGCAGCTGCGCAAGGTCGAGCTGGTCGAGCCGCGCAGCCCGATCGGCAAGAGCACCGTCGAGGCGCTGCAGTCCGGGATCCTCTACGGCTTCGCCGGTCAGGTGGACGGGCTGGTGCGCCGCATCGCGCGCGTCCTCGACCCGGACGACCCGGAGCGCGTCGAAGTGATCGCCACCGGCGGTCTGGCCCCGCTCGTCATCGGCAACTGCGAGACCGTGACGCGACACGAGCCGGACCTCACCCTGCTCGGACTGCGGCTGGTGTTCGACCGGAACGTCGGGTGAGCCGTCCCCGCCCCGACGGCGCTGACGCTTCCCGCGGCGTCGACGGCGTCGACGGCTTCGACACGGTCGACGTCGGACGTCGCGGGCACCCGGATCCACGCCGTTGGGGGCTCGCGTCGTGCACCGGATGTGCCGGGACGCTCCCGACGTCGTGACCCGTGCCGCCGTCCTGGACATCGTCCCGACGAGGCACGTCTTCGAGGCCGCGGACCGGGAGCTCGGCCTGGCGTACTACCACTGGTTCTTCCTCGCCCAGCCGCTCGGCCTGCCCGAACGGCTCATCGGCGCGGACCCGGAGTACTACCTGCGCTGGCACCTGCGGCGCTGGTCCGGCGGCGGCTTCCCGTTCACGGACGAGGCGGTCGCGGAGTACCTGCGGTGCTTCCGACGGCCGGACGCCATCGCCGCCAGCTGCGCCGACTACCGCGCAGGGGCCAGCGTCGACCTCGAGCACGACGCCGCGGACCGCCAGCGGCAGGTGAGCTGCCCGCTGCTCGTGCTGTGGGGGCGCCACGGGTACGTCGGCCGCGCCTACGACGTGCTCGACGTCTGGCGCGAGTGCGCGACCGACGTCCACGGTGCGGCCCTCGACGCGAGCCACTTCCTGGCCGAGGAGCGGCCCGGCGAGACGGCGGCGGCCCTGCTCGAGTTCCTCGGGTCCTGACCCGGGTCGTTCTGCGAGTAGTCAGGTCACCGGCACGATCCGCACGTGCACCCGCCCGCCGTCGAGGTCCAGTAGCGCGACTGTCCCGTGTGGCTGCCGCCGCTTGTCGGTCGGTGATCCCGGGTTGACCAGCCGCTGCCCGTCGAGCTCGGAGTGCCACGGGATGTGCGAGTGACCGAACACGACGAGCTCGGCGGCGGGGAAACGGCGTCGCACCCGCGCCGCCCGCCCGGCGCGCGGTCCGCTGTCGTGCACCATCGCGACGCGGACGCCGGCGATCTCACGCTCGAGCGTCTCGGGCGCACCCCAGTCGGCCACGTCGGGACCGTCGTTGTTGCCACGGACAGCGAGCACCGGAGCGAACTGCGCCAGCTCGTCCAGGACCGAGGGCACGCAGACGTCGCCGGCGTGGAGGACGAGTTCGGCGCCCTCGGCATGGCGCGCGACCTCGGCGGGCAGCCGCTTCCAGAACCGCGGCGCATGGGTGTCCGAGACCGCGAGCACTCGCACCAGTCCATGGTGCCGGTCCGGGAATGGAGTCGGGTCGACTCAAGTTGTCTCAGTCGACCGTCCTCATCGCGAGGACGCGAGGAAGAGGTGAGACAGCAGATGAGCACTGTGATCCTGAGCCGCCGGCACTACCCGAGCATCGCGTTCCGCCCGGTCGTCCGGCCGGCGTTCGCCGGCCAGGCCACCGCGCAGCCGGCCGTCGAGGTCGTCCGCGAGGGCAGCGACGCGGTCGTGCGGATCGACCTGCCGGGCGTCGACGTCGCCAAGGACGTCGCCGTCGAGGTCGTCGACGGTGCGCTGGTCGTGCGTGGCGAGCGTCGCGACGAGCAGTCGCGCGAGTCGGCGGGCCGGACCTACCGCGAGGTGCGGTACGGGTCGTTCCGGCGCAGCTTCGCGCTGCCGGCGTCCGTGAGCGGCGAGGACGTGTCGGCGAGCTACGACGCCGGCGTCCTGACCGTCCGCGTCGGGGGCGCGTACACCGGCGGCGAGCCGACCCGCATCCCGGTCACCACGGCGTCCGTCGAGCAGCCGACCGAGCAGCCGACCGAGCAGCCGACCGAGCAGCCGACCGAGCAGCCGACCGAGCAGCCCGGCGACGAGCCGACCGCGGAGGCCTGACAGCAGGCTCGGGTGGGCAGTTGCGCGCTGAGCCAGGCGCCGCAACTGCCCACCCGACGTCCGTCCGGCGCGACGACGTCGGGCCTCCGCCTCAGACCGGGAGCACCCAGACGTCGTCGCGGATGAGGTCCACCGCCGAGCCGTCCGGCCGCAACCCCACGACACTGACCTCCGGGCCGCCGACCACCACGTCGGTGTGCACGGGCGCGCGGTTCAACCCGCGCTCGAACAGCTCGTCCGACGGCGTGTCGATCCCGCCGTCCACCGCGAACGGGAAGCTCTGGCCCCACGCGACGTGGCAGCCGGCGTTCTCGTCGTACAGGGTGTCGTGGAAGATGACGCCCGCGGCGCGCACCGGGGAGGACCCGTCCACGAGGGACACCTCGCCGAGCGACCGCGCGCCGTCGAGCGCCAGCTCCGCCTCGACGGCGTCCTGGCCGCGGGTCGCCCGCGCGGACACGATCGCGCCGGCCGCGAACTCCAGCACCAGCCCCTCGACGAGCACCCCGGTGCGGGGCATGACCAGCGGCCGGGTCAGGCAGAGCACGCCGTCGGCGCGCCGGCGGTCGGGGCTGGTGAAGACCTCCTCCGTCGGCAGGTTCGGGAGGAACTCGATGCCCGACCGGGTCCGCATCGCGCCGCTGATCCAGCGACAGCCGGGGACGAGCCCCACTGTCAGGTCGGTCCCGCCGCCGACGTAGCGGACCGCGTCGAGCTCCAGCGCCTCGAGCGCCGTCCCGCGCGCGGCGAGCGTGGCGGCGTGCTCGCGCCACGCGGCAACGACGTCCGGCGCGTCCAGGCGCAACGGCCCGGTGACGGCCTCCCACAGCCGGTCGACGTCCGGCTCGCCGAACACCTGCCGCGCCCATCCCGGGTTCGGCGCCGCGACGATCGTCCACGCCACCAGGCCGCCGAGCGTCAGACGCCGGTTCTCCTGCGCGTACTCGACCGGCACCGCCGCGGCCCGCGCGGGGTCGACACCGTCGAAGACGTGCGGGTCCGGCTCGCCGGTCAGCCGGATCGTCGCGCCGCCGACCTCGCCGTAGTGCCGCAGCCGGTCCATCCGCCACGGCGGCACCGACGTGAGGGACTCCATCGGCGCGCTGTCGATGCCGGCACGCCGGATCGGGCCGTCGGCGAAGTCGACGTCCACCCGGGACGCGCCGGCCGCCCACGCGCGCTGCACGACCGCCCGCACCACCGGCAGGTGGGCCACGTCGCCGGTCACCCACACCTCCTGCCCGGGCTGGACGTTGGCCCCGACCCGGACGATGAGCTCGGCGTAGCGGTCCATCAGCGTCATGGCCGGACCCTAGCGGCGCTCCGCGCGGAGGGTCAGCGTGATGTAAGGCAGCGGGAACGGCCCGTCGGAGCCGGCCACCTCCACCGCCACCGCCCGGATCCGCGCGAGCACGTCGGCCCGCTCGTCCGCCGGTAGTGCGAGGACGTACGAGCGGGAGCCGATCAGCTCGGCGAACCCGTCCGGCGTGAGCCACTGCTCGTGCGGGACGTCGTGCCGCTCCGTCGGCCCGAACAGCGCCGGGTCCAGGACGGTGTCTGCGCTGTCGTCCGGCGCGGTCAAGCGACGCGGCCCGAGCACCTCGTCCACCACAGCGGCCAGCGGGGATGCCGGGTCCCGCCGGTTCCACAGCAGCCCGACCACTCCGCCGGGACGCAGTAGGCGCGCGATCTCCGCGTCGGCGGCCGGCCGGTCGAACCAGTGGAACGCCGACCCGGCGAGCACGGCGTCGGCGGCACCGCTCGGCAGCCCGGTCGCCTCTGCCCGCGCGTGGACGGTGTGGACCCCGGGCAGGTGCCGGGTCAGGACGTCCAGCATCCCGGGCGAGGCATCGACGGCGGCCACCTCGAGTCCGCGCGAGACCAGCGAGGCGGTGAGCTTGCCGGTGCCCGCGCCGAGATCCACGACCCGGTGCGCGCCGGGCGGGAGCACCCAGTCCAGCGCGACGTCGGGGAAGCCGGGTCGGGCGCGGTCGTACGCGACCGCGGCGCCGTCGAACGTCGCGGCCAGCCGCTGCCGGTCGGCGTCGTCCACGCCGCCACGCTACGGCGACGGCCGAGGCGCCCGGTTGGTGACTGTCCATCCCTTGTGTCCGGTCAACCGCTACGACAGACTGTCACCACTCGACTGCGTGAGAACGCTCTCCCGACTCTCGAAGGACGTCCGCATGACCCGTTCCTCCTCCCGCCGGCGCGCTGCCGTCGGGCTGCTGGCGACCGCCGGTGCGCTGCTCGGCGCCCAGCTCGTCCTCGCCGGCCCCGGCGCCGCCCAGCCCGCCACCGGCGCGGCGCTGAGCTCGACCCGCCTGTCGCCGACGACGAAGTTCTACGTGCCGCCGGCGCAGAAGGGCGCCGTCCGGCAGTTCCAGCAGCTGCTCGACGCCGGCGACTACACCGACGCGGCCCTGATCTCGGCGATGGAGCAGACCCCGCAGGCGGTCTGGCTGGACGGCGGGACAGCGGCCCAGGTGCGGATGGACGTCCGCGTCACCTCGCAGCGGGCGAGGCTCACCAGGACGGTCCCGACCTTCGTGGCCTACAACGCGCCGGGTCGAGACTGCTCCCAGTACTCCTCCGGCGGTGCCGGCAGCGACGCGGCGTACCGCGCGTGGGCCGACGGTGTCGCGGCCGGCCTCGTCCGCGGCCAGCAGGTCGTCGTCGTGGTCGAGCCCGACGGCCTCGCCAACCTGCCGAGCGACTGCCCGAGCGCCTACCCGGGCCAGGACGTCGCCGCCCTGACCGCCGGCCGGATCGCCGACATCCACTACATCGGTGCCGCCGTCGAGGCGGCCGACCCCGCCGCGCTGGTCTACCTCGACGCCGGGCACAGCGCCTGGCACTCGGTCGGCGACATCGCCCAGCGGCTGTCGCAGGCAGGTGTGGGCGACTTCGCCGGTTTCTCGCTGAACGTGTCGAACTACCAGCCGACGCCGCAACTCGACGAGTACGGCTCCTGGGTCTCCAAGTGCCTCTGGTACGCGTCGGTCCCCGCGCCGGGCGAGTACGGCAACTGCGCCAGCCAGTACTACCCGGCCAACCCGAACGACTACAGCACCTGGCACCTGACCGACGAGTGGTACGCGGGGAAGGTCGACGCGCTGCCGAACGCGCCGACCGCCGACCAGCTGGCGCACGCCGTCATCGACACCAGCCGCAACGGCCAGGGCCCCTGGACGCCGACCGCGTCCTACCCGGACCCGCAGACCTGGTGCAACCCGCCCGGCCGTGGTCTTGGACTGCGCCCGACGGCGAACACCGGCCAGCCGCTGGTCGACGCCTACCTGTGGATCAAGACGCCCGGCCAGTCCGACGGGCAGTGCAACCGCGGCGTCGCCGGGAGCACGACCGACCCGGCGTGGGGCGGCATCGTCGACCCCGCGGCCGGGGCCTGGTTCCCGCAGCAGGCGCTGCAGCTGGTCCACCTGGCGAACCCCCCGCTGGTCACGCGCCCCTGAGGCGAAGACCGCGAGAACACGTCCCGGAGGGCCGTACCGCGTTCGGCGGTGCGGCTCTCCGCCGTCTCAGAGCCAGCCCCGCTCGTCGGCGGCGCGCACCGCCTCCACCCGGTTGCGCACGCCGGTCTTCGCGATCGCGGCGGACAGGTAGTTCCGCACCGTACCTTCCGAGAGGAACAGCTTGCGGGCGATGTCCGCCACGGTGGCACCGTCACGCGCCGCCACGAGGACGTCCCGCTCGCGCCCGGTCAGCGGCGACGCGCCGCCGGCGAGCGTCGCGGCCGCCAGTGCCGGGTCGACGACCCGCTCGCCGCGCGCCACCCGACGGACGGCGTCGGCCAGCTGCTCCGCCGGGGCGTCCTTCACCACGAAGCCGAGCGCGCCGGACTCCATCGCCCGGCGCAGGTAGCCCGGCCGGCCGAACGTCGTCAGGATGACCACCCGGCACCGCGGCGCCTGCTGCGCCAACGCCGCCGCGGCGGCCAGCCCGTCCAGGCCCGGCATCTCGATGTCGAGCAGGGCGACGTCGGGGTCGGCGGCGAGCACTGCCGCCACCACCTCGTCGCCGCGCCCGACCTGCGCGACGACATCGAAGTCGTCCTCCAGCTCGAGCAGCGCCGCGAGCGCCGTCCGGACGAGCGTCTGGTCGTCCGCCAGCAGCAGGCGGGTCACGTCGCGGCAGCGGGCGCGGCCCGTCCGACGGACCGGCCCGGCTCGACGGCGGCCTGGGCCGCCGGCATCTCCACCCGCACCCGCCAGCCCGCGCCCGTCCCGCCCGCGCTCACCGTCGCGCCGACCGCCGCCGCACGCTCGCGCAGACCGGCCAGACCGCTGCCGGAGCCTGCGGCCGACCCGCGTCCGTCGTCGACCACCTCGATCCAGTCCGGCCCGAGCGTGATCGTGCAGCGTCCCGCCCGGGAGTGCCGCACGACGTTCGTCACCGCCTCGCGGACCGCCCAGCCGAACAGTTCGGCGTAGCGCGGGTCGACGACGTCCACGGCGCCCGGGAAGACCGCGTCGATCCCGGCCGCGCGCAGCACCTCCCGCCCGCTCGCCAGCTCACCGGCCAGGCTCACGTCCCGGTAGCCCGCGACCGCGGCCCGCACGTCGGCGAGCGAGCGCCGGGACAGCTCCTCCACCTCCGCGATCTCCGCGGCGGCCCGTGCCGGGTCGAGGTCGGCGAGCCGGCGCGCGAGCGCGGCCTTGACGGTGATCGTCGTCAGCGAGTGGCCGAGCAGGTCGTGCAGGTCACGGGCGATCCGCGACCGCTCGGTCTCGGCGGCCAGCCGGGCCACTTCGGCGCGGGCCTGCGCCAGGGCGATGTTGCCGCGGATGATGGCGAAGAACCCCCACATCGCGACGGACACCAGGGCGATCGTCAGCCCGTTGTTCCAGTCCGGCTCGCCGCCCCAGCCGGGGACGACGGCCGGCAGCAGCAGCGCCGCCGCGACCAGCGCGGCGACGAACAGGAACGCGATCCGCCGGTGTGCGGCGACCGCGAGGACGGCGATGTAGACGCCGAAGACGAGCGCGTCCTCGTGGGCGAAGAAGCACTCCGCGACCAGCAGCGCCAAGGTGAGCGCGAACAGCGACCAGTAGGCGCGGAACCTGTTCTGCCAGCCCAGTGGCAGCGCGGCGAGGTAGACCAGCGCGAACGCGACGACGACGAGGTAGCCGACGACGGCGGCAGCGCCGCGGGAGTGCTCGTGCACCCCCGCGACGGTCTGCGCCAGGTAGACCAGCCAGAAGCTCGGGAAGACCCAGCGGCGCCACCCGGACGTCGACCAGCGCCGTCCTTGGACCCCGGTGGTCGTCCTCCCACCGGGCGAGCTCGGTGCTCATCGCAGCGAGGGTAGGTCAGACCCGGCGGGTGTCCCGGCGGTACGCCCGTGCCGCCAGGGCGGTGCACACGAGCGTCCACACGGCGATCACCGTCCAGCCCTGCCCGGTCCAGGCGCTGCCACCGAGCCCGACGTGGCCGGCCTGGACGAGCCAGTACGACGGCAGCAGGCTTGCGCGATCGAGGCGAGCGCGCCCGTCCCGGTGATCGGGAACCAGGTCCCGCCGAGGAACGCCAGGATCGCCGTGACGCCGCCGATCGCGGGCCCCATCGAGTCGGGGGTGAGCATGTGCCCGAGCGCGATGCCGAGCGCGGCGAACGGGATGAGCGCGACGAGGATGAGCCCCGTCATCTCCAGCCACTTGCCGACCGGCAGGCGGACGCCGTACGCGATGCCGCAGACGTAGAGCAGCGCGATGCTGATCACCGCGATCAGGTACCCGCTGATCACCTTCGTGCGCATGTAGGTGCGGACCGACAGCGGCGTGAGGCGCAGCTGGCGGTTCCAGCCGTCCTGCCGCTCGGCGGCGATGCGCGCGCCGCCGGCGAGGATCGCGGCCATCGTGCCGAACGACACCAGCCCGACCATGTAGTAGAGCGCGCTCGATATCCCGCTGTCGGCCAGGTTGTCGGTGCGGTTCGTCCCGGCCAGCAGCAGGTACAGCACGACCGGGAAACCGAGGGAGAAGACGAAGAAGCGGCCGTTGCGCAGCGTGCGCAGCATTCCAGGCGCAGGTAGGTCATGACGTGGTCTCCGGTGAGTTGGAGGAACGCCTGCTCCAGGCCGGCGCCGGTGATCTCGAGGTCGCGGACGGCGGGCCAGCCGGCGAGCAGCGCCCGCACGGTGGCGTCGGAGTCCGTGCAGGTGAGCACGATCGCCTCCCCGCGCCGCTCCGCGCGTGCTGACGCCGGGCAGCGCTTCGAGGGCGGCGAGGTCGGCATCCGGCAGCGTCGCGCGCAGCGTGCGGACGCCCGACCACGGACTTGATCTCGGTGGCCGGTCCGTCGGCCACGATGCGGCCGTGTGCCATGAGCACGATCCGGTCGGCGAAGGCGTCCGCCTCCTCGAGGTAGTGCGTGGCGAACAGGACCGTCTTGCCGCTCGTCGGTGACCGTAGCGCATCGTCGCCCAGAACGCGTGCCGCACCTCGACGTCCATGGCGACGGTCGGCTCGTCGAGCACGAGCAGGTCCGGGTTCGGCGACCAGGGCGAGCGCGGCGCGTACCCGCTGCGTCTGCCCGCCCGACAACTTCTGCGTGCGCCGCTCGGCGACGTCGCCGATCCCGGTCAGGGCGATCACGTCGTCGACCGACATCGGGTGCGGGTACAGCGAGGCCATCATCGCCACCAGCTCGCGCACCGACAGGTCGCGGATCAGCGAGCCGGTCTGCAGCATGGCGCCGATCCGGCCGGCGTCGGACCGCCTGCTTGCGGCGTCTGGCCGAACAGCCGGACCGAGCCGGGTCGGGGTCCTGCAGGCCGAGCATCATGTCGATGGTCGTGGACTTGCCGGCGCCGTTCGGGCCGAGCACGGCGATCGTCTCCCCGGGCGCGATGTCGAGGCTCACACCGTCGACGGCGCGGACGGGACCCTGCGGCGTCCGGTAGGTCTTGACCAGGTCCTCGAGGCGGATCCCTCCGTAGTCCGCGCTCGGGGGGCGGGCGGCGTTGCCGTCGTGCGGCACCGTGTTCGAGGTCGCGTCATGCCGGGAAGGATCCCGGGAGTCGCCGGCGCGCCGGCAGTGTCCCCCGCGGTGCGATCCCGGATGACATTCGTCAGCGCCGGGGCGGCGATGCTCCCCCGATAGCCTGGCGGCCGTGAGCGATCCCGGCGATCCCGACTCGCCCGACGACCTGCCGGAGCAGCTGCGGATCCGCCGGGCCAAGTACGACCGGCTGGTCGCCGCGGACGGGCCGGACGCGCCGTACCCGGTGACGGTCGAGCGCACGCACGACCTCGCGGAGATCCGTGCGTCCTACCCGGACCTGCCGGCCGGGACGGAGACCGGCCAGGTCGTCGGCGTCACCGGTCGGGTCATCTTCGTCCGGACGACCGGGAAGCTGTCCTTCGCGACGCTGCGCGAAGGCGGCGTCGAGCTGCAGGTGATGCTGTCCCTGGACCAGGTGGGCGCCGAGCGGCTGGCGGCGTGGAAGTCCGACGTCGATCTGGGCGACCTGGTCTGGGTGCACGGCGAGGTGATCGCGTCCAAGCGCGGGGAGCTGTCGGTGCTCGCGGACCGCTGGCAGCTGACGGCGAAGGCGTTGCGGCCGCTGCCGGTGGCCCACAAGCCGCTGTCGGAGGAGACGCGCGTCCGGCAGCGCTACGTCGACCTCCTCGTCCGGCCGGAGGCGCGGCAGATGGTGCGCGTCCGGGCGGAGGTCACCCGCTCGTTGCGCGAGACGCTGCGCGGGCGGGGTTTCGTCGAGCTCGAGACCCCGGTGCTGCAGACGGTCCACGGCGGCGCGGCCGCGCGACCGTTCCGCACCCATCTCAACGCGTTCGACCTAGACATGTCGCTGCGCATCGCGACCGAGTTGTTCCTCAAGCGGGCGGTGGTCGGGGGGCTGGACCGCGTGTACGAGATCGGCCGGACGTTCCGCAACGAGGGCGTCGACTCCTCGCACTCGCCGGAGTTCACGATGCTCGAGGCGTACGAGGCCTACGGTGATTACCACACGATGGCTGAATTGACCCGTGCGCTGGTGCTCGACGCCGCGAATGCGGTCGATGCCCGGAAGCCGGTCACGGCGAGTGGTGAAGAGATCGACCTGAGTGCCGAGTGGCGGTGGACCAGCGTCTACGACGCCATTTCCGAGGTGCTCGACGAGCAGGTCGGTCCGGACACGTCCGTTCCCGAATTGCGCGCCCGGGCCGAGGCCCGGGACGTGCCGTTGCGTCCGGAATGGAACGCCGGGGAGATCGTTCTCGAACTGTACGAGAAGCTCGTCGAGCACACCCTCGTCCAACCCACCTTCGTCGCCGACTACCCGGTGTCGGCCCGCCCGCTGGCCCGGCCGCACCGCGCCGATCCGTCGGCTGTCCGAGGCGTGGGACCTGGTGATCGGCGGGGTCGAGATCGCGCCGGCGTACTCGGAGCTGGCCGACCCGGTCGAGCAGCGGCGCCGGCTCGTCGAACAGTCGCTGGCCGCCGCGAAGGGCGATCCCGAGGCGATGGAGCTGGACGAGGACTTCCTGGAAGCACTCGAGCACGGGATGCCGCCGACCGGGGGACTCGGAATGGGCGTCGACCGGCTGGTGATGCTGCTCACCGGCCGCGGCATTCGTGAGACAATTCTGTTCCCGCTCCTCAGGCCGCGCTGAATGACGTGCGCTAGTGTGAGTGGCGCGCCGGGAATTGTCGGCGCTTCCCCCGGGCTGGAAAGGCATTCACTGCGATGGCGCAGAAAGTGACGGTCGTCCTCGAGGACGACCTCGACGGCGGACCCGCCGACGAGACGGTCGTGTTCGGCATCGACGGCAACACCTACGAGATCGACCTCTCGACGGCCAACTCCGGGCGGCTGCGCGACGCCCTGGCGGAGTTCATCGGGCACGCGCGGCGCGCCGGGCGGCCCGCCGCTCGCTCCGGGCCTGCGGCCCCGTCGCGCAGCAGCCGGTCCGGCGGGGGAGCGGCGACGCGCGCCGACCGCGAGCAGACCCAGGCGATCCGCGAGTGGGCGCGCGCGAACGGGCACGACGTCAAGCCGCGCGGCCGGGTGCCGGCCACCATCGTCGAGGCGTACAACGCGGCGCACTGATCCTCGGTGCGCTCCGGTCCACTGATCGTGCGGTGATCGCCTTCGGGCACCCTGGACGGCGTGCCCGAAGGCCACACCCTGCACCGGCTGGCGCGCGAGCAGCAGCGCCTGTTCGCCGGCGCGCCGGTGTGCGCGAGCAGCCCGCAGGGCCGCTTCGCCGACGGCGCGGCGCTCATCGACGGCCGCCCACTGGTCAGCACGGACGCCTACGGCAAGCACCTGTTCCACCACTACGACGGGCTCGCCGACGCGTTGCACGTCCACCTCGGCCTCTACGGCAAGTTCACGACCGGCGCCGGCGAGCCGCCGCAGCCGCGCGGCGCCCTGCGCCTCCGCCTCGTCGGCAGCGGCCACTGGACCGACTTGCGCGGCCCGACGGCCTGTGAGGTCCTGCCGCCGCCGGCCGTGACCGCCCTGCTGGCGCGCCTCGGCCCGGACCCGCTGCGCCGCGACGCCGACCCGGGCGCAGCCCACGCCCGGATCGCACGGAGCCGCACCGTGCTGGCCGCGCTGCTCATGGACCAGTCGGTGCTCGCCGGGATCGGCAACGTGTACCGCGCCGAGCTGCTCCACCGGCACCGGGTCAGCCCGTTCCGGCCCGGCCGCGCGGTCGACGCCTGCCTCTGGCGGGCGATGTGGGACGACCTGGTCGTCCTGATGCGCGCCGGCGTGCGCTCGGGGCGCATCGTCACCACCCGGCGCGAGGACCGGGAGCGCCGCAGCGGGACGCCCACCCGCGCCGAGTCCTTCTACGTCTACCGGCGCACGGACCTGCCGTGCCGGATCTGCGGGACGCCGGTGCGCCGGCAGGAGCTGGTCGGCCGCAACCTCTACTGGTGCCCGGTCTGCCAGCCCGACTGAGCGGACCGGTCACACCCAGATCGCGGTGACCTGGTCACCGAGCCACAGCGCCGTGCCCGCCGCCCACCGCGCGGCCGACCAGGCCGCCGCGACCCGTCGACAGCGGCCGCCACCCGCCCCCCGCGGTGGCCGTCGACGCCGACGGCCGGGTGCACTTCAGCTCACCGCAGGTGCTGGTCGAAGAACGCCTCGATCCGCGCCCACGCGTCCTTCGCCGACTCCGGCTCCGGACCGACGTGCGCCACCCGCAGCAGCGGCCGCAGCAGCTTCGGGCCGTTCTCGGCGTCGTTGAGGAACGAGTGTCCGGCCGCCGGGTAGGTCCTGACGTCGTGCTCGACGCCGGCCGTGGTCAGCGCGGCCTCGAGCTCGCCTGGGGCCTTCGCCATCGACCGGTCGCGCGCCGCCGTAGCTGGCGACGACCGGGGCCGCGCCGGCGAAGGACCGGTCCTTCGGCAGCTGACCGTAGTTGTCGGCGACGACGTCGAAGCCGCGGGTGGCGCCGAGCAGCGCGAACCCGCCGCCCATGCAGAAGCCGATGACGCCGACCCGGTCCGTCGTGTCGTCGCGCTCGAGCACCCAGCGGCGCGCGAAGTCGATGTCGGCCAGCGCCGGCCCCGAGGCCGCGCCGAGCGCCCGCAGGGTCCGCACCACGCACCGCAGCGCCCCGCCGTCGCTGAACAGGTCGGGGGCGAGGGTGTAGTAGCCGGCCGCGGCGAGGCGGTCGGCCTGCCGCCTCAGGACGTCGTCGACGCCGAACAGCTCGTGGATCGTCACCACGCCGGGCCACGGCGGGGGGCCTGACGGTTCTGCGACGTACCCGCGCAGGTGGGACGAGCCGCCCGGCACGGAGCCCAGATCGATCATCGGCATGCTCCCAGCCTGCCATCGCGCCGACGTGCGGCGTTCGCCGCGAGCGGAACCAGCGGCGGGCATCCGCGGGCATCGTTCGGAGCACCTGCGTCGTTGGACCGGGTACGCGCCGCCGAACTCCCGCGTCGGGTGGCGCCGAGGCACTGCGATGGCCGCCCGGGTCTGTCGTAGCGACCGGGTCGGTCACCGTCCGGCGCTAGGCTCGACACACGGGGGGCACCAGTCCGTCCGGTGCTTGTGTGACAGGCGCGGAAGGAGCACTGCACATGTTCGAACGGTTCACCGACCGCGCTCGGCGTGTTGTCGTCCTGGCCCAGGAAGAGGCCCGGATGCTCAACCACAACTACATCGGCACCGAGCACATCCTGCTCGGCCTCATCCACGAGGGCGAGGGCGTCGCCGCGAAGGCGCTCGAGTCGCTCGGCATCTCCCTCGACGCCGTCCGCCAGCAGGTCGAGGAGATCATCGGCCAGGGCCAGCAGGCCCCGTCCGGTCACATCCCGTTCACCCCGCGGGCCAAGAAGGTCCTCGAGCTGTCCCTGCGCGAGGCGCTGCAGCTCGGCCACAACTACATCGGCACGGAGCACATCCTGCTCGGCCTCATCCGCGAGGGTGAAGGTGTCGCCGCGCAGGTGCTGGTCAAGCTCGGCGCCGACCTGAACAAGGTCCGCCAGCAGGTCATCCAGCTGCTCAACGGCTACCAGAGCAAGGAGCCGGCCGGCACCGCCTCCGAGGCGACGCCGTCCACCTCGCTCGTGCTCGACCAGTTCGGCCGCAACCTCACGCAGGCCGCCCGCGAGGGCAAGCTCGACCCGGTCATCGGGCGCGAGAAGGAGATCGAGCGCCTGATGCAGGTGCTCAGCCGGCGCACCAAGAACAACCCGGTGCTCATCGGCGAGCCCGGCGTCGGCAAGACCGCCGTCGTCGAGGGCCTGGCGCAGGCCATCGTCAAGGGCGAGGTGCCCGGAGACGCTGAAGGACAAGCAGCTCTACACCCTCGACCTGGGCTCGCTCGTCGCCGGTTCGCGCTACCGCGGTGACTTCGAGGAGCGCCTGAAGAAGGTGCTCAAGGAGATCCGCACCCGCGGCGACATCATCATGTTCATCGACGAGATCCACACCCTCGTCGGTGCCGGCGCCGCCGAGGGCGCGATCGACGCCGCGTCCATCCTCAAGCCGATGCTCGCCCGCGGTGAGCTGCAGACCATCGGCGCGACCACGCTCGACGAGTACCGCAAGCACCTCGAGAAGGACGCCGCCCTCGAGCGCCGGTTCCAGCCGGTGCAGGTCGGCGAGCCGACGGTGGCGCACACCATCGAGATCCTCAAGGGCCTGCGCGACCGCTACGAGGCGCACCACCGGGTGTCCATCACCGACGGCGCGCTGGTGGCCGCGGCGGGGCTGGCCGACCGCTACATCAGCGACCGGTTCCTGCCCGACAAGGCGATCGACCTCATCGACGAGGCCGGGCTCGCGGATGCGCATCCGCCGGATGACCGCGCCGCCGGACCTGCGCGAGTTCGACGAGCGGATCGCCGACGTGCGTCGGCAGAAGGAGTCCGCGATCGACGCGCAGGACTTCGAGAAGGCCGCGTCGCTGCGCGACCGGGAGAAGACGCTGCTCGCCGAGAAGGCCAAGCGGGAGCAGGAGTGGAAGGCCGGTGACCTCGACGTCGTGGCCGAGGTCGACGACGAGCAGATCGCCGAGGTCCTCGCGACCTGGACCGGCATCCCGGTGTTCAAGCTGACCGAGGAGGAGACCGCCCGGCTGCTGCACATGGAGGACGAGCTGCACAAGCGGGTCGTCGGCCAGGAGCAGGCGATCAAGGCGGTCTCGCAGGCGATCCGGCGCACCCGCGCCGGCCTGAAGGACCCGAAGCGTCCCGGTGGGTCGTTCATCTTCGCCGGCCCGTCCGGCGTCGGGAAGACCGAGCTGTCGAAGGCGCTGGCGGAGTTCCTGTTCGGTGACGACGACGCGCTGATCCAGCTCGACATGTCGGAGTTCCACGACCGGTACACGGTGTCGCGCCTGGTCGGTGCGCCTCCCGGCTACGTCGGCTACGACGAGGGTGGCCAGCTGACCGAGAAGGTGCGGCGCAAGCCGTTCTCGGTGGTGCTGTTCGACGAGGTCGAGAAGGCGCACCCGGACGTCTTCAACACGCTGCTGCAGGTGCTGGAGGACGGCCGGCTGACCGACGGTCAGGGCCGGATCGTGGACTTCAAGAACACGGTGCTGATCCTGACCACCAACCTCGGCACCCGCGACGTGTCGAAGGCGGTGTCGCTCGGCTTCTCGGCGAGCAACGACGAGGCGTCGAACTACGACCGGATGAAGCAGAAGGTCAACGACGAGCTCAAGCAGCACTTCCGGCCGGAGTTCCTCAACCGGATCGACGACATCATCGTGTTCCACCAGCTGACCACCGAAGAGATCACGTTGATCGTCGACCTGATGACGGCGCGTCTCGACACCCAGCTGCGGAACAAGGACATGGGCCTCGAGCTGACCGCGTCGGCCAAGCAGCTGCTGGCCAAGAAGGGTTACGACCCGGTGCTCGGCGCCCGGCCGCTGCGCCGGACGATCCAGCGCGAGATCGAGGACCCGCTGTCGGAGAAGATCCTCTTCGGCGAGCTGAGCCCCGGCTCGATCGTCGTGGTGGACACCGAGGGCGGTGCCGACACGGCTCCGCGGAGACGTTCACCTTCCGCGGTGAGCTCAAGCCGATCGAGGTGCCCGACGCGCCGCCGACCGAAGAGGTCCCGGCGCAGTAAGGCGCAGCGCCCACGAGGGACGCGACGGGCCCGACGACTCCGACGAGTCGCCGGGCTCGTCGCCGTTGCGGGCTTGCCGCCGGCACCCGTGTCCTGGTCCTCCGCGGGTGGGAGCGCGTCAGCTCGGTAGCGCGTAGCGCCCGCCGGCGAGCGGGTCGACCAGGCCGTCGGCGACCAGACCGGCCAGGGCGCGCGCCCGCTGGACGGCGTCGGGCCAGACCGCGTCCAGCGGCGTCCCGGCCGACCGGGACCGTCGCTTCGGCGCAGCAGCTCCAGCAGCAGCCCGCGCACCTGGCGGTCGGTGCCGGGAACCGCTGCGCGCGTGGCGCCGGGGCCGCCGCCGGCGGGTGGCCCGCCGCCGCCCACGCACAGCCGTCCGCGAGCGGGCACGTCGCGCAGCGCGGCGCCCGCGCGGTGCACACCACGGCGCCGAGTTCCATCAGCGCGACGCTGAGCCGGGCGGCGCGCGCCGGCGTCCGCGGGCAGCAGCGCCTCGACAGCGGCGAGGTCGCGCCGGGTCGACGGCGGTCCCGCCGTCGCCGACCCCGGAGACGACGCGGGCGACGACCCGGCGGACGTTGGTGTCGACGACCGGCAGCCGCTGGCCGAACGCGAACGCCGCGACCGCCCGCGCGGTGTACGGCCCGACCCCCGGCAGCGCCTCGAGCGCCGTCGACGTCGTCGGGCAGCTCGCCACCGTGCTCGGCGACGACCACGCGAGCCGCCTCGTGCAGCCGCAGCGCCCGGCGCGGGTAGCCGAGCCGGCCCCACTGCCGCAGCACGTCCGCCCGCGGCGCCGCGGCCAGGGCCGCCGGGTCCGGCCAGCCTGGCCAGCCACGCCGTGCCACGCCGGCGCGACCCGGGCCACCGGCGTCTGCTGCAGCATCACCTCGCTGACCAGCACCGCCCACGGCGACGTGCCCGGCCGCCGCCACGGCAGGTCGCGGGCGTGCCGGTCGTACCAGTCGAGCACCGCCGGGACCAGCGCGGCGGGCGGTGTCACCCCGGCATCCTGCCGCGTGGCCCGCTCGGCCCGTGCACCGTGTCCTGACACGGACCGCGGGCACCGGCTCGGTTACCGTCGACGGGACATGTTGCGACCGATCGGCCCCCTTCCCGCAGGCGTGTACTGGCGTCGGCGGGCCACCGTGGCGGCGGTGGTCCTCCTCCTGCTGGCCGCGCGCGGTGTACGTACTTCGTCCCGGCGGTGACGCCCCCGCGGCGGCCGCCACGCGGGCGTTGCCGACGCGGACCAGCGGACCGGCGCGGACGCCCGCGCCGTCGACGCCCGCACGGCAGGCACCGGCGTCGGCACCAGCGTCGGCGTCCGCCTCTCCCGCCGCCACCACGTCTGCCGCGGCGCCGGCCACGAGCTCCGTCGCGACCACGACCGCTCCGTCCGTGCCGGCCTGCCGGCCGAACGCGCTGCAGGTCAGCGCAGCCAGCTCGGCGCCGAGCTACCAGGTGGGCCAGCAGCCGACGCTGTACCTGCAGGTCGTCGACCCCGGACCGGCGCCGTGCGCCCAGGACCTGGCCGACGGCCAGGTCGAACTGCGCGTCTTCAACGGCGAGTCACGGGTGTGGGGCAGCCACGACTGCCAGATCGTGCCGGGCACGGACGTGCGAACGCTGCCGCCCGGCACGCCGGTGCGGGTCGGCGTCCAGTGGTCGGGGCTGTCGTCCCAGCCGGGATGCGCGGGCGCCCGGCAGCGGGTCGGCGCCGGCACCTACACCGTCTACGCGCTGCTCGGCGGCGTGCAGGGCGCGCCGGCGACGATCTCGTTCGGCTGAGGCGACTGCCTCAGCTGTAGCGGTCGATGATCGAGGCGTCGGCCAGCCGCGAGATCGCCTCGCGCACGCTGCGGGCCCGCGCCTCGCCGACGCCCTCGACGACCTGCAGGTCCTCCGCCGTCGCCGCGAGCAGCTTCTGCAGCCCGCCGAAGTGGTCGACGACCCGGTCGAGCAGCACGGTGGGCAGCCGCGGCACCCGCGACAGCAGCCGGTAGCCGCGCGGGCTCGCGGCCGAGTCCAGCACCTCGGGCAGGAAGCCGAGCCCGAGCGCCGCCGCCACCCTGCTGAGGTCGACCAGGTCGGTGGCCGAGAGCTCCGCCATCGCCGCCAGGACTTCGCTGGGGCTGCGCCCGCCTCGCGGCGGCGGCGTGTAGTCGCGGACGAGCAGCTCGCGGTCGGAGTCGACGCCGGCCATCAGCTCCTCGAGCTGCAGGGCGAGCAGCCGGCCGTCGGTGCCGAGCTCGACGACGTAGCCGACGATCTCGTCGGCGATCCGGCGCACCATCTCCAGCCGCTGCGCGACGAGGGCGACGTCGCGGACGGTGGCGAGGTCCTCGATCTCCAGCGCCGACGAGGGTGTTGGACACCTCGTCCAGGCGGGTCTTGTACCGCTCGAGGGTGGCGATCGCCTGGTTCGCCCGCGCCAGCAGCTCCGACGTGCTCTCCAGCACGTAGCGGCGGGCGCCGAGGTAGAGGGCGATGATCGCATCGACTGCGACACCGAGATCACCGGGAAGCCGGTCTGGATCGCGACCCGCTGCGCGGTGCGGTGCCGGGTGCCGGACTCCTCGGTGGGGATGGCCGGGTCGGGCATGAGGTGGGTGGCCGCGCGCAGGATGCGCGTGCCGTCGCCGGTGAGCACGACCGCGCCGTCCATCTTGCACAGCTCGCGCAGCCGGGTCGCCGAGAACTCGACGTCGAGCGGGAAGCCGCCGGTGCACAGCTGCTCGACCGTCGGGTCCCAGCCGAGCACGATCAGGGCGCCGGTGTTGCCGCGCAGGATCCGCTCCAGACCGTCGCGCAGCCAGGTGCCGGGTGCCACGGTGGCCAGGACGCTCCGCAGTGCCTCGTCCCGCTCGGTGGTGGTCATGGCGCCGGCCCCCCAGTCGTCAGGCGCGTCGCTCAGTTCCGGGACGCACCCAGTGGTCAGTCTACGTCGGGTGACCAAGCGCGACCGTGCCCCGACGGGCCGTCGGGGACCGATCGCAGCACCGGCCGGCGGGCGCGCGGGCGGCGGGCTCGACGGGGCAGCTCGCCGGCGATCGCGATGGCCTCGCGGACGGTGGCGACCGGGATCGTCCGGATGCCCGCGACTCGCCGGCGACGACGTCCCCGGCGTGACCGCCGGGCACCAGGGCGACGGTGAACCCGAGCCGGGCGGCCTCGGCGAGCCGGCGCTCCAGGGCCGGCACCCGGCGCACGTCGCCGGACAGCGACACCTCGCCGAGCGCGCACAGCGTCTGCGGCAGCGGCACGTCCCGGACAGCCGAGGCGACGGCGAGCAGGATCGCCAGGTCGGCGGCGGGCTCGGTCGTGGCGATGCCGCCGATCGAGCTGGCGTAGACCTCGCTGTCGGACAGCGCGACGCCGAGGTGGCGGTGGGCGACCGCCAGCAGCATCGCCACCCGCGACGCGTCGAGCCCGGACACCGAGCGCCGCGGGGAGCCGGCGCCGGTCCGCAGCGTCAGCGCCTGGACCTCGCTGACCAGCGGACGGCGGCCCTCGATCGACACCGTGACGCAGGTGCCCGGCACCGCCGCCGAGCGCTGCGGACAGGAACAGCCCGGACGGGTCGGCCAGCCCGACGATGCCGTCCTCGCGCATCTCGAAGCAGCCGACCTCGTCCGCGGTGCCGAACCGGTTCTTCGTCGCCCGGAGCAGGCGCAGCGAGGAGTGCCGGTCGCCCTCGAAGACGAGCACGACGTCGACCAGGTGCTCGAGCACGCGGGGGCCGGCGATGCCGCCGTCCTTCGTGACGTGCCCGACCAGGACGGTGGCCATGCCCGCGGCGCTTGGCCTGCGCGATCAGTGCGGCGGCCACCGCGCGGATCTGGGACACCGAGCCGGCGGCGCCCTCGACGTCCTCGACGGCGAGCGTCTGCACCGAGTCGACGACCAGCAGGCTCGGGTCGACCTGCGTCGACGTGGGTGAGCACCGCGCCGAGGTCGTTCTCGGCGGCGAGGAACAGCCGCGGGTGCACCGCGCCGGTGCGCTCGGCCCGCAGCCGGACCTGCGCCGTCGACTCCTCGCCGCTGACGATCAGCGCGGGCGCCGGCGCAGTGGCGGCCCAGTGCCGCGCGACCTCGAGCAGCAGGGTCGACTTGCCGACCCCGGGCTCGCCCGGCGAGCAGGACCACCGAGCCGGGCACCAGCCCGCCGCCGAGCACCCGGTCGAGCTCGGCGACGCCGGTCGGCCGGGCCCGGGCGCGCTCCGGGTCGAGCTCGCCGATCGGCCGCGCGGCGCGGGTGACCGGTCGCGCGGTGACGGCGACGGACCGCGTCCGCGCCGCCGACCTCCGCCACCGTGCCCCACGCCTGGCACTCGGGGCAGCGTCCGACCCAGCGCGGTGTGGTCGCTCCGCACTCGGTGCAGCGGAAGCGTCCGGTCTTCGTGGCGGCCGGGCTCACGGCCCGGACCGTCGTGTCGTCGAGCTCACGGCGCGGACGCTAGCGGCCGGCACCGACACTTCCGGGGAGCCGCGTCAGCCGGTCGGGCCCTCGTAGGGCGGTTCGAGGCTGGGGACCATGCTCGGGCTGGGCGCGTTGGTCTGCAGCCGGACGGCGATCGTGAGCGTGACGGCGCCCGCGCGCGCGAACGTCATGGTCAGCGGGAGCGGCGTCGCCGGGTACAGGTCCTGGTTGATGCTGCGCAGCACCAGCGCCTTGTCCTGCGGGTCGAACCCCAGCGACACCGAGGTGTTCGCCGGGATCCGCAGCGACAGGCCGCCGCCCGCGCTCGAGCTCGACGAGCTCCCGCCCGCCGAGGACGTCCCGGCGCCCGGGGTCGGCAGGCTGGAGGTCGTCCCGGTCGTCGACGGCCCGGACGACGCGGGGCCGGAGCTCTTGGGCACCGCCGAGGACAGGCCCGCCACCGGCGGTGTGCCCTGCGGGCCGGACACCGACGCGGACGCCGAGGCGCCCAGCGAGCCGGTGAGCGGGTTGGTCACGCTGGCCGAGCCGGTCGGTGAGGCGGTGAGGAACCCGTGCCGAGCTCTGCAGGAGGCTGACGCCTGACGCGACGGGGCTGCTGACGCCGGTCAGCTCCTCGTCGGCGTCGCCGGTGTTGACGACGATCAGCTGCAGCGGGGCGTCGCTGCCCTTGGACCAGAAGGTGCTCGGCGGCGGCGACGGACGCGGCGCTGACGACGATGTCGCCGACCGGGCACCGACGCCGTCGACCACCGGCGTCTCGTAGGCGGTCTGCGCGATCTGCCCGGCGGCACAGCCGGTGAGCAGCAGGCCCGCTGCGGCGGCCGCGGTCGCCGCCAGGACGACCCGGCGCGACCGGGACCGCCCGGTCCGGGCAGGCATCACGTGGGCTCCACCGGGTTCACGGCGCGGTGCCTCCTGCGACGGCGGGGCGGGGACGGGTCTCACAGTAGCGAGGACCCTCCGGCGGGCGACCGGGACCCGTCGCAACGCTGTGCAGCGCCCCTGCCGGGCGCCGCGACGAGGCGTCCGTGAGGCGTCCGTGAGGCGTCAGTGAGGCGTCAGCGAGGCGTACGGCGTCGACGGATGATCTTGCCTTCTCCGGTCGATGTGCTGCGTGTTACCCTGAGAAAAGGGAAAGGGGCCTGCACACATGACTTTCAAGGTCGGCGAGACCGTCGTTTACCCGCACCACGGCGCCGCGAAGATCGAGGCGATCGAGCAGCGCACGATCAAGGGCGAGACCAAGACCTATCTCCGGCTGAAGGTCGCTCAGGGCGACCTGACCGTGCTCGTCCCGGCCGACAACGCCGAGATCGTCGGCGTGCGTGACGTGGTCGGCCAGGAGGGCCTGGACCGCGTCTTCGAGGTGCTGCGCGCCCCGCACACCGAGGAGCCGACCAACTGGTCGCGCCGCTACAAGGCCAACGGCGAGAAGCTCGCCTCCGGCGACGTGAACAAGGTGGCCGAGGTCGTGCGCGACCTCTGGCGCCGCGACAAGGACCGCGGCCTGTCCGCCGGCGAGAAGCGGATGCTGGCCAAGGCGCGGCAGATCCTCGTCAGCGAGCTCGCGCTCGCCGAGGGCACCAACGAGGACAAGGCCGAGATCGTCCTCGACGAGGTGCTCGCCGAGGCCGTCGCCTGAGCCGGCCCGCAGACCGACAGCACTCCCGACCGCTCGACGACGGCGGCGACGATCCCGTGATCGTCGCCGCCGTTCTCGTTGCTGCCGGGTCCGGCGCCCGGCTCGGCGCCGAGGTGCCCAAGGCGTTCTGCCGGGTCGGCGGTCGGACGCTGCTCGAGCACGCCCGCGCGCGCTTCGACGCCCACCCCGAGGTCCGTGACGTCGTGCGCCGTCGTCCCGGCCGGCCATCCCGGCGCGGGTCGTCGGCGGGGCGACCCGGCAGGAGTCGGTGTCGCCGCGGGCTGGCCGCTCTGGCGCCGGACGTCGACCGCGTGCTCGTGCACGACGTCGCGCGGCCGTTCGTGCCCGCCGACGTGATCACCCGGGTGGTCGCGCGCGCTGCGCGACGGCGCGGACGCCGTCGTCCCGGTGCTGCCGGTCACCGACACGGTCAAGCGGGTGACGCCGGACGGCCGTCGTGCTCGAGACGCTCGACCGCACGGCGCTGCGCGCGGTGCAGACGCCGCAGGGCTTCCGCGCGCGACGTGCTGGTCCGCGCGCACGCCTCAGCGCTGCCGGGGCGCCCGGCGGCCACCGACGACGCCGGCCTGGTCGAGGCGCTCGGCGGGCGGGTGGTCGCGGTCGACGGCGCGGACGAGGCTTTCAAGATCACCCGACCGTGGGACCTGCGGGTCGCCGAGGCGACTGCCTGTGATGCGGATCGGCATCGGTGTCGACGTCCATCCGATCGAGGCCGGCCGGGCGTGCTGGCTGGCCGGGCTGCTCTGGCCGGGCGTCGACGGCTGCCGCGGCCACTCCGACGGTGACGTCGCCGCGCACGCCGCCTGCGACGCGCTGCTGTCCGCGGCGGGGCTGGGCGATCTCGGCGCGGTGTTCGGCACCGACCGACCCGCAGTGGGCGGGCGCGTCGGGCGTCAGCGCTGCTGCGCGAGGTGGTCCGGCTGGTGGCCGAGGCCGGGTGGACGGTCGGCAACGTCGCGGTCCAGGTCATCGGCAACGACCCGCGCCTCGGTCCCCGCCGCGCCGAGGCCGAGGCAGCGCTGCTCGGCGGCGGTCGGGGCGACCGTGTCGTGTCGCGCGACGACGACCGACGGGCTGGGCCTGACCGGCCGCGGCGAGGGTCGCGCCGCGATCGCCACCGCGCTGCTCGTCCCCCGCTGACCCGGCGCGCGGAACCACCGCGAGGACGACCGACCGGAGGCCGGTCCTCAGCCGCGCAGCGCCTGGTCCAGGTCGGCCCAGAGGTCCTCGACGTGCTCGATGCCGACGCTGAGCCGCAGCAGGTCCGCGGCGTGCCGCGGGCGGCGTCGACGGGGTAGCGCGCGCGCCGCTCGATGCAGCGACTCGACGCCGCCCAGGCTGGTGGCGTGGATGATCAGCCGCACCCGCCGGCAGACCCGCTCGGCCTCCTCGGCGCCGCCGCGGACCTCGAAGGCCAGCATCGCCCCGAAGCCGTCTGCAGCCGTGACGCGCGCTCGTGGCCGGGGTCGTCGGCCAGCCCGGGGTAGCGCACCCGGGTCACGGCCGGGATGGGCGGCCAGGCGGCGCGCGAGCTCGCGCGGCGTTGGCCTGGGCGCGCTCCATCCGCACCGCCAGCGTGCGCAGCCCGCGCAGCGCCAGGAACGTCTCGAGCGCGCCGGGCACCGCGCCGGTGAGTGTCCCGGCGGGCGCGCAGCGCCGCGTCGAGCGCCGCGTCGCGGGTGACGAGCACGCCCATCAGCAGGTCCGAGTGCCCGCCCAGGTACTTCGTCGCCGAGTGCATGACGACGTCGACGCCGTGGTCGAGCCCGCGGAGGACCAGCGGGGTGCTGAACGTGGCGTCGAGGCAGACCAGCGCGCCGGCGTCGTGCGCGGCGCCGACCAGCACCGGCAGGTCGGCCACCCCCAGCAGCGGGTTGGTCGGCGTCTCCAGCCAGAGCAGGTCCGCGCCGTCGAGCGCGGCGACCACCGCGTCGGTGTCGGTGATGTCGACCGGCCGGACGTCCATCCGGCCGAGCCGCGCCTGGTCGTCGAAGAGCGTCGACGGTGCCGGAGTAGCCGGCGAGCGGCGCGACGGCGATCGGCGCCGGCGGGCTGGCCCTCGACGACCGCGGCCATCGCCGCCATCCCGGACG
This sequence comes from uncultured Actinomycetota bacterium, assembly GCA_963758325.1. Taxonomy (GTDB): domain Bacteria; phylum Actinomycetota; class Actinomycetes; order Mycobacteriales; family Jatrophihabitantaceae; genus CAVWUZ01. The sequence continues at coordinate 917,285 of CAVWUZ010000003.1, read as the reverse complement.
GCGAAGGCCAGCGCCTGGCCGCCCTCGAGCGCGCCGATGGCGGCCTCGAACGCGCGGATGGTGTCGGTGCTGCCCTGCGCGCAGGTAGTAGTTGTCAGCGCGTCCCGGCGGAGTGGAACGGCGCCGACAGGACGAGCGGCGGCGTTGACCGGCAGGCCGCGGCGTCACGCGCCGGCCGCCCGGCGGTGACGACGATCGGACTCCGGGCGGATCGCGTGGGGGGCATCGGACGGCACGGGCAGGATGCTCCCATGGCCACCCTGCCGCAGAAGATCAAGGACCACCTCGACGCCCGGGCGCTCGCCGTCCTCACCACCCTGCGTCCCGACGGCAGTCCGCACTCCGCGCCGGTCTGGGCGACCACCGACGGCGACGACATCCTCGTCTCGACCGTGCAGGGCCGGCAGAAGGAGCGGAACCTGCACCGCGACCCGCGGGTGAGCGTGGTCGTCGTCGACCCGGCCGACCCGTACTCCTGGACCGGGTGATGGGACGCGCGGACGTCACCGTCGACCCAGCCAGCCTCATCGACGACCTGTCGCGGATCTACACCGGCCAGGACTGGGCGACGAGCCGCCGAGCATCGTGCGGGTGGTGGTCCGGATCCGGCCCGATCGCGTGATCGGTGAGTGAGCCGCCCCGTCCGTAAACTGGCGCGGTGACGCTGCACCTCTACGACTCCGCGACCCGGTCGCTGCGGGAGTTCGTCCCGCTGCGCGACGGCGAGGCGTCGATCTACCTGTGCGGCGCCACCGTGCAGGCCCCGCCGCACATCGGCCACATCCGCAGCGGCCTCAACTTCGACATCCTGCGGCGCTGGCTCGACGACGTCGGGCTACGCGGTCACGTTCGTCCGCAACGTCACCGACATCGACGACAAGATCCTGGCCAAGTCGGCCGAGAACGGCGTGCCGTGGTGGGCGTGGGCGGCGCGCAACGAGCGGGCGTTCACCGACGCGTACGACCGCGCTCGGCTGCCTGCCGCCGACCTACGAGCCGCGCGCCACCGGGCACGTGACCGAGATGATCGCGCTGATGCAGCGGCTGATCGACACGCGGCCACGCCTACGCCGCCGACGGCGACGTCTACTTCGACGTCGCGCTCCTTCCCGTCCTACGGCGCGCTGTCGCGGCAGAAGCTGGACGCGATGCAGCCGGCCGGCGACACCGAGGACAACGACCGCAAGCGCGACCCGCGCGACTTCGCGCTGTGGAAGGGCGCCAAGCCCGGCGAGCCGTCGTGGCCGACGCCGTGGGGCGCCGGGCCGGCCGGGCTGGCACCTGGAGTGCTCGGCGATGGCGACCAAGTACCTCGGCCCGACGTTCGACATCCACGGCGGCGGCCTGGACCTGGTCTTCCCGCACCACGAGAACGAGATCGCGCAGTCGGTCGGCGGCCGGTGACGGGTTCGCCCGGTACTGGATGCACAACGCGCTGGCTGACCATCGGCGGCGAGAAGATGTCGAAGTCGCTGGGCAACTCGCTGCTGGTCACCGAGATGCGTGCAGGCGCTGGCGGCCGGTCGAGGTGCGCTACTACCTCGGCGCGGCGCACTACCGCAGCAACGATCGAGTACTCGTCCCGAGGCGCTCGACGAGGCGGCGGCGGCCTACCGGCGGCATCGAGAACTTCGTCGAGCGCGCGGTCGAGCGTGGTCGGCGCCGCGCCGGCCGCGCCGCGAGCTGCCGCCGGACTTCGTCGCGGCGATGGACGACGACCTCGGCGTGCCCGGCGCGCTGGCGGTCGTCCACGACGCCGTGCGCGAGGGCAACACCGCGCTGCGCCGACGGACGACGCCGCGGCGTGCGCGGCCGCGCTGCGGCGCGTGCTGGCCATGACGGACGTGCTCGGGCTCAACCCGCTCGCAGTGGACGCGACGCACGGTCGTCGGACCTGACGCCGGTCGTCGACGCCTGGTCCGGGTGGCGCTCGAGGAGCGCGCGGCGGCCCGCGCGCGCGCAAGGACTTCGCGGCCGCCGACGCGATCCGCGACCAGCTGACCGCCGCCGGGATCGTCGTCGAGGACACCCCGACCGGCCCGCGCTGGACGTTGAAGATCGAGCTGATGGCCGGCAACTCGCGCCGCCAGGGCGCGTCCGCAAGGGCAAGAAGGGCGCCACCGTCGGCTCCGGCGGCCAGGGCAGGCAGGCGCTGCACGGGCGGGGGCCCGACGCCCCGGGCCGAGGAGCGCACCGGCCACCCGGCCGCGCGCCGGCGCGGCGGCCGATGCCGCCGGGCGCCGGCGCGACGGCCCGCGCGGCGGGCCGCGGGGCAGGTCGCAGACGCGCCCGAGCTGCTCGTCGGCCGCAACCCGGTCGCCGAGGCGCTGCGGGCGAAGTGCCGGCCACCGCGCTGTACGTCGCGCTCGGGCATCGAGTCCGACGAGCGGGTCACCGAGGCGGTGCGGCTGGCCGGCGAACCGCGGCGTCTCGCTGCTCGAGGTCAGCCGGCAGGAGCTCGACCGGATGACCGGCGGCCTGCTGCACCAGGGCATCGCGCTGCAGGTGCCGCCGTTCAAGTACACCGAGCTGGCCGACCTCCTCGACCCGCGCCGACGAGGCGACCACTGCCCCGCTGCTCGTGGCGCTCGACGGCGTCACCGACCCGCGCAACCTCGGCGCGCTGATCCGCTCGGCGGTGGCGTTCGGCGCGCACGGCGTGATCGCTCCCGGAGCGCCGGGCCGCCGGCGTCACGGCGGCGGCGTGGCGGACGTCGGCCGGCACCGCCGCGCGCATCCCGGTCGCGCAGGTGACGAACCTGGTGCGCGCGCTGAAGGAGTGCCAGCAGGCCGGGTTGTTCGTCGTCGGACTGGACGCCGACGGCGCGGGATCGCTCGACGACCTCGACGTGGCCGCCGACCCGCTCGTCGTCGTCGTCGGCTCCGAGGGACGCGGCCTGTCGCGGCTGGTCGGCGAGACCTGCGACCTGACCGTGTCGATCCCGATGGCCGGACCGGCCGAGTCGCTGAACGCGTCGGTCGCTGGCGCCGTCGACCCTCGCGGAGATCGCGCGCCGCCGCCGCGCGGCCCGGGCGGGCTGACCCCGGGTCAGGCGGCGGCCAGCGCCTCCCGGAGCTCGGCCTCGCTCAACCGGGCGTTGTAGGCCGGCGTCCCCGGCTGGAAGCGCCGGCCCTCGGCCAGCGGCCCCGCGTCGACGACGTCGAAGCCGAAGCCGACGGTCAGGTTCGCCACCGCCATCTTCGCGTCGTCGTCGTCCCCGGCGATCGGCAGCGCACGGCGTCCCACCGTCCCGGCGGGCTGCCCCTGCGAGGCGAGGTCGCCGAAGTAGATCGCGTTGAACGCCTTCACCACCCGCGAGTCCGCCAGGTGCGCGGCGACCAGCTCCGACGACGTGGTGGAGCCGTCGTCGAGTTCGGCCATCCGGCCGTCCCGGGCGGGGTAGTAGTTGCAGGTGTCGATGACGGCCTTGCCCGCCAGCGGCGCGGCCGGGACGTCGCGATGCGCGTGCAGCGGGATGGTCACGACGACGAGGTCACCGGCTGCCGCGGCGTCCGCGACCGTCGCCGCGGACGCCGCTCCACCCAACCCGGTCAGCTCCGCGACCAGGCCGGCGAGCGTCTGCGGGCCGCGGGAGTTCGACAGCACGACCTCGGCCCCGCTGGCGACGGCCAGCCGGGCGAGGGTGCTGCCGATGTTCCCGCTGCCGATGAACCCGATCCGCACCGGGAGTTCTCGCCGTCCTAGCCGAGCCGCTCGCCGGTCTCCGGGTGGAAGGCGTGCTCCTCGTTCAGGCGCGGCTCGACGCGGATGGTGTCGCCGAGGCGCGGCGGCACCCGGCCGTCGAAGCGGACGATGAACTGCTTGACGTTCAGCGACTCGTCGCCGGGCAGCGCGCCGTAGACGTAGGCGTCGGCGCCGAGCTCCTCGACGAGGTTCACCTGCATCGAGAGCGCGTCCCCGGTGCCGTTCTCCGCGACGTGGAACGACTCCGGCCGGATGCCGAGCGTGATCTCCGAGACACCGGCGGCCTTCGCGGCCTGCACCGTCTCGGGGACAGCGGGACGGTGGCGTTGCCGAGCCGGGCACCGCCGTCCACCAGGGGCGCGTTGCGCAGGTTCATCGCCGGCGAGCCGATGAAGCCGGCGACGAACGCGTTGCCAGGACGGTCGTAGAGGTTGCGCGGGGTGTCGACCTGCTGCAGGAAGCCGCCCTCCTTCAGGATGGCCACCCGGTGGCCCATCGTCATGGCCTCGACCTGGTCGTGGGTGACGTAGAGCGTCGTCGTGCCGAGCCGCGCCTGCAGCGCGGCGATGTTGGCGCGGGTCTCGACCCGCAGCTTCGCGTCGAGGTTCGACAGCGGCTCGTCCATGAGGAAGACGCTGGGCTCGCGGACGATCGCGCGGCCCATGGCGACGCGCTGCCGCTGACCGCCGGAGAGCGCCTTCGGCTTGCGCTCGAGGTACTGCTCGAGGTCGAGCAGCCGGGCCGCCTCGCGCACCTTCTCGTCGCGCTCGGTCTTCGGGCATCGCCCTTGAGCTTGAGCGCGAAGCCCATGTTCTCCGCGACCGACATGTGCGGGTACAGCGCGTAGTTCTGGAACACCATCGCGATGTCCCGGTCCTTCGGCGCCTTGTTCGAGACGTCCTCGCTCGCCGATGTAGATCTTGCCGCGGTCGACGTCCTCCAGGCCGGCGAGCATGCGCAGGGCGGTCGACTTGCCCGGATCCGGAGGGCCCGACCAGGACCATGAACTCGCCGTCCTCGATGTCGAGGCTGAGGTCGTTGACCGACGGGGACGGTGCTCCCCGGGTAGATCCGGCTGGCGTGCTCGTACTTCACAGCGGCCATGCGGCACTCCCTGAACGGTGTGGTGTGACCGCGCCGAGTACGGGTGGCCAGGGAGCCACCTCACGGTTTTCCGGTCGGCCGTGGGAGTCCGCCCCACCGTGTCGAAGGCGGCACGAGCCGACCGGCGTAGCGGTCGGGACGTACGCCATTGCAGCCTGCGCGGCGCCGGGCGTCAAGCAGCGCCCCCGTCGAACGCAACAGCGCCGTGCCGTCCCGGTCGCTCTCACGACCAGGACGGCACGGCGCTGCGGGTGGGGCCTCAGCTGGTGCGGCGCTGGCTCCGCTTGGTCTCGACGAGGTCGTCGAGCTTCTCGGCATCGGCCCGCTTGCCCCGGGCCTCGGCCTTCTCCTGGGCGGCGTCCTTCAACTGCGCCTTCGGTGCGGCGGTCTTCGCCGAGGTGCGTGCCTCGACGGCGGCCTGCTTGACCTGGCGCTGGCGCCGGACGTTGGCCCGCTGCTGTGCGGCGTGCTCGGCCGCCTCCTGCTTGTCCTCTTCGGCGTTCGCCCGCGCCTCGGCGCGTGCGCGGCTCTGCCGCTCCTGCTCCTGCTGCACGGCCTCCGCGACGCCCTGCTCCTCGGCCTGCTCGGCCTGGGCGCGCTGCTCCTCGGCGCGCTGCGACTCCGTGCGCAGCGTCTGAGCGGCCCGCTCGCGCTGGGCGCGGGCGTGCTGCTCGAGCTCGACGGCCTCGGCGAGCTTGCCGGTGCGGCGGCTGCGCTGCTGGCCGGCGGACTCCAGCTCGCCGTCACGGAGCAGCCGCCCGGCGACGGTGTCGAGCGAGCCGAGTGCGCGCTCGAAGCCCAGCCGGAACGGGTTGTCGTCGGGAAGGCGCTTGGCGACGACGCGGTCCTCGACGAGGTCCCACGGCAGCCGCGCGGCGCGGTACGGGTAACTGAACAGCTTCGTCATGTCTCCTGCTCCTGTCGTCAGCTGGTGCGGGCTTCGGCGCGGGCTCGCGCGGCGGCCTGCTCGGCGGCGTCGGCCTGCTGCTCGAGCAGTCCGGCCTCGGTGGCGGCGTCGTGCTGGCGTTGCTCGGCGTCGGCACGCTGCTGCTCGGCCTCGGCCTCGGTGCGCCGGATGTCCGCGTCGGCCTGCGCCTCGGCCCGGACCGCCGCCGCGCGCTCCTGGCGCTGCGCGGCCGCGTCGGCCTCGGCCTTCTCGGCCAGCTCGCGCTGGGCGACGGCCTGCTCCTGCACCCCGGCCTGCCGGGCCGCTTCCTGCTCCTGGCGGCGGGCCGCCGCCTGCTCCTGCTGGAGGTGCTCGGCCGCCTCGCGCGCCTGCGCGTCGGCGATCGCCTCGCGGCTGTTCGCCTCCTTGCGCCGCTGCGCCTCGGCCTGCTGGAGCTGCCCCTCCTCGGCGAGATCGTCGTTACGGGTGACCGCCCCGGCGACCTCCTTGGCCTTCCCGATCAGGGAATCCGCTATACCTTCGCGCGCCTGTGCCGCGCTGCTGTCCTCGGTCATGTGTATGTGATACCCGCGGTGTCGGGTCTCGCAACGTGCCGTCGCCGTGGGACGGGCCACACCCGCCTATCCTGTCCGGGCGAGGCGCGCACCTCGCCCGCCGGCGTGGCGCAACTGGCAGCGCACCCGACTTGTAATCGGGCGGTTCCCGGTTCGAATCCGGGCGTCGGCTCCGATGTCTGCGAGGCTGCGTCGGTGCGGTGAGAACCGGTCGGGGCGGCCTGGGTAGCCAACGGGGAATGGACGCCCTCGCTCTGCAGCAGCGAGTCGGCGGTGTCCCTCAGATCGTGCAGCCGCCGTGAGCGTGCCGTCCCGTGGCGCCGACTGTCGAACCAGCCTGCGCCGCACCCGCCTGACTAGGATCTTGACGGCGACATGGCTGGGGGGCCGCACATGGTCGGTGGTGAGTCAGTCCAGACGTTCGTCGCTCGGGGTGCCGAGTTGGCGGCGTTGCGGGCCGCGCTGGACGAAGTGCGCGGCGGACGACCTGCCGTCGTGTCGGTCGAGGGCGACGCAGGCATCGGGAAGACGACCCTGTTGCGTCGGTTCGTGGCCGAGATCAGCGGCGCGACGCTGCTGTGGGCCAGCGGTGACGAGACTGAGACCGCCCTCGAGTACGGCGTCATGTCCCAGCTGTGGCGCGCGATGCCGCCCGAGGTCCCGGACACCTCGTCACTGGTCCTGCGAACACCCAGCCCGGACAGCTTCGCCGTCGGCGCGGCGTTCCTCGGCGCCTTGGGCGCCGTGCAGGAACGCGGAGCAGCGGTCGTCGTCGTCGACGACCTGCAATGGGCAGACCTCGCGTCGACCCGGGCGTTGCTGTTCGCCATGCGTCGCTTGCGCCGGGACGGCGTTCTCGTTCTCGTGTCCAGCCGCCCACGCGGCTTGGAAGGACTCGATGAGAGTCTGACGCGGTTGATCGCCGAGCAGGGCCGGCGGCTGCGGCTGAGCGGTCTCGGCCCGCCGGACGTGGACCAGCTGGCCAAGGCCAGTTACGGGCTGGAGCTCTCGCGCGCGGCTCAGGAGCGGCTGTCGGAGCACACCGGAGGCAACCCGCTCTACGTCCGCGCGTTGCTGGAGGAAGTCCCGGTCAGCGCCCTGGCCGACGCCAGCGTCAGCCTGCCGGCGCCGCACTCCTACGCCGCCACCGTGCTGACGAAAGTGGTGCGGCTGCCCCACCAGTCCCGGGACCTGCTCGCTGCGGGCAGCGTCGTCGGTTTCCGTTTCTCCCTGCCGGTCGCCGCGGCGGCGGCCCAGGTCGACGACGCGTTCGTCGCCTTCGACGACGCGTGTGGCGCCGGACTGCTCGAGCCGCCCGTCGGCAGCCCCGCCGGGCAGGTGCAGTTCGCGCACCCGCTGGTACGGGCGGCGATCTACGACGAGCTCTCTCCGGCCCGGCGACGCCAGCTGCACCTGGCCGTCGCCGCACTGGTCGACAGTGCCACCGCGCTCAAGCACCGCGTCGCGGCCGCTCCAGGAGCCGATGAACAGCTGGCCGGTGAGCTGGCCGCTGTCGCGGAACGCGCGATCCGCGCCGGCGAGCTGCCCAATGCCGCCGAGTACCTGCTGTCGGCGGCCAGAGTCGAACCCGACCGAACACGGCGTGAGGACCGCCTGCTGCACGCCATCGAGCTGCTGTTGCTCTCCGGTGAGTCCGTCGGGCTCCGGTACCTGGACGCCGCGCGGGCTTGCCGGGACGGACCTCACAAGACGTTCGTCCTGAGCTGCCTGACGGCGACCTCGGGGCAGTTCGGGGCGGCAACAGCTGCGCTCGAGTCGCTGCTGCACGGTTCCGAACTCGCCCGGGACCGCGCGCTGTTCGGCCGGGCCGCTGGTGCGCTGGCGTTGTTCTGCAGCATGCAGGGACGGCTCGCCGACGCCACGCAGTGGGCGACGAGGGCTCTGGAGGCCGCCGGTGACAACCCCACCGTCGACCTGACCGCCCGGCAGTCACTGGCCAGCGCGCTGGCAGCGGCCGGACGCGCGCCCGAGGCCCTGACGCTGCTCGCCGACCTCTCGCCCGGCCGGCTCACTCCGCGCCCCTTCGAGCCGGAGCTCTTGGCGACCCGAGGAGCGCTGAAGGTCGGTGCGGGGGACTTCGCCGGAGCGGTGCTCGACCTGTCCGCCGTCGTGCGCTGGTCCCGCGCCGGCGCGCACCTCCGCAGCCTGCCCGACGCCTATGCCGCCTTGGCGCAAGCCGAGTACGGCCTCGGCGCATGGGACGACGGCATCGCCCACGCCGACACCGCCATCTCCCTCGCCCGCGACCTGGGACATCCCTGGTACCTCACGCAGGCGCACAAGGTGGCCGTCGACCTGTATGCCGCTCGAGGTGACTGGGACTTCGCCCGGGAGCACGTCGCGCGCGCGCGCCGCGCCGCCACGGCGTCCGACGTCCCGGCCGAGCTTGCTGCGGCGTGCGTGGCCGAAGCCACGCTGGCCTGGGCTCAACGGTCCTGGCGCGCCGTCCTCGAGGCGCTGACCCCACTTCGCCACACACCGTCAGGACTGCCGACGCCGAGTTTCGATCCGTTCAGCTGGCGCCTCCACGAGGCCGAGGCGCTGATCGCCCTCGACCGCCTGGACGACGCGGGCCTGGCGTTGGACGAAGCCGAGGCGATGTCGCCGCCGGCTGTCCTCAGCGCCGATCTCCACCGGCTGCGTGCCGGACTCGCCCTGGGTCGCGGTCAGCGGGCAGAGGCGCACGCGAGGTTGGAGGCCGGCCTCGAGGCGGCGGCGCAGTCCTCCAGCGAGCTGAGCCACGCCTTGCTGGAACTGGCCTACGGACGGTTCCTGCGCTCGTCCGGCTCCTGGCGAGCCGCGATCCCCCGGCTCCGCACCGCGAGAGAGACCCTGTCCCGGCTGGACGCCACACCTTTCCTGGCCGCCTGCGACGCCGAACTGTCCGCGTGCGGGATCACGCCCACCGAGGACCGGGCAGCAGGCAACCGCTTCGGCTTGACGGCCAAGGAGCTCGTGGTCGCGCGGCTCGTCGCCCAGGGACTGACGAACCAGCAGGTCGCGGGGGAGTTGTTCGTCTCCTCGAAGGCGATCGAGTACCACCTGGGCAACATCTACGCCAAGGCGGGCATCACGTCCCGCCGTCAGATCTTCACCGTCCTCGCGCCACCGGCCCCCCAACCGCTCAGCAGCTGACCGTCCGCCCGGGAGGGCTCTCGCGTGCGGGAACCTGCTCCTCGGTGGGGAGCCAGTTGCCGTGCAGACCGAGCGGGACGCGGTGGGGCAGGTGGACGGTGGCGACGGGACCGCTCGCGGGGTCGACGGCGGGGATGACGAGCAGTCGGCTGGTGAGACTGGCGCGGTCGGTGGCGATGGTGATCCACCAGCCGGCTCTCGGGTCCGGGCTGCCGGGACGCGGGACGAAGACCTGCTCGCCGAGCGCGAGTTCGGGCCGGTGCCACACCGCGCGCACTCCGGAGCCGGTGTCGTACCAGGACAAGGTGTCCGCATCACCTGTGGGCAGCGTGCCGGTCCCGGTCTTGAGTGCCGTGGCGATGGTGGTGTGTGCGCCGGTGAGCTGCCGGTCGTCGATGCGGGGGAACTCCATGCCGCCCTCGACCAGCGTCTGCCGAGTGACCGTGCCCCCGGCGGGGTCGAGGACCATCCGGGCCAGGCGCCCGGTCGAGGCGGCACCGGGGACGAGGCCGCCCGGGATGCTCCACTCGACGTAGTCGACGACGACGCGGGCGCTGCCGTCCGCGGCGGGGGCGTCGAAGGCGTTCGCGGTGTGCCACAGCCAGAACGCGTCCGTGGTCAGCCAGCGGGTGGCGCCGCCGGCGCGCGGGACCAACGCGATCCGGGTGCCCTGCTCGGGTTCCCACGACATCGGTGAGCCGGTCGACACGGCGGCGGCGACGTCGAAGAAGAGCGGCCCGAGGACGAGGACCACGTGGGTCGGCGTCAGCGCCATGTCGTGCACCATCGTCGGTCGGGACACGCCGTCGACGGGCGTCTGAGCGCGCGTCGGTGTCCCGTCCGGCCCGAGCACCGACCAGGTCAGGTACGGCTCGGTGAGGCCGTAGCAGAAGACCACCATCTCGCCGGTGGCCGGGTCGATCTTCGGGTGGGCGGTGATCCCGGCGGGTACCGCTCCGCAGAACGTCTCGCGGCCGATGGTGTCCAGCTGCGGGGAGATCAGGAACGGGTTGTTCGACTCGGCGAGGGCGAGCAGTCGACCGGCGTGGCGGACGACGTTGATGCCGGGCAGGTCCTTGACTGTGTGGGCCAGGGCGGGGCCGACCAGCTCCGCACCGGGGGTGGAGCCGAAGCTCGTGATCCCCGGCCACAACGCCCGTCCTGCGGCCTCCTCGCAGCGCAGCGCCGGAGTGCGCACGAAGCGGTTGCTGTAGCGGGCCCTGCCGTCGCGGAACCGGACGCGGTGCAGCATCCCGTCTCCGTCGAGCGGGTAGAGGTAGCCGCCCAGCGGGGTGAAGCGGGGGTTCGGCCCGTTGCGGACGTAGTCGCCGTCGATCTCGGCCGGCAGCTCACCGTCGACGACCAGGTCGTCACTGTCGATCTCGGCCAACTGCGGCGCGAACACCCCCGACAGGTGCGGCTCGGCGTCGACGTCGACCGGCTGCGGCGTCCGCTGGGGGCGGACGGCGGTCACCGGGACACCCGCGGTCCCGCAGCGGCCGTCGCTGCGGTCTCCCGTCCGGTGTCACCGGCGACAGCACCGGTGTACCTGATCGCCCCGAGGATCAGCGCGATCGGCAGCAGCCAGTTGAACAGCAGGTCGATCGGACGGGCGTCCGGCGCCCCGGCGCTGACTGGCGCCAGGTTCCCGGCCAGCAGGTGACCGCAGGCCATCACCGCGATCGCCGCACCCCACACCGCGCTGATCCGCCGGTTGACCGACCGGAACTGCGGCGTGCCCCAGTACTCGCGCGGGACGACCTCGCGCGCGTACTGCTCGGTGAACGGCACGGTGACGGCCGAACCGAGCATGACCACGGCGAGGGCGCCTGCGGCAGTGCCCCGCCCGTAGTCGGCCACCCACGTGCTCGTCCCCGGACCGGTGACGAAGCAGGCCACGGCGAACACGCCGAAGATCATCACCCCGGCGACGTCGATGACCTTGACCGAGCCGCTGCCGGCGTCACGGACCAGGAACACGGCCGCGATGGCCGTCGCCAGCAGCGCGGCGTCGCCTGCGGCGTTCACCCCGTGCCGGTTCACCACGAAGCTGAACACCAGCCACGGGATCAAGCTCAGGAACATCTTCCGTGCGTTCACGACGTCCTCCTCGGACCCGCCGCCGGCCCCACCGGCCGGCTTCGAGGAGATGTCTACGGACCGCCGCGGCAGCTCACCCTAGGAGAAACCTGCAGTCGTCAGCAGCTCCGGACAGCTGCGCGCCAGCTCGGTCAACCGGTGCCGCGACCGGACGCCGGCTTTGTCGTAGATGTTGCCGAGGTGGTAGCCGACCGTGCTCTGGGTGACGAACAGCTCCCGGGCGATCTGCGCGTAGCTCAGACCACTGACGACCAGGCTCAGCACGTCGCGCTCACGCTCAGTCAAGGGCGCAGACAGCACCGGGCCGGTCGGGCGTCCGGCCGTGGCGGTCCGCCCGGCCTCGACGGTCCTGGCGGCGTGCTCGCTGCCCATCCGCTCCACGTAGGGCCGCGCCCCGAGGCGCCGGTAGACGTCCTCGGCCTGCTGGCGGAAGGCTGCCGCGGCGGGCGGGTCATGGGCGTCCGCGAGCCGTGCCGAGTCGGCGAGCAGGTGGGCCCGGTACAGCGGGAGGTCCAGGCCTGGTGCCGCCCGGGCCCGGGCGTACCGCGCCGCCGCCTCGCGTCTGTCGCCCCGAGCCGCCGCCACCAGACCGGCCAACCAGTACCGGACCGCCGGGATCCATCTCGCGCACGGGCGGACCCGGGCGAGCTGTCGGACGACGTCGTCCGCCGCGTCGAGCTCACCGGCCCAGACGAAGCCCTGACCCAGGTGCAGGAGCAGGACCGGGGTGGCCTGGTCGGTCGCGGGCGGCTCGAGCCCGGTGCCGCGCAGGCGCGCGAGGAGCTCCGCCTGGTCGGTCGCGGACCCACCGGCGTGCGCCCGGACGAGGAGCGTGGTCACGACCAGCATCCGCGCTTCGGGGTACGGCGCGGCGAGGACGTCGTCGCTGGCGCGGGCGAGCAGCCGGTCGGCGTCGTCGAACCGACCCTCGCCGATGTCCACCAGCGGGGCCAGCGCGAGCACCATCGGGTGGGCGAACGCGCCGGTGATGTCCACCGCCTTCCCGAAGGTGATCCGCGCCCGCGACCAGTCGCCGTCGAGCCACTGCGCCAAGCCGAGGAAGGCGTGGAACGAGCCTGCGCCGAGGTCCGTCTCCCCGTCCTCGATCCGATGGGTGACCTCGCGCAGATCGCTGACCGCTTCGCGGTCCAGGCCCATCGACGCGCGCAGGGTCCCGCGCCAGGCCAGCGCGGGGGTGAGTTCCGCCGGTACGGACGGTGCCTGCTGGGGCATCGCGTCGAGCTGGGCGAGGACGGCGGCGACGCCGCTCTGCCTGATGCGGACGTGTCCGCCGGCGACCGTCTCCAGGCCAGCGACCCCCGCGTCCGGCACCGTCGCCGCGGCTGCCCGCGCGAGCGCCTCGGCGACCGCGGCCGTGTCGAAGCCCGCGCAGATCCGGGACCACGCCAGCAGTACCTGGACCCGGTACCTGGTCACCCGGTCCACCGCGTCGACGGGCAGGCCGGCCACCGGTTCGAGCAGCACGACCGCGTCCCGGTGCCGGCGCTCGGCCACGGCCAGCGCCGCGAGCACGAGGGAGCGTCGAGGACCCGCGGACGAGGCGAGGACGTCGTCCAGCTGCTCACCGACCCGGTCGAGGTCGCGCGCCATGACGCTGCAGAACACGGCCTCGAGCCACCGCCGTTCCCGCCGCGCCGGGTCCGGGGTCAGGCGGCTGCTCGAGCTCCAACGACCAGCCGCTTCGCGGAAGGACCGGTGCGCGTACCGGTCGGTGGCGAACGCCTCGAGACGATCCGCCAGTTCGTCGTCGTACTGGTCTGCGGCCCCGATCAGGTGGTGCAGGACGGCCGGCTCGGCGGCAACGACCCGCACCGCGCGCGCGTGGAGGTCCCGCCTGCGCGGCAACGGCGTCTGCAGGTACACCGCCGACCGCACCAGTGCGTGCGGGAACCGAAGCACCGGCACCGCGCCGACTGTGCGGACTCGGACGAGTTCGCTGTCCGCCAGCTCCTGCGCCGAGTCGGCGGCGTGCGCCGGGTCGGTGTCGCCGACGGCTGCCACGTCCGCCAGCGACGACCAGCCGTCCCCCAGCACCGCCGCCGCGAACAGCATCTCGCGTGCCCCGGCGGTCAACCGCGCGAGGCGACGGCCGATCGCCCGGTCGAACGCGACGGGTGCGGGCAGCACCTCCGCCGAGGCGAGCTCCGCCGGGTCCTGCTCGTTGAGCAGCGACGTCAGGAACAGCGGGTTGCCGGAGGTGTGGCGCCACAGCCGGTCCGCCAGCTCCGCCGACGCCTGGGGCCAGCGCCGCCGGACCAGCGCCTCGGCGCCCTCCGGGGACAGCCCGGGCAGCGCCACCCGAACCCCACGTGCCGGGTCGGCCACCACGGTGTCCCACGTCCGGAAGCGGCCCGGCGAGACGTCCCTGGTCGCGGCCGCGACCAACAGCCGGTCACCGGCCGTGCGCCGCAGCACCCAGGCGAGGACGTCGACCGACTCCGGGTCGGCCCAGTGCAGGTCGTCCAACCTGATCATCACCGGTCCGGCGAGCGCCAGGGCGTCCAACCGGTCGCGCAGCGCCCCGGCCGCGCTCATCACCGTCGGCAGACCGCCATCGGCCGGCCGCGGGGGCACCACCTCGAGCTGCTCGAGCAGACCGTACGGCGTCCGCGCGTCCTGCAGTCCGTCCGCCGCCAGGACGGAGAAGTCCGGCGTTCGCGCGACGAGCTCGTCGAGGCAGGACGACTTGCCGATGCCCGCCTCGCCGCTCAGCAACAGCGCGGTCGGACGGCCCGAACGAGCGCGGGACGCGGCGCCGGTGAGGCAGTCGAGCAGTTCGTCGCCCCACAGCAGCACCGGCGGGACGTTACGCCGACGACCCCTCCCCTCGGCGTGCTCGCGCCCGACCGCCGGCGGTGGGTCTGAGCGTCGGCCCGCCGCGGGCACGGGCTGGTTAGTGTCCTGCAGGTGGGTTGCCGGGTCGCGTTCGTGCTCGGCGGCGGCGGTGTGCTGGGCGCCACCCAGGTCGGCATGCTGCAGGCGCTGACCGACGCGGACATCCACCCCGACCTGATCGTCGGGACGAGCGTCGGCGCGGTGAACGGCGCGGTCTTCGCGACGGACCCGACCGGAGACGGGTTGCAGCGGCTGTCCCGGCTGTGGGCGGCGCTCGCCCACGACGGTGTGTTCACCGGCGGCCTGATCGGACGGGCACGCACCCTGGCCCGCAGCAACGGCACGTACCTGCACAGTGCCGTGCCGCTGCGGGAGCTGCTGAGCGCGTCCCTGCCGGAGGACTTCAGCGACCTCACCGTCCGGTTCGAGTGCGTCGCCGCGCACATCGAGACCGCCTCAGCTCGCTGGTTCAGTGCGGGCCCGTTGACCGAGGCGGTCCTGGCCTCCTGCGCGGTGCCCGGGCTGTTGCCGCCGGTCCGGCGCCCGGACGGGCACTACCTCGACGGTGGCCTGGTCGACAGCATCCCGGTCGGCCGGGCCGTGGAGCTGGGCGCCGACACGATCTACGTGCTGCACGTCGGTCGGATCGAACGTCCGCTAGGCCCGCCGCGACGGCCGTGGCAGGTCGGGCTGGTCGCCTTCGAGATCGCCCGCCGCCACCGCTTCGTCGAAGCCATGGCGGCTGTCCCGTCCGGCACCCGGGTGGTCGTCCTCCCGAGCGGGGTGGACGAGACGCCACTGGTCAGCCTGCGCTACCGCAACACCAGCAACGTCCCGGCCCGGATCGAACAGGCCCACCGCGCCAGCTCGCGGCTGCTGGCAGCGAACCAGTGACGCCGCCGCCGCGGGTGCTGCGCCGGTGGG
This sequence comes from uncultured Actinomycetota bacterium, assembly GCA_963758325.1. Classification (GTDB taxonomy): domain Bacteria; phylum Actinomycetota; class Actinomycetes; order Mycobacteriales; family Jatrophihabitantaceae; genus CAVWUZ01. The sequence continues at coordinate 901,978 of CAVWUZ010000003.1, read as the reverse complement.
TCGTCGTTCCGCTGGCGGTCGTCCTGTCGCCGGTGCTCGCCGCCGTGCTGCTGGTCGTCGCGCTCGCCGGTGTGCTGTCCTGGCCGTGGGACCGGCGCTGTCGGCTGCTGCGCATCGCGGGGTTCGCCCTCGCCTACGTGTGGGTCGACCTCTACCTGGTCGGGGGCTGCACCGCGAGATGGCTGCGCCGGCCGCGTCGGCGCACGGCGGCGGCGCACGCGGCGTGGACCACGGCGCACGCCGCGCTGCTCCAGCGTGCGCTGCAGCAGCTGCTGACCGCCGCCGGGCGCACCGTCGGGTTCCGGGTCGCGCTCGAGCCCGGCTCCGCGGGCCCACCGCGAGATCCGGACCCGGTGCTGTTCCTCGCGCGCCACGGCGGACCCGGCGACTCGTTCACGATGGTGTGGCTCGTGCTGACCGTGTGGGACCGGGTGCCGCGGATCGTGCTCACCGACCGGCTGCAATGGGATCCTGGCCTCGATCTGGTCCTGACCCGGTTGGGCGCGTGCTTCCTGCCCACCGGGCAGGGCTCGGACACCGCGACGCGTATCGCCGAGACGGCCGCGACGCTGACAGCAGGCCAGGGACTGCTGCTGTTCCCCGAAGGCGGCAACTGGACACCTGCGCGACACCGGCGGGCGATCGCGCGCCTGCGTCGTAGCGGCGCCAACCGCGCCGCGCGGCAGGCGGCCGCGACGCCGCGAGTCCTTCCGCCGCGACCCTCGGGTACAGCGGCGGCGTTGGAGGCCCGTCCCGACTTGGGTGTCGTCGTCCTGGCTCACACCGGCCTGGACCAGCTGACCACGCCGAGCTCCGTCTGGCAGGCGGTGCCCTTCCGCGCACCGCTCCGAGTGCGGTGCTGGCGGCAGTCCACCGACATCCTCGACCGCGTGCCGGAGGAGATCCCGGACTGGCTCAACGGCGTCTGGGCGGAGGTCGACGGCTGGATCCGGACGCGCCCACCGCCGGCGGCCACCGACAACCCGGAGCCGGAACTCACCAACTGAGCGTGCGCACGCACCGGGCCAGGCCCGGAACAGTGCTGCTCGGTGGTGAGCCCCGGCCGCGGCGTCAGTCCTCGGCCGGCACCCGCCGGGCGGCCCGCGCCAGCCCGATCCCCAGCATCAGGAGAGAGATGGCGGCCACGACCCAACTGATCGCGCCGAACCCCGTCATGGCCAGTGACGCGCTCGCACCCGCGCCACCGCCAGCGATTTGACCGTACAAAGTTGTCCTCCTCAGCAGTTTCCTCGGAAGACGTTATAGGGCACGGCAGCACACGGTCAATCCACGGTCAATCCACGGGGCACGAGCCGGGTCTCGGGGGCCCGGCGCAGCGGTCAGACGTGGTGCCAGGTCACCGGCCGGCGGCGCACCGCTGTCCACACCGCGTGCACGAAGATCGCCTGCAGGTAGCTGGCGTAGACCGTCTCCGGGAAGACGGCAGCGGCCAGGAGGCGACCCCGCAATCCGACCGGCCACGCGGTCACCACTCGTTCCACGCCGTAGCCGACACCGACAGCAGTCCAGAAGACGGAGAAGTGCAGCCGTCCCAGGGCCAGCGCCCAGATGGTCACCAACCAGTACAGGGTCATCGCGAAGGTCCCAGCAGCCAGTCCCAGCTGTTGACCCCAGTACCGACGCGTCACCGGCGTCCAGCCGTAGTCGAGCAGGTTCTCGATCGCTCCGCGGTACCAGCGCAACCGCTGCCGGTGCAGTGCCCGGGCGGTGGGCATGAGCTCGGTGGACACCCGGCACGACTGCGGCGAGACCAGCCGCCATCCCGCCGTCTTCAGCGCGAGGGTGATCTCGTTGTCCTCGGTCAACGCCGACTCGTCGTAGACGTAGCCGCGCCGGGTGAGCAGGTCCCTCAGAGCCGCCGCCCGGAACATCGAGGCGGTACCGGTCAGCACCGAGACCCGACCGCGCTTGAGCGCGACCGAGCGGGAGTACCGCCCGTACTCGTTGGCCTGGGCCCACTCCCACCAGCCGCGTGGCTGCGTCCCGAAGAACACGCCACCCACCGCGCCCAACTCGGGATCGGCGGCCAGCCGACGCCGAGCGGTGGCGAGGAAGCCGGACGAGACGGTGCTGTCGGCGTCCATCACCATGACCCACCCGCGCCACACCGGCAGGACCCGGTCCAGGGCCTGGTTCAACGCGCCGGCCTTGCGCCCGGTGTTGTCGACAGTGACCACCACTGACGCCCCAGCCGCCTGGGCCAACTCGGCCGTGCGGTCGGTGCAGTTGTCGGCGGCCACGACGACCCGCTCGACCTGGTCGAGGACCGAACGCACCGCCGCCGTGATCAACCGTTCCTCGTTGTGCGCCGGGATGACGACAACGACCGGCGGCCACGCCACTGCACCACCTCCTGACCGCGCTGACCGATCACCGCGGCCGTTCGGTGAGAGCTCGTCGCGCGCCCGACGTGCCGCGCGACAGCGCGACCGGTGTCACCTCGGACAACGCTGGATCCCGGTCGGCGTTCGTCGAGCCCGTTGCGCTCATACCCGGTTGTGCAGGATTGCTCCCGCGCGTGCGCCGGGGTAGAAGCAAGGCGAGCTGGACATCAGCCGGCGCGGGAGCAGGGAGGGAGCGCCAGCGGTGACCCCCGATGCGCTGCTGCAGCTGGACGTCGGCCCAGACGGGGCGGGTCCGTTGCTGCGCGTCGCCGGTGAGCTGGATGCCCTCAACGCCGAGCAGCTCCGCGATCACGGACAGCGTCTGATCGGTGCCCGCCCGGCCGCAGTCACGCTCGAGCTGTCCGGGCTGCGGTTCTGCGACGCCGCCGGCCTGGACACGCTGGTCGAGCTCCGCGCCGACGCGGACCGCGCCGGTGTCCGCCTGGTCCTCCGTGCACCGACAGCACGACTGCGCCGGCTGCTGCAGCTGATGGACCTGGCCTACCTGCTCGGCGCGGAGCGGGTGGCCGACGCCAGCTGACCCGCCCCGGAGGCCACCGACGCGGGCGCCGGGAAGCCCTCGCGACGGAGTCGTGGTGAGGTCAGTCGCCGACGGCGTCGATGCCGCGTTGGACGAGTAGCGGGTCGGGTTCGCCGACGATGTCGGGTCGCTTGCCGTCGTAGTCGAACTGGGACAGGAAGTGGCGCATCGCGTTGATCCGGGCGCGCTTCTTGTCGTTCGACTTGATCGTCGTCCACGGCGCGGTGTCGGTGTCGGTGCGGCGGAACATCTCTTCTTTCGCGGCGGTGTAGGCGTCCCACTTGTCCAGCGACTCCAGATCGATCGGGGACAGCTTCCACTGCCGCACCGGATCCACCTGCCGGATGATGAACCGGGTCCGCTGCTCGGACTGCGTCACCGAGAACCAGTACTTCGTCAGGTGCACCCCGCTGTCCACGAGCATCTGCTCCAGCTGCGGGGTCTGCGCCAGGAACAGCTCCACCTCCGCCTCGTCGGCGAAGCCCATCACCCGTTCCACTCCGGCGCGGTTGTACCAACTGCGGTCGAACAGCACCGTCTCGCCCGCCGTCGGCAGGTGCTGCAGGTACCGCTGGTAGTACCACTGGTGCTGCTCGCGCTCCGACGGCTTCGTCAACGCCACCACCCGGGCGTACCGCGGGTTCAGGTGCTCCATGAACCGCTTGATCGTGCCGCCCTTGCCGGCGGCGTCCCGCCCCTCGAACAAGATGACGTGCCGCCCACCGGCGTCGATCGACCAGTTCTGGAACTTCAGCAACTCCACCTGCAGCAGGTACTTCTGCTCGTCGTAAGCACTGCGCGCCATCCGTGCCTCGTACGGGTAGTTCTCCCGCCAGGTGTCCACCGCCCGCCCGGCACCATCGATCAGCTCGGGGTCATCGTCGTGGTCGGCGCCGATGGAATGCCCAGCAACACCCAACCGGTCGATGTACTCCCGGACGTCGGTCAGCACCCGATCGACGCTACCGGCCGCGGGCCGAGCGTCGTGCGTGTCCGCTCGTACAGGGCGTCGACGGCCGCCATCGCCACCGCCGGGTCCACCGGCGGCGGGGTGCGTCGGGCGGCGTCCTTCCACGGCTCGACGACGTCTGTCGTCAGCAACTCGACGAGGACGTCCACCATCTCGTCGTCGTCGCGGACCAGGCGGCCGTCGACACCGTCGACGACGAAGTCGCGCAGCCCCGTCGCCCGGTATCCGAGCACCGGCAGTCCGGCGGCGCGGGCCTCCAGAGCGGCGATGCCGAACGACTCGTGCCGGGACGGCGCGACGAAGACGTCGCTGTCCTGGTGCAGCGCACGGATCTGCTCCGCGTCGCGGTGGCCGGTCAGCGTCACCCAGTCGACGAGGCCCTGGCGCGTGACCTGCTCCTCGAGGTCCTGCTGTCGCGGGCCCTCGCCCACGACGACCACGTCGGCGCGGGTGGTCGGCGGGACCCGTTCCCGGGCGCGGGCCAGGAGGTCGAGGAACTCGCCGATCTGCTTGCGCCGCTTCAGCCGGCCCACCAGGACCAGCCGGCGGGGGGTGCGGACGGGCGCCGGCGAGGACGTCAGCGCCCGCCACCAGGACGTGTCGACGAGGTTGGGGACGACGAGCACCCGACCGACGCCGGGCAGCGTGCGCCGCACGTGGTACGCCGCCTCCGCGCTGACCGCCGACCACACCGCGCGCATCGGGCCGACGCCGAACGGCAGCAGGCACACCCGGGTGGCCATCGCCACCTTCCACCACGTGGAATGCACCGTGACCGCGACGGGGATCCGCCGGCGGCTCGCGGCGCGCAGCACGTAGATCGCGAGCGGCGAGATGACGGTCAGGTGGACGTGGACGACGTCGATCGGGGCGCCGTCCAGCACCTTGGCGACCATCCGGTGGTCACGCCACGGGAAGGCGACCGTGAGCCACCGCCCGGAGGACGCGCGCACCACGTCGATCTGCCGGTCGACCTCCGGGGCGGGGAAGTGCACCGCGGTGATCACGGAGACGTCGTGGCCGTCGGCGCGCTGGCGCAGGGCCAGCGCTTCCACCTGGCTCTCGATGCCGCCGACGTCGGGGCTGAACGAGTCCGCGACGTGGACGATCCTCACCCGCCCGTCCTCACCGCCACGGGGGCCAGCTCGACGGGCAGGGCGTCCAGGCCGTGCACGATCGCCAGCCGGCGGAACGCCAGGTGCTCGCGCGGGACGGCGACACGCAGATCGGGGAACCGGCGCACCAGGCCCGGCAGGGCGGCGCGCAGCTCCATCCGGGCCAGCTCCGCGCCGACGCAGCGGTGCAGCCCGTGCCCGAACGCGACGTGCGTAGGGGCGTCGCGCCCGGGACGCAGCTCGTCCGGGTCGGCGCCCATGACGTCGTCGCGGTTCGCACCGCTGAGAGAACACAGCAGCACGTCGCCGGCGGCGACGTCGACCTCGCCCACCGTGAGATCCGTGCGGGCGAAACGCGGGAAGGCGATCTGGACCACGCTGAGGTAGCGCAGCAGCTCCTCGACGACGTCGGCCACCGCCGTCCCGGTCGGGTCCTCGACGACCTCCGCGCGGGCGGCGGGGTCGTCCAGCAGCGCCAGCACGCCGAGCGCGATCATGCTCGTCGACGTCTCGTACCCGCCGACGAAGACGCCGTCGACGAGACGGGCGAGCTCCTCGTCGTCCGAGTCTGCGCCGGCGCCGCGGACGAGGTCGCCGATCAGGCCGGGGCCCGGGTCGTCCCGCTGCGCGCGGACCGCGGCCAGCAGCGAGTCGAAGGAGGCGGTCACCGCAGCCAACGGGCCCATCCCGCCGCGGCGGGCGTCGAAACGCGCCGCGCCGTCGCGTGCCATGTCCTGCCACTGGTCCGGGTCCAGGCCGAGCAGTGCGCAGATCACCTCGAACGGGACCGGCAGCGCGTAGTCGCTGACGAGGTCGACGACGGGCCCGGAGTCGGCCAGCACGTCGAGGCGGTGCGCGACGATGCGGTCGATCTCCGGCGCGAGTGCCGCCAGTCGGCGCGGCGTGAAGTAGCCGGCGACCAGGCGCCGCAGCCGGGTGTGTTCCGGCGGGTCGGTGAAGCCGAGCCCGCCGAGGGTCGGGCCGCTGGTGCCGAGGACGGGACGGATGTCGGTGCTGAACCGGCCGGTGTCGGCGAGCACGGAGCGGACCTCGTCGTACCCGGTCACCAGCCACACCGTTCGACCCATCGCCCGCCCGAGCCGGCTGACCGGCTCGCGGCTGCGTCGCTCGCCCAGGGCGGGCACCGGGTCCAGCCCGTCACGCAGCAGCGGCAACCGGAACCGTCGGGGGGCCGCCGACAGCGCGGCCAGCCCACCTCGTCCGGTGAGGAACCTCGCGCCGATCCGGCCGACCAGCCGGCTCGTCCGGCGTCCTCCCGCTCGACTGGGCAGGACGTCGCTCACGCGAGCAGACCCGGGAATCGCACCGGCACACTATGGCAGCGCACGACGCCCGATCCGCAGTGCGCCACCGGGATCCGTCAGGATCGGGCCCTCGACAGGGCGATCGTCCGCGACGGAGGTGGGCATGTCACCGACCCGAGCCAGCTACATCGACACGCCGGGCCGTGTGCTCGACCGCGTCAGCGGGCGGCCGGAGTGACCGGCAGCCTCGACGTGCGGACCGGACGCGTCCGGGCCGGCGCGGTCGAGCTGGCCTACGACCGGTTCGGTGACCCGGCCGATCCCGCCGTGGTGCTTGTGATGGGACTCAACACGCAGCGGATCGCGTGGCCGGACGAGTTCTGCCGGTCGCTGGCCGGCGCCGGGTTCTGCGTCGTCCGCTTCGACAACCGCGACTCCGGGGAGTCGACCCACTTCGACGAGCTCCCGGCGCCGTCGCCGATCGCCGTGGCGCTGCGCCGGCGTCGGCCGGCCTACACCCTCGACGACATGGCGGCCGACACCGTCGGCCTGCTCGACGCGCTCGGCCTGGACCGGGTGCACCTGGTCGGGGCGTCGATGGGCGGGTTCATCGCCCAGCTGGTGGCCATCGGCGCACCGGAGCGGGTGGCGAGCCTCGGACTGATCATGACGTCGACCGGGTCCCGGGCAGTCGGCCGGGCGCGGTGGACGCTGCTGACGACCCTGCTGCGGCGGCGCCCCGCCGCCGACCGTGACGCCGCGGTGGCCCAGACGATGGCGACCTTCCGCCTGATCGGCTCGCCCGGTTTCCCGTACGCCGAGGACGACCTGCGCTCCTACGCCGGAACCGCCTACGACCGCGGCCACGACCCCGGCGGCCAGCGCCGGCAGCTCGCCGCGGTGCTGGGGCAGCGGGACCGGACCGGGTCGCTCGCCGCCATCGGGGTGCCGACCGTGGTGCTCCACGGGCTCGCCGACCCCCTGGTGAACCCCTCCGGTGGCATCGCCATCGCCCGGGCGGTCCCCGGCGCGCGGTTCGTCGGCTTCTCCGGGATGGGTCACGACCTGCCGCGCGGGCTGTGGCCGGACGTCCTCGCGGAGCTCGTCGCCGTCGCCCGGCGCGGCAGCGCGGCGGGGACGGCGCAGCCGGACGAGCTCAGCGCCTGATCCCCTAGGGACCGGCCCTAGGGACGGGAGGGCGCCGGCCGCCGGAGACTTGCCGGCCGTGTTCCTGTTGTTGACGCGGCTCCCGCCGCGCGTGGCAGGGATCGCGATCGTCCTGGCGCACCTGGCCGTCCTCGTCGACGTCGCGACCCGTCGGGACCTGCCGTGGTGGCGGCGACTGGTCACCGCGGTGGTCGTCGGCGCGCTCCTCCCGCTCGGGGCGCTGGTGTACCTGTTGCTGCGCCCGACCGGCGAGCGGATGCGGGCGCGGGTCACCCGCCGCACGGCGCGTCACCCGGCCGAGTCGTGGTCGGGCCGCCGGCTGCTGGCGGCGCGGATCGCCCGCGTCGCCGGGGTCGTCGTCGCGCTGGTGGCGAGCGTGGTCGCCAGCGCCGCCGCTGCGCCCACCCCGACGGTGTCGTCGGCCGCGTCGCCGTCGTCGCCGTTCGATGGCGAGGACTACGGCGTCGACCTGCTGGGTCTGCGCACGGCGTGGCGGACGGGCACCGGCGCGGGCGTCACGGTCGCCGTCGTCGACAGCGGCGTCGACGCGGCCAACGCGTTCCTGGCGCCGCGGCTGGTGCCCGGTCACGACCTCGCCGACGGCACCGGGTCGACCGCCGACGGGCTCGGTCACGGCACCCACGTCGCGGGCATCGTCGCCCAGGCCGCGCCGGACGCCCGGATCATGCCGGTGAAGGTGCTCGACGCCGTCGGCCACGCGGACCTGTCGACCATCTCGGCAGGCGTGCGGTGGGCGGCCGACCACGGCGCGCAGGTGATCAACCTGTCTGTCGACGAGAGCGGCGTGCTCGCGCAGGTGCAGAAGGAGGGCAGCCTCAACGACGCTGCCCGCTACGCCAACTCCCGCGGCTCCGTCGTCATCTCGGCCGCCGGCAACGACGCGACGCACCTGCAGGTGTACCGCTCTGGCATCCCGGTCATCACGGTGGCCGCGGTCGACTCGTCCAGCCGGCCGGCGTCGTTCACCAACTGGGGCGGGTCGGCGGAGGTCGCCGGGCCTGGTGTGGACATCTGGTCCACGGCGCCCACCGCGCCGACCACGCTGTTCCCGCAGGGCACCGACGGGACCGGCTCGCTCAGCGGCACGTCGATGGCCACGCCGTTCGTCAGCGGCGTCGCAGCGGTGCTCCGCGGACACGGTGCGACGGCCGCGGCGACGGAGCAGGCGCTGCTCTCGACGGCCCGCCCCGTGCCCGGGACGTCCGTGCTCGGCCACGGTCTGGTGGACGCCCCGGCCGCACTGTCCTACGCCGCCGCGCACCCGAACCCCCGGGTCGCGCTGGCGTTCGCTCCGCGGTGGTTCCGCTGGGTGGAGTTCGCGCTGCTCGTCGCGGTGGCCGCCAAGTACGCCTGGGTGGCGGTGCGGTGGCTGCGCCGCCGTCGACGTCCCGGTGTGGCACCGGCCGCAGCGGTGCCGGCGTGATCGTCTCGCGACCTGTCCTAGGGATGTCCCCTAGGGACAGGCGCGGCGGCCGCGGCCAGGGTGGTGCGGTCCAGTCGGTCCGGGATCGGACGGTGTGGCGATGCGCGTGGTGATGGATGTCCGTCGTGAGGGTCAGCAGTACCGGGGATCGCTGACCCGGGTCAGCGACTCGATGTGCGTCCCGTTCGCCGGGGTGTTGGAGCTGGTCGCCGCGTTGGAGCGGCTCGAACCGGACATCGCGGTGGACCGCGACGGCCGTGAGGAGGTCGGGCAGTGAACGCGTTCCTCGACGCGGTGGGCCGCTGGTGCGCCCGCCGGCACTGGCCGGTCGTCATCGCCTGGCTGATCGTGCTCGGCGTCCTCCTGGCGCTGCGCAGCGCGTTCGGCGGTGAGTTCGTCAACGACTACACCGTTCCCGGCAGCGAGTCCTCGCAGGGCATCGACGTGCTCAAGAAGGAGTTCCCGGCCCAGAGCGGGTACGCCGGGCAGATCGTCTTCCACGCCCCGAGTGGTGCGGTGACGGCGCAGTCCGGTCCGGTCGGCACCGCGATGGCCGACGTCGCCAAGCTGCCGCACGTGTTGTCGGCGGTCAGCCCGTTCGCGACGCCCAACTCGCCGCTGGTCGCGAAGAACGGGACGACGGCGTACGGGACGGTGTCGTGGAGTGTCGTCCCGGCATCGCTCGACAAGGACTACCTGGCACAGCTGGACGGCGCGGTCGCGCCGGCACGCGCCGCGGGACTGCAGGTCGAGTACGGCGGCGGCGCCGGCCAGATCGGCCAGCAGACCGACGACAAGAAGTCCGAGATCATCGGTCTGGCGTGCGCGCTGCTGCTGCTGTTGTTCATGTTCGGATCGATCGTCGCAGCGGTGATGCCGCTGCTGTCGGCCCTGTTCAGCGTCTTCGCCGGGTTGTCCGTCGTCGGACTGCTCGGTGCATCTTTGACGTTCCCGACGACCGCGCCGACCGTGGCGACGCTGCTCGGCCTGGGCGTGGCCGTGGACTACGGGCTGTTCCTCGTCGCCCGGCACCGTGACCAGCTCGACCACGGCATGGACGTGATCGATTCGGCCGGCCGCTCCACCGCGACGTCCGGCGCGGCCATCGTCGTCGCCGGCGGCACCGTCGTCGTGGCGATCCTCGGGCTGTACGTCGCCGGCGTGCCGTTCGTCGGGGCGATGGGCCTGGCGTCGGCCGTCGTCGTCGCCGTGACGATGCTCGCGGCGCTGACCCTCGTCCCGGCGTTCATGGGGGTGGCGGGGCAGAACGTCCGCGCCCTGAAGGACCTGCGGGCCACCCGGCGGGCGACCGACGACAGCGACGACGCGGCGACCACCGCCGCCCGGATGGCCGCTCTGGCCGCGGCCGGCGACGAGGCCCACGAGCGCAGCGCGTTCGCCCGGTGGGGGCGCCGGGTCAGCAACCGGCCGACCCCGTGGGCGCTCGCGGCGGTGCTCGTCCTGGTCGTGCTGGCGATCCCGTTCTTCTCCCTGCGCCTCGGTCAGCTCGACGCCGGCACCAACCCGACCTCGCAGAGCATCCGCCGCGCCTACGACCTGATGGCCACGAACTTCGGACCCGGCAGCAACGGCCCGCTCAGCGTCGTGGTGTCTGTGCCGAAGGGCAGCTCCCAGCCGCAGACGCAGACGTTGCTGACGAACACCCAGGCGACGCTGTCGAAGACGCCCGGCGTCGCTGGGGCGGGAGCGCCGTCGGTGAACCAGAGCGGGACGACCGCGACCATCACGGTGGTCCCGACGACGTCCCCGCAAGACGCCGCCACGACGGAGCTGGTGGACCGACTGCGCGACTCCGTGCTGCCGACGGTCCCGGCCACCACGTACGTGGTCGGTACGACCGCGTCCTACGTGGACTTCACCGAGAAGATCTCGGCCCGCATGCCATGGCTGATCCTCGCCGTCGTCGCGCTGGCGTTCATCCTGCTGACGGTGGCGTTCCGCTCGGTCGTGATCGCGACGAAGGCGGCCGTGCTCAACCTCATCTCGGTCGGCGCGGCGTACGGCGTCGTCGTCGCCGTGTTCCAGTGGGGTTGGGGCTCGTCGCTGGTCGGCATCCACGAGAAGCTGCCGATCCCGGCGTTCGTCCCGATGCTGATGTTCGCCATCGTGTTCGGGCTGTCGATGGACTACGAGGTCTTCCTGCTCTCGCGGGTGCACGAGGCGTGGGCGAAGACCGCCGACGCCCACCGCAGCGTCGCGATCGGCATCGGCGGGACCGCCCGGGTCATCACGACCGCCGCGGCGATCATGATCGTGGTGTTCACGAGCTTCGTGCTCAGTGACGACCCCACGGTGAAGATGCTCGCCGTCGGCATGGCGGCGGCGGTGCTCATCGACGCCAGCGTGATCCGGATGGTGCTCGTCCCGGCCGTGATGTCCTTGCTCGGGCACTGGGCGTGGTGGATGCCGCGCTGGCTGGACCGGATCACGCCCAACATCGACATCGAGGGCACCGAGCACCTCGCGCGGCTGGACGCGGCCGCCGCCGGGCGCGAGTCCGAGCCGACGACGGTGATGGCGTCCGCGAGTCGGGACACGCCGCGGGCGTGACGGTCCCTGGGGATCAGTCCGGCAGCTTCGCGGCCGCCGCGGCGCACCGCTCGGGCAGCGAGTGGCGCGCCCAGGTGGCCATGTCGGCCAGGACCGGCAGCAGGCCGCGTCCGGACGCGGTGAGCCGGTAGGTCACGCCCGGCGGCCGGGCGTCGGTGACGACCCGCTCGACCAGGCCGGCCGCCGCGAGCTCGCTCAGGCGGTCCGAGAGCACGGAGTCGGTGACCGCCCCCACGCGCCGGCGCAGCTCGGTGAAGCCGACCGCGTCCTCGGCCAGTGTGCCGATGATGAGCCCGTTCCACCGCTTGCCGAGCAGGGAGAACGCCGCCGTGAGCGCCTCGCAGGCGACCTGCGGCCCGTGGGCCGCGGTCGGCTGCCGGAGGCGCAGCGCACGCCCGAGCAGCGCGCCGCTGCTGAACTCGCCCGCACCGAGACAGACGCCGTGCTCTCCGGCGACGCCCTCCTGTTCGCGGTGCCGCTCTACAACTTCGGCGTCTCCCAGCACTTCAAGAGTTGGGTCGACCTGGTGATCACCGACCCGCGGATGGCCTCCGGCGTCACGCCCGCCACCGCCGGCCGCCCGGCCATCCTCGTCACCGTCCGCGGTGGCAGCTACGCCGCGGGTACGCCGCGCGAGGGCTGGGACCACGCCACCGGCTGGATGCGCCGGATCCTCGCCGGCGTCTGGCAGTTCGACCTGAAGGTCGTCGAGAAGGAGTTCACCCTGGTCGGCGTCAACCCGGCGCTCGAGCAGTTCCGCGAGCTGGCCGACGAGCTGCACCGTGAGGCCGAGCGCATCGCGCACGAGCACGGCCGCGAGCTGGCCGCCTGACCCCCTCCGTACCTGAACCTCTCCGCACACCCGCGGACGCGACGCGGCCCCCGGCACCAGCCGGGGGCCGCGTCGTCGTGCGGTGTCCGCCTACGGCTGCGTCGCGAGGTTCGACACGTAGACCGGCCCGTTGGGGCTGCCCCACCCGGTCGTGAGGTCGTAGCCGGCCGTGGTCGGGTATCCCGGGACCGGGTCGGGGATGACGACACCGTCGGCGCCGACGTCCCAGATCCGGTTGTTCGCGAGGTACCCACTCGGGGTGGTGCCGTACTGGCGCGGGACGATGTCGCGGAACGCCGTCTTGGAGAACGCCGCGCTGTAGATGACCGAGTTGAGGTCACCGATCGGCGCCTTGCCGGCCACTGCCCGCGCCTGGTTCGCCACCGCGGTCAGCGCCGCGGCCTGCGGCGAAGCCGCCGATGTGCCGCCGTAGACACCCCAGTAGGGCGGTCCCTCGATGCTCGGGAAGAAGGAGATGTAGGTCAGCACCCCGCCGTTGACCGCCGCGTTCCACGCCAGGTCCGGCACGCCGCGGTGCGTCCCGACGGTCGCCGCCACGCTGTTCTGGTACGCCGGACGGCCGTACACCCTCGACAGCCCACCGCCGGTGGCGATGCTCTCCCAGCTCTCGTTCCAGACGGCCTCGCTGTCACCGCCCGCTGTCCAGTTGAAGTAGGCCGGGTTGCGGCTGCCGTCGGCCAGGAACGGCACGTCCTGGGTCGGGTCCCAGGTCCAGCCGCTCTGCACCTGCGTGCCGCCGACCGAGGTGACGTAGGGGGAGACGTTCGGGTAGCTGACCTGCGGGTCCGGGGACGTCGCCGTCGCCCGGTGCGCCCGGGTCACGCCGACGCTGCCGGTGTCGCCGGCGCTGGAGAAGAACGTGTCCTTCTTGGCCAGACCACGCTGGAACGTCTGGTCGAACTTGGCGAACTGTGCCTTCGCCGAGTTGCCACCGAACGCCGACTCGTCGGTCCCGAAGGACATCGAGAAGACGGTGCCGCTCGGGTACCGGGCGACGGCCCAGTCGATCGCCTTCATGAGGTTGGGCAGACCCTGGACGCCCTGCGTCTCCGCGGGCGGGGTCGCGACCAGGACGATGTGCGCCTTGGGCGCCATCGCGTAGGCCCACTGGACGTCGAGGTTCGCCTCACCGGCCCACCCGTCGGCCGCGGTCGGACCGGACTGGCCGGATCCGTTGCCCGTCGGGTTGGTGTAGTTCGGCTGGCCGAGCGGGAAGGCGGCCTCGAAGTTCGGCGTCGGGCCGCCGAAGGTCTTCGCGAAGAAGTTGACGTCGTTCGCGGCGGTCGGGCTGCCGTAGGCGTCGACCAGGACGATGGTCTGCCCGGCGCCGTCGTTGGAGGTCGCGAGCGGGCCGAGCCCGTAGTGCGCGCGGAGCTGGTCGGGGGTGTAGCAGTGCAGCGTCGTCGACACCTGGCCGTCCGGGCGCCTGCACGCCACGCCGGTGTCGGCCGCGGTGGCCGCGTGGAACGCCGAGTCCGGCGCCTTCGCAGCCAGGTACTGCACGGCGCCGAGCGGGGCCGCGGCGGCGGAGTGCGCGGCCCCGGCGGGGACGATCGCGGCGACGCTGAGCGCCGCCGCCGCGGAGACGCCCGCGAGTGTCCTGCGTCTGTGCATGCGGATCCTGTCTGTCGGGCCGGGGATGACCGGCCGCACGTCCGCCCGGTCGGGACGGTGAGCGGATGGTAGGCGACCGGTGTCACGCCGCCGACACTCGGCACCGCCCACGCCGGGGTGCGCAACCCCGGGCCGTCAGCGGGCGCGTGCCGCGAGCCCGGCGACGCAGGCGAGTCCCAGGACGCCGGCGGCGGCGATGACGACGTGCGGCGCGAGCGCCTCCGCGGCCGCACCAGCCGCGGCGAAGCCCAAGTCCCTGGCCGACCATCAGCCCGGTGTTCGACACGGTGAGCGTCCGCGCCAGCAGCTCCGGGGGCGAGGTGTCGCGGACCATCTGGTCCAGGCCGAGCGCGTAAGCGCTGGCGACGCCGCTGGCGGCGAGCAGGACGAGGCACGCGACCAGCGGCGGCCGGGTCGCGAAGCACACCAGCGCCGCCGGGCCCGCCGCGGCCAGTGGCAGCACGAGACGGCGCCGCAGGCCCGGCCGGAGCGCGACGACGGCGACGACGTCGCCGACCACGACGCCCGCCGGGATGGCGGCGAGCCACCACCCGACCGCCGCGGTCGGCCAGCCGCCGTCCCGGACCGCCGGCGCCGCCAGCGCCTCCGGCGCCACCGCGACGAACGGCACCGCCCATCCCAGCAGCAGGAGCCGGCGCAGCGCGGCGTGCCGCCAGACCGCACGGACGCCGGACACCGAGTCGCGCAGGAGCGACGACGCTGCGCCCGACCGCTGCGCCGCCGCCCTTCGCCGCACGCCGACCCGGACGAGCGCCGCCGACCCCAGGAAGCTCACGCTGTCGGCCAGCAACGCGCCGCGGGGTCCGAACGGCGCGATCAACGCCCCGCCGGCGGCGGCGCCGACGACCTGCGCGAGCTGCGAGGACAGCCGCATCAGCGACCGGCCCGCCACGTAGGCGTCGCCGGGCAGGACCTCGGCGAGCAGCGCCCCGGCCTGCCCGGAGCGCACCGGTGCCGCACATCCCAGCACGACGAGCACGGCGAAGACCGCGACGAGCGGGACGCCGGGCAGCGCCAGTGCCGCGACCAACGACGCCCCGAGCAGGTCCGCGCCGATCAGCAAGCGCCGCGGCGGCAGCCGGTCGACGAGCCCGGACAGCAGCGTCCCGCCGACCAGGTAGGGCAGGAACGCGACGACGAAGGTCAGCGCCGACAACAGCGGCGAGCCGGTGCGCTGGTAGACGAGGACGGTGACCGCGAGGTAGGCGGCGCTGTCGCCGAGGAACGACACGAGGCCGGAACCGAGCAGCGCCCGGAACTCGCCGACCGTGAGTGCCGCGCGGTACCCGGAGCCGGTCGTCGTGGTCACGGCGCCCAGCGTGGACGTGTCGGCGGTCGCGGCGACACCGGTTCGGCGTGGGCCGAACCGTGGCAGGCTTCGCCGGGTGCCCACCACCGTCGTGCTCGGCGCCGAGGACTGGGCGCGGGCCCGTTTCGTGCGCTCGCGGCTGTGGGACACCGTGCAGGCGCTGCGCGTGACGATGTTCGCGCCGAAGCAGACGCTGCACCGCCCGTGGCTCGTCACGCTCGACCTCGACGCCGTCGCCCGCGAGCTGCCGGTCCTGCGGGCGCTCAACCCGCACCGCGGCTGGGTCCCGGACTTCCTCGCCCCGCCGCCGGCCGCGAGCCCGGCGGGCCTGGGCGACGAACTCGCGCAGGTCGGCCGGTACCCCCTGGACGCCGTCGCGGCGGACCTCCAGCGGTGCCTGCGGTCGAGTCCCGGGGCGCGCCGGACCTCGCTGCTCGCACCGCTCGTCGCCGACCCGGCGGACGCGCGGGAGCGGATCGTCGAGGAGCTCGCGACGGCGTGGCAGCTGCTCCTCGCGTCGATCTGGCCGCGCGTCGAGGAGTTGATCACCGCCGACATCGCGCACCGCGGTGCCGTCATCGCCCGCCGCGGTGTCGCTGCCGTCCTCGACGACCTGCACCCGGACGTCCGCCGCCGGGGCCACGAGCTGACGGTCCGGCACGGGGACCCGGTTCGAGTCGAGGTCGGCGGTGAGGGCCTGGCCCTGATGCCGAGCGCGTTCTCCTGGCCGACGGCGGTGGTCGTGCACGACCCGCCGTGGCCGGTGACGCTCGCCTACCCGGCGCGGGGAATCGCCGAGATGTGGACGGAGCCGCCGCGCCCGCCGCGTGTCCTGGGCCGACTGCTCGGCCCGACCCGCGCCGCGGTGTTGCTCGACCTCGCCGAGCCGCGGACCACCCGGGAACTGGCGTCGCGGCACGACCTCGCGCCCGCCACCGTCTCCGAACACCTCGCCGCGCTGCACGACGCGCGCCTGCTGCACCGTCACCGCCTCGGCCGGGAGGTGCGCTACCGGCACACCCCGCTCGCGACGCAGCTGGTCCGCGCGAGCGGGTCAGCAGGCTGACGCCGCCGATGCCGCGCCGTCGTGCGCTTCCCCTGCCGGGCGGACGGGTAGGACCAGCCTCGGGGGTCGGCCAGCACGACAGGAGTCGCCGTGTCCACACTGTCGCCGGGCCCGCGCCCGGGACGGTCGGTGCTGTCCGGGGTCCTGTCCGGGATCGGCCTGGCGGCGTTCCTCGACGAGACGGTGTTCCACCAACTCCTGCACTGGCACCACTTCTACGACCGGTCGACCTCGACCGCCGGACTCGTCTCCGACGGCTACTTCCACGCGTTCGGGTGGGCCGCCATGGTCGCCGGGCTGTTCCTGTTCGCCGACCTGCGCCGGCGGCAGTCCGCCGTCGTGCGCCGGGTGGTCGCGGGGTGGCTGATCGGCTGGGGCGCCTTCCAGCTCTACGACGGGGTGGTGCAGCACAAGCTGTTGGGACTGCACCAGATCCGCTACGGCGTCGAGCTCTGGCCCTACGACGTGGTGTGGAACGTCGCCGGCGGGCTGGGCATCGTCGCCGGCGTCGCAGTCCTGCTCACCGATCCGGCGCGTCGCGCGGCCGCCGCGACGGCGCGCCCGTGACCGTCCTGCTGCTGCTCGCCGGGGCGGCCGCCTACGCCGGCGGCGTCGCGGCGCTGGGCCGCCGGGGCGTGCGCTGGCCTGCGGGACGCAGCGCCACCGCGGCGGGAGGCCTGCTCGCGCTGGCCGTCGCGAGCTCACCGCCGGTGTCGACGCACGACGAGCAGTTCCCGGTGCACGTCGCCCAGCACCTGCTCCTCGCCGGTGTCGCTCCGCTGTTGCTGGTCCTGGCCGCCCCGGTCAGCCTGGCGTTGCGCGTGCTGCCGGCGCCGCGGGCGCGGCTGCTCGCCCGGGCGCTGCGCAGCCGGGTCGTGACCCTCCTGACCTCGGCGCCGGTCGTCCTGGTGCTCCAGGTGGGCGGCCTGTACGCCCTCTACCTGACGCCGCTCTACGGGCTGACCGAGGACCGCCCGTGGCTGCACGCCCTCGTCCACGCCCACATGCTCGCCGCCGGCCTGCTCTTCAGCTGGTACCTCGTCGGGGTCGACCCGCGCCCGCACCGCCCCGCGCTCGGCGCCCGCCTGGCAGTGCTGGTGCTGGCTGCCGGAGCGCACGACACGCTGGCCAAGGTCCTCTACGCCCACCAGCTCCCGGCGGACGCCGGCGCGGCGGCGTCCATCCACCAGGGCGCCGAGCTCCTCTACTACGGCGGAGACGCCGTCGAGCTGGCGCTGGCGGTCGTCCTGCTCGCCCAGTGGTACGTCCGGACCGGCCGCCGTCGGACACCGATCGCGGTGGCGCCCACGGCTTAGGCTCCCGCCGTGCCCCTGACGCTCGAGGCGATCTCCCGCTACCCGGTCAAGTCCTGCCGTGGTGAACAGCTCACCGCGGCCACCGTCGAGCCGTGGGGGCTGGCCGGTGACCGCCGCTGGATGCTCGTCGACGACGCCGGCGCGCAGGTCACCGCCCGCGAGCACCCCGCGCTGCTGTCCGTGGTGCCCCGGCTGAGTGACGACGGCGGGCTGGTCCTCACCGCACCGGACCTGCCGGAGCTCGCCGTCGACGTGCCGGACGGACCCCCGGTGCCGGTGTCGGTCTTCCGGCACCCGTTCACCGCCACCCTCGCGGCCGCGGACGCCGCGGCGTGGTTCGGCAAGGTCGTCGGCGAGTCGGTCCGGCTGGTCTTCCTCGACGACCCGACCCGACGCGCCGTCAACCCGCGGTACGGCCGGGACGGTGACGTCGTCTCCTTCGCCGACGGGTACCCGCTGCTGATGGCGTCGACCGCATCGCTCGCCGCGCTGAACGCCTGGATCGCCGAGGGGCCCCGCGCGCACGAGGGGCCGCTACCGATGGTCCGGTTCCGTCCCAACCTGGTCGTCGGTGGCGCGACGCCGTGGGCCGAGGACGGGTGGCGCCGGCTCCGTGTCGGTGAGGCGGAGTTCCGCGCCGTCAAGGGTTGTGACCGCTGCGTCATGACGCTCGTCGACCCGCTGACCGGCGCGAAGACCAAGGAACCGCTGGCGACTCTCGCCCGGCACCGACGCTGGGACGGCGCCACGTGGTTCGCGATGAACCTCGTCCCGGACACCGCCGGCGCGACGATCCGGGTCGGCGACGACGTCGAGGTCCTCGAGTCGGTGTCGGCGGAGGACGGCCCGCCGCGCTGAGCCGTCATCCGCCCGGGGTGGACTCCTCGAAGATCAGCACCGTCTGGGTCGAGCGGACCTCCGGCATCTCCTGCAACCGGGTCAGGACCACGTCCCGCAGCGACGCGGCGTCCCGAGTCCGGACCAGCAGGACGATGTCGTGGCTGCCGGAGGTCAGCGCGGCGTGGTGCACCTCCGGCATGGCGAGCACCTGCCGGCGCACCGACTTCCACGACTGCTGGGCGATGTCGACGTAGACGTAGGCCGACAGTCCGTACCCGTACTTGTCGGGGTCGACGGTGGCGGTGTAGCCGGTGATGACGCCGTCGCGCTGCAGCCGCTCGACGCGCGCGTAGGCGTTGGCGCGCGAGATGTGCAGCTGCGCGGCCAGGGTGCGCATCGACGCCCGGCCGTCGGCTTGCAGGGCGGCGACGATCCGCCGGTCCAGGTCGTCCAGCGGTGCCATTCGTCCAACGAGCGCCGCGGGCGCGCGGTCGTCGGGAGCCATCTGCCCAGTCTAGGTCCCGTCGACCAGCCGGACGTCCCGGGATGGCGGCGGCGGCTGGAAGTCTGGCTCTCCGGAGCGGCACACTCCCCGAAAGATGACCGGACGAGAAGGGCGGACCGTGACGCTCCACGTCGATGCCGACCGATCGACCCCAGGACAGCACCTGCTGCCCTCGGCCGCGCCGTTGCAACTGATCGACCCGGACGGGTCTCCCGGCGAGGCTCCGGGGGACGCGGCAGGGCCGCTGCAGATGCCCGCGCCCGAGGTGCTTCGCGAGCTGCACCGGGCGATGGTGCTGGGCCGCCGCTTCGACACCCAGGCCACCGCGCTGACCAAGCAGGGCCGCCTCGCGGTCTACCCGTCCTCCCGCGGGCAGGACGCCTGCGAGGTCGGCGCCGTCCTCGCCCTGCGCGAGCAGGACTGGCTGTTCCCGACCTACCGGGACTCCGTCGCGATCCTCACCCGCGGCGTCGATCCCGTCGAGGTGCTCACGCTGCTGGCCGGCGACTGGCACTGCGGCTACGACCCGTACGAGCACCGCGTCGCGCCGCAGTGCACGCCGCTCGCCACGAACACCGTGCACGCCGTCGGCCTCGCCCACGCAGCCCGGCTCAAGGGGGAGGACACGGTCGCGCTGGTCCTGCTCGGCGACGGCGCCACCAGCGAGGGCGACACCCACGAGGCGCTGAACTTCGCCGGGGTGTGGCGGGCGCCGGTGGTGTTCCTCGTCCAGAACAACGGCTACGCGATCAGTGTCCCGCTGGCCAAGCAGACGGCGGCGCCGACGCTGGCCGCCAAGGGCATCGGGTACGGCATCCCGTCGCTGCTGGTCGACGGCAACGACGCCGCCGCCGTCCACGCCGCGGTGTCCGCCGCGGTGGCAGCGGGCGGCCGCCGGTGGCGGCCCGACCCTCATCGAGGCCGTCACCTACCGCATCGAGGCGCACACCAACGCCGACGACGCGACCCGCTACCGGGCGCAGGACGAGGTGCAGACCTGGCTCGCCCGCGACCCGATCTCCCGGCTGACGCGGTACCTGCGCCGCACCGGCGGGCTCGACGACGCGGCGCTGGCCGCCCTCGACGCGCAGGCCGAGCAGCTGGCCGCCGACCTGCGCACCCGGATGAACGTCGACCTCCCGGCCGACCCGGCGGCGCTGTTCGCCGACGTCTACGCCGAGCCCACCGCCGAGCTCGTCCGCCAGCGCGCCGAGCTGCTCGCCGAGCTCGAGGAGCGCTCGTGACGACGCTGGCGCGCCCGGCCGCGCGCACCGCCCCGGCGACGGACCCGGCGCCGGTGACGATGGCCGGCGCGCTGAACGCGGCCCTGGCCGACGCGCTGGCCGCCGACGAGCGGGTCGTCGTCTTCGGCGAGGACGTCGGCGCCCTCGGCGGCGTCTTCCGGGTCACCGACGGCCTCACCGCGCGCTTCGGCGACCACCGGGTGTTCGACACGCCGCTCGCCGAGTCCGGCATCGTCGGCACCGCGATCGGCATGGCGATGAACGGCCTCGTGCCGGTCGTCGAGATGCAGTTCGACGCGTTCGCCTACCCCGCGTTCGAGCAGGTGACGAGCCACCTCGCCAAGCTCCGGAACCGCACCCGCGGCCGCATCTCGCTGCCCGTCGTCGTGCGGGTGCCGTACGGCGGCGGGATCGGCGGCGTCGAACACCACTGCGACTCCTCCGAGGCGTACTACACGCACACGCCCGGCCTGCGCGTGGTCACACCCGGGACACCCGGCGACGCCTACCGGATGCTGCGCCAGGCGATCGACTGCCCGGACCCCGTCGTGTTCCTCGAGCCCAAGCGGCGTTACTGGTCGAAGGAGGTGGCGGCGCTGACCGTCGACGGCCCGGCGATCGACCGCGCCCTGGTCCGACGCCCGGGACGGGACGTGACGCTGATCGCCTACGGCGGCACGGTGGCGACCGCGCTCGAGGCGGCCGACGCCGCGCGCGAGGAGGACTGGGACGTCGAGGTCGTCGACCTCCGCTCGCTGTCCCCGTTCGACGACGCCACGCTGGTGGACTCCGTGCGGCGTACCGGGCGGGCCGTCGTCGTGCACGAGGCGTCGCGCTCCGGCGGCTACGGCGCGGAGGTCGTCGCGCGGCTGACCGAGCAGTGCTTCCACCACCTGGAGGCGCCGATCCTGCGCGTCACCGGCTTCGACGTGCCGTACCCGCCGCCGAAGCTCGAGCAGCACCACCTGCCGAACGTCGACCGCGTCCTCGACGCGATCGCCCGGCTGCAGTGGGACGACCGTGCCTGACTTCCTGCTCCCGGACCTCGGCGAGGGACTCGAGGAGGCCGAGGTCGTCTCCTGGCGGGTCGCCGTCGGCGACCGGGTCGAGGTGGACCAGGTCGTCGTCGAGGTCGAGACCGCCAAGGCCGCCGTCGAGGTCCCGGTGCCGTTCGCCGGCGTCGTCGCCGCTGTGCACGCCGCGCCCGGCGAGGCGGTGGCGGTCGGCCGCCCGCTCGTCACCGTCACCGCCGACGCCCCGGGCCAGGCGCAGGGACCGGACGACGCAGGCACACCGGCGAGCGCCGACGCCGAGGCGCCGACCGGGTTCCGCGAGCCCGGCGTCGTCAGCGCCCCGGAGCCCGACGAGGGCAGCGGGCAGGTCCTGATCGGCTACGGCACCGGCGCGCCGGTGTCACGCCGTGCCCGGCGGCGGCGTGAGGCGCGCCAGCCCGTGTCCACCAAATCCGCCGTGTCCGCCGTGTCCGCCGTCCGCCGTGTCGAGCGTCCGGTCCGGGCCGGTGCCGGTCATCTCGCCGCTGGTCCGCAAGATGGCCCGCGACGCCGGACTCGACCTGCGCCGCATCGCCGGGACCGGGACGTCGGGACTCGTCCGGCGCACCGACGTCGAGCTGGCCTTGCAGCGCTCGGCCCCGGCGGCGGCCCCTGGTGCGGCGCCTGGTGCGGACCGGAGTCCGGAGCCGACTGCGCCGGGCGAGACCCGGGTGCCGCTGCGCGGGCTGCGCCGCGCGACCGCCGAGAAGCTCAGCCGGTCGCGGCGGGAGATCCCCGAGGCGACGGTGTGGGTCGACGTCGACGCGACCGCGCTGGTCGAGGCACGGCGGGTGCTCAACGCCGCCGCAGGCGAGCAGCCGGTCAGCCTGCTGGCGCTGCTGGCCCGGTTCACCTTGCTGGGACTGCGTCGCTACCCGGAGCTGAACGCCCGGATCGAGGCCGACGAGATCGTCATCCCCGACGCCGTACACCTGGGCTTCGCCGCCTCCACCGATCGGGGACTGGTGGTGCCGGTCGTCCGCGACGCCCACCGGCTGTCCACGCGCGACCTGTCCGCCGCGCTGGCGGCCCGGACCGCGGCCGCCCGGGGCGGCAGCCTCGCGCCGGGTGAGCTCACCGGCGGGACGTTCACCGTCAACAACTACGGCGTGTTCGGCGTCGACGGGTCCGCGGCGATCATCAACCATCCCGAGGTGGCGATCCTCGGGATGGGCCGGGTGATCGACCGGGCGTGGGTCGTCGACGGCGCGCTGGCGGTCCGGAAGGTCACGCAGCTGACGCTGGCCTTCGACCACCGCGCGTGCGACGGCGGCACCGCGGGCGGGTTCCTCCGCTACGTCGCCGACTGCGTCGAGGCGCCGATCTCCGCCCTCGGCGACCTCTAGACGACGGCGGGAGACGCCTCCGTGCGGCGCCGGTGACTGTGCTGCGGGACGAACTGCCCGCGCGGGAGTCACATCCGGGGTAGTAATGGACATCCGCCCCGTTCCGGTCAGACGAGACCGCGGCCCACTCGACATCTCGGAGGATCCCGAGTGAGCGTCCCGACCCCCGCGACCGGTCGCGGCGGCGAGCCCGACGTCGCCGGCCTGCTGGACTACCTGCACCGCAACGTGGCCCGCGACGCCGACGTGGAACGCAAGGTGCGCGCGTCGGCGGCGCTGCGGCGCTGGCAGGGCAGCACCAGCATCGGCGATGGCGCCGACTCCGACGGCGGACCTGACCGCCGCGGTCGGTCCGGGCTGGACGACCTGCTCGCCGCCGCACGCACTTACGGCTGGCGCGACCCGTCCGGCTGAGCCCCGTCCGGCTGAGCCCCGTCCGGCTGAGCCCCGTCCGGCTCAGGCCCGTCCGCCTCCGCCTCGACGATCTGCTTCTCGCCACGCTTGCGCAGCCGGGACGCTCCGGGGAGCCCGGCGATCCGGGTCTCCACGTCGACGAGGACCGGTTCGAGGCGCTGGATGAGCGGCAGCAGTTCGCGCACGTCCGGCACCGCCTCCCGCATCTCGGCGAGAGTGGGGATCACGTCGCGGTCCATCTGAGCGACGATGCCGGGCAGCTGACCCACCATCGTCCGCGCCGTGTCCGCCGTCCCCGGGTCCACCTCGCCCAGCGCGCGCAACATCGGCTGCAACCGCTGGGTGAGTGCCGCGAGCGCCCGCACCGCCTCGGGATCCAGGTCGCCGGCGGCGTCCAACACGGGCAGCAGCCGGCGCAGCTGGCACTCCGCGGCGCGGAGCGTGGGCAGCGACTCGTCGAGCACCTCGGCGGCCTGCGAACGGACGAGATCGGCCCGGTCGGCGACGGTGTCGGCGTGCTCGGCGACGGCCACGATGCGGTCGGCGACCACCTCGGCGCGGTCCACCAGCCGCTCCACCCGCGCCAGCACGAGCGCGGTCGAGTCGAGCAGACGCGGCAACTGCGCCAGCACCCGCGGCACGACCGGCACAGCCCGGGCCGCGCTGGCGCCGGCGTCGACCACACCAACGCCGGCCCGCACCGTCGTCTCCACCGCCCAGCCGACCAGCCGGAACACCGGCCGGACCGGGCGGTCCCCGTCCGGACCCGGGTCGGGTCCCTCGGGCGACACGGAGCTGTGCCGGCTACTTCAGCAGGCCTCCGAGGCCACCTCCGCCGCCGCCGGCGACCTTGCTGATCAGCGACTGGACGTCGATGCCGTGCTGGGACAGCTGGTCGGCGTGCTGGTCGGTGTCCACCTGGTCCGGCAGCTGCTGCTGCGCCGAATCGGCCTGGTCGTGCTGACCCTGCTGACGGAGGAAATCGATGATCTGGCTCTTGTCGATCTGCACAGCGGGCTCCCGGGAGGTCAAGGGTGGGTCTCGCGAGGACCGGGAGGACCCGGCGTCATCGCATCGGTACCCGGATCGGGCGCGTCCGTCCCCGACCGGTCGCGCGCCGCCACGACGAGCCAGGCGACGATGCCGGCCGCGAGCAGGACGGCGACCCAACGCGGCGCGACCCCGAACGGGTGCACGTCCGCGTTCACCAGCACCCCGACCGTCGTCAGCAGGGCGACCAGCCCGGCCGACGCCGCCCGTAGCCGTCCGGTCGACGTCGCGGCGGCCACCAGCAGGAACGGCAGCGGCCAGGTCAGGTACTGCTCGAGCACGACCTTGGACGCCAGGACGAAGACGAGCAGCGCGACCAGTGCATCCCGGTGCGGGTCGGCGGTGGGTCGCTGCAGACAGATGACGACCAGCCCGACCGCGAGGACGGCCAGGCTCAACTGCTTGGCCACGTCGTCGCCGAGCGGGCGGAGCAGCAGCTGCCAGGACAGGCCCTGCGGGACCTTCGTCGCGTCGTAGTAGACGACGTCGTGGACTACGGCGCGCAACGAACGCCAGTACGGCGCGAGGAGCACCGCGGCCGTCGCGACGAGCGCGATGACGCTGCGCCGGGCGCCCGGGGCCCCGCGCCGGAGGAAGCCCGGCACCGCGACGGCGGGGAACGTCTTCGCCGCGACGGCGAACGCCAGCAACCACGCCGCGCGCCAGCTCACCGCCCCGCGGCGCCGGACCTCCCGCGTCGCGGCGAACAGCAGCGCCACCGCGACGGCGTCGAAGCGTCCGTAGTAGGCGCTGTTGTAGAGCACGAGCGGGTCGAACAGGACGACCGCCGTGGCGGCGAGGACGACGCGGTCCGAGCACCGGCGTTCGGTGAGCTCGCGGCGCACCAGCAGGCCGAGCGCGACGTCGGCGACCAGGACCGGGACCTTGCCGAGGACGCGGAACGAGAGCCCGGTGACCTGGTGCAGCCACTGGAAGGGCAGCTCGACCCAGTCGAACAGCGGCAGGTAGGCGTAGGGGCCGCCGGGGTAGTTCGGGTGGTGCGCGTAGATGTCCACGCCGCGCAGCGTCGCTGCGCTGGCGAGCTCCCACACCCGGAAGTCCTGGCCGGACGACAGCGGCAACAGCACCAGCCGGACGGCGACGGCGGCGACGAGCAGGGCCGCCGTCGCACGGCTCGGGGACGCGCTCAGCGCAGGGGTTGTTGCGGGGTCAGGTAGCCCAGGACGGTCAACAGCGCCAGGACCACCACGACGCCGGCCGCCAGGACGGCGTCCGGCAGGCTCTCCAGCCACGCCAGCGGATGCAGGTGCATGGGTCCGCCGCCTCTCCGAAGACATCGGGGGTGCGCGCCGACTGTAACTCTGCGCGAGCCCGTCGGCGTCCCGCGGGCGCACAGTCCGGGTCGGTGGTCGTGCCGGCCGATACAGTCGGGCCGCCGCTGGAGTCCCGGGGAGGTCTTGCTGTCCGCCGCGCCGACGCCGCTGTCCGAGCCCGAGCGTGGCGCGCCGTGCGAGCGGCGAGGAGCCCGCTGGCTGTCCGGGATCCCCGTGGCGACGCCCTGGCTGCTCGGTCCGGTGGCGGTCCTGCTGGTGGACGCGCTGCTTCCCGCGCCCTCCGATCTTCGGGCGCGGTACCAGGCGGCGGGGCTCGCGCTCGTCGTCGCGCCCGCCCTGGCGTGGCTGCTCACTCGACGCGGTCGCCTCGCGCACCACACCGCGGCAGCGCTGACCGGCTGCGTCCTGCCCCTGCTGACCCTCATCGCGTTGCACGGGACCGACTGGTACTTCGCCGGCCCGACCGGCGACCAGTCCTTCCGACTGGAGTACGTGACCAGGTTCGCGTCCCACCTGACGTCCTTGACCGATTACACCTACGACGTCCCGGCCTTCTACTCGCCCGGCTGGTTCTGGGTGGTCGGGGCCGCGGCCGCCGTCACCGGCGTCGCGGCGTGGCAGGCGTACACCTGGGTCGCGGTCGCGACGACGTACCTCGCGGTCGTGCTCGCGTTCCTGCTGTGGCGGCGCAGCTTCGGGACGCGGACGTCCGCGTTGCTCGTGACGGTGACGGCGATCGGCCTGCCCGCCGAGTCGCTGCCGTGGTTGGGACACGACACGCTGCTGCTCGCGGGCGCCTACGAGCCCTACGGTTTCCTCGTCGCGCTGTCCCTGCCGGCGCTGCTCACCTGGTGGTCGACGCGCGAGGCGGCCTCGTGGCGCCGCGGGGTCCTGCTCGGCGTCGCGCTGGCGGTCGCGGCGTGGCTGTACCTGCTCTACGCGGCCGTCGCCGTCGTGGCTGTCCTGCTGCTCACGGGACGGCGGTGGCGCGAGCGGCAGCGGTGGCGCGAAGTGGCCGTGGCGGGGGCCACCAGCGTGGTGCTGGTCCTGCCGTGGCTGGGTTCGTTCCTCGTCCACTGGGTTCGCGCCGGTCGTCCCCGGGCGCTCGCCACCACCTACGTCGCACCCGGGTCGTTCGTGCGCCTGGTGTCGCCTGTGGCCAGTCCGTGGTTCCTCCTGGCCGCCGTCGGCGCCGTGGCCGTCGTAGCCCTCCGCGGACCGCACGGCGTGCGGGTGCGCGGCTGCACGGCGCTCGCGGTCGCCGTGGTGGTGCTGGCCGTGGTGCAGGTGCTGGTGGGCCAGCGCGGTGGGGGGCTGCTGTTCGAGCGGCTGCTGCTGGTCCTCGGCGTCACGCTGCTCGCCGCCGGGACGCTGGCTGTCCTCGCCGTGCTCCCCGTGCTGCGCGCGCGGCTCGGACACCTGGACGGGATGCTCCCGGCGCGGCCGCTCGCCGCGGGGGTGCTCGGGCTGTCCCTACTCGTCGCGCTGTCGGCGCACGCCGAGGAGTGGGTGAGTCAGTCGCAGCTGCGCACGCCCGCCTTCGACACGCCGTACCCGGACGGCAGGCTGCCGGCGCTCGCCGGTGCCGGCGCCCGCACCGCCGCGGCCGGTCAGCCCTCGGTCGAGGCACTCGCGGCCGCCGTCCGGTCCGTGACGGCCGAGGCCGGGCGCTCGCCGACGACGCCGGTGCTCACCGACGACATCCCGCTGCTCGCGCTGACACCGCTCTACGGCTACCAGCAGTGGTGGGAGCTCTACGCCAGCCCGCTCGGCAGGTACTCCGAGCGGCGCGCCTACCTCGAGAGTCTGGCGGGTCGGTCCTCCGACGACGTCGTCCAGGCGCTGCAGCGGGACGCGGACGCGCCCACGGTGTTCGTGCTGCGCTCCGACGGCGGGAGCGTCAGGTACGCGTCGTTGGGCTGGGACCCGGCGAGCGGGACGTCGTCGTCGTGGAGCGTGGCGCTACCGGCCGACGTCTTCAGCCGGCCGGCGTTCGTCACCCGCGCGGTCGGCGGCTGGACGGTCGCCGCGCTGCGCCGCGGGTGACCCGGACGGCGCGGCCGGCTCGTCCCCGAGGAGACGACCGGCCTCGGCGATCATCTGCAGGTCCTCGCGGGCGTGCACGACCAGGCTGCGCACCGCGGCGCCGGGCGCGGTGACGTCCGCGACCGGTCCTTCCGCGGTGCCGTCGGCGACTGCGACGCCGAGCCATGCCAGCCGAGCGGCGACGAGTGCGCGGACCTCGCCGGAGTTCTCGCCGACACCGCCGGTGAACACCAGGACGTCCAGCCCGCCGAGCACCGCGACGCACCCGCCGGCCTCGCGCAGGAAGCGGTGCAGCCAGACGTCGAGCGCGAACTGCGCCGTCCGGATCGCCGGCCCGGCGGCGGCGCGAGCACCTCGCGCATGTCGCGCGGTGCCGGCCAGCCCGAGCAGCCCGCTCTCCTGCTCCAGGACGGTGTCGAGGTCCTCGTCGGTGTGCCGGGCCAGGTACAGCACCGCGCCGGGGTCGACGGCTGCCGGAGCGGGTCGCCATGACCAGCCCGTCGAGCGGGGTGAACCCCATCGTCGTCACCACGCTCGCGCCGTCGAGCACGCCGCACAGCGACTGACCCGCCGCCGAGGTGCGCGACCAGCACCCGGCGGGCGCCGGGCACCGTCTCGCGGGCCCGCGCCGAGCCCCAGGCGTGTGACAGCCCGTGGAAGCCGTACACCCGCACCGATCTCGCGCAGCCGGCGGGCAGCGCGTACGTGCGCGCGGCGGGCGGCATGCGAGGTGTGGAAGGCGGTGTCGAAGCAGGCGACCTGGGTGGCGTCCGGCCAGGCGCGCCCGGCAGCGGTCGACGGCGTCGAGGGCGGCCGGCTGGTGCAGCGGTGCGAGCTCGGTGAGCTCCGCGCAGCGCCGCCACCGCGGCGTCGTCGAGGACCTCCGGCTCGGTGCGGTCGCCGCCGTGCACGACGCGGTGCACGACGACGGCCGGGCGCGTGGTCCGCGAGCGCGGCGTCGAGGTCGTCCGGGACCGTCGGCCTCCCGGCCGTCGACGAACCGCGTGAGCTTGACCGAGGTCGAGCCGGCGTTGACGGTGAGGACGTCCGCGAGCACCGCTCAGGCCGGCCAGGCCCAGTCGGCGACCTCGGGGATGTCCGCGCCGTGCTCGCGGGTGTAGGTCCGCGCGCGCAGCCGGGCGTCGACCATCCGCTGCCGCAGCCCGGCGGCGCGCGCGCCGAGGCTCGGCACGCGGTCGATGACGTCCATGACCAGGTGGTACCGGTCGAGGTCGTTGAGCATGACCATGTCGAACGGCGTGGTGGTCGTGCCCTGCTCCTTGTAGCCGCGGACGTGGATCTGCGAGTGGTTGCGCCGGCGGTAGGTCAGCCGGTGCACCAGCCACGGGTAGCCGTGGAAGGCGAAGATCACCGGCCGGTCCTGCGGTGAACCAGGTGTCGAACTCGCGTGTCGGGCAGCCCGTGCGGGATGCTCGCTGTCGGGCAGCAGCCGCATCAGGTCGACGACGTTGACGACGCGCACCCGGAGGTCCGGCAGCTCCGCGCGCAGGATCGACGCGGCGGCGAGCGTCTCCAGCGTCGGGATGTCGCCGGCGCAGGCCAGCACCACGTCGGGGACGCGTGCCGGTCTCGTCGCGGTTGGACGCCCAGTCCCAGATGCCGCCGCCACGCGCGCAGTGCAGCGCCGCCTGGTCGAGCGTCAGCCAGTCCTGCTGCGGCTGCTTGCCGGCCACGACGACGTTGACGTAGTGCCGCGAGCGGAGGCAGTGGTCGTAGGTGGACAGCAGCGTGTTGGCGTCCGGCGGCAGGTAGACCCGAACGATCTCGGGCTTCTTGTTCAGCACGACGTCGAGGAAGCCCGGGTCCTGGTGGGTGAAGCCGTTGTGGTCCTGCCGCCAGACGTGCGACGACAGCAGGTAGTTCAGGCTGGCCAACGGTCGCCGCCACGGCACCTGCGCGCTCGCCTCCAGCCACTTGGCGTGCTGGTTGAACATCGCGTCGATGATGTGGATGAACGCCTCGTAGCAGGTGAACAGCGCCGTGCCGGCCGGTGAGCAGGTAGCCCTCGAGCAAGCCCTGGCACATGTGCTCGGACAGCACCTCGATGACGCGGCCCGTAGCGGTCCAGGCGCTCGTCGTACGGTCCGATCTCGGCCTGCCAGTCGCGGCCGGTGACCTCGAGGATGTCCTGCAGCCGGTTGCTGGCCAGCTCGTCCGGCGCGAAGGTCAGGAACGTGTGCGGGTTGGCGCGCACGACCTCACGCAGCCACGTACCGAGCACCCGCGTCGCCTCGTGCATCGTCGCGCCCGGGCGCGGGGACGTCGACGCGCGAAGTCGCGCCAGTCGCGGCAGACGCAGGTCGCGCAGCACCGCGCCGCCGTTGCTCACCGGGTTCGCCGACATCCGCCGGTCGCCGACCGGGGCCAGCGCCGCGCAGCCGCCCGACCGGGCGGCCGTCGTCGTCGAACAGCTCCTCGGGGCGGTAGGCGCGCAGCCACTGCTCGAGGACCTGCGCGGTGGCCGGCGTCGTCGTGGGCGGCGGGCAGCGGCACCTGGTGCGCGCGGAACGTCCCCTCGACCTGCTGGCCGTCGACGACCGGCGGGCAGGTCCAGCCCTTCGGCGTGCGCAGCACGATCATCGGCCAGCGCCGGGCGAGTCGCGTCGACCCGCCGTCCGGCGGGCGGCGCGCTGGATCTCGGCGATCCGGTCGAGGGCGTCGTCGAGCGCGGCCGCGAACGCTGGTGCACCGGTCCCGGGTCGTCCCCGGCGACGATCACCGGGTCGTAGCCGTAGCCGCGCATCAGCTGAGAGAGCTCGTCCTCGGGGATGCGGGCGAGCAGCGTCGGATTGGCGATCTTGTACTGGTTGAGCGCGAG
Source organism: uncultured Actinomycetota bacterium (assembly GCA_963758325.1). Classification (GTDB taxonomy): domain Bacteria; phylum Actinomycetota; class Actinomycetes; order Mycobacteriales; family Jatrophihabitantaceae; genus CAVWUZ01. The sequence continues at coordinate 871,690 of CAVWUZ010000003.1, read as the reverse complement.
GATCGGCAGCACGGCGCCGTCGCGTGCCGGGTTGAGGAACTTGTTCGCGTGCCAGCTGCCGGCCAGCGGACCGGTCTCGGCCTCGCCGTCGCCGACCACGCAGAAGACGGTGAGGTCCGGGTTGTCGAGCGCGGCACCGAACGCGTGCAGCAGCGAGTAGCCGAGCTCGCCGCCCTCGTGGAACGAGCCCGGCGTCTCCGGCGCGCAGTGGCTGGGGACGCCGCCGGGGTAGGAGAACTGCTTGAAGAACGCGGCCATGCCGGTCTCGTCCTGCGGGATGTGGCTGTACAGCTCGGAGTAGGTGCCCTCGAGCCAGGCCGCGGCGTTCGGGCCGGGACCGCCGTGGCCGGGGCCGGCGACGAAGACCGCGTCGAGGTCGCGCGGCGCGGATCGCGCGGTTGGCGTGCGACCCAGACGAGGTTGAGCCCGGGGACGGTGCCGAAGTGGCCGAGCAGGCGTGGCTTGACGTCCTCGGCCGACAGCGGCGTGCGCAGCAGCGGGTTCGACCGCAGGTAGATCTGGCCGACCGCCAGGTAGTTCGCCGCCCGCCACCAGGCGTCGAGGTCCGCCAGCTCCTCGCGCGTCCAGCGGGCCGGCGCGGGTCGCCGAGCTCGTAGGGCTCGGGCGGTCGGGTCTCGCCCGGCGCCGGCGCCGACGTTGTCGGACGACGTGTCGCCGCCCATGCTGGCCAGTTCGGACATCGGCTCTCCTGGCTGAGACGGGGGATGAGGTCGGGCGGTGAGGTCGGTCCCCGCGCTCATCGTGCTCGCCGGCCGCGGTTGTCAGCGCCCGGGGGGCGTGCCTACGGTCGGGCGATGAGCGACACCGACGCCGCCGGTGCGGCCGGCCAGGAGCAGCCTCCCACCGCGGACCGCCTCGCCGAGGCCATCCAGGACTCCCGCGCGGAGCAGGGCCACGACGCGCCGGAGCCGGACACCCTCGAGGGGTTCATCGACCCGACGGAGCAGACCGAGTCCTCCCGCCCGCCGGCCTGAGCGTTCCCGCGCGGGGTCGTCGGGTCCGCCGGGCTATCTTGGGACGCCGGCCGACCACGGGAGGGGTACGCCGTGACCGACCTGCGCGAGTCGCCCTGGGAGGCGGCGGAGCGGCGTACCCGCCGCCGGGCGATGTGGGCGCTCGCCGCGCTCGCCGTCATCGCCGTGCTCGTCGTCACGCTGATGACGCATCTGCTGCACGCCTCGCCCGGGCACCCGTCCGCCGGGCCCCGGCGTGATCTTCCAGCAGCCGACGAGCACCCCGCCGACAGCGCGCGCCGCGCCGGGGCCCGCGTCCTCGGCGGCGCCGACGCAGTCCGCGACGCCGACCCCCACTCCGACGCCGACCGGGCCGCCGTGCCCGGCCAGTACGCCGTGCACCGTCCCCGGCGATGCCGGCAACGCGCTCGCGGCGATCACCGCGTTCCGTGCCGCGCACGGCGCGCCGGCTGTGCCCGGGACGGTCAGCGACCAGGCCGCGCAGTGCGCCCTGTCGCAGGGCGACGGGGCGACGTGCCGGCCGCACTACGCCTGGGAGACGGTCCCGACCCAGGACGGCAACGCCGTGGTGGCCTCCCTCGGCAGCCGCGACGCCGGGTGGCTGCTCGACCCCGCGATGACGTCCTTCAGCGTCGGGTGGTCGTACACACCCGGCAACGGCGGCCAGTGGTCCTGCGCCGTCCTGAAGGTCGGCTGACCGTCCGTTCCCGCCGGACGCCGCCGCGCCGACGCCGCTCACGAGCACGTTCCGGCGCCGACCCCTGACCCCTGACGCGGAACCTACGGGAGCGTAAGTTGGAGGGGGTGGACCTGCTGCGTGAGCTCGAGCCCGTCGTCGCCACCAACCTCGACCGGCACCTGGCCGCGGCCAAGGAGTGGCACCCGCACGACTACGTGCCGTGGAGCCGCGGCCGGGACTTCGCCTTCCTCGGCGGCGAGGACTGGCGCCCGGAGGACTCGCCGCTGGACCCGGTCGCGCAGACGGCGATGGTCGTCAACCTGCTGACCGAGGACAACCTGCCCTCCTACCACCGGGAGATCGCGACCCGCTTCGGCCAGGACGGCGCGTGGGGCCAGTGGGTCGGGCCGCTGGACGGCCGAGGAGGGCCGGCACGGCATCGCGCTGCGCGACTACCTGGTCGTCACCCGCGGCGTCGACCCGGTCGAGCTCGAGCGGGCGCGGATGGAGCACGATGGCGGCCGGCTACGACTCCGGCGACAAGACGGCGCTGCAGGCCGTCGCCTACGTGTCCTTCCAGGAGCTGGCGACCCGGGTGTCCCACCGCAACACCGGCCGGGCCACCGGGTGCCCGGTCGCCGAGCAGCTGCTCGCCCGGATCTCCACCGACGAGAACCTGCACATGGTCTTCTACCGCAACATCATGGCCGCGGCGCTCGACGTCGCCCCGGACGAGGCGATGGAGGCCATCCGCGACGAGGTGGTCGGTTTCGCGATGCCCGGCGCCGAGCATGGCCGACTTCACCCGCAAGTCCGTCGCGATCGCGAAGGCCGGCATCTACGACCTGCGGCTGCACCACGACGAGGTGGTCCAGCCGGTCCTGCGCTTCTGGCGGGTCTTCGAGCGCGACGGCTTCGGCCCGCGCGGGGAGAAGGCGCGCGAGGACCTGGCCGCGTTCCTCACGGAGCTCGACACGCGGGCGTCCCGCTTCGTCGAGCAACGGGAGCGCGCTCGTGCCCGGGCGGAGGCCCGGGCGAGCTGAGCCACCGGCGGCTCAGGGGTCCGCGGCGGCCAGCGCCGGGTCGTGCTCGGCGCGGACCAGCTTGACGATGGCGGCCACCAGCACGACCAGGAACAGCACCTGCAACGTGATCGCCGCCGCGCCGTGGCGGATCTGCTCGTCGTAGAGCCAGACCCCGATGACGACGCTGAGCAGCGGGTCGACGGTCGCGATGGCCGGCAGGCTCGAACTCAGCGGGCCCGCCTGGAACGCCATCTGGTTGAGCAGCAGCCCGCAGGCGCCGAGCACGACGGTCGCGTAGAGCTGCCAGCTGGTGAACAGCTGCAGCGGGTTGGCCAGGGCGATGTCGGTGAGCGTCTTGAGCAGCGCCGCGGTGGCGGCGTAGGTCGCCCCGACGGCGACACCGATGAGCGCCGCGGAGCGCCCGCCGCGCAGTCGGCGCCCGACCACCACGCAAGCGGCCGCGACGGCGACGCCGAGCACGCAGGCGATGACGGCGGGGACGTGGTCGACGCCCTGGCCGTCGACGGGCGGGCGGATCCGGGCGGTCGCGAGGAAGCCCGCCAGGCAGGCGCCGACCACCAGCGCCCACCCGGTCTCGCGCCGGGACACCCGGCCGTGGTGGCGCTGGCGCAGCACGAGGGCGAAGATCAGTCCGCTGATCAGCAGCGGCTGCACCACCGCCAGGGCGCCGAAGTGCAGCGCGACCAGCTGCAGCGCCAGCCCGAGGACGTCCGCGCCCACGCCGCCGAGCCACAACGGGTGCGCGAGCGTCCCGCGGACGAACCGGCCCAGGCCGCCGACGCCGGTGCCGCGCGACTCGGGGACGTCTCCGGCGCTGAGGTGCTTGAGGAAGCTCGAGAAGGAGAACGCGAGCGCGGAGCCGAGGGCGGCCACCAGCACGATCAGGTGGTGCACGGCGCCTCCTCCCTCCCCGCCGCGACGGTACCGAGCCTGGCACGCCGAGAGCGTCAGGTCAGCTCCGCACCGCCCGCGCCGCTGAGGTCCTGGGAGGATGCGCCGTGCCGTTCACGCTGGTGTCCTTCCACGCCCACCCGGACGACGAGGCCCTGCTCACCGGCGGGACGCTCGCCCTGGCGGCCGCGCAGGGGCACCGGGTCGTGCTCGTCGTCGCCACCCGCGGCGAGGCCGGGCTGACCGTCCGATCACCTGCGCGCCGATCTGGGAGAGCGGCGGATGGCCGAACTGCGCACCGCGGCGGCTGCACTGGGCGTCGCGCGCGTCGTCGAGCTCGGCTACGGCGACTCCGGGATGGACGCGACGGCCGTGGGCGACCGGCCGGCGTTCGCCCGGGCGCCGGTCGCCGAGGCGGCGCAGCGGCTGGCCGAGTTGCTGCGGGCCGAGGGTGCCGACGTGCTCACCGTCTACGACCCGGCCGGCGGTTACGGTCATCCCGACCACCGGCAGGTGCACCGCGTCGGCGTCGCGGCCGCGGAACTGGCCGGCACACCGGTCGTCCTCGAGGCGACCGTCGACCGGCGGCTGCTGCTGCGAGCCGTGCAGCTGGTGGCCGCGGCCGTCCGCCTCGTGTCGTGGCTGCCGGGCAGCCGTGGCCTGCCGGACGGGTTCGGGCCGGACGCCGTGCGCGGCCAGTACGCCGATCCCGGACGACTGACGCACACCGTCGACGTGCGGGCCGTGCTGGACGCGAAGCGGGCGGCGATGGCGGCTCACGGCAGTCAGGCCGCGGCCGAGCGGCGCGGACCGCACGCTGGCGCTCGCGTTGCGGTTGCCGAAGCCGCTGTTCCGGCTGGCGTTCCGTCGCGAGTGGTTCGTCGAACGCGGACGGCCGCCCGGCCGGCAGCTGCAGGACGACGTGTTCGCGTCGCTGCGCTGACCGGACGGACGGCCGGTGCTGCGGGGTGGAGCAGCGCGTCGCGCCCGGTCCCGGTGGCGGACCCGGGACCGGGCGCGAACGCACGTCAGAGCAGGATCGACTGACCCGGGAAGATCAGGTTCGGGTTCGCGATCGTGCTGCGGTTGAGGCCGGCCAGCGTCTGCCAGCCACCCTGCACGCCGTGCGCCGCGGCGATCTTGGACAGCGTGTCGCCGGAGACCACGGTGTAACGCCCGGTCGCGGCCGGCAGGTTCGTCGGGGCGACGTACTGCCGCTTCGACGAGGTGCTGGACGACCCGGTCGAGGCGGAGTGCTTCGACGACGAGGAGTTGTTCGAGTACGTACGGGTCGACGACTGGTTCGAGGACGAACCGCTGCTGTCGTGCTGGCGGCCGAACTCGTACCACCGGACAGGTACCGACCGCAGACCGGCCACGCGCCGACACCCTGGGTGTTCAGGACGTTCTCGGCGACAGCGATCTGCTGGCTCTTGCTGGCGTTCTGCGGGCTTCCGGTGCCACCGTTCGCGCTCCACGTGCTCTGCGTGAACTGCAGGCCACCGTAGTAGCCGTTGCCGGTGTTGATGCCCCAGTTGCCACCGGACTCGCAGGAGGCGACACCGTCCCAGTTGTGGCTGGGCGCGGCGTCCGCGGTGCCCGCGACCATGCTGACGGTGGCGGCAGCGGCGCCGGCGAGGACGACGCCCCCGCGAGCGATGCGGCCGGCGGTGGACAGGCGGCGATGACGGCCGGCGTACCGGTCGATCTGGACAGACGTCAAGGAGACCTCCGATCTGCCGCCGGCGAAGTTAGCTGTCGGGTTCGGGCGATCGGTGCCCGGTCGTCGATGACGACTTCACCCCAAGGACCGCGGTCTGTTACCGCTCGTGGGTCCCCCGCCCCCGTCCAGATGTTCCTGCTCGTGATGACGCCGGAGGACGGGGTTTGGCGGTCCGGCGTCGCGCCCGTGCTTGAGCCAGGCGCGACCCCAGGTTAACCAAACCGTGACCCGACTTGGCAAGTCCGAGTGTCAGATCACGCACAGCTTCGTCCTCATCGCGTCCTCGACGACCCCTTCACCGCACGCGGTTCGACCTCGCGGCGTGCGGGTAGGACGATGCGTGGTCAGGGGGAGGGCCAATCACATGCACACGCTTGTCGAGCACGACGTCAGCGATCCGGCGGCACCGGTGGGGACGAGGGGCGCCGGCCCGTCCGGCACACCGGTCTCGGACGAGACCGACGAGATCCTGGTGCCGCAGCGGATCGTCCTGGAGTGGTTCGCCGCCGACGTCGCCTGAGCGGGCGAGCGTCGTCCCGGGCGCCCGTCCGGACGGCTGGCACTATGGGCTGATGGGCTTCCTGGACCGGGTGCGGGGCAAGGCGAACGAACTCGCGGAGAAGGCGCAGCCGGTCGCCGCGGACCTCCGGGACAAGGCCCAGCCGTTGGCGGAGAAGGTGCGCGACGGTGCGTCGAAGGCCGCCGAACGCCTGCAGCACACCGCCGAGAGCTTCTCCGACGGGTACCGGTCGTCGGAGGACGCTCCGGCCGGGTCGCCGACGGGAGCGGCGACGCCGACGACGACGCCGACGACGCCGACGACGACGCCGCCGACGACGACGCCGTCGGCCCCGACGGCGCCCGCCACAGCGACGGCGCCGGAGACGCCCCCGCCCGGGCCGGCGAGTCCGTCACACGTTGCCGAGGAGCCGGCGCCCCAGGGCCTCTGGTACCCGCCGAACTGATCCAGTGATCGCGCGGTGCGCACAGCGTGTCGCCGTGCGCAGCGGCGTCCTCGGACAGCACTGGTCGGCGACGCGCTAGCGATCGGTGCCGCCGGGTAAGACCCCGACGTGTGTGGCATCGCCGGCTGGGCGGCAGTCGCGGACCGCAGCCATCCGGGTCCGGTGCGTGCCGACGGGACGCCGGCCGCCGCCGTCCGCCGGATGTGCGCCGCCATGCGGCACCGCGGCCCCGACGACCTGCAGGTGGTGGCCCGCGAAGATGGGACGGGATTGGACCGTCCACGGGCGGCCGTCGCACTGGGCATCTCCCGCCTCGCCGTCGTCGACGTCGCCGCCGGTCGGCAACCCTTCGTCTCGAGGGACGGACGCTTCGCCGTCGTCCTGAACGGCGAGATCTACGACCACGTCGAGCTGCGAGCACGTCTGGTCGCCCGCGGCCACCGCTTCACCACCGGCAGTGACGCCGAGGTCCTGCTGCACCTCGTGGAGGACCGTCCCGACGACCTCGCGAGCTGCCTGGCCGAGCTGAACGGGATGTTCGCCGCCGCCGTCCACGACGCGCGCACCGGCGAAGTGCACCTGGTCCGGGATCGGATCGGTGTGAAGCCGGTCTACTACGCCGCGGACGCGCGTCGGCTGGTGTTCGCCTCCGACCTGCGCGCCCTCCAGCCGGAGGTCCCCGGCGAGCTCGACCCGGAGGCGCTCGCCGAGCTGCTCGTCCTGACCTACCTGCCTGCACCGCGGACGCCGCTGTCCGCGGTGCGCAAGCTCGAACCCGGAACGGTGCTGACCTGGCGCGCCGGGGAGCTAGCCGTCCGCCGGTGGTGGAGCTGGCCGACGCCGGGGGTCGGCGACCCCGCCGAGGCGCGGTCCGCCGGCGTGGCGGAACGGATCCGGGAGCTCGTGGTCGACGCCGTCCGGCTGCAGCTGCGCGCGGACGTCCCGCTCGGCCTGCTGCTCTCGGGCGGCGTGGACTCGACCGCGATCCTGTGGGCGGCGCGCGAGCTGGGCGCCGACGTGCCCGGGTTCTGCGTCGACTTCGGCGAGGACGGCGGGGACACCGGCTACGCGCGGCTGGCCGCCGAGCGGCTCGGCGCGGACGTGCGCACGCTGTCGGTCTCGGCCGGCGGTGCCGCCGACGAGCTGCCGACCGCGGTCGGCGCGCTCGCGGAGCCGCTCGGTGACCCGGCGGTGCTGCCGAGCCTGCTCGTCTGCCGGGTTGCCGCGGAGCACGTCACCGTCCTGCTGAGCGGGACCGGGGCGGACGAGCTGTGGGGCGGCTACGGGCGGTACGTGCTGCCCGGCGCCGACCCCGAGACGTACGTCGGGGAGCTGTCGGTCATGCCGGAGGACGGCGTCCGGCGCGCGCTCGGCCTCCCGGCGGGCGAGCCGGTCACGGAGCGGCTGCGTGCCCTGCTCGGCGCGGGGAGCCAAGACCGCGCGGGCTGGCGGATGCAGCTCGACGGCGTCCTCTCGCTACCGGGCGACTTGTTGCCGCTGCTCGACATGACCTCGATGGCGGTGTCGCTGGAGGCGCGGGTGCCACTGCTGGACCACCGGCTGGTCGAGCTCGCGGGAGCCCTGTCCGGGCCGGCACGGGTACCCGGCGGGGAGCTCAAGGCGCTGTTCCGCACGGCGCTGCGGGGTCGCGTCCCCGACGAGGTGCTCGACCGTCCCAAGCGCGGCTTCAACCCACCGGTGCCGGACTGGCTGGCCGGGCCGCTCGGCCGTCCCGCCCGCCGGCTGCTGGCCGCGCCGGGCGGACTGGTCGGCCCGGTCCTCGACCCGGCGGTGGTGCGCGGCTGGTTCGCGCCGACCGCCGCGCCGGAGGGGTTGCGGGCGCTGCGGCTGTGGGTGCTGCTCGTCGCCGACCTGTGGTGGCGGCAGCGCTCAGGGACGGTCGGCGCCACGCTCGACGACGTCCTCGCGGCGGTCGCCTGAATGCCCGGCGCCGACTCCGTTGCCGAGAACGACGTCGACCTCGGCGAGCATCCGCTGCGGCGACAGCTCCGTCGCGCAGCGGAAGTCGATCGGGCACGTCAGCAGCCCGCACGGGTTGCACCCGACATCGACGGCGACGACCCGGTTGCGCGCCGGGTCCGGACCGTGCCACCGGGTGGCGTCCCCGGCGAGGTACGCCGTCACGGTCGGGACGCCGCGGGCGATGGCGAGCTGCACGACGCCGGTGTCGCCGCTCACCACGACCGCCGCCCGGTCGAGCACCGCCGTGGCGCCACCGAGCGACGTCGCGCCGGCGAGGTCGTGCGCGTCGCGGCGCATCGCCCGTCGGACCGCTCGCACGGTGTCGCGCTCGCCCTGGACACCGGTGAGGACGACGTCGAGCCCGCGGTCGACCAGGCCGTCGGCGACCACGGCGAACCTCTCTGTCGGCCACCGGCGGCTGGCGGCGGTGGCGCCGGGGTGGACGACGGCGAACGGGGACCGCACTGCGCTCAACACGCCGGTGGCCTCGCCGCGGTCGGCGTCGGTGAGCGGGAACTCCAGCGCGCGGTCCTCCGTGGCAGCGCCGCCCGCGCCCAGGAACCGCGCCAGCCGCAGGTGCCGGTCGACCTCGTGCGCGCGGAACGGGTACGGCAGGTGGGTCCCGAGCCGGCCCGCTGGGACCGGCCACGCGCCGGGGGTGAAGAACCCCCCGGTCAGCCGCGCACCCATCCGCGCGGTGACCTCGTTGGCCGCCGGGAGCGCGCCGTAGGCCTGGACGGCGAGGTCGAAGCGGCGCTGCTGCGCCTGCGCGAAGAACCGCTCGACGACGTCCGCCCCCGGTGCCGGCCGTTCCGGGATGTCCGGGTGCCCGGGGAAGACCAGAAGGTCGTCCACGTACCCGTCCTGACGTCGTACGACGTCGGCCATCTCGGCGTACGTCACGAAAGTGACGTGCAGGTCGGGACGTGCCGCGCGCAGCGCCCGCAACGCCGGAACGGAGGCCAACAGGTCACCCAGACCGGTCCGCAGTCGTACCACGGCGACAGTGCGCACGTCCGGGTCGGCGAGCGGGCGGGTCACCGGGCCACCTCGTGGGGCGCCGCCTGATGCGCGTCCTCGTCCTGACCGACAGCTACCCGCCGGCGGCCACCGGAGGCTACGAACGCTCGTGTGCCGACGTGGTGCGGCGCTGGCGCCGCGCCGGGGTCGAGACGCTCGTCCTCACGACCACCGCCGACGTGCCGGCGGAGCCGGGGGTCGTCCGGGAACTGTCCGGCACGGACGTGTCGGCGGTAGGTCGGCTGCTGCGGGAGTTCCGCCCGGACGTGGTCAGCACCTGGAACCTCGCCCGGGTGACGCAGCGCGAGGTGCTCGCGCCCGTCTCCGCGGCGGGGATCCCACTCGTCGTCGTGGCGTGTGACGCCTGGCTCGCCGAGGCGGACCCGGACGTCCCGCCGGCCGCGCCCGGCTCGGTGGTGAGCTTCGTCAGCGACGACCTGCGCCGCCGGGTGCCGCTCCCCGGCTGGGCGCCGCACACCGTGTCGGTGGTGCCGTCCGGCATCGACACCCAGATCTTCCCGCCGTTGCCTCGGCCGCCGCGGCCCTGGGGCGGTCGCCTGCTGTACGTCGGCCGGCTGGCCAGCGCCAAGGGCGTGACCGACGCCGTCGACGCGCTGCTCGACCTGCCCGACGACGCGACGCTCCGGATCGTCGCCGCCGACCGCCCGGAACGTTGGGCGGGGTTGCGTGCGCACCTGCGCTCCCGGGGCCTGACCGACCGGGTCACGGCCACGACGGCGGACCGCCGCGGGCTGGTGACCGAGTACCGGTCCGCCGACGTCGTCCTGTTCCCGTCCCGGTGGCGAGAACCGTTCGGTCTCGTACCGCTCGAGGCCATGGCGTGCGCCACCCCGGTCGTGGCAACAGGGACCGGTGGTTCGGCGTCCTACCTCCTGGACGGCGTGAACGCGCTGCTCGTCCCGCCCGGGGACGCCGGTGGCCTGGCCGCCGCGGTCGGCAAGCTCGCCGGCGACGCGGACCTGCGGGCCACCCTCGTGGCGGCCGGTCTGCGGACCAGCCGGCATCACACGATCGACCGCACGGCCGCGTTGTTGGCGGGTGTGCACGAGCGGGCCGCCAACGCCGCGCGGTACACGCCGAGCACACGTTCGGCCAGCCTCGGCCAGGCGTAGTCCGCGGCCCGGTCGAGCGCCGCCGCGGTCATCGCGGCGCGGCGGCCGGGGTCGGTCAGCAGGTCGTCGAGCGCGGCGGCGAAGGCCACGTCGTCGCGCGGCGGAACGAGCACACCGGTCACGCCGTCGACGACGACGTCCGGGATCCCGCCGACCCGGCTGGCCACCACGGGGACCCCCGCGCGCATCGCCTCGACGAGGACCGACCCCATCTCCTCGTACACCGAGGGCAGGACCATCACGTCGACGCCCGCGAGCAGCCCCGCTACCTCGTCGTGGGGACGGAACCCGACGGCGTGCACCCGCGCGCGGACGTCGGACGGCAGCGCGGCGACCGCCCGCTCGACGGCGGGCCGCTCCGGGCCGTCCCCGACCAGACACAGCGTCGCCGGTGTCCGCATCCGCCCGAACGCCCGGACCAGGGTGGGGACGTCCTTCTGCGTGGCCAGCCGCCCGACGTAGCCCACCCGCGGCCGGGGGAGGCCGGCCAGCAGCGCGCTCTCCGGCGCGGGGTAGGCGCCGGGCTCGACACCGGAGGGGATGACGACCACGTCGTCGCGCGACAACCGGTCCGACGTCGTCCTGGTCAGCGCGATGACGGCGTCGGCGTGGCGCACCGCCAGCCGTTCGACCGGCGCGCCGACTGTGTGCAGCGCGCTGAGGCGCAGCCCGGTCCGCGGGACGGACACCGCGACGCTGGTGTGCAGCGTGACGACGAGCGGACAGCCGGCGCGCCGGGCGGCCGCCAGCCCGAGCGGGAGCGCGGCGACGTCCTCGCCCTGGTGCACGTGCACGAGGTCGGGACCGGCGGCGAGGACGTGTCGCAGCGCCGCCGGTGCCCAGCACTGGCGGAAGCGCCGCGTCGGCAGCCCGACCCGGACGACCTCGGTGCACCGGCCGAGCCGCACCCGGCCGGTCGGTCCTCCGAGCCGGGACGTGACCACCGTCTGCCGGACCCCGCGGGCGTCGAGCTCGCGGGTGAGGGTGCCGGTGTGGTTCTGCATCCCCCCGATCGGGTCGTACGACGCCCGCGCCACGACGGCGCGCGTCGGCGGGCTCGAACACCGAACAGATCCTGAGCACGTGGAGCCCTGTCACGCCGCCGCCTCTCGCGCCGCTGACCCGAGGACGCGCACGAGGTCGTCGACGACCGCCTCGAAGGTCAGCTCCGGCCGCAGCCGGTCCATCGCCGACCGGGCGGTCGCCCGAGCGGTCCGATCTCGGACGAGGTTCGGCACGTCGTCGACGTCGCCGAACCGGATACCGGCCGCACCGACGACACGGTCGACGGCGTTGACGTCACCGGTCCTGTCCGGCAGCAGCACGGGCAGCCCCGCGGCGGCCAGCGTGGGCAGCCGCGCCGGCAGGTTGAGGTCGTCCCAGCTCGCGCGGGCGAGTTCCCCGCCGTTGCGGCCGGTCGTGACGTGCAGCCAGCCGGCGTCGTAACCGGACAGCGCCCGCCGCCAGTCCGGCGGCGCCACGGCCGGGTGGACGTGCACGGTCCGCGCGGAGGCAGCCTGTAGTGCCTGCGCTTCGGCGGTGGGCGCGCCGTGGAGGTGCACGTGCACCCCCGCCCGGCCGAGACGCGTGACGACGGCCGGCGTCAGGCCGATCGGACGACCGAGGCACACGGTGTGCACGCCGTCCCCGTCCAGGGCCGGCGACAGCGGTCCGGCGGACCACCGGGCGCGCGGCAGGTCCCCGTCGGCCACGGTCACGGTGGCGGGGTCGCGGCGGTCCGGCAACGCGGCGAGCAGCCAGTCCCGCTCCTCCGCGCTGGCCAGCACGACCCGGTCGGCGCGCTCCCACAGCCGGACGAGCTGCGGCCAGTCCCCGCGCGCCAGGCACCGCTGCGGCGCCTCCTTGAAGTGCCAGACCAGCGGCAGCCAGGGCGCGGCCTCGGCGACGGCCAGCGCGAGCGGCAGCGTGCGCCAGTTGAGCAGGCAGTAGGCGACCTCAGGTGGGTCCCGACGCAGCGCGTCGGCCCACCCGGTCCGCGGCAGGTCCTGCACGCCCGGGAACGGTAGCGGCCCGACCGTCATGAACCCGAGGGGATCGTCGATCCACAGCCCGGACAGCCGCCCGACCCGCCCGGCGAGCAGCGCGATCCGGTCCGGGTTGTAGGCCAGCTCGCCGACCAGCAGGACGTGTGGGCCACCCGGGACGGGCTCCGGCGGGTCGGCGCGGAGGTCGGCGTACAGCTGGTGCTCGTCGACGGCGTCGGCGCCCGCGGCCGCGAACCGCAGCGGCGTGCCGACGTCGTAGCGGCGGCGGAACGCGTTGAGGCCGGCGGCGACCGCGGCGCTGCGCTGGCCGGGGTGGACGGTCTGGACGGCGCTGACCCGTCCGGTGCCCACCACGGCGCCCGGCCGGTCGGGCACGGAGGACCACGCGGTCCGTCCGAGGTCGTCGGACTCGAGCTCCTCCCGCGTCCGCCACCGCACCGAGGTCCGCCGGTGCGCCACCTGCACCATCCGCAGCCCGCGTGCGTCCGGCGCGCCCAGGTGGGCGACGCCCTCCACGTCCACCCCGCTGTACGCCAGTTCCGCGCCGCCCCGCAGCGCCGTGAGCAGGTCGGTGAGGTGCCCGGGCAGCAGCACGTCGTCTGCCGGCAGGTACGCCACGACGTCGGCGCGCGCTGCGGCGAGCCCCGTCGCGCAGGCGGCACCGAGGCCGTGGTTGCGGTCGTGCCGCAGGAGACGCACGGATCCTTGCGGCATCGCCTGGGGGACCCGGACCGGTTCGGCGGAGCCGTCGTCGACGAGCACCCACTCCCAGCTCACCCCGTGCTGCGCCCGCAGCGACGCCGCGGCCCGGGACAGGAACGCCGCCTGCTCGTGGCAGGGCGTCAGGACACTGACGTCCGGCAGCGGGACGTCCGGAGGTGTCGGCGGCGTCGGCGGCACACCGGCGCCGTACCCGCCGGGTGCGGGGACGTCACGGGTCCTCAGTCGGACCTGGAGACGACGACGACGTCGAGCGTGCGGGGCCCGTGGACGCCCTCAACCCGGTTCAGTTCGATGTCGGACGTCGCGCTGGGGCCGCTGATCCAGGTGAGCGGCCGGGTCGGGTCCAGCCGGGCGACCGCGTCCGGCACCGCCGCGACGATCTGTGATGCCTCGACGACGCAGAGGTGGTAGTCCGGCAGCAGCGTGAGCGCGCGGCGACCCTGTGCAGGGCCGGCGTCGAGGACGACGGTCCCGGTCTCGGCGACCGCCAGCGCGCAGGCGGTCAGCACGCCGTCGGCGGCGTCGAGGTCGTCCACCGACAACGGCGGGTGGTCGTGCAGCTGCTCGACGCGGTGCGGGACCCACTCGGGCGGGACGCCGTGCGGGACGACCAGCCGGTGCACGTCGCGGCGCGCCAGCGCGGCGGCGAGGACGCTGCGCAGCGTGGTGGGCGTCGCGGGCAGGACGCTGGCGCGGTAGTCGGCGACGCGCTCGCCGAAGCGCGCGACCATCGCCACCTGGCCGTCGGGCGCCCAGGAGCCGGCACGCCGGTAGCCGCGGGGGACGTCCACGGCCGGCCGGTCCGGGCGGGCGCGGCGGACACGGGCGAGGACCTCCGCGCGGGCCGAGTCCCGGGCCGATTCCCGGGCCGAGTCCCGGGCCGATTCCCGGGCGCCGTCCGGGGTGCCGTCCCGGCCGCCGGTCACTCCGCCCGCCCGTGCTCGACCCACCAGTCGCGGAACGACTGCGCCGGCGGCGCAGGCAGGTCGCGCGCGGCGGTCCACGCCGACAACGGTGGCGGGGCGGCGCGTCCGCTGCGGCCCAGCAGCCGTTGTAGGCGGGTCAGGCGCAGCGCGCGGGTCCACCGGGCGGGGCTGCGCATCACCCAGGACAGCGCGCGCATCGCGGCCCGCTCCGACGGGTGCGGGTCGGCGGCGACCGCGCGGGCTCGCAGGTGCACGAGCATCGAGGGGATGTCGATGGCGACCGGGCACGCGTCGTAGCACGCGCCGCACAGGGTCGACGCGAACGGCAGGGAGGCGTTGTCCTGGACCCCGGTGAGCTGCGGGGACAGCACCGCGCCGATCGGGCCCGGGTAGATGGAGCCGTAGGCGTGTCCGCCGACCCGCTCGTAGACGGGGCACACGTTCAGGCAGGCCGAGCAGCGGATGCAGCGCAGCGCCGCGCGTCCCTCCGGGTCGGCGAGGGTCGCCGTGCGGCCGTTGTCGAGCAGGACGAGGTGGAAGTCCTGCCCCTCGACCGAGCCGGTCCACGTGGACGTGTACGGGTTCATCCGCTCACCGGTCGAGGACCGCGGCAGCAACTGGAGGAACACCTCGAGGTCGCTCCAGCGCGGCACGAGCTTCTCGATGCCCATGACGGTGATGAGCGTGCGGGGCAGGGTCAGGCACATCCGGCCGTTGCCCTCGGACTCGACGACCGCGAGTGTGCCGGTCTCTGCGACGGCGAAGTTGGCGCCGCTGATCGCGACTTCGGCGTGGAGGAACTTCTGCCGCAGGTGCCGCCGCGCCGCCTCGGTCAGCCGCGCGGGGTCGTCGGTGAGGTCGGGGTCGGCGGCCAGCCCGACGGCGCCCATCTCCCGCAGGAAGATCTCGCGGATCTCGGCCCGGTTGCGGTGGATCGCCGGGACGAGGATGTGGCTGGGCGCGTCGTGCCCGAGCTGCACGATGAGCTCGGCGAGGTCGGTCTCCCACGCCCGGATGCCGGCGTCGGCCAGCGCCTCGTTCAGCCCGGTCTCCTGGGTGGCCATCGACTTGACCTTGACCGCCTCGCCCGCACCGGTCGCGCGCACCAGGTCGGTGACGATCGCGTTCGCCTCCGCGGCGTCGCGCGCCCAGTGCACGGTGCCGCCGCGGGCAGTGACCTGCTCCTCGAGCTGGAGCAGGTAGGTGTCGAGGTGGGCGAGGACGTCGTCCTTCAGGGCAGCGCCGGCTGCGCGCAGCTCGTCCCAGTCCGGCACCTCGGCCACCACCGCGGCGCGCTTGCCGCGGATCGTCGTCGTCGCCACGCCCAGGTTCCGCCGGAGCTGCGTGTCCGCCAGCGCGTCGCGGGCGGCGTCCGGGAACGGGCGCTCGGCGCGCAGGTGCCCCACCCCGCGTGGCGCGGTAGGCATGCCGAGGAACGTCATGTGGCCGCCAGGACCTCGGCCAGGTGCACGCTGCGCACACCGGTGCGCAGCCGGGACAGCCCGCCACCGATGTGCATCAGGCAGGAGGCGTCTCCGGCGGTGACGACCTCGGCGTCGGTGGCCAGCACACCGGCCATCTTGTCCGCGAGCATCGCCGCCGACACGTCCGGGTTCTTCAACGCGAACGTGCCGCCGAACCCGCAGCACTGCTCGGCGCCCGGCAGCTCGACAAGATCCAGTCCGCGCACCGCCCGCAGCAGCCGGAGCGGCCGGTCCCCGACCCGGAGCAGACGCAGCGAGTGGCAGGTCGGGTGGTAGGTCACCCGGTGCGGGTAATAGGCGCCGACGTCTTCCACGCCGAGCACGTCAACGAGGAACTCCGAGAGCTCGTGGGTCCGCCCGGCCAGCTCCGTCGCGGCGTCTGCCAGGCCGTCCTCCCCGGCGGCCGCTGCCACCGCCGCGTGCTGGTGGCGCACCGAGCCGGTGCACGACCCGGACGGCACCACGACGGCGTCGACGCCCTCGAAGGCCGCCACGGTCGCCCGCACCAGCGGCAGCGCCTGCTCCGGGTAGCCGGTGTTGACGTGCATCTGACCGCAGCAGGTCTGGCCGAGAGGCACGTCCACGTCACAGCCCAACCGGCGCAGCAGCCGCACCGTCGCCTTGCCGACCTCCGGGAACAACCCGTCCACCAGACAGGTCGCGAGCACCGCGACGCGCATGCGGCGCTACTCCGACCGGGAGGTGCTGGACCGCTCGCCCGTGGTCAGGGGCGGGACGTGCTCGAGCGCGCCGGCGGCGGCGGCGAGGACGCGAGTGCGGTCGAGGACGCTCAGCGGCAGCGCGGCGACCACCTTGCCGGGTGGGCGCCGCGCGACGACCGGGTGCGGCCGGGTGGGTGCGGTGCGCTGGCGCGTCCCGGTGGCGCGGGCGTCCCCCAGCTCGTGCAGCAGGGCGTCGAGGCGGACGCGGTCGCGGCGCCGGCGGACCAGCACGCCGGCCGCGCCGCCGAGCTCGACGTCGGTCTGGTTCGCGATGGAGGGCACGGGATCTCCTGGCAGCAGGTGGTGACCGGAGCGGTCTACCCCGCCGGTGGCGGGACCACTCCCGCGGGCGCCGTCGAGTGCGCACCGGACGTCGGCGGCAGGTGGCGGTACCGGCGGCGCAGCACCACGAGCGTCGTGAACCCGATCGGGATGGGCGCCCAGAAGCTCAGCAGCCGCCACGCGGTGACGCCGAAGACCGCGGCGGCGTGCGGCACCTGGAAGCTCTCCAGCGCCGGGATGACGACGCCCTCGACGACGCCCAGACCACCCGGAGTGATCGGGACGGCGGCGAAGACGTTGGCCAGGCCGTAGCTGACGAACAGCCCCACCGGCCCGAGGGCGTGCCCGAAGCCGCGGATCGCGCACCACAGCGCCGCGGCGTCGAGCACCCAGTTGAGCACCGCCCACAGCGCGGCCGCCCGCCGGTCGGCGCCGTGCGTGACGACCTGCACCAGGGTCTCGGTCAGTGACGCCGCCACGCGCCGTCCCGCCCCGGCGTCCAGCCGTGGGACGCGCGCGGTCACGGCGCCGAGTACGTCCGCCGAGCGGGCCGGGTGCCGCAGCAGGACGACGACCGCCACGGTCACGGCCGCGAGCAACGCGACGACCACCGCCGCCGCCACGGGGTAGATCGGCGCGTCACCATGGAGTGGCACCGCGGCGACCAGGGCGACGGCGAGCAGGACGTTGAGCGCCACCGCCGAGCCGATCGACTGCACTGTCTTGCCGCTGATGGCGTGCGGGGCGTCCACCCCGGAGCGCACCAGCAGCCGGAGCCCGACGCCCGCGCCGACCAGCGACCCGCCCGGGACCACGTGGCTGACCGCGAAGGTGGACATGTCCACCGCCAGCGCTGTGCCGAAACCGATCCGCGCGGGGTGGAGCGTGACCTGCGTGAGGCGGGTGTACGCGAGCAGGGCCGCCAGCTCGCACACCGCGGCGGCGGCCAGCCACCATCCGGAGATCCCCGACAGGGTCGCGGTCTGGTCCGCCGCCGAACGCAGCTGCGGCACCAGCACGAACGCGACGAGCAGCCCGAGCGCGACGACGCTGACGGACAGCCGGACCGCCCGTCCCCGCGTCACCGCTCGATCGTGCCCGACCGAGCCTCCGCGGACCGGCCGCACTCAGCACTTACGCTGCGGCCCGTGTCGACTCCCGCCGCCGCCGGCACCCGGGCTCCTGCGGTGGCGGCGGCGCGGATCTGGCACGCTCTGCTCGCTCTGGTGATCGCCGTCTCGGTCGTCGTCCAGCTCACGCTGGTGGTGCGCGGGGAGAACGTCCTCGTCGACGAGAACGGGCGGACGGTGGCCGCCGGGACGCGTGTCATCCGGTTCCTCAGCTACTTCACGATCCAGAGCAACCTGCTGGTCCTCCTCACGAGCGTGTGGCTGCTGGTCGAGCCGACCGGACCCGGCCGGCTGTGGCGGGTCCTGCGGCTCGACGCGCTGGTCGGCATCACGGTCACCGGGCTGATCTACGTCACGCTGCTGCGCCCGCTCGTCGACCTGCACGGGATCCCGAAGCTGACCGACATCGCCTTCCACTACGTCGCGCCGCTCGGCACCGTCGTCGGTTGGGTGCTGTTCGGGCCGCGCCGGCGGATCACCGACGGCGTGCTCGGCTGGTCGCTGGTCTGGCCGGCGCTCTACGTCGCGTACACGCTGGCGCACGGCGCGGCGAGCGACTGGTATCCCTACCCCTTCATCGACGTCACCCAGCTGGGATACGCGGTGGCGCTGCGCAACGGGGTCGGCGTCGCGCTGCTCATCCTCGGGATGGGGATGCTCTACCGCTGGGTCGACGGCGGGCTCGCTCGCGTCCGGGCAGGCAGCCGGCCGGCGTCACGGTCGGGTTCGTGACGAGTGCTGAGCATGACGTGCGTCGGGAGGCGGGCTGGCTGCCGGCCCGTCAGGAAGACCTGGAGGAGTGCGCAGTCCTACCTGGCGCACGTGGCTGCCGGTTGCGGTGGTCCTCGTCCAGGCCGACGACCCGGACATCCGTGGGATCCGGTGTCGGTCAGCGCAGCGGCGGTGGCGCGGGATCGGTGAGCAGGCGCTGCAGTCGGTCGGCGAGCCAGCGTTCCAGCGCTCCGGCATCCGCGTCGGCGAGTGGCCCGCTGCCCACGACGTAGCGGGACATGACGACGCCCATGATCAGCGCGCCGACGCCGGTGACCCGGTCCGCGGCCGCGTCCGGCGTGCAACCCAGGGTCGCGACGAGGTGCCGGACCAGCGGCGTCATCGCCTGGCGGGCGAAGTAGTCGCCGAGGGCCGCCGCGACGTCGGGTGAGCTCCCGGCCGAGCGCACCATCATCATCAGCGGGTCGCCGGCGCCGGCGTCCTCCCAGCGGGTGATGACCTTGCGCGCGATGCGGGCGCCGAGGTCCTCGAACGGCCCGGGCAGGACGGCGCGGACTCGCAGGTCGACGTCGCTGGCGGCGGCGAACAGGCCGGCCTTGCCGCCGAAGTACCGCGTGACGAGATTGGGGGAGACGTCGGCCTCCGCGGCGACGCTGCGCACGTTCGTGCCCTCGTACCCGTGCTGCGCGAAGTGCCGGCCGGCGACCTCCACCAGCCGTCGACGGGTGCGTCCCGCATCGCGCGGGCGGGGGACGTCAACGGTCACGCGCACAAGTGTACGGCTGTACACATCGGGCGTACAGTCGACATCGTGACGCTGCAGAACCAATCCGCACCCGCCCCGGTGGGCCGCCACGCCGCCCCCGAGACCGCTCCCGACACCGCTCCCGAGACCGACCCCCGAGACCGCCCCCGCTGCCGGCGGCAACCCCGCCGGCGACGACACCAAGTGGTGGACCCTTGCCGCGGTCTGCCTCGGCACTTTCATGCTGCTGCTCGACGTGACGATCGTGAACGTCGCCCTGCCGGACATCCAGACCTCGCTCAACGCGTCGTTCGCCGACCTCCAGTGGGTCGTCGATGCGTACGCCCTCACGCTCGCCGCGCTGCTGCTGACCTCCGGATCGCTGGCCGACCAGTACGGTCGGCGCAAGTTGTACGTGATCGGATTGAGCGTGTTCACCGCTGCATCCGCGCTGTGCGGCGCCGCGCAGTCCTCGACGATGCTCGAGCTGTCCCGCGGTCTGCAAGGCGTCGGCGGCGCGATCATGTTCTCGGTGTCCCTGGCACTGCTCGCGGATGCCTTCCGCGGGAAGGATCGCGGGGTCGCGTTCGGTGTGTGGGGGGCCATCACCGGCGTCGCCGTCGCCGTGGGCCCGATCGTCGGTGGCGCGCTGGTGTCCGGCCTGTCCTGGCGGTGGATCTTCTTCGTCAACCTGCCGGTCGGCGCGGTCGCGCTCGTGCTCACGGTCCTGCGGGTCCGCGAGTCCCGCAACGACCATGCCCGGCGACCCGACTGGGCCGGTTTCGTCCTGTTCTCGGCTGCCCTCGCCGCGCTGATCTACGGCCTCATCGAGTCGGGGCGGACGAGCTTCGGCGACACCCAGGTCGTCGCGAGCTTCATCGCGGCCGGGGTCCTGCTGGCAGTGTTCGTCGTCGTCGAGGCACGCATCGACCACCCGATGTTCGACCTCGGACTGTTCCGGCTGCCGACCTTCAGCGGCGGCGCGATCGCGGCGTTCGGCGTCTCGGCGAGCATCTTCTCGATGTTCCTGTACCTCGTGCTGTACCTGCAGGACGTGCTCGGCTTCACCGCGCTGCAGACCGGTCTACGCCTGCTCGTCGTCTCGGTCGCCATCCTGATCACGAGCGCTGTGGCGGGCCGGCTGAGCTCCCGGGTCCCGGTGCGCGCGCTGATCGGCCCGGGACTGCTGCTGGTCGGCGTCGGTCTGCTGCTGATGCGGGGGCTCTCGGCGGACTCGAGCTGGACGCACCTGCTGCCCGGTCTGGTCGTCGCCGGCGTCGGTGTCGGACTGATCAACCCGCCGCTCGCGTCGACCGCGGTGGGCGTCGTCCGGCCGGAGCGCGCCGGGATGGCGTCGGGCATCAACTCGACGTTCCGGCAGGTGGGCATCGCCACCGGCATCGCGCTGCTCGGCACCCTGTTCAGCTCGCGGCTGGCGTCCGCGGTCCGCGACGCCGTCGTCGGGACTCCGTTCGCCGACCGCGCCCGGGGTGTGTCCGACGCGCTGCGCAACGGGGAGGTCGCCCGGCTGTTCGGCTCGACGCCGCCGGCTCAGCGCGGCGCCCTGCAGCACCTGGTGCGGAGCAGCTTCACGTCCGCCTTGAACAGCATCCTGCTCGTCTCCGCGGTGCTGGCACTGGCCGCGGGCGTGCTCGCGTTCGCGCTCATCCGCGGCAAGGACTTCGTCCAGCACGGCCCCGCCCAGCCGGAGGGTGCACGCGAGCCGGCCCCACCCGCACAGCCGGAGGGCGCACGCGCGCCGGCCCCCGGGCCGCGGCACGCCGCGACCAGGTCCGCGGGAGCGCACCCGGTAGCCTGACGTCCCGGCGCCGGAGGTCGGGGCGACCCGACCGTCCGGCAGGGGGCCGCGCGATGGGAGACGTGCACGCCTTCGGCGTCGTCATCGCTCTCGTGTCGCTCGCCCTGTCCGCGGCGCTGCTGTCGAACCGGATCAGTGCGCTGGTGCGCATCCCGGCGCCGGCGATCTTCCTGCTCGCCGCGGCGGTGGCCTCCGACCTGTGGCCGTCGCTCGGCGGCCTGGGGATCGTCACCGACCAACGCCTGGTCACCGTCGCATTGGTGATCATCCTGTTCGACGGCGGCATCAACATCGGACTGCGCCGGTTCCGTACTGCCGCCGGCGCGATCGTCTGGGTCGGCGTCCTCGGGACGGCGGTCACCGCCGGCGCGCTCGCGCTGCTCGGGCACACGCTCTTCGGCCTCGACTGGCGGACGGCCCTGCTGCTCGGGACGGCGCTCGCGCCGACCGACCCCGCCGTCGTGTTCTCCGTCCTCGGCGACAAGGAGATCGCCGGACGCAGCGGCACCCTGCTGGAGGGCGAGTCCGGCGCGAACGACCCGGTCGGCATCGCGCTGATCGCGAGCATCCTCGGCGCGAGCGGCGGCGGGCTGTCCGCGGTCGGCTCCGCGCTCGGCGAGTTCGCGCTCGAGATGGTGGTGGGCATCGCGGTGGGCCTGCTCGGCGGGTGGCTGCTGCGCGTGTCGGCGCAGCGCCTGCCGCTGCCGAACCCCGCCCTGCAGCCGCTGCGCGCCCTCGCGTTCGCCGGGCTGATCTACGGCGGGGCAGCGGTCGCGCACGGCTCCGGGTTCCTCGCGGTGTTCCTCGCCGGCATCGTCGTCGGTGACCTGGAGACGCCGGAGCGGCCCGCGGTGGAGCAGTTCACCGGGGCGCTGAGCAGCCTCGCCGAGATCGTGGCGTTCACCGTCCTCGGCCTGACGGTGTCCCTTCGCGAGGTGTTGAGCCGCGACGTGGTCGTCCCCGGCGTCGTGCTCGCTGCGCTGCTCATCGTGGTCGTGCGACCGCTGCTCGTCGGTCTCGTCCTCATCCCGGTGCGGCTCCGGGTGCAGGAGCGGGCGTTCGTGCTCTGGGCCGGGACTCAAGGGCGCGGTGCCGATCCTGCTCGGTACGTTCCTGCTCGCCGAGGACGTCCCGCAGGCGCGGCGGCTCTACGGCGTGATCTTCCTCGTCGTCCTGATCTCGGTGGTCGTGCAGGGCGGATCGGTCCCGCTACGTGGCCCGGGCGCTCAGGATCCCGATGCGGGAGGCCGATCGGCCGGACTGACCCGGCGGTGCCCGGCGTCGAGCCGCTCGGTCCACCCCCGGGCGTCGAGGTGCTCCAGCAGCGGGACGGCCACCCGGCGGGTCGTGCCCAGCGCCGCGCGGGCCTCGCTGGTGGTGAACGGCTGCGGCAGGTCCGCGAGCACCCGCATCGCCCGCGCCGGCGCGTCCGGCAGCAGCAGGACGTCCTCGCCGATCCGGACCAGCCGGCCGGTGCGGACCGCCACGGCCACCTCCCGCGGTCCCAGCCCTGCCCCGTCGAGGTCGGGACGTTCCGGCGCGGCGAACGGCGAGTCGCGCAGCCGCTGCTCCAGCTGTTGCACTGCGGGCTCCGCCGCGCCGAGGCTGGCCCGGGCACCGGGGCGCTGCAGCCGCCCCTGCGCCTGCTCGACACCGGCTGCCCGGGCGAGGTCGGCGAGCAGGGCGGCGTCGGGGAGGTCCAGCGCACGGCGGGCGGCCTCGGTCGGCAGACCGGGCTGCATCGGTGTCGTGGCGGCGTGCGCGTCGACGGCCTGCGCCAGCCGCGCGGTCCAGGCCGTCCACCACTCGCGGTCCACCAGCCAGCCCGCGGCGCTGACGCCGTCCTGCCGGCCCAGGCCGAGCTCGCCCGCGTCGGCCAGCCGGACCGCGCCGCGCCGGGCCAGGACGTCGGCCGGTGACGGCCGTCCGGCGATGAGCGCGGCCGCGCGCTGCCGGGCCGCGCCGCGTCGGACCAGGGGCGGCGGGTCGGTGTCCAGGACGACGACGCCGGCGGCCACCGTCTGCCGTCCGGGATCGCGGAGGATGCCGCGGTCGCCGGCGACCAGCGGCAGCGCCCGGTGCAGGACCAGTCGCGCGGCGCCGTCGCGGGGGTCGCCGAGCGGTCGCAACCGGATCGGGACGGCGGCCGAGCCGACGTGCAGGACGAGCTCCGACGGGAGCTCCGCGTCCTGGGTGGCCTCGACCCGGACGTCGAGCGCGTCGGTGCCGTGCCAGGCGCCCGGGGTCAGCAGCGCGTCACCACGACCGACCGCCTCCCGAGGCACGCCGCGCAGGTTGACCGCGACCCGGGCGACCGCTGGTGCCTGCTCGACCGGCCGCCCGAGCGATTGCAGCGCCCGGACGCCCACGGCGCGGCCGCCGCTGAGCTCCAGCTCGTCGCCGACCGCGAGGGTTCCGCTCCCGAGCGTCCCGGTGACGACGGTGCCGCTGCCGCGGACGGTGAACGCCCGGTCGACCCACAGCCGCACCCGGCCCGCGGTGTCCGGGGTCGGCAGCTTGCCGACCAGCCGCGCCAGAGCGGCGCGGAGCTCGTCGATCCCCGCTCCGGTCGCTCCGCTGACCGTGACCGCCTCGACGTCGCCCAGCGAGCTGTCGGCGATCCGTTGCCGGGCGTCGGCGACGACGGCGGCGACGGTGCCGGCGTCGGCGAGGTCGCTCCGGGTGACGGCGAGCAGCCCGGTGGCCATGCCGAGCGCGTCGACGGCGGCCAGGTGCTCGCCGGACTGCCGGCGCCAGCCTTCGTCGGCGGCGACCACCACGAGCACGGCCGGTGCCGGGCCGAGACCGGCGAGCATGTTGCCGATGAACCGCTGGTGGCCCGGCACGTCGACGAAAGCGAGCGTCTGACCGCTGGGCAGCGTCGTCCAGGCGTAGCCGAGGTCGATGGTCATGCCGCGGCGGCGCTCCTCCGCCCACCGGTCCGGCTCCATACCGGTGAGGGCGCGGACCAGCGTCGACTTCCCGTGGTCGACGTGACCCGCCGTGGCTACGACGTGCACGCGCGCACCACGTCGGCCAGCTCGTCGTCGCGCTCCGGCGGCACGCACCGCAGGTCGAGCAGGCAGCGGTCGCGCTCCACCCGCCCGACCACGCCTCGCGTCCTCAGGGCGGCGGCCAGGTCGGCCGGGAGCGCGACCGCCCAGCCGTCCAGGACGAGACCGGGCGCCGAACCGCCGCCGACCGCGCCGGCCGAGGCGACGACGTCCCCGCCGACCGCCGTCGCGAGGCGCTCGGCGCGCTGCCGCAGCACCGCGGGGTCCGCCCGTCGGGTGGCCGTCGCCGGTGGCACCGGACCGCAGAGCGTCGCCTCGAGTGCGGCGAGGGTCAGCTTGTCGACCCGCAGCGCGCGCGCCAGCGGGTGCCGGCGCAGCCGCTCGACCAGGTCGGCCCGGCCGAGGACGAGGCCCGCTTGCGGGCCGCCGAGCAGCTTGTCGCCGCTGCAGGTCACGAGGGCGGCGCCGTCGGTGAGAGCACTGCTCACATCCGGTTCCGCGCTCACGGTCGAGTCCGCTGCCAAGAGACCGCTGCCCACGTCTGCGAGCACTGCTGTCGGGAGTGTCGCCAGCTGGCGGACCGGGACGTCCGAGGTGTACCCGCTGACCGTGAAGTTGGACGGATGGATCTTGACGATCGCGGCGGTGTCCGGCCCGAGCGCGTCGGCGTAGTCGGCGAGCGTCGTCCGGTTGGTGGTGCCGACCTCACGGATGCGCGCGCCGGTCGACTCCATCAGCGCGGGCAGCCGGAAACCGTCCCCGATCTCGACCAGTTCCCCCCGGCTGACGATGACCTCCCGCCCGGCGGCGAGCGCGGTGACGGCGAGCACCAGGGCAGCGGCGCCGTTGTTCACCACCAGCACGTCCTCGGCCGCGGGAACGGCCGCGCGCAGCGCCGCGAGCGTGCCGCGGCCGCGGCGGGCCCGGGCGCCCGTGCCGAGGTCGAACTCGACGTCCACGTACCCGGACGCGGCCACCACCGCCTCCACGGCGGCGGGCGAGAGCGGCGCCCGGCCGAGATTGGTGTGCAGGACGACGCCCGTGGCGTTCAGGACGGGACGCAGCGTCGTCGCGCGGTCGGGCAGGGCGCCGACCGCGGCGTCCGCGACCGCCTCCGGTGCGAGGTCCCCGGCGCGGGCGCGGTCCTGTGCGGCGCGGACGGCGGCCTTGACGGTGGCCGGTCCGAGTCGGGCGGCGGCGTCGACCAGTCGCGGATCGGCCAGCACCGCGTCCGTGCGCGGCACCTGCCGGCGGGCGTCGGTCACTCGTCCTCCGCTCCCGACAGGTCCCTCGTGGCGGAGGCGGACGGGAATCGAACCCGCCAGATCGAGATCCTCGACCTCACCGGTTTTGAAGACCGGGCGGGCCACCAGGCACCGAGACGCCTCCGCCCCCTTTGTACCCGACACCGTCGACGCCGCTCCGCCAGCCCAGCCGCTCCGTCGCCACCCCTCCGTCGACCCAGCCGCTCCGTCACCCAGCCGCTCCGTCACCCAGCCGCGGGTCGGCGCGCCCGGGTGGCCACTTCCCCCGCGAGTGGTCCGATGTCCGCCGAGTGGTCAGCGAACGAGCGCCCACTCGGCGCGAGAAGTGGCCACCCGGCGGCGGAAGTGGCCACCCGGCGCGGAACTGGCCACCCGGCGGCGTACTGGCCACTCGGCGCTCGACGTCGCCCGCCTGCCACCGGCGCCATGTCGCGCCGTGACTACCGTCGAGGTGGTGACGGCGACGCAGGTCCGACTGACCCAGTACGCGCACGGGGGCGGGTGCGCCTGCAAGATCCCGCCCGGCGAGCTGGAGGACATCGTTCGCGGCCTGGGCGCCGACTCCGCGCCGGAGGTCGTCGTCGGCCTGGACGACGGTGACGACGCCGCTGTGGTCTGCGTGGCGGACGGGCTGGCCGTCGTCGCGACGGCCGACTTCTTCACCCCCGTCGTCGACGACCCGTACGACTTCGGACGGATCGCGGCGGCGAACGCCCTCAGCGACGTGTACGCGATGGGCGGGCGGCCGGTGGTGGCGGTGAACCTCGTCGGCTGGCCGCGCGACGTGCTCGACGCCGACCTGCTGCGCGACGTCCTCCGCGGCGGGCGGGACGTCGCCCGGTCGGCGGGCTGCTCGGTCGCCGGTGGGCACTCCATCGACGACCCGGAACCGAAGTACGGCATGGCCGTCACCGGCGTGGCCGACCCGGAGCGGCTGCTGCGCAACGACGCGGCGCGCGCCGGTCGGCCCATCACGTTGACGAAGCCGTTGGGCGTCGGCGTGCTGAACAACCGGCACAAGGCGACCGGCGAGGTCTTCGAGCAGGCGATCGCGTCGATGACGGCCCTGAACGCCGACGCGTCGGCCGCCGCACTGACGGCCGGCATCGAGGCGGCCACCGACGTCACGGGCTTCGGCCTGCTGGGCCACCTGTACAAGATGGCGCGCGCCTCCGGCGTCACCGCCGTGGTGGACGCCGCGGCGGTGCCGTACCTCGACGGCGCCCGGGAGGCACTCCGCGACGGGTTCGTCAGTGGCGGTACCCGGCGCAACCTCGACTGGGTGCGACCGGTGCTGGCGGCGGACGTCGATGAGGACGAGCTGCTGCTGCTCGCCGACGCCCAGACCAGTGGCGGCCTGCTCCTGGCCGGCGAGGTGTCCGGCGCCCCGGTGATCGGGGAGTTCGTGCCGCGCGGCGAGTACCCGCTCGTCGTGCGCTGACCGGGCGGACCGGGCTGACCGGGCTGAGCGGGCTCCTCCGACCCCGCAACGCCAGGGATCAGGCGGAACGGGTCGGGCCGCCCTGGCGTTCCACCCGCTCGCGTTGCGGCACGATCGTGTACTTCGGGTCCTTCGCGGACTCCTGGCCGGCCTCGAAGATGCCGAACCGCGTGCACACCGACCCCGCTACGAGCGAGGCGCCGGACAGCGCCGACAGCGCCCGCGAGCGCCGGCCGAGCACCGCCCCGACGGCGCCGGCGGCGGTCAACGTCTTGGCGGCGCGCATGAGCCGTCCGGGCGTGCCCTGGTGCAGCGGCTCGGCGACGAGGCCCATCGAGCGTTCCATGACCTGCGCCGCCGACAGGTCGAGCACCGCCCCACCGACCGCCAGGTTGCGCGCCGGGCCGGCGTCTGCCACCGACGCCGTGATCAGCCCCAACCCGCCGGAGGCCGCCGCGGCGGACCCGACGAAGACGAACGGCAGCTCCTTGTAGCCCTCGTGCCAGGTCGGCGTCGCGGTGTCCGCCAGGAGGACGGCGGTGTAGGACGCCACCGCGGGGCCGACCACCGCCGCGCCGAGCCCGGCGGGCCGCCCGAGCGCGCCGAGCACCGGCAGCAGCCGGCGCAGCGGCCCGGGCAGCAGCGGTGCGACCAGCCCGCGCAGCTCCGCCGCCGCCGCGAGCCCCGCCAACGGGGCGTAGCCGGTGAGGATCCACGTCCCCACCGACATCGGCGAGGTCGGCTTGGCCACCCGCAGCATGTTGGTGAACCGGGCGGGCTTGCCCAGGTCGTGCACGAGCGCCGCGAACGACGCGAGGATGGCCGCCAGCGCCGTCACCCGCGCCGGCCGCCGCAGGGAGTCCCGCCCGGTCAGGTCCGCGCCGGCGCCGAGCAGCGACGACCCCGCCGCCAGCCCGCCGAGGAACAGGTAGGCGGGGATGTCCGACTCCCACGGCGACGGCTTGAGCACCGGCCGGCCGTAGTAGGACGTGAACTGCGCCGGCGGCACCATCGATCGCTCACCGCCGCCGCGACCGCGCCGGTAGCCCCGGCGCTGCCCCCGGCCGCCCTGGGTGCCGACCGTCGCGTGCGTGTCCTGCTGCAGGTTGCCCTGCTCGGTCGGCTGGGTGGCGGCCATCAGCCCCGTGCCCCGACGAAGGCGGCGACCGCGCCGGCGAGCAGCGTCGCCGCCGCGACACCCGCACGCCGCCACATCGCCGGCAGGTCCCGGGTGGTGACCACCGGGTCGGGCGGGAAGCCGTACACCTCCGGCTCGTCGAGCAGCAGGAAGAACGCTCCGCCGCCGCCGATCCCGTCGTCCTCGTCCTCCAGGTACAGCCGCGCGTTCGAGACGCCGGCGTCGTGCAGCTGCGCCACCCGCGCCTGGGCCCGCGAGTGCAGCTCGTCGAGGTCGCCGAACTGGATCGACTCCGTCGGGCACGCCTTCGCGCACGCCGGCGTCGCACCGACCTCCAGCCGGTCGTAGCAGAGCGTGCACTTCTGCGCGATGCCGACGTTGCGCGTCCCCTCGTCGCCGATCCGACGGTCGATGACGCCGAACGGGCATGCCGGCACGCAGTACCCGCAGCCGTTGCAGATCTCCTCCTGCACGACGACCGTGCCGAACTCCGTCCGGAACAGCGACCCGGTCGGGCAGACGTCCAGGCACGCGGCGTGCGTGCAGTGCTTGCAGACGTCCGAGGACATCAGCCACCGGAAGTCCGTCCTCGGACGACCACTGTCCTGGCCGGGCAGCGTCGTCGACGGCATCCCCAGCGACACCTTGGTCGTGTCCGTGCCGAGCATCGCCCGTTCCCCGGACAACGCCGAGTCACCGGCCCGGTTGAGGACGTCGGTCGCCGACGGGCCGACGGGTGTGCCCGCGATGCCCGGGTCCTGGGAGGCCAGCGGGAGTGGCTGCTCGATGAACGCGACGTGCCGCCAGGTCGACGCGCCGAGCGCTCCGGTGTTGTCGTAGGACGAGCCGAGGAAGTTCAGCCCGTCCTCCGGGACCTGGTTCCACTCCTTGCACGCCACCTCGCAGGCCTTGCAGCCGATGCAGATCGACGTGTCGGTGAAGAACCCCTTGCGTGGCGGCGGGTCCTCCCAGCCGGCGTTCCCGGCGACGTCGGGCACGGGGCCGTAGAACTGGTTCGGCACCGTCAGCTCCTCTCCGCCGTCGGCGTCAGCTTGGTGTTGCCGGTCTCGACCGTGATCCCGGCCCGGCTCACGTACTCCTCGACGAAGCGCCGCAGCGCCGGCCCGGTCGGACGGCGGCCCGGCCGGATGTCGCACGAGGAGACCTTCGACTCCTGGATGTGGACGTTCGGGTCGAGCGTCACGCCGAACAGGTCGTTCGCCGAGTCGCCGCTCGACCAGCGCGTCCGAGCCGACACCCCAGTGGTAGGGCAGGCCGATCTGGTGGACGGTCCTGCCCGTCGACGTGCAGCGGGACCACCCGGTCGGTGACGAGGACCCGCGCCTCGATCGCGCTGCGGGCGGTGACGATCGTCGCCCAGCCGAGGTGCTGCAGCCCGCGCTCGCGCGCGAGCTCGGGCGAGATCTCGCAGAAGAACTCCGGCTGCAGCTCCGACAGGTAGGGCACCCACCGGCTCATCCCGCCGGCGGTGTGGTGCTCGGTCAGCCGGTAGGTCGTGAACACGTACGGGAAGACGTCCGCGCTCGGCTCCGGCGGCGACGGGTTCTGCAGGTTGTCCTTGCGCTTGAAGACCTCGCGCGCCGGGTTCGCCTGCTGGGCGTACAGCCGGTTGCGGACCGGGGACTCGGCCGGCTCGTAGTGCGCCGGCATCGGACCGTCGAGCAGCCCGGTCGGTGCGAACAGCCAGCCCTTGCCGTCGGCCTGCATGATGAACGGGTCGTCGCCGGCCAGGCCCGCCACGCCGCCGGTGCCCGGGTAGGGCCGGTAGGACGGGGCCTTCGTCGACCTCGAAGTCGGGAACGTCGTGCCCGGTCCACTTCCGCTGCTCGGCGTCCCACCAGACGTAGCGCCTTGCGCTCGCTCCACGGCCGGCCCTCGGGGTCGGCGGCGGCGCGGTTGTAGAGGATGCGCCGGTTGGCCGGCCACGCCCAGCCCCAGTCCGAGCGCCACCCAGTCCTGCTCGCTGCCCGGGCGTGCGGTTCTTCGAGGCGTTGACGCCGTCGGCGTAGACGCCGGTGTAGATCCAGCAGCCGCCGGAGGTCGAGCCGTCGTCCTTCATCTCGGTGTAGCTGTTGAGCGCCTGCCCGGCCTTGTCACCGGCGAGGTGCTGACCGTTGATCTCGAGCAGCACGTCGTCGGCGGACGGCTCGCCGTGCTCGTCGACGGAGTAGTCCCACTTCAGGTCGAGCAGCGGCCGGTCGCGCGGGTCGCTCGATCCGGCGAGGCGCCGGCGCAGCTCGACGCCGAGGTCGTAGAAGAACTTCAGTTCGCTCTCGCACTCGCCCGGCGGCTCGACGGCCTTGTGGTGCCACTGCAGCATCCGCTGCGTCTGGGTGAACGTGCCGTCCTTCTCGACGTGCGCCGCGGCCGGCATGAAGAAGACCTCGGTGGCGATGTCCTCGGTCTTCAGCTCACCGGTCTCGATCTCCGGCCCGTCCTTCCAGAACGTGGCCGACTCGATGAGGTTGAGGTCGCGCACGACCAGCCACTTCAGGTGCGACATGCCCAGGCGCTGCATGCGCCCGTGCGCCGACCCGACCGCGGGGTTCTGGCCGAGCAGGAAGTAGCCGTCGACCTTGTCGTCGACCATGTCCATGACCGTCTGGTACGTGCCGTGGTCACCGCTGATCCGCGGCAGGTAGTCGAAGCAGTAGTCGTTCTCCGCGGTCGCGGCGTCGCCCCAGTAGGCCTTCAGCAGGCTGACCGTGTAGGCGCGGGCGTCGGCCCAGAAGCCCTTCTGCGTCGGCGTGGTGATCGACTTGATGTAGTCGTCGAGGCTGTCGTGCACGCCGGCCTTCGGCATCGGCAGGTACCCGGCAGCAGGTTGAACAGCGTCGGGATGTCCGTCGAGCCCTGGATGGACGCGTGCCCGCGCAGGGCGAGGATGCCGCCGCCGGGACGGCCCATGTTGCCCAGCAGCAGCTGGATGATCGCCGAGCCGCGGATGTACTGGACGCCGACGGTGTGGTGCGTCCAGCCGACCGAGTACACCCAGCACGTCGTGCGTTCCCGGCCGCTGTTCGCGGTGACCGCCTCGCACACCTTCAGGAACTGGTCGGCCGGCACGCCGCAGATCTCCGACACCATCTCCGGGGTGTAGCGGGCGTAGTGCCGCTTCAGGACCTGGAAGACGCAGTTCGGGTGCTGCAGCGTCTCGTCGCGGTGGACCAGGTTGCCGCCGTCCATGGTGGCGCCCCGCCCACCGAGCTCGTGCCCGGCGCCGCGGCTCTGCTGCGACGACTGGTGCTCCTTGCTCGAGGAGCCGTCCTCGTTGTCCTCCTGCGCCTGCGGCGGCGGCTGCTGACCACCGGAGACCGGTTCGTCGATGCCCTCGTACTGCCAGGTCGTCGAGTCGTACGTGCCGGTCTCCGGGTCGTAACCGGAGAACAGACCGTCGAGGTCGTCGGTGTCCTGGAAGTCCTCGCGCAGGATGACCGGGCGCGTTCGTGTAGGCGACGACGTAGTCGCGGAAGTACTTCTCGTTCTGCAGGACGTAGTTGACGATCCCGCCGAGGAACGCGATGTCAGAGCCGGCGCGCAGCGGGACGTGGTAGTCCGAGACCGCGGAGGTGCGGGTGAACCGCGGGTCGACGTGGATGATCGTCGCGCCGCGCGCCTTCGCCTCCATCACCCACTGGAACCCGACCGGGTGGCACTCGGCCATGTTCGAGCCCTGGATGACGATGCAGTCGGAGTTCTGCAGGTCCTGCTGGAAGGTCGTGGCGCCGCCGCGGCCGAACGAGGCCCCCAAACTGGGGACGGTGGCGCTGTGTCAAATACGCGCCTGGTTCTCGATCTGGATCGCGCCCATCGCGGTGAAGAGCTTCTTGATCAGGTAGTTCTCTTCGTTGTCGAGCGTCGCGCCGCCGAGCGCGGCCAGGCCCATCGCGCGGTTGACCCGGGTGCCGTCCTCGTCGGTGTCCTGCCAGTGCGCCCGACGCGCCTCGAGCACCCGGTCGGCGATCATGCTCTTGGCGGTGTCGAGGTCGAGCTCCTCCCAGTCGCTCGCGTGCGGCCGGCGGTAGAGGACCTTCCTGGTGCGGTTGCGGTTGTTGACGAGCTGCTCGCTGGCCGAGCCCTTCGGGCACAGGCGCCCGCGGCTGATCGGCGAGTCGGGGTCGCCCTCGATCTGGATGACCTTCTCGTCCTTGACGTAGACCCGCTGCCCGCAGCCCACCGCGCAGAAGGGGCAGACGCTCTGCACCACCCGGTCGGCGTCCTCGGTGCGGGCACGCAGGCGTGCCGTCCGCGGCGACTGGACGGCCGCGCCGCGCCCGAGCGGGTCGTCGCCGCTGAGCTGCCGGAGCACCGGCCAGTTCAGGACCGTCCTGCGGATGTCCATGGACGAAACCCTCCGAAGCGATCCCGACGATCTCCCTGCTCGCACCGTAACCATGCCCGGAGGAAACGGACAAGCGGATCGCGGTCCGAGCGGCGCGGGACGCTCACCGGCCGGCGCGGGACAGGACGCCCACCAGTCGCCGGGCGAGCCACCAGTACGCCTCGAACCAGCGGTTGAGCAGCCGCGCCGACGGCGGGCGCTCGATCATCTTCGGCTCCATCCGGACGCTCAGCAGGTCGGCGAACGCCCGCGGGTCCATGCGATTGGTCGACTGGATGGCGGCGCGGCGCCGCGTGATCCACCCCGCCCGCTTCGCCACGCTGGCCCAGACGACCAGCTTGCCCCGCAGGTGACCGCGGCGCGCGGAGATCACCGCCTGGCCGGCGTCGTACAGCACGACCGCGGGCAGGACGGCGATGAGCACCGGCCGGGGGAACACCGTCAGGACGGTGAGGAGCCGGTTGCGCTGCACGAGGAAGTGCTTCAGCGGGCTGCGGTCGTGCACGTAGTGGTGCCGCACGACGGCGCCCGGCTCGTAGACGACGCGGTAGCCGTGCTGCCAGGCGCGGAGGCTCAGTTCCGAGTCCTCGTGGTAGGCGAAGTACTCGGTGGGGAAGCCGCCGAGCTCGTCCCAGACCTCACGCCTCAGGGCCATGAACGCGCCGGTGACCGAGGCGACGTCCCCGCGCTGAGCGTGCGCGCTCGCCGGGTCGCCGTAGCCGCCGACCCACACCACACCGGTGAAGTGCACCGGGTTGCCGACGGTGTTGATCACGTCGGGGCGGTCGGCCAGACGAACGCTCCCGCAGGCGAGCCCGACCGTCGGGTCATCGACCGCGGCAGCGAGCGCGCCGACCGCTCCGGGCTCGGGGACGGCGTCCGAGTTGAGGAAGACGAGCACCGAGCCCGCGGCGTGGGCGGCGCCGACCTCGCAGCCGCCGGAGAAGCCCAGGTTGCGCGGCGGCCGGACCAGCGTCAAATGCGGGTGCGGGCGGACGTCCGCGACCGCGGCGGCGCCGTTGTCGACGAGCACGACCTCGACGTCCGTGGCGGGACTGGCCGGACCGTCGAGGAGTGCGGCGAGGCACTCGGACAGCACCGGCTCCTCGCCGTAGGCGAGCACGACCACGCTGATCCGCGGACGGGCGGACGCGGCGGCCGTCGTCACGGGCGCGAGTGGCCGCGCGTCGTCGCGGGCGCGGTCTCGGCAGCCAGCAGCTGGCGCACGACGTCGAGCACTCGCTCGGCGGCGGACGGCTCGGCCGGACCGAACAGCCGCGCGACCACCTCGCGCTGCCGCTCGGCCAGCGGGTCCCCCTCGGCGAGCAGCTGGTCGACGAGCACCCGGGCCTCTTTGACGGCGGCCACCGGGTGGATCCCGGAGCGCACGATCTCCCCGATCTCGTTGAACGGCCGGTGGCCTTCGCGCTCCAGGAACACGACCGGCTTGCCGAGCACCTGGTACTCGGCGAGCAGGCTCAACCCGTCGCTGACCAGGACGTCCGACGCGGCGAGCACCGGCATGTAGTCCTCCGACCGCAAGATGCCGGTGTTCGGCAGCCGCTGCCAGCGCTCGAGCCAGTCGTGCAGCCGCTCCGGCGGCCACGGCGACAGTGCTGAGGCCGTCATGGCGAAGAAGGCGGGATGCGGGCTGAACACGACGTCGACCTCGGGGCACTCCTGCGCCCAGCTCAGCACGTCGTCGGCCACCGAGCGGGAACAGCCCGAAGCTCGTCCATTCGCTGGCGATGGAGTGGTGCGCCGACCAGAACACCTTCGGGACCCCGGGACGTTGCGGGAGGGGCCACCGGGAGGCGACCGTGCGCAGCCGGTCGGCCTTGGGGTGCCCGACGACGTGGAACCGATCCGCGCCGCGGGCGTTGCGTTCGGCGGCGCGACGGCGCACCAGGTCGTTCGCGCAGAAGACCGCCCACGCGGCACGGTGCAGCTCGCTGTCGAACGCCGGGTCGGTGCCCTCGGCAGTGAGGATGTTCTCGACGATGTTCATCGGCTCGTAAGGGACCAGGCACAGCCGGGCGAAGCTCAGGTGGTCGACACCGAGCGACTCGGGGACGTCGGCGTCCCACTGGGACTGCCGGAAGACGAGATCCGGTTCGAAGTACTTCAGCGTCCGCAGCGTGTCCGGTCCGACGTCGGAGAACCGGATGTGCGGGACACCCCGAGCCTCCAGGCCTCGGCTGACGTCCGGCTCACCGACCGCCGACGTGTCACCTCGGAAGTGATGAGGGACCGTGACGACGACCGGGTCGAAGTCCGGCGCCGCCTGCATCGCGCGCACGATGCCGTCGCAGCTGTCCCACGTCTCGATGAGGTGAGCGACGAACAGCACGCGGACGGGCCGGTGCGCAGGACGGCGGCGCGCCGCGAGGTGCACGGAGTCGCGGATCTCTTCCAGCGCCGCGAGACGCGGCCGCGGTGGCCTGCTGGTGTCCCAGGAGTGCGGCCCGGGCACGACCTCGACGAGCTCCCGCCAGGCCCTGTCCTCACCGGCCGAGGCGTCGAGGCGCTGCTGCACCGCCTCGAGGGCGGCCACCAGCTCACCGTGCCGGGCGGCCGCGGCGTCGGCCTCCGCGCCGAGCTGCTCGACCTGGTCCTTGCAGGGGCTCGTCGAAGGCGTCGAGCCGACGCTGCAGCGCGTCGACCTGGTCGCCGAGCCGGGCGACCCGTCGAACCACTTGCCGTGCCAGCCTCAGCCGCCGCAGCACCCGCCTCGCCCTCCGTCGTCCGGTCGGGTCATCGTAGGGGTCCGGCGGAGAGCTCAGGAGCGGGCGGTGTCCCTGTCGACGCCCTCCTCGACGTACCGCGCGAGCATCGTCGGTCCGGCGGTCAAGGCGGCAGCGAGGCAGGCGGCCTCGGCGTCCGCGAGCTGGTCGGGACCGACAGCGACCCACTCCGGCAGTGCGTGCAGCGGGCTGGCCGGGGGAACGGTCCCGACGATCGTCGACCACTGGTAGGCCGTCGAGTAGAGCACCGGTCGTCGCGCCGGCCGCGGTGAACGCCGCGACCATGCCCTCGAGGGCGGCGCGGTTCGCCGCCGTCGAGGCCTTCCAGCTGTTGGTGGTCTCGACGTCGGGCCACCGGAGGTGACCGGCCGGATCCGTGGTGTCACGGGTGTACACGTCGTCGTAGGCCTTCGCGTAGCCGTACATGTACGCGCAGGCGGTGTCGTCAGCGCCGCTGCACGTCCGGTACGGGTCCGCGCCGGTGGCGCCCACCGAAAACTAGTTCGACTTCGGCCAGCTGACGCTCGCGGTCCCGGAGTTGACGGTGTTCAGGTCGGCAGCTGGTCTGACCGTCGAGCGACGGAGCGCGCGGAGGCTGACCGGCCCCTGACCGTGCACCGAGATCCTGCACGGGTCCGCGTGGCGCGCTCGGGACCTGGCGCGGGGTGGTCCTCAGCGCCCAGGCCGAGGCAGGACCGCTCTCGACGGGCGGTAGCCCAACGGGCGATCCACAGGTCCTTGCTGCTGCCTCCTTGAGTCGGATGCGCGTGCTCGGGTCCGGTCCTGTTGCCTACCGCGGGCAGGCTGGGGGCGACGCCGGCATCAGCCGCGGGTCGTCGCGTTCCCATAAGCCGGCCCGAACCGGCTGCGTGCCAAACGGTGCAGCTGCTCTCCGGCGTCCGCGTGGCTGTCCGTCCTGACCGTGGCCAGCAGCTCCAAGATCCCAGAGTCCAGCACGCGCTGCGGCGGTTGGCCGACAGTGCGCCGCAAGAGATGCTCCGGCACCGGCTGGGGGTCTGGTCGGCGATGTTCAGCGATGATGGCGTCGTACGCCTCGCGCAACGTGTCATCCGTAGGGTCGAGCGCCGTCACGAGAAGCAGTCCGGTAGGAGCTGTATCGACCGGGATCGTGAGGAGGTCGGGCCGGTACCGCTCGAGGACAGGCAGCAGGGAGTAGATGTCGCCGGTCCAGTCGCCGGTCACGCGAACGCGGGCGGCCTCGGTCACGTTCCGCGGAAAGACATCGTCGAAGACGATGAGCGACGCCGGTGCCGCGCACCGCTCGGCGTACGTGAAGTCGCGCAGGGCGTACTCGACGAGGTGCATCCCGTCGATGAAAACCAGGTCGAACGGCTCACCACCCACCGGCGCCAGCGGATCCGGTCGGCTGAAGTACTCATCGGCGGTAGTCCGGAAGAGGTGCACCTCGGCGTGCAGTTCCTGGTCGATCGCGAACGCGGGGTCGACGCCTACGGAGCTGCACCGCGACAACGCGAGGCTGTGCCCCCACCGGACCCCGATCTCGAGGTAGCGCCGTGGTGTGAGCCGCCGATGCACCTCGGCGAGGAAGTCGAGGTAGAACACGGCGAGATCGTATGGGCTCCTCGAGCAGGACTCGTGCGACGATCCACTGTCGTGGCATCCGTCAGCCTGATCCTCCGAACCTTCAGTCCTGACGCGGTACGCGAGGCGCGGTCGTCGACCGATGCTGTCGCCCTGCCAACTGACGCGTTCGAGGCGCTCGTGGTTCCAGGACCGGGCTGGACGGTGGGTCCTGAGTCCCGCCGGCTCCTCGCGCAGCGTCCCAACGTTCGCCTGGTGGACCTCCAGGGCGCGCCGTCGTCTTGGCGTGATGAGTTGGCCGGCGAGTACACGATGCTGTTGGCGGACGGGGAGTTCCCGTTGCCGCGCTCGCTGCCGGTTCTCCTGGCCTTCGCACGTGAGCACGAGCTCGACGGCGTCTGCGGCCGGGTCGTGAACGCGGAGGGTGGCCCCGTTGACGGGCTGGTGCGTGATGACCCCGCCCTGACGCGTGTCCACGTGTCTTCATCGACAACTTGGCTGCTGCGGACGGACCTGATCGCAGCCGCGGCGGACGACCATCTGGTGCCGCCGCACGGGGCGCGGCTCGGCGCCATAGCGTCCTACCCCGCGGCCTACCGCCGGTCGGCGTCCGGGGCGGCGACACGCACGGCGAGTGCGACGGCGCAGTGGCGCCACGGGGTCCTGAACGTCCGTGCCACTCCCGTGCTGACGGACCGGAAGGCCGTGGCGACCGCGGCGACTGTGCAACACCTGTCGTCGTTCGAGGAGTTCCTGCTCGACCTGCGCGTGGACTCTGAGGGCGTGGTGCACTTCGCGCTCGATCCGTCGACCGCCGCCGGCGGATCGCCACTGTCTTCCGGTTTGTGGCGCCTGCGACTCGAGGTGGTCGACGGCGATGGCCTGGCGTCGACAGTGGAACTCATCTCGTCGCCCGTCGGGTCGGCGATCATCGACGGCGTTCCCCTGACCGGCGCACGCGACCGGTGGTTGACGCTCGACGTCGGGTGCACGAGCACTCCGCTCGTCCCCGGCCTCGACCCGCGCAACGTCCGGCTCGAGGAAACCAGCGGCGGCAACCGGTTCTCGGTCGCCGTACCCGGCATCCACATGCCCCGCGCCGAGCGTCTGACAGGCCAGCTGCTGCTCGGTGAGCTGTCCCTGATCGCCCTGGTGTCACCCGGCCGGCGAGGTCCGGAACTGTCCGCGCTCGTCAGCGGCGTGCCTGGCCGCGTCGAACTCGCTGCCCGGTTCGGCACGGGCCGAGCGGAGTCGCTCGGACTCACGATGACGTTCCACGCTGAGGGCGGGATGTCGGTGGCGGCCCTGACCGACGAGCTCGACGAGCCCGACGTTGCCGCTGCCAGCTCCGGCGCGGGCCCAGGCGACCTCCCGCGAGGCCCGGTAGCACGAGTGCGTCGAGCAGTGCCCACCGCGCTCGAGCCGGTGGCCCGCCGTGCCGCCCGCTGGCCGCTCGCCCGTCGCACCTACCGGCGTGTGACCGGGCTGCCCGCGTCCTGACGACTCGGTCTCGGGTCTCCGCGGCGCGATGGTGCACCGGTGGCGGCGGCCCGTACCTCGATGAGGCCGCACGCTGACGGATCCGTCTGGCCGCTCGGCACGGCCGCCGCCCTACCCTCGGTGCAGTGACGACGGCCGACGAGCTGCGTGCCCGGCTGCCGGCGTTGATGCTTCGCGACGCCGCCCGGCTGGAGCGGCAGCTGGAGCGCCCGCGCGATCTCGATCGGCTGGCCGAGCAGGTCACCGCCGCGGAGGGCAGGGTCGAGCGCCGTCGGGCCGCCGTCCCGCGGATCAGTTACCCCCAGG
This sequence comes from uncultured Actinomycetota bacterium, assembly GCA_963758325.1. Lineage (GTDB taxonomy): Bacteria > Actinomycetota > Actinomycetes > Mycobacteriales > Jatrophihabitantaceae > CAVWUZ01. The sequence continues at coordinate 833,352 of CAVWUZ010000003.1, read as the reverse complement.
CGCTGCCGGTCACGCAGTACCGGGACGAGCTCAAGGCCGCCATCGAGGCGAACCAGGTGGTCGTCGTCGCGGGGGAGACCGGCTCGGGCAAGACGACCCAGCTGCCCAAGATCTGCCTGGAGCTGGGCAGGGGGGTGCGCGGCACGATCGGCCACACCCAGCCGCGGCGGCTCGCGGCGCGAACGGTCGCCGAGCGGATCGCCGAGGAGCTCGGCACCCCGCTCGGCGACACCGTCGGCTTCTCCGTGCGCTTCACCGACCGGGTCAGCGACCGCACGCTGGTCAAGCTCATGACCGACGGCATCCTGCTCGCCGAGGTCCAGCGTGACCGGATGCTGCGCGGCTACGACACGATCATCCTCGACGAGGCGCACGAGCGCAGCCTCAACATCGACTTCCTGCTCGGCTACCTGGTCCGGCTGCTGCCGCGCCGCCCGGACCTCAAGGTGGTCATCACCAGCGCGACGATCGACCCGCAGCGCTTCGCCGACGCCTTCGGCGGCGCGCCGGTGGTCGAGGTGTCGGGACGCACCTTCCCGGTGGAGGTCAGGTACCGGCCGGTCGAGATCGAGGACGACGTCACCGACAGCATCGTCGGCGCGATCGAGGAGCTGCCGCGGAACGGAGACGTCCTGGTGTTCCTCAGCGGCGAGCGCGAGATCCGGGACACTGCCGAGGCGCTGCGCGGGCGGGGGTGGCCGGGCACCGACGTCCTCCCGCTGTACGCCCGGCTCGCCACTGCCGAGCAGCAGCGGGTGTGGCAGCCGCACAGCACGCGGCGCATCGTCCTCGCCACGAACGTCGCCGAGACGTCACTCACCGTCCCCGGGATCAAGTACGTCGTCGACCCCGGAACCGCGCGGATCAGCCGCTACTCGACGCGCACGAAGGTCCAGCGGCTGCCCATCGAACCGGTCAGTCAGGCGTCCGCCGACCAGCGCAAGGGTCGTTGCGGACGCACGTCGGACGGCATCTGCGTCCGGCTGTACAGCGAGGACGACTACGCGGGCCGGCCACGCTTCACCGACCCGGAGATCCTGCGCACCAACCTGGCGAGCGTCATCCTGCAGATGGCTGCACTGAGGCTGGGCGACGTCGCGGACTTCCCGTTCCTCGACCCACCGGACCGGCGCGCGGTCCGTGACGGCGTCGCGCTGTTGCACGAACTCGGCGCACTCGACGACGCGCAGCGGTTGACCGAGATCGGACGACAACTCGCACAGCTGCCCGTCGACCCGCGGATCGCTCGGATGATCGTCCAGGCCGGACGTGAGGGCTGCGTGCGCGAAGTCCTCGTCCTCGCGGCGGCGCTGTCCATCCCCGACCCGCGCGAGCGCCCGGCCGACCAGCAAGCGGCCGCCGACCAGCGGCACGCCCGGTTCACCGACGAGAACTCCGACTTCGTCGGGTTCCTCAACCTGTGGAACCACCTGCGCGAGCAGCAGCGTGAGCGTTCCGGCAACCAGTTCCGCCGGATGTGCCGGGAGGAGTTCCTGCACTACCTGCGGGTCCGGGAGTGGCAGGACCTCCGCGGTCAGCTGCGGCAGATCGCCGCCGGCATCGGACTGACGGAGACCGACCAGCCGGCGTCGGCGCAGCAGGTGCACACCGCGGTCACCGCCGGGCTGCTGTCCCAGGTCGGCATGCGCGCCGCGGAGGGGCGGGAGTTCCTCGGCGCCCGCGGGACCCGCTTCGTCGTCGCACCAGGTTCGGCGCTGGCGAAGCGTCCACCGCGATGGGTGGTGGCCGCAGAGCTCGTCGAGACCTCCCGGCTGTTCGCCCGGGTGGTGGCGCGGATCGAGCCGGACACGGTGGAGCGGCTCGCGGGCCACCTCGTGCAGCGGACGTACAGCGAGCCGCACTGGGACCGCCGGCGCGGCGCCGTGATGGCCTACGAGCGAGTGACGCTCTACGGCGTCCCGCTGGTCACCCGACGCCGCGTCGACTTCGCCCGGATCGACCCGCCGGTCGCCCGGGAACTCTTCCTGCGGCACGCGCTGGTCGCCGGGGAGTGGGACACCCGGCACCGGTTCGTCCGGGACAACGCCGCGCTGATGGAGGAGCTGCGTGAGCTGGAGAGCCGCAGCCGGCGGCGCGACCTGCTCGTCGGCGAGGACGAGGTCTTCGACTTCTACGACAAGCGTGTCCCCGCCGAGGTGGTGTCCAGCCGGCACTTCGACAGCTGGTGGAAGCGGCAACCGGACAAGGCGTTGCTGACGATGACGCGGGCGGACCTCCTGCGGACAGACGTCGGCGACGACGAGCACCCCGACGTGTGGTGGTCCTCCGGCGTCGAACTACCTGTGAGCTACCGGTTCGATCCCGGAGCACCTGACGACGGCGTCACCGTGCACGTCCCGGTCGAGACGCTCGCCCGGCTCGGCGGTGACACGTTCAGCTGGCAGGTCCCGGCGTTGCGGGAGGAGCTGGTGACAGCGCTGGTCCGCAGCCTGCCCAAGGAGCTGCGCCGGCTGTTCGTCCCCGCGCCGGACACCGCGCGGCGGGTGCTCGCCGGCCTGACGCCCGGGCGCGAGGACCTGCTGCACGGCGTGCAACGCGAACTGCACCGGTTGACCGGCGTCCTCGTCCCGCTGGACGCCTTCGACCTCGAGCGCGTCCCGCCGCACCTGCGGTTGACGTTCTCGGTCGAGAGCGACGGCGGGGACGTGCTGGCCCGCGGCAAGGACATCGACGAGCTGCGTGAACGCCTGGCGGCGCCGGCGCGGACGGCTGTCGCCGCGCGGTTCGACCTGGAACGGACGGGCCTGGACGGCTGGCCGGCCGACCTCGACGAGATCCCGCGCACGGTGCACAGCGGCGACGTCGTCGGGTACCCGGCGCTCACCGCCGACCGGGCGTTGCGGGTGTTCCCCACCGAGCGTGAGCAGCACATCGCGATGCCGGCCGGGGTGCGGGTGCTGCTGCGGGGGGTGCTGCCCTCGCCGGTGCGGGCGCTCACCAGCGGCCTGTCGCCCCGGGACCGGTTGCTGCTCGGCGCCAATCCCGACGGCGGCCTGCCTCAGCTGCTCGACGATGTCGTCGACGCCACGGTGGACGCGCTCGTGGCCGACCACGGGCTGCCATGGACCCGGTCGGCGTTCGCTGCCCTGCGCGAGAGCACCGCTCCGGTACTGCTGTCCCGTTCCGGAGCAGCGCTCGCAGACGTGCGAGCAGTGCTCTCGGAAGTCCACGCCGTCCGCAACGAGCTGCCGGCCGCGGCTCCGCCGTCCCAGCGCGCGGGGATCGAGGACGTCCGCGCCCAGCTCGACGCGCTGTTGCCCGCCGGGTTCGTGACCCGCGCGGGCGCAGGCCGGCTGCGTGACCTGGCGCGGTACGTCAGGGCCGCCGGCCGGCGACTGGAGCGACTCCCGCGCGACCCCGAGCTCGACCGGGCGCTGATGCAGCGCGTGCACCAGGTGCAGGCCGCGTACGACGCCCTGGTGACCGCCCTGCCGCCGGCGCGCGCCGCGGCGTCCGACGTCCAGGACGTCCGCTGGCTCCTCGAGGAGCTGCGGGTCAGCCTGTTCGCCCAGCAGCTCGGAACGGCGCGGCCGGTGTCCGAGCAGCGGGTCTACCGGGCGATCGACCGCATCGCACCGTGAGGCGACGGCCGCGGTGCGGTCAGTGCTTCGGCTTGGTCTTGCCGTTCCCGCCGCCGTGACCCGACCCGGCGGACTTCCCGGACCCGTGTTGCGGGGCGGGGGCGGCCGGGGCGGCCGGGGCGGCGGTGGGGGCCGCCACGACGGCAGCGACGGGCGCAGGCGCAGCGGGCACGGCGGGCACGGTGGGGCCGGCCGAGCCGGCGCCCGGGACGCCGGCGGCCGCGGAGACCTGCGCGGCTGTCGGAAGCACCGCAGGCGCGGCCGCTCGGGACGCGGGCGGCGTGGACGATGTCGGGCCGGTCGAGGACGAGCCCGCCGCCGCGGCCGCCGGGGCGGCGCTCCTACCGGCCGGGGCGGTGACGGACGGCCGCGCCGCCGGGTGGACCGCCTGCTGCGCTGCCGGCCCGGAGGTGCCACCGTGGCCGAGCAGCACGGCAGCGGTGATCCCGGCGCCGGCGACGCCGACCCCGGCGACGGCCGCAGCCACGCCGAGCACCCGCCGCGGGCGTCGACGGGCAGTCAGGACGGGCACGGCGTCCGACGACACGGCGTCGACGCACGGGCGACGGCACGGCGTCGAACGGCACGGCCTCGAACGGCAGGATGTCGAACGGCACGACGTCCGCGTCACCGTCGGCGATCGCCCGCAACACCGTCGCGACCTCCTCCGCCGAAGGCCGCGCCGCCGGGTCGGTCACCGTCATCCGCGTCAGCAACGAGCGCCACTGCCCGGGCAGGCTGTCCGGCACCGCGGGCGGTGTGGTCAGCCGGGCGAGCGCGCACTCGATGGCGGTGCCCTCGTAGCTGCGCCGTCCGGTGAGGCACTCGAGCAGGATCAGCCCGAGCGCGTACACGTCGGCGGCGGTGCCGACCGGTCGTCCGGCCACCTGCTCCGGGCTCAGGTAGTGCGGCGTGCCGATCGTCGTCCCGTCCTCGGTGAACCGGGTGCCGTCGACCAGCCGCGCGATGCCGAAGTCGGCGAGCTTCACCTGCGACCCGGCGCCCGTGCTCGCGAGCAGGACGTTCGCGGGCTTGACGTCGCGGTGGACGATCCGTCGCTGGTGGACGTGGTCCAGGGCGTCGGCCAGCTGCGCGCCCAGGTCGGCGACCTCGGTCTCGGACAGCGGGCCGGACGAGATCCGCTGCGCCAGCGTCGGCCCGTCGACGAGCTCCATCACGAGGTACAGCCGGCCGTCCTCGCCCCCGTCCCACAGCGCCACGAGGTTCGGGTGCGTGAGTCCGGCGAGGACGCGCATCTCACTGCGCTGCCGGACCGGCTCCAGCGTGCCGGGGACCACGCCGGCGCGGAACACCTTCACCGCCACCGGGCGGTCCAGGACGAGGTCCCGCGCCCGGTACACGTCGGCCATACCGCCGCGCCCGAGCAACGCCTCGAGCACGTAGCGTGACGACAGCTGGTGGCCGGCGGGCTCGAGAGGAACGGGCAGGTCGGCGCACGCGTCGAACACGAGGACTACCTGCCCGGTGCACGCCGGGACATCACGCCGTCGACCGGCGGAGGACACCGGCGACTCGGGTACCCCTGTTAGGGATGCCTTACCTTCTCGCTTATGGTGGGCCGGTGGCGAACTCCCCGGCCGACGCGACGCGCCCCCCGGCGACGCTCGCCACCGTCCCGGTCGGGCAGCGCGTCCGGCTCACCGAGCCGGACCCCGCCACGGTCCCGGCCTCTCGCGCGCGGCGGCTGGCCGAGCTCGGTCTGCGCGCCGGGGCCACCGTCGAGGTGCTCGCCCGGACCGCCGGCGGCGGTCGGATCGTCGCGGTCGGCGCCGGCCGGATCGCGCTGGACCGGACGATGACCCGCCGCCTGGCCGTGGTCGGGCTGTCCGAGCTGACGGACGTCGGGTGACCGCCGTCCAGCCGCGCGTCGTCCGGGCCTCCGGCGGCGTCCCGAGCTGCCACAGCGACGCCGGTGGCCGACCCGCCGGCAGCGACGACCCGGTGGTCGCGCTCGCCGGGGCTCCGAACTCGGGCAAGTCCACGCTGTTCAACGCCCTCACCGGCGCCCGCCGCACGGTCGGCAACTGGCCCGGCACCACCGTCGAGGTCGGCCGCGGCGGCTGGCGCGCCGGGACCGCGGCCACCGAGCTGCTCGACCTGCCCGGCGCCTACAGCCTCGACGCCGTCTCGCCGGACGAGGAGCTCACGCGCGACGCTGCATCGCCGGCGACGACGTCCCGGACACCGTGGTCGTCACCGTCGACGCCGTCCACCTCGCCCGCAGCCTGTACCTGGTGGCGCAGCTGCGCGAGCTGCCGCTGCGGGTCGTCGTCGCGCTGACCATGCTCGACGTCGCGGCGCGCCGCGGCATCGAGGTCGACGCCGGGGCGCTGTCGACCGCGCTCGGCGTCCCGGTGGTCGCGCTCGACCCGCGCCGCGCGATCCGGCACGACCGAGCTCGGCGCCGCCGTCGAGCACGCGCTCGGGGCTCCCGTCCCGCCGCCACGGCACGTCGACGCCCACGTCGACCAGGGCGACGACCTCGCTGTCGCCGACGACCGGTTCGGCTGGGTCGACCGCCGCGGTCGCCGCGGCGACCGAGCAGGACGGCGGGTCGGGCGTCCGGCTCACCCTGACCGACCGCGTCGACCGCTGGGTCACCGCCCCGGTCGTCGGTCCGCTGGTCTTCCTCGCCGTCATGTGGGGCGTGTTCGAGGTGACGACGACGGTCGCCGCACCGCTGCAGGACGCCCTCGGCTCGCTTCTTCTCCGGCCCGGTGACCTCGGCGGCCGCAGTGGCTGCTCGGGCTCGTCGCACCTCCGCGACAGCTGGGTGGACGGCTTCGTCGTCAACGGGCTCATCGCCGGCGTCGGCATGCTGCTGACGTTCCTGCCGCTGATGACGCTCATGTTCCTGCTGCTGGCCGTGCTGGAGGACTCGCGGCTACATGGCCCGCGCCGCGGTGGTCACCGACCGCGCGATGCGCACGATCGGCCTGCCCGGGCGGGCGTTCCTGCCGCTGATCGTCGGCTTCGGCTGCAACGTCCCGGCCATCAGCGCCACCCGGATCCTGCCCGACGCCCGGCACCGGCTGATGACGGCGCTGCTGGTGCCGTTCACCTCCTGCAGCGCCCGCCTGACGGTCTACGTCCTGGTCGCCTCGATCTTCTTCCCGTCGCACGCCGGCATCGGTCGTGTTCGGCATGTACCTGACGTCGATCCTGCTGGTCGTGCTCGTCGGCCTGGCGATGAAGAAGACGCTCTGGCGGACGGTGGGCGACGAGCCGCTGGTCCTCGACCTGCCGCCGTACCAGCGCCCGACGGCTGCGGCTGGCGTCGTCGTCGATGTGGGTGCGCGTGCGCGGTTTCCTGCGCACGGCCGTCCGGCATCATCGTCGTCACGGTCTCGCTTGCTCTGGCTGCTGCAGGCGATCCCGGTGAAGGCCGGGGCCGGCGGCTTCGGCGAGGTCGCCGGTCCAGGACAGCCTCTACGCCTCGGTGTCGCGGGTGATCACGCCGGTGTTCGAGCCGGCCGGGTTCGCCGACTGGCACACCACCAGCGCGCTCGTCGTCGGGTTCGTCGCCAAGGAGGCGGTCATCTCGTCGTGGGCGCAGACCTACGCCGACGTCCGAGCCGTCCGACGCACACCACGCCGACGCAGCTCGGCCGGTTCATCTCCGCCAACTTCGCAGCACTCCTCCGGCGGCGCGGTCGTGCCCGCGGTGTTCGCCTTCCTCGTCTTCCTGCTCGCCTACACCCCGTGCGTCGCGACGTTGGCCGCGCAGCGCAGGGAGATCGGCGTGCGCTGGACGGCGTTCGGCATCGGCCTGCAGCTCGGCGTCGCGTGGGTCCTGGCCGTCGCGGTGTTCCAGATCGGGCGGCTGTTCACGTGAGCCCCGCCCCGCTGCGCTCGGTGCTCGACGCCTTCGCCGCCGGCGCGCACTCCCTCGACGACGTCGGGCGGCGCACCGGGCTGTCCGCGCGACGTCGTCTCGGCCGCGGTGGAGCACCTGGTCCGGATGGGCCGGCTGTCCGCGACGTCGATCGCCGCGGGTTGCCCGGACGGCGGCTGCGGCTCCTGCGCGTCCGGGTCCGGCGACTCGCCCGGCTGCGGCGCGGCGGAGCCGTCGTCGGCGCGACGGGGGCCGGTGCTGGTCGGGTTGTCGCTGACCCGCCCGCCGTCCGCCTGACCCCGCTCCTGGTCGCTGAGCGGCGGGATCCGCGGCCGAGCGATCACGACCGGGTCAGGCCGTGGCGTCCACGAGCAGGCCGCGGTGGTCGGTTCCGGCCACGCGCGCGGGCCGGACGGCGGTCGCGACCGGTCCCCGCAGGAGCACGTGGTCCAGTGACACCAGTGGTGGCCACGGGCGGGCTGCCGGGTAGGTCGCGAGATGGCCGGCGCCGGCCTGCAGCGTCGCGTCGGTGGTCCCGCGGCGGAGCAGCGCCCGGAACGCCCGGTGGTCCAGCGTGGCGTTGAAGTCGCCGCCGACCAGCACGTCGTCCTGGGCGTCGAGCCACGCGCCGAGCGCGCGGAGGTGCGCCGTCCACCCCCGGTCCCACGGCCGGCACGCCGGGACGTGGATCGAGGCGACTGTCAGCCCAGCCGCGACGGGCGGACACCATGTCGAGTCCGGGCACCGGGCCGCCGTCCTTGAGCGGCTGCCGAGACCAGATACCGACGCCGGCGGCCCGCGGCCGCGGCGCGGTGACCGCGTGCGGGAACGCCGCGTCGAGGTCGCTGAGCCGGTCGCGCAGCTCGCCGGTGAGCTCCTGCAGCAGGACGACGTCGACGTCCGCGGCGGCGCGCGCCACATCGACCGGGTCCGCCCGTCCCACCAGGCAGTTGAGGGTGAGCACCCGCAGCGGACGGCCCCCGGTCCGGACGGGCGCGGCGCGGCGGAACAGCGGCGCGTAGGTGGCGGCCCCGATCGCGAGCACGCCGGCAGCCGCCACCGCCGTCCCCCGCCTCCGAGCGGCGAGCGCGGCGACCAGCGCGGGCGCGGCCAGCGCCGTCAGGTGCGGGGCGAACGCCGTCGGGCTCGCCACCTGCTCGGGTCGGGCGGGCAGCCGGCGGAGCACGGGTCCCGTGGCGGCGAACGCCGTCAGCCCGGCCGCCACCGTCGCACGCCAGTCCGGACCCACGACGGCTGACGCTACGTCGGACCTAGGGTGAGTCCGTGACGTCCCCCGACGCCGAGCGGCAGCACGCCGCGGCCGAGCAGCGTTTCCGCGACCGGTTGGCCGACGGCATCGCGCTCGCGCAGGCGCTGCGGAGCTCGGACGTGCCGCGGCAGATGGCCGACGTCGCGCTCGTCGTCGCGCGGGCGCTGACCGACGGCCACAAGGTCGTGTTCTGCGGGAACGGCGGTTCGTCCATGGACGCCGGGCACCTCGCCGCGGAGCTGCTCGGCCGCTACCGCTACGACCGGCCCTCCTTGCCGGCGATCAGCCTGCCGGACAGCACCGCCGCGATGACTGCGATCGCCAACGACTACGACTACGAGGACGTCTTCGCCCGGCAGGTCCGCGGACTGGGGCAGCCCGGGGACGTGCTCGTCGCGCTGAGTACCAGCGGCAACTCGATGAACGTCGTGCGCGCGGTCGAGGCGGCCGCCGAGGTCGGTATGACGACCGTCGTGCTGACCGGGCCGTCCGACGGCAAGGTCGTCCCGCTCGCCGACCACTGCGTCTGCGTCGGAAGCAGTGACACCCCGCGCGTCCAGGAGGCGTGCATGCACCTCGGCCACACCGTCTGCGAGCTCGTCGAGGAGGCGCTCCACCCCCGCCCCACGGGCTGACGAGGAAGCCGCCGCTGCGGCCGACCGGGGCACCGGCGTGATCATCAGCCATTTCCTGGTCCCTCAGACGGGAAGAGGGCCAGCGTCGGCCGGGATCCGCGGCCGGACTTCCCGGCAATTCCCACCTATCCTGAGCCAACTTGGCCGACTCACGGGGCTACGCGTAGCGTCGCCGAGGTGACCGCGCTGCCCGAGACGCTGGCCGAGACGACGCAGGCGCGTCCCACCACCGACCGCTACCAGCTCAGCCACCTCCGCGCGCTCGAGGCGGAGTCCATCCACGTCTTCCGCGAGGTGGCCGCCGAGTTCGAACGCCCGGTCCTGCTGTTCTCCGGCGGCAAGGACTCGATCGTGATGCTGCACCTGGCGGTGAAGGCGTTCCGGCCGGGCCGGCTGCCGTTCCCCGTGATGCACGTCGACACCGGCCACAACTTCGACGAGGTCATCGACTTCCGGGACCGGCTCGTCGACCAGCTCGGCGTCCGCCTCGTCGTGGCGCGGGTGCAGGACGACATCGACGCCGGACGTGTCGCCGACCAGCCGTTGCGCAACCCGTTGCAGACGGTGACGCTGCTGCGGGGCATCCGCGAGAACCGCTTCGACGCCGCGTTCGGCGGGGCTCGTCGGGACGAGGAGAAGGCGCGGGCGAAGGAGCGGGTGTTCAGCTTCCGCGACGAGTTCGGCCAGTGGGACCCGAAGAACCAGCGCCCGGAACTGTGGAACCTCTACAACGGCCGGCACCGCAAGGGCGAGCACATCCGCGTGTTCCCGCTCTCGAACTGGACCGAGCTCGACATCTGGTCCTACGTCGGCGCCGAGGACATCGAGCTGCCGCCGATCTACTTCGCGCACCGCCGCCCGGTGGTCCGGCGCGACGGGATGCTCCTCGCGGTGCATCCCTTCCTGCCGGCACTGCCTGGCGAGCCGGTGGCGGAACACCAAGTACGGTTCCGTACCGTCGGGGACGTCACCTGCACCGGCTGCGTGGAGTCCACCGCGGCCACCGTCGACGAGGTGATCGCCGAGACGGCCGTCACCCGGGTGACCGAGCGCGGAGCCACCCGCGCCGACGACCGGATCTCCGAGGCCGGCATGGAGGACCGCAAGCGCGAGGGTTACTTCTGACGTGTCCACGCTGCTGCGGATCGCGACGGCGGGCTCCGTCGACGACGGCAAGTCCACACTGATCGGTCGCCTGCTGTTCGACTCCAAGGGCGTCATGGAGGACCAGCTGGCCTCCGTCGAACGCACCTCCCGCGAGCGCGGCAACGACTACGTCGACCTGTCGCTGCTCACCGACGGACTGCGCAGCGAGCGGGAACAGGGCATCACCATCGACGTCGCCTACCGCTACTTCGCCACGCCGGCGCGCAAATTCATCATCGCCGACACCCCGGGTCACGCCCAGTACACCCGGAACATGGTCACCGGCGCCTCCACCGCCCAGGTCGCCATCGTGCTGGTCGACGCGCGCAAGGGACTGCTGGAGCAGTCCCGGCGGCACGCGTTCCTCGCCTCGCTGCTCGGGATCAACCACGTCGTCCTCGCGGTCAACAAGATGGACCTCGTCGACTGGGACCAGCGGGTGTTCGAGGACATCCGCGAGGACTTCTACGCGTTCGCGACGCGCCTCGACGTGCACGACATCACGGCGATCCCGGTGTCGGCGCTGCTCGGCGACAACGTCGTCACGCGCTCGGACGCCATGCCGTGGTACCACGGCGGTTCGCTGCTCGAGCACCTGGAGACGGTCTACGTCGCCAGCGACCGCAACCTCGTCGACGCCCGCTTCCCGGTGCAGTACGTCATCCGGCCGCACACCGTCGAGCACCAGGACCACCGCGGCTACGCCGGCACCGTCTCCGGCGGCGTGTTCCGCCGCGGTGAGGACGTGGTCGCGCTGCCGTCCGGCCTCACCAGCCGGATCGCCGCGATCGACGGCCCCGCCGGTCCGGTCGACGAGGCGTTCCCGCCCATGGCGGTGTCGATCACGCTGACCGACGACATCGACCTGTCCCGCGGCGACATGCTCGCCCGTCCGGCGAACACGCCGCGGCTGACGCAGGAGCTCGAGGCGACCGTCTGCTGGATGTCCGACGTCGCACCACTTCGGGTCGGCGCGGACTACGTCCTCAAGCACACCACCCGCACCACGCGGGCCCGCGTCGTCGGGCTGGACTACCGCCTGGACGTCAACACCCTGCACAGCGACCGCAGCGCCACCGAGCTCCGGTTGAACGAGATCGGACGGATCCGGCTCGCGACGCAGGCGCCGCTGTTCGTCGACGAGTACCGCCGCAACGCCGCGACCGGCTCGTTCATCCTCATCGACCCGGTCGCCAACACCACCGTCGGCGCGGGCATGGTGCGACCGGCGAGCGCCGGCCGGAACGGCACCGCCGTGCGGGCGGCGAGCCCGGACGTCGTGCGCCACCCCTCCCGCGTCCGGCCGGAGGACCGCCTCAGCGCCGGGGCCACCGTGTGGTTCACCGGGCTGTCCGGCTCGGGCAAGTCGAGCATCGCGATGGAAGCCGAGCGCCTCCTGCTCGCTGCCGGTCGCACGGCCTTCGTGCTGGACGGCGACAACCTCCGGCACGGCCTCAACGCCGACCTCGGCTTCAGCCTGGCCGACCGGGCGGAGAACATCCGCCGGCTGGCCCACGTCGCCGCGATCCTGGCCGAGGCGGGGACGACGGTCCTGGTGCCGGCCATCAGCCCGCTGCGGGAACACCGCGACCTCGCCCGCCGCGTCCACGAGGAGGCTGGGCCTGCCCTTCCACGAGGTCTTCGTCGACACCCCGATCGAGATCTGCGAGCAGCGCGACCCGAAGGGGCTGTACCGGCGCGCCCGCTCCGGCGAGATCGCCGAGTTCACGGGCATCAGCAGCCCCTACGAGCCGCCGGAGGACCCGGACCTCCGGCTGATTCCGGACGCCGACGTGGACGCGCAGGCCGTTGACGTGGTCGCCTTGCTGCGATGAGCACCGCCGACGACGTCCTCGCTGCCGAGCTCGCGACCGCCGCGGGGGCGTTGCTGCTGCAGGTGCGCGCCGAGACGGCCACCGCGCCGGAGGCGAAGCGGCGCCGCGCCGGCGACCGCCGCGCGCACGAGTTCCTCGTCGACGCGCTGCGGCGCGCTCGGCCCGGCGACGCCGTCCTGTCGGAGGAGGGTGCCGACGACCCGGCCCGGCTGCGCGCCGAGCGGGTCTGGATCGTCGACCCGCTCGACGGCACCCGCGAGTTCGCCGAGCTCGGCCGTGACGACTGGGCCGTGCACGTCGCGCTGTGGTCGGCCGGCGAGCTCGCGAGCGGGGAGCTCGCGGCCGGCGCGGTCGCGCTCCCGGCGCAGGGCGTGACGCTCGGGACGGCGGCTGTCCCCGCCCCACCTCCGACCGCCGGACCGCCCCGGCTCGTCGTCTCCCGCACCCGGCCGCCCGCGATCGCCCTCGCCGTCCGCGACGCCCTCGGCGCCGAAGTGACGGCGATGGGCTCGGCCGGCGCGAAGGCGATGGCCGTCGTCCAGGGCCACGCCGACGTCTACGTCCACGCGGGCGGGCAGTACGAGTGGGACTCCGCCGCGCCGGTGGCCGTGGCGCGCGCCGCGGGCCTGCACACCTCCCGCACCGACGGGTCACCGCTGCGCTACAACCGGCCCGACCCGCTGCTGCCCGACCTCGTCGTCTGCCGGCCAGAACTGGCCGACGCCGTCCTCGCCGTCACGGCCATCGCCCCGGTCGGTGGCCGGTGACCCTGCCGCGCCGCGAGATCCGGTCCGCGCGCTACCCGTACGGCCTGCCCGACCGCTGTGACCTCACCGTGTGGGAGGCGTTCACCGACGCCTGGCTGCTGCTGGTCGAGGACGCCGACGGGCTGCACGTCGCAGGGGTCGCCCAGGACTACGAGGCCGCCCGTGCCTGGCTGGCCGAGCAGGACGGCGGCGACCCTCGGATGGACTGACCCCGCGGGTGGAGCGCGCGCCGGCCGCCCGCGTCAGCGCCGGCGGGCCGACTCCTGCTCGCGGTAGGAGTGGGCGAGCTCGCGGACGTGCTCGGGCAGTTGCCCTCTCGCCACATCGGCCAGCGTGGTCCGCTCGAGGACGTCCCGCATGCTCGCCCGCAGGGCCATCCACACGTCGGTGAGCGGCTCCGTCGCCCCGGTGTAGCTCAGCGTCGTCAGCGAGACGTCGTGGACGCTCGCCAGCGGTCCGTCGATGGAGCGCAAGACGTCCGCGAGGCTGATCTCGTCCGCCGGCCGGGCCAGCGCGTACCCGCCCACCGCGCCCCGCTGGCTGCGCACCAGCCGGGCCGCACGCAGCGCGGTGAGGATGTCCACGAGGAAGTGGCCGGGGATCCCCTGCGCCGCGGCGAGCGTCTCCGCTTTGACCACGCTGCCCTGCTCGGCGGTGGCCAGCTGGATCATGGCGCGCGTCGCGTACTCCGCTTTCGCCGTCATCCGCACCGCCCGAGTCTCCCACGCGGACGCTGCGCCGATACCGTCCTGCGGCGTGGGAGTGCTGCTGCTGGTCCGGCACGGTCAGGCGTCGTTCGGGGCGGACGACTACGACGACCTGTCCGATCTCGGACGACACCAGGCGCGGCTGCTCGGCGCTCGGCTGCGCGACCAGCCGGTCGCCCGGTTGGTGAGCGGCGGCATGCGCCGCCAGCGCGACACCGCCACCGAACTCGGCCTCGGGCTGAACGTCGAGGTCGACCCGCGCCTGGACGAGTACGACCACGTCAGCCTGCTCGACGCGTTCGCCGCGTCCGGCAGGACGACGGACGGGGACCCGCAGACCGTCCTCGAGGCGGCGCTCGACTGGTGGGCGGCCGGCGGCGTCGGCGGCCAGGAGCGGCACCCCGAGTTCGTCCACCGGGTGCAGGACGTGCTCGGCGAGCTCACGGTCCTGCCGGGGCTCACCGTGGTCGTGACCTCCGGCGGGGTGGTCTCGGTGGCCGCCGAGGGATGGCTGCGGATGCCGCCCGGCACCTGGCCGCTGCTGGCGCGGGTGCTCGTCAACGCCGGGGTGACCAAGGTGGCCACCGGCCGGAGCGGGACGTCCGTGCTGACGCTCAACGACCACGCGCACCTGGAGAGCGATCGCGCGCTCATCACCTACCGCTGAGCGCCCGCCGTCGCGACCTGGGGCGCCACCTCGGCGGCGACGAGCTCCAGGTGGTCGAGGTCGGCCAGGTCGAGCGTCTGCAGGTAGATCCGTGAGGCGCCGAGCTCGGCGAACCGGCCGATCCGGTCCACCGCCTGGGCCACCGTCCCACCGAGCACGCCGTCCTCACCGGCGTCGCGCCCGATGGCGGACGCCCGGCGGCGCACCTCCGCGTCGTCCCGGCCGACACAGAGCGTCTGCGCGACCGACCAGCGCAGCGGCCGCGAGGCGGCGGCGCGCACCCGCTCGAAGACCGCCGCGGTGTCCGCGAGCGAGGAGAACGGGACGTTGAACTCGTCGGCGTACCGGGCCGCGAGCTCCGGCGTCCGGCGCGGCCCCTTGCCGCCGACGATGATCGGCGGGCGCGGCCGCTGCACCGGCTTCGGCAGCGCCGGCGAGTCGGTCACCGTGTAGTACTCGCCGTCGTACGAGAACGGACCGTCCGACCGCCAGAGACCGTCGATGACGGCCAGCTGCTCGGCGAGGCGGTCGAAGCGCTCTCGCACCGGCGGGAACGGGATGCCGTACGCGGAGTGTTCGTTCTCGAACCATCCGGCGCCGAGACCGAGCTCCACCCGACCTGCCGACATCGCGTCGACCTGCGCGACGGCGACGGCGAGCGGGCCCGGCAGCCGGAACGTCGCCGACGTGACGAGCGTCCCGAGTCGCAGCCGGGAGGTCTCGCGGGCGAGTGCGCCGAGGGTGACCCAGGCGTCCGTCGGCCCGGGCAGCCCGTCACCGCCCATGGCCAGGTAGTGGTCGCTGCGGAAGAAGCCGGCGTACCCGAGGGACTCGGCGGCCTGCGCGACGCGGAGGAGGTCGTCGTAGGACGCGCCCTGCTGGGGCTCGGTGAAGACGATGAGGTCCACCGGGCCGACGCTAGCGCTCAGTGGTGGACGGCCGCGCCGTCGGCGTGCACCGGCTCGGAGCGGTCGCGCAGCGAGGTCGCCGGCGCGCCGCGCAGGACGGCGAGCGCCTCTGCCGCGATCGCCAGAGCGATCTCGGCGGGCGTCGCGGAGCCGATGTCCAGGCCGGCCGGCCCGTGGACGCCCGCCGGGTCGACGCCGCGGTCGCGGAGCTCGTCCGCGCGGCGCGCCTGTGTGCGCCGCGACCCGAGGGCGCCCACGTAGCCGACGCCGCGCGTGAGCGCGTCGGCCAGAGCGGGGACGTCTGCGCTCGGGTCGTGCGACAGGACGACCAGCGCGTCGCCCGGACCGAGCGCGTCGACGCCGCCCGCGGGACGCCAGCCCAGCACGGCGGCGATGTCGGCGAACGTGTCGGCGATCAGGCCGTCGCCGACGACGTGCCACCGCACGGCGGGACGGTAGGCCGCCACCATCGCCTGGTCGTCGACGCGGACCTGGGTGGTCGCGATCCGGTCGTCGTCCTGAACGCCGGTCGCCCCGGTGGCCAGGTCGGTGACGAGGGTGACGGGCTGCCGGTCGGCCAGTCGCTGCCAGGCCGCCGCCGGGACGTCGGCCGCGTCCTGGACGAACAGCTCCGCCCGGCCGCCGCACGACAGCCCGACGGCGGTCGCGTCCGCGTCGGCGATGTCGACGCTCGTCGTGCCGCGCTGCGCGGCGATGGCCGGGAGCCGTCCGTCGAGCGCGCCCGCGAGCAGCGTCCCGGCGGTGTCGGCACCGCTGACGGCCGCTGCCGCGCCGGGCCAGCGCGAGCTGATCCCGTGCGCCCGGACCAGACGGACGACGCGGACCGCCCGTCCGCCGGCGAGCCACTGCTGGACGGTCGGCGCGATGTCGTACACGGCCGCCATCCTCGGCGACGGCCGGCCGGTCCGCCACAATGTGGGAATCCTGCCCGTCTTCGGGCAGGAACTGGCATGCTGTCGGCCGCTGTGGCAGTCTGCGACGGTGGCCGGAGAGCTCCCCGAGGACCTCGTCGACCACCTGGCGCGCAGCACCGACCTGCCGGCGGCCACCGTCGAACGGGTTGTCGCCGACGTCGTGGCGTACTTCGGCGAGACCGTCGAGCAGTACGTCCGGCGCCGGCACCGCGAGCTGCACGCCCGCGGCCGGCGCAACGACGACATCTGGCCGGTCCTGCTCGCCGAGTTGCCCGGCCGCCGTTACCGGGCGGCGTCCCTGACCGAGCGGCAGCTGCGCCGGATCGTGTACGGCTGAGTGGAGGACGCATGTGCGGGATCGTGGGTTACGTCGGCCGGCAGCCGGCCGCACCGGTGCTGCTGGAGGGGCTGCGCCGGCTGGAGTACCGCGGCTACGACTCCGCCGGGCTGGCCGTCGTCCAGCGCGGCAGGCTGCAGGTGACGAAGGTCGCCGGACGGGTGCAGGACCTGCGCGATCGGGTCGGCGAGCCGGGACGCGCCACCGTCGGCATCGCCCACACCCGCTGGGCCACCCACGGCGTGCCCAACGAGGCGAACGCGCACCCGCACGTCGACGCCGGCCGGCGCGTCGCCGTCGTGCACAACGGCATCCTCGAGAACGCCGACGAGCTGCGGGCCAAGCTCGGCGCGGAGGGCGTCGTGCTGCGCTCGGACACTGACACCGAGGTCCTGGCGCACCTCGTCGCCCGCGAGCTCGACCTCGGCGCGGAGTCGCTGGAGGACGCCGTCCGGGCGGTCCTGCCGACCGTCTCCGGCACCTACGGGATCGCGGTGCTGGACGCCCGCGACCCGGCGCACCTGGTGGCCGCCCGCAACGGCAGCCCGGTGGTGCTCGGCGTCGGCGACGACGAGATGTTCATCGCCTCCGACATCGCGGCGATCGTGCACCACACCCAGCAGGTGGTCCACCTCGACGACGGTGAGCTCGCGACGATCAGCGCCACCGAGTACCGCACCTCGTCCCTGACCGCCGGCCCGACCCGGAAGGCGCCGGTGACGGTCCCGGCCGGCGAGGACGACTACGACCTCGGTGGGCACCAGTCGTTCCTGCACAAGGAGATGCTCGAGCAGCCCGCGGCCGTGCGCCGGGTGCTGAGCGGCCGGCTCGACGAGCGCTTCAGCACCGCGCGCCTGGGCGGGCTCGGCATGACGCCGCGCGAGCTGCGCGGCGTGCGTCGGGTGACCTTCCTCGGCTGCGGCTCGGCCTACTACGCCGGCCAGATGGGTGCCGCCCTGGTGGAGGAGCTCGCCCGGATCCCGGCCGACGCGGAGCCGGCCTCGGAGTTCCACTACCGCAACCCGGTCGTCGACCCGGACGCCCTCTACGTCGCGGTCAGCCAGTCGGGGGAGACCGCGGACACGCTCATGGCGGTTCAGGAGCTGCAGCGCAAGGGCGGCCGCGTCGTCGGTGCGGTGAACGTCGTCGGCAGCGCGATCGCCCGGGCGTGCGGCGCGGGCGTGTACCTCTACGCCGGGCCGGAGGTCTCGGTCGCCTCGACGAAGGCGCTGACGAACATGACGGTGTCCTTCGCGCTCCTGGCGCTGACCCTCGGCCGCTCGCGCGACCTCTCGGCGACTGCGGGCGCCCGGCTGGTCGAGGACCTGTCCACCTTGCCGGAGCAGATCGCGACGGCGCTGGAGCTGGAGCCGCAGCTGGCGTCGCTCGCGGACAAGTACCGCGACGCCGAGCACATGTTCTTCCTCGGCCGCGCCCGGGGCTGGCCGGTCGCCCGCGAGGGGGCGCAGAAGCTGAAGGAGATCTCCTACGTGCACGCCGAGGCGTACCAGGCCTCCGAGCTCAAGCACGGCCCGCTCGCCCTGATCGACCCCGAGATGCCCAGCGTCGTCGTCCTGCCCGACGACGACCTCGTCGCGAAGAACCTCAGCACCATCGAGCAGGTCAAGGCGCGCGGCGGGCCGGTGATCGCGGTGACCTGCGCGGACCTGCCGGACGGCCTGGCCGACGACGTCGTGCGGGTGCCGGCGGCGCACGTCGCGCTGCAACCGGTGCTGCTCACCATCCCGTTGCAGCTGCTGGCGCACCGGATGGCGCTCGCGCTGGGTCGGGACGTCGACAAGCCGCGCAACCTCGCCAAGAGCGTGACGGTCGAGTAGTCAGGGGCGCCCGAGCGCGCGGTAGGTCCAGCCGGCTGCGCGCCACTGCTCCGGGTCGAGGACGTTGCGCCCGTCGACGATCCGCCGGTGTCGTACCACCTCGCCGAGCGCGGCGGGGTCCATGCGGCGGAACTCGTCCCACTCGGTGAGGTGCAGGACGACGTCGGCGTCGCGGGCCGCTCCGACGGCGTCCTCGGCGTAGGCCAGCGTGGGGTAGTCCCGGCGGGCGTTGTCCATCGCCTTCGGGTCGTACACCCGCACCGCCGCGCCGGAGCGTTGCACGGCCAGGGCGACGTCGAGCGCCGGCGAGTCGCGGATGTCGTCGCTGTCCGGCTTGAACGCCGCGCCCAGGACACCGACCCGGACGCCGGCCAGCGTGCCGTCGCAGACCTCGCGGGCGAGGTCGACCATCCGCGCGCGCCGACGCAGGTTGATGGCGTCGACCTCCTTGAGGAACGACAACGCCTGGTCGACGCCCAGCTCTCCGGCGCGGGCCATGAACGCCCGGATGTCCTTCGGCAGGCAGCCCCCGCCGAAGCCGAGACCGGCGCGGAGGAACTTGCCGCCGATCCGGTCGTCGAGCGCGAGCGCGTCCGCCAGCGCGACGACGTCCGCCCCGGTGGTCTCGCAGACCTCGGCCATCGCGTTGATGAACGAGATCTTCGTCGCGAGGAAGGAGTTCGCGGCGACCTTCACGAGCTCGGCGGTGGCCGGAGTCGGTGACCACGACCGGGGCGCCCGCGGCGATGATCGGCCCGTACACCTCGCGCAGCGCGTCCTCGCCGCGGCCGGGCTCGAGGCCGAGCACGATCCGGTCCGGGCGCAGCGTGTCCTCGACGGCGAACCCCTCGCGGAGGAACTCCGGGTTCCACACCAGCTCGCCGCCCGCGGCCCGGACGTCCACGCCGAGTCGCGCCGCCGTGCCGGCCGGCACGGTCGACTTGCCGACCACGACGTCGCCCGGGGACAGGAGCGGCAGGAGCGCGGTGAGCGAGGCGTCGACGTAGGTCATGTCCGCGGCGTACTCGCCCTTGCGCTGCGGCGTGCCGACGCAGACGAAGTGGACGCTCGGCCCGTCGGTGCCGCGCCAGTCGGAGATCTCGGCGTAGTCGGTGGTGAACCGCAGCCGCCCGGAGTCCAGGTTGCGCCGCAACAGCTCGGGCAGGCCCGGCTCGTAGAACGGCACCTCGCCGGAGTTGAGCGCCTTGACCTTGGTGTCGTCGACGTCGACGCCGAGGACGTCGTGTCCGATCTCGGCCATCGCCGCGGCGTGCGTGGCTCCGAGGTAGCCGGTGCCGAGCACGGTCAGTCGCATGGCGCGCAGGCTACTGGCCCGGCCACCCCGCGACCCGCGCGCCGAGCAGCCCGGTCATCACCACCGGGTGGTCCGCCCGACCGGCCGTGCCAAGCTCCAGGCATGACCAATCCCCGGCAGAACGTCACCTTCCCCAGCAACGGCGGTCAGGCCCACGGTTACCTGGCCATCCCGCCCGGGGGCAGCGGGCCCGGCGTGATCGTCGTCCAGGAGTGGTGGGGTCTGGACGACCACATCGCCGACATCACCGACCGGCTGGCGTCGGAGGGCTTCGTCGCCCTCGCCCCGGACCTCTTCGGCGGCCGCGTCGCGCACGACTCGGACGAGGCCGGTCGCCTGATGCAGGAACTCCCGCCGGAGCAGGCGGCGCGGGACCTCGCCGGCGCGATCGACTTCCTGCTCGACGAGCAGGCCGTGACGTCCGGCACGGTAGGTGTCATCGGCTTCTGCATGGGTGGCGGGTTCGTGCTGTCGCTGGCCGCGCAGCAGGGCGAGCGGGTGTCCGCCGCGGTGCCGTTCTACGGCGTCGGTC
The DNA here is from genome assembly GCA_963758325.1 of uncultured Actinomycetota bacterium. Lineage (GTDB taxonomy): Bacteria > Actinomycetota > Actinomycetes > Mycobacteriales > Jatrophihabitantaceae > CAVWUZ01. Next base: position 813,002 of record CAVWUZ010000003.1, on the reverse strand, counting down.
CGGGCCTGCCCGACGGCTACTCCGGGCTCACCGCGGACGTCCAGGGCCACTACGGCGAACAGGACGGGTTCTACCCGGTCGACCAAGCCCGGCAGCTCGAGCAGCAACTCCGCACGCAGGGCCGCGGATCGGTCGAGTTCTTCTACTACGACGCCGGCCACGCGTTCCACAACGACAAGGACACGCTCGGCACCTACGACGCCGACAACGCCGCCCTGGCGTGGGGACGGGCGGTCGCCTTCCTCCGCGAGCACATCCGGTAAACGCAGATCCTCCTGATAGTCCGCTCTGCGCGGTCCGTACGGAAAGGGCCGGATCGACGCCGTGCACCGCGTGACAGGAGCCCCCTTGCCGTACAACACCCCGGCGCAGACGGCCGAGGCCGCCGTCGAGTCCGGCGTCGCGAAGGCCAACTTGCCGGTCAGTTCGATGCTGGTCGGCGGGTTCCTGGCCGGCGCCTACATCGCGTTCGGCGGGCTGCTGGCCATCGACGTCTCGGCCGGCCTCAAGGCCGACCAGTGGGGCGGGTTGATCACGCTGGTCACCGAGCTGGTCTTCAGCCTCGGGCTGGTCCTCGTGATCGTCGGCGGCGCGGAACTGCTGACCGGGAACATGGCGCTGCTGCCGTTGGCGGCACTTCAGCGCCGGATCACGCTCGGGCGACTGGCTGTCAACTGGTTCTGGGTGACGATCGGCAACCTGGCCGGGTCGCTGTTCGTCGCCTACGTGCTCGCGGACAAGACCGGCGTCATCGGCACGGCGATGTCGAAGGCCGGGACGAGCCCGCTCAGCAACTACACGCGCCTGGCCAGCATCACGGTCGGCAAGGCCGTCACCGAGACCCACCTCGAGCAGTTCCTGCGCGCGGTCGGCTGCAACTGGCTGGTCTGCCTCGCCGTGTGGCTGGCGTTGGCGGCGCACGACGTCGCGGGCAAGATCCTCGGGATCATCCTCCCGCTCACGGCGTTCGTCGCGCTCGGTTTCGACCACGTCGTCGCCAACATGTTCTTCTTGCCGTTGGCGATGATGCAGCACGTCCCCGGCGTGACCTTCAGCAACACCGTGCTCAACCTGGTGTGGGCGTTCCTCGGCAACGCGGTCGGCGCCGGCCTGTTCGTCGCCGCCGCCTACTGGTTCACCTACCTTCGCGTGCGCCCCGGCGAACGCGTGACGGCACCGGGCGCGACGGAGGGGCTCAGTCCCGTCGCGGCGCGCCGCTCAGGCGGCGTCTTCGCCCAGGACGTATCAGCCCGACCGGCGCCGGACACCTCCTTGGTGTCCGGCGCTTGTCGCGTCGACGCTTTCCCCTGAGTTGATTTCCCTGTCAAGTGATGGGTATCCTCACGGGGAGTTTCCGGCGGCGCACGCGCCGCATCATGATCTGGGGGGATCACACCATGACGCCACGTCGCCTCACCGGCGTCCTCACCGCGTTCGTCCTCGCGTGCGCTGTCCTGTTCGGACTGTCCGCGACCGCCGGTGCGGTCCCGTCGTCCTACCCGCCGCCGACCAGCGTCGTGCCGGTCCCGACGGTCCCTGCGGCCAACACGCTCCCGGCCGACGACGCCGGCAGTGCCGACGCCGGCAGCACCGACGGCGCCGTGCCGAAGAGCGACAGCGGCAGCAGTCTCGCCTCGACCGGCGCGGCCATCGGGGGCATCACCGTCCTGGCCGTCGTCCTGCTGGCCGGTGGCGGCGCGCTGGTGCTCACCGGACGTCGCCGGCGCGCCAACCACTGACCCTCAGCTGCGGTCGCCGAGCTCCACGCGCGCGCTGCACTCGCCGGGGTCCCCGGCGCGCCCGCGTCTGAGCTAGCTTGACCGCGCCGTGAGTTCCTCCTCCCGCAGCGAGACGGCCGGCCCTCCTCCGACGGCGCGGCCAGGGAACGGACGCCGTCCCGGCGCCGCTCGCCCGCCCGCTCCCGGCCGCTGGCAGCGCCGCCTCGGCGCGCTGCTCATCGGTCTCGGCGTCCTGCTCGTCCTCGCGCTCGCGTACCTCGCGGTCACGGCGCTGCTCGCCCGCAACCAGCTGCAGTCGGTGCGCGCCGACCTCACCCGGCTGCGCACCGAGATCACCGCAGGGGACGTCACGGGCGCTCAGGTCACCGCCCAGGACCTCCAGCAGCACACATCGCGCGCCCACCAGCTCACCACCGGTCCGGTCTGGGCGCCCGCCGCGGCCGTCCCGGGTGTCGGTGCCCCGCTGGCGTCCGTACGCGGTCTCACCGCCGCGACCGACCAGCTCGCCGCCGGCACCGTCCCCGCCCTCGTCGACCTGTCCGGTCGGCTGGACCCGCAGACGATCCGCCACGGCTCGACGATCGACGTGCAAGCGATCGCGGACGCCGCCCCCACCGTGCACCGGGCGCTCGAGCAGGTCAGCGTGTCCTCGGCGCGGGTCGACGGGCTGCCGACGCACACCTGGCTGGGCGCGGTCGACTCCGCCCGCACCGACGTCGCGACGTCACTGCACCGCTTCACCGGGACACTCAGCGGGCTGGACCGTGCCGTCCGCGTGGCGCCCGGCATGCTCGGCGCGGACGGCCCGCGACGCTACTTCGTCGGCTTCATCAACGAGTCGGAGTCACGCGGGCTGGGCGGGCTGCCCGGCGCCTTCGCGATCGCCGTCGCCGACCACGGCCGGATCACCTTCCCGCACTTCGAGTCGGACCTCGCCCTCGACGGCGTCACCAGCGGGTTGACCGCCGCCGACATCGCCCCGGACTACGCCTCGCGCATCGGCGCGCAGCAGAGCCTCGACCTGTACGTCGACAGCACGCTGGACCCCAACTTCCCCTACGTGGCCCGGATCTGGGCGGCGATGTGGGAGCGCAAGAGCGGGGAGCACATCGACGGCGCGATCACGCTCGACCCCACTGCGCTGTCCTACTTCCTGCGCGTCACCGGGCCGGCGACGCTGCCGGACGGCACGACGGTCGGCGCCGACACCGTCGTGGACTCCACGCAGCGCGAGCTCTACGCCCGCTTCGCCACTGACAACGCTGCCCGGAAGCAGTACCTCATCGACGTCGCCCGAGCGGTCGAGACCAAGGTCCTCGGCGGTGGCGGCGGGAACTCCACCCAGCTGGTCAAGGCCGCGGCCCGGGCCGCCTCGGAGCGCCGGCTGCTGCTGTGGACCTCCGACCCGGCGGAGCAGGCGGAGCTGGCGGCCACACCGTGGGCGGGGCAGCTGCCGTCCGGGCCCCAGCCGTTCACCGGGTTCACCGTCGACAACGCCGCGGGCAACAAGCTCGACTACTACCTCGACCGCGACTTGCGCTACGAACGCGGCGGCTGCGGCGCGACCCGCTCGGCCACTGTGACGATCACGTTGAAGAACGACGCGCCCGCGACCGGGCTCACGCCGTACGTCACCGCGCGGCTCGACCAGCCGACCGGCCCGGTCCAGGTCGGCGACACCGCGGTGCTCGTCAACCTCTACGCCACCCGCGGCGCGACGCTGGCCGGAGCGACGCTGGACGGCGTCCCGGTCGCGCTCGGCGGTGGGACGTCGCTGGGACACCCGGTCTTCGCCGTCGGCGTGGAACTGCCGCGCGGGAAGGCCCGCACGCTGGTCGTCCGGCTCACCGAGCCCGCGGTCGACGGACCCGTCACGGTCCTGCGCCAGCCGCTGGTGCGACCATTGGGCGTGCAGGTCGACTCGCGGGGCTGCACCCGCTGACGCGCGAGGGCCCACCAACATCGGGAGGACCGGCGATGGCGCTCGACGCGGACGTCATCGTCGTCGGCGGCGGCCTCGCCGGGCTGGTGGCCGCAGCGGAGCTCGCCCAGGCCGGGCGCCGGGTCGTCCTGCTCGAGCAGGAACCCGAGCAGTCGCTCGGCGGGCAGGCGTTCTGGTCCTTCGGCGGGCTGTTCCTCGTCGACAGCCCGGAGCAGCGCCGGCTGCGCATCCACGACTCGGCGGAGCTCGCGTGGCAGGACTGGCTCGGCAGCGCGGGCTTCGACCGGCCGGAGGACCACTGGCCGCGGCAGTGGGCGGAGGCCTACGTCGGCTTCGCCGCCGGCGAGAAGCGGCCGTGGCTCGCCGCACAGGGTGTGAAGCTGTTCCCGGTCGTCGGCTGGGCCGAGCGCGGCGGAGGCACCGCGACGGGCCACGGCAACTCCGTCCCGCGCTTCCACATCACCTGGGGCACCGGGCCCGGTCTGGTGGCTCCGTTCGAGCGCCGGGTCCGGGCCAGCGGGCGCGTCGAGCTGCGGTTCCGGCACCGGGTCGACGCGCTGACCGTCACCGGCGGGCGGGTCGACGGCGTGCGCGGCAGCGTCCTCGAGCCCAGCGATGCCCGTCGCGGCGCGCAGAGCTCCCGGGTGGCGGTCGGGGAGTTCGAGCTGCACGCCCAGGCCGTGCTCGTCACCAGCGGCGGTATCGGCGGCGACCACGACGCCGTCCGCCGCGCGTGGCCGGACCGGCTCGGCCGGCCCCCGGCGCGGATGATCAGCGGCGTCCCGCACCACGTCGACGGCCGCATGCTGCGGATCACCACGGACGCGGGCGGCAGCATGATCAACCCCGATCGGATGTGGCACTACGTCGAGGGCATCCAGAACTGGGACCCGATCTGGCCGATGCACGGCATCCGGATCCTGCCCGGCCCGTCGTCGCTCTGGCTCGACGCCCGCGGCACCCGGCTGCCCGCGCCGCTGTTCCCGGGCTTCGACACCCTCGCGACGTTGTCGCACATCATGGGCACCGGGCAGGACCACACCTGGTTCGTCCTCACCCGGAAGATCATCGAGCGTGAGTTCGCGCTGTCGGGCTCCGAGCAGAACCCCGACCTCACCGGCAAGTCGGTGCGCGGAGTCCTGCAGCGCGGCACCGGCGGGCTGCCCGCACCTCTGCAGGCCTTCCTCGACCACGGCGTCGACTTCGTCACGGCCGCCTCCCTGCCCGAGCTGGTGTCTGGCATGAACCGGGTCACCGGTGCCGAGCTCGTCGACCTGACCACCGTCGAGCGCGAGGTCCGCGCCCGCGACCGCGAGCTCGACAACCCGTTCACCAAGGACGCGCAGGTCACCGCGTTGCGCGGCGCCCGGGCCTACCTCGGCGACCGCCTCATCCGCGTCGCCGCGCCGCACAAGCTGCTCGACCCGGACGCCGGCCCGCTCATCGCGGTCCGCCTGTCCATCCTCACCCGCAAGACGCTCGGCGGGCTCGAGACCGACCTGTCCGCGCGGGTCCTGCGCCCCGGCGGCGAGGTCCTCGACGGCGTCTACGCGGCGGGGGAGGCCGCGGGCTTCGGCGGCGGCGGGATGCACGGCTACCGGTCCCTGGAGGGGACGTTCCTGGGCGGCTGCCTGTTCAGCGGCCGGGTCGCCGGCCGGGCGTTGGCGGCGGCGACGGCGTAGCGCGCCCAGTACCAGGCACCGCGGACAGCCCCGAACAATGCTGGTCCGTTCCGGGTATGTCCCGTTCATGCCCTACGCCGTTGTCACCGGAGCCTCCAGCGGGATCGGTCGCGAGCTCGCGACCCAGTTCGCCCGCAACCACTACGACCTCGTCCTCGCCGCCGAGGACGCCGAGCTGCACGCCGTCGCCCAGGAGCTGCGTGCTGAGCACGCGGTCGAGGTGGACGCCCAGGTCGTCGACCTCGCCACCGCCGAGGGCGTCGACCAGCTCGCCGCCGCGGCGGCCGCCCACGAGATCGACGCGCTCGCCGTCAACGCCGGCGTCGGCGTCGGCGGCCCGTTCGTGGACACCGATCTGGAGGACGAGCTGCGCCTGATCGCGCTGAACGTCACCGGCGCGGTCCGGCTGACCAAGCGACTGCTGCCGGCGATGGCCGCCCGCCGCACCGGCCGGGTGCTGTTCACCAGCTCGCAGGCCGGGACGATGCCGGCGCCCTACGAGGCGGTGTACGGCGCCAGCAAGGCGTTCCTGTACCAGTTCTCCGAGTCGCTCCGGCAGGAGCTGAAGGACAGCGGCGTCACGGTCACCGCGCTGCTGCCGGGGCCGACGGAGACGAACTTCTTCCGCCGCGCCGGGATGATGGACACCCGTGCCGGCACCATGAAGCACAAGGACGACGCGGCCACCGTCGCTCGGCAGGGCTACGAGGCGCTGATGGCCGGCAAGGACACCGCGCTGGGCGGCAACCCGCTGACCAAGGCCGCCACCGTGCTCAACAAGGTCACGCCGGACGTCGTCAAGGCCAAGATGCACGCCGTCCTGTCCAAGCCCGGCTCCGCCGGCACGCAGCTAGGACGCGGTCACGCCGACGCGGTGCGCCGCACCGCGTCGGCGACCACCTCCTCGAGCGACCCGCTGCGGGCGGCGACCGCGCGCTGCCGGTCCGCTCCGGTGCCGGCCACCAGGACGTCCTCCACCGCGGCACGCACCCGGTCCCGGTCGCCGGTGCTGTCGAGCGCGCCGTCGAGGAGCTCGAGCAGCTCGCCGACGACGTCAGCCGCCGGGCGCGCCTGCGCCCGCACGGCGTCGACCAGCGTCTCGGACACTCCGCTGGCCGCCGCCCGCCAGGCGGCCACCCGCAGGACCTCCACCCGGACCTCGTCCGACCCGGGCAGCCCGCCGCGCACCGCCGTCTCGACCAGCGCACGCGCGAGGGCCGCGACGAGGGCGGCGTGCTCGAGCGACGGCGTCACGTCCGCGACCCGGACCTCCACGGTCGGGTAGCGGTCGGACAGGCGGGCGTCGAAGTACACCATCCCGGCGTCGAGGATGGTCCGTGTTCGGAGCAGGTCCGCGAGCACCCGGTCGTAGCCCGCAGCGTCGCCGAACGAGCCCGTCGGGCCGGCCGTCGGCCACTGCCCCCAGACCACCGAGCGGTAGCTGGCGTGACCGGTGTCCTCGCCCTGCCAGAACGGTGAGTTCGCCGACACCGCGGTCAGCACCGGGAGCCACGGCCGGATCCGGTCGACCGCCCGGACTCCCTCGTCCCGCGAAGCGACGGAGACGTGCACGTGCATGCCGCAGGTCAGCTGCGGCACCGCCAGGTGCCCGAACCGCTGCGCCATCCGGTCGTAGCGCTCGTCCGGGGTCGGGCGCGGCTGCACCGGCAGTGGGCTGGTCGCCAGGGCGGCCACCGCCAGACCCTGGTCCTCGGCCGCCGCCGCGACCTCCCGGCGGCGCCGGCGCAGGTCGTCCACGACTGCGCCGAGATCGGTGAACGGCGCCGACGCGATCTCGGCCTGCTCGAGTTTCAGTTCGTGTTCCGGCGCCTCGACGGCCCGGGCGCGGGCGGCTTCCTGGACCGCCGCGATGCCCGGCGCAGGCCGCCACGACACCGGGTCGACGACGAGCAGCTCCTCCTCGACGCCGACCGTCCGGGTCCTTGCCTCGTCCATGTCGCTCCCGTTCGCGCCGTCGTCCCGGACTACCCGGGGACGTCGCTGCGCCAAACCCGGGCCTGTTGCGGGCAGGATGAGCTCGTGCTCGGTCTCCCCGGCGGGATCACCGCCTGCCTGTTCGACCTCGACGGTGTGCTCACCGACACCGCCTCGGTGCACCGCCGGGCGTGGAAGCAGACGTTCGACGCGGTGCTCGCCGACCACGGGACGGGCAGCGCCCGTTCACGCGAGCGACGACTACGACGACTACGTCGACGGCAAGCCGCGCGCCGACGGGGTGCGTGACTTCCTCGCCAGTCGCAGGCATCACGCCTGCCCGAGGGCGACTCCGGACGACCCGCCCGACGACGACGACCGTCAACGGCGTCGGCAACCGCAAGAACGACTGTTGCTGCGGCTCATCGACGACGAGGGCGTCACGGTCTACGAGGGCTCGCGGCGCTACCTGGAAGCCGCCCGGCAGGCCGGGCTGCGCCGCGTGGTCGTCAGCTCCAGCGCGAACACCACGACAGGTCCTGGAGGTCACCGGCCTGGCCGAGCTCGTCGAGGGCCGCATCGACGGGACTGTCGCTGCAGAGCCAGCACCTGCGGGGCAAGCCCGCGCCGGACTCGTTCCTGGCCGGGGCGGCGCTGGTCGGCACGGTCCCGGAGAAGGCGGTGGTCTTCGAGGACGCCACCGCCGGCGTGCAAGCCGGCCACGACGGCCAGTTCGGCTTCGTGGTCGGGGTCAACCGGCTCGACGACGCGCACGCCGCGGCGCTGCACGAGCACGGCGCCAGCGTCGTCGTCGCCGACCTGGCGGACCTGCTGTGATCCCGCGGCGGCGCGTTACCCGGTCGAGCCGTGGCACGTGCGGGAGCTCGGGCTCGACCTGAACTTCCTGTCGCAGAGCGAGTCGATGTTCGCCCTGTCGAACGGGCACATCGGCGTGCGCGGCAACCTCGACGAGGGCGATCCGGCGGGTCTGCCCGGCACGCTACCTCAACTCGTTCTTCGAGTCCCGCCCGCTGCCCTACGCCGAGGCCGGCTACGGCTACCCGGAGTCCGGTCAGACGATCGTCAACGTCACCAACGGCAAGATCATCCGGCTGCTGGTCGACGACGAGCCGATGGACCTGCGCTACGGCGAGATCGAGCACCACGAGCGGATCCTCGACCTGCGCGGCGGCACGCTGCGCCGCGTCGTCGAGTGGACCTCCCCGGCCGGGCAGACGGTCCGGGTGCGCAGCACCCGGCTGGTGTCGCTGACCCAGCGCGCGATCGTGGCCATCCACTACTCGGTCGAGGCGGTGCGCGACCCCGCGCGGGTCGTCCTGCAGTCCGAGCTGGTCGCCAACGAGGACCTGCCGCGCCAGTCCGGCGACCCGCGTGTCGCCGCCGCGCTGGCCAACCCGCTCGACGCGGAGGACCAGCAGCGGCGAGGGCCTGCGGGCCCTGCTCGTGCACCGCACCCGGGCCAGCGGGCTGCGGATGGCGGCCGCGCATGGACCACGTCCTCGACTGCGACGGCCGGGTGGGCGCAGCACATCGTCATCCACGAGGACTGGGCGCGGATGATGTTCGGCACCGAGCTGCAGCCCGGCCAGCGGCTGACGCTGACCAAGTTCGTCGCCTACGGCTGGTCGAGTCAGCGCACGCTGCCGGCGCTGCGCGACCAGGTCGACGCGGCGCTGATCGCGGCCATCTACACCGGCTTGGACCAGCTCGTCGCCGAGCAGCGCGGCGTCCTGGACGAGTTCTGGCACGGCGCCGACGTCGAGGTCGACGGTGATCCGGCGATCCAGCAGGCGGTCCGGTTCGCGCTGTTCCACACCTTCCAGGCCGCTGCGCGCGCCGAGCAGCGCGCCATCCCGGCGAAGGGGCTCACCGGTCCCGGTTACGACGGGCACGCCTTCTGGGACACCGAGTCGTTCGTGCTGCCGGTGCTGACGGCCACCGCGCCGCAGGCGGCCGCGCGACGCGCTGCGCTGGCGTGGCGTCGATCCTCGACCTGGCCCGCGACCGGGCGCACACGCTGCACCTGAGCGGCGCCGCGTTCCCGTGGCGCACCATCCGCGGCCAGGAGTGCTCCGGGTACTGGCCGGCCGGCACCGCCGCGGTGCACGTCAACGCCGACATCGCGGTCGCCGCGATGCGCTACGTCGCGCTGGACCGGCGACGAGAAGTTCGACCGCGACGTCGCGCTGCCGCTCCTCGTCGACACCGCCCGGCTGTGGGCGTCGCTGGGCTACCACGGCGACGACGGCCGGTTCCACATCGACGGCGTCACCGGGCCGGACGAGTACAGCGCCATCGTCGACGACAACACCTACACGAACCTGATGGCCAAGCAGAACCTGCTCGCGGCCGCGGAGTGCGCCGAGGCGCTGGCCGAAGCAGGCCGCGAGGTCGACGCCGGAGGAGATCGAGCAGCTGGCGCGCGCGCCGCCGAGGCGATGGCGGTGCCGTTCGACGACGCGGACGCCGACCCGACCGACAGGACGTCGTCGAGCAGGACCGCGGCTTCACCAGCCACGAGGTGTGGGACTTCGAGCGACCGCGCGCGACGACGGCTACCCGCTGCTGCTGCACTCCCCCTACTTCGACCTGTACCGCAAGCAGGTGATCAAGCAGGCCGACCTCGTGCTCGCCCTGCACTGGTGCGGCGACGAGTTCAGACGCCGAGCAGAAGGCCCGGGCCTTCGCCTACTACGAGCGGCTGACCGTCCGCGACTCGTCGCTGTCGGCCTGCACGCAGGCGGTGATCGCCGCCGAGTCCGGCCACCTCGACCTGGCCTTCGACTACCTGTCCGAGGCCGCGTTGATGGACCTGCACGACCTCGAGCACAACACCGGCGACGGGCTGCACATCGCCTCGCTGGCCGGCGCGTGGATCGCGCTGGTCGCGGGCTTCGGCGGCATGCGCGACTACGGCGGGCAGCTGTCGTTCCGCCCGCAGCTGCCCGAGCGGCTGTCCCGGCTGAAGTTCGCGCTGCGCTGGCGCGGGTACCGGCTGGCGGTGACGGTGTCCGCCGACGGCGTCCAGTACGAACTCGAGGACGGCCCGGCGCCAGCCTCGACATCGTCCACGACGACCGCACGGTCACGCTGCGCGCCGACCAGCCGCTGAAGCTGCCGCTGTGCCAGGTGGAGCCACTGACCCCGCGCCCACGCAGCCCGCCGGCCGCGCCCCTGGCGACCGCAGGACACCGAACCGTCCGACGCACGGCGAGCCGGCCGGGCACGGCGTCCCCTGAGCCCCGCCGGCGTCGGCGGTCAGCGCAGCAGCCGCGGCTCGATCGGCTCCTCGCGGGCGCTGTCCGCCTCGCGCACGACCCGGTAGGCGCGCGCGTCCGGGCGGTCGGCGACGACCTCGTGCAGCTGGGTGCCGCGGTAGACCAGCGCCACCCCGTCGTCGGTGGCCCAGCCGTCCGGCAGCGTCCCGTCGGCCACCAGCCGCTGGTAGAGCGGACGCCGCTGCGGCTCGCTGTCGTAGTGCACGCCGTTCGAGTAGGGCAGGAACGCCAACCCGTCGGTGACCGGGCGCAGCGTCGGCCCGAAACTGTCGGTGGTGCCCCCGACGTGCCAGCACAGCGAGCCCGCGGACACCCCGCCCAGCACGACCCCGGCCTCCCAGCAGCGTCGCAGCGCCGGCGCGAGCTGGTGGGTGCGCCACACCGCGAGCAGGTTCGCGACGCTGCCGCCACCGACCCAGACGACGTCCTGGTCGAGCAGGAACCCCTCGACGTCGTCGACGGTCGGCATCGGGAACAGCGCCAGGTGACTCACCCGGAAGGCCGACCCGGTGAACGCGCTGTACGCGGTCGCCAGGCCGGTGCGGTCGTCGCCGTACGCGGTCATGACCAGGCAGAGCTTCGGGCGATCGACCCGGCTGAGCTCGCGCAGGTGGTCGAACAGCGGCCCCACCCGCACGTCGAGCGGGCCACGCCCGAGCAGGTCCCAGCCGATGCTCGACGCGACGATCGTCGGGTGTTCGGCGCTCACGTCCCCGCCGCTCCCGCCGACGTCAGCACGCCCGGCAGCACGACCCCACGAGGCAGGGGGAGCCGTGGCCCACACCCACTTCGTGCCGTCCGGCTGCGGTTCCACGGCCCATTGCCGGGCCAGCGCGGACACGATGATGAGGCCGCGCCCGGACGTGTCGTGGTTCGCCGCGGTCCGCGGGGTGGGCGTGCCCGGCCCGTCGTCCCAGACCCAGACCTCCATCCGCACGGCGTCGAGGTCGAGGCGCACGACGGCGCGGGTGCAGCGGGCGGCGATCGAGTTGGTGACCAGTTCGCTGACCACCAGCTCGGCGTCGGAGACCACCCGCCGCGGCCTCGGGCGTGCTCCGCAGCCAGCTGACGAGCGTCTCGGCCACGAACCGGCGCGCCTCGGCAGGGGCGACCCGGGACCGTTCGACCCGCAGCTCGCGGCGCAGACCCATCCGCCGGCCTCCCCCCTGACCCCTCGTTCATAGCAGAGCCGGTCGGAGGGACGCCCGGGGGCGTACACCGTCAACCACTGCGCGCCGGCATCTAAGGTGACGGGCCGTGGGGTTCTCCGTGACCGTCGCCGCGGACGGCGCCGAACGCGTGCTGCGAGCCGAGGGCGAGCTCGACATCGCCAGCGCGGCGGAGCTGCGTGAGGCCGGCGAGTCGGCGTTCGCCGACGACGGGTGCACGACCGTGCGGCTCGACCTGGCGGGCGTGGACTTCATCGACTCGACCGGCCTGGGTGTGCTGGTCGGCCTGCGGAACACCGCGCTGAGCAGCGGCAAGTCCCTCGTCCTCGGTGACCGGTCGGCCACGGTGGCACGGCTGCTGGACCTGTCCGGCCTCACGGGCGTCTTCGGTGGCTGAGTCACCGGCGGAGGCACGGTTCCGGCCCTGGCTGGCCGCCGCGGTCGAGCAGGCGCGGGCGGGTCTCGCCGAGGGCGGCATCCCGATCGGTGCCGCGCTGGTGTCCGCCGACGGCACGGTGCTCGGGCGAGGACACAACCGCCGCGTGCAGGACGGCGACCCGTCCGCGCACGGGGAGACCGCCGCGTTCCGCGCGGCGGGGCGCCAGCGCAGCTACCGCGGCACGACGATGGTCACCACGCTGTCGCCGTGCTGGTTCTGCAGCGGGCTGGTGCGCCAGTTCGGCATCTCGCGGGTCGTCGTCGGGGAGGCGCGGACGTTCACCGGCGGCCACCCGTGGCTGGCCGAGCACGGCGTCGAGGTGGTGCTGCTCGACGACCCCGAGTGCGTGGCGATGATGACGGACTTCATCGCGACGCGCCCCGAGTTGTGGCACGAGGACATCGGCGTCGACTGACGGGTGCACCGACGAGGAGCCGGCGGACCTTGGGGCGGCCGCCGGTGCTCATCAGCCCGGATCGAGGGCGGCCACCGCGCGGCGGATCTCTGCCGGCACCGGCACCGGCCGCCTGGTGGTGGCATCGACGTAGACGTGCACGAACCGGCCCACCGCCGCGGGCTCGTCCCGGCCGGGCCCGAACAGTGCCAGCCGGTAGGCGACGCTCGTCGTCCCCAGCCGCTCGACAGCGATCCCCGCGCGGACCGTCGCCGGGAAGTCGAGCTCGGCGAGGAAGCGGCAGGACGTCTCCGCGACCACGCCGATCGCCGGGAGCCGACGCACGTCCGTGCCCGCCGCCTCGATGAGCCAGCCGTTGACCGCGGTGTCGAACAGCGCGTAGTGCACGACGTTGTTGACGTGGCCGTAGACGTCGACGTCCGCCCACCGCAGCGGGAGCTCGCGCAGCACCGGGAAGTCGTCCCGGCGCAGGGTCCGCGGGTCGGGCGCCTCGGCGGGCCGGCTCACCGTGCGGAGGACTCCCGCCACAGGTCGATCCCGCCGTCGACGGCGTGCTCCTCGATCGCGGCCAGCTCGTCGTCGGTGAAGTCCAGGCGGTCGCAGCGCGGCGACGTTGTCCTCGAGCTGGCGCACGCTGCTCGCGCCGAGCAGCACCGACGTCACACGGGGGTCGCGCAGGCACCAGGCGAGCGCCAGCTGCGCCAGGCTCTGTCCCCGGCCGCGCGCGATCTCGTGCAGCGCACGGACCCGGCCGAGGTTCTCCTCGCTGAGCAGCTCGGGTGACAGGGAGGACTCGCGCGCGGCCCGGGAACCCTCGGGCACGCCGTCGAGGTACTTGTCGGTGAGCATCCCCTGCGCGAGGGGCGAGAACGCGATGCAGCCGACGCCGAGCTCGCCGAGCGTGTCCAGCAGGCCGGTCTCGATCCAGCGGTTGAGCAGCGAGTACGAGGGCTGGTGGATGAGCAGCGGCGTGCCCATCTCGCGGAGGATCGCCGCCGCCTGGCGCGTGCGTTCGGGGGAGTAGGACGAGATGCCGGCGTACAGCGCGCGCCCGGAGCGCACCGCGAAGTCGAGGGCGCCCATCGTCTCCTCGAGCGGGGTGTCCGGGTCGACGCGGTGGGAGTAGAAGACGTCGACGTAGTCGACGCCCATCCGCCGCAGCGACTGGTCGAGGCTCGCGATCAGGTACTTGCGTGAACCCCAGTCGCCGTACGGGCCGGGCCACATGTCGTAGCCGGCCTTCGAGGACAGGAACAGCTCGTCGCGGTAGGGGCGGAAGTCCTGGGCGTAGATCCGCCCGAAGTTCGTCTCGGCGCTGCCGTAGGGCGGGCCGTAGTTGTTGGCCAGGTCGACGTGGGTGATGCCGAGGTCGAACGCCCGGCGCAGGATCGCGCGCTGCGTCTCGAGCGGCCGCTCGTCGCCGAAGTTGTGCCACAGCCCGAGCGACACCGCCGGCAGCTGCACGCCGCTGCGGCCGCACCGGCGGTAGGACATGGCGTCGTAGCGCGCCGGGTCGGGCAGGTACGGGGGAGGGATCACCCGGCCGATCCTGCCCGACCGGTCGGCCGGCGCTACTTCGCGGTCGGCAGCACGTGGTCGGCGAAGCGGTCGCGCAGGGTGCGCTTGGAGAACTTGCCGACGCTCGTCTTGGGCACCTCGTCGATGAACACGACGTCGTCCGGCACCTGCCAGGACGTCAGCCGCTCCCGCATGAACTCGAGCACCTCCTCGCGGGTCAGGTCCTCGCCCGGCCGGACGACGACGCAGGCCAGCGGCCGCTCCGACCACTTGGGGTGCGGCAGCCCGATGACGGCGGCCTCGACGACCTTCGGGTGCGACATGAGCGTGTTCTCCAGCTCGACGGAGCTGATCCACTCGCCGCCGGACTTCACCAGGTCCTTGGTGCGGTCGACGATGCGGATGTAGCCCGATCGCGTCGATGGTGGCCACGTCGCCGGTGCGCAGCCAGCCGTCGGCGCTGAACTGCGGGCCCGGCTCGTCGGTCTTCAGGTACTGGCGGGCGATCCACGGCCCCGCGATCTCGATCTCGCCGGACTGCTCGCCGTCCCAGGGCTGGAGCTCGCCGGTCTCGGTGTCGCGGATGCGGACCTCCACACCGGGCAGCGCGATGCCGGCGGTGGCGCGCAGGTCGGCCTTGGTGTCGTCGTCGACGTCGGCGAACTCGCCGCGCAGCACGGACAGCGACGCGACCGGCGAGGTCTCCGTCATGCCCCAGCCCTGCGTTATCGGCAACCCGATGGCCGCCCGCCAGCCCTCCGACAGCGCGCGCGGCACCGCGGACCCGCCGCACATGACGCGGGTGAGCGACGAGACGTCGTGGTCCTTCAACAGCGGCAGGATGCCCATCCAGATCGTGGGGACGCCCGCGGTGTAGGTGACCTTCTCCCGCTCGATGAGCTCGACGAGCGCCGCGGGAGACAGGTCGGGGCCGGGCAGCGTGAGGTCGGCGCCGGCGAGGACGGCGGTGTACGGCAGGCCCCAGGCGTTCGCGTGGAACATCGGGACGACCGGCATGACGTTGTCGCGCTCGGTGATCGCCGCCCCGCCGGCGAGCAGGCCGGCGTAGGCGTGCAGCCACGTCGATCGGTGGGAGTAGACGACGCCCTTCGGGTTGCCCGTCGTGCCGGTCGTGTAGCAGACCGCCGCCGCGGTGTTCTCGTCGTCGACGTCCCGGTCCAGGTCGGCCTCCTGCGCGCCGGGGACGACGTCCTCGTAGCGGATCACGCGGGGGTCGTCCGGCAGCTCCGTCGTCGCGCCGTCGTCCATCACCACCACGTGCTTCAGCGAGTCCAGCTGCGGCAGGTACGGGGAGAACAGGCCGAGCAACGACCGGTCGACGAAGACGACCTCGTCCTCGGCGTGGTTGATCGTGTAGACGACCTGCTCCGGGAAGTAGCGGATGTTGATCGTGTGCAGCACCCGTCCGGTGCACGGCACCGCGAAGTACAGCTGCAGGTGGCGGGCGTTGTTCCAGGCGAAGCTGCCCACCCGGCCGTCCGGGGAGACGCCCAGCGCCTCGAGGGCGCCCGCGGTGCGCCGGGTCTCGGCGAACACCTCGCCGTAGGTCGTGTGCTCGATGCCGGTGGCGGTGCGCGTGGCGACCGTGCCCGAGGCCCAGTACCGCTCGCCGCGGCGAAGGATGCTGTTGACCGTCAGGGGTGCGTCCTGCATGAGTCCGTGCATGGGAACGATCCTCCGGTCCGGACCGCGTCCGGGCAACAGTCCCGGCGGCGCTGCGACGCGTCATCGGTACCGCCTGGCGATGAGGAACCGCTGGGTCTCGGCGGAGTCGGCGTCGAACACGCCGTCCATCCCCGTGAGGAACGCCCGCACCGACGGGTCGTCCGAGGCGTCGACATCGGCGGCGCCCGGGACGTAGGAGCGCCGCAGGTCGTGGTTGCCCAGCACGGTGCCGGAGTCGTGCGCGACCCGGACGGTGGTGACCTCCGGCCGGTCGGCGTTGCGGCCGCCGTCGAGGTGCGGGACGAGGTCACCGTCGTTCTCCAGCGCGAGCACCTGGACGCCCGGCGGCACGCGGTCGGTGGCCAGCCCGACGGGGGCACCGGCGGTGATCACCGACGTGACCCGGAAGCCCCCCGCGCCGTGGATGGCGGTGTTGAGCGCGACCATCCCACCCTCGCTGTGGCCGAGCAGGACGACGTCGTCGTCCGGACGGACGCCGGCCTGCCGCATCGCCTCGACGACACCCGCCTCGTACGTCGTCGGCACACCGCGGACGGCGCGCAGGTTGGTCGCCAGACTCGTGACGTCGCCCTGGTGCAGGCGCCGGGGACCAGTCCTTCGTCCCCGGGACGTCGACGACGACGCGGCGCCGGCCGCCCGGCCCGGTCAGGACCCGGACGTCCACCTCACCCGGGCGGCCGTCGTCCCGGTCGGCCAGCCCGCGCACCAGGTCGGCCAGTGACCGCGGTGGCGGGCCGGTGCGGGCCCCGAGCGCGGTGACTTCCGGCGCCCCGTCGCCGTACGCGGTGGACAGCAGGCCCGTGACCCCGCCGGCGCCGCCCGGCACCTCGCTGAGACCGACGTCGAGCAGACCGGGGTCGGCGGTGAGCGCGCGCTGGAGGCCCGCTGCCGGGTCGCGGCGGGTGACCGCGGTCGCCAGCCCCCGGACCGCCGCGCCGGGGAGCAGGAGCAGCGGCGCCACCCGGGTCTCGAGGGCGCCGTCGAGCCGGTCCGCGAGGGTGTAGGCCGCTGCCGCCACTCGAAGTGCCGCGTCGACGCTCGCGCAGCTCGCCGACAGCTGGGTGACCGCCACTCCGGCGCGCACCAACTCGACTTCGGCCACCGCGCCGCCGACGGGGTCGAGCAGGCCGGACGCCGCCGAGTGCCGGGTCGGCGGCGCACGAGGCGACCACGCCGGCGTCGAGGAGGCAGTCCCCGGCCGCCCGCCCGAACAGCCCCGCCACCGCCACCATGTCGTCGCAGTGCGCAGTGATCCCACCGGCGCCGCCACGGACCTCGATGCCGGACACGTCAGCCCTGCAGCCAGGACACGACCCGGTGCGCCCCGGAGACGGCGGCGGCGGCGCCGCGCAGCACGCCGTGACCGGCCGCGGCGGCCTCCCGCTCGAGGTCCTCCTCGACGGCGGCGGCGACGGCGGCAGTGCCGGCGCACCGCCGCACCGGCGGCGTCGACCTGGTCGGCGGCGGCCCGCATCCGCCGGGCGAGCGCGTCGACCTCCGCCCGGTACCGCGCCGCCGCCGACGACTGCCACGCGGTCGCGGCCGCGGCCGCAGCCAACCGGACCGCGCGGGCGCGGAGCTCCTCCGCGGTGGCATCGAGACGGGTCGCGAGCGCGCGGGCGGGAGCAGGAGATCGGTCGGACACGCCGGGGATCCTGGCGCCGCGGACGGACGCGGAGCAGCTCGTGGGGCGCGGCTGTGGACGACGCGCCCGCCGTCCACAGCCCGGGCCGGGTCCCTGGCGCGTGGTCTAATGAGCGGGTCGAATCACACGCATGACATTCGGCACCCGCGCTGTCCGCGACGTGCTCGACCGCACCACCGGAGGGTTCCCGAGATGGATTCCGCGCACGCCGCGTCCGACCCGTCGCAGCGTCCGGACGGACCGGACGGCACGGCGGCGGCGGACGTCGACGGGAGTCGACGGTCTCAGCCGCCGCGACCACGAGATCCTCGCCTTCGAGCGTCAGTGGTGGCGCTACGCCGGCGCCAAGGAGCAGGCCATCCGCGAGCTGTTCGACATGTCGTCGACGCGCTACTACCAGGTGCTCAACACGCTCATCGACTCGCCCGAGGCCCTGGCGGCCGACCCGATGCTGGTCAAGCGTCTGCGGCGGCTGCGCGCGAGTCGTCAGAGGCAGCGCTCGGCGCGCCGCCTCGGCATCGACGTCTGAGCCGCCCACCCCCGGGGCCACTTGCCGCCCGCCCGCCCGCTGCCCGCCCGCCGCCCACCCGCCGGTTGGCGGGCGCCACGTCCCGCTCCGGCGGGCCCTGGGCCGCGCTGTGCCAAGATGGTCGCCGAGAACTGAACAGGACTCATCCAGAGGGGCAGAGGGACCGGCCCGGTGAAGCCCCGGCAACCCCTGCGAGTGCGCCGACAGCGCGCCCGCAGAAGGTGCCAACTCCGTCCCCGTCGTGCGTGCCGCGCGCGGGGGAAGATGAGAGAGAGGCTCTCGCCCGATGACCGCTGTCGCCCCCGCCCGTCCGGCACGTCCGGCCTCCCCCGCCGATCGCGCCTCGTCTGCCGCAACTGCGGCGCCCGCTTCCCGCTGGGGGCACAGCACGCCTGTTCCGGAGTGTTTCGGGCCCCTCGAGATCGGCTACGACCGCGACGCGCTGGCCGCGGTGACCCGCGAGCGGATCGCAGGCCGGCCCGCTCTCCCTGTGGCGCTACGCCGGACTTGCTGCCGGTGGGGCAGGACCCGCAGACCAGAGTCGACTCCGGCTACCGGGATGACACCCCTGATCCGGGCGGACGCGCTGGGCGAGGCGCTCGGCTTCACGGCACCGCTGTGGGTGAAGGACGACTCGGCGAACCCGACGCACAGCTTCAAGGACCGCGTCGTGTCCGTCGCGATGACGGCGGCGCGCGAGCTCGGGTTCGAGCGGATCGCCTGCGCCTCCACCGGCAACCTGGCCAACTCGGTGGCCGCGCACGCCGCACGCATCGGCATGCCGTCGATCGTCTTCGTCCCGGCCGACCTGGAGCCGGCCAAGATCGTGCAGACCGCGGTGTACGGCGGCACGCTGGTCGGCGTCGAGGGCTCCTACGACGACGTCAACCGGCTGTGCTCGGAGCTCGCGGAGACCGACGAGTTCGAGGCGACCGGGCTTCGTCAACGTCAACGTCCGGCCGTACTACGCGGAGGGATCGAAGACCCTCGGCTTCGAGGTCGCCGAGCAGCTGGGCTGGCGGCTCCCGGCGCAGGTGGTCTGCCCGATGGCGTCCGGGTCGTTGCTGACGAAGGTGCACAAGGCGTTCAAGGAGCTGCGCGGTGTCGGCCTGGTCCCGAGCAGCGACTGGCGCGTCTTCGGCGCGCAGTCGGCCGGCTGCGCGCCGATCGCGACAGCGTTCGCGGAGGGGACCGACGTCGTCCGCCCGGTCAAGCCGACCGGCATCGCGAAGTCGCTCAACATCGGCAACCCCGCGGACGGGCCGTACGCCCTGGACGCGGTCCGCACGTCGGGCGGCGCGATGGCGGCTGTCGACGACGACGAGATCCGCGAGGGCATCGGGCTGCTCGCCCGGACGACCGGCGTCTTCGCCGAGACGGCCGGCGGGGTGGTCGTCGCGACGCTGGCCAAGCTCGTGGCCGCCGGTGATCTGGACCCGTCGGCCGAGACCGTCGTCTACAACACCGGCGACGGGCTGAAGACGCTCGACGCGGTGGCCGGTGACGCCCGGCCCACCGCCGTCATCGCCCCGACGCTGCGGGGGATGCGCGACGCCGGCCTGCTCTGAGGCCGCCGCGGGTGGCGGAGGTGGACCCGCGTGGTCCGCGTTGTGTACGTTCTCCGCGGTCGTAGTAACCACGTTGATCGACGCGTGCTTCAGCAGCAAGACGGGACCGAGGAAACGAAGACCCCGGTGCCACGACGGTGTGGTGCCGGACAGGCCCCTAGCAAGGAGTGCGCGTGGCACAGGGCACCGTGAAGTGGTTCAACAACGAGAAGGGCTACGGCTTCATCGCCGTGGACGGCGGCCAGGACGTGTTCGTCCACTACTCCGCGATCCAGACCGAGGGCTACAAGAGCCTCGACGAGGGTCAGCGGGTGGAGTTCGAGGTGGCCCAGGGTCCGAAGGGCCCGCAGGCCGACCACGTGTCCGTCGTCGGCTGAGCCCTCCCCCTCCCGATCGCAGCCCGGGTGCGCGCCTCGCGTGCCCGGGCTGCGGTGTGTCCTGCCCCAGGACGTGCCCGAGACCTGTCCGGGAATGGCGTGCGCCGGGCCGCTCGTTGACCTCGTGCGATGAGTGAGTTCGGCGCCCTGCTGCAGATGACGGCCCGAGCCCGGCCGGCGCGACGAGGTGCTGCGTGTGCTGGGCAACTACGCCAGGACCCTCGACGGTGAGCCGGGGACGACGCTGTTCAGCGCCGCCGCGGACCCGAACGCCGAGGACGTGATCTGGGTGTGGGAGGAGTTCGCGTCCGCCGAGGCGGTGCGCGAGCACTTCCAGCACGACTTCTTCCGCGCGTTGCAGATGGAGCTCGCCGACCTGCTCGCCGAGCCCGCCGCGGTCCGCCCGCTGGCCCCGTTCGCCCGGCGCGTCAACCCGGTCCCCACCGAGTACGGCGACGCTTGCACTCGCCGACCGCGAGTGCTAAACCTTGCGTTGGCACTCCCGTGCGTGGAGTGCCAACTCGCCGGCCCGGCGAGGCCGCCTCCTCGAGGCGGTCGTCCGTCGCGGGCGCCGCAGCGCCGGCCCGCACCAGACATCGCAGCCACATCCGATCGACAGAAGGACGAACCGCATGGCCAAGTTGATCGCGTTCGACGAGGAGGCGCGCCGCGGGCTCGAGCGCGGCATGAACCAGCTCGCCGACGCCGTGAAGGTGACGCTGGGCCCCAAGGGCCGCAACGTCGTCCTGGAGAAGAAGTGGGGCGCCCCCACGATCACGAACGACGGCGTCTCCATCGCCAAGGAGATCGAGCTCGAGGACCCGTACGAGAAGATCGGCGCCGAGCTGGTCAAGGAGGTCGCGAAGAAGACCGACGACGTCGCCGGTGACGGCACGACGACGGCGACCGTCCTGGCCCAGGCGCTGGTCCGCGAGGGCCTGCGCAACGTCGCCGCGGGCGCGAACCCGATGGCGCTGAAGCGCGGCATCGAGAAGGCCGTCGAGTCGGTGTCCGAGGTGCTGGGCAACCAGGCCAAGGACGTCGAGACCAAGGAGCAGATCGCCGCCACCGCGTCGATCTCCGCCGCCGACACCAGCGTCGGCGAGCTCATCGCCGAGGCGATGGACAAGGTCGGCAAGGAAGGCGTCATCACCGTCGAGGAGAGCAACACCTTCGGCCTCGAGCTCGAGCTCACCGAGGGCATGCGCTTCGACAAGGGCTACATCTCGCCCTACTTCGTGACCGACGCCGAGCGCATGGAGGCCGTCCTCGACGACCCGTACGTGCTCATCCACGAGGGCAAGATCAGCAACGTCAAGGACCTGCTGCCGCTGCTCGAGAAGGTCATGCAGGCCGGCAAGTCGCTGGCCATCATCGCCGAGGACGTCGAGGGCGAGGCCCTGGCCACCCTGGTCGTCAACAAGATCCGCGGCACCTTCAAGTCCGTCGCGGTCAAGGCGCCGGGCTTCGGTGACCGCCGCAAGGCCATGCTGCAGGACATCGCGATCCTGACCGGTGGCCAGGTCGTCACCGAGACCGTCGGTCTCAAGCTCGAGAACGCCACGCTCGACCTGCTGGGTCGCGCCCGCAAGGTCGTCGTCACCAAGGACGAGACGACGGTCGTCGAGGGCGCCGGTGACGCCGAGCAGATCCAGGGTCGGGTCAACCAGATCCGCGCCGAGATCGAGAAGAGCGACTCCGACTACGACCGCGAGAAGCTGCAGGAGCGGCTGGCGAAGCTCGCCGGCGGCGTCGCGGTCATCAAGGTCGGTGCCGCCACCGAGGTCGAGCTCAAGGAGCGCAAGCACCGCATCGAGGACGCCGTGCGCAACGCGAAGGCGGCCGTCGAGGAGGGTCTGCTCGCCGGCGGCGGTGTCGCCCTGGCGAACGCCTCGGCCACCGCGTTCGAGAAGCTCGACCTGTCCGGCGACGAGGCGACCGGCGCGAACATCGTCCGCGTCGCGCTCACCGCGCCGCTGAAGCAGATCGCGATCAACGCCGGCCTCGAGGGCGGCGTCGTCTCGGAGAAGGTGCTCGGCCTCGAGCCGGGTCACGGCCTCAACGCCGCGACCGGCGAGTACGTCGACATGTTCGCCGAGGGCATCGTCGAGCCGGCGAAGGTCACCCGCTCGGCGCTGCAGAACGCCGCGTCGATCGCCGC
This sequence comes from uncultured Actinomycetota bacterium, assembly GCA_963758325.1. GTDB lineage: Bacteria > Actinomycetota > Actinomycetes > Mycobacteriales > Jatrophihabitantaceae > CAVWUZ01. The sequence continues at coordinate 790,877 of CAVWUZ010000003.1, read as the reverse complement.
GCTGTTCCTCACCACCGAGGCGGTCGTCGCCGACAAGCCGGAGAAGCAGCCGGCCGGCGCCGGCGCCGGCATGCCCGGCGGCGGGGACATGGACTTCTGAGTCCAGCCGCAGCACACAGCACCACCGCGACAGGGCGGTCCCGGGCGACCGGGGCCGCCCTGTCGGCGTCCCGGCCGCCCGCCTCCCGCCGCCCTGTCAGGCCAGGCACGCGTCCAGGGCGTTGCGCGCCACCTGCTGCAGCGCCCGGTCCTCCACCAGCGCGCCGCCGAACGTGATGGAGCCGATGGCGAAGACGAACCCGCCCGCCGGGGTGCGGTAGTAGGTCATGTGACCGGCGTAGCCGGCGGCGGTGGACAGCTCGCCCCGGCCGAGCACCTGCTCGTCCGCCGGAGCCGGTCCGTTGCCCTCGTGGAAGTCGGTGGCGGTGTCGGCCTCCCACCCGCACGCCCCGCCGCCGTTGCGGCCGGCGGTCCCGAACGTCTGACCCTGCACCAGCGAGGTCCCGGCGAAGAACGGATGGGTGACGTCCTCCACCAGGTAGCCGCAACGGCGCGGGTAGAGCAGGTCCTGCCCGATGTCGTAGGCGACGCCGAGCAGTTCGCGGGGCTTCGGGCCCTCCGGCCAAGCGTTGCCGCAGTACCAGTCGGGACCGATGCCGGTGGTCATGGCTGACCCGTCGTCGGCGAACTGGACCTGGCGGAAGATGCCGTTGCCACCCCAGTACAGCAGGTTGCCTCCACCGGCGAGGTAGTCGCTCAGGCGCTGGGCCATCGTGTGGCTCCAGTACTCCGGATGAGTGGACAGGACGACCGCCCGGTAGCCGGCGGGGTCCGGGTCGCCCCGGTCGAAGTCGAGGTCGGAGCAGGTGTCCACCGCGTACCCGGCGTCCTCCAGCCAGGTCGACAGCCAGATCTCCGCCGCCGTGAGGTGGTTCGGGACGTACGACCCGCCGGCGAACGCGCTCGGCGCGGTCTCCGGGTTGGGCCGGGTGAAACTCAACTGCACGACGTCGGCCCGTCCGCTGTAGTTGCTCGCGCCGCCCCAGGCGTTGTACGCGTTCCACGTGTTCGTGTTCGCGATCAGGAGCAGGTCGCGGGGAGCTCCTGCCGGGCGGACCACGAATACCACGTCGACCGCGTCGCCGGACTCCTCCGCGGTGACCCGCGCCGAGTAGAGCCCCGACGTCCATGCCGGGTCGACCTGGAGGTGGGTCGTCGGCGACCAACCGCATCCCGCGCGCCAGGCGTCGACCGGGACGGCTTGGGGCTCGACCTCCACCGCAAGCCGCGCCGCGCCGGCGTCGACGCCCACGGTCGCGTCGGGGTTCTCGCGCAACCTGAGGACCTCGACGGTGCAGCTCGCAGGCCGGCGGGTGCTCAGCATCAGGTCGACGGTGTCTCCGGCTCGGACGCTCAGTGGCCAGGCGTACCCGGTGACGAACGCGCGGGCCTCCAACGACCAGCCCACGCCGACTTCGCTCCCGCTGTGCTCGGCCCAGCCTGTCTGGCCGTGCGGCCCGTTCGAGCCGTCGCGCGCGTCGTCCCGGTAGAAGAGCAGGTCTGTCGACGTCGTGACGGCGTAGAGGATGCCGTCGGCGGCGCCGCCGCAGACGACCGTCCGGAAATCGCCCCACCCGCTGCCGATCGGGGTGCCGCTGCCCGGCGCCCAGCCGGTCTCGCCGTGCGCTCCGTTGGTCCCGTTGCGGAGGTCGTCGCGGTACCACAGCAGGTTGCCGTTGCCGTCGATCGCGTAGAGGACGCCCCCGCCGCCGGAGACGACGGTGCGGAACGCGTCCCACCCGCTGCCGATCCGGCTGCCGCTGCCGGGGGCCCACCCGCGGCCGCCGTCCGGCCCGTTGGTGCCGTCGCGGAGCTCGTCGCGGTACCACAGCAGGTCGCCGTTGCCGTCGATCGCGTAGAGGACGCCCCCGCCGCCGGAGACCACGGTGCGGAACGCGTCCCACCCGCTGCCGATCTCGCTGCCGCTGGCGGGAGCCCACCCGCGCCCGCCAGCGGGGCCGTTCGATCCGTCGTCGAGCTCATCGCGGAACCACACCAGTTGGCCGTCCTCACCGACGGCGTAGAGCACGCCGCCGCCGGCCGCCGCGACGAGTGGGAACTCCTGCCACCCTGCACCGATCGCGCTGCCGCTCAGGGCGGCCCATCCGTGCTCCCCGTTCGCGCCGTTGGTGCCGTCACGAAGCTCGTCGCGGTACCACAGCAACGACCCGTCGCCGGTCACCGCGTAGATCGTCCCGCCGCCGGCCAGGATGTGGATGAATGCCATGACCGCCTCCACGAGGTCACCAGCGGTGCTCCGTCGGCGGGAAGCCTGGCAGGCTTGGCGAGCTGCCACCAGTGGCAGCGCGCCCAGGCCGGCGGGCAGCGGTTCTTCAGCCGACGCGCTCGGGCGTCACGAGCGGGACGGGCCAGAAGTAGGGCAGGTCGTGCGGGTCGTCCCATCCGTGGCGGGCGTAGAACTCCGGGTCCTTGCGCAGCAGGTTGCTGCGGTGGCTCGCGTGCAACGCCGGGGTGCCGACCCACGCCGGGACGTCCGCGCCGGTCAGGCCCGCGCGCATGTCCTCCATCTTCTCGAGCACCGTGTCGTCGCCCCCGCGGCGCAGCCACTCCCGGCAGACGACCACTCCGTAGTCCAGGAGCGCCAGGGAGTGCCCGCGCCACATCCGCACGGCCGGGTGGTTGCGCCAGCCTTGCGTGACGCCCTCGAGCGTGCGCAGGATCTGGTAGGTCTCCACGCGCTGCTTGCCCAGCCGCTTGTCGTCCAGGGCGGCGGCGGAGGCGGTGAAGTCGGGGTAGGGAAGGAACGTCTGCATCGTCGTGATCCCAACGACGGCGGGGACGCCGCTATGCCGGGTCGCCGCGCCGCGCGCGGCGGGCGATGGCGACGAGGTCCACGACGGCGACCAGCGCCAGGACGGCGAGGACGACGGCGAGCCACGTGACGCCGGCCAGGACGGACACCACGGCGCCGGAGGCGCACACCAGCAGGCCGAAGGCGGCGAGCACGAGGCGCAGGGTCAGCGCACTGCGGGTCGGGGCGACGGCGCCGAAACCGGCGCCGGGGTCCAGCTGGTCGGGCAGTCCCGAGCGGTAGTCGTGATCGAGCACGGGCTTGGGGTACCCAGATCGGGCCGGTGCGGTCGCCGGGACGGTCCTCAGGGGCTCGCGTCGTCGCCGACGTCGGCCCGGGCGGTGAGCGGGCCACCGGCGTCACCGGTGTTGACCACGCCGCGCGGCTCGACCAGGACGGCGTGCACCTCGGTCTCGGCGCGGGGGCAGTGCTCGACACCCCGCGGCACCACGTAGAGCTGCCCGGGCCGCAGGACGACGTCCCCGTCACGCAACTGCAGGGTGAGTTCGCCGTCGACGACGAGGAACAGCTCGTCGGTGTCCTGGTGGGTGTGCCACACGAACTCGCCCTGCAGCTTGACGACCTTGATCTGGTAGTCGTTCAGCCGGGCGACGACCTCGGGCGACCAGTGCTCCGACAGGTGCGAGAGCTTGTCCGCCAGGTCGACGGCCGTCCTGTCCACGGCGCCACTGTCGCACGGCGGGCACGGCCGGTGGTCGGTCCGCCGGCGGTTGCACTCCGGCAGTCAGCGCGGGTGATCCGCGGCGGCCAGCTCGGCCTCCGCGCGAGTCAGCCGGTGAGTGGCGGCGCGGGCGTCCTTGGCGGCGGCGTCCCGCTCACGCTGGCGGGCTCGGCGGCGCTCGGCGGCGCCCTCGTGCGCGTCGCGGGCCGCAGCCAGTCGGCCCTCGGCGTGGGCGAGCTCCGCGGCGGCCCGTGCCTCGTCCTCGCGCGCCTCGGCCAGTGCGGCGTCGGCCTGCCCGGCCGCGTCGTCCGCGGCCTGCGCCGCCGACCGGGCGTCGTCCAGGGCGCGACGGGCCTGCTCCACCCGCCGACGCCGTTCCCGGTCCGGGGGTGCAGGCGCCGCCTGCGCGGGCGCCGCCTCGGCGCGTGGGTCCGGCGCGCGACCGGCGGGGACCGACGGTGCCAGCTCCGCCGCGGCGACCGCGCCCTCGACGTCCACGGGGTCCAGACCGTTCGGTGCCAGGGCCCGCACCAGTCGTCCCGAGCGCACCGCGGCGGCCGCCGCCGGGTCGGCGAGCGCGGCCTCGAGGGTCGTCTCGAGTTCACGCGCCACGGCGTCGCTGACCGGGGCGCCGGCCAGCCGACGCGCCTCCTGGGTGATCGTGAGGACGACGCGGTGCCGCTGCGCGCCGAGTCGGCGCAGCTCGTCCCCGGCGAGCCCCTCCTGAGCGGCGCGCATCGCCTCACCGAGTTCCATCAGCTGCGCGACCTGGTCACCGGCGCGCCGGACGAGCAGGTTCGCCAGCCACGCGGTCCGGGTCGGGCGGGCGAGTGCGTGGATCGCCGCGGCCAGGTCGCGGTCGCCGTCCGCGCGCGCCTGCTTCGCGGCGGCCTCGCGGGTCGCGGTGAACTGCTCGGGCGCCAGCCCGTACAGCTCGGCCGCGACGTCCGCGAGAGTCATCTCACGCGCTGCGACGAGCGCGCAGGGTGTCGCGCAGCGCCTCGATCCCGGTGTACCGCGGCGACCACCCCAGCTCCTCCTTGGCCTTCGAGGTGTCCATGATCGCCGGGTGGCTCGCCGCCTCCACCCACTCCACCGCCGGGGGGGCGAACGGGATCCGCACCCGGGACGCGAGTGTGGCCGCGGCCTGGACGATGCCGGACGGGAACGGCAGCGCCAGCAGCCCGAACTCGCGGGCCACGTCGGCGGCCGTGACGATGCCGTCGCCGGCGATGTTGTACGCACCGGCCGGTCCGGCGCCGACCGCGCACAGCAGGAGCGCCGAGCCGACGTCGTCCTCGTGGATCAACTGCAGGGGCAGGGACGGGACGAGCACCGGCAGCGGGATCGGCGAGCGCGGCAGCCCACCGCTGTCGCCGGTCAGCCGGGAGACACCCGGCAGGTTCGGCAGCACCGTCTTGCCGCCGACGGCGTGCGGGCCGAGGACGACCGGCGGGCGCAGCAGGTACAGGTCGAGCTCCGGGTGGCGGGTCGCCTCCTCGGCGAGCAGACCCTCCAGCTCGGCCTTCTCCTGGGCGTAGAACAGCCGGGCCGCAGGGCGCACCGGCCAGTCCTCGGTCATGCCGATCGGGTTGTCCGCGTGGAAGCCGTACGCCGCGACCGAGGACGCGTAGACGAACCGCCGCGCGCCGGCGGCCGCGGCAGCACGGAAGGTGTTGAGCGTCCCGTCGATGTTCACCGCGCGGATCGTCGCCCGGGAAGCGGCGCCGGTGATGAGGAACGCGAGGTGGACGACGACGTCGACGCCGCCGAACGCGTCGGCGAGCGCGGCCGGGTCGCGGACGTCGCCGCGGCGGTACTCCATCTTCGTCCAGCCGTGCGCCTGCGGGTCGAACGGCCGCCGGGCGATGCCGACGATCCGCTCGACGCGGTCGTCGGCCTGGAGCTGCGGGACGAGCCCGGAACCGAAGGTGCCGGTCGGGCCGGTGACGGCGACGGTGAGGCCGGTGTCGCGGCGAGCGTCCGGGACGGGCGCGGCGGCGGGCACGGGCACCGGCGTGGACTCGGCAGCGGACTGGGCGGCGGGCCGGGCGGCGCGGCGTCTCGGTGGCATGGCAGCTACCTACCCCGGGACCGTCCCCGGCGTACCGGCGTCGGTCGAGCCCCTAGGGTCGGGGCATGACGGAGCTCGACCCGGAGGTCGCCGACTGGCTCATCCAGGTCACCCCGGACACCGAGCCGGTCAGCGTCGAGGACGCGCGGGAACGCAGCCGGCGGGTCAACGCCGAGGCGCTGGCCCGGATGAGCCCCACCCTCGTTCCGCCGCACTCGGCGGACGACGTGCTCCGCACCGACGCCGGCGAGCTGCCGATCCGCGTGCTCCGCCCGGCCGGCGACAGCCCCGGGCCGACGATCGTCTACTTCCACGGCGGCGGGTGGGTGGTGGGCGACCTCGACACCCACCTCGGTCACGCCCGGCGGATGTGCGTCCAGGCCGACGCCGTCGTCGTGTCGGTGGCCTACCGGCGCGCCCCCGAGCACCGGTTCCCGGCGGCGTTCGAGGACGCCTGCGCGGCGACGCAGCAGGTCGCGGACCGGCTCGAGGAGTTCGGCGGCGGTGAACAGCTGGTCGTCGCGGGCGACAGTGCGGGTGGCCAGCTCGCGGCGTCGGTGGCCATCGCCCGGCGGGACGCCGGCCTGCCGCTGGCCGGTCAGCTTCTCCTCTACCCGGTGACGGACGTCGCCGGGCGGTACCAGGACCCGGAGGTGAACGCCGCGTACATGTCGCGCAGCGGCGACCACCAGCGCTTCGGGCTGACGCTCGAGACGATGGTCGGCTTCGCGGTGCACTACGTCGACGAGCAGGACTCCCGGGACTGGCGGGTCTCGCCGTACCGCTGCGCCGACCTGTCCGGCGTGGCGCCGGCGGTCATCCACACCTCGACGCTGGACGTCCTGCGCGGTGAGGGCAACTTCTACGCCGACCGGCTGCGCGCCGCCGGTGTCGAGGTGATCAGCCGGGAGTTCCCGTCGCTGAACCACTCCTACTTCGGCCTCGGCGGGGTCTCCGCCGTCGCCGACGCGGCCGCCGGGCAGGCGGCCGACGACCTGCGGGCGTTGCTGGGCCTGCCGCCGGTCTGAGTCCCGCCGGCCGGCGCGCCGCCGCCCGCGTCACGGCGGCAGGACGACTCCGAACCCGCCGGCGGCCAGCCGCAGCAGCAGCTGGCCGGGTCCCAGCAGGTCGGCGACCTTGCTCGCGGCGAGCAGCTCGAGCTCGGCCAGCCGGGCGTCCCCCCGTCCGGCCCGCCGCGCGCGGTGCAGCTCGAGCGTGTTGTGCCACACCTTGCGGCGAGCCTCGGCGAGGAAGCGTCGGGTGGCGGCGCGGTTGAGCGGGGTGAGGACGCGGTCGAGCGGGCTTCGGGCGGCGCCCGCGGCGGCGAGCTCACGGTCCTCGGCGCCGACCCGCTCGGCGAGGACGCCGTCGATGCGCTCGTGGTCCCGGCGCCGGCGCGCGAGGAGCGTCGCGTCGTCGAACTGCTCGTCGCCGATGACCGCGAGCAACGACTGCGGCAGGTCGTAGTTGACGTGGGCGTTCATGCCGAGCAGCACCAGTCGTAGCGGCGGCAGCCCCGCCGACGCCTCGAACGCCAGCCGCCACGGCCGGCTGACCGCCGCGGCGTCCCCGGTCAGCTCCGCGTCGTGGGCGACGAAGTACAGCTCGGCGAACGCCGCGTCCCACCGTTCGACCCAGTCCGGGTCCTCGAACCGGCCCTGCTCGACGGCCCGGCCGACCGCCAAGGTGGTGCGCCGGTAGGTGTCCAGGAACGGCGCGCGGTGACGGCGTTCCGGCGGGAGCTCGGCCAGGCGCCGCGCCATCGCCCCGGCGACCGCCGCGACGGTGCTGCCGACCTCGACCGGGCTGCCGGGACTGTCCGCGCGCTCGGGCATGCGGCAGTGTCCCCTGGCGTGACCGCTGGCAGGAAGCAGCGCGGGCCGCGGGAGTTCGACCCCGTGACCGTCGCGCGTCGGGAGTGTGAGGCCTGGGCCGCCTACTACCGCAGGGAGTGGGGGCGGGTGCTCGTCGCCTCGGTCGGCCTGGTCCGGGCCGGCTTCCGACTGTCGTGGCCGGCGACCCTGGCCGGGGCGTGGTGGGTGCTGCGCGCCAACCAGGCGTGGGCGCCGTACCCCGACAACGACCCGGACGCCGCCCGGGAGTGCATGCGCCGCTTCTACCGCTTCGTTCACGTCCCAGACCCGGTCGAGGCCGCGCGCCGGGAGGTGGAGTGGTGGCGGGTGCACCGGCTGCACCAGCGCGAGGACACGGCGGGACGCCAGGATCTCGTCGCCGCCCTGGTCGACCTCTACGCCTACGTCTACGACGCCGAGCCGGGCGCCGTCCGGGCCGCCGCGGAGTACCGCAGCCAGGCGATGCAGCTGTCGGACGAGTGGGTGCAGGCCGGCTGCGACCGGGCTGATCCGCGGCTGGCCGCGGAGCGGCGGGCGCTGGTCGCCTCCTACGCGGCGCTGCTGGACGCGGTGGGCAGTGCGACCTCGAGCTAGAAGCGGTCAGGTAGCGGCCGGCGGGCGACCGCGAGGACGGACTCGCTCACCGGATGACCGGACAGCTCGGCCTGCTTGACCAGCAGCCGGGCGCCGAGCACGCGGGCGCGCTCGGCTTCGCGTGCGTCGCGAGGCTGCCGGAAACGGGTCTCCGGCCCCGGCCCCGGCCCACGCGTGGCGCTGTCGGTTCCGTCCACGAGATCACGGTACATCGGCAGTGTCCTCGTCCGGTACCGCCGCGTAGGCGTCGGCGGAGTACTCCTCGACGAAGGCGAGAAGCACCTCGTCGTCGAGCGAGCGTGCCGCGATCGTGAGCTGGTCGAGCATGCTGAACAGCAGCGGGAAGCTCAGCTCCGGCGAGCGCTCCACCACCCAGGTGAAGCGCGCCCACCACCCCTTCCGACGGTCGTCGCGCGCCTTCTGCCGCAGCGCGGTGACCGCTGCCAGACCGGTGACCACGGCGGCGATGACGGCGCACAACCCGCCGAAGCCGGGCGAGTGGGTGAACGGTTCGGTAGCGGCGAGTGGGGGATCGAGCACCTCCTCAGTGTCCCGGGCGCCTCTGACAGTTCCGGTGGGCCGAGCAGCGTCCCGCCGGCCTCGGTGACGCAGCGGGACGTCCGGTCCGTACCGCGCGCTGCGGGGTCTCAGAGGACGATGGCGCCGTGCGCGAGGTCGGGCTCCGACGGATCCGCGGGGCGTGGATCCTGCTGATGGTCGGCGGACTGGCCTTCTCCTCGTGGCCGCTGGCGTTCGCGGTCGACACCGGCCTGCAGCAGAGCTCGACCTACGCGAGCGAGTACGAAGCGGTCGGCCATCCGTGGGCGTGGCTGTTCCGGCTGGTCGACGTCGCGAGCGGGCTCGCGCTTGGTGTCGGGGCGCTGCTCGCGCTCCCGGCGGCGCGCGCGCCGCGACCGCGGTGGCCGATGGGCACGGTCTACGCCGCGACGGCCGCGATCGGGTGGACGCTCGTCGGCACCGCCGTCTTCCCGGTGGACTGCTCGGACTCCGACGGCCAGTGCGCGGGCCGGGCAGGCGCAGGTCTGTCGCCGAGCTGGCACGACCGGGCACACCACCTGATCAGCGACGTCTCCGGATCGGCGTTCAGCCTGGCGCTGCTCGCGCTCGTCGCCGCGGTCCTGCTGCACACGGCCGGCCCGCTCGCCCGGCGCAGCGCGGTCGTGCTGCTGCTGGCGGCGCTGAGCACCTCGTCCCTCGTCGAGGACCGGATCTGGTCGGCCCAGCGGCACGGGATCCCGCAACGGTTCGACGAGGCCGTCGAGACGCTGTTCTTCCTCGTCCTCGCCGTCGACCTGGCCCGGCGGCGCCCGGCCGGGCCAGGTCGGGATGCCCCGGACGCGCGGGCGCACCCGGCTCAGGCCGAGCGGCGGTAGCTGCCGAACGCCCGCGCCGCCAGCGCTGCGAAGATCACCGCCGTCGCGCTCAACAGCCCGAGCCGCGCCCAGACCGCCGACCAGTCCGGTGTCGCGGACAGCGCCTGGCGAGCGGCGACCACCGCCCAGTCGACGGGGTTGTACCGGGCGACCTGCTGCACCCAGGCCGGCGCCAGACGGACGTCCATGATCGCCGAGGACAGGAACTGCAACGGCAGCACGATGAACTGGCTGATCCCGATGAGGGCCTCCTGCTGGCGCAGCAGCAGCGCCATCGCGTCGGAGAACGCCGCGACGATCGACGACAGCAGCACCGCGGCGAGCGCCGTGACCAGGACGCCCGCCACGCCGCCGGGGAAGCGGGCGCCCGATGCCAGGGCAAGGGCGAGCACCACCGCCGTCTGCACCACCGTGGTCAGCGCCTGGTAGGCGAGCGTCCCGGCGATGAGCGCGCCGCGCCGGACCGGCGACGCGAGCAGCCGGTCCATGACGCCGCGTTCCATGTCCTCGATGAAGACGGTGCCGGCCCAGCCGCTGGAGAACAGCGCGGTCATCATGACGACGCCGGGGGTCAGGAACTCGAGGTAGGACGTCCCCGGCGCGAACCCGGGCAGCTGCACGACCGAGCGGAACAGCTGACCGAACAGCAGCAGCCAGATGACCGGCTGGACCAGGGTGATCACCGCGTACGCCGGTTGCCGCAGCAGGGTCCGCACCCCGCGGGTGGTGAGCAGGCCGGCGTGGCCGACCAGGCGCGTGTCGAGGGCGGTCACGCGGCCACCTCCTCGCGGTACGCGCGACCGACGTGCCGCAGGTACACGTCGTCCAGCGACGGGCGGGCGACCCGGACCGCGAGCGCCTCCAGCCCCGCGCCGTCCAGGGCGGCGAGCACGGACGGGACGCGCTGCGCGCCACTGTCGGCGCGGGCGCGCACCACGGTGTCGGCCGCGGTGACGTCCGCGACCCCCGGGACGCGGGTGAGCAGCCCGGCCGCGGCGAGCGCCGCCGGACCGGTCGACGAGCTCGACCTCGACGGCGTCCCCGCGCAGCTCGTTCTTCAGTTGCTCGGGTGTGCCCTCGACGACGACACGCCCGGCGTCGACGATCGCCACCCGGTCGGCGAGCGCGTCCGCCTCCTCCAGGTAGTGCGTGGTGAGCAGCACGGTGACCTCGTCGTCGCGCCGCAGTCGTCCGATCTCGTCCCACATGCTGGTGCGCGACTCGGGGTCCAGCCCGGTGGTCGGCTCGTCGAGGAACAGCACCTGCGGTCGGTGCACGAGGCCGATGGCGACGTCGAGGCGCCGGGACATGCCGCCGGAGTAGGTCTTCGCGAGCCGGTCGGCGGCGTCGCCGAGGTCGAACGTCGCCAGGAGCTCGGTGGCGCGGGCGCTCGCCGCCTTCCGGGGCATCCCGTGGATCCGGCCGGCCAGCAGGAGGTTCTCCCGTCCGGTGGCCATCGGGTCGCTGCTGGCCTGCTGCCCGACCAGGCCGATGCGGTGGCGCACCGCGTCGGACTGCCTGGCGACGTCCAGCCCGGCGACCGTGGCGGTGCCGGCGTCCGCGCGGGCCAACGTGCTGAGGATCTTGACGGTGGTGGACTTGCCGGCGCCGTTGCGGCCGAGCAGGCCGACGACGCTGCCGGCGGCGACCTCCAGGTCCAGGCCGTCGAGCGCGCGCACCGGCGGCGCGCCGCGACCTGACGGGTAGGTCTTGACGAGCCCGGCGGCGCACACCGCCGGGACGGGACTGCGGGACATGGCACTCCTGTCGTGGTCAGGAGAGCCGGGACGGCGCCTATCGTGACGATGGGCCTCGGGACGGGCGTCGCCCCGGCTCGGGGATCGGCCCCTGGTCGGTGTTGCTGCACCGGCCAGGGGTTCCTGCTGTCGGGTGACCTCAGGGCCGTGGTGGTTGGACCAGGGCGCGCGCCTCCTCCCCGAGGTGGCGGACGGGGTCGGCGAGGATCTCGTCGAGCCCGACCCCGTCGTTGCGCAGCTGGTGCATCCGGCGCCACGTGGCGGTGCCGCCGAAGCTGCCGTCGGTGATCCGCCCGATCAGCCGGGTGACGAACTCGAGTTCGGCCTCGAGCATGGCGCGGCGGAAGCTCGACTCCACCCAGAACAGTTCCGGCAGCGCCATGTCGCTGACCACCTGCCTCGTGCCGTCGAGGCCCGCGATCTCGACCCGGAGCCGCTCCCGGCGCGAGGCCAGCAGCCGGACGACCTCGTCCGGCGACAGGCCGGCCATGAGCGACAGGCCGGCCTCGAGCGAGCTGAACTCGCGCACCGGCGTGGACAGCAGCTCGGCGAGCCAGTCCTCGAACTCCGCCAGGCCGGCGGCGGTGATCTCGTAGACGGTGCGCTCCGGCCGGCGACCCTGCCGGGTCGTCTCCCGGGCGGTGATCAGCCCGTGCTTGGCCAGGGCCTCGACGACCGTGTACAGCGAGCCGTAGTTGAGCCGGATGCTCTGTTCCTTCTGCCGGTCGCGCAGCGTCGTCGAGATCTCGTACGGGTGCATCGGGCGCTCGCTCAGACACCCCAGGACTGCGAGGGCGAGTGGGTTGGACACCCGGCGACGGGACACGCGACGACCCTCCGGATGCTCGGCGATGATTACTCGGCGCCGAGTGTTCAGCAGCGGACGTCCGCCGTCAAGTACTCCACGGCCGCCCGTCACGCCGCTGGGAGACCGGGAGGCGGGAGACGAGCAGGCAGGCGGCCTCAGATGGGACGGAGCAGGTCGTCGGCGTCGACGATGGTGTAGGCGTAGCCCTGCTCGGCCAGGAACCGCTGCCGGTGTGCGGCGTAGTCGGCGTCCAACGTGTCCCGGGCCACCACGGTGTAGAAGTGCGCCTGCCGCCCGTCGCGCTTGGGCCGCAGCACCCGCCCGAGACGCTGCGCCTCCTCCTGGCGCGAGCCGAACGTCCCGCTGATCTGCACCGCGACGGCCGCCTCGGGCAGGTCGATCGAGAAGTTCGCGACCTTGCTGACGACGAGCACTCGCTGCTCGCCGCGCCGGAAGGCGTCGTACAGCCGCTCCCGCTCCCGGTTGGTCGTCGAGCCCTGGATGATCGGCGCCCCGTCGAGCTCGGCGCTGACGTCGTCGAGCTGCTCGAGGTACGCGCCGATGACGAGCACCTGGTCGTCGGGGTGCTGCTCCACGATCTGCCGGATCACCGGCAGCTTCGTCCGGGCGCTGGCGGCCAGCTTGTACCGGTCCTCCGGCTCGGCGGTGGCGTAGGTGAGGCGCTCGGCGTCGGTGAGCGTCACCCGGACCTCGGTGCAGTCCGCCGGGGCGATCCAGCCCTGGTTCTCGATGTCCTTCCACGGCGCGTCGTACCGCTTCGGACCGATGAGGGAGAAGACGTCGCCCTCCCGGCCGTCCTCGCGGATGAGCGTTGCGGTGAGGCCGAGCCGGCGGCGCGACTGCAGGTCCGCGGTGAGCCGGAAGATCGGAGCCGGAAGCAGGTGGACCTCGTCGTAGACGATCAGTCCCCAGTCCCGGCTGTCGAACAGCTCCAGGTGCCGGTACTCGCCCTTCCGCTTGGTGGTCATGATCTGGTACGTCGCGATCGTGACCGGGCGGATCTCCTTGCGCTCGCCCGAGTACTCGCCGATCTCGTCCTCGGTCAGGGACGTGCGGGCGAGCAGCTCACGCTTCCACTGCCGGCCGCTGACGGTGTTGGTGACGAGGATGAGCGTCGTGGCTCCCGCCTCGGCCATGGCGGCGGCGCCGACCAGCGTCTTGCCGGCGCCGCAGGGCAGCACGACGACGCCCGAGCCGCCGGCCCAGAACGACTGGACCGCCTGCTCCTGGTACGGCCGCAGCGACCAGTTCTCGGTGCGCAGCTCGATCGGGTGCTTCTCGCCGTCGACGTACCCGGCGAGGTCCTCCGCCGGCCAGCCGATCTTGAGCAGAGCCTGCTTCAGCCGGCCGCGCTCGGACTGGTGGACGACGACGGTGTCCTGGTCGATCCGCTCACCGAGCAGCGGCTGGATCTTCTTCTGCCGCAGCACCTCCTCGAGCACCGCGCGGTCCAGGCTGACCAGGACCAGTCCGTGCGTCGGGTGCTTGACCAGCTGCAGCCGGCCGTAGCGGTCCATCGTGTCGGCGACGTCGACGAGCAGCGCGTGCGGCACGGCGTAGCGGCTGTACCGAACCAGCGCGTCGACGACCTGCTCGGCGTCGTGCCCGGCGGCGCGGGCGTTCCACAGCCCCAGTGGCGTCAACCGATAGGTGTGGACGTGTTCGGGCGAGCGCTCGAGCTCGGCGAACGGTGCGATCGCACCACGGGCCTCACTCGCGAGCGGGTGGTCGACCTCCAGCAGCAACGTCTTGTCGGATTGGACGATCAGGGGTCCGTCAGTCACTGTTCTCCAGCCGTCGATGCATCGAACCATTGTCCAACGCCGCGGGGAGCCCGTCCCGATTCCTGCTACAGCTCCTCGTCCTCGTCCTCGGGCAGGACGTCGACCGAGGTGATGCGGTGCAGCGGGAACGACCGCAGTTGCCGCCCGTCGCGCTCGTAGCCGCGCAGCACACCGCCGCCGAGCGAGATCGGCTCGATCGTCGCCGACCCCTCCGCGCCGTCGGCGTCGACGTACCCGACATCGACGACGCGGCTGCCGCGTACCGCCTCCCGCAGGGCGCCGAGAGTGGCCGCCGACGTGACACCCGGGACCGGCTGCGGACTCGTCGTGACCCGCGCGCGCGGGGGCGACGGTGTCGGCGGCGCGCAGCCGACGGACGAGGTCGGCGACGTGGCCCGCGGTCTCGGTGGCCGGCCGGGGCCGGACGATCCGCGCGGCGTTGCGGGACGGCGCCCGCGGGGCGTCCTGCTCGAGGGAGAGCACCGAGCCGTCCGGCGACTCGGCGGCCGGCGCGAACCCCGCCTCGCGCAGCGCCGTGAGCACGGCGGTGACCGGCCGGGAGGAGACGACGACGGTCGGCGCGATGCGGACGAGCTCGAGGGCGGCCAGGCCACGGGCGGCGAGGACGGACTCGAGCAGCGTCGCGTCGTCGCTGCGGAGGTAGGCCGACGCCGGACCACTGCGGAGCACACCGTGCCGGCGGGCGGCGTCGTCGACGAGGTAGCTGAGTGCCTGCGGCACGGGCGTGCGGGACCGCTCGGCGAACAGCGTGCGCAGCCGGTCGGCCGTCAGTCCGGAATCCAGGCCGCGGCGGATCGTCGCGTCGGTGACGCGGTACACGCTGGCCCCGCCGGTGGACTCGAGGTCGGCGACCAGCCCCAGGACGGAGGCCAACCCGGGCGACGGCGGCCCCGGGACGACGACGGTGAGGTCCGGCTGGACGAGGAACTCGTCCACCGGCGCGGGGACCGCGGCGGTGACCGCGTCGGCGGCGGAGCGACCGAGACCGGCGACGACCGCCCGGCCGTACCCGGTGAGGCCCCCCGCCGCCGTCACGCCGAGCACGTCCGCCTCGGCGAGGACGGCCGCGGCCAGGGCGCGCTGCGCGGCCGCCCGCCGCGGCGACTGCCACGCCAGCCGGTCCAGGACGTCGTCCCGGGAGACCGGCGCTGTCCCGGGCGGCAGCCCGGCCAGCAACCCGAGCACGGTCGCGCGCAACGCCGGCACCGTGCCCCGTTCCGCGTCCGGGGACAGCGGGGTGATCATCCGGTCGCGGTCGCCGCGCTGGCCGACCAGCGACGGCTGGCGGGTCATGGTGAACCACGCGCCTGCCAGCCCGGCCCACCGCTCGCCGACTTCGCGCCGGCGCCAGGCGTCGTAGTCCGGCGTCGGCAGGTACGCCGGCTCGAGCCCGGACGTGACGTTGACCAGGCCGGCGGCGAACGCCACCTCGACCACGAGCGCCGCCGTCGGCTCGTCCACCCCCAGGTCGCGGGCCGTGCGGCGCAGCTCGCGCACGCCGAGCCCGCCGGCACGCAGCATCGGCGGCGCCTGCGCCGTCCAGGAACCAGCGAGCGCCTCGACCAGGCGCAGGACCTCGAGCACCGCGGTGCTTCCCAGGGCGTCGACGTCGCGCTCCACCGTCGCGATGGCGGGCGCCTCGGTGCGGACCTCGCCGAGCGGGGCCGGTCCGCGCAGCGCCAGGCCGACCTCCCGCGGCAGCTCGACGACGGCGCCGTCGACGGGGACGAGCAGCCCGCGCATCGCCAGCCGTCGCGGCGGTTCGGCGCTGTCGGGGTCGGACGACGGCGCCAACGCGTGCGGCAGCGTCCCGATCGGCGGCCCCGCCGCCAACCGGGCGAGGACCTCCCGCTCGGCCGGCCCGCATGCGGCGAGCGTCTCGGGCAGCCGGGTCACGACGGCGGAGGTGACGGCGTCCTCGGTCGGGTCGGCGCCGAGGCGCCGGGCGACCGCCGCCAGCCACACCTGCGGCGCGCCGTGCAACAGCGCGCGCAGCGGCCGGCCGAGCCCAGCCGGGTAGGGCCCGAGCGCCTCGGGGACGCCGGAGGCCAGCCGGAGCTCCGCACCCTCACCCCACACCAGGCCGAGCGCGCGCAGGTCGGCGAGCTCCGGCGCGGCCTCACCCAACAGCTCCGGCGCGTCGAGCACCAGCACCTGCAGCGTGCGCAGGGCGTTGCCGTTGAGAGCGTCCAGCGCGCGGTGGATGGAGGTCCGCACGCTCATCCGGCTGGCGAGCATCGTGAAGTCCGCCGGGGCGGGAAGGGCGAGGTCGGGGCGGCGGCGCAGCAGCTCGGTGAGCTGGTCGTCGCTGCGGTGGCGCAGCCAGTCGACCAACGACCGGGGGGCGGGCGCGCGCTCGGAGGGAGCGGCCACCGGTCAGGGGGTCACGGTCGGGACGTCACAGAGGAGCACACGCGCCGGTCACGCACCGGCGAGGTTCGGCCTGTCATCGAGGGTCGGGTGCGTGTACGCGATCTTGTCGAGAGGCAGCGGGAACTCGACGTCCTCGCCGAACGGCGACTGCGCACCGGGGTTCTCGGCCGCGAGCTCGGACACCGTGAAGTTCTCGGGGGCGTCGGCGCGACCGCTCGGGCGGCCCTCCGGCTGCCTCGACACAGGGCTGGACATCGCGGATCCTCCGGGGACAGATGGGCGTCGGCGGGAGTTCTCAGTGTGCCACGGGGCAGGTGCCGGTCCGTCGGATCAGGGCACGGAGTCGAGCCGGCGGAGCGCCTGGCGCTGCTCTTCACGCCCGCGCCGCAACGCCGCCCCCACTGCGACGACCATGCCGATCGGCGCGAGCAGGCAGGCGAGGTTCAGCCAGAGCGGCAGGTCGCGGGCACCGGCTGCGAAGGCGACCAGGTCGACGACGATGAACACCATGCCGACGGCGAACAGCGCCAGACCGGTCCGCACCGTCCGTCGCAGCCCCACGCCAGCCAGTATCCCCTGTGACCCGCTGCCCCCGCCCAGTAACCTGGGCGTTCGGGGCGCCGCCGCGGGCGGGGCCCCTGTTCGTTGTCGCACGAGGCAGGAGGATCCGGTGCCGACCGGCAAGGTGAAGTGGTTCAACGCCGAGAAGGGCTTCGGGTTCCTCTCCCAGGACCCCGCCGACGCCTCCGGCGACGGCGCCGACGTCTTCGTCCACCGCGACGCGCTGCCTGCCGGCGTCACCGAGCTCAAGCCGGGGCAGCGGGTCGAGTTCGGGGTCGTGCAGGGTCGCAAGGGCAGCCAGGCGCTGTCCGTGCGGGTCCTCGACCCGGTGCCGTCGGTGGTCCGGGCGACCCGCAAGCCCGCCGACGAGATGGCCCCCCTCGTCGAGGACCTGATCAAGATGCTGGACGGTGTCTCGAACGGGCTGCGCCGCGGTCGCTACCCCGAGCGCAACGAGGCCCGGAAGGTCGCGACCTTGCTGCGCGCGTTCGCCGACAACCTGGACGCCTGAGCGCCCGAGCGCCGGTCCTGCAGGTCAGGGCAGCAGGACGATCTTGCCGCGGGTCCGTCGCCGCTCCACCTCGCGCATCGCGTCCTGCACCCGCTCCAGCGGGTAGGTCGAGGCGATCGGCACGCGTCAGCCGGCCGTCGTCGACCCGCTGGAGCAGCTGGGCGAGCACCGCGGCGTCGGTGACCTGGTGGCTCCCGAGGCCCTTGACGCCGTACTGCTCGACAGCGGCGTAGTCGATGATCGTGTTGATCCGGTCGGCGGGGACGCCGAGCTCGATCGCCAGCTGCACGTACCCGTCGCCGAAGTCGTCGATCCAGGCGTCCGGCGTGCCGCCGGCGGCGGCGCGGACGCGGTCGCCGAGGGTCTCGCCCGGGGAGTAGTCGACCCATGTGGCGCCGAGGCCCTCGAGGAACTCCCGGTTCGCCTCGGACGACAGCGCGACGACGCGGGCGCCGCGCTCGCGGACCAGCTGGACGGAGATCAGCCCGACACCGCCGGACGCGCCGGAGACCACGACGGTCTCCCCGGCTCGCGGCTCGGTGGCGACGATGCCGGCCCACGCCGCGCCGCCGGCGACGTACAGCGCCCCGGCGACCTCCCACGGCACGCCGGCGGGCTTGGGCGTGACCTGCTCGGCGGGGACGACCACCTGCTCGGCCTGGCTGGCGCGCAGCGTCCACCCGGCGACCTCGTCGCCGACCTCGACCGTCGAGACGCCCCGCCGACCGCGGACACGACGCCGGCGAACTCGGTGCCGATCCCGGCCGGGAACGTCACCGGGAAGACCTCGTGGAACCGACCCTCGCGGATCGCCCGCTCGCCGGGGTTGACGCCGCGCGGCCTCGACCTGGACGAGCACCTCGCCCGTCGCCGGGCTCCAGGTCGGGGACCTCGGCGACGTGCAGGACGTCGATGCCGCCGTACTCGTCGAACCGGACTGCCCGCATGGTGCCTCCTGATCGGTGTCGAGTCAGGGGCGCCAACCGCCTCCGGCGCCGGCGGATTCCCGCGTCAGGCGAGGCACCGGCGGGACCAGGCCCGCGACGTGCGCCCGGCCGAGCAGCGCGTCCACGGCGGCGTAGCCCTCCTCGCCGAGGTCACGGGTGAACTCGTTGACGTAGAGCGCGATGTGCCGGTGCTGGACGTCCGGCGACATCTCCGCGGCGTGCGCCGCGACGTAGTCCGCCGACGCCGTCGGGGTGCGCCCAGGCGTGCTCGACGGAGGCCCGGACCGTGCCGGCGAGCGCCGCGGCGTCGAGCCCGCGCCGGGCCAGGATGGCGCCGAGCGGGATCGGCAGGCCGGTGTCGCGTTCCCACCAGTCGCCGAGGTCGACCAGGGCGGTCAACCCGAAGTCGGCGTAGGTGAACCGCGCCTCGTGGATGACCAGTCCGGCGTCGTACTTCCCGTCCCGGACCGCCGGCATGATCGATGCGAACGGCACGACGTCCACCCGCGCCGGGCGACTGCCCGGCCGGCCCACAGCCGGAACAGCAGGTACGCCGTGGAGCGCTCGCTCGGGACGGCGACCGTCCGCCCGTCCAGGGACGGCAGCGTCTCGCGGGCGAGGACCAGCGGCCCGCACCCGCGCCCCAGCGCGCCACCGGAGGGCAGCAGCGTGTACCGCTCGAGCAGCCACGGCAGCGCGGCGTACGACACCTTGACGACGTCGAACGCGCCCCGCTCGGCGGCGCCGTTCGTGACGTCGATGTCGGCGTAGCGTGACGTCCACCGGAGGGCCGTCGACCAGTCCGTGCACCCAGGCGTGGAAGACGAACGTGTCGTTCGGGCACGGGCTGAACGCGAGCTTCATCCGCAGCTCCCCGATCCGGCCGACGGCGCCACGCAGGGCCGCGAGCGCGTCGGTGATCCGCCAGGACGCCCGGTCGCGCGGGCCGACGGAGTTGCTGATCGCGCGGAGCTCGCCGTACCGGACGCCGGCTCGCGCGGCGCGCCTCGGCGACGCCCGCGCCCTCCATCGCCTCGGCGACGGCGTCGGGCTGCCGGTCCAGCAGCGCCTGCGCGCCGCTCGGCGGTGCCGGTGACGGTGGCGACGGTGAGGACGGTGACCGACGGCGGCACCGCTCGGGCCGGCCAGCCGCTCGACGACGTGCGGGTCGACCGGGTACTTCGCGCGGCCGAGCCCGAGTTCGGCGGTCGGCAGGAAGCCGTCCGGGCTGTCGGCGCCGAGGTCGGCGAAGACGATGGACGACGCGACGGCGACCGTCCCGACCGGGGACCGTGGGAAGCCGCCGGCGACGCCCGGCGGACAGGACGACGTCGTACTTCCCGGTGGCACAGCGCGGTAGCTGTCGCCGCGGCGGACGCCGCCGGGCCGACGCCGGCCACCAGGACCTCGCGCCCGGGACCGGCGCAGGCGTCGGCCTCCGCCTCGACCGCGGTCACCACGAGCAGCCTCAGCTCGTCACCTGGACGACGACGCCCCACGCTCCGGTCGGGATCCGGCCGTCGGTCGACTTCACCGACAGCACGTACGAGCCGCCGACCAACTGCGCCGGGACGCTGACCCACGCCGTGTGCGCATCGCTGATCAGTGTGGAGCCGGCGCCGTCGAGCGGGGTCTGCTTGCCGTTCTGCTCGGTGTACGCGCTGACCAGCCAGTGCTCCGTGGCGACGTTGCGGGGCACCGACGACCAGGATGGCGCTGCCGCTGCGGGCGTCGATGCGTGCGCAGGTCGGTGGAGGTCGCGGTCCGGCAGTGCTGGGCGTCCCAGCACCAGGCCTGCGGGCTGATCCGGTACGTCGAGCTGCCGGAGAGCAGCGTGACCTGCGGCAGCGGTTTCGTCGCACCCGGCGAGCAGGGTGGTGACGGCGACGGCGCCGAGGGCGGCGGCGACGACACGGGCGCGCACGGGGGCTCCAGGAGGTCAGGCGGGCGGACGGCTCAGGGCGCGACGTTACCCGGCGGTGGGTGCCACCGGACCCGGGTCGTCACCGCGCTCGTGCCGTGCTCCGCGGCTCGCCCCATCGCGCGGTGCCGCAGGACGACCACCGCCGTCGCGACCGTGACGACACTCCCGACGATCCCGAGGCCGAGGGTGGGCTGGTCGGCGGGCAGCAGGCAGGCGGCGGCCGCGCCGACCACCCACGCCAGCTGCAGGAACGTCTCGGAGCGGGCGAACGCGCTGGAGCGCAGGAGCTCGACGACGTCGCGCTGGATGACGGCGTCGAGCGCGACCTTGCGCCAGCGAGTTGCCCACCGACGAGACGAACATCGCCGCGACCGCGAGCGTGATGGTGAACAGCGAAGGCCACGACGACGGTGGCGACCGCGGCGGCGCTCAGGCAGATCATCACGAGCAGCTCGGGGCGGTTCATCTTCAGCCGCGAGCCGATGCCCGTCCCGACGAAGTTGCCCGCCCCGGCCGCCGCGCCGATCGCGGCGAGGTCGAGGACGGCGGCGAACCCGTGCGCCCGCGACTCGATGTGGAACGCCAGGAAGATCGTCAGGAACCCCGACAGCAGCCGCAGCAGCGAGACGCCCTGCAGCGAGGTGATCACCGTCGGGTCGAAGCCCCGCCGCGCCCACCGCGCGAGACGGGCGAACGGCGGTACCCGCTCCTGGCTGCGCGGGCGCCGCGGCTCCTCGCGGTGCCGGGGCGCGGGCGTGGCCGAGTCCACCTGCTTCGGCAGCCGCAGGGCCGAGTAGCCGCAGTAGCCGAAGGCCAGCGCGGTGAGCACCAGGCCCGACGGTGTACGAGCCGGTCGCCTTGATGACGACGCCGACGAAGCCGCCGCCGACGAGGGCCGCGCCGAGTCCGAAGATCGACAGCCGGGCGTTGGCCTCGACGAGCGTCATCCCCGGCGGGACGAGGCGGGGCGCGGCCGCGCCGCGGATCACGCTGTAGGCCTTGGAGAACACCAGCGAGCCGAGGGCACACGGGTAGAGCACGAACAGGTCGCTCGGGTGCAGCGCCATGATCAGCGCCAGCACGCCGCGGCCGAACGCGCTGCCGGCCATCGCCCAGCGCCGGCCGTGCTGGAGGCGGTCGAGCGCCGGGCCGATCACCGGTGCGACGACCGCGAACGGCGCCATCGTGACCAGCAGGTAGAGCAGGACGTTCCCGCGCTGGGCGTGCGTCGACGCGCCGAAGAAGACGGTGCCGGCCAGCGCGACCGTGATCATCGCGTCCGTGCCGTAGCTCAGCACCTGGTTCCAGATGAGCGCGGTCAGCCCGGACTCGCGGGCGCCGTCGGCCTCGCTGGCCGAGCTGACCCGCTGGGTGACGTACCGCGCGCCTTGCACACCGCGGCGGGCGACGCTGCGAGGCAGTCCCGGGGCCGGGGCCGCGGGAGCCTCGCCGGCGCGGGTCTCACCGGCGCGGGTCCACCGGCGCGGGTCGCACCGGCGCGGGTCTCGCCGGCGCCGGCGACGTGGTGGTAGGTCGGGGTGCCGAAGTCGTCCGGCGGCGGGTCCGCCGGTGCCGGGCCGGCACCGGGCAGTGGGAGCGTGGCGGGCACGCCCGTTTCGGGCTGCCGGTGCGACGTGTGGCCCGAGCGCGAGAACCGGCCGGGTCGCCGCCGTTCGTCCCGTCCCGCCACCGCTCCATCCTGCCGCACCAGCCCGACGCGGGACCGCGCGTCACGCCGGGTCGACGTCGACACGCCGCGGCGTGTCACCGACCCGGCGCGACCGGGACTCCCGGGTCGCGGGGATCGGTCACAATGGAACGTCGTGACCCAGTCCGCCGCTCCCGCGCGCGCGCCGCGCACCCGCTCCGTGCGCCCGGACGCGGCCCTGGCGGCCGCCGTCGAGGTGGCCCGAGCCGCCGCGACGGACACCGGCGGGGACACCGTCGGCGACCACCTCGGGGTCAGCGCCGAGGGCGACCGCGCTGGTCGCCCACCGCTTCGCCGCGGACGTCCCCGGGTACCGCGGCTGGACGTGGACGGTGACGCTCGCGCGCGCCCCTCGAGCGAGCACCGTGACCGTCGACGAGGTCCTGCTCCTCCCCGGCGACTCGGCGGTGCTGGCGCCGCCCTGGGTGCCGTGGAGCGAGCGCGTCCGACCGGAGGACATGTCGCCCGGCGACCTCCTGCCGCCGGGTGGAGCAGGACCCGCGCCTGGTACCGGCCTACCTGGCCGAGGACGAGCGGCAGCTCGCCGCCGAGCTCGGTGTCGGGCGGGTGCGCGTCCTGTCCCACGACGGCCGCCTCGACGCCGCCGACCGCTGGCAGGCCGGCGACAGCGGCCCGGACGCGCCGATGGCCCGCCAGGCGCCCGCTCCGTGCGGGACCTGCGGCTTCCTCCTGTCCCTCACCGGCTCGCTGCAGGCGGCGTTCGGGGTGTGCGGCAACGAGCAGTCGCCGGCCGACGGGCGCGTCGTCAGCGTCGACTACGGCTGCGGCGCGCACTCCGAGGCCGATGTCGACGTGCCGCCGCTGGCCGAGCCCGCAGGCACGCTGTACGACGACGGGGACGTGTTCGAGCCGGCCTGAAGCCGGCGCTCAGCTCTCCCGACCTTGCGCGCGGTGCCGGCGCAGCAGCAGCCACCCCGCCAGGCCGAGCAGCCAGCCCGCGAGACAGGTCCACAGCCAGACGCGGTGGCCGTGCCGCCCGAGCCAGCCGTAGCACGGCAGGAGGACGACGAACGCGACGAACCACAGCCCCGTGCCGATCAGGACGATCGGCCGGGTGTCGGTCCGGGCGGGCTGCACGCAGGCCACGCTAGAGCACCCGGTGGCGGCTCCGACGGATCGTTAGGTAAACTAACTGTCATGGCAGTTCCGACCCGCCAGGCGAGCCTGGACCGACGGCCGGTGCCCGCTCGCACCCGCCGTCCGGACGCCGCCGCCCTGGCCGCCGAGCTGCGACCCGGCCTGCTCAAGCTGACCCGCATCGTGCGCCAGCAGCGCGTCGACCGCTCCGTCACGCTGACCCAGCTCTCCACGATGGGGACGCTGTTCCGCCGCGGGCCGCTGTCCGCCGGCGAACTCGCCGCCGCCGAGCAGGTGCAGCCGCCGTCGATGACGAAGGTGCTCGCCACCCTCGAGGAGCGCGGGCTGGTGCGGCGCGACGCGGCACCGCACGACCGCCGCCAGGCCATCATCTCGATCACTGACGCCGGCGTGGCGCTGCTCGACGAGGAGCGCAAAGCCCGCGACGCCTGGTTGTCGCGCCGGCTCGAGATCCTGACGCCGGAGCAGCGCGAGGTCCTCCACGCGGCTGCCCCGATCCTCGTGCAACTCGCCGAACCGGTGGTCGCGTGACCGCTGCCGGGATGTTCCGCTCCCTGCGGGTCCGCAACTACCGTCTCTACGCCTCCGGGCAGCTGGTGTCCCTCACCGGGACGTGGATGCAGCGCGTCGCCCAGGACTGGCTGGTCCTCACCCTGACCAACTCCGCCACCGCGCTCGGCATCGTCACCGCGCTGCAGTTCGGCCCGTCGCTGTTGCTCGGGCTGTGGGGTGGCGTGATCGCCGACCGCGGCAACAAGCGCAGCATCCTGCTGGCGACGCAGGGCGGGCTCGCTGTGGTCGCGCTGCTGCTGGGTATCGACGACGTCATCGGCACGGTGCAGTACTGGCACGTGCTCGTCCTGGCCACGCTCCTCGGCGTCATCTCGGCGATCGACACCCCGGCCCGGCAGTCGTTCGTCGTCGAGATGGTGGGACGCGACGAGCTCACCAACGCCGTCGCGATCAACTCGACGATCTTCAACACCGGACGGATCCTCGGCCCCGCCGTCGCCGGCGTCCTGATCAGCGCCGTCGGCACCGGCTGGGCGTTCCTCGGCAACGCCGCGTCGAGCATCGCGGTGCTCGGCGCGCTGGCGCTGATGCGCCCGGCCGAGCTGTTCCCCGCGCCGCAGCTCGCCCGCGCCAAGGGTCAGCTGCGCGAGGGGTTGCGCTACGTCGCGGGACGCCGCGACCTGCTGCTCGTCATGGTGCTGGTGGCCGTGGTCGGGACGTTCGGGCTGAACTTCCAGATCACCACCGCGACACTGGCGAAGAACGTGTTCGGCCGCAGCGCGAGCGGCTACGGCGCGCTGTCGACGGCGCTGGCGGTCGGTGCGTGCGTCGGGGCCGTCCTCGCCACCCGGCGGGTCACCCGTCCCAGCTCGCGGTTCGTCCTGCTCGCCGCCGGCGCGTTCGGCCTCCTGGAGGTCACCGCCGGGCTGATGCCGACGTTCTGGACGACGGCGGCGCTGCTCGTCCCGACCGGGTTGGCGATGCTGACCGTGACCACCGCGTGCAACTCGTCGGTGCAGCTCGGCGTCGAGCCGACCATGCGCGGCAGGGTGATGGCGCTGTACCTGATGTGCTTCATGGGCGGCACACCGTTCGGCGCCCCGGTGGTCGGCTGGGCGAGCGAGGTGTTCGGTCCGCGCTGGGGGATCATCGGCGGCGGGCTGATCTGCGTGGCGGCGGTGGCCGTCCTGCTCACCCAGGTGCCGTGGCGCGCTGCGTCCGTGCCCGAGGCGGACGACCTCCCGGAGCGGCTCGACCGCGTCGCCGCCTGACCCGGCACGATCGCCCGGTGGAGACGGTCGAGGACCCGGGCGACCCTCGCCTGGCCGACTTCCGCGACCTCACCGACGCCGATGTCCGCCCCGACCGCCGCGGCCTCGTCATCGCCGAGGGCGTCTCCGTCGTCGAACGGTTGGCGGGCTCGGTGTACCGCGTGCGGGCGGTGTTCGGCGTCCCGGACCGGGTCTCCGCACTCGAGCCCGCGCTGCCGCCCGGCACACCGGTGTACGCCGCGGACAAGTGGCTGCTGTCGGAGGTCGTCGGCTTCCGGGTCACCCGGGGCGTGCTCGCCTCCGCCGACCGGCCGCCGCCGTGGGACGCGGCGACGCTGCTGCGCGACGGGCGGCGCTTCGCTGTCCTGGAGGGCCTGAACGACATGGAGAACCTCGGCGCGCTGTTCCGCAACGCCGCGGCGTTCGGCGTGGACGCTGTGCTGCTGGACCCGCAGTGCGCCGACCCGCTCTACCGGCGCAGTGTCCGGGTCTCGATGGGCCACGTGCTGCGGGTGCCGTTCGCGGTGCTGCCCGGGCGGTGGCCGGCGTCGCTGGAGCTGCTGCGCCGGGCGGGAGTGCCGGTGGTGGCGCTGACGCCCCGGCCCGACGCCCTACCGCTGTCGTCGGTGCCGGTCCCGCCGCGCTGGGCGGTGCTGCTCGGCGCGGAGGGCCCCGGGCTGAGCGAGCCGGCGCTGGCCGCCGCGGACCTGCAGGCGCGGATCCCGATGGCCGCCGGCGTCGACTCGCTCAACGTCGCGACGGCGGCCGCGGTCGCGTTCGCCCGGCTCACCGGGGCGTGACCGCGCCGCCCGCCTGTAAGTCAGTGCATGAAGGGCCACTGCACGAGGAACAGCACGAGCGCACCGGCCAGGATCAGCAGGACCGTCGTCAGGGCGCTGTGCAGACGGCGGGTGGTGGTCCGGATGGTCGGGCTGGTCACGGGGCTCTCCTTGCTGGCTCGCACCGCCCGATCGGGCGGACGTCACAGCAGGAGTCCTCGAGCGCACGCCTGATACGCACGCCCGCTTCGGGTGAGGGCCGGGTGGGGCTCAGTCCTGGGTGCGGCGCACGCCGAGCAGGATGTCGTCCCACGACGGGACGCTCGGCCGCTCGGTCCGCTCGCCGGACTGCCGGCGCCTGCCCCGCCCCGCTCGGGGCACCGGGACGCTCGTCGGTTCAGCCGCCGGGAGGGGCAGTTCCGGCACGACGTCGGTGTCCATGCCGTCGGCCGGATCCACGATCGACGTCCACCCCGGCGTCCACCGGTGACCTCCGGGGCGACCTCCGGGGGGTCCGCGGCCGGCTCGTCGGGCTCGTCCTCGGCGCCGCCGACGACCAGGTGGGGGACGAACGGCGGCCTGACCGCGGCGACCGCGACCGGCCGGACGGGGGTGTCCGCCAGGAGGTCGGCCGCCGTCGCGTCGAGCGGGCTGACCATGCGTCCGGCGAGGGAGAACGCCCAGTCGGCGGAGCGCCGCAGGTCCGGGCCCGCCCACTGCGCGGTGACCACCCACTGCCCGTTCTCGCTGCGACGGGCGTCCCACTCGACGGCGTCCGGGTCGACGCCGTGGGCGGCGAAGCGGGCGTCGACGGTGTCGCCGAACACCACGATCGGCCCGTCACCGCCGTTGCGGCGCGCGCGGGCGCGCCGGGCCTCGCTGGTGACCCGCGCCCGCTCGTCGAGGACCGGGCTGGCGAAGCGCCGGACGTGCTCGACCGCCATCGCCGGCCGCGTCCGCGATCTCCTCGGGTGTCTGCCCGGCCCGGACCCGGGCCTGGATGTCGCGCGGGCGCAGCGTCGTCCCGGCCTGCGCTGCGGTGGCGCGGAAGGCGTCCGCCCTGGCCGCGGCCCGCAGCTCACCGGTGAGCGGGAGGGCGAACTGCTCGGCGCCGTCGTCGCTCTCGAGCAGGAGCCGGTCGGCCTCCGGTGCGGTCCCGACGAAGCGCAACGTCCGCATGCGGCGACGATACGGAGCGCCGGCGCGGGCTCCCGCACGCAACGCCGAGGGTGTCGCGGAAAGCGTCAGAGCCGCTCGACGACGAAGTCGACGCACGCCGTCAACGCGCTCACGTCGTCCGGGTCGACGGCCGGGTACGTGCCGATGCGCAGCTGGTTGCGGCCCAGGCCGCGGTACGGCTCGGTGTCCACGATGCCGTTGGCCCGCAGCGTCGCCGCGACGGTGGCGGCGTCGACGTCGAGGAGGTCGATCGTGCCGACGACCGGGCTGCGGAGCGCCGCGTCCTTGACGAACGGCTCGGCGTACGGGACCGCCTCGGCCCACGAGTACAGCCGGCCGGAGGACTCCTGGCTGCGGGCGTGCGCCGCCGCCACCCCGCCGGCGGCCAGCAGCGCCTCGACCTGCTCGGCGAGCAGCCACAGGCTCGCGATCGCCGGGGTGTTGTACGTCTGGTCCTTGCGCGAGTTCTCCAGGGCGAGCGTCAGGTCCAGCGACGGCGGCACCCACCGCCCGGACGCCCGGACGTCGGCCACCCGCCGCAGCGCTGCCTCGGAGAGCACCGCGACCCACAGCCCGGCGTCGGCGGCGAACACCTTCTGCGGGGCGAAGTAGTAGGCGTCGGTCTGCGGTCAGGTCGGTCGGGACCGCTCCGGCCGCCGACGTCGCGTCGACGAGCGTCAACGCCGTCCGGTGCGACCCGGCGCACCGGCAGGCACACGCCGGTCGAGGTCTCGTTCTGCGGCCAGCAGTAGGCGTCGATGCCGTCCTCGCTCGACCGGCTCCGGCGCGGAGCCGGGGTCGGCGCGCAGGACGGCGGGCTCCGGCAGGAACGGCGCCGCCGGCGGCCACCGCGGCGAACTTCGCGGAGAACTCCCCGCACACCAGGAACTGGGAGCGAGCGCCCGACAGTCCGAGCAGGCCGAAGGCCGCCGCGTCCCAGAACGCCGTCGACCCGCCGTTGCCGAGCACGACCTCGGACCCCTCCGGCACCTCGAGGAGCTCCGCCAGCCGCGGTGCGGACCCGGCGCACCAGCGCGCGCACCGGCTCCTGCCGATGACTGGTGCCCATCACCGCGGCGCCCTCGGCGACCGAGCCGCTCGACGAGCGCGGCCGGGCACCTTCGACGGCCCCGATCCGAACCGTCCGTCGCGCGGCCTCAGCGCGTCCGGGATCGCGATGATCTTGGCATCCGTGCGGGTGGTCACTCGATCCCCAAGATCATCGCGGGGGAGCGGCGGGAGGTCACGTGTGGGCGATGTCGCCCCACCCGTCCACGTCGGCCGGCTTGCGCGGCTCCGGGCCGATGTAGCGGGCGGACGGGCGGACCAGCCGGCCGGTCCTCTTCTGCTCCATGATGTGCGCGCTCCACCCGGCGGTGCGGGCGCAGGTGAACATCGCCGGCATCATGTGCGGCGGCACTTCGGCGAAGTCGAGGATGACCGCGGCCCAGAACTCGACGTTCGTCTCGATCGGGCGGTCCGGGCGCCGCTCGCGCAGCTCCGCGAGCGCCGCCTGCTCGAGCGCCTGCGCGGCCTCGTAGCGCGGCGCGCCGAGTTCCCTGCAGGTGCGGCGCAGCACGCGGGCGCGCGGGTCCTCGGCGCGGTACACCCGGTGCCCGAAGCCCATCAGGCGCTCGCGCCGGTCGAGGATGCCCTTGACGACCTTGCGCGGCGTCCCCGGTGCGTTCCACGTCGGCGATCATCGGCAGGACGCGGGCGGGCGCGCCGCCGTGCAGCGGACCGCTCATCGCCCCGATCGCGCCGGACATCGCGGCCGCCACGTCGGCCCCGGTCGAGGCGATGACCCGCGCCGTGAACGTGGACGCGTTCATGCCGTGCTCGGCGGCGGAGACGAAGTAGGCGTCGACCGCGCGGATGTGCGCCGGGTCCGGCTCGCCGCGCCAGCGCACCATCATCCGCTCGATGATCGTGCGGCACTGGTCGATCCGCGACTGCGGCACCGCCGGCACCCCGATGCCGCGCGCGGACTGGGCGACGTAGCTCAACGCCATCACCGACGCCCGCGCCAGCTGCTCGCGGGCCTCGTCGTCGCTCACGTCGAGCAGCGGCCGGTACGCCCAGATCGGCGACAGCATCGCCAGTGCGGCCTGCACGTCGACCCGGACGTCGCCGGTGTGGACCGGGATCGGGAACGGCTCGGCCGGCGGCAGGCCCGGGCCGAACTTGCCGTCGACCAGCAGCGCCCAGACGTTGCCGAAGGTCACCTGGCCGACGAGGTCCTCGATGTCGACGCCGCGGTAGCGCAGCGCGCCGCCGTCCTTGTCCGGCTCGGCGATCTCGGTCTCGAAAGCGATGACGCCCTCGAGACCCGGGGCTGTAGTCGCTGGTCATGGCCGCCATTGTGACCCGCAGTCCCGAGCTGGTCGACGCGGGTGGACGGGCCGCCCGGTCGATCAGGAGGATGGATGCAGTGAGGGACCTGCGCGAGATCCGGCGGAACTACACCCGCGGCCGCCTCGACGAGACCGACCTGGCGCCGAGCTGGCACGAGCAGCTGCGCCGCTGGTTCGACGAGGCGGTGTCGATCGACGAGGTGATCGAGGCCAACGCCATCCAGGTGGCCTCCGTCGGCGCCGACGGCCGGCCGTAGCTGCGGACCGTCCTGTGTCGCGGGCTCGACGAGCGCGGCGTCGTCTTCTTCACCAACTACACCTCGGAGAAGGGCCGGCAGCTGCTCGCCGACCCGCACGCCGCCGTCCTGTTCAGCTGGCTGCCGCTGGAACGCCAGGTCCGGCTCACCGGCACCGTCGAGCAGGTCACCCGCGCCGAGACCGAGGACTACTGGGACAACCGTCCGCGCGGGTCGCAGGTCGCCTCCGCCGCCTCACCCCAGTCGCGCGTCCTGCGCGACCGCGCCGAGCTCGAGGACCTCGTCCGGCGCACCGACGAGCGCTTCGCCGGCCGCCCCGTCCCGCGCCCGAGGACTGGGGTGGGTTCCGGCTGCGGCCGGACAGCGTCGAGTTCTGGCAGGGACGGGACAACCGGCTGCACGACCGGCTGCGCTACCGCCGCACCGACGGCGGCTGGGTCCTCGAGCGGCTCGCGCCGTGAGTCGTTCCGTGGTGGCGTCGGGTCCGGACGTCCCCTCCTCCGGGCGCTCAGGCTTGATCCCTCCGGGCGAGGCGTCCGACCCGACGCCGTCTGGCTCACCTGCCGCTGTCGACGCGTCTGCCGCTGTCGGGGAGCCGGTGGAGCAGCCGGTCGGGCGACCGGTCGAGCAGGCGGAGTCCCGAGGCTGGCGCGGCGGGCTGTCGCGGGTTCGCCGCGGACCGGCGGCCGCTGCGGCACCCGGCCTTCCAGCGGCTGCTGGTGGGGCAGGGACCGGCGTTACATCGGCTCGATGCTGACCCAGGTCGCGGTGCCGGTGCAGATCTACGCGCTGTCCCGGTCCTCGCTGCTCGTGGGCTTCGTCGGGCTGGCGGGCTGCTGCCGACCGTCGCGCTTCGGGTTCTACGGCGGCGCGATCGCCGACGCGGTGGATCGGCGCAAGCTCTACCTCTGGTCCTCGCTGGGGACCTGGGTGGTGACGCTCGCGCTGCTCGCCCAGACGCTGCTCGGGATGCGCAGCGCGGCGCTGATCCTGGTCCTGATCTTCGTCCAGTCGGCGTTCTTCGCGACGTCGTCCTCGACCCGCGGCGCCATCGTCCCGCGCCTGCTGCCGGACAGAACTGGTGCCGGCGGCGAACACGCTGTTCTTCACCACGTCGACCGCCGGTGGCGTCCTCGGGCCGCTCATCGCCGGGGTGCTCGTCGCGCTGCCGCACGGCTTCGCCGTGTCCTACGGCATCGACGCGCTGCTGTTCACGCTGGCGCTCTACTCGGTGCTGCGGCTGCCGGACCTGCCACCGGACGCGTCGATGGGACGCCCGGGACTGCGCTCGGTGGTCGAGGGGCTGACGTTCATCGCCGCCCGGCCGGTGCTGGTCATGTCGTTCGCGATCGACATGCTCGCGATGGTGCTGGCGATGCCGCGTGCGCTGTTCCCGCAGGTCGCGGCGCAGCGCTTCGGCGGCTCGGTCGGGCGCGCTGTACGCCGCGATCCCGATCGGGTCGGTGCTCGCCGGGCTGGCCAGCGGCTGGATCGGCCGGGTGCGCCGGCAGGGCGTCGCGCTGACCGGCGCGGTCCTGGCGTGGGCGGCTGGCGATCGCGGCTGTCCGGCCTGGCGCGGCAGTACTGGCTGGTCGTCCTGCTGCTCGTCGTCGCCGGCGCCGCCGACCTGGTCAGCGCCGTCTACCGGCAGACGATCCTGCAGACCTACGCGCCGGACGAGATGCGCGGCCGGATGCAGGGCGTGTTCGTCGCGGTGGTCGCGGGCGGTCCCCGGCTCGGCGACCTGCGTGCCGGGGCGATGGCCAGCGGCGTTCGGCGCGACCGTCGTCGTGGACCGCCGGCGGCGTCGCCTGCGCCGCGGTCGTGCTCGTCGACAGCGCCCCTGGTCCGCCCGTTCTGGCGCTACCGCACGAGCTCGGCCACCGACTAGGTCCGGCGGTCGCGCCCCTGCGGCGGATCCCGGAGCGGGAGACGCGCCCTGCGCGGTCGACGCTCCCGAACCGCGCGGTAGGTTCCTCGACGTGGCGCTGACCGGGCAGCAGTTCGTCCTGACCGCGGGCGAGCACGAGGCGACCGTCGTCGAGGTCGGCGCCGGGCTCGCGGTCGTACTCGCTCGGGCGGCGAGCCGGTCACCGAGCACTACGACGAGGACGAGCTCCCGCCGCGCGGCTGCGGCTGCGTGCTGATGCCGTGGCCGAACCGGCTGCGCGACGGGCGCTACTCGATGGACGGGCGCGACTTCCAGCTGGCGATCAACGACCTCGGGTCGCACACCGCCAACCACGGGCTGGCGCGCTGGACGCGGTGGGCGGTCCTCGACCGGTCCGGACTCCGCCGTCCGGCTCGGCCTCGACCTGCCGCCGCAGTCCGGCTGGGAGTTCGAGCTGCACCTGGAAGTCGGACTACGAGCTCGGCGACGACGGGCTGAGCGTGACCGCGTCGGCGCGCAACACCGGCGAGCAGCGCGCTCCGTTCGGCGCCGGCTTCCACCCGTACCTCTCCCTGCGCGGAACGGCGCTCGCCGACGTCGAGCTCACCGTGCCCGCCGCGCGGCACCTCGTCATGGACGCCCAGCAGGTGCCGACCGGTACCGAGGCGGTCGACGGGCACGCCGCACGACCTGCGCGGTGGGCGGCCGCTCGGGGAACTGCGCCTGGACGACGGGTTCACCGAGCTGACCGACGATCGACGGCCACCCTGCGGACGTCGGCCGGCGGCGCCGCGCTCTGGTGGGACTCCGCCTTCACCCATCTCCAGGTGTTCACGCCGGACGTGTGGGAGCACGAGCGCCCCGCCATCGCCGTCGAGCCGATGACCTGCGCGCCGGACGCCTTCAACAACCACGCCGGCTTGGCGGTCCTGGAGCCCGGCGACGAGTGGTCCGGCCGCTGGGGGATCCGGCCGCTCTGAGTCACTTGACCGCGTCGTAGCGACGCAGCGCCTCCGCCCGCTCCGCGGCGTGGTCGACGATCGGCGCCGGGTAGTCCGCCGGCGGCTGCGGCAGCGTCCACGGCTCGTGGACGGCCGCCCCGGTCGACGCCGCGCAGCTCGGGCACCCACCGACGCACGTAGTCGCCGTCCGGGTCGAACTTCCGTCCCTGCGTGACCGGGTTGAAGATGCGGAAGTACGGCGCCGGGTCGGTGCCGGTGCCGGCCACCCACTGCCAGCCGTGGTTGTTGCTCGGCAGGTCGCCGTCGACGAGGTGCTGCATGAAGTACCGGGCACCGACGGTCCACTCGATGTGCAGGTCCTTCACCAGGAACGAGGCGACGATCATCCGGACCCGGTTGTGCATCCACCCCAGGTGCAGCATCTGGCGGATGCCGGCGTCGACGATCGGGAACCCGGTGCCGCCCTTCCTCCCAGGCGTGCAGGCGGGCGTCCGCGGCCGGGCCGGTGTCGAACGCCATACCTGCCATCCGTGGCTGGAAGTACGCTCGCGCGCTGTCGGGGTAGAACCACACGATCGAGGCGTAGAAGTCCCGCCACGCCAACTCCCGGCGGAACGGCTCGCTGTCGAGCTGGTGCAGCATCGTGCGCGGGTGGATGGCGCCGTACTTCAGGTAGGCCGACATCCGACTCGTGCGGTCCAGGTCGGGACGGTTCCGTACCTCTCCGTAGTTCACCAGGTTCGCTGCGGTACTTCTGCCAGGCGGTGTGCGCGGCGTCCTCGCCCGCGGGCGGTAGTTCGAGTTCGGACGGCAGCTCGGGGTCGTCGGGGATGCCGTCGCTCGGGACGCCGCCGTACCACTCGACCTGGTGCCGGCGTGCCGGCGCCGGCCAGCCGTGGGCCGCCCAGGCGCGGTAGAACGGCGAGTACACCTTGAACGGCGTGCCGTCGGACTTCGTGACCCGTCCGGGCGTCACGGCGTACGGCGAGCCGGTGCGGACCAGCGGGACGTCGCCGAGCGCCGCCTCGACGGCGTCGTCGCGGCGCCGGCCGTACGGCCCGGTGTCGGCGCTGACGTGCACCGAGCCCGCTCCGGTCTCGCGCACGACCGCGGGCACGACGTCCTCCGGGCGTCCGTGCCGGACCACCAGCGCGCCGCCGCGCTCGCCGAGAGCAGCCTCCAGAGAACGCAGCGACCGGTAGAGGAACGCCAGGCGCGGGGCGCCGGACGGGCGGCGCAGCGCGTCGTCGAGGACGAACAGCGCCGTCACCGGACCCTCCGCCGCGGCGGCGTTCAGCGCCGGGTGGTCCGACAGTCGCAGGTCACGCCGGAACCAGAGCACCGCGGTGGCCATGGCGGCCAGTCTGCCTCCTATGGTGGGACTCATGACCGAGTTCGGCGACACCGTGTACGAGAGTCCAGTCGAGGACGCCGAGGACATGGACCCGCTGGAGAACCTCACCGGCGACGACCCCGACGAGCCGATGCAGACGCTGTACGACCCGCCGGACCGTCCGCCGAAGAACACCCGGTACGGCACCACCGAGCTCGAGGAGTTCGAGGGCGAGTCGCTGGACCAGCGGCTGGCCGAGGAGGAGCCGGACCTCACGCCGGCCGACGTCTCCGACGACGACGCCGATCCGCGCGCCGGCCGGCTGGTGCAGCCCGACGAGGGCGCGCACGCCGACAGCGAGAAGGACGAGATCGCGACCGACGTCGGCCCCGCGGGCTACGCGTCGAGCGCGGAGGAAGCCGCCGTCCACGTCGTCGGTGAGGACGACCTGGACCGATGAGCGCCACGCTGACGAAGCTCGGCCACTCCTGCGTCCGGATCACCGACGGCGACCGCACGCTCGTCATCGACCCGGGCGTCTTCTCCGACGCCGCACGCGCCGTCGAGGGCGCCGACGCGGTGCTGATCACCCACGAGCACCCCGACCACATCGACGCCGACGTCGTGCGCGGCCTGGAGATCCCGGTCTACGCGCCGGCGCGGCGTGGTCGACCGGGCGCACCGTCGTCGAGCCCGGGCAGACCCTCGACGTCGCGGGGTTCCGGGTGCAGACCTTCGGGGGCCAGCACGCGTTGATCCACCCGTCGATCCCGGTGATCGCCAACGTCTGCTACCTCGTCGAGGGCAACGTCTACCACCCCGGCGATTCGTTCACCGTCCCGACCGAGCCGGTCCAGACGCTGCTGGCGCCGATCCACGCGCCCTGGTCGAAGACTCGCCGAGGTCGTCGACTTCGTCGTCGCCGTCCGCGCCGCCTCGGTGCACCAGATCCACGACGGTCTGCTCAACGACACCGGGCGGGGCATGGTCGAGGGCCACGTGTCACGGATCGGTGGCCAGTACGGCAGCGAGTTCACGCACCTCGACGCCGGGGCGTCGGTGCAACTCTGATGGCGACGGTCGCCGGCAGCGGTGGTCTGCAGCTGGCGGTGCGCACGGACGGCCCGATCGAGGCGCCGCCGGTCCTGCTCGTCCACGGCTACCCCGACACCGTCGGCGGTGTGGGACGCGGTGGTCGCCGAGCTCGCCGCCGACCACTACGTGCTGCGCTACGACGTCCGCGGCGCCGGCGCGTCCGGGACGCCGCGGCGGCTCGGCGACTACCGGCTGTCGCACCTGTCCGCAGACCTGTTCACGGTGGCGCGGGCGCTGAGCCCGCGGCGGCGGGTGCACGTCGTCGGCCACGACTGGGGCTCGATCCAGGCCTGGGAGTCCGTCACGGACCCTGGCGCCGCAGGGGCGGCTCGCGTCGTTCACCACCATCAGCGGGCCGTGCCTGGACCACGTCGGGCAGCTGCGTCGCGCCGGCGGCACCAGCGCCCGGCAGGCGCTACGGTCCTGGTACGTCGGCGCGTTCCACGTCCCGCTCGCGCCGGCGCTGGCCTGGCGGGTCGGCGCCCCGCTGTGGCCGGCGTACCTGCGCCGCGCAGAGGGGGTCGACGTGACGCCCTCGCCGACGTTCTCCCGCGACGCCGTCAACGGCATGAACCTCTACCGTGCCAACGTGCTGCCCCGGCTGACGCACCCGCGGGAACGGCGCACGGCGCTGCCGGTGCTGCAGCTGGAGCTGCGCTACGACCCGTTCGTCGGCGAGGAGGTCCTCGCCGGCGTCGAGCGGTGGGCGCCGGACCTGCGGCGCGAGCAGGTGCACAGCACGCACTGGCTGCCGCTGCGGCGTCCCCAGCTGCTCGCGGGGTACATCAGGGAGCATGTCGGCCTGCACGGCGACTGACCACCACCGGCTCAACAAGGAGGACGGACGTGGCGACGACGACCAAGGCGGCGGGCAGCCGCACGAGTCCCGCGGCGAACGCCACGGCGAACTCCGCGGCGACGAAGCGGGCGCCGGCCCGGAAGGCGCCGGCACCCGCCCAGAAGGCGGCGGCCCGCCGGCCCAGCGCGGCCGCCGAGGCCGAGCAGCGGCTCGGGGCAGCGCTGGACGAGCACCGCAGGTCCCTCGAGGCCTTGACTGCCCAGGTCGGCGAGCTGGCGTCCCGGGTGACGACCAGGGCCGACGGCACCGGGACGCCCGCGGAGGACGGGAAGGACACGGGCGTCAAGGCCAGCAAGGCCAGCAAGGCGGGCAAGGCCAGCAAGGTGGGCAAGGCGAGGGCCGCCGGCAAGAAGGCGGACGCCAAGAAGAGCAAGAAGAGCGGCAAGAAGTAGCGCGTCGGCGCCCTCGGGTCACAACAGCTCGGCGAGCACCTTCTGCGGCGTCAGCGGCAGGTCACGCAGCCGGGCCCCGGTGGCGTGCCACACCGCGTTGGTCACCGCCGCGGCGGTGCCGACGATGCCGATCTCGCCGATGCCCTTGATGCCGTTCGGGTTGACGAGCTCGTCGTCCTCGTCGAGCCAGGCGACGTCGATGTCGCCGACGTCGGCGTTGACCGGCACGTGGTACTCGGCCAGGTCGTGGTTGACCCAGTCGCCGAAGTGCGGGTCGAAGACGCCCTCCTCGTGCAGCGCCATCCCGAGGCCCATCGTCATCCCGCCGATGAACTGCGAGCGGGCCGTCGCGGGGTTGACCACCCGGCCGACCGCGAACACGCCGACCATCCGCGGCACCCGGACCTCGCCGGTGAACGCGTTGACCCGCACGGACACGAACTGTGCGCCGAAACCGTACCGTGACGCCTCCGGGAGTGCTCCGACGTCGTCCTTGGTGTCGACGTTCGCCTCACCGCCGCCCTGCTCCCGAACCTGCCGGGCCGCCTTGGTCACCGCCCAGCCCCACGACGCGGTCCCCATCGACCCGCCGGCGACGTTCGCCTGACCCAAGTCGCTGTCGGCGATGCGGATGTCGAGGAGTTCCAGCGGCACGCCGAGCGCGTCGGCGGCGAGCTGGGCCATCGCGGTGCGGGCGCCGGTGCCGATGTCGGTGGCGTTGACTTCGACGCAGTACCGCCCGCCGGGCTCCGCGCGGACCGTAGCGGTCGCCGGCGCCGACCGGGCCGGGTACATCGATGCGGCGACGCCCGTGCCGACCAGCCACGGCCCGTCGCGCCGGACTCCGGGCTCCGGGTCGCGCGGTGCCCAGCCGAAGCGGGACGCGCCCTCCCGCAGACACCGGACCAGGCCGCGACTGGTGAACGGCAGGCCGGTCTCCGGGTCCCGGTCGGGGTCGTTGCGGACCCTCAGCTCGATCGGGTCCAGCTCGAGCGCGACGGCGAGTTCGTCCATCGCCGATTCCAGCGCGTACATGCCGGGCGCCTCGCCCGGGGCGCGCATCCAGCGCGGGCTCGGCACGTCCAGCGCGACCAGCCGGTGGGTGGTGCGCAGCGCCGGAGCGTCGTACATCGTCCGGCTGCAGACGGCTGTCTGCTCGGCGAACTCCACGACGGTGGACGTCTGCTCCCAGACGTCGTGCGCGAGCGCGGTCAGGTCGCCGTTCTTCGAGGCGCCGAGCTGGAGGCGCTGGACCGTCGGCGTGCGGTACCCGACGAGCGAGAACATCATCTGCCGGCTCAGGACGACCCTCACGGGGCGTCCGACCATCCGCGCCGCCATCGCGGCCAGCACGACGTGCACCCGGGGTGAGCCCTTCGAGCCGAACCCACCCCCGACGTGCTCGGCCAGTCACGTGCACGTCCTCGGTGCCGAACAGCGACGACAGCGCCATCTTCACCGACCACGTCCCCTGGGTGGAGTCGTGCACGGTCAGCCGGTCGCCGTCCCACACCGCGGTCGCGGCGTGCGGCTCCATCGGGTTGTTGTGCTCGGCGGGAGTCCGGTAGGTGACGTCGACGACGACGTCGGCGTGCGCCAGCGCGGTGTCGACGTCGCCGAGGTGTGTGTCGGTGTCGAACTGCGGGTTGACGTGCGCCGGCGCGTACATGCCCGGGTGGTCCGGCCGGAAGTCCACGTCCGCGTCACCGACGTCGTACTCGACGTCGATCGCGTGAGCTGCGTCCCGAGCCCGCTCGAGCGACGTCGCGACCACCAGGCCGATGACCTGGCCCCGGTATGAGACCTGCGGTGACTGCAGCACCTCGAGCTCCCCGTCGTCGGTGTCACCGAGACGCAGAGCGTTGTCGGAGGTGATCACCTCGAGCACGCCGGGCAGGGCGCGGACCGCGTCGGCGCCCATCGCCCGGACGGTGCCCTTGGCGATCCGGGACAGCACCGGCCAGCCGTAGGCCATGTCGGCCAGCGGGTGTTCGGCGGCGTAGCGGGCCCGGCCGGTGACCTTCGCGACGCCCTCGAGGCGGGTGACGGCCTGGCCGACGGCGCGGGTGGTGGTGCTGGTCATGCGGTGGCTCCCGCGAGGTCGGTGAGCGTCGACACGATCATGTTCCGGAGCAGGGGAACTTTGTAGTCGTTGAGCGGGAGCGTCGTGGCGGCGGCGAGCTCGCTGTCCGCGGCGGCGCCGAAGCTCTCGGTGGTGGCCGTTGCGCCGCGCAACCGGGCCTCCGCCTGGTGCGCCCGCCACGGCCGGGGGGCGACGGCGCCCAGGGCGAGCCGGACGTCGTGGACGACACCGTCGTGGACGTCGAGCGCCGCGGCGACCGAGCCGATCGCGAACGCGTAGGACGCCCGCTCGCGCGCCTTCCGGTAGGCCGATGTCGTCGCGAACGGCAGCGGCGGGAGCTCGACCGCGGTGATCAGCCCGCCGGGCGGCAACACGGTCTCGCGTTCCGGCGTGTCGCCGGGGAGCAGGTAGAACTCGTCGAGCGGGATCCGGCTCGGCCCGTCGGCGGACTCGACGTGCACGACAGCGTCGAGGGCGAGCATCGCGACAGCCATGTCGGACGGGTGCGTGGCGACGCAGTGCTCCGAGCCGCCCAGCACCGCCAGGTTGCGGTGGTCACCGTCGCGGGCCGGGCAGCCCGTCCCGGGTTCCCGCTTGTTGCAGGGCCGGCCGGGGTCCATGAAGTAGCGGCAGCGCGTCCGCTGCAGGAGGTTGCCGGCCGTCGTCGCCAGGTTGCGCAGCTGACCCGACGCCGCCGACAGCAGCGCTTGGCTGAGGACCGGGTAGCGCCGGCGGACGAGCGGGTGCGCGGCGAGGTCGCTGTTCCGGACGGTGGCGCCGATGCGCAGGGCGCCATCCGGCAGCTCGTCGACGCTGTCGTACGACAACGTACTGACGTCGACCAGCGCGCCGGGGTCGTACGACGTCGAGCTTCATGAGGTCGACCAGGTTCGTACCACCGGCGATGTACGTGGCGCCGGAGCCGATCGCGTCCTCCGCCGTCTCGGCGACGGCGTAGCTGAACGGCCTCATCGCCCGGCGTCC
The DNA here is from genome assembly GCA_963758325.1 of uncultured Actinomycetota bacterium. GTDB lineage: Bacteria > Actinomycetota > Actinomycetes > Mycobacteriales > Jatrophihabitantaceae > CAVWUZ01. The sequence goes on along the minus strand of CAVWUZ010000003.1, from coordinate 751,922 downwards.
CGGACAGCCGCGACGATGTTGACGTAGGCGCCGCACCGGCACAGGTTTCCGCTCATCCGCTCGCGGACCTCCTCGTCGGTCAGCTCGACGTCTCCGGAGGTGACGGTGGACGGCCAGCCGCGCGCCACCTCGTCCAGTACGCCGACGGCCGAGCAGATCTGGCCCGGCGTGCAGTACCCGCACTGGTACCCGTCGTGACGCAGGAACGCCTCCTGCACCGGGTGGAGCTGGTCGCCGTCGGCCAGGCCCTCGATCGTCGTGATCGACCAGCGCTGCGCCTGGACGGCGAGGACCAGGCAGGAGTTCACCCGGCGGCCGTCGACCAGGACGGTGCACGCCCCGCACTGTCCGTGGTCACAGCCCTTCTTCGCCCCGATCAGGTCGAGGTGTTCGCGCAGCGCGTCGAGCAGCGTCGTGCGGGTGTCGAGCTCGAGGGACGTCTCGCGTCCGTTGACGCGCAGCGTCACCTCGGTGGTGGGGATGTCGGGCATGGAGCTAGGCCTACCCGGGCGATTGCGCGCTCAACCGGCACCGCGCGGGACAGGCGACAGGTCGCGTTTCGGGCGGTGTCCGGGGCGGGTACCCCGGCGGCATGCAGATCGGGTACACGCTCATGTGCGAGCAGACCGCGCCGAAGCAGCTCGTCCGCGACGCCGCCGCGGCGGAGCAGGCGGGCTTCGACTTCGAGGTCATCAGCGACCACTACATGCCCTGGCTCGACTCGATGGGCCACTCGCCGAACGCCTGGCCGGTGCTGGGTGCGGCGGCCACCGTCACCGAGCGCGTGGAGCTCATGACGTACGTGACCTGCCCGATCCAGCGCTACCACCCGGCGGTCATCGCGCAGAAGGCCGCCACCGTAGGGCTGCTGTCCGACGGTCGGTTCACCCTCGGCCTGGGCGCCGGGGAGAACCTCAACGAGCACGTCGTCGGTGCGCCGTGGCCGCCGGCGAACGTGCGGCACGAGCGGTTCGAGGAAGCCGTCGAGATCATCCGCGAGCTGTTCACCGGGGAGTACGTCAACTACGTCGGCCGGCACTACCGCGTCGACTCGGCGAAGCTGTGGGACGTCGGCGACACGCCGCCGCGGATCGGCATGGCGGTGTCCGGGCAGCAGTCCTGCAGCCTTGCCGGCGCACACGCCGATGCCATGATCGCCGTCGAGCCCGAGGCGTCCTACGGCGAGATGTTCGACGCCGCCGGTGGCGCCGGGAAGCCGCGGGTCGGGCAGGTGCCCATCTCGTGGGGACCAGACAAGGACAAGGCGATCGACCGGGCGCACGAGCTGTTCCGCTGGTTCGGCGGCGGCTGGAAGGTCAACGCCGAGCTGCCCGGGACAGCCGCGTTCGCCGCGGCGAGCCAGTTCGTGACGAAGGACGACGTCGCCGAGTCGATCCCGTGCGGTCCCGACCTGGACGCGCACGTGCAGGCGGTCAAGGCGTTCGCCGACGCCGGCTTCACCCACGTCGCCGTCGTGCAGATCGGCGCCGAGACGCAGGAGGACTTCCTGCCGTGGGCGCAGCGGGAGCTCCTCCCGGCGCTCCGGGAGCTCTAGGGGCCTGCCGCGTCGCTCCACCGTCCAGCACGGGAGGACGGCGACCTCCTCACCCGGCGACCTCCTCACCCGGCGACGGCGACCAGGTCGTCGACGATCTGGGCGAAGCCGTCGCCGGCGACCAGCGACACGTGGCCCTCGCCCGGCCGGAGAACGCAGTTCCGCTCCGGGGACGTGCGGCGGCGATCCAGCGCCCGTGAGCGCCCGGCACCATCCGGTCGACGTCGCCCTGCCAGACCCGCACGGGTCGGGCGATGTCGGCGAGGTCGACGCCCCAGTCCGTGATGATCGCCAGGTCGTCGTCGCGCCAGCCGGCGATCCCGGTGGACACCGCCTTGCGGAACACGGCGGCCTGCCAGTCGCCGAAGGCGCCGTGGAAGGTCGCGACGTCGGCAGCCGCGGCGAGGTCGCCGAGCGACTCGGCGAGCTGGTCGGCGGTGACGTCGACGAGCTGCTCCGCGGCCGCCTCCAGGTACCGGGTGAGGTGCTCGCCGCCGGCCGCAGCGGCGCCGAACTCCTCGATGTTCTCCGCGCCCATCCCGGCCAGCCAGTCCAACCCGTCGGCGTGCCACGGCGCGACCCCGGCAACCGTCGCCGCGGCCAGGCACCGGGCCGGGAGCAGCGCCGCACAGGCCAGCGCGTGCGGCCCGCCACCCGACCAGCCGACGGTGAGGAACCGGTCGGCCCCGAGCGCGTCGAGGACCGTTGCGGTGTCGGCGGCGACCGACGCCACGGTGCGGCCGGGCTGCGGCGTGGAGGTGGCGTAGCCGGGACGTGACCAGGTCACCAGACGCAGCCCGTGCGCCGCCGCGGCGGCCTCGAAGTCGGGGTTGGCGACCGCCGCCGTCGGGGTGCCGCTGTGGTAGACGAGGGGGACGTCGCCGGAGGCGGCGGCCAGGACGTCGAGGACGCGGCCGTCGGGTGTCCGGACGTTCGAGAGCATGCACGCCCATGATCGTGTCGCACCATGGCACGGTGTTGTCCAGCCTGTCCCGCGCACGGCGCCGGCTGGTCGTCGTCCTCGCGGTCCTGGTCGTGGCCGGTGCGGTGGCGATCGCGGTCGTGGTCGCTGTCGGCCGGCACGGCGTGACGCCGGTGGCGCAGGACGTCCCAGGTCCGGTGCTGGTCGTGCCGGGGTACGGCGGCGCCACCGGCGGGCCGTCCGCGCTGGCGGCGGCGCTGCGCCGCGACGGCAAGGACGCGACCGTGGTGGTGCTCCCCGACCGGTGCCCAGGGCGACATCGACGGGCAGGCGCGGGTCCTGGGCGCGGCGGTGGACGCCGCACTGGCCCGCACCGGGGCGCCCAGCGTCGACGTCGTCGGGTACTCCGACGGCGGGGTCGTCGCGCGGACGTGGGTCAAGGACCACGGCGGCGCGTCGCGGGCCCGCCGCGTCGTCACGTTGTCGAGCCCGCACCACGGCACCGACCTCGCGGCGCTCGGGGACACGTTCGGCGGCGACACCTGCCCGCTGGCGTGTCAGCAGGTCGAGCCCGGGAGCGGCTTCCTGACCCGGCTCAACTCCGGCGACGAGACGCCCCGCGGCCCGCAGTGGGTGTCGATCTGGACGACGCACGACTCGGTGGTCGTGCCGCCGACGTCGGCCCGCCTGGACGGCGCGCTGGACGTCGTCGTCCAGGACTACTGCCCCGGCGACACCGTCGACCACACCGGCATGCCGTCGGACCCCGTCGTCCAGCAGATGGTCGCCCAGCAACTGACGACCGGGCCGGTGGCGCCGCCGGTGGTCACGTGCGCACGTCCTTCGTCGTGAAGTTCGCCCACGACAGCGCGAGCAGCACGACGACGTAGACGGCCTGCAGCGCGACGCCGCGCTCGACGTTGCGCCACAGGATCGGGTCGCGGAACAGGTCGACGAACGACAGCCAGTACCGGGTCGGCAGGTAGGGCTGCAGCGACCGGGCGGCGTCGAGGGTGAGCAGCAGCGAGGAGCCGATGAGGAACGCCAGCGCGCCGAGGGTCGCGGTGAGCGGTGAGTCGGTGAGCGTCGAGACGAACAGCGCCATCGCCGCGACGCCGATCATCGAGAAGGCCACGTAGACGATCGCCAGCCCGATCCGCCAGGTGAGCTGCAGCGGGGTGAGCGTCGTCCCGGACAGCGACACCGTCCCGGCGCCGCCGGACGCCCGAGCAGCACCCGGCCGACGACCAGGCCGGTGATCGCGACGACGACCACGGCCACCCCGACGAACACGAAGACGGTGACGAGCTTGGCGACGAGCAGCTTCGTCCGCCCGACCGGACGGAGCAGCAGGTAGCGCAGCGTGCCGGTCTGGGCCTCTCCGGCGATGGTGTCGCCGGCGATGACGGCCACCGCGACAGGCAGGAACAGCGGCAGGACGATCCCGAGCGCGGCGATGGCGAACAGCGAGCCGTTGGTGAGCACGGCGGACAGGAACGCCGGGCCCTGCCCGGGGCGGGGTCCGATGTGGGTGATGGCGATGAGGACCGCGACCAGGGTCGGCAGCGCGTCGAGGAGGACGATGGTGAGCCAGGTCCGTGGGCGGCGGAAGAGCTTGACGAGCTCGACGCGGATCACCGCACGTCCCCCGACCCGGCGGTGAGTTCCAGGACGACCTCCTCGAGCGTGCGCCGCTCCGGCGCGAGCTCGGCGACCCGCAGGCCCGCCTGGACCAGCAGGGTGTTCAGCTCGACCGGCGACGCGGCGCGGACGGTGAGTCGGTCACCGTCGCGCTGCTCGACCCGGCCGTCGAGCAGCGCGACTGCCGCGGCGGCGTCCGGGGAGCGCAGGACGACGCGTCCGGTCGGGGCGCGCAGCACCGCGAGCGCGTCCTGGACGACGAGGCGGCCGCGGTCCAGGACGCCGACCCGGGTGCACATCTGCTCGATCTCGGCCAGCAGGTGGCTGGAGACGAACACCGTCGTGCCGGCGGCGTTCAGCTCGAGCAGCAACGCGCGGATCTCCCGGATGCCCTGCGGGTCCAGGCCGTTGGTCGGCTCGTCGAGGACGAGCAGCTCCGGGGTGCGCAGCAGCGCGGCGGCCAGGCCGAGGCGCTGCCGCATGCCCAGCGAGTAGGCCTTGACCGGGCGGTTGCCGACCCGCCCGAGGCCGACCCGCTCCAGCGCGCCGGCGACGGCGCGGCGCCGCGCCCCGCGGGAGCCGGCGGCTCTGCCCGACGACTCGAGCAGCCACAGGTTGGTCGGCCCCGGACAGGTGCGGGTAGGCGGCCGGGCTCTCGACGAGGGCGCCGACCCGGGGCAGGACGTCGGCGCGGGCGCGGGGGATCGGCCGGCCGAGGAGCTCGATGCTGCCGCTGGTCGCCAGCACCAGGCCGAGCACCATCCGCACCGTCGTCGTCTTGCCCGAGCCGTTCGCGCCGAGGAAGCCGTAGACGTCGCCCTGGCGCACGTCGAGGTCCAGCGAGTCGACCGCGGTCAGGCCGCGGAACCGTTTCGTGAGCGCGTGCGTGGTGATCACCGGCGGAACCCCGCAGGCGCCGGCAGCTGTGCCAGGGCACTCGTCAGTGTCGGCGGCGTCACCGTGCCGACGAGCAGCCAGGCCGCGCCGCGCGGGCCGACCGGCCCGAGCAGCAGCGACAGCGGGCCGACCTGCAGCCGCACCGCCCCGTCCCGGTCCGTGGCCGCCCCGGGCGCGCTCGCGAGCTCGGCGCGCAGCCCGGGAGCCAGCCGGCCGGGCAGGGACCCGACGGACAGCTCCGTGACGCCGCGGCCGTAGGTGCCGAGCATGCCGACCACCGGGCCGGCCGTGTTCCGGTCCAGTCCGGCGAGGCGGTCGGGCGGCCGGACGCCGCCGAACCGGTCGATCGCGCCGGCGAGGTCGAGCGGGTCCTGCTCGTCGATGCGGGCGTCGTCGGGCGGGACGAACAGCGTCCGGGTGGCCGGCGGGGTGGTCAGGTCGACCTCGAGGAAGCGGGTGTCCATGACCGTGCCGCCCGTGCCGCCCGTGCCGCCCGTGCCGCCGGTGGCACCCGTGCCGCCGGCGTGGCCGGAGACGCGGACTCGCAGCGGCGTCCCGGTCGCCGGGTCCACCCAGACGTCGACGGCGGCGACCGTGGACAGCGGCTGATCGGGACGAAGCCGCAGGCCGGGGACGTCGTGTCCGGCGATCCGGTCCGCGGGCAGCACGCTGACCTCCGTCGGCAGCGCCTGGCTGAGCAGGCGGCGGCCGAGTTCCGGCGGGAGCAGGTCCGTCGCCTGCGGCAACCGCAACGTCTGGGCGCTCGGGTCGGCCGGCTCACTGGTGAAGGTGGCCTGGTTGCGCTCGTAGTCCCAGCGCCACAGCCCGCCGACCCGCCGGTAGGTGTCGACTTCGCCACTGAAGCTCAGGGTGTCGACCCGGAAGTCCTCCGTCCCGCGCCACCAGGCGCGCAGCGTCGTCGGACCGCCGAGCAGGTCGGCGACCGACCCGACCGACGAGGTGGTGACCGGCAGGCCGAGGCCGCCGTCGGCCTGCACCTCGCCGGACCATCCGGTCGCACCCGAGCGCTGCACGCGGGACAGCAGCTCCGCGGCGGACAGGCCAGCGCCGGACGCCGGCCACGCGCCCACGACGACGGGCAGACTGGCCAGGACGGCGACGCCCGCGAGAGCGGCGACCCAGCGCGTGACGCGGGCACGGCGGGCGGAGGCGGGCACTCCTCAGGGTACGTAGATGGCGCTGAGGACGGTTCCGACGTTCGCGCGAGCGTTGTCGGAGCCGCCGGCCACACTCCGGCTATGGCGTACGACGCAGTGCTCGCCGACCGCATCCGGGCCGCGCTCGCCGGCCACCCCGCTGCGCCGCTGGCAGTCACCGAGAAGGCGATGTTCGGCGGGCTGGCGTTCCTCGTCGGCGGGCACCTCGCCGTCTCGGCCAGCGGCCGGGGCGGGCTGATGGTTCGTTGCCGCCCGTCCGCGACGGACGAGCTGCTCGACCCGCCGCGGGTCACCCGGATGGTGATGCGGGGACGGGAGATGGACGGCTGGTTGCGGGTGAGCGAGGACGCCGTCGCGGACGACGGCGAGCTCACGAGCTGGGTGGCCCGCGGCGTGTCCGCGGCGCACTGAGTCCGGTCCGGAGCGCCGGCCGGGAGGACGGGCGCGGGTGGCAGGGTGGCCGTATGGCTGACCGGCTGCGCGAGCTGCTCGACCTGCCCAGCACCGTCCTGCTCGACATCGACGACGGGGGGCGGCTGCTCGTCGGCAACGACGCGTCCGGGACGACGCAGCTGGCGGAGATCGGCGCTGACGGCACGTGGCGGTGGCTGACCGACCTCGGTGAGCCCTGCACGGGCCGCTACGTCCCGGGCGAGCGCGCCGTGGTCGTGTCCGCGGACGACGGCGGCACGGAGCGGGCGCAGCTGCACCTGCTCCGGCTCGTCGAGGCGTCCGCGCCCGAGGACGGCGTCCCGGACCTGCAGCCGCTCGTGCAGGACCCGCGCTGGATCCACACCCTGCTCGACGTCGTCCCCGGTCGCGTCCTCTACTCGACCAACCGCCGCAACGGCGTGGACTTCGACGTGGTGCTCCGTGAGCTCGCCACCGGCGAGGAGCAGGTCGTCTGGGACGCCGGCGGGTGGTTCGAGGCCGCTGCGCTGTCGCCGGACGGGCGGTGGGCGGCGCTCTCCCGGATGACGCTGCTGCCCGCGTCGTCGGAGCTCCTGCTCGTCGAGGTCGGCGCCGGCGAGTCCGCGCCGATCACCGACCGAGCGGAGCCGGGTCAGTGGTCGAACCCGCGCTGGTCGGACCCGGTGACGCTGCTGGCGTCGTCCGACGCCGGTGGCCAGTTCGCGTCGCTGCGCCGCTTCGACGTGCACGCCCGCACGCTGGTCCGAGCTCGTCGTCGACCCGCACCGCGACGTGCTGGGCTGGCCGTCGCCGGACGGCACCCGGCTGGCGCTCGTGACCAGTGAGGACGGCGCTGACGAGCTGCGCGTCTACGACCTGCACGGCGACCGCGTCGGCGAGGACGTGTACCTGCGGCTGCCCCGTCCCGGTGTCGTGACGTTCCGCTCGCCCGTGGTCTGGTCGCCGGACTCGGTGCAGCTGGCGTTCACGTTCGCCTCGCCGGTCAGTCCACCTGACGTCTGGGTGTGGCCGGGCGCCGGCGAGCCGGTGTGGCGGACGCAGGCGGCCGCCGCGGCAACGCTGGACGACCTGGTCGAGCCCGCGTCGACACGTGTGCCGACGCCGGACGGCGAGCAGGTCCCCGCCTACGTGCTGGCCCCGACCGACACGGACCGGTCGTGCGTCGCTCGTCGTCCACGGCGGGCCCGAGGCCGCCAGTGTCCGCAGCTGGAACCCCGTCGTGGCGGCGCTGGCGCTCGCCGGTCACGTCGTCGTCGTGCCGAACGTCCGCGGGTCGTCCGGGTACGGCCGGCGGTGGGTCTCGCTCGACGACGTCGACAAGCGGCTGGACTCCGTCGCAGATCTCGGGGCGGTCGCACGACTGGCTGCCCACGATCGGCGTGGACCCGGCACGGGTCGCGCTGTACGGCGGCTCGTACGGCGGCTACATGGTGCTGGCCGGGTTGGCCTTCCAGCCGGAGCGGTGGGCCGCCGGGGTCGACATCGTCGGGATCTCGTCCCTCGTCACCTTCCTGGAGAACACCTCGCCGTACCGTCGCGCGTACCGCGAACGCGAGTACGGCCGCCTGGACCGCGACCGCGAGCTGCTCGAGCGCGCCTCGCCCCTGCCGGTGATCGACCGGGTGCGGGCGCCGCTGCTCGTCATCCACGGGGCGAACGACCCGCGGGTGCCGCTGAGCGAGGCGGAGCAGGTGGTCGCGGCGGTGCGCGGGCGGGGTCTGGACTGCCCGCTGCTGGTCTACGCCGACGAGGGGCACGGCCTGGCGAAGCGGGCCAACCGGCTGGACGCGTACCCGCAGGTCGTTCGAGTTCCTGGCGCGGCATCTGGCGGTTACACCTCCGGCGTGACCGGGTAACTTCCCGGTCGAACAGCGCATTCGAGCACGGAGGTGCGACAGGAATGGCCGGCAAGGACGACGTCACCCGCAACGCCGAGCGCCCCGCCGATCAGTGGGTCACCGGCGACGAACCCATGACGGGCCCGCAGGAGTCCTACCTGCACACGCTCGCCCGCGAGGCGGGCGAGGACGTGCCCGACGAGCTGTCGAAGGCGGACGCCAGCAAGGAGATCGAGCGGCTCCAGGACGAGACCGGCCGCGGGCGCTGAGCCGGCGTCGGCGCCTGGCCGGGAGCAGACGGCTGAGCGCTGCCCTCGGGCGCTTGATCACTCGCCACGAACTCGTCTCCTGGACGACGAAGTGGCAAGTGATCAACGGTGGCCGCGAGCAGGCCGCCCACCCGAAGGGCGGCGCCCAGCCCCGGCCGGCTCACCGCGTGCGCCACGCCGGCGGGTAGATGCCGCCGCGCCCGGGTAGGTACCGGGCATGTTCAAGGGACTGTTCCACGGACTGGCCGCCGGTGCCGCCGGCACCACCGCGCTCAACGCCGCCACCTACGCCGACATGGCGCGTGCGCGGCCGGCCGTCGAGCTCGACGCCCGAGCAGACGGTCGAGAAGCTCGCCGACCAGGCCGGTGTCGAGATCCCCGGCGAGGGCGACGAGCGCCAGAACCGGCTCCAGGGCCTCGGGCCGCTGTCCGGCACCGCCGTCGGGATGGGTGTCGGCGCGGTCGTCGGCTTCCTGCGCGGGCTGCACATCCGGCTGCCGTTCCTCGCCGACATCGCGTCCTGATCGGCGCCGCCGCGATGGTCGCCGCCGACCTGCCGATGGCCGCAGCTCGGCATCACCGACCCGAAGACGTGGTCGCAACAAGGACTGGCTCTCCGACGCGCTGCCGCACCTGGCCTACGGCGCCGTCACCCACCTGACCCTGCGAGCGATGGAGAAGTGATCCGGGCGGCGTCCTGCTCGGCGCGGCGTGCGGGTCTGCGGAGCTCCGCGGGCCCGGCCGCCCTCGCCTGGTCGACGCCGCAGAACGCTCCGGCGGCGCCCGCGGCCGCTGCCCGGCCTGACGCGGGCCGCCGGGCCCGGATCACCACCGGCGGTCGCCGCGCTCGGCGAGCTGAGCGCGGACAAGAGTCCGAGGACGCCGAGTCGGCTGATCCCGCCGGCGCTGGTCGGCCCGGGCGGTGTCCGGCGCGACGGCCGCCCTGGCGCTGGCCCAGCGCGACGGCGGCGAACCGGTGCGCAGGCGATCCTGGCCGGTGCCGCCGGCGCTCTGGCGGGCAGCTACGGCGGTCGCGCTGGCGGGCGCTGGCCGCTGACCGCGCCGGATCCGACCTGCCCGGGGCCCTCGTCGAGGACGCCGTGACGGTGGCCGCGTGCTGGGCGGCGGTGCGTCGTAGCGACTCGGGTGCCTACCGAGTCGCCCGTCGCGCGACTCCGCCGGACGGCCCTGACGTTCGCGCGGCCTGACCGCTGGACCATGCGCGCCGAGCCGATCACCGACCCGCTGGCCGAGCACGGCGAGGGTCCGGTCTGGGACGACCGGCGCCGACATGCTGCGCTACGTGGACATGAACCGCGGCGACATCCTCACCCTGCACGACGACGGCAGCCGTCGACCGCTGGCACGTCGGCGGTCGGTCGCCGCCGCCTGGCGGCCCCGGCGGCGATCGGCGGCATCGTCGTCGGCGTCGCAGCGGGGCTTCGCCTTCGCCGACCCGGACACCCGAGCAGGTCCACCGCCTGCCCGACGTCTGGTCCGATACCGGATACGGATGAACGACGGCGGGTGCGACCCGCAGGGCCGCTTCTACTGTGGTTCGATGGCGTACGACCAGCGGCCGGGCGCGGCCGCGCTGTACCGCCTCGACCCGGACGGCTGCAGTCGCGGCCGTCCTGCCCGAGCGTGACCGTGTCCAACGGCTCCACTGGCGCGCGGACGGTACGGCTGGCGTACTACAACGACACACCGACGCACGAGGTCGCCGTCCTCGGACTTCGACGCCGACGCCGGGCCGTTCACCGGCCGACGGGTCCTCACCAGCGCTCGAGGACGGGTCCCCCGACGGGCTGACCGTCGACGCCGAGGGCGGTGTCTGGGTGGCCTGCTGGGGCGGTTCGGCGGTGCGCCGCTTCACGCCCGACGGCACGTCTCGACGAGCTGGTCGAGCTGCCGGTCGAGCAAGGTGTCGGCCTGCACGTTCGGCGGTGACGGACTACGCCACGCTCTACGTCACCACGTCGCAGGAGGGCACCGACCGTGACGCCGAACCGCTAGCCGGCGCGCTGTTCGCGGTGCAGCCCGGCGTCCGCGGAGCACCGCCGCTGCCGTTCGCCGGCTGACCGATCGGGGTACGCCTGCGGCGTCGAACACCCGGCGCTCGCGCACCGAAGTGAGCGACTGCGACCCGTAACCAGCCCGCCCAGCAGCAGGACCGCCCGGCACCCAGTCCGAGATGGACCCGAAGCCGGACTGCGGTGAGGAGTCCTACCGCGGTTCCGGCAAGCTCGACGGCAAGGCCGCCGTGATCACCGGCGGTGACAGCGGCATCGGCCGGGCGGTCGCGATCGCCTACGCCCGCGAGGGTGCCGATGTCCTGATCGCCTACCTCAACGAGGACGACGACGCGCGGGACACCGCCGGCTACGTCGAGGACGCCGGCCGCAAGGCCGTCCTCGTCAAGGGCGACGTGTCGCGACCCGCAGCACTGCCGCGACATCGTCGCCCAGGCGGTCGAGGCGTTCGGGCGGGTCGACGTCCTGGTCAACAACGCGGCATTCCAGATGACCCACGAGTCGCTGGACGAGATCCCGGACGAGGAGTGGGACCACACGATCGCCACGAACCTGTCGGCGTTCTTCCACCTGGCCAAGGCCGCGGTCCCGCACATGCGCCCCGGCGCCGTCGATCATCGGCAGCTCGTCGGTCAACTCCGACATGCCCTCGCCGACGCTCGCGCCGTACGCGGCGACCAAGGCGGCGATCGCCAACTTCTGCGCGAGCCTGGCGCAGATGCTCGGCGAGAAGGGCATCCGGGTCAACAGCGTGGCGCCCGGGCCGATCTGGACGCCGCTGATCCCGGCGACGATGCCGGAGGAGAAGGTCGAGCAGTTCGGCTCCGACGTCCCGCTCGGTCGTGCCGGCCAGCCCGCGGAACTCGCGCCGGTGTACGTCCTGCTCGCCTCCGACGACGGCAGCTACGTCAGCGGGGCGCGGATCGCCGTCACCGGCGGGCGTCCCGTCCTCTGACCCGGGCGACGCCCCGGGGATAGCGCCTCCCGCCGGGCGGGCACAAGAACGACAGGATGGGCGAACAGAGCCCGTGCCACGAGGAGGCGCTATGACCCTGCAGGACCCCACCACGACCCGGGCGGGCACGGCACGCGTGCCTCGCTCGCGCGGTGCGGTCAGCGGCCTGCTCCTGTTGCTGCTCGGCGCCTGGGGCGCGCTCATCCCGTTCATCGGCCCGTACTTCCACTTCTCGTACACGCCCGGACACCACCTGGCACTGGACGGCGGCGCGCGGCTGGCTCGAGGTGCTGCCGGGCGCGGTCGCGGCGGTGGCCGGCCTGATGCTTCTCGGGACGAGGCCACGCGGTTCACCGCCATCTTCGCCGGGTGGTTGGCCTCGCCTCGCCGGTGCCTGGTTCATCGTCGGACCGACGTTGGCGCAGCTGCTCGCACCTGGGCTCGCCCGGGCAGCCGAACCGCCGGCTCGACCGCGAAGACGACGTTCGAGCACGTTGGCCTTCTTCGACGGCATCGGCGCGGTCATCCTGTTCCTCGGCGCGCTCGCGCTCGGGCGGTTGTCGGTGCGCAGCGTGCGTGACCTGCGCGCCGCGATGGCCCAGCAGGAGAACGAGCGGCGTGAGGCGGCGCTGGCGGCCGAGCGGCGCGACACCGATGCCGCGTTCGCCGGCGGTCGGACCGGCGCTGACGCGCCCGGTGCGGCTGCCGGTGCCGGTGCCGGTGCCGGTGCTGGTGCTGGTGCTGGTGCCAGCGCGGCAGCGCTCGACCGCGACGGCGATCGGGACCGCCGCGACGAGCGGCTGGAGCGCCGCGACGAGCGCCTCGACCCGAACGAGGGTCTCGGCCGCGACCGGAACGAGGAGCTCGGCCGCGACCGGAACGAGTTCACCGACCGGGCCGACCGGGAACGGAACGGCGTCCGCGACGACCGGGAGACCGGTCAGCCCGCGCAGGCCACCACGCAGTACCCGACGAGCCGTGGCGAACCGGGCGACGAGCGCTCCGACGTGGGATCGATCTGGCGGCCCGGCGAGCAGGGGCAGCAGGACCAGCAGGGCGCCAGCGCCCTCGGTGGCCCGGAGGGACGCCCGCAGCAGGGACCGCCCACGGAGCGCTGAGCTCCCCGGCCCGCCCGTCCACCACCCGGCCCGCGTCCGCTAGGAAGGACGCGGGCCGGCGTCGTGTCAGGTCCGGGAGCGAGCACGGGGAGCCGGCATGCCGCAGCAGGTACAGGGCGTCGTCAGCCGCGGCGCCGGCCGACCCGTCGAGTTGGCGACGGTGGTCGTCCCGGATCCCGGCCCGGGCGAGGCCGTCGTCGCCGTGCAGGCGTGCGGTGTCTGCCACACGGACCTGCACTACCGCGAGGGCGCCATCACCGACGACTACCCGTTCCTGCTCGGCCACGAGGCGGCCGGCGTCGTCGAGGCGGTCGGGGCGGACGTCACGGACGTGCACCCCGGCGACTACGTGGTCCTGAACTGGCGCGCGGTGTGCGGACAGTGCCGGGCCTGCCGGCGCGGTCAGCCGTGCTACTGCTTCGCCACGCACAACGCCAGCCAGCCGATGACGCTGACCGACGGGACGCCGCTCACCCCGGCTCTCGGCATCGGTGCGTTCGCCGACAAGACGCTCGTGGCGGCCGGCCAGTGCACGCCGGTCGACCGGGCCGCGCCGCCGGAGGTGGCCGGACTGCTCGGCTGCGGCGTCATGGCCGGGCTCGGTGCCGCGCTGAACACCGGCGGGGTGCGCCGCGGGGACGCGGTGGCGGTCATCGGCTGCGGCGGCGTCGGCGCCGCAGCCATCGCCGGTGCTCGTCTGGCCGGGGCGACGACCGTCGTCGCGGTCGACATCGACGAGCGCAAGCTCGCGACCGCCCGCGAGCTGGGCGCGACACACGCCGTCGATTCGCGTGTCGAGGACCCGGTGGAGGCGATCCGGGCGGCCACGGGCGGGTTCGGTGCCGACGTCGTGATCGACGCCGTCGGGCGACCGGAGACCTACCGGCAGGCGTTCTACGCGCGCGACCTGGCCGGCACGGTGGTGCTGGTGGGCGTCCCGTCGCCGGAGATGACCGTGGAGCTGCCGCTGCTGGACGTCTTCGGCCGCGGCGGCGCGCTGAAGTCCTCCTGGTACGGCGACTGCCTGCCCAGCCGCGACTTCCCGACGCTGGTCGGGCTGTACCTGCAGGGGCGCCTGCCGCTGGACGCGTTCGTCAGCGAGCGGATCGGTATCGGCGACGTCGAGGCGGCCTTCGCGACCATGCAGTCCGGGCGGGTGCTGCGTTCGGTCGTCGTCCTCTAGGCAGGACGCACTCGGACGACGGCCGACCCCCAGAGGTGTCGACGGCCCACTCCGCCAGCCGGACCGCTCCTCCGGGAGCCGGCGGCCGTCCCCCGAGTCGTCGGGCCCGCTCCGGAGTCCCCCGACAGTCCGTCCCGGGCGCCGACGCGCGCGACCGTACTGCCGAGAACCTTCCACGGTCAAGGATCGGTCCGGCCCTCGGGATGGTCCGTGCAGGCCCCGGCGTTGGGAGCCTGCGTGACCGGTCTCGCCGTCCAGGACGCGCCCCCGTCGGACACCTCCCGCGCTCGCGGTTTCACGGTCGTCGCGCTCGTCGGGACGGTGTTCCTCGTCGCGGCGAGCGCCCCGTCCCCGCTCTACGGGCTGTACGCGCAGCGGTGGCACTTCTCGCCCACGACGTTGACGGCCGTCTTCGCCGTCTACGCCGTCGCCCTGCTGGCGGCGCTGCTGACGGCGGGGGCGCTGTCCGACGCGGTCGGCCGGCGGCCGGTGATCGCCGCGGCGCTCGCGCTCCAGGTCGTGGCCATGGTGGTGTTCCTGCTCGCGACCGGCGTCGGCTGGCTGTTCGCCGCGCGGGTCGTCCAGGGCGTCGCGACCGGGCTGGCGACCGCGGCGGTGGCGGCGGCGCTGATCGACCTGGAACCGCCCGCTGCGCCGGGCCGGGGAGCGTTGGTGAACGCCGTCTCGCCGACACTGGGGCTCGCGCTCGGCGCCCTGCTGTCCGGCGCGCTCGTGCAGTACGGGAGCGCACCGTTCCGGCTGGTGTTCGTCGTGCTGCTGGTGGCCTTCGCCGCGCTGGCCGCGGCGCTGGCCCTGGTGCCGGAGCCGGTGACCGTGCGGAGCCGCGGCTCGTTGCGGGTGCGCGTCGGCGTGGAGCCGCGGGTCCGGCCGGCGTTCCTGGCGGCCACCCCGGCGCTGGTCGCGACCTGGGCACTCGGCGGGCTGTACCTGTCGCTCGGCCCCTCGGTGACCTACCTGCTCGTGCACTCGACGAACCGCCTGGTCGGCGGCGCGACCGTCGCGGTGCTGTCCGCCGCCGGTGGGATCGCCTCACTGCTCACCCGCGCCTGGGTACCGAGCCGGTCGATGGTGCTGGGCTGCGTGGCACTCGTCGTCGGCGTCGGGCTCACCGTCACGGCGATCGCCGGCGGCTGGCCCGCGCTCTTCTTCGTCGGCAGCGCCGTGGCCGGGACCGGCTTCGGTACGGCGTTCCTCGGGACGTTCCGCACGCTCGCCGGCCTCGCCTCGCCACAGGGACGCGGCGAGCTGGTCGCCGCCGTCTACGTCGTCGCCTACCTGGCGTTCTCCGTGCCCGCGGTGGTCGCGGGGGTGCTCACCGTCCACCTCGGGCTGCGGGACACCGCCGTCGGCTACGGCGTCGTCGTGGCCGTCCTCTCCCTGGTCGCCATCCCCGCCACGCTGCGCGCCACCGCCCGCCGATAGCCTCGCCCGAGTGGCAGACCTCGACGGGCGCGCGGCGCTCATCACCGGCGGCACGCGGGGCATCGGGTACGGCATCGCCGAGGAGCTGGTCGCCCGCGGCGCGTCCGTCTGCATCACCGCACGCAAGGAGGAGGAGCTCGACGCCGCCGTCGCCGGGCTCGGTCCCCGCGCGATGGGGGTGCGGGGCAGCGCCGACGACGCCGGGCACCAAGCCGACGCGGTGGCGCAGACGCTGGAGCGCTTCGGCCGGCTCGACGTCCTGGTCAACAACGCCGCCGTCAACCCGCAGTACGGACCGCTGGTCGACGCCGACCTCGGCGCGGTGCGGAAGGTCTTCGACGTCAACGTCGTCGCGGTCCTCGCCTGGACGCAGCGGGCCTGGCACGCCTGGATGGCCGAGCACGGCGGCGTCGTGCTCAACGTCGCCTCGGTCGGCGGGCTGCGCGCCGGGGCGCCGATCGGCGCCTACAACGCCTCGAAGGCGGCCGTCATCCACCTCACCCGCCAGCTCGCGTCCGAGCTCGGCCCCGGCGTGCGCGTGGTCGGTATCGCGCCGGCGGTGGTCAAGACGACGTTCGCCCGCGCGCTGTACGAAGGGCGGGAGGACGAGGTCGCCGCGGCGTACCCGCTGCGCCGCCTCGGGGTCCCCGCGGACACCGCCAAGCTCGCGGCGTTCCTCGTCTCCGACGACGCCTCGTGGATCACCGGCGAGACCGTCACCATCGACGGCGGGGTCACGATCGCGCGCTGAGCGCGACGTCCACGCGAGCCGGGACGACCTACCGGGAGCCGTGAGCCGACGGGGCCCACGGAGGCGGCGGCGCCGTCGCTGTCAGCTCCGCCCGGACGCTGTCGACGAAGCTGCGGACCAGCGGGCGGTGGTCGTCGCGGCGCCAGGCCAGCACGAGGTCCCGCGCGCCGTCGTCCGTGGTCTCCTGGGCTGCGACGGGCAGCCAGCGGAACCGCTCGGCGTGCGGCACCGGCAGCCAGACGAACGCCAGGTCGGTGCCCTCGTCGGCGCTCACCGCCAGACCGGCGGTCGGGTCCTCCGGGCCGACCTGACGCAGCCGCAGCCGTGCCTCCGGCACCCGCTCGGCGAAGCGGTCGCCCACCGCGGGCAGCAGCCCGCGACCGAGACCGGTGCTGACGCCGACGACGAGCGTCGGCATCGGCGCCGTCCCGAGCTCGGCGAGTGCGGCCTCCGCGTCCTGCCACGCGGCGAGCACCGTGCGCGCGGCCGGCAGCAGCGCCCGCCCGGCCGGCGTCAGCGTGACCGTCGAGGGTGCTGCCGCAGCGTGGCCCGGCTCCTGCGTCACCAGCTCCGCGCGGACCTCGACGGCCAGCCGCTGCAGGTGCGTCGCGGCCTCGTCGCGAGCCAGGAACAGCGTCTCAGCGGCGCGGGCGACGGAGAGTTGCTCGGCGACCGCGACGAAGACCCGCAGCTCGCGCAGGTGCACGTCCATGTCTCGTGGCTACCACGCACGCTCCCGGCCGCTGTCGCCGGGCCCGGCGACGGGCCCCGCGCCGGGCCGCTGACGCGCCGCCCGCGGCCGCCGGGCGGAGAGTGCCAGAGCCGCGCCGACGGCGAGCAACCCGGCCGCCAGTTCGAGGATCGGCACCGGCCGGGCACCCGTGACGGGCAGCGCCGCGATTCCCGGAGCTGCCGGCCCGGTCGGTGGCGTCGGTGTCGGCGGTGGCGGCGGTGTGGGCGGTGTCGGCGGTCCCGGCGGGGTGGGTGCGGCGGTGTAGACGTCCGCCACCTCGAGGGCGTACGCCGCCGCCGTCGTGCCGGTGGGCTGGGCGATCGTGAACGTCCCCGGGACCGGCACCGTCACCGGGCCGCCCGGTCCGGTCAGCTCGGCCCGCACCGCCACACGCGCGCCGTCGGCCGCGCCGCTCGACAGCTCGCCCAGCCGGCAGGTCGCGGCCTGGAGAAACAGCAGCGGGCCGGGTGCGGGGAGTTCGAACGGGCCGGGCTCGCCGGGCGGCCCCACGACGCGACCGAGGTTGCCGTTGTCGCAGGTGACGCTCACCGTCACCGGGCCGGTCCGCGCTGCGGCGTCACCGCCCACGGTCTTCGTCAGTGTCAGCGTGCTCGGCGGCGCCAGCCGGTACCGCGCGGTGCAGTCCGCGTTCGGCTGACCGGGTGTCAGCGTGAGCCCGAGCGTGCCCGGGCCCAGCTCGACCGGCGTCGGGCTGTCGGCGGTGCAGGTGAACGACACGAACTCCCACGTCCCGGCGCGGGTCGTGATCGGGGGCTGGCTGTCGGCGGAGTAGCGCTGCAGCGGCAGCGCGTCCGTCGCGTCCGCCGGGGTGTCGGGGACGGCGGTAGCCGGCGTCGCGGGCGCGGTGGTGGTGGCGGTCTGCTTGAACCTCGACTCGGAACTCGCCACGCCCGGACCCTCCGGCTGCACCGGGGTGGGCTCCACGACGAAGCCGCCGGTCGCGGTGCCGTTGTCCGTGACCAGCCGCAGCACGACCCGCCCGGCGGGGTGGAACACGTTGACGAAGGTGCAGTCGGCGCTGCCCCCGACGACGAGGTCGACCTGGATCATCGCGGTCACCGCGTCACCAGTGCGTCCGGAGGCGGTCGGGACGACGCTGCGGGTGCAGTACGCCTGATCGGCCGTCCAGCTGCCGCCGGTCGCGGCGGGCAGCGTCTCGGTGATGGTGTACTGCCCGGGCGGCACGGAGTCGGGCAGGCCGGGGACGCTGACCGGCTGCCCGGGGCTGGTCGTGGTGGCGGTCAGGTCGTACTCGACGCCGGGCCCGCGCACGGCGATCGGGAACGTCCCCACGGCGCCGGTGGTGACCTTCCGGATGTGCAGCCCGGGGTCGCTCGGCGGCCGGTCGACCCAGGTGCAGACCACGTTCTCACCGGCTTGCAGGTCGACGGTCGCCGTACCGGTGGCCGGGTCCGTGGTGGTGCGGGCGCCGCCGGTGCAGGTGAGGGACTCCAACGTCCATCCGGCCTTGTTCAGGTCGGCGAGCTGTTCGGAGAAGACGTAGGGCTGGCCGAAGCTCTCACTGGTCGCCCGGACGAACTCCTGCTTCGCCGGCGCGCCACCGGTGACGTCCAGGTCGAACGTCCCGGACGGGTTGTAGGTCGCGTTGGAGGCGAAGGTGAAGCGCTGGTCGATGGCGCCGGAGCCCTCGGCCAGCTGCTTGACGACGGTGATGGTGCCCTGCGGCGGGGCGACGTCGACGTAGTAGGCGAAGCAGAACACGTGCCGTACTGGCGCCTGGGTCCCGGACGGGTAGCCGATCCACTCGACGTTGTCACCGTTGAGGTTGTCGATGGCGCACCGCAGTGCGCCGAAGGCGTACGAGTCACCCGCGGAGCCCTTGGCGGGCAGGGGAGCGGACCGCGTCCCGCCCTGCACCCACAGTGAGTCGTCCCGGCCTGCCAGGGCGAGCTGGGTGTCGTTCAACGTCAGCGTCGTCGCGCCGTCGATGGTCTTCCCGGTCGGGCGGCCCTGGTCGTCGAGGAGGTCGACGCCGGCCTGGGTCGGCGCGGTGGTCGCGGCGGACGCCGGGTCGGACACTGTCACGATCGAGTAGTCGGCGGGACCGGGCTTGGTGTAGCCGTCGCCGACGCTGAACACGGCACCGTCGAGCGGGCTGCACGCCGGGTCGTTGGCGGCCTCGATCGTCGGGTCGATCGGCTGGCCCGCGGTGTAGACCGTGTCCTTGCCGAGGTCCTTCAGCGACTCCTGGATGTCGTTGCGGGCCCGGTTGGCCATGATGTCGGTGTAGTCGGGGCAGACCCGGGCGGCGAAGGTCACCGAGTACTGCGGGTCCGCGGAGATCGACACCGGCCCGTCCGGTACCGCAGCGGGCGGTGCGACCGACGGCGCGGCGGCCGCCTGTGCCGGCACGGCGAGGGTCGGCACGGCGAGGGCCGGCACGGCGAGGGTCAGCAGGGCGAGGACCGGCGCGGCGCGCACAGCCGACCACGTGCGACCCACGGCCGCCTCCCTCGTTCGTCACATCCGTCACAGCAGTACCGCGTCGGCGCCCAGTGGAGCGCCTCCGCGGCGCCCGGTCACATGAGTCGGGGACGACGCCGCGCGATCCGCGGCGTCCACCCGTGCCGGCAACGGAAAGCCGCGTCCGCGCCGCTTCCCGGCACCGGGTCCGCTCGTTACGGTGGAGGAACGTCCCCCTGACGGGAAGGTGGCCATGGACCAGCAGCGCATCGTGCGGACGGAGATCCCCGGACCGGCCTCGCGGGCCCTCCACGCGCGTCGCGCCGCGGCGGTCGCGGCCGCGGTCGGCAGCACGCTGCCGGTGTACGTCGAGCAGGCCGCCGGGGGCATCGTCCGCGACGTCGACGGCAACCAGCTCATCGACTTCGGGTCCGGCATCGCGGTCACGTCCGTGGGCAACGCCGCGCCACGGGTCGTCGCCGCGGTGCGCGAGCAGGTCGAGCGGTACACGCACACCTGCTTCATGGTGGCTCCGTACGAGCCGTACGTGGCGGTCTGCGAACAGCTCGCGGAGTTGACGCCGGGGGACTTCGAGAAGCGTTCGGCGCTGTTCAACTCCGGCGCGGAAGCGGTGGAGAACGCCGTCAAGATCGCGCGGCACGCGACCGGCCGGCAGGCGGTCGTCGCGTTCGACCACGCCTACCACGGCCGCACCAACCTCACGATGGCGCTGACCGCGAAGTCGATGCCCTACAAGCACCGGTTCGGGCCGTTCGCCGGCGAGGTGTACCGCGTTCCGATGGCCTACCCGTACCGCTGGCCCACCGGCCCGGAGCGGTGCGCCGAGGAAGCGTTCGCGACCTTCGTCAGCCAGGTGCACACGCAGATCGGCGAGGCGAACGTCGCGGCGGTGGTGCTCGAGCCGATCCAGGGCGAGGGCGGCTTCGTCGTCCCGGCGCCGGGGTTCGTCCACGCGGTGGCCGAGTGGTGCCGGGCGCACGGCATCGTGTTCGTCGCCGACGAGGTGCAGACGGGGTTCTGCCGGACCGGCGACTGGTTCGCCAGCGAGCACGAGCGCGTCGAGCCCGACCTCGTCACCACCGCGAAGGGCATCGCCGGCGGCCTGCCGCTCGCCGCCGTCACCGGCCGGGCGGAGCTGATGGACGCGGTCCACGTCGGCGGCCTGGGCGGGACGTACGGCGGCAACCCGATCGCGTGCGCCGCGGCGCTGGCGGCCATCGAGACGATGCGCGCCGACGACCTCTGCGGTGCGGCGCGCGGGATCGAGGCGGTGATGCGGCCGCGTCTGGAGACGCTCGCCGCCAAGTACCCGGCCATCGGCGACGTGCGCGGGCGCGGCGCGATGCTCGCCGTCGAACTCGTCGGCGAGGACCGGACTCCGGACGCGGCGCTGACCGCCGCGGTGTCCGCCGCCTGCCACCGCGAAGGGGTGCTGACGTTGACCGCCGGGAGCTACGGCAACGTGCTGCGGTTCCTGCCGCCGCTGGTCATCGGACGCGACCTTCTCGAGGAAGGCCTCGACGTCCTGGAGGACGCCTTCGCGTCCGTGGTCTGAGGCCCGCTCAGCTCGTCACGTGCACGAACATCCCGAAGCCCGACACCTTCTGCTCGCCGGTGCTGAAGTCGAACTGCGTGCTGCCGCCGGGCGGGCTGCTGTCGAAGGCGATGCCCAGGTGGAACACCCGGGAGTCACCGGCCTTGACGAGCAGGTCCTGGGCGCCGAGCGCGGTGCCCCGTACGAGCGTCTGCGACACGATGGCCCCGACGCTCTGCGGCCAGCTGTCCTCGTAGGCGTCGATGGACAGCAGCTGGTTCGCGTCGACCTGCAGGCCGACCTGTCCGTCGGCGTCGCTGTCGCCGAACACCCGGAGGAAAGCCGTCACGAGCAACGTGTTGTGGTCGTGCCCGAACACCGTCCACCCGCCGTCGTCGGTGGCCTCGACGACACCGTTCAGCCCGACGACGGCGCTCACCTGGACGACCTGGTCGACGCCCGAGCCGTTGGAGTACGGGAAGACGAAGACGACCTCCTGGTGGTCGATCGAGTTCGACGACGGCCGCTGCACGCGTGCCGAGGAGTTGAAGCTGACGAGGTCGGTCGCGTCCAGTGCCAGCCCGCCCGTGGTGAAGATCCGGGTCGGCACGTCCACGGATGAGTAGCCGCCGCTCGGTGCTGCGTCCGCCCCGCTCAACACCACGTTGCCCGCGGCGAGTGTGTCGAGGACGGCGCGGAGCCGGGACGCGCCGGCCGCGGAATCGGCGACAGCGGCGTGGAGCTGCTCGTCGGCAGCCCGCCTCAGCTGAGCGTGCTGGGCCGCCGTCCGGCGTTCCAGGTCCTCGGCGTCCAGCCCGAGGCGGGCGGCGATCTCCGCCGCCCGGGCCGGCGCCGGCCGGCGCACCGACATCCGCACCGCGGGCGCGGCGCCCGAGTCGACCCCGTCGTGGACCTCGGTCCGGACGACGTGCGGGTCCTGCGAGATGGTCGTCATGGCGCCACCGACCCTCCACCGGTCGCCCCGGCACACCGCCGTGACCGAGCCCGACGGCCGGACGCTACCGGCCCGCGGGGTCCGTCGAAACCCTCCGGACCCCGCCCGCGTCGATCCTGCCCGTTCAGGTCGCCCGCCCCGGGTACCAACTGTTTCTGCGTGGAAACAGACGTCGATCCGGGTAGAGACGTCCCGTCGGCGTGGGACGGTGTCCGCCGTCCGGGGGACCGCGCCGGAGTCGTGTGAGGGACCCGTGGTGCTGTCCGAGCGTGACCGTCGTGTGTTGGCAGCGTTGGAGCGCGACCTCGCCCGGGACGCGGCACGGCGATGGCCCCGGCGGCTCGCACGAGCGCTCCGGCTGCCGGCCAGCCTGCTCGCCGTGGCCGCAGCGGTGGTGCTCACCGCGGCCGGGGCGCTGCCGGTCGGGGCCGGGTCGGTGACCGTGGCCGCGGCCGGGTCGATCGTCGGCTGGCAACTGCGCCGCGCCGTGGTCGACCGGCGTGGCGCACTGCGTGGCGCCGGGCCGTCGTCCTGGCGCCGGCGGCGGGCCCGTCGAGGCCGGGGGAGGCCGGAGGACCCCGGACGGTCTCGGACGACCTGACCGCTGCAGACCGGTCAGTGCGCGCCGGGCAGGCTGCCGTGCTCGGTGACGTGGCGGGCGACGTCGTGCAGTGAGCGGTGCAGGTGCCGGCTCGCGTGACGAAGGCGGTGGTAGGCGTGATCGACGGGGATGTCGCCGGTGGCGGTGAGGATGCCGACGGCGATGCCGATCTCCCGGTGCACCTGGACCGCACGCCGCCCTCGCAGCTGGTCGCCCAGCACGAGGCTGGTCAGCAGGCAGAGCGAGCAGTACGCGGCGAAGATCGCGCCGACGGCCAGGGTGAGGTCGTCGAAGGCGTGCGGCCAGCTCGAGGTGACGACCAGGGCCGCGCGGTGGTCCGGACCCAGGTAGAGCCGGTACGCGGCGATGCTGCGCACGCCCAGCTCCTCCACCACCCGCGGGCCGAACTGCGGCCACTGGGCGTCGGCGGCCAGGTCACCGCTCACCGCCAGGTCGTTGACGTCGAGGACGTCCAGTCCCGGTCCCTCGCCGGTCGCCGCCCGGATCGCGTCGAGGCGGCTGAGCAGGTCGTCGTTGCCGGCGACCGTCCGGACGACGCCGCGCTCGGACACCACGAGCCCGACGTGGTCGGCCCGGGGGACGACCCGCGCGGCGAGCTCGACGACGGAGTCCGAGTCGAGGTCGACCGAGGCGCCGGCGGTCAGGGCGTCGACCAGCTGGGTGAACCCCTCGGCGATCTCCACCACCGCGGCGTACTCGTCGGCGAACTCACCCTGGTCCGGCACGTTCCCCACCCTCGCAGGTGGCACCGGGGCGTGGGCACGCGGACCAGCCGGCCGGCTGGTGGCCCCGCTCGCGCGCGGGTAGATTTCTGTACAGAAACACTTGGAGAGCAGGAGCGGTGATGGCGACGACGACCCACGCGACGGCCTCGGCCAGCTCCCGGCCCGGCGGCGAGCTGCCGCTGATCGGCGGACTGCTCGCCGGGGACGCCCGCCGCGTCCTGCACGCCTCGGTCCGCTGCGGCCCGCTGCCCTCTCAGGCGCCGCCCGCGCTCGCCTCCGTCGCCGAGGCGGTGACGGACGCCGCCGGCCGGGTCGTCGAGTGGCGCCTCGGGCGGGACGTGGGTGAGGAGCAGGCGCTGGCCTTCGTGCACTGGCGCCACGGCTTCGTCGTCGAACGGGTCCTCGGCGATCTCGGTACGGTCCGCAGCTTCCTGCAGTGGGCCGGACCCCGCCTCGACGCGTCGGCGATGCACGTCCTCAAGCTGGGGGACTGCACGATCGCCGAGCCCGCGGCTGTCGGACGCCTCGAGCTGCAGGCCCGGCGCGCCACTGAGCTGCTGCGGAGCACGGACGAGACCGGACTGGGTCTGTGCACCCCGCGGACCCGAGGCGTGGTCCGCGGGTTCCCCGTCGGCGACGCGCCCGTGCCACTGTTGGTCACCTCCTCCGCGTCCGTCTCCGCGGTCGCCGACGGCGTCCACCTCGACGCGGACGA
The DNA here is from genome assembly GCA_963758325.1 of uncultured Actinomycetota bacterium. Lineage (GTDB taxonomy): Bacteria > Actinomycetota > Actinomycetes > Mycobacteriales > Jatrophihabitantaceae > CAVWUZ01. The sequence goes on along the minus strand of CAVWUZ010000003.1, from coordinate 727,957 downwards.
CCTCCACCTCGTCGTCACCGCATGGCGGTGGGACGGCGACGGGCTCAGCGCGCGGACCGGGGACGGCGCGGAGATCGAGCTGGGCGCGGGAACGGGAGCGCGGCTGCTGCGGATGCTGGCTCCCGGGACGGCCGCTGTGGAGGTCCGGCCGACTCCGCTGTCGCGGGTCTTCGCGCCCCTGCTGACCTTCCTCGTCGACGTCGCGCACGCCGCCGCGGCGGCACGGGCACCGCTGCAGGTCCGCGCGGTCTGACCGTCCGGCTCAGGTGTCGGCCGGGTCGCGGGCGGCCCGGGCCAACTCGTCGGAGCGCGCCGCCGTCGCCACGTCGGTGAGGTAGGTGCGGTCGGCGAGCAGCGCGACCACGCCGGCCAGCGCCAGCGGTGCGAGCATCACGAGGAACGTCCGGCCGAGCCCGCTCGCGCCCGCCTGGCTGCCCACCCCGTCCGCGCCGAAGCCGGAGTTGCCGGAGCCGAACAGGCCGGACACCCAGCCGAACAGCACCGGGGCCACTGCGGTCAGCCCCGAGCGGAGCAGCGTCCGGACGCTCTCCGCCCGGCCCCACAGTGCCGACGGGACGATGTCGAGCCGGGCGGCGTCGAGGGGCGGGTTCGTGCCGCCGAGCGCCGCGGCGCCGAGGACGAAGCAGGGGGCCGCCAGCCACAACGTCGCCAGCAGCAGTCCCGGCGCGAAGGCCGCGGCCGCAGCGAGGAAGCAGCAGCCACCGATGATCACCCGTCCGGCGGTGACGCGCCGGTGGATCAACCCGTCGGCGGCGCGGCCGGCGACCAGCACGCCGCCCAGCGCGCCGGCGCCGACGACGACGAGCAGGATGCTGGCGACCGACTGGCCGAGGCCGAACCGCCCTCGCAGGTAGGCCACCGCGAACGTCTGCAGCCCGCTGAGGAAGAAATAGCCGAGCGCGGACGCCACGATCAGGACGTTGTTCGTGCGAATGCGGACGATCAGGCGGATGGCGTCCCGCGCCGACAGACCGGGCCCGCTCCTGGTGACGACGCCGCTCGGGGACGGGGCCACGCCCCGCTCGCGGACCTGCTCGACGACCTCGTCCCCGGGGAGGTCCGCCTCGGGGGTACCCGCTGCTCCGTGCTGGCCCTCGGGCAGCAGTCGACTCTGCCCCCCACGCGCGGGCTCGGGCAGCAACCTCGACACCGCGGCTGCGAGAGCGACGCCGGGCACGGCGAGGACGAAGAACGCCCACCGCCAGTCGAGGACGCCCGCCACCGTGCCGGGGACGAGGAACCCGAACCCGGTGCCGACCAGCTCCCCGGCGAGGATGTACCCGTAGACCCGTCCGCGCTCGACGGCGGGGAACAGGTCCCCGACCAGCGACGCGACCACCGGGCCGGCAATGGCGACGAAGCCCCCGAGCACCAGCCGGGTGATCAGCAGCATGGCGAACGACGTCGATGCGCCGGTGAGCGCGAGGGCGAAGGACCACGCGATGATCCCGGTGCTGAGCAAACGCACCCGGTTCACCCGGTCGGCCAGGACGCCGATCGGCAGGCTGGCCAGCGCACCGACCCCGGTGGACGCCGTCACGAGCAACCCGACCTGCGTGTTGCCGATGCGCAGGGACCGTTCGAGTTCTGTGGCGACCGCGCCGATGGTGGAGGAGTCGGCGGTGTTGAGCGCCAGCACGCAGGCGAGCAGGACGATCACGCGGAGCCGGGCGGCCCCGCCGACGGCCTCCCTCAGCCGGTCGAACGCCGCGCCGAAGGGGCCGCCACCCGAGCCGGCCTCAGGGCTTGCGTGGGGGACTGCCGCTGTGCGCATGCGCCTCCTGCTCCAGGCGTTCGACCAGGTGGGGGTAGTGCGCCTCGAACGCGGGACGCTCGGAGCGGATCCGCGGGATCGAGTGGAAGTTGTGCCGCGGCGGTGGCGTCGAGGTCGCCCACTCCAGGGCGTTGCCGTGACCCCAGCAGTCGTCGGCGTTCGCGACCTCGCCGTAACGGTACGAGCGGTACACGTTCCACAGGAAGGGCACCACGGACAGTCCGAGGATGAACGACCCCACACTGGAAACGGTGTTCAGCGTGGTGAACCCGTCCGTCGGGAGGTAGTCCGCGTAGCGCCGGGGCATGCCCTTCGCGCCCAGCCAGTGCTGCACCAGGAACGTGGTGTGGAAGCCGATGAACGTCAGCCAGAAGTGCACCTTGCCCCACCGCTCGTCGAGATAGCGGCCGGTGAACTTCGGGAACCAGAAGTAGATCCCGCCCCAAGACGCGAACACGATCGTGCCGAACAGGACGTAGTGCATGTGGGCGACGACGAAGTACGTGTCCGTGACGTGGAAGTCGACCGGGGGTGACGCCAGCAGAACGCCGGTCAGGCCGCCGAACAGGAAGGTGACCATGAACCCGAGCGTGAACAGCATGGGCGTCTCGAACGTCAACGACCCGCGCCACATCGTGCCGATCCAGTTGAAGAACTTGATGCCGGTCGGGATCGCGATCAGGTACGACATGATGGAGAAGAACGGCAGGAGCACCGCGCCGGTGGTGAACATGTGGTGCGCCCAGACCGTCAGCGACAACGACCCGATCGCGATCGTCGCGAAGACGAGTCCCTTGTAGCCGAAGACCGGCTTGCGGCTGAACACCGGGATGATCTCGGTGGCTATGCCGAAGAACGGCAGCGCGACGATGTACACCTCGGGGTGGCCGAAGAACCAGAACAGGTGCTGCCACAGGATCGCCCCGCCGTTGGCGGACTCGAAGACCTGCCCGTGCAGGTTCCGGTCGACCCACAGCGCCGCGAGAGCGGACGTGAGGATGGGGAACGCGAGCAGGACGAGCAGGCCCGTGATCAGGACGTTCCAGGTGAAGATCGGCATCCGGAACATCGTCATGCCCGGGGCGCGCAAGACGACGATCGTGGTCACCATGTTCACGGCGGCGAGGATCGTGCCGAGCCCCGAGATGATCAGGCCGACGATCCACAGGTCGGCACCGGTCCCCGGCGTGTTCTGGGCGTTGTTCAGTGGTGCGTAGGCGAACCACCCGAAGTCGGCGGCGCCGCCGCGGCTCAGGAAGCCGCTGAGCACTGTCAGCCCGCCGAACAGGAACAGCCAGTACGAGAGCGCGTTCAGGCGAGGGAACGCGACGTCCGGCGCACCGATCTGCAGGGGCACGAGGAGGTTGGCGAACGCGAAGACCAGTGGCGTCGCGTACAGCAGCAGCATGATCGTGCCGTGCATCGTGAACAGCTGGTTGTACTGCTCGGTCGACAGGAACTGCAGTCCCGGGCGGGCGAGCTCGGCGCGCATCAACATCGCCAGCACCCCGCCGACCATGAAGAAGCCCAGCGACGTGACCATGTACATCTTGCCGATCGTCTTGTGATCGGTCGTGCCGACCAGTCGGCCGAGCAGCCGACCACGCCCGGGTGGCCGTTGGATCGGCGGGGCCTCGATCGGCCGGGGCCGCACCGGCGCCGGCCCGGCCGGACGCGGGCGGAGCGCGGTCACCGGCCGGCCTCCGTCCGGTCCGTCCCGGCGGCTTCCCACTCCTGCACGACCTCGTCCACCGGCGGGTCCTCCTCGACGGGGTAGAAGAAGCCGTAGACACGCCGCAACGGAGCGCCACGGACGTGGTTGATCCGCTTCGGCACGGGGGTGCCCGCGTAGGGCAGGCTGTGCGCGGCCAGCGGCTGGTGCAGTTCGAGGTAGTCCCCGGTCGGCGTGCGGACGACGACTCCGGTCTCGATGCCTTCCTCGAGGACGTCCCGGTCGGTGAACTCCAGGTGCAGGCAGATCCGGTAGGCGACGGTGTAGGTGATCGGCGGGAGGATGAGCAGGCCGATCCGGAACGCCCAGACGACGCCGTCCAGGGGCAGGGCGAAGACCTCGGCGATGATGTCGTCAGCGCCGGCGAGTCCGAGGACGACGTAGAACGTCAGCGCCATGACGCCCAGCCCGGTACGCACCGGCACGTCCCGCGGGCGCTGCAGCAAGTTGTGGTGCGCCCGGTCGTGCGTGAGCCGGGCCTCGACCCACGGGTAGGTGAGGGCCAGAAGCCCGAGGACGGCCGGCAGCACGACGTCGGGCCAGAACAGCGTCGGCACGGTGTGGCCGAACGCTCGGATCTCCCAGGACGGGAACAGCCGCATCGACCCCTCGAGGAAGAGCATGTACCAGTCCGGCTGGGACCCGCTCGAGACCTGGGCGGGGTTGTACGGGCCCCAGAACCAGACCGGGTTGATCTGCACCAGCCCACCGAGCGCGGCGAGCGTGCCGGCCAGGAGGAAGAAGAACCCGGCAGACTTCGCGGCATAGGTGGGGAACAGCCGCTCCCCGGACACGGTCCGCTCCGTCCGGCCGGGGGCGGGGAACTCGGTGTGCTTCTGCCGGACGATCAGCGCCAGGTGTGCGGCGACCAGGGCGGCGATCAGCCCCGGGATGAGCAGCACGTGCGCGATGTAGAGCCGCCCGATGATCTCGTCGCCCGGGTACTGGCCGCCGAACACCAGGAACATCAGGTAGGTCCCGATCACGGGGATCGACAGCATGATCGACGCGGCGATGCGCAGCCCGGTCCCCGACAGCAGGTCGTCGGGCAGCGAGTAGCCGGCGAACCCCTCGACGATCCCGAGCGCGAGCAGGCTCCACCCGATGAGCCAGTTGATGTCGCGGGGCTTGCGGAACGCGCCGGTGAAGAAGATCCGGGACATGTGCACGACCATCGCTGCGACGAACAGCAGCGCCGCCCAGTGGTGGAGCTGGCGGATCACCAACCCGCCGCGCACGTCGAAGGAGAGCTGCAGCGTGGAGGAGTACGCGTCGGACATCTTCACGCCGCGCAGCGGGATGTACGAGCCGTCGTACACCCGCTCGGTCATCGACGGGGTGAACCAGAGGGTCAGGTACGTGCCGGTCAGGACCAGGACGATGAACGAGTAGAGGGCGATCTCGCCCAGCATGAAGGACCACTGGTCGGGGAAGACCTTGTTGAGCTGGGCGCGCAACGCCGGCGACAGCCGCAGCCGCCGGTCGAGTCCGCGCCCGACGTCGTCGGCGCTCGCCGCTGCACGGCGCAGGAGCAGGCCACGGAGTCCCTGCTGTCGCCGGACGAGCCGCTCGTACCGCCGTGTCCTGCGTCGCTGGGCCATGCTCACCCCCGGGGTCGTCGACGGTCGCCGTCCTTGTCCCCGCGCCGTCAACCAGGTGCGGCGAGAGTCCGCGTACGGTCGTGCGCCCGCAGCACGTCGGCGAGCTCGGCGATGCCGTCCTCGACGAGCCCGACCAGCAACGGCCGCGCCCACGGCGCCGCCAGCCGGGCCGGGCCCCGCAGCCGGAACTGCGCGTGCCGGGTGATCCGGGTGGCGGCCTCGCCGGTGCCGCGCAGCACGACGACGTCGACCCGCTCGAGCCACCGGTTGCCCCCGCGCAGGACCACCGCACGGCCGGGTTGTTCTCTTTCGACGTGCAAGCGCACGGCCATCCGCACGGGGCCGACGCGTTCGACGAGCGACCAGGTCCCCCCGAGCCCCGGTTCGCCGAGTGCTGACGGCGCGAGCCACAGGACGTGCCGGGAGCGGGCGAGGACGCCGATGGGGCCACCTGTCTCGGCGAGCACCTCGTCGACCGGTCGCGCGATCTCGGTGCTGCGGGTGACGGCGATGACCATTGCGCCTCCCGCACCCACACCCGACCGGCTGGTCAAGTCCCGACCGGTTCGTCCCCTTCCTGTCTAGACGACGTTGTTGCCATAGTGCAACTGTCGGAGGCGTGTCATGGTCAGGCCGGCACGGGATCCGGGTCGGACTGCGGCTGGCCGACCGCCAGCGTCCGCCCGTCGCTGAGACGCAACCCGTCCCGGCAGCGTGCCTCCACCAGACCGTCGCCGAACTGCTCGCGGTACAGCCGGGCGTAGATGCCGCCGCGGACCAGGAGCTCGTCGTGCGTGCCGGGCTCCGACACGACGCCGGCGTCGATGGCGTAGATGATCTCGGCGGCGCGGATGGTGCTCGCCTCGTCGAGGATAAGCACTCGCGGGTTCCTCAGCAGGACGCGCGGATGGCGATCCGTTGCTTCTCCCCGCCGGAGAGCCGGTACCCTCGCTCGCCGACCATGGTCGCGTAACCGTCGGGGAAGCCCATGACGCGGTCGTGGATGTTCGCTGCGCGGGTGACCGAGGCTGCGCGCCGCGCGCGCGAGGAACGCAACCTCGCGCAGCTGCACGTCGAGATCCGCGGCGGAATGGGTCTGGAGCACTTCTACCGGCGACTGGGCTGGCGTACGACCGGCGTGTGGCCCGGGGCCCTGCTGTTCGCCGAGGACGACGTCCGCGACGAGATCCTGATGGTCCTTCCACTGACGGGGAGATGACCGCCACGCGCGATGAGGCCTGGTCGTGGGTGCGTCGAGGTCGCGTCCGGAGGTGCGTCCGTGAGCTACGTGAGGGGAAGGATGGTCAATGGTGCGGCTCGAGTCGGACGAAGGGGCTTGCCGGCGGTCACGATGACGTCGCTGATGAGCACGGTCACCGCTGAGCACCACGGGTCGGTGGCGTCGATGTCGATGTCGGTCGTCAGTTGGGCCAGTAGGGTCCCGTGTCCGCCGAGCTCGTCGGTTGCGGCGTGCAAGTCCGCGACAGCCTGCCGTCGACAGGTGAGGCTGAGGTCGGTGACTGGTGCGAGTTCGCCGATCTGCCCACGCAGGCGGAGCTGTCGGCGTGCGGTCAGGTCGAAGAACCTGACCGCGCCGACGACGATCGCCACGATCGTCAGCGGGCTGCAGCCGCTGCGGAGCAGGGCGGTGAGCCCCGCGGCGTCCAGAGTGGTCAGGAACGGTTGCGGCTGTCGGTGGCGTTCGGGTAGTCGCACGGCGGTGCCACTCGCGGAGAACCGCGTCACGCTCGTCGCCCCGACTCTGTCCTCCCGGGTGGTGGTGAGCTGCACGCCGACGACACCGTCGGCGCCGACCAGCCGCGCCTCTGCGGTCAACCGCTGCAGCGCCGCCCGATAGCCAGCCCGCAGCGCACTGGCAGGTTGCCGCCGGCGGTCTCGCGTGGGCGGCTCACTGGTCGTGTAGGTCCGCGAGTCGTACGGGCTCAACCGGATCCAAGGCGCCTTCGGGTGCGGGACCTCGAACACGGCGAGGCCGGCGACCTCGCTGACCGCGGTCAGTCCGAGAGCCCGCGCCGCGGCGAAGTCGCCGACCGACAGCAGACTCGGACGCACTGTCGCCGACGCAAGCCGCCGACTGCGAGCTGCGCCGACCACGCTCGCGATCATCTCCGCCTCCGGGAGCTGCATCAACCGCCTGGCCAGCGGCGGCCGGACCACGGCGGCAGGGCTCCCATGATCCGAGGTCAGCAGCCAGGTGAGCTTCGCCGACCTGTTCGCCCATCGCAGCGATCTGCAGCCCGCGGAGGTACTCGGCGTCGCGTTCGTCGGCCCGCTCGAGCATCGCGTCGAGCTCGAGTCGGTCGGCCTCGGTGCGGAAGCCGGCCAGCTCGTCGGCGAGCCGGCGCCGGTGGCCGCGACCTTGCGGCGGTACCGGAGCTGGTCCCGCAGGGTCATGTGCATGCTCGTCCCACTCACCCTTTCGGGTGTCCGCCGCTCCCGTCCATACGTCCATGACGAGAGGGCGTCGAAGACATGCCCTTCTGTCATGGATGCAGCTGGCGTCAGCTCGTGATCGGCTCGGCGAGGGCGTCCTCGACGCCGGCCGCAGCGAAGACGGACATGGACTCGGCGACCACCTGGGAGTCCTCGTTGGCGTCGATGTCGATGATCCGGCCCCAGCGCATCCGCACGACGTGCACGCCGTGGTTGGCGTACGGCGAGCCGTCGGGCAGGGTCTGGGTGGCGTCCCACCGGATGATCACCACGGTGTCGTGCGGCAGCCCTTTCACCCACACGTCGCGGACCGTCAACCTCAGCGTCGGGCCGAGGCGGCCGAGCCGGTCGAACCAGCGGCGTAGCGCCTGGATGTCGTGACGCTCGCCGCCGAGCGCGTGGTGGCCGCCGAAGCGGTGGTGGACGTCCGGCGCGCAGTTCTTCAGCAGGGCGTCGTAGTCGTGGTCGTTGACGCGCTCGAAGTTGCGGGTGGCGATGCGCTTGACGATCGCGTGGTACATGACAGGCTCCTCGGCTCGAACGGTACTTGACACTGTCAAGCTGACAGGACCACCGTGACACGCCGCCCTTGACAGTGTCAAGGGCGGCGTCGAGGATTCGAGCCGTGCCCGCACCGACGCGACGACGCAGGGACTCCGTCGGCTCCGCGGCGCCGGCCGCGGCGGGACCCGCTGGACAGAGCTCGAGCGCCGGCGGACGGCAAGCCCTGCTCGCCGCGGCGCAGGCGGAGCTGGCCGAGCACGGATCGGCGGGCATCAGCCTGCGCGCAGTGGCGCGCCGCGCCGGGATGTCCCACGCGGCGCCGAAGCACCACTTCGGTGATCGAGCCGGCCTGCTCAGCGCGGTCGCGGCTGACGGGTTCGCCGCGCTCAGCACCGAACTGCACCGGGTCGGGGACGTCGCGCCGGAGCGTCGGCTGGCGGCACTGGGCCGGGCGTACATCGACTTCGGCGTGACCCATCCGGCCCTGTTCGACTTGATGTTCCGGCCCAGCGAACTGCGCGCCGACGATCCGGCGCTGCGGCAGGCGCAACGAGCCGCGCTCGACACGCTGAGCACGGCCGTCGCTGACAGCAGCAGCGCGGTCGCGGCCGAGACCACTCCGGGCGGGACCCCCGTCCTCACGGTCCTGAGCTGGGCGCTGGCGCACGGCCTGGTCGTCCTGGCCCGCGACGGTGCGCTCGCCGTGGCCGCCGGCGCCGACGATCCCGCCGCGGCTGCCCGGCTCGCACACCGGCTCACGGAGCAGTTCAGTAGCTTCCTCGACCGCGACCGCGACCACGACCACGACCGGCCCGCTGAGCGCCTCCCGAGAGCTCCTCGAGTTCCTGCTCCAGGTCGCGTTGGCGGCCGGCTGCGGGACGCAGATAAGAGGTGAACGGCAGCACCGCTCCGTAGGGCAGGACTGCGGGTGATCCTCAGGCCCGGCCGCGGAGGTCGGCCTCGATCCGTTCGAGCGTCCGGCCCCTGGTCTCCGGGACCCGGAGCCGGACGAAGCACAGGAAGCCGAGCGTCAGGACGCCGAAGAACCAGAAGACCGTCCCGAGGCGCTCCGGCACGCCGGGGTTGCCGACGATCAGCGGGAAGAGCAACGTGATCACGAGGTTCGCGCCCCAGTTCCCGGCGGTGGCGATCGCCGCGGCGCGGGCGCGGATGCTGCCCGGCAGCACCTCGGAGAGGAGCAGCCACGCCAGCGGCCCAGCGGAGACCGCGAAGAAGGCCATGTAGCCGAGGATCGCTGCGACCAGCACGGGTCCCTGGTCGGCGCCGGGACCGACGAGGACGATGCCGGCCACCGCCAGGCAGACGGCGATGCCGATCAGGCCGATGCTCAGCAGCGGCCGACGGCCGAAGCGGTCGGTGAGCCACACCGAGACGACGGCGGCCAGGCAGTTCACGCCACCCACGGCGAGCGAGGCCACCTCCGCCCCGGTCGTCCCGCCCACGCCGGCCACCCGGAAGACGTCGGTCGAGTAGTAGATGACCGCGCCGACACCGACGAGCGCGTTCATCAGGGCCATCACGAGCCCGACGACGAAACCGGGACGGAAGCGGGCACTCAGCAGCTCGCGCAGTGGCGGTGTGGCCCCTTCGCCGGCCGCCGACACGATCGTGTCCAGCTCGGGCTCGACCTCGTCCGGCGGGCGCATCCTCGCCAGTGACGCGCGGGCCTGGTCCACGTGGCCCCGGCGGACGAGGAACCGCGGACTCGACGGCACCAGCACGGCGGCCGCGAGCTGGGCGAGCGCCGTCACGGCGCCGAGGGCGAACATCCACCGCCACTGTCCGGCCGGGGCGAGGAGCAGTCCCGTCGCGAAGGCGGCGAGGATGCCGACGGTGATGAACAGCTGGTACGTCGTCAGGATCGTCCCCCGGCGGGCGGACGGGGCGAGCTCGGCGAGGTAGAGCGGGGCGACGGCGGAGGTGATCCCGACGGAGACGCCGGTGACCAGGCGTCCGCTCGCCATGATCGCCGGGCCCTGGGCCGATGCGGTGAGGCCGACCCCGACGAGCGCGACGAGAGCCGCGCCGATGAGGGTCGCCCTCCGTCCGGCGCGGTCCGCCGCGCCTCCTGCAACGGCGCACCCGAGCAGAGCGCCCGCCACGAGTGCGGACACGACCACGGCCGCGCTGAGCGCCGTGAGGTGCAGCGCCGTCCGCGCGAAACCGATGGCGTCGTTGCTGACAGCGATCATGTAGCCGAACAGACCGCCGGTCGCCGCAGACAACGCGAAGAGCCGCGGAGGGGTCGTCGCCATGTCAGCGTGCGACCGGTGGGTCCTGAGCTCGACGCCGTACATCGAGCACGGACCCTAGGATCCGTTCGTCCGAAGCAGCGAGGCACCCACATCGGGGACGGTACCCGTGCCGATGATGCCGCCACGGCGTCGTGACCTGCTGCCTCACGTCGACCGGCTGGTCGTGGGCGCCGGCCTGTTCGGGCTGCACGGTGCGCACGTCATGGCGCGGCGAGGTCTTCGGGTCGCCATCCTGGACGCGGACGCGGAACCGATGCTGCGTGCCAGCCAGGTCAACCAGGCTCGGGTCCACAACGGTTACCACTACCCCCGGAGCCTGACGACGGCGCTCTCTTCCGTGCATTACTACGGGCAGTTCGTGCGCGATTTCGCCGAGGCGGTGAACACGCGGTTCGACCAGGTCTACGCCATCGCTCGATCCCAGTCCTTCATGAGCTCCGACGGTTTCGAGCTGTTCTGTCGGCGGGCCGGCGTCCAGTGCGATCCCGTCAACCCCCACGAGTGGTTCCGTCAGGGCACCGTCGAGTCCGCGTACCGCACCGATGAGTACAGCTTCGACGCCGCCCGGCTGCGCCGGATCATGACCACCAAGGTGGCCGACACCCCGGGCGTCAGCTGGTACCAGCCGGCCCGGATGGCCCACGTCGACCGCGACGCCGACGGCTTCACCGTCCAGCTGCAGGACGGCCGGCGGCTGCGCGCCGACGGCATCCTCAACGCCTCGTACGCCGGGACGAACCAGGTCCTGGCCATGCTCGGCGAAGCGCCGCTGTCGCTGAAGTACGAACTCTGCGAGATCATCCTGACCAACGTCAGCGAGAAGCTTCGGGGCGTCGGCTTGACGGTGATGGACGGGGAGTACTTCTCGCTGATGCCCTACGGGCTCTCCAACTTCCACTCGCTGACCTCCGTCGGGTTCACACCCCACCGGGTCAGCCATGACGCGCGACCGCAGTTCAGCTGCCAGGCCCGGAACTCGGCCTGCAACGACACGGCGCTGGACAACTGCTCGTTCTGCCCGGAGGCTCCGTCGTCGTCGTGGCCCTTCGTCTCGCAGATGACCCACCGCTACTTGAACGACCAGCACACCGTCCGGTTCGGGGAGTCCCTGTTCGCGGTGAAGACGGTGCTGAAGACCACCGAAGTGGACGACGCACGGCCGACGATGATCGTCCAGCACAGCTCCGAGCCCTGGCTGACCTCGGTCCTCTCGGGGAAGGTCGCGACGATCTACGACCTGGACGAGGTCCTGTGAAACAGCACAAGTTCATCTCCGTCGTGATCCGCTGTCACAACGCCGAGCAGCGGATCCCGCGGTTCCTCGCCGAGGTGGACGCGCACTTCGACGAACGCTTCGACGCCTACGAGATCGTCGTCGTCAACGACGCCAGCAGTGACCGGTCGACCGAGGCCGTCAAGGCGATGGCTCCGACGCTGCACTGCGCCCTGAGCCTCGTCGAGCTGGCCCACTTCCACGGCGTCGAGGCGGCGATGGTGGCCGGGCTCGACCGGGCGATGGGCGACTTCGTCTTCGAGTTCGACGACACGTTCATGGACTACCCGTTCGGGATCCTGGACCGCATGTACGACTCCGCGGTGAGCGGGTTCGACGTGGTCGCCGCCGCCCCGGACAGGCTCGGGTGGAGGCTCCGGGCGTTCTACGCGATCTGCAACCAGGTGTCGAACATCGAGCCGCCGCTCAGCTACGAGCGCCTGCGCGTCTCGTCACGCCGAGCACTGGACGCGATGCTCCACCAGCGGGAGCGGATCCGGGACCGGCAGGTCCTGTACCGCTACACCGGGTACCGCTACCTCCGCCTCGAGTACCCCGCCGACCGCGCGGCCGGTCACCGTCCGAGCACCAGCCTGCGCTTCGGGCTCGACGTCTTCTTCTCCTTCACCGACGCCGGGGTCCGGATCTCCCGGGCGCTGTTCCTGATCTTCGCGGCGGTGTCGGGCGTGACGATGGTCCTCAGCATCACCGGTTTCCTCATCAACAAGGAGACGCCCTGGGAGCTGATCATCACCACCGTCGTCGCAGTGGGGTTCGCCGGTCTGTACTTCGTCCTGGCCGTGGTCGGCGAGTACACCGCCCGGATCCTCGCCGAGGTACGCAGTCGTCCGATCTACACGATGGACAAGACACTGACCTGGACGATGGCACCGACCGGATCCCAGCGCGTCGCGTCCGACATCCCGGCGCAGGAGCGGGTCACCGCCGTCGACCCGGAACCGTTCATGGTGCGCCAACGCCGGGAGTCTGCCGAGTACCTCCTGCAGAAGCGGGTCGAGCGCAGCGCTCCGCCCGAGCCGTCCACGCCGACGAGCGGCTCATGACGCTGGCCGTCACCGGCGCCCGGACCTCGATCGTCCAGGGCCTGCTCACGCTCGTCCCCGACGAGGAGGTCGTCACCGTCGGGCGGCGTGACGACGACAGCATCCGGCTCGACCTCGCCGCCGAGTTCGACGTCACGGCGGTGCCGCTCGACGTCGAACGGTACGTTCTCGCGTCGGGACTGCTGTACCCGAAGACTTTGTCGGAGCAGGACTTCGGCGAGACCGCTGCCAGTCTGGCGGTCAACCTCACCAGCGTCGTCCGGATCTGCGAACACGTCCTGACCAACAACCCTCGCGCCCGGATCGCCGTCGTCAGCAGCGAGTCGTCACGCGGGTCCTACGACACGACGTACTTCCTCGCCAAGGTGGCGCTCGACGCCTACGTCGAGGGCCGGCGGCTGAGCGCCCCGGGTCAACAGCTCATCGCCGTCTCCCCGACGATCGTCATGGACAGCGGGATGACCCAGCGCCGACAGGACCTGGACTCGGTGGCCGAGCGGGCGCGCAGGACGCCGAAAGGCCGGCTCCTCAAGGCGGACGAGGTCAGTCGGCTGCTGCACTACGTGCTGTACGTCGACGAGGGGACGCTGACCAACACGGTGGTCCACCTGAACTGCGGGGAGTTCGCGCGATGACCAGAGCGCTCCGGGAGTCGTCGGGGAGGTGCGCATGGACGTGACGGTCGCGACGATCACGCTCGAGCGCGGCGACAACGCCGGACCGATGCTCCGGGCGATGCAGAGCCTGGCCGACCAGGGCTACTCGGCCTGCGTCGGCGACGGGGGCTCGACGCCCGAGTTCGTCGAACGGCTCCGGACGATGGGTCATCACGTCGAGCAACCGGGTCGTCATCTTCGTGGGCAGATGGAGGTGGCGTTCCGAGCGGCGGCCGAACGTGGGACGCACGTCTTCTACTTCGAGAGCGACAAGGTGAACTTCGTCGAGACGAGGTTGGCAGCGACGATCCGGCAGTACCGCGCGCGGGGCCTCGATTTCGCCGCCGTCGGACGGACCCGGCGCGACTGGTACACCTTCCCGGCGGCGCAGGTCGAGATCGAGCGCGCCCAGAGCAGGCTCATCGGCGGCATGCTCGGGATCCACGGCGACTGGGTCGCCGGTCCGGCTCTCATGCCCTCGGCCCATGTCGCCACCCTGGACGAGAGCCGGTGGAACGGGACGCACCGGCACGGCTGGGGCGTCCCGTGGTTCGTGCTGGGCCGCGCCTGGAAGAACGGGCTGAAGGTCGGACTCATCAAGACCGCGCCCGGCGTCGAGCCCTCCGCCCGTAGCGAGTTCAACCCCGGTTACCGCTTCTACCAGGCCAACAGCATCCTCGGCTCGTTCTACGAAGGCGCCGGCGTCGACTACGACTGGCGGGGCCCGAACGGCGAGCCGGAGTCGTAAACCGGCCTCGGCCGCCCGAGGCCGGTTCACCGACTCCGGGTGCTGGTCAGCTCGACTTGGGTCGCCACACGCCCACGCGGTTGCCGGAGGGATCGACGATGTGGGCGAACTCGATGCTCCCGTTGTCGATCAGCGGGACCGCGATCGTCGCACCGAGTTCCTGAGCTCGGCTGACCGTGGCCTGCACGTCCTCGACGTGCACGTAGAAGATCGCCCAGGAAGCACCCCCGAGCCCGGAGGTGTCCCACAGGCCGCCTCGGTCGCCGTCGACCATGCTGTAGTTCGCCGGTCCTGACGGCGCGCCGATCTCCCAACCGAACAGGCCCCCGTAGAACGCCCGGGCGGCGGACGGGTCCGGCGAGCCGATCTCGAAGTAGTCCACGATGCCGCTCATCAGCGTTCTCCGTCCGTCACACCGGTCTCGGTCAGCGCTGGATGCTGTCAGGGAGGTCTGACATCGCGCGTTCCCGCGTCGTGGACGGCAGCTCAGTTCTCCGCGGGCACGAGGTCCGTGTCGGGCACGAGCGCCTGCAGGTTGTTGCTGCGCCACTCCAACATGAGCATCGTCGCGTCGTCGTCGAGCCGGTTCTGCTGATGGGCCAGTAGCGCCCGCACGACCCGCCGCATCGTCTCGGGGCTCGGGAACCCCGACGCCAGGTTGCGCACGACCAGGTCCACGAGGCGGCGCTCCCCGAAGAACTCGCCGTCCGGCGAGCGCGCCTCGAGCACGCCGTCGGAGTACAGCAGCAGCGAGTCGCCCGCCTGCAGGTGCACCTCGCCGACGACCGGCGCGAGACGCTCGACGGGCAGCTGAAGTCCCAGCGGCGGCGACGGCGTCGACTCCAGGCGTCGCACCAGCCTGCCGTCCCGCATCAACAACGCCGGCGGGTGCCCGGCGTTGATCCAGCGCAGGACGCCGGTGTGCGTGTCGAGGTCGACGAGCAGCGCGGTGGTGAAACTCGCGCCCCCGAAGCTGACCAACAGCGCCTCGTGGATCCGGGCGACGGTGTCGACGAGTCCGAGCCCGGCGCGGCGGGCGTTGCGGTACGCGGCGACCGCCACCGCGCTGATCTGCGCACTGGCCAGCCCGTGACCCATCCCGTCGAACACCACCGCGCGGACCACCCCGGCGTCGACGGCGTAGTCGACCGTGTCCCCGGCGACGTCGTAGGCCGGTTCGAGGACCGCCGCCACCGTGACCTCCCGGCAGGCAAACGTCAGCGGCGGGAGCTGCGACCACTGCAGCTCCGCGGAGAGGCTGACCTCGGCGGTGCGCTGCAAGCGGACCACCGTGTCCCCGTAGGCCGACTTGGTGACGACCAGCTCCGCGACGAGCGTGGCGAAACGCCGCATGCTGCTCGACGGGGGGAGCTCGGTGCCGGGCGGGAAGACCAGCCGCAGCACGCCGACCCGCTCGGTGCCGTCCAGCAGCGGCAGCCAGTACTCGGTGCTGCCGTCGGAGGTCGGCCGCTCCTGGACCTCCACCAACTGGTAGCAGCGCCCCGCCAGCGTCGCATCGACGCTCAGGGACTCCGGTTCGCCGTCCTCCGGCGGCGCGCCCGCGAAGTGCCGCAGCGTCACCTGTTGCAGGTCGGCCAGGAAGATGTCGGCGTGCTGGGCACCGAGGTGCCCGGCGTGGCGATCGACCAGCGGCGGCAGCTCGTGCGACGGCGCGAAGTGTGAGTCGGCGAGCAGGGCGTCGAGCGCCTTCAGCTCGTCCATCGCGTCCCCTGTCAGGTTGACGTCCGCGGACCCTGAACACTAACCGGCAGCGCACCGCGGACTGGTCCCCAGCCTGTGAGAGCGGCCGCCGGCTCGGCATCGCGTCGTCCGCGCGCGGCGGCGCGGCTCACCGGCTCCAGACGGTCCTCGCGGACCGCCGCGGCTCGCCGTCCTGGACGCAGGGGGAACAGGTCGAGGGAGCCGCAGCGGTGCTGTCCCGCCTCGCGCAGTCCTGCCCGCGGCTGACCCTGCTCGTGACGAGCCGGCGAGCGCTGCAGCGCGACGGTGAACGCGTCGTCGCCGCGTCGCTGCCGTTGCCTCCGGAGGACTCGGGCGGGCGCGGCGTCAGCTCCGGCCGACAGCGAGGTGGAGGTGCCCCCGGCAGGATTCGAACCTGCGACGCCCGGCTTAGGAGTCCGGCGCTCTATCCCCTGAGCTACGAGGGCCTGTCCTGCGCGACGAGCCTACGGCTGGGACGCCGTGGCGTCGGACGGCGAGGCCGGTGCGCTGGGACGTGGGCCCGTCTGATGGGTACCCCGATCCTGACACGGCGGACCGCGCGGGCGGCTGCGACTACGGAGGCCTCCCAGCATGACCGCCCTGGCCGCCGACCCGGGCGTCGGGAGCCGCCCCGTCGTGCTGCGGCACCGGGTGCGCGGCAAGGTGCTGGTCCTGCTGTGCGTGCTGTACGCCATCTCGTACGTCGACCGGGTCAACATCTCGACGGCCGCCCCGTCCATCCAGGCGTCGATGCACCTGTCCGACGCGAAGCTCGGGCTCGTCCTGTCCGCCTTCTCGATCCCGTACGCCTTCCTCCAGGTCGCCGGCGGCTGGCTGGGTGACCGGATCGGTCCGCGGCGCACTCTCGCCTGGCTGTCGGTCCTGTGGGCGGCGGCGACGATCGCCACCGGCCTGGCCACCGGGTTCGGCTGGTTGTTCGCCGCTCGGCTCGTGCTGGGGCTCGGCGAGAGCGCCGCGTTCCCGACGGCGACCACGGCCATGTCGCGGTGGCTACCGACCGAGCTGCGTGGGACCGGCCAGGGGCTCGTACACGCCGCGTCCCGGCTCGGCAACGCGCTCGCCCCGCTGCTCGTCGGCGCGCTCATCGCGGTGAGCAGTTGGCGGACCAGCTTCTTCCTGCTCGGTGCCCTGTCTCTTGGCTGGGCGCTCGTCTGGGCGCGGTTCTTCAGTGACGTCCCCCGCGAGCACGCCGGCATCGGCGAAACGGAACTGGCCGAGCTGCCTGCGCTCCAACCCTCCGGGCGCGGGGCGCCGGTGCCGTGGCGACGGATGGTGCCGGCGCTGCTGCCCGTCGCCTTCGTCGACTTCTGCTACGGCTGGCTGCTGTGGGTGTACATCACGTGGCTGCCCACCGTCTTCAAGAACTCTTTCGGTCTCGCCCTCGGCAAGTTCGCGCTCTACACGAGCCTCGTCCTGCTGGCCGGGGTGGCGGGCGACCTCGTCGGTGGTCACGCCGCGGACGCCCTCGTGCGTCGCTGCCGGTCCATGCGCACTGCCCGGCGGCTGCCCCTGCTGGTCGGACTCGTCGGGTCGATCGTCGCGCTGGTGCCCGCCCTGCTCGTGCAGGAGCTCGTCGTCGTGACGATCAGCCTCGCCGCGGCGTTCTTCTTCCTCGAGCTGACCAACTCCACGCTCTGGGCTCTGCCGATGGACATCGCGCCCGAGCACGCCGGCGCGGCGAGCGGCTTCATGAACACCGGGTACGGGCTGGCCGGCGTGCTGAGCCCGAGCGTCTTCGGCGTCCTCATGCAGGCCACCGGCGGGAACTGGCGGGTGCCGCTGCTGCTGTCCGTCGCGCTCTTGGTGGCTGGCGCTCTCGTCGCGTTGCGCATCCGGCCCGACCGGCTCGTCGTCCGGGACACCGTTCGCGACGTCGGCCGCGCGGTACGGTCCGGCCCGTGATCGACCACCTCGGAGTCCAGGTCGCCGACGTGCCCGCCTCCGCGGAGTTCTCCACGCAGGTGTTCGCGCCGGTCGGGTTGCGCGAGGCGATGCGCATCCCGGTCGCCGGGTCGTTCGTCATCGGACTGACCGGCCCGAACGGCGTCCCCGACTTCTGGGTCAGTCCGGCGCGCGGCGACGAGGCCCGGGAGTTGCACGTCGGCTTCTCCGCGGCCGACCGCGCGGCGGTGGACGCGGTGCACGACGCGGCGCTGTCCGCCGGCGCCGAGGTCCTCCACGCCCCGCGGGAGTGGCCGGAGTACCACCCCGGCTACTACGCCGCCTTCCTGCGCGACCCGGACGGCCACGACGTCGAGGCGGTCTGCCACCGCTAGGCCGGCTCCGGCTCCTCCAGGTGGAAGGCGTACATCCGGCGGGCGTCGATGCGGACGTACTCCGCCTGCGCGTCGGCCAGGAACCGCTCCCACTCCTCGACGCCGAAGCGGGGTCCGTAGACGTCGAGCAGGGTCTGCCGGAACTGCCCGGTGATCGGCACGGACGCCGCCGTGCCGTGCACCGTGACCGCCAGGTGCTCGCCCGGCAGGTGCGTGGCGCTGACCGCCGGACGGGTCCGGATGTGGCGCATCCGTGCCGAGTCGGGGGACGAGCTGAAGTGGAACGCGGCGCGGTAGAAGATCCCGTCGACCGGCCCCGTCAGTGGCCGCCCGTCCGCCGTCACCGTCGCCAGGGTGAGCAGCGACATCCCGGTCAGCCGTTCGGCGACAGCCGCCGCCCCCAGCCGGCGATCCGGTGTGTGGATCGAACTCAGGTGCGACCCGGCGGCGGCGTAGCTGGCGTCGAGCAGGTCCTGCAGGGCGGCCA
The DNA here is from genome assembly GCA_963758325.1 of uncultured Actinomycetota bacterium. Lineage (GTDB taxonomy): Bacteria > Actinomycetota > Actinomycetes > Mycobacteriales > Jatrophihabitantaceae > CAVWUZ01. Next base: position 709,348 of record CAVWUZ010000003.1, on the reverse strand, counting down.
GGTCTGCGGGAGTCTCGTGCACGCCGGCAGCGTAGGGACACCCACCGACAACGGCCGCCGGGCCGTCGGTCAGCACGGTGGCGTGCTCGTCGCCCCAGGCCCGAGGACGTACAGCGTCACGGTGGTCTGGAGCGGCACCGAGGCGCCCGCGCCCGGCCGGGTGCACAGCAGCGCCCCGGCCGCCGAGACGCTGCCCGGCACCTGTTGGACGGTCGTGCGCAGCCCGTCCTGGTGCAGTGTCTGCTCGACCGCCGCCTGCGGCTGGCCGGTCAGGTCCGGCACCGTCACGGTGCGGGTCCGCTGCCGTGCCGCCGCCTGTGCCCCCGCCGCGGCGTCGGCCGCGCCGACGGTGCCCGTCGCCTCGACGTCCTCGAGGCAGTCGTCGAGGTACGGCTGGTCGGTGATCCCGGCCTTCGCACACGCGGCCCGGGCGGCCTCGACGCCGGGATCCGCTTCGACGTCGACCGGGGCGTGCGGGAAGCTGCGGTCGGTGAAGGACTCCGTCGTCTGCCCCGGCGCGTAGGTGAACAGGGACGACGCCGTGCCCACTCGCCAGCTGTCGGCGAAGTCCGGGAACAGCGCCTGGTTCGAGATCGGCGCGTGCAGCGGTGTGCCGTCGCGGGCCGCCACGTCGTTGCTGCGGTCACCGTCGGCGCTGCCCAGCAGGCCACGCAGGTGGGATCCCCGCGCGCTCGACGGGCTGATCTCGAGTTCCAGTCCGACGGACGTGGCCGTCACAGATGCGGCGCTGCCGTCCGGCCAGACCGCGGTGCTGCGAAGACTAGGGCGGTGCGCGCCGCGGCGGGAGCGTGCCAGCACGGGGTCCGTCCGAGGGTCAGGACCCGCGTCTGCCCCGGTGCGTCACGCCGCCACGCTCGGCAGGGTGGGGCCGTCGCGGACGTCCCTGCTGTCTCGAAGGCGGTCCTGTCATGACCTCGTTCACCCGCCGCACCCTCGGCCTGCTCGTCGCCGGTGTCCTCGGTGCCGTCGACGTCGCCGGCCTGGCGTCGGTCGACTCCGGTCCGTCCTCCGCTCCGCTCTGGATCAGCGTCGTCGACGGCGTCCTGGGCGTCCTGACGCTGGTCGGCGTCGGACTCGCCGTCCGCCACCGGACCGGACGCCGCGCCGTCGGGCTCGTCGTCGTGACGCGAGGGCTCTCCGCGCTGAGCTCGCTTCCCGGCCTCGGCCCCGACGTGTCCGTCACGGTTCGGGTGGTGGTCGTGGCCGACGTGCTCGTGACGGCGCTGGCCGTCCTGCTGTTGACCCGCACGCCGGGGACCTCGGTGGTCGGGGTCGAGTCCGCCCCGTCACGGTGACACAGCCCTCGCGCGCCGGCTGCTCAGTCGCCGGCGCGCAGGGCGTACCGCGCGATGGCGTTGCCGGCACTCGTGCCCTGCACCTCGAGCAGCGACAGGCGGGTGAGCGGCACCGTCTCGTCGAAGAGCCGGCGACCCTCGTTCGCCACCACCGGGTGGGTGGTCAGGATCAGCTCGTCGACGGCGCCGCCCAGGAACAGCGAGCGCACCGTGTCGATGCCTCCGGTGACGGCGATGTCCCCACCGTCGCGCTGCTGCAGCTCCGCGACGTAGCCGACCGGGTCGCCCGTGACGACGGTGCTGTTCCACGGCAGGTCGCCGGACAGGGTCGTGGTGACGACGTGCTTGCGCACCGGGTTGATGAACTGCCCGAACGGGTCGTCGGCGCCCGGCCAGAACTGCGACCACTCCTGCCAGAGCTTGCGGCCGATGACCACGTCCGTGACCGGGCCGATGACCTGGCCCATCAGCTGGCCTTCCTCGGGACCGAACGCGTCGAACTGCCACAGGTTCGGGCTCTCGACGACGCCGTTGACGGTGTGGAAGAGGTGGGCAGTGACCTTGCGGTTCATGGTGGTCCCTCCGTAGCTGATGGGTGGCTGTCCGGTGGACTCCGGCGCCGCCCGGAACTCATCGGCGTCCGGTCAGCTCGCGAGCAGCGCGAGACCGAGCCCGGCGGCGGCGGCGGCGAGGCCGGCGGCGACGCTGCCGACGACGTTGGCCCCCGCCGCGAGGCGCTCGCGGTCCTGCACGAGCGCCAGCGACTCCCACGCGAACGTCGACAGCGTCGTGTACCCGCCGGCGAACCCGGCGCCGAGGACGACCGTCGGCCACCGCGGCAGTCCGGCGTGCGCGGCCAGCCCGGTGACCAGTCCGAGCAGGAAGCTCCCGCTGAGGTTGACGACGAACGTGCCGTACGGGTACCGGGCGCCGGAGCCGGTCCGCACGCCGGCGTCCACCAGGTAGCGCGTCACAGCGCCCAGGCCCGCCGCCACCGCCACGAAGAGCGTCAGCATCAGCGCCGCGACCGTCCCGCCGCGTCCCCGACGTAGCGGATGACCTCGACGTCGTCGAGGATCACCAGCCCGCCGGACACCAACTCGTCGAGCTGGGGCAGGAAGGCGTCGATCCGCTCGGCGTCGTCGACGACGACGATGGCGACCGGCAGGTCCTCGGACAGGCTGAGCAATCGCGCCGTGTGCAGGTGCCCCGTCGCGCCGAAGCCCTCGCTGCCGCGGAACACCGAGCAGCCGGCCAGGCCCGCCCGGCGCGCCCGGTCGACGATCTCGCCGACCAGCGAGTGGTGGTGGTAGTGGTCGGACTCGCCGATGAAGATCGTCAGGCGTGTCGCCGGACCCTGCTGCCGCATCAGCGCCTCCTGTCGTCTCGCGGTCCGGGACGCCGCAGCCCGGCCGTCGTCGACCGGGCCATCGTCGACCCCAGCGCCGAGGCCGCCAACCCACCGAGCACGGACGCCGCCAGGTAGCCGGCGGCGACGCCGTAGCGCTGCTGCGCGCACAGCTGGCAGGTCGCGACGACGACCGACGAGAACGTCGTCAGCGCGCCGCAGAACCCGGTCCCGACCAGCGGGCGGAGGTACCTCGACGGGACGAGGTCGGCGGCCACGACGACCACGACGGCCAGGACGAACGCTCCGACCAGGTTGACGGTCAGCGTCGAGGACGGGAAGGCGTCCCGCGGCGGTGCCCACGCCGACGTGAGCTGCGTAACGCGCCCACCCGCCGACGCAGCCTCCGGCGAACACGACCGCGACGACGTCGCCGCGCACCGCCGGCCTCCGCCACGTGATCACCGCGCCAGTCTCCCGTCCCCCGGTCGGAGGACGCGACGACCGTCCCGATCACCTCCCACCGGTGGACGGTCCGCCCGGTCCGTCCGCGCGACGGTGGAGATGGCGCGAGAGGAGGACCCGTGGAGACGGCGACAGTGGTGCAGGACGCGGTACGCGAACTGGCCCGGGTCGACCGTGCCGCGACCACGCACGCCCCGGCCCTGCGCGCGGCCGGCGCGGTCGTGCTCGCGCTCGCCGCGGGGGTCCTCACCGGGCACGTCGGTGCCGGGCTGGCCGTCGCCGGCGGCGCCGCGCTGGTCGGCTGGATCGTCCGCGAGCCGGGCGTGGAGGTCCCCGCCCGGACGCTGGCACTGGTGGCGCTCGGCGGCGGGATGGCCTCCGCGATCGGGCTGGCCGTCGCCGGCTCCGACCTCGGCGCCGCGCTGGCCGCCGGCCTCGCAGGCGCGGTGGGTGGCGCCGTGTCGGTTCCCTACGCCGTCCGCGGCCTGCTCTCCTTGGTGCTCGTCAACGCCCTCCTCATCGCGACCGCGGTCCCGATGCACGTCACCGCCGGCGCGGGCTACGTGGCTCTCGTCGTGCTCGGTGGGCTGCTCGTCGCGGGCGTCGAGGCGCTCGAGCAGGCACGCCTGCGGCGGGCGGGACACCTGCCGCCCGTTCTCCCGCCGCCGACGCAGGTCAGCTCGGACGTCCGGTGGCGGCACGCCGTCCGGCTGGCGCTCGCCCTGGCCGTGGCCACCGCGATCGGCCGACACCTCCCGCTCGCCGACCACAGCTTCTGGTTGCCCGTGGCGGTGCTGTGGGTGTTGCGCCCGGCGGTGGAGCAGACGACGTCGTTCGTCGTGGCGCGGACCGCCGGCACGGCCGTCGGCGCCGTCGCGGCGACGCTCCTGGTGGCAGCGCTGCACCCGCCGGCGGTCGTGGTCGTGGCCGTCGCCGGCGTGCTCGCCTACCTCGGTTACACCCTCTTCGACGCGAACTACGCCGCCTGCACCGCCGCCTTCACGGCCTTCACCGTGCTGACGCTGTCGCTGATCGGCCACCCGGCGTGGCCCACCGCCGGCGCGCGGGCGCTCGACACCGCGATCGCCGGCACGATCGCCCTCGTCGCGATGCTCGGCTGGCCGGATGGACACCGCCGGGTGTGCCGGCTCCGGCACAGGGTCAGGTCCGCGCGCGCAGCCCGTCGAACGCCAGTGCCACCACTGTGTCGGGCAGCCGAGCCGAGCCCCGTCCTGGCCGGAACCACTCCACGACCGAGTTGACCAGCCCGAACAGCAGCCGGGCGGTGACCGTCGGGTCGACGTCGTCGCGCAGGTCGCCGTCGCGCTGCGCCTGCGCGACCAGCGCCGCGGCGAGCCGGTCGAACGCCCGGCGGCGTTCCAGCGCCGCGCGCTCGACGGCGGTGTTGCCCCGCACCCGCAGCAGCAGGGTCACGTACGGCAGCTCGGCCTGCAGCACCTCGACGCTGCCCCGGACGAGCGCCTCCAGCCGGGTGAGCGCCGCGGCGTCCGAGGCCCGTGCCGCTGCCGCAACCTCCTCCAGGCCGCCGAGCGCGCGGTCGAGCGCCAGCCGCAGCAGCTCCTCCTTGCCCGAGACGTGGTGGTACACCGCGGACTTCGCCACCCCGAGCCGCTGCGCCAGGTCGTCCATGCTCGTCGCGTCGTAACCGCGCTCGTTGAAGACCTCGACGACCACCGCGAGCAGCGACGGCAGGTCGTACCCGGGGCGCCCCCGCCGCGTCGCCGGCGCGCTCGGTGCGGCGCTCACCGGCGGGCCTCCTGGCTGCGGCCGCGGAACTCGGCGACCGTCTCCGCGCCGCGCCGGACCGTCACGTCGTACAGCCCCGTCCGCCCGAACCGGGTCCGGACGACCGCCTCCGCGGTGAGGACGTCACCCAGCCGAGCGGGCGCGACGAACGTGATGTCGGCGGCGGCGGCGACCGTCACCGGGCCCCAGCTGTTGCAGGCGCAGGCGAAGGCGGTGTCGGCCAGGGTGAACACCAGCCCGCCGTGGGCGATCGCGTGGCCGTTGACCATGTCGTCGCGGACCGTCATGCGCACGACCGCCCGGCCCTCGCCGGCGGACACCACGGCGATCCCGAGCGCCGCGGACGCCGCGTCGTCGGCCATCATCCGACGCACGCTCTCGGGCAGGCCGTCGCTTCCGTCTCCGCCGGGCACGGGGTAACTTTACTGAACGAACGGTCAGGTAATGCGCAGCAGTCCGGGAGGCCAGGCCATGGCGGTGCTGCCCAGCTACGTCGAGGGTCGGTGGTGGGCGCCGACGGACGGCGAGCCGGTCCACGACGCGATCACCGGCGAGGAGGTCTGCCGGGTCTCCGCCGAAGGCGTCGACCGCGCCGCGGCGCTGGAGTACGCCCGCCGGGTCGGCGGCCCGGCGCTGCGGGGGATGACCTTCCACGAGCGCGGCGCGCTGCTCAAGGACGTCGCCTCGATGCTGCGCGAGCACCGCGACGAGCTGTACGGCCTGTCCGCCCGCACCGGTGCCACCCTTGGTGACGCGAAGTTCGACGTCGACGGCGGCATCGGCGCCCTGCTCAGCTACGCCAGCAAGGCCAAGCGCGAGCTCCCGCCGGAGCGGATCGTCGTGGACGGTGCCGTCGAGCCGCTCGGCAGGTCGGGGCAGTTCGTCGGCCAGCACGTGCTGACTCCGCTGCTCGGTGTCTCCACGCAGATCAACGCGTTCAACTTCCCGGTGTGGGGCCCGCTCGAGAAGCTGGCTCCGGCGTTCGTCGCCGGCGTCCCCACCCTGGTCAAGCCCGCCTCGCAGACCGCGTACCTGACCCAGCGGCTGGTCGAGCTGGTCGTCGAGTCCGGCCTTCTCCCCGAAGGCAGCCTCTCGCTGCTGTGCGGCTCGGCGGGTGACCTGCTCGACGCGCTCGGCGAGCAGGACCTGCTCGGCTTCACCGGTTCCGCGTCGACCGCGCAGAAGCTGCGCAGCCACCCCGCGGTGGTCTCGCGCAGCGTCCGGTTCAACGCCGAGGCCGACTCGCTGAACTGTTCGATCCTCGGCCCGGACGCCACGCCCGGCACGCCGGAGTTCGACGTCTACGTCCGGCAGCTCGTGGCCGAGATGACGGTCAAGGCCGGCCAGAAGTGCACCGCCATCCGGCGCGCGCTGGTCCCGGCCGGCCAGCTCGACGCGGTCGTCGAGGCGGTGTCGGCGCGGCTGGCGCGCACCGTCGTCGGCAACCCCGCCGACCCGTCGGTCCGGATGGGCGCGCTGGCCAGCCTCGAGCAGCGCGAGGAGGTCCGCCGCTCGCTCAAGGCGCTGCAGGACGCGGGACGGATCGTCTTCGGCGACCCCGAGCACGTCGATGTCGTCGGGGCCGACGCCTCCCGCGGAGCCTTCCTGTCGCCCGTGCTGCTCGTGGCCGACGCCGGCCGCGCCGAGCCGCACGAGATCGAGGCGTTCGGGCCGGTGAGCACCGTCATCGGCTACCGCGACACCGCCGAGGTCGTCGAGCTCGCCGCGCGCGGGCGGGGCAGTCTCGCCGGCTCCGTGGTGACCGGTGACGCCGACTTCGCCCGCGACGTGGTCCTGGGCGTCGCACCGTGGCACGGCCGGCTGCTCGTCGTCGACCAGGACGCCGCGCCGGAGTCCACCGGCCACGGCTCGCCGCTGCCGATGCTGGTGCACGGCGGACCGGGTCGCGCCGGCGGCGGGGAGGAGCTCGGCGGGATGCGCAGCGTCTACCACCACATGCAGCGCACCGCCGTCCAGGCCAGCCCGCGCATGCTCTCGGCGGTCACCGGCCGGTGGGTGACCGGGGCGCCGCGCCACGAGGACGACGCTCACCCGTTCACCAAGTCGCTCGCCACGCTGCGCATCGGCGACACCGTCACCGCGGGGCCGCGGCGGGTCGCGCTCGAGGACGTCGAGCACTTCGCGGAGTTCACCGGTGACACCTTCTACGCCCACATGGACGAGGACGCCGCCCGCGCCAACCCGTTCTTCGACGGCCGGGTCGCGCACGGCTACCTGATCGTGTCGCTGGCCGCGGGACTGTTCGTCCACCCCGATCCGGGCCCGGTCCTCGCCAACTACGGCATCGACGCCCTGCGCTTCCTGACTCCGGTCTACCCCGGCGACGAGCTGTCCGTGACGCTCACGTGCAAGCAGATCAGCCCGCGTTCCGGCGAGCACGGCGAAGTGCGCTGGGACGCGGTGGTGACCAAGCAGGACGGGTCGGTGGCGGCCACCTACGACGTCCTGACCATGGTGGCGAAGGAGTGGCCGAACTCATGAGCACCGTCAACCCCTCCCCAGCTCGCGACGATCTTCGGGTTCGTGCGGACATCCGCACGGATCCCCAGATCATCGCGGAGCTGGCGGAGCACTTCGACGCGACACTGGCGCACGACCGCCGCATCGAGCCGCGCGACTGGGTGCCCGAGGGCTACCGCAAGACGATGATCCGGCAGATCGCGCAGCACGCGCACTCCGAGATCATCGGCATGCAGCCTGAGGGCAACTGGATCACCCGCGCCCCCTCCCTGCGGCGCAAGGCCATCCTGCTGGCCAAGGTGCAGGACGAGGCCGGCCACGGCATGTACCTCTACTCCGCCGCGGAGACCCTCGGCGCCGACCGTGCCGACCTCACCGAGAAGCTCATCAGCGGCGCGCAGAAGTACTCGTCGATCTTCAACTACCCGACACTCAGTTACGCCGACGTCGGAGTGATCGGCTGGCTCGTCGACGGTGCCGCGATCTGCAACCAGGTTCCGCTGTGCCGCTCGTCCTACGGGCCGTACGCCCGCGCGATGATCCGCATCTGCAAGGAGGAGTCGTTCCACCAGCGGCAGGGCTACGAGCTGCTGATGACGATGATGCGCGGCACCGACGCCCAGCGCGAGATGGTCCAGGACGCGACCGACCGGTTCTGGTGGCCGTCGCTGATGATGTTCGGTCCGCCCGACGAGGCGTCGCCGAACACCGCGCAGTCCATGGCGTGGGGGGTCAAGCGGCACACCAACGACGAGCTGCGGCAACGGTTCGTCGACATGACCGTGCCGCAGGCGGAGAAGCTCGGGGTGACGCTGCCCGATGAGCAGCTGCGGTGGAACGACGACCGCGGGCACTACGACTTCGGACCGGTGGACTGGGACGAGTTCATGGCGGTCGTCAAGGGCAACGGCCCGTGCAACGCCCAGCGGATCGCGCACCGCGAGGCGGCGCACGAGGACGGCGCCTGGGTCCGGGAGGCCGCGCTCGCGCACGCCCGGAAGATGCGATGACGGACTTCACCGCCGAGGGCGGTCACGGCGCGGTGCCGACCACCGGTGTGCCGGTGACGCCGGAGCCCGGGCCGGTCCGCGCCGACTGGCCGCTGTACGAGGTCTTCCTGCGCGGCAAGCGCGGACTCAACCACGTCCACGTCGGCTCTCTGCACGCCGCCGACCCGCAGATGGCCCTGCACCACGCCCGTGACCTCTACACCCGCCGCAACGAGGGCGTCAGCATCTGGGTCGTCGACGCGCGGCACGTCACCGCGTCGAGCCCGGACGAGAAGGACCCGTTCTTCGCCCCGTCCGGTGACAAGGTGTACCGGCACCCGACCTTCTACGACATCCCCGACGACGTCCCCCACATGTGATGCACGACGACTACACCGCCTACGACGGCCTGCTCTCCGACGACGGTGACGCCCGCTGGGCGTTCGGCACCGGCTTCGTCGACCCGCTCGCCGGCATCGACACCGCGGTGCCGGCCGGGGTCGACGCCGCTGCCCTGGCGGCGTACTGCCTCGCGCTCGCCGACGACGCCCTGGTCTACAGCCACCGGCTGCAGCAGTGGGTCACCCGCGCCCCGGAGCTGGAGGAGGAGACGGCGCTGGCCAACATCGCGCTCGACCTGCTCGGTCAGGCGCGGATGCTGCTCACCCGGGCCGCGCGCAGCAGCGGCGACGACGACCCCGCCGCCGAGGACCGGCTCGCGTTCTTCCGCGGCGAGGCCGAGTACCGCAACGTGCGGCTGGTCGAGCACCGTGACGAGGACTTCGCGGAGCTGGTCGACCCGGCTGCTGGTCGTGGCCACCTGGCGGCTGGCGCTGTTCCAGCAGCTGCGGGCGGCCGCCGATCCGGTGCTCGCCGCGGTCGCCGACAAGGCGGTCAAGGAGCTGGCCTACCACCGCGACTACGCCGCCCAGTGGGTCGTGCGGCTCGGTGACGGGACGCAGGAGTCCCACCGCCGGGCGCAGGCCGCGCTGGAGCGACTCTGGCCGCTGGTGCCCGAGCTGTTCGACGCCGACGCCACGGTGCGCGCGCTGCCCGGTGTCGCCGTCGACCCGGCCGGCGTCCGCGCCGAGGTCGACGTCGTCCTCGACACCGTGTTCGCCACTGCCACGCTCGACCGGCCCACCGCCGCCGCGCTCGGACGTGTCGCCGGCCGCGCCGGGCGGCAGGGCGCCCACACCGAGGCGCTGGGCTACGTCCTCGCCGAGCTGCAGGGCGTCGCCCGCGCCCACCCGGACGCGACGTGGTGACCGCGGTGGCAGCGGCGCGTGAGGTCGCAGGGGCGACGCCGGACCCGGAGCTGCCGATGGTCACGCTGGCCGACCTCGGCATCCTGCGCTCGGTCAGCGAGGACGGCGGGCGGGTGACCGTGACGATCACGCCGACCTACTCCGGCTGCCCGGCGATGCGCGAGATCTCCGCGGACCTGGCGCATCGACTGGCGGCGGCGGGCTACACCGACGTCGAGGTGCGCACCCAGCTGTCCCCGGCGTGGACCACCGACTGGATCACCGACGACGGCCGGCGCAAGTTGACGGACGCGGGGATCGCGCCGCCGCGCCCGGCGCCGGCCGCCGGCCCGGTCCCCCTGGTCCTGACCGCGCGGGCGGTCCCGGTGCCGTGCCCGCGGTGCGGGTCGTCCGACACCGAACGGACGGCGGCGTTCAGCGCGACGGCCTGCAAGTCGCTGCACCGCTGCCGGTGCGTGCCGGGAGCCGTTCGAGTACGTCAAGGAGCTGTAGTGGCGCTGCGGTCGGTGTTCCACCCGCTGCGGGTGTCGGCGGTGGAGCGGCTGTGCGACGACGCCGCCGCGGTGACGTTCGACGTCCCGCCGGAGCTGGCGGCCGACTTCGACTTCGCCCCCGGCCAGTCGCTGACGGTGCGCCGCGGCGAGGAGCGGCGGTCGTACTCGATCTGCGCGCCGCGCGGCCGGACACCGCGGATCGGGGTACGGGAGGTCGCCGGCGGCGCGGTGTCGGGCTGGCTGGTGCACGAGGTGCGGCCCGGCGACCTCGTCGACGTGCAGCCGCCGACCGGCTCGTTCACGCCTGACCTGGAGCGTCCCGGCCACCACGTGCTCGTGGCCGCCGGCAGCGGCATCACGCCGGTGCTGTCCATCGCCGGTTCGCTGCTCGAGGCGGGCTCGCGGGTGACGCTGCTCTACGGCAACCGGCGCAGCGACTCGGTGATGTTCGCCGACGACGTCGCCGACCTGAAGGACGCGCACCCGGCGCGGATGACGCTGGTGCACGTCCTGTCCCGGGAGGCGCAGGAGGTCGAGCTGTTCAACGGCCGCCTCGACGCCGGCAAGCTGCGCACGCTGCTGCCCCTGACCGTCGAGGTCGACGCGGTCGACGGGTGGTGGCTGTGCGGACCGTTCGCGATGGTCACCGCCGCGATCGACGTGCTGCACGAGTTCGGCGTGCCGGACGAGCGCGTGCACCGCGAGCTGTTCTACGTCGAGGACGTCCCGCCCGCGGAGCGGCGCCACGACGAGCCGGCCTCCGGTCCGGGCGCGGAGGTGACGGTGGTGCTGGACGGCCGGCGGACGGCGCTCACCGTCCCGCCCGGCACGCCGGTGCTCGACGGCGCGCAGCGCGTGCGGCCGGACCTGCCGTTCGCGTGCAAGGGCGGAGTGTGCGGGACCTGCCGGGCGCTCGTCGTCGACGGGCGAGGTACGAATGCGGCGCAACTACGCGCTGGAGGCGAAGGAGGTCGACGCCGGCTACGTCCTGACCTGCCAGGCGGTGCCGGTGTCCGACGCGGTGACGGTCGACTATGACGCCTGAACCCGACCTGCTCGAGCCGGTCGAGCGGGCCTCCGTCGACGAGGTCCGCGCCCTGCAGCTCGAGCGGCTCCAGTGGTCGCTGCGGCACGCCTACGACAACGTCGCGCACTACCGCCGCGCGTTCGACGCGGCCGGCGTCCACCCGTCCGACCTCCGCACGCTGGAGGACCTGGCGCGGTTCCCGACGACGTCGCAAGGCCGACCTGCGCGACAACTACCCGTTCGGCATGTTCGCGGTGCCGCGCACGGAGATCGCCCGGGTGCACGCGTCGTCGGGGACGACCGGGCGGCCCACCGTCGTCGGGTACACGGCCGCCGACATCGACACCTGGGCCACGGTGATGGCGCGCTCCATCCGCGCCGCGGGCGGCCGGCGGGGCGACGTCGTCCACGTCGCGTACGGGTACGGCCTGTTCACCGGCGGGCTCGGCGCCCACTACGGCGCGGAGAAGCTCGGCTGCACCGTGGTGCCCGTCTCGGGTGGCATGACCGAACGGCAGGTGACGCTGATCCGGGACTTCGAGCCTGCCGTGATCATGGTGACGCCGTCGTACATGCTCGCGATACTCGACGAGATGGAACGCCGGGGTCTCGACCCCGCCGCCTCGTCGCTGAAGTACGGCATCTTCGGGGCCGAGCCGTGGACGAACGACATGCGGTCCGAGATCGAACGACGCGCGGGCATCGACGCGACTGACATCTACGGGCTCTCCGAGGTGATGGGTCCCGGCGTGGCGCAGGAGTGCGTCGACACGAAGGACGGGCTGCACGTCTGGGAGGACCACTTCTACCCTGAGATCATCGATCCGTTCACCGGCGAGGTGCTGCCGGAGGGGGCGCGCGGCGAGCTGGTCTTCACGTCGCTGACCAAGCAGGCCATGCCGGTGGTCCGCTACCGGACCAGAGACCTCACCCGGCTGCTGCCGGGGACCGCCCGCCCAGGCCTCCGACGGATGGAGAAGATCACCGGTCGGACGGACGACATGATCATCCTCCGGGGGGTCAACCTGTTCCCGACGCAGGTCGAGGAACTGCTGCTGCAGGTGCCCGCGTTGGCCCCGCACTTCCAGCTCCGGCTGCGCCGCCCGTCGCGGATGGACCAGCTGACGGTGCTGGCCGAGCGCCGCCCGGACGCCACCGCCGCCGCGGCGGCCGATGCCGCACGCCAGCTGGTCCAGCTGGTGAAGAACACCATCGGCGTGAGCATCGACGTCGAGGTGGGCGAACCCGAGTCGATCGAGCGGTCCCTGGGCAAGATGCGCCGGGTGGTGGACGAGCGGCCGCGGGAGTAGGTGAGGATCCACCGACCGGAGGATGGCCGTGTCGTCCGACATCGGACCATTCGGGGGATCCTGCCGGATGGGTGACGGCGTCAGGCTGAGGAGTGTCAACGACAGCCGACCCGGAAGGACCTCACCATGAACGCCACCACCACCCGGACGCCGACCGCCGGCCCGGTCCCGACCACCCACCTGCACGGCCACGCCGCTGCTGACTGCGAGCCGTGCCGCCGTCTGGCCTACCGCAACAGCAGCTTCTCCGGCGCCCGCCTCGCGGTGCGCCGCCGCCGTCCCACCCGCTGACCGCGGGAGGCGGAGGTCAGGTCGGGCCTCAGGCCGCGCCCTCGACGTTGCGCCGGATGTTGTCGAGCGTCTCCTCGAGGCCGGCCTGGATCTCGTCACCGCCGCCGCGCTCGGTGTGCAGGGTGACGGTCACCGCGGAGACGTCCTCGTGACCGCTGACCTCGAGGTGGCCGGAGTAGTCGTTCGGCCCCTCGGAGCCCCACTCGATCGCCAGCCGGTCCTCGTGCACCCGGAACCACGCGTCGCCCTCGACCTGGCGGTCGCCGAGGTCGGCGGTGACGTGCACCTCTTCTCCGTCGCCCGGCTCGGCGGACGTCATCCGGCTGAAGTACGACGGCAGGTTGTCGACGTCGGCGAGGTAGTCGAACAGCCGCTGGGGAGCGGCGCCGACATCGGTCACGGCGCTGTAGTCCGGCATGCCGACGGTCTGCCCCGTGCGCCGCGCGGCGAAACCCGCGGCACTGCCACGATGTGTCGATGGCCGCCGGTCCGTCGCTCGGGCGCGGTGACGTCCGCATCGGGATCTCCGGGTGGCGCTACCCGCCGTGGCGTGGCGTGTTCTACCCGCCGAAGCTGGCGCAGCGCCTCGAGCTGACCTACGCCGCCGAGCGGATGAACTCCCTCGAGATCAACGGCTCGTTCTACACGCTCCAGAAGCCGGAGCTGTACCACCGCTGGCGCGAGCAGACCCCGGACGACTTCGTGTTCGCCGTCAAGGGCGGCCGGTTCATCACGCACATGAAGAAGCTGCGCGATGTCGAGGAAGCGCTCGCGAACTTCTTCGCCTCTGGACCGCTGGCGCTGCGGGAGAAGCTCGGCCCGCTGCTGTGGCAGTTGCCGCCGTCGCTGCCCTACGACGCCGATCGGCTGTCGCGGTTCTTCCTGCAGCTGCCGCGCTCCACGTCGGAGGCGGCGTACCTGGCGCGCCGGCACGGCCCCCGTCTCATCGGCCGCGCGTTCGCCGGCACCGCCGAGGACCGCCCGCTGCGGCACGCGCTGGAGGTGCGCCACGACAGCTACAAGGTCCCGGGGTTCGTGCAGCTGCTGCGCGACTTCGCGGTGTCGCTGGTCGTCGCCGACACGGCCGGCAAGTGGCCGTTCCTGCTCGACGTCACCTCCGATCTCGTCTACGTGCGCCTGCACGGCGACGAGGAGCTGTACACCAGCGGGTACAGCCCGTCCGCGCTCGAGGTGTGGGCGGGGCGGATCCGGGAGTGGACGGCGGCGGGGCTGGACGTGTGCGCCTACTTCGACAACGACGTGAAGGTGCGGGCGCCGTTCGACGCCATGGCGCTGGCCGAGCGGGTCACGGCGGCCGGTGTCTAGCCTGGCGGGGTGGAGCTGACGCACGTCGACGCCTCCGGGGCCGCGCGGATGGTCGACGTCTCCGCCAAGGACGTGACGACCCGCTCCGCCACCGCACAGGGCCGGCTGACGACCACGGCGGAGGTGGTCGAGCTGCTGCGCGGTCGCGGCCTGCCGAAGGGCGACGCCCTGGCGGTGGCGCGCATCGCCGGCATCGCGGGCGCGAAGCGGACGCCCGACCTGGTCCCGCTGTGCCATCCGGTGGCGTTGCACGCGGTGAGCGTGGACCTGTCTCTGAGCGACGACGCCGTCGACATCACCGCGACCACGCGGACGGCGGACCGCACCGGCGTGGAGATGGAGGCGCTGACCGCGGTCGTGGCGGCGGGGCTGGCGCTCTACGACATGGTGAAGGCGGTGGACCGCGCCGCGGTGCTCACCGACGTCCGGCTGGTCGCCAAGGACGGCGGCCGGTCGGGTACCTGGAGCCGGCCGTGAAGGCGGCGGTGATCACCTGCTCGAACCGGTCGGCGGCGGGCGTCCGGGCCGATGACTCGGGGCGGCTGCTCGAGGACTGGCTGACCGGCGGCGGGTACGACGTCGTGGAGCGCGCCGTGGTGCCGGACGACGTCGACGCGATCCGCGCGGCGGTGCGCGGCGCCCTCGACGCGGGCGCCGTCATCGTGCTCACGTCCGGCGGCACGGGCATCACGCCCACCGACGTGACCCCGGAGGCAGTGCGGCCGCTGCTCGAGCGGGAGGTGCCGGGCATCGCCGAGGCGCTGCGCTCGGCCGCTCGCGACAGCGTGCCGACCTCCGTCCTGTCCCGCGGCGTGGCGGGGACGATCGGCGCCGCCCTGGTGGTGACCCTGCCCGGGTCGCCGGGCGGTGTGCGGGACGGCATGGCGGTGCTCGAGCCGCTCCTGCAGCACGCCGTCGACCAGCTGCGTGGCGGCGACCACCGTCCCGGCGGTGGCGCGTGACAGCGCTCGCGTCGCTGGTGGCGGTGTCCGCGGCGCCGCTGGACGTCGCCGCGCACGAGCGGGCGGTCGACCTGCCGCACGCCGGGGCGCACGTGGTCTTCTGCGGCGTGGTCCGCGACGTCGACGGCGGCCGGCGAGTGACCGAGCTGGAGTACGAGGCGCACCCCAGCGCCGAGGCGGTGCTGCGCGCGGTCGCGGAGGAGTTCGCCGCGCTCCCCGACGTCCTGGCGCTGGCGGTGAGCCACCGCGTCGGCGACCTGGCGATCGGCGACGTCGCCCTGGTGGCGGCCGTGTCGACCCGGCACCGGCGGGAGGCGTTCGAGGTGTGCGCGCGCCTGGTCGACGAGGTGAAGCACCGGCTCCCGGTGTGGAAACGCCAGGTGTTCGACGACGGCAGCGACGAGTGGGTGAACTGCCCCTGACCCCGCCCGACGGCGCTCCGACGCTCGCCGGAGGACCCTTCGCGAGGCCGGCTCAGCCGCCGGCGAAGGGCGGGAGGACGTCGACGACCGCGCCGTCGCCCAGCTGGGTCGCGTCGTCGGCCTGGGCGCCGTCGACCAGGTAGGACGCCACCTCGGCGACGCGCGCGAGCTCCGGTCGGGAGCGCAGCGCGGCGCGGACGTCCGACAGCGACCCGGCGGCGAGCCGCTCCTCGGCGGTCCCTGCCGCCCGGCGTGCGCCGGCCCAGTACCGCACGGTCACCGTCACCGCTCGAGTATCCGGCGCAGACTGGAGCCGTGCCCGACCGCCCCCGACCCTCCTCGGACGCCGGCCGCTCGGACGACGCACCGGTGCTGCCGGAACTGGGTCCGGACGAGCGCGACCCGGCCGGTGAGGACTGGCGCGGCGACGGTGGCCGCCACGGCGCCGCCCGCGACGCCGACTGGTACCGCCGGGAGCGCCCGCCGCACCACGACCGGGACTGAGCCGAACCGAGCGACGAGCCGATGACTCCTGCGCGAGATCCGCGACGTGCTGTCGGCCGACCGGCGTCGCGGCGAGCGGGCCGTCGTCGCCCCCGGGCGATCCTAGGAAGGTCCGAGGACCGCCGCGATCACGTCCCGGGACGCTGCGGTCGAGATCCGCAACGCCCCGGCCGCGTCCGTGGCGACGACGAGTTCGGCACCCGTCGCGGACCCGGCGGTGTCGTCCGACCCGCCCGGGACGCTCGCCAACACAGGCGCCGCAGCGACCAGCACCTCGGGCACGCCGCCGTCGACGCCGGGGCCGGCGATGAGCTCGACCGTGTCGCCCGCGCGGGCCAACAGGCCCGAGCCCGTCCGGGCCACCGGGACCGCCACCGCGAGCCGCCCGTCGGTCAGCCCCGTCGCCAGGCCGCTGCCGAGCAGCCGGGTCGGCGTGACCACTTCACCGCGCCCGATCGGGCCCGCGACCCGGCGGCCGACGACCGCGGCGGTGCCCTCGAGCGCCGACGGTGGCGCCCGGTCCGCGGTGGCCAGCGCGACGTCGCCCGGGGCGACGACCGCACCGGCGGGCAGGTCGCGGGCAGCGACGACCACCGGTCGGCCGGACACCGGCTGCGCGGTCGCGGGGCGGTGGCCACCGACCGCGGTGACGGCGGCGACGAGCAGGAGCAGGACGGCGACGACCCGGCGGGGCCAGCGGTCGAGGCGCAGCAGGAGGTCCCTCACGCACCGGACGTTAGGTGCGCCCTCCAGCGCAGGCAGGGCCGCGAACAAGCTTGTGGACAGGCGCAGGACCTGTGGACGAACGCCCCGCGGCGGACCTCAGGCGGACGCGGCGGCCTTCGCCGCGCCGGCGGACGAGGACCCGGAGGACGAGGACCCGGAGGACGAGGACCCGGAGGACGAGGACCCGGAGGACGAGGACCCGGAGGACTTCGAGGACCCCGACGAGGACGACCCACCCGACGACGAGCCGGACGACTCCGACCCGCTCCCGGCCGAGCCCGAGGACGCGGCGCCGTCCTTCGACGCGCCGCTCTTCGCGGCCGCGCCCTTGTCGCTGGTCCCCGTGTCGCTCGGGGTGCCCTTGCCGTCGCCGTTGGCCTGCGCGCGGCTGTCGGTCCGGTAGAAGCCGGACCCCTTGAACACGACGCCGACCGAGCCGTAGACCTTGCGCACGCGGTGGCCGCAGACCGGGCACTCGGTGGCGGCCGGGTCGGTGAACGACTGCACCAGCTCGAACTGGTGCCCGCAATCGGCATCGACGCAGGCGTACTGGTAGGTGGGCATCGGTGGCGTCCTCTGTCGAGCTCGGTCGAACTGTTCGGCGCGGTGCCGGACCTGGCACTCCGCTGATGAGAGTGCCAACCATGATGCCCGCCCGGATCATCCCCCGTCCACCGGGGACACGTCGCGCCACCCGGACGGCGTCACGACAGCAGTCACCGGGCGGTCCCACGCGTCCCGCGGCACCGCGTCGAGCGCGAGGACCTCGTCGTCGAACAGCAACGCCGCCACCGGCGTCCCGGCGGGGACGCGCGCCAACGCCCGGTCGTACGACCCGCCGCCGCGCCCGAGCCGGGACCCCGCGGCGTCGACGGCCAGAGCGGGCACGAGCAGCGCGTCGACGGACCGCACCGCGTCGACGCCGAGTAGCGCGGCGCGCGCTCGGACGGCTCGGACGGCTCGGACGTCGGCCACCGCGCCCAGTCGAGGTCCCGGTCGGCCAGCAGGACGGGCACCAGCACGGCGACGCCCGCGTCCACGAGCGCCGACAGCAGCTCGAGTGAGCCCGGCTCGGTGCGCAGCGGGACGTAGGCGGCCACCGAGCACCAGCGCGCCGCGGCGGCGCGGGCGAGGACCGCTCGGCGCACCGCCGCCCTGGCCAGCGCGAGGTCGCCGGCGGAGCGCGACCGTCGCGCCGCCGACAGTTCGGCGCGCAGGGTCGCCTTCGCCGCGGCGGACGTCCCGGCGCCGCCGTCGGAGCCGGACGCGTGCACGTGGTTAGTCTGCCGATCAGGAGCACGCGGTCCGGCGAGGGCGAACCGACGTCGCCGGACCGCGACCATGCCAGAGGGGAGCCTGCGGATCGTGGCTGACGAGCGGTTGCGCTCGGTCGACGAGCACTTGTCGACGATCATGGACGGCCTCGGCACGCTCGACTCGATCGAGCTCCCGCTGCTCGACGCGCAGGGGCTGCTGCTCGCCGAGCACGTGCGCAGCTCGATCCCGCTCCCGGGCTTCGACAACTCCGCCATGGACGGCTACGCGCTGCGCGCGGTCGACGTCCGTGGCGCCAGCGAGGACCGGCCGGTCGTCCTGCCGGTGGTCGGCGACGTGGCGGCGGGTGTCCGGACCCGGTCGGGGATGAGCCCCGGCGTCGCCATGCGGATCATGACGGGCGCACCGGTGCCGGCCGGCGCCGACGCCGTCATCCCGCTCGAGGACACCGATCGCGGCGTGGCCAAGGTCGCCGTCCGCCGCCCGGTGCGCAGCGGGGAGTGCGTCCGGCGTGCCGGGGAGGACCTCCCCGCCGGTGCGGCCGCGGTGCCGGCCGGCGCGGCCCTCGGCCCGCAGCAGATCGCGTTGCTGGCCGCGCTCGGGCGCGACCGCGTGGTGGTGCGGCCCCGTCCGCGCGTCGTCGTGATCTCGACCGGCAGCGAGCTCGTCGAGGTCGGCGCCCCGGTGTCCTTCGGCGAGGTGCACGACGCGAACTCCTACTTGCTCGCCGCCGCCGCCCGGGACGCCGGCGCGGACGCCTACCGGGTCGGGATCGTCCCCGACGACCACGCCCGGCTGCTGGACGTGCTGGAGAGCCAGCTGCTGCGCGCGGACGTCCTGGTCACCTCCGGTGGGGTGAGCATGGGCGCCTACGACGTCGTCAAAGAGGCACTGTCGGAGCTGGGCACGGTCGAGTTCACCCGGGTCGCGATGCAGCCCGGCATGCCGCAGGGGTACGGCCACCTGGTCGGCCACGGCGGCGACCAGCGGGTCCCGATCTTCTGCCTGCCCGGCAACCCGGTCAGCTCGCTGGTCTCCTTCGAGGTCTTCGTCCGGCCGGCGATCCGGACGCTGCTCGGCAAGCGCAACGTCTTCCGGGCCACCGTGGCGGCGACCGCGCTGGAGAGCGCGGACAGCCCGCGCGGGTCGCCGGCAGTACCGCCGCGGGATCCTGCACCGCGAGGCGGACGGGCGGTACTCCGTGTCCTTCGTCGGCGGCCCGGGCTCGCACCTGCTCGCCGCGCTCGCGCAGGCGAACTGCCTCGTGGTCATCGACGAAGACGTCACGGCGATCGCCGCGGGGGACCCGGTCACCGTGGTGCCGCTGCTGCTGTCCAACCGATGACGGCGCACCCGGGCTGGCCGGTCGAGCTGCACGCCGGGCCCGTGGTGTTGCGCCCACCGCGGCTGCGCGACGGCCGGGCGTGGAGCGAGGTGCGGTTGCGCAACGAGGAGTGGCTCGCCCCGTGGGAGCCGTCCTCGGCCCTGCCGTGGAGCGAGCGCAACGCCGTCTCCGCCTGGCCGTCGCTGGCCTCCGCGCTGCGCAAGGCCGGCCGCACCGGCACGATGTTGCCGTTCGTCATCACCTACAGCGGCCGGTTGGTGGGCACCATCAACGCCTCGAACATCGTCCACGGCGTGCTGCGCAGCTGCACGGTCGGCTACTGGGTCGACCGGGCGGTGGCGGGTCGCGGCATCACGCCGACGGCGTTGGCGCTGGTCGTCGACCACTGCTTCTACGGCGTCGGGCTGCACCGGGTGGAGGTCGACATCCGCCCGGAGAACGCGCCGAGCCTGCGCGTCGTCGAGAAGCTCGGGCTGCGGCGCGAGGGCTTCTACGAGCGCTACCTCGACATCGACGGCGGGTGGCGCGACCACGTGGCGTTCGCGATCACGGTCGAGGAACTGCACGGGTCGCGGGTGGTGAGCCGACTGCCGCCGGTGCGGCCCGACCCGTCCTGGACCTGACCTCCCGGCGCCACGGCCGACGACACGCCGCGCCGCGTCCGGGGCAGCGGCCCGGCCCGTCACTAGCGTGAGCGCAGCTGTTACCGGTGGGACGGGAGGTGCGGTGCAGATGTCGCCGTTCGTCACCGTCGGTGTCCTCACCGTTCTCTGGCTGATCGTCGTCGTGCCGATGGTCGTCCGCCGCAACGACGACGTCGCCAAGGACCGTTCGATCACCCAGTTCGGGCGGGCGATGCGCGCGCTCGGCCGGCGCAGCGGCACCCGCCGCGAGCCGCTGCGTCCCGGTGCGGCCGTCCCGGACGCCGAGGTGTGGGTGGCCCGCACGGGCACTGCCGTTCGACGTCCCGTCCCCGCCGCCCAGGAGGTTGCGATGCGCCCCGACCGAGTCGAGACCTCTGCCGCGCGGGCGGCGATGATGGCGCGCCGGCGCCGGTCGCTGACCGTCCTGGTCGTCGGGGCGCTGGTCACGACGGTGTTCGCGCTCGTCGCGGGCGGACTGGTCTGGGCGCTGTCGATCGTCTTCCTCGCCGGGCTGGCCGGCTACCTGCTGTTCTTGCGCGCCCAGGCCACCCGGGACCGCGACCGGCGCCAGGCCCGGCGCGAGCGCCTGGGGTTGTCCCCGGTCCGCGGGGCGGACCTCGCCGAACGCGAGCAGGTCGTCGACATGACTCGCGCCGACGACACGGTCGTGCGCATCGACGACGACGACATCGAACTGCAGACGATGGACACCATCGACCTGACCGGCCTCTACCCGGCGGACTCGCAGCCCGCCCCGGCGGCCGCGGAGCGCCGGGCCAGCTGAGCCGCTTTGCTAGGCTGACCGTCGGTCGCGGCGGGAGCCGGGCCACCCTCCGGGGGCTGTAGCGCAGTCCGGTAGCGCACCTCGTTCGCATCGAGGGGGTCAGGGGTTCGAATCCCCTCAGCTCCACCACCGCCGCCGTGGACGAGTCCTCGTCCTGCGTCCTGCGCTGCGTACGAGGAAGGTCGCAGGCGCTCACCGGCACGGACGGCCTTGACCGGACTGACCCCCGCAGGACCGGCCTCGTGACTGGCCGACTCCGGAGGAGTCGAGCCACCCTCACACACTGATCACCCGAGCGATCAGGAGATCTGGTGAGCTGGAGGAGCGCCCGCTCGCGACGACGCTGACCTCAGCCGAGACGCACGCCCGCGAGCTGCACCGACTGTGCGACCAGCCGCCCGCGGGTGTCCCAGACCCAGCACGACTCGTCGACCCGCTGACCCTCGACGACGCCCGCCTGCGTGCGGATCCGCAGCGGCCCGGGGGCGGGTAGCGCGCGGACGTAGGCGGTCAGCTCGAGCGTCGGGACCCAGCCGGACGGGGCGATGTCGAACGTGGCCGGAGGGAAGCAGTCGACGGCCACCAGCAGCGCGAGCGGATCCAGGACGTCCACTCCCGGCAGGGCGAACCACCCCCGCAGCTCGCCGCGGCCGCTGGGCGCCCCGGTGGCGAAGCCGAGCGTCGCCGGGTCGAGGCGGAGCTCCAGCTCGCGCATCAGCGCGACCTCGTCGCCGCTCGGGGTCCGCGGCGGCACCCGGACGCAGTCCCCGATCGGCGCGAGGCTCGGGAGCGGGACGCCGCGTTCCCAGTACGGCGTCGCCGCGGGGTCGAGCTCCGAGGTGGTCAGCAGCGCCTCGACGCACCGCGTCCCGTCCTGGCGCAGCGTCGCGCGCAGCTGGCTCGCCGAGCGGCCCGAGCGCAGCAGGTCGACCTCCACCGACACCGGGCCGGGATCGGGGGAGCGCAGGTAGTGCGCCGACGCCGCGACGACGTGCGGGTGCGGACCGGCGTCGACGGCGGCGCGCCCGAGCAGAGCCAGCAGGTAGCCGCCGTTGGGCTTGCCGGCGATCGTCCACTGCGGGCTGACGTCCGCGGACCAGCCGCCCTCGCGCGGGCGTGAGCGCGGTGACGGACGCGAACGACGTCATGGGCGCATCCACCACGTCAGACCGTCCGTGCCCGCGAGCGCAGCAGTTCCCGCCAGGTCTCCTCGTCGTAGGACGCGGGCTCCGTCGTGGCGATGAAGTCCTCCAGCACCTCGACGAACCGCTCCGGCTGTTGCCGCGGCGGGCAGTGCCCGGACTGCTCGAACACCTCGAGGCGGCTGCCCGGCATCGCGTCGTGACCGGCGTAGGCGTGCCGGACGGGCAGCACGTAGTCGCGTGCGCCCCAGACGAGCAACGTCGGGAACGTCGCCGCGAGGTACGCCCGGTCGAGCATCGACAGTGACTGGCCCCGGCGTCCCATCGTCGTGCGCAGCGTCGCCTGGAACGCCCGCCGCGCCGCCGGCGTCGACAGGCCCTCGTAGAGCTCCAGCAGGTCGAGCACGGAGTTGCTGACACTGTCGGTGGAGTTGCGCGCGAGCGCCCGTGCGGTCCGCGAGACGGCGCCGCGGAACAGCGGCACCTCCGCCCAGGCGATCGCGGCCGGGGCGCCCGGCAGCGTCGCCGCGCGCAGCAACGGCGTCACCTCCCGGCCGAGCCCGCCGGTGCTCACCAGGACGATCCGCTCGACGGCCTCGGGGAACTGGTAGGCGAACTGCATCGCGACGCCGCCGCCGAAAGAGTGCCCGACGATCGTCACCCGGGCGATGTCCAGCACGGCGAGCAAGTCGCGGATCGAGTTGGCGAACGCCGCGGGGCTGTAGTCGCTGCGGGGCTTGTCGCTGTCACCGTGCCCGAGCAGGTCCGGCGCGACGACGCGGTGGCGCTCGGCCAGTGGGTCGAACACCCGGTCCCAGGTGTGCAGGCTGGCGCCGATGCCGTGCAGCAGCAGCAGGGCCGACCCGTCACGCCGGCCGTCCTCGGGCTCCCCGGCGCGGACGAACGCCCACTGCGCACCGTGGATCGTCAGGCGCTCCTGTTCGGGGGGCACCGGTCACCTCCACCAGTGGCGCTCGTCGGCGTCGCCCACTCTAGGCGGCACCTCCGGCGCTCCCGGCGGGCGCCAGCGTCCGGGTGCGGAGGTCCCGGATGGCCAGCGCCAGCGCGGCGAGCGCGAAGGCGACGCTGACGAGCAGGCTGAGCTGGTAGGCGTGGCCGTAGTGCTGCTGGCGCGGCGGCCCGGACCGCGGCGCCCCGGTGGCCGCGGCGTAGAAGACGGCGCTGATGACGGCGGCGCCGATCGCGTTGCCGATCCGCTGCGCGGTCTGCAGCATGCCGCCGGCCGTCGAGCCGCCGGCGACGTCCACCTCGGCCAGCGACAGCGCCTGGTTCGGGGTGATCACCGAGCCGCCGCCGAGCCCCGCCACCAACAGCGCCGGCGCCATCGCGAACGCGACCACGCCGCGCGCCGACGGAGCCCGCCAGCTGGTCGGCGACGATGCCGGCGCCGGCCACGCCGACGGTGAACAGCACGAGCGCTCCGACGAGCAGCCGCTGACCCAGCCGGGGCAGCAGCCGTCCGCCGATCGGCGCGGACACCGCCACCCCGACCGCGTACGCCGAGGCCGTCAGTCCGGACTGCAGCGCCGAGAACCCGAGCCCGTCCTGGAGGAACAGCGCCAGCACGAGCGGAGTGCCGGTGTAGGCGCAGAAGTACAGCACCGCCAGGCCCACGCCGTCGGCGTAGGAGCGGATGCGGAACAGCTGCAGGTCGATCAGCGGGTGGCCGCGGCGCCGCGCCGGGCCCGCGCTCCCAGGCGACGAAGCCGGCCAGCACCGCGACGGCCGGGACGAGCAGCAGCGCCAGGCGCAGGTCGTGCTCGGCGTCGTACTGCGACCACCGGGAACAGCAGGCCGAACACGCCGAGGCCGAGCAGGGCCGCGCCGGGCAGGTCCACGGGCGCGGCCGGCCGGTGCGCGGCGCCGGGTCCGGCAGCAGGCGCCGGCACAGCACGAAGGACGCGATGCCGATCGGGACGTTGACCAGGAAGCACAGCCGCCAGCCGAACTGCGGGCCGCCGAGGGCGATGATCGCGCCGCCGACCACCGGGCCGGCCGCCGTGGCGACGCCGACCGCGGTGCCGATCGCGCCGAACGCCTTCCCGCGCTCCTGCGGGCCGGAACAGCTGCTGCACCAGGCCGGACACCTGCGGGTTGATCAGCCCACCGGCCAGGCCCTGCAGGACGCGCCCGACGATGAGCACCGCCGGGGTCGGCGCGCCGCCGACCAGCGCGCTGAACACGACGAACGCGCCGACGCCGACCAGCAGCATCGGCTTGCGCCCGCGGTCGTCCCCGAGCCGGCCGGCGATGATCGGCACCATCCCGAACGCCAGCGCGTAGCCGGAGACGACCCACTGCAGCTCAGCGGCATCCGCGCCGGTGCTCGTGCCGATCGAGGGCAGGGCGACGTTGACGATGCTGACGTCGAGCAGCGTGATGAACAGCGCGGTGACGCAGACCAGCAGGGCGGGCCAGCGGCGCGGGTCGAGCTGCTCGGCGCCGGTCACCCGCTCAGTAGACCGAGAAGACCTTGCCGAGGACGAACAGCAGCACCAGGACGACGATCACCCCGATGATCAGCAGCGCCGCGGGGTTGTAACCGCGCCCGGACGGGGTGTCGTGGTACGACGTCCCGCTCGTCGAGGACTCGATCGGCGGCGTGTCGCCGGGCAGCACGCCGGTGCCCGGCTCCAGGCCGGCGGTCTGCTCCGGCAGCGGGTCCGGGCTGTTGAGCGGTTCGCCGCGGGTCGACTCCGTGCGGTTCTCGTCCTCAGGCATCGGTACCGTCCGGCTCCGGCCCGGTGCTGCCCTGGGCGGTGTTGGCCGACAGCGGGCCGTCGGCGTCCGGGCCGTCGGCGTCCGGTTCGGCGGCGAGCCCCGTGGGCAGGGTGGCCTGCTCTTGGACGTCGGCCTCGTCCGCCTCGACGGTCGACAGGTCGTCGGGCAGGCCGGACGGCTGGAACTCCTCCGGATCGGTCATGACAGGTTCGTACCCGCAATCGCGCGGTTCGCCGCCGTGCGGACGGACAACCCTGCACGACCGATCGGCGTCAGTGCACCTGGCGCTCGAGACCTTGCCAGTACGGCTCGCGCAGCTTGAACTTCTGCAGCTTCCCGGTGGCGGTGCGCGGGAGGGCGTCGACGAACTCGACGCGCTTCGGGCACTTGTAGCCGGCCAGCCGGCTCCGGCAGTGCGCCATCAGCTCCTCGGCGGTCACCGCGGAGCCGTCGGTGACCACCAGCGCCGTGACGAGCTCGCCCCACCTCTCGTCCGGGATGCCGATGACGGCGACCTCGCGCACCGCCGGGTGGGACGTCAGGGCGTCCTCCACCTCGATCGAGGAGACGTTCTCGCCGCCGGAGATGATCACGTCCTTCTTGCGGTCGCTGATCGTCAGGTAGCCGTCCTCGTCGACGTGGCCGCCGTCGCCGGTGTGGAACCAGCCGTCGCGCTGCGCGTCCGCGGTGGCCTCCGGCTGGTCCCAGTAGCCGTCGAGGTTGTGGTTGGACGCCGTGAGCACCTCGCCGTCGGCGTCGACGGCCACCCGGACGCCGAGGGCGGGAGCGCCGGCGCGGCCGAGCTTGCGCGCCCGCTCGGCCGGCGTCAGCTCGTCCCACTCGGCGCGCTGCCGGTTGACGGTGACCAGCGGCGAGGTCTCGGTCAGCCCGTAGATCTGGATGAACTCCCAGCCGAGCTCGGTCGAGGACCCGCTCGATCGTCCGCGTGGGCGGCGGCGCGCCGGCGGCGACGATGCGCACCCGGTCGCCGGCCGGGGATCGGACCGTCCCAGCCGGCCGCCGCGTCCAGCGCCGCGTTCGACGACGGCCGGCGCCGCGCACATCAGCGTCACGCCGTGCTGCTCGACCCGGCGCAGGATCTCCGCGCCGTCGACCTGGCGGAGCACGACGTGCTGGCGCGCCCACGCCGGTGATGCCGAACGGCATGCCCCAGCCGTTGGCGTGGAACATCGGCAGCGTGTGCAGGTAGACGTCGCGGTCGGTGATCGTCGTGTGCAGCCCGAACACCGTCGCGTTCAGCCAGTTGTTGCGGTGGGTCAGCTGCACGCCCTTCGGCCGGGCGGTCGTCCCGGAGGTGTAGTTGATCGTCGCCGTGGCGTTCTCGTCCGGCTCCGCCCACGGCCGCGGGTCGTCGGAGTCGGCGTACAGGGCGTCGTCGTCGCCCAGGACGTGCTTGCGCGGCACGTCGAGGGCGTCCAGCACGTCCTTGAGCGCCGGGTCGGCGTACACCACCTCGGCACCGCTGTGCCGGACGATGTAGTCGATCTCGCCGTGGCTGCAGCCGGAAGTTGATCGGGACGAGCACCCGGCCCCAACCGGACACCCCGAAGAAGGACGTCAGCAGCCGCGCCGAGTTCTGCGAGACGACCGCCACCCGCCCGCCGACCGGCACGCCGACTCGTCGAGCTTGCGTGCCTGGCGGCGGGCGTTGCGGGCCACCTCGCGGTAGGTCAGCGACCCGAGTGACGGCGCCGGCTGGTCGGGCTCGTCGATGATGCCGACCCGCTCGCCGTAGACCTGCTCGGCCCGGTCCAGGAAGTCGCGCACGGTCAGGGGGTAGATCATCGGCGGACCTCCCGGGCGGGCTGCTTCGGGTGCCGCTACTTCCGGTGCGGCACGACGGAGGCATCCTCGCTCGTCACCTTCGACTCCGACAACAACGCGTCGAGGACGAGGCTGGTGCCGATGCCCAGCATCCAGGTGTCCTTCGCCAGGCCGATGCCCTCCTGCGTGGGCCGCGGGTCCTTCTCGTTGTGCATCCCGGGCGTGCGCCAGTACAGCCCGACCAGGCCGGCGGAGAACGCGGCCAGGCCGAGGCCCGCGAGGCCGGCGGGGACGATCGGCAGCAGCAGCGCCGAGCCGAGCGCGATCTCGGCGACGCCGAGGCCCTTCGTGAACGTCTTGGGGTCGACCTGCTTGACCTGCGGATAGGCGCCGGCGGCGAAGCCGTGGATGCCCTCGTGGGTGCCGGAGTCGGCGGTGGCGCCGAGCTTCGTCATGCCGGAGTTGAGGATGTAGGCACCGGTGACGACGCGCACCGGTGCACGGCGCAGCTTGGCGGCCAGGCTCATCGGGGGATCCCTTCGCTGGGTTGCAGACTCAACGGCTCATACCCAGGACGGGAACCACATGTGCGCCTGCCACTGGGCGTACGTCATCGTGCCGGCGCTGAACAGCGGCCACATCCACACGAAGTCCGCGATCACGACACCGAGGAACAGCGCGACGCCGAACACGCCCCAGCCGCCGGCGCTGCACGCTCGCTCGCGGAAGGCCCGAGCATGACGCCGAGCCCGAGGGTCAACCCCAGGATCAGGAACGGCACCAGGGGCGCCATGTAGAAGAGGAACATCGTCCGCTTCAGGTCCTGGAACCAGACCACCCAGCCGGCCAGGAAGGCGACGAACACCGCCGCGGCGCGCCAGTCCCGGGTGGTCAGCCAGTGCCACACCAGCCACACCAGTGCCGGCGTGAACGCCCACCACATGATCGGCGTCCCGATGAGCAGCAGCGAGTTGACGCACTTCGCCGCACCGCACTGCCCGTAGCCGGTCGTCCCGTCCGGCGTCGAGTTGAACGTGAGCAGGACGGGGCGGCCGAGCACCAGCCAGTTCCACGGGTTGGACCGGTACGGGTGGAACGAGTCGAGTCCCTCGTGGAAGCGGTAGGCGTTGAGGTGGTAGTCGCCCAGCGATCGGAGTGCACCGGGCAGGAAGCCCCAGTCGAAGGGGATCTTCAGACCCAGGACGTGGAGCGTGGCCGCGCTGCGGTGGGCGTCGGCCCACTCCCGGTTCCAGGAGTTCTCGCCGGCGAACCAGCCCGTCCAGCACAGCAGGTAGGCCCCGATCGGGGCGAGCAGCAGCGAGCCCACCGCGTACGGCACCGACCGCCGTCCCACGCCCGCCCACGGCCGGCTCACGCCCGCGGACCGGAACGCGCCGCGGTCCCAGACGAGCGACAGCAGCGCGAACGCGACGAAGAACGACAGCGCCGACCACTTCACCGCGCACGCCAGCCCGAGCAGCACGCCGCCGGCCAGCCGCCACGGCCGAGGCCCGAGCGCCGGCGCTCCGCCGGAGAGCTCGGCGCCGTCGGCGAGCAGCAGCGCGAGGCGCCCGCGGACCTGGTCCCGGTCGACGACCAGGGCCGCGAAGCCGGCCAGGACGAAGAACTGCAGGAAGACGTCCAGCAGCGCCATCCGTGACAGGACGACCGACGTCCCCTCCAGCGCCAGCAGCAGCCCGGCGATCCCGCCGAGGACGTTGGAGCCGAACATCCGCCGCGCGATGCGGGTCAGGACGAGGACGGCGAGGGTGCCGGCGATCGCGGGCGCCACCCGCCAGCCGACCTCGTTGTCGCCGAACACCGCGGAGGACAACCCGATCAGCCACTTCCCGAGTGGCGGATGCACGATGAACATGTAGCCGCGGTTGTCCTCGTAGCCGTAGCGCAGCATCTCCTGCGCCTCGGTGGCGTAGTACGCCTCGTCGAACTGCTTGCCGTGCGGCCAGCCGATCGCCCAGAACCGGACGCCTGCGGCCACCGCGGTCACGACGGCGGTGATCAACCAGCCCAGCCGCGGGGACGGGTCGCGCCACGGCGCGAGCGCGGGCGGGACCCGACGGCGGCCGCGTGGCTGCTCGGGATCGGCGGCGACGTCCCCGGCCGGGCCGGGGGACCCGGCCGGCGCGTCCGGGCCGGCCAGCGTCGCCGTCACGCGCCCGATCGTAGGGTCGCCCGGTGAGCGACGGTCCGGGCCGGGTACTGCTGGCCGCGACGCCGCTGGGCAACCCGGGTGACGCGTCGGCCCGGCTCGTGGCGGCGCTGGGCAGCGCGGCGGTGGTCGCGGCCGAGGACACCCGCCGGCTGCGCCGGCTGTGCGCGGACCTCGGCGTCGTCCCGGCCGGGCGGGTGGTGTCGTTCTTCGACGCCAACGAGGCGGCGCGGGTCCCGTCGCTGCTGGCGGCGGCTGCGAGACGGGGCGGACGTCCTGGTGGTGACCGACGCGGGGATGCCGTCGGTGTCGGACCCCGGCTACCGGCTCGTCGCCGCCGCGGTCGACTGCCGGCGTCCCTGTGACGGTGCTGCCGGGGCCGTCGGCGGTGCTCGCGGCGCTCGCGGTGTCCGGGCTGCCGGTCGACCGGTTCTGCTTCGAGGGGTTCCTGCCCCGCCGGGCGGGGGAGCGGCGGCGGGCGCTGGAGTCCCTGGCCGGCGAGCCGCGGACGATGGTGTTCTTCGAGGCGCCGCACCGGGTGGCGGAGACGCTCGCGGACCTGGCGGCCGCGTTCGGCGCCGACCGACCGGCGGCGCTGTGCCGCGAGCTGACGAAGACGTACGAGGAGGTCCGCCGAGGGGACCTGGCCCTGCTCGCGGCCGGCGCCGCCGACGCCCGCGGCGAGATCACGCTCGTGGTGGCCGGGGCGCCGCCGGTCGCCGCCGACGTCACCCCGGCGGAGCTGGCCGCCGAGGTGGCGTCCCGCGAGGCGGCCGGCCTGACCCGCAAGGACGCCATCGCCGACGTCGCGCGGAGCTCCGGCGTGCCGAAGCGGACGGTCTTCGACGCCGTCGTCGCGGCCAAGTCGGCTCCGCCCGCTCCGTGACCACGGTGACCACCGTCGACTCGTCCCTCGTGGCTTCCGTCGGCTTCCGTCGGCTCGGTGTCGCCTCCGTGATCATCTGGCGATCTCCGGGGACATCCCCCGGGACGCCCGGATGATCACTGTCCTCGTCGCTGTGACCGCGGGTTGCCGGGAGCGGGCCGCGACTAGGTTCGATGCGTGAGCAACGTCCTGACCGCCGTCGCGTGGCCGTACGCCAACGGCCCGCGGCACATCGGCCACGTCGCCGGGTTCGGCGTCCCGTCCGACGTGTTCAGCCGCTACCAGCGGATGGCGGGCAACCGGGTGCTCATGGTCAGCGGGACGGACGAGCACGGCACGCCGATCCTGGTCCAGGCCGACGCGGAGGGCGTGCCGCCGCGTGAGCTCGCCGACCGCTACAGCCGCGTCATCGCCGAGGACCTGCAACGCCTCGGCCTGAGCTACGACCTGTTCACCCGCACCACGACCCGCAACCACTACGCCGTCACGCAGCAGCTGTTCCTCGGCCTGCTGGACAACGGCTACGTCTTCCCCCGCACCCAACTCGGCGCGATCAGCCCGTCGACCGGGCGGACGCTGCCGGACCGCTACATCGAAGGCACCTGCCCGATCTGCGGCTACCCGAGCGCGCGCGGCGACCAGTGCGACAACTGCGGCAACCAGCTCGACCCCGCCGACCTGATCGAGCCGCGCTCGCGGATCAACGGCGAGACGCCGGTGTTCATCGAGACCGAGCACTACTTCCTCGACCTGCCGGCGTTCGCGGGGGTGCTCGGCGACTGGCTCGGGCGAGCAGGACCACTGGCGCAGCAACGTGCAGAAGTTCGCGCTCAACCTGCTCGACGACCTCAAGCCGCGCGCGATCACCCGCGACCTCGACTGGGGCGTCCCGGTGCCGCTGCCGGGCTGGCGCGACCGCCCGGACAAGCGGCTCTACGTCTGGTTCGACGCGGTGATCGGCTACCTGTCGGCGTCGGTCGAGTGGGCACAGCGCAGCGGTGACCCGGACGCGTGGCGGCCGTTCTGGCAGGACCCCGACGCGCGCGGCTACTACTTCATGGGCAAGGACAACATCGTCTTCCACGCCGAGATCTGGCCGGCGATGCTGCTCGGCTACTCCGGACGCGGCGACCGCGGTGGGCAAGCCCGGCGCGCTCGGCGCCCTCGACCGTGCCGCACGAGGTCGTCTCCAGCGAGTTCCTGACCATGGAGGGACGCAAGTTCTCGTCCTCGCGCAACGTCGTCATCTACGTCGGCGACATGCTGTCGCGCTACGACGCCGACGCGCTGCGCTACTACCTCGCGGTGGCCGGCCCGGAGAACCAGGACACCGACTTCACCTGGTCCGAGTTCGTCCGGCGCAACAACGACGAGCTGGTCGCCGGCTGGGGCAACCTCGTCAACCGCACGCTGTCCATGACGGCGAAGAACCTCGGCGCGATCCCGGCGCCGCGGACGCTCACCGCGGCGGACGCCGAGCTGCTCACCTTCTCGAAGAACGCGTTCGGCACCGTCGGGGACCTGCTGGCGCGCTCGCGTCAGAAGGCCGCCGTCACCGAGGTCATGGGCGTCGTCGCCGCCGCCAACAAGTACCTGTCCGACACCGCGCCCTGGAAGCTGCGCACCGAGGACCCCGATCGGATGGCCGACGTCCTCCACGTCGCCCTTCAGGTCGTCGACGACTGCAAGACGCTGCTCACGCCGTTCCTGCCGTCGTCGTCCTCCCGCGGTGCACGCGCTGCTCGGCGGCGAGGGGACGCTGGGCGGCGATGCCGGAGCTGGTCGAGGTCGACGAGCCGACCGCGGTGGGTTCGCCGTCGTACAGCATGCTCACCGGCGACTACGACGACCGGCGCGCGCTGGGAGTCGGTGCCGCTGCCGGTGGGGCGGCCGGTGGCACCGCCGACGCCGGTGTTCGCCAAGCTCGACCCGTCGGTTGTCGACGAGGAGCTGGCCCGCCTCGATCCCGGCGCCGCCGACGACCGCGGCGAGCCAGGCGCCCCCGGCGCGTGAGCCGCGGCCGGAGCAGCCACCCGGGCGCGCCACCGCCGGACCCCGCGCCGCTGCCGTCACCGGTCTTCGACGCGCACACCCACCTGGACGCGATCGCCGAGCGGGCCGGCGTCCCCGCCGACGAGGCGTTCGTCGCCGCCGTCATGGCCCGGGCCCGCGGTGTCGGTGTGACCGCCGCGGTCACGGTCGGCGACACCGTCGCGTCCTCGCGCTGGTGCGTCGCCGCCGCCGAGCGGCACGCCGACGTCTGGGCCGCGGTCGCGGTCCACCCGACCGAGGTCGCCGGGCTGACCGACGACGACTACGACGAGCTCGAGCGGCTGGCACGCCACCCCCGGGTCGTCGCCGTCGGCGAGACCGGGCTGGACTACTACTGGGACCGCACGACGCCGACCGAGCAGCAGGAGCACTTCCGCCGGCACGTCGATCTGGCCAAGCGGGTGGGCAAGCCGCTGATGATCCACGACCGGGACGCGCACGCCGACGTGCTGCGCGTGCTGGCGGACGAGGGGCCGCCGGAGCAGGGTCGTCTTCCACGCGTTCTGCGGCGACGAGGCCATGGCACGAACCTGTGCGGATGCCGGTTTCGTCCTGTCTTATCCCGGTGTGGTGACCTTCACAAATGCGCCGGGCCTGCGGGCGGCGCTCGCGGCGACCCCGCCGGACCAGGTCCTGGTCGAGACGGACGCCCCGTTCCTCACCCCGCACCCGTTCCGCGGACGCCCGAACGCCCCGTATCTGCTGCCCTGGACGCTCCTGGCGGTCGCCCGTGAGCTCGGCCTGGACCCCGCCGAGACGGCCGCGCGGATCCGCCGGACCGGCCAGGAACTGTTCACCCCGCAACTGTGTGCTGGATAACCACCGCGTGGACAACCGCCCGGCCACCCGGGCATCACCGGCCCTTGGCCGGTTCGAGACCTCCGCGTTACGGTGTCGTGACCTTTCCAAGCACATTCCCAGCCGGACGCCCCCCGCGCCCGGCTGTTCTCGTGAGGGGAGCAGTTCTTCGTGCGTCGCAGTCTCAAGTACGGGCTCTACGGCACCGTGCTCGTGGGCGTGGTCGGCGGCACCGCCGGCGTCCTCACCGCGGCCTCCGCGGACACCGTCGTCAACCTGAAGGTCGACGGGCAGGCCTCCCAGGTGCACACCTCGGCCGGCACCGTCCGCGGCGCCCTGTCCGACGCCGGCTACACCGTCGGCGCCCACGACCTGGTGGCCCCCGACCCGGCCTCGAAGATCCACGAGGGCAGCGCGATCGTGCTCAAGCGCGGCCGCCTGCTGCACCTCACCGTCGACGGCCAGACCAAGCGACGTCTGGGTCACCGACACGACGGTGTCCCAGGCGCTGGCCGACCTCGGCTACTCCCCGGCGACGGTCACCTCGGTCTCGCGCGACCGGCGCCTGCCGCTCGGCGCGACCGCCGATCGACCTGCGCACGCCCAAGGCCGTCACCGTCAAGCACGACGGCCAGACCGCAGGCGGCCGCCACCACCGCGAGCACGGTGTCGCAGGTCCTCAGCGACCTGGGCGTCGCGGTCGGCGCCGAGGACCGGGTAACGCCGGCCGGCACGACCGCCGGTAGCTGCCGGCGTGCAGATCGTCGTCCAGCGCGTCACCCACGGCACGGTCGTCGAACACACGACGGTGCCGTTCGCGACCAGCACGGTCGCCGACCCGACGCAGCTAACCGGCAAGCGCACGGTCGTGACGGTGGGGAAGCCGGGCACGACCGACGTCAGCTACTCCGTCCTGTACGTCGACGGGCAGATCGCCGGCAAGGTGCAGGGCGCCAGCACGGTCGTCGCCGCACCCGCGACGCAGGTCGTCAAGGTCGGCACGAAGCCGACTCCCGCCCCGACCCCCGCGCCCGCTGCGGCCCCGGCCCCGGCCCCGGCGCCTGCTACCGGCTCCGGCTCGGGCGGCGGCGCGGCTGCGCCGCCGAACACCACCGGGCTGAACTGGGACGGCGTCGCCGCATGCGAGTCCGGCGGCAACTGGCAGATCAACACCGGCAACGGCTACTACGGCGGCCTGCAGTTCGACATCGGGACCTGGATGGCCAACGGCGGCGGCGCCTACGCCGCACGCCCGGACCTGGCCAGCCGCGAGCAGCAGATCGCGGTCGCCAACCGGCTCTACGCCGCCCGCGGGCAACAGCCCCTGGCCGGTGTGCGGCCGCAACCTCTGACTCGCCGCTCGACCCGCTGATCCGCCGCCGCGCGCTGCCGCGACCGGCCCGCTGACCCGGGCCGGCGCGGCACGTGCCGGCCCGCCCGCGCGCCGGGTGGCGCCCGTCTCCCGACCGGGGACGCGCGCCCGGCCACGACCCAGGAAGTCCCTCCTCGTGACCCAGACGTCCCCCGCCCCCACGGCGCCGCTGCCGACCGAGGCGCCGCAGAGCCAGACGCCGCCGGAGCGGGCGGCACCGCAAGCACCGCCTCTCCCGCCCCGTGCGGTACACGCTGCAGGGCGCCGTCCTGCTGACCGTCGTCGGCAGCGCCGTCGCCTGGTCCTCGGTCGACAAGACCGTGACCGTCCGCGTCGACGGCACCGCGAAGAAGATCCACACCGTGTCCCGCACCGCCGGCGGGGCGCTCGTCCGACGCCGGCTACCGCGTCGGCCCGCACGACCTGGTCGCCCCGGCGCCCACCAGCCGCGTCTCCGACGGCGGCACCGTCGTACTCCGCCGCGGCCGGTTGCTGCACCTCGACGTCGACGGCGCCCAGCGCGACGTCTGGACGACCGCCACCACCGTCGACCAGGCGCTCAGCCGAACTCGGCTACACCGGCACCGACGCCAGCTCGGTGTCGCGCGACCGGCGGCTGCCGCTGACCCCGACCGGGGTCCAGATCCGCTCGCCGAAGTCGGTGAGCGTCGTCCACGACGGTCGCACCGACACCGTCAGCACCACCGCCGCCACGCGTGTCGGACCTGCTCCACGACCTCGACGTGACGCTGGCGCAGCCGGACCGCGTCTCGGCGCCGCTGGCCAGCCGTCCCGCCGCGGGCGAGCGGATCGTCGTGCAGCGCATCGTCACGCAGCGCCAGAGCGTGTCGGAACCGGTGCCCTACCCGACCCAGCAGCAGGACGACCCGGGCATCCCGAGCGGTCAGACGACCATCGTCCAGCCGGGCGAGCAGGGCAGCGACGCCGTCGTCTACGACGTCGTCTACCTCGACGGTGCCGTCGTCGGCCGCACCCAGGTGAGCCGCACGGTGGCGACGCCGCCCACCCCGCAGGTGATGCACATCGGCACCGGCGCGCCTCCGCCGGACGACGTCGCGAACAACCAGGCGATCGCCCGGTCGATGCTCGGTCAGTACGGGTTCGGACAGGACCAGATGGGGTGCCTGATCCAGATGTGGAACCACGAGAGCGGGTGGCGGGCCACCGCGGAGAACGCCAACGGCGGTGCGTACGGCATCCCGCAGTCCCTGCCCGGCGACAAGATGGCGTCCGCCGGCGCGAACTGGCGCACCGACCCGCGAGTGCAGATCGCGTGGGGCCTGCAGTACATCAAGAACAGCTACGGCACGCCGTGCAGCGCCTGGTCGACGTGGCAGGCGCACGGCGGCTGGTACTGATCCGCAGCTAGTACGATCTCGGCCGTGACCGGGCAGCTCGCGTTGCTCGGCCCGGCCGAGATCCGGTCCCTGGCGTCCGGACTGGGGGTCCGGCCGACGAAGACGCTCGGACAGAACTTCGTCCACGACGCCAACACCGTCCGCCGCATCGTCCGCGCGGCGGGTGTCGGCGCGGGCGACACCGTCCTGGAGGTCGGACCCGGCCTCGGCTCGCTGACCCTCGGGCTGCTCGAGTCCGGCGCCGCAGTGACGGCCGTCGAGGTCGATCCCGTCCTCGCGGGCGCGCTGCCCGCGACGGTGGCCATCCGCGTCCCGGACGCCCGGCTGCACGTCCTGACCGCCGACGCGCTCGCCCTCACGGCGGTGCCCGGCCCGCCGCCCACCGCGCTGGTCGCCAACCTGCCGTACAACGTCGCGGTGCCCGTGCTGCTGCACCTGCTCGCCGTGCTGCCGTCGCTGCGGCGGGGCCTCGTCATGGTGCAGGCGGAGGTCGCGGCGCGACTGACCGCGCCGCCCGGCTCGCGGACCTACGGCGTGCCGAGCGTCAAGCTGGCCTGGTACGCCGCGGCGGCACCGGCCGGCGCCGTCCCGCGTGCGGTCTTCTGGCCGGTGCCGAACGTCGACTCCGGGCTCGTGCGCTTCGACCGCCGCCCGCCGCCGCGGGACGACATCGCGCGGGTCGACGTCTTCGCCGCGGTCGACGCCGCGTTCGCCCAGCGTCGCAAGCAACTGCGCAGCGCCCTGGCCGGCTGGGCGGGCTCCGCCCCTGCCGCGGAACGGGTCCTGCGCGCCGCGGGCGTCGACCCGACCGCGCGCGGCGAGACCGTGGACGTCGCGGGCTTCACCCGGATCGCGGCCGCCCGAGCGGGCGGCCCCGACAGCGCCCCGACGCCCTCGGTCACCGCCTAGCCTGGGAGCGTGACGGCGGAGCGGGCGCGGGTCGACGACCTCGACTGCGCGCCCGTCGCCGCGCCGGCCGTGTCGGACCACGGCGGGCACCAGCACGGCGTCGACCCGGGAGCCGACCGCCGCTACCTGCGCGTGGCGCTGTGGCTGCTGGTCGGCTTCCTGCTGCTCGAGGTCGTGGTCGGCGTCCTCGCCCGCTCGCTCGCCCTGCTGTCCGACGCCGGCCACATGCTCACCGACGTCGGCGCGATCGCCGCGGCGCTGTGGGCGATCCGGCTCGCCGAGCGGCCCGCCGCCGGGCGCTGGACGTACGGCTGGAAGCGCGCCGAGATCCTCTCCGCCGCCGGCAACGGCCTGACGCTGCTCCTCGTGAGCGTGCTGGTCACGTTCGAGGCGGTCCGGCGCCTGGTGCACCCACCGGACGTCCACGGCCTGCCGGTCCTCCTGGTCGCCCTGGTCGGCGTCGTGGTCAACATCGCCGCGGCGTGGACGCTGGCCCGGGCCAACCGGAGCAGCCTCAACGTCGAGGGTGCGTTCCGGCACGTGCTGACCGACCTGTACGGCTTCCTCGGCACGGTGGCCGCCGCGGTCGTCATCCTGCTGACCGGCTGGACGCGCGCGGACGCCGTCGCCTCACTGCTCGTCGTCGTCCTCATGCTGATCGCTGCCTGGGGGCTGCTGCGCGACTCCGGCCGGGTGCTGTTCGAGGCGGCGCCGGACTCCGTCGACCTCGACGGCATCCGGGCGCACCTGCTCGCCACCGGGCACGTCCGCAACGTGCACGACCTGCACGTGTGGACGGTGACGTCGTCCCTGCCGGCGCTGTCCGCGCACGTCGTGGTGGACGACGACTGCTTCCGCGACGGGCACGCGCCGCAGCTGCTCGACCAGCTGCAGCGCTGCCTCGTCGGCCACTTCGACGTCGAGCACTCGACGTTCCAGCTGGAGCCGGCCAGTCACGCCGACCACGAGGTCGGCACGCACTGAAGCTGTAGCGGCGTCGCGTCCTAGGAACGACCGTCGAACAGGCTCGTCACCGAGCCGTCCTCGAAGACCTCCTTGATCGCCCGCGCGATCAGGGGCGCGATCGACAGCACGGTCAGCTTGTCGAACTCCTGCTCGGGCGAGATCGGCAGGGTGTTCGTGACGACGACCTCGCAGATCCGGCTGTTCTTGAGCCGGTCGGTGGCCGGCGCCGACAGCTCGCCGTGCGTGGCGGCGACGATGACCTCCGACGCGCCGGAGTCGAACAGGATGTCGGCGGCCTGGGTGATGGTGCCGCCGGTGGCGATCATGTCGTCGATGAGCAGGCACATCCGGCCCGCGACGTCGCCGACGACCCGGTGCGCCACCACCTGGTTGGGCACCAGCGGGTCGCGGGTCTTGTGCACGAACGCCACCGGGACGCCGCCGAGGCGGTCGGACCACCGCTCGGCCATCCGCACCCGGCCGGTGTCCGGGACTGACGACGGTGAACTCGGCCGCGTCGTAGCGCGACGAGATGTGGCCGGCGAGTACGGGAAGCGCGAAGAGGTGGTCCACCGGGCCGTCGAAGAAGCCCTGGATCTGGGCGGTGTGCAGGTCGATGGACATCAGCCGGTCGGCGCCGGCGGTCTTCAGCAGGTCCGCCACCAGGCGGGCGGTGATCGGCTCGCGGCCCTGGTGCTTCTTGTCCTGCCGGGCGTACGGGTAGAACGGCGCGACGACGGTGATCCGCTTCGCCGAGGCACGCTTGAGCGCGTCGACGAAGATCAGCGTCTCCATCAGCCAGTCGTTGATCGGCGCGGTGTGCGACTGGATGACGAAGGCGTCGCTGCCGCGCACCGACTCCTTCGGCCGGACGAAGATCTCGCCGTTGGCGAAGTTGTAGATCGACGTCGGGGTGACCGTCACGCCGATGTGGCCCGCGATCTCCTCGGCCAGCTCCGGGTAGGCGCGGCCGGAGAAGAGCATCAGGCTCTTGCGTCCGGCCAGCTCGAGGGTGCTCATGCGGGCGACTCCGGTGGGTCGGCGGGCTCGGGGTGGTCGGCGGCAGCGTCGGCGGTCGCGGCGTCGACGGCCTCAGCGGCGTGGGCGGCTCCCGCGGCTCCGCGGCTTCGGCGGCTTCCGCGGCGGCGGTGCCGGGGCGGCGGCGCGCGACCCAGCCGGGGATGGTGCGCTGCCTGGCCGCGGGCGACGG
Source organism: uncultured Actinomycetota bacterium (assembly GCA_963758325.1). Taxonomy (GTDB): domain Bacteria; phylum Actinomycetota; class Actinomycetes; order Mycobacteriales; family Jatrophihabitantaceae; genus CAVWUZ01. Next base: position 671,193 of record CAVWUZ010000003.1, on the reverse strand, counting down.
CCATGGCGCCGGGCGGGACGTCCTCGACGATGACCGAGCCGGCGGCGGTGTAGGCGCCGTCGCCGACGCTCACCGGGGCGACGAACATGTTGTCGGCGCCGGTCCGGGCGTGGTCGCCGATGGTGCTCTGGTGCTTGGCGACGCCGTCGTAGTTGACGAAGACACTCGCCGCGCCGATGTTCGTGCCCTCGCCGATGGTGGCGTCCCCGACGTAGCTGAGGTGCGGCACCTTCGACCCGGCGCCGATGTCGCTGGCCTTGACCTCGACGTAGGTGCCGATCTTGACGCCGTCCGCCAGCCGGGTGCCGGGACGCAGGAAGGCGAACGGGCCGATGGAGCAGTCGGCGCCCACGACGGCGCCGCTGGCGACCGTCCGGGTGACGGTGGTGCGCGCGCCGACCCCGGTGTCGGTGAGGGTCACGTCGGGGCCGACGGTCGCGTCCGGGCCGACCGACGTCCGCCCGTGCAGGAACGTCCCGGGCAGCAGCGTCGCGTCGACGCCGATCGAGACGTCGGCGTCGACCCAGGTCGTGGCCGGGTCGACGACGGTCACGCCCGCGCGCATGTGCGCCTCCAGCAGCCGGGCGTTGTACGCGCGGCCGGCCGCGGCGAGCTGCACCCGGTCGTTGATCCCGGCGGTCTCCGCCGGCGGCGCAGTGAGCGCGCGGACGGTGCGGCCCTCCTCGACCGCGATGCCGACGACGTCCGGCAGGTACTGCTCGCCCTGGGCGTTCGCGGTCCCGAGCCGCCGCACGGCGTCCGCGAGGAAGGCGGCGTCGAAGGCGTACACCCCGGTGGCGACCTCGTCGATCGCCAGCTCCTCCGGGCCGGCGTCCTTGTGCTCGACGACGCGCGCCACCGCACCGTCCCCGCTGCGGACGACCCGGCCGTAGCCGGCAGGGTCGGCGACGAGGGAGGTCACCAGGGTGGCCGCGGCGCCGCCGTGGGCCTCCACCAGCGCGGTCAGCGTGTCCGGCGTCAGCAGCGGGGTGTCGCCCGGGACGACGAGCACCGTCGCCGCGGTGGCCGGCAGCGCCTCCAGCGCGACGCCCACCGCGTGACCGGTGCCGCGCTGCTCCTCCTGCACGACCGGGGTGGCCTCCGGGGCGGTGTCGGCCAGGTGCGCCACGACCTGCTCGCGCGCGTGACCCACGACGACGGCGACGGACTCCGGGGCGAGCGGACGCACGGCGGCCAGCACGTGGCCGAGCAGTGACCGCCCGGCGAAGTCGAACAGCACCTTGGGCCGGGAGGGGGACCGCATCCGGGTGCCCTCGCCGGCGGCGAGGACCACGACGGTGACCGGGGATGCCATCGCGACCGAGGGTATCGGGTCGGTCCCGAGGCTCCGTCCGCGCCGCGTGACCGGTGCTGGGGGACTCGGACTCGAACCGAGACTGCAAGGCTCCAAAGGCCTGCGGGCTGCCGATTACCCCATCCCCCACCGGACGCGGCTCACCCTACGCAGCGCGCGACCAGCTCCAGGGCGTCCCACACGTCGACGTAGCGGACGTACGGGGCGGCCAGGCCGAGGCGCAGCAGGTCCGGCGGCCGGGCGTCGGCGACCACACCTTGCGCGGCCAGGCGCTCCACCAGGGCCGCTGCGTCCGGCACCCGCAGTGAGACGTGCGAGCCGCGCCGGGCGGGTTCGCGCGGTGTCACCGACTCGAGCCGGTGGGCGTCCGCCCGGGCCAGCAGCAGCTCGCCGAGGGCGAGGGACTTGGCGCGGACCTCGGCGAGGTCGACGCCGTCGAACACGTCGAGCGCGGCGTCGAGCGCGACCATCGACAGCACCGCAGGCGTCCCGGTCCGGGCCCGCTCGACACCGGTCGCCGGCACGTACCGCTCCGCCATCGCGAACGGGTCGGCGGCGCCGGTCCACCCCGGGACGGGCAGGGCGAGGCCCTGGTGACGGCCGGGGAGGTGGATCCAGGCCGGCGCGCCGGGACCACCGTTGAGGTACTTGTACGAGCAGCCGACCGCTGCGTCGGCGCCGACCTCGTCGAGTCCCAGCGGCACCGCGCCGACGGCGTGCGAGCAGTCCCAGACGACCCGCGTCCCGGCGGCGTGCAGCTCGGCCGTGACCGCCGCCAGGTCGCGGAGCTCACCGGTGCGGTAGTCGACGGCGCTGAGCAGAGCCACGCCGGCCCCGGAGGCGTCCCCGGTGAGCTCACAGCCGAGCAGCCGCGCGACCGAGGCGGCGACGTAGCGGTCGGTGGGGAAGTCGGCGGCCTCGACGGCGACCGGCCGGCCGGGGACCGCGAGCGCGCTCAGCACCTGGAACAGCTGGACGGTGGTGTTGTCGCCGCAGAGGACCTCGCCGGGCGTGGCGCCGACGAGCCGGGCGATCCGGTCGCCGACCCGGCGGGGCAACGTCCACCAGTCGTTGCCGCGTCCACGAGGCGATGAGGTCCGCACCCCACTGGCGGGTCACGGCGTCGGCGACGGCGGCGGGGACGTGACGCGGCAGCGCGCCGAGCGAGTTCCCGTCCAGGTAGATCACGCCGTCGGGCAGGACGAAACGGCCGCGGAGGTGCCCCAGCGGGTCGGCGGCGTCGGCGCGCTCGGCGTCCTCCCGCGACCCGATCACCGGAGGAGGATGGCAGACCGTGACCGACGCCGAGCACGTGCGGGACCGGCCGCGGGTGCGGATGACCGGCACGGCGCGGCGCGAGCAGCTGCTCGACGTCGGCCGGGCGCTGTTCGCCGAGCGCGGGTTCGAGGCGACGTCGATCGAGGAGATCTCCGCCCGTGCCGGGGTGAGCAAGCCGGTGGTGTACGAGCACTTCGGCGGCAAGGAGGGGCTCTACGCGGTCGTCGTCGACCGCGAGATGACCGCCCTGCTCGACCGGATCACCACGGCGCTCACCGGCAGCTCACCGCACCAGCTCGTCGAGCAGGCGGCGCTCGCCCTGCTGACCTACATCGAGGAGCAGACCGACGGGTTCCGCGTGCTCGTCCGCGACTCACCGGTGGCCACCGGCCAGGGGACCTTCCAGTCGCTGCTCAACGACATCGCGGGCCAGGTGGAGTTCATCCTGGCTCGCGAGTTCGAGGCCGGCGAGATGGACCCGGCGCTGGCCGGCATGTACGCGCAGATGCTGGTCGGGATGGTCGCGCTGACCGGCCAGTGGTGGCTCGAGGAGCGGGCGCCGGACCGGGAGACGGTGGCCGCGCACCTGGTCAACCTCGGTTGGAACGGTCTGCGCGGCCTCGACCCGAACCCCCGCCTGACCCTGCCCCGCTCGTAGCGGCGGCCCGCCGGCCGGTTCCGCACGACACTCGCCCGAAATTCGTCTCCGGGACGAGTTCCCGGCTGATGATCACGCGTGCGCGGACCGGTCAGGCGTCGTCCGACAGCTCCAGCCAGGCGGTCTCGACGTCGTCCTTCTCGGCGAGGACGGCGCGCAGGTCGGCGTCCAGCGCGGTGACCCGGACGTAGTCGGTGGCCGCGGCGGCGAGCTCGTCGTGCAGCGCCCGCTCGCGGGCTCCAACGTCGTCATCCGGCGCTCGAGGCGGGCGAGCTCCTTGCGCGCCGCTCGGGTGTCGCCGCGCCGCGCGGGCTCCGGCGACCCCGGCCGCCGACCCGGCCGGACCCCGCCGGCGCGCGCGGACGTCCAGGTACTCCTCGACGCCGCCGGGCAGCGCCGCGAGCGACCCGTCGCCCAGCAGCGCGACGGTCGTGTCGCATGACCCGCTCGAGCAGGTAGCGGTCGTGGCTGACGACCACCAGCGTGCCGGCCCACGAGTCGAGCAGGTCCTCCAGCGCGGCCAGCGTGTCGGTGTCGAGGTCGTTGGTCGGCTCGTCGAGCAGCAGCACGTTCGGCTGGGCCGAGCAGCAGCCGCAGCAGCTGCAGCCGCCGCCGCTCGCCGCCGGACAGGTCGGCGACCGGCGTCCACTGCCGGTCGTTGGCGAAGCCGAACCGCTCGGCGAGCTGGCCCGCCGACAGCTCGACGCCGCCGAGCGTCGGCCGTCGTGCGCACCTCCTGGACCGCCTCGAGCACCCGCAGGCCCGTCCGGCAGCTCGGCGAGCTCCTGGGACAGGTAGCCCGGCGACGCACGGTCTGGCCGACGCGCACCGTCGCCGGACGCCGGCGCGAGCTCGCCGGCCAGCAGCCGCAGCAGCGTGCGTCTTGCCGGCGCCGTTGACGCCGATGACGCCGATGCGGTCGCCGGGGCCGACGTGCCAGGTCACGTCGTCGAGCAGCGGTGCGTGTCACCGGCGCGCAGGGTGACGTCCTCGAGGTCGTAGACGCGTGCGGCCGAGCCGACGCTGGGCCAGCGCGCGCAGCTCGGTCGACGCCGCGCGACCGGCGGCTCGTCGGCGATCAGCGCCTCGGCGGCGTCGATGCGGAACCGCGGCTTGGACGTGCGGGCCGGCGGCCCGCGGCGCAGCCAGGCCAGCTCCTTGCGCAGCAGGTTCTGCCGCCGCGCCTCGGCCGCGCCGCGCCTGCCGGTCGCGTTCGGCGCGGGCCAGGACGTACGCGGCGTACCCGCCGTCGTACTGGCGCACCGCGCCGTCGGCGACCTCCCAGGTCCGCTCGCACACCGCGTCGAGGAACCACCGGTCGTGGGTGACGACGAGCAGCGCGCCGCGGCAGCGCGCGCAGGTAGTCGGCCAGCCAGTCGACGCCCTCGACGTCGAGGTGGTTGGTCGGCTCGTCGAGCACGAGCAGGTCGGCCTGCTGCGACCAGCGCGGCGGCCAGCGACGACCCGCCGCCGCTCGCCGCCGGACAGCCGCGCGACGTCGGCGTCCAGCCCGACCGCCGGCAGGCCCGAGCCCGGTCAGCACCGCGCGCACCGCCGCGTCGCCGGCCCACTCGTGCTCGGCGGCGAACCGGTCGGCGCCCAGGACGACGTCCCGCACGCTCGCGCCGGCGGGCAGCTCGCCGCGCTGGTCGACGGTGGCGATCCGCAGCCCGCGGGTGCGGGTGACCCGGCCGGAGTCGGGCTGCTCGGCGCCGGTCATCAGCCGCAGCAGCGTCGACTTGCCGCCGCCGTTGCGGCCGACGACGCCGATCCGCTCGCCGGCGGCGACGCCGAGCGAGACGTCGTCGAGCACGGTCGTCGTGCCGTAGGCCTTGCCGACCCGTCTCGAGGTTGACCAGGTTCACCGGCGGTGACGTCAGGGCGGCCACCGCCTACCGGACGACCCGCGCCCCGGGGGCGGGGCCGGTCGTCGGCGAGCGCCGTCCGGCACGCACCGGCGGCGGCGCAGTCCGGCCGGCCAGCCGCTCGGCGCGCGGCCTGGTCGGTGACGAGGAAGGCGCAGGTCGGGCCCGAGCCGGAGACGATCCCGGCCAGCGCGCCGAGCGCGCGGCCGGCGTCCAGGGTCTGGCGCAGCTCGGGCGCAGCGCGAGCGGCCGCGGCTGCAGGTCGTTGCCGAGCGTCGCCGGCGAGCCGCTCGGCGTCGCCCGTCGCGCAGCGCGTCGATGCAGCCGGTCCGGCGGCCGGGTCGACGGCACGGGCCGGGCGCCGCGCCGCGCGCTGGCGGTCGAGCTCGCCGTAGGCGTCGCGCGGCGGAGATCCCGGCGTCGGCGAGCGCGAGCACCCAGTGGAACGTGCCCGTGGTCAGCACGGGCGCGAGCAGCTCGCCGCGCCCGGTGCCGAGCGCGGTGCCGCCGACCAGCGGGAAGGCGACGTCGCTGCCCAGGCGCGGCGCGAGGTCGCCCGAGCTCCGCCTGCTGAGCGCCGAGGCCCCACAGCTCGGCGCAGGCGAGCAGCGTCGCCGGCCGCGTCGGCCGAGCCGCCGGCCATGCCCGCCGGCGACCGGGATCGCCTTGTCGATTCGCAGGCGCACCAGCGGCGGCACCTGCGCGACCTCGGCCAGCAGGGACGCCGCCCGCCAGGCGAGGTTGCGTTCGTCGGCGGGCACCAGCCCGGCGCCCTCGCCGCGCACGCGGACCTGCAGCGCCCGCGCGGGCGTGCGCCACGACCTCGTCGACGACGTCGACGGCGTGGAAGACCGTCACCAGGTCGTGGTAGCCGTCGGGGCGGCGCGCGCCGACCGCCGAGGTGCAGGTTGACCTTGGCCGGCACCCGCACCCGGACCGGCGCGCGCGCCGGCAACGGGTCCAGGCGGAGCGGGCACCGTCCCGACCCTAACGCGCACGGGCAGCGGCGACGGCCGAGACGGCGGTCGGCGCACCCCCGCACGGCCGGTAAGCTGAGGCGGTTGCCCGGCGAGGGACTGCCGCGGCGGGAGCTCGTCCCCGGCCCGTCCGTGATCGACGCGGTGCGGTGCGTCCGCGCGTGGTCCCTGCCGCCGGCGCCGCACCCGCAGTCGCCGCCCGAGCCACCGCCGAGTCAACGCCAGTACGCGCAAGGAGATCGTCGTGTCCGAGGTCCGTCTGTCCGCCGAGCCGCGCACCGAGTTCGGCAAGGGCGGCGCCCGCCGCACCCGCCGGGCCGGCAAGATCCCCGCCGTCATCTACGGCCACGGCGCCGAGCCCGCGGCACGTCTCGCTGCCCGCCCGCGAGTTCGCCAACGCCGATCCGCCACGGCGGCGCGAACGTGCTGCTCACCCTCGACATCGAGGGCGGCGACCAGCTGGCCCTGCCGAAGTCGATCCAGCGCCACCCGATCAAGCCGATATCGAGCACGTCGACCTGCTCGCGGTGCGCCGCGGCGAGAAGGTCACCGTCGACGTGCCGGTCACGGTCGACCGGCGAGGTCGCTGCCGGCGGCGCTGCGTCTCGGTGGAGAACGCGACGCTCACCGTCGAGGCCGACGCCACCAACCTGCCGACCGAGCTCGAGGTCGACGTCGACGGCCTGGAGGCGGGCTCGCACGTCACCGCCGCCGCCGTCCCGCTGCCCGAGCGGCGCGACCCTGGTCAGCGACCCCGAGACGCGTCGTCGTCAGCGTCCAGGTGGCGCCGACCGCCGAGGACCTCGAGGCCGACACCGACGAGTCCGCCGCCGTCCCGGCCGCCGCCGACAGTGCTGGCGCGGGCGACGAGGCGTGCCGGGACGACCGCCGACGAGGCCGCCGCCGCCGGCCAGACCGGCCCCACCGAGTAGGTGGCCGACGAGCGGTCCCTCGTCGTCGGGCTGGGCAACCCCGGGCCGCGGTACGCGCCGACCCGGCACAACGCCGGGTTCCTCGTCGTCGACCTGCTCGCCGAGCGGGTCGGCGGCCGGTTCAAGGCGCAGCGCGGGCTGGCCGACGTCCTCGAGGGCCGGCTGGCCGGCCGGCCGGTCGTGCTGGCCAAGCCGCGGTCGTACATGAACGAGTCCGGCGGCCCGGTCGCCGGCGCGGCGCGCTTCTACAAGGTCGCCGCTCGAGCGACGTCGTCGTCGTGCACGACGAGCTCGACCTGCCCTTCGGCACGCTGCGGCTCAAGCGCGGCGGCGGCGACGGCGGCCACAACGGGCTGCGGTCGATCAGCGCCGCGCTCGGCAGCAAGGACTACGTCCGGGTGCGGTTCGGCATCGGCCGGCCGCCGGGGCGGCAGGACCCGGCCGACTACGTGCTGCGCGAGTTCGCCGCCGCCGAGCGCAAGGAGCTCGACGTCCTGCTCGACCGCGCGGCCGACGCCGTCGAGGCCGTCCTCGACCGACGGTCTCGAGGCCGCGCAGAACGCGCTACAACAGCTGAACGCGCGTCCCTGCTCGTGCGCGAGCAGCCACTGCTTGGCGGGCAGGCCGCCGCCGTAGCCGGTCAGCGAGCCGTTCGGCGCCGATCACCCGGTGGCACGGCACGACGATCGAGATCGGGTTCCGGCCGTTGGCCAGCCCGACCGCCCGGACCGACCGCGGGTCGCCGATCGCCGCCGCGGTCTGGCCGTAGCTGGCGGTCTCGCCGTACGGGATCGTCGCGCAGCTGCGCCCACACCCGCTGCTGGAAGGCGGTGCCGGCCGGGTGCAGCGGCAGGTCGAACGCCGTGCGGGTGCCGGCGAAGTACTCCGCGAGCTGGCGCGCGGACGTCGTCGAACGCGTCGTCGGCGCGCTGCCAGGACGGGTCGGGCCGCTTGCGGGTGCCGGCCGGTGGGCAGGTACAGGCCGGTGAGCCCGACGTCGTCGCGGGCGGCGAGCAGCTCGCCGAGCGGTGAGTCGATGATGCGTGTACTTCACGGTCGTGATCCTTCCGTCGTCGGCGATTCGGTGTGCCAGAGGTGGTGGGTGGCGTAGGAGCGCCACGGCGCCCAGCGCGGCGGACGTCGGCGAGGTCGATGCCCCGGCCGTCGCGCCGCGCGGCGCACGCCCAGGTCGGTCGCCGAGCAGGACGTCGGGGTCGCCGAGGGCCCGCATCAGGACGTAGTCGGCCGTCCACGGGCCCGACGCCGGGCAGTGCCAGCAGCGCCGCCCGCGTCGCGCCCGGTCGGCGCCGGGGTCGAGCGTCAGCGCCGTCGGCGACGCGCCCGGGCGAGCGCGCGCACCGTCCGGCGCGCGGGCCCGGGGCAGCGGCAGGTCGTCGGCGTCGGCCAAGCGCGTCCGGCGCTCGGGAACGTCCGCCACGGCTCGCCGTCGAAGGCCGGCGCCGCCGTGCTCGGCGACGATCCGGCCGAGCACGGTCGCCGCGCCGCGCACCGAGATCTGCTGGCCGACGACGGCGCGCACCGCCATCTCGAAGCCGTCGACCGCGCCGGGCGAGCGCAGCCCGGGCGCGTGCGGCGACCAGGTGCGCCAGCCCGACCCGCGCCGAGGACGGCGTCGACGGCGACCGGGTCGGCGTCGAGGTCGAGCAGCCGGCGCACCCGCGCCACGGCGGCGACGAGGTCGCGCACGTCGGTCAGCCGCAGCCGGCACCGCACCGCAGCCGCGGTCCCGGCCGGACAGCGGACCAGCGCCGGCCCGCCGGGCAGCGCCAGCACCCGGGTGTACGGCCGTCCCCGTCGACCTGCTCGAGGCCGGGCACGGCGCGCGCGGCGAGGAAGTCGAGCGTGCGCCGGCAGGTCCATCGGCGCCCGGTAGGCCAGCCGCAGCTCGACCGTCGCCGCGGGCGGGACTCCGCTCGCGCCGGCGCGGCGCGCAGGCCGGTCGGGGTGGTGGCGAAGACGGCCCGGACGGTGTCGTTGAACTGCCGCACGCTCGCGAAACCGGCGGCGAACGCGACGTCGGTGGCGGGCAGGTCGGTCGTCTCCAGCAGGATCCGCGCCGTCTGCGCGCGCTGCGCGCGGGCCAGCGCCAGCGGCCCGGCGCCGACCTCGGCGACCAGCGGCGCGGTGTGACCTGCCGGCTCGGAGTAGCCCGAGCCGGGCGGCCAGACCCTGGCACCCCGTCGCGGTCGACGACGCCGTCGGCGATCAGCCGCAGCGCCCGGCCGGCCAGGTCGCCGCGGACGTCCCACTCCGGCGAGCCCGGCGAGGCGTCCGGCCGGCACCGCTTGCAGGCCCGGAGCCCGGCCCGCTGCGCGGCCGCCGCGCTCGGGTGGAACGCGACGTTGCCGGGCGCGCGGCGTGATCGCCGGGCAGGACGGCCGGCAGTAGATGCCGGTGGTGCGCACGGCGGTGAAGAACCACCCGTCGAAGCGCGGGTCCCGCGACTGCACCGCGCGGTAGCAGGTGTCGAAGTCGGGCAGCACGTGCCCAGTCTGCCTCGCGGCAGGATGCCCTGACTGGCGGGTTCCGGACAGCGCGGCGGGCACGTTGGCGCACCGTCCGAGCCGTGAGAGTCCGGCCCCATCCGGGTACCGGCTCATCCAGGGAGGGGAGGCGCCCGTGGACCGCGCAGTGAGTCATCGAGCTGCCGTGCGGACCGGCTGCGCCACAGCTGGCCCGGCAGTTCGTCGCGCGCGCGGTCGTCGAGCTCTACGGCCGCGGACCGGGCCGGCGTCAGCTCACCGACGACGCCCAGTTGGTGGTCAGCGAGCTCACCGCGAACGCCGTGACCGCGGGCTGCAGCGGGCTGCTGCTCGAGGTGCACGACGCGGCGACCGAGTTATCGTCGATCTCACCGACGACGCCGACGGGCTGGCCGGTGCCGCGCCGACGCCGGCCCGACGGACATCCGCGGGCGCGGCCTGCACGTCGTGGACGCGTGGCGCTCTCGTGGGGCACCGAGGCCATCCCGGAGCGGCGGCAAGCACGTCTGGGCCGCGCTTGCCGGCGCCGCGGCGACTCAGCCTGGCGGCGTCCGGTTGATCTTCTCCGTCCGGTTGATCTTCCCCGCCCGGTATCACAGCTTGTAGGATCCGTTTGAAGTCGCGTCGCGGATCCCGTGACGCCATCGATTACGGGGAGTGCATGCTGCCCGCTAGAAGCGCCCGAGCGCGGCGCGCCGTCGTCATGACGGCGTGGCTCGGCATCCTCGGCAGTGCGTCTGCGGTCACGGCCGTGTCCGCGGCGGCGTTGCCGTCCGGCCAGGTGTGCGCGCCCTGGTCGGCCTCCTCGTCGGCAGCGCCGGTCGGGCGCGAGCATCCCCGCCACCACGGTGGGTGTCCTGCGAGCCCAGCGCCCACCGGGCGTCCGACGGCGACGGCAACCGCCCCCGCGACCGCGACGGCCCCGCGACCGCGACGGCCCCCGCGACCGCGACGGCCCCCGCGACCGCGACGGCCCCGGCGATCGCGACGGCCCCCGCGACGTCGACGGCCCCGCGACGTCGACGGGCCCCGCGACCGGAACGTCCGCCGTGACGCCGGCGGCCGGTGCGGCACCGAGCGCGACGCGGACCCCAACGGCCACTCCGACCAACGACACCCCCGGGACGACGCAGTTGGCCGCCACGCCGAACCGGCGGCCGACGTCGCCGGCGTCCCTCAGCAGCGCGCAAGCTCCGCTGGGCGCCGGCGGTCGCGCGACCGCCCCGCCGACCGGGACCGTCATCTCCGCCGAGCGTCGACCGCCGCCGGTCGTCAGCCCGCCGGTCACGCGGTCGACGACCGCGCTCGCCGTCCCGCCCGCGGCAGCGACCCCCGTCGTCCGCTCCGCCGCCGGCCGCCTCGCCGCGCCGGCGTCCCGCCGCGGCTCGCGCGCGGCCCGCGACTGTCGTCGGCGCAGGACGGGCGGGCGGTCCTCGTCGAGCGGCTCGACCGCCGGCTCCACCGGGCGGACGGGCAGCGCGCCGGCCACCGACCGCAGCTCCGCCCAGGTCGGCGGCCAGTTCAGGAGCCCGGAGCCACCGCGGCTCCCGGGACGTCGACCGGCCCACCGTCCTCGACGGCACCGACCGCACCGACGACGACGCCGACGACACCCGCCCCGGACCTCGGCGTCCTCGGGGCGTCCCGGCCCTTCGTCAGCGGACCGCTGCACGTCGGGATCGGCGTCCCGGTGCTGCTCGCGGCGCTGATCGCTGTGGGCGGGCTCGGGCTGACCGCCCTGGCCCTGCGTCGACCGGTGACCGCGGCGGCCCGGGCGCACGGCCGGCACCGCCACCGCTAGCCGCCGCCGACGATGCCTGCGGGTCAGCCGGTGTTGCGCAGGCCCGCCGCGACGCCGTTGATCGTCAGCAGCAGCGCGCGGCGCAGCTCCGGGGAGACGTCGTCCTCGTCGGCCCGCACCCGCGCGCAGCAGGTCGACCTGCAGGTACGAGATCGGGTCGAGGTAGGCGTCGCGGACGCCGAAGGTCCGCTGCAGCACCGGCGAGTTGTCGAGCAGCGCCGTCTCGCCGGTCACCCGCAGCACCTCGTCCACGGTGCGGTCGTGCTCGTCCTCGATCGACGTCGAACAGCCGCTGCAACGGCGTCGGGACCAGCGCGGCGACGTAGTGCGCGGCGATGTCGAGGTCGGTCTTGGCCAGCGTCATCTCGACGTTGGACAGGAACGTGCGGAAGAAGTGCCACTCCCCGTGCATCTCGGCGAGCACGTCGCCGAGGCCGGCCTCGCGCGCGGCCCGCAGACCCGGATCCGACGCCGAACCAGCCCGGGCACGATCTGCCGCGACTGCGTCCAGCCGAACACCCACGGGATCGCGCGCAGCCCGTCGATGCCGCCGCCGGAGGACGGGCCGCCGCGACGGACGCGAGCCGATGTTGAGCGAGCCGAGCTGCTCCACCGGCGTCGAGGCGAGGAAGTAGTCCGGCAGGTCCGGGTCGTCGACGAGGGCGCGGTAGCGGGCGAACGCGGCGTCGCGATGACCTGCTCCATGCCTCGTCCCAGCGCGTCGAGCTGCGTCCGCGGACTGCCGCGGCGTGCGGTGCAGCGCGGAGGCCTGCAGCACGGCCGCGACGGTCAGCTCCAGGTTCTCCCGGGCGAGCTCGGGCAGCGCGTACTTGTCGCTGATGACCTCGCCCTGCTCGGTGAACTTGATCTCGCCGTCGAGCACGCCCCACGGCTGGGCCAGGATCGAGTCGTAGGTCGGGCCGCCGCCGCGCCCGACCGTGCCGCCGCGGCCGTGGAACAGCCGCAGCCGCACGCCGTGCCGGGCGGCGACGTCGCGCAGCGTGCGCTGCGCCTTGTGGATCTCCCACTGCGACGTCGTGATGCCGGCCTCCTTGTTCGAGTCGGAGTAGCCGAGCATCACCTCCTGCACGTCGCCGCGCAGCGCGCACGATCAGCCGGTAGGTCGGGTCGGACAGCAGGTCGTCGAGCGACCTCGCCGGCTGCGCCGCAGCTCGTCGACGGTCTCCAGCAGCGGCACGAAGCCGATGCGGGCGAACGGTTGCCGCGCCGCGCCGGCCCGTGCACGTCGACCAGCCCGGCCTCGCGGGCCAGCACGACCGCGGCGAGGACGTCGTCGGCGCCGCGGGTCATCGAGACGATGTAGCTCTCGATCACCTCCGGGCCGTAGGTGTCGAGCGCGTCGCGGATCGCGGTGAACACCGCGAACGTCTGCGCGCCGGCCTCGTCCAGCGGCGGCGGGGAGCCGGCCAGCGGCCGGCGCGAGGCGAGCTCGCGCGACAGCAGCCGCATCCGGTAGTCGCGCGGGCACGTCGGCGTAGAGCCAGGTCTCCTCGACCAGCCGGTCGACGAGCTGGCCGACGGCGTGGTGGTGGGCGTCGGCGTGCTCGCGGACGTCCATCGTGGCCAGGTGCAGCCCGAACACGGCGACGGTGCGCTGGACCCGGGCGAGCAGGCCGTCGGCGATCAGCTCGCCGGCGTTCGCGCGCAGCGAGTCGCCGATCAGCGTCGAGCTCGGCCAGCAGCTCGGTCCGTGCCGAGGTAGTCGCGGCCGGGCACGTGCGGCGCGCCGGCGTCGACCCGCCGGCGGGTGTTGGCGATCTTGGCCTTGATGCAGGTCAGCTTCAGCCGGTACGGCTCGGTGGCGTTGAGCTCGCTGACAGTCGCGGGTCGAGGTCGGGCAGCAGCGGCGAGGTCGGCGTCGATCGACGCGGCGAGCTCGGCGCGACGCCGACGACCGTCGTCGAGGACGACAGCTCGGCGATCAGCGCGTCGATCGGCGGCGTCGACGCGCCCGGGCCGCGACGTGGTGCTGCAGGCGCAGCACCTCGCGGGTGACGTCGGCGGTGACGTTGGGGTTGCCGTCGCGGTCGCCGCCGATCCAGGTGCCGAAGCGTCAGCGGTGCCGCGTCGGACGGCCAGCCGGCGCGCCGTGCGCGGCGAGCTCGGCGGCGAGGTCGTCGCCGAGGTCGGGCAGGGTCTCGACCGACCAGCTCCTGCAGGTAGTAGACGACGTTGCGGGCCTCGTCGACCGGCGTCGGCCGGTTCTGGCGCAGCTCGTCGGTCTGCCAGATCAGGTCGACGATCTCGGCCAGCTCGCGGTCCTGCCGCGCCCGCGCCGCGCTGCCCGGGCGCGGTCGGCGTCGGCGAGGACGTCGGCGACCCGGCGCAGCTTGGTCAGCACCGAGCGGCGGCTGGCCTCGGTCGGGTGCGCGGTGAACACCGGCCGGACGGCGAGCGCGCCGATGGCGTCGTGCAGGCCGTCGGCGCCGAGCGTCGTCGGCCACCGCCGGCCACCGACCGGGCCAGCCAGCCGTCCTCCGCCGGACGCGCGCGCAGCGCCGCGCACGCGGTGCACCTGCTCGGCGACGTTGGCCAGCTGGAAGTAGGCGGAGAACGCCCGCACGAGCGCGGCCGCGGTGTCCATCGGCAGCTCGGCCAGCACGTCGCGCGCCCGGTCGGCGGCGGCGCGCCGCTCGGCGTCGGTCGCCGCCTCCTTGCTCTGCTTGGTCAGCGCCCGCACCTGCTCGACGAGGTCGAGCAGGTCCTGGCCCTGCTGGCGGACCAGCGACTCGCCGAGCAGCGCGCCGACCCGGCGCACGTCCGCCCGCAGCTCCGCGTCGTCGTCACCCTCCGTGAACTGCCGGACGGACGGCGCGGGCAGGTCCTGGACCTCGAGCGGGCGCACCACACGTGCCATCCTGCCGGACGGCGTGTGTCGACCGTGTGACGGTGCGTCTTTCCGCGTCAATACTTTCCCTGGACGCCATCTGTTGTTATCTTGGTATCAAGTTTCTGCGGCGGACCTCTTCCGCGGCAGAAACGTTCGGCGCTGTGCATCCTGCGGCGCCGCGCGGCACCGCGGGGGGCGGTGTCGTCCGGGGGGACTGGATCGGGGGGATCCACTGTGATGGTCATGCGCTCATGCGCTCGTGCCCGCAGATCCGTCGCCACCCGGTGCGTCAGCATCGGGAGGCGCACGGATGTCTGCTGAGGCGCAATCGTCGGTCGGCACCAGCGCTGTCGACGCCCACGTGCTGCGCGAGCTGGCCGAGATCGAGGCCACCGAGCAGCTCGCCACCCACGGTGACGCGGTCACCGCCACCGCTCCGCCCGACGCCGTCCCGCTCACCGGGACGACGGTCATCGCGGCCGACACCAGTACGTCGACTCCTCCTGTGTCGAGCCCGGCGCCGTTCGCCGGTCAGCGCCTCGCGTGGCGTTCGCCCGCCGAGGGCATGCGCCGGTACCGACTGCGGCTCGTGGCCCTGGACCTGGTCGCCGGCATCATCGCCGGCGCTGACCGGCTTCACCGCCCGCTTCGGCGCCGACCAGAGCGCCTCGGCAGCGCCCTACATCGCGATCAGCGTCCTGCTCCCGCTGGTGTGGGTCGCCTTCGTCGCGCTGAACCGGGCCTACGAACCGCGGTTCCTCGGCCTGGGCGCCTCGGAGTTCCAGCGCGTCTTCTCGGCGTTCCTGTACCTGCTGGCCGCGGTCGCGATCGTGGCCTACGCGACGAAGGCCGACCTGGCGCGCGGCTACGTGGTGCTCGCCCTGCCGACCGCCCTGGCTGTGACGTTGCTGCTGCGCTACGCCGCCCGCAAGCGGCTGCACCGCCGCCGCGCCGCCGGCGTGGACCTGTCCTCGGTCGTCGTCGTGGGCACCGCCGGGTCGGTGGTGCCGCTGGTCGCGGCGCTGCGTCATGACAGCTACGCGGGTTACGACGTCGTCGGCGCGTGCCTGGTCGGCGACGAGCTCGACGCCGGTGCGGCCGCCGCCCTCGCCGAGCACGACATCCGCTACCTCGGCAACGTCGACGACATCCTCACCGTCCTGCCCGGAGGTCGGCGCGCACGCCGTCGCCGTGACCTCGAGCCACGAGATCGGCACCGAGCGGCTGCGCTGGATCGCCTGGCTGCTCGAGGGCACCGACGTCGCCCTGCTCGTCTCGCCCGGCCTGGTCGAGGTCGCCGGCACCCGGCTGCACGTCCGGCCGGTCGCCGGGCTGCCGCTGCTCAACGTCGAGGCGCCGGAGTTCCGCGGCTTCCGACGGGTCCTCAAGGGGACCTTCGACCGGGTGTCCGCCGGTGTCGCGCTGCTGTTGCTGTCGCCGCTGCTGCTGGCGCTGGGCGCCGCTCGTGGCGCTGACCAGCCCGGGCGGCGCGATCTTCACGCCAGGTGCGCATCGGTCAGGGTGGCCGGCCGTTCCGGATGTACAAGTTCCGCTCGATGCGCATCGGCGCCGAGGCCGAGCTCGCCGCGCTGAAGGAGCTCAACGAGGGCGCCGGGCCGCTGTTCAAGCTGCGCGAGGACCCGCGGATCACCCGGCATCGGGCAAGCTGCTGCGCAAGTTCTCGCTGGACGAGCTGCCGCAGCTGGTCAACGTGCTGCTCGGCTCGATGTCGCTGGTCGGCCCGCGCCCGCCGCTGCCGGCGGAGGTCGAGGAGTACGGCCCGGCCGTCCGGCGCCGCCTGCTGGTCAAGCCCGGCCTGACCGGCCTGTGGCAGGTCAGCGGCCGGAGCAACCTGTCCTGGGACGAGTCGGTGCGGCTGGACCTGCGCTACGTCGAGAACTGGTCCATCGCCGCGGACATCCTCATCCTCTGGAAGACGTTCGGCGCCGTCACCGGCAAGTCGGGCGCCTACTGACCGGCGACCGGTAGCTGCATCAGCCAGCGGTCGGCGGCCTCCCGTCCGTCGACCGCCGGCAGGTCCGCCAGGACCGACTGCCGGGCTCGGCTGCCGTCCAGGGCGCGCGCAAGAGCGGCGGAGACGGCAACTGAGTCCGCCGGGTCGTCGATCACCTCGTGGCCGTGCGCGACCAGCCAGTCGGCAAGACCCGTCTGCGAGGTCGCGACGATCCGGCAGCCGTGGCCGAGCCCTTCGACGATGGGCAGGCCCACCTGTTCGCGCCACGTCGGGGTCGCCGTCGACAGCAGAACCACCGCGTCCGCTGCGCGCAGGATCTCGTGGATGCGCGGGCGAGGGGGGTCCTCGACGACCGTGATGTCGGCCGACGCGTCAGCGGCGGCGCGGACGTCGTCGACGAGCGGCCCCTTGCCGATCATCACCAGACGCGCGTCCGGCAGGGTTCCCCGTACGGCAGGCCATGCCGCCAGCAGGTGCGGTACGCCCTTGCGCGCACTGAACTCACCGACGAAGACCGCGGTCGGACGGTCCGGCACGGACGAGGGTCCGTCGAGGCACTCGCACGGAGCGGGCAGGGCGTCGATCAGCGCGCCGGCGGCCCGCATCCGCTCACCGAAGCGCCGGTCGTACAGCTGCGCGGAGCCCGGCGTCCCGAACGCGATCCGGTCGAGTCCGCGTGCCACGACCGCGGCGAGCCGACGGTCGAGCTCCCACCGGAGCCGAGCCTTCGGTGAGTCCAGCTGAGGACGGGCGCCGAACGGGTCCCGGTTCTCGATCGCGTAACTCACGACGGTGGTCCTCACCCCGGCGGTGCGCAGCGCCCGGACCAGGAGGACCACGGCAGCGGTGTCCGCGATCCCCGGACGCATCAGCGGCTCGTTCACCTCGACGACCGCTGGCCGGGACAGGGCGAGGACGGCCAACCGGCGGGGTAGGCGTCCCTCGACCAGGTCGAGGCCCGCGGCCGTGGCTTCGTCGAAGTCGTAGTTGCGGTGGGCGAACAGGATCGAGGCCGGCGCCCACGACCGAGCTCGTTCCAAGTGGGCCGAGCGGAGCGACCAGTAGTGCCGCGCCCGGTCGTGCCGCAGGCGGGCAATCACACCGGGCCGCTCGGACCTTGTTCCGTCGTCATTCCTGCCATCTCCGCGAGCCCGAAACACATGGTGGCAGTCGTGAAATCCTGCTCGATGCGCTTCCGCGCCGCCGCCCCGAGGCCGTCCGCGCGCTCGCCGTCGGCGAGGAGGTCGAGCACCTTGGCGGAGAATCCCGAGACGTCACCTGGCGAGGCCAGCTCCCCAGTGAGGCCGGGCACGACGTAGTCCCGCATGCCGGGTGTGTCCGTAGCGACGGCCGGACGACCGCATGCACCGGCCTCGAGCGAGACGGTCACGCCTGAGATGTGCGTGTTCGGCCGTGTCGGGACGATGATGACCGCGGCGCTCGGTAAGAGCTGCCGGATTTCGTCATGTGGGATGAAGGACCTCAGCTCGACGCCGTCCGGTGGGGAAAGGCGCGAGGTCGTCTGGACGATCGCTCGGACGTCCGGTCTCGATCGGCGCACCTCGGCGAGCACGCTGTACAGGGTCTCGGTGTCCCGGGCGCGATCTCCGCCGAAGCTGACGACCAAAGGTCCCGCCACCATGCCTGGACGTGGGCGGTAGAAGTCTGCGTCGATGCCGAAGCGGACGTATTGGACTGGTATCCGTGCGCCAAGCCATTCCTGCACGAGGGACACCTGTGCGTCGCCGTGGACCCACAAGCCGTCCAGGGTCGGCAATAGCCGGCCCAGTCTGGCACGCTCTTTCTTTTCCTCCGGAGACTCGGGGTCGTCCGTGGCCCACACGATCCCGCTGTACCGGTGAGGCGCTCGCACCCTCTCAGCCAAGAGAGCGCCGGCCCGCTCGTCCCGTGCGAAGGCGACGTCAGCCCCGGATCGAACGGGCCGCGAAAGTGGGAGCCACGGAGCCCATCGCTGCCAGCGCGGCGGCGCGTCGACCTCGACCGGGAAGACGTCCCAACCGGAGTTCGCCAGCTGGTCGAGGCCGTACGGCCAGTGTCCCGGCACCGGGCTGTGGCGGTCGCGGTCTTGCCACTGCTGAACGCCGTTGCCGGAAGGGAAGACAACGCAGGCACGTCGACGGGCGACCACGGACGAAGTATGTCCGATCGCGAACTGCAGGTCAGTCATGTGCCCCGCACTGCGCACGGTCGCATAGACTCCGTCCGTCGACGCGCCGCAGTCTGCGCTCGACGTTGGGGGGAGGCCGGCCGAGCGTCCGCGGACGCCGGGGCGGTCCATACGAACAGGACGTCCGGGATGAGCGACACGGCGCGCGGTGCAGGCGACACTGCATCCGGCGAGGACCTGCGCCCGACGGTCCGCATCCTCGGCACGCACGGCGTCCCCGCCGCCTACGGCGGGTTCGAGACGGCGGCGGAGAACGTTGCCCTGTTCCTCGTCGAGCAGGGCTGGCGCGTCGTCGTCTACTGCCAGGCCGACGGCGACGGTCCGATCCACGAGGACACGTGGCACGGCGTCGAGCGGGTCACCATCCCGGTCGACGCCGAGGGGTGGCGCGGGACGTCGGCGTTCGACCTCAAGTCCATCCGGCACGCGCTCCGGCACCGCGACGTCTGCCTGACCTTCGGCTACAACACGGCGCGTCTTCAACGTCCTGCAGCGGCTGTCGAGCGGATCCCGCACGTCATCAACATGGACGGCATCGAGTGGTCGCGCTCGCGCTGGGGCCTGGCCCGGCAGGCGATCCTCTACGCGAACGAGCGCATCGCCTGCTTCGGTCGGCAACGACCTCATCGCCGACCATCCCGAGATCGAGCGCTACCTGCTGACGCGCGCGCCCCGGCCGCAAGATCGTCGACGATCACCTACGGCGCGCACCGCGGTCGACGACGCGCCGACGGAGCCGGTCCGTGCGCTCGGGCTCGAGCCCGGTGGCTACGCCACGCTGATCTGCCGACCGATCCCCGAGAACTCGATCCTCGAGCTGGTGCGAGGGTTCTCGGCCGACGCCGCGCGGGATCGCGCTGGTCGTGCTCGGCAACTACGACCCAGACGACGATCCGTACCACCGTCAGGTCCTGGAAGCGGCGAGCGACGAGGTGCGTCTTCCTCAGGCGCGATCTACGACCCCGACACGGTGGCGGCGCTGCGGTTCCACGGCCGCCTCTACCTGCACGGGCACACGGTCGGGGGGACCAACCCGTCGCTGGTCGAGGCCATGGCCGCCGGCAACCCCGTCCTCGCGCACGACAACGTCTACAACCGCTGGGTCGCCGGCGCGATGCCGCGGTGTACTTCCGCGACGCCGACGACGTGGCCCGGACTCTCGACGAGCTCGCTCGCGGACCCGGCGCAGCCTGCGCCGGGATGAGCGGCGCAGCGCGCGAGCGGCACGCAGGAGGAGTTCACCTGGGAGCACGTCGCCGGCCAGTACGAGAAGGTGCTGCGCCGCGTACGTGCTCCGACAGCACGATCGAGAGGGCCGTCGACGTGATCACGCAGTGGTCGTCGTCGGGCTCGGCAAGATGGGCCTGTCCCACCTGGCGATCCTCAACGCGCACCCGGACGTCGACCTGGTCGGCGTCTGCGACTCGTCCGGCTACCTGCTCGGCGTCCTCGGCAAGTACACCGGGGTGCGACGTTCACCGACTACGAGCGGATGCTCGACGAGGCCGAGCCGGACGCTGGTCGTCATCGCGACGCCGTCCAGCGCTGCACGCGCCGATGGTCCGGGCGGCGCTCGAGCGCGACGTCCACGTGTTCTGCGAGAAGCCGTTCTGCCTCGACGCCGACGAGGGCGCCGGCTCGCCGACGCTGCGCCGAGACGCGCGGCCTGGTGACCCAGGTCGGCTACCACAACCGGTTCGTCGGCGCCTTCCAGGAGGTCGAAGCGGCTGCTCGACGCCGGAGGCGATCGGCGAGGTCACCCACGTCCTGGCCGAGGCCTACGGGCCGGTCGTGCTCAAGCCGCAGGGCGGCACCTGGCGCAGCCAGCGCTCCGAGGGCGGCGGCTGCCTGTACGACTACGCCGCACACCCGCTCAACCTGGTGAACTGGTACCTCGGCGAGCCGGTCGGCGTCGGCGGCACGGTGCTGAACAGCGTCTTCTCCCGCGAGATCGACGACGAGGTCTTCGAGCACCCTGTACTACCCGGGCGGCGCGACCGCACAGCTCTCGGTCAACTGGTCGGACGAGTCCGTCCGCAAGATGACCACCCGGATCACGTCTGGGGCACGGCCGGGCGGATCTACGCCGACCGGCAGGAGTGCCAGGTCTACCTCCGCGACGGCGCCGCACGTGCCGAGGGGTACGAGCAGGGCTGGAACGTGCGAGTACACGACCGAGCTCACCGAGCCGGTCCGGTTCTACCTGCGCGGCGAGGAGTACAGCGCCCAGCTCGACCACTTCGTCGCGTCGCGTCCAGGCAGGCAAGGCTCGACGACGAGCAACGACTTCGCTAGCGCCGTCGATGACCGACCAGGTGCTCGAGCTCATGATCGCGACGCGGCCAGCGGGCCCCGACGCGGACCGCGACGCGGACGCCGCAGCACGCGCCGACGACGGCCCCGACACGCGTCCGTCAACGGCGCCGTCGGCCGGCGGGACGCGCGCAGCCTGGCGCGGGCGGCCGGGGCTCGCGCCGCGACCTGACCGAACGAGCCGGGCAGCGCGCGCTGCGCAGCGACCGGGCGGGGCGGAGGACCGCACGACCGCTCGGCACGTCGCGCGCACGCATGGACCGGTTGCTGTTCGGCGACAACCAGTTCTTCGGCGTCAACCACATGTCCGAGGAGAAGGCGCGCGCGCAGTCGATGCGCTTCCAGGACCTCGGATCGCATCATGGACGTGCTCGACGCCGCGTACGACGAGGGCATCCGGACGTTCATGTGCACGACCCACGACCGGATCGCCGAGGTCTGCGACCACGTGCGCGCCGCACCCGGAGCGCTACCCGGACTTCACGCTTCTATCCCGTGCATGCCCTACGCGCACAAGTACGCGAACGCCGTCACCGAGGACGGCATGCTCGGCGCGATGCGCCAGCTTCCTCCCGGACACCGGGTTTCTCGACGCCGCGCTGCGCGGGACGTCCTCGCTGGCCCGCAAGGACATCGACGGCCTGATCACGCTGCTGGTCGATGCCGAGATGAAGATGTTCGAGGGTCTGCACACGCCGGTGATCTGGCTGCAGAACGTCGTCGTCGACCTGCTGCTCGGGCCTCGGCTTCAACGACGCCTTCCGGATCTTCGCCGATCACGTCCGTGCGCAAGCTACGGCGCCGAGCCCGGCTTCATCACCATGAACCTGCCGATGCTGCTCGACACGCTGGACGAGCGTCGGCGATCGAGAACCCGATCGTCTGCTCGAACATCAACAAGATCGGCTTCCGGATGTCCGGCGGCATCGAGGCCTACCGACGCGCCCTGGAGCAGCACGACGTTCCGCGCCGTCGCCATGTCGGTGTTCGCCTCGGGCGCCATCCCGCCGCGACGAGGCGATCGCGTGGGTCTGCGAGCAGCCCAACATCGAGTCGATCGTCTTCGGCGCCTCCAGCCGCCGCAACATCCGCAGCACCCGTGAGCTGGTCGACCGCTACTGGACCGGGTAGCTGCTGATGATCACCCCGTTCGGTGAGTTGCCCGACCGGTTGGCCACCGGGATGTCGCTGGCCGAGCAACACGAGTGGCTGCACCGGAAGATCTCGCGTCGCGCGGTCCTCGGTGCCGGCCTGGCCGTCGGCGCCGGTCTCACCGTCTGGTCGCCGGCTGCCCGAGCGGCGGGAGCGACCCAGGCCTACGGCATGCGCGTGGCGTACGGCGCCGACCCCCGCTCGTCGATGGTTGTCTCCTTCGCCGTCGAGGGGAGCTTCCGCACCGCGCGGGTCCGCGTCTCGCGGGGGATGCACGCGGTGGCGGACGTCCAGGCGCAGGTCACGGGCGTGCCCGGGGCCTCGGCTCGCTACTGCGCCGCGACCTTCACCGGCCTCGAGACCGACACCTCCCACGGGTACGTGGTCGAACTGGACGGCGTCCAGGCCGGGTCGGGGACGTTCCGCACGGCGATGACAGGGGCGACACCGTTCCGGTTCACCGCGTACGGCGACCAGGGGATCGGGCCGAACGCCACCAGGATGGTCGGGCGCGTCGGTGCACTCGACCCACGTCTGCACCTGTTCCTCGGTGACCTGTCGTACGCGGACGCCACCGGTATGGGCGGGCCCGGCGACGCCTTCACCTCGGCGAACTGGGACCGGTGGCTCCGGGTCGTCTCCCCGGTCGCCGGCTCGACGCCCTGGATGTACGCCTTCGGCAACCACGAGATGGAGCCCGGATTCGACCTTCACGGCTACGCCGGTGTCCTCGGCCGGCTCCCGCTCGGCGGTGTGGTCCCCCCGGACGTGCCGGCCGTGACGACCTTCACCGTCGGCAACGTCGGCTTCATCGCGCTGGACAGCAACGACGTCTCCCACGAGATCCCTGCCAACCGCGGATGGAGCGCAGGCCGTCAGACGGCGTGGCTCGAGCGCACGCTCGCCCGGCTGCGCGCCCCGGGCTCCGACGTCGACTTCGTCGTGGCGTTCATGCACCACCCGCCGTACACCACCAACACCTCGCACGCGTGCGAGGGCGGCATCCGGGAGAGCTGGGTGCCGCTGTTCGACCGTTACCAGGTGGACCTCGTCCTGTCCGGCCACAGCCACGCCTACGAGCGGGTCAAGCCGCTGCGAGCGGGCACGGTGCACGACCCCGGCGCGACGTTCGACAGTTCGACGGCGACCACGTACATCACCGCCGGCGGCGGTGGCGCCGCGGAGGCAGACAACTTCTACCACTCGGGCATCGCCATGGTCCTCACCGAGTCCGGTCCGCAGCGCGAGATCGCCAAGTACACGCTCGTCCCCGCCCGGACGGGCCAGCACGCAGCCGTGGTGGTGGACGTCGAGCCCGCGACGGACGCGGCGCCGGCCACGATGCGTCTCTCGGCGGTCGCCGCGGACGGCAGCGTCGTCGACCGGACGACGCTCGTCCGAGGACGCTCTGCCGCGCCGCCGAGCAGGTCGAACAGTGACCTCCTCATCGGCGGCGGCGTCGCATTGGCCGCGGGGGGCGTCGCCGCGCTCGCCGCGTCTCCCCTGAGCCCCCTCCGTCGGCGTCCGCGCCCCGTCAGCTGAACGGCACGATCGGGCGTATTCGGACTTCCCGCTTGCCAGGTGCGCCACCGCTCGCGTACGCTTAGTTGACTCGGACAGCATCGCTGTTCCGACTGGGGGAATTTCCGGGGGGAAATGTGCTGGGCTTTGTGCGCGGGCTCACGCCTGCGCGGACGCGGGGCGCTGTCGCCCTGCTGTGTGGCGCGCTGGTCATCTCGACCACCGCGTGCACGTCATCTCACTCGAACGCTCCGGCGGCCTCGGCAGGCGCGTCCTCGGCCCGGCCGTCGGACGGGCCCGCCGCGACCACCGCCAGGCCGGTGCCGAGCAGTCCGGTGCCGCCACCATCATCGGGCGACATCACCCAGACCGTGCCGGCGGCGCCCGAGCAGACGCTCGGGGCGCTGCCCTTCACCGGTCGGGCAGCGCTCGGGGGCGGCGTCGAGGCGACGATCACCGATGTCCGCGGCGTCACCGTGCAGAGCCACATCCCTGGCGACATCGGCGGCGCGTCCGTGCAGGTGACGATCCGCATCGTCAACGGCTCCTCGAAGCCGCTCGGCGTCGACGACGTCGTCGTGAACGCCACCGACTCCGCCGGGACACCGGCCGCGGGTGTGTCCACAGCGCCGGCCCGGCCGTTCCGGGGCGCGATCGCCCCGGGCGAGCAGGCCGACGGCGTCTACCTCTTCAGCATCCCGGTCGAGCGCCGGAACCCGATCCAGGTCACCGTCGACTACGCAGCGGGAGCTCCCGAGGCGCGGTTCACAGGAAGCGTCCAGTGAGCAAGGAGCTCTCGATGCATCGTCCGAAGTTCTCTGTGCGGAAAGTCCTGGCCTCCGCGACCGCTGTCGCGGTCGGGTCCGGGTTCGCCGCCGCCGTCGTCGTGGCGGCTCCCGCCGCCTCCGCCGACACCACTCCGCCGGGACCGGCGCCCGTGCAGCAGCGATCGGCCAGCAACGTGACAGCCGACGTCCTGCCCACCGTGCAGATCGACGGTGTCGTCTGGTCGCAGGCCACCATGGGCAACACGGTCTACGCCGGCGGCAGTTTCGCCAACGCTCGTCCGGCCGGTGCGGCGGCCGGGACCAACCTCACCCCGCGCGCGAACCTCCTGGCCTACGACATCACCACGGGCAACCTCATCACGACCTTCGCGCCGATCGTTGAACGCGCAGGTCAAGGCCGTCAGCCTGTCGCCGGACGGCACCCGCCTGTACGTGGTCGGCGCACTTCACGACCGCGAACGGCCAGACCCGCAACCGCATCGCCGCGTTCGACACGGCGCACCGGCGCGCTGTCGCGAGCTTCGCGCCGAACCGTCAACGGCACCGTCGACGCCATCGCCGCGACCAACTCGACCGTCTACTTCGGCGGTGCGTTCACCACGCCGTGAACGGCGCTTCGCGGATCCGGCTGGCCGCGGTCAACGCCTCCAACGGCGCGCTGACCGTGGGCCCCGACGGCCGACGACCAGGTGAGCGCCATGGTCCTCACCCCCGACGGCTCCAAGGTCGTCGTCGGCGGCGCGTTCACCGAACCTCAACGGCGCCGCCGGTGTACGGACTCGGCGCGGTCGACGCCAGCACCGGCGCGCTCGCTGCCGTGGCTGGCGAACCAGACCGTCCAGGCCTACAACAACGGCCAGGGTGTCGGCGCCGGCTTCTTCAGCCTCTCCGCCGACGCGAGCACGGTCTACGGCACGGCTACGTACTACGGCGCGGTGGCGGCAACCTCGAGGGCGCCTTCGCGACGAACCCGCGGACGGGTCGATCAACTGGATCGAGGACTGCCACGGCGACACCTACGCCGCGTCTCCATGAACGGCACGCGGTCTACACGGTCAGCCACGCGCACTACTGCGGGAACGTCAGCGGCTTCCCGCAGACCAACCCGCTGGACATTCGAGCGGCACCCCGTCGCGTTCACGGCCAACGCCATGGGCACGCTCGGGCACAACACGTACGGGCGTCTACCCGGACTTCTACGGCCAGCCGGCGCCGGCCATGCTCAACTGGTTCCCCGACCTCGCCGTCGGCACCTACACCGGCTCCAGGCAGGCGGCCTGGAGCATCACCGGCAACGGCGTACCTCGTGATGGGCGGCGAGTTCCCGAGCGTCAACGGCGTCGCCCAGCAGGGCCTGGTCCGCTTCGCGGTGCCAGTCGATGGCGCCGAAGAAGGAGCGGCCGCGGCTGTCCGGACCGAACATCCAGCTCGCCGCCACGTCGCTCTCCAGCCGGGCAGCGTGCGGGTCACCTGGCCGGCCAACTGGGACCGCGACGACACAGACCCTGACCTACAAGGTGATCCGTGACGGCAAGACAGCGACCCCGGTCTACACGACGACGGCGAACTCGCAGTGGTCTGGAACCAGCCCGAACTCGGATTCATCGACAGCGGGCTGACGCCGGGCTCGACGCACAGCTACTACGTGACCGGTGCCGACCCGGCACGGCAACACGGTCAACAGCGCGACCGTCTCGGCGACGGTCTCCTCCGGCAACAGCCTGACGCGCGTACGCCACAGACGTCATCGCCGACGGGGCGTCGCACCTACTGGCGCCTGGGCGAGTCCTCCGGGACCATCGCGTACGACTACGCCGGCTTCAACGACGCTGACGCGAGAGCGCCGGCGTGACCACGGCGCGCCCGGCGCGTCACGGTCGCACCTGCGACCGGCGTCGACCTTCGACGGCAGTCCGACGGGTCGGCCGTCAACCGGACGGCGATGCCCGGCCCGAACACCTTCACCGATCGAGGCCTGGGTCAACACCACCACGCACCGCCGGCGGCAAGATCGTCGGCTTCGGTGACCAGCAGACCGGCACGTCGAGCAGCTACGACCGGCACATCTACATGGACAACGGGGCCGACGTCGTGCTTCGGCGTCTACACGCGGCGTGGCGACGCTATCAGCACCTCCGCGCCCTACAACGACGGGCAGTGGCACCACGTCGTCGCCACGCCTCGGCGCAGCAACGGCATGACGCTCTACGTCGACGGCCTGCGTCGGTCGGACACCGACGCAGACGTCACCAGCGGGCAGCCGTACAGCGGCTACTGGCGCATCGGCGGCGACAACCTCGTGGCTGGCCGAACCAGCCCGCCAGCAACTTCCTGCAGGGCTCGATCGACGACGTCGCGCTGTCTACCCGACGGCGCTGCCGCCAGCAGGTGCAGCAGCACTACACCGACCAGCGGCCGCACGCTTGACATCCCGCCTGCGCCGACCGACGCGTACGGCAAGGCCGTGTACGGCGACAACGCCGGACCTGTACTGGCGGCTGGACGACGCGGCCGGTCCGACCGCGGCCGACGCTCGCCGAACAAGAGCGACGGCACGTACTCCGGCGGTGTGACGTACCGGACTGCCGAGCCCGGTCACCGGCGCGAACGGCACCGGCGTCACGTTCGACGGCAGTAGCGGCACTGGCGTCGTCCGCGGCGCAGTTCACCAACCCGACGACCTACAGCGAGGAGCTGTGGTTCAACACGACCACGCACGAACGGCGGCAAGCTCATCGGCTTCGGCGACCAGCCGAACGGTCTGTCGGGCAGCTACGACCGGCACGTCTTCATGAACGGAGCGGGCCAGCTGACGTTCGGCGCCTGGACCGGCCAGACGAACGGATCAACATCCCAGACGTCGTACAACGACGGCGCATGGCACCACGTGGTCGCCACGCAGGGACCGGACGGCATGAAGCTCTACGTCGACGGCCAGCTCGTCGGGACCAACCCGCAGACCCAGGCCCAGGCCTACAACGGGTACTGGCGGTCGGTGGCGACAACGCCTGGGACGGCATCGCAGCCGTACTTCGCCGGCAGCATCGACGAGGTCGGCGATCTACTCGCGGAGTTGACCGCCGCGCAGGTCCGCGCCCACTACCAGCGCCTCGCCGGCTGCCGGTGAACCAGGCGCCGGTGGCGGCGTTCACCTCGAGCGCCGACCGGATTGGCTGTGGCCTTCGACGGCTCGGCGTCCAGTCCGACCCGGACGGCACGGTGGCGTCCTACGCTGGGACTTCGGTGACGGACCGCGACCGGCACCGGGTGCGACGCCGACGCACACCTACGCCGCCGGCGGGCACCTACACGGTGACGCTGACGGTCACCGACAACCAGGGCGCCACGAACACGGTCACGACACCAGGTGACGGTCACGGCTCCGCCGAACCAGCCGCCGGTGGCGGCGTTCACTTCGACGCCGAACGCCCTGGCTGTGGCGTTCGACGGGTCGGGCGTCGTCCGACCCGGACGGCACGGTGGCCTCCTACAGCTGGGACTTCGGTGACGGCAGACCGCGGCCGGCTCGGGTGCGACGCCGCAGCACACCTACGCCGCGCGGGCACCTACACGTGACGCTGACGGTCACCGACAACCAGGGCGCCACGAACTCGGTGTCGCACCAGGTGACGGTGACGGCTCCGGTGAACCAGGCGCCGGTGGCGGCGTTCAGCTCGGCGCCGAACGGGTCTGGCCGTGGCCTTCGATGGTTCGGGGTCCTCCGACCCGGACGGCACGGTGGCCTCCTACAGCGTGGGACTTCGGTGACGGACCGCGGCCGGCATCGGGTGCGAAGCCGTCGCACACCTACGCCGCGGCGGGCACCTACACCGTGACGCTGACCGTCACGGACAACCAGGGCGCCACGAACACGGTGTCGCACCAGGTGACGGTGACGGCCCGGCGAACCAGGCGCCGGTGGCGGCGTTCACTTCGGCGCCGAACGGGTTGGCTGTGGCGTTCGATGGTTCGGGGTCGTCCGACCCGGATGGCACGGTGGCCTCCTACAGCTGGGACTTCGGTGACCAGACCGCGGCCGGCATCGGGTGCGAAGCCGCAGCACACCTACGCCGCGGCGGGCACGTACAACGTGACGCTGACGGTCACCGACAACCAGGGCGCCACGAACTCGGTGTCGCACCAGGTGACGGTGGCGGCTCCGGTGAACCAGGCGCCGGTGGCGGCGTTCAGTTCGGCGCCGAACGGGTTGGCTGTGGCGTTCGATGGTTCGGGGTCCTCCGACCCGGATGGCACGGTGGCCTCCTACAGCTGGGACTTCGGTGACCAGACCGCGGCCGGCTCGGGTGCGAAGCCGTCGCACACCTACGCCGCGGCGGGCACGTACAACGTGACGCTGACGGTGACGGACAACCAGGGCGCCACGAACTCGGTGTCGCACCAGGTGACGGTGGCGGCTCCGGTGAACCAGCCGCTGGCGACGGACACCTTCACGCGGACCGGGACCGGGACGTGGGGAACGGCGGACGTCGGCGGCGCGTGGACCCTCTCCGGCGGGAGCTGGTTCTCGACGGACGGCAGCACCGGCAAGGTGAAGCTGAGCACCGCGGGGACCACCGTGAGCGCGCAGCTGAACTCCGTGTCCGCCACGGACGTCAACGAGGTCATGGACGTCCAGCCGGACTCCGTCGGTACCGGGAGCGGCACCTACGTGAGTCTGCTCGCCCGGCGGTCCGGGAAGAACGACTACCGGCTGAAGCTGCGGCTGATGTCCGGCGGCGTCGTGCACCTGATCGAGAGCAAGGTCGTGAACGGCACGGAGACCACGCTGCGGGAAGTGGCTGTCAGCGGCGTGACCTACGCAGCAGGTGATGTCCTGCGGCTGCGGTTCCAGGTCACCGGGACGGGCACCGCCACGCTGGCCGGGAAGGTCTGGAACGCGAGTACGACAGAACCCGCGGCCGCGCAGATCAGCCTGACCGACAACGACGCGGCGCTGCAGGTTCCTGGCGCCGTCGGGACGTTGCTCTACCTGTCCTCGACGTCGACCACGCCGGTGACGGTCACCGTGGACAACTTCACGGCGGTCAAGCCGAACTGATCGCTTCGGGGCGAGAGGGCCCTCCCGGCCGACAGGCCGGGAGGGCCCTTCCCGTGTACGGGCAGCATGTGACGACGTGACAGAGTCCTCCCGGCGCCTCGGTGTCGTCGTCGTCAACTACGGCTCGCACCGCTTGCTCGCGGCGAGCGGACCCGTCGTCCCGGACGACGCCGTGGTGGTCGTCGTCGACAACCGGTCCACGGCGGAGGAACGCCGGGCGATCGGCGTGCTTTGTGTCGAGCGGGGCTGGCAGCTCGTGGACATGCCGGACAACCGCGGGTTCGGCGCCGGTGCCAACGCGGGCTTCGAGCGCGCGATCGAGCTCGGCTGCGCGGCCCTCGTCGTCGTCAACCCGGACGCCGACGTCTCCGCGCACGTCCTCGACGAGTTGCGCGACCACGTCCTGGCCGATCCGCGCGAGTTGGTCACGCCCTGCCTCGAGGACTCCTCGGGGCACCGCGTCTTCGAGGGAGTCGACCTCGTCGTGGTGGACGGCTCGATGCGCCGCTCCACGCCGTCGGCCGCGCGTCGTCCGCCGGGCGGACCGTTCCAGTTCTGGCTCACCGGCGCCTGCCTGGCGCTGAGCGCCGAGGCGTGGCGCGCCACCGGTGGGTTCAGCGAGGACTACTTCCTCTACTGGGAGGACGTCGACCTCAGCCTCCGCGCGGTGCGTGCCGGCTTCACGCTGGCGGTCCGGGCCGACCTGGTCGCCGTCCACGACGAGGGCGGGACGTCGGGGCGTGAGGCAACGGACCGGGCGAAGAGCACCACGTACTACTACTGGAACTGCCGCAACCGTCTGGTCTTCGCGGCGCACCACCTGTCCGCCCGCGACCTCAGGCGGTGGGTCGTGCGGTCGCCGGCCGCGTCGTGGGAGATCCTCCTGCGCGGCGGCCGTCGCCAGCTGCTGAGGTCACCGCGTCCGCTCTGGGCTGCGCTCACCGGGACGCTCGCCGGGCTGCGGGTCTGCGTCCTCCGGCGCGGCCTGCTCGGTCGTCAGGACGCGCGCGCGTACTCCTGATGGACCGTCCCGAGTGCGCCCGCGATCATCCCGATCCCCCGCCGCTGCGTCCGGGCACCCCGCGCCTGGTGACGCGGCGAACCGGTGACACGGCCGATCGCCCATCGACCGGAACCGCCGACGACCCGGGCAGTACCCCGCCCGAGCAACACGAGTCTGGTCCGAACTCGTTCCCCACGTCCTTCGCGGAGTGCCAGCTCGACACGGCTGGTCGCGTTGCCCTGACTGCGGGCGCGCGCGAGCAGCCAGGTCCGCGTGATCCGATCCGGCTCGACCTCGTCCTCGGCGACCGACTCGTCGCAGAACACGAGTCGCCCACCGCGGCCGACGAGCTGGCGGGAGAAGAACGAGTCCTCGCCCGAGCTGAGCGCGAACCGTCGGTCGAAGCGCACCCCGAGCTCCCGGACCTGCCTGACATCCAGCAGGAGGTTCCCGGTCGCGGCCACCTCCAGGACGGACCCGGTCGGCATCCGGGGCCGCTCGAACAGCTCCCCGGCCAGGATCCACGGGTCGGCGTCCGGTGGGACCCGCGACACCACCCGGCCCATGACCGCGGTCGCGCCGGTCCTGGTGTGGGTCTCCACCAAGGTCTCGAGCCACCTGGCGCGGGGCTGCTCGTCGTCGTCGAGGAAGACGAGCAGGTCGCGGTCACCGGTCTCGTCGAGCGCGCGGTTGCGGGCGGCGACGATCCCGGCGACGGGCTCCACCACGTACCGGACGTCCGCGGCACCGAGCCCGGTCACGACCGCGCGCGCGCTACCGGCGGAGTCGTTGTCCACGACGAGGACCTGGCCGTCGCGGCCGGCACCCTCCGCGGCCCATGCCCGCACCTGTGACAGGACGGCGTGCAGCGCTCGACTCAACTGCTGCGGGCGGCGGTGCGTGGGGATGGCGACGGTCAGTCGGACGCCGGCGCTCACCCGGACGCCTCCCGAGCGCGGTGCCGACCGCCAGCCTCGACCGCTGCCGAAGCGGTGCGCCGCCGGACCTCGCGTCGGACGTACCACCAGTTCGCCAGGACCTGACACAGGAAGACGCTGACCGCCGATCCGACCACCGGTCCCGCTGCGCCCCAGCGGTAGGCGAGCCACACGGACAGGCCGAGGTTCACCGGCAACAGCAGCAGGATCATCAGCGCCTGGTACCGCAACCCGCGCGCGTCGGTCATGTACATCCCGAGCGGGTACTTCACTCCCTGCAGGGCCATGAAGACCGTGAACGCCACCACCAGTCCGACCGGCAGGCGGATGGTCCCGCCGGAAGCGACCGACGCCAACCACGGCGAGCAGACGGCCAGGACGATCGACACGGCTCCCGCGCCCGCGCCGAACCCGACCGCGAGGGACGACACGGACTGGTCGCCGTGGTCCGCCCGCGCCCGGGCCCTCGCGAACAGGGGCCAGAGGGCGGCGCCGGCGGAGTTGACCACGGACCAGACCGGTGTGAAGACCTGCGACGCGAGGTTGTACTGAGCCAGGTCGGTCACGGACGCGACGTGGCTGAGCACGATCCGGTCGGTCTGCATCGCCAGCGGCAGGGCGATCATCTGGACCAGCATCGGCCACGCGACGTCGAAGACCCGGGCGCCGCGGACACTGCGCAGCCGGGGTGCGTCGTGCACCGCGATCGAGACGGCCGGACGGATCAGCCGTGCCGCCACGACACAGGACACGACGGACAGCACGAACGTCGCGCCGTAGGCGGCCACGGCCACGTAATCGCCCGCCACGCCCCCGAGGGCGATCAGTCCGAGCACGCACAGCACGACGATCGGGGACTGCAGCCCGATCAGACCGATGGCGAGGTGGTTCCGGTCCAGTGCGGTGAGCAGTCGTTGCCCGAAGCCGACGATCAAGGTCATCGCGATCACCAGACCGCACAGCGTCGCTGCACGGGACGCCCGTGGCGGGGACCAGGCCTTCCCCGAGGAGTCGGGGCCATGAACCCGTCACGGCGATGACCAGGGTGATGGCTGCGATGACCAGGCAGGACGAGGTCAGCACCCGGATCGACGTCGTCAGGACACGGCGGACAGCGGGGTCTCGGGCCGGGTCTTCCGACGCGCTGACGACGTTGACGACCGCTGCGGAGATGCCGAGGTCCGCGAACGGCAGCAGCGCCCCGATACCGACGAGGAGCCCGTACTGGGCGAACGCAGCTTCGCCGAAGTGCGAGATGATCAGCCGCGTGTTGACGATGCCGAGGATCGCGCTCACCGGCAGGACGAGCAGTCGCGCGCCTGCGCTACGGGCGACCGTCGCCCACGCGGCGCTGCGGCCGCCACGCGCGGGAACTCCGGTCGTGGTCGTCACCTGGTGGTCCTGCATCGGATCGTCGAGGGTTCAGCGTCGTCGGGGACCACGCGCGGCCATTCTCGCCGACCCGACACCCGGGATCAAACCGAGCGCGGGAGGCGCGGCGTGAGCGCGCCTGAGGACGAGCTGGTCGTTCTCATGTCCACTCCGGCGCTGACTCCGCGAACGAACCCGTACGCCACGCTGCTCACGCGTTCCCTCGCGGACGAGCCCGGTGTCCGTCCCGAGTACTGGTCCTGGCGGCAGGCCCTCACCGGGCGCTACGACGTCCTGCACCTGCACTGGCCGGAGTCCCAACTGCGGGGCGGGACACGGCTGAAGACCGTCGGGCGTCAGCTGTTGTTCCCCCTCGTCCTGGTCCGGGCGCGGTTGCTCCGCCGAGCCATCGTCCGGACGGTGCACAACGTCGAGCTGCCGAAGGACGTCTCCGCCGTCGAGCGCCGCATCCTCGACCTCGGCGAGCGGTGGACGGTCCTGCGGATCCGGTTGAACGACGACACTCCGGTCCGGCCGGGAGCGCCCGTGGTGACCATCAAGCACGGCCATTACCGGGAGTGGTTCGCCGAGTACCCGCGCCCGGACACCGTCCCCGGCAGGATCGCTTTCTTCGGGCTGGTGCGGCGGTACAAGGCGGTACCCGAACTGCTCCGGGCGTTCGCCGAGACTCCCGCGCCGGACTGGACGCTGCACGTCAGTGGTCATCCGAGCACGCCGGAGCTGGCGACGGCGCTGCACGACCAGGCGGCCGCGGACGTGCGCGTCCGTCTGGTGCTCCGACGGATCAGCGACGCAGAGTTGGTCGAGGAGGTGGGCGAAGCCGAACTGGTCGTCCTGCCGTACCCGGAGATGCACAACTCCGGCGCTGTCCTGACCGCGCTGTCCCTGGACCGACCGGTGCTGGTGCCGGACAACCCGGTCAACCAGCGGCTGGCGGCAGAGGTCGGCACCCGATGGGTCCGCACCTTCAGCGGGCCGCTGGACGGCGACACGATCGAGAGGACGGTCGCGGAGCTGCGCGAGGAGGCACCGGACGGACGGCCCCACCTCTCGGACCGGGACTGGTCGAGGATCGCCGAGCAGCACGTGAGCGCCTACCGCCGCGCGCTCGCTGTCTGCCGTTCGCGGGTCCGGGACCGGACGTGACTGCCCCGGCTGGCGGCGACGGCGCGCGGACGCGCGTCCTGCTCGTCTGCACGGCGAACCGCTACCGGTCGCCCGCGGCGGAGTTCCTGCTCCGCGCGGAGGCGCAGGCCCGCGGGTTGCCGTGGGACGTCGCCTCGGCAGGCGTGGAGGCAGTGCCGGGACAGCCGCTCGACGCGGACCTCGCGCGTCTACTGGAGCCGCGCGAGGTCCCGACCGGCCCGTGGCTGTCCCGCCGGCTGGACGCCGGTCTCATCGCCGACTCCGATCTTGTTCTCCCCTTGGCGCCGGAGCACCGGGCCGCGGTGGTGACGCTGTCGCCGGGGGCGTTGCGGCGCACCTTCCTCCTGCTGCAGTTCGCGCGCCTGCTCGCCGTCGCCGCCGAGGTCGGGGTCATGGGGACCCCGATCGACGCGGTGGTCGCGGCCCGGGGTCTCGTGCAGCCGGTACCCGCCGCACTGGACGGCGTTCCCGACCCGGTCGGGCGCGGTCCGGACGACCTGCGCCAGTGCGTCGACCGGATCGCGGCTGCGGTGCGCCAGCTCGGCGACGCAGCTCAGCGGTGGTCCCCGGCCCGGCCGGCGGACGCGTCCGCCGGAGACTCGGCTGGTGGTTGAACGCCGTCGGTGTTCTCCACGGGTTGCTGCTCGGCGGCGGCAGCCTTCCTGGTCCTGCGCCGAACGGGCGTGCGCAGCCGACGCGTGCCCGGCGGGCTGACCCGCGGCATGGGCGGCGCAACGGGCGGGACTTCGGGGGCTTCGTCCTGGGGCAGGAGCCACGGCCCGGAGTCGACCGGAGTCGTCGGCACCGGCTGCGCCGGCGCGGGAGCGCCTGCGTACACGCCGTAGGTCTGTCGGTCTGCCCGTCGCAGCGGCTTCATGTTGACGACGACGCCCAGCACCCGCGCGTCGACGGCCCGGAGCGCCCGCACCGACGCGAGGATCTGGGGCCGCTTGGTGCGGCCGTGCCGCACGACCAGGACGAGCCCGTCCGCCTCGGCGGACAGGACGGCCGCGTCGGTCACCGGGAGCAGCGGTGGCGAGTCCATGACCACGACGTCGAACGACTCTCGCAGCAACGAGAGGAGGTCCGTCATCCGCGGGCTGCTCAGCAACTCCGACGGGTTGGGCGGGATCGACCCGCTGGTGAGAACGGTGAGCCCATCGGGTCCCCACAGCTGCAGGGCGTCCTCCAGCGCCGTCTGCTCGGCCAGGACGTTCGTCAGCCCGACGGCACCCTCGAGGCCGAGGTAGTCGGCGATGCGCGGGCGTCGGAGATCCGCGTCGAGCAGGAGTGTCCGTCGACCTGCTTCAGCCATGACCAGCGCGAGGTTCGCCGCCGTCGTCGACTTCCCCTCGCCTTCGATGGCCGAGCTCACGACCAGGACCTGCACCCGGCTGGCGGCGTCCGCGAACTGCAACGCGGTCCGGAGCTGGCGGATGGCCTCTCCGCGCGGCGACGTGCCACCGCTGTCGAGGACGAGCGGCGACGTGGACGTCTTCGCGTCCAGCGGGACGGAGGCCAGGACCGGGGCGCGGACGATCCGTTCGAGCGTCTCGACGCCCCGGACGGACGTGTCGAGCAGGTGCCGGACAGCGGCGGCGAACAAACCGATGACGAGTCCGGCGAGCAGGCCCAGTCCGATGCTCAGCTTCTTGCGCGGTGAGATCGGCGTATCGCCGACCTGCGGCCCCGACACGGGGGTCAGCGACACGTTGACGCTGCTGTTCTTGTTGTCGAGCTGGTCGACGAGCTTCGGGAACTGGTTGGCCGCAGACCGGGCGATCGTCAGGGCCTGCTGGGGGGATGCGTCTTTGACCGTCGCGGTCACCAGCACGGTGTTGAGTTCCGCCGAGCCGGTGATCGTCCCGGCGACCTGGCGGCCGGTGAGCGGTAGCTGGGTGTCGGCCGCGATCATGTCACCGAGCTGCTCGCTCGACAGCAGCTGGGCGTACGAGTTTGCGCGGTCCTGGGCGAACTGGTCGCTCGACAACGCGCTGGAGCTGTTGGTCGACGGGATGCTGATGTAGAACGTCACCTTGGCGGCGTAGATGGGCGTCTCGCGGTACGTCTGGAACCCGGCGACGGCGGCGCCGAGCAGCGCGAAGACGACGACCAGCCACCACCCACGACGAAGTGCGGTCAGGTAGTTCCGGAGGTCCACCGGTCACACCTCTCGCATCGGACTGAGCCGAGGCAGGGGTGCGGGCTCCTGCCCAGGGTCGCCGAAGGACGCGCGCGGCGCGAGTTCCTCCAAGTGATTCCCCAGCTGCTGCACGCGAGGCTGCTCCGCCATCAGCAGTGCAAGGGCCAGGAACAACGTCGGGACCGCTGAGAGCAACGGTGAGAAGGCCATGTTCCAGAGCACCCAGATCCCGAAGAAGAAGACGAGCGCCGTGCCACGGCGGCTGGCGACCAGTCGGGAGACGCCGACGACGACGATCACCACGATCAGGAGCGAGAGGGCGATCCCAGGCACGCCGAAAGCAGCCCAGAGGTCACCGAACGTCGAGTGGAGCTCGACGCTCGAACCGAACATGAAGCGGTCGACGTAGCCGTTGTTCGGGTCGTAGTTGATCGAGGCCATGCCCGCCTTGGCGATGTTGATCTCGGAGATGTTGGCGATGGTGCCCGGACCGAAACCCTGGGGGACGGAGCGGAGTAGGGCCCACGTCGCGCTCAGTTCCGGACGTCCACCCAGCAGCAGGGAGCCGGAACGCTCCACCTGCATGATGGAACGCTGTTGAGCCGCGGTCCCCAAGTACCCATCGATCAGCAGCGTCGAGGCGAAGCTGTAGACCGCGTAACCCAACGCCCCGAGCATGACGCTGATCCACACCCAGGATCCCCGCCGCGTCGTCGCCCGGGGTGGGAGCTGCCAGAGGAGGAGGACGGCGCTGATCAACGCCGTACCGAAGATCGCCCGCGCGTCGGCGATCCCGGCGACCACGGCGAGGACCACGGCCAGCGCCAGCTGTACTTGGCGGCTCGCGCCGTAGGCGAGCGAGAACACCAGGACGGCGAGCGGCACCAGCCAGTTGAACTTCAGCGGGTTGCTGGCCCCCAGGACGCCCGGGTAGAGCTTGGCATGGGCGAGCAGACCGAGCGCGTACCAGAACCCGAGTTGCGGCACCGCGAAGACGGTGCGTGCCCACAGCACCACACCGACACCGAGGACGCCTTCCAGCGTGAGGTAGACCGTGCCGTAGGCGTTGTGCTGAGACACCGCGTGCGTGCCGGAGGAAACAAGCAGCAGCGCCAGTCCCCAGACGATGCTCGCGATTCCGAGAGCGACGTACGATCGCGCCCAGCAGTAGCGGCCGAGGCGCGACACCCACACGGGCGCGAGAACGAGTGCGGCCGCCAGTCCGGTCGTGATGCCTTGAGGAAGGACGTACCGCAGACCGAGGGCGACGAGCGCAACCGCGGCGCACACCTGCTCGAGCCGCTCGTACCGCTCCGCGACGGTCAAGTCCGCGGTGACGGTCGACTCCGAGCCGGACAGCCCCCCCTGGCACGACCAAATCGTACGGGACGGGGCTGTCGAGCGACGGTCCAGGCGGTCGAGATGTCATCCCCTGCCCGGTTCGCACCGCGTCCCGCGACGCGAACCTGTGCTGGTGCTGAATTTGTGCGCCTGGCTGGGAGTGGTGTAGGCAGTTGCACATCCGACGTTGGTTGTCGGTGCACGGACTCTCGGGGGGTGGGCCTGGAGGAGGATCAGTGGGTCGCCACTCGATGAGCCGTCCCGACATGCCGTCGGGGCATCACCGGCGCCGTTCGACGTCACGCGGCGACGACCCGCTCACCCTCCGGCTCCCGGCGCATCAGCCCGCGAACGGGCCCGGGGCGCGCCGCAACGTCGCTGTGAGCGTCAGCTGCTTCGCCCTCCTCGCCGCCACCGCGGTTGTGCTGGCGACCGGCTCCTCCAGCGCGGCGGACGCGCCGGCGTCGGCGACCGGGACCGTGGACGTCCTGGACACGGTCAACCGCACGGTCATCGGCGGCCTCGGGTCGGCGGACGTCGGCGGCAGCTACACCACACCGGCACCGCAGACCGCGTTCGCGGTGAGTCCGGGCGCGGCGACGATCTC
Source organism: uncultured Actinomycetota bacterium (assembly GCA_963758325.1). Lineage (GTDB taxonomy): Bacteria > Actinomycetota > Actinomycetes > Mycobacteriales > Jatrophihabitantaceae > CAVWUZ01. Next base: position 633,446 of record CAVWUZ010000003.1, on the reverse strand, counting down.
CGACATCTCTCCCGGCACGAGCAAGGGCTTCGTGCTCCGTTCGGTGTCCGCCGCAGACCAGGAACTCCGACTCGAGTTCAGCGTGCCGGCACTGCCCGCGGCCGGTAACGGGACGACCGCGGGCGTGATCCTGCGTCGGCAGGCGGACGGAAGTTCGTACATCGCCCAGCTGCGCGTCGCCACCGGCGGACGGCTGCGGCTGAGCATGTCCCGGAAGCTCCCCGGCACCGGCAACATCTTCGGCAACGCGGAGGTCGCCGTCCCGGGCACAGTGGCCGCAGGCCAGCACGTCGTGCTCGACGCGGACATCAGCGGGTCCTCGACAGTGCTGATCCGGTCGAAGGCGTGGGTCGCGGGGTCCTCCGCAGACTCCTGGTCGCTCACCCAGACCGACACGGCGCCCGGCGAGCTCAGTGGTGCCGGCAGCGTCGGAGCGACCTTCTACCAGTCCGGGGCCTCCGACGTCGGCGCCGTGGCGGTGCACCGGATCGACGGCTGGTCGGCCGACGCGCCAGCCGCCCCGCCGTCCTCCACCACGACCCCGGCACCGCCGACCGCGACGCCGACACCCACGAGCTCGAGTGTCCCGACGCCCACGGCGTCGCCGACCTCCTCGACGGCGACGCCGACACCGGCGCCGACGACCACGCCCGCCTCTGCGCCGAGTGGAGGTGCGCACACCACCGACGGCGCGCCGGCGGGCTCCCTACCGGTCGGGTCGGCGCGGTACCCGGTCCCGGCCGGCGCGGTCGTCGTCAGCCCGTCCGGCAGCGACTCCGCGGGCAACGGCTCCGTGTCCTCGCCGTTCGCAACGGTCGGCCGCGGCCTGTCGGCCGTGCCATCCGGCGGGACGATCGTCCTGCGCGCCGGCTCTTACAACGAGTCGATCATGATCGGCAAGACCGTCACCATCCAGAACTACCCCGGTGAGGCCGCCTGGTTCGACGGAGCCATCCCGGTGTCGGGTTGGACTCAGCAGGGCTCGGTCTGGGTGCATCGTGGGTGGACCTACCAGTTCGACAGCAGCGCGTCGTTCACCAAGGGATCGAACGCCGGCGGTTTCCTCGACCCGGCGTACCCGATGGCGGCGCATCCGGACCAGGTGTTCTTCGACGGCCAGCCGCTGGTCCAGGTCGCCGCCAACCCTGGACCCGGGCAGTTCGCCGTGGACTACGGGTCACAGACGATCGTCGTCGGGTCTGACCCGTCGGGCCATGCCGTGACCAGCAGCAACGTGCAGCAGGCGATCGTCTCCGGCGGCGCGGCGGTCACGCTGCGCGGCTTCGGCGTCCGGGACTACGCGACGTCGCTGTGGCAGATGGGCACCGTCTTCATCGGTGGGCACGGCGGCCACAACGTCGTGCAGAACGTGGTGCTGACCCACAACGCGACCGAGGGCATGGCGCTCGACTCGCACGACCTGCTCATCGACCACGTCACCTCCCAGCTCAACGGGATGACGGGGATCGAGGTCAGTCAGTCGGACAACTCGGTGGTCCAGAACACGCTGATCGCGCAGAACAACCAGGAGCACTTCGACCGTTTCCCCCGCCACCGCAGGCATCAAGATCCACCGCTCGGACGGTTTCGACGTCCGGGACAGTGTCATCCGCGACAACCTCCAGGCGGCCGGGATCTGGACCGACGTCAACGTGACCCACTTCCGGTTCACCGGCAACACCGTGCTCGACAACGGCGACAGGGCCTTCGGCATCCTGGCCGAGCTCTCCGCCCACGGGATCATCGCGGACAACAAGGTGTCCGGCTCACAGTCGGGCGTCACCGTGATGGACACCGGCGACGTCAAGATCTACAACAACACCCTGCGGGGCAACACCCTGTGGGACATCGGTGGCTACCAGGACGACCGTTACCTGCCCGGGCGCAGCAACCAACCGTCGTGGATCGTGCCGACACCGGACAACCCCTGGTTGGTGGAGCAGATCGACGCGTCGAACAACGACATGAGCGGCGCGACGGGCCAGTACCAGTACCACGTGCAGGACCACTACACGAACCGCTCGGCCGACGTGATGCAGCTGACCGTCAACGGCAACCTGTTCCGCACGGACGTGACGACGAACGACCCGCGGATGATCGGCTGGGGCAACAGCGACAACAGCACCGTGACCACCTACCGTTCCGTCGCCGCGTTCCAGCAGGCGAAGAACCCGTCGTGGCACAACGCGGAGACCACGACCGGGCCGGCGAGCGCGTACGACTCGTACGCGGTCGGCCTTCCTGCGGATGTTGCGGATCTCATCGGTCAGGCGTCGGGCAGCAAGCGCATCGGCACGTACTGGTGACCGGACCGGTCACCGGTGCCGTGAGCTCAGCCTCGTCCTGATCTTGCGGACGGTCATGGTGCGCAGGTACCTGGTCTTGTAGCCGGCGATGAACGTCATCGCCGCGCGGCGGTCGGGAAGGAGGCCGCGGGCGAGCCAGAAGTCGGCGAGCACGCGTGAGGACGCCGGACCGCAGCGCGCCAGCGCCGTGCGATGGACGGACAGGAACGGTGCCTCGAGTCGTTGTGCGTCGTCCAGCACCCGTCGCACGTCCGACGTCGTCCGCTCGCTCGGCCACACGTTCGCCGACCTGATCACCGAGCCGTCCAGGTGGCCGTCGATCCCGCCGTACGCGGCGATGAGCCAACCGGCGTAGAGGAAGAACTCGGTCAGCCCGGCGTCGACGAACTCGCTGGCGAAGTCGCGTCCGGAACGGTTCTCCACGGCGCGGACGAGCTCTGCGACGACCTCGGTCTCCAGGACGATCGGGGTGTGCGTGACGGGGAAGTCGTCCAGCCAGGGCTCCGGGTCGACGCCGAGGTAGCGCAGGACACGGTCGAGGTCACGGCGCAGGGCGTGCGCACGGTAGGAGTGACTGGCGCCCCGCGCACGACCGTCCGGCGCGAGGAAGTCCGCGGTGCTCGTCCCCCGGATCCAGTGGTTCTTCGCGTCCAGCACCAGGTAGTGCGACGTCGTCACATGACGATGGACGAGCAACTTGAGCACCTGTTGGACCGTCCATCCCCGCGCGGCCGGCACGACGGCGATCTCGTCAGGTCGGAGCACGCGCAGGCGGGTCGCGGCCGGTCCGTACGCGCGGCGGAGCCGCTCGGTGGCGTGGCGCGGAACGCCCCGTCGGGTGTTGTCCACGACGAGGACCTCGACGAAGAGACCGTCCGGGACGAACCGGGCCAGTGACCGCGCCTGCAACTCGAGCAGCGGGGTCTCCGGCTCGAAGACCACGGTGACCAGCGTGAGCGCCGGGCCGGTCACCGGTCGGGCGTCGTCGCCACGGCCGACCGGACCGCGCGGACCAGGTCGTCGACCTCCGTCGGGTGCTCGGTCTGAGCGACGAGCTCGAAACGGTCGCCGGTCCGGCGGTACAGGCCGGCGCGCTCGTCGATGCCGGCGATCCGCGGGTTGTCCACCAGCAGGAGGTGACCGCCGTCAGGCAGGGACCCGAGCAGCGCCCGCAGGCCGCGCTCGATGTCGGCGTCGGAGAAGTAGAGCCGCCGCAGCAGGTTGGCGACCTTGATGAGGTCCGGCGGCGGGCCGTCGTACACCTCGAAGACGTCGTGGACCCGGTAGCCGACCCTGGGGTCGGCGGCGAGCAGTGCGCGCGTCGCCGGGTTGAGGAGCAGGACCTCCTCGGCGTCCGCGCGCTCGGCGAGTCTCCGGAGCACGGGTCGCGCCAGCCGCGCGACGGGACGCGACAGACCCGGCCAGGCGACGAGCCGCCGTCCGACCAGGAGGATCGGCTCGCCCGACGAGTCGTAGAACGCGGCCCAGCGCCCGGCTCGCCGGCCGGTCACCGTCAGGTACAGGTCGGCGATCGTGTAGGACGAGAAGTCCCTGAGCTTGCTGACCAACTCGACCGATGTCGTACCGTCCGACGCCCCGACGTCGACGATGTCCGCGTCCGACAGGTCGAGGTTGTCGAGTGCCAGCGCATCGGCACGGCCGTGCCGGTCCGACTTGGTGATCTTGATGGTGTCCCCGACGTGGAAGGCGGACATGGCCGCGCGGAAGGACTCGGGGTCGGCCTCCGGCTCGAGGACCACGGCGGGATCGGTCCAGAAGAACCGACCGAGACGGCGTTCGAGGACCGCGGGCCACCGCCCGCGCAACGGTCTGACGGGCGCGCGCACCGACGGAGCGTAGCGAGGCCGCACAGTCCGCCTGGCGTGATACGCCTCATCGGGCGTGCATGCCCTGACTGTGGGTGATCGCTACATGCTATCCTCGTCAAGTTCGGCGTTCCAGGGGGGAAACGCCGCTCGGGGGGATCTACTCGTGTCAAGTTGTCGTGTGGGCTACGTGCCCGGCGTGTTCGACATGTTCCACATCGGCCATCTCAACATCCTTCGCAACGCCCGCCTCGCTTGTGACCACTTGGTCGCCGGCGTCGTGAGCGACGAGCGCGCACTGGCAGCCAAGGGCAAGCTGCCGGTCGTGCCGGTGGGCGAGCGGCTCGAGATCGTCCGCAACATCACGTTCGTCGACGACGCCGTGGTGGAGGACGTCGAGAGCAAGCTCGAGATGTGGGAGCGGCTCCGCTTCGACGTCATCGTGAAGGGTGACGACTGGCGCGGCACGCTGAAGGGGGACCGGCTCGAGCGCGACTTCGCCTCGGTCGGCGTGGACGTGGTCTACCTGCCCTACACGGTCCACACCTCCAGCACGCTGCTGCGCGAGGCGCTGCACACCCGAGTCGCGACCGCCTGAGACGGCGCCGGACTACGGGACGGGCGTCGTCGGGCGCGGACGGCCCAGCGTCCTCATCTCGGTGAACCAACGCTTCGCGCCGACGGCGAGGAAGAGCGCGTTGGCGGCGAACAGCGCGGTGTAGACCGTGACGAAGGCGTCCTGCACCGGGATCAGGAGCATCACCAGACACAGGACGCCGTAGTCGTTCGGCAGCACGATCAGCGAGCGCAGCACCGGCGCCCGCTCGGTGGGGTCCAAGCTGGCCTTCGCGTCAGCGGAGCCGCCGCCGGCGGCCCGGTCGATCCGGCGCAGCATGTCCGTGAGGATCATCGCGAAGAAGAAGACCGCGGCGACGATCGAGAACCCGAGCGGGATGAGCAGCATGCCGTCCGGGACGTCGTAGTGGCGGAACCACAGCACGGCGACCGCCACGTGGAACGCCGACGCCTTGGCCGAGTCGAAGACGTGGTCCAGCCACTCACCCGCCGGACTCCCGCCGCCACGCAGGCGCGCCACCTGACCGTCGGCCGAGTCGAGGCCGTAGCCCAGCACCAGCAGCACCGTGACGAGGACGCTCCACCGCCACGCGGGAGGTGCGACGGCCAGGACGACGATCCCGGCGAGGGTGCACGCCGCGCTGACCAGACTGATCTGGTTGGGGGTGAGGCCCAGCCGGAAACAGGTCGCGGCGAGGTGGCGTCCCAACGGACGGTTGATCCACCTCGAGTACGGCGGCGCGCCCCGGTTGCTCTTCCGGGCGCCGGCCAGGGACGCGACGATCTCACGGTGGCTGCTGCGCTGGGTCACGGTCACGGAGCACGTCCGATCCGTCGCGGCGTCGGCGACCCACGCGCCGCGACCACCTCGATCGCGAGGTCGCGCAGCGCTCCGGCGCACTGCGACCAGCTCCGGTCCTCGACCGGCGCCTGCCGTGCCGGACCCGAGCCCAACAGCGACGACAGCGCCGCCGCCATCGCCTCGGGGTCCTTCGGGTCGACGTAGGTCGCCCGCTCCCGCAGCGTCTCGCGGAAGACCGGGATGTCGCTGGCGAGGATGCGCGCGCCGAACGCCAGCGCCTCGACCGGCGGCAGGCCGAACCCCTCGTCGAGCGAGGGGTAGCAGAACAGCGAGGTGTGCCCGTACAACCAGGCCAACTGTGCGTCGTCGACCCGGTCGAGGAACCGCAGACTGCCCTGGCTGCGAGCGGTGTCCGCTGCGGCGCCGAGGTCCGCGGCGCGACCTTCGGGCTCGCCCACGACCACCAGCGGCCGGGTGGGCGTCGCCGTCCCCGCCGACAGGGCTGCCTGGATCAGGCGGTCGAGGTTCTTGCGGACGTTGAGCCGGCTGACGGTGAGCAGGAAGTCCTCGACTCCTCCGAGCGCGGCCGGTCGGGCCGGCGCAGCTGCGGTGAGTTCGGGATTGACCGCCAGGCCGACGGGGCGAACGAGCTGCAGTCCGCGGGTCGCGGTCCGGATGCGCTCGGCCTCGTGCGCCGACGACGTCGCCACCGCGCCGGCGCGGCGGGCGAGCAGCGGGATCGGCCACAGATACAGCCGCTCGGCGGGCGTGAACCACTCCGGGTTGGTGACGAAGAGGACGTCGTGGACGAAGGTGACCGCCGCGCCGGTGACCGGGGTGAAGTTGTGAGCGACGACGACGTCGGCTCGCCGTCGACGCGCGAGCTCGCCCAGGACCGTTGCGGCCGCCACCGCGTGCGGACGGGCAGCAGTGCCGACGACCTCCACGCCGTTCGGCGCGTCCGCCCGTGCCGCCGCGAGGTGTGCCCTGGGGACGACGAGGACGCCCGTGTCCTCCGGATGGTCGGCCAGCCACGCCTCGATGAGCCGTCGCTGCACCATCTGGTTCGACAACGGACCTTCGACCCACCAGTAGGCGTCGAAGACGACTCGCACGTCAGGTCCCTGCCGACCCGGGTCGAGCGGTGGTCCGAACACCCGGCATCTGGCCCCCCGTCCTCCGCGTGTCGGAGCCACAGGCTAACCCCCACCGGGAGCACGTGCGCACAGACCTTGCCCGATCGCGGCATGCGTAACCTTGAAGAAGGGCCGCCGTCGTCTCGACTGCGGCTGTTCGTGCTGCCGGTTCGAGGGAGTGCCCACCCGTGTTGTCCGGCCTCGTCGGCATCTCCGCTGCCGATCCCGCGCTCGCCGCTGCCCTCGAGTCGCCGGAGCGTCCGGCGCTGTCGGTCGTCGCGCCGCCCGCCGCACGCGCGCTCGTCCTGGCCACCGTCGCCGAGCGGACGGGGCGGACCCTGCTCGCCGTCACGAGCACCGGCCGGGAGGCCGACGACCTCGCCGCGGCGCTGCGCTGCCTGCTGCCGCCGGACACCGTCGCCACGTTCCCCGGCTGGGAGACCCTGCCGCACGAACGGCTCTCGCCCCGGGCCGACACCGTCGGGCAGCGGCTGGCCGTGCTGCGCCGGCTGGCGCACCCGAGCACCGACGACCCGACCACCGGGCCGCTGTCGGTCGTCGTCGCGCCGATCCGCGCGGTGCTGCAGCCGCAGGTGGCCGGACTCGGCGACCTCGAGCCGGTCGCTCTGCGCGCCGGCGACACCGGCCGCGAGCTCACCGACGTCGTCGCCGACCTGGTCGCCGCCGGCTACTCGCGCGTCGACCTGGTCGAGCGGCGCGGCGACCTCGCGGTGCGCGGCGGCATCCTCGACGTCTTCCCGCCCACCGAGGAGCACCCGCTGCGGGTCGAGTTCTGGGGCGACGAGGTCGAGGAGATCCGCTACTTCAAGGTCGCCGACCAGCGCTCGCTCGAGATCGCCGAGCACGGCCTGTGGGCGCCGCCGTGCCGGGAGCTGCTGCTCACCGAGGACGTCCGGGCCCGCGCGACGGCGTTGCTGGCCGAGCACCCGGAGCTGTCCGAGCTGCTCGACCCGATCAGCCGGGGCGAGGCCGTCGAGGGCATGGAGGCGCTGGCGCCGGCGCTGGTCGACGACCTCCGCCTGGTCTTCGCCGACCTGCCGGCGGACAGCACCGTCGTCCTCTGCGACCCGGAGCGGGTCCGCACCCGCGCCGCCGACCTGGTCCGCACGTCCGAGGAGTTCCTCGCCGCGTCCTGGGCGGCGGCCGCCGGCGGCGGACAGGCCCCGGTCGACCTCGGCGCGGCGTCGCTGCGGACGCTGGAGCAGGCCGCCGAGCACGCCGCCGCGCGGGGGCTGCCGTGGTGGGACGTCACCCCGTTCGGCCTCGGTGACGACACGGCCGCGGTCGCGACGACCTTCGAGGCGGCGCCGGCCTACCGGGGCGACCTCGAGCAGGTGCTCGTCGACCTCAAGGGCTGGGTCCGCGACGACTGGCGCGTCGTGCTCGTCTTCGACGGTCACGGCTCGGCCCAGCGCGCGGTCGAGCGGCTGTCCGCCGCGGAGGTCCCGGCCCGGCTGGTCGCCGGCGTCGACGCCGAGGTGACCGGCGTCGTGCAGGTGACCACCGGCGGGCTGGAGGGCGGTCTGCTCAGCCCGGAGCTCCGCCTCGCGGTGCTCACCGAGGCCGACCTCACCGGCCAGCGCGGGTCGGTCACCAAGGACGCCAGCCGGATGCCGTCGCGGCGGCGCAACGCCGTCGACCCGCTCGTCGCTGCAGCCCGGCGACTTCGTCGTGCACGAGCAGCACGGCGTCGGCAAGTACGTCGAGATGGTGCGCCGCACCGTCAACGGCGGCGAGCGCGAGTACCTGATCATCGAGTACGCCCCGGCGCGCAAGGGTCAGCCCGGCGACCGGCTGTTCGTCCCGACCGACTCGCTGGACCAGGTCACCCGCTACGTCGGCGGCGAGGCGCCGTCGCTGAACCGCCTCGGCGGCGCCGACTGGGCCAAGACGAAGGGCCGCGCCCGCAAGGCGGTCAAGGAGATCGCCGCCGAGCTCATCCGGCTGTACAGCGCCCGGATGGCCACGAAGGGGTACGCGTTCGGACCGGACACGCCGTGGCAGCGCGAGCTCGAGGACGCCTTCCCCTACGTCGAGACGCCCGACCAGCTCGCGGCCATCGACGAGGTCAAGGCCGACATGGAGAAGCCGATCCCGATGGACCGCGTGATCTGCGGCGACGTCGGCTACGGCAAGACCGAGGTCGCCGTGCGCGCGGCGTTCAAGGCGGTGCAGGACGGCAAGCAGGTGGCCGTCCTGGTGCCGACGACGCTGCTCGCGCACCAGCACCTGCAGACCTTCACCGAGCGGATGGCGCAGTTCCCGGTGACGTCCGCGAGCTGTCCCGGTTCACCTCGAAGGCCGACGCCGACGCGACGATGGCCGGGCATCGTCGACGGCAGCGTCGACATCGTCATCGGCACGCACCGGCTGCTGCAGCAGACCGTCCGGTTCAAGGACCTCGGGCTGGTCGTCGTCGACGAGGAGCAGCGCTTCGGCGTCGAGCACAAGGAGTACCTGAAGTCGCTGCGCACCGCCGTCGACGTCCTGACGATGTCGGCGACGCCGATCCCGCGCACGCTGGAGATGTCGCTCACCGGCATCCGGGAGATGACGACGATCCTGACCCCGCCGGAGGAGCGGCACCCGGTCCTGACCTTCGTCGGCGCCTACGACAACCGCCAGATCGCCGCCGCGATCCGGCGCGAGCTGCTGCGCGACGGGCAGGTCTTCTACATCCACAACCGGGTCGAGTCGATCAACCGGGCCGCCGACCGGCTGCACCAGCTCGTGCCCGAGGCACGCATCGCGGTCGCGCACGGGCAGATGGGCGAGGACGCGCTCGAGCAGATCATGATCGGCTTCTGGGAGAAGAAGTACGACGTCCTGGTGGCGACCACGATCGTCGAGTCCGGCCTCGACATCCCCAACGCGAACACGCTGGTCGTCGAGCGGGCCGACATGTTCGGGCTCTCGCAGCTGCACCAGATCCGCGGCCGGGTCGGCCGCGCCCGCGAGCGCGGCTACGCCTACTTCCTCTACCCGCCGGAGCGGCCGCTGACCGAGACCGCCTACGACCGGCTCGCGACGATCGCCCAGCACACCGAGCTCGGCGCCGGCATGGCCGGTCGCGATGAAGGACCTGGAGATCCGCGGCGCCGGCAACCTGCTGGGCGGCGAGCAGTCCGGGCACATCGCCGGCGTCGGCTTCGACCTGTACGTCCGCCTGGTCGGCGAGGCCGTCGCGGACTACCGCGGTGACGACGTCCGAGGAGCTCGCCGACGTCAAGGTCGACCTGCCGATCGACGCCAACCTGCCCGCCGACTACCTGCCCGGCGAGCGGCTGCGGCTGGAGGCCTACCGCTCGCTCGCCGCGGCGGCGACCGACGACGCGGTGGACGCCGTCCGCGAGGAGCTCGTCGACCGGTTCGGCCCGCTGCCGCAGCCGGTGGAGAACCTGCTCGCCGTGGCGCGGTTCCGGGTGGCCTGCCGGCGCTTCGGCGTCACCGAGGTGTCGCTGCAGGGCAACTCGGTGCGGTTCTCCCCGGTGAGCCTGCCGGAGTCCGCGCAGCTGCGCCTGACGCGGCTGTACGACCGGGCGCTGTACAAGCCGGCGGTGTCGACGATGTCGGTGCCGCGGCCCAAGGGCGTGCGCGGCGCGGACGGCTCGTTCACGCCGGCGAAGTTCGGCGGCGAGCCGCTGCGCGACACCGCGCTGCTCGACTGGTGCGTCGACGTCCTCGACACCGTCGTGGGGTCACGCGCAGCGGCCTGAGCCGCCCGGATCAGCCGGGCACCCGGTCCAGGAAGCCGAGGACGTTGCTGATCCGGCCGTCCGCGGCCAGCACGGCGACGTCCGAGCCGGCGACCGGGCGCTGCGCCGGCGGGCACCCCGTCCGGACCGAGTTCCCAGCTGAACCGCACCTGGTCGTGGTGGCCGTCGGCGGTCCCGGCGGCCCGGAAGGTCCAGCCGGGGAACTGGGTGTGCACCTGGCCGATCGCCTCCGCGAGCGCCCCGCTGCCGCGCACGGCCATCAGCGGGTCGGTGTAGGTGACGTCCTCGGCGAACACCTTCCCGGCGAGCGTGGCGCGCTGCGCGTCGTCGGTCTCGTTCCACACCGCCAGGTAGTCCTCGACCGTCCGCATGAAGTCCGACATCGTTCCTCCTCGTCCGGCGCGGGTCGTTCCCGCCGACGAGCAGGAACTCTGCCGCCACCGGGTGCGGCGCGTCGATGACGTCGGAGGTCATGGCGCGGCGGCGGCGCGGTGCCGCAGGCTGTCGCGGTGACCTCGCGTGCCGTCGTCCCGGAGGAGTCGGTCGGCGAGCTGCTGCGGCAGTGGCGCACCCGGCGCCGGATGAGCCAGCTCGACCTGGCGCTGCGGGCCGAGGTGTCCACCCGTCACCTCAGCTTCGTCGAGACCGGCCGGTCGCGGCCGAGCGCCGAGCTGGTCATCCGCCTGTGCGAGGAGCTCGACGTGCCGCTGCGCCAGCGCAACCCCCTGCTGCTCGCCGCCGGGCATGCCCCGGCCTACCGCGAGCGTCCGCTGGACTCGCCGGCGCTCGCCGCGGTGCGCGCCGCAGTGTCGGCGGTGCTGCGCGGAAGCGAGCCGTCGCCGGCCCTGCTGGTCGACGCGCACTGGACGCTGCTCGAGGCCAACCGCGCGGTGCCGCTGCTGCTGGAGGGCGTGGCGCCCGCCCTGCTCGAGGCGCCGGTCAACGTCCTGCGTCTCAGCCTCCACCCGGACGGCATGGCGCCGCGGATCGAGAACCTCGCCGAGTGGCGGGCGCACGTGCTGCTGCGACTGCGCCGCCAGCTCGCGGTCACCGCCGACCTCGAGCTCGCCCGGCTGCTGCGGGAGCTCACCGCGCTGCCGGCGCCACCGGCGGCGCCCACCGACATCCGGTCCCGCGCCGACACCGCGGTCGTCCCGCTGCGCTACCGGGCGGCGGACGGCGCGCTGCTGTCGTTCGTCTCGATGACCGCCGTCCTCGGGACGCCGCACGACGTGACCGTCGAGGAGCTCGCGATCGAGTCCTTCCACCCGGCCGACGAGGGCACGGCCGCCTGGCTACGGGATGCCGTGAGAACCTGGAGCCCGTGAGATCGCGCGCCCGAGTCCTCGGGACGGCACTGGTCGGCGGCCTGCTCACGGCCGCCGTCCTGCTGCTGTCCGCCTGCCAGTCCAACGTCGGTCTCGCCGCCAAGGTCGGTGACACCCGGATCGGCGAATCGGACGTCACGCGCTACGTCACCGCCCAGGCGACCCCGTACACCGACGCCAACAGCGGCCAGCAGGTCGTCCCGAAGACCTACGCGCTCAACATCCTCATCCAGGTGGACCTGCTGCAGCGCACCGTCGTGGCGAACGGCGGCGCGCCGAGTCCCAGCGAGCTGGCCACGGCCCGCGCGGCGGTCCTCAGCGGCACGCCCGCCCAGCAGGTCACCGACTACTACACCCAGCACGGGTTCAGCCAGGCGATGGGGGAGCTCGTCCTGCAGTCGCTGACGCTGCAGCAGGTGCTGTCCACCCGGGCGTCGACCACCAGCGGCAACGACCTCATCGCGCTGGTGCGCAAGCTGAACGTCCCGGTCACGGTCAGCCCGCGCTACGGCTCGTGGAACGCCGCCAACCTGGCCCTCGACAGCGGCGGTGGCCTGCCGTCGTTCCTTTCCCTGCAGACGAGCGCGCCCGCGTCCGCCGCGCCGGTGCCCGCAGGCCAGTGACCGCCACCCGCCCCGCGCTGCTCGAGGCGGCGGCGGTGATGGACCGCCTCCGCTCGCCCGGTGGCTGCCCGTGGGATGCAGAGCAGACCCATCGCAGCCTGGCCCGGTACCTGCTCGAGGAGACGTACGAGGTCCTCGAGGCCATCGAGACCGACGACGCCGCGCTGCTGCGCGAGGAACTGGGCGACCTGCTGCTCCAGGTCCTCTTCCACGCCCGGCTCGCCGAGGAACTGCCCGCCGGAGCGCGGTTCTCCATCGAGGACGTCGCCACCGACCTCGTCGACAAGCTGGTACGCCGGCACCCGCACGTCTTCGGTGACGGCGCCGCCGCCACCGCGGAGGACGTCAACGAGGCCTGGGAGCACCGCAAGATCACCGAGAAGGGGCGGACGTCCGCGGTGGACGGCGTGCCCGTCGCGCAGCCCGCGCTGGCCCTCGCCGCGAAGCTCGTCTCGCGCACCCGCCGCGCCGGCCTGGACGTCCCGCCGCCGGGACCGGACTCACTCGGCGGACGGCTGTTCGCGCTCGTCGAGGAGGCGGTCGACGCCGGCGTCGACCCCGAGGGCGAGCTGCGCCGGGTGACCCTCGGCTACCGCAGCGCCATCGGGCAGGCTGAGCGGTCGTGACCGGTACCCCCGCCGCGCGTCCCGAGTTCCCCTTGAACGCCGGGGAGCGCGAGCTGCTCGCGGGTTTCCTCGACTGGCACCGGGCGACGCTCGCCTGGAAGTGCTCCGGGCTGTCGAGCGCGCAGCTCGCCGCCCGCCCGATCGCCTCGACCACGCTGTCGCTGCTCGGGCTGGTCCGGCACGCCGCCGAGGTGGAACGCGGCTGGATGGGCCGGGTCACCGGGGAGCCCGCGGCCGACGTCTACGGCCCCGGCGACGCGGACTTCGAGGGCGCGGCGGACGACCCGGCGCTGGTCCGGCAGGCGTTCGCCCACTGGCAGCGCGAGGCCGAGCACGCGCGCGCCGTGCTTGCCGCCCGTTCCCTGGACGACGAGTTCCGCCACCACGACGAGACCTGGTCGCTCCGCGCGCTGTACCTGCACCTCATCGAGGAGTACGCCCGCCACAACGGCCACGCGGACCTGCTGCGCGAGGCGATCGACGGCGCGAGCGGGGAGTAGCGCGGCGGGGCACGGCCGGGCGGAGCGGTCCCGCCGATAGGCTGCCCGACGAGCTGTCGTCCGTCGGAAGGATCTCGCACGTGGCCACGATCGAGGCCGTCGGCGCCCGCGAGATCCTCGACTCGCGGGGCAACCCCACCGTCGAGGTCGAGGTCGCGCTCGACGACGGGACGCTGGCCCGCGCGGCGGTCCCGAGCGGCGCGTCGACCGGGGCGTTCGAGGCCGTGGAACTCCGCGACGGCGGCGAGCGCTACGGCGGCAAGGGCGTGCGCACCGCCGTCGAAGGCGTGCTGTCGACGATCGGCCCGGAGCTGGTCGGGTTCGAGGCGAGCGAGCAGCGGCTGGTGGACGCGGCGCTGATCGACCTCGACGGCACCCCGGACAAGTCCCGGCTCGGCGCCAACGCGATCCTCGGGGTCTCGCTCGCGGTCGCCAAGGCGGCCGCCGTGTCCGCAGAGCTGCCGCTGTTCCGCTACCTCGGTGGTCCGAACGCGTACCTGCTGCCTGTTCCGATGATGAACATCCTGAACGGCGGCGCGCACGCCGACTCGAACGTCGACGTCCAGGAGTTCATGGTCGCGCCGATCGGCGCCCCGACGTTCGCCGAGGCGCTGCGGCAGGGCGCCGAGGTCTACCACGCACTGAAGTCGGTGCTGAAGAAGCGCGGGCTGTCCACCGGGCTCGGCGACGAAGGCGGTTTCGCGCCCGACCTGGAGTCGAACCGCGCCGCCCTGGACCTCATCGTCGAGGCGATCGGGGCGGCGGGCTTCACGGCCGGCACCGACGTGGCGCTCGCCCTCGACGTCGCGGCGACCGAGTTCTTCACCGACGGCCGGTACCGCTTCGAGGGCCGCGACACCAGCGCGGACGACATGATCTCGTACTACGCGACGCTCGTCGCCGACTACCCGATCGTCTCGGTCGAGGACCCGCTGTCGGAGGAGGACTGGCCGGCCTGGGAGGCGCTGACGACCCGCCTCGACGACGCGGTGCAGATCGTCGGCGACGACCTGTTCGTCACCAACCCGGAACGGCTCGCGCGCGGCATCGAGGCGGGCGCCGCGAACGCGTTGCTGGTCAAGGTCAACCAGATCGGCACGCTCACCGAGACGTTCGACGCCGTCTCCCTCGCCCACCGCCACGGCTACAGCTGCATGATGAGCCACCGCTCCGGCGAGACCGAGGACACCACGATCGCCGACCTCGCCGTCGCGGTGAACTGCGGGCAGATCAAGACCGGCGCCCCGGCGCGGAGCGAGCGGGTGGCGAAGTACAACCAGCTCCTGCGGATCGAGGAGGAGCTCGACGACGCCGCCCGCTACGCCGGTGCCGACGCCTTCCCGCGCTTCGCCGAGGCGGAGTAGTCCGAGTGCGGATCAGTGGGTGGGCCGGCCGGCGGATGGCCGGGCGCCGACCGCCGACCGGGCGGGCGATCCTGCTCGGCGCGGTGCTGGTGTTCCTCGTCGTCGTCCTGGCCAGCCCAGTGCACCGCTACCTCTCCACCCGCGCGGCGGTGCAGCAGGCGCAGCGCCAGCTGGCCGCCAACCAGGCCGAGCTCGCCGAGCTGCAGCGGCAGCAGGCCCAGTGGCGCGACCCCGCGTACGTCGAGCAGCAGGCCCGGACCCGGCTGCAGTACGCGCTGCCCGGCGAGCGGGTCTACGTGGTCGTGCGGCCTGGCGAGCGTCCCGCGCTGGGGGGCGGCTCCACCGCCAGCCGTCCGGAGCCGAGCCGCGGCGACAGCTGGAGCACCCGGCTCTGGAGCAGCCTGCAGGCCGCCGACCGAGCGCCGTGACGGCCGGCTCCCCGTGACGGCCGGCCTGTCGTGACGGCGACCGACCGGGACCGGTCGGCCGTGGCGCAGCAGCTCGGGCGGACCCCGCGGGCGATGCGTGAGGTGGCGCACCGCTGCCCGTGCGGCAACCCCGACGTCGTCGAGACGGCACCGCGGCTGACGGACGGGACGCCCTTCCCGACGCTGTACTACCTCACCTGCCCGCGGGCCACCGGCGCGGTGAGCCGGCTGGAGTCCGACGGCGTGATGCGGTCGATGACCGACCGGCTGGGCAGCGATCCCGAACTCGCCGCGGCGTACCGGCACGCGCACGAGGCGTACCTGGCGCGGCGCGAGCAGCTCGGCGACGTTCCCGAGATCGCCGGTGTCTCGGCCGGGGGGATGCCGAACCGCGTGAAGTGCCTGCACGTCCTGGTGGCGCACACGCTCGCCGCCGGGCCCGGGGCCAACCCGCTCGGCGACGAGGCGCTGGCGCTGCTCGACCCGTGGTGGGCGGACGGGCCTTGTGTCTGAACGCTCTGACCGGCGGCTGGCCGGGATCGACTGCGGGACGAACTCGGTGCGGCTGCTCGTCGCCGACGTGCTGCCCGGCGGTGCGCTACGCGACGTCGTCCGTGAGATGCGCATCGTCCGGCTCGGGCAGGACGTCGACCGCACCGGCGTGCTGGCGCCCGCGGCGTTGGACCGCACCGGCGCGGCGTTGCGGGAGTACGCCACGCTCATCCGCGACACCGGCGCCGTCCGCACCCGGATGGTGGCGACCAGCGCCACCCGCGACGCGGCGAACCGGGACGCGTTCGTGGCCCTCGTCCGCGACGTCCTCGACGTCGTCCCGGAGGTGGTCAGCGGTGCGGAGGAGGCGGCGCTGTCCTACGCCGGCGCGGTCGCCGGACTCCCGGACGTGCCGGAGCCGCTGCTGCTCGCGGACATCGGCGGCGGGTCCACCGAGCTCGTCCTGGGCAGCGGGGGGCAGGTGGAGCGGGCGCACAGCATGGACGTCGGCTCGGTGCGGATGACCGAGCGCCACCTGCGCGACGACCCGCCGAGCGCCGCGCAGGTCGCGGCCGTCGTCGCCGACGTCCGTGCCGCGCTCGCCGGTCAGCCGGTGCCGCTGGACCGGGCGAGCGCCCTGGTCGGCGTCGCCGGCACGGTGACGACGATGGCCGCGATCGCGCTCGGCTTGCCTGCGTACGACAGCGCTGCGGTGCACGGCTCCCGGATGTCCGCCGCGGAGGTCGCGCGGGTGACCGAGCTGCTGGTGGGCGCGCCACGCCCGGAGCGCGCGGCCATCCCGGTGCTGCATCCCGGGCGGGTCGACGTGATCGCCGCCGGCGCGCTGGTGCTGCGCACTCTGGTCGAGGCCAGCGGCGCCCAGGAGGTCATCGCCAGCGAGCACGACATCCTCGACGGTGTCGTGCTCTCGCTGCGGGACTGACCGCCGTTCAGCGCAGCTCGTGCAGCACCACGGTGCCGGCGATCAGGTCGTGCAGCGCGCGATGCTGCTTCTGGGAGCAGAACAGGACGAAGGACAGCAGCGCGACCAGGCCGCCGCCCGCCTGCTCGACGAGCCGCCCGAGCACCTCGCGCAGTGCCATCCACCCGAACCCGGCGGCGCGTCCGGTGCTGGGGCGGTAGGCGCGCATCCGGAGGACCTGCAGCGCGGGCGTCTGCCCCCTCGACCACACGGCGAGGCCCCAGATCGCGTAGCCGATCCCGAGCGTGACCAGGAACAGGACGATGCCGAGGAAGAACGCACCGATGCGCCGTCCGACGCCGGCGAGCTCGGTACCGGCCGGCAGCCACAGTCCGCTCCTCGGGTCGTACCAGCGCTGCAGTGGCGGCGGTGGGACCGGCGGCGCCCACACCGGGGTGGTGGGCGGGAAGGGGCGTGGCTGCGGCAGGTCGTCGAAGAGCGGGTCCAGCTCGTCCCGGGTGCGGGCCAGGCTCGCCGCGGCCATCCGCTCGCCGTACTCCTCGGCGTCGAGCCGTCCGGCGGCCAGGTGCTCGTCCAGGGCGGCGATCGCGGCGTGACGCTCGTCGTGACCGATCCGCGTCGAGGCCGATGGTGAGGGAGCAGGCGCGCTCATCTGCACATCATGCCGCGACGGGAGGTGCTCTGCCGAGGGCCGGAGAGAGCCCTGGGGGTTCAGCCGTGGTGTTCGGGGCCGCCGCCCTCCGCGACGCGGGCGATGCCGGCGAGCACCTGCTGCCAGTTCGCTCGGGCGTGCTCGACATCCTCGTCCGTCGCGTTGTTGTCCTGGCTGAGGCTGAGCCGGGTGCCGCCGGCGGTCGGCTCCAGCGTGTACGCGATGCGGTGGTAGTTCTCGGGGACGTCGTCCTGACCGGTGAGCGGGCTGAAGTGGGTGACCTCCAGCCGGCGGCCGGGCTCCGCGGCGAGGATCTCGCCCCGGTCCTCGTACCGCCGGCCCTGGAACTCGCCGCGCCACACGATGCGGCTCCCGGGCTGCCAGTCGGTCTCGACGGCGGTGCCGAACATGTACTGCCGGATCGCCTCCGGGTCGGTCAGCGCGTGCCAGACGGTCTCGGGTGCGGCGTCGATCTGGGTCTCGGCGGTGGCGACGAGGCCTGCCATGGCGGACTCCTCCGGGTCGGGGTGTCAGCCCAGTCTGGCGGCGCCGGCCGGCGGTGTCGTGGACGGATCGGACGTCGCCGGGTCCGCGTGGTCTGATCGCAGTAGGGCGGACGGGGTGGCGCGGGCGATGTCCCGGGCGTCGCGCGCCAGGTGCTGCTGGTCGGCGTAGCCGGCGGCGAGCGCCAGCGCTGTGAGCCTGCCCGCGTGACGGCGCCCGCGTGCCAGCGCGAGGAAGCGCTGCAGCCGCAGGACGCGCCGCAGCGTCGCCGGCCCGTAGCCGAAAGCGATGCTGGCGCGACGGAGCAGCTGCCGGTCGCTGAGGCCGAGCTCGCGCGCGAGGCCGGTCGCGGTGAGCGCGGGATCGTCCGACAGCCGGCGCGCGATGCGGTCGGCGACCACGTCCGGCTCCCGGCCCGACGAGGCCCAGCCGGCGGCGGCGCCGTGGAGCAGACGGACCCGGGCCGCCGGACCCGTCGCCGCGTGCAGCCGGTCGGCCAGGCGCTCGCCGTCCCGGCCGACGACGTCGCGCAGCGGGACGCGCTGCTCGCGGAGCTCGTCCATGCCGACGCCGAGCGCTGCGGAGGCGTGTCCCGGCCGGAACCGGATGCCCACCGCTTCCCGGCCGCCCGGCACCCGGAACGTCCACCCCCGCGTCTCCGGGCCGCACACCCACACCGAGCCGTCGGCCAGCCACACCACGTCGACGCAGGCGTCCGGGACCAGGGCGTGCTCGGCGTCGGAGTCGACGACCCACGCCGTCGCCAGGTCCGCGGTCACGGCAGCCGGGACCGCGACCTCCCGGAACCACGGCCGGGGATCCGGTGCGGTGGGGTCACGGTCCACCGCTCAGGCGTCGAGGCTGACCTTCTTCGCGTCCTTCGCCGGCTCGTGGTACTTCGGGGTCTTCACCGGCGGGTTGCTGCCGGTCACGAGCCGGTAGACCTCCGCGGCGCCCTTCATGCTCACCAGCTCGGCGACGGCCACGCCCACGGCCGCCAACGCCGCCCAGGACAGGGCGTCGCTCCACGTGACGTCGGGGTCGTTGGCCTTGCGCGGCGGGTCGTCGGGACGCGCGGCCAGCCACGCCTTCTGCACGCCCTTGCGCACGGCGATCCCGACCGGGATGCCGACGGCGAGGTTGACGACCTTGAAGCCGAGCTTGCCGGCGATGTTGGGCATGCCGCTCCTATACCCAATCCGGCCGGCTGACCGGGTACCCGATCCGGCAGGCTGGGCCGGTGCAGCCGCTGCCGCCGGGCGTCGTCGACCCCGCCGACGAGTCCACGCCGGTGGCGCACGATGCGGCGTCGGTGGCAGCACTCGCCGCGTCGGCGGGCGGACTGCGGGAGCTCACCGCGCGGTCGTCGGTCTGCCGGGCGTGCCCGCGGCTCGTCGCGTGGCGCGAGCAGGTCGCGCTGGAGAAGCGCCGGGCCTACACGGAGGAGACGTACTGGGGCCGGCCGACGGTGGGCTTCGGAGTCGAGCGGCCGGGCGTCCTGGTGGTCGGGTTGGCGCCCGCCGCGCACGGCGGCAACCGGACCGGGCGGATCTTCACCGGCGACCGCTCCGGCGACTGGCTGATCGCGGCGATGCACCGCGCGGGGCTGGCGAACCAGGCCCGGTCCGTGCGCGCCGACGACGGGCTGGCGTTGATCGACGCCCGCATCGTCGCGGCCGTACGGTGCGCCCCGCCGGGCAACGCGCCGACGCCGGCCGAGCGGGACACCTGCCGGAGCTGGCTCGCACGGGAGGTCGCGCTGGTGTGGCCGGCGGTGCGCTCGGTGGTCGTGCTGGGCGGGTTCGGTTGGGCGGCACTGTGGCCGGCGCTGCGCGCCGCCGGGGTGCCCGTCCCGGCCCGGCCGGCGCCGTTCGGGCACGGCGTCGAGGTCCTGCTCGACGACGGCCGCCTGGTGCTCGGCTGTTACCACGTCAGCCAGCAGAACACGTTCACCGGCCGGCTGACCGAGCCGATGCTGGACACTGTGTTCGCCCGCGCGGTGGCGCACGTCCGCGGCGCGTCACGCGGCGAGCGGCTCGCGCCCCCGTAGCCCAACTGGCAGAGGCAGGCCCCTTAAAAGGGTCCCAGTGTCGGTTCGAACCCGACCGGGGGCACCATGCTGGACAACCGGGGTATACCGGACGGACACGTGAGGACGGCGCGGGAGGCCCGGTGGAGATCGCCAAGGACAGCGAGGACGCCGGCGTCGTGCTGCGGGTGAGCGGCGAGATGGACGTCGAGACCGCCTACCGGGTGCCCGACGATGTCGCCGCCGAGGTCGGCGAGCACACCGACGGCCGGCCGCGCCACGTCACCATCGACCTCAGCGAGGTCACGTTCATCGACTCCGTGGGGCTGAGCATGCTGCTGCGCTCGGAGGAGGAGGCGCGCCGCAACGACGTCCCGCTGGTGCTGCGCCGGCCGAGCGAGAGTGTCCGCCGGCTGCTGGAGATCACCGCGACCGACCGGAACTTCGCCATCTCCGACGACGCCTGAGCCGCGGGCCCGGACCGGGTCGCCTCCTTGATCACCTGCCAAGAACTCGTCTCGCAGACGAAGAAATGGTGGGTGATCAAGGACGCCGTCGGCGCCGACGCGGCTCAGTCGTCGTCCGGCGGGCGGGGCGGCAGGTAGAGGTGCTGCAGGTCCGGCGGGACGGGCAGGTCCGGCCGGTAGATCGCCGGCGCGCTGCCGTCGGCGGCAGCGGCGGTGGCATCGGCGACGTGGAACCGGTCGCGCACCCGGCCGAAGAAGTCCGGCTCCGCGAGCCGGACCAGTCGCGCCCGCCACGGCCGGGCGAACACGCCGACCCAGTCCCCGGGCTCCAGCACGCCGCGCACCTGACCGTCGACGGAGACCACGACCCGCCCGCTGTGGTCGAGCACCCGCACCGCGACGGCCTCGTCGGCGGCCACGACCAGGCTGCGGTCGAAGGTCATGTGCGGCGCGACCGGCGTGAAGACGATCGCGTCGGCGCGCGGCGAGACGACCGGACCTCCGGCGGCGAACGAGTACGCCGTCGAGCCGGTCGGCGTCGCCACGACCAGCGCGTCCGCGGAGTAGGAGACGAACAACCGCCCGTCGAGGTACACCGCGACGCTCGCCTGGCGGTCGCGGCTGAGCTTCTCGAACACGACGTCGTTGAGTGCGGTGATGTCCAGCCCGACGCCCCACCCGACGTCCTCGGGCAGGCTGTCGTGCACCGGTGGGGGCGGCAGCGCCGGCCCGCGGCCGTAGTGCAGCAGCGCGTCGATGCCCGCCGGGATCTCGAGCGGCCGGTTGGCGCGCATCGTCAGCGTGAGCCGCTCGTCGATCACCGCGCGGCCGTCCTCGAACGCCTCGATCGCCTGCACTGCCCGGTCGGTGCGGATGTCGGTGAGGAAGCCGACCCGGCCGACGTCGACGCCGAGGACCGGCACGTCGGCGGCCGCAGCGACGCGCATCCCGCGCAGGAAGGTGCCGTCGCCACCGATCGTGACGATGAGGTCCAGCCTGCCGGCGGCGGCCACCTCGTCGCGGGCGTTGCGGCGGGCGGCGTCCGCGCTCCACACGTCGAGCCGGACGGTGCTGATCCCGCGCTCGGCGGCCCACCGCTCGAGGCCGTCCGCGGTGTCCAGCGCCGCCTGCTTGCCGCCGTGGACGACCAGGCCGAGTCTCGTGAGGGGCACGCCTGAGATCCTGCACGGGGGAACGCGCCGCCCGCCGGGGACGTTCCACCTGTGTCAGCCTGATCTGACATCCCGACCGTTTCGGAAGGACACGGCAGTGCCCAGCAACCCAGTGGTCAACCGCTTCGGCTCCGGCCAGCCGCCAGCCCCGACGACCCGCCCTGCGCCGTCGTCGGACGAGCTGCGGCAGATGTACGAGCGCCCCGCGTACGGCGGCCCGACCTACCCGCCGACCACCGGTCCCGGCGGGGGCGGCTGGGGCGGCGGAGGCGGCGCGGCGCCTGCCCGCTACATGACGCTGGACTCCGTCGTCGTGCGCCTGGGCGCGATGCTCGCCCTCCTGCTCGTCACGGGCGCGGTGTCCTGGTCACTGGTGAGCACCACGGCGGCCGCCCCGCTGATCCTGCTCGGCGCGCTCGGCGGGCTCGGACTGGGCCTGTACATGGCGTTCACCGGCCGTGCCAACGCGGTCACCGCCCTGCTGTACTCGGCGTGCCAGGGGTTGTTCCTCGGCGCGATCAGCCGGCTCTACAACGACCAGTTCCACGGCATCGTCATCCAGGCGGTCACGGGGACGGTGCTGGTCGCGGCCGCGATGCTGTTCGTCTACCGGATCGGCGCGATCCGGGTGACGCCGCGCTTCACCCGCATGGTCGTCGGCGCCACGCTCGGCGCGGTCGGGCTGATGCTGGTCAACCTCATCGCCAGCATCTTCCACCCGGGCGGTCTCGGGATCCGCGACGGCGGCACGCTGGCGATCGTCATCAGCATCGCGTTCATCGCCATCGCGGCGTTCAACCTGGTCATCGACTTCGACATCGTCGAGCAGGGCATCCGCCGCGGCGCGGACGAGAAGTTCGCGTGGTACGCCGCGTTCGGGATCATGCTGACGCTGGTGTGGCTGTACCTCGAGATCCTCCGCCTGCTCAGCTACCTGACCGGACGCAACAACTAGGACGTCCGAGGGTCGAGCAGACTCTCCGGCACACGAACGGCCCGCGGGGATCCCCCCTCCCCGCGGGCCGTTCCGTCGTCGACGGGAGCTCGCCTCCTTCCCTCCTGGAGGCGGCCCCTCCCGTCTCCCTGGTCAACGAGTGGGAGTCGAAGAGGTCACGCTCGAGTTCTCGGCAGCGGAACCGTCACCTGCCGCGACCGCCAGTGCCGGTGCGGACACCGGCCGGGCGGCGTCCGCGGCGGTGCGGAGGCCGGTCTGCGGCCGGCGCCGGCGCAGCACCACCAGCGGGCCGAGGGAGCGGCGGTGCAGCGCGTGCCGCCAGCGGGTGAGCGGGCGCCGCCCGGACGCCGGCGCCGCCTCCAGGACCTCTGTGCCGGGCACGGCGACCGCCTTGGCCGCGGCACGGGCCAGCGGCCGCGCCCGACGGGTGCTGAGCGCGGTGGCCGCGCGGGCCCGGGTGCGCAGGCCGAGGGCGTCCAGCGCCGAGGGCAGGACCGCGTCGGCCGCCGCCGCGTACCCGGCCGCCGACGGGTGGAAACGGTCGTCACTGAACAGTTCGCTGCTGCTGGCGAACAGCGGGCCCAGCAGGTCCCCGAGCGACACCGTCCGGCCGCCGGCCTCCACGACCGCGATGGTCTGGGCGGCGGCGAGGTTGCGCGACATCCGCCGGGCGATCCAGCGCAGCGGCTGCCCGATCGGCCGGATCGTGCCGAGGTCGGGGCAGGTGCCGACGACGACCTCCGCGCCCGCCGCGCGCAGCCGGGTGACGGCCGCGGCGAGCATCGCGACCGACTCGGCGGGCTTGATCCGGTGGGTGACGTCGTTCGCCCCGACCATCACGACCGCGAGCTCCGGCGCGGGGCCGCGGCGCGCCAGCACGTCCAGCTGCACGGCCAGCCCGCGCGATTCGGCACCGACGACGGCGACGTTGCTGACGTGTACCGGCCGGCGGGCGACGCTGGAGATGCCGATGGCCAGGCGGACGCTGGGGGTGTCGCGGTCGCGGTGCACGCCGTACCCGGCGGCCAGTGAGTCGCCGAGCATCGCCATCCGGATCGGCGGGCGCGCCACGCTGACGCCTGCTGCCGTCCAGGTGGTGCCGTCCGTCGGCGGCGCGGCGCCGACAGCGGTCGGGATGCGGCGGCGCGCCAGGCGCGTCTGTCCGACGATGAGGCCGTAGAACGCCGCCCCGCCGAGCGCTCCGACAGCACCGATCCCGCCGCCGCGGTAGGCCGCCGCCGTCGCGATGCGGCGGGCGCGGCTGGCTCGGGACACCGGTGGCTCTCCTCACGATCTCGTCCGCAGCGACGTTAGCCTCCAAGGCGTGGAGTACGCGCAGAGCGTCGTCGACCTGATCGGGCACACCCCGCTGGTGCGGCTCAACCGGGTCGCCGCGGGCCTGCCCGCCACGGTGCTGGCCAAGGTCGAGTACGTGAACCCGGGTGGATCGGTGAAGGACCGCATCGCGGTGCGGATGATCGACGCCGCCGAGCGGAGCGGCGAGCTGCGCCCCGGCGGCACCATCGTCGAGCCGACCAGCGGCAACACCGGCGTCGGCCTGGCCCTGGTCGCCCAGCAGCGCGGCTACCGCTGCGTGTTCGTCTGCCCGGACAAGGTCAGCCAGGACAAGGTCGACGTGCTGCGGGCCTACGGCGCCGAGGTGGTCGTCTGCCCGACCGCCGTCGCCCCGGAGGACCCGCGCTCCTACTACTCGGTCTCCGACCGGCTGGCCCGCGAGACCCCGGGCGGCTGGAAGCCGAACCAGTACGCCAACGAGAACAACCCGCTCTCGCACTACGAGACGACCGGCCCGGAGATCTGGGCGCAGACCGACGGGCGGATCACCCACTTCGTCACCGGCGTCGGCACCGGCGGGACGATCAGCGGCGCCGGCCGGTACCTCAAGGAGGTCTCCGACGGGCGGGTGCAGGTCGTCGGCGCCGACCCGGAGGGCTCGGTGTACTCCGGCGGCACCGGCCGTCCCTACCTCGTCGAGGGCGTCGGCGAGGACTTCTGGCCGACCACCTACGACAAGTCCGTCGCCGACCGGATCGTCGCCGTGTCCGACGGCGACTCCTTCGCGATGACCCGGCGGCTCGCCCGCGAGGAGGGCCTGCTCGTCGGCGGGTCGTGCGGCATGGCGACGGTGGCGGCGCTGCGGGTGGCCGCCGAGGGCGGCCCGGACGACGTCGTCGTGGTGCTGCTGCCCGACGGCGGCCGCGGCTACCTGTCGAAGATCTTCAGCGACCGGTGGATGGCGGACTACGGCTTCCGGTCGGCGACCGGTCGAGCCGTCCCCGGACGACGGTCGGCGACGTGCTGCGGGTCAAGTCGGGGGAGACGCCGTCCCTGGTGCACGTCCACCCCAACGAGACGGTGCGCGACGCGATCGACATCCTGCGCGAGTACGGGGTCTCGCAGATGCCGGTCGTGCGGGCCGAGCCGCCGGTGACGGCCGGCGAGGTGGTCGGCTCGGTCATCGAGCGCTCGCTGCTCGACGCGCTGTTCGGCAGGCGGGCGTCCCTGTCCGACCCGGTCGAGCGGCACATGTCGCCACCGCTGCCGATCATCGGCTCCGGTGAGCCGGTGTCCGCCGCGATCACCGCCCTCGGCGACTCCGACGCGCTGCTGGTGCACGTCGACGGCAAGCCCGCCGGCGTCCTGACCCGCCAGGACCTGCTGGGCTACCTCGCCTCGCGGGAGTGACTGCTGAGGACTACTGGGCTGGTGTACCGAGCCCGACCACGGCGGCTCGGGCCAGCGACTCGGCGGTCGCGACGCCGTCGGTGAAGTCGTCGGAGTGCTGCGTGAGGACGACGAGGAGCACCTGGTGCCCGCCGACGGTCACCACGCCGGCGCTGTCGGCGAGCCACCGCCCGCCGTCGCTGTCGACGTTGAGCCACCCGTTCTTCAGGGCGACCGCGGAACCCTGGTCGGCGACGGCGCTGACGCCCCAGCGCTGATCGGCCTCGACGTTGCGCATCAGCCCGAGCGCGTAGTCCTGGGAGTCCTGCGTCAGCGGACCGTTCGGGTCGACGAGCGCCTGCAGCAGCGTCAGCTGGTCGGTCGCCGTCGTCGTGCTGAGTCCCCAGACGCCGTTGGGGTCGAGTTCCGTGGCGTGCAGTCCGAGCCGGTCCATGGCGTCCTCGACGCCGCTGTTGCCGCCCAGCGAGACGAACACCTGGTCGGCGGCGACGTTGTCGCTGTTCTCGACCATCGCCTCGAGCTCGGACTGCAGACCGGAGCCGGGATCGTCACCGTTGTCCTGGTCGCGGAGCATCGTCGCTTCCAGGAAGAGCAGCTTGATCAGGCTGCCGGTCGTGACCTCCGTGCCGGCGTCGGCCTGGACCCGCTTGCCGGTGACGGTGTCGATCCCGGCCACGGAGGCCGAACCGTCGGGCATCCCGGCGACGAGGGCGTCGAGCGACGGCGGCGCCGGGGACGGTGACGCCGGGGATGGTGACGTGGCGGGCGGCGCTGCGGGGCTGGCCGGGACGGCGGTCGCCGTGCCGCTCGCGCTCGCCGAGGGCGCAGGGGCGACGGGCGCGGGTGCCGTCGAGGCGTTCCTGCCGGCGGGCGCAGTGGTCGGTGCGGCCGGCCCGGCGGCGGTCGCGGCCTCGGCGCGAGCGTGGTGCCAGAGCGCCACGTCGTGGACCGTGCAGCTGGCAGCGAGCACGGACGCGGCACCCACCGCCCCAACCACTCGCCACCGCATGCCCACGAACCTGCCCGTCCCGGCTGTGAAGAAGCCTTGATCAGCGTAGCCGCGAGGGTGCGAACCGGACGGACGTAGCCTGGAGCGGGTGGACCGCGACCCCGAGCTCATGGCCGGCTTCAGCACCCGCGCCATCCACGCCGGCCAGGAGCCCGACCCCTACGTCGGCGCGGTGGCGGTGCCCGATCTACGCCACGTCGACCTACAAGCAGGACGGCGTCGGCGGCCTGCGCGGCGGCTACGAGTACAGCCGCAGCGCCAACCCGACCCGCACCGCGCTGGAGGACAACCTCGCCGCGCTCGAGGGCGGCACCCGCGGGCTCGCCTTCGCCTCGGGTCTCGCCGCGGAGGACGCGCTGCTGCGCGCGCTCACCCGCCCGGGCGACTCCGTCCTGCTGCCCGGGGACGCGTACGGCGGCACCTACCGGCTGGTCGCGCGAGTGTTGGCCGACTGGGGCCTGGAGCACGCTCCGGTCCCGCTGGGCGACCTGGACGCGGTCCGCGCCGCGATCGGGCCGGCCACCAAGGTCCTCTGGTGCGAGACGCCGACGAACCCGCTGCTGGGCGTCGCCGACATCGCCGCGCTGGCCGAGATCGCGCACGAGGCCGGGGCGCTGCTCGTCGTCGACAACACCTTCGCCTCGCCGTACCTGCAGCAGCCGCTGGCGCTCGGCGCGGACGTCGTCGTGCACTCGACGACGAAGTACCTCGGCGGCCACTCCGACGTCGTCGGCGGCGCGCTGGTCACCGCCGACGCCAGCCTCGCCGAGACGCTCGCGTTCCACCAGAACGCCATGGGCGCCGTCGCCGGGCCGTTCGACGCGTGGCTGGTGCTGCGGGGCATCAAGACGCTCGCCGTCCGGATGGAGCGGCACTGCGACAACGCCGAGCGGATCGTCGAGTTCCTGCGCGCCCACCCCGCGCGTCGAGCACGGCTGCTCTACCCGGGTGACCCGGACGACCCCGGCCACGACGTCGCGGTGAAGCAGATGCGCCGCTTCGGCGGGATGGTGTCGTTCAGCGTGCGAGGGCGGCGAGCAGGCGGCGCTCGAGGTGTGCCGACGGGCGCGGGTGTTCACCCTGGGCGAGTCGCTCGGCGGGGTCGAGTCGCTGATCGAGCACCCGGGGAAGATGACGCACATGTCGGTCGCCGGCTCGCCGCTGGAGGTGCCGGACGACCTGGTGCGGCTCTCGGTCGGCATCGAGGACGTCGAGGACCTGCTGGCCGACCTGGAGCAGGCGCTCGCGTCCTAATGTCACCGGTGTGACGTGCGACGCGGGTGTCGTCTGGGACGAGGGCTACCTCGCCTACGACTTCGGCGACCACCCGATGAACCCGGTGCGGCTGGATCTGACGATGCGCCTGGCGCGCGAGCTGGGCGTGCTCGACCGGGTCTCGCTGCACCCGCCGGTCGCTGCCGATGACGCCGCCTCGCGCCTGGCGCACGACGCCGACTACCTCGCCGCGGTGCGCCGCGCCGGCGACGAGCCGGGCTTCGCCGGGTACGGGCTCGGCACCGACGACGACCCGGTCTTCCCCGGCATGTTCGACGCGTCGGCGCTGATCGCCGGCGGCTCGCGGGTCGCCGCGTCGCTCGTCGCCTCCGCGGAGCGGCAGCACGCGGTGAACATCGCCGGCGGACTGCACCACGCGATGCGCGACCGCGCCGCCGGGTTCTGCGTCTTCAACGACGTCGTCGTCGCGATCCGCACGCTGCAGGCGGCCGGGCTGCGCCGGGTCGCCTACGTCGACGTCGACGTCCACCACGGCGACGGCGTGCAGGCGGCGTTCTGGGACGACCCGGACGTGCTGACGGTGAGCCTGCACCAGGACCCGCGCACCCTGTTCCCGGGCACCGGGCTGCCGGACGAGCTCGGCGCCGGCGCGGCGCTCGGCACGGCGATCAACCTCGCCCTGCCGCCCGGCACCCGCGACGCCGGCTGGCTGCGCGCGTTCCACGCGGTCGTGCCCGGCGCGCTGCGCGCGTTCCGGCCGGACGTGCTGGTCACGCAGTGCGGCTGCGACACCCACCACGAGGACCCGCTCGCCAACCTGGAGCTCACCGTCGACGGCCAGCGCGCCGCGATCGCGGCGCTGCACCGGCTGGCGCACGAGCTCTGTGACGGGCCGCTGGGTCGCCGTCGGCGGCGGCGGTTACGGCGTGGTCCGCTGCGTCCCGCGGACCTGGACGCACCTGCTCGCCGAGGCCGCCGGCGCGCCGCTCGACCCGGCGACGGAGGTGCCGGAGTCCTGGCGGGCGCACGTGCGCGCGATCGGTGCCCGCGGTGAGCTGCCGCAGCGCATGGGTGAGGCCGAGCTGCCGGAGCTGACGTCCGTGGATGCCCGGCGGCGAGTCGCTGGCTCGACCGCGCCATCGGCGCGACCCGGAACGCCGCGTACCCGCTGCTCGGGCTGGACCCCGATGACCCGCGCGACTGAGACGCCGGCGCCCGACACCGCCGACCACCCCCCGCACTGGGAGGCCGACGTCGTCGCCGCCGACGGCGGCGTGCTGCACCTGCGCCCGATCGCCCCGGCCGACGCCGACGCCCTCGTCGCCTTCCACGCCCGGCTGTCCGAGCGCACCCGCTACCTGCGCTACTTCAGCGCCTACCCGCGCATCCCGGAGCGCGACCTGGTCCGGTTCACCCACGTCGACCATCGCGACCGCGTCGCGTTCGTCGCGGTGCTCGGCGGCGAGATCATCGCCGTCGGACGCTACGAACGCGAACCGGGCACGGACGAGGCCGAGGTCGCCTTCGTCGTCGCCGACGCCCACCAGGGTCGCGGCATCGGCTCGGTCCTGCTGGAGCACCTGGCCGCCGCGGCACGCGAGCGGGGCATCCGCCGGTTCGTGGCGATCGTGCTCGCCGAGAACCCGGGCATGATCCGGGTCTTCCGCGACGCCGGCTACCAGGCGACGACCTCCGTCGAGTACGGCGAGGTCACGCTGACCTTCGACGTCGCCGAGACCGAGACGACCGAGACGGTGCGCCGCGAGCGGGAGCAGCGCGCGGAGGCTCGCTCGATCAGCGCGGCTGCTCGTGCCCCGGCTCGGTCGCTGTCGTCGGCGCCAGCAACGATCCGGGCAAGATCGGCAACGCGGTGTTCCGCAACCTGCTGCGCAGCGGCTTCGAGGGCACCCTCTACCCGGTCAACCCCGAGGCGCGGCAGGTGTCCGGGGTGCGCGCCTACCCGAGCGTGCTCGACGTGCCGGACGACGTCGACCTCGCCGTCGTCGCGGTCCCCGCGCCGGCCGTCGCGGAGGTCGTCGCGCAGTGCGCGGCCCGCGGCGTGCGCGGACTGGTCGTGCTCTCCGGCGGGTTCGGCGAGCGCGGTGACGACGCCGAGCGCGCCGCTGGTGCGGCGGTGCAGCGGGCGCTGGTCGCCGAGGCGCGCGGCGCGCGGCATGCGGGTGGTCGGGCCGAACTGCCTGGGCGTCATCAACACCGATCCGTCGGTCCGGCTCAACGCCTCGCTGGCGCCGCTGTCGCCGGCACGTGGGCGGGCCGGGTTCTTCGCGCAGTCCGGCGCGCTCGGTGTGGCCGTGCTGGGGGAGGCGTCCCGGCGGGGCCTCGGGGTGTCCACGTTCGTCTCGGCCGGCAACCGCGCCGACGTCTCCGGCAACGACCTGCTGCAGTACTGGGAGACCGACGAGGCCACCGACGTCGTCCTGATGTACCTGGAGAGCTTCGGCAACCCGCGCAAGTTCGCCCGGCTCGCGCGCCGGCTCGGGCGGCGCAAGCCGATCGTCGCGGTGAAGAGCTGCGGCTCCGGCGGTCGACCGGCGCGCGGTCGACGGCGGTCGAGGTGCCGGCGGGGAGCGTGCAGGCGCTGTTCGAGGCGTCCGGCGTCATCCGGGTCGAGACCCTCGGCGACCTGTTCGACGTCGCGCTGCTGCTCTGACGGCGCAGCCGCTGCCGCGCGGCGGACCGCGTCACGGTGGTGGGCAACTCGACGGCGCTGGCGGTGCTGGTGCGCGACGCGCTGGACGCGGAGGGGCTGACGCTCGCCGGCTCATCGACGTCGGCGTCGACGCTCGCGCCGTCGGCGTTCGAGGCGGCGCTGCGCGGCGCGCTGTCCGACGACGACGTCGACGCCGTGGTCGCGGTGTTCGTCCCGCCGCTGCTTCGCAGCGACGGCGAGGAGTACGCCGCGTCGCGCTGCGCCGCGCGGCAGCGGGCTCGCGGCAAGCCGGTGGTGTCGACGTTCCTCGGCTTCGACGGCGTCCCGGCCGGGTTGGCCGAGCCGGGGCCGACCGCGCCGGCGCTCGGGTTCGATCCCGTCCTACACGACGCCGGAGCGGGCGGTGCGCGCGCTGTCCCGGACGGTCCGCTACGCGCGGTGGCGGACCCGGCCGGCCAGCACGCTGCCGAGCCTGTCCGGCGTCGACCCGGCGTCGGCGCGCGCCGCTCGTGGCACGGGTGCTGGCGGCGGACTCCGGCCGGGCGGGCGCTCGCCGCCGAGGAGACGGCGGCGCTGCTGCGCTGCTACGGCATCGAGGTGGTGCCGGCCCGGGCGGTGTCGTCGGCCGCGGAGGCGGGGTCCGCGCCGGGTCGAGCGTCGGCGGGGAGGTCGCCCTGCGCGCCGGGGCGGACGTGCGGCTGCACCTCGCCGACGCCGGCGCCGTGGCCGAGGCGTGGTCGTCGCTGCGGCCTGCCGACTCGCAGCCGACGGCGGTGGTGCAGCAGATGGCGCCGCGCGGCATCGACGTCGTCCTCGACGTGCACGACGACCGGTCGTTCGGTGCGCTGGTGTCCTTCGGTGTCGGCGGAGTGGCGACCGAGCTGCTCGGCGACCGCGCGTACGCCGCCGTGCCGCTCACCGTCGCCGACGCCGACGACCTGATGCGCGGCCCGAAGGCGGTCGCGCTGCTCACCGGTTACCGCGGCCGGCCGCCGTCGGACCTCGCAGCGCTGGCGGACCTGGCGCTGCGGCTGTCGTCGCTGGCCGACGACGTCCCGGAGCTGACCGGGTGCGCGCTGTCGGTGGTCGCGGCGCCGGACTCGGCGTCGGTGCTGTCCGCGCAGGCGCGGGTGGCGCCGCCGGTGGCCCGCGCGGACACCGGTCCGCGGCGGCTACCGGGGTTGTGACAGCTCGGCGCGGCTAGCTCGGCCCCGGGCCGTGCGTCATGCCCGGTACCGACGGTGACAGCGGCGGGACCTGCACCGCCGACGACCCGAGCTGCGGTACCGCGCTGCCCTGGCCGGAGCCGGGGCCGCCGGTCAGCGACAGGACGAACCCGGACGCCTGCCGGGACACCGCGCCGTTGGTGATCCGGCCGCACCCGCCGACGTCGCCGACCACGGTGGTGCCGCGTCCGTCAGCACCGGCCGCCTGGATGGCCACCGTCCGGCCGACGACGTCCGCGCAGGTCGCCGGTCCGGCCGGCAGCGCGTCCACCCGGCGGACCAGGTCGGAGGCGTCCGGTCCGGTGAGGACCTGGACGCTGAGCAGCGTCCGCGCCGGGTGCTCGAGCGCGGAGGAGTACACGCACACGGTGACGCTGGTGAGGCCGGCGGGGAGCAGGCTGCTGTCCTGACCGCCGCTCGGGCTCGGCGGCAGGCTCGGGCACCCCGCCGACGGCGGTGACGCCGTTCCGGAGCCGGGCGTGCCGCTCGCCCCTCCGGACCCGTCCGACTCCAACGCCGGGAGCGGTGGCGCCCGGAGCGGCGCTGCCCGGAGCCGTGCCCGGAGCCGTGCCCGCACCGGACGCCGGCGCGCTGAGCACCGACGGCCCGCCGGAGGCAGCGTGGACCGGCGCGGTGCCCGCGCCGTCCCGCGCGACGGTCACCCCGACCGCGACGCCGGCCACGGCGAGCACCCCGGCGACGGATCCCGCGACGGCGGTGCGCCGGCCGCGTCGCTGCCGGCGGGTGGCCCGGGCGGTGTCGAGGACGGCGTCCGGGTCGGGGCCGGCGGTCTGCTGCTGGCGCAGCGCCGTGCGCAGCTCCTGTTCGGTCGGGCTCATCGGGGCACCTCCGTGCCGGCTGTGGTCGCGGTGTCCGGGCTCGCGGTGTCCGGGCTCGAGGTGGCCACCCGCAGCCGTGCCAGTGCCCGGGAGGTGGTGCTCTTGACGGTGCCGAGCGGGAGGCCGAGCTCGGCGGCGGCCTGCTGCTCGGAGAGGTCGCAGTAGTAGCGCAGGACGACCAGCGCCCGCTCCCGCGGCTCGAGACCGGCGAGCAGCCGGCGGAGACCGTCGCGCTCGTCGGCGGCGCCGATCGCGTCCGGGACGCCGGCCGGGACGCCGGCAGCGGTGGGAGGGACTGCGTCCGGGACGGTCCCGACCGGCCGCTCGCTGCTCATCCGCCGTCGGGTGGTGTCGATGTAGCCCGTCACGAGCGCCCGGCGCGCGTAGGCCAACGGCTCGCCGATCCGCGACCAGCGCAGGTACAGCTTGATGAGCGCGCCCTGGACGAGGTCCTCGGCCCGGTGGTGGTCACCGGTGAGCAGCCGCGCCGCGTGCAGCAGCGTCGGGCCGGACGCCTCGACGAACGCGCGGAACTCCGCGTCGCGGCGCTCGGCGCGGGGGCTCACGTCCCAGTAGACGCACCGGGGCCGCGCCCGGGTTCCAGCGGGAGCTGCATCCGCCGGTGCGGGATGGTGTGCCGCTCGTCGGTGAAGACCTCGCCGACCGCGGTCCAGCCGTAGGCGGCGTAGAACGTCTCAGCGCTCGCCCGGGCGTGGCACCACAGCAGCGGCGCGCTGTGCTCGCGTGCCACGGCCTCCGCCCCCGCCAGCACGGCGGCGCCGATGCCGCGGCCGCGCTGCTCCGGCGCGGTGGCCATCTGGCGCAGGTGCCACGCGCCGTCCACTTCGGCGTGCCACGGGCACGCCTCCGGGTAGACGAAGCAGGTACCGACCGCTGCGCCGTCGAGGACGACGGCCAGGTGGACGGCGGTGGGCACGTCGTCGCCGGGCAGCGGCGCCCCGGGCGGCAGGTACGGCCGCAACACCGACCGCCGCAGCTCCCGGGTCAGCGCCTCGGGGACCACCTCTGCCCGCACACCGACCACTGTCCTCATCGACCAGTCCACGATGACGCCGGTGCGGTGCTGAGGGGCTGACAACTGTCGACGCGCAGGACCCAGGCCGTCGTGCGGGCTCCGGCACGGCGGGTCGCCCCGCAGCACGGCCTCGACCGGCGGCGCGACCGGCGGCGCGGGCGGCGGCGCGGGCGACGGCGCGGGCGACGCCCGCGACCTCGCCGGACAGGTCAGGACGCGCGGCGGGCGGAGCCGCGACGGCGCCCGCCCCGCGCCACGAGGTAGTCCGAGACGACGTACTCGCCGAGCGCGCCGAGCTTCGGCTGGAACACCCGCCCGCCGTTGCGCCGCCCGACCTCCTGCATGAACGCCAGCAGCCGGGGCTCGTCGTCGAGCATGAAGACGTTGATCGTCGCGCCGCGCCGCGTGCACCGTTCGACCTCCGCCAGCGTCGCGGCGATCGTCTCGCGCGTCGGCGGCCAGGCGAAGTCGGCGTAGCCGTCGGCGGCGAGGTGAGCGGTCGGCTCCCCGTCGGTGATCACGAGGATCACCGGCTCGGCGTCGCGGTGCTTGTCCAGGTGACGCCGAGCCAGCATCAGTCCGTGCTGCAGGTTGGTGCCCTGCACGCGGTCCCAGTCGTGCTCGACGAGCGCCT
Source organism: uncultured Actinomycetota bacterium (assembly GCA_963758325.1). Lineage (GTDB taxonomy): Bacteria > Actinomycetota > Actinomycetes > Mycobacteriales > Jatrophihabitantaceae > CAVWUZ01. The sequence continues at coordinate 599,623 of CAVWUZ010000003.1, read as the reverse complement.
GCGGCGTCATGACCCGCGCGTAGTCGCTGAACCCGATGATCTGGATGGCGTCCTGCGGGTACTTGGTGGTCACCAGGGCGTGCAGCGCGAGCGCCGTGGTCTTGGCCTCGCCCCACGTCCCGCGAAGCTCCATCGAGTAGGACATGTCGACGAGCAGGGCGACCGCCGCAGAGCTGCGCCGCTCGGTCTCGACGACCTCCCAGTCCTCCGGCGCGAGACGCACACCGTCGCGGGACGGGCCCGAGCGCAGCACGGCGTTGCGCACGGTGCGGACGACGTCGAGCGGCTGCTCGTCGCCGAAGCGCCACTGCCGCGAGGCGCCGGTGACCTCCCCGGCCGCGCCCGCGTCGCGGACGTCGTGGTCGCCGCGCCCGCCGGACTCGATCGTGGCGAACACCCGCCGCAGCGCCGTCGAGCCCAGCCGGCGCAGCGCGCGCGGGGTCAGCGTCAACCCGTCGCGGCCGCGCTGCAGGAAGCCCTGCTGCTGCAGCTCCCGCTCGATCCGGCGCAGGTTCGCCAGGTCGTCGACGGCCTGCCGGCCCAACGCCCGCTCGACCATCTCCTCGTCGATGTCGTCCAGGCTGGCGCCCGGGTAGTCCTGACCGGCCATCTCGGTGAGGGTGTCGAGGTCGGCGAGGTCGGCGAGCGCCTCCGTCCCGTCGGCGTAGCCCATCGGCTCCTCGCCGCTCATCCGCTCCCGGCCGGCCCACGGCAGGTCGGGCCGGGCCATCCGCAGGCCGTCTTGCAGCCGCGCCATCTGCTCGGCAAGACCGGCGTCGGACAGTGCCTGGTTCATGAGGTCTGAGAGCTCGGCGCGCTGCTCCGGGCTCAGCGAGTTCATCAGCCGCTGCGCCGCCGCCGCCCGCCGGGCGAGGGAGTCGACGAGTTCCTCGAGGTCCTTCGGGTCGTCGGGGAAGAAGTCGCCGTACTGCTGCATGAACTCGGCGAACTGCTCGGGGGTGTGCTCCCCGCGCGCGTCGGCGTCGAGCATGTCGTTGAGCGCGCCGAGCATCTGGCGCATCCGCGCCATGTCCTGCGGTGTCGAGTTCGCCAGCGCGTCCCGGATGCCCGCGAACTGCGCGTCGAGGACCTCCGAGCGCAGCATGTCCTTGATCTGCTCGTACTTCTGGCGGGCCTCGTCCGAGCGCCACGGGTACTCCGCGAGCTGGCGCACGGCCCGGGCGGTGTCGCGGGGCAGCGCGTCGAGTTCGGTCTCGGCCATCCGCGCGCTGTCCGACGGGTCCGGGAACAGTGCCCGCTTCTCGGCCTCGACCGCCTCGTCGAGCAGTTGGCGGACGTCGTGCAGCGTGCCGTCGAGGCGGTTGTTCCGCCGCAGGTCGCGGGCCCGCTCCCGGGCAGCTCGACGCAGGCTGTCCAGGCCGTTGCGCCCGGTGGTGCCGCGGCGCAGCAGCCGGTTGAGCGCGTTGCGCGGCGACGTCCCGGACAGGACGTCGTCGCCGAGCTCGTCGAGGACCTGCTGGACGTCGAACGGAGCCTCGAGCGGGTCACGCCCGCCTCGCCAGGCGCCGTAGCGGCTGCTGCCGGGCCGCGACGCCATCAGGCGCCGTACACGGTGCGCCGGCCGTCGGAGTCCTTGGCCAGCCGCTTGTTGAGGTGGAGGCCCTCGAGCGCGAACTCCACCGCCGCCGCGGCGACGCCCACCGCCGCCGGGCCCTCGCCGACGCCGCCCGGCTCCAGTCGGTCGAGCAGCGCGGACAGGCCGGGGACGGAGCCGATCTGCTCGAGCAGCGCGTCGGCGGACGTGCTGTCGCCGGTGGTCACGACCAGTCCGCGGTCGAACTTCTCCTGCAGCGCTCGCAGGTCCACGCCGGCGAGGCGGCTGCGGAAGGTGTCGGCGACCGCGCGGCGGAGCAGGTGGTCGAGCACGTCGAACTCCCGCCCCTCGTCGGCGTCCTCGAACTCGACCTTGCCGCGGGAAGCGGGGACGACCGCGGGCAGGTCGCTGACCCGCGCGACGGCGACCGGCTCACCGGCGACCGCAGCGCGGCGCACCGCCGACGCGGCGAGCGTCTCGACCCCCGCGATCGCGAACCGGGCGGACACGCCGGAGCGCTGGTCGACCTGCGGCGCGTCGCGCACCGAGCGGGTGAACCGCGCGATCACCTCGAGCAGGTGCTGGGGGACCAGCGGGGCGCCGTGCTCGTCGGCGTCCCAGAGGATCCGGGCTTCCTGGGCGACCAGGTCCAGCTCGTCGCCGAGCTCGAGCGGGTAGTGCGTGCGCACCTCCGCGCCGAACCGGTCCTTCAGCGGGGTGATGATCCGGCCGCGGTTGGTGTAGTCCTCGGGGTTGGCGCTGGCGACGAGCAGCAGGTCGAGCGGCAGGCGCAGCTGGTAGCCGCGGACCTGGATGTCGCGCTCCTCGAGGACGTTGAGCAGCGCCACCTGGATCCGCTCGGCCAGGTCGGGCAGCTCGTTGACGGCGAAGATCCCACGGTTGGTGCGTGGCACCAGTCCGTAGTGGACGGTCTCGGGGTCCCCGAGCGTGCGGCCCTCGGCGACCTTGATCGGGTCGATGTCGCCGATGAGGTCGCCGACGCTGGTGTCCGGGGTGGCGAGCTTCTCGCCGTAGCGCTCGCTGCGGTGCTTCCAGCTGACCGGTGTCGCGTCGCCGAGGTCGCCGACCAGGCGCTGGCAGCGCCCGCACACCGGCGCGAACGGGTGGTCGTTGATCTCGCAGCCGGTGACGACCGGCGTCCACTCGTCGAGCAGTCCGACGAGCGTGCGGATGAGGCGGGTCTTTCCCTGGCCGCGCTCGCCGAGCAGGACCAGGTCGTGGCCGGCGAGGACGGCGCGCTCGACCTCGGGCACGACGGTGTCCTCGAACCCGACGATGCCGGGCAGGGAAGTCTCGCCGGCGCCGAGGCGGGCGATGAGGTTCTGGCGGAGTTCGGTCTTGACGCTGCGGTGGACGTGGCCGGCGGTGCGGAGCTCGCCGAGAGTCGCGAGGTCCGGGGACCGCGTCGGCGCCGCCGTCGTGTGCGGCTGGGGGGCTGTCACTGCAGCGACGCTACGACGCCATGCAGAGCGCCCGCCACCGATCGTGTTCGCCCGGGGCGGACGCCGCGGGCGGCGTGGTCCTTGATCGACCACCAGAAATGTGTCTGTGGGACGAAGAAGTGGCGGGTGATCGAGGGGCCGCGGGCGGCGGCCGGACGACACACCGGCCGCCGAGCGGCTCAGCGGGTGAGGCGGCGGTACTTCCGGGTGCACAGCAGGCCGAACACCACGCCGATGCCGATCGTCCACGCCAGTGACTGCACCACCAGCGACGCGGTGCCGGAGCCGCCGAGCAGCAGCTCGCGCTGCTGCGCCGTCGCCGAGTCACCGAGGATGAGGGAGCGGGCGGCGTTCACCACGACGCTGACCGGCTGGTGGGTGGCGAAGCCGCGCAGCCAGCTCGGCATCGTCTCCACCGGGACGAACGCCGACGAGGCGAACGTCAGCGGGAAGATGATCGGGAACGTCGCCGCGTTGACCGCCTCCGGGGTGCGCACCGTGAGCCCGATCAGCGCGTAGCCGAGACTGACGGCGAGCGCGAACAGCAGCAGGAGCAGCGCGGCGAGCACCAGACCGATCGCGCTCGCCGGGCGGAAGCCCACCGCGAAGCCCGTCGCTAGCAGGATGATCAACCCGAACGCGTTGTTCAGCGTGTCCGCCGCGACGCGGCCACCGAACACCGCGCTGCGGGCCATCGGCAGCGACCGCAGCCGGTCGATGAACCCCTTCTGAGTGTCCTCCGCGAGGGCGAAGCCGGTGACGCCCGCGCTGAACAGCACGGTCTGCACGGCGATGCCGGGGATCAGGTAGTTGACGTAGTTGAGCCCCTGCAACCCGCCGATCGCCCCGCCGAACACGTAGCGGAACAGCACCACGAACATGATCGGCGAGACGAGGTTGAACATGATCATCTCGGGCTGGCGCATCAGGCGGCGCAGGTTCCGCCCTGCCATCGCGAGCGTGTCGCGCACGACCCACGCCGGGCCGTCCGAGGACGACGGTCGGGAGCGCCCCGGCGCGACGACGGCGGTGCCGGCGGTGGTGGACGTCGCGGTCATCGGTTCCTCCTGCCGCGGCGCCGAGCTTCGGCCGGCGGCGGGTCGTCACTGTCGGTGGACTGCCCGTCCTCGGCGGCGTGGCCGGTCAGGGCGAGGAAGACGTCGTCGAGGCTCGGTTCACGTAGCTGCAGCCCACGAGCGGTGACTCCGGCGCTGTCGAGGCGTCGCACGACCTCGGTGAGCGTGCCGGTGCCGGCCGCTGCGGGGACGCGCACCACCTCGCCGTCGACGCTCGGCTCTCCGGGTCCGACGCCGGCGACGACGCCGGCGACGCGCCTGGCCTCGTCCCGGTCCGCCAGTCGTACCTCGACCATCGCACCACCCAGGCGGCCCTTCAGCTGCTCGGAGGTGCCCTCCGCGATGACCTTGCCGTGATCGACGACCGAGATCCGGTCGGCGAGCCGGTCCGCCTCCTCGAGGTACTGCGTGGTGAGCAGGACCGTGGTGCCCTCGCGCACCAGGTCCTCGATGACTCCCCACAGGCCGATCCGGCTGCGCGGGTCGAGCCCGGTGGTCGGCTCGTCGAGGAACAGCACGGGCGGGCGGGCCACCAGGGCGGCGGCCAGGTCGAGGCGGCGGCGCATGCCACCGGAGTACGTCTTGGCTGTCCGGTCCGCGGCGTCGCTGAGCTCGAACCGCTCGAGCAGCTCGGCCGCGCGCGCCTTGGCCTCGGAGGTGGCCATGTGGTTGAGCCGGCCGACGAGGGTGAGGTTCTCGGCACCGGTGAGGTTGTCGTCCACGGCGGCGTACTGGCCGGCGAGCCCGATCGACCGGCGTACGGCGCCGGGGTCGCGCACCACGTCGATGCCGGCCACCTCCGCGCGTCCGCGGTCGGGTCGCAGCAGCGTCGTGAGGACGTTGACCATGGTCGTCTTGCCCGCCCCGTTGGGCCCGAGCAGCCCCTGGACGGTGCCCGGCTCGACCTCGATCGAGACGCCGTCGAGGGCGCGGACATCACCGAAGTGCTTCACCAGGTCGTCGGCCACGACAGCGGGGGCGGTCACGCTGAACACGGTAGAGGGCACCACTGACAGGAATACGACGTCGAGGTGGCCTATGTTCGGCCGGTGAGCGACCCGGGACGCCGCGGCGCCGCCCGTCCCGCGCTCGACGCCCTCGACGCTCGGCTGCTCCGGGAGCTGGCCGCCGCGCCGCGCGCCGGGGTCCTCGAACTGTCCCGCCGCCTCGGCGTCGCCCGCGCCACCGCGCAGGCCCGACTCGACCGCCTCGTCGCGCGCGGGGTCATCGCCGGGTTCGCCCCGCCGCTGGACCCGGAGGCGATGGGGTTCCGGGTGACCGCCTTCGCCACCCTGGAGATCCGGCAGGGCCGCGGTGCCGAGGTGGTCGAGCACCTGGCGGCCATCGCGCAGGTGCTCGAGGTGCACACCATCACCGGCGCCGGCGACATGCTGTGCCGCATCGTCGCGCGGTCCAACGACGACCTGCAGCACGTCATCGACCGGGTGGTCGGCCACCCTGCGATCGTGCGGACCTCGACGGTGATCGCGCTGTCGAACCCCGTTCCCCAGCGGGTGCTGCCGCTGGTCGAGCTCGCACAGCGGTAGGGCTCAGCCGGTGTACGGCCGCGCGGACACGAGCGTCACCTTCATGGTGCGGCCGGTGGGCGTTTCGTACGTGACGGTCGCGCCCTCGCGGGCACCGGTGAGCGCCTTGCCCAGCGGGGACACGGCCGAGTAGACGTCGACGTCGGCGGTCTTGGCCTCTTCGCGGGAGCCCAGGAGCACCGTCTCGGTGTCGTCGTCGCCGTCGTAGCGGATCGTGACGAGCATCCCGGGCCCTGCCTCGCCCGAGCTGGTGGGCGCCTCACCGACCTTCGCGGTGCGCAGCAGGTTCTCCAGCTGCACGATCCGGCCCTCCTGCTTGCCCTGCTCCTCGCGGGCGGCCTGGTAGCCGCCGTTCTCGCGGAGGTCGCCCTCCTCGCGGCGGTCGTTGATCTCCTTCGCGATGAGCGGGCGGTTCGCGACGAGCTCGTGGAGCTCGTGCGAGAGCCGGTCGTAGGCCTCCTGGGTGAGCCAGGTGGTCTGCACGTCCTGGGAGCTGGACACGGGACGGTCCCCCTGCGCTGGAGCGGTGGTCGGCGTTCGAGATGAACGTCGAACGTAACACCTGCAGCTCGGGGGACCGCCGTCGTGCGGGACGAGCGCCGCCCGTCGGCCACAATGGGGGCATGACGTCGAGCGGACCGCTGCGCCTGATGGCGGTGCACGCCCATCCCGACGACGAGTCGAGCAAGGGCGCGGCGACGATGGCCCGCTACGTCGACCAGGGCGTCGAGGTCCTGGTCGTCACGTGCACCGGCGGTGAGCGCGGCAGCATCCTCAACCCGGCGCTGAAGGACCGGCCGGACATCGAGGAGAACATCGCCGAGATCCGCAAGCAGGAGATGGCGCGCGCGCGTGCCGATCCTCGGCGTGCGAGCAGTCCTGGCTGGGATTCGTCGACTCGGGGCTGCCCGAGGGTGATCCGCTGCCCCCGCTGCCGGAGGGCTGCTTCGCACTCGTTCCCGTGGACGAGGCGGTGGAGCGCCTGGTCCGGGAGATGAGGCGGTTCCGCCCACACGTCGTGACGACCTACGACGAGAACGGCGGGTACCCGCACCCGGACCACATCATGTGCCACAAGATCTCGGTGGCCGCGTTCGAGGCGGCCGCCGACCCGGAGGCGTACCCGGACGCCGGCGACCCGTGGCAGCCGCTCAAGCTCTACTACGACATCGGATGGTCGCGTCCGCGCCTGGAGGCGCTGCACACCGCCATGGTCGAGCGCGGCCTCGATTCGCCGTACGCCGAGTGGTTCGAGCGGTGGGAGGAGCGGGCGAAGGACCGGCGCGAGCCGAACATGACGACGCGCGTCGACTGCGGCCGGCTGGTTCGAGCGCCGCGACGCCGCGCTGCTGGCGCACGCGACGCAGGTCGACCCGGAGGGGTGGTTCTTCAAGATCCCGCTGGACGTGCAGCGCGAGGTCTGGCCGACCGAGGACTTCGAGCTCGTCCGCTCCCTCGTCGAGACGTCCGTGCCGGAGGACGACCTGTTCGCCGGCGTCCGGGAGAAGGTCGAGGCGTGAGCGCGCTGCCCCTCGCAGAGGTCAGCGGCGAGGCGGCGAAGGCGGGGCCGATCGCCGTCCTCGTGATCATCCTGCTCTGCATCGCGTGCTACTTCCTGTTCCGCTCGATGAGCCGGCACCTGCGGACCGTGCGCGAGCAGTTCCCGACCGGGTCAGGGCCGGAGTCGCGACCGGCGCCGGACCAGGACGACGAGCCGCCCGCCTAGTCCGATCGCGAACATCACGACACCGGCCAGCACGCTCGAGAGCGGGAGCGCCGCGACCAGCACCACGCAGCCGAGCCCGCCGACGACGTTGAGCACGCGGGGCCACCGCCGCTGCCCGGGCGGCTGCGTCCCCGCGGCGGCGTTCGCGACGGCGTAGTAGACGAGCACGCCGAACGACGAGAACCCGATCACGCCGCGCAGGTCGGTGGTGACCACCAGGACGCTGACCGCCGCGGCGACGGCGACCTCGGCGTGGTGCGGCACCCGGTAGCGGGGGTGGACGGCGGCGAGCCAGCCCGGCAGGTCGCGCTCCCGCGCCATGGCGAGCGTCGTCCGGCCGACGCCCGCGATCAGGGCGAGCAGGGATCCGAGCGCGGCGACGGCCGCGCCGACCCGGACGACCGGCGCCAGCCCGCCCGCGCCGGCGGCGTGCACCGCCGTCACCAGCGGCGCCGCCGCACTCGCCAGGGCGGACGGCCCCGCGGCCGCCAGCGCCGAGACGGCAACCACCGCGTACACCGCGACCGTGATGCCGAGCGCCAGCGGGATCGCGCGGGGGATGGTCCGCGCCGGGTCGCGCACCTCCTCGCCCAGCGTCGCGATCCGCGCGTACCCGGCGAAGGCGAAGAAGAGCAGCCCGGCCGACTGGAGCAGCCCCGTCCAGTGCGCTCCGCCCGGCTCGCCGACGCTCGACAAGGACGCCGACCCGCCGACCCAGATGCCGACGACGGCGACGGCCAGCGCGGTCAGCGTCGACCGCGACGAGCACCCGGGTGAGCGCGACGGTGCGGTTGATGCCGCGGTAGTTCAGCGCCGCCAGCCCGACGACGGCGACGAGCGCGACCGCGCGCTGCACGGCCGGATGCCCCGGGACGGCATAGCTGCCGACCGTCAGCGCCATCGCCGCGCAGGAGGCGGTCTTGCCGACGACGAAGCCCCAGCCGGCGGTGAACCCCCACAACGGGCCGAGGCGCTCCCGGCCGTACACGTAGGTCCCGCCGGAGACGGGGTACAGTGCGGCCAGCTGCGCGGACGCCACCGCGTTGCAGTACGCGACGACGGCGGCGAGCGCCATCCCGGCGAGCAGGGCGGACCCTGCCACGCGCGCCGCAGGTCCCACCGCGGCGAACACCCCCGCGCCGATCATGGAGCCGAGTCCGACGACCACGGCGTCGGTGGTCCCGAGGCGTCGGACGAGCGCGGCGGCGGACGGGGGGACGGCCATCCTCGGTCGGGTCGCGGTCAGTTGTCGCGGTCAGTTGTCGCGGTCAGTAGTCGCGCACCCGGCCGCGGCCCGCCTTGATCGCCGCGCGGCGCGCTTGGCCTCCACCCGGCGCTGCCGCGCCGCCCGCGACGGCCGGGTGGCGCGGCGCTGCGCCGGCGGGGGCGCCAGCGCGGCGGCGAGGAGCGCGGCGAGTCGCTCGCGCGCCGCCGACCGGTTCGCGAGCTGCGCCCGGTGTTCGGACGCGGTCACCGTCAGGACGCCGTCGATCAGCCGCCCGGACCACCGCTGAGCAGCCGCGCGCGCTGCGCGTCACTCGGCGCTGCGGAGCCAGCGACGTCCCAGGACAGCGTCACCCGGCTGTCCGCGGTGTTGACCGACTGTCCGCCCGGCCCGGAACTGCGATGAACCGCTCGACCAGTTCCGCCGCGGGGACGGTGATCGCCGGCAGCGCGTCAGGGCGCCGGCCGGGCTCGCCTGCACGTCGGCCAGCCACTGCACCACCTCGTCCGGGTCGCGCGGCAGCGCCGCCGACAGGTTCTCCGGCGCCCCGTCGGTGACGAGGACGTCGTCCTCGATCCGCACGCCGATGCCGCGCAGCTCCGGCGGGACGCTGCGGTCGTTGACCTGGAAGTACAGACCCGGCTCGACGGTGAGGACGTGCCCGGCCGCCAGCGGGCCCTTCGTGTAGACCTCGGCGCGGGCCTGGGCGCAGTCGTGCACGTCGATCCCGAGCGATGTGCGACGTGCTGTGCAGCGTGTAGCGGCGGTGCAGCCCGGCGCCGGGGCGCTCCGGGTCCTCGGCGCAGGACAGCCTCGGCGGTCACCGGCAGGACGCCCCAGGCGTGGAGGTGGTCCGCCAGCACCCACATCGCGGCGCGGTGCGCGGCGATGAAGTCGGCGCCGGCCTTGACCTCGGCGATGCCGGCGCTCTGCGCTTCGTAGACCGCGCGGTAGACCTTCAGCTGCTCCGGCGTCCACTGCCCGCTGACCGGCATCGTGCGGGTGACGTCGGCGGTGTAGAGCTCGTCGGTCTCGACGCCCATGTCCGCCAGTAGCAGCGAGCCCGGCTCGACGACGCCGTCGTTGCGCCACCAGTGCAGGACGGTGGCGTGCCGGCCGGAGCCGACGATCGAGGTGTAGCCGACGTCGTTGCCCTCCAGGCGGGCGCGCCGCCAGAAGGTGCCCTCGAGCCAGCGCTCACCGCGGACGTCGGCGCGCCCCACGACGGCGGGCAGCTCGCGGGCGACGTCGGCGAAGCCCGCGCGCGGTGGCGTCGCAGGCCGCCGCAGCCGCGAGACCTCCCACTCGTCCTTGGTCAGGCGCAGCTCGTCGATCACCTCGGCCAGCCGGGCGCTCTCGGTCGCCGCGCCGGGCAGCAGCCGGTCCACGTCGGCGTCGACGCCGGCGAGCAGGACCGCGTCCTGTCCGAGCCGACGCAGCACGTCCGCGAGCTCGCTGAGCCCGCGGGTGCGCATGCCGAGCACCGGCTCGGTCCCGGCCGGCGTCGGGACGTTGCCGACCCACAGCGCGCCGTTGCTGCGGCTGGTGAAGTACGCCGACCTCGCCGGGCTGGGCGTACTCGCGCACGTAGAGCGTCGCGTCACCGCGGTCGTCCAGGACGCAGGACGGCGTCCTCGACGGTCTCGCCGGTCAGCCAGGTGAACGCGCTGGCCGCCCGGAACGGGTAGTCGGTGTCGTTGGCCCGGACCGCCCGGCGACCGGCCGGGACGACCACGGCACGTCCCGGCAGCGCCCGCGCGAGCGGCGCGTCCGGCGCTCGGCGGCCCGCGCCGCGACGTCCGGGCTGCGCCGCCGCCGGGTGCGGCATCGGCGGGGCCGGGTCCCAGTCCGCGGGCGATCGCCGACCCGCAGGTGCTCGGGCATCGGCATGTCGTGGCTGACGGTATCGGCGGGCTCGGGGAGCCGACCGTCGACGGCCTGCTCGGGGACCGGCGAGTCGTTCATGGCGCCGAGTCTAGGAGGGCCGACCGACGTCGGGTCGGCCCGCGAAGTGTGCCCGATCGACGGTGGAAACCGTCGGACCCCGGGTCCACGATGAGGCCGCACACGCCGCAGGAGGAGGACCCATGACAGCGACGCGCAAGATGCTCGAGTTCCGGTTCGGCAAGAAGCCGGCCGTCCACGACCACAGGACGCTGTCCTTCGGCGCGTACCTGACGCCGGCCCTGCCGCCGCCCCCGGCGGAGGTGGACCACTACAGCAAGGTCGACTCCTGGCCGGTCTACAAGAACGACGTCTGGGGCGACTGCACCTGCGCCGCGGCGGGCCACATGGTGCAGAACTGGACCGCGAACTCCACCTCGGAGCGCACCCCGTCCGTCGACGACGTCGCCGCCATGTACGAGCACTTCGTCGGCAACCCGCCACCGCCGGACGAGGGCTGCAACATGCTGCAGGTGCTCCGGTACTGGCGCAAGCACGGCATGGCGACCGACCGGATCAGCGCCTTCACCGCGCTCGACCTCCGCGACCACGCTCAGCTCAAGAGCGCCGTGCACCTGTTCGGCTCCGCCTACCTCGGCGTGACGCTCCCGGACTCGGTGTGTGTCCCGGGCAAGATGCTCGAGACGCCGTGGGTCGTTCCGGCGTCCGGTCCCACGGGCCAGGCGGCGCCGGACCCGAACAACGGCCACTGCGTCCCCGCGGTCGGCTACGACGCCGACAACATCTGGGTGGTCACCTGGGGTGCGCTGAAGTCCATGAGCTGGGACTTCTACGACGCCTACACCGAGGAGGCGTACGCCGTGCTGTCCACGGACTTCCTCGACGCCCGCGGACACACCGTCACCGGCTTCGACCTGCCGCAGCTGCGCCAGGACCTCGCCGCCATCAACTGACGCCGGCGAACTCCAGGTCGGTCGCGACCTCGTCGCGCCCGGCGAGCCACATGCCGAGCGCCTCGGTCGTGCCACGGACCTCCGGGCCGCGGCCGAGCGCCCGGTGGTCGTCGGTGGGGACGGCGCGCTGCCGCAGCAGCCGGCGCCGGGTGAGGGCGTCGAGCACGACGCCCTCACGCAGGATCGCGGCAGCCGCCGGGCGCGGCACCTCGCGGGTGCGTCCGAGCCCGCGGAGGACGTCCTGGTGGTGCACGGCCACGTCCTGGAGCAGACCGAACGCGCTGGCGGTGGCGAACAGGCTGGGACGGTCCGCCCACTGCCGGGCGGCGGCGAGCAGGTCGTCGCGGCTGCGGGTCCGCGACTCGGCGACCAGCTCGGCGTTCACCCGGTCGATGCGCAGCAGCCCGCTGACGTACCGATCGACACGGTCGGTGCCGAGCACGTGGCCCAGCACGTCCCGCGGCGCCCAGCCGGCGCACAGCGTCGGGCCGGAGTCGAACTCCTGCGCCGTCAGCCCACCGACCGTCGCGACGAACGCCTGCCGCTCGGCCCTGAGGTCGGCCAGCGGGTTCACGACAGGACCTCGAAGCGGATCCCCGCGGCCTGCAGCCGGCGCAGGAGGGCGTCACCCATCGCGGCGGCGGTCGTGACCTGCCCGGCGGTCGGCGGCAGGTCGTCGAACGCGAGCGCCAGGGCCGACTCGGACAGCATCTTCGCCGTCTCGCCGTAGCCGGGATCTCCGCCGCTGACCTCGGTCACGACCCGCGGTCCGCCGGGGCCGGCCGACCCGGTGAAGCGAACGCGGAACCAGCCCTTCGCCCGCTGCTCCGGCGTCGGGCCGTCGCCCGAGGTCATCCGGCCCAGCAGCAAGCGACGTGCCGGCGGGACCTGCGCGGCGGCGGCGAGCAGGCCCGCGCCGGCGGCGCCGCCGACCGCCACCGGCAGGTGGCGCATGACGACGTGGTGGCGGTAGTCGAAGTCCGGGCCGTAGCGGGCGAGCGCCGCCGCCGAGCGACCGACGATCTGCGGGTCGATGGTCGGCATCGGCAGCGCCCAGCCGACGCCTTCCTGGAGGTGCGGCACGCCCGGGCCGCTGCGGATCCGGCGCCGGTCGGGTCGCGGTTCGACCCGCCGCGCGTTCCCGCGCGGCGGCGAGGTTCTGCGCCGGCCGGCTGAGCGCGGTCAGGGCCGAGGCGTACGTGCCGCCGGAGAACCGGCCGCCGGCGCGGACGTACCCCGACACCCGCAGCGGCGCGTCGCCGGGCAGCTGGAGGACGGTGAAGTAGGCGCCGAGGTCGTGCGGCACCGAGTCGAAGCCGCAGCAGTGCACCAGCCGCGCCCCGGACGCGACGGCGCGTGGCGTGGTGGCGCACGTAGACGGTGTCGACGAACTCCGGCTCGCCGGTGATGTCGAGGTAGTCCGTCCCGGCCGCGGCACACGCCGCGACCAGTGGCTCGCCGTGGTGGATGTACGGGCCGACCGTCGTGGCCACCACCTGCGGTCGAGCGAGCCAGCTCGCGCAACGAGTCCGGGTCGGTGACGTCCGCGACGACGCGCCGTGCTCCGGCGGCATCGCCGGGCAGCCGGTCGCGCACCGCGTGCCAGCTTGTCGCGGTTGCGTCCGGCGATCGCCCACCGGGTCCCGGCGGGCAGGCGTGCCGGGCCAGGTACTCGGCGGTCAGGCCGCCGGTGAACCCTGTCGCGCCGAACAGGACGATCGCGTACGACCGGTCGTCTGCCATGCCTCCGGACGCTACTCAGCGCCCCCGGTGGGGTACGGGTGGACGCGTGCCGAACCGTCTGCAGCCTCGACCAGCCCGTACCTGCGCCAGCACGCCGACAACCCGGTCGACTGGGTCGAGTGGGGCGACGAGGCGTTCGAGGAGGCGCGCCGCCGGGACGTCCCGGTCCTGCTGTCGGTCGGCTACTCCGCCTGCCACTGGTGTCACGTCATGGCGCACGACTCGTTCGAGCGCGACGACGTCGCGGCGGTGATGAACGAGCACTTCGTCAACGTCAAGGTCGACCGGGAGGAACGCCCGGACGTCGACGCCGTGTACATGGAGGCCACCACGGCGCTCACCGGCCAGGGCGGCTGGCCGATGACCGTCTTCCTCACCCCGGACGGCTCGCCGTTCTACGCCGGGACGTTCTTCCCGCGCCGGCAGTTCCTCCAGCTGCTCGACGCGGTCGCCGAGACGTGGGCGCAGAAGCGGGGCGACGTGCTGGACGCCGGCGCGCGGATCGTCGAGGCGCTCTCCGGCGGGTCGCAGCAACCGTTCGGGGCGGAGGTCCGCCACCGCGGAGGACCTCGACGCTGCGCTGAGTCGGCTGGTCGGCCAGTTCGACGAGCTGCACGCCGGCTTCAGCGGTGCGCCGAAGTTCCCGCCGTCGATGGTGTTGGAGGCGCTGCTGCGCCACCACGAGCGCACCGGCGACGCCGCGGCGCTGACGATGGCCTCGCGCACCCTGGAGGCGATGGCGCGCGGCGGCATGTACGACCAGCTCGGCGGCGGTTTCGCCCGCTACTCCGTCGACGCCGCCTGGGTGGTGCCGCACTTCGAGAAGATGTTGTACGACAACGCACAACTACTGCGCGTCTACACCGCACTGGTACCGGCTCACCGGTTCCGAGCTGGGGGCGCGGGTGGCTCGCGAGACGGCGGACTTCCTGCTGCGCGACCTGCTCACCCCGGAGGGCGGGTTCGCGTCGGCGCTGGACGCCGACACCGACGGCGTCGAGGGCCTGACGTACGTGTGGACGCCGGAGCAGCTGCGCGAGGTGCTCGCACGGCGACGCCGACGCCGCGATCGCCGCGTACGGCGTCACCGAGGACGGCACGTTCGAGCACGGCTCGTCCGTCCTGCAACTCCCGGGCGACCTCCCACCCGCCGACATCCGCGACCGGCTGTTCGCCGCCCGCTCCGACCGCCCGCAGCCGGCCCGGGACGACAAGGTCGTCACGGCCTGGAACGGCCTGGCGATCGCGGCGCTCGCGGAGGCGGCGTCCACGCTGGACGACGAGCGGTACCTCGACGCGGCGGTCGGCTGCGCGCACCTCCTGGTCGGGACGCACCTGGTCGACGGCCGGCTGCGGCGGGCGTCCCGCGACGACGTCGTCGGCGCGGCGGCCGGCGTCGCCGAGGACTCCGGCGACCTCGCCGAGGGGCTGCTGGCACTGCACCAGGCGACGCTCGACCCGCGCTGGCTGGTCGCGGCTCGCGACGTGCTGCGCGCGGCGCTGGCGCACTTCGCCGACGCCGACGGCGGCGGGTTCTTCGACACCGCCGACGACGCGGAGGCGCTGGTGCGCCGCCCGCGCGACTCGACCGACAACGCGGCACCGTCCGGCAACAGCGCCCTCGCCGGAGCGCTGCTGACGTGCTCGGCGCTCACCGGCGACCTCCAGTGGCGCGACGGCGCCGAGCGCGCGCTCGCCGCCGTCAGCGGCCTGGTCGCCCAGCAGCCGCGGTTCGCCGGCTGGGCGATGGCGGTGGCCGAAGCGCTGCTGAGCGGGCCGGTCGAGCTCGCCGTCGTGGGGGAGTCCGGCGTGGCTGAGCGGGCAGCGGCCCGCTGACCGACGCGGCGCGCCGGCACCGCCCGCCCGGCGCCGTGCTGGTCTCCGGGGCGCCGGACCAGCCCGGGATCGCGCTGCTGGCCGACCGCCCGCTGGTCGCGGACGGTCCGGCCGCCTACGTCTGCCGCGGCATGGTCTGCCAGGCGCCCGTCACCGAGGTCGCCGACCTGGTGGCCGAGCTCGGCGGGTCCCGAGCGTCCTAGAGCGTCCTCGAGCGTCCTAGAGCGTCGGCCCCTCGGCGCGCAGCTCGTCGACCTTCGCCATCGCCTGGCGCAGGCCCGACAGCCACTCCTCGGTGTGCTCGCCGACGAGCTTCACGCACCAGGCCAGAGCCTCCGAGCGGGAGCGCGCCACGCCGGCGTCGACGAGGGTGTCCAGCACCCGCCGCTCGTTCTGCCGCAGCCGGGTCATCACCGGCACCGCGAGGTGCGTGAACAGCACCCGGGTGTCACCCACCCGCGCGCCCCAGGCGACCTTGCGCCCGTAGCGCCGTTCGGCCTCGTCGGCGATCTGCATCCGCAGCTCGCGCGTCTCCTCGCGGAAGCGGCTGATCCGCCCGGCGGCAGCGGCATCGGCGCCGCCCTCCGGCGCGTTGTCCGGCGCGGTCAACTCACCGACGACCGTGATCTCCTCCCGGTCGACACTGACCTCCGGTGCACCGACGAACCAGTCGCCGGGCAGCCGCCCGGCCAGCCAGGCGCCCGCGTCGTCGGCCGGCGGCAGGTCCGCCTGTTGCCAGCCGCCGGGACGACCGAACCCGCGCCCGCGGCCGCCCGCTCCACCGTGTCCGCCGTGCCCGCCCGGACCTCCGTGCATCCGCATCGCCCGCTCCTTTGCAGTGATTACACCGTTGCACGAAGCGTGCGCCTCCGGCCAGGACAGGACAAGCCCGGTTCGCCGACGGAGGAAACTGCCGCGCGCGGTGAACCCCGCCGCGGAACGGCGCCGTGGATAAGGTGAGCATCCGTGGGGCTGCGCGGCGCGGTGTACTCCGTGTACGAGCGCCGCCTGCGCGCCCACCTGTCCGGGCTGCCGATGCCCGCGCCACGTCGCCGTCATGCTCGACGGCAACCGGCGATGGGCGCGCGCGGCCGGGTTCGAGGACGTCACCGAGGGCCACCTCGCCGGTGCCGCGCACATCGCCGACCTGCTCGACTGGTGCACCGACGCCGGCGTCGAGGTGGTCACGCTGTGGCTGCTGTCCACCGACAACCTCGCCCGCCCCGCCGAGGAGCTCGACCCGCTGCTGCGACATCATCGCCGGCGTCGCCGAGGAGCTGTCCGCGACCGGCCGGCCCTGGCGGCTGTCACGCGGTCGGCGCGCTCGACCTGCTGCCGGAGGCGACCGCGGTCGCGCTGAAGGCGGCCGAGGAGCGCACCGCCGGCCGGCCCGGCACTGCTGGTCAACGTCGCGGTCGGCTACGGCGGGCGGCGCGAGATCGCCGACGCGGTCCGCTCCCTGCTGCAGGAGCACGCCGCGGCCGGCACGTCGATCGAGGAGCTGGCCGAGATCCTCGACGTCGACCACATCGCCGAGCACCTCTACACCCGCGGCCAGCCCGATCCCGACCTGGTCATCCGCACCTCCGGCGAGCAGCGGCTGTCCGGGTTCCTGCTCTGGCAGTCGGTGCACTCGGAGTTCTACTTCTGCGACGCGCTCTGGCCGGACTTCCGGCGGGTCGACTTCCTGCGCGCGCTGCGCGACTACGGGGTGCGCCAGCGCCGCTTCGGCGGCTGAGCGGGCACGCGGGCCGACGGCTCGCTGGTGCCGAGCGTTCACCGGGACGACCCGCGAGCCTTCCCGAACCGACGTGGACCTCGACGTACGGTCCGCCTCGAGCGGCGGCCGGCGCCCTGGCGCCGAGCGCGGGAGGAGGACGGCGGACGGCCGCGCCCGTCCTCAGCTCCGTCCTCAGCCGGGAGAGCTGGATGACCGAACGCCGCACTTTCGTCCTCGACACCTCCGTGCTGCTGTCCGACCCGGGCGCTCTGGGCCGGTTCGCCGAGCACGAGGTCGTCGTCCCGCTCGTCGTCATCGGCGAGCTGGAGGGCAAGCGGCACCACCCCGAGCTCGGCTGGTTCGCCCGGCAGACGCTGCGGGTCCTCGACGACCTGCGGGTCCGCCACGGCCGCCTCGACGCGCCGGTCCCGATCGGCGACGGCGGCACGCTGCACGTCGAGCTCAACCACTCCGACCTGTCGGCGCTGCCGGCCGGCTTCCGGATGGACAGCAACGACTCGCGCATCCTCGCCGTCGCGCTGAACCTCGCCGCCGAAGGCCGCGCCGTCACGCTGGTCACCAAGGACATGCCGCTGCGGGTCAAGGCGGCCTCGGTCGGCCTGCCCGCCGACGAGTACCGCATCGACGCCGGCGGTCGACTCCGGCTGGACCGGCATGACCGACCTCGACGTCGCCGAGGCGGTCGTCGACGAGCTCTACGACGAGCGGATCGGTGGAGCTGCTGGAGGCCGCGCGAGCTGCCGTGCCACACCGGCGTCGTGCTGCACTCCGCGCGCGGCTCGGCGCTGGCCCGGGTCGCGCCGGACAAGGCGCTGCGGCTGGTGCGCGGCGACCGCGAGGCCTTCGGCCTGCACGGGCGCTCCGCCGAGCAGCGGGTCGCGCTGGACCTGCTGCTCGACCCCGAGGTCGGCATCGTCTCCCTCGGCGGCCGGGCGGGGACGGGCAAGTCCGCGCTGGCGCTGTGCGCCGGGCCTCGAGGCGGTGCTCGAGCGGCGGGCGCACAAGCGGGTGGTCGTCTTCCGGCCGCTCTACGCCGTGGGTGGCCAGGAGCTCGGCTACCTGCCGGGCAGCGAGAACGAGAAGATGGCGCCCTGGGCGCAGGCGGTGTTCGACACCCTCGGCGCGCTGGTGTCCGCCGACGTCCTCGACGAGGTCCTCGACCGCGGGCATGCTCGAGGTGCTGCCGCTGACGCACATCCGCGGCCGGTCGCTGCACGACTCGTTCGTCATCGTCGACGAGGCGCAGTCGCTCGAGCGCAACGTCCTGCTCACGGTGCTGTCGCGGATCGGGCAGGGCTCGCGCGTGGTGCTCACCCACGACGTGGCGCAGCGGGACAACCTGCGCGTCGGCCGGCACGACGGCGTCGCCGCGGTGATCGAGGCGCTGCGCGGCCACCCGCTGTTCGCGCACGTCACGCTGACCCGCTCGGAGCGCTCACCGATCGCCGCGCTGGTCACCGAGATGCTCGAGGACCTGCCCCTGTAGGCGTCCGCGGTCGGTCGAGGTCGCGGCGTCCTGCGTGCGCGCGACAGCTCGGACGGGGTCGGCTCGACCCCGAGCGGGGTCCGGTGGCGAGCGTTGCCGTCCGTGCACGCGGGCCGCAACGGCTCGAGCAGGACCTGATCGGAGGACCGGATGCGCGCACCGCTGACCACGGCCCTTCTCCTCGGCGTGTCGACGGTCGCTGTCGGCGGTCGCCGCCCCGCCGGCCGGTGCGAGCCCGCGTCCGATCTGCGTGCCGGTCCGTGCCGTCGGCGTCGGCCAGGACGACGGCGTCAACGACCAGGGGCAGCTGATCACCACCGGGAACGTGCTGGTGGGCGGGGTCCAGGTCGCGTCCAGTCGGGCGACGTTCGTGCCGGGGACCCCGACCGGCACGACGCTGCCGTTCAGCGGCCCGATCGTCTTCACCGCCCGGGTGGGCGCGGCGACGCTCACCGCTCAGGTCAACGGCGGCGTCGACGTGAGCACGGGCGACTTCTCGGCCACCTCGACGAGCGTCCGCGGCACCGGGGTGCTGGCGCCCGTGTCGGGACAGCTGCAGTTCACCGGTCACGAGGACCTGTCGACCGGGGCCTTCGGCGAAGACATCACCGGCCGGCTGTGCGTCGGCGACTGACGCTCGCCCCGCGCACGCCCGCGGTCATTGCTTCGGGTGGGTCATCGACAGGACGTCGAGCACGCGGTCGAGGTCCTGCTCGCTGATCCGCTCCGGCACGTGGCCGCGCTCGATGACGACCTCTCGGATCGTCCGTCGTTCGGCCAGCGCCTGCTTGGCGATCTTCGACGCCTCGTCGTAGCCGACGTAGTGGTTCAGCGGCGTGACGATCGACGGCGAGGACTCCGCGTACTCGCGGCACCGGTCCACGTCCGCCGTGATGCCGTCGACGCACCGGTCGGCGAACACCCGGGAGACGTTGGCGAGCAGCCGGATCGACTCGAGGACGTTGCGCGCCATCACCGGCAGCATGACGTTCAGCTCGAAGTTGCCGGCCGCCCCGCTCCAGGCCACGGCGGCGTCGTTGCCGACCACCTGCGCGACGACCTGCAGCACCGCCTCGCACAGGACGGGGTTGACCTTGCCCGGCATGATCGACGACCCGGGCTGCAGGTCCGGCAGTGCGATCTCGGTCAGGCCGGTGCGCGGCCCGGATGCCATCCACCGGATGTCGTTGGCGATCTTGTTCAGCCCGACGGCGACGGTGCGCAGCACCCCGGACAGCTCGACCAGCGCGTCCCGGGCGCCCTGCGCCTCGAAGTGGTCGCGCGCCTCGGTGAGCGGCAGCCCGGACTCGTCGGCGATCAGCGCGATGACCTCGGCGGCGAACCCGACCGGGGCGTTGATGCCGGTGCCGACCGCCGTGCCGCCCAGCGGCAGCTCCGCCACCCGCGGCAGCACGCCCTGCAGCCGCTCGACGCCGTAGCGCACCTGGGCGGCGTAGCCGGCGAACTCCTGCCCGAGCGTCACCGGCGTGGCGTCCATGAGGTGTGTGCGGCCGGACTTCACGACCCTCGCGAACTGCGTCGCCTTCGCCTGGAGTGACGACGTCAGGTGGGTCAGCGCCGGCAGCAGGTCGTGCACCACCGCCCGGGTGGCCGCGACATGGATCGCCGACGGGAACTGGTCGTTCGAGGACAGCGGGTCGTTCACGTCGTCGTTCGCGTGCACCGGGGTGCCCAGCCGGTCCGCGGCCAGCGTCGCCAGCACCTCGTTGGCGTTCATGTTCGACGACGTGCCGGAACCGGTCTGGAACACGTCGATCGGGAACTCGCCGTCCCAGTCGCCGCGCGCCACCTCCTCCGCGGCCGCGGCGATCGCCTTCGCGTTGTCCGGGTCGAGCAGACCGCGCTGCGCCCGCACCCGGGCACCGGCGCCCTTGATGATCGCCAGCCCGGCGATCAGCTCACGGTCGATCGGCTGTCCGGAGATGGGGAAGTTCTGCACCGCCCGCTGCGTCTGGGCGCGCCACTTCGCGCCCGCCGGGACGTGCACCTCGCCCATCGAGTCCTGCTCGACCCGGTGCTCCGTTGCCATCTCGGCGTCCTCGGTCATGCCGCCGAGGGTAGGAGGGCTACTGCCGCGCCGGCTCGCCGGGCATGCCGTAACCGAGCTCGCGCGCGGTCTGGCGCGCGCCGTCGTCCACCGGGACGGCCACGACCGCGGTGCCGTAGGCGCACAGCTCGGTCCAGGTGTCACCCATCTCCGAGGTGTCGAACCGCATGCCGATGACGGCGTTGCCGCCACGGGCGCGCGCGGCCTCGAGCATCCGTCCCATCACCTCGTTGCGGCTCTGCGCGAGGTTCTTCGTCATCCCCTGCAGCTCACCGCCGACGAGGGACTTCAGCCCGGCGCCGAACTGCGAGAAGGCGTTCCGGGAGCGGACCGTCAGCCCGAACACCTCCCCGCACACCCGCTGGATCTCCCAGCCCGGGATCTCGTTCGTGGTGACGACGAGCACGGCGGCCTCCCCGAGGGTCAGTGGCGCTCGCGCGCCCGGTCGAAGTCCACGCCGGAGTATGCCCGCAGCTTGTCCAGCCGGTGGCGGGAATCGACGACCCGGATGGTGCCGGACTTCGAGCGCATCACGATCGACTGCGTCGACACCGAGTCGGCGTGGTAGCGCACCCCGCGCAGCAGCTCGCCGTCGGTCACACCGGTCGCGCAGAAGAAGATGTCCTCGCCGCGCACCAGGTCGGTCGTCGTGAGCACGCGGTCCAGGTCGTGGCCGGCGTCGAGGGCCTTCTGCCGTTCCTCGTCGTCCCGCGGCCACAGTCGCGCCTGCATGACGCCCCCGATGCAGGCGAGTGCGGCCGCGGCGATGATCCCCTCCGGCGTGCCGCCGATCCCGAGCAGGAGGTCGACGCCGGTGTCCGGGCGGGCGGCGCTGATCGCGCCCGCGACGTCGCCGTCGCTGATGAACGTGATCCGCGCGCCGGCCGCGCGCACCTCCTCGACGAGCTGCTGGTGTCGCGGCCGGTCCAGGATGCAGACCGTGACGTCCTCGGGCTGCTCGCGCTTGGCCCTGGCGACGCGGCGGATGTTCTCCGCGGCGGGCACGGTGATGTCGATGACGTCCGCGGCCTCCGGCCCGGCGGCGATCTTCTCCATGTAGAAGACCGCCGACGGGTCGAACATGCTGCCGCGCTCGGCCACGGCGATCACTGCGAGAGCGTTGGGCATGCCCTTGGCCATCAGCGTCGTGCCGTCGATCGGGTCGACCGCGACGTCGCAGTCCGGCCCGGTGCCGTTGCCGACCTGCTCGCCGTTGTAGAGCATCGGCGCGTTGTCCTTCTCGCCCTCGCCGATGACGACGGTGCCGCGCATCGACACGGTCCCGATCAGCAGCGCGCATCGCCTCGACCGCCGCGCCGTCCCCGCCGTTCTTGTCCCCGCGTCCCACCCACCGGCCGGCGGCCATCGCGGCCGCCTCCGTCACGCGGACCAGCTCCAGCGCCAGGTTCCGGTCCGGCGCCTGCCGCGCGACGGCCAGTTCCGGCGGGACGCCGGGAGCAGTGGGGACGGGTCCGTCGGTCACGGGCTGGCCTCTTCGGTCGGCGGCGGGGGAGGTCGCCATCCTCGCAGGACCTGCGACCGCTCAGGCCCCCTCCGGCCGCTTCCTGGAGCTCGCGCCGCCGCCGGCGGAATCCGGGTCCGAGTCCGAGTCCGAGTCGGGTTCGGCGTCGGCGTCGTGCGCGGCGATCGCCGCGTCGAGGCGCGCGCTGGCGCCGTCGAGCCAGCGCTGACAGATGTCCGCGAGCTCCTCGCCGCGCTGCCACAGCGCCAGGGACTGTTCCAGCGGCTGTCCGCCGGCCTCCAGCGCCCGCACCACCTCGGCGAGTTCGGCGCGGGCGACCTCGTAGCTCGGCTCAGTCACGGTCGTCCTCCCGCTCCGCGCGGGCGGGGAAGCTGCCGCCGGCGACCCGGACCAGCAGGGCCCCGACGGCGTCCTCCGGCCGGCGGACGACGGCACCGTCCGCGCGTTGGACGACGGCGTACCCGCGATCGAGCGTGGCCTGCGGCGAGAGGCTGCGGACCCGGGCGCGGACGTGGTCGAGCTCACCGTGCGCGGCGTCGAGCCGGGCGGCGGTGGTCCGCCGGGCGCGCTGCGCGGAGCGCGTCGACGTCGTGCGTCTCCCGGGCCAGCCGGCCGTGGACGGTGGCACGCAGCCGTTGCGGCAACCCGGACACCAGCTCGCGCTCGCGGACCACGCGGTGGTGGATGCACTGCCGGGCGCGGCCGCGGAGCTCGGCCACCCGGCGGCGTTCCTCGGCGACGTCGGGGACCATCCGCTTCGCCGCATCGGTCGGCGTCGACGCGGCGAGGTCGGCGACCAGGTCGAGCAGCGGGGTGTCCGTCTCGTGCCCGACCGCGCTGACGACCGGGGTCCGGCACGCAGCTACCGCCCGGACGAGCGACTCGTTGCTGAACGCAAGCAGGTCCTCGACGCTGCCGCCGCCGCGGGCGACGACGATGACGTCGACCGCCCCGTCGGCGTCCAGGCGCTTCAGCGCGGCGACGATCTCGGGGACGGCGTTGGGACCCTGCACCGCGACGTTCTCGACCTCGAACCGGACGCCGGGCCAGCGGCGCCGGGCGTTCTCCACGACGTCGCGTTCGGCAGCGCTGGCGCGGCCGGTGACCAGCCCGATGCGGGTCGGCAGGAACGGCATGCGGCGCTTGAGCTCCGGGGCGAACAGGCCCTCCGCGGCGAGCAGCCGCTTGAGCCGTTCCAGCCGGGCGAGCAGTTCGCCGAGACCGAGCTGGCGCAGCTCCGTCGCCCGGAGCGAGAGCGTGCCGCGTTCGAGGAAGAAGTCCGGCCGGGCGCGCACCACGACGCGCGAGCCCTCACCGACGCCGTCCTCGACGAGCGCGCGCGGGCAGGTGACGGACAGGGAGATGTTGGCGTCCGGGTCGCGCAGGGTCAGGAACGCGGTCGGCATGCCGGGGCGCCGGGTGAGCTGCGCGATCTGACCGTCGACCCACACCTCTCCCAGGCGGTGGATCCACTCCCCGATCCGCAACGCCACGACCCGGACCGGCGCGGGTTGCTCAGGACTTGTCTCGAGCCGCGGTCGCGTCACGGCTCCTGCCGGCGCGGCGGGCGTCGGGTGCCCCGGGGGCGCCCGCCGTTGGTCCGCGCGCTCCCGCGCCGGACCGATCGCTCCGGGGCGTCGGCCGCCTCGTCCGTCGCCGCGGCCTGGTCGTCGACGACGGTGTCGAACGCCGACGGCGCGCGGCCGCGGGGCGCCGACGGAGTCGGGCTCTCGCGGAGGTCCAGGACGTTCGACGGCTCGGGGACCTCAGGGAGATCGGGGACCTCGGGGACCTCGGGGAACTCCGCTGTGGGCGCGACGTCCTCGTCGAACGTGGCCCAGGCGGGCGGGTCCTCGGGCGAGCCCTGCAGCCGGGAGATCAGGCCGTCTCCGCGGGTGACGAGCTCGGCGTAGCGCTGCCCGAGCCGCAACGTCGCCCGCGCGCCGGAGCTCGCGGCGACGACCGGCAGCTCGGCGACCCGGCGCGGGAGCTCGCGGGCACCGTCCACGGCGGTGACCCAGAGCCCGAGGTAGGCACGCACCGGCTTGGGCAGCTGCGGCATCCGGGCCTCCTGTTCGTGGTCGGCGCCACCGGGTGCCGGTCGGGCGGACCGGACAGGACGGCCGCGTCCGTACCATCGAGACTATGACCTCTCCTCCGGTGCGCCCGGCGGGGGCGGTGCCCACTGGGCCCGCGGCCCGCAAGCGGGTCGTGCTCGCCCGCCCGCGCGGGTACTGCGCCGGCGTCGACCGAGCGGTACAGACGGTCGAGAAGGCGCTGGAGCTCTACGGCGCCCCGGTCTACGTGCGCAAGCAGATCGTGCACAACCTGCACGTGGTGCGGACGCTGGAGGCCAGGGGCGCGATCTTCGTCGACGAAGCGGCCGAGGTCCCGGAGGGCGCCACCGTGGTCTTCTCGGCCCACGGCGTCGCTCCCGAGGTCCACGAACAAGCCGCCGCGCGGCAGGCTCAAGACGATCGACGCCACGTGCCCGCTGGTGACGAAGGTCCACAACGAGGCACGCCGCTTCGCCGGCACCGACTACGACATCCTGCTCATCGGCCACGAGGGGCACGAGGAGGTCGTCGGCACCACCGGCGAGGCCCCGGCACACATCCAGCTCGTCGACGGCCCCGAGGACGCGGGGCGCATCGAGGTCCGCGACCCGGCGCGCGTCGTGTGGCTGTCGCAGACGACCCTGTCGGTCGACGAGACGATGCAGACCGTCGAGGCGCTGCGGGAGCGGTTCCCGCTGCTGCAGGACCCGCCGTCGGATGACATCTGCTACGCGACCCAGAACCGGCAGGCGGCGGTCAAGAGCATCGCGCCGACGGTCGACCTGTTCCTCGTCGTCGGGTCGTCGAACTCGTCGAACTCGGTGCGGATGGTCGAGGTCGCCCAGGCCGCCGGCGCGCGAGCGGCGCACCTGGTGGAGGACGTCAGCGCCGTCGACACCGGCTGGCTCGACGGCGTCACGACCGTGGGGCTGTCCTCCGGGGCCTCGGTGCCCGAGGTGCTGGTCGGCGAGGTCCTGCAGTGGCTGGCCGGGCAGGGCTTCGACGACGTCGAGGAGTTCCACGAGGTGGACGAGCGGCTGACGTTCGCTCTGCCGCAGGAGCTGCGCCGGGACCTGCGGGCCACCGCGCCAGCCGCCCGCGTAAGCCGGCAGCGCCGCGGTCGACGCCGCGGTCGACGCCGCGGTCAGACGCCGCGGTCGACGCCGCGGTCAGACGTGGCCGCGGTCAGACGCCGGGACGGCGGTCAGACGCCGCGGTCGACGCGCGGTCGGACGCCGCGGTCAGACGCCGCGATGCGCGGTGGCGTCCCGCCGGGCGCGCAGCACCCGGATGCCGGCGATGACGAGCACCGCCGCGGTGGCGATCGCCATCGACGGGAAGCCGTAGACCAGCCAGTTCACTGCGGCGTCGAGCAGGACCTTGCGGTTGTTGGGGCCGCCCGCGCGGACGTACAGCAGCACGCCCGACGCGACGGCGTAGACCAGCGGCGGAGCGACGACGATCGTCAGCATGCTGCGCCGGCGCACCAGCACGATCGCGACGACCGACGCGACGACGAGCCCGACGTTGAACCCGCCGCGCACGTTGCTGCCCGAGATGACGTCGACCGCTCCGCCGATCCCGGCGATGACGAGCAGCACCAGCAACGCGAGCCATCCAGGCAGGCCCGGCTCCCGGCGGCCGGTCGCCGCGGCGGCCCGCTGAGGACGTCCCGGCTCGCGCGTGGGGGAGTGCCACCCGTTGCCGGTGTCCGGCAGCCCCGACGGCTGGGACGACGGGCTCCCGGGCGGCGGCACCCGACCGGCCCGGGACGTCCCCGGAGCTGCCGACTGTCCGGACGGCGCACGACCCGCGCGGCTCGCGCCGCGGGGCGCAGGTGCGTCGACCACGCGCGCCGTCCTCTCGGTGTTCGTCCCGTCCGGTAGGTGCGGAGACCCAGGCGGTCGGGACGGTGTGTACCCGGACACCGGTGTCCGGGCGCCCGGTTTCCTGCTCCGCAGGCTACCCGTCACGACCGTGCATCCCACGGATCTCAGTGCACGGAGCCACCCATCAGCCGGGTCGAGCGCCGCGCGCCGGCCGACGCCCGCCACGTCCTGGTCTCGGGACGAGTTCCTGGCAGCTCATCACCCGCCGGGGCAGCGGCCGGGCCCCGTGTGGCACGACGGACGCCATGGCCGCGGGCTCCACCGAGACGACGGACCAGTCGTCCTCACGCGCCGGAGCGGGTCGCGTCCGGGCGGTCCCAGTCGGGCAGTGCGTCCTGCCCGGCCGGCACGGCGGCCCGCGAACCGGACTTCGCCAGCGGCACGACCCGCTGGTCGGCGAGCTCCGGCGCCTGGGCGAGACGGACGGTCTCGGTCAGCTGGCGGGGTGACTCGAGCACCTCCGCGGGGTCGACGACCTGGAGGTCGGTCATCTTCCGCGCAGTGACGAACACCCGGCTCTCCAGGGACGTGATCGCCTTGTTGTAGTGACCGACGGTGTCGCCGATCGACTTGCCCAGCCGGTCGAGGTGCGCGCCGACGGTGCAGATGCGCTGGTACAGCTCCTTGCCGAGCTTGTGCACCTCAGCGGCGTTGGCCGCCAGCGCCTCCTGCCGCCAGGTGTAGGCGACCGTGCGGAGCAGCGCGATCAGCGTCGAGGGGGTCGCCACCACGACGTTGCGGTTGAACGCGTGCTCGAGCAGCGTCGGCTCCTCCCGCAGCGCCGCGTCGAGGAACGCGTCGGCCGGGACGAAGCACACGACGAACTCCGGGCTCGGGGTGAACCGCTCCCAGTAGGACTTCGCAGCCAGGGCGTCGATGTGGTCGCGCAGGTGTCGGGCGTGCGCCTTGAGCCGGGCCGCCTTGGTCGCCTCGTCGCGCGCCTCCATCGCCTCGAGGTAGCCGTTGAAGGAGACCTTCGAGTCGACGACCACGTTCTTGCCCCCGACGAGCTTCACGACCAGGTCGGGCCGGACGGTGCCGTCCTCGCCGGTGGCGGTGGCCTGGGTGACGTAGTCGATGTGCTCGCTCATGCCGGCGGCCTCGACCGCACGCTCCAGCTGCAGCTCGCCCCACCGGCCACGAACCTGCGGGGCGCGCAGCGCAGTGACCAGCTGGCTGGTCTCGCTGCGCAGCTGCTCCGACGTCGAACGCATCCCGGCCAACTGCTCGTGCAGCGCGGCCTCGGACACCGCGCGTCCCCGCTCCACTGACCGCAACTGCTCCTGCACCCGCTCGAGAGAGGCCTGAAGCGGCGTCACCAGCCCCTCGATGGCCTTCTGCCGCTGGGCCAGATCGCCGTCGGCGGCCTTCGTCGTCGTGGCGAGCTTCTGCTCGGCCAGCTGCAGCAGCGCTTCGGTGCTGCGCTGCAGCGCCTCGGCGGACAGCGTGCCGAAGGTCTCCCTCAGCCGGTCGTCGGTGCGCGCGAGCAGGGCCTCGCGGTCGGCGGCGGCGGCCCGCTCCGCGCTCAGCGTCGCCTCCACCGTCCGCGCCGACGCGCGCTCGACGTCGACGGCGGCCTGCAACCGGGCGACCTCGCGCAGCGCGGCGCCGGTGTCCGCCCGACCCCGCGCAACACCCACCGCGAGCCCCGCGGCGGCGCCGACGAGCAGGCCCACCAGGAGCAGGAGCAGTTCCATGCTGCGAAGGCTCGCACCGACCACCGACAATTCCTGGACGTCCGGACCGGGTGTGTCGCGCGCCTAGACTGGCCCGTCGTGGCACTCACGATCGGCATCGTCGGCCTGCCCAACGTCGGCAAGTCCACGCTCTTCAACGCGCTGACCCGCAACGACGTCCTGGCCGCCAACTACCCGTTCGCCACCATCGACCCCAACATCGGCGTCGTCGGCGTCCCCGACGCGCGCCTGGAGGTCCTGTCGCGGCTGTTCTCCTCCGCCCGGACGGTGCCGGCCACGGTGTCGTTCGTCGACATCGCCGGCATCGTCAAGGGCGCCAGTGAGGGCGCCGGGCTGGGCAACAAGTTCCTCGCGAACATCCGCGAGGCCGACGCCATCTGCCAGGTCATCCGCGTCTTCGCCGACCCCGACGTCGTCCACGTCGACGGTCGGGTGTCGCCGAAGGACGACATCGAGACGATCAACACCGAGCTCGTCCTGGCCGACCTGCAGACGATCGAGCGGGCACTGCCGCGGCTGCAGAAGGAGGCGCGACTGCAGAAGGACAAGCAGTCGGTCGTCGCCGCGGTGGAGCAGGCGCAGGCCGTCCTGGAGCAGGGGGAGACGGTCTTCGCCGCCGGGCTGGACCGCGAGCCGCTGCGGGAGCTGCACCTGCTCACCGCCAAGCCGTTCCTCTACGTGTTCAACGCCGACCCCGACGAGATCACCGATCCGGCGGTCACCGCCGACCTGCGCTCACTGGTCGCGCCGGCGGAGGCGATCGTCCTCGACGCCAAGACCGAGGCCGAGCTCGTCGAGCTGTCGCCGGCGGAAGCCCTCGAACTGCTCCAGAGCATGGGTCAGCAGGAGTCCGGTCTGGACCAGTTGGCGCGCGTCGGGTTCACCACCCTGGGGCTGCAGACCTTCCTGACCGCCGGGCCGAAGGAGTCGCGCGCGTGGACGATCCGCCGCGGCACGACGGCCCCGCAGGCCGCGGGCGTCATCCACACCGACTTCGAGAAGGGCTTCATCAAGGCCGAGGTCGTCTCCTTCGACGACCTCGTCGACGCCGGCTCCGTCGCCGACGCCCGCGCCCGCGGCAAGGTCCGGATCGAGGGCAAGGACTACGTCATGGCCGACGGCGACGTGGTCGAGTTCCGCTTCAACACCTGAGCCGGCCTCACGCCAGGTGCGCCGAGACCACCAGGTTGTCGACGTAGCTGTGCGCCCTGCGGTCGAAGTCACCCGTGCAGGTGATCAGCCGCAGCTCCGCGTCGCCGGTCGGCCCGTAGACGGCCTGCGTCGGGAACTGGGCCTTGGGGTACTCGTCGGTGCGGTCGACCGTGAAGTGCAGCACCCGCCCGTCCTGCTCCTGGACGACGACGTCCGCGCCGGGTCGCAGGTCACGCAGCCGGTAGAACACCGCCGGCCCGGAGACGGAGTCGACGTGACCGGCGATGACCGCGGGGCCGCGGTCGCCGGGACGCACACCGTCGGCGTACCACCCGGCCTGTTGCCACTCGGTCGGTGACTGCAGCGACCCGTCGGGGAGCAGGCCGAGCGGCTGCAGCGTGGTGCGCACCCCGATGGCGGCGACGGTGAGCAGCACCGGTGGGGCGGCCGGCACGACGGTGGGCGCGTCGTGGGCGGGGCCCTGTGGGCCGCCGGGGATGGGCGGGATGCGGGGGACCGGCGACGTCGGACTGCTCGTCGGAGGGGACGCCGGGACCGAGGTCGTGGAGGTCCGGGCCGCGACCGGCCGCGACGGGCTGACCGGGTGCGCGGACGCGACCGCCCAGCCGACACCGGACGCGACGACGGCCCCCGCGACGGCGACGGCCAGCGCCCACCGCCGGCGTCGGCCGCGCGCGCGGTGGCGTCCGGTGGGCGCGAGGTCGGTCACGCGGCGGGGCGCACCCCGACCGCGCGGACGCGGCGGACCGCGAGGGCGACGCCGGCGAGGCCGGTGGCCGCCGCGAGAGCGCCCCAGGCCCAGGCGAGGTCGTCACCGCGCGGCGCGGTCCCGCCTCCGCCGGCCGGCACGGGCCCGACCGGTGACACGCCGGCGCTCGCGGCGTCGGTGACCGTCCGGAGCGTCACGCCGGAGCCCTTCGCGTCGAGCAGCACGACGGACGTGACGCTGCCGGAGGGGATGCTGACCTGGTCGGTGGTCGAGACCGTCGGCGTCTCCTCGGCGGTCGCGACGAGCGGCCAGTTGCCTGCGGGCACCGTGGAGTAGTCCGTCGTCGACCCGAAGGGCGTCCCGTGGGCCACGACGGGCCCGTTCTGCGCGGCGACGTCGGCGTGCGGCGCCCGGCTGGC
The DNA here is from genome assembly GCA_963758325.1 of uncultured Actinomycetota bacterium. GTDB lineage: Bacteria > Actinomycetota > Actinomycetes > Mycobacteriales > Jatrophihabitantaceae > CAVWUZ01. The sequence goes on along the minus strand of CAVWUZ010000003.1, from coordinate 569,872 downwards.
GGCCTGGATCAGTCGCACCCGGCCGTTGTTCGCCGGCGGCGGGTTCAGCTCGTCCTGCAGCACGATCCCGTGCAGTTCGCTGTTCATCCCGATCGCGGCCGCGGTGAACGCCTCACCCGGCTGGGCGTTGACGTTCCACGACAGCGCGGCGGGCGTCGTCTGCGGCTGTCCGTGCGGGCGCATGGACACCGCGTACAGGCCGGGGGTGATCCGCTCGTACGGGCTGACGTCGCCGTAACCGACGTTCGACAGCCACAGCGACGTGGTGCCGCCGGCGAACGACGTCAGGTACACGTCGACGCCGGGGGTGTCCGGCGAGAAGTGCGCGCCGCGCAACAGGGCGGCGTCCTGCTGCGCCGGCGCTGCGGAGGCGACGCCTCCGGCCAGCGCACAGGACGTCAGGACCAGTGCGGCAGCGGCGAGCAGGCGACCGAGTCGACGGGTCATCCGGGCCTCCCGGGTGGGATTGGACATGGGGTGATGGCAGTTCTCATGGCGAGGGTCAGACCGAGGGGACCGGCGCGATCGCGATGTCCCAGCGCATCCGCTCCGACCCGCCGGCCACCGGGGTGACCTCGAGCGGACGGGACGCGCTGGGCATCTCGGTCAGCACCGTGCTGATGGCGGAGGGGTCGGCCGCCGAGATGGTCATGGTCCGCGCGGGCAGGCCGGCGGCGGACTCGTGGGCATCGGCGCTGACGTCGTTGAGCTGCACGTCCGTCCGGTCGGCGAGCAGCGCGAGCATCGTCCCGGCGCGCAGGTCGAGACCGCCCGAGCGCACCGCCTGGGCCGCGGCGCCGGTCGCGTGCACGTGCGGGTTGCTCAGGAGTTCCGTCCCGGCCTGGATGCGCGCCTGCTGGTCCTGGGCGCGCCGCTGGTCGAGGCCCGCGGTGCCGCCCGGCAGGACCTTGCGGACGGCGACGGCCGAGGAGCCGGTGCCGAACAGCGCGACGGGGACGGAGGACGCCCGCTCGGCGGCCACCGTGCCGGACGTGACGGCCTCGGCGGCGGGGGTGTCCACGAGGAAGGCATCGCCGTGCCAGTCCGGCACACCGGCGCCGGCGAGCGGGTGCGTGCTGCGGAACCCCACCGCCGTGAGGTCGGCGGCGACCGCGGGATCAGCGGCGAGCACGGCCGTGCGGTCGACGTTGGCCGTCACCCACTGCTCGGCCTGCGCGACGGTCGGGTCGGCCGCGGCGGACTTCGGCGGCACGGACGGAGCGGCGGCCGGCACGGACGGAGCGGCGGTCGGCGCCGCGGTCGGCGTCCGCGCGGCGTGGTGGTTCGTACGGAACAGCGCGCCGATCGTCGCGCCGAGGGCGAGGACGAGCACCACGGCCGCCGTGATGAGCACGGTGCGTCGCCGCCCCGGGCGCCCCTGCCCCTGGGCGGCAACCGCAGTGCGGGGCGGCGTTGGAGGGGTCCACAGTTCCGGGCGACGGGCGCCTGGCTCGGCAGCGGAGGTCGGCGGTCCCGGCCGGGCCGGTTGCGCCTTGGATGACGTCGGGGGCGACGTCGGTGACGTCCGTGACATCGGTGCCGCCGTCGACCGCGGAGGCACGACGGGCTGCGTGTGCACCGGGGACGGTGTGGCCGGCGCCGCCTTGCCTCGCGCTGCCGTGCCCGGCGCGGCCGTGGTGGGTGCCGCTGTGGCGGCGGGCGCCTTCGCTGCAGGCGTCGTGGTGGGGGCCGGCTTGGCAGCTGCGGGCTTCGTGACTGCCGGGTGGACAGCGGCGGGAGCTTTCTGTGGCGGCCTCGCCGGCGTAGCCGTGCCGTTGGCCGGGCGCGGTGGGTTCTGGCGGGTGCGGGCCGGCGGCGGTCCGTGCTCGGTGCCGCGACGCTGGCCTGCCGGCGCCGGGGAGGCCCTCCCGGTTCCGGGCTGTGGCGGGGCGACGGGCTTGGCCTGGGGTGGCAGCGGCGGCCGGGGACCGCGCCCGCCGGCTTGGGACGACGTCGACGGTGCAGACGGCGAGCCCGCCGGCGATGCGGCGCGCGCCGAGCCCGCGGCGGCGCCGTTCGGGGCGCCGGTCGTCGCGGCGTGCGGCCGGGTCCGGCTGCCGCGCCCGGCCGGCCACCCGGCGGCCGCCGGACGCGCCGCCGCGCGTCTCGGGCCGCCCGGTGGACGCCCGGGGCGTCCCCGCCGTTCCGTGATCCGTCTTCGAGACGGATTTGCCCGCACTTTTCATTGCTCCGGAAACTAGCACCGGATCGGTCGATGAGCACCTTGAGTGCCGGTCGCGCGGGACGCGCGCGGGCCGTCAGCGCTCGCGAACGACGGCGACTCCGCCGGCAGGCACCCGGGAGGCGGGTCCGCCGCTCAGGAGATCCGTTCCGGGGACCGGGACGTCGACGTCGTCCTCGGTGTGGTTCACGACGAACAGCCACGACCCGACGTCCGACGTGCGCCGCACCGCCTCGACCCCGCGCGGCAGCCCGGTGGCCACCGGGTGGACGCCCGCGGCGTCCAGGACGTCGCCGAGCAGGACGTCGAGTTCCGTCGGGTCCAGCACCGTCCCGAGGTACCAGGCGCTTCCCTCGCCGACCGCCCGCCGGGTCACGGCCGGCGACCCGGCCACCGGCCCGTCGACGTAGGTCGCCAGCAGCTCGGCGGTCGTCGCGCGGCCGAGCTCGCTCCAGACGGACCCGGAGCCGAACCGCGACAACCGCACCCGCTCGTCCGCCAGCAGCGGGAAGAACTCCTCGATCCGTACGCCCAGCAGCTCGCCGAGCGCGCCGCCCGGGTAGCCACCGAGACGGACGGCGTCGTTCTCGTCGACGACGCCGGAGAAGTAGGTGACGACCAGGTGCCCGCCGCCGGCCACGAAGCGCCGCAGCCCGTCCAGTGCCGCGTCGTCGAGCAGGTACCCGACCGGCAGGACGACGACCCGGTACCGCGACAGGTCGGCACCCGGGCGGGCGAGGTCGACGCAGACGTTGCGAGCCCAGCAGCGCGGTGTGCCAGCGCCGCAGTTCCGCCAGCGGCGAGACGTCGACGCTCGGGTGCGAGTCCAGCTCCGCGGCCCACCGGGACGGCCAGTCGAGACACAGCGCCACCTGCGCGGGCTCGACCCGGGACCCCGCGACCTCCGCCAGTGCGCCGATCCGACGTCCCAGCTCGACGACCTCGCGCCACACCTTCGAGTCCGTGCCGGCGTGCGGGACCAGTCCGGAGTGGAACTTCTCCGCGCCGGCACGCGAGGCGCGCCACTGGAAGAACAGCGCACCGTCGGCGCCGCGGGCGATGTGCTGCAGGGAGTTCCGCGCCATCTCGCCGGCTCCCTTGGCGCGGTTGCGTGGTTGCCAGTTCACCGCTGACGTCGAGTGCTCCATGAGGAGCCAGGGCTGCTGCCCGGCGAGCGAGCGCATCAGGTCGGCGGCCATCGCCGTGAGCTGCGCACGGTCGGGGTCGGCGGCGAGGAGGTAGTCGTCGTTGGAGACGACGTCCTGGTGCTCTGCCCACCTCCAGTAGTCGGCCGGCGCGAAGAAGCTCATGAAGTTGGTCGTCACGGGCTGGGACACCGTCGCGCGAAGGACGTCGGCCTCGGCCCGGAAGCAGGCCAGCAGCTCGTCGCTGCCGAAGCGCCACCAGTCGAGCTGCTGTGTGGGATTGGCGAACGTGCGGTAGGCGACGCGGCGAGGTGGGACGATCTGGTCCCAGTCGCTGTAGTGCTGGGACCAGAACGCCGTGCCCCAGGCGGCGTTGAGGGCGTCGAGCGAGCCGTAGCGCGCCTGCAGCCACCGTCGGAAGGCCGCTGCCGAGACGTCGCAGAAACAGTGCCAGTTGTGGCAGCCGTACTCGTTGTTGACGTGCCACATGACGACGGCCGGGTGGTCGCCGTAGCGTCCGGCCAGCGCGTCGGCGGTGCGCGCTGCGGCCGCCCGGTAGTCCGGGGAGGACGGGCAGTACGCCTGCCGCGCGCCGTGCCAGCGGGTGACCCCGTCGGCGTCGACGAGGCGGGCCTGCGGGTACCGGAGGGTGAACCACGGCGGTGGGGACGCGGTGGCTGTCGCCAGGTCGATCGAGACGCCGCCGTCGTGCAGCAGCTCGACGACCCGGTCGAGCCAATCGAACTCGTACCGGCCCTCCGCCGGTTCGAGCAGCGCCCAGGAGAACACGCCGAGCGAGACCAGGTTGACGCCGGCCTCGCGCATCAGGGCGACGTCCTCGCGCCAGACGGACTCCGGCCACTGTTCGGGGTTGTAGTCACCGCCGAACGCCAGACCGCCGAGGCGCCGGGTGACCTCCCCGAACCGGTCGGCGTTCACGCGAACGGCGTGGGGGCCGGCGCGGAGGAGAGCAGCTCGCGCGTCACGTCCAGGCCCCATTCGTCGAGGTCGGCGATGCGGTCGGACGAGCCGCGCAGACCGCCGACGCGTCGGACGTGCTCCGCAAGCGCTTCCCGCCGCTCCACCGCCGGGCGCACCACGAGGCAGTCCGGGTCGTTCACCCAGAACCTGCCGTGCTGCCAGGCGCGCGCCTCCCCGCTCAGGACGGCGGCCCGACCGCCCGGCTTGGCCAGGTCGCCCTCGAGCGGTTCCCAGTGCGGCGCGGTGTCGGCGCTGATCCGCATCGCGTCCACCTTGCCGACGCTCGGCAGGATGGGCGCGCCGCAGCCGAGCAGGTAGGCCTCGCCGATCGACTCGTGGATCAGGTCCAGCGCGGCGCGGTACGCCGCTACCGGCGCGACGTCCTCGGCCCGCCGGCCGTCCAACGCGCCCGCGTAGATGAAGTCGATCTTGAAGAAGTCGATGCCCACGTCACGGAAGTTCCCGAACACCTCGCGCAGGTAGTGCTGGACACCCGGGTGTGTCGTGTCGAGGGCGTGGACGTCCTGGTGCCAGTTCGCGATCGCCACCAGAGGATCCGCGTCGCGATCCGCGCGGAGCAGCCAGTCGGGATGCTCGGCAGCGAGCGTCGAGCGTGCCCCGGCGAGGAAGGGCGCGATCCAGATACCGGTGCGCCGTCCGGTGTCCGCGACGCGGCGGACGACGTCGGTCAGCGAACGGAACCGGTCGGACAACGTCAGCCAGTCACCGATCTCGGACTGGTAGCCGTCGTCGAGCTGGACCACGTCGACCGGGAGGTCGAGCTCGGCCACCGCGTCGACGTTCTCGCTCATGTCCGACTCGGTGACCGCGGTGAAGTAGTGGTACCAGGAGCACCAGATGGTGGGCGCCGGGCGGAGTGACGGCACGCCGGCGGCGGCCGCGTACCGGTCGCCGAAGGCGCGCAGCGCGTCCTCGATGGTCCGCGCGGACCGCTCCACCTCGGCGTCACCGCTCACCTGCAGGACGATGCCGTCGCCGTCGCGGACGGCGCGGATGGTGGGGACCACCTCGAGCACTCCGCTCGCCGCGACCGTGACGACCGGCGCGCCGGTGCCCGGGTCGACGACCAGGAGGCCTTCGCCCTGGAAGACGCCGTCCGGCGCGGCGGGTCGGGTGCCGGTGTACCCGGACCTGCCGTTGAGTTCCGACTTCGGCCGGATCGGGTCGTCACGGAAGCGGTAGGTGGTCGTCGGGGACCAGCTCTGCCATCCCTCGCAGTAGATGCGCGCACGGTCGGGGTCGACCGCGACGCGGTCGAGGTCGTGGAAGGGCACGGATCTCCTTCGGCAGGTCAGCCCTTGCTGGCGCCGAGGGTCAGCCCGGCGACGAACTGCCGCTGCAGTGCGGCGTAGATGACGAGGGTGGGGATGGCGGTGAGCATCGCGCCGGCGGCGATGAGGTTGTAGTTGGTGGCGTGCTGGCCGAACAGGTTGTTGATGCCGTTGGTGACCGGCAGGCGGTCGCCCTGCTGGATGAGCAGCAACGCCCAGAAGAAGTCGTTGTAGATCCAGATGACCTCGAGCGTGGCCAGCGCGGCGAGCGCTGGGCGACACAACGGCATGACGATCTGCCAGTACTGGCGCAGCACGCTCGCGCCGTCCACCATCGCCGCCTCGGTGAGGTCCTCCGGCAGCGCCTTCATGTAGTTGCTGAGCACGAAGGTGCAGAACCCGGTCTGGAAGGCGACGTTCATGATGATGACGCCGTAGTAGGTGTTCAGCAGCGACCCGGAGTCGCTGACCGACAACGGCAGCGAGATGTGCTTGAACAGCTGGTAGATCGGCGTGGCGAGGACCTGTGGCGGCAGGAGGTTCCCCGCCGTGAACAGGATGAGTACGCCGACGTTGAACTTCCAACTGAAGCGCGACACCGCGAACGCCACGAGCGAGGCCAGGGCGAGGGTGATGAGCACGGCCGGGATCGTGATGATCGCCGAGTTGATGAAGTAGGTCTTGAAACCGCCGTCGGTCCACGCGTCGGAGAAGTTGGAGAAGTTGTAGGGCCCGCCGACGCTGAAGAATCCGTGCTTGTCCGTGTAGGTCTCGGGACGCAGCGCCGTGTAGAGCGCCCACAGGATGGGCACCAGCCAGAGCGCGGCGAGCACGGTGAGGAAGACGTACACCCAGATCCGGCCGCGGCTGCGCCACGCCGGGGCGGACGTCGACGTCGCGGTACCGCTCCCGCCGGTCCCGACCGCGGCGGCCTGGTCGACGAGGCTGGTCACCGGCGGTCCTTCCGGAACGTGCGGTTGAGGTAGATGGTGATCGGGATCAGCGAGATGAGCAGCAGGATCACCGCGATCGCCGAGCCGTCACCCAGGTCGAGCCCCTCGCCCTTGAGCAGCTGGATGACGAGCGCGGACAACAGTTCCAGTCCGTTGGTGCCGCCGTTGATGACGTAGACGATGTCGAACGCGCGCAGCGATTCGATGATCGTGATGACCACGACGACGATGTTGATCGGGCGCATGGCAGGCAAGACGACGCGGAAGAAGGTCTGCCGCGCGGTGGCGCCGTCGAGTGCCGCCGCTTCCTTCAGCGCCGGATCGACGCCTTTCAGGCCGGCCAAGTAGAGGATCATGATGTAGCCGACGTGCCGCCAGCTCGCGGCCACGAGCGCGGCCCAGATGTTGACGTTCGAGTCGCCGTACCAGTCGACGGCGTGCGACGTCCCGGCCGTGCCGAGGACGTTGTTGAGCAGTCCGTTGTTCTGCGAGTAGACGAGCTGCCAGATGATCCCGATGAGCGCCAGGGACAGCATGACCGGGATGAAGAAGATGCTCTGGTAGACGCGCGACCCGCGGATCTTCCCGTCGAGCAGGACCGCGATGAGGATGCCCATCGGCGTCGCGATGACGCCGAGGAACAACAGCCAGATGACGTTGTGCCGCACCGCGGGCCAGAACGGCGGGTAGTTCGTGAGGACGTAGTGGTAGTTGCTGAACCCCACCGTCTTGATGTTCGACAGACTGCCGATCCCGTCCCACTTCGCGAAGGACAGGTACACCGAACCCAGCGCCGGGAGCCAGATCAGCAGCAGCTCGATCAGCAGCGGGATCCCGACCATGAACGCCAGGACGATCCTGTCCCGGCGGGTCAGGCGCCGCACGCGACGACTCCGCCCGGGGACGGCCCGGGCAGAGTCCTTCTGCAGCACGGTCATGTCAGCTGCTGCTGGCGTAGACCTGCTTGGCCTGCGTCTCGACCTGGGAGGCGTTGAAGTTGCCGGTCTTGATGAAGTCCTGCAGCGCCGGCTCCATGACGTCGCTGGCGAAGGCGGGCAGCGCGTCGCGGTCGAGGAACTGCGAGATCTGCTTGGCGTTGCCGATGAGCTGCGCCGACTTCTTCTGGATCGCGTTGTAGCTCGAGGTGTCCGCGTCCTTGGCGGCCGCGACGTCGCTCGGGTCGGTCTTGATGTAGAGCGTCTGCGCCGGACCGGTCCCGCAGTACGCGAGCAGGTCCCGGGCGGCCTGGTTGTTGCCGCCCTTCTTGGACAGCATGAGGCCGTCGATCGGTGCCTCGACCGCGTCCTGCCCGTTGGACGGGTCCATGGTCGGGAAGGGGAAGAAATCGAGGTCCTCGAGGTCGGCGCCGGTGAACTGCTGGGCGACGAACGAGCCGAGCAGGTACATGCCGGTCTTCTTCTGCAGCAGCGTCTGCGCCGATTCCTGCCACGTGCGACCGAGCGCGCCGTTGACGTCGTGGTAGGGGAGGACCTGCTTCCACGCGTCGAAGACCTTGGTGACCTCGGGGGAGTTCCACGACTTCTGGTGCGCCATCAGCGCGACGTGGAAGTCGTACCCGTTGAGTCGCATGTTGAGGTAGTCGAACGTGCCGCACGCCGGCCACTGGTCCTTGTCGGCGAACGCGATCGGGGTCGTCCCGTCCTTCTGCATCTGCTGGCACAGGGCCGTGAACTGGTCCCAGCTGGTGGGGACCTGGTAGCCCTTCGACTGGAAGACGCTCTTGCGGTAGAAGAACGCCCACGGGTAGTTGTACAGCGGGACGAGGTACTTCTTGCCGTCGTCACCGGTGGACGCCTTCGCGAAGGCGTCCGACATGTTCGACCCGATCTTCTGCCACACGTCGTCGATCGGCGCGGCGAGGTCCTTCTTGGCGTAGTAGCGCATCCGGAAGCCCGCGAACCAGGTGAAGACGTCGTCCGGGCTGCCTTGCAGATAGTTGTTGATGTTGTTCTGGAAGTCGTTGTGCGCCACCGTGTTGATCTTCGCGGTGTCGCCGGACTGCTTCGTGAAGCCGTCGATCATGGACTGGAAGGCCGCCTTGGGGACGGCGTCGGAGTAGTTCGACCCGACGGTCGTGCTCTTCGACGCCGTTGCGCCGCCACTGCCGGAGCCGCTGCTCTTGCTGCTCGCGCCCGTACAGGCCGCCAGCAGCGGGCTGAGTCCCGCCACGCCGACCGTGCCGACGCCCAGGGCCTTGAGGAAGGTGCGACGCTGCATGTCCCCGGACGGAGTGGGTGCGGCCATCGAGGTGTCCTCTCACAACGGCGGATGAGTGCTCAGTAGTGAACACATCTCAACGCGGGCTGTAAAGAGTCCCGTCAGGTCGTGATGGGATCGTGTCGCGTCGAGTGCGGTTCACGACGCGGCGCTGTTCTCTTCCGCGTCAACCACGAGGACGCGATCGACGCAGTCGGTGAGGTGCGCGAGCGCGGCGTCGGGCAGTCGGGAGTCGGTGACGAGGACGTCAGCGGTGGACAGCTCGCCGAAGGACGCCAGCCCGACGGTGCCCCACTTGGTCGAGTCGGCGACGACGACGATCTCGCCGGACTGCCCGATCAGCGCCCGGTTGGTCTGCGCCTCCGCGAGGTTGGGCGTGGTGAACCCGGCGCCCGGGTGCATCCCGTGCACGCCGAGGAAGAGCTGGTCCAGGTGCAGTGTCCGGACGACCTGGTCCGCGGTCGGGCCGGCCAGTGCGGCGCTCGGCGTCAGCATGCCTCCGGTGAGCAGCACCACCTGGTCGGTGAGGCGCTCGGCGATCGTCTCGCAGACGGTCACGGAATTGGTGACCACTGTCAGCCCCGCGATGCCGGCCATCTCGGGCACCATCGCCCAGGTCGTGGTCCCCGCCGACAGCCCGACGGCGGTGCCGGGTCGGATGAGCTGGGCGGCGCGCGCGGCGATCGCGTGCTTGGCCGAGCGCTCGAGCAGCCGCTTGGTGTAGAACGCCGGTTCGCGGGAGACGTCCTGCCGCAGCACCGCGCCGCCGTGGACCTTCTCCAGCTGACCGGTGGCGGCGAGGTGGTCGAGGTCGCGTCGCACCGTCATGTCGGAGACGCCGAGCAGGGCGGTGAGCTCGCTGATGCGGGCGCTGCCGCTCGCGCGCACCTGCTGCAGGATGCGCTCCTGGCGTTGGCGAGCGAGCATGACCGGCCTCCCGCGATTCGCTCGCCTTCCTACAGGATCGATCGAATCTCAACAAGTCGGCTCGCAGGAGGCGGGAGGACCAGGAGGGATCAGCGCACCCCGCGCACACGGAACTGCACACTGATCCGCGGGCCGGCCGGCCCGCTCGTCTTCGGCACCGCGTGTTCCCAGGTCCGCTGGCAGCTGCCGCCCATCACGACCAGGTCGCCGTGCCCGAGCTCGTAGCGCAGTGCCGCGACCCCGCCGCCGCGAGGCCGCAGCGCGAGCGTCCGGGGAGAGCCGAGCGAGAGGATCGCCACCATCGTGTCCTCGGTGCTGCTCCGGCCGATGCGGTCCCCGTGCCAGGCCACACTGTCCCGGCCGTCGCGGTAGAGGCACAGGCCGGCGGTGCGGAAGCGGTTCGCCGAGCTCGTCCCGGTAGTGCGCGTCCAGGACCGCCTTCGCGGTGTCCAGTGCCGGGTCAGGCAGCGGCGTGTCCTCGTCGTAGAAGCAGAGCAGCCGCGGGACCGCTACCACGCGGTCGTACATCGGGCGGCGTTCGGCGCGCCACGGCACGACGTCCACCAGGCGATCGAAGAGGGCGTCGGCGCCGGACACCCAGCCGCGCCGGACGTCGAGCCACGCGCCGTCGCCCAGCTCGCGCCGGTGGACCGAGCCGCCCAGTCGGCCCACGTCGACCTCCGCGGCGAGGTCGAGGAGGGAGCCCTGCACGGCGAAGCTCGTCACCCGGCCAATCTAGCGAACACACGTTCGACTCGTCCAGCGTCAGCGCGCCGAGATCGAGCAGCTCCATCTCGCCCCTGCGGAGGCTCGTCGGCGCGCATCATCGCGGCGATCTTCCGGTGGCCCCAGCCCGCGCACCGGAACCGGGTCTGGCAGACCGACTTCTCCGAGTTCGAGATGCCGGCCGGCGGGATCTGGCGGATCTTCGCCGTCGTCGACTGCGGTCCTACGGGACCCGTCGGTCACTGGTCGCGGTAGGTCACCAGCACGTTGGCCTCGGCGCGCAGCCGCGCGGATCGAGCGATCGCGCCGGCGCGGTCGAAGACGTCGGCGGCCGCGAGCCGGTCCTCGACCTCTGCCCTGACGATCTGCAGGACCGCAGCGTCGGTCAACAGCCGCCGCGGCACCTCGCCGGCCATCAAACCTGCCACGGATCCTGCGATCGTCGGATGGGCCGACGGCGGGCGGCGTTCGCTGTCGTGTGGAGCGACAGCCTCGGCGTTCGCGATCGCGGCCAGGACGGAGCGCAACGCGGACACCGCTACGGCGTCCCGAGCCTTGATCGCGGTGGCGAGGTCTCGTCGCATCTGCTCGAGCACTCATGAAGAGTAGGTAGCGACGGAACTCCGTAACGGATCCGGCTGTTCAGCCTGGACGCTCGGAGGTTCCGACATCAGGACGCGGCACCTGGTCGCCCGCGCGTGGTTGCGATGGCGGATGGGCGGGACGCGGGAGGGGTAGCGCCGTGGACGTCCGAGACCTGAGTTGTCGGTGCTGGCAGGTCCGCGTTCGGGCACGTGAGGATGGAGGACGTTGGGAGCGTGCCGGTGCGCTCCTCGCCTGGGCTCCGGTCACACACCCCGGTCGGTGTGCGTCATCTGGCCGACGGACCGAGTTCTGGGAGTGTGACCGGGTGGACGCGACAGCCATCACGCAGCTGACAGCTGCCTACCAGGCCGAGCGGCCGCGGCTGCTGCGGATCGCCGCTCGCCTGCTGCACGACCCCGTGGAGGCCGAGGACGTGGTGCAGCAGGCGTGGTTGCGCCTGCACGGGGCCGGCGATGATGTGGACAACCTCCCGGGCTGGCTGACGACAGTGACCACCCGGCTGTGTCTGGATCGGCTGAGGACCAGGGTCCCGGCGCCTGCGGAAGGTGTCGACGAGGCCGGGGACGTCGGAGACGGGTCCGACCCGGCCGAGCAGGTCGCGCTGGCCGACACGGTCGGCGTCGCCTTGCAGGTCGTGCTCGATCGGCTCACTCCGAGCGAGCGGGTCGCGTTCGTGCTCCACGACAGCTTCAACATCGATTTCCCGACCATCGCCGAGATCCTCGGCGGCACGCCGGTGGCCGCCCGCAAGCTCGCCTCACGGGCGCGCAACAAGGTGGCGCAGCCGTCCGCGAAGGACGCCCAGCCTGATTGGGTGGTGGTCGACGCGTTCATGGCCGCCGCCCGCGGCGGGGACCTCACCCGTCTGCTCGAACTGCTGGCGCCCACGGCCATCGTTTCCGCCGATCAGGCCGCGGCCGCGCTCGGGGCGCCGGCGCGCCTGGACGGGCGTACGGAGGTCGCGGCGTTCTTCAACGGTGCGGCCCGCGCCGCGCTTCCAGTCTTCCTCGGCGAGCGTCCTGCATCGGCCTGGTTCGACCGCGGCCGGGCCAAGGTCGCCTTCGTGTTCACGATCAGCGACGGTGTCGTCCACAGCATCCGGTTCCAGGCCGCCGCGGACGTGCTGGTGCGGATCGCACCCCGTCGCGACGGCGGGCCGCGCTGAGACGGTCACACTCGTCGGCATCGCCACGTCAGACAGGGGAAAGGGCGCCGCGCAGGAGCCGGACCCAGGACCGAACAAGGAGTAGACGCGATGAAGACCATGACCTGCCGTCAGCTCGGCGGACCGTGCGACCTCGAGCACCGCGCCCAGACCGCGGACGAGGTGATCAAGGCCCAGGACCGGCACCTCAAGCAGGCGGTGACCGCCGGCGACGTCGCTCACGAGCCGGCCCTTGCCGACATGAAAGGCCGGTGGCGGCACCCGAAGAAGGCGATGGGCTGGTACCGCGGCGTCAAGCAGACCTTCGCCGACCTGCCCGACGACGCGCTGCGGGGCGCGTAGCGCGAGCCCGCTGACCCCTCACCAGGGCGCCGTCGCTGACGCTCTGGCCGACACCACCGCTGGACTCCCTACGCCGGTGGTGTCCTGGTCGTCCCTCGACTCAGCCGCTGGCGGATCCCGAACGGCTGTTCCACGACCGCTGCACCGACGGCGGCACCCCCGAGGAGTACTACGCCGAAACCGATCATCCACGAGAAGACGACGAAGACGACCCCGATGGGTCCGTACTCGCGCGAATTGGAGGTTATCGAGGACGAGAAGAACAGGCCGGAGAACAGCGTCAACCCGGCCAGTCCGATCGCGGTCGCGACCGCTCCCGGTAGGAGCGGTCGCCACTGTATCCGGCCGCCGAGAAGCAGGTGCGGCGTCCACCAGAACAGCGCCCACGTCGTGATCAAACCGATCAGCACCCGCCACATCGCCGCGCCGGGAACGCCGTGCAGACCCGCCGCGACCGCCGCACCCGCGGTGCCGTACGCAAGAAATGCGACGATCCAGAGCAACCGACGCCAGAAGTAGGGCCAGCGGACCTCCGGCACTCCCCAGACGAGCTCGTACCCGTGTTGCAGGGTGGAGACGAAGGCGAGGCCGGTGAGCAGCGAGACAACTGCCCCGACGTACGTCGTCGTACCACGCACGGCGTCGGTGCTGGCGAACAGTCCACCGACCGCCCTGGTGGCCGACGGAGACAGATCCAGGTTGCGGGCCAGCCGGGCAGCGAAGCCGTCTGGACTCGACAGCGGAGACACCGCCGCACTGACGACGAGCAGCGGAACCATCGTCACCAGTGCCATCGCCGCCAGCAGCATCGCCTGGTTCAGCAGGTCTACGGCGGCCAGCCGGGTCCGGACGTGCCCGGCTGGACTGCCGTCGAAGCGCGCCCGAACTGCCACGAGCCTGGTCTGCGCGGCCCGGACCGGCTCACGCTGCGCGACCACGGCGAGCCGACTGCGCCGCGCGCCCGAGTGATCGTCGCGCACGCCCGCGTCCTCGTCCGGCATGGACCCCCTCCCCGCGTCTGGCTCCGGACACGATCCCACCCACGGGGCGCCACGACCATCGCAGTCGAGCGAGCGCGCCGCTGCCGCGAGCTCCTCCCTGCTGCGCTCGGAGGCGCCCTCCACCACGCGACGCCGGTGGCCGACAGACTCCACCCCGACGTCCCGGACGTGGGCCGCGCACGGCACATCACGCCCTTGCGCAAGCGGATCGCTCAGCGAGACGACGGTCCAGTGGCTGATGGAATGCTTTCCGGCTCAAGTCGGAAAGCACCACGCTGCCCCGACACGCAACTCCGGGCCTCGTCCGATCCATAGTCGCCCGGCGGGCGGCAGTGAAATCCGGCGTGAAGGCGTCAGACCGTCGGCGCACGAATAGGTCCGCTTGTGCCGATGTCAAATCGCCCGCACACTCCTCGCCGCGTCCTTGGACAGCCGCCCCACGCCCGAGGTCCGTTGTCCTCGGCCCGTCCTCCAGCGAGGAGTTCTCTTGTCGCGCGCTCCCGCACCGCACCTCGTCCAGGATCGGCGTTCCGGCCGGGGTCAGCGCAGCATGAGTGCGGTGCTGGCGCTGGCCGGCGTCGGGTTGGTGGCGGTCAACACCGGGTCGGCGGCGGCGGCGGTGCCGCAGCTTCCGGCCGGGTGTGTGCAGTCGGCTGTGGGTGGCGCGGTGACCTGCACGTTCGGCCACACCGGGGGGTCGCAGACGTTCGCGGTCCCGGCTGGAGTCAACGCGGTGTCGATGACGGCGTACGGGGGACACGGTGCTGCCACGGACCAGGCAGGTTCACCACCTGGTGGGGCTGGGGCGCAGGTCGGTGGTAGCTATGAGCTGCCTCAGGGCACCGCCGAGCTGACGGTGTACGTGGCCGGCGACGGCAACGGGAACGTCGGCGGCTGACGGGTACGGTCGCGGCGGCAACTCGACCGGCAGTGCGGTTTATGCCGGAGGTGGCGGCGCGTCTGCGGTGACGGTCGGGTCGGACGCGTCGGTGCCGGCGATCGTGGCCGGCCGGCGGCGGCGGCACCGGGGGCGGTGGCTGCGTGCTCGGTAGTGGCGGGGCGGGCGGCGACGCCGGATCCGACGGCGGTGGTGGCGGGGTGTGCGGCTCCACGGCTGGCGGAGCGGGCGGTGCGGCTGGCGCGAGTTCGACGGCCGACGGCATCAGCGGCGAAGTTTGGGGCGGCGGTGGTGGCGGCGGCGGGTACCGGGGAGGCGGAGCTGGCACGGCGGGGAGCTCCGACCCAGTCCTGCGTCGTATCAGCGGTGCCGGCGGCGGGGGCGGGGGCTCCAACTACACGGCGCCGGGCGTGGCCGACGTCTCGATCGGGACCAGTGATCGCAAACACGGGTCGAACGGTCTGGTGACGATCTCGTACCAGCCGGTCGGACCGGTGGCCGGCCTGACCCTCACCCCGGCGGACACCACCGTGGCGGTCAGAGTCGGGGTGACCTACCAGGCGGTCAGTGTCAACGCCGATGGCGCGAGGCTGGCGGACGTGACGTCCCAAGCGGCGTTCTCGATCACGCCGGATGGATCGTGCAGCGGCGCGACCTGCACGGCGACCGAACCGGGACCGCACACGGTCACGGCCAAGTACGACGGATCGAGCGCGACGGCGTCCTTGACAGCCACCGCCACCGTGCCGGGTGCGCCGTCGGCGGTGGCGGCGAGTGCTGGTGATTACGCGGCGACGGTGTCGTTCAGCGCGCCGGCGGACACCGGGGCGCCCATCACGAGTTACACGGTGACCGCGGAGGACCTGACCGATCCGGCGCGTGGTGGGCAGACGGTGTCCGGGCCGGGGAGCCCGATCGAGGTGGCTGGGTTGACCAGCGGTGACACGTACACCTTCACCCTGACCGCGACCAACGCCGTCGGGACCGGGCCGGCGTCGGCACCGTCGAACCCGGTCAGCCCGACGGCGCCGCCACAGCCGCCAGAGCCGCCACGGCCGCCGGAACCGCCACTGCCGCCTCAGCCGCCGGACCAGCAGCCCGTACAGCCGCCGACCGAGCCGACCAGCGGAACGCTGCCGTTCACCGGGAGCGACGTCCTACCGGTGGCCGGGCTCGCACTCGTACTGCTGTTGGGCGGTGGCGGAGCGCTGATCGCGTCCCGCAAGCACCCGAACCAGGGCTAGGGGCCTCCTGCACGAAGGTGGTTCGGCGGTCGTCCTTGCTGCTCGGTCCTCCAGGTCGACCCCGGGAACGGGCGGGAACGGTGGCGCCCGCACTCCGTCCCACGCGCACCTCAATTGATGATCCCGGCACGCTCGCTGGACAGGAGCGCCGACAGTCGCTCCCGCCAGGTCTGCAGCTGTTCGGGTGTCAGTCGCGTCCAGTCGGTGATCTCGCCGACGACCCGCAGAGGAGCCCGACTGCGGTAGGACCGAGTGGGGTTGCCAGGGAACTTCTTGTCGGTCACGTTCGGGTCGTTCTCGAACGCCCCGGTTGGCGCCACGGCGTACACCCTCGGAATGGCGTTGCCGCCGGCGAGTTCAACTGCGATCTCCGCAGCGAGGCCGGCTCCATCAGCGAGAGCCGTGAAGTAGATGTGGTTCATCACGATCTCGGGACGGTAATTGGACGGGCGGCCCGCCGTGAGGAAACCACCCACGCTCACATCCGCGATGGTGCCGTGGAAGAACGGACCGTCATAGAGCGGTTCAGACACGGAACTCCTTCTGCCCACTTGGCCGGACGCGCGAGTGTGGCGCACCACCGGGCCCTTGCCGCAAGCCCGCGCCCGCCCCTTATCCTGGGGTCGGAAGGACGTCACGCACGTCGCTGGACAAGCGATCCCGGCGGGGAGTCTCGCCGAGCACGGTTCCGAAGACATGCTCCGGTCCGGTGGGCAAGTGCGTCGTTCAACGACGATGCCGCGATGACGGATGCGGGTACGCACAGCCATCCGGGGCGCTCGACGTTCGTCGACCAAGGACGGACCGACGTCCACCAGCTCGTGAACCGAGGCACGCTCACGGCCGAGACCATTGCCGTGCAATTCATCCCACAAGGGCGTAACCGCCGCATCAGGTCACGTCCGCGGGAGTGGTGTGTGAGCCGGTCGCCGCGTGATCTTTGTTGGGACTCTATGCGGTGAGGGCGGGCAGGGTCACCTCCTGGCTGCTGTTGGTGGTGCCGCCGTCGATGATGGTGAGTCTGCTCTTGGCCAGGACGTCGAGGCCGAGGTAGCGGCGTCCTTCGGTCTGTTCGTCGTGTTGTTCGGCGAGCACGGCGCCGACGAGTCGGATCAGTGAGTCTCGGGCTGGGAAGATGCCGACGACGTCGGTGCGGCGGCGGATCTCGCGGTTGAGCCGCTTCTGTGGGTTGTTCGACCAGACCTGTCGCCAGATCTCTTTCGGGAACGCGGTGAAGGCCAGGATTTCGGCGCGGGCGCCGTCGAGGTGCTCGGCGACGGCGGGCAGCTTCCCGCCGAGTGTGTCGACGACCCGGTCGAACTGGGCGTGCACGGCATCGGCGTCGGGCTGGTCGTAGACGCTGTGCAGCATCGCCTTGACCCAACCCCACTGGCTCTTCGGGGTGGCCGACATCAGATTGGCTGCGTAATGGGTCCTGCATCGCTGCCAGGCCGCGCCGGGGAGCGTGGCGCCGACGGCCTCGACCAGGCCGCGGTGCGCGTCGCTGGTGACCAGCTTGACCCCCGACAGGCCGCGGGCGGTGAGGTCGCGGAAGAACGCGAGCCAGCCGGCGCCGTCTTCGGCGCTGGTGACGTGCAGGCCGAGGATCTCGCGGTGCCCGTCGGCGTTGACACCGACCGCGAGTAGCGCGTGGACGTTGACGGTGCGTTTGGCTTCGCGGACCTTGAGCACCAGCGCGTCGGCGGCCAGGAACGTGTAGGGCCCGGCATCGAGCGGGCGGGTGCGGAACGCCTCGACTTGCTCGTCCAGATCACGCGCCATCACGCTGACCTGCGACTTGGACAACCGGGTGATGCCGAGGGTCTCGGCCAGCTTCTCCATCCGCCGCGTCGAGACCCCGAGCAGGTAGCTGGTCGCCACCACGCTGACCAGCGCGGCCTCGGCGCGGCGGCGCCGCTCGAGCAGCCAATCCGGGAAGTACGACCCCGAGCGCAGTTTCGGGATGGCGACCTCGATCGTGCCGGCGCGGGTGTCCCAATCGCGGTGCCGGTAGCCGTTGCGGCTGTTCGTCCGCGCGTCGCTGCGCACGCCGTACTCGGCACCGCACACCGCGTCGGCCTCGGCGCCCATCAACGCCTGCACGAACGTGGTGATCATCTGCCGCAGCAGATCAGGACTCGCCTCGCCCAGCTGCTCAAACAGCCATCCGGACAGGTCGATACTCGGTGGTGCGGTCATCGTGTGACTCCTCTGGTCGAGCTCTTCGCAGGAACTCGTTGAGGATCACGCGGTGGCCGTCTCACATCTCGATGCCACGCTGCTTAACGGGCGGATCGAACACCACGTCCGTAGACGCAACTCCGCATCAACGAACCGGGACCAGCCGACTGCCAGGTGTGAGTCGCTGTCACTGGCCGCGGCTGCGCGCCTGTTGACCGACCTGGCGAGCGGCCGCCGGTCACCCGAGGGGGGTGACGGCGGCGGGGCTCAGGCTGCGCTCAGCTGAGCTGGTCGGTGTCGTGCTTGAGGCTGAGGACTGCTCTTCTTGCTGCTGCGCGATGACAGCGAGGTGGTCGTGATGGAGGCGGCATGAGGGCTCGGGCCGGCACGTCGATCCGCACGTCGGGCCGCGGGGCCGCCGCTGACGAAGGCGATCGAACCGGCGGATCGTCCGGGCCACGTCGGACGAACGCCGCGGACGGGCTGGCGCACGGACGGATGTTGCGCGCCGAGTGCCCTTTCGAGGACCTGCTGCACCCGGTGAGGACGACCGGACGGCCGGACCCCGTGTCATTGCTGCGCGAGCAGGATTCCGGCCGAGTGCCCGAGCTGGTTCCGTTGCGCTACGGCCGGATGCTGGGCTCACCGTTCGCGTTCTTCCGCGGTGCCGCCAGAATCATGGCCGCCGATCTGTCGGCCGGCGTCCGAACGCCGCTGACCGTCCAGTTGTGCGGGGACGCGCACATGGCGAACTTCGGCTTCTTCGGGTCACCCGAACGTCGCCTGGTGTTCGACGTGAACGATTTCGACGAGACGCTGCCGGGGCCGTTCGAGTTCGACCTGAAGCGGCTGGCCGCGAGTCTGGCGGTCGCCGGGTGAGACAACGGAGTCGGGCGGGGGATGCGCCGGAAGGTGCTCACCGCAGCCGCCGAGAGCTACCGGTCAGCGATGACGCAGTTCTCCAACAGCCGCGACCTCGACGTCTGGTACGCCTTCGTCGACGCGAAGCGGCTCAGCAAACGAGTCGGGAAACATCTCGACGCCGCACGTCGCAAGCAGCTCGGGAAGATCCTGGATCGCGCCCAGACGCGTGACAACAAGCAGGCCTTGCGCAAGCTCACCACGGTCGACGATCGGGGGCTCCTGCGGATCCGCGCCGACCCTCCGCTGGTCGTCCCGCTCCGGGACCTCGTGTCCGAAGTGAGCGACGCCGGACTCGACCGGGAGGTCCTTGCGCTGCTGGACGCGTACGGCGCGTCGCTCGCGCCGGAACGGCGCGCCCTGCTGGAGCGGTACGCGTTCGTCGACATGGCGCGGAAGGTCGTCGGCGTGGGCAGCGTCGGCACACGCTGCTGGATCGTTCTCCTGACCGGACGTGACGACGACGACCCACTGTTCCTGCAAACCAAAGAGGCGACGTCCTCGGTGCTGGCTGATGTCGTCGGCGACAGCCAGTTCAGCAACCAGGGTCAGCGTGTCGTCGTCGGGCAGAGACTCATGCAGCAAGCGAGCGACATCTTCCTCGGATGGCAGGACGCCACCGGCATCGACGGCGCACAGCGCGACTTCTACGTCAGGCAGCTGCGGGACTGGAAGGGGTCGATCACCGCCGACGACCTCCGCCCCGAAGGCCTGCTCATCTATGCGCGGGTGTGCGCCTGGAGTCTCGCCCGGGCCCACGCCAGGACCGGCGACCGTCATGCGATAGCGGGCTACCTGGGGTCCTCACCGGAGTTCGACCACGCGCTGGCCGAGTTCGCCGAGGCCTACGCCGACCTCAACGAGGCTGATCACCAGAGTCTCGCGGCCGACGTGGCCTCGGGACAGGTAGACGCGGTCACGGGCCTGTGACGTGTCCCGGCGCCGCGTGCAGCTCGTCGACCTCCGTTCCTAGCCTGCTCGGCGACGCAGCAGCAGCACCGTGGCGGCCCCGAGCAGCACAGCGAGGAGGACGTAGCCAGACGCCTCGACGATCTGGAAGTGCCAGAACCAGTTGTCGGGCCGGTAGGAGAGCCATTGGCTGTAGTGGTGTGCAGCCAGGTAGGCGTTGAACTGGTCCGGCGACACTGGACCGTTGGCTGCTCCGCTTGCCTGTCCGAAGACCTGGTCGAAGCTGACGTGGTGGCCGGCGGGGTCCTGGAGCCACTGGTCGACGACTGCGGCGTTGTTCGGCACGCTACCGCTGAGCGATCCCTTCGCCTGGGAGCCGGCGACGGTGATCGGGTCCCTGATGAGTGGCCGGAGGTAGGTCAGCGACAACCACACCACGGCCACCCAGACCGCCGCGGTGGCGGCCATCGCGGGCACTGTCCGCCGGACGAACAGGCCGACCAGTACGCCGAGCGCGAAGCCGAAGAGCGTGCGCCCGGCGAAGACCAGCCCGGAGACCTCGTAGCTGCCGCTGGGGAACATCCTGCCTGAGATGGTGGCGAACGGCCCGTACCACCAGGTGAACAGCGCCGAGAAGGCGAGCGTGAGGGCGGTGAGCACGACCGCGAGCAGCACGAGTTTGGTGACGATCCATTCCACGCGGCTGCGGCCTTGGGTCCACGCGAACCGGAAGGTGCCCGTCTCGAACTCGCGAGCCAACAGCGGCGCACCGATGAAGACCCCGATGAGGCCCGGCAAGAACGTCAGCCAGTGCGGCAGCTGGTCGACCGAAGCGAAGTAGTCCTGTTGGAAGATCGAGAGTTGGCTCTGGCAGCTGGCAGTGCCAAGGCTGCCGCAGGTGTCGAGCCCGAGGCGTGTGTAGCTGTTGTGCATCGCGACGCCGCTGATCAGCAGATAGAGGCCCACGCCGCCGAGAAGAACCAGGACACCGGCGATCGCAAGGCGGTGGTGACGCCAGGTCACCCAGGTGAGGCCGCGCAGGACCGAGCTGGGTGGTCGAGCCTGCCGTCCGTGCAGGGCGGTCGCGGTCATGCCGTCACCGCGGTCGCTGTCTCACGCTCGAGTGCGCCCGGTCCCGGTAGGGCACGTGCTTCGGGTGAGCGCAGGTAGCTGAGGACGATCTCTTCGAGGTTGCTCGTCTCGGACTGCCAATCGGCGGGCACCGCAGGATCGCTGGTCGTCCGGACCAGCAGGCTGGCCTGCCGTCCGGCGCGTCGGTCGTACACGACAGGCAGCGACGCCGCGACCGCGTCGGCCTGGTGCACGGGCCCGGTGAACACCCGGTGCGTAGCGAGGAGGTCGTCGGTCCCCTCAGCGACTTGAACGCTGCCGTGCGACAGCAGGACCAGGTAGTCGCACACCCGTTCCAGCTCCGAGAGCACATGGGAGGAGAACACCACCGAGACGCCGTCGGCAGCGACCGCCTCCATGAGCGTGGACATGAACTCGTGACGGGCCAGCGGGTCGAGTTCGGCGACGGGCTCGTCCAGGATCAACAGTCGGGGGTGCCGGGCCAAGGCAACAGCCAGGGCTACCTGCGTCTGCTGACCGCCGGAGAGTTTGCCCACCTTCCGGTCCAGGGGTATCCCCAACGCCCTGAGCCGAGCTCGGGCGTGCGGTTCGTCCCAGGTGTTGGTCAAGCTGGCGACCAGCCGCAAGGTGTCAGCGACGCTGAGGTACTTGTAGAGGGCGGTGTCCTGTGCCACGAACGCGATGCCGTCCAACGCCTCGGCTGAGCCCGGCGCGACGCCGTCAAGCACCCAGACCTGCCCGGAGCTCTGGCTGATCAGCCCGGCGGCGATCTGCAGCAGAGTCGTCTTGCCGGCCCCGTTCGGGCCGATCAGGGCGACGACTCGTCCGGCCGGGATGGCCAGCGTGCATTCGCGCAGCGCCCACCTGCCTGCGTAGCGCTTGCCGAGGCGGCGTGTCTCGATCACGTTCACGAGCCCGTCGCCTCCAGACCCTGTCGGCGCAGGTCATGAAGTGCGCTACTGAACAGCGCAACGATCCCTTCCTCGTCGAACCCGGCATCGGTGGCTTCCGTGAGCCACCTGCTCAACCTGCGTTTGAGCGCCTGCTGGTCGTGCAGTGGCACGACGGCAAGGGTGCCCTCGATGAACGTGCCCTGGCCGGGACGTCCTGCGGTCAGTCCCTTGTGCTCCAGCTCCCGGTAGGCCTTCAGCACCGTGTTCGGGTTGATGGCCAGGGAAGCAACGACATCCTTCACTCTCGGGAGTCGATCTCCGGGAACGAGATAGCCCAGCCGCAGTGCTCGCTCGACCTGCTGCACGATCTGCAGGTACGTCGGCACGCCGGAGTTCGGATCGAGGCGGAACTCCACGGGCGCTTCATCACCCCCGACGCTTCGGGTGCTCATCTACCATCATAGTTAAAGCGTGAAGCCGGTCACCGACGTTGTCAAGCAGGGCGGCGACGACGCCGAGGCCAGGAGCAGATCGCTCATGTACGCCCGAGCGTGGCCGAGCCCCCTGGCGTCATCCCCGGGTGCTCGGCCTGTGTCGGCTCGGGTCCTCAGGTGACGGTGAGGACGGTGGCGGTGAGGTTGTTGCGGAGGGTGGGGTCGGTGGTGGCGGACAGGGTGCCGGACAGACGCGATCTACCTGGCGATCTCGGTCCGCAACGCCGGTACGGGACTCGCCGTCCTCGACGCGTGGCAGGTCAGTCCCGAGTTGGTCACCGGGAACGTGGAGCGACCCGACCCCACCCGGTTCCGCCGGCTGACCCGCGACCTGTACGTGCCGGTCGGCGAGGTCGGGTTCTGGCAAGGTGCGCTGCGCGAGCCCGACGACCCGCTCTACACCGCCGTGGAGAAGGCCGCCCGGTCCAACCAGGCGCTGGCCGTCGACCTGCTGTACGGCGACGCCGAGGGTGGCCAGCGGATGATCACCCGGATGGTGCTCCGCCGCTCGAGCGGCGAGGACGGCAGCTGGCTGGCCTCGATCGGTCGGCACTGGCACCTCGATCGGCGGGCTCCAGGCTGATCACGACGGCTGAGCGGTGTCCGCGCGAAGAACGCGCGGACACCTCCCACCGACTGCGCCCCAGCCAGAGCGGCGGACGCCGCGAATCACCGCTGACTTGGGATCACGTCAACGCCATCATCTTCTGGATCGCTTGCCGCGAAACGCCGAGTTCTCGCGCGATGTCCGCCTGAGAGAAGCCGTCATCGAGAAGCAGCTGCATCAGGTCCCTGCGCTCGATCGCCAGCTGCCGCGCCAGCCGAGTGTGCTCGATGGCCTGCGCACGAACCTCTTTGATCCGCCGAAGCGTCTGTTCCGGGCTCGGGCTCTTCGGCATGACGACAGCATGACAACCGGACGTTGTCGGTGTCAACCCGTGGTTGTCAACTGTCGTCGTCGCAGCGTCTGGGCACGCAGCTCGCGAGGACACCCGGCGGGGCTGCGGCCAGGTCGTCCGCGTTGACCGGCCGAACGCGCGGGGGGACGCTGATCCCGATCCGCCGAGGAGGCGCACGATGTCGGGAGCCCAGGTTCGGCTCGCACCGCCTCCGGCGGTGCTGATGAAGGTCGCGAACCCGCTGTTCCGCCGGCTGCTGCCCAGTCGCATGGGCCGGCGGATGGGTGATCTGACCCTGGTGGAGTTCACCGGGCGCCGCAGCGGGCGTCGGATCAGCACGCCGGTCAGCGTCCACACCGTCGACGGGATGTCCTTCACGACCACCGAGCGACCCTGGCGGCTCAACTTCATCGGGGGTGCCCCGGTCAGGCTCACCCGCGAGGGCCGCCCGATGACCGGCACGGCGACCCTTCTCGACATGACCCCGGAGCACGTCGGGGCGCTGATCAAACGGCTGCTCGACTCCGGCCGGCCACCCCGACGACTGGGCATCCGGATCTCGCGCGGCCACACGCCGACTGCCGACGAACTCGCCGCGCTCGGCCTGTCGGTCATCAGCTACGACCTGCGCCGCGCCGCGGCCTGACCCGACACGGCGTGGACCCGTGCGCGTCTGAGTGGCCGTGGCTCCGCCGGGCCGCGGCGCGGGCCGCGTGCGTGGTGAGCCGTTCGTGCACCTGGGGCGGGAGGGATGTAGCCGCGCCTCCCGTTGAGCGTCACCACCGGGACGTGATCGCGCCGGCGCGCGCCTGGCGGAACGTCAGCCCGCAGAGCACGCCGAGGACCGCCACGCCGGCGATCTCCGTGATCGCCGACTGCCAGTACAGCGTTGCCTGCGTCGACTCGCTGAACCCGAACAGGCTGCGCTGCGTGGCCAGGACCAGGCCGCCGAGAGTGCCGAGCTCGAGTAGCGCGCCCAGCAGCGCCGGCGCGGGGAGCCACCGGCGGGGCGCGCCGAACACGGCAAGAGTCAACACGGACGCGCCGATGGCGTTCAGCAGGAACAGCGGGCCGATGGTCGGGATCGTCCGGTAGCCCACGTTCCACAGGTAGGCGTGGATGCCGGCGTTGGTCGCCAGGAGACCGGCACCCGCGACACGCAGCGCGGCGACCGTCGCGCTTGACGCCAGCGTCGGGTTCCTCGCCGGCCGCGGACGCGCGTTGAGGACGGACATCTCAGCCGACCTGCAGGGTCTCGTCCATGCCCGCCATCTTGTGATCACCCACCGGGCAGTACACGTCGTAGCTGCCGGACTGCAGCGTCACGGTGAGCTCCGAGCTCGCCCCCGGCGCGATCCTGCCGGTGGACTGGTTGTCGACCCCGGGCCCGTCGATGGTGAGTGCGTGGGTGACCTTGCCGGCGTTCTTGACCTCGAAGGTGTACTTGCCTGGCTGCAAGCTCTTCGATCCGAGCGCGATCTGGAACTCCGTCTCCGTCACGGTTTCGGACGTACTGGAGCCGGCTGCGCGCGGCGCCGAGCTGGTCGACGTCGGTGCGGCGGCTGTCGTGCTGGCCGCAGCGGTCGTGCTCCTCGCAGCGGCCGGCGTGGTTCCCGAAGAACCGCAGGCCGCGAGCGCCATCGCGGCGACGATGCCGGTCGTGCTGATCGCGAAGACACGGGAGCAGCTGACGATCATGACGGGCTCCTTGCGGGGATCGGGACGGGGACGGGGACGAGGACAGGACGCTCAGGCGGTCAGGAGGTCGTGTCGATCCGCGCGGCTTTGACGCCAGCGAGGCGATGCCGGGCGGTTCGCTCCCGTCGGCGCGACACGCACCACCGGCACGCCGAGCATCGAGCGCCTCCCGGTCGGTGACATCGGCACTCCCGTCGGGTCGACTCCGCCTCCGGCGGCCTTCCCCCCTTCCCACGCACCGCGAGCCCATCCGGTTCAACGGACAGGACGGGGCACGCCGCACCTGGCGCCAGGGACCGATCGCTGAACGTCTTCCGCACGGGACGAGCTGCACTGGCCGGCTCCCGTCGTCGGACCGTCATCCGGTGGTCGTCGGTGACGCCGGGCACGTCCGGAGCCAGGCCACGCGCCGGGATCTCGCCGCGGCGGAGTCGCGCCGGCTGCCTCAGGGCGTCGTCGAGCTCTGGCCGCTCGGGTGAGCCGTCGCCCGGTTTAGCGCCGGTGGCGGGAGAATTCCGTTCATGCCCGTGATCGAGGTGACCGACCTTCGAAGGTCTACGGCGAGCGCACGCGTGGTGGACGGTGTGAGCTTCTCGGTGGAGGCGGGGGAGATCTTCGGCATTCTGGGGCCCAACGGGGCGGGGAAGACGACGACGGTCGAGTGCATCGGTGGGCTGCGCCAGCGCGACGGCGGCAGCATCCGCGTCGCCGGCATGGACCCGGCCAAGGAGGAGCCCGCGTTCCGGGAGGTGATCGGCATCCAGCTGCAGGAGTCCCGGCTGCCGGACAAGATGAGCGTCATCGAGGCCCTCGACCTGTACGCCAGCTTCTACCCCGAGCCGCACGATCCCGGTGAGCTGCTCGAGCGCTTGGGTCTCGTCGAGCAGCGCAAGACCTACTTCGCGAAGCTCTCCGGCGGGCAGAAGCAGCGGCTGTCGGTCGCGCTCGCGCTGATCGGCAACCCGAAGGTGGCGATCCTGGACGAGCTCACCACCGGCCTGGACCCGGTCGCCCGCCGCGAGGTGTGGGACCTGCTGGAGGACCTGCGCGGCAGCTGGCGTCACCTTGCTGTTGGTCTCGCACTTCATGGAGGAGGCCGAGCGGCTCTGCGACCGGGTCGTCGTCATCGACCACGGCCGCGTCATCGCCGCCGACACCCCCGAGGGCCTGGCCGCGAGCGTGCACGCCGACCAGCGGATGAGCTTCCTGCCGTCCACGCCGTTCGACCTCGCGGTCCTGCGGGCGCTGCCGGACGTGCACTCGGCGTCGATCGCCGGCGAGCGCGTCCTGGTCACCGGCACCGACAACGTCGCCAGCGCGGTGATCATCGCGCTGCACGAGCGGGGCATCTCGGTCGGGCAGCCTGCGGGTCGACCAGCCCAGCCTCGACGATGCCTTCGTCGCCCTGACCCGCGAGGACGAACCATCGCCGCTGACGAACGAGACGGCGCTGCGATGAGCATCGTCGCCTCGCCGGAACGGGGCAGCAGTGCCGGCACCGCCCGGCAGGTCAACTGGCGCGCGGTCCGCGCGATGCTGCTCAGCGAGGGCCGGCTGCTGGCCCGCAACCCCGGCGTCGTGCTCTGGACGGCGTCCTGCCGGTCGCCGCCGTCGATCATCCTCGGCTCGATCCAGCGCCGTGCGGGAACCGTCCGCGGCGCTGGGCGGGCTGAGCTTCTTCCAGGTCTACCAGCCGATCCTGGTGTTCTTCGCGCATCACGCTGCTGGCCATGCAGGCCCTGCCCGACGTGCTCACCCGCTACCGCGAGATGGGCGTGCTCAAGCGACTGCGGACGACGCCGGTCTCGCCGGCGCTGCTGCTGTTCGCGCAGCTGGCGCTCATCCTGTCGGTCTCGATCGTCTGCATGGTGCTGATGGTGGTCGTTCCCCCCGCTCGGGCGGCGCCCCGTTCCCGCGCAACTGCCGCGGCTTCGTCCTCGCCTACCTGCTCGGGGCGTGGGCGATGCTCGGCCTGGGGATGGTGATCGCCAGCCTGTTCCACAACGCCAAGGTCGCCGCCGGCTTCGGGTCGTTCCTGTTCTTCGTCATGCAGTTCTTCGCCGGGCTGTGGTGGCAGCGGCCCGAACATGCCGACGTGGCTGCGCGACGTCTCCGACTTCACCCCGAGCGGTGCGGCGGTGCAGGGGCTGACCGACTCCAGCGTCGGGCACTGGCCCAGCGCGACTGTACCTGATCGTCCTGGCGGTGTGGGGCGCGGCGACCTCGCGGCTCGCGGTCCGGTTCTTCAGCTGGGACTAGCGCGACGAGCGACGGACCGACCGCCACGGCGACCGGGCCGTCTCGTACCGGCGTCTCATACCGGCGTGGTCCTGCGTCGCAGCGGCAGTCCCTCGGCTGTGACGGCGTAGAACGCAGGGTTCAGCACCATGAGCGCCAACGCGACGACGGGGGAGACCAGCCCGATCACCGCGGGAACGAAGGGTGCGGCGATGCCGGCGACCGCGCGGGCGTACTCGCCGCGGAAGAAGCCGGTGGGGACGTCCGGGGCGAGCAGCTCCGGGTGTCGATGGAGGTGCCGGAAGGTGAGCAGCCAGGTCGCGCCCATCGCCGAGCTCACGCCGGCGTAGAGCAGCAGCGCGGCGACCTGGTCGGAGTGCGTGCCCTCACCCATCGCGAACGCGAGCTCGGCCGTCGGGAAGGGCAGGACGGACGCGGTGAGCAGCAGAGCGAGGTTGCACCAGAGCAGGCCGCCGTCCACGGCAGCGATCCGGGTGAACAGCGCGTGGTGGTTGACCCAGACCACGCCGATGTACAGGAACGATGCGACGTAGGCGAGGTAGGACGGCCACTGCTCGCCGAGCTGATGAGCGACCCTCCCGGGTTCAGCGGTGGTGTGCAGGTCGAGGACGAGCAAGGTGATGGCGATGGCGAGGACACCGTCGCTGAACGCCTCGAGGCGGCCGGTTCCGGCCGAGCGCCGCTGCCGCGCCGACTCCGTCGTTCGTGTCATGTCCTTCTCGAGGGCTCTCTGTGCGCGACACGGCAGGCCATGCCACGGCTGGCCGTACCACGGCTCGCCGTGCTCGGGGAAGGTCAGCCAGACGACGGCGACCGGGCTGGAGGCCGAAGCGTACCCAGCTGCCTGCCGGCCGGCAGATCCTGTCGCCGCTCGCCAGCCATCGGGGTGCTCCGCGCTGAGCTGCTCGCGGTGACGGCTCATCCGGGATGCCTCCCGAGGCGGCCAGGCGGACTTCCAGTACGAACTCGGAATGGTGGTCAGCGAGGGTGATCTGGTGATGGTGCACGGCCGGTACACGGGGTGGGCGCCGGCCGTGAAGGTCGCCGTGGACATCTTCCGGCTCGACGACGGCAAGATCGTCGAGCACTGGGACTGCTGCAGGACGAGCGGCCCACGGTCAGCGGCTGCCTCGTCCTCCTCACCTTGATCGTCGGGTTCTTCCTCGCCCATCCGGCGGACCAGACCCGCAGAGCCCTGCCCTACGTGCTCGCGGCCGCACCCTTCGCCCTCGCCGCGGGGTCGGGCACCCTGAGCGGCGCCTCCGTCAACCCGGCGCGCCAGCTGGGACCGGCACTCTGGTCCGGCGACCACGCCTTCCAGTCCCGGATCGGCCTCGCCAACGGATGGCTCTACCAGGCCGCCGAGAAGGACCCGGCCAGCTTTTTCGACGTCACCCAGGGCACCAACCGCATCCAGCCCGTGAACTGCTGCACCGCGGTGCCCGGCTACGACCCCGCCAGCGGGCTCGGTGTGCCCAACTGGGCGGTGCTGCCCGGGACACTGCCGCCGCCCGGCCACTGACGCCGACGGTCAGCACGCGGCGCCGACGTCGAAGCCTCCGGGGCTGTGCGACCGGACGGTCCGCCGTCACCCCGTGGACGTCGACGGTCGCGCCGCCAGTGGTGCGAGATCGCACGAGTCGGCGTACCCCTCGGACTCGATGCCGAGCGCGACGTTGGCGCGCGCGTTCATGTTGGCCACCGCGATGAACGCCGTCAGCTCGACCATCGCGGCGTCGCCCAGTTCATCGACCAACGTCCTGACCAGGACGTCGTCGACGCTCGGCGGGGTGTCCGTCATCGCCTCGGCGTACTCCAGGACGTCGCGCTCCAGTGGGGTGAACAGCGCCGAGTCGCGCCAGCGCGGCACCTCGCGCGCCTTGTCCAGGTCGAGGTGTTCGTTGAACGCCTGGAAGTAGCCGAAGTCGAGGCACCAGCTGCAGCCGATCCTGGCCGCCACCGCCATGTGCGCGAACGACTTCAGGGACAGCTCGCAGCGGTCCCACTTCTGCGACTTCGCCCCGAGACCCATGACGGACCTGAGCACGGGACGGTTGTGCCAGTAGACGCCCAACGGTTCCGGCACCCGGCCCAGCACCCTTGTGCTGTAGCGCTTGGCGAGCGCGCCCGAGATGCCGGTGATCGGGGCGGGGGTGATGCGCGGGGTCATCGCTGTCCTCCTCGTGGTGGCTGTCGGACACAAGACACCGGTCGGCGCCGCGGTGTGACACGAGCAGGGCCCGGCGGCTCCGGGCAGCTCAGTCGAGGTCGAACTCGTTGCCCTCGGGGTCCTGCATGAGGATGCAGACGTCGTCGATGCCGTTGGCGTCCAGGCGCCGCACCCGTCGCGCGCCGAGGGCGAGCAGTCGCGTGCACTCGGCTTCCAGGACGTCCGAGCGGTCCTCCCGCGGCCGCCCGGCCGCGGAGCGCAGGTCGAGGTGGACGCGGTTCTTCGCCGTCTTGCCCTCCGGCACCTTCTGGAAGAACAACCGCGGACCGGCACCCTCGGGATCGACGATCGCCGCGCGGTCGTTGCGGTGCTCGGCCGGGACGCCCCAGGCGTCGAGCGCGGCGTCCCACGAGTCGAAGCCGGACGGCGGCGGCGCCACGACGTAGTGCAGCGCCTCGGCCCAGAAGGCCGCGAGCGCACCCGGGTCGGCACTGTCGAAGGTCACCTGGAACTCGGTCGCCATGGGGTCGATCTTGGCGCAGACCCGTCCGGGTCCGGGACCGGTTTTCCCGGCATCCGCAGGGACGCCCACAACAGGGCAGCGGCGTAGGTGCGCCACGGCGACCACCGGCGGGCGAGGGCGGCGACGTCCTCGACGACGGGTAGGCCGTCCAGCGCGAACGCCTCCCGGACGGCGTGCCGGATGCCCAGGTCACCCGCCGGGAGGACGTCCGGGCGGTGCAGCTGGTGGATGAGGAACATCTGCGCGGTCCACGGCCCGATGCCGCGGACGGCGCTGAGCGCGCTGACGACGGCGTCGTCGCCGAGCCGGTCGAGGCCGCGGAGGTCCAGAACGCCGTCCGTCACCCGCTGCGACAGGTCGAGCAGGGACGTCGTCTTCGCCCGCGACAGGCCCGCGCCGCGCAGCCGGTCCGCACCGAGCCCGAGCAGCGCGGCGGGATCGACCCGACCCGCCGCCTCCTGCACGCGCTGGTGGATCGCCAGCGCCGCCGCGGTGGAGATCTGCTGGCCGACGACGTGCAGGACGAGGCCGACGAAGCGGTCGTCGCCCGCCGGGTCGGCGCCGGGCCAGGAGAACGGGTCCGGCCGCCCGACGCGGACGGCGAGGCCCCGCAGGACGTCGTCCGCGGCGAGCAGCGCGTCGTACGGGTCGCTCATGTCGCCGCGGCGAGCAGCCGGCGCAGTTCCCGGTTCTCCGTCTCGGCGGCCTCGAGGCGGTGGCGCAGCGGATCGAGCTCGGGGCGCAGCTCGTCCAGGGTGTACCGCGGCGTGATGTGCTGTTGGCAGTTCCAGTCGAACGCCGCCACGTCGACGAGCACGACGCGCTCGACCACGCTGTCCTCGGCGGCGTCCACCAGCCGGGCGGCGAGCTCCGGCACGGCGCGGACGTCCTGGTGCCGTGCCCGACCGAACACCTTCAGCCGCTGACGGTGCGGGTAGTCCATGACGATCAAGGCGACCCGGCCGTCCTCGTCGAGGTTGCCGGTGGAGACGTACTGGAAGTTGCCCCGGTAGTCCGCCCACCCGAGGGTGTGGTCGTCGAGGACGCGCAGGAACCCCGGCGGCCCGCCGCGGTACTGGACGTACGGCCAGCCGGTCGCACCGACCGTCGCCAGGTAGAAGCTGTCGCGTCCCGCGAGGTAGTCCCGCACGTCCGGGATGATCGGGTCGCGCTCGTGCGTGGTCGCCCCCGCCTCCGCCCGCTCCTGGTGCCGGGCGTAGAACCGGCGGCTGCTCCGGCGGCGCTGTTCCTGCTGGACAGGGTCAGTGAACGCCAGACGCCCGTAGCTCGCGCTCACGTGACGAACGAGGCGAGCGGCGGACCGACGTCGACCAGGTAGGTGGACAGCATCACCCCGGTGTCGGGACCGAGGTCGGTCGCGTTGTGCGGGACGCCCGGCGGGATGAGGAACCCCTCGCCGGCCTGCAGGAGCAGCTCGGCGCGGTCACGGATCTCCATCCGCACCGCGCCGGCGACGATGTAGCCGACCTCCTCGCCGGGGTGGGTGTGCCACCCCGAGGAGACGCCCGCCGGGATCTCGGTGCGGACCTGGACGATCTGGCGGCCGGGCACGGAGAACGGCTCGCGCTGGATCTCGGTGCGGGTCAGGGTGGCGGCGAGCGCGTCGCCGGGCTCTGCGGACGGTGGCGGCACGGGTGGTCCTCGGATGTCGGCGGTCGATCAAGAGGTCGGCGTGAGCAGCTCGAGCAGCGCGCCGGCGACCACGTCCGGCTCGTCCTCCGCGAGGAAGTGGCTCGCGTCCAGCCCGCGGCCGCGGAGGTCGTCCGCCCAGGGACGCCAGACGTCGAGCACGTCGGCGTACAGCCGCGGCAGCGCACCGCGACTGCTCCACAGCACGAGCAGCGGGCAGGTGATCCGTCGCTGCTGCTCTCGATCGGCGTCGTCGTGCGCGCGGTCGATCGTGGCGCCGGCGCGGTAGTCCTCGCACATGGCCTGCGACGACGCCCGGGTCGTCGAGCAGGTCGCGGTAGGCGCTCATCAACGCCGACGGGTACCGGCCGGCCGCGCGCCCGAGGCCCAGCCCCCGCACGTGGACGTCGAAGAACACTTGCGGATCGGCCCCGATCATCCGCTCCGGCAGCGGGGCGGGCTGGGCGAGGAAGCTCCAGTGCCAGTACGCGAGCGCGAGCCGCGCGTCGGCGCGGGCCCACACCTCGCCGGTCGGGACCACGTCGAGGACGGCGACGGCGCTGACCTGCTCGGGCCAGTCGAGCGCCATGCGGTAGGCCACCCGGCCGCCCCGGTCGTGCCCGGCGACGGCGAACCGCTCGTGCCCCAGCGCGGCCATCGTCTGTACCAGGTCACGGGCGAGGGCCCGCTTGGCGTGCGGCGCGTGGTCCTCGTCGGGTGTCGGGCGGAACGACCCGCCGTACCCGGGCAGGTCGGCGGCGACGACGGTGTGCCGGCCCACCAGCGAGTCCACGACGGCGTGCCACATCAGCCGGGTCTGCGGGTACCCGTGCAGCAGCAGCACCGGCGGCCCCGTCCCGCCGACCGAGACGGCCACCTCGCCGCGGTCGGTCGGCACCTGCCGGTCGACGAAGCCGGGGAACACCGGGACTCAGGCCGAGCCCGTGCCAGGACGGTGTCCCGTGACGTCGCCGAGGAACGTGAGCAGCTCGCGGTTGACCTCGGCGGCGTGGGTCACGCACATGACGTGCGGGCCGCCGTCGATCTCGACGTACTTGGCCTCGGGCAGCGCGGCGTGCAGGCGGCGGCCCTGCCCGTCGATCGGCAGGATGCGGTCGGCGGTGCCGTGCATGATCAAGGTCGGGACGTCGATGCGGGTGATGTCGGTGCTGAAGTCGTCGAGCCAGCCGCGCGGGCAGGCCCAGGTGGCGTACGGAGAGGCCTCCGCGCCGGCGTTCCAGATCGCGCGGGCGGTCTCCTCGCTGACCCGCGTGCCGCGGTACTGGTCGAGGTCGAGGAAGTCGCCGATCAGGCCGGTCAGCCAGGCGTACCGGTCGGCCAGGATCGCCTGCTGCACACCGTCCACCCCGGCGGCGTCGACGCCGCCGGGGTTGTCGTCGGACTTGGCGAAGGACGGCGCGAGGCTCTCGATGATCACCGCCGCCCGCACCCGGTCGGTGCCGTGGCGGCCGATGTAGCGGACGACCTCACCGGTGCCGAGGGAGAACCCGACCAGGACGGCGTCACGCAGCTCGAGCTGGTCGAGGACCGCGGCCAGGTCGGCGGCGAGGCTGTCGAAGTCGTAACCGACCGTCGGCCGGTCGGAGCGGCCGAACCCCCGCCGGTCGTAGGTGATGACGCGGTAGCCGGCGGCGAGCAGCGGGTGCAGCTGCGGCTCCCAGGACCGGCTGTCCACCGGCCAGCCGGACAGCAGGACGACGGCCGGGCCGTCGCCGTGGTCCTCGTAGTACAGCTCGATCGGCGCGGAGTTCTCGCTGCCGACGGTGATCGTGCCCATGCGTCTCTCCTGGTGGTCGGCGGGTCAGGCGTCGGCGGCCGTGCGCTGCTGCGCGGCGGCGAGGATCAGCCCGGCGGTCTCCGCCGGGTGCGAGATCCCGACGACGTGCGACGCGCCAGGGATCTCGACGGTGGCTCGGGCCGATGCGCGATCGGCCATGATCCGGTGCGCGCCGACGGGGATGTTGTGGTCGAGTTCGCCGAAGACGAACCAACTGGGGACGCTGCGCCACAGTGACGTGGCGCCGGAGGGCTCGAAGAGCGCCGCCTCGGTCACCGGCCGTTGGGTCACGGCCATCTGCGCGGTGTCGGTGTCGGGCAGGTCGGCGGCGAACTGCCGGTGGTACTTCGCCTGGTCGATGTAGGTGTCGACGCCGCCGTCGGCGGTCGGGACGCGGACGAGGGTGTCGGCGAGCGTCGAACCGGTCGTCAGCGCCGAGGCGTCCCCGCAGCTCTCGCCCGGCTGCAGCGCGAAGCCCGCCACGTACACGAGACCGACGACGTCCCCGCTGTCCGCCGCGACGTTCGTGACCACTGCGCCGCCGTAGGAGTGGCCGACCAGCACGACCGGCCCGTCGAGGGTCCGGACCAGCTCGGTCAGTCCGGCCGCGTCCGAGGCGAGCGAGCGCAGTGGCGTGGCGTACGCGATGACGTGCAGCCCGCCGGCCAGCAGCGGGTCGAGGACTCCGCTCCAGCTCGAGGACTCCGCATAGGCGCCATGGACCAGGACGATCGTCGGTGGCATGCGGCCACACTCGTCCGCTCCCGCCGCCCGGAGCAATGACGTCCGCTGGATGATCACGGGAGAGGTGGACCCGCTCGTCCGGGGAGGGTGGACCCCACATCGTGCCCGGGCCGGCCCGTCGACCGCAGTTAATCTTGCCGCGTGGACGGGGCCCTGCGCGTGGTGATCGGCGAGGACCAGGCGTTGGTGCGCGAGGGACTGACCGCCGTCCTGGAGCGTGCCGGCTTCGATGTGGTCGGGGTCGCCGGCGACGCGCCGGGGTTGGTCCGGACCGCGCTCGCCGAACGCCCCGACGTCGTCCTGACGGACATCAGGATGCCGCCCCACCACAGCGACGACGGCCTGCTCGCGGCCGTGCAGATCCGGCAGCAGGACGATCGGATCGGAGTGATCGTCGTGTCCCAGTACCTGGAGGACCGGTACGCGCTGGAGCTCGTCGGCGACCGCGCGGCGGGCGTCGGCTACCTGTTGAAGGAGAAGATCGCCAGCGGCGACGTGCTGTCGGACGCCGTGCGCCGGGTGGCGGCGGGCGGCGCGGCGCTCGACCCCGACGTCATCGCCCGCCTCATGCGCCGTCCGCGCGCGGCGAGTCCGCTCGACCGGCTGACCGCCCGTGAGCGCGAGGTCCTGGCGCTCATGGCCGAAGGGCTGTCGAACACGGCGATCGCCGGGCGACTGGTCGTCACCGTCGCGGCCGTCGAGCGGCACGTGACCGGGATCTTCGCCAAGCTCGACCTCCCGGCCGACGACCGGCAGCGCCACCGCCGCGTCGTCGCCACCCTGCGCTTCCTCAGGGACTGAACAGCGCGGTCAGGTCCTGCTCGGCGAGTTCGTCCTTCGGAACGAACCCCACCGCGCCGCACTCGAGGACCTGCTCGGCGGACACGGCGGCCGCGTCGGTCGAGGTGAGGACGATCCGCGGGGGCGCAGCCCGACGCGTCAGCGACCGGGCCAGCGTCGTCCCCAGTTCCGGGGCGAGGTTGACGTCGATGAGGACCCAGGCGGGTCGCCGGCAGTCGAAGGTGGCCAGCGCATCGGCACTGTCCCCCGCCGTGAGCACCTCCGAGCACCCCCGGGCCTCGAACAGCAGTGCCGCGACCCCGCGGAACGCCGGATCGTCGTCGACGATCAGGACGGCAGGAGGCATCCGTCCAGGATGCGCGGCGGCCCGACCAGATCAATGGGGCAGGCCCGACGTCCCGGGCATCCCTCCGTCCTCGACGCCGACCGGGATCGCCGCCCGGACGACGGTGCCGCCACCGTGTGGCGACACGACCTCGAGCGCACCGTCGAGGGCGCTCAGGCGATCGGCCAGCCCCATGAGGCCGTTCCCGTGCGATGACGCCTCGGCCCCGCCGATGCCGTCGTCGGCAACGCTGATCGACAGCACACCGTGCTCCAGCTCGAGCGTCACCTCGGCTGTGCTCGCCTGCGCGTACTTCACGGCGTTCGTCAGCGCCTCGGCGACCAGGAAGTAGCCGTGGGACTCGACGACGTCGTCGAAGCGGCGACCCGTCGTGTCCTTGACCGCCACCGGGAACGGCGCCCGGTCGCCGAGTGAGCGGACCGCGGCGGCCAGGCCGCGATCGGAGAGGATCGCCGGGTAGACACCCGCCGCGAGCTCGCGGACTTCGACGATCGCCTCGCGGGTCTGCTGCTGCGCCCGGTCGAGGAGCGCCAGGGCGTCCTGGTCGGCGTCGATGGCCTCCCGGGCCAGCTGCAGCGAGATGAGGACGGTGACCAGCCGTTGCTGCGCCCCGTCGTGGAGATCCCGCGCCACCTGCCAGCGGATCGCGCGCTCGCTCTCCAGGACCCGTCGCTGCGCGTTGCGGGCCTCCGCCGCCCGGACGTTCGCCGCGTCCCGCTCGCGAGCGACCCGCTCGGCCTCACGTCGCTCCGAGGTGTCGGTGAAGGCGAGCACCGCGCCACGCCCACCGGTCCGCTCCAGCGGCGCCGACCACCACGCGATGGGGAACATCGAGCCGTCCCGCCGGACGAACCACTCGTCCTCACCGTGGGCGGTCTCGCCGGTGATCCGAGGTCGGATCATCGGGCACTGGTCGGCGGGGTACGCCGAACCGTCCGGACGCTTGTAGTGGACCGTGTCGTGGCTCGGCCGTCCGACCAGCTGCGAGGCGTCGTCGTAGCCGAGCGCGGCGAGCGCGGCGGGGTTGGCGAACACGATGGTGCCGGGGTGGTCGACGACCCACACCGGCTGAGGGACGACGTCGAGGATGCCGGCGATCAGCTCGACGTCCTCGACCACGCTGCCCCTCCGGGGTCACATCGCGGCGCGTCTCGTCCTCGCCGGGCGTGAGCGTAACCGGCCGAGCCGCCCGGCGCTGGCGTCGGAGCTCGGAGGACGCACCGGTACCGAGCACGTGCCGGGCATGCTGGGAGCGTGACGCCTGAACGCCCTGTCGACCTCGCGGGTGAGCCGTTCGTGTCCCTGGCGACCTACCGGCGCTCCGGCGACCCGGTGCCGACGCCGGTGTGGGTGGTGCGCGACGGCGACGACCTGCTCGTCTGGACGGGCGCGGCGAGTGGCAAGGTGACGCGCCTGCGCCGCGATCCGCGTGTCGAA
Organism: uncultured Actinomycetota bacterium; assembly: GCA_963758325.1. Classification (GTDB taxonomy): domain Bacteria; phylum Actinomycetota; class Actinomycetes; order Mycobacteriales; family Jatrophihabitantaceae; genus CAVWUZ01. Next base: position 533,357 of record CAVWUZ010000003.1, on the reverse strand, counting down.
CTGGCGCCCTGCTCGCGTCGCGGCCAGGTGGCGCCGGACGCCCGCCGGCTCGCGGGCCGCGCCGACGTGACCACCGATCCGGAGGCACTGCGCCGCGTCGAGAGGCTGCTGGCGGCCAAGTACGGGCTGCAGTTCCGGGCCGTCTCGTTCGTCGAGCGGCTCGTGCCCCGGATGCGTCGCCAGGGCCGCGCCGTCCTCCGGATCAGCGACGCCTGAGCGTCGGGCGGGCTCCCGGTCGTCGTCCGGGGTCCCGCGGGAAATGCTGCCCGACACCGCCAGATGATCAGGTGCCGGACGGTCCGCCGGACCCGGGCGGCGCCTCGAGGACGGACGGGACGTACTCGAGCATCTGCAGGCGGCCGTCGAAGGTCCGGTGGTCGACGAGGTCGAGGCGGACGTCGGGGTAGCCGTCGAAGACGCGGTCGCGGCCGGTCGCACCCGTGATCACCGGGAAGACGACGACCCGGTACCGGTCCACCAGGCCCGCGCTGAGCAGTGTCCGGCTGAGCGCCAGGCTGCCGAGCGTGCTGAGCGGGCGGTCGGACTCCTGCTTCAGCGTCCGTACCGCTTCGACGGCGTCCCCGCGGACGAGCTCGGTGTTCGCCCAGCTGAGCGGTGTCTCGAGGCTCGACGAGAACACCACCTTCCGCGTCGCGGTCAGGCGGCCCATGCCGGGATCGTCGGGCATCTGCGCGGCGAACCCGGACATCAACCGGTACGTCGTCGCCCCGAGGAGGGCGACGTGCTCACCCTGCTCGTCGAGCCACGCCAGGTACTCGGGCCCTTCGAGACCCCAGTAACCGGGCCACCCCTCGCCGGCCCCGTACCCGTCGAGCGAGATGATGAAGTCGATCATCAGCTGCTGCATCGTTCCGCCTCCCCGGCGTCCAGTTCAGGCTGCGCGGTGGAGCGTCGGCCGGTAGACCAGTTCCTGGGTACGGCCGTCCAGGAGCCTGCTCTCCACGAGCTCCAGGTCGAAGTCCTCCTTCACGCCGCGGAACACCGGCGCGAGCCCGCTGCGGCCGGTGAGGACCGGGAAGACGGTGACCTGGACGCGGTCGACGAGTCCGGCGGCCAGCAGCGCCCGGTTCATCGACAGGCTGCCGTGCGAGCGCAGCGGGAGGTCCGACTCCTCCTTCAACCGCTCGACCACCTCGACCGCGTCGCCGTTCTCGACGGTCGCGTCCGGCCACTCGAGCGGTCCGCGCAGCGTCGTGGAGACCACGGTCGCCGGCAGGTGGGTCATCCGCGTGACCCAGGGGTCGCGGAGCTCGGTGTACTGCTCGCTCGAGGCGAGCATCTCCGCCGTCTCGCGGTACGTGGTGGCCCCGAAGACCATCCGCTGGTCCGGCGTGTAGTGCTCGAGGCGGCGCGCGAGCAGTTCGGGGCCCTGCTTGCCCCAGTAGCCGGTCCAGTCCCCCGACGCGGAGCCGTACCCGTCGAGGCTGGTGAAGACGTCGAAGGTGTAGGTGGTGGTCATGTCGCTCCCTCGGTGCGCGGTTAGTCCTGGTGTAGACGCCCCGGCGGCGCGGGAGTCATCGCCGGCTCAGCAGTCGAAGACCGACCAGCACAGGGCGTTGCGCGCCCGCTGGTCGTCGAGGACGAGTTCGCGCACGGCGTCCGGCAGGCGGTCCCGCTGCCACCGGCACTCTCGCCGTCGGGCAGCCTCGGCCTCGCCCTCCGGCGCGGCGGCCCGGGCGGCCTTGATCGCGTACGCGGCCGCCCCCAGGTCGTGAGCCGCGACGTGGGCGACGACCGCGGCCTGCCCCGCGGCGTAGGCCGCGTGCCGCGCGGCGCCGCGGAGCTCCCTCGCGGCGGCCATCGCGTGCCCGCCCGCCGTCCGCGCCTGCGTCATCGTCGCCTCGCCGCGCGCCCACGCCCGGACCCGCGCGATCGCCTCACGCGGGCGCGGGTCGTCGGGACGGGCGGACTCGAAGAGCGGAAGGACGTGCTCCGCGCACGACGCCGCCCACAGTGCGAGCAGGTGGTGGTCGGCGTCGGTCAGCGTCCCGCCGCGGCGCAGGGTCACGAGACGGGGATCGCGGACCTCGGCGAGGATCACGGCGTGGAGTATGGCGCTGTGGACGGACCCGAGGACATCGCTCGACCGGACTCGTCGCAGCTCGCCCGGGTGGCAGTCGCGGCGAGCGGGCTCGCCACCCGGGCGCTGCACCCGTTCCTCGACCGGGACTGGCGCTCGCTGGGGGCCGGCGACCTGGACTGGTCGGTGTGGGACACGTTGGTGCACGTCAACGACGACCTGTACTTCTACGCAGCGCAAGTGCTGCTGGCCGACGAGCGCGACTACGTCTGCTTCGAGCTCGCGGCAGACGACCACACCACGCCGGGGCGCCTCGTGGCTGCTCTCCCGGTCAACGCCCGCCTGCTCGCCGCCGCCGTCGCGGCCGCCGATCCAGGTGTCCGCGCCCACCACGTCCACGGCGCCTCCGACCCTGGCGGGTTCGCCGCGATGGGCGCGGTGGAGGTCCTCGTCCACACCTACGACGCCGTCTGCGGGCTGGACGGCACCTCGGACTGGCGACCGCCGGACGACCTGGCGCGTCCCGTGCTGGACCGGCTGTTCCCCCACGTCCCGACGGAGGGGACTGACCGTCCCGGGGACCTGTTGCTGTACGCGTGCGGGCGGATCGCGCTGGCCGACCGGCCGCGGCTGGCCGACTGGCGGTGGTACGGCGCCGTACCGGGTGACGACGTCGCGGCAGCGCAGCTGGCCGCCCTCGGCTGGCTGGACGAGCAGCTGCGACGCGCCGGCGTCGACTACTGGGTGTTCGGCGGCTGGGCGGTCGACCTGCACGCCGGGCGCGTCACGCGGGCGCACTCGGACGTCGACGTCGCGATCTGGCGGCACGACCTCCCCGAGGTGCACGCGCTGCTCGCCGGCGCGGGGTGGACACACACCCCGGATCCGGACGAGGACGGCTGGACGGCGTACTCCCGCGAGGAGGTCCGCCTCGAGCTCGCCGTCCTGGCCCGCGCTGACGACGGCACGGTCTTCACACCGGCGTCTGCGGGTCCGGGTGCGTGGCCCGAGGGATCCTTCGGCGCGGACGTGGCCGGGTGGGGTGCGCTGCGGGCCCGGGTGGTCGGACGCGCGTCACTGGTCGAGGACAAGTCGAGTGCACGCTCCGATGCCGTCGCGGCGGGGAAGGACCGGGCGGACGTCGCCGTCCTGAGCTCGCGGTCGGCCGACGCGACCGCCGTCCACGTGCTGCCGCGATGAGCACGACCTCGGTCCGCGCGGACACGATCGGCACGGCCTGGCTCGAGGTGGCCCGACTCGTCCTGGACGACGGCCGACGAGGCTACTGGCGCGGGGCTCCACTGCGGGAGGTGCTGCGCGTCGAGGTCGCGGTGACCCGGCCCGCGCCCGAGGACCCGGTGATCACCCGGTACGCCGATCCCGCGCGACTGGCCTGGATGCACTCCAACTTCACCGATCCCGCTCGGGTCGCCGAGCTCGGCGACGCGGACAGTTACGCGACCAGGTTGTACGACTACGCACGATCCGGACGCGATCAGATCGCCTGGGCGGTGGCCCGCCTGCGCGCTGACCCGTGGTGCCGGGACGCGACGATCACCACCTTCCAACCGCTGACGGACACCTCGTACGTCCCGTGCATCAGCCTGCTGGACCTCTGGCTCGAGGAGCGCACGCTGCAGCTCGCCGTGTACGCCCACGGCATCGACGTCGGTACGAAGGGCTACGCGAACCTCGTGGAGCTCGCCGACCTCCAGCGCCGCGTCGCCGGCGAGCTCGGAGCCGGGGTGGGGACCTTGACGGTGTCGATGAAGTCGGCGCACGTCTACGACACCGAGCTCGACCTGGTGCGCGGGATCGTGGACGACGCGCCGTGACCGCCGGCGTGCCCTACCTGGAGTCGCCGGACGACGCCGAGGCGTTCCGGTCCCGGGCGCTGACCTACCTCACCGAGCGCGACGGCGGCCGGTTCGCCTGGGTCGAGGACCGCCACGGCCGGCAGGTGGCGATGGCGCTCGGCGTGGTCGGGACGCCCGGGACGTGGTGGCGCGACCGCGTCGCGGAGTACCTCGCTGACCCGGTACTCGTCGATCAGGTGCTCGGCGACGAGTGCTTCGAGGTCGTCCACGTCGCGGTGGCCCAGGAGGAGCGTCGTCGCGGTCACGGCCGGCAGGTTCTGGAGCTCCTGCTGGCCGGCGCTCCGGTGTCGCGCGCGGTGCTGAGCTGCGACCCGCGCGCCGCCGCCGCGTGCGCGCTCTACGCGTCCGCGGGCTGGTCGCTGGTCGCGGGCGACCTGCGTCTGCGCGGCGACGACCGGCCGCGGTGGCTCATGGCCACCCGGCTCGATCGATCGGCTGCACCGGCGACCGCGCCGCGGCGCGAGTCGGGTGCCGGACGGCTCCGGTGCGCGACCGTCCTCCGGGTCGCCGAGAACGCCTGCGAGGTCGTCCAGTACGGGCAGCGTCGATCGGTCGGCTACGCGGCGACGCTCCCGTCGCCGCGGACGGAGCGGATCGCGCCCGGCCACCTCGTCGCGGTGACGGAGCAGGACGGCTCGGCGCTCGTCGTGTGGCGGTGGTTCGACGCCGTCGTCCTCGGCCACGAGGACGACGGCCTCGTGCGGCTCTGGGAGCCCGCGCACGGTGAGGTCACTGCGCGGCCCCGCGGGGCCGGACGGTACGACACCGGTACGCGCGCGTACCTGTCTGCGGGGCTCCCCGGCGCGGACTGGTGGGTGGCCGGTGCGGTGACGGCCCGTGCGGAGGACGCCGACGTCGACCTCGACCAGGTGGAGCGGTTCTACACCGAGCACGACCTGTGGAGCGGCCTCCTCTGACACCGCCGGCACCCGCCACCTCCGATGAGTCGGGGCCCGCCGCGACGCCGGAAACGGTGTCCGAGCCGGTCGATGAGCAGGACGGGATGTCCGAGGTGGACGTCGCCATGGCAATGTCGCTGGACGGGTTCGTCACCGGTCCGCACGACGACGTCGTTCGAACAGGGTTGGAGCGCAGGTACGCGTCCCGCCCGAACCGCTCACCGCGGTGCGAGGTCCAGACGAAGTCCGGTGCAGCAGCGCCCGTAGCTGTTGCTCGTCCGCTCCCGCCAACGCTCCGGCCCGGCCGCTTGCAGCTCGCCGCCGGGGTCGCGATGTCGGTCCCTGGTTGCGCCGTCCTGGTCCTCGACCTCCACGGCATCACCTTCATCGACTCGTCCGGAGTCAGCGCACTGGTCGCCCTCGAGGAGGCGGCCGCGGCCCGTTGGTGCCGACTCGTCCTGCGCCGGCCCTCACGGCAGGTGCGCAGGCTGTTCTTGCTGACCGGCCTGGCACCGCCCATGCCGGTGTCGCTCGAGCGCGAGGCCGCCGACCGACCTCTCGCCCGCGTCATCTCCCGACCCGACCGCCGTCATCAGTACGGGTCACCGTGCCGACAACCATTCGAGGAGAACGCATGACAGTTCGACGACTGCTCCACCTGATGGCGGTCCCGGTCCTCGCCGTCGCCCTCGCCCTGACCGTCGCCGCACCCGTAGGTGCGGCACCGCGGACCGCGGCGGCGGGCGCCGGCGCGCTCACGACGCCGGTCACCGGCGTTGTCAACGGCGTCGCCCAGACCGGCACGCTGACGATCACGAAGTTCACCCACCAGGGCCGCCAGATCTTCGCCAACGGGGCTCTGAACCTCGGCGACGCCACGACGCCGGTGCAGGTCCCCCTCGTCCGCCAGGACCCGGCGTGCCCGATCCTCAACCTGGTGCTAGGCCCGCTCGACCTGAACCTGCTCGGTCTGGTCGTCCACCTCAACCAGGTCGTCCTGAACATCACTGCCCAGAGCGGTCCGGGCAACCTGCTCGGCAACCTGCTCTGTGCAGTGGCCGGGCTGCTGAACGGCACCGCCCCGGCGACCGGACTGCTGACCAGCCTGCTGAACCAGATCCTGGCCGGTCTGTAGGCACCACCGCACGACCTACCGCACGGATCGCGGGACCCCCCGCGCGACCCGGGACGGGGTCCGCCGCCGCGTCGAACCACGACGCGGTCGCGGGCCCCGTTCGTGCCTGTCAGCCGTTGGCGTCCGTCCGTCCGACACGGCACGCCGCGAGATCACTCGGTGTCCCACCGCAGGTCACCGACGGGCCGGCGGTCCCGCGCGGGCGTCCCCGTGCCGCCGGCGCGCCCGACGGCGGACATCGTCGTGACCTCCCAGTGCCCGGGGACCGCGAACTCGTCCGCCAGGGCCTGCCGGTGGAACGCCCGGAACTGCCGGACGTGCAGCCCCAGCGCCCGGGCCTGGACCGTCATGTGCGCCACCGCTTGTCCGAGGTCGTACAGTGCGAACTCGGAGTACTCCCAGTCGGTGTCCTCGACGAAGCGATGACTGAGGTTGGCGACCAGCAGGCTGGCGGTGGCCGCCCAGCCGGCGGAGCTCCCGGCCAGGTGGGCGAGCAGCCGTCGGTGGGTCCGATCTCCACGACGCCCGACGACGAACGCCCACGGCTGCGAGTTGCCTGCGGACGGCGCCCAGCGGGCGGCCTCCAGCAGGAGGTCGATCTCCTCGACGCCGAGCTCGTGGCTCGGGTCGAACGCCGTCGGACTCCAGCGGCCGGCGAGCAGCGGGTGCAACGCCGAGCTCGACGGACCATCTCGCACTCGGCCAGCGTGGCACGCTGCGGGCCGCCGGCCCCGCCGGCCCCGCCGGCCCCGCCGGCCTCGCCGGGCGCCGTTCGTGAGTTCGCCGGGTTCGTCGCGGCGAGCGCGTGCTCCGCTGGGGAGCGGCGCCCCCGGCGCTGCCCGCACGGCCCTTGACGGTGTTCCCCGCCGCGCGGTTGGTTGACCCATGCCACTCTTCGCGGCGACGGCCGAGCGCTACGACCGGTGGATGGGCCGGTACACGCCGAGCCTCGCCACGGCGCTGATGGACTTCGCCGGCGTGCGGAGCGGCCAGCGGGTGCTCGACGTCGGCTGCGGGCCCGGTGGCGTGACTCGCGAACTCGCCGCCCGCCTCGGCGCGTCCCACGTCGCCGCGGTCGATCCGGCCGCGCAGTTCGTCGCCGCCTGTCGCGAGCGCAATCCCGGAGCGGACGTGCGCGAGGGCGTCGCCGAGGAGTTGCCCTGGCCGGACGGGCAGTTCGACGCCGCCCTGTCGAGTCTGGTGATCGCCTTCATGCGCGATCCGGACCGCGGCGTCGGGGAGATGGCCCGGGTGGTGCGGCCCGGCGGCACCGTCGCGGTGTGCATGTGGGACATCGCGACCGGCGGCATGTCGATGCTGCGCGTGTTCTGGACGGCGGCGCGGGACGTCGACCCCGGCGCCCCGGGCGAGTCGGTGATGCCCGGCGCCACCGAGCACGACATCGCCGAGCGCCTGCAGCGCGCCGGCCTGCGTGACGTCGCCGGTGGGGAGCTCACGGCGCACGGCGACTACGCCGACTTCGAGGACTTCTGGCAACCGTTCACGTACGGCATCGGCCCCGCGGGTCAGTACCTGGCCGGGGTCCGGCCGGACCTGCGGGACCGGATCCGGGACGCCTGCCGCAGGGCCCTTCCTGACGGCCCGTTCGGCCTGGACGCGCGGGCGTGGTGTGCCCGCGGGACGGTGCCGGGCAGATAGGCGTCGCCGTCCGTACGCTGCGCCGGGTGACCAACCAGGCGGCGCGTCCGCGCTTCGAGGTGCGTCCGGTCCGCGACGCGGACCACGACCGGTGGCGCGAGCTGTACCGCGGCTACGCGGAGTTCTACCGGGTCGAGCAGAGCGACGCGATGGCCGAGCAGGTGTGGGCCTGGGTGCAGGACCCCGCGCACGAGGTCCGAGGGCTGGTCGCCGAGGACGAGCAGGGCAGGCTGGTCGGGTTGGCGCACTACCGCCCGTTCGCGCGCCCGCTCTCCGCGTCCGTGGGCTGCTTCCTCGACGACCTGTTCGTCGATCCCGCGTCCCGCGGTGCCGGCGCCGCCGACTCGCTGCTGGCCGAGCTCGCGCGGCTGGCGGGCGAGAACGGGTGGTCGGTCGTCCGCTGGATCACCGCCGACGACAACTACCGCGGCCGGGCCAAGTACGACCGTCATGCCACCCGCACGACGTGGATCACCTACGACATGCCGCCGGCTGTCAGTGGAGCAGTGCGGCCGCGATGAGGGCGGCGTAGGCGCTGCTGCCGGCCGGGCGCAGGTGCAGCCCGTCGTTCCACAGCCAGTCCGGGTGGCTGCCGGCGGCGGCGTCCCAGTCGACGACGACGGCGTTGGGGAACTGCGCGGCCACGGACCGGATGGTGGCGTTGTTCGGGTCCTGCCAGTCGCGGGCGACCCGGACGGTGAGCAGGACGACGCGGCGCGCACCGGCCAGCGCCCGGAGCGTGGCGGTCAGGTCTGCCGGGTCGATGATCCCGTTGTCACCGGTGTGGACCACGACCTGTGATCCGAGCCGTCCGGCGGCGGCGCGGGAGCGGATGTCGGCGAGGAGCGGACGCTCCTGGGCGCCCACGACGGCGTCGACGTCGATGCCCGGGACGTCGGTCGCGAGTGCCGAGCCGGCGCCGAGCATCACCGAGTCACCGAACGCGCTGACCGGGGGAGGTGGCGGCGGTGTCGGCGGTGCCAGTGGCGCCGGAGCCGGCGGTGCCAGTGGCGCCGGAGCCGGCGTCGTCGGGACGGGTGTCGTCGAGGCGGGTGTCCTCCGGACAGGCGCCGTCGGGACCACGGTCGCGTGCGGGACGGGCGTCGTCGTCACCGCTGCCGGCGGCGCTCCGCTCGGGCTGACCGCGGGCCGGACGCGCGCCGCGGCCGCCGGCTCGGGCGCCGTCGGGCCGATGATCAGCACGCCAGCGGCGACGAACGCGAGCGTGGTCACGCCGACGGCGAGACCACGGTGCCGAGGCACTCCGGCCACCGCGTCCAGGACGGCCCGCACGCCGCCGGTCCTGATCGGCAGCTCGACCCAGCGGTAGCTGGCCGCGGCCAGCCCGAGAGTGAGGCCGATCCGCAGCGTCTGGACGAGGACGGTGCTGCCGTGCACGTCGATGCCCGGGCGCGTGACCACGGCGACCGGCCAGTGCCAGAGGTAGATGCCGTAGGAGCGTTGGCCGACCCACCGCAGCGGCCGGCAGTCCAGGGCCGCGCCGACCCGACTGCCCGCCCGCGTGACCGTGGCGACCACGACGCAGGCCAGCAGCGAGACGACCAGGAAGCCGGTTCGGAACAGTTGAGGCTGGTACTGGCCGAGCGTGGCCGTCAGCCGCAGCAGGGCGAGCAGCGCGAGCGCGCCGACGACGTCGGACGGCCAGACCGGGCGGGCGTGGGTCCGGCCGCGGTACCGGTCGGTGACCACGCCGGCCGCCGAGCGGGCGCCGACGGCGGCACCGAGCAAGAGGCCGAGGCAGTGCGTGTCCGTCCCGTAGTAGAGCCGCGAGCCGTCCGAGCCGTACGGGACGTCGCCCGCGATCGCGCCGATCGCGAGCAGTCCGGCGGACACGAGTCCGAGCACCGTCGCGAGGGCTGCGAGCCGGTGGACGCGCTGCACCCGGCCGGCCAGCGACGCGGCCGCACCGGACCGGGCGCCGAGGACGAGGATCACCAGCGCCGGCCAGAGCAGGTAGAACTGCTCTTCGACTGCGAGCGACCACAGGTGCTGCAGCATCGACGGCCGGCCGGTGGCGACGAAGTAGGACAGCCGCGCGTCGACGAGCCACCAGTTCGACACGTACGTCGCCGCGGCCAGCACCGCCGGGCGCAGGGTCGCGAGCTGGTCGCGCCACACCAGCGCGGCGGCGCTGGTCGATGCCAGGACCACCGCCAGCGCCGGCAGCAGGCGCCGCGCCCGCCGCCGGTAGAACGCGCCGAGACCGATCCGTCCGGTGTCGAGGTACTCCACGACGAGCAGCCGGGTGATCAGGAACCCGCTGATCACGAAGAAGACGTCGACACCGAGGAGGCCGCCCGGTAGTACGGCACCGGCGAAGTGGTAGACGACCACGGCAGCGACGGCGACCGCCCGCAACCCGTCCAGTCCCGGCAGGCGGGTCCGGCGTGCAGTCGCGCCGGGGTGTCCCGGGTCCGCGGGCGGCGGGGCCGCAGGCGCCTGAACCGTGTCCACGGCGCTCGCCGCCACCACCCCCTCCACTCGGGCGGACAGGTCAGTGTGTCAGCGGACGCCGGCAGTGCCGTGCATCTCCGCCCCGGCGTGTCCGCGCCGAGCTCCCGACGCCACGGGCGGGTCCGGCGGAATGGCGGGTGGTGAACTGTGTGGGGCCCCGGTGGACGGCCCCGGACGGCCGGGAGGAAGGTCGGTGCATGGACATCCGCATCCTCGGTCCGCGCGGTCTCACCGTGTCCGCCCTCGGCCTCGGCTGCATGGGCATGAGCCAGAGTTTCGGGCCGAACCCCGGCGACCGCGACGCCATGATCGGCGTGCTCCGCGGCGCGGTGGAGCGGGGCGTGACGTTGTTCGACACTGCCGAGGTGTACGGGCCGTACGTCAACGAGGAACTCGTCGGTGAGGCGCTGGCTCCGCTACGCGACCAGGTCGTCATCGCGACGAAGTTCGGCTTCGCGCTCGACGACGACGGGCGCCAGACCGGCGTGACGAGCGAGCCGTCGCACATCCGGGCTGCGGTCGACGGGTCACTGCGCCGCCTCCGCACCGACCGCATCGACCTGCTGTACCAACACCGCGTCGACCCGGAGGTCCCGATCGAGGACGTCGCCGGCACCGTCGCCGAGCTCGTCGCCGCCGGGAAGGTGGCGCACTTCGGCCTGTCCGAGGCGGGGGTCGGCACCATCCGCCGCGCGCACCGCGTCCACCCGGTCACCGCGCTGCAGAGCGAGTACTCGCTGTTCTGGCGTGAGCCGGAAGCTGAGATCCTCCCGACGCTGGAGGAGCTCGGCATCGGCTTCGTGCCGTTCAGCCCGCTCGGCCGTGGATTCCTCACCGGCCGCATCGACCCGGCGATGCAGTTCGGCCCCGGCGACATCCGCGCCACAATGCCGCGGTTCCAGGCCGAGGCGCGGGTCGCGAACCAGGCGGTGGTCGACCTGCTCACCCGCATCGCGGAGGCGAAGCGGGCCACGCCCGCCCAGATCGCGCTGGCGTGGCTGCTTGCCCAGCGGCCGTGGATCGTGCCGATCCCCGGCACCCGACGGCTCGAGCGGCTGGACGAGAACCTGGGCGCGCTCGATGTCGAGCTGACGCCCGCGGACCTCGAGGAGATCACGGCGGCGGCCGACCGGATCCCCGTCGTCGGCGAGCGGTACCCCGAGGCGATGCAGCGGCTCATCGACCGGTGACGTCCGCCGTTCGCGCGGCGCGCTGTCGTCGCGGTCCGCTGCCGACGTCGTGACGGTCGGGTCCGGGCTCTGGCTGGCCGCGGCGGGCGTGGTGGCCGGCGTGATCGGCACGGCCGGCGGCATCACGTCGCTGGTGTCGTACCCGGCGCTGCTGGCGGCCGGCGTACCGCCGGTGGCGGCGAACGTCGCGAACCTGGTCGCTGTGGTGGCCTGCTGGCCGAGCTCGGCGCTCGCGTCGCGCCGAGAGCTGACGGGGACCTCGCGGGTGCTCCGCGCCGCCCTGCCGGTCGCGGCCGGCGGCGGCGTGGCCGGGTCGGTGCTGCTGCTGGTGACACCGCCGGGCGTGTTCGTCCACGTCGTGCCGTGGCTCGTGCTCGCCGGCGCGGCGGCGCTGCTGGCGCAGCCGATGATCACCGCGCGCCGCGGCGTCTCTGGCGTCCGCGCCTCCGAACCGCCGTCGCCCGGCCGGGCCACGGCCCCGGCGCTGCTCGGCTGGGTGGCAGCACTGTCGGTCTACGGCGGCTACTTCGGTGCCGGCTCGGGCATCATGCTGCTCGCGGCGCTGCTCGTCCTGCACGACCCGCGCCTGCCCGAGGCGAACGCGGTCAAGAACATGCTGGTCGGCGCGGCGGCGGTCGCCTCAGCAGCGGTGTTCGTCGCGGCGGGTCCGGTGTGGTGGTCCGCAGCGGCGCCGCTGGCCGCCGGGCTGCTGGTCGGCAGCCTCGCCGGGCCGGCGGTCGCGCGCCACGTGCCTGCCGCAGTGGTGCGGTGGACGGCGGCCACGCTCGGCGTCGTCCTGGCCGTCGAGCTGTGGACGCACCCCACCTGACGGCGCTGGCAGCATGGCGGCGTGGTCGAGATCCGCACCGAGCGACTGCACCTGCGGCCGTTCCGCGCCGACGACCTCGCCGCTTTCGTCGCCTACCGCGGCGACCCCGAGGTCGCCCGGTACCAGTCCTGGGACGCGTCCTACTCCCTGGCCGACGCCGAACGGTTCCTCGAGTCGCAAGGCGGCCTCGAACTGGGCGTGCCGGGGAGGTGGGTGCAGCTGGCCGCCGTCGACCGGCGCACCGGGGAGCTCTGCGGTGATTGTGCGGTGCACGTCGTCGACGACCAGCCCGCGACGGCGGAGGTCGGCGTCACCTTCGCCCCCGCGCACCAGGGCGCAGGGCTCGCCGGCGAGGCGCTCACCGCCGTCCTCGACGAGCTGTTCGGCGTCCACCGGGTGCACCGCGTCTACGCCGAGACCGACGACCGCAACGCCGCGGTGCACCGGCTGCTCGACCGGCTGGGGTTCCGGTGCGAGGCGCGTCTGGTCGAGGCGGACTGGTCCAAGGACGAGTGGACGACGCTGCGGGTCTTCGCCGTCCTGCGCCGCGAGTGGGATGTCAGGCGGGTCGCGGACCGGGCAGCGTCGAGCCGCTGACGGCGAAGACCCCACTGCCGCGGGCGACGCGCCGCTCCCCGACGGTGAGGTCGCAGGTCGCGAACGCCAGCGCGCGACCGACTCGGACGATCTCGGCGCGTCCTTCCAGCCAGTCGCCGACCGCGGCGCCGCCGACGAAGTCGACGGTCAGGCTGGCGGTGGTCAGTGCCAGCGGCGGGTCACTCGCGAAGGCGGTGGTGTAGCCGAGCACCAGGTCCGCGAGCGTCGTCAGCACGCCGCCGTGCAGTCCGCCGCGGTTGTTGGCGTGCTCCGGTCGCACGCGGAGCCCGTAGACCGGCCGCCCGTCCTCGTCGCGGACGTACAGCTCGCCGAGCAGGTCGAGGAACGGGCTGCGTCGCTCGACCCGGGCGAACCCCTCCGGCGGCGGGGGACTCGTGCTCACGTGACGACACTGCCAGGTCCCCGGTCGCGCCGGCTACGGCAGCCTCGCGGACAGGGCCGACTCGGGGTTCGAGGACCTCAGCGTGGCACCCGCTGTCGCTGCCGTGGGACGAGGCGCGGCCGCGCTCAGGCGTGCCGCACGACCGTGCCGCGCGCCCCGTCGCTGGACGAGGCGTTGGCCGGACGAGGCGGCGCGTTCCCCGGTGCGGGAGTGCCTGCTGGTGGTCCTCGACGAGCAGTGGTGGCACCGCAGCTTCGCCGAGCGGGACCTGACGATCCTCGAGGAACGTGCCGGCGACACTTGACCCCGGGCGCGAAGGTCGGTGTGATCCGAAATGCACCCCTTCACCGAGGAGACCCGATGGCTGAGCGAGTCCGTGTGCCCCGCGACCCGGAGAAGGACTACACGAACGAACTCGCCGAGCGGCGTCGGGCGTTCGTCGCCGAGCGCACCGGCGCGCAGCTGGACAACGTCGGTCACTACACCCAGGACCCGGAGCAGCTGCCCGGCAACGTGGAGAACTTCGTCGGGGTCGCCCAGGTCCCGATCGGCCTGGCCGGCCCGTTGCTGATCACCGGGGAGCACGCGCAGGGGGAGTTCTACGTCCCGATGGCCACCACCGAGGGGACGCTGGTCGCCAGCTACAACCGCGGGATGCGGCTGCTGAGCGAGAGCGGCGGCGTGAAGACGACCGTCGTCGACGACCACATGCAGCGCTCGCCGGTGTTCATCTTCGACGACGCGCTGCAGGCGCGGGAGTTCGGCGCCTGGGTGGACGAGCACTGCGACGAGATCCGTGGCGCGGCCGAGGCGACGACGCGGTCCGGCCGCCTCACCTACATCGGTCAGTACCAGATCGGACCACTGCGGTACCTCCGGCTGAACTACACGACCGGCGACGCGGCGGGCCAGAACATGACCGGCAAGGCGACGCTCGCCGCCTGCGAGTGGATCAGCGAGAACCATCCCGACCGGCCGCGCTTCATCCTCTCCGGCAACATCGACACCGACAAGAAGCACTCCCGCATCAACATGCTGCTCACCCGCGGGAAGCGGGTCGTCGCCGAGGCGACGGTCAAGAACGAGCTGCTGCAGTCGCTGATGGGCGTCGACGCGAAGACGATGTTCTGGTCACGCCAGATCTCGATGGCCGGCTCGTTCCTCGTCGGGGCGGCGAACAACGGCGCGCACGCTGCCAACGGGCTCACGGCGATGTTCATCGCCTGCGGGCAGGACGTCGCGAACGTCTCGGAGTCCCACGCCGGCGTCGTCTACACCCAGCTGCTCGACAACGGCGACTACTACTGGTCGATCACCCTGCCCGCGTTGATCGTCGCCACCTACGGCGGCGGCACCGGCCTGGCCACCCAGCGCGAGTGCCTGGAGATGCTCGGCTGCTACGGGCCGGGCAAGGTCATGAAGTTCGCCGAGATCTGCGCCGCGGTCGTGCTCGCCGGCGAGACGTCCCTCGGCGCGGCCATCCTCCACGGCGACTGGGTCACCAGCCACGACCGGTTCGGCCGCAACCGCCCCTGACGCGCCGCCGTCCCCCGATCGGGGGACGGGACGTTCCTCCACCGGACCGGCCCGGCGGTGGACGGTGCGGACGCCGGCACGGCGGCAACGTGGGCCTCGTCAGGGCAGGAACCAGACGAGGAGATCGAGATGAGCCGCTACATCCGCACCACCAGCCGCCGAGTCCGCCGCACCCTCGGGGGCGCCGGCCGCCGCTACGTCGAGCTCATGGGCTCCTACGACCCGAACGGCTACGGCTACTACCCGTACTGACCGAGGCCGCCGGCTGCCGGAGCTCGGGCGCTCAGCCCAGCAGCAGCCGTTGCAGTGCGCTCCGCGCCGAGGCGTCCTGCTCGGCCAGGCGCCGCAGCTCGGTCGCGAGCGTCGTCAGCCACTCGGTCAGCGACACCGGCGTCCGGCTGATCACGACGCCACGCACCGCCCGGGCGACGAGCGGCTCCGGACGTCCACCCGGCGCCTGCCGCAGCGTCAGCACCGTCTCACCAGCCGCCACCTCGACCGCGACCGCACGGCCGGGCCGCCCGTGCAGCCGGTCGGACACGCTGCGCTCCGTCTCGACCCGCACCATGCCCTCCGGGAGGGCGTCGGCCAGCGCGCCGGTGAGCACGCGCGCCAGCGACGCCACGTCGGAGGCGGGCTCGAGCGCGGCGACGAGGTGTCCGAGCGGTGGCACCCCGGCGGCGTCGTCACCGGTCGGCACGGGCAGCGTCATCGGGTCAGTCCGTCAGCGGCAGGACGAGCGTCGGCGCCGTGATCTCGTGATCGGGCCGGATCGGGCGGACCGCCGTGCCGATCGCGAAGAACTCCGTGGTGTGCCCGCCCCACCGGTGGGGCAGCGACAGCAGCTGCACGCCGACGATGCCCTCGGCCGCGAGCGTCTCCGCCTCCGCCTGCATGCGGCTCATCGCCAGCTCACGGGCGTCGTAGAGCGCCTCGGTGAACTGCGGGATCTCGACGTTCTGCCCCACGTTGCCGATCGCCTGGAAGAACCGCTGGTGCGCGATGTGGTAGACGCACGAGCCCATCGTCATCCCGAGCGGGGCGTAGCCGGCGGCGACGAGCGTCCAGAAGTCCTGCCCCGACAGGTCGGAGGTGAAGGGCTGCCCGCGGTTGTTGCGCCAGCTGAACCCGTCGGGGGTGCGGCGGTGCGCCTCGTCGGCGCGCACCGCGGTGCCGACGGCGATGAACTCGGCGAGGTCGGAGCCGAACTCCTTGAACTCGATGTCGAGCCGGACGCCGACCACCCCGTCGGCGCCGAGTTCCGCCGCTTCGGCCTCCATCCGGGTCATCGCCAGCTCACGGGCGTGGTACATCGCCTGCGACAGCGTCTCGAGCTCCATGTTCCTGCTCCACCGGCCGATCTGCAGCCCGACGTGGTAGATGCTCGAACCCAGGACGAGTCCGAGCGGGCGGAAGCCCGCCTCGCGCACGAGCAGGAACTCGTTGACCGAGAGGTCAGAGGTGAACAGGCTCGTCGCCTGCCCGGGACGCATGGTGGCCAGGCGGCGCAGGGCGTCCTCCGGGACACCGACCTGCGCCGCGGCGGCATCGGCGGCAGCAGTCTCGGCGGCGGCCGCGGCGCCGTGCTGGTCCTGCGGCGCACTCACGACCCGCTCCGCGGACGCAGCGGCAGGACGGTGAGCGGGCGCGGGGCGGGGCGGGTGTCGCCCCGGCGGTGGAACGCGGCGACCGACGTGCCGCGGATGGTGGCCTCCGCGACGTGGTCGCGGTGGTTCTCGCCGGGCTCCACCTCCCAGATCCGTAGAGCCATGTCGGACACCACGACGCCCTCCGCTCCGGACGCGGCGACCTGCCGCGCCAGCTTGTCGCGGGCGTACCCGCGGGTGTGTTGCACGAGGTCGGTGTAACCGCTGACCTCGACGTTGCCGTTGCCGAACCACCCGCTGCTCGCCTGTTGCCGGGTGCGGTAGTCGTCGTGCCGGATGGCGACCTCGATCGCCACCTCCAGGGTGACCGGCACGTACCCCGACAGCAGCAGCGCGGCGACTTCCGTGCCGGGCAGGTCGGTGGTGAACGGGCGCGACAGCGTCGGGGCGGAGCCGCGCTCGGTCCGGCTGTGCGCGCGTACGGCGGTGCCGAGCGCGAGGAACTCCCGGGCGCCGCCCTCGAAGTGCGACTGGACGAGCCGGACGCCGACCACGCCGTCGGCCTGCAGCGCCTGCGCCTCGAGCAGCATCCGCTCCAGCGCGGTGCGGTAGCCGCGGGTCAGCGCCTCGACGTACGGGCCGTACCCGGAGAACCGGCTACCGCCGGACGGCACGACGTTGCCGGGGCCGACGCCCCACGCGCCCGCGGGTCCCCAGGTGGAGTAGCCACAGCCGGCCCAACCCGACCAGCCGATGCGCTGCACCTGGCAGCCCATGACCTCACCCACGGACCGGAACCCGACCGCGTCGAGCGAGGTGGCCGACGGCACCGACAGCAGCGAGGTGGCCACCCCGCCCGCGGCGGCACGCCGCACGCGCTGCTCGGCGACCGGCGGCAGTCCGCGGCCGTCCCACTGCGTCACACACCCCACGGTACGGAGGCCGGGAGGTGGCCTCAGCAGCCGCCGGCGATCATGTCCCGGATCTCCTGTCCCGCCCAGCACTTGAGCGAGGTGGCGAGGGTGCGCCGCAGGTGGCCGGTGACCAGCAGGGTCGTCCGTTCGTGAGCCGGGTCGTCGGTGCACACCACGAGCTCGCAGCACGGGTTGAACTCGCACGTCGGCGTGAACGCGACCGTCAGCGGCAGCGAGGCGCCGGGGCGCAAGGTGGTCGGGAACGGGCTGCCGACCAGCCTGAACTGCGCGCAGCACTGGCAGCTGCCGCAGCGGTGGTCGTGCTCGTGGCAGAACGAGCACGGGTCCGGCCGCTGGGGTCGCCGCTCCCCGCCGTCCTGGTCCGTGCGGGTCCCACCAGGGCCGCCACACCCGTCCTTGTCCCCGTGGCCGCAGCCGCAGCCGCAGCCGCAGCCGCAGCCGCCCCCGCCGCCGCACCCGCAGCCCGACCCGCCGGAGACGCAGCCGCACGGACCCAGCGAGCGGAACGCGACCCGGCACACGTGCAGCGGGCACTCGCCGACGTTGGCGAGGGTCACGACGAGGTGCGCGGTCACGCCGAGCTCGACCTTGCCGAAGTCCGTCGACCCGCTGATCGCCAGGACGCCGGACGGGGCGGTGCCGGACACCGCGATCGTCCGCGGCCCTCCCGGGTCGTCGCTGGTGACGGTGATCTCGGCCGACTTCGGACCGTACGACATGGGGGCGAACCGGACCGGGACCTGCGTCGAGGTCCCGGGTGCGATCGTCAGCGGGAAGGCGTCGACCTCGGGTGGGACGAAGTCGGCCGACGACGAGGCGATCGCCGTGACGGTGAGCAGGCAGTGCCCGCTGTTGGCGATCGTCAGCTCCTCGTCCCGGAAGTCGCACACGCACACGTGGCCGTAGTCGCCCGAGTCCGGCAGCACCAACGTCAGCCGCGGTGGGGGACAGGTCCCGCTGAGCCGGACCTCCGGTGCCGGCTCCGCGCTGTCGGTGACGAAGGTGACGGTGGTCGTGGAGCTGCCCCGGTCGCTGGGCCGGAACCGGATCGGGACGTCGACGGAGTCCCCGGGCGCGATGAGCAGCGGCTCCCACAGCAGCTCCGGTGCGTCGAACTGCGGCGCGGAGCTCATGATCTGCAGCACGCGCAGTGGGCAGGTGCCGGCGTTGTTCAGGACGATGTCGCGGTCGACGAAGTCCCCGAGGCAGACCTCGCCCCAGTCGCCGCGGTCGGGCACGAGGACGTGCAGGACGCCGGTCCCTGCCGACGCGGTGACCGTCAGGTCGACGACGGGCGCCGTCGGGTCGTTGCTCTCGATGCGGATGGTCGCGGTGTCGGAGGCGCCGTTGGTGGTCGGGGCGTAGTGGACGGTGAAGTCCACCTCCTCGCCCGGCTCCACGACCAGGGGGGTGCTCGGGAAGGGGGCGACGCTGACCGCGGTGGAACCCATGAGCCGCTGGACGCTGTCGACGACCAGGTCGGTGGTGCCGACGTTGAACAGCTGCAGCGTCAGGTCGTGCGTGCCGCCGACGCACACCGTCCCGAAGTCGAGCCCGTCCTCGAGGTTGACCGCGATGACCGGTCCGCGGCCGTGTCCGAACTCGAACACCCCGCGGCCGTAGGTCGCCGCGCGCAGCGTGCGGTCGTTGCGGTCCAGCACGAGGTCGGTGACGGGGGCGCGCGGGAAGTGCAGGTCGTCGAGCACCGTCCACGTGCCGCCGCCGTCGACCGAGCGCAGCACGCCGAAGTCGGTGCCGACGTAGACGGTCGTCGGCGTGTCGTTCCCGTCGAGCTCGAGCGCGCCGTGCGGGATGTCGACCGGTGGGGAGATGTCCTGCCAGCTCGTCCCGGCGACGGTCGTGCGGAAGACGTGGCCCTGTTGCCCGGCGCCGAACCCGTCGAAACCGCCGAGGACGGCGTACACGACCGTCGGGTCGTTGGGGTCGAAGGCGGCGCGCTGCACGTTGCGCGAGGGCAGGTCGCGGGTGATGTCGGTGAAGCTGACCGTGCTGGCCAGCGCGTTCGTCGTGACGAAGACCTGCGTGCCGACGCAGACGACGAGGTTGTTGCTCTCGGACGGGGCGACCGACATGGTGCCCGCACCGGAGAAGGCGCCGACCTTGCGCCAGGTGCCGCCGCCGTCCTGGCTCTGCCACACGTTCTGGCTGCCGCTGACGTAGACGGTGCCGCCGGCGCTCGGGTCGGTGGCGACCGGCGACAGGTAGCAGCCGGCGTCGGAGGACGTGCCCCACGGCGTCACCTCGGACCAGGTGACACCGTCGTCGGTCGACCGGAACACACGCGTGCACGGCGCCGGGGACCAGAACCCGCTGGTGCAGTACATCTGCCCGGCGATGCCGCCGTCGTAGGTGACGTCCCAGCCGTCGCCGCCGTTGGTGCCCGTCCACGCCGGCGCGGTGGCGCCGCTGGTCGTCTCGACTTCGTTGTCCTGCAGCGCGCCGACGATGACGTCGCTGCCGGCGTCCGGTTTGCTGTCGATGTTGTAGAACAGCCCGGTCTGCAGGCCGCCGGAGTTCACCGCGTCGAAGTCGACGCCGTTCGTCGAGACGAAGATGCCGCCGTCGTTGCCGCAGTACACGGTCGACTGTCCGCCTCCGGGGTCGCGCACGAACGCCCAGGAGTGGGTGTCGGCGTGCAGGCCGTTGACGCCGGTGAAGTTCTGTCCGGAATCGGTCGACCTGGCCTGCCCGACGGCACCGAAGTACAGGACGTCGTTCGCGCCGTCGCCGGGGGACGCGGGGTCGACGGCGAAGTGGAAGCTGTAGCTGCCCTGCGTGTTGGTGGGCATCCCGGTGGCGCTGCGCTGGTTCCAGGTCGCGCCGCGGTCGGTGCTCAGGAAGACGCCGACCGGGTCCGGGGCGGTCCCGGTCCCCGCCATCGACGCGTACATCACCTGCACGCCGCTGGCGTTGGGCGGGGACGTCGGCGGGGCGATGTCGACGACGACCTTGCCGATGCCGCCGCCGGAGAGCGCGCCCGCCACGGCGGCGGTGGCGGCGGACAGGACCTGCGTCCAGTTCTGCCCGCCGTCGGTTGAGGTGAAGACCCCCTGACCGACCAGGCCGGCGTGCAGGACGCGGTTGCCGGCACCGGAGGACGTGTCGAGCACGAGCGAGCGCGCGTCTCCGGACACCCCGGAGCCCGCTGTCCAGTTCAGCCCCCCGTCGGTCGAGCGGAAGACGCCGCTGGTCGAGGCGAGGTAGACGGTCTGCGAGTCCGCGGGGTCGACGATGATCACGTTGACCCACTGGTTCACGAACTGTCCGGCGTTGCCGACGTTGCCGGCCGGGTAGCCGGAACCGAGGCGGATGCAGCTGTTCCCGCCGTCGCTCGACTTGAACAGGCCGGCCTGCACCTGTGGCGTCACCCGGGCGCTGGTGCCGATGTAGAGGGTGTCGGTGTCGTTCGGGTCGATGGCGAGCGCGCCCGGTTCACCGATGCCGAGCGCGGCCTGCCGGTCGAAGATGGGCGCCCAGTGGGCTCCGCGGTCGGTGCTGCGCCAGACCCCGCCGCCGGCGGTGCCGTGGTAGACGACGTCGGGGTCGTTCGGGTTCACCGCGATCGCGCTGACCAGGCCGTTGTCCCGGCGCTTGTCCTCGTTCATCGGGCTGGGACCGCGCGGGATCCAGACCGTGCCGTTGAGCGTCATGACGCACCGCTCTCGTACGCGCTGTTGTCCCCGGGGTCGGTGGCCGGCAGCGGTCCGTCGTAGGACCGGTCCGCCGTGCCGCCGGCCTCCTCGGCCGCGGTCCGTTCCGACCCGGCGGTCCGGGCGCCTTCCTCCTCCGACTCACGGTGGACCTCCTGGGCCGGGCCGCGCACGGCCCCGCCGAGGTGGTGCCACTGGTCGAGTGCCCGTTCGTACGCCTCGGGCGTGGGCAGGGCACCGCCGCCGAGTCGGCGCTGCACGTAGTCGCGGTGCAGCCGCACCGGGTCGGCGTCCGGGTTGCGCCGCAGCCTGCCGCGCCCGCCCGACTCGCCGCCGGAACGGCCGCCCGACTGACCCGAATCGTCCGATCTCGGTGCATCGTCGTCGGCGGACCGTCCTGGGCGCTTGCGTGGGGGCATGGTGGACTCCTCCGGCATCGGACCAACGAGTTGGGTGTGGCGCTGCGGGTCAGGTCGCGGGAACGGCGCGCCGCCACTCCGCCCGGGCGCTCACCGCCAGGACGACGGTCACGGCCGCCAGCGCCGCGACGATCAGCCACTCGACGGAGCCGTCGTGGTGGTCGGGATCGACGCCGAAGGCCTCGAGCCAGTCGTGCCAGACCAGCGTGAGGACGGTGAGCAGCCCCAGCACGGCGGCGAGCACCGCCTCCACCCAGAACCGTGGGCGCAGTCGCCGCTGGTCACCGGAGCGAACCGATCGACCGGCCATGGCAGGCCGTCCTTCCCCCGAGGACGCGGTGGGCCGTCCCCGCACCGCGGGGGCTCACTCGCAGGGCGAAGCTTGCTCCCGGTCACCACCGCGCGGCAAGGCCCGCCCGGGCACTCTGCCGCCGGACCGGTGGTGATCATCAGCCACAAATGTGTCCGGGAGACGGATTCCGGGCGAGTGTCACGGCAGCCGATGGCTCGACGACGTCGGCACGACCGTGCGGACGTTGACACGTTGACACGGTCCGCGGAGGAGGCGGCCTCGGCGTGAGCGAGGACGCGATCACCTACGCGCTGCGGCTGCTGCGTACCGCCGGTCTGGTCGTCACCCGCCGCGACGGGCGGGTCGCTGACAACCGCCTGGCCACCGACTTCCCCGAGCCGCTGCGCGAGCACTGCCTGCGGCAGCTCGTGCAGCTCACGCGCACCGTCACCGACGAGGCGTAGCCCGCAGGGACGTCCCGGTACCGGACGTCCCCGAGGGTCCGTCCCCGAGGAGTCCGTCCGCGGATCTCCGGGTCGGGATCAGGGCGTTCCCGGATGTCTCCGGTCGCCGGTCGTCGCGACGATCGTCCGCGACACACCGACCGACTGGAGATGGGGAACAGACGTGATCACGGTCGAAGGACTGACGAAGCGCTACGGGTCGAGGACCGCGGTGGACGACCTGTCGTTCACGGTGACGCCCGGCCGGGTGACCGGCTTCCTGGGGCCGAACGGCGCGGGCAAGTCGACGACGATGCGCATCATCCTCGGACTGGACCGCCCGGACTCGGGGCGGGCGCTCGTCGGCGGGCGGCCCTACGCCGAGGACGCCGCGCCGATGACCCGCGTCGGTG
Source organism: uncultured Actinomycetota bacterium (assembly GCA_963758325.1). Classification (GTDB taxonomy): domain Bacteria; phylum Actinomycetota; class Actinomycetes; order Mycobacteriales; family Jatrophihabitantaceae; genus CAVWUZ01. The sequence goes on along the minus strand of CAVWUZ010000003.1, from coordinate 510,936 downwards.
CGCTGCTCGACGCCAAGGACGTGCACGGCGGTCGCAGCGCGCGGGCGCACCTGAGCGCGCTGTGCCAGTCGAACGGTCTGCCGCGCCGGCGCGTGGACGAGGTCCTCGAGATGACCGGGTTGACCGAGGTCGCCGGCCGGCGGATCCGCGGGTTCTCCCTCGGGATGTCGCAGCGGATGGGCATCGCCGCGGCGATGCTCGGCGACCCTCAGGTCCTGATGTTCGACGAGCCGGTCAACGGCCTGGACCCCGAGGGCATCGTGTGGATCCGCCGGTTCATGCAGTCGCTGGCGCTCGAGGGGCGGACGGTCTTCGTCTCGAGCCACCTGATGAGCGAGATGGCGCTGACCGCCGAACACCTGGTCGTCATCGGTCGGGGCCGGCTGCTGGCCGACACGACCACAGCGGACTTCATCGCCGGCAACTCCAGCTCGCGCACGGTGGTCCGGTCACCGGACGCCGCACGACTCGCCCAGCTGGTGCACGGACAGGCGCGCGACGTCCAGTCCCTGGACGGCCGCCTCGAGATCGAGGGCCTGTCGACCGACGAGGTCGGCGACATCGCCGCCGAACACCGGCTGACCGTCCACGAGCTCTACACCCAGCGTTCGTCGCTGGAAGAGGCGTTCATGGAGCTCACGCGCGACAGCGTCGAGTACTCAGCCACCACCCCCGCTGGCCTCCCCACCGCCGACCGCGAGCTGGTCGGCGCCACGACCGACAGGTGACCGCCATGACCACCCTCACCCCCACCGTCCGCCCGAGCGCACCCGCGGCCCGAGGCGCGAGCTTCGGCAACGTCGTCCGCGCGGAGTGGACCAAGCTGTGGTCGGTCCGCTCCACCCGGTGGACGCTGATCGCCACCGTCGTCGCGACCCTCGGCTTCACGATCCTCAACGCCTGGGGCTCGATGAGCCAGTGGTCGCACCTGAGCGCCGCCGACCGGGCGTCGTTCGACCCGACCGCCACCGCGCTGAACGGCCTGTACTTCGGTCAGCTCGCCGTCGCCGTCCTCGGCGCGCTCGTCATCACGGCCGAGTACTCGACCGGCGGGATCCGCACCACGCTCACCGCGGTACCGGCGCGCGGCCGGCTGCTCGCCGCGAAGGCCGTCTGCGTCGCCGTGGTCTCGCTCGGCATCGGCCTCCTGACGTCGTTCGCCGCCTTCGCGGTCGCCCAGCCGTTCTTCGCCCAGCACGAGGTCCAGGCGCACCTCGGGGACCCCGGCGTGCTCCGGGCCGTGGTCGGCGGCGGGCTGTACGTCCTGGGCTGCGGCCTGTTCGGGTTCGCCGTCGGGACGGTGCTGCGGCACAGCGCGGGCGCCATCACGACGGCGATCGGTGCGCTGTTCGTGCTGCCGCTGCTCACCCGGCTGCTGCCGGCGGGCTGGGGTCACACGGTGAACGAGTACTTCTTCTCCAACGCCGGCGGGATGATCACGATGACCCGTCCGATGAAGGACTACCTCTCACCGTGGCACGGGTACCTGGTGTTCACCATCGAGTGGCTGGCCGTGGCCGTCCTCGGGTTCGTCGTGATGCGACGCAGGGACGCGTGACGCTCGCGGCAGCCGGTCGCGTCGGAGACGATGTGCCGGTGACGACCGGGGTGGCGCGCGAGCTCAGTGACGTCGTGGGACCCGTGCACAGCGCGGACGCGGCCGATCGCGGGGCCTACGACGAGGAACGGACCGGCTTCGACCTGAACGTCCAGCACCGCCCGGACGTCGTCGTGGGCGCGGCGGACGAGCAGGACGTCGCCGCCGCCGTTCGCGCCGGCGCCGCGGCCGGGGCGCCGGTCGTCCTGCAGGCCACCGGGCACGGCCCGGCCCGGGGGATGGACGGCGGGATCCTGGTGTCCACCCGGCGGCTGTCCGGGGTGCGGGTCGACCCCGCCACCGCCACCGCGCGGGTGCAGGCCGGCGCGACCTCCGGTGACGTGCTCGCCGCCACGGCCGAGCACGGACTCGCCGCCCGGGTCGGCGCGGCCCCGGGAGTCGGGTTCGTCGCCTTCACCCTCGGCGGCGGCCTCGGCGCCCTGGGCCGGGCGCACGGCTGGTCCGCCGACGCCGTCCGCCGGCTCGACGTGGTGACCGCCGGCGGCGAGCGCGTCACCGTCAGCGCCGACAACCACCCCGACCTGTTCTGGGGGTTGCGCGGCGGCGGAGGTGGGCTGGCGGCGGTCGTCGCGGTCGAGGTCGAGCTCGTCGCGCTCCGGACGATCTACGGCGGGGGCATGTTCTTCGACGTGGCGCGGGTCTCGGAGGTCGCCGGGGTGCTTGCCGACGCGATGGCGTCCGCGCCGGAGGACCTCACCCTCTCCGTCGCGGTCGTGCAGTTCCCGGACGTGCCTGCCGTCCCCGCCCCGTTGCGAGGCCGGTCGTGCTGCCACGTCCGGGTCGTCCACCTCGGCGCGACCGAGACCGGTGAGCAGGCGATCGCCCCACTGCGCCGGCTCGGGCCGTTCCTCGACACCGTCACACGGATGCCGTTCACCGGTATCGGCAGCGTGCACGCCGACCCGGTCGGGCCGATGCCGGTCCGGTCCGACAGCCTCGCGCTCACCGCGGACCCGGCCGACGTCCTCCCGAGCCTGCTCGGGACCGGCGGTGCGTCGCTGCCGTTCATGCTCGAGCTCCGGCACCTCGGCGGCGCGTTGTCGCGCCCGGCTGACAACGCGGTCGGACACCGCCGCGCGCTCGTCAACGTCTTCACCTCCGCCTACCCGGGCGTCGATCCGGACGCCGTCGCGGCCGCGGAGACTGCGCTGTACGAGGCGGTCGCTCGGCACAGCGCCGGCGGCCCGCTGCGCAACTACCTGCCCGCCGGACGGCTCGACGCCAGCCACTGTCACGAGCCGGCGACAGCGGCACGCCTGGCCGCGCTCGGGCGCGAGTGGGACCCGGACGGCGTCTTCTCCGGCGTCGCACGGCCGGCCTGAGCCCTGAGCCCGTCGACGTCCGGCGCGCGGGCCCGCCGGGGACATCGGGCGCCCGTAGACTGGCCGGACGGAGCCGGACGGGTCCGCCGCCGGGAATCCGAGCGGCGTCGCCGGCTGTTGTGTCCACTGCGCGGCCACCCTGTGCCGCGATCTGCCTGCAGGAAGAGTTCCCCGTGATGTCCGTCCGCGCTGACTTGCGCAACGTCGCCATCGTCGCCCACGTCGACCACGGCAAGACCACCCTCGTCGACGCCATGCTGTGGCAGTCCGGCGCGTTCACCGCCCACCAGGCCGACACCGGCGTGATCGACGAGCGGGTGCTCGACTCCAACGACCTGGAGCGCGAGAAGGGCATCACCATCCTCGCGAAGAACACCGCGGTCGACCACGTCTCGCCGACCGGTGAGCGCGTCACGATCAACATCATCGACACGCCCGGCCACGCCGACTTCGGCGGCGAGGTCGAGCGCGGGCTGTCCATGGTGGACGGCGTGGTGCTCCTCGTCGACGCCTCGGAGGGGCCGCTGCCGCAGACCCGGTTCGTGCTGCGCAAGGCGCTGGCCGCCGGTATGCCGGTGGTCCTCGTCATCAACAAGGTGGACCGCCCCGACGCCCGCATCGCCGAGGTCGTCGACGAGACCTACGAGCTGTTCCTCGACCTGGACGCCACCGAGGAGCAGATCGACTTCCCGATCGTCTACGCGTCGGCGAAGGCCGGGCGGGCGTCGCTGAAGCGGCCGGAGAACGGCGAGATGCCGCAGGAGGAGGACCTGCAGCCGCTGTTCGGGACGATCCTCGACACCATCCCCGCCCCGTCGTACGAGGACGGAGCACCGCTGCAGGCGCACGTCACCAACCTGGACTCCTCCCCCTACCTCGGCCGGCTGGCGCTGTGCCGGGTCCACAACGGGACGATCCGCAAGGGACAGCAGGCCGCGTGGTGCCGCGCCGACGGTTCGATCGAGCGCGTGAAGCTCACCGAGCTGCTGCTGACCCGCGCCCTGGACCGGGTGCCCGCGGAGTCGGCCGGACCCGGCGACATCATCGCCATCGCCGGCATCCCGGACATCACGATCGGCGAGACGCTGGCCGATCCGGACGACCCGCGCCCGTTGCCCGTCATCACGATCGACGAGCCGTCGATCTCGATGACGCTCGGCATCAACACCTCGCCGCTGGCGGGCCAGTCCGGCAGCCGGCTCACCGCGCGCCAGGTGCAGAACCGGCTCGAGGCAGAGCTGGTCGGCAACGTCTCCATCCGGGTCGAGCAGACCGAACGCCCCGACACCTGGGAGGTCCAGGGCCGTGGCGAGCTGCAGCTGGCGGTGCTGGTCGAGACCATGCGCCGGGAAGGGTTCGAGCTGACCGTCGGCAAGCCGCAGGTCGTCACCCGCACGGTCGACGGGAAGCTGCACGAGCCCACCGAGCGGCTCACGATCGACGTCCCGTCGGACTACCAGGGCGTCGTCATCCAGCACCTGGCGCTGCGCAAGGGCCGCCTGGAGCAGATGGTCGACCACGGCACCGGCTGGGTGCGGATGGAGTACCTCGTCCCGGCGCGCGGCCTGATCGGGTTCCGCACCGAGTTCCTCACCGAGACGCGCGGGACGGGCCTGCTGCACCACGTGCACGAGGGCTACGAGCCGTGGGCCGGAGAGATCCGCACCCGCCCGAGCGGGTCGCTGGTCGCCGACCGCCGCGGTACGACCACCGGCTTCGCGCTGGCGAACCTGCAGGAGCGCGGGACGATGTTCGTCGGCCCGGGCACCGAGGTCTACGAAGGCATGATCGTCGGTGAGAACTCCCGGTCGGACGACATGGACGTCAACCCGACCAAGGAGAAGAAACTCACGAACATGCGCCAGTCCTCCGGTGACGTGCTGGTGCCGCTGATCCCGCACCGGGTGCAGTCCCTGGAGCAGGCGCTGGAGTTCGTCCGCGAGGACGAGTGCGTCGAGGTCACGCCGGCGACGGTGCGGCTGCGCAAGGTGCTGCTCGCCGCGCAGAACCGCGAGAAGGCGCGCGCCCGTCGCCGCTGAGCGTCGTTCCCGGTAGCCCGCGGACCCGGCGCGCCACGCCGGGGTGTCAGCGGCCGGCGCGGAAGATCGCGGCGGAGTCGGTGACCTGCAGCTCGCGGTCGCGGAACCGGTACCGGGTGGCCGGCCGCCCCCCGCGTTGGCCGGGCGCCGCCGTCTCGTCGAGGGCGACGATGACGTCGCGGCGCAGCAGCACCCGCTGGAGGTTCGTCGCGGACACCGGCTGCTCCAGCGCGGCGGCGTAGAGCGCGCGCAGCTCAGGCATGGTGAACCGTTCCGGAGCCAGCGCGAAGCCGATGTTCGTGTAACCCAGCTTCGCCCGCAGCCGTCGCACGCCGGACGCGACGATCGAGCCGTGGTCGAACGCTGTCGTGGGCAGGTCGGCCACCGGGTGCCACGCCGTGTCCGCGGGGACGTTGGGCGACACGTCCGACGGCACCAGCCCGAGGTAGGCCGTCGCCAGTACTCGACCCCGCGGATCACGGGCGGGGTCGCTGCGCGTCTCCAGCTGCTCCAGGTGCGCCAGCGTCGTCACGTCCACCTTGGCCGCGAGGTGGCGCGCGGCGGACGTGCCGAGTCGCTCGTCGGCCAGCAGCCCGCCACCGGGGAGTGCCCAGCGCCGCGCGTGCGGGGCGAACCGGCGCCGCCACAGCAGCACGCACAGCGCACCGTCGCGGACCTGGAGCACCACGGCGAGCACCTCGTGCGCACAACTGGGCTGGGTCACCTGCCCCATGCTAGAGTCGCCAGCGAGGTTTTCGCCCATCAGGCGAAAACTACGGGGACCGAGGAGGCTCGCGTGACCGCAGTCGTCACCGAGTGGCAGGACGAGGTACGCGCGCTCGCCGCCGCCCGCAACGCCGTCATCCTGGCGCACAACTACCAGGCGCCCGAGATCCAGGACGTCGCCGACCACGTCGGTGACTCCCTCGCGCTGTCGCGGCTCGCCGCGGCCAGCGACGCGGACACCATCGTGTTCGCCGGCGTGCACTTCATGGCCGAGACGGCCAAGATCCTCGCGCCGGAGCGCACCGTGCTCATCCCGGACCCTGCCGCCGGCTGCTCGCTGGCTGACACCATCACCGCCGACCAGCTGCGGCAGTGGAAGTCCGAGCACCCGGGCGCCGCCGTCGTCGCCTACGTGAACACGACGGCCGAGGTCAAGGCGGAGGCGGACGTCTGCTGCACGTCCTCGAACGCTGTTGACGTCGTTCGTTCGATCCCGGAAGACCGGGAGATCCTCTTCCTGCCCGACCAGTTCCTGGGCGCGCACGTGCAGCGCGTCACCGGCCGCGACAACATCCGACTGTGGCTGGGGGAGTGCCACGTGCACGCCGGCATCTCGCCGACCGATCTGAAGCGGAAGGTCGCCGCCGAGCCCGACGCCGAGCTGTACGTCCACCCCGAGTGTGGCTGTACGACCTCGGCGTTGTGGCTGAACAGCAGTGGGGAGCTCCCGGCGGAGCGGACGCACGTGCTGTCCACCGGCGGCATGCTCGACGCCGCCCGCACGACCCGCGCTGCCAAGGTCCTGGTCGCGACGGAGGTCGGGATGCTGCACCAGCTGCGCCGGGCCAACCCGCGGACGGTGTTCGAGCCGGTCAACCCGCAGGCGTCGTGCCGGTTCATGAAGATGACGACGCCGGAGAAGCTCGTGGCGTCCCTGCGCGATGGCCGCCACGAGGTCCGCGTCGACCCTGACGTCGCCGCCCGCGCCCGGCGCAGCGTCGAGCGCATGGTGGCCATCGGGGACCCGGGCTCCGGTGAGTGACCCGACCGATGTCGACGTCCTCGTCGTCGGCGGCGGCGCCGCCGGCCTGAGCGCTGCGCTGGAGGCCGCCGCCGCCGGCCGCCGCGTCCTGGTCGCGGTGAAGGGGACGCTCGGCGACGGCTCGACGCGCTGGGCCCAGGGCGGTCTGGCCGCCGTGCTGGACCCGGCTGACTCCGTCTTCGCCCACGCCCAGGACACCCTCACCGCCGCCGCGGGACTCGGCGACCCCGGGGCAGTCACCGAGCTCGTCCGCGGCGCGCCGGGAGCGATCGCGACGCTCCAGCTCCTCGGCGCGCGCTTCGACACGGACGGACGAGGCCGGCCGGCGCTCGGGCGCGAGGGCGGCCACCGGCGTCACCGGATCGTGCACGCCGGCGGCGACGCCTCCGGCGCCGAGGTCAGCCGCACGCTGGTGGCCGCGGTGCGCGCGGCAGGCATCGAGGTCCTCGAGCGCACCGTCGTCACCGACCTGCTGCTCGACGCCGCGGGCCGCGTGGGCGGCGCCGTGCTCGCCGCCGACCACGGCCGCACTCGGATGACCGCCCGCGCCGTCGTCCTCGCCACCGGCGGGCTGGGCCAGGCCTACGCCACCACGAGCAACCCGGTCGAGGCGACCGGTGACGGGATCGCGCTGGCGCTGCGCGCGGGCGCGAGCGTCACCGACCTCGAGTTCGTGCAGTTCCACCCGACCGTGCTCTGGCGTCCGGACGGCTCCGGGCAGCAGCCGCTGGTCACGGAGGCGCTCCGGGGAGCCGGCGCCGTCCTGCTCGACCCGACCGGCGCGCGGTTCATGCTCGGCCGGCACCCGATGGCCGAGCTCGCGCCCCGCGACGTCGTCGCGGCAGCCATCCACGCCCGCACCGCGGAGCTCGGTACCGATCACGTCCTGCTCGACGCCACCGAGCTCGGCGCCGCGGCGCTGGCCGAGGAGTTCCCGACCGTGCTCGCCGCCTGCCGGGCGGCCGGCATCGACCCGGCGCGGGAACCCATCCCGGTCGCGCCGGGAGCGCACTACTCCTGTGGCGGAGTGCTCGCCGGGCTCGACGGACGCACCGAGGTCCCCGGCTTGTTCGCCGTCGGCGAGGTGGCCGCCACGGGCGTCCACGGGGCCAACCGCCTGGCGTCGAACTCGCTCACCGAGGCGCTGATCGCCGGGCGCTCCGCCGGACGCCTGCTCGCGGCGGAGCTGCCGGAGCCGGCGCGCGGCGGACTCGCACCGACGCCGGCCGTCCCAGGCGCCGACCCCGCCGCCCGCCCGGCACTCGCCGCGGCGATGTCCCGGCACGCCGGCGTCCTGCGCGACGCCGCCGGCCTGACAATTCTGCTCGACCTGCTGGACGGCGTGCCCGACGCGCCGCCGACGGCCGGCGAACGCGACAGGGCAGAGGCGGCCACGCTCCGGCTGGTCGACACGCTGATCGCCATCGCCGCGCTGGAGCGCCGGGAGAGCCGCGGTTGTCACCGCCGCAGCGACGCCCCCGCGACGGCCGCGCAGTGGGACGGCCGCACCCTCTACCGGTTCGACGACGGGCGGCTGCTGCCGCGGCGCACCCGCTGGGGGAGCGCCGCATGACCAGCGCGACCAGCAGCACCGCGAGGACCAGCGGCAGCACCGGACCCGACCCGGCCGCCGTCCGCGACGCCGTCGAGCGTGCTCTCGCCGAGGACCTCGCGTACGGCCCGGACGTCACTACGCTCGCGACCGTCCCCGCCGACGCCCGGGGCTGCGCCGACCTCACCCCACGGGCCGCGGGCACCCTCGCCGGGTTGCCCGTGGCGGCCGCGGTCTTCGCGCTGGTCGGCGGTGACCGGGTGACCACCGCCGCCCACGCCCAGGACGGCGATCCCGCGGTGCCGGGGCGACCGGTTCTCACCGTCGAGGGCCCGGTCCGTGACCTGCTCACCGCCGAGCGCACCGCGCTCAACCTCGTCGGCCAGCTCTCCGGCGTCGCGACGCTCACCCGGCAGCTCGTGCAGGCCGTCGAAGGCACCGGCGCCCGCATCCGGGACACCCGCAAGACCGTCCCGGGCCTGCGCACGCTGCAGAAGTACGCGGTGCGCCGCGGCGGTGGGGTGAACCACCGCCTGGGCCTCGGCGACGCTGCGCTGATCAAGGACAACCACGTCCTCGCCGCCGGCAGTGTCACCGCCGCCCTCGACGCGGTGCGCCGCGCCGCACCGGACCTGCCGGTCGAGGTGGAGTGCGACACGCTGCCGCAGGTCGAGGAGGCCGTCGCCGCCGGCGCGACCCTCGTCCTGCTCGACAACATGACCCTGGACCAGATGCGCGCCGCCGTCGCCCTCGCCCGCCCGCGCGGCGTGCGGCTCGAGGCGAGCGGCGGGCTCACGCCGGACGCCGTCCGCGCGGTCGCCGCGACCGGCGTCGACTACCTCGCGGTGGGAGCGCTGACGCACTCCGCGCCCGTCCTGGACATCGGGATGGACCTACGCTCGACGCCGTGACCGACCCCGTGGAGCTCGTGCCGCGGATGCGCGGCTTCGGCACGACGATCTTCGCCGAGATGTCGGCGCGGGCGGTGGCCACCGGCTCGGTCAACCTCGGGCAGGGTTTCCCGGACACCGACGGCCCCGCCGAGCTCCTCCGGGCGGCCGCCGACGCCATCACCGCCGGGGGCCACAACCAGTACCCGCCGGGGCCGGGCATCGCGCCGCTGCGCCGGGCCGTCGCCGCGCACCAGCGGCGGCACTACGGCCTCGAGCTGGACCCGGACACCGACGTCCTGGTCACCGCCGGCGCCACCGAGGCGATCGCCGCCGCCGTCCTCGCGCTCGTCGGGCCGGGCGACGAGGTCGTCCTGTTCGAGCCGTACTACGACTCGTACGCCGCCACCGTCGCCCTGGCGGGGGCGACCCGACGCACGGTGACCCTGCACCGGGACGGGGACCGGTGGCGGCACGACCCCGCCGAGCTCCGCGCCGCGATCACCGACCGCACCCGCCTGCTGCTGCTCAACACGCCGCACAACCCGACCGGCAAGGTGTTCGACGACGTCGAGCTCGCGGAACTGGCCGGGCTGGCGCGCGAGCACGACCTGCTGGTGGTCTCCGACGAGGTGTACGAGCACCTCACCTTCGACGGCCGGGCGCACCGCCCGATCTCCACCCTGCCGGGGATGGCGGGCCGGACGCTGACGATCGGCAGCGCCGGCAAGACGTTCAGCGTCACCGGCTGGAAGATCGGCTGGGCGACCGGCCCGGCGCACCTCGTCGCCGCGACGCGGACGGTGAAGCAGTTCCTCACCTACGTCAGCGGCGGGCCGTTCCAGCCGGCGGTCGCCGACGCCCTCGACACCGTGGACCTCGAGCCCGCCCGCCGCACCCTCGAGCACCAGCGTGACCTCTTCTGCGACGGCCTGGCCGAACTCGGCTTCGACGTCGTCCGCCCGCAGGCGACCTACTTCGCCATGGTCGACGTCCACACCGACGCGGTGCGCTTCTGCCGGGAGCTGCCGACCCGGGCGGGTGTCGTCGCCATCCCGACCAGCGTCTTCCACGACAGTGCCGCCGGTGACACCCACGTCCGGTTCGCGTTCTGCAAGCGGCCGGAAGTGCTGCAGGAGGCGCTCGTCCGACTGAAGGGGGTGGCGCCGTGAAGGTGGCCGCGGTCCAGCACGACATCGACTGGGAGGAGCCGGAGGCCACCCGCAAGCGCGTCGCGCCCCTGGTCGCCCAGGCCGCGCGGTCCGGCGCCCGGCTGGTCGCGCTCACCGAGATGTACGCCACAGGCTTCTCGATGCGCACCGAGGTGATCGCCGAGGACGAGGGCGGGCCGAACGAGCAGTTCCTCGTGGACGCGGCGCGCGAGCACGGCTGCTGGGTGGTGGCCAGCATCGCCCAGCGCGGCGGCGACGGACGGGCTCGCAACAACGCCGTCCTCGCCGCCCCGGACGGCACCGTCGAGCGCTACGCCAAGATCCACCCGTTCTGCTACGCCCGCGAGCACGAGTTCTACGCCGCCGGCGACGCGTTCCTCACCGTCGACGTCGAGGGCGTGCGCACCACGCTGTTCGTCTGTTACGACCTCCGCTTCGCCGACGAGTTCTGGGCGGTGGCGCCGGAGACCGACCTGTACGTCGTCGTCGCCAACTGGCCCGAGCCGCGCCGGGAGCACTGGCGCGCCCTGCTCCGCGCCCGCGCCATCGAGAACCAGGCCTTCGTGCTCGGCGTCAACCGGGTCGGCACCGTCCAGGGCGCGCACCGCGAGCAGCACTACACCGGTGACAGCACGCTCATCGACCCGCTCGGGCGCACCGTGGTCGAGGCAGCCGAGCAGGAGACCGTGCTGCTCGCCGACGTCGACCCGGCCACCGTCGCGGAGGTACGCCGGGAGCTGCCGTTCCTGCCCGACCGGCGGTGAGGACCCTCCTGCGCGTCGTCGCCGTCGTGGACGCACCGATCGCGGACGTGCAGCGGGCCAGCGCCCTCGTCGCACCACCGGTCGCGAGCCGGGCGGTGCCCACACCCGCCGGCGTCGTCCTGACGCTCGAGCGCCCGACCCGGACCTGGCGGCGCGGGGCGACCCTGCGGGAGCTCGAGGCGCTGCTGCGGCGCGTCCTCGACCGGCTGCCCGCGCCGCCGCCGGCCACCGGTGCGCACTGACCCGCCGCCCCGGCTCGTCGTGGCGGCGGCCATCGTGCGCGACGGCCGGGTCCTGGCCGCGCAGCGCAGCGCCCCGCCCGCGCTCGCCGGCCGGTGGGAGTTCCCTGGCGGGAAGGTCGAGCCGGGGGAGACACCGGAGGAGGCGCTGCACCGGGAGTGCCGGGAGGAGCTCGGGCTGAGCGTGCAGGTCGGGCCGGTACTCGCGCCCGACGTCGCACTGCCGGACGGGCGGGCGTTGCGGTTGTACGCCTGCACGAGCTTCGACGAGCCCCTCCCAGCCGCCGGCGACGGCCCTGCGGTGCAGATGCTCACCGACCGTGACCTCGACCAGGTGCTGTGGGTCGAGGCCGACCAGCAGTTCCTCCCCGCGGTGCGCGGCCTGCTGCCTCAGTGCTGACCCGCGGGCGGGCGAACCGCGACGCACCGTAGCCGAAGTGCCCCCGAACGACCGTCCCGGTCCCCGAAACGGTCACGAATTGGCCTCAACCCCCGCCCCAGTTGTGCAGCGCGCCACGCCGTGGGCTTAACCTCGCTCCGGCGCCGGGCAACGCGTGCAGGCGCGAGTCGTACCGGCACTCACCCCCGCCGGCCGGAGGAAGGAGGTCGTCCCGCCGATGTCGTTGCCCCAGGGCGAGCTCGAGGTCGAGACGACCGCCGACGCGACTCAACTGCTCGGTTCGGACGCTCAGGGCGGGGCGATCGAGGGCCGGTCCCTCGGCGCCATCGCGTGGACACGCCTCAAGCGCGACAAGGTCGCGCTGGCCGGCGGCATCGTCGTCGGCATCGTCATCCTCGTCGCGATCTTCGCGCCGCTGATCACGAAGATCTACGGTCACGGGCCGAACGACCCGAACTACGACCTGATCAACATCGACACGAACTTCCCGTACGGCCGGTTCGGCGGGATCTCATCCAGCCACTGGCTCGGCATCGAGCCGGTCAACGGCCGCGACATCTTCGCCCGCCTCATCTGCGGCGCACGGACGTCGCATGATCGTCGGCTTCGCCTCGACCGCGCTGTCGCTGATCATCGGCGTGACGGCGGGGGTGCTCGCCGGCTACTACCGCGGCTGGATCGACGCGATCATCTCCCGGACGATGGACGTCCTGCTCAGCTTCCCGACGCTGCTGTTCGCGATCGCCCTGCTGGCGATCTTCAGCGCGGTCCCGAGCTTCCTCGGCCTGTCGGGCCAGCCGCTGAGGTACGCGGTGATCATCTTCCTGCTCGGGCTTCTTCGGCTGGCCGTACATCGGGCGCATCGTTCGCGGGCAGGTCCTCTCGCTTGCGGGAGAAGGAGTTCGTCGACGCCGCCCGCAGCCTCGGCGCCAGTGACTACCGCATCGTCAGCGCGAGCTGCTGCCGAACCTCGTCGGACCGATCCTCGTCTACACCACGCTGTACGTCCCGACGAACATCGTCGGTGAGGCCAGCTACTCGTTCCTCGGCGTCGGCTTCAACCCGCCGACGTCCAGCTGGGGCCAGATGCTCAGCACCGCTGCCGGATCGATCCAGGTGGACCCCTTCTACCTGTTCTGCCCGGGCGTGGCGCTGTTCATCACCGTCCTGGCCTTCAACCTCTTCGGCGACGGGCTGCGTGACGCCCTGGACCCGAAGTCGAACCGCTGAGGCGGTCGTGGCCGTATCCGGCGCGGTGCCGGCACGGTGTCTGTATCTCCAGAAAGGGTGAGTGGCACAACATGCGACGTCATGTGCGGCTGCTGCAGGCGGTCGGGGTCGCGGCCGCTGCAGCCACTGTGCTCGCCGCGTGCAGCAGCAGTAGCAGTGGCGGCGGCGGCAACGGTGGGTCAGGACCGAAGGCGACCAGTACGAACGCCAGCGGCAGCGACGTCAACGTGGCGGCCGCGTACAACGCCGCGACCAAGGGCTGGGTCAACAAGACCGGCTCGCAGACCGGCGGCACGATCAACCTGCTCGCGAACGACGACTGCGACTCCTGGGACCCGGCGAACACCTACTACGCGTGGTGCTGGAACATGCAGCGCCTGTTCACCCGGACCCTGGTCGGCTTCAGCTCGCTGCCGGGCGCGAACAACGTCGAAGATCGAGCCGGACATGGCCACCGGCCTGGGCCAGCACAACGCCGACTTCACCCAGTGGACGTACAACCTCAAGCCGGGCCTGAAGTACGAGGACGGTACGGCGATCACCGACGGCCGACATCAAGTACGGCATCGAGCGGCTGTTCGCGACCGACGTCATCAACGGTGGCCCGTCGTCGTACTACCTCGACACCATCCAGGCGCCCGCCAACTACCCCGGCCCCTACAAGGGCGGGGACCTGAGCAGCATCCAGACCACCGGCGACAACGATCACGTTCAACCTGAGAAGCCGTACTCCGACTTCGACTACCTGATGTCGCTCCCGGCGTCGGCCCCGGTGCCGAAGGCTCAGTGACACGGCCGCCCAGTACACGCTGCACCCGGTCTCGTCGGGCCCGTACAAGGTCCAGTCCTACACGCCGAAGCAGTCGATCACGTTCGTCCGCAACCCGAACTTCGACCAGAGCACCGACACGATCGCCAAGCCGCTGGCCGACAAGATCGTCCTGACGTTCGACTCGGACGCCAACGACGAGGACCAGCGCCTCAAGGCCGGCACCGCTGACGCGGAGGCCGACGACGGTGTGCAGTCGACGTTCCAGCAGCAGATCAACGGCGACCCGAACCTGAAGAAGAACGCCGACGACCCGGTGACCGGCTTCACCCGGTACTTCGCGATCTTCCAGACGGTCAAGCCGCTGGACAACGTGCACTGCCGCGCGCGGTCGCGTACGCGCTGAACAAGCGGGCGCTGCAGGCGGCCCGTGGCGGGACGTACGGCGGTGACATCGCGAACACGATGACCCCGCCGATCATCGCGGGCTTCGACTCGAGCGCGAACCCGTACCCGACCGGCTCGGACAGCACCGGCGACATCGCGAAGGCCAAGCAGGAGCTGCAGCAGTGCGGCCAGCCCAACGGCTTCACGCTGAAGGAGGCCTACGTCAACACCGGCCGCGGCCCGGACGTCTTCAACGCCTCGCAGCAGGCGCTGCAGCGCGTCGGCATCACGGTCCAGCCGGCGACCAGCGACCAGTCCACCTACTACAAGACGTTCATCGGCTCGCCGGCGAACATCACGTCGCAGGGGCTGGGCATCGGGCAGGCCGGCTGGGGTGCTGACTTCCCGACCGGGCTCGGGTTCTGGAACTCGATCGCGAACGGCAAGAACATCCTGCCGACCGGTAACTCGAACTACGCCAGCCTGAACGACCCGGTCGTCAACGGGATCCTGGACTCGGTCACCAAGACCAGCGGCACCCACGACGCCGACTTCAAGAAGCTCGACGCGCAGGTCATGCAGGACGCCGTGATGATCCCGTTCGTCTACGACAAGACGCTGTTCTACCGCAACCCGCGTCTGGTCAACGTCCGGAACAACTTCGCGTACGGCAGCTACTACGACTTCGTCAACATGGGCGTGAAGGGCTGACGCCCCAGCGCTGAGAAGGCAAGTCCACCACCGTCAGCGAAGCGAGGTGCAGGCGAGGACCGGCCCGGGGATCATCCCCGGGCCGGCCACCGCTGGAACGCCATGATCCGCTACATCATCCGGCGACTGCTCGCCGCACTGCTGGTCATCTTCGTCGTCAGCATCATCACGTTCGTGATCTTCCAGCTGGCGCCGAAGTTGGCGAACGTCAGCCCGGCGTACTACTACGTCGGCAAGATCCCGCCCACGCCGCAGGGCCTCAAAGAGGTCGAGCACCGCTTCGGCTTCGACCTGCCGTGGTGGGAGCAGTACTGGAACTTCGTGCACGGCATCATCGCCGGGCGCACCGTGGACGACGGCACGAACTCCCCGATCCACTGCCACGCGCCGTGCTTCGGCTACTCGTACCGGCAGAACCTCCCGGTCACCCAGCTGATGCTCGCACGCGCTTCCCGGTCACGCTGAGCCTGGCGATCGGTGCGGCGATCCTCTGGCTGATCGGCGGCATCAGCGTCGGCGTCGCGTCCGCGCTCAAGCGCGGGTCGTTCGTCGACCGGGCCGGCATGACGCTGGCCCTGGCCGCGGTGTCCCTGCCGATCTTCTTCACCGGCCCGCTGCTGTTGCTGATCTTCAGCTACCAGCTCAAGTGGCTACCCAACGTGCACTACGTGCGCGTTCACCGACAACCCGCTGTCGTGGGCGCGCAACCTGCATCCTGCCCGTGGGTGGCGCTGGCGTTCCTGTTCGCCGCGCTCTACGCCCGGCTCACCCGCGCCAACATGCTGGAGACGATGGGGGAGGACTACATCCGCACCGCGCGGGCCAAGGGCCTGCCGCGGCGCACGGTGGTCGTCCGGCACGGCCTGCGAGCGGCGCTGACGCCGATCGTCACCATCTTCGGCATCGACTTCGCCTCCCTGATCGGCACGACGGTCATCACCGAGACCGTGTTCAACCTGCGCGGGCTCGGCAAGCTGTCCATCGACGCCATCCAGGCCGCAGGACCTGCCGGTCATCCTGGGCGTGACGATCGTGGCGCGCTGGCCGTCGTCGTCGCCAACATCGTGGTGGACATCGCCTACGGGTTCGTCGACCCCCGGGTCAGCTACAGCTGACCCGCTCCGGCCGCGGCCCGGCGGGTCGTCCCGTCCGGCTGCGGCAGCAGGGACACCACAGCGCCACCACGAGTGGGAGGATCGACGCGTGACAGCGACCGCCATCGACGTGCAGGGGCAGGACCGACGCGCCCCGGACGCGTACCTGTCCGTCCGCGACCTGCGCGTCCACTTCCCGACCGACGACGGGCTGGTCAAGAGCGTCGACGGCCTGAGCTTCGACCTGCAGCGCGGGGAGATCCTCGGGATCGTCGGTGAGTCCGGCTCCGGCAAGTCGGTGACCAGTCAGGCGATCCTCGGCCTGCACAAGGGCAGCGGCGCCCGGATCACCGGCGAGATCTGGCTCGACGGCACCGAGCTCATCGCCGCCGAGCGAGCCGACCGTGCGGGCGCTGCGCGGCGAGAAGATGGCGATGATCTTCCAGGACCCGCTGTCGGCCCTGCACCCGTTCTACACGGTCGGCGTCGCAGATCACCGAGGCCTACCGGGTCCACAACACGCCAGCCGCGGCGCGGCGAAGAAGCGGGCCATCGAGATGCTCGACCGGGTCGGCATCCCGAACGCCGGCCAGCCGGTTCAGCGACTATCCCGCACCAGTTCTCCGGCGGCATGCGGCAGCGCGCCATGATCGCGATGGCGCTGGTGTGCAACCCGACGCCTGCTCATCGCCGACGAGCCGACCACCGCCCTGGACGTCACCGTGCAGGCGCAGATCCTCGAGTTGATGAAGGACCTGCAGCGCGAGTTCGACTCCGCGATCATCCTCATCACCCACGACCTCGGCGTCGTCGCCGAGACCTGCGACAAGGTCGTCGTCATGTACGGCGGCCAGGCGGTCGAGCAGGGCTCGATCAACGAGATCTTCTACGAGCCGGAGATGCCCTACGCCTGGGGCCTGCTGCGGCTCCATGCCGCGGATGGACCGGACTGCGCAAGGCGCGGCTCGAGCCCATCCCGGGCTCGCCGCCGTCACTGATCCGCGTCCCGTCGGGGTGCGTGTTCCACCCGCGCTGCCAGTACCGCGAGCACGTGCGCGGCGGCGGCGAGCCGGGACAGCGGTGCGCACGCGAGCACCCGGACCTGCTGCCGACCGCGCCCGGGCACAGCGTGCGCTGCCACATCGACCCGGCGGAACGGCGCGAGATCTGGAAGCGGCGAGATCCAGCCCTCGCTGGAGGAGATCCACTGATGACCGAGACGACCGACGCCCAGCAGCCCGCCGGTCACGCCGTGGACGGCGCGTCCTCCGGGGCGTCCGCCGTCGGCTCCCGCGAGCACGCCACGCAGGAGCTACCCGGCCGACTGGCATCCCGCCGCGGCGGACCCCGAAGCGCTGCTCGCCGTCAACGAGCTGACCAAGCACTTCCCGATCCGGCGCGGCATCGTCTTCCAGCGCCAGGTCGGCGCGGTCCGTGCCGTCGACGGCGTGTCCTTCTCCGTGCGGCGGGGCGAGACGCTGGGCCTGGTCGGCGAGTCCGGCTGCGGCAAGTCGACCACCGGCCGGGTGGTCGCCAAGCTGCTCGAGCCGACGGCGGGGAGCATCCGCTTCGACGGCCAGGACCTCACCGACCTCAAACGCTCGGCGATGCGGCCGCTGCGCCGCGACATCCAGATGATCTTCCAGGACCCGTACTCGTCGCTGAACCCGCGGCACACGATCGGCACCATCGTCGGCGCGCCGTTCCGGATCCAGCGCGCCAAGACCGACAAGGGCATCAAGGCCGAGGTCCAGTCGCTCATGGAGCGCGTCGGGCTGAACCCGGAGCACTACAACCGCTACCCGCACGAGTTCTCCGGCGGCCAGCGCCAGCGCATCGGCATCGCGCGCGCGATCGCGCTGCGGCCGCGGCTGATCGTCTGCGACGAGCCGGTGTCCGCGCTGGACGTGTCGGTGCAGGCGCAGGTGGTGAACCTGCTCGAGGACCTGCAGAACGACTTCAACCTGACCTACGTCTTCGTCGCGCACGACCTCTCGGTGGTGCGCCACATCTCCGACCGGGTCGCGGTCATGTACCTCGGGCAAGATCATGGAGCTCGCCTCGCGGGACGCGCTGTACGAGGCGCCGCTGCACCCGTACACCCACGGCCTGATGTCCGCGGTGCCGATCCCGGACCCGGCCAAGGAGGCCAAGCGGCAGCGGATCCTGCTCACCGGTGACCTGCCCAGCCCGATCAACCCGCCCAGCGGCTGCGTCTTCCACACCCGCTGCCCGAAGTTCCGCGAGGCCCTCGACGACACCCAGCGCGAGCGCTGCCGCACCGAGGTCCCGCTGCTGGAGGAGAAGCGGCCCGGGCACTTCGCGCACTGCCACTTCGCCGAGGCGCGCCCGGACATCGCCGCGGCCGTCGAGACCGGGATGGCCGCCTCCGCGGACGTGCACCGCCGGCGGCGGCGGGCCGGCCGCGGACGCCGCGCCGGTCGCCGGCTCGGGGACGGACGGCGGTGGGCTGACCGGGCCGTCCGGTCCGACGGCGCCGTTCGGGTACCCCGGACGGTGAGCCCGGCGCGGGACCGCCGGCTGCGTCCTGTTCCACGCCCATCCCGACGACGAGACGATCGGCACCGGCGCCACCATGGCGCGCTACGCCGCCGAGGATGTCGCACGTCACGCTGGTCACCAGCACGCTCGGCGAGGAGGGCGAGATCCTCGTCCCCGCGCTGGCGCAACTCGCGGCCGACCAGGCCGACCAGCTCGGTGGCTACCGGTTCGGTGAGCTCGACGCCGCCGATGCGGGAGCTCGGGAGTCACCGACTGGCGCTTCCTCGGCGGCGCCGGACGCTACCGCGACAGCGGGATGGCGGGCGTCGCCGTCGATGCACAGCGTCGCGCGCCTTCTGGCGCCTGGACGAGGACGGCGTGGCGTTCGCCGAGGCGGTGCGCGCGGCGGTCGCCGTGCTGCGCGAGGTCCGCCCGCAGGTGGTGATCACCTACGACCCGGACGGCGAGTACGGCCACCCCGACCACGTCATGACGCACCGGGTGGCGATGGCCGCCGTCGAGGCCGCAGCGGACCCGGCGTACGCCGCCATCGACGGCGCGCCACCGTGGCAGGTGGCGAAGGTGTACTGGACGGCGTGTGCCGCGCTCGGTCCTGCGGCGCGGTGTCGAGGCGTTGCGCGCGGCCGGCACCCCGTTCAGTCGCCGACGAGGACCAACTCTCCTTCGGCGTCCCTGACGAGGCAGATCACCACGGCGATCCGCAACCTCGGGTGGGGGGAGGCGAAGGAGGCCGCCATGCGCGCGCACGCCACGCAGATCAGCGTCGACGGGCCGTTCTTCGCGCTGTCCAACCGGCTCGGCCGCGAGGTGCTCGAGACCGAGTACGTTCCGTCTCGTGCGCGGCGAGCCCGGCGGTGCCCGCGACGAGCAGGGCCGCGAGGTCGACCTGTTCGCCGGGACATGACCGCCACTCCCAACACCGGAGCGACTGCGCCGCCGCCCGACCCGCGCTGGGTGGCGCCGGTCGGTGTCGTGCTGTGCGTGCTCTGCGCGGCGCTGGCCGCGCTCATCGAGGTCACGCTGGTGCCGCTCTACGTCGGCAGCGTCATCGTCCCGGTGACCCTGCTGCTCACGGCGGCGACGAGCGTCGCGCTTCCGGTGCTGGCCCGGCGGATGGTCGACGGGTCCGCTGCGGTGCTCGCGACTTTCGCGCCGTTCGTCGCCTGGGTGGTGACCTACTTCGTCCTGGCCGCCCAGCGCAGCGAGGGCGACGTCCTGCTGACCGGGTCGGGCGCGGCCGGGGTGGTGGGGCTGGTGCTCCTGGCGGTCGGGGCGATCACCGGCATCACGACGGCTGCGGTGGTGGCGTTCCGCGGTCCCGCGGCGGGGACGGCTCCGCCCGCTCCTCGAACCGGTAGCGGTAGTCGTGGTGGTGCCAGCAGCCCAGTGCGCTGACCAGCCGGAGTCCCGCCTCGTTGGCGCCGTGGACCTGCAGGTAGGTGCGGGTCGCCCCGTCGGCGCGGGCGGCGGCCCACAGCGTGCGCACGAGCGCGAGGCCAGCCCCTGCCGGCGGGCGTCCTCGGCCACCCGCAACGCGGTGACGCCCACCCAGCCGTCGTCGACGGCACTCCGGGCGATCGCGACCACCCTGTCCGCCGCTGCGGAGGCAGGCGAACCGGGCGGCGTCGTGCCGGGTGAGCAGGGCGCGCGTCGCCGGGGAGGCGCCGTAGGCGGCCGAGCCAGCCCGTCGTCCGGTGCGTCGGCGAGCTCGACCCGCGGGTCGGCCTCGGCCGGCAGCGCGTCGAGGCGGGCGACGAACACCGACGTGTCGGGCTGCTCGGCGTCCAAGCCGCGTTCACCGAGCTCGCCGTCGAGCAGCGACCGGGCCTGCAGCGGCAGCTGCAGGTGCAGCGGTAGGTCCCGGGCGGCGTACCAGGCCCGCGCCGTGTCGAGCGCCGCACCGAGGTCCCCGCCCGGTGGGCGCAGCGGGAGGACGCTGTTCGCCCGGCGGGTGCCGCCGGGATCGGCGCGCAGCAGCCATCCGCCGAGCTCCTCATGCTCGGCGGCGCGCCAGCCGCGGGTGGCCACCTGCTCCAGCGCCAGGATGTCGGCCGTCGACGGCTCGACGACGCGAGCGGCGATCACCGAGGCCGTCGCCACCTCCACCGGGCCGGTCCGGGTCTCGACCACCGCGGTGTCGGCCCGCAGCCCGACCAGGTCGCCGACCACGTCCGCGAACTGGAGCGCGCCGGCGGCGTCGCGGCCGACCGCCCGGCGCACCGAGACCCGCCGACCCGTCCACGCCGCCTCCAGCACGACCGGCATACTAAGGACGACCGCCGACCCGCCCGTGACAGGCTGCACGCCCTCGATCCGGAGGAACCCCCACGTGACGTACGTGATCGCCGAACCCTGCGTCGACGTGCTCGACAAGGCCTGCATCGAGGAGTGCCCGGTCGACTGCATCTACGAGGGCGGGCGGATGCTCTACATCCACCCGGACGAGTGCGTGGACTGCGGGGCGTGCGAGCCGGTGTGCCCGGTCGAGGCGATCTTCTACGAGGACGACCTGCCGGAGAAGTGGCGCGACTACACCCAGGCCAACGTCGACTTCTTCGAGGACCTCGGCTCGCCGGGCGGCGCGGCCAAGGTGGGCAAGACCGAGAAGGACCCGGCGCTGATCGCGAACCTGCCGCCCCAGGCGGAGTAGCCCGTCGGCACCGTCCGGGTCCGCCCGCGTCAGGTGCGCAGGGCTCGCCCGGACGGTCGCGGACGGCGCGTCCGAGGACGTCCACCCGTCGCTGCGCGTCCAGGTCCGGCCGGCGTGCTCCACCCGCTCGATGCCGAGCCGGTCGGCGTTGGCGACGAACCACGCCGCCGTCGGCCACCCGGCGCCGTCCACGCTGACGGTCGAGCCGGACACCTGCGGCGTCGAGACCGGCAGGTCCGCGCTGAGCTGGGCGGCCACCGTCGCGGCGGCGGCCACCTCGCTCGGGGAGCGGAAGTGGCAGGTCAGCCCCGCCGGCGTCGCGCCGGTGAGCGCGTCGGCGAGGGCCGTGGCCTGGGCTTCGTGCTGCGCGTAGGCCTGCCCGTCGGCGGAGACCTGGACCTCCTGGATGACGTCCGTCAGCGCGTCGTCCTGCCAGTCGGGCAGCTTCACCAGCGCGTCGAGGAACGCGCCGGTGGCGAAGCCGACGTCGGAGAGCTGCTCGGCGCTGCCCCATCCCTGCGACGGCCGCTGCTGCAGGACGCCCACCGAGTCCCGGTCACCCTGCCCCGGGGCGAGGTTGCGGAGCTTGCTCTCCTGCATGCCCGGCGGCGAGGACCAGCACCGCCGCCCGCTCCGGCAGCTCACGGCGCAGGACGACGCCGACCATCTGCGACGCCACCGCCGCCTGGCCGGTGTCCAGGTCGAAGGCGCCCGCGGTGCAGCCGTCGGCGACGAGGCGCCCACGGATCGCGCTGTAGGCCCACCGGCCGCCGACCACCGCGGCGGCGAGGACCACCACGGCGACGAGCACCGCGGTGACCACCGCGGCGGCGCCGCGCCGGCTGGTGCGCGGCATCACGCGTTGGCGTGCAGGGCGGCGTTGAGCTCGATCCCGCGGCCAGTGCGCGGACGGGCTTCCAGCGCGCCGGTGATGCTGTTCCGCCAGAACTGCAGCCCGTCCCGGCCGGACAGCGTCGCCGCCTTGACCGCGCTCCCGTCCGGCAGGACGACCTTCGAGCCGGCCGTGACGTAGCAGCCGGCCTCGACGACGCAGTCGTCACCGAGGGAGATGCCGATACCGGCGTTCGCGCCGAGCAGGCAGCGCCGCCCGATCCGGATCCGCTGCGCGCCGCCCCCGGACAGCGTCCCCATGATCGACGCGCCGCCGCCCACGTCCGAGCCGTCGTCGACCACCACGCCGGCGCTGATCCGGCCCTCGACCATCGACGTCCCGAGCGTGCCGGCGTTGTAGTTGACGAAGCCCTCGTGCATCACCGTCGTGCCGGGGGCCAGGTGCGCGCCGAGCCGGACCCGGTCCGCGTCGGCGATCCGGACGCCGGTCGGCACCACGTAGTCGGTCATCCGCGGGAACTTGTCGACGCCGAGAACTTGCACCGGTCCGTGCCGGCGCAGCCGCATCCGGGTCTGCTCGAACGCCTCGACCGCGCACGGCCCGACGGTGGTCCACACGTTGTTGGGCAGGACCGCGAACAGCCCGTCGAGGTTGACCTCGTGCGGTCGGACCAGGCGGTGCGAGAGCAGGTGCAGCCGGAGGTAGGCGTCCGGGACGTCCGCCGGCGCGGCGTCGAGGTCGATGACGGTGGAGACGATGTCGAGGCGGACGCCGCGGTCGGCGGCGCCCTCCCGGCTGCCGGTCAGGCCGCTCAGGCCGCTCAGCTCGTGCGGCGCCGCGCCGCTGTCCTCGGTGCCCAGCGCCGGCGCCGGGTACCAGGTGTCGAGCACCCGGCCGTCGAGCGTCGAGGTCGCCAGCCCGCGCCCCCAGGCGGGGCGTCCCCGGGTCGGCGGCACGGCGGCGTCGCTCACGGCGACACAGTATCCGGCGTCGACCCCGCCGTAGGCTGTGCGACCGTGCCGCCCGCCGCGCTCGACCTCGCCGGCGGAGCCGCTGCGCTGACCGCCGCGCTCGTCGACGTGCCGTCGGTCTCCGGGGACGAGGCGGAGCTCGCGGACCTGGTCCGGAGCGCCCTGGACGAGCTGCCGCGGCTGTCCGTGGAGCGCGACGGCAACGTCGTCCTGGCCCGGACGGAGTTCGGGCGCGCGCAGCGGATCGCCCTGGCCGGGCACCTCGACACCGTCCCGATCGCGGACAACGTCCCGTCGCGGACGCGAGGGCACGCTGCTCCACGGGTGCGGCACCACCGACATGAAGTCCGGGGTGGCCGTCATGCTCCGGCTGGCCCACCTGGTCGGCACCGGAGCTCTCGACCCGTCCGTCGACCTCAGCTGGGTGTTCTACGACTGCGAGGAGGTCGAGGCGGTCCGCAACGGCCTGGGCCGCCTGGCCCGCACCCGCCCGGGGGCGCTCGCCGCCGACCTCGCGATCCTGCTGGAGCCCACCCGCGGAGTCGTCGAGGGCGGCTGCCAGGGGACGCTGCGCGCGGTCGTGAGCACGCACGGTCGGCGGGCGCACAGCGCCCGCTCCTGGCTGGGTGTCAACGCTGTGCACCTCGCCGCGCCGGTGCTCGAGCGGCTGGCCGGCTACGAGGCGCGCACCGTCGACGTCGACGGGCTGACCTACCGGGAGGGCCTCAACGCCGTGCGCATCGAGGGCGGCGTCGCCGGCAACGTCGTCCCGGACACCTGCGCGGTGACGGTCAACTTCCGCTTCGCGCCGGACCGCTCGCCCGCCGAGGCCGAGGCGCACGTCCGGGAGGTGTTCGCCGGCGTCACGGCCGCGGACGTCGACGTCGTCGACCTCGCGCCGGCCGCCCGTCCCGGCCTCGACGGCGAGTTGGCCCGCTCGGTGGTCCGCGCCGTCGGCGGCGAGCCCGCCGCCAAGCTCGGCTGGACCGATGTCGCGCGCTTCGGCGAGCTCGGCATCCCGGCGGTCAACCTCGGGCCCGGTGACCCGAACCTCGCCCACACCCGCGAGGAGCACGTCGAGCTGCGGCAGGTCGCCGAGGTCGAGGCGGCGTTCGTCCGGCTGCTGTCCGGGGCGTCGAACGCCGACGGCTAGCCTCGCCGGGGTGGGTTCCGAGCGACCGGTCGAGCGCCAGCGCGGGCCGATCGTCCTGCGCCGGGCACAGATCAGCGCCGGCACGACCGACCAGCGGCTGCTCGACTCACGCGGCACCTCGGACTGGGTGCACACCGACCCGTGGCGCGTGCTTCGCATCCAGAGCGAGTTCGTGGAGGGCTTCGGGCTGCTCGCCGAACTCCCGTCGGCGGTCACCGTGTTCGGCTCGGCCCGGACCCGTCCCGGCGAACCGGAGTACGACACCGCCCGGCGGCTGGGCGCCGCCCTGGCCGAGGCGGGCTACGCGGTGATCACCGGCGGCGGTCCCGGCGCGATGGAGGCGGCCAACCGCGGCGCGTCCGAGGCGGGAGGCACCTCGATCGGGCTCGGCATCGAGCTGCCCTTCGAGCAGGGCCTCAACGACTGGGTCGACATCGGGATCAACTTCCGCTACTTCTTCGTCCGCAAGACGATGTTCGTCAAGTACGCCCAAGCGTTCGTGATCCTGCCGGGGGGCTTCGGCACCCTCGACGAGCTGTTCGAGGCGCTCACCCTCGTGCAGACCGGCAAGGTCACCCGCTTCCCGGTCGTGCTGTTCGGCTCGGCGTACTGGGCGGGGCTGCTGGACTGGCTGCGCTCGACGGTGCTCCAGGCCGGGAAGATCGGCGCCCCGGACCTGGACCTCGTCACCGTCACCGACGACGTCGACGAGGCGGTCAAGAACATCCTCGACTCGGTGGCCATCGCGTCGGCGCAAGCCACCGCCGAGGACAAGGTGCACGCCGAGACCGACGTGCACGACGCGCAGTAGGTCGAGCTCCGCGGCCCATGCGCATCTGCGTCTACTGCTCGTCGTCGGAGTCGATCCGCGCCGAGCACGTCGAGCTGGCGACGGAGGTCGGCGCCCGGCTCGCCGCCGACGGGCACGCGCTGGTCTCCGGCGGTGGGCGGGTGTCGATGATGGGCGCCGTCGCCCGGGCGGCCCGCGCCGGCGGCGCGCACACCCTCGGCGTCATCCCCGAACACCTGGTGCCGCTCGAGGTCGCCGACGTGGAGGCGGACGAGCTCGTCGTCGTCGACACGATGCGTGAGCGCAAGCGGGTCATGGACGAGCACAGCGACGCCTTCCTCGCGCTGCCCGGCGGCATCGGGACGTTGGAGGAGCTCTTCGAGGTGTGGACGGCGGGCTCGCTCGGCATGCACGACAAACCCGTGGTCGTCCTCGACCCGGGCGGTGTGTTCGCCCCCCTCTGGGAGCACCTGGAGCGGCTGTGCGCCGACGGGTTCGTCCGGCGCGCTGCCCTGGAGCGGCTCGGGCGGGCGGCGACGCTGGACGAGGCGTTCGGCCTGCTCACCGCAGCTGCGGCGGGCGCGCGGGTGGATGGGACGATCGAGGCGTGCTGACGCTGGTCGTCTACGTGCTGGTCGCGCTGCTCGCGGTGGCACTGCTGTTCGGCGTCGGCGTCGCCGTGCTCCCGCGTGGTGAGCAGCTGTCCCCGCCGGTGCGCGACCAGCCGTCGTGGGCCCTCGGGAGCGCCGCCATGAGCGGCGAGGACGTCGCGCGGACCCGGCTGCCGGTCGCCTGGCGGGGGTACCGCTTCGAGGAGACCGACCGCCTGCTCGACCGGCTGGCCGAGGAGCTGCGCAGCCCGCGACGCCCGCATCGCCGAGCTGGAGGGCCGTCCGCCGGGACCCGCCGCGCCGCCGACGGAGGCTCGCGAGGCGGACGAGCGGCTGGCGGGCAGCGAGGAGGACACCGAGTCGCCGGCGGGCGCCCCGGCGGCCCCGCCCCGACCCGTCGAGCGGTGACCGACCCGCCGCGCTGCGGCTGGGCGTCGTCCGCGCCCGAGTACGTCGCCTACCACGACGACGAGTGGGGCCGGCCGCTGCACGGCGACGCGGCGCTGTTCGAGCGAGTCTCGCTCGAGGCCTTCCAGTCCGGGCTGTCCTGGCTCGTCATCCTGCGCAAGCGGCCGGCGTTCCGGGCCGCGTTCGCCGGGTTCGACCCGGCGACGGTCGCCGCGTTCGGGCCGGCGGACGTCGCCCGCTTGCTGGCCGACGCCGGCATCGTCCGCAACCGCGCCAAGATCGAGGCGACGATCGGCAACGCCCGGCGGCTGCTGGACGCCGTCCCGGAAGGACTCGACGCGCTGCTGTGGTCCTTCGCCCCGGCGGCGCACCCCCGGCCGGCGACGCCGGCGGAGGTGCCGGCGAGCTCACCGGAGTCGGTGGCGATGGCGCGGGAGCTGCGGCGGCGCGGGTTCCGGTTCGTCGGCCCGACGACGGCCTACGCGCTGATGCAGGCCACCGGCATGGTCGACGACCACGTCGTCGGCTGCTGGCGCGCCCGCTGACCGCCGCTGCCGGCGTTTCAGTGACCGACGTACGTGGGCCGCTGCTTGGCGACGAACGCCTCGGTGGCGCTGACGTGGTCGGCGGTGGCGCCGCACGCGGCCTGCAGCTCCGCCTCCTTGGCCAGCGTGTCGTCGAGTGAGGACGTCGCCCCGACGCGCAGCGACTCCTTGATCGCCGCGTAGGCGGCGGTCGGGCCGGCGGCCAGCCGGGCGGCGAGCTCGTGCGCGGCCGGCAGCAGCCGGTCCGGTTCGACGACCGCGTTGACCAGACCCATCTCCAGCGCCGCGTCCGCGGCGACCGGCTCGGCGAGCAGGCACATCGCGGTGGCCCGCGCGGCGCCGACCAGCCGGGGCAGCGTCCAGGACACCCCGCTGTCCAGCGTCAGCCCGACGTTGGCGAACGCGATGAGGAACGACGCCGACGAGCTGGCGAGCCGGAAGTCGCACGCGAACGCCAACCCGGCACCGGCGCCGGCGGCCGAGCCGTTGACGGCGGCGACCACCGGCTTCGGCATCGCGGCGAGCGTCCGCACGATCGGGTTGAAGTGCTCGACGACCGTCGACAGCGGCGCGGGCTCCGTCGAGCGCAGCGCCGCGACGTGCTCCTTGAGGTCCTGGCCGGCGCAGAACGCGCGTCCGGCGCCGGTGAGCACCACCGCGCGCACGTCCGGGTCGCGGGCGACGTCGGAGACGGCGTCCCGCAGCGCCAGCTTCAACTCGGCCGTGAACGCGTTGTACGACGCCGGACGGTTCAACGTCAGCGTCGCGACGCCGTCGCGCCGCTCGACGAGCAGGACGTCGCTGCCGGTGTCCGCCGCAGTCGTCATGAACAGGGACGCTACCGCCGCCGGTGCGGGGTCGACCCGGTGTCGCAGGCGGGCGCCGCGATGCGGGACAATGGCGTGCAACGCGTGCGCCGACCGGGCGCCGGACCCACAGGAGGCGCCATGGCGGCCATGAAGCCGCGGACGGGAGACGGACCGCTCGAGGTCACCAAGGAGGGGCGCGGCATCGTCATGCGCGTGCCGCTCGAGGGTGGCGGTCGCCTGGTCGTCGAGATGTCCGCGGACGAGGCGAACGCCCTGGGCGATGCCCTGAAGGCGGCGGTCGGCTGACCGCCTCCCCGCACGTGCGCGCGGCCCCGAGTCCTGACCGGATCCGGGGCCGTGCCGCGTCCGTGCCCGCGCAGACAGACGTCGTCCCGGCAGTCGGGGCACGCCGCGCCGACGCGGTGGCAGCCGTGTTCGCCGATGCGCTGCCGCAGCGGCTGGCGGCCCTGGTCGCGGCCGCCGACGGGATGCCTCCCGCCAGCGTGCGCGAGGTGTGGGTGGCGGGCGCGGGCGGCACCGCGACCGCCGAGCGGGTCCTGCTGGTCGATGCCGGCGACCGGTCGCCGGACAGCCTGCGCCGTGCCGGGGCGGCGCTCGCGCGAGCCGGTGCCGACACCGTCCGGCTGGAGGTCCCGCCGGAGTGGGGTCCGGCACGCACCGCCCATCTGGTCGAAGGCGCCCTGCTGGGCGGCTACCGGGCACTCGGCGCGCCGCGCACGTCCCGGCTCGAGCTGACCGAGCACGCCGACGCTCCGGACGTCGCGGCGGTCCGCACCACAGCGGCCGCGGCGCTCTGGGCGCGCGAGCTCACCAACACCCCGGCCGCGACCGCGTCACCGGCCTGGCTCGCCGGCCAGGCGGAGAACGTCCTGGCTCCGCTCGGCGTCGACGTCGTCGTTCGGGACGAGCAGTGGCTCGCCGAGCGGGGTTTCGGCGGCGTCCTGGCCGTCGGCGGCGGCTCGCCCCGTCCGCCGCGGCTGGTCGAGGCCCGCTGGCGGCCCCGAGGCGCGCGCGGCGTCTCCGTCCCGCACTTCGTCCTCGTCGGCAAGGGCATCACGTTCGACACCGGCGGCCTGAACCTCAAGCCGACCGCCGGCATGCGCCTGATGCACACCGACATGGCCGGCGGCGCGGTCGTGCTCTCCGCGGTGCGCGCCGCTGCCGAGCTCGCGCTGCCGGTGCGCGTCACGGCGCTCGTCCCCTCCGCGGAGAACAGCGTGTCCGGCAGCGCGTACCGCCCGGGCGACGTCATCCGCCACCACGGCGGCCGGACGACCGAGGTGCTCAACACCGACGCCGAGGGTCGGCTGGTCCTCGCGGACGCGCTGGCGTACGCGGTCGGCCGGCGGCGACCGGATCGCGGCGACGTCGTCGTCGACGTCGCGACACTGACCGGCGCCATGCGGATGACGTTCGGCACCGGCACCGCCGGGCTGCAGGCCAGCGAGGACGCGCTGGCCAGCGGAGCTCCGGGCCGCCGCCGACCTGGTCGGCGAGCCGCTGTGGCGGTTGCCGCTGCCCTCGGACGAGGAACGGCTGCTCGCCTCGGACGTCGCGGACGCCAACAACGCGCCCGGCGATCCCGGCGGCATCGCGGCCGGACTGTTCCTCCGGCCGTTCACCGGCGCCGTGCCATGGGCGCACCTGGACGTCGCCGGCACCTCCCGTGCCGGCGCGGACGCCGGCGTGCTCACCCGCGGCGCCACCGGCTTCGGGGTCCGGCTGCTGGTCGCCTGGCTGCGCGGCCGCGCGGGGCAGCCGGTGCAGGGACGCCGGTGACGGACCCGCCGGACACCGTCGAGCTCGTGCTGCCCTTCGTCGTCCGGATCGAGCGCGCCGACCCGCCGGGACGCACCGACGCCCTGGAGGCCGCCGCGCTCGGCGTCCTGGCGATGCTGACGACCGACCGGTGGCCGGACGAGGTCGCGCGCTGGGACGGCCAGCGGATCCGGAAGGTCGTCCGCCGGGCGCGCGGCGCGGACTGGCGCCGGGTGCTCGCCCTCGACGCCCTGACGGTCACCCGCGGCAGCGCCGAGGTGGTCGTCCACCCGCCCATCCCGGTCGACGCGTGGCCGCCGGAGCTGGCCCGGCTGCAGGTCGGCGGGACGGTGCTCACCGATCCGGTCCCGCCTGCGCCGCCCGCGCCCGGGACGCCGCTGGTCCTGCTGTCCCCGCACGTCGAGATGACCACCGGCAAGGCGATGGCGCAGGCGGCCCACGCGGCGCAGCTCGGCTGGCGCGCGGCCGGCCCGCGGGTGCGCCGGGGCTGGCAGGACGCGGGCTTCCCGGTGGCGGTCCGGGACCCGACGCCCGAGCTGTGGGCGCGGCAGGTGCGCGCCGGGGCGCCCGTCGTCCGCGACGCGGGCTTCACCGAGGTCGACCCCGGCGCCGAGACCGCCCTGTTCGCGGTCGGTCAGAGCAGCGACTGGTAGAGCTCCACCGTCCGCGCGGCGATGGTGTCCCAGCCGAACTCGCGGACCGCGCGCTCCCGCCCGGCCCGGCCCAGCGCCGCCGCGCGCGCCGGATCCGCGCACAGCGCGTCGATCGCCTCGGCCAGTCCCGCCTCGAAGTCCTCGGGTGCGACCGCGTGGTACGGCACGAGCACGCCCGTCCGTCCGTCGGCGACGACCTCCGGGATCCCGCCGACCGCCGACGCCACGACCGCGGTCTCGCACGCCATCGCCTCGAGGTTCACGATGCCGAGCGGCTCGTACACCGACGGGCAGACGAACACGGTCGCCGCGGTGAGCAGCTCGACGACCTCGGGCCGGGGGAGCATCTCCTGGATCCAGACGACGCCGGTGCGGCTGCCCTGCAGCGCCGCCACCGCCGCCTGGGTCTCGGCCGCGATCTCCGGGGTGTCGGGTGCGCCGGCGCAGAGCACCAGCTGCACCGCCGGGTCGAGGCGCTGCGCGGCGGCGAGCAGGTGCGTCAGCCCCTTCTGCCGCGTGATGCGCCCGACGAAGATCACCGACGGCCGGTCCGGGTCGAGCCCGTAGCGGCGCGGCACGTCGTCGGAGCTCGCCGGCGCGTACAGCGCGGTGTCGATCCCGTTGTGGATGACGTGCACCTTGGCCGGGTCGACGAACGGGTAGGCGCCCAGGACGTCGGCGCGCATGCCGTAGCTGACCGCGATGACGGCGTCGGCCTGCTCGTAGGCCTGCCGCTCGGCCCAGGAGGACAGCCGGTAACCGCCGCCGAGCTGCTCGGCCTTCCACGGCCGCTGCGGCTCCAGCGAGTGCGCCGACAGCACGTGCGGGACCCCGTGCAGCAGACCGCCGACGACGCCGGCGAGGTTGGCGTACCAGGTGTGGGAGTGCAGCACGTCGACACCGTCGACGGCCGCGGCCATCTCCAGGTCGACCCCGAGGGTCTGCAGGGCGGGGTTGCTGCCGGCCAGCGTCGGCGGCGCGTTGTGGGCGTACACGCCCGGTTCGCTGCGCGGCGCGCCCCAGCAGTGCACGTCGACGTCGACGAGCCCGCGCAGCTCCCGCACGAGGAACTCCACGTGGACCCCGGCACCGCCGTAGACGTCCGGTGGGTACTCCCGGGTCAGGACGGCGACACGCACGGCCGTGACGCTATCGCCCGGCGTGTCGATAGTGTGGGGTGCATGGCAAGGGAACCGCGCGTTCTCGGCATGGTCCTCGCCGGCGGTGAGGGCAAGCGCCTGTGGCCGCTGACCGCCGACCGCGCGAAGCCGGCGGTGCCGTTCGCGGGCAACTACCGCCTCGTCGACTTCGTCCTGTCCAACCTGGTCAACGCCGGGTACCTGCGGATCTGCGTCCTGACGCAGTACAAGTCGCACTCGCTGGACCGGCACATCACGCAGACCTGGCGGATGTCGACCGTCCTCGGCAACTACGTCACCCCGGTGCCGGCGCAGCAGCGCCTCGGCCCGCGCTGGTACACCGGGAGCGCCGACGCCATCCTGCAGTCGTCCAACCTGATCTTCGACGACCGGCCGGACATCATCGTGGTCTTCGGCGCCGACCACGTGTACCGGATGGACCCGCGCCAGATGGTGCAGCAGCACGTCGAGTCCGGCGCGGGCGTCACGGTCGCGGGCATCCGGGTGCCACGCGAGGAGGCGACCGCCTTCGGGGTCATCGACGCGGACGCCCAGCGCCGGGTCAACGACTTCCTCGAGAAGCCCGAGCACCCGCCGGGTCTGCCGGACTCGCCGGACGAGACCTTCGCCTCGATGGGCAACTACGTCTTCAGCACCGAGGCGCTGCTCGAGGCGCTGAAGGAGGACGCCGCGGACGAGGGCTCCGTCCACGACATGGGCACCAACATCATGCCGCTGATGGTGAAGCAGGACGCGGCGCACGTGTACGACTTCGCGGACAACGACGTCCCCGGAGCGGAGGAGCGCGACCGCGGGTACTGGCGCGACGTCGGCACGATCGACGCCTACTACGACGCGCACATGGACCTCGTCGCGGTCCACCCGATCTTCAACCTGTACAACCAGCAGTGGCCGATCTACACCTACCACGACCAGTTGCCGCCGGCGAAGTTCGTCGAGGGCGGCCTGGCGCAGGAGTCGATCGTCAGCGCCGGGACGATCGTGTCCGGGTCGACGGTGCGCCACAGCGTGGTGTCGCCGAACGTCCGGATCCACAACGGCGCGTACGTCGAGGGCTCGGTGCTCATGGACGGCGTGCAGGTCGGTCGCGGTGCCGTGGTGCGGCGGGCGATCCTCGACAAGAACGTCGTGGTCCCGGACGGCGCGCACATCGGCGTCGACGACGCGGCCGACCGCGCCCGGTACCACGTCTCCGACGGCGGGATCGTGGTGCTCGGCAAGTCGCAGATGGCGCTGCCGTAGTTGTCGGCCGTCCTCGAGCGGGTCGGCTGGGACGACGACCCGGCGGTCGCGTCGTGGCCCGGGTTGCCGCCGCTGCCCGGTGACCTGACGGCGGACGCGTGCGTGGTCGGGCTCGGCGCGTCCGGGCTGGCGGCGGTGGAGGCGTTGGCCGCGCGCGGCCTGTCGGTGGTCGGGGTGGACGCCGGGCGGGTCGCTGCCGGAGCGGCGGGGCGCAACGGCGGGTTCCTGCTCGGCGGCGCGGCGCTGTTCCTGCACGACGCGATCGCGTCCTGGGGCCAGGACGCCGCGGTCGCGCTGTACCGGGCGACGCTCGCCGAGCTGTCGACCCTCGCCGACCGGGTGCCGGTGCGGCGGGTCGGGTCCGTCCGGTTGGCCTCCGACGACGCCGAGGCCGCGGACTGCGCGGCGCACGCGGCGGCGCTGCGCGCCCACGGCATCGCGGTGCTGCCGTACGAGGGGCCGCTGGGGTGCGGGCTGTTCCTGCCCGACGACGCCGCGGTGAACCCGGCGGTGCGGACGCTGACGCTGGCGCGGCAGTCACCGGGGCGGCTGTTCGAGCGCACCGTGGTGCGGGCGGTGCGGCCCGGGCAGGTGGAGACCGCGCTGGGCGTCGTGTCCGCGCCCGTCGTCGTGGTCGCGCTGGACGGCCGGCTCGACGCGCTGCTGCCGGAGCTGGCCGGGCGGGTGCGAACGGTGCGACTGCAGATGCTCGCGACCGCGCCGGTGCCGCCGCGGCTGCCCTGCCCGGTGTACTGCCGGTGGGGCTACGACTACGCGCAGCAGGACGCCGCGGGCCGGCTGTTCGTCGGCGGCGGCCGTGACCGGGACGCCGCCGCCGAGGAGACGTCGTCCAGCACGCCGACCGCGCCGGTGCAGGAGTGGATCGAGGGCGTGGCGACGCGGCTGGCCGGGACACCGGTGAGCGTCGAGGCGCGGTGGGCGGCCTCGGCCGGCTACACCCCCGACGCTCGGCCGCTGGTGGTCGCCGTCGACGACGGGGTGGTCGCCTGCGGCGGCTACAGCGGCCACGGCAACCTGGTCGGCCCGCTCGCCGCCCGCGCGGCCGTGGCGCTGGCCTGCGACGGCACCGCGCCGCCGTCCTGGGCCTCGTCCTGAGCCACCTGCCCACCGCGCGCGTCCGGGACAATGGCGGGGTGGACTCCCGGGTGGGCGCCGTCGACGTCGAGGCGGCGCTGCGTCGTGCCGGTGTCCGGCAGGTCGACACGTCCACCCGCCGGCGCGCCGAGTACAGCTCCGACGCGTCGAACTACCGGGTCGTCCCGTCCGCCGTGGTGTTCCCGCACAGCAGCGACGAGGTCGAGGCGGCGCTCACCGTGTGCCGGGAGCTCGGTGTGCCGTTGACCGCCCGCGGCGCCGGGACGTCCATCGCCGGCAACGCCGTCGGTGCCGGGGTCGTGCTCGACTTCTCGCGCCATCTCCACCGTGTCCTCGCCGTCGACCCGGATGCCCGGACGGCGACCGTCGAGCCCGGCGCCGTCCTCGACGCGGTGACCGCCGCCGGGTCGCGCGCACGGCCTGCGTTTCGGGCCCGACCCGTCCACCCACTCGCGCGCCACGATCGGCGGGACGCTGGGCAACAACGCCTGCGGGTCGCGAGCGTTGCGGTACGGCCGGAGCTCGGACAACGTCCTCGCGCTCGACGTCCTCACCGGCCGGGGCGAGCGGATCGGGACCGGATCCGTCCCGGACCCGCTCGAGCGGGTCGTGCAGGCGCACCTGGCCACCGTCCGCACCGAGTTCGGACGCTTCGGCCGGCAGGTGTCGGGCTACTCGCTGGAGCAGCTGCTGCCCGAACGGCGCGACGACGCCTCGCTCGCGCGGTTCCTCGTCGGCACGGAGGGCACGCTCGGCGTCGTGCTGCAGGCGACGGTGCGGCTGGTCGAGGCGCCGGCGCACACGGCGCTGGCGGTCCTGGGCTACCCGGACATGCCGGCCGCCGCCGACGCCGTCCCCGCGCTCCTGCCGCACCGGCCGGTCGCGCTCGAGGGGATGGACGCCCGGTTGGTCGAGACCGTCCGCCGCCGGCGCGGGTCCGCGGCCGTGCCGGAGCTGCCGCGCGGCGACGGCTGGCTGTTCGCCGAGACGGCCGGCGCCACCGAGGCCGAGGCGCGCGCCGCGGCGGAGAAGCTCATCGCCGACGCCGGCTGTCTCGATGCCGTCGTCGTCACCGGCGCCCCCGCTCGGCAGCTGTGGCGCATCCGCGAGGACGGCGCCGGCCTCGGCAGTCGTACGCCGTCGGACGACCCGGCCTGGCCGGGATGGGAGGACGCCGCCGTCCCGCCGCAGCACCTCGCCGCCTACCTGCGCGACTTCGGCGACCTGCTGGCGCAGCACCGGCTCGACGCGCTGACCTACGGCCACTTCGGTGACGGCTGCGTGCACGCGCGCATCGACTTCCCGCTGCACGAGCGACCGGCGGTCTTCCGGGCGTTCCTGCTCGACGCAGCCCGGCTGGTCGCCGGCTTCGGCGGCTCGATGTCCGGCGAGCACGGGGACGGGCGCGCCCGCGGCGAGCTGCTGCCGCTGATGTACTCCGCCGACGCCATCGCCGCCTTCGGCGAGGTCAAGCGGGTCTTCGACCCGCAGGCGGTCCTGAACCCCGCAGTCATCGTCGATCCCGCGCCGGTCGACGCCGACCTGCGCCTGCCCGCCGCCCGCCCGCTGCGCCCACGCGGGTTCGCCCTGCCGCACGACGGCGGCGACCTCTCCGCGGCGGCGCACCGTTGCGTCGGAGTCGGGAAGTGCCGCGCGGACACCACCGCGACCGGCGGCGTGATGTGCCCGTCGTACCTCGCGACGAAGGACGAGAAGGACTCGACCCGGGGACGGGCCCGGGTGCTGCAGGAGATCGCCAACGGCACGCTGGTGTCCGGCTTCCGCGGCCCGGAGGTCGCCGAGTCGCTCGAGCTGTGCCTGGCGTGCAAGGGCTGCGCGTCGGACTGCCCGACCGGCGTCGACATGGCGACGTACAAGGCCGAGGTGCTCCACGAGCGCTACCGGCGCCGGCTCCGTCCGATGTCGCACTACACGCTGGGCCTGTTGCCGCGCTGGACCCGCGTCGCGGCCCGTGTGCCGCGGCTGGCGAACGGGGCACTGGCCGCGCCGGGCGCCGCCCGGGTCGCCAAGCGGCTCGGTGGGATCGACCAGCGGCGGCCATTGCCGGCCTTCGCCACGACGACGTTCCGCGCGTGGTTCGCGGGCCGGCCACCTCGGACCGGTGGTGCGCCCGTGCTGCTGTTCGTCGACACGTTCACCGACGCGTTCACCCCGGAGGTGGGCCGGGCGGCGGTGCGCGTGCTCGAGGACGCCGGCTACGCGGTGCGCATCCCCGACCGGCCGGTGTGTTGCGGGCTGACCTGGATCTCGACCGGCCAGCTCGACGGCGCCAAGCGGCAGCTGCGGCGCAGCCTGGACGCGCTGGCGCCGGCCGTCGACGCCGGCGTCCCGGTGGTCGGGCTGGAGCCGTCGTGCACCGCGGTGTTCCGCGGCGACGCCGTCGACCTCCTGCCGGCCGATCCGCGCGCGGCCGCGGTCCGCGACGCCACCCGGACGCTCGCCGAGCTGCTCGCCGCGACGCCGGGGTGGACGCCGCCGCGGTTGGAGGACGTGCACGCCGTCGCGCAGCCGCACTGCCACCACCACGCAGTCCTCGGCTGGGACGCCGACGCGCGGCTGCTGGCCGACGCCGGAGCGCACGTGGACGCCGTCGGCGGCTGCTGCGGGCTGGCCGGGAACTTCGGTGTGGAGCGCGGGCACTACGACGTGTCCGTGGCGATCGCCGAGACCGCGCTCCTGCCTGCCGTCCGCGCCGCCGGGCCGGAGGCGACCGTGCTCGCGGACGGGTTCTCCTGCCGGACCCAGCTCGACCAGCTCGCCGGGCGCCGCGGCGTCCACCTCGCCGAACTGCTCGCCGACCGCCTGGAGGCAC
Source organism: uncultured Actinomycetota bacterium (assembly GCA_963758325.1). Classification (GTDB taxonomy): domain Bacteria; phylum Actinomycetota; class Actinomycetes; order Mycobacteriales; family Jatrophihabitantaceae; genus CAVWUZ01. The sequence continues at coordinate 474,864 of CAVWUZ010000003.1, read as the reverse complement.
GATGAGTACCGGGTTCGTCCCCCCGCCGTACCCCTACGAGCGGTTGGGCGAGATCAGCGCGATCGCGTCCCGGCACGCCGGCGGCGCCGTCGACCTGTCCGTCGGGACGCCGTGCGACCCGCCCCCGCCGGCGGTGATGGCGGCCTTCGCCGACCCGGCCGCCGCCCGCGGCTACCCGCCGTCCATCGGGACGCCCGCACTGCGCCAGGCCGCCGCGGACTGGATCGCCCGCCGCCTCGGCGCGGCGGTGGACCCCGCCACGGAGCTCGCGGCGTGCGTGGGCACGAAGGAGTTCGTCGCCTCCGTCCCGCAGTACCTCAGGCTGCGCGACCCGTCCCGCGACACCGTCCTCTACCCGGCGATCAGCTACCCCACCTACGAGATGGGCGCGATCCTCGCCGGCTGCCGCGCGGTGCCGTACCGGACGCTCGACGACGTGGACGACGCCGATGCCGAGCGGGCGCTCGCGGTCTGGGTGAACTCCCCGGCCAACCCGACCGGGGCACTGACCGACCTCGCGGCCGCCGCGGCGTGGGGCCGCGCCCGCGACGTGCCGGTGCTCTCCGACGAGTGCTACGTCGAGTTCAGCTGGGCAGGCGAACCGACGACGATCGTGCGGTCCGGGACGTCCGGCGTCCTCGCGCTGCACTCGCTGTCCAAGCGGGACAACTTCGCCGGCGCGCGGATCGGCTTCTACACCGGCGACGCCGAGCTCGTGCACTACCTGCGTGAGGTCCGCAAACACGCCGGGCTCATGCCCCCCGGGCCGGTGCAGGCGGCCGCGGTGGTCGCGCTCGGGGACGACGCGCACGTCGAGGCCCAGCGGGGCAGGTACCGGGCCCGGCTCGAGCGGCTGCAGCAGGTGCTGAAGGCCGCCGGGTACGACGCGCCGCTGCCGGACGGCGCGTTCTACCTGTGGGCGCCCGCGGACGACGCGTGGACCGCGGCCCGCGACCTGGCCGCCAAGGCGGGCATCGTGGTGTCGCCGGGGGAGTTCTACGGCGCCGCGTCGACCGGCTGGTTCCGGGTCGCGGCGGTGCAGCCGGACGAGCGGATCGAGCTCGCCGCCGCCCGCGTCGGCGCGTAGAGGCCGCGGGAGGTTTACCGGGTGGTCACGGCCGGGTACCCCTGTGGTGGACACGCGGTACCGACAGAGAGGACGCGGACATGAGTGCACTGGACAAGGCGAAGAACGCCGTCGAGGACGCGCAGGGCAAGGCCAAGGAAGGCCTCGGCAAGGCCAGCGGCGACCGCGACACCGAGCTCGAAGGCAAGGGCGACCAGAGCAAGGCCGACATCAAGGACGCCGGCGAGAAGGTCAAGGACGCCTTCGGCCACTGACCTCCGGGTCCTGGCAGCGCCCCCGCACCGACGTCGGTGCGGGGGCGCTGCCGTGTTCCGGCCTCGATCGGCCGCTCCGCCGCCTCGATGTGGTCGGTGGGGCAGGCGGTGCAGGACGTGCAGTCGCGCGGAGAGGACTTCGCGGTTGGCGGTCAGCGGATCCCGTTGCGCAGCCACTCCCCGATCGCGGTGGCGATGAAGTCGACGGCGATGGCCGCGACGAGCAACCCGATCACGCGCGTCAGAGCACTCGATGCAACCGGGCTGATACGGCGCGCGATCACCGCGCCGAAGCGGAACACCGCGAACAGCACCGCCAAGGCTGCCGCGGTGCCGAGAGCGACGAGGAGCCGACTCCCAGCCGATCGGTAGTCATCGAGCAGGACGAGCAAGGCCGCGATCGTTCCTGGGCCGGCGAGCAGCGGCGTGCCCAGTGGGACGACGGCTACCCCGGCCGAGGACGGGTTGGGCGCGGTCACCTCCTGCCCGCCGATCAACCGGACGCCCAGAAGGAGCAGCACGATGCCACCCGCGACCTGGAGGTCCTGGATCGTGATCTTCAGGTAGGTGAGGATGGCGTCGCCGGTGATCGCGAAGAAGGCCAGGATGCCAGCTGCTGCGGCGACGGCGACCAACGCTGTCACGTTGCGCGCTCGTGGCGTCTGTCGTTCGGTCAGCGAGAGGAACAGTGACACGTTGCCGATGGGGTCGAGTAGGACGAGCAGCGTGATGAACGATGCCCCGAAGGCGTTCGGCATGCGGACTCCCGGGACCGAGGGATACGGCGCCAGTGTGCCGACAGCGGATCCGCCTGCGCGAACGGTCCGCTGCCCGCGTCCTGTCGCGCCCGCCGCCCGGTTCCTGCTGGCGACGCGGGTACTGGCGCGGTCGGCCACGGGCGCGCCGTCCCGTGCACCCGGGCGGCGCGGGCTCGGCGGGCTCGGACGGGCTCAGCCGAAGACGACGCCCTGCGCCAGCGGCAGCTCGGTGGAGTAGTTGACGGTGTTGGTCGCCCGGCGCATGTAGTTCTTCCACGCGTCCGAGCCGGACTCCCGGCCGCCGCCGGTCTCCTTCTCCCCACCGAACGCCCCGCCGATCTCGGCGCCGGACGGGCCGATGTTCACGTTGGCGATGCCGCAGTCGGAGCCCTCCGGCCCGAGGAACCGCTCCGCCTCGCGGACGTCCAGCGTGAACACCGACGACGACAGGCCCTGCGGGACGTCGTTGTGCAGCGCCACCGCCTCGTCGAAGTCGTCGTACTCCAGGACGTACAGGATCGGCGCGAAGGTCTCGGCCCGCACCACGTCGGTCTGCGCGGGCATCCGGACCAGTGCCGGCCGCACGTAGTACGCGTCCGGGGCGACGTCGTCGAGGACGCGCTGCCCGCCGCAGACCACCTCGCCGCCGTCGGCCTCCGCCTTGTCCAGCGCCGTGCGGAAGCCCTCGTAGGACGCCCGGTCGATCAGCGGCCCGACGAGGACCCCGTCGGACAGCGGCGAGCCGATGGGCAGGCTCCGGTAGGCGTCCGCCAGTCGCGAGACGAGCTCGTCGGCGATCGAGCGGTGCGCGATGACCCGGCGCAGGGTCGTGCAGCGCTGTCCGGCCGTGCCGGCCGCGGAGAAGACGATGCCGCGCACGGCCAGGTCCAGGTCGGCCGACGGGGCGACGACCGCCGCGTTGTTGCCCCCGAGCTCCAGCAGGAGCCGGCCGAACCGGGACGCGACGCGCGGGGCGACCTGCCGGCCCATCCGGGTCGAGCCGGTCGCGGACAGCAGGGCGACGCGCGGGTCGTCGACCAGCGCCTGTCCGACGTCCGGGCCGCCGACGACGACCGACGACAGCCCGGCCGGGGCGCCGACCCGCTCGGCCGCCCGCTCGGCCAGCGCCTGGCAGGCCAGGGCGGTGAGGACGGTCTTCTCCGACGGCTTCCACACCACCGGGTCACCGCAGACGAACGCCAGCGCGGCGTTCCACGACCAGACCGCCACCGGGAAGTTGAAGGCGCTGATCACCCCGACGACGCCCAGGGGGTGCCACTGCTCCATCATCCGGTGCCCGGGGCGCTCGGAGGCGATCGTGAGCCCGAACAGCTGCCGGGACAAGCCCACCGCGAGGTCGCAGACGTCGATCATCTCCTGGACCTCGCCGAGGCCCTCGGAGCGGATCTTGCCGGCCTCCAGGGACACCAGTGCGCCGAGATCGGACTTGTGTTCACGGAGCAGCTCGCCGAGCTCGCGGACGAACTGACCCCGTACCGGCGCCGGCGTCACCCGCCACTGCTGGAACGCCGACGACGCGCGGTCGACGGCGGCCCGGACGTCGTCCGCACCGTGCCACGGCACCGCGACGAGGTCCACCCCGGTGATGGGTGTGCGCGAGGAGCCGGCGCCGCCACCGTCGGCAGGCAGGTGCACGCCGAGGCGCTGGAGGACCTCCCGCGCCTGCGCGGCGAGGTCGTCCGTCGTGGGCAGGACCGTCATGTCACACCACTCCCGTGGTCGCGAAGCGGGCGCCGTTGCGGGTGTCGAGCAGCGCCTGGAAGGGGATGTCCTCCTGGCGCAGGAAGCCGGAGGCGGGTAGCCGGCCATCGCGGACCAGCTCGACGACCGCCGCGGCCGAGGCCGCCGTCGTCCACGAGATCGCGCGCCACATCCGCCCGCCGAGCTCCAGCGGCTGGTAGGCGCGGACGTACTGCTTGCGTGTCAGCTCGCCCGGAGCGGTGTCGCCCTCGCCCGTCGCGCTGCCCTCGACGGCGGCGTACAGGTAGACGACGTCGTCGTCGACGGGCGGTTTGGCGTTGACGAGGATCTCGCCGGCGAGGTCACGCCGCTCCCGCATGCCGAGTTCGTCGAAGACGAAGCGCATGAGCTCGAAGTGGCCCGGGTAGCGCAGCGTCTTGTAGTCCAGTCGGTGCGTGCGCCCGGCCCACGTCTCGCACATCGTGCCGAGGCCGCCGGAGGTGAGCGCCGCCTCGAGCTCGATGCCGCCGATGACGACTCGCTCCAGCTCGGTCATCGCGGGGACGAGCTGGCGCGCGCCACCGCGCAGCACCTCGCAGTCGTTGAGGTACTCGTTGACGACGCCCTCGGACGACCAGTTGAACGCGTAGCCCAGCAGCCCGGCCGGGTGCCGCGGGAGGGCGCCGACCTTCAGCTCGATGCTGCGGATGTCGACGAACTGGCGCGCCAGCGCGGCGCCGACGATGCCGATGAGCCCGGGCGCGAGGCCGCACTGCGGCGCGAACACGAGGTCCTGACCCTTCGCGGCCAGCTCCTGGACGCGGTGGGTGGTCGAGACGTCTTCGGTCAGGTCGAAGTAGTGCACCTCCAGCTCTGCGGCGGCCTCGGCGACCGGCAGGTTGAGGTGGTAGGGCAAGCACGACACGACCGCGTCCGCGCCGGTGAAGGCCTCGCGCAGCGCGGCCGGGTCGCGCACGTCCAGTGCGGCGGTGGGGAACGCGAGGCCGGTGCGGGCGCGGGCGTCGTAGGCCGCCACCTCGAACCCGGCGTCGCAGAGCAGGGTGGCGACGAGCTCGCCGACCTTGCCGAGCCCGAGAACCCGAACGGAGTCGATCACGAAGGTCCTTCCTGTCTTATGGGTGATGAGACTATGCCGTAAGTTGGGCTTATGGCCAGCGATCGGTCGCTCGACGTCGGTCGACTCCGCCTGCTCCGCGAGGTCGCGGTGCGCGGCAGCATCGCCGCCGCCGCCCGGTCCCTCGGGTTGACCGGGTCGGCGGTGTCCCAGCAGCTGGCCGTGCTCGAACGCGAGGCCGGCGCCCGACTCCTGGACCGGTCACCGCGCGGGGTCGTCCTCACCGGCGCCGGTGCGGCCCTGGTCGAGCGCGCCGCACAGATCGCCGACCTGCTGGCGGCCGCCCGGGCGGACCTGGACCGCCTCGGCGGTGCCGCCGCCGGGACCGTCCGGGTGGCGGCGGTCGCCAGCGCGGCCGCGACGCTCGTCTCCGCCGCCGTGTCGGTGGTGGCCGAGCGGGCGCCGCAGGTGGCGGTGTCCGTGGTCGCCGCCGAGCCGCGCCGCTCCGTCGAGCTCCTGCTCGCCGACCACGTCGATCTTGCCGTGGTCGACGAGTACGACCACGTCCCGCTAGCGCTGCCGGACCACCTGACCGGCGTGGCGCTGCACGCCGAGCCGCTGGTCACCGTCACGGCGTCGGGCTCGGGGGCGTCGGGCTCCGGGGCGGCGGGGCCGGCGCGGCTCGCCGACCTGGCGGACGCCGACTGGGTGCTGCCGCCGGACGACGCCGCCTGCGGGCGGGCGGTACGGCTGGCGTGCCGGGAGGCCGGCTTCGAGCCGCGGGTGCGGTGGGAGACCGACGACATGCTGCTGCTGCTTCGGGCGGTCGCGGCCGGTCACGGGGTCAGCGTCCTGCCCCGGCTCGCGGTGCCCGAGGACGTCGCCGGCGTCACGGTCGGCGCGCTCGGCGCGCCGCGGCTACACCGCCGGCTGTCGGCGCTGACCCGCCGCGGTGCGGGGGAGCGAGCGGCGGTGCGGGAGGTGCTGGTCGCGCTGGGTGCCGCCGCGGCGACGCAGGGGGACGGTGCTGGTCGGACGAAGCAGGCGATAGCAGACGCCGATCCGCTCGAATAGCAGACCCCCGCTTGACGGCACGGGAACGACACGGGTGTAATTCCCCTGTTGTCGTTACCCGCCGAACAGGAGTGGCGCCGTGGCGGACCTGATCCACCTGACCGACCTGATCGACTCGGCCCGGACGACCTCCTCCGAGCTGACCGACATCTTCGGTCTGCCGGACGAGCAGAGCTGGCAAGAGCGGGCACTGTGCGCTCAGACCGACCCGGAAGCCTTCTTCCCGGAGAAGGGCGGCTCCACCCGGGAGGCCAAGCGGATCTGCGTCGGGTGCGAGGTGCGCAGCGAGTGCCTCGAGTACGCCCTCGAGCACGACGAGCGGTTCGGCATCTGGGGCGGGCTGTCCGAGCGGGAGCGCCGCCGGCTCAAGCGCCGCGCCGTCTGACCGACCGCAGCGGACCGGTCAGCGCCCGGTCACCGGCGGGCTCAGTCGGGAGCGATGTCGTCGACGTCGCGGCCGAGCAGCTCGGCGACGAGCTCGGTGACCACGGCGAACACCAGGTCCGCCCGGTCGTCCCGGTCGACGGCCCGGGCCTCCACCGGGCGCCGGTAGACGACGACCACCGGTGTGCGCGCTCCCGCCACGCCGTCGCGGTGCAGCCGCCCGAGCGGGATCCCACGGTCGGCGACGACGTCCGGGTCGAACTCCAGCGACCGCCCGTCGCGCGGGGCCAGGTCGGGGACGTCCTCGACCGCGAAGTCGACGCCGCGCAACTCGTCGGCCCAGCGTTCCTCGAGCTCCTCGACGGCGTCCAGGACGAGGTCGTCGAACGCGTCGCCCTTGCTGCGCCACAGCGGTACGCCGCGCGGCGCGAGCTCCCCGCGCAGCCCGCGGCCGTGCCGGTCGCGGCGCCGTCCGGCAGGGCGCGACGGGTCGGGCGACACGAGCGGCCAGCCTACGCAGCGGCAGCCGGGGCGGGACCCGCCCGGGGGATATCGTCGCCAGCTGTGAGTCCCGTGCGCCGCTGTACCCGGACCGGCTGCAGCCGCCAGGCCGTCGCCACCCTGACGTACGTCTACTCGGACTCCACCGCCGTCGTCGGTCCGCTGGCCACCTACGCCGAACCGCACAGCTACGACCTGTGCGAGGAGCACGCCGTGCGGCTCACCGCCCCTCGCGGGTGGGAGGTCGTCCGACACGAAGGAGAGTTCCCGGCGCCCCTGCCGCACGCCGACGACCTCGAGGCGCTCGCCGACGCGGTCCGCGAGGCCGCCCGTGTCGACGTCGTCGGCACCGGCGCCACCGTGGGCGTCACTGCCGGCGCCACTGCCGGGGTCACCGGCACGTCGTCCGCCGCAGATCCGGCCGGGACCGGGCGCACCGGGCGCCGTGGTCATCTGCGCGTCGTCCCTCCGGGCAGCTGACGCCCGGGCCGGCGCGCCACCGGACGGTAGCCTGTCGCGGTGCGTGACCTCGCCGCGATCGTGAAGGCCTACGACGTGCGCGGCACCGTCCCGGACCAGCTCGACGACGAGGTCGCCCGCGCGATCGGCGCCGCCTTCGTCGAGCTCGTCCGCGCCGACCGGCTGGTCGTCGGGCACGACATGCGCGAGTCCGGACCGGGGTTGGCCCGGGCGTTCGCGGCCGGCGCCGCCGTCCACGGCGCCCGGGTCGTCGACGTCGGGCTGGCCTCCACCGACGAGCTCTACTACGCCGCCGGCGCGCTCGACCTCCCGGGCGCCATGTTCACCGCGAGCCACAACCCGGCCCGCTACAACGGCATCAAGCTGTTCCGGGCTTGCGCCGTCCCGGTCGGGCAGGACTCCGGGCTGACCGAGGTCCGCGACCGGGCGCAGCAACTGCTGCGCGACGGCGCGCCGCTCGGGTCCGATGAGGAGCTCGACGTCGGGGAGCTGGACGTCGAGCAGCTGGACGTGCTGCCGGGCTACGCGGCGCACCTGCGCTCGCTGGTCGACCTGTCCGCCATCCGGGCGCTGACCGTGGTCGTGGACGCCGGCAACGGGATGGCCGGGCACACGGTCCCGGCCGTGCTCGGCGACCTCGTGCTCGACCCGTTGCCGCTGCGGGTGGTCCCGCTGTACTTCGAGCTGGACGGCAGCTTCCCGAACCACGAGGCGAACCCGCTCGAGCCCGCCAACCTCGTCGACCTGCAGAAGGCCGTGGTCGAGGCCGGCGCCGACCTCGGGCTGGCCTTCGACGGTGACGCCGACCGCTGTTTCGTCGTCGACGCCGACGGCGCGGCCGTGTCGCCGAGCGCGATCACCGCGCTCGTCGCGGCCCGCGAGCTCGCCCGCCATCCCGGTTCGGTCGTCATCCACAACCTCATCACCTCGCGCGCCGTCCCGGACGTCGTGCGTGAGCACGGGGGGACACCGGTGCGGACCCGGGTCGGCCACTCGTTCATCAAGGCCGAGATGGCCCGGACCGGCGCGGTGTTCGGCGGCGAGCACTCCGCCCACTACTACTTCCGGGACTTCTGGAACGCCGACACCGGCATGCTCGCCGCGATGCACGTCCTGGCCGAGCTCGGTGGCCAGCCGGCGCCCCTGGCCGAGCTGGTGCGCGGGTACGAGCGGTACGCGGCCTCCGGGGAGATCAACTCGACGGTGGCGGACCAGGCCGGGCGGATGACCGCCGTCCGGGCGGCCTTCGCCGACCGGACGGTCGCGGTGGACGAGCTGGACGGCGTCACGCTCGAGCTGCCCGGAGGCAGCTGGCTCAACGTCCGCCCGTCGAACACCGAGCCGCTGCTCCGACTCAACGTCGAGGCCGCCAGCCCCGCCGAGATGATCGCGCTGCGCGACGAGGCGCTCGCGGTCATCCGCGCGTGAGACCTGTGCTCTTCTGCACTCCGACGCCCGGGAAGGACGCCGTCATGCCGGTCACCGCCGAGCTCGCCGAGCTGCTGGAGGTGCTCGCCTGCCCGTCGGACGACCACGCCCCGCTGGAGTACCTGGAGCCGGTCGACGGTGCCGGCGGCGAGGGCGAGCTGGTCTGCACCTCGTGCCGGTCACGCTTCCCGATCCGGAACGGCATCCCCGTGCTGCTCCTCGACGACGCCGTGCCCGGCCCGCGCGGGCTCGGCCGTCCCGCGGACGGGGCCTGAGGCGGTGCCGAGGACAGGGTTCGACGAGGCGGCCCTCGACGACGTCGAGCTGTTGGAGCGGCGGGACGAGGGCGGGTTGCTGCGGGCGCTGGCCGCGGCGGGCGCCGCGGTCCGGCGCGCCGCCGGGACCGCGGACGACTTCGACGTCGACCGGCTGCGCGGGCAGACCCCGCGCGCGGTCCTCGTCGTCACCGACGGCCCGGCGGTCGGCGCGGCGCGGGCGATCGTGCGGGTCGCCTCACCGATGGCGCCGGCGCTGAAGTGGAGCGGCGTCGAGCTGCCGCGGTGGGCGGGGCCGGCCGACGCGCTGCTCGTGGCCGCGCTCGACGGGCGGCACCCCCGCATCGCCGGGCTGGTCGAGCAGGGCGTCCGGCGCGGCCTGGCCGTCGCGGTCGTCGCGGACGCCGGGTCACCGGTCGCTGACGCGGCCGGTCGCAACCCCGTCGCCGCGCTGCCGCACGACCTCAACCGGCGCGCCGCCCGGTGGGCGCTGCTCGGCCCGCTGCTGCAGGCCGTGGACGCGCTCGGCCTGGCGCACGTCCCCGTCCCCGTCCTGGAGGAGATCTCCGACGCGCTCGACGACACCGCCGAGGCGTGCCGGGTCTCGGGGGACGCCTTCACCAACCCGGCGAAGGCCCTGGCGGCGGAGTTCGCGGAGACGCTGCCGGTGATCGCCGGCGCCGGCCCGTTGGCCGGCATCGCCGCCCGCGAGTTCGCCGATGCGCTGGAACTGCTCGCCGGCGCGGCCGCGGAGGCGACCAGCCTGCCGGACAACGTCGGGCGGGCGGGCGCACTGCTGTCCCAGTCCGGGAGCGCGGCGCGGGCGTCGAGGACGACGTCGCGGACTTCTTCCGGGACCGGACGCTCGACGGCGATGCCGCCGCCCGGCGCCCGCGGCTGGTGATCATCGGCGACGACGGCGACGCCGACGACCCGGTCCTCGGCCCCCGTTCCGGCGCCGAGATCCAGCTCGACGAGGTCGCGGCCCGGCGCGCCGCCCGGGCGCTCGAGCAGATCGCCGCCGAGAACGGGGTGCGCTCGTCCCGGGTGGCGGTTCCGCCGGGGACGGCGCTGGCGCGACTGGCCGCCGCGACCCAGTTCGGCGACTTCACGGCCGCGTACCTCGCGCTGGCCAGCGGGCTCGACCCGTCGGCGCCGCGCCCGGGGGAGTTGGGACATTGAGTGGGACGCAGACCGCGGCCGTACCCGAGACGCACCACGGCGGGGGCAAGGCGGTCCTCGCCGCCCTCGGCGCCAACCTCGGCATCGCGGTCATCAAGTTCGTCGCGTTCGCGATCACCGGCTCCAGCTCGATGCTCGCCGAGGGCGCGCACTCCGTCGTCGACAGCGGCAACCAGGTCCTGCTGCTCGTCGGCGCGCGGCGCTCCCGCCGTCGCGCGACGCCGGAGCACCCGTTCGGCTACGGCCGCGACCGTTACGTCTACGGCTTCCTCGTCGCGCTGATGCTGTTCAGCGCCGGTGGCCTGTTCGCGCTGTACGAGGGCGTGACGAAGATCCGCCACCCGCACCACCTCGACAGCCCCGGCCGTCGCGCTCGTCGTCCTGCTGGTGGCGATCGCGTTGGAGTCCTTCTCCCTGCGGACCGCGATCGCCGAGTCCCGCGAGCTCAAGGGCGCACACAGCTGGGTGGCGTTCATCCGGCGAGCCAAGGTGCCGGACCTCCCGGTCGTCCTGCTCGAGGACACCGCGGCGCTGATCGGTCTGGCCTTCGCGCTGATCGGCGTCGGGATGTCGACGCGCTGCTCGACCAGCCGGTGTGGGACGGGATCGGCACCCTGGCCATCGGCGTACTGCTCGTCGCGGTCGCGATCGTGCTGGTGGTCGAGACGAAGAGCCTGCTGCTCGGCGAGGCCGCCACGCCAGAGGCGCAGCACGCTGATCGCCGACGGGCTGCTCGGCGGGCCGGACAGCGGGGTGGACCGGGTCATCCACCTGCGCACGATGCACCTCGGCCCGGAGGAGCTGCTGGTCGGCGCGAAGCTCGCCATGCCCGCCGGGCGCGACGTCTGGCGCAGGTCGCCGGCGCGATCGACGCCGCCGAGCAGCGGGTGCGCGCCGCGGTGCCGGCCGCGCGGGTGATCTACCTCGAGCCCGACCTCGACCGCGGACCGCGCAGCGCGCGCCGGTGGCCGGCGAGGCGGCCGTGATCGCCGCTGACCGGCCGGGTCGCGGCGCTACGCCTGGGGTCGACGTCGCGGCCGATCCCGACGGCTGGCCGGCATGCCGGTCACCGGCGAACCGCTGGCCGAGCTGTGGTTCGGCGCGCATCCCGACGACCCGTGCGAGACCGCCGGACGGCCCGCTCGACGCCGCCATCGCCGCGCGACCCGCTCGGCGTGCTCGGCGACCGGTCGTCGTCGAGCGGTTCGGCCCGCGCCTGCCGTTCATGGTCAAGCTGCTCGCCGCGGCGGCGCCGCTGTCGCTGCAGGTCCATCCCGTCGCACGAGCAGGCGGCGGCGGGCTTCGCCGACGAGCAGGCCCGCGGCGTCCCGCTCGACGCGCCGCGCGGCGGTACCGCGACCCGCACGGCAAACCCGAGCTGCTCTGCGCGCTGACGCCGTTCGAGGCGTTGGTGTCCGTTCCGCCCGGTACCGGACACCGTCGAGCTGCTGCGCGCTGCTCGACGTCCCGGCGCTCGCCCCGACCATCGCCGCGCTCGGTGACGGGTCCGGGGACGGTGTGCGCGCCGCGGTGGCCGGGCTGTTCGCGCCTGCCGGACGCCCACCGCCGGGACGCTGGCGGACGCCGTCGCGGCTGCGCTGCCGAAGCGGCGGCGCGCGCCGACGTGCCGGCCCGGTGGGCGGAGATCCTGCGCGCCGCCACGACCATCGCCGGCCACCATCCCGGGCGACGTCGGCGTGGTCGTGGCGCTGCTGCTCAACCTGGTGCGGCTCGCAGCCCGGCGAGGCGCTGTTCCTCGAGCGCCGGCCAGCTCCACGCCTACCAGTCCGGGCTGGGCGTCGAGGTCCTCGGCGCGAGCGACAACGTGCTGCGCGGCGGCCTGACCGCCGAAGCACGTCGACGTCGACGGAGGTGCTGCGCGGTGGCCGACCTGCGACCACGCCAGCCGGAGGTCCTGCGCGGGCCGCGGTTCGCGCCCGCCGGCCGCCGAGTTCCGGCTCGAGCGTCACCGCGGGCCGGCACGGAGGTGGCCCGTGGCCTGCCCGGGACTGGTCCTCGCCGTCGCCGGCGCCCGCCCAGGTCGGTGGCGAGGCATCGTCGCCCCCGGCAGCGGCGGCGCTGGTGACCGCGGCGGACGCCCGACGTGACGTCTGCCCGGGCGACACGACACTACCTCGTGGTCGCCGAACCTGACATGACCGTGTAAGGTCAGCGGTGATGGCCGGGAATGCGGGGACGCCGCTGACGATCCAGCAGGCGGCAGAGGCCACCGGCTGGTCCCAGCGGATGCTGCGCTACCTCGAGCAGGCCGGCCTCGTCGTCCCGCTGCGCACGCCCGGCGGACACCGCCAGTACCTGCCGCGCCACGTCGACCGGGTGCAGCGGCTGCGCGAGCTGCTCGACGCGGCACGGCATCGGCATCACCGACCTGGCCTTCGAGTTGCGGATGCGTACCGACCCGGCGCTCGCCGCGGCCGTCGACGCGTGGTTCGGGCCGCTGCACCGCGGTGCGCGCCGGACGGTAGCCGGCTGTTCCGCCGTCTCGCCGCTGGACGAGACCCCCGTTCCCCCGCCGCGACCTGTCCCGCCACCCGTCGGCTCACCGTACGTTGCTCACCTCGACCCGACCGCACGCCCGCATCGAAGGAGACCGCATGACCACGACCGCCACCGAGCTGGCGCCCGACTCGGCGGGCTCGGTCCCCGCCTTCAAGGTCGCCGACCTGTCGCTGGCCGCGTTCGGCCGCAAGGAGATCCAGCTCGCCGAGCACGAGATGCCCGGGCTGATGGCGCTGCGCGCCGAGTACGGCCGCGGCGAAGCCGCTGGCCGGCAAGAAGGTCGCGGGCTCGCTGCACATGACCGTGCAGACCGCCGTCCTGATCGAGACCCTCGTCGCGCTCGGCGCCGACGTGCGCTGGGTGAGCTGCAACATCTTCTCCACGCAGGACCACGCCGCCGCCGCGGTCGTCGTCGGGCCGGACGGCACGCCGGAGGCCCCGTCCGGTGTCCCGGTGTTCGCCTGGAAGGGCGAGTCGCTCGCGGAGTACTGGTGGTGCACCGAGCAGATGCTCACCTGGCCCGACGGCAGCGGCCCGGACTCGATCGTCGACGACGGCGGCGACGCCACGCTGCTCATCCACATGGGCGTGGAGTTCGAGGCGGCCGGCGCCGTTCCGCAGGCCGACGAGAACGACTCCGAGGAGTACCGGATCATCCTCGAGACGCTGCGCCGTTCGATCGCCGAGCAGCCCGGCAAGTACACCCGGATGGCCCAGGCGCATCATCGGCGTCACCGAGGAGACCACGACCGGCGTGCACCGGCTGTACGAGTTCGAACGAGCCGGCACGCTGCTGTTCCCGGCGATCAACGTCAACGACTCGGTCACGAAGAGCAAGTTCGACAACAAGTACGGCTGCCGCCACTCGCTCATCGACGGCATCAACCGCGGCACCGACGTGATGATCGGCGGCAAGCTCGCCGTCATCTGCGGCTACGGCGACGTCGGCAAGGGCTGCGTCGAGGCGCTGCGCGGACAGGGCGCGCGGGTCGTCGTCACCGAGATCGACCCGATCTGCGCACTGCAGGCGGCGATGGACGGCATCGAGGTCGTCACCCTCGAGGACGTCGTCGCCAAGGCCGACATCTTCGTCACCGCCACCGGCAACAAGGACATCATCAAGGCCGAGCACATGGCGGCGATGAAGCACCAGGCGATCGTCGGCAACATCGGCCACTTCGACAACGAGATCGACATGGCCGGTCTGGCCCGCATCCCCGGCATCGTCAAGAACGACGTCAAGCCGCAGGTCGCCGAGTGGGTCTTCCCCGACGGCCACTCGGTGATCGTGCTCAGCGAGGGTCGGCTGCTCAACCTCGGCAACGCCACCGGCCACCCGAGCTTCGTCATGTCGGCGTCGTTCTCCAACCAGACGATCGCCCAGATCGAGGTGCACACCAAGACGCGGTGAGTACCAGAACAAGGTCTACGTGCTGCCCAAGCACCTCGACGAGAAGGTCGCGCGGCTGCACCTGGACGCGCTCGGCGCGCAAGCTGACGACGCTCACGCAAGGACCAGGCCGAGTACATCGGTGTCGACGTCGCCGGCCCCTACAAGCCGGACCAGTACCGGTACTGATCCGACCGCGTCCTCCGGTCCGCGACTCGTGAAGCGCCGGGTGGTCGATCCTGCGACCGCCCGGCGCTCGTCGATCGAGGCCGCGTCACGGCTCCCGGGTGTCACCATGTGTGCCGTGAAGCCGCGCGTGCTCGTCGTCGACGACGACTCGTCCCTCGCCGAGATGCTCGGCATCGTCCTGCGCACCGACGGCTTCGACCCGGTCTTCGTCGCCGACGGAAGCCGAGCGGTGCAGGCCTTCCGTGACAGCAAGGCCGACATGGTCCTGCTCGACCTGATGCTGCCCGGCCTGTCCGGCATCGACGTCTGCCGCGCCATCCGCGCTGAGAGCGGCGTGCCGATCATCATGCTCACCGCCAAGACCGACACCGTCGACGTCGTGCTCGGCCTCGAGTCCGGCGCCGACGACTACGTCGTCAAGCCGTTCAAGCCGAAAGAGCTCGTCGCCCGGATGCGTGCGCGGCTGCGCCACCACGAGGCGGTCGCGGGCGAGACGCTGACCATCGGCCCGGCGCAGTCCCCGGTGACGATCGACGTCGCCGCCCACCAGGTCACCCGCGACGGCGTCGCCGATCTCGCTCACCCCGCTCGAGTTCGACCTGCTCGTCGCGCTGGCCCGCAAGCCCCGCCAGGTCTTCACCCGCGAGGTGCTGCTCGAGCAGGTCTGGGGTTACCGGCACGCCGCCGACACCCGGCTGGTCAACGTCCACGTCCAGCGGCTGCGGTCCAAGGTCGAGCGCGACCCCGAGCGGCCGGAGGTCGTGCTCACGGTCCGCGGCGTCGGGTACCGGGCGGGCACCTCGTGACGCCGTCCCGCGGAGGACCGCCGACGTGACCACCGGCGCCGGCGACGTCCCGGTCCCGCGGCCGGTCCGCGAGGGGGAGCGGCCGGGACCGCTGTCCCCGACCGGCCGCGCGCCGCTGGCCGGACGGCTGTGGCTCGCGCTGCGGCCCGGGCTGCGCGCCGCGCTGGCGCGCGCGCGCCGCGCCGCCAGGTCCGGCGGGCAGACGGTGGCCCGGGCGTGGTCGAACAGCCTGCAGCTTCGCGTGGCGGCGACGACCCTGGTGGTCACCAGCATCGTCGTCGTCATCATCGGCACGTTCCTCGTCGACCAGATCAGCGCCGGAGTCCTGCGCGCCAAGCGCAGCGCGGCCATCGCCCAGGTCGAGCTCGGCCTGCCCACCGCCCAGACGCTGCTCGGCGAGCCGGAGGCCGGGGACATCGCCGGCATCCTCGACTCGATCGACCGCACCCGGCTGCAGCTGTCGGCCAACGGCGGTGCGGCGGGGTCTGTTCACCGTCGCGGTCCTCTCTCCCAGCGCGGCCGCCAACGCCCAACTCGACGCCGCCGCAGCGCCGGTGTCGCCCGACACTGCGCCGCGACGTCGCCGCGCGGCAACCTCGTCGTCCAGTACGCCGAACTGCGCGGGCAGGACGGACGGCCGGTCAGCGGGCTGATCGTCGGCTCGCCGGTGGCCGCCCGTGCCGGCACCTTCGAGCTGTACTACCTGTTCCCGCTGGCTTCCGAGCAGGAGACGCTCGCCCTGGTGCAGCGCACCGTGGCGTTCGCGGGGCTCGCGCTGGTGCTGCTCGTCCTGGTCATCGCGCTGCTCGTGACGCGGCAGGTGGTGCGCCCGGTCCGGGTCGCCGCCGAGACGGCGGGGCGGCTGTCCGAGGGCGACCTGTCGCAGCGGATCAAAGTCGACGGCACCGACGACATCGCCCGCCTCGGCCGGGCGTTCAACGACATGGCCGAGAGCCTGCAGCGCCAGTTCCGCCGCCTGGAGGAGCTGTCCCGCCTGCAGCGGCGGTTCACCAGCGACGTCTCGCACGAGCTCCGGACACCGCTGACCACCATCCGGATGGCCACCGAACTGCTGCACGCCGAGCGCGGGGAGTTCCCGCCGGAGCTGGCGCGCTCGGTCGAGCTGCTGAACTCCGAGCTCGACCGTTTCGAGGCGCTGCTCGCCGACCTGCTCGAGATCTCCCGTCACGACGCCGGCGTCGCCCGGCTCGAGGCGGAGACCTCCGACCTGCGCACCGTGGTCGGCGACGCCGTCGAGTCGAGCCGGGTCCTCGCCGAGCGCCACGGCAGCGAGCTCGTCCTCGACCTGCCCGCCGACCCGGTGCCGGTCGAGATCGACCCGCGCCGGATCGAGCGGATCCTGCGCAACCTGCTCGGCAACGCCCTCGACCACGGCGAGGGACGGCCGGTGGAGATCACGGTGGCCGGGTCGGACACCACCGTGGCGGTGACGGTCCGCGACCACGGCGTCGGCCTTCGACCCGGGCGAGGCGGGTCTGGTCTTCAACCGGTTCTGGCGGGGTGACCCGTCGCGCAGCCGCCTCACCGGCGGCACCGGCCTCGGTCTGGCGATCGCCCTGGAGGACGCCCGGCTGCACGGCGGCTGGCTGCAGGCGTGGGGCGAGCGCGGGCGGGGCGCCAACTTCCGGCTGACCCTGCCGCGCACCGCCGGGGACGACGTCACGGGCTCTCCGCTGCCCCTGGACCCGGAGGACGGTACCGATGCCGCGCCCGTCCCCACCGAGCGGCGCGCGCACGTCCTGGGGGAGCGGCCGTGACCGCCCGGCGCGCCACCACGGCCGCTGTCGTGGCGCTGCTCGGCGTCCTCGTGCTCGCCGGCTGCTCGGGGATCCCGCGCGCGTCGGCCCCGGAGATCGTCAGCCCGGTCCGGCTCGCGGCACCGCCCGGAGCTCCGACGATCAGCCCGGCGCCCGACGCCGACCCGCAGACCATCGTCGCGCAGTTCCTCAGCGCCAACTCCTCCACCGACGTGCGGCACAGCGCCGCCCGCGCCTTCCTCACCCAGGACGCCCAGCGCCGGTGGTCCGACGCGACGGTGACCGTGGTCGCCGACGCGGTGAAGGTCTCCGCCGCGACGCCGACGGTCACCGTCGCAGCCGACCGGATCGGCACCGTCGACGAGGACGGCGTCTACTCCCCGGACCTGGTCGGCAACGGCGCCAGCGGCAACCCGCTGAGCATCCAGTTCGTGCTGCGCCGGGTGTCCGGGCAGTGGCGGATCGACCAGCTGCCCAACGGCCTCATCGTCACGCAGACCGAGTTCGCCGACCTCTACCAACCGCAGCGGGTGTACTTCCTCGACCCGAGCGAGTCCCTGGTCGTCCCCGACCTGCGCTACAGCGCGCTCGCGCAGCCGGGCGACTTGGCGTCGTGGCTGGCCAGCCAGCTCGCCGCCGGCCCGCGGCCGTTCCTGCAGAACGCGGTGCAGGACGAGGTGCCCGAGCAGGCCGATCCGCGTCGGGTCTCGGCGACGGTCACCGCGTCGACGGTGTCCGTCGAGATCCCCGGCGCCGCGCAGCTCGACGCGCGGACCGCCGAGCTGCTCGCCGCGCAGGTCACCACCACACTCGACCAGGCTGTGCCCGGCGCCCTGGTCACGATCACCGACGGCGGCCGGCCGATCTCCGTGCCGGACCACCCGGGCGGAGCGACGGCGACCGACTTCAGTGCGTTCCTGCCGCAGTCGAACGCCGCGCCGGGGCAGCTGTACTTCCTCAACGGCGCGGTCCTGCAGACACTCTCCGGCGATCGTGCCGTCCCGGTGCCCGGCGCGCTGTCCCGTCCCGGGGAAGTGACGTCCGCGGCGGTGTCCCGCGTCGGCGCGCCGAACAACCTGGTCGCGGCGGTCACGGGGGTGCCGGGATCGAGTCGGCTGCTGGTCGGCCGCCTGACCGACGCCACGCTGGCCGACGCGGGACTCCCGCCGGGCACGTTGACTCGGCCGGCGTGGGCGCCGACCTCGCCGCAGCCGGAGGTGTGGGTCGGGTCGGGGTCCTCGGTGGTGCGGGTCCAGGTCGGCGCCCGTCTCGCTGCGTCGACGGTGTCACTGACCGCCCGCAGCGGTGCGGTCACCGGCGCGATCGGCGCCGTGGCGTTCAGCGCCGACGGCACTCGGGTCGCCCTCGTGGTGGCGTCCGCGCAGGGCCGCGGCCAGGTGTGGGTCGGCGCGGTCGTCCGTTCCGGGGCGCAGGTCCGGGTGGACGGCCTGCAGCCGGTGACGCCGCCGGACGTGTCCGTGGACGACGTGGCGTGGAACGACCCGACCACCATGTTCGTCACCGGGACCGACGCCTCGAGCGGCAGCCTGGGGATCTGGGACGTGCAGTCCGACGGCTCGCTGTGGACGAGTCGGGACGTGGCCGGGCTGCCTGCCGCGCCGACGGCGATCACGGCCGCGCTCGAGGCGTTCCCGGTCGTGCAGGCCGACGGCCGGCTCTGGCAGCAACGCCGCAGCACCTGGGTGCCGCTCTACGGCTCGGGCGTGGTGTCGGTGCCAGGGACGAGCCCGTCCTACCTGCAGTGACCGAGTGACGGCTCCGCGCGGCGGCGCTCCGCCATCCACAGGTCCTGCCGCCGTCCACGACCTCGTGTCCTGCGCTGGTGGCGGCCCCGGACGGTCCGCAGGCTGTGCTGCGTGTCCGTCGTCGCCCGGGGGGTCGTCCCGGCCGGGCGGCCGCGAGCCGTCCCGGCGCTGCTCGACCTGGTCCTGCCGGTCGCGTGCGTCGGCTGCGGTCGGTCCGGGGCGCTGCTGTGCAGGTCCTGCCGCGGTGCCGCGCCCCCGCTGACGAGCTTGGCAGGGCGGCCGCTGGCCGCCGGCGCGCCGTACTCCGAGGCCGTCCGCGCGGCGGTCGTCGCCTACAAGGAGCGCGGCCGGCGCGACCTCGCCGCGGCGCTGGGCGCGGTGCTCGCCGAGGCGGTGCACGCGCTGGTCGGCGTCCTCGACGTCGGCGGCGTCCCCGGTGGGTCGCGGCCGACAGCGCCGCTCGTGCTGGTCCCGGTCGCCACCAGCCGGGCGTCGGCGCGCCGACGCGGCTGGCGACCACGTCCGTCGCCTCGGGCAGCGAGCCGCCCGCTCGACCGGTCTGGCGACCGCCGACGCGCTGCGTACTCGCGCGGCCGGTCGCCGACCAGGCGCAGCTCTCCCGGTCGGAGCGGGCGACCAACCTCGCCGGCGCCGTCGTCGCGCGCCGGCCACCTGGGCCGGTGCGGGCGGTGCTCGTCGACGACGTCTGTACCACTGGCGCGACGCTGCGCGAATCGGCCCGGGCGCTGACCTGCACCGGCTGGCAGGTGGCCGGCTTCGCGGTCGTGGCCGGCGTCGGTGCTACCGGCCGTCCGCCTCCGCCGGGTCGCCGGTCGGTGAGCCCGAGCAGGTCGCAGAGCAGCAGGAACGCCCGGGCGAACGGGCTGTCGGCGGTCTCCGCGCGCAGCCGTGGCCAGTCCACCTGCTCCCGGACCGAGCGCACACCGGGCAGGACCGCGCCGAAGTCGCAGTAGTGCTCGCGCATCGCGCGCAGCTGCCCGGACAGGACGTCCGTCGGGGTGAGCACCGGCATCTGGACGGCGAGGACCTCGACGACCGGTGCCCGAGCGAGGAACCCCTCGTCGACGACGTCGCCGGCGAGCCGGTGCAGCAGGTCGATGACGACGCCGTCGGCCTCCGCCTTGAACAGCCAGCCCTCCGGCGGCCGGGTGACGCTGAAGCCGGCAGCGGCGAGCGCCTGCGCGGCGTCCTCGACCGCGTCCTCGGTCACGACGAAGTCCGCGTCGTGGTCCGGCTCGGCGGCGCCGTGCACCCACAGCGCGTAGCTGCCGGCGAGGGCGAACGGGATCTCGGCGCTCTGCAGCGCGCCGGCGGTGCGCTTCAGGGCGGTGCGCAGCGCGGCGCGCTGCTCGGTGGACGGTGCGCTCACAGCGACCTCGGCGGGCGGAGTGTCGGGGGCGGCGACGCGGGCGGGCATCGCGGTCCGGCGACGCCGGGCGCGGGCACCTCGACGGCATCGGTTGCGGGTAACAGTAGGGAGTGCGGCTCGCGAGCTTCAACATCTGGAACGGTCGGGCACCCGAGGACGCCGGCGAGGGCGAGGGCCGTCCGGGCCAGGGCCGCGTCGACCTCGACGGCTACGTCGCGTCCATCCGGGAGCTCGACGCGGACGTGCTGGCGCTGCAGGAGGTGGACCGCGACCAGCCGCGTTCCGGTGGCGCGGACCTCACAGCGCTCGCCGCCGAGGTGATGGGAGCGCTCGACTCGCGCTTCGTCGCCGCACTGGCCGGGACGCCCGGGGCGACCTGGATGGCCGCCACCGGCGACGAGCAGCCGGGATCCGCCGCGTACGGCGTCGCGCTGCTCTCGCGCTACCCGGTCCGGCAGTGGCAGGTGGTCCGGATGTCGCCGATCCCGTTCCGGTTCCCGATGTGGCTACCGGGGCCGCGGAAGGTGATCGTCGTCCACGAGGAACCCCGCGTCGCCGTCGTCGGCTGCGTCGACACGCCGGCCGGAGCGGTGACCGTCGCGAGTACCCACCTGTCCTTCGTCCCGGGCTGGAACCGCCGTCAGCTGCGAGGGCTGCGCCGCGATCTCGCCCCGTTCCCCGACCCGCTCGTGCTCATGGGCGATCTGAACATGGTGCCGGAGGCCGCCACTGCGGCGACCGGGTACCGGCCGCTCGGCACCGCGGCGACCTTCCCCGCCGACGACCCGGCCCGTCAGCTCGACCACGTCCTCCTCCGCGCGCCGGGCCCGCTGCCCCGGACCCGGGTGTCCGCCCCGCGGCTGCCGGTCTCGGACCACCGCGGGCTCGTCGTCGACGTCGACCCCGAGACCCTGTGCGCCGCCGGCACCGGCGCCCCGGAGCGTTGACGACCCGCCGTCGTCGAGCACCCGCTGTGCATCGGTGCGCATGCCCGGCGTGCGCTGGCCGAGACCCCCGGCCGGGTCTACCGTCGGCCTGACCTGACCGAGTCGGCCACGAGGGGCCGGGACCGAACGGCACGGTCGCAGCGCCGCCACCGTGCGCGGAGGTCCGGGATCCCGTCCGGGTGATCACGACTGCACCCCGTGCGCCGCCCGAGCGCTGGAGGCCGGATGGGCAGTGCAGTTCGGACACGGACACGTGTCCACGCCGAGACCGAGATCGAGGTGGTCGTCCGCGGACGCAACGTCGAGGTGCCGGACCACTTCCGCCAGCACGCGGGCGAGAAGTTGTCGAAGATGGAACGGTACGACCACAAGATCATCCGGCTCGACGTCGAGCTGCACCACGAGAAGAACCGCCGCCAGCGCGACAACTGCCAGCACGTGGAGATCACCTGCCGCAGCCGGGGCCCGGTGGTCCGCGCCGAAGCGTGCGCCGGCGACTTCTACAGCGCCCTCGACGGCGCGGTCGAGAAGCTCGAACGCCGGTTCCGGCAGGCCGCCGACCGTCGCCGCGTGCACCGCGGCCGCCGGGGTCCGACCGGCCTCGCCCGCGCGGCCGCCGACCCGGCGGTGGTGGCTGCGATCGCCGGTGCGGTGTCGCCCAACGGCGCGGACGCCTCCGCGGTGAACGGCAGCGCACACGGCGTCGACGCCGAGGACGTCGACGACGGGCCGGGTCGCATCGTCCGCGTGAAGGACCACCCCGGAGCGCCGAAGTCGGTCGACCAGGCCCTGTTCGAGATGGAACTGGTCGGGCACGACTTCTACCTGTTCGCGGACGCCGAGACCGGACGCCCGTGCGTCGTCTACCGCCGCCACGGGTTCGACTACGGACTGATCCGGCTCGAGACCGCCCCTGGATCCTCCCCCGGATCCGCCCAGTCGGCGGCGGACAGCTCGTAGCGCCGCTCGTCCGCCCGCGTCCCGTCCGGGTGGCGCAGGTACCCGCGTGAGACCGCGACAAAGCCGAACCCGGCCGCCTCGGCGACGCGCTGCGAGGCGACGTTGTCGACGTGCGTACCGAGGTCCAGGTGCGCCAGGCCGGCGTCGCGGAAGCTCCACGCGGTGACCAGCCGCAGGGCTCGGCTGGCGACGCCCCGCCGCCGGAACCGGGGCAGGACGCCGTAGCCGACGACGGCGGTGCCGGGCGGTCCCGCGGCGTACAGCGCGATCGTGCCCGCGGCCTCGCCCGAGGCGACGTCGACGACCGCCATCCGGAAGTGCCGCCCGACCAGCCACTCCAGGCCCGCCCGCTCGGTGCCCGCTCGCAGCCGCGCCTCGTCCACCTCGAACAACGACCACCGGAGCGCTTCGGGATCGCGGGCCTCGGCGACGACCAGGTCCGCGTCGCCCCGGGTCAGGGGCCGCACGAGGACCGTCCCGTCGCCGAGCCCGCCCCGAGGCAGCGGTGGCAGCGCCGGTGGCCGGGGGTGGTCCGGATCGCCCGGCACCCGGGCGAACACCGCGCCGTCGGCCAGTCCGTCCGGCACCGCCACCGATGCGCGTTCGATCCCCTCGAAGGCGTGACCGGCGGCCAGCGCGACCCGCGCCGACGCCACGTTGCCCACGGCCATCCGCAACTCGACCCGCGGCAGACCCAGCGCCAGGCCCCACCGCGTCAGCTCGCGGGTGGCCTCGGCGGCGTACCCGCGACCGCGCCCGCCGGGGTACACCGCGTAGCCGATCTCCGCGCCGACGGTGCGGCCGGAGGGCAGGTAGAGGGCGGACGTGCCGACCAGCCGGCCGCTGTCGCGCTCACCGAGGCCGCACACCAGGGCGACGCCGCGGCGGCGCTGCTCCTGGGCCTGCGCGACGAACGCCCGCGCGTCCTGCTCGGTGTAGGGGTCGGGCAGGGGCAGGAACTCGTGCAGGCTCCGGTCGCGCATGGCCTCGGCGATCGCCGGCGCGTCCGCCGAGGTGAGGGGGCGAAGATCGAGTCGCGCGGTGCGCAGCACGACGTCGTCGAGCGGCGCAGGAGCGGCCGGGGCGTCGGACATCTCGGACACGAGGGGCAGTCTGGCAGTCCGGTGCGGTCGTGACCTGTCCGTGACTTTCAGCGTCAGCCCGTACGATGACCGCCGTGGTCCTCGCCCGTCTGCTGCGCGCCGGTGAAGGAAAGTCGGTCCGACGCCTGTCCGCCATCGCCGACTCCGTCGACCTGCTCGAGGAGGACTACGTCGAGCTGACCGACGCCGAGCTGCGCGGTCTGACCGACACGTTCAAGGAGCGCCTGGCCGACGGCGAGACCCTCGACGACCTGCTGCCCGAGGCGTTCGCCGTCGTGCGGGAGGCTGCTCGGCGCACCCTCGGCCAGTTCCACTACAAGGTGCAGCTGATGGGCGGCGCCGCGCTGCACCTCGGCAACATCGCCGAGATGAAGACCGGCGAGGGCAAGACGCTGGTCTCGACGCTGCCCGCCTACCTCAACGCGCTGTCCGGCAACGGCGTGCACATCGTGACGGTCAACGACTACCTCGCCGGCCGCGACGCGGACTGGATGGGCCGGGTGCACCGCTTCCTCGGCCTCTCGGTCGGCAAGATCCTCGCCGAGCTGCCGCCGGAGAAGCGCCGCGCCGCCTACGCCGCCGACATCACCTACGGCACGAACAACGAGTTCGGCTTCGATTACCTGCGCGACAACATGGCGTGGAGCCTCGAGGACCGGGTGCAGCGCGGCCACAACTTCGCCATCGTCGACGAGGTCGACTCCATCCTCATCGACGAGGCGCGGACCCCGCTGATCATCAGCGGTCCCGCTGAGGAGAACCAGCGCTGGTACCTGGAGTTCGCCCGCCTCGCGCCGCGGATGGTCAAGGACATCCACTACGAGGTCGAGGAGGGCAAGCGCACCGTCGCGGTGACCGAGGACGGGGTCGCGTTCGTCGAGGACCAGCTCGGCATCGACAACCTCTACGAGGCGGCCAACACCCCGCTCGTCGGGTACCTCAACAACGCGCTGAAGGCCAAGGAGCTGTTCCACCGCGACCGGGACTACATCGTCTCCGACGGCTCGGTGCTGATCGTCGACGAGTTCACCGGCCGGGTCCTGCACGGTCGCCGCTACAACGAGGGCATGCACCAGTCGATCGAGGCCAAGGAGGGGGTGCAGATCCAGCAGGAGAACCAGACGCTGGCGACGATCACCCTCCAGAACTACTTCCGCCTCTACGACAAGCTCTCGGGGATGACCGGCACGGCACAGACCGAGGCCGCGGAGCTGCACCAGATCTACAAGCTCGGCGTCGTGCCGATCCCGACCAACCGGCCGATGGTCCGCGACGACGAGACGGACTCGATCTTCAAGACCGAGGACGCGAAGTTCTCCGCCGTCGTCGACGACATCGCCGAGCGCCACGAGGCCGGGCAGCCGGTGCTCGTCGGCACCGCGAGCGTCGCGAAGTCCGAGCGGCTGAGCTCTCTGCTGCTGCGCCGCGGGATCCCGCACGAGGTCCTCAACGCGAAGAACCACGCTCGTGAGGCGGCGATCATCGCCAACGCCGGCCGGCGCGGCGCGGTGACGGTGGCGACCAACATGGCCGGCCGCGGGACGGACATCATGCTCGGCGGCAACCCGGAGTTCACCGCCGACCTGGCGCTGCGCGATCGGGGGATCGCTCCGGACGAGACCCCGGAGGAGTACGAGGCGGCCTGGCTGGACGCGCTCGAGAAGGCCAAGGCCGAGGTGGCCCGGGAGCACGACGAGGTCGTCGAGATCGGCGGCCTGTACGTGCTCGGCACGGAGCGGCACGAGTCCCGCCGCATCGACAACCAGCTCCGCGGGCGCGCGGGTCGGCAGGGCGACCCGGGTCTGTCCCGCTTCTACCTCTCGTTGGGCGACGACCTCATGGTCCGGTTCAACGGCGAGCGGGTCGCGGCGATGATGAACTTCCTCCGCCTGCCCGAGGACGTCCCGATCGAGAACAAGACGGTCTCGAAGGCGATCCAGTCGGCGCAGACGCAGGTCGAACAGCAGAACTTCGAGCTCCGCAAGAACGTCCTGAAGTACGACGAGGTGCTGAACAAGCAGCGCACCGTCATCTACGACGAGCGGCGCAAGATCCTCGAGGGCGCCGACCTGTCCGAGCAGGTCCGCAGCATGATCGACGACGTCCTGCGCGGCTACATCGAGGCGGAGACGGCTCGTGGTTACTCCGAGGACTGGGACCTCGAGCGGCTGTGGACCGCGCTGCGCACCCTGTACCCGGTGTCGCTGAGCGTCGAGGAGGCGATCGAGCAGGCCGGCGGGTCGAAGGCGTCGCTGACCCGCGAGTTCCTCGTCGAGGAGCTCACCGCCGACGCCCAGTCCGCTTACGACGCGCGCGAGGAGGACCTCGGCAGCGAGGTCATGCGGGAGTTCGAGCGTCGGGTCCTGCTCTCGGTGCTCGACCGCAAGTGGCGCGAACACCTCTACGAGATGGACTACCTGCAAGAAGGCATCGGGCTGCGCGCGATGGCTCAGCGCGACCCGCTGGTCGAGTACCAGCGGGAGGGCTTCGACATGTTCGGCGCGATGATGGAGGCCATCAAGGAGGAGTCCGTCGGGTTCCTGTTCAACCTGGAGGTCCAGGTCGAGCAGCCGGACGCCGCCGAGGCGAGCGGGGTGGCGACGGACGCCGGCGTGGTCGACGACGACGCGCGCGCGGTCGCCGAGTTCGAGGCCCTTGCCGGGGTGACGCCGGACAGCGATGCCCCCGAGGACGTGCTGACGGCGGAGGAGGACGTCGCCGCGACGGCGAACGGCGAGCACCACCCGCACGTGCACGCCAAGGGACTCGACCCGCAGCGGTCGGAGCGCCCGCTCGTCTACACGGCGCCGTCGCTGGGCTCGGACGGCCCGGAGGTCCGGGTGGCCGACGCCGAGGGCGTCCCGGCGTCCGGCGGCGCGAACGGGTCGGGCCCGAACGGATCCAGCGGTTCCGCGCCGGGCGGCTCGGCGGCAGCCCGCCGCCAGCAGGTCCGGGACAACCCGAACCGCGGGAGCCGGGGCAACCGCGGAGCCGGGCGCAAGCGCAAGCGCTGAGCGCTCGCCGCTCGGGGGCTCAGCCGAGCTGGAGCCGGGTGCAGCGCCACCGACCGTCCAGGCCCTCGAGCCGGGCAGCCACTGCGTGCACCCGCCCGGCGGTACGGACGACTGCTGCGATCTCCGCCACGCCGTCCGCGGGCTCGCCGACGTGCACCGAGCGCACGACCGCCGTCCGCGCCCACGCCCGCTGACGCAGCACGGTTTCGTGCTCGGCGGCGAGCAGGCCGTGGTGGACCGCCGGCGCCAGGTGCCCGGCGAGCTGCCGGAACGGCCGGCGGCCGGACAACGCCTCGAGCACCGCCGTCACCAACGCCCGGCCCCAGACAGCGGCGTCCGGCAGGTCCGCGCGGCTGGTCGGTCGCGCGCCGAACCCGGTCGGGTCCGCCGGTTCGCGACGGGCCGGCGGGAACGGCAGTTGCCGGTCCAGCGGGCCGACCAGGTGCAGGTGCCGGTCGGGGATCTCGTCGTCGTAGGGCGGCTCCCGCCGGGGGGCGGGGTGAACGGTGACGCCGCGCAGCGCGGTGGTCATGTCGGTCTCCTCGAAATCGGTGGTCGGGCGGTCAGGACGCGGGCGGGACGAGCCGCTCGCCGGGGTGGAGAACAGATGGGTCGGGACCGACGACGTCCCGGTTGGCGGCCCACCAGCGCGGCCACTCCGCGGCGACGCGCGCCGCGGGCGCCCCGGGACCGAGCCGGCGCTGCGCGAGCAGCCAGAGGCAGTCGCCCGGCCGGACGACGACGGTGTCGCCGGAGGCGGCAGCGGTGACCGGAGCGGACGTCTGTGGTGGCGTCGGCGCCGCGGTCGGTGGTGGGGTCGGCGCCGGGGTCGGTGGCGCGACGGGGGGAACGGCTGGCTCCCGCGGGGACGTCGGCCAGGCGGGCGCGGGCAGCGGCGTCGCTGTGGCGGCCGCAGGCGCTGACGCGGCGCTGCTGGCCGGACCCGCCGGGGCTGCCATCGCGGCCGCCGGGGCGACGAGGACACCGAGGCCGGCCGCGCCTGCGACCAGGCGGGCGACCGTGCGTGGCAGCAGCAGTTCCGCGCCCCTGCGCGCCAGGCGGCCGGCGAGCCCCGGGACCCGAGACACGACCGTGCAGAGCAGCCCGGCACCGAGCCAGGCCGCGACGAGCCACAGCAACGCGCCGGCGGACGAGGCTGCGGCCACGTCGGCGCCGTCCTCGCGAGCCACGCATGCGGCGCCGCCGCGTCGCGGACGAGCGCCGGCCAGTCGGGCCGCGAGGCCGACGAGGACGGCGACGTCCGCCATCGCGATCGACCATCGCGCTGGTCCGCGGAACCATGCGTTTACCTCCATTTGCTTACGACAGCATGAAACAGGATCCGGTCGGCGCCGTCAACTAGCCTTCGGTCGTGCGCTGGGACGGCCTGTTCGACGACCTCGAGGCGCAAGCCTCGGCGCTCGAGCAGGCGGAGCGGGCCGCGGAGGTCGACGAGCGGACGCGGATCGAGGTCGCGGCGCTGCACCTCGCCGACCGCCTCGCCGCCGGCGCCGGCTCGACCGTCCGGCTGACCTGCCGCGGCGGCGCCGTCGTGACCGGCGCGCTGCGCCGCGTGGCGCCGACCTGGCTGCTGGTCCTCGAGGGTCCCGGACGGGAGGCGCTGGTCCCGCTCGCCGCCGTCCGGGCCGTGTCAGGTCTGGGCCGGCTGGCGCAGCCTGCCGCGACCGGCCGGGTGGGTGCCCGTCTCGGCCTCGCGTCGGCGCTGCGGGCGATCGCCCGGGACCGCTCGCCCGTGCGGCTCGACCTGGTGGACGCCGCGGTGCTCGACGGCACGCTCGACCGGGTCGGCGCGGACTTCGTCGAGCTGGCTGAACACGGGGCAGGGGAGTGGCGCCGCGGAGCAGAGGTCCGCTCCGTCCTGCTGGTCGCGACCGCCGAGTTGGCCGTCGTGCGACGCTCGGCCTGAATCGCGGTCGTCAGCGCTCGGCGTCGACCTCCACGAACGGATGGTCGGCCACGAACCGCTTCGTCTCGTCGTACATCCGCGCGATGTAGCTCTCGAGCTTGTCCCGCTCGACCCGCCACTGGCCGCGGCCCCCGATCTTGATCGCCTCCAGTTCACCGCTGCGCACCAGCGCGTACGTCTGTGACGCGGAGATGTTCAGCACCTCGGCCACGTCGGCGAGGGTCAGGAAGCGGTCGGTGGCCATCGGGTCGAGGAGGTCCCTTCGTGGCGCCGGCAGGAGCGCGGCCACATCTTGCCAGTCGGGACGGACGCAGGGACGCCGTCGTCCACAGCCGTCCCGCCCGATGTGCGTTCTGCGCGGTGGTTCAGGCAGGATGTCGCGATGCTGAACGCGTCCCCCGTGCCGCGGCGGGTCCGCACACCGCGCTGGCTCGACGCACGACTGCTGCTCGGCGTCGCCCTCGTACTCGGCTGCGTCGTGCTGGGTTCGGTCGTGGTGTCCCGGGCGAGCTCGTCGGTCCAGGTCTGGTCGGCCGCGCGCGACCTCGCGCCCGGCTCCGTCCTGGAACCGGACGACCTCGCCCCCGTGGCCGCCCGTCTGCCCGGGTCACTGAGCTCCTACGTGCGCTCCGCGGACAGCCTCGTCGGCCGCACCGTGTCCCGGCCGCTGTCACAGGGCGAGCTCGTTCCCCGGGCGGCGGTGGGGGCGACCCCGGCCGCCACCGGGGTCACCATCCCGTTCGATGCCCGCAGCGCTCCGGCGTTCAGCCGCGGTCAGCGCATCTCGGTCTGGGTGTCGGCCAAGGGCTGCCCGCAGCTCGCGCTCCTGCGTGACGTGACCGTCCAGGACGTCACCGCCACCGGCGGAGGCGCGTTCGTCACCGGCGAGGGTCAGACCGTTGTCGTCCGGGTGCCGTCCGCGCTGGCCGACCGGGTCGTCGGAGCGCTGGCGCTCGACGGCGCGGTCCTGCGCGCCGGTGTCCTCGACGGTGCTCCGAGCAGCACCGCCAACGACGCGCTGCCGTCGCTGGCGGCCTGCACGCCGGCATGAGGCTGCCGGTCCTCACCGCCGCCGACGGCGCGCCGTGGGAAGCGCGGCTGGTGGTGGCGCTCGACCGCGGGGGATCTCCGGTCACGGTCGTACGGCGCTGCGTCGACGTGGTGGACCTCCTGGCCGTGGCCGCGTCGGGGCAGGCACGTGCCGCGCTGGTGTCCGCGGGGCTGCGGCGCTTCGACGCCGACGCGGTCGACCGGTTGCTCGCCGCCGGGGTCGTGCCGGTGGGTGTCGTGCGCCGCGACGACGAGGCCGCCGGGCAGCGGCTGCGCGCGCTGGGCGTGATGCACGTCGTCGCCGACGACGCCGAGCCCGACGTCGTCTCCGCCGTCCTGGAGCAGGCGGTGGCCGACGACCCGGCGCCGGGCTCGCCGCTGCGGACGTTCGGGTTCCCGGCCGCACCGTCGTCGCCCACCTCTCTTCCGACGCCCGGGGAGGACCTGCCCGCAGACGTCGAAGGCGACGCGGGTCGGCGGGGCTCCCTCGTCGCGGTGTGGGGACCGACCGGAGCGCCGGGTCGGACGACAATCGCGGTGGCGTTGGCCGACGAGCTGTCGCGGATGGCGTCGTCGGCGCTCCTGATCGACGCGGACGTCTACGGCGGCGTGGCGGCGTCCGTGCTCGGGCTGCTCGACGAGTCCCCGGGCATCGCGGCGGCGTGCCGGCAGGCCGCCGCCGGTCGCCTGGGAGCTGAGGCGCTGGCCGCGCTCGCCTGGCAGGTGTCGCCATCCTGGCGGCTGCTCACCGGCATCCCTCGGCCGGAGCGCTGGCCGGAACTGCGGCCGGCGGCCGTGACCTCGGTGCTGGACGCGGCGCGCTCGTGTGCGGAGTACACCGTCGTGGACTGCGGCTTCTGCCTCGAAACGGAGGAGGAGCTGTCGTTCGACACCGCGGCGCCCCGCCGCAACGGGGCCACACTGGCCGTCCTCGATGCCGCCGACCTGGTGCTGGTCGTCGGCGCCGCCGACCCGGTGGGCGTGCAGCGGCTGGTCCGGGCGCTGTCGGACCTGCGGGACGCCGAAGTGGCCGCGCCGGTCTGGGTCGTAATCAACAAGGTCCGCAAGGGCGTGGTCCCCGGTGACCCGGCGGCGGAGGTGACAGCGGCGCTCGAACGCTTCGCCGGCAGATCGCCCGCCGCCGTCCTGCCGTGGGACGGCACCGGGCTCGACGCGGCCCTCGCGGCGGGGCGGACGCTCGCCGATGTCCGCCCGGGCTCGCCACTGCGGGCCGCGGTGCACGACCTTGCGGCGGCGATGGTCGGGGAGCGGGACCCGAGCGACTCCGGTGACCGCCTACGACGCGGGTCGGACGTGGCGGGCACCCGGCGGCGCCTGCCCGGGTCCCGACGGTTCGGTCGGGTCCGGCGCGGCTGACGCAGCCGGTGTCGGTTCAATTGCTGACGCGGCGTTCCCGGCCGGCGCGGCCGCTCCCGACTGGTTCCGGGCGCTCCGGGCCGCCAGGGGCACGCCCGTTCGACAGACCGCAGACGTCGGTCTGCCACCATCGAGGAGCAGCGCCGGCGACCGAGCCGGACGCGATCCAGGGGAGGCGGGCCGTGCCCGAGCGGCTGTCCGGCGTCGATGCGTCCTTCCTGTCCCTGGAAGGCCGGACGACGCCGCTGCACGTCGGCTGGCTCGCGGTCCTCGAACCGCCGCCGGGCGGGCTGCGGTACGAGCGGTTCGTCGCGCTGCTCGAGCAGCGCATCCCACTCGTGCCGCGCTACCGCCAGAAGGTCCGCGAAGTCCCCGGACGGCTGGCGGCGCCGGTGTGGGTGGACGACCCCGACTTCGACATCAGCTTCCACGTTCGCCGCTCAGCGCTGCCGAAGCCCGGCTCGCAAGCACAGCTGCTGGACTTCTGCGCCCGGATCCAGTCCCGTCCGTTGGACCGCAGCCGGCCGCTGTGGGAGCTGTACCTGGTGGAGGGCCTCGCGGACGGCCGGATCGCGCTGCTCAGCAAGACCCACCAGGCGGTGGTCGACGGCGTGTCGGCGGTCGACATCGGTCAGGTGCTGTTCGACGACGACCCGGAGCCACGCTCCATGCCAGAGGAGCTGTGGATGCCGGCGCCGGAACCGTCCGCGACCGATCTCGTCCTCGGGGCGGTGACCGACGCCGTCCGCCGCCCCGCCGCCGTCCTCGACGTCGCCCGGTTGGGCCTGCAGGACCTCCGCAGCACCGCCCGGCGGGTCACCGGGCTGGCCGCCGGCGCGGTGTCGGCCACGGTGGCGAGTGTGCGCCCGGTGCCCGCCAGCCCGCTCAACGTCACGATCGGCGAGCAGCGCCGCCTCGCAGTGGCCCGGACGTCACTGGAGGACCACCGTGCGGTCCGCCGCGAGCACGGCGGCACGGTCAACGACGTGGTCCTGGCGACCATCGCCGGCGCGCTGCGCGGGTGGTTCCTGTTCCGGGGTCGCTCGGTCACCGCGACGACGACGGTTCGCGCGATGGTGCCGATCAGCGTTCGGGCGCCCGGCGACGACCCTCGCTCGGTGCACCGCCTGGCCGCGGAGCTGGTCGACCTGCCGGTCGGCGAACCGAACCCGGTGCTACGGCTGGCACAGATCAGCTACCTGATGCACGAGCGCGCCGGCCTGGGCCAGTGGGTCGGCGCGGACGCGTTGGTGGCGCTGGCAGGCGTCACGCCGACCCTGCACGCGGTCAGCGCTCGGCTGGCAGCCGGATCACGGGGCGCATCGCGAACATCGTCGTGACCAACGTGCCCGGTCCGCAGTACCCGCTCTACGCCGCGGGAGCGCGCATGGTCGAGACGTTCCCGATCACGCCGCTGGCCGCCGGACACGCGGTGTCGATCGGCCTCACCTCCTACGACGGCGGCGTCTTCTACGGTCTGAAGGGGATCGTGACGCCGTCGCGGACCTCTCCGTACTGGCCGGGCTCATCACGCGAGTCCCTCGCCGAGCTGGTCGCCGTGTCGGACGGCAGCCGGCGTCGCGGGAATCTCCTCGACCGCCATCCCGGGTGAGGGGCAGGGTTCTGGTTCCCGGCCGCGCAGGGCGTCGACCCGGGCCCGTACCGGCCCCGGACGGTCAGGAGGACCGCGATGATGGACCGCCTGGCGGCGGGCTGCAGCGTCGGCGACCCGGTCGCGGATGCGGGCGCCCAAGGGCGCGCCGACGCCGGCGACGCGTCGAACCGCCCGGCAGACCACATGACGGCACGCGCGGCGGACGACGTCGCCGAACCGGCGGCGGACTCCGGCGCGCTGCGCTCGGCCGCGCGACTTGGCCGCGTGCTGTCCGCGGTCCCGGCGTCCGAACCGCGCGCTACGCAGCCCGCGGACCGGGAGGAGCTCCGGCGGGGCGTGGTGTTCGGTGGCGGTGGCGTCCTGGGGTTCGCCTGGATGGTCGGCGCGTTGACCGCGGTGGAGGAACAGCTCGGGGACGTCGCCGCGAGCTCGCGCGTCGCCGTCGGCACGTCCGCTGGTTCCGTCGTCGCCACGCTGTTGGGCTGCGGCATCCCGCTCGCCGCGCTGCGGCGGCACCACCAGGGCGTGCCTGCGCCGGGCGATCCGCACATCGGGTACGACCACGACTCGGCCAGCGGCGGCCCGCTCCCACCTCGTCCAGGCCTGCGCCCGGCGGCGCCGGGACTCGTCCTGAACGCCCTGCGGGGACGCGGTGGGCGCAACCCGCTGGTCGCGCTGACCGGGCTCGTCCCGGCCGGACGGGGCAGCCTCGCTCCGCTCCACGCGATGGTGACCGCGCTCGCCGAGGAGACCGGACACGTCCGCGCCTGGCCGACTCGCCCCGCGCCGTGGCTCGTCGCCGTCGACTACGGGACGGGACGCCGGACCGTCTTCAGGGACGGACACCCCACGCGGAGCCGGTTGGTGCCGCCGCCCGGGCGGGGCCGCCGACGAACGGCCGGCGACGGGTTGGTGCCGGCGCTGCCGTACGGCGGACGGCCTGCGTCGGCGGTCACGCTGGCCGACGCCGTGGTCGCGTCCTGCTCCATCCCGGGCTGGTACCCGCCGGTGACCATCAACGGGCACAGCTACATCGATGGCGGAGCCGCGTCCAACGCGTCCGTCGACCTCCTTCGTGGGCTCGGCCTCGATGAGGTACTGGTTCTCGCGCCGATGGCCAGCACCGAGCCGGACCGGCCGAGCACCACGGTCGGGAGGATGGAGCGGGCGGTGCGCCGGTCGGTGACGCGCCACCTGATGGCCGACGTCGCCGAGCTCCAGGCGGAAGGGACCCGGGTCACCGTCGTCACCCCCGGGCCGGAAGACCTCGCCGAGATGGGTGTCAACCTCATGGACCCGGCCCGCCGCACCCGCGTCCTGGACACGGCCATCCGGACGACCCGCGCCTCCCTGCGAGCGCGGCGCGTGCGCTCGGTCGGCTGACGGATGCGCCTGTACGTCCCTGCGACGTCGACGACGCTGCGGCGCCTGCTCGACACCGGCCTGGTGCCCGGGCCGGTCACCGCGTTCGCCGTGACCCCGGCTTTCCGGGAGTGGTACCGCGAGGGCGATGAGGAGGAGTTGGAGTACGCGGCGGGTGCGGAAGCGGCGCGTGCGTGCTTGAGGCTGCTCGACGCCGATCCGGCGGCGGCGCGGCGCCGGGTCGTGCTGGCGGTCGACGTCCCGGCGAGCCAGGCGGAGGTCCGCGACGACGTCGACCGGGGCGTGGTTCGAGTCGTCTCCGAGATCTCCGTCGCAGACGTTGCCGCGGTCTTGATCGACGACGTCGGTGCCGAGCAGACCGTGGCGCGTGCCGTCGGTGCGATCGACCGGGCCGATCTCGGTGACGCGGCGGCGGAGGAGGCGGTCGACGACGCGGAGGGCCACGAGCTGGCGTGGTACGCCACGCAGGAGCTCGGCGAGCTGGTGACGGAGCTGACTCCCCCGAGCTGACGCCCATGCCCGGCGACGGGCGCGGCGGCTCACGGGTGGGCCACTTGGATCGCGAACGGCTCGCGGAGCGAAGGCGGTGCGCCGGACGAGAGCAACGGCGCCAGGACGGCGACGCCCCGGCCGGGGATCGCTGCCGGGCGAGCGCCGGCGGGCAGCCGGACACCGAGCAGCTCACCGTCGCCGGGTGACGGCTGCAGCAGCACGCCGGCGCGCGCTCGGCGCAGCTCGGCGGCCAGCCCGCGGAAGGTCAGGACCAGCTCGGGAGTCCGCCCGGCGCCGATCACCGACAGTCCGGCCGGATCGCGGCGCGCCGCATCGACCAGCCACGCTTCGAGCGCAGTGTCCAGCAGGGCCTCCAGGTCGTCCACCAGGACCGTCGTGCCGGCGGCGGGGACGAACCCGCCACGCGGCGCGTCGGGCGCCAGGCGCGGGACGTCCCGGCCGGCGGCGAAATCGGTCAACGGGGACCGCGCGCTGGCGACGACGACGCAGGGAGCGAGCCCCGCGAGCTGGCTCAGTACCGTGCGCAGGACGGTCGAACGGCCCGAGCGGTCGGGACCCGCGACCAGTAGCCGGGCACCTGGCCGGAGGTCGACGACGACGGCATCCGCTCCCGTCCCCCCGAGTCCCAGGACGACCCGGTCGGGCCGCGCGCAGCCCGCCGCGCCGTCCGTGCACTCCCCGACCGAGATGCGCCGCGGCAGCGCTCGCACGACCAGCGCCGATCGGCGCCCTGTGACCCCGGTGGCGATCGCGGCGACTGCCGCGCTCCGCGCCCGGGGGTCGGGGTCGCCGTCCAGGACACCGAGCTGCATCTCGGCGCCGGTCGACCACTGCACCGCCCGCCCGGCGCGCATCCGGGTGGGGGCGACCTTCGGGGGCACACCGGCCAGCGCCAGGTCCCCGGGGTCGGCGAGGCGCAGGACGAACTTCTGCTCGATCAGACGGGGCAGGCGACCGGACATCGCCGCGCGTCCACCGGCGATCACCGCCGAGACACCCGAGCGGCCGACGGCCTGGAGGAAGGCGAGTGCGGCCTCCATCGTCCGTCCGCCGTCGACGTCGTCGCTGGCTGCGGCGAGCGCGTCCCACCCGTCGATCAGCATCAGCACCGCCGGGGTGGTCCCGCTGCGCCGTCCCAGGTCGGAGATCAGACGCTCCAGGAACGGCCGCACGCTGTCGACGTCGTCCGGGCCCAGGACCGTGCCGCAGTGGGGAAGCGCAGCCAGCTCCCGCAGCTCGCCGCCGGCGAAGTCCAACGCGTGGACGTGGAGCCGGTCCGGACTGCACGCCCGGGCGGCCGTTGCCGCGACCGCGACCAGGGCGCTGGATCGGCCGGAGCGCGCGCCGCCGACGAGAAGCAGCCCGTCACCGCGGTGGAGTTCGAGGACGACGTCCGCCTGGCGCTGCTCGGCGGGCAGGTCGAGGGTGCCGACAACGACGTTCGGGACGGTGCCGGCGGTGACAGCACGCATCGCCGAGCTGACCGGCAGGGGAGGTGACCATGGACTTCGGGCAGGCCGGACGCCGGTCATCCGGGCAGCCTCACGGGCGGCCGCCACGAGCAACTCCAGGTCCGTGGCGCCGGTTGGCGGCCGCGCCACCAGGACGGGTCGGCGCCAGCCGTCGAGTTCGGTGATCGTCACCGCCTCGCGCGGGACGGGCGCGGGCGCGGTGACCAGGGCCGATTGCATCTCGACCAGTCGACCGTCGACGCGCAGGACCGCCCGACCCGGCGTCTCGCGGCTGAGCCGGCTCGCCGCCGGATCCCCCACGACATCGAGCGACTCGCCAGGGTCGACCGTCCGCAGGGCGATCCGCAGCGCGGTGTTGGCGCGGATCTCCGGCGAGACGATGCCGGCCGGGCGCTGCGTGGCCAGGACCAGGTGGACGCCGAGGGAACGCCCCCGCTGCGCGATGCCCACCAGACCGGCCAGGAAGTCCGGGAACTCCGAGGCCAGGGCGGCGAACTCGTCGACGACGATGACGAGCCGAGCGGGAGCGGGTGCGGCGCCCGAGCGCTCCAACGCCTCCAGTGACGGCGCACCGCACTTCGCCAGCTCCGCCTCACGGGTGACGATCTCGGCGTTCAGGGAGATCAGTGCCCGCCGGGTCAGCGGCCCGTCGAGGTCGGTGGCGACCGCGACGGTGTGCGGCAGCCCGGCGCACTCCGCGAAGGCCGCTCCGCCCTTGTAGTCGATCAGGACGAACCCCAGCGCGTCCGGCGGCTGGCCGACCGCCAGTCCGGCGACGAGGCTCTGCAGCAGTTCGGACTTCCCAGCGCCGGTCGTGCCCGCGACGAGGCAGTGCGGTCCCAGTTCGGCGAGATCGAGTACGAGGGGCCCCTCCGTGGTCGTGCCGATGGGCGTCGTGAGGCGCGTCGGGCGGCGCGACCACCGCCGGACCAGTTCCTCCGGCGTCGGCCGCGGCAACCCGAGGAGGTCGAGTAGCCGGACGGTGAGCGGCAACGGGCCGGCGTCCGCGCCGGCAGTGGCCGTGACGGACGCGAGGGCGCGGCCGAGCCGCTCCGTCCAGGATGGGTCGACGAGGTCCGCGAGGACGTCACGGTCCGGCTCGCCGCCGTTGGCGCGACGGACGACCAGGCGCGTCCCGGTGGCTCCGCCGGCCGCCGCGACCGTGGCGCAGGCAGCCGGGAGGGCGTCCGGTCGGTCGGCGACGGCGACCGCGGTCAGGTGGCCACCGGGTCTGCGGAGCGCCGTCGACACGGCCGACGCTGCGGCGACGTCCGCGTCCAGGACGACCACCGTGCGCAGCGCCGCGACTTCTCGACCGTCGGAACCGCAGCCGGCGACGAGGTCTTGGACGGCGCCGTCCCGGGCGTCCGGGCTGACCAACCGCGGCGGCGAGACCTGCACATGGGGCAGCCACCGCAGCCATCGCCACGCCGGATCGGCCTCGTCGACCACCGGGACGACGCGCAGCTCGGTCGGCGGCAACGCGGTGACGAGCTGG
Source organism: uncultured Actinomycetota bacterium (assembly GCA_963758325.1). Taxonomy (GTDB): domain Bacteria; phylum Actinomycetota; class Actinomycetes; order Mycobacteriales; family Jatrophihabitantaceae; genus CAVWUZ01. Next base: position 437,967 of record CAVWUZ010000003.1, on the reverse strand, counting down.
GCGACCACCCACTGTGCGAGAGCTCGAGTGGTGGTCGCCGGCCCGACGATGCCCAGCGCGCCGGAGCGGAGGTCCACCGCGTACGGGACGTCGGCGAGTTCTCCCGCCGGAACGGAGTTCCCTGCCCGGCACACCCGGACCGAGGACGGGCGGGAGGTGGTGCCGAGTCGGGCGATGAGCGCGTCCTCGCGACCGGCCGGGCGTGACCACAGGCCGGGTCGTCGGTGGACCGCGGTCGCCAGCACCCGTACCGGGTCGGGATGCACCGCCCGCGCGTCGACGGTCTCGGCGTGGACCAACTCGCGCGCCCGCTGCTCGAGCGCGGCGCACTCGGCTGCGTGGCGTCGTCGTTCCCGCCGGCGGCGACGTCCCGCGCCGAGCCGATCGACCAGGGCCTGCCCGAGCAGGACCGCGGGCGACAGCAGCACGAACGCGAGGAACTCCGGGTTGCGCAACCACCACGCGACCGCCACGCCACCGCCCGCCGGGACGGCCGCGGCCACCCACGGCACACCGACCGAGCGTGACGCCGGGGCGACCGGGAACTGGAGCTCCTGCTGACCTGGGCGTCCGTGCTTCTGCGGTACCGGACGCGGCGGATCCGCGGCGCCCGTCCGTACCTCCGCGAGGACGTCCCCGGCGCCGACCGCGAGGAGTGTGTCGCCGATGCGGAGCACGTCGTCCGCGCGCAAGTGACGCACGCCGTCGAGAGCCGCCCCACCCACCGTCGAGCCGTTCGTGGAGGCCAGGTCGCGCACCGACACGATGTCGGCGTCCGTGCGGACCTCGAGGTGTCGCCGGGACGACGATGGATCCGGTAGGGGCGCGTCACATCGCGCGTCCCGACCCACCACGCTGACGCCAGGACGCAGCCGGTACCGGCGCCCGGCGCCGTGACCACCGACGAGCCAGAGTTCGCGTCCGGCGGCCGCCTGCTGGGCAACTGGACCACCCAGGAGCACGTGCGACCCGGTGCGCAGACCGAGCTCGGCGAGTGACCGGTGGTCCTCCCAGCAGCGACCGTCGACCCATGCCGGTGTCGCGGGGTCCTGGCCGGCGAAGGCGGCGAGCCTCCTGCGGACGTCCCCGGCGGACTGGTCGGCGTCGGCCTCCACACGGACGTCGCGCGCCCAGCGCACTCGCCCGCCGGCGCTGCCGACGGTGACGGTCAGATCGATCACCACGGCGGCGAGTCTGCGTCGCGCGGGTGCCGGCACGGGCTGCGGACCGGGTGGCTGTGGACAACGCCTCGGTCATCCACAGGCGGCGCAGCGCGGGTCCGGACCCGCGAGCCCGGGACCTAGCGTCCGGACATCGCAGTTCCCGATCCGAGGAGCAGGACATGGGTTCCCTGAAGGTGACGCCGGACCAGCTGTCGGCGCTCAGCGGTTCCGTCACACGCACCGCCGCGGATGTCCGCGGCGCCCACCAGGCGCTGCGCGGCCAACTCGGCCCCCTGTTCGGCGCGGACTGGTCCGGCGCGGCGGCCAGCCAGTTCACCGCGCTCTACGACCAGTTCGACCAGCACGCGCGCGGGCTCAGTGACGCACTCGACGGCATCGGTCAGCTGCTGGCACGCGCCGGCTCGACCTACGCGGAGGTCGAGCAGCAGATCGCGGCCTCCTTCCGGTGACCGAGCCGGGACGGTCGTCACTATCGTCGCTGCCGTGGCGACCGCGGACGCGTGGACGGACGCCGCGGCAGCGATCGAAGACGTCCTCGCGGCCGCCTACGGGTCGACACCGGCGCGGGCGTCGGTGTCCTTCTTGGGAGTCGAGCCGGTGGAGATCCTGCGGTACCCGGCGGGCGACGCCGTCGCCTACTGCTCGCTCGGGATGGCGCGGCACCCGATGTCCGGGACCCGCGACCTGCGGCCGGACCCCGACGGGCCGCGGGCGGAGCTCGTCGTCGAGGTGGATCCAGCCGGGTCCGGTGCGACTGAGGTCTGGCGGACCCTCGCGGTCTTCGCCGCCGCTCCGGCCGTCGAAGGTGTCGTGTACGCCCCGGGGACGACCGTCGACGGCGGACGGCCGCTCAGCCACGGTTCGCGGTGCACGGGAGCGGTGGTCGTCGACTCCGGTCTCGCGGACATCCCGACCGATGTCGGGCTCGTCAGTCTGCTGCAGCTGCTGCCGGCCACCGCGGACGAGCTCGCCTGGTGTCGCGTCCACGGCGCCGACGCGCTTCGTGCACGGTGGACCGAGCAGGGCACCGACCTGGCCGACCTCACGCGGCTCCCCGCCCACCTCGGCTGACCCGGCGGTCGTCGGGCAGGATCCGGCTCATCCACGTCGCCCGGAGGAGGAGTCGCCGTGCAGTTCGGCCGGTACTACGAGGAGTTCGAGGTCGGCGCGGTCTACAAGCACTGGCCGGGCAAGACGGTCACCGAGTACGACGACCACCTGTTCTGCCTGCTGACCATGAACCACCACCCGCTCCACCTCGACGCGCACTACGCCGCGGGCAGTACGGAGTTCGGCCGCAACGTCGTCGTCGGCAACTACGTCTACTCACTGCTGCTCGGGATGTCCGTGTCCGACGTGAGCGGCAAGGCGATCGCCAACCTCGAGGTGGAGTCGCTGCGGCACGTCGCGCCGACCTTCCACGGCGACACCATCTACGGGGAGACGACGGTGCTCGAGACCATCGAGTCCCGGTCGAAGGACGACCGCGGGGTCGTCTCCGTCGAGACGAGCGGCTACAAGCAGGACGGCACGGTGGTGTGCGTCTTCCGCCGCAAGGTGATGGTGCCGAAACGCGGTCACGCCGTCGCGCGAGGCGGGGACCAGCCCGGACGTCCCGATCCGGTTCGTCGAGGCTGACCGGCTGCCGGCCCGGCCAGTCCCCAGTCCTGGAGCGTCTCGAGCAGTCCGGAGGCGAGCTCCAGAGCTGCCAGGTCCGTGAGCGGGACCCATCGCGCGTCCGCCGCGTCGTCGCCCGGTCGCAACGTCCCGCCCACGACGGTGCAGACGAAGTCGTCGATGACGTACAGCCGCCCGTCCGGCGCCGGCCTGGTGACCCGACCCGCCGGACGCAGGACACGCACGCTCAGACCGGTTTCCTCCCGGACCTCGCGCACGCACGCCGACTGCGGCGCCTCGCCCGGCAGGCACCGGCCACCTGGCACTGACCACCGCCCGGCCTCGGGAGGGTGAGCGCGTCGGACGAGCAGGATCCGTCCCAGGTGGTCGTGGACGATCCCGCCCGCGCACGGCACGGCGCGGTCGCCGCCTCCCGCGTCACCCACCGCGTCACCCACCGCACCAGTCTCCCGCGCGGCGGCCGGCGAGCTGGGCGGCTGGGCGGCGGGCCAGCTGGGCGGCTGGGCGTCCTGGGCGTCCTGGGCGTCCTGGGCGTCCTGGCGATCGGGCGGTCCGTAGCCTCGGACGTCGTGCGCATCGATCTGCACACCCACAGCGCGGCCAGCGACGGCACCGAGCGTCCCGCCGACCTCGTCGCTGCCGCCGCGCACGCGGGCGTCGGCGTTCTCGGGCTGACCGACCACGACACCACCGCGGGGTGGGCCGAGGCCGCCGCCGCCCTGCCCGTCGGCATGACGCTCGTGCCCGGGGCCGAACTGTCGTGTGCGTACCGCCGTCCGGACGGCGGGCGCACCAGCGTCCACCTGCTCGCCTACCTGTTCGACCCCGCGCACGAAGGTCTGCGCGCCGAACGGCAGCGGCTGCGCGAGGACCGGCTCGGTCGCGGGCGGGCGATCGTCGACAACCTGGTCGCCGACGGAGTCCCCATCAGCTGGGAGCAGGTCGCCGCCGTCGCCGACGGCGCTCCGGTCGGACGCCCGCACATCGGCCGCGTCCTCGTCGCCAGCGGAGTCGTCCACGACGTGACGGAGGCGTTCGCCGGTCACCTGTCGTCGACGTCCAAGTACTACGTGCGCAAGGCCGACACCGACGTGTTCGACGCGATCCGACTGGTCCGCGCCGCCGGCGGTGTACCCGTGTTCGCCCACCCGCTGGCACGGAGGCGGGGCCGGGTCGTCGGTGACGAGGTGATCGTCCGGATGGTCGAGGTCGGGCTGCTCGGACTGGAGGTCGACCACCCCGACCACGAGCCCGCCGACCGGCGGCACCTGACCGGACTGGCCAGCGAGCTCGGGTTGCTCACGACCGGCTCGTCGGACTACCACGGCACGAACAAGCTCACGCCGATCGCGGCCTGCACCACCGATCCCGAGCAACTCGAGCGGCTGCTCGCCCAGGCCGCCGGGCGGGAGCCGGTCGTGGGCGCAGCTCCGGGTGCCGTGGTTGCGGAGTGACCGGTTGAGGGATCGGTGAGCGCGGCGCGCCGCGGGCACCGATCCTGTCGGACGACGGCACTACCGTGAACGACGTGCTCCGACTCGCCGTTGTCGCGCGGCCCCGTTACCCGCACCGCGCGGTCGCGTTGCTGCTCGCGGCGATCGCCGGGCTGGCGCTGCTGGTCGCGCGTCCGGTCGCCGCCGGCGCCGACCCGGTCGACGACGCGGTGGCCGCGCTGCGCAGCGGAGACCTCTACGTCGCGACGGACGCGGTGAAGATCGACCAGGCGGCCGTCCGCGATGCGCTGCCGTCCGGCGTGAAGATCGCGGTGCTCCCGGACTCCGCGGGCAGCGGGCGCGACGTGGCGACCCGGATCGGCGCGGCGCTGGATCCAGCGGCCCGGGACGCCGTGACGATCGGCGTCGTCACCGCCGGCTCGAGCAACTCTTTCGGCGCCGCGTCGTCGAAGTACTGTGGCGGGTACGCGAACACGCAGGCGGACGACGCCGTCGCGGCACACCGGAGCCAGCTGCAGTCGACGCGGGACGTCACGCCGCTGGTCGAGGACTTCGCCCAGCGGGTGTCCACCGGTCCGACCGGCAGCCGGTGCGCCGGTGGCGCCACCACTGACCGCGCACAGTCCGGTTCCTCGAGCGGCATCAGCGGATGGGCGGTGGTCGGCATCCTCGCCGCAGTGCTCGCTGTCCTCGGTGGCGGGCTGCTCCTGTTCCGGCGGCGGCGCACCCAGCGCCGGCTGGACGCCGCCCGGGCCAACGTGATGCCGTACTACGACCGGCTCGCCGACGACCTGAACACGCTCGACGGCGGCGACAACCCGCGGGCGCGCCAGGCGCTGTCGGACGCCGCCCAGCGCTTCACCTCCGCCGGGTCGCAGCTGGCCGCGGCGGACAGCGTCGAGAGGTACGCGATCGCCCGCCGCACCGTGGTCGAAGGGCTGTACGCGACCCGTGCCGCGCGCGAGGCGCTCGGCATGGACCCGGGAGCTCCGCCGCCCTCCCTCGACGGCGGCGAGGCCTCCCACCTGAGCGCACCGCAGCAGGTGACGGTGCAGGGCCAGACCTTCCAGGGCTACCCGAGCTACAGCCCGAACGCGCCGTACTACTACGGCGGCGGCTACGGGGTGCCCGGTGGCTACTACGCCTCCCCGTTCTGGGAGACGTTGCTCATCGGCAGCGTGCTCAGCGGAGGGTTCGGCGGCTGGGGCTGGGGCGGTGGTGGGTTCGGTGGCGGCTACGACGCCGGCTACGGGTCCGGGTACGAGGCGGGCCGGGATTCCGACGCCGGCTCCGACCAGGGTGCCGGCGACTGGGGCAGCTCCGGAGGCGACTGGGGCGGCGGCGCTGGCGGCGGTGGCGGCGGGGACTGGGGCAGCTCCGGAGGCGACTGGGGCGGCGGCGGGGACTGGGGCGGCGGCGGCGGGGACTCCGGCGGCAGCTGGTGAGCACCGCCGGCCAGCTCACTCTCGGGTCGATGCCGCGCCGACTGTTCAGCTGCACACCGTCGCGTCTGACCGCGTTCGACTGCCCGCGCCGCTACCGGTTCACCTACCTGGACCGGCCGGCTCCGCCGCGCGGGGCGCCGTGGGCTCACAACACCCTCGGCGCCGCGGTCCACCTCGCGCTGCACCGGTGGTGGTCCCTGCCCTTGCGCTCCCGCACTCCCGAGGCGGGTGGGCAGCTCGTCGAGCGGGCGTGGCAGGACGACGGTTTCCGTGACCTGGCGCAGTCCGCGGCCTGGCGGGCCACCGCGGCGCGGTGGGTGCGGAGCTACCTCGCCGACGTCGACCCGGGAGCCGACCCCCTCGGCGTGGAACGGACCGTCGGCACGGCCACGGGCCGGCTCGCGGTCTCCGGACGGGTCGACCGCCTCGACGACCGCCCTGGCGCGGACGCCTCGAACACCGCGGGCCGGGACAGCGCCGGTGCACGTCCCGACGACGCCGACGCCCCGGCCGGTCGGAACACGGTCGTCGTCGTCGACTACAAGACCGGCCGGCGCCCGTCGACCGACGATGACGCCCGCACGTCCCTGGCGCTCGCGCTGTACGCCCTCGCGGCCCGGCGGACGTTCCGCCGCGCGTGCACCCGGGTCGAGCTGCACCACCTGCCCACCGGCACTGTGGCCGCGGCGGACCACGACGCCGCGTCGCTCGCCCGGCACGTCGCTCGCGCTGAAGCGGTCGCCGATGACATCGAGGCCGCCACGGACACGATGGCCTCCGGCGCCGACCCCGACCGGGTCTTCCCCGCCGTGGCGGGCCCGGGATGCTCCTGGTGCGACTTCCGGCGGGTGTGTCCCGAGGGGGCGGCGGCCAGCACGCCGCGGGCGGCGTGGGACGGCCTCGGGGAGCCGGACGCGGCCTGAGCACGGCCGGACGCGAGTGGAGCCGGGAGTCGAGTCCGGCACCAAGTCGGCCACCGCGTCGGCCACCGACGCGAGCCGGAGGCGGCTCGACCGGGATCAGCTGCGCTCGACGGCCTGCCAGAAGCTCAGCAGTGCCGCGACGGTCGCCGCCGGGTTCTCCGCCGCGGGGGAGTGCGCCGCGTCCGGGACGGCGGCGTGCAGGGCTCCGAGTCGGGCCGCCATGTCCGCCTGCACCGCCGGCGGCCACGCGTCGTCGTCCACGCCGTGCATCACGAGGACAGGCACCCCGGTGGCGGCGAGCTCGGAGGTGCGGTCGGGCTCGGTGCGCAGCGCGAGGCCCATCCCCTGCAGCATCGCCGACGAGCTGACCAGGAACCGGTGCCGGAGGAACTCCGCCAGCTCCGGCGACGGGGGCTCGTAGCCCGGGACCTGCGCGGACAGCTGCTCCATCCGTTCGTACAGCCCGGCCAGCCCGACTGCCGGCAGCACGGGTTCGAGCAGTTCCAGCGTCGCGCGGCGCCGACCGCCGATCGCGGCGGGGCCGGAGCCGATCAGCACCAACGACGCGACGCGCGCCGGGTCCGCGAGCACGCCCGCGCGGGCGACGAGGCCGCCGAAGGAGTGACCCACGAGGTGGACCGGCGTCGTCCCGCCGACGGCGTCCAGGAGGGACCGGACGACCTGAGCAAGCGCGTCCGGACTGTAGGCAGCGAGGTCCTCGGATCCGGGTGACTCGTACTGGCCGGGCAGGTCGACGGTGGTGACCCCGTACCCGGCGGCGGCCAGCTCGTCGAGGACGGGAGCGAAGTCCTCCTTGCTGCCGGTGAAGCCCGGCAGGAGCAGCACCTCCGGGACGCGGCGCCTCCCGGTGGCGGCGGACGCCTCGGTCCGGAGCGCCGCGAGCCCGGCGACGCGGCAGGGCCGGGCCGCAGTTCCGGTGAGCTGGCGTGCGGCCGTCATCGCCAGAGCCCCGTCCCGTCGTCGCGGCCGGCCACCAGGGCCGCCCCGACCGGCACGACGGCTCGCAGTCCCGACGCCTCGCCGCCCAGGCGCCACTGGGTGCCCACCGCGCCGGTCGAGGGATCGAGCTCGGCGGCCCCGCCCTCGACCGGCACGGTGATCCGCGCGGCGTCCAGCGAGTCCGGGCTGGACGCGGCGCCCGGCCCGGTCACGGTGGCGGGCGCGCTCGCTCGCGCGCTCCATCGCAGCGCCGACGACTGCCCGTCGATGGCGTACAGCGTCCCGGCCAACCACACCAGCTCCGTCGTCCCTGCCGCCGACCGGCCCGCTGAAGAGGTGTCCGCGTCGGACGGCACCGCGACCGGCAGGGTCACCCGGCTCGCGCCCGTGGTGGCGTCGAGCAGTTCGATCCGCCCGGACGCCGGGTCGAAGGCGGCCATCACCCGGTCGGCGGCCAGCGGTACCAGGGCCGCGTCGCGGGTCCAGATGACCGTGCCGCTCTTGTCGTCGGTGCCTTTGTACGGGTCGCGGAGCAGCAGCGACGCGCGGTCGCCGCAGCGCCGGGCGATCAGCGTGCCTGACCCGCCGAGCACCGCCGAGGTCGTCCGGCAGCCGGCCGGTTCGGTGTAGAGCCAGCGGTCGATCCCGCTCACCGGGTCGACGGCGTGGACCTGGGCCGGCGTCGTCAGCAGCACGGTGAAGGGGCTGGCCGACAGGGTCGGCGTGCCGTCGTCGGTCAGCGTCCGCGTCCAGGCGCGCTGGCCGGTGTCAGCCGTCAGGGCGGTGATCTCGTCGCAGTTCGCGTCGTGGGCGTACAGCGCCATCGCCCGATCGCCGGCCACTACGGCGGCGCAGAGGCGGCGGTCGGTTCGGGTGTAGCTCCACCGCACCGCACCGGTACGGGCGTCCCGGCCCGCGACGGTGTGCTCGGACCACGTGACGACGGTGGCGCCGGACGTCGACACGGACGTGCCGGCCGCGAGCCGGTCCGTGGTGTGCCAGCGCTGCGTGAGCGTGGCCGCCGGAACTTGCAGCGGCCACGGCTCGGCGGTGCCGCTCGCGGAGTGCAAGGTGGTGTGGCGGATCTCGCTGGTCGCCCACACCCGTCCGACGACGACGGCGAGCACCACGACGAGCACGGTCAGGGCGGTGGCGTACCACCGACGCGCGCGGCGGAGCCGGCGACGGTGGCCCGCCAGCGGGTCGACCGCGGACGCCCCAGCGGCCGGGTCGGTGTCGAGACGCTCGGCCGCGGACTCGTCCGCCTCCGCGGCGGTGCCGGCCGTGCCCACCGTGCCAGTGTCGCGGACGGCCCTGTGCACGCCGCGGTCAGGCGGTGGCAGGACCGGCCGGTCAGGCGGTCCGACGAGGGACGGCGACCGGGCGGCTGCGCGCGGTCAGGCCTGCTCGACCGGCGCAGCCGCGGGAGCCGATGACGTCGCGGCAGCCCCGGCAGCCGGGCGGTGGCGACGGCGGCGGCGGGACGCGGTGGCGTCGGCCGGTGCGGTGTCGACCCCGGCCGCGGCGGTCGCGAGAACGCTGGCCGGCGCCTCCGCGCCGGTCGTCGGGCCGGTCGCCGCGCCGGCGCCGCGGGTGCGACGGCGCTGGCGGGGCGTGCGTGCCGGCCGCTCGGCCGAACCGTCCCGCTCGCCCGCACCGGATCGCTCGCCGGTCCCGGATCGCTCGCTCGAGCCGTGCCGTCCGCCCGAGCCGTGACGCTCACTCGAGCCGCTCCCACGCCGGGCGGGACCGGCCTGGCGACGGCGCGCACCCGGCTCACCGAGGTCCTCGACCTGCTCGGCGTCGAGACCGGCCCGAGTGCGGTCCGCCCGCGGCAGGACGCCGGTGGCGCCGGCCGGGATGTCGAGCTCCAGGTACAGGTGCTCGGAGGTGGAGTAGGTCTCTTCCGGCTCGTGGAAGGGCAGCCCGAGCGCGTCGCAGATGAGCTTCCACCGGGGGACGTCGTCCCAGTCGACGAGTGTGATGGCGGTGCCGGACTTGCCGGCGCGCGCGGTGCGACCGATGCGGTGGACGTAGATCTTCTCGTCCTCCGGCGCCTGGTAGTTGATGACGTGGGTGACGTCATCGACGTCCAGCCCGCGGGCGGCGACGTCGGTGGCGACGAGGACGTCGACCTTGCCGGAGCGGAACGCGCGCAGCGCCTGCTCGCGGGCGCCCTGCCCCAGGTCCCCGTGCACGGCGGCGGCGGCGAACCCGCGCTGCTCGAGCTCCTCGGCGACCTTGGCCGCCGTGCGCTTGGTCCGCGTGAAGATCATCGTCAGCCCGCGACCACGCGCCTGCAGTACCCGGGTGAGCAGCTCGACCTTGTCCATCGCGTGCGCGCGGTAGGCGAACTGGTCGACGTGCTCGGTCGTCGGGGAGGCGCCGGCGCCCTCGGCGCGGATCTGCACCGGCTGGCGCAGGAACTGCCGGGCCAGCGCGACGATCGGGCCCGGCATCGTGGCGGAGAAGAGCATCGTCTGCCGTTCGGCCGGCACCCGGGCGAGGATCTTCTCGATGTCGGGCAGGAACCCGAGGTCGAGCATCTCGTCGCCCTCGTCGAGCACCAGGACCCGCACCGCGTCGAGGCGGAGATGACCCTGCTGCAGCAGGTCCAGCAGCCGGCCGGGGGTGCCGACGACGAGGTCGACACCCTTCTTCAGCGCCGCCACCTGCGGCTCGTAGGCGCGCCCGCCGTAGATGGTGGCGACACGCACCCCGAGCTCGGCGCCGGCCGCGACGAGGTCGCCCGCGACCTGGACCGCGAGCTCGCGCGTCGGTGCGACCACCAGGGCCTGCGGGGCGGCGCCCGCCGCGCCGGGAAGGTCGAGCTGGTTGAGCAGCGGGACCCCGAAGCCCAGCGTCTTGCCCGTCCCGGTGCGGGCCTGGCCGATGAGGTCGGTGCCCGCGAGCGCGATCGGGAGGGTGAGCTCCTGGATGGCGAAGGTGCGCGTGATGCCGACCCGGGCGAGCGCCGAGACGATCTCCGGGCGCACCGGGAAGTCGGCGAACGCGGGGCTGTCCTCGCGCACGGAGGCGCGGGCGGCCAGCGGGGCCGGGTCGGTCTCGGGGTCGGGAGTGATGATCTCCGCGCGGGCGGAACTGATCTGGGTCATGTGGGTCGTCCTCTGACAGCCGGTGCGTCGACCGGCTGGCAGGGCGCCCGGCGGGATCCGGGCCGGGAGTCCGGCCGGCAGGAGTTCCGGGGCGCCGCGCGGTCAACGCGCAGATACGGGCCGACCTCGTGCCGACCCTGCCTCCCAGGGTACGCGACGGGGCGCCCGGTCCCCGGCTACCCTGCGCCGGAACAGCCCGATGTGACCGGGCTCGCGGTCGCGAGGAGGCGGCGTGACGGCAGGCGGACGGACGGTCCCGGCGGACCCGGCGACACCGAGCGCCGCCGCGCTGGTAGACCTGCTCGCAGCGCTGGCGTACGGCGAGCTGACAGCGTTCGACCGCCTGGCCGAGGACGCCCGGATGGCCCCTACGCTGGCCGGCCGCGCCGCGCTGGCACAGATGGCCGCGGTCGAGATCGGCCACCACTGGCGGCTCGTGGAGCGCCTCCGCGAGCTCGGCGCCGACCCGGACGCGGCGATGCTCCCGTTCGTCGGCGCGCTCGACCGCTTCCACGTCCTGACCCAGCCGTCGGGCTGGCTGGAAGGCCTCATCAAGGCCTACGTCGGCGACGGACTGGCTGCGGACCTGTACCGCGAGCTCGCGGTCCTCGTCGACGAGCCGACCCGCGAACTGATCCTCGACGTGTTGGCCGACTCGGGCAGCGCCGCGTTCGCCGTCCGGGAGGTCCGCGCCGCGATCAGCGCGCAGCCGGCGCTGGCCGGCCGGTTGGCGCTGTGGGGACGGCGTTTGGTGGGAGAGGCGATGAGCCAGACGCAGCACGTCCTGGCCGAACGCGACGCGCTGACCGAGCTGCTCGTGCAGGGCACCGGCGACCTGGCCGGCCTCGCCGCCCTGCTCACCCGGATCACCGATCGGCACGCCGAGCGGATGGCCGCGCTCGGGCTGGCCTGAGGCCCGCCGCGGCGCCGCGGACTCAACCGGTGGCGAACCCCACCCGGCGCTGGTCGGCCTGGGCGATCTCCACGTAGGCGACGAGCGCGGCGGGGACGAGTACCCGCCGGCCCTTCTCGTCGGTCAGGGACAGCACCCCGTCGCTCGAGCCGACGGCCGACGACACCAGCTCCTCGACCTCCGCCGGGCTCTGCGCGCTCTCGAGCACGATCTCGCGCGGCGTGTGCAGCACGCCGATCTTGACCTCCACGCAGGCCTCCCAGCCCTCACCAACGACGTCAGCCGTGAACTGCCGCCACGCTAGCCGAGCGGGTCCGGCGCCCGCCGGTCCCTGCGCTGACGGCGAACGCCGGCTCAGGCGGGATCGCCCTGCCGCGGGAAGTCCGAGATCCCGCGCCACAGCAGCGACTCGAGCAGGCTCACCGCGCGGTCCTTGTCCAGCTGGCGGCCGGCGTCGACCCACCACCCGGCGGCCACCTGGGCGGCGCCGCTCAGGGCGACGGAGAGCAACTCAGCGCTGTGCCGGTCCAGGCCGGTGTCGGCGGCGACGACGTCCGCGACCGCCTGCATCGTCCGCCGCGACAGCGCCTCGACCCGCTCGCGGACCGCCGGCTCGTTGCCCAGGTCGGTCTCGAAGATGAGCCGGAACGCCCCCTGGTCGCCGCCCTTGGCGCCGTCGACGAAGTCGAAGTACGCCGAGAGGACGCCGTGGATCCGCAGCCGGTTGTCGTCGGTGGCGGCCAGCGCCTGCACGATCGCCTCGCTCAGCGCGTCCGCCTGCGCGTCGATCAGCGCGAGGTAGAGGTCCAGCTTGCCGGGGAAGTGCTGGTAGAGCACCGGTTTCGACACCCCGGCGCGCTCGGCGATGTCGTCCATCGCGGCAGCGTGGTAGCCGTTAGCGACGAAGACCTCCTGCGCGGCGGCGAGCAGTTGCTTGCGCCGTGCGGAGCGGGGCAGCCGGACGCCGCGCGCCACGCTGTTGATCCCCGTGCCGATCTTCGTCACGCGGGTCCTCCCCGGGCCGGACGTCCGCCGGGAGATGTTACGTGGCCGGCATGTCCGGCAGCTGCACCCGACGGCGGTCCTCCAGCGCCGCCGCGTACAGGTCGCCGTCGGCGGCGACGCGCGCCACGACGTCCTGCGCGGTGAACGAGGGGGCGGTGCCGGGGCGGACCTCGTCCCACTCCAGCGGCGTGGACGCCGTCGGCGCCGGGCGCGCGCGCAGCGAGTAGACAGCCACGGTGGTCTTGGCGGGGTTGTTCTGGCTCCAGTCGACGAGAACCTTGCCGGTGCGCAGGACCTTCGTCATCCGCGAGACGACCAGCTCGGGCCGGCGGCGTTCGAGCAGCTGCGCCACCGCCTGGGCGTAGCGCGACGGCGCGCCGGGGTCGTCGGTGCGGATCGGCGCCGACACCTGCATGCCCTTCGAGCCGGACGTCTTCGCCGTCGGCGTCAACCCGTCACGCTGGAGCTGCTCGCGCAGCAGCAGCGCCACCTCGCAGCACTGCTCGATGGTCGCCGGGGCACCGGGGTCGAGGTCGAACACGACCAGGTCCGCCGGGCGCGCCTCGCCGCCCGGGCCGGTGCGCCACTGCGGGACGTGCAGTTCGACCGCGGCGAGGTTGGCCAGCCAGACCAGCGTCGCGAGCTCCTCGACGACGACGTAGTCGATCGTCTCCCGGTTCTTGGTCGACCCCGGCACCGGCAGCGTCACCCGGCGCACCCAGTCGGGCGTGCCGCGCGGGGCGTTCTTCTCGAAGAAGAACGGGCCGTCGACACCGTTGGGGTAGCGCTTGACGGTCAGTGCCCGGTCGGCGAGGTGCGGCAGCAGCACGGGCGCCACTCGGGTGTAGTAGTCGATGAGCTCGCCCTTGGTGGTACCGCTCTGCGGGTACAGCACCTTGTCGAGGTTGGACAGCGTGAGCTGCCGGCCGTCGACGGTCACCGGCACGCGCTCAGGCACCGGGGTGCCCGTCGTCGCGGTCCACCGACCGTGCCGTCACCTCGGCGGCGGGTACGTCGTCGCGCAGCCCGAGCAGGACGGGGTGCCGCAGCCGGCCGTCGGGCGCCCACTCGCCGTAGCGGACCTCCACGACCACCTCCGGTTCCACCCACCGCGCCACCCGCCCGGGCGAGCGCGCCGGCACGGGCACCACTGGGGGTGCCGCTGCCGGTACTAGCCGTCGCTGCAGCCGGTCGGCCACCGCGGCGGTCAGGCCGCTGCCGACCTTGCCCGCGAACGCCCAGCCGGCGCCGTCCCGGTACCCCACCAGCAGACTGCTGAGCCGCTCCGGCGTGTCGGCGTCGGCCTCCCAGCCGAGGACGGCCAGCGTCGCGGTGCGGGCGAACTTCACCTTCACCCAGTCCGCGGCGCGCGTGCCGGGACGGTAGGTGCCCTCGAGCCGTTTCGCGACGACCCCTTCCAGCCCGTGCTGGCGCGCGGCGGCCTCGGTGGCCGGTCCATCGTCGAACAGCGGGCTGACCGTCCACTGCGGGTGGTCCGCGGCGTGCCGGGCGAGCGTCGCGCGCCGCTGGGCCAGCGGCCGGCCGGTGAGATCGACGCCGTAGAGCCGCAGGAGGTCGAACGCGATGAAGCTCACCGGACACTCGGCGGCCAGTTCCGCGGCCTGGCCGCGGGAGCGGACGTGCATGCGCGTCTGCAGCCGGCCGAACGACGGCCGCCCACCGGCCTGCTGGGTCCAGCGCGACGATCTCCCCGTCGACCAGGACGTCGTCGACGCCGTCGGCGAGACCGCGAAGCTCCGGGTACGCCGCCGTGACGTCGTTGCCGGCCCGGCTGGTGACGGTCAGGCCGCCCCGGACGCCCTCGCCGATCTCGATCAGCGCGCGGACGCCGTCCCACTTGAACTCGAACGCCCAGCCGTCGCCGACGGGCAACGTCGCGGCGGGTGAGGCGAGCATCGGACGGAGGTCGCTCATCGCTGCTCATCGTGCCCGCGGGCGCAATGTCCGGGCCGATCCGGACCGGCTGGGCCATGATTGACGGAGAAGCCAGCTTCAGGAGGGACCATGCGGTCGATCTGGAAGGGCGCCGTGTCCTTCGGCCTGGTCAGCATCGGGGTCAAGCTGTACTCCGCGACCGACGAGAAGAGCGTCAGCTTCAACCAGGTCCGCCGCAGCGACGGCTCCCGGATCCGGTACAAGCGCGTTGCCGAGGTCGACGGCGAGGAAGTGCCGTACACGGAGATCGCCAAGGGCTACCAGCTCCCCGACGGGGAGACCGTCGTCCTCACCGACGACGACTTCGCCGACCTGCCGCTGACCAGCACCAAGCTCGTCGACGTCCTGCAGTTCGTGCCGACCGAGCAGATCGATCCCATCTACTTCGCCAAGAGTTACTACCTCGAGCCGGAGAAGTCGGCCGTCAAGCCGTACGTGCTGCTCCGCGACGCGCTCGAGTCCAGCGGCATGGTCGGGCTGGTGAAGGTGGCACTGCGCAACCGTGAGCAGCTGGCCACCCTTCGGGTCCGCGACGGCGTGATCGTGCTCGAGACGATGTTGTGGCCCGACGAGATCCGCGAGCCCGAGTTCGGCTTCCTCGACCAGGACGTGACCCTGCGCCCGCAAGAGAAGTCGATGGCCGAGTCGCTGGTGACCAGCATGGCCGGGGACTTCGACCCGGCCGCCTTCCACGACGAGTACCGGGAGGCCCTGGAGCAGGTCATCGAGGCGAAGGTGGCGGGCCGGCAGGTCGTCGACACGCCGGAGGCCGCACCGGCGTCCTCGGGCAACGTCGTCGACCTCATGGCGGCGCTGCGGGCGTCGGTGGAGGCGGCGAAGGCCAAGCGCGGCGGCCCGAGCGCCGTCCCGGACGCTCCGGACGAGGGAGGCGCCGCGGACGACGGAGACGCCGACGCCGACGCAGGTGCCGCCCCGGCGGCCCCAGCCCGGCGCACGACTGCGGCGCGGACGGCGTCCACCCGGAAGGCGTCTGCCCCGGAAGGCCCCCACCCGGACGGCGGCGGCCCGTGCCACGACAGCGGCGGCGAAGAAGGCGGCGCCCCCGAAGACGGGCACGGGCACGACCGCGCCGAAGGCCGCCGAGAAGGCGAGCGCACCGGCGCGGAAAGCGTCCTCCGGGACGTCGAAGAAGGCCCCGGCCAAGAAGGCGGCCGCCCGGCGCCGCAGCGCCTGACCTCCGCCCGGCGGGGCCGCGCGATCGCCTGCGTAATGTCGGCGCCATGACGCCTGCGCCCGAGCGGGAGCGCCGCCGCGCCCACGCCGAGGCGCGGCGCGCCCGTCGCGCGGTCGTTCCGCCGCACCCGGTGCGCCGCGCCGAGCTGTCCGACGCCGAGCTCCCGCCGCTGGACCGGTCGGTGGCGCCGTGGCCCGGACGCGAGGTCGTCGTCGGCGGGACGACGGTGCACGTGCGCAGCACGCCGGGCACCGGGACGCACACCGAGCCCGCGCTGTACGTGCACGGCCTCGGCGGTTCGGCGACCAACTGGACCGACCTCGCCGCGCAGCTCGCGCCGTGGCTCGACGGCGAGGCCCTCGACCTCCCGGGGTTCGGCCGCTCCGGACCCCCCGCCGACGGCGACTACTCCATCCGGGCACACACCCGGACCGTCATCGCGTACCTCGAGCAGTCCGGTCGGGGACCGGTGCACCTGTTCGGCAACTCGATGGGCGGCGCCATCTCGATCGCGGTCGCCGCCCGCCGTCCGGACCTGGTCCGCACGCTCACGTTGGTCTCGCCCGCGGTGTCGGACCGGCATCTCGGGCATCTCGACGACCCGCGCGCGGCGCTGCTGCTGGTGCCTGGTGTCGGGACGGCCGTCATGCGGCGACTGGACTCCATCCCGGTCGAGCAGCGGGTGCGCTCGGTCATCGCGCTGTGTTTCGCCGACCCGTCGCGGCAGCCGGCGAACCGGCTGGCCGAGGCGGTGGCCGAGGCGGAGTACCGCCGCGGCAACCAGTGGTCCGGTGAGGCGTTCGTGCGCTCCATCCGCGGCCTGATCGGCACCTACCTGACGAGTTCGCCCACCGGTGCGCGCAGCATGTGGACGCGGATGGCCCAGATCACAGCACCGACGCTCGTCGTCTGGGGCGCGCGCGACAAGCTGGTCGACGTCCGGCTCGCGCCGCGGGTGGCCGGCACGATCCCGGACGCCCGCCTGCTGACCCTGCCCGACAGCGGCCACGTCTCGCAGATGGAGCACCCCGACACCGTCGCCCGGGCGGTCCTCGCGCTGCTCGCCGACGCCGGCGTCCCCGTCGGCTGACGCCCGCGCCGTTGCCGTGCCCGATCCGTCCGACACCCAGCACGCCCGGGACGACCTCGCGGGAGAACGTGACGCGCCGTGCCACCCTGACCCGGTGAGTGTCGATCAGCTCGAGCGCCCCGACACCCGCCCCGCTCCGGCGCCGGGCACGCCGCGGCGGCGCGGCGGGCTGGTGCGGCGCTACGGCTGGCGGGCGTACGCGCTGCCGGTCCTGGTCGTCATCACCGTGGTCGCGCTCGTGTCGAGCGGCCGGTCCGGCCCGCAGCACGCCGTCGGGCGCGGCCCCGTCCGCCAGTGCAGCCCCGCCGCCCGCGACGGCGCCCGCCGCCACGGGGGTCACCAGCGTGACGACCGACACCCCCACCGCCGGAGCTGCACAAGAGGCGCTCGCCTCGGACGCGCTGCCACCGGGCGCTGCCTACACCGAGCAGGGCGCCGGGACGTTCAGCGTCCTGCCCGGGACCGGGCCGGTGGTCGGCTCGGGCACCGTCCACCGCTACTCGATCGAGGTGGAGAACGGCGTCACCGGCGTGGACACCGCGGCGTTCGCCGCCACCGTCACGTCCGTGCTGTCCGACCCGCGGAGCTGGACCGGCCGCGGCGGTGTCGCGTTGCAGCGGGTGGACGCCGGGCCCCTCGACTTCCGGGTCAGCTTGACCTCCGCCATGACGGTGCGGACGCTGTGCGGCTACGACCAGAAGATCGAGACGTCCTGCTACGACCACGACCAGGGCCGGGTCGTGCTCAACGTCGCCCGGTGGGTGCGCGGCGACGTCGCCTACCTCGGCGACCTCGACCTCTACCGCGTCTACATGGTCAACCACGAGGACGGCCACGCCCTGGGCCACCAGCACAGTCACGAGTGCCTCACCGGCGGACTGGCGCCGGTGATGATGCAACAGACGATCGGCCTGAAGTCGGTCACCGGGCAGATGTGCCAGGCCAATGCGTGGCCGTACCCGCCCGGCGCCACCGACGCCCCAGGGCAGGAGGAGCCGGACACCCCGGCCAACGACGAGTCCGTCCTCATCGGCGCACACTGACCGCGGGAATGCCGCCTGGCCGCGCGCGGTTGGCACCCGGGAAGCGCCGTCGAAGGAAGGACCGTGTCCGTGTCGCTGCCGCCGCTCGTCGAGCCCGCCGAGTCGCTGTCGGTCGACGAGGTCCGCCGCTACTGCCGCCACCTGATCATCCCGGACGTCGCGATGGCCGGGCAGAAGCGGCTGAAGAACGCCAAGGTGCTGTGCGTCGGCGCCGGCGGCCTCGGCTCGCCGGCGCTGATGTACCTCGCCGCGGCCGGCGTCGGCACGCTGGGCATCGTCGAGTTCGACGTCGTCGACGAGTCCAACCTGCAGCGCCAGATCATCCACGGGCAGTCCGACATCGGCCGGTCGAAGGCGGAGTCGGCGCGCGACACCGTCCGGGAGATCAACCCGTACATCACCGTCGACCTGCACGAGGAGCGGCTCGACTCCTCGAACGTGATGGAGATCTTCGCGCAGTACGACCTGATCGTCGACGGCACCGACAACTTCGCGACCCGCTACCTCGTCAACGACGCCTGCGTGCTGCTGCACAAGCCGTACGTCTGGGGCTCGATCTACCGCTTCGACGGCCAGGCGTCGGTCTTCTGGGCCGACCACGGTCCGTGCTACCGCTG
Organism: uncultured Actinomycetota bacterium; assembly: GCA_963758325.1. Taxonomy (GTDB): domain Bacteria; phylum Actinomycetota; class Actinomycetes; order Mycobacteriales; family Jatrophihabitantaceae; genus CAVWUZ01. The sequence continues at coordinate 419,428 of CAVWUZ010000003.1, read as the reverse complement.
CCTCTACCCCGAGCCGCCGCCGCCGGGCATGGTCCCGTCCTGCGCCGAGGGCGGCGTGCTCGGCGTGCTGTGCGCGTCGATCGGCTCGATCCAGGTCAACGAGGCGATCAAGCTGCTCACCGGCATCGGTGAGCCGCTGGTCGGCTCGCTGATGGTCTACGACGCCCTCGAGATGGAGTACCGCAAGATCAGCGTCCGCAAGGACCCGAACTGCGCGATCTGCGGCAAGAACCCGACGGTCACCGAGCTCATCGACTACGAGGAGTTCTGCGGCGTGGTCTCGACCGAGGCCGCGGAAGCAGCCGTCGGTTCGACGATCACCGCGACCGAGCTCAAGGACCTGCATCGACGCCGAGAAGCCGATCCACCTCGTCGACGTCCGCGAGCCCGCCGAGTGGGAGATCGTGCGCATCCCCGGCGCCGTCGCTGATCCCGAAGGGCGAGATCCTGCGCGGCGACGCGCTGGCGTCCCTGCCGCAGGACAAGCAGGTCGTCCTGTACTGCAAGACCGGCGTGCGCTCGGCCGAGACGCTGGCGGCGCTGAAGAACGCCGGCTTCAAGGACGCCATGCACGTCCAGGGCGGCGTGACGGCGTGGGTCAACCAGGTCGACCCGAGCCTGCCGTCCTACTGAGCCGCGCCGAGCGGGTCGCCGACCGGGTGCTCGCCGCGGTCGACGCGATCCCGCGCGGGCGGGTGATGTCCTACGGCGACGTCGCCGAGTACTGCGCGCTCGGCGGGTCCCGCCCGGCCGCGCGCACCGTCGGTCGCGTCCTGGCCCGCGACGGCGGCAGCGTCAGCTGGTACCGGGTCGTGCACGCCGACGGCAGCCTCGCCCCGCAGGTGGCCGACCGCCAGCGCACCCTGCTCGAGGCCGAGGGCGTGCGCTTCGTCGGCGACCGGGTGGACCTGCGCGCGCACCGCTGGGACGGCGGCTGACCGCACCGCACGCGTCGTGGACTGGCCCCGTCAGGCGTCCTCCGCGTCCGCGGCGTCCTCGCTCGGGCGGTCGTGATCGCGTCGAGCCAACGCGGCCATCTCCCGACCGATGCTGATCGACGGGCCGCCGACCAGCTCCCAGGCACGTTCGATCCCGAGCAGGAAGCACACGACGACCAGGACAGTGGTCGTCTCCACCGGATCCTCGCTGCTCGGGTCGTGCACCAGGCGCCGTCCGGCGATCAGCTGGACGACGAAGATCACCGCCAGCCCCACCATGAACAGCTCGTCCCGCGCGTCGCGCCACCTCAGCCGCCGTTGACGCAGCAGCGACAACAACGACGCCAGGACGAACACCAGCCCGACGATCGCCACGGCCAGCGCCGCGCCCGGCGAGGTCGCCGGGGATCAGGGCGAAGAGCCCGACGACCAGGGCGTGCTGAACGCGCTCAACGCCGCGCGCGCACGGATCCGGTCACCTGGGTCTCGCGCCTGTCGATCAGCCGCTCGGGGAGACGGACACCGCGACGAACAACAGGCCGATCAGCGCGCCGGCCACGCCCGCGCTCGTCGCGAAGCAGGTCGTGCAGGGACTCTGGCGTCACGTGCTTGATCCTTGCGGACGGCTCGCGGCGGTCCGAGCCGCCTGCGTGCCGGAAGGGTGCCCGACTAGGGGCGAGAACTGTCGGACGCGGGTGCTGGAATGTCCGGCATGACCAGCACGACCGGGACGGCGACCGGCGCCCCGGCACTCCCGCGGTACCGGCTGTGCCGCGCGCCGCGTCCGACGCCGGCGGTGCCTGTGCTCGACGCCGCCCAGCGCGTGGTGGTCGACCACGACCGAGGGGTGCTGCACGTCCTGGCCGGGCCGGGCACCGGCAAGACGACGACGCTGGTCGAGGCGGCGGTCGCCCGGGTCGGGCGTGGGGTGCCGCTCGAGCACCTGCTCCTGGTGACTTTCGGGCGGCGCGCCGCCGCGGAGCTGCGCGACCGGATCACCGCCCGCCTCGACCGCACCGTGCGCGAGCCGTTGGCCCGGACCGTGCACTCGTACGCCTTCGGTGTGCTGCGGATGGCCGCCGCGGCGCGCGGGCTCCCCGCACCCCGTCTGCTCGCCGCCGCCGAGCAGGACGTCGTGCTGCGCGATCTGATCGCCGGCGACCTCGAGACGCGCAGCTCGCCGTGGCCTCCCGAGCTCGCGCGGGCGCTGACGACCCGCGGGTTCGCCGCCGAGGTCCGTGACCTGCTCTCCCGCGCCGTCGAGCGCGGACTGGACGGCCCGACGCTGTCCGCGCTCGGCGCCCGCCGCGGGCGTGCCGACTGGGTCGCGGCGGGCACGTTCCTCACCCAGTACCAACAGGTCACCGCCCTCGCCCGCCCCGGCGCCTACGACCCGGCCGAACTCGTCCGCGCCGCGGTGCACACCCTGCGCGACGACCCCGCGCTCCTCGCCGCCGAGCAGGCCCGCCGCCGGCGACTGTTCGTGGACGAGTACCAGGACACCGATCCGGCGCAGGCGGAGCTGCTCGCGCTGTTGGCCGACGGCGCCGACGAGGTGGTGGTCGTCGGCGATCCCGACCAGTCCATCTACACCTTCCGCGGCGCCGACCCGCACGCGCTGGACGAGCTGCTCGCCGGCGCTCCGCGCGTCGCGCTGGCCAGCTCCCGTCGCAGCGGGGCCGCGCTGCTCACCGCCACCCGGCGCGTCGCAGAGCGGCTGCCCGGTCCCGCCGCACACCGGCGGCTGGACGCGGGCCCTGAGACGTCGGACGACCCGGTCGGCGCCGTCGAGGTGCGAGTCGCGCGCTCGGCGAGTGAGCAGGCGGCCGGGGTGGCCGCGGAGCTGCGGCGCGCGCACCTCGACGGCCTGGCGTGGTCCCGGATGGCGGTCCTGGTCCGGGCCGGTGGTCCCGGGCTCACGCCGCTGCGCCGGGCGCTGTCGGTGGCCGGGGTGCCGGTCGCCCAGCGTGGGGTCGACCTGCCGCTGGCCGAGCAGCCCGCCTCCGCGGCGTTGCTGACGCTGCTCGAGGCGGTGCTGCGCCCGCACACGCTCGACGACGCCCTCGCCGAACACCTGGTGCTCGGCCCGGTCGGCGGCGGTGATCCGTTGCAGCTGCGCCGCCTCCGCCGCGGCCTCGCCGCCGCGACGGGCGTCGACACCGCGGGTGGCCCGCCCGACCTCGCCGAACTGGTCCGCGGCCCGGCCGGGCTCGCGGTGCTGCCCCGGCAGGTCGCCCGGCCGGTGCAGCTCGTCGCCGACGTCCTGGCCGCCGGGACGGACGCGGCCGAGAGGGGCGGCTCCGCAGAGGACGTGCTCTGGGCGATGTGGTCGGCCACCGGGCTGGCCGCGCGGTGGGAACGTCAGAGTCGCGGCGCGTCGTCGGTCGCCGCGGCGGCCGGCCGGCAGCTCGATGCCGTCGTCGCCCTGTTCGAGGCGGCGGCGCGCTTCGCCGACCGGCTTCCCGGCGCCTCGCCGCTGGACTTCGTCGAGTCAGTCCGGGCGGAGGACCTGCCCGTCGACCCCGGACCGGCGCGCCCGCCCGGCGGCCCCGCCGACGCCGTCGCGCTCCTGACCGCGCACGCCGCGAAGGGACTGGAGTGGGACCTCGTCTGTGTCGCCGGCGTCCAGGAGGGCACCTGGCCCGACCTGCGCCCCCGCGGCTCGCTGCTGGGCGCCGACCTGCTCGTCGACGTCCTCGCCGGTCGGGACGTGCCCGGGGCGTCGGCGTCGGCGGCCCAGCTCGCCGAGGAGCGCCGGCTGTTCTACGTCGCCGTGAGCCGCGCGCGGCGGCGGGTCGTGGTCAGCGCGGTGCGCGGCGAGGAGGAGCAGCCGTCCCGCTTCCTCGACGAGCTGCTGCCCGGCGCCGTCGACGACCCCGCGGCCAGCCCGGCACGTGGTCCACGGGCCTTGTCGCTGCCCGAGCTGGTGGCCGACCTGCGCGCCGTCGTCACCGACCCCGACGCCGACCCCCGGCTGCGCGCCGACGCCGCCGCGCAGTTGGCCCGGCTGGCCGACGCCCAGGTGGCCGGAGCCGCGCCCGAGCAGTGGTGGGGCGCCGCCCCGCCGTCGTCGGCCGACCCCGTCGTCGCCCCGGACGTGGTCGTCTCCGTCAGCCCGTCCCGGGTCGAGGCCTACCTCACCTGCGAGGTCAAGGCGCTGCTCGAGCAGCTCGGCGCCCGCGACGACGACGCCGCGGTCGCGTCGCTCGGCACACTCGTCCACGAGGTGGCCGCCATGGCCCCGGACGCGGCACCGGACGAGCTCGACCGGCTGCTCGACCAGCGGTGGCACCGCCTGGACTTCGGCGCGCCGTGGCTCGCGCGTACCAAGCGCGATGAGGCCCGGCGCATGGTGGTCAAGCTGGCGGACTGGGTCCGGACCAGCCGGGACGAGCTCCGCCTGGTCGGCACCGAGCGGGCGTTCGAGGTGGCGGTCGGCAACGGCGACGTCGTGCTGCGCGGCTCGGTGGACCGGCTCGAGGTGGACGCGCGCGGACGGCCGGTGGTCGTCGACCTCAAGACCGGCAGTGCTGTCCCCGGGGGCCAGCTCGACGCCCACCCGCAGCTGGCCGCCTACCAGCAGGCGGTGCGCGCCGGGGCGTTCCCGGACCTCGGCGACGTCCCCGGCGGCGCGCGGCTGCTCAACCTCAAGGTCGCGAAGGCGGCGAGGGAGCAGGTGCAGCCACCACTGACGGAAGCCGAGGACCCCGAATGGGTGGCCCGGGCGGTCGAGCGGATCGCGGCGGTCCTGCGCGGTGACACGTTCCGCGCGGTCCGCAACGCCGGCTGCGACCGGTGCTCGGTGCGGGCCTGCTGCCCACTGCGGGACGAGGGACGGGGCGTGCCGGGGTGACGGTCGCAGCTCCGCGTACTCGCCTGCTCTCGGCAGCGGAGCTGGCCGCCGCGCTCGGCACGCCAGCACCCACGCGCGAGCAGGCGGCTGCCGTAGAGGCGCCGCTCGGGCCCGGTCTCATTGTCGCCGGCGCGGGTTCGGGCAAGACCGAGACCATGGCGGCGCGGGTGGTCTGGCTGATCGCCAACGAGCTGGTCGAACCGGGCGCCGTGCTCGGCCTGACCTTCACCCGCAAGGCCGCGGGCGAGCTCGGCCAGCGGGTGCGGCACCGGCTCGCACAGTGGCGGGCGCACGTCGCCCGGCAGCGCCCGGACGACGTCGCCGTCCTGGCGCGGCTCGCCGGCGGGGAGCCCACCGTCCTCACCTACGCCGCGTACGCCGGCCGGCTCGTCGGCGAGCACGGGTTGCGGCTCGGTGCCGAGCCGCACCCGCGGCTGCTGTCCGAGGCGATGCGCTGGCAGTTGGCCGATCGGGTCGTCCGGTCGTACACCGGTGAGCTCCCGCCGGACCTCGCCGTCGCTCGACTCGGTCACCCAGTACGTGCTCGCACTCGCCGGTACGCTGTCGGACCATCTGGTCGATCCCGAGCGGGTCGACGGCTTCTGCGCCGGCCTGCTGGACCTCCTGGACGGGCTGCCCGGGACGCTCGGGACGAGGGGCAAGGCGCTGCGCCGGCACACCGTCGAGCGACGCGAGCTGCTGCCGCTGCTCCGGGCGTTCGCCGCCGCCAAGCAGGCGCGGCGCGCCGTCGACTTCGGTGACGAGACGGTCCGTGCGGCGGAGCTGGCCGGGCTGCCCGACGTCCGCGCCGCCGAACGCGCGCGCTACCGGGTGGTCCTGCTCGACGAGTACCAGGACACCGGGTCCGCGCAGGTCGAACTGTTGCGCGGGCTGTTCGACGGCGGTCACCCGGTGACGGCGGTGGGCGACCCGCTGCAGTCCATCTACGGCTGGCGGGGTGCGAGCGCCGGCACGCTGGCCCGCTTCCCCCAGCACTTCGCCGACGAGGGTGTCGCGGCGCGCGTCTTCCCGCTGCCGACCAGCTGGCGCAACGACCGCGAGGTACTCGCGGTGGCGAACGAGATCGCCGTCCCGCTTCGCGACGAGGAGCCGGCGGTGCGGCTGTCGGCACGGCCCGGCGCGCCGACCGGCCGGGTCCTGGTGGCCCGCACCCAGACGGTGGAGGACGAGGCGCGCTGGGTGGCGGACCGGCTGCGCGCGGCGTGGGACGCCCTGCCGCCGGGGAACCGGACGGCCGCGGTCCTCGTCCGCCGCCGTGCGCAGATCCCGGTCCTCGCGGCGGCGCTGCAGGAGGCCGGGCTGCCGGTCGAGGTCGTCGGCCTCGGCGGCCTGCTGACGACGCCCGAGGTCACCGACCTGGTCGCCGTCGTCCGGTTGCTCGCCGACCGCGACGCGAACACCGCCGCCGCGCGGGTGCTCCTCGGGCCGCGGTGGCGGCTCTCCCCGGCGGACTTCGCCGCGCTCGGCCGCCGCGCTGCCGCGCTCGCCGACGCTGGCGCACCGCCCGCCGAGCGGGCGCGGGGGAGCCTCATCGAGGCCCTCGACGACCCGGGCGACGAGCGCCGGTACTCCCGGGAGGGCTACCGGCGGGTCCGCGCGCTCGGCGAGGAACTGCGCCGGCTGCGCGCCCGGGTCGGCGAGCCGTTGCCGGAGCTGCTCAGCGACGTCGAGCGGGCGATCGGGCTCGACGTCGAGGTCGCCACCCGCGAGCGTCGCGGCGCCGGGCCGGGGCGGGTCCACCTCGACCGGTTCCTCGACGAGGCCGCCCGCTTCGCCGACGACGCCGACCAGTCCGGGCTGGGGCCGTTCCTGAGCTACCTCGCCGCGGCGGAGCAGGAGGAGTACGGCCTGGAGCCCGGCACCGTCGAGGTCAGCGCCGAGCGGGTGCAGGTGATCACCGTGCACGGCGCCAAGGGACTGGAATGGGACGTCGTCGCGGTGCCCGGCCTGGTCGACGGCGTGTTCCCTGCGCTCCCGCGCTCGCTGGCCTGGACGACCACCCGGCAGCTGCTGCCGACGCCACTGCGCGGTGACCGGGCCCGGCTGCCGCGGCTGGCCGTCGAGGCGGCGACGTCCTGCCGCGAGCTCGAGCGGGAGCTGGCCCGCTTCGCCGAGCTCACCGTCGAGCGGCACGCGCTCGAGGAACGTCGGCTGGCGTACGTCGCCGTCACTCGGGCCCGGAGCACGCTGCTGCTGTCCGGCTACGCCTGGGACACCACGACGAAGGAGCGCCCCCCGTCGCCGTTCCTGCTCGACGCACGGGCGCTGTGCGACGCGGACTCGTGGCACGACGTCGAGCCCGGCACGCCGAACCCGGTCACCGCCGCCACGGTCGAGGCGACCTGGCCGCTCGACCCGCTCGGCGCGCGGCGGAGCGCGGTCGACGACGGAGCCGCGCTGGTCGCCGATGCGCGTCGACACACCGCCGCCGCGCCGGCCGGCCCGGCGCGGCCGCCTGCTGCACCGCGCTGCCGCCCCGGCCCCGCCTGCCGGCGACCGGGCCGCGGCGTGGGCGCGGGACGTCGACCTGCTGCTCGCCGAGCGCGCCGCACTGCGCGGCGACGGCACCGTCGACGTGGAACTGCCCGAGCGGGTGTCGGTGTCCCAGCTCGTGCAGCTGCGCCGCGACCCGGACGCCCTCGCGCGCGCTCTGCACCGGCCGCTGCCGTCCCGGCCCGCGCCACTGGCGCGACGCGGCACCCGGTTCCACGCCTGGCTCGAGGAGCGATGGCAGCACCAGTCGTTGCTGGACATCGACGAGCTGCCCGGCGCCGCCGACGACGGCGCCGAGGACGCCGACCTGCGCCGCCTGCAGGACGCGTTCCGCGGTAGTCCGTGGTGGTACCGCACGCCCACCGAGGTCGAGGTGCCGTTCGAGACGACCGTCGCCGGGGTGGTCGTCCGCGGCCGGATGGACGCCGTCTTCGACGAGCCCGGCGGGCGGTGGACGGTGGTCGACTGGAAGACCGGAGTCCGTCCGAGCGGTGCCGACGCCGAGGCCGCCGCGGTCCAGCTGGCGGTGTACCGGCTGGCCTGGGCGGCGCTCGCCGGCGTGGCCGACGGCGAGCTGCACCGGGTCGGCGCGGCGTTCCACTACGTCGCGAGCAACGAGACCGTGCGCCCGCACGACCTGCTCGACGCCGCCGACCTGCGTCAGCTGGTGGCCGGAGAGCGAGAACCCGACGCGGATGGGTGACGGAGCTCAGAAAACCCGGCTGAACACCGTCCAGCCACGGCCTATCGTCGTCCCGGTGGTGAACGGGACGTGTCCGGGGTTGCTCCCGAAGTTGTCCGGGTAGTACCAGAGCGTACCGTCCGAGCGGGTGGCCACGAGGTCGGCGACACCGTCGGCACTCACGTCCCGCGCGGACAGTGCGGTGAACGAGGTCCACCCCCCGCCGATGGCGACGCGCGGCCCGTAGGGCACTTGCGCGCTGTTGGTCGGCAGGACGTTCGGGTACTCCCACAGCACGCCCGACGCGTCGGCGCCGACGACATCGGCCCGGCCGTCTCCGTCCACGTCGCCTGCGGTGAGCAGCGGGAACGCCGACCAGCCGTTGCCCATCCGCACGCCGTAGGTGAAGGCCAACCCGCCGGGGTTCGTCGCCGAGTTGTTCGGGAAGTACCAGAGCGTCCCACTGGCGTCGACGGCGAGCAGATCGGCGCAGCCGTCGCCGCTGACATCGGCGAGCAGGAGTCGGCTGAAGCCCTGCCACCCCTGGCCGATGCGCACGGGCGGTGCGAACGACTGCACGGCGCTGCCCGAAGTGGTGTTGTCGATCTCCCACAGGGTTCCGTCCGGGCGGGTGCCGACCAGGTCGGGCCGGCCGTCACCGTCGACGTCGCCGCTCGTCAGAGTGGTGTACGCCGTGGGATCGCTCCGGACGGTGACTCCCGAGCTGTACGGCAACCCCGTCGGGTCCAGGTCGGAGCGGTTCTGGTAGTACGACAGCGTCCCGTCGGGGAACTGACCCCAGAGGCTCGACCCCCCCTGCGTCGATCCGAACCAGTTGGTGAACAGCGTCCAGAAGTTGCGGTTCCCGTAAGTGCTGCACTGGTCCCCGCTGCCACCGAGGTTGGCGAGTGCGGCGGCGTTCGGTTGGTAGGGCGTGTAGTCGTAGAGCGCGGCGGTGGCCTGGTTCTGGATGTACACCGATGACGACCCGCAACTCTGGTCGGGGTCGTACAGGATGCGGTTGGTGCGGCCGGCGACGTAGCCGTAGTTCGTCGGGTTCAGCCGGTAGAGCTTGAACTGGCGGGCGGCCAGGTAGACCTGGTTGAAGAACCCGAAGTACGTCGAGTCGCAGCCGGTCGTGTCGGGGCAGCCGTACCCGGTCACCTGCGTGTAGTCCGGCGCAGGGTCGGTCAGCAGCGCCGACTCCTTCTGGATGAGCACCACGAGGACCCTCGGGTTGATCCCGCAACTGACGGCCACGTTCGCGATGACCTGGGCGGCGAGTTCACCGCTCGCGCCCCGGTACCCGGCGCACAGGCCGGCCTCGGCGGGACGAGTCGGGGTGGTCATCCGGTAGTCGCGCACGCAGGTGTAGCCCGCGTCGCACCCGCGGTAGTTCGCGGCGAACAACGCCTCCACTTGGCTCGCCGACATCGCCAGCGGGGAGTAGAAGACGTGGTCGCTGATGATGTTCCCGGCCTGCCACTGCGCGGGATCAACGGCGTTCGCCGGCGCAGCGGTGGTACCGGCGCCGACGAGCGCGGCGGCGGTCAGCACCGCGACGGCGGCGAACGCCCGTAGGGCGCGCGCCGGCGCGCGGGTCACGACGGAACCTCGACGACGACCGGGTCGCTGGTCCCGGCCCGGTCGCTGGATGCGTACGCGACGCTGGCGGTCCACGAGCCCGACGACAACGCGGTTCCCGCGATGGTGAGTGTGCCGCACTGCATCGTCGTCGCGTCCGGCACGGCGGCGCGCGACACCACCTGGCGGGCGTTACCACGGGTCAGGACGAGCGTGCACTGCCCGGGCGAGACGTCCACCGCCTGGCCGTACGCGCCGACCTGGACGGTGCGGCTCGCCGCGTCCCAGCCGGAGTAGGTGATGATCACGCCGATGCCGGCGGGAGCGGGTGGCGGTGGCGCTGCCGGCGCGGCGGCGGTCGTCCCGGCAACGGCGCGCGAGGACGCCGTCGAGGTCGGCGCGCCCGTCACGTCCGTGGCGCCGTTCGCGCTCGCTGTCGTGGGCTGGCCGGCCGATGTGGCGCTCGCCGGCGCGGGCGCCGCCGTCGAGGACACCGGCGTGGTGGACGCGGGCGTCGACAACGGGGTCGTCGTGGCGTCGGCCGGCGGCGAGGAGTCCTGGGCCGGGGACCTCGGGCCGGCCACGTCCGAGCCCTTGGACGGCGCGTCGCAGGCCGAAGCAGTGAGCAGCAGGGCAGCCACGAGCAGCGTGACGCAGGACCGGGAGGACGACGACACCCGAGGAACCGCCTCCGTGTGACGGAAGTGACTGATGGGACACACGATGGGGGACGTCCGTACGGGCTGGCAAGTTCAGGGCAGGGATGCACAGCTCGGCGCCGAGGACCGGAAGAGCTCGGTCTGCACCGGTGGCGCGGGCCGGCGTCGGGCCGCGCGCCCGCTGTGCGGGTCCGGCGGGCGCTCAGCCGGGAAGGTTGCTGACGGCCCGCGCACCCTCGCGGTGTGCACTGAGCCGGGGCACCACCGCCGCGACACCGGCGGTGACCAGCTCGGTGACGGTGAACATGAGTCGGGACACGACCGCGAGAGCGAGCGCCTGCCCGTACGGCAGGACGGTGCCGAGCGCGGTGACGATCACCAGCTCGCGGGCGCCGATCCCAGAAGGCAGGACGAACGCCACGAGCCCCGCCGTCATCGCCAGGCCCATCCCGCCGACGCAGAGCAGGAAGACCTTGAGGCTGCTGCTGTGCAACGCGCCGACCAGGACGAACATGTGCACGCCGTAGGCGACGTAGGTGGCCACGCTGAGACTCGTGGCGGTCCCGATCGCCCCAGCGGTCAGCCGGTGGGGCAGTGGCTCACGACGCAGCAGCCGCAGCAACCTGTTGACCGCCCAGGTCAACACGCGCGGGTGCAACATCACCAGGCCGATCGGCAACAACCCGAACAGCGCCACCACACGCGGGTCGTGGTGGAGGAAAGCGGGCAGACCCAGGAGACCGGCGAGCAGCGACCCGACGACGACGATCCCGGCGGTGAGGATGGACGCCGTGAAGCTCCGTGACCGGGTCACGCCGACGGCCCGCGCGAGCTCCATCTGCATCAGGACTGCGACCACTGACCCGGGCACGTACTTCCCCAGCTGGCCGACGAGGTAGATCCGCATGGCATCGCGGACCCGCAGACGCGAGCCGAGGTCAGCGAGCATCGCCCGCCAGACGAGGGGTCCCAGCAGGACGCCGACGCAGACGGCGGCGAAGGAGAGCGTCAGACGCGTCCACGGCAGGGCGAGCAGGGTGGTGGACACCTCGTGCCACTGCTGGGCGAGTTGGTACGCGACGTAGGCCACGACGGCGAGGAGCAGCAGCCTGCGCGCCCAGGCGATGACTGCGGCCCGCGACACGGCCCGGGTGGGCGTCGTCGCCGGCGGGTCGACGGTCGCCAGCGTTGCGTCCGGGACGTTCGTCGGTGCGCTCCCCGGTGCACTCCCCGGTGCGGGACCGCCCGCGCGGGCGCGCCGGGTGGGCGTCCGGGTGAGGAACGCCGTGCCCCTCACCGGCGGACCGCCGCGTCGGTGGGGATCCGCGACGTGGACTCGTCGCCGGCGCCAGCATCGGCGGCGTCCGGACCGGGTGCGGGAGTGCCCGCACGGCGACGGCGGCGCCGGAGCATCCCCACCAGCTCACCGAGCGAGAGGAGCACAGCGACGAACAGCCCGCCGACCAAGGCGACGGCGCCACCCTGCACTCCCGGCGCCCGGTAGTCGACGACGAGCGTGTGCGCGCCCTCACTCACCGGGACGACGAGCAGGCCGGCGGGGCCGGCGACGGTCTGTACCGTTCGCCCGTCCACCGTCGCGCGGTAGCCGGGCCAGGCGAGCCGGGCGAAGGTGATCTGACCCGGCTGGGCGGCGCTCAACGAGACCGTCTCCCGGCTCGCCGTGGACACCGCGGACCGGACGGTGATCCCGGGTGTCACGACGGAGACCCGGCCGGGGTAGGGCAGCGCCGACGTCCGCGTCCAGACCGTGCGGACCTGGTCCGAGTCGCTGACGACCCAGCCCTTCGGCGGGGAGTCCCGCACCTCGGGCGGGACCAGGGAGTTGCCGATCACGACCGTGGAGACGCGGAACCCGTCCACCAACGGGACGTCAGTTCCCGGCATGGGCGCGAAGGCCCGCGTCACCGCGTCGGGGCAGACCTCGCCGCGGTAGCTCATGCAGAGGGCTTCGAAGAACTTGTCGTAGCCCATGCCGGTGTACCGGACGACCGACTCGCGCCCGGAGACCCAGGACTCGTTGCCGAACAGCAGCTCGCCCGACGCGCCGCCGCGGGTGCCGACGCCGCCGTTCTCCGTCGCCAGTTGCAGGACGGTGCCCGTGTACCGGCTGGACGACGCCTCGACCCGGGACACCGACGTCGGCAGGTTCGGCGGCCCGTGCTGGCCCAGCGGCAGCCGGCTCGTCTGGTAGGTGACGACGAGGACCGTGCCCGCGACGAGCACCGTCCCGAAGGCGAGCATCCCGCGCCAGCGGTACGCCAGCGCCGCGACGCAGAGCAGCGCGAGCACCAGGACGCCGGCCAGGACGTGCATCCGCCACGGCGCCGGCCGGGTGGCGAACGACAGGTAGATCCCGGCTGCGACGACGCCGACGGTGCCCGCGGCTCGAGCGCGCCAGCGGTCGGTGGCGAGTCCTCCGGAGAGCAGGACGGCGAAGCCGATCCCGAGCCCCAGGTAGGAGTACTCGATCAGCCGGATGGGCCAGCGGAACTGCCACAGGTTCGATGGCGCGACGGTCAGCGCGACGAACACCGCGCTCACCACGACGAGGCTGAGCAAGTGTCGCCCACGCCGGCGCAGCGTGCGCCAGCGCACCCACGGCAGCAGGGGCGCCGCGCACCACAGGAAGTACGTGGACGGCAGGCGCTCGACGACAGCGCCGCTCCAGTTGAGGATCGCCGGCGTGTAGGTGGGCGCGCTGGACACGGCCAGGTCGCCGAGGTGCGGGACGAGGAAGGTGTCGTTGGCGATCCCGGCACTCGCCTGGCGCGTCGAGACGTCCAGGACGGCGACCAGCGGCAGGAAGACGAGGACGGCCGACGCGCCGACGCACAGGCCGACCACCACGAGCCCGGCGAACCGGCGCAGGTCCCTGGCTGCCACGAGCTCGACGCTCAGCCCCAGCAGCACCACGATCATGCCGAGCGCGGCGTACGGGTTGCCGGTGGTCATGCCGAGCACGCCGAACGCGACAGGGACGATCGCCGGCAGCGCCCGCCGGCGGTAGCGCAGCGCCGCCCACCAGAACCAGGCGACCCACACGAACGCCATCAGCCCGGCCGGCCAGCCCGCGGCCTCGTAGAAGAGGGTGAACCCGCCCGCGGGGACCGCCACCCCGAGGACGACCGACGGCGTCCGCGACGCGCCGTGCTCCCGCGCGAGCAGGTAGGTCGCCATCGCGAGCAGTGCGAGGAACTGGATCTGGACGAGTGCGGCGGCCGCGGCGAGGTCGTCGAAGGTCGAGACCAGGACGTAGTCCAGCAGCTGGACCGGGTTCCACAGCGCGTAGGTGCCGTCCGCGGCGAAGTTGCCGCCGGCCCAGCCCGCCGGGTCCATCGTGACCCAGTGCCCGGCTCGCAACTGTTCGCCGAAGTGGTGCCAGAGCGGGACGAAGGACTCGGGGTTGTCGCCGGCGTAGTAGAAGGCGTGGTTCTGCCAGAACGGGATCGTCATCACTGCCGCCGACAGCAGCCCGACGGCCAGCACGACGACGCCCTCGGGGAGCCGGGCCAGGGCCTCGACGACCCACCGACGGCGGGACCGGCCTGGTCCTGGACTCGCCGGGAGGGCCGCGGGGACGGGCTGCGCGCGAGTGGCGACGGTACTCAGCGCCCGGTCTCCTTCCCGACGACGGTGTCGTGGCCCCACGAGTCTGTCCCGGGCGTGGTCGGGACGCACGGGAACGATCCGGCGATCTCCCCGGCAGCTGACAGGATACGTGCGCGACGCCGCCGGTCGGTAATCTGCCGGCCGAGCTCACGGTCGTGTCGACGCGAGGAACGAGGACCAGCCATGGTGGCAGGCGGTGACGCCGACGACGACCGCGCTGCCGGGACCGGGGCACCGGAGCTGACCTACGTCGTGCCGGCTCACAACAGCAGCTCGGTCATCGAGACCACGCTCGACGCACTGGTCGAGCGCCTGTCCGCCCGGTCGGCAGAGGTCGTCGTCGTCGAGAACGGCTCGCGCGACCGGACGCCGGAGGTCCTGGACCGACTGTCCGCGGCCTGGGACTCGCCGGTGGCGCTGCGCGTCACGCGGTCGGAGAAGGGTCTCGGGAACGCCTACCGGGCCGGGCTCGCGGCCAGCCGGGGCCACCGGGTGGTGCTGACCGCGGACGACCTGCCGTTCGGGTTCGACGACCTGGACGCGGCCGACGCGATCGACCCGGTCGAGCACCCTGTCGTCATCGGCTCCAAGGGTCACCCGGAGTCCGTCGTCGGCCGGGCGTGGCCGCGCCGGCTCATGACCTGGGGCTTCGCCGTGCTGCGACGGGCGGTCCTGGGAGTGCGGACCCGGGACCCCCAGGGGACGTTCGTCCTGCACGGAGACTGGGCGCGGGCGGTGACGCCGCACCTGGCGGAGTCGGGCTACCTGGTGACGACCGAGCTGTGCTACCTCGCCGAGCGGGCGGGGATCACGCCGGTCGAGGTGCCGATCCGACTGTCCCAGAGCCACCACGAGCACGCGAGCCGGATCCGGCTGGGCGACGTCGGGCAGATGGCCGTCGGCCTGCTCGGCATCCGGCGCCGGCACGCCGCCGAGCCCCCGGACGTGGCGGCGCCGCCGGCCGCGCCGCGCCCGACCGCGCCGACTACCGTGCCGCCGCAGCCGCCACGGCGAGAGCGAGCTCGAGTGCCCGGCGACCGTCCGCCCCGCTGACGCGTGGGGTCTCCCGCGACCGCACGCAGTGCAGGAAGTGGCGCAGCTCGAGTGCCAGCGGCTCGCCGCGGTGCTCCAGGAACGGGATCTCGACCACACCGGTCTGCCGGTAGCCGGCGCCACCTTCGGCGAGGAACTCGGTGTGATCGACCCGGTGCACCGTCACGTCCTGACGGACGAGGTCGACGACGACGAAGTTCGAACGCTGCGTGACCTCGATGCTGCGCACCTTGGTCTGCCCGATCCGGCTGGCCGTGACGGTGGCGGTCACGCCGTTGCGGAAGCGCAGCAGGGCACTGCACAGGTCGAGCTCGGCGGTCCGCTCCCGGCGGCCGATCGCCTCCACCTCGATGACGTCGGAGCCAGCCAGGGCGACGGCCAGCTCGAGGTCGTGGATCATCAGGTCGAGCACGACGTCTGCGGTGACGCGCGGGGAGAACGGGCTGAGCCGGGTCAGGACCAGGTGCAGCGGCTCGGTGACGATGCGGTCGAGCTCGAGCACGGCCGGGTTGAACCGCTCGATGTGACCGACCATGAGCACCCGGTCGCCCGCCCCGGCGGCCTTGATGAGCCGGTCGGCGTCCTCGACACTCGTGGCGATCGGCTTCTCGACGAGCAGGTCGACGCCGGCCTCCAGCAGCGCGACGCCGATCTCCGCGTGGGACTCGCTCGTGGTCGCGACCACCGCGGCGTCGCACGTCTCCGCCACCGTGTCCACGCTCGGCGCCCACTGGGCGCCGACCGACTCGGCCAGGGCGTTGCCGCGGGCCTCGTCGGGGTCGACGACGACCTGCAGCTCGGCACCGGGCAGCGTCGAGAGGACCCGGGCGTGGTTCGCGCCCATGATCCCGGCACCGACGACGGCCAGCCGCGTCACGCCAGCACCTCCAGCACGGCGTCGGCGACCCGGTCCACGTCGTCCGCGCTCAGGGCGGGATGGACGGGAAGCGAAACGCACTCCTGCGCGATCCGGGCGGCGTTGCGGGTCTCGTCCACGACGACGCGAGGGTCGTCGCGGTAGCAGTCGTAGTCGTGCATGAGCCGGGGGTAGTAGACACCGGTCGTGACACCGCGCTCGGTCAGGCCCGCGACGAAGCCCTCGCGGTCCACCGCCGCCTCCGGCGTGACACGCACCGTGAACTGGTGGAACACGTGGTCGCGCCCCGCCGGCACCTCGGGCGTGCGCAGACCAGGCGCGTCCGCCAGCCGCACATGCAGCGCGGCCGCGTTCGCGCGTCGGGCGTCGTTGATGCGCTCCAGACGGCGGAGCTGCGGCAGCGCGATCGCGGCCTGGAGGTCGGTCAACCGGTAGTTGTGACCTGCGAGCTCGTACTGGTAGCGCGCCCGCATGCCCTGGTTGCGCAGGACGCGCAGCCGGTCGGCCAGTGCCGCGTCGTTGGTCGTGATCATGCCGCCCTCACCGCACATGACGTTCTTCGTCGCGTAGAAGGAGAAGCAGCCCACGCCGAAAGAACCGACCGCGCGGCCGTCCACCCGGGCGCCGTGCGCTTGCGCGGCGTCCTCGACGACGGCGAGGCCGGCGTCGGCGGCCAGGCGGGTGAACGCCGGCATGTCGGCCGGCAACCCGTACAGGTGCACCGGCATGAGGACCCGGGTCCGCTCGCCGATCAGGGCCTCCGCCGACTTGGGGTCGAGGCAGAAGTCGTCGCCGATGTCGGCGAAGCGTGCCGTGGCGCCGGCCTCGAGGATGGCGTTGAGCGTGGCGACGAAGCTGAACGGCGTCGTCACCACCTCGTCACCGGGGCCGAGGCCGAGTGCTTGCAGCGTCGCGACGAGCGCGGTGGTGCCGTTGTTGACAGCGACCGCGTGGTCCACGTCGTGCGCGGCGGCGAACTCCCGCTCCAGCTGCTCGACCTTGGGCCCCTGGGCGAGTCGCCCGGAACGGAGGACCTGGAGGACGAGGTCCTCCTCCTCGGTCCCGAGGGACACGACGGAGATCGGGATGGGCGACGCCGAGGCGGTCATGCGAGATCACTTCCGTGCTCGAGGCCGTCACCGCGGTGCCGGGAGCAGCGCAGGTCGGCCGGGGGTTCGCTGTCGCGCCCGACGATCTCGCCGCAGGCGCAGACCCAGGCGTGGTGCCGGGCCGGGTTGCCGGCCACCAGCTCGTGGGGGCGGACGTCCTTGGTGACGACCGAGCCCGCGGCGACCATGCAGTTCCGGCCGAGAACGGTACCGCAGACGATCGTCGCGTTCGCGCCGATCGACGCACCGTCCCGCACCTCGGTCGGCGTCACGGTCCAGTCGGTGGCCGACGCGCGGGGCAGGAGGTCGTTCGTGAACACCGCGCTGGGTCCGACGAAGACAGCCGCGCCGAGGGTGACGCCCCGGTACACGGACACGTTGTTCTGGATCTTGCATCGGTCCCCGACGACCGCGCCGGCGTCGACGAACACGTTCTTCCCGAGCACGCATCCCGCGCCGACGACCGCGCCTGCGCGGACGTGCGCGTGGTGCCAGACCCGGGTTCCCGCGCCGAGCATCGCGCCGTCCTCGACGACGGCGGTCGCGTGAGCGACCACCTCCGGTCGCGGCGGGTCCTGGCGCGGTGCGTCGGGCGGTGTCATGCCGGGGTCCTCCGGGGCGGGCGGGAAGCGCCCCACGGTAGCCGGGGTCCGGCAGCCACCGGCGCTCCCGCTCCGGGTCGCGGCTACGGTTCGACAGGTGACGACCGTCCGGCAGTACGTGACCGCTCACACCGGTGACCTGCTCGCCGACCTCGACGCGTGGCTGCGCATCCCCGGGATCAGCGCCCAGCCCGACCGGCACCCGGAGGTGCACCGCAGCGCCGAGTGGCTCGCGGCGGCGGCGCGGCGCACCGGGTTCCCGGTGGTCGAGACCTGGCCGACCGACGGGCTGCCCGCCGTCTACGCCGAGTGGCCGAGCGAGGACCCCGACGCGCCGACGGTCCTGGTCTACGGCCACCACGACGTGCAGCCGGTGGACCCGCTGGAGCTGTGGCACACCGACCCCTTCGACCCCACCGTCGACGGCGGCCTGCTGCGCGCCCGCGGCGCCAGCGACGACAAGGGCCAGCTGCTGTTCCACCTGCTGGCGGTCCGGGCGCACCTGGCGGCGACCGGCCGGACCAGCCCCGCAGTGACGCTCAAGTTGCTCATCGAGGGTGAGGAGGAGTCCGGCTCGCCGCACTTCGAGGAGCTCCTGCGAGAGCGCCGCGACCGCCTGGCGTGCGACGTCGTCGTCGTCACCGACACCGGCATGCTCGCCCCGGACGTGCCCAGCGCGGTCACCGGCATGCGTGGCCTCGTCAACTGCACCGTGTCGTTCCACGGTCCTGACCTCGACCTGCACTCGGGGACGTTCGGCGGCGCCGTCCCGAACCCCGCGACGGCGATCGGCCGGCTGGTCGGCGCGCTGCACGACCCCCGGGGCCGGGTGCAGGTGCCGGGCTTCTACGACGACGTCCTCGAGCTGACCGACACCGAGCGCGAGCTGTTCGCCCGCGTCCCCGCCGACGACGCGGCGTTCCTCCGGGTGGCGAAGTCCCGGGCGCTGGCGGGGGAGGCCGGCCACTCCACGCTGGAGCGGCTCGGTGCCCGGCCGACGGCGGAGGTGAACGGCATCGGCGGCGGCTACCAGGGCGCCGGCAGCAAGACGATCGTCCCCAGTGACGCGTTCGTGAAGCTGTCGTTCCGGCTGGTCGCCGCGCAGCGCCCCGCGGCGATCAGGGCTGCAGTCGAGCGCTTCGTCGCCGAGCAGACGCCCGAGGGCATCGAGGCGTCGGTGGAGTGGGAGGGCGACGGCGTGGCGCCGTGCCTGGTGCCGCTGGACACCCCGGCCTACCAGGCGCTGACGGACGCGATCAGCGAGGCGTTCGACGGCCGCCCGGTGCTGCCCACCCGGGAGGGCGGCAGCGGCCCGGAGGCGGCGTTGCAGGAGGTGCTCGGCCGGCCGATGGTGTTCCTCGGGGTCGCGCTGCCCGACGACCAGATCCACGCGCCGAACGAGAAGGTCGACCTCGCCATGTTGTTCAAGGGCGCGGAGGCCGCGGCACTGCTCTGGCAGAAGTACGGAGCCCTCGGGCGGGCGGGACTGTCCGGACAGGCGGTCGCTTAGGCTCGCGGACGTGCCCCGCGCGCGGAAACTCCCCGCCCCGTCGTTCGACCTGACCCACGCCACGCTCGACAACGGGCTGCGCGTCGTGCTCGCTCCGGACCGCAGTGCGCCGGTCGTCGGCGTCGCCGTCCTGTACGACGTCGGAATACGCTCCGAGCCGGAGGGACGGACCGGCTTCGCGCACCTCTTCGAGCACCTGATGTTCCAGGGCTCGGCCCACCTGGAGAAGCTCGCGCACTTCCGCTACGTGCAGTCCTCGGGCGGGGTGTTCAACGGCAGCACCCACTTCGACTACACGAACTACTTCGAGGTGCTGCCATCCAACGCGCTGGAGCGCGGGCTGTTCCTCGAGGCCGACCGGATGCTGTCCCCGCGCATCACGGAGGAGAACCTGGCCAACCAGATCTCCGTGGTGAAGGAGGAGATCCGGGTCAACGTCCTCAACCGGCCGTACGGCGGCTTCCCGTGGCTGGAGCTGCCGCCCGTCCTGTTCGACACGTTCGCCAACGCACACAACGGCTACGGCGACTTCGTCGACCTGGAGTCCGCCACCGTCGAGGACGCTGCGGACTTCTTCGACCGGTACTACGCACCGGCCAACGCGGTGCTCGCGGTCGCGGGCGACCTGGACGTGGAGGAGACGATGCGGTTCGTCGAGCAGCACTTCGGCGCCGTCCCCGCCCGTCCCCGCCCGGAGCGTCCCGACTTCGGCGAGCCGCCGCTGACCGAGCAGCGGCGTGCCACCACCGACGACGCGCACGCGCCGGTGCCGGCCGTGGCGGTCGGCTACCGGGTCGCGGACCCGGTCGGCGCCGTCGACGAGCACCTGGCCAACGCGCTGCTGACCGAGGTCCTCAGCGCGGGCGACGCCTCGCGGCTGAACCGGCGCCTCGTGCAGCGCGACCGGCTGGTCACCGACGTGTCCGCCTACCTCGGCGAGTTCGGCGACCCGTTCGACGAGCGGGACCCCACCGCGCTGACGATCAGCGCGCACTACCCGGACGCCGGCGCGCTCGACCGGATCCTCGCCGCCGTCGACGAGGAACTCGACCGCCTCGCCGCGGACGGCCTCGAGCCCGGGGAGCTGGACCGGGTACGCACCCGGACGGTCAGCGGCATGCTGCGGGACGTCGACTCCGTCATGAACCGGACGCTCGAGATCGCGAAGTTCGAGCTGCTGTACGGCGACGCGGCGACCCTCGACGGAACTGCCGGGCAGGTTCTCCGCGGTGGGCGACGACGACGTGCGGGCCGCCGCGGGGCGGCTGCGTCCCGACGCCCGCGCCGTCGTCGAGTTGATCGCCGGAGGTGCGGGCGCGTGACCGCCGTGCAGACCACCGAGGTCGGCGTCGTCCCGCCGCTGACCACGCCGCGGCGTCCGCGCAAGCTCACCTCGGCGCAGCGTTCGTTCGACAACGGACTGTCCGCGGTCGCGGTGCGCAAGCCGGGCGTGCCGCTCGTCGAGGTTCGGCTGCGAGTCCCCTTCCTGTCGGCGCGCGCCGGCCATCCCGCCCGGGCGTCCCTGCTCGGCGAGACGATGACCACCGGCACGCCGCGGCACGACCGCGCCGGCCTCGCCGCGGCCGTCCAGGCGCTCGGCGGCGAGTTCTACGTCGGCGTCGACGCCGACCGGCTGTCCGTGTCGGGCAACGTGCTGGCGACAGAGCTGCGGGCCCTGCTGGAGCTGGTCGCCGAGGTGCTCACCGAGGCGACCTACCCCGACGCGGAGGTCGGCACCGAGCGGGAACGCCTGGTCGAGCGGCTGACCATCGCCCGTTCGCGTGCGGGCGTCGTCGCCGGCGAGGCGCTCGCGCGCCGGCTGTTCGGCGAGCACCCCTACGCCGACGACCTGCCGCAGCCCGACGCGGTCGCCGGAACCACGGCCACCCAGGTCCGCCGCCTGCACGCCGACCTGGTCCGGCCGGCGGCCGCCTCGCTGGTCCTGGTCGGTGACGTCGCGCCGCAGCGGGCACTCGACACCGCCGAGGCCGCGTTGGCGGCGTGGACCGGGACTGCCACACGCCCGCGCGTCCCGGGACTGCCGGCGGTGCACGGCGGCCCCGTGCAGGTGGTCGACCGTCCCGGGTCGGTGCAGTCGTCGATGCGGCTCGGGGGCCCGGCGCTGCGCCGCGACGACGCGGACTACCCGGCGCTGCAGCTCGCGAACACCATCTTCGGCGGCTACTTCTCCTCCCGGTGGACGGAGAACCTCCGCGAGGACAAGGGCTACACCTACGGCCCGCACAGCCGGCTCGAACACCACGTCCTCGGCTCGGTCCTGACGCTGGAGGCGGAGGTCGCCACCGAGGTCACCGCGCCGGCGTTCCTCGAGACGTGGTACGAGCTCGGACGCATCTCGTCGCTCCCGGTCAAGGACGACGAGGTGGAGGCGGTACGGCAGTACGCGATCGGCACACTGGCGCTGTCGACCGCGACGCAGGCCGGCTTGGCCTCCACCCTGTCCGGGCTGGCCGGGACCGGTCTCGGGCTGGACTGGCTCCTGGAGCACCCCCGGCGGCTGGCGGCCGTGACCACGGGGGAGGTCAGCGCCGCGGCGGCACGCTTCTTCGCGCCGGCGGCGCTCGCGGCGGTCGTCGTCGGCGACGCCGGCACCATCAGCGCGCCGTTGCAGGCGCTCGCCGCCCTCGAGCCGGTCGGCGGATGACCGCCCCGGCGCCGTGGCCGCCGCTGGCCGAGCCGGTGGTCGACCGCGCCGCCGAGCGGCGCTCCGATCCGCAGTGGCTCGCCGAGTCCTGGCGACGGGCGCGGGTGGTCCTCGTCTCGGACCGGATGCGGACCCCGGCCGCTGACGGCGCGCTGCAGCTGAGCGGGCCCGACGGGCTCGACGCCGCCGACGCGCGGTTCCTCGGCCTCGTCGACGGCGAGCCGTACTTCGCCGCGCCGGGGGAGCCGGCCGAGGGCGAGCGGTGGCCGGGACTGCGCGAACTGGCCCCGGTGCTCCACCCGGCGCAGGCGAGCCTGGTCACGACGGCGGTCGCGCTGGCGCAGTGGCACGCCCGGCACGGCCACTGCCCGGTCTGCGGTGCGGTGACCGAGCCGGAACAGGCGGGCTGGACCCGGCGCTGCCCGGTCGACGGCAGCCAGCACTTCCCGCGCACCGACCCGGCCGTGATCATGGCGGTGCACGACGGCGCCGACGCGGTACTGCTCGGCCGGGGCCCGGCCTGGGCGCCCGGGCGGTTCTCGACCCTGGCGGGCTTCGTCGAGCCGGGCGAGTCGCTCGAGGGCGCCGTCATCCGCGAGGTGGCGGAGGAGACGTCGGTCGAGGTCCGGGACGTGCGGTACGTCGGCAGCCAGCCCTGGCCGTTCCCCGCGTCACTCATGGTCGGTTTCAGCGCGCGTGCCGACCGCGGCGCGGTGACGGTGGACGGCGACGAGATGGCGGAGGCCGGCTGGTTCCCGCGCGAGGAGGTGGGGCAGGCGGCGCAGTGGACCGACACCGGCGCCGAGCCCGACCCGGGCGCCCGGCTGCGCGGCATCTCACCGCGGCTGTCGATCAGCCGTTACCTGCTGGACCGCTGGCTGGCCCGGACCCTGCCCTGAGCGGGCCGCGCGGTCGACGCTAGGACGTGCGCAGCGCCGGGTGCGCCGGGTCGTCGTAGCGCACGACGACGTCCGCCTGGGCCGCCGGGTCGACCTCGGTGTCGTAGCGGTCCCAGGCCGGCAGCGTCCACTGCTCGTCGTCCGCCGTGCGGCGGCGGCGCGCCGCGGGGGAGACCAGCAAGTGGACGGTGAGGTCGAAGGGCAGGCCCTGTCCGAGCAGCAGGTCGCCGGCGAGGACGACCACGCCGTCGGGAGCGAGTGGGACGGGTGCGGCACGGGTGGCGCGGTTGGTGACCGGGTCGCGCAGGGACGGCAGGACGGGTCCGGCGGTGTCCAGGACCTCCCGGCGCAGGGCCGCGGTGTCGAGCCACCCCGAGTAGTAGCTCTCGACGTCCTCGCGGCCGTACTCCAGTCGCAGCGACGCGTCGCGCCAGAACGCGTCCGCCCGGACGACGAGCGCCTCGCGTCCGCGGACACGCAACGCCGCGACGAGACGCTCGGCCAGGCCGGCCGGGGCGAGCGCCCGCGGGTCCGTCGACGGCGACCCGCACCCGCCCGGGCCGCGCGGCGACCAGCTCGGTGATCCGTCCGACCAGGGCGTCCGGGTCGAGCGGGCGGTACCGGGAACTCAGGCGGCGAGCCGGCTCTTGATCTCGACGAGCGTGGGGTTGGTCAGCGCGGTGCCGTCGGGCAGGACCAGCGTCGGGACCGTGCGGTTGCCGCCGTTGACCTGCATGACCTTCTCGGCCGCGTCCTCGTCCTGCTCGATGTCGACCTCGACGAAGGGGATGCCCTCGCGCTGCAGGCCGGTCTTGAGCCGGCGGCAGTACCCGCACCAGGTCGTGGTGTACATGGTCAGCATCCGAGCGAGGTCCTTCCGCGATCCGTCCGGTGGTGGGGCGCTGGACACCGCGCACGAACACCCCTGCTCGGACATTCCTTCCCGGCCGGCCGCCGGTCTTGTCAGGACACGCTGGCAGGCTGTCGGCGTGACGGGTGCGGAGGCGGTGCTGGCCGGACTGGACCCCGACCAGCGCGCCGCCGCCGAGGCGGTCCGCGGCCCGGTGTGCATCCTGGCCGGCGCCGGCACGGGCAAGACCCGCGCGATCACCCACCGCATCGCCTACGCCGTGCGCAGCGGAGCCGTCCCGCCCGGTCAGGTCCTCGCCGTGACGTTCACCGCCCGGGCCGCCGGCGAGCTGCGGACCCGACTGGCCCGCCTCGGCGCCCAGGGTGTGCAGGCTCGGACCTTCCACGCGGCGGCCTTGCGTCAACTCGGCTACTTCGCGCCCCGCGTCCTCGGTGGCGGGATGCCGGAAGTGGTCGGCAACCCGCTGCGCCTGGTCGGTCTGGCTGCGAGCCGGGCCCGGCTGCGGACCGACCGCTCGGACGTCCGCGATCTCGCCGCCGAGATCGACTGGGCCAAGGCCGTCCTCGCCGGCCCCGAGGACTACCCGGCGCGGGCGCAGGCGGCCGGTCGGGAACCGCCGATGTCACCCGACACCGTCGCGCGGGTCTACACCGGCTACGAGCAGGTCAAGCGCGACGCCGGGCAGCTCGACTTCGCCGACCTGCTGCTGGTCATGGCGGCCGCCCTGGAGGCGCACGAGGACGTCGCCGAGGAGGTGCGCAGCCGCTACCGCCACTTCGTCGTCGACGAGTACCAGGACGTCTCGCCGCTGCAGCAGCGGCTGCTCGACGCGTGGCTGGGCGACCGCGACGACCTGTGCGTCGTGGGCGACGCCAACCAGACGATCTACAGCTTCGCCGGGGCCACGCCGCAGCACCTGCTCGGGTTCCGGGCGCGGTTCCCGGACGCCGTCGTGGTCCGGCTGCGGCGCGACTACCGCTCCACCCCGCAGGTGGTCGAGCTGGCCAACCGCCTCATCGCCGATCCCGCGATGACACTGGTCGGTCAGCGCGCCGACGGGCCGGCGCCGACGTTCGCCGAGTACGACGACGAGCCGGCCGAGGCGGCCGACGTCGCCGCGCGGTGCCGCGCGCTGATCGCCGAGGGCGTCCCGGCGGCGGAGATCGCCGTCCTGTTCCGCACGAACGCCCAGTCCGAGGTCTACGAGAAGGCGTTGTCCGATGTCGGAGTGCCGTACGTGCTCCGGGGTGGTGAGCGTTTCTTCGACCGCGCCGAGATCCGTGAGGCCCGGCTCCTGCTGCGCGGTGCGGCTCGCGCGGACGGCCCCGAGCAGGCGGAGCCGCTCGCTGACGCGGTCCGCAGCGTGCTGGCGACGATGGGCTGGTACGACAGCGGAGCACCGCCCGGCGGTACCGCGCGCGAGCGGTGGGAGTCGCTGGCCGCACTGGTCGCGCTGGCCGAGGACCTGCGCGCCACGTCGGCCGACGCCGGCCTGTCCGCGCTGGTCAGCGAGCTCGACCAGCGGGCCGCCGCGCAGCACGCCCCGACCGTCCAGGGCGTGACGCTCGCGTCGCTGCACGCCGCGAAGGGCCTCGAGTGGGACGCGGTGTTCCTCGTCGGGCTGACCGACGGCACGATCCCGATCCAGCATGCCCAGACGGACGCGCAGCTGGCCGAGGAGCGCCGGCTGCTCTACGTCGGCATCACCCGCGCCCGGCAGCGCGTCGCGCTGTCCTGGGCGTTGGCCCGCTCGCCAGGGCAGCGGCGGGGCCGGCGCGCCAGCCGGTTCCTCGACGGGCTGCGCCCGCGCATCCCCGCTCCGCTGCCCGGCACCGGTCGGCGCAGCGCACGGGCGAGCGCGCCGCAGGCGGGCGACGCGACGCTGTTCGCCGCCCTGCGCGCGTGGCGCAAACGGCAGTCGGAGGCGCTGTCGGTGCCCGCCTACGTCGTGTTCTCCGACGCGACGCTGGTCGCGATCGCCGACGCGCACCCCGCCGACCGGACCGCTCTCGCGGGAGTGTCCGGGGTCGGTCCGGCGAAGCTCGACCGGTTCGGCGCCGCGGTCCTCGCGGTCGTCGCGGGCACGGATGCCGACACGGTGGAACTCGCCGTTTAATCCCGTTGCCACGCCTCCGGCGCTGCCGATAGCCTTCGGCTGCCGGTCAGGAGGCCGGCTCCGCATCGCAGCAGGAAAGGGGGAGCCCGATGAGCACGGTCATCGTCACGCCGGTCGCTGCCCTTTCCAGCGGGCTCACCCGGCGCTGCGCGCTGTCGGCGCCGCTCGCCGCGGGGATGCCGCGCAACGGTGCGTCCGTCGGCGGTACGCGCGACGCCTCGTGGACCGTCCCGGCCGCGTCTCAGCCGTTCGCCGCCGCCCGCACCGTCGCCGGACGCGACCGGGTCACCGTCTCGGATCTCGCCGACCTGCAGCAGAAGACCTTCATGAGCGTCACGCCGCACCCACCTCGAGGAGTACCACGCTGATGCACTGCATCGGCGATCGGCTCACTCGAGGCCGCGGCTCCCGCAAGGGGACCGCGGCCTCAGTGTTTTCCGGACCGCCCACCGATCAGTTCCGACCCCGACCGACGTCGTACCACCCAGAGATGCTCTTCCCGCCCACCCCGCCGCCCGATCCACCGCTCGCGAAGGAGGTGACCCGCCGTGTTGACCAGCTGCGCGCCACCGCTGGCCGACCCCGATTGGGTCGACCCGATGTCCGCGCTCCAACTCGATCCCCTCGACCTCGACCCCCACGACAGGGACTGCCCGGAGGACCTGCCCTGCCGGACCAACGACCCCGATCTGTGGTTCGCCGAGAGCCCGTCCGACCTCGAGCGCGCCAAGGCGTTGTGCACGGACTGCCCGGCCCGGCTGGCCTGCCTGAGTGGGGCACTCGAGCGGCGCGAGCCGTGGGGCGTCTGGGGCGGCGAGATCTTCGAGCGCGGCGCGGTCATCGCCCGCAAGCGGCCGCGTGGACGTCCGCGCAAGTCCGACACCGAGACCCGGCCGGCGCACGAGGTCGCCGCATGACGACCCGGCCGGCACGACGAGAACGACCTGACAGGAGCACTGCGATGTACACCATGCACGAAGCGTTCGCCCGCGAACGAACGACCGACGCACGACGCCGCGCCGACTCGGCGCGGTGGGGCCGCCAAGCACGCGCGGCCCGGCGCTGGGCCCGCCTGGAACGGATGGCGGCCTCGGCGCACGCCCGGTACGAGCGGGCGTCCAGCCCCGCCTCGTCCGGGTGGACGGACTGACGAGGGCGACGACAGGGATCGACACGACGGCCCGTCCGGGGTTCCCGGGCGGGCCGTCGTGCTGGACGCGGCAAGGACCCCGGAGTGGAATGGGGGGATGGGGCGGACGTCGGAGCCGGCCGAGCGGCAGGTGCTGCACTGCGCGCTGTGCGGCCGGCCGGCCGACCCGGAGCGGGACGGCGACCCACCGCTGACCGGCTGCGTCGACGTGGTCGAGACCCGGGACGGCGAGCGGCTGCGCTGGGTCTGCGACGCCTGCACCCGCCGCTACGTCCGCTCCATCGAGGCCAAGCTGGAGCAGGAGTGGTGGTGATCGCTCAGTCGCGCGAGGACGCCGTCTCGCCATAGGGGTCGGCGAAGCCCGGCTGCCACCGCATCGCCAGCGCTCGGTAGGGCGCCGTCGCGCCGAGCTGGCACAGGACGGCGATCGAGCCGATCGTCACCCGGTGGATGAGCACGTAGGACGGCGGCAGGTTGAGCATCCGCCCGACCTGCGCCTCCTTGCTGCGCGGATCACCGAGCCGGGCGGCCTGCCGGCGCAGCCAGTCCCGGCTGAACGTGAAGTCGTCCGTGGCGAGCGGGTCCAGGATGGGGCGCAGGTAGTCCATGACTTCCTCGGCGTCCACCCTGACGCCGGAGCGAAGGAAGTGCTCACGGCGCATCTCGTCGACCAGGGCCGCCCGGTCGCCCTCGAGCGCGAAGCGCGTCATCCGGCCGAGCGGGCGCGGCACGCCCGCCGGGCAGGCGCGCGACCGCGCCGAAGTCGAGCACGCCGAGCCTACCGTCGGCGCAGATGCGGAAGTTGCCGGGGTGGGGGTCGGCGTGCAGCAGCCCGGCCCGCGCCGGGGCGGAGAAGTGCAGCAGCGCCAGCCGGTAGCCGGCGTGGTCGCGCTCCTCGCTGCGTCCCCGACGCGATCACGCGGGCGAGCGGCGTCCCGTCGAGCCATTCGCTGACGATGACCTTGGGCGCGCTGGCGACCACTCGCGGCACCGCGATGTCGGGATCGCCGCCGTAGGCCGCCGCGAAGCCGCGCTGCGCGTCGGCCTCCAGCGTGTAGTCCAGCTCCTCGAGCACCCGCTCGCGCAGCTCCGCCAGCAGCGGCTTCATCTCGATGCCGGGCGACAGCCGGGAGAACAGCCGCGCCAGCCGGGACAGCTGGGTGAAGTCGGCCAGCAGCGCCTGCCCGGCGCCGGGGTACTGCACCTTGACCGCCACCGCGCGCCCGTCGTGCCACACGCCGCGGTGCACCTGACCGATGCTCGCCGCCGCGGCCGGGGTCTCCTCGAACTCGCGGAACCGCTCCGGCCACCGCCGCCCGAACTGCTCGTCGAGGACGCGCCGGACGACGGCCGCCTCCATCGGCGGGGCCGCGTCCTGCAGCTTGGTCAGCGCCTCCCGGTAGGGCGCGGCGGCCTCCTCGGGCAGCGCCGCCTCGAAGATCGACAGCGCCTGGCCCATCTTCATCGCCCCGCCCTTGAGCTCGCCGAGCACCGCGAAGAGCTGCTCGGCGGTCCGCGCCTGCTGCTCGGCCTGGACGTCGGCCGCGGACCGGCCGGCGATCCGCTTGCCGACCCCGACCGTCGCGCGGCCGGCCACGCCGAGCGGCAGGGACGCCAGCCGGACGGTGCGGGCCCCGCGGCGGGGGATGTCGGTCACCGGCCACTCACCCGCGGTGGCCGAGCGGGGAGGTGCCGATGAGGATCATGCCGGCCATTGTGCCGAACCGGCGTCCGTCCGGCCGACGTCCGACGGCGCGCCGCCGCCGACCCCGCCGCCGGCCACCGTCGAGACGGCCGAACGGGGGGCGGCGCCACACCCGCAGCCGGCGTGCGGCGGCCAGCTGCGCCGGCGCGGTCGCCATCCGGGCAGCTGCAGTTCGAGCGTCCCCTCGAGCGCCGCGACCGGGTCGCCGTCGAGCCAGGCGAGCACCTGCAGGACGGCGTTGCCGGCGATCGCCGCGCACAGCGCGACGTCCGCCGCCGGACCGCTCGCGCCGCGGGACGCCGAGCTGCACGGCCAGCGCCGACCACGACGGGTCGCGGTCGCAGCGGTGCAGGTCCGCGCAGCGCAGGCAGCTGGTGACCCCGGGCAGCACGAGCGGGCCGACGACGCCCAGGTCGCCGCCGGCGCGCAGGACCAGGTGCGGCGTACCGGAGGCGTGCAGGTCGTCGAGGACCTCCGGGTCGGCCGGGTCGGCCAGCGGGTCGTCGCCGACCACGAGGGCCAGGTCGGCCCGCGAGGCCCGGTCGACGGCCGTGCACCGCGCCTCCGGCGCCGCGCGCCGGACGACGTCGGCCAGCGCCTCGGTGGTGCGCCGACCCTCGTCGCCCACGCAGGAAGCCGCCGGGCGCCGCGTCGGCCACCCGCACCCCGCCGCGTCGGGCTCCGGCGCCGCGGCACGCCCACGGTCCCGACGCCGGCGGCGGCGACCAGCGCCGCCGTCATCGCGGCCAGCCGCCCGGTGCCGATGACGGTCACCGCGGCGCCCGCCGCTCGGGCGAGGACCCGGCCGGCCGGCGCTGCCGTGGCGGACGGTGCAGCGCGGCCAGGTCCGCCGGCCATCCGGGGCAGCACGGCAGGAGCGGGAAGCGGATCGCAGCGCGCGCCGGCGGCGGGATCCGCGCCCGGGTCGCTCGGCTCGACGAGGAAGCCTGCGGCCGCCAGCAGGTCCACCGTGGCGTCGACGGCGAGCTCCGCCGGCGCGGTCGCCGCCGCCAGGTCCGGTGCCCGCAGTCCGAGCAGCTCCCGCGCCGCGGTCTCGGTCATGCCGCGCAGCACCACGGCCCGGCTGCCCGAGCTCGAGCTGCACGGTGCCCGGCGTGCGCCAGAGCACCCGGGCGGCGGGGTTGAGGACGAACGGCTGGCCGGTCACGGGCGCCACCGTGCCAGAGCCGCGACGCACCCGCGGCCGACTCGTCCACACCCTGTGGACACCGGTGTGGACACGGTGTGGACACACCACGCGTGTCGGGCGGCGTCGCTACCGGCTGGCCGTGTCCCGCCGTGACCGACGCCCGTCGAGGTCCGGCGCAGCCGCCGCCGGACCCGCACGGTGTCGGCGTACCGCGACGGTGAGCGGGTCGTCGTGCTCATCCCGGCCCGGTTCACCGTGGCCGAGGAGCGGCTCTGGGTCGGCCGGATGGTCGGCCGGCTGCAGCGTTCCGCGGACGCCCCGGACCGGGCGCGCCGACGCGGCGACGCGGGCGATGCGGGGCTGGCCGCCCGCGCCGAACTCCTGAGCCGGCGCCACCTCGAGGGTCGGGCGCGTCCGACCACGGTCCGGTGGGCGCCGCCGATGCGCAGCCGCTGGGCGTCCTGCACTCCCGTCGACCGGCGTCATCCGGGTGTCCGAGCGGCTGCGCGGCATGCCCGGCTGGGTGCTGGACTACGTGCTCGTGCACGAGCTGGCGCACCTGCTGGTCCCGGGTCACGGCGCCGACTTCTGGGCGCTGGTCGCGCGCTACCCGCGCACCGAGCGGGCCCGCGGCTACCTCGACGGCGTCAGCGCGGCGGCGGCCTGGAGCTGCGCCAGGACGCCGACGAGGACTAGCGGCGGCTGCGAGGACTCCGGCGGCAGCGTCGGGCCCGTCCGGCCGGTCGGGCGCGTCCGGCCGGTCGGGTCAGGTCGGTCACGTCGGGCACCGAGTCGTCGCCGACCTTCTCGGCGAAGCCCAGCGGGTCGTCCAGGTCCTCCGCGGTCGGCAGCAGGTCCGGGTGGCCCCACACGCGCGTCGCGGCCGCTGATCCCGTGCTTCTCCGTCACGGCCCACCACAGCGCCGCGGCCTCGCGCAGCCGCCGCGGCCGCAGCTCCAGCCCGACCAGGGTCGCGAACGTCTGCTCCGCGGGCCCGCCGCTGGCCCGCCGGCGGCGGGAGGCCTCCCGCAGCGCCGCCGCGCCCGGCATCTTGTCTGCCGCGGCCGCGGCGACGACGGCGTCCACCCAGCCCTCGACGAGCGCGAGCAGGGTCTCGAGCCGGCGCAGCGCCGCCTGCTGCTCCGGCGTCTGCTCCGGCTGGAACAGCCCGCCCGACAGGGCCTGCTGCAGGCTCTCCGGGTTGGTCGGGTCGATCTCGCCGATGGCCCGCTCGAGCGCCGAGGTGTCGACGGTGATGCCGCGGGCGTAGGCGTCGACGGTGTCGAGCAGCCGCTGCCGCAGCCACGGCACGTGACCGAACAGTCGCTGGTGCGCCGCCTCGCGCAGCGCGAGGTACAGCCGGACCTCCTCGGCCGGGCCGTTCCAGGCCCTCCCCGAACTTGCGCACGTTCTCCGGCAGCAGCGCCGCGGTGCCGGCCGGCCCGAGTGCGAGGCCGACGTCGGTGGAGGACACGATCTCCTGCGCCAGGCCCGCCAGCCCCTGGCCGACCTGGGCGCCGAACATCAGCCCGCCGACCTGGGTCATCAGCCCGGACAGCGGCCCGGCCTGCGCGGCCATCTCCGGCGGGACGACCTTCGCCATCGCGGCGACGACGTGCGTCGCCAGCGGGTCGCACAGCGCCGACCAGACCGGCAGCGTCCGCTCCATCCACTCGCCCCGCGACCAGGACTCGATCGTGCGGACGCCCGACGGCAGGTCGGTGGCCGGGTCCAGCCACAGGTCGGCCAGCCGGACCGCCTCGGCGACCTGCAGCCGGTCGGCCGGGGTGACGCCAGGGTTGTCGCCGGCCAGCGCCGACATCGCGACCTGCTTGGCCAGGTCCCAGTTCACCGGTCCGCCGGACCAGGAGAGCAGCTTCTGCAGCTCCGCGAACAAGCGGGATGCCGCCGAACGGTCGCCGGCGCCCGCCGGACCCGGAGCCGCCGGGCTCGTGGTCGCCGGGCCGAAGCCGAACGGCAGGTTCGTCATGTCGGTCACGGTAGTGCTGACGAACGACGCGCGGCCGCTGTCACCGTCCGCACGCGACCGGCGTTGCGCCGACGGCGAACGGGGTGTGCGGCCTAGCGTGGCGGGCGTGCTGGACGGGCGGGACGACGGGGCTGGCGCTGCCCGAACAGGTGGCCGGCTACGGCTGGGCGCTCTGGCTGGCCGGCGCCGGTCGTCGCCACCAGCATCGCCGCTGTCGTGAGCTGGTGGCGCGGGCGTGCTCCGCGCACGCCGTCACCGGACCAGGCGGCGCGCGAGCACCAGCGCTACCTGGACGCGCTGGCCGGCCGGGTCGGCGACCACGGCAGCGGGTCAGCCGCGCGACGCGTCCGCTCAGGCGACGCCCACCGCGCGCCGTGGACCGGGACGGACTGATCGGCCCCGGTTAAGGTGCACCGGTGAGTCGACGCGTCCGCACGCTGGTCGTCACCGGCGCGCTGTTCGTCGTCCTGCTCGTCGTCGCCGTCGTCCTGCCCGTGCCCTACGTCGTCCTCTCGCCGGGACCGACGCTCAACACGCTCGGCACCGACGACCAGCGGCGCACCGATCATCACGATCGAGGGCCGCACGCCCAACCGCACGAGCGGCAACCTGAACCTCACGACCGTCGACGTCGGACAGGGATCTCTGACCGCCGCCGCGGCCCTGGTCGGCTGGGCGCCGCTCGGACGAGGTCGTCGTCCCGCGCAGCTCGATCTACCCGCCCGGGCAGTCGCAGCAGCAGGTCGAGCAGCAGGACACCCAGGACTTCTCGACCAGCCAGGACTCGGCGACCGTCGGCGGCGCTGTGCGAGCTGGGCTACCCGCGCGGTTTCGGGGTGATCGACGTGCCCGCCGACTCCCCGGCGCACGGCAAGCTGCAGCCCGGTGACCAGCTGGTCAGCCTCGACGGGCAGCCGGTGGGCAACGCCGACGCGCTCAGCGCCGTGCTGCAGAACCAGACGCCCGGGAGCACCGCGACGCTGGCCATCACCCGCGCCGGCGCGCCACAGACGGTCGCGGTCACCCTCACGAAACCGCCGGAGGGGCAGAAGGGCGCCCGCATCGGCATCACCGTCGGCGCGGGCTGCCTGGCGCCGTTCTAGGTGCGGCTCGGCCTCGGCGGCGAGATCGGCGGCCCGTCCGCCGGCATGATGTTCGCGCTCGGCATCATCGACAAGGTCGGCACCGACGAACCTCACCGGCGGCCGCTTCGTCGCCGGCACCGGCACCATCGACGTCGAGGGTGCGGTCGGCCCGATCGGCGGCATCCAGCTCAAGATGATCGCCGCCCGTCGCGCCGGCGCCACCGTCTTCCTGGCCCCGCAGGGCAACTGCAGCGACGTCCGCGGCGCCGTCCCGGGCGGGCTGGACGTCGTCCAGGTCGACACCCTCCACCACGCCGTGCAGTACCTCCACGACCTGCAGCAGGGCACCCCCGTCCCGCACTGCTGACGCCGTGACAGCTCCGCGGAACCGCTCCCGGCCCGGGCTCGTTGGTCCGGCGTCGCGCTCCGGGGACGGACGCCCGGCACCCGAGGCACCCCCCGAGGAGACACCCCGTGACCGTCCGGCCGCCGATGCCGAGCATCTCGCTGTCCCGCCGCGCGAAGATCGCCCTCGGCGTGGTCGGCGGGCTCATCGTGCTGCTGATCCTCGCCAACTCCCTCGTCGGGCTCGTGGTCGACTGGCTGTGGTTCGGCTCGGTCGGCTACCGCGGCGTGTACCGGGCGATCCTCGAGACCCGCCTGGTGCTGTTCGTGGTGTTCGGCCTGCTCATGGCGCTGATCATCGGCGGCAACATGGCCATCGCCTACGTGCTGCGCCCGCCGTTCCGCCCGCTGTCGCCCGAGCAGCAGAACCTCGAGCGCTACCGGGTGCTCGTCGAACCCCGCAAGACGCCTCGTGCTCATCGTCGTCATGGTGCTCGCCGGGCTGATCGCCGGCGCCGCCGCGCAGGGCCGGTACCGCACCTGGCAGCTGTGGCACTACGGCGGGTCCTTCGGCGTCAAGGACCCGCAGTTCCACCGGGACGTCTCGTTCTTCGCCTGGGACTACCCGGTCTACCGGCTGCTGCTGAGCTTCGTCTTCACCGCGGTCGATCTTCGCACTGCTCTTCTCGCTGGCCGTGCACTACCTGTTCGGCGCGATCCGGCTGCAGACGCCGGGCCCGAAGATGACGCTGTCCGCCCGGCGGCACATCACGCTGCTCGTCTTCGTGTTCATCGTGCTCAAGGCGATCGCGTACTGGCTCGACCGGTACGGGCTGGTCTTCTCCGACCGGGGCAAGGTCACCGGCGCCTCCTACACCGACGTCAACGCCTCGCTGCCGGCGAAGACGATCCTGTTCTGGATCGCCATCCTCATCGCGATCGGCGTGCTGGCCAGCCTCTGGCTCAAGAGCGCGCTGCTGCCCGCCATCGGGTTCGTCGTGCTGATCGTCCTGAGCATCGTGATCAGCGGCATCTACCCGGCCGGTGTCCAGCAGTTCTCGGTGAAGCCGAACGCCAGCGACAAGGAAGCGAAGTACATCAGCCGCAACATCCAGGCGACGCGGCAGGCGTACGGGATCGTCACCGACACGAACGGCGGCACCGTGACGTACCAGAACTACAACGTGACCACGAGCCCGGACCTCGCGCCTGCCCTCGACGAGTGACACGCCGACGGTGACGGACATCCGCATCCTCGACCCGAACGTCGTCTCGCCCACCTTCGGCGCCTACCAGGCGCTGGCCAACTTCTACGGCTTCCCCGCCAAGCTCGACATCGACCGCTACACCGTCGACGGCGTGACCACCGACTACGTGGTCGGCGTGCGCGAGCTGGACGCCGCCAACCTGTCCGGCGACCAGACCAACTGGATCAACCAGCACACCGTCTACACCCACGGCTACGGGTTCGTCGCGGCGAACGCCGACCAGGACGTCACGAACACCCGCGCCTTCGCCGAGGGCGACATCCCGCCGGCCGGCGCGCTCCCGCTCTCGGTGCCGCAGGTGTACTACGGCGAGCTGCTGCCCGACTACTCGATCGTCGGCGCCCAGGGCGACGCCGCGGGAGAACGACGGCCGCGGGCAGAAGATCACGTACGCCGGCACCGGCGGAGTGTCGCTGTCGAACATCTTCACCCGGCACCGCCTTCGCGCTCAAGTACAAGGAGACGAACTTCCTGCTCAACGACGCGGTCAGCGCCAAGGGCGCCCGGGTCATCCTGAACCGCGACCCGCGCCAGCTGGTGCGAGAAGGTCGCGCCGTTCCTCACCGTCGACGGCGACCCGTACCCGGCGGTCATCGGCGGCCGGGTCGTGTGGATCGTCGACGGCTACACGACGATCGCCGAACTACCCGTACTCCGAGCAGCAGTCGCTGGCCGACCTGACCACGGACTCGCTGACCGCGGCGAACCGCACCGCGTCGCAGCCGGACAGCACGGTCAACTACATCCGCAACTCGGTCAAGGCGACGGTCGACGCCTACGACGGCAGCGTGAACCTCTACGCATGGGACCAGAAGGACCCGGTGCTGAAGGCGTGGCGGAAGGTGTTCCCCGGACTGGTCAAGGCCGACTCGGCGATGCCGTCTGCGGTACTGGCGCACGTGCGCTACCCCGAGGACCTGTTCGAGGTGCAGCGCACGCTGCTCGAGCAGTACCACGTCGACAACCCGGTGACGTTCTACAACGTCGGCGACAAGTGGACCGTGCCGGCCGACCCGTACGCCTCCAACGGCGCCAGCCAGCCGCCGTACTACGTCCTGGCCAGCCCGCCGACCGGCGGCAACAGTTCGACGTCGGAGTTCCAGCTGACGACGCCCGATGAAGGTCAACAACTCGACCTACCTGGCGGCCTACGTCACCGTGAACAGTGATCCGACATCGGCGGACTACGGGAAGATGACGGTGCTGCAGCTACCGCCGAGCAAGTCCTCGTCGATCCAGGGCCCCGAACAGATCGCGAACTCGTTCAACACGAACGCCGTGATCTCGAAGGACATCTCGCTGCTGAACCAGAACAACTCCCAGGTCGTCCACGGGAACCTGCTGACGCTGCCGCTCGGCAACTCGTTCCTCTACGTCGAGCCGCTTGTACGTCCAGGGCACTGCCGATCGCTCGTTCCCGACGCTGCAGCGGGTCCTGGTCAGCTACGGCGACCGGATCGGCTACGGCGTGACGCTGGACAGCGCGTTGCGCAACCTCAACCAGCCGGTCGTCGGCCAGGAGATCAACGAGGGCTCGCAGGCCCGACCGGGGCCAGCGCGTCGCCCGGCCCGTCGACCTCGACGACGCCGAGCACGAGCCCGCCGGCCTCGACACCGCCGGCGTCGACACCGCCGGCCGGGTCGGCGGGCAGCGTCGACGCGATCATCGTCCAGCTCGACCAGGCGAGCCAGCAGTTGCAGGACGCGTACAAGACCGGGGACCCGGTGGCGATCGGGCAGGCGCAAGCGAAGATCAAACAGTTGACGCAGGAGTACCTCGCCGCGCGCGGCGGATCGAGCGCCGGGACGCCCAGTCCAGTGCCGTCGTGACCGGTGCTGCCCCGTCCGTTCGCCGTCCTGTAAGCTGGAGGACGCCGACGCGGGGTGGAGCAGCTCGGTAGCTCGCTGGGCTCATAACCCAGAGGTCGCAGGTTCAAATCCTGCCCCCGCTACGAGACGGGACGGGGCCGGTGCACACGACGCACCGGCCCCGTCCCGCGTCCCCGGCCGCCACGGTGACCTCACGCGACGGCGGTCCCGGCGATCTGGGTCCGCAGCGGCACGGCGGCCACCCCGCCCATCCGCACGTCCCGCACCTCGACCGAGGCGAAGCCGGCGGCGCGGATCAGCGACTCGGTGTCGCGGTCGGTGTGGCAGCCCTCGAACACCCACCGCCAAGGCCCGGACACCGCCTGCTGCACCCGTCGCACGGCCGAGCCCGGTGCGGCGACGACGTGCTCGAGGAAGACGAACCGGCCGCCCGGGCGGAGGACCCGGCGGACGTCGGCGAGCACCGCGTGCGGGTCGTCCACGGTGCACAGCACGAGGGAGCTGATGACGGCGTCGACGCTGCCGTCGGGCAGGTCGCTCCGTTCGGCGCTGACGGGGTGGAGGACCAGCCGGATGCCCCGCCGCTCGGCCTCCGCCCGGAGGCGTCCGTGGAAGTACGGGTTCGGCTCGATCGCGTGCACGACGGTGCCCGGCGGCAGGTGGCGGAACGACGGGCCGTTGCCGGCACCGATCTCGGCCACCTCGCCGTGCAGTGCGCCGATCAGCTCCTGCCGGACGTCGCCGAGCTCGCGTTCGAACTGGCCGTCGAGGCGGTCCAGCAGCCACGAGTTGACCCGTCCGCGGACGGGATGGGCCTTGCGCGGGGCCGGGACGGTGACGGTGGTCGGGGTGGTCATCGGAGGTCTCCTGTCGGTGCGGCGAACGTCTCCGGGACGGCTGCCCGGGCGACGGCGTCCACGGTCCGGGGCGGGACTGGCGCGGGTCTGGGACCCGTCTGTCGTCGGACTGGCATCACGCCGGGGCGGCGGCAACCCGGCACCGGACGGGCGCCAGACGCCGGCCAACGGCCGCGGTGACGGTGGGCCCACCACCGATCCCGAGGAGCCCGTCATGACCCGCCCCGATGCCCCGCTGCGCATCCGTGAGCAGCGCGCCGGCGACCACCGCCCGGTCGACACCGTGTTCGTCGGCCTGTCCGCGCACAGCCGCTACCTCCGCTTCCACGTCGGGCTGCCGCGCCTGACCGGTCCCGTGCGGGAAGCCCTGGTCTCCGTCGACGGGCGCCGTCACGTCGCGCTCGTCGCCGAAGTCGACGCACAGCCGGTCGGTATCGCGCGGTTCGTCGCCACCGCGGTCACCGGCGCCACCGGCGCCACCGGAGCCACCGGCGCGGACAGCGCCGAGCTGGCGATCGCGGTCGTCGACGCCTGGCAGCGCCGAGGCGTCGGGCGCCGGCTGCTGGAGGAGCTGCGGGACCGGGGCGCCCGGTCCGGCCTGTGCGAGTTCACCGCCCTGGTGCTGCCGGAGAACGCCGGCATGCGCCGGCTGCTGCACCGGGTCTTCCCCGGCGCCCGGATGTCCGTCGACGACGGCGTCCTCGAGTTCACCTGTCCCCTCCTGACGCACTCGGTCGCGGAGCTCGTGCCGGCGTGATCAGACGGTGGCGGCGAGCTCCCAGTCGGTGTCCAGCGCGCTCAGCCGGTGGGCGCCGCGCGGAGCGAACCGCAGCGGCGACCCGGCGACGAGGTCCACGACCGTCCGGGTGACCAGGACCTCGCCCGGCCCGGCATGGTCGGCGACCTCGCGTGCCAGCTCGACGGCGAGTCCCTCGAACCGCTCGCCCGCGTCCTCGATCTCACCGGTGTGGATGCCGACCCGGGCGCCCGGTGCCGCCTCCCGGGCCACGGCCAGCGCGCACTCGACGGCCCGGCCCGGCCCGTCGAAGCGGGCGAGGAGCTGCCCCGCCGGGCCCTCCGCCAGGACGCCGCGGTGGGCGGCGACCCGGCGCGCGACCTCGTCGCCGTCGACGCCGTCGGGGAGGGAGCCGGCGAGCACGGTGGCCAGCACGCGCTGCGGCGCCGGCACGGACCCGGCCGCTCGGGCGAGGAAGCCGCGCACCTCGGCGAGGACCGGCTCGTCCGGGCCGAACCAGGGCCAGTGGTCGCGGCCGGGTAGCTCGACCAGGCGGGCGCCGGGGATGTGTTCGGCCAGGTAGCGGCCCTGCTCGACGGTGACCAGGACGTCGTCGACCCGGTGCAGCACCAGCGTCGGCACCCGGATGGTGGACAGCACGGGCCGGACGTCCATGCGCGCATTGGCCTGCAGCAGCGCGATGGACATGCCGGGGCTGGACGACTGGCGGGCGTACCGGCCGAACCACTCCTCGAAGGCGGGAGTTCCCGCGGCGCTCGGGGCGAACCAGTGCGCCGGCACGACGCCCCGCTCCTGGATCGGCCGGACGAACCGGCGCAGGCCCTCCTCCCGGGTCCATCCCCAGGGGAAGTCGGCGTCACGCAGTTGACGCGCCCACGAGCCCCACAGCAGCAGGCCGGCGGTGCGCTCGGGGTGGGTGGCGGCGAACAGCATGCTCATCACGCCGCCCTCCGACAGCCCGAAGACCACGGCCTTCTCCGACCCCGCGGCGTCCATCACGGCGCGGACGTCGTCCATCCGGTCCTCCAGCGGAGGCGGTGCGTCCATCGGGAGGGGATCCGACAGCCCGGTGCCGCGCTTGTCGAAGAGCAGCAGCCGCGAGGACTCGGCGAGCCCGCGCAGGAACCCCGCCATGTGCGGCTCCTGCCACGCCAGCTCGACGTTCGAGATCCATCCGAGCACGAGCACCACGTCGACCGGGCCGTCGCCGACGACCTGGTAGGCGACGCTGGCCCGACCGGTGCGCGCGTACCGCACCCGTGGCACGGACGGCACGGACGGCACGGACGGCACGAGGGTCGCCGCGCTCGGCGGGGGAGCGGGTGCCCGCGCCGAGGGGCTGCGCTCGGTGGCCCGCAAGGCCTCGAGGTAGACCCGTTCGGTGTCCGGCGCCGGGTCGACGCCGAGTTCCGCGGTCAGCAGACCGCGGAGGCGCTCGTACCCGCGCAGCGCGCCGGCGCGGTCGCCGGCGTCGAGGTGGACCTGCATCAACCGGCGGTGGGCCGTCTCCCGGAACGGCTCGAGCCGCACCACCTCCTCCAGCGCGCGGGTGGCCTCCGCCCAGCCGCCCTGGGCGGCCGCGGCCTCGGCCGTCGTCTCCAGGGCGCGCAGCCGCAGCTGCGCGAGCTCCGCCCGCAGCGTCTCGATCCAGTTCCCGTCCTCACCGGGCAGCAGCGGCCGGCCGGTGATCGCGGCCGCGCGGCGCGCCAGCACGGCCGCCCGCGGGGCCCGTCCCTCGGCGAGCGCGGCCGCTGCCGCGCCGACGGCCCACCGGGCGACGCGGACGTCGACCTCACCGCCGGCGGGCAGGCGGAGCTGGTAGGAGGCCCCGTCCGACTCGATCACTTTCGTGTCCGGCCAGCCGACGCGCGCCAGCAACGAGCGCAGCTTCGACACCACGGCCGACAGGTCCCGTTCCCACGCCTTGGGCGGGCGCTCGCCCCACAGCCGCCCGGCCAGGACGTGCCGCGCGACCGGCTGGTCGTCGGCCGCCAGCGAGGCGAGCACCAACCGGCCCTGGCGGCCGGGGAGGTCGGGGGCCTCCAGGACGCCTCCCGGTCCCTCGACCCGCATCCGCCCGCTCACCTGGATCGAGACGGTGGGGACGGTGACCACCGCGGACCCCGCGGGCTGCACCGACACGCCGACCTCCTCCTGCGAGCTCCGCCGAGCCCCGTCACCGTCCCATCGCCCGCCGGCGGTGTCGAACTCCCGGCGCCGGGAGCGTCCGATCGCCGCGCGGCGGCGGGCACGGCAGGATGACGCCGTGACGAGCGTCCCGACCCGGCAGTCCGTCTCGCTGCCGGCCGTGCTGCGACCAGCGCTGCGGCTCGACCGCGACGGCCTCGACGTCGCCGCCGGCGTGCGGGTCGCGGTGGCGGTCACCGCACCCCTGGTCGTCGGCCTGGCCGCCGGGCACGTCTTGGACGGCGTCGTCGCCGCTCTCGGCGCGTTCAACGTCGCGTTGGCCGAGGGCGTCGGGCGCTACTCCGACCGCAGCTCGACCCTGGTCCTGGGCTGGATCGGGTCCACGCTCGGCACTGGCGTCGGAAGTCTCCTGGCCACCGTCGGCTGGGGCAGTGTCCCGGCGCTGTTCGCCATCGTCCTGGTCTGCGCCTACGCGGGCGTGCTCGGCCCCACCATCGAGCGCACCGGCTGGTTCACCGTCGTCATGACGGTGATCGGGCTGGGGCTGCCGGACCCCAGCGTGGTCTCGGCCGGCCGGTACGCCGGGTGGGTCGCGGTCGGCGGGGCGTGGGCGATCGTCGTCGTCGTCGCGCTGTGGCCGATGCATCCGCACCGTCCGGAGTACCGCGCACTGGCGCGGCAGTACGCCGCGCTGGCCGACCTGCTGCGCCGGGTCGCCGACGGGTCCGGCGGCGGTCCCGGCGAACTGGACCCGGCGATCGCCCGGGTGGAGACGCTCGGGCACCAGGCGGGAGCGCTGACCCGGTGGCGGTCGGTGCACCACCGCGGCAGCACTGCCGTCCTGGCCCGGCTGCGACGGATCTCCCTCGAAGGTGAGCGGGTGCGCACCGGTGCCGTGCTGCTCGCCCGCGGCGAGCAGCTGCCGCCGCCGGTGCGTGAGACGGTCCGCGGCCTGGCCGACGTGGCGCAGGAGGTCGCCGACCGGCTGCGCCACGACAAGGATCCCGGTGGACTGCGTCCCGCCGGGCTGGGCGGCTCGACGACGGCGCCGGCACCGCTGCACCTGGTGACCTACGGGCTGGAGGCCGTCACCGGCGCGGCCTCGTCCGGGGACCTCACCTCGGCGGTGCCCGCGGCTCGCAGCCGGCCGACCGTGCTGGCGCAGCTGCGGGCCAGCCTGACGCCGCGGGCGTTCTGGTTCCGCTACGCCGTGCGCTTCGCGGTCGCCGCCGCGCTCGGGCTGACGCTGGCCCGCGGCTTCGGCCTGGAGAAGGGCTACTGGGTCCTCATGACGGTCGCCGTCGTGGTCAAACCGCAGCTGTCCCTGTCGACGACCTCGGTCGTACTCCGCGTGGCCGGGACCGTGGTCGGGGTGGTGCTCGGTGGGGCGCTGGTCGCCGCCATCCCGACGTCGGCGGGGCTGATCGTCGCCGCGTTCGTCCTGGGCGTCCTCAGCACCGCGCTCAGCCGGGTGAACTACGGCCTCGGCGTGGCCTTCCTGACCCCGATGATCCTCGTGATGCTCAACGTCCCCCGGCCCGGGCAGTGGGAGATCGCCGACGTCCGCCTGCTCAACACGCTGATCGGGGCGGCGGTCGGGCTGCTGGCGACCCTCGGCGTGCTGCGCGGGACCGAGCGGGGGCTGGTGGCCGAGCGGGCGCGCGGCGTCCTCGAGCGCGACGCGGCGTACCTCCGGTCCCTCACCGACGAGGACCGGGACGCGCGCCAGTCGGCGCGCACCGCCGCCCGGGTGGCCACCGACGACCTGCTGGCGGTCATCGACCGCGCGATGGCCGAGGTGCCCACTCCCCGCCCGCAGGTCCTGGCCGCCGGCACCGCCTTCGGTGCGGCCGCGGCACAACTGTGGGAGGCGGAGGCCGCTCTCGCTCTGGTCCGGTCGTCGGGGCGCGCCGAGGACGAGCTCCACGCGCGGACCCGCGCCGCGGCGGACCAGGTGGACGCGCTGGCCGCCCGGCTCGGCGGGAGCGGTGCGGCAGGTCCCTCCGCGGCCCCGGCCGGACCACCGCCGAACGCGGACGCCCGCCCGCCGGACCGTCTCGGGCCGGCCCTGGAGGCGATGCGCGCGGCCGTCGACGAGCTCGACGGCACCGCGGCCGGGCCCGCCCCGGCGACCACCCGGTGACCGTCCCGGGCGACCGAGCCGCAGGGGACCGGGCCGCGGGGGACCCGGGGGGCCGCGGGGGACGCGGCCGCCGAGGGCTGGTACGCCCGCCGCACGAGCACCGCCGAGGACTGGCCACCGGCCCTGCTGCGCGCCGCGAAGGACGGCGCGGTCGTCTCGGTCGTCATCCCCGCGCGCGACGAGGAGCGGACCGTCGGCGACGTCGTCAGCCGGATCCGACCGCTGATCGGGCAGGGGCTGGTGGACGAGGTGGTGGTCATGGACTCGCTGTCCACGGACGGCACCGCGGACGCGGCCCGCTCCGCCGGTGCCACGGTCCACGGGGTCCGCGACGTCCGTCCCGACCTCGGCGTCGCGGCCGGCAAGGGCGAGGCGCTGTGGAAGTCGCTGTTCGTCACCCGCGGTGACGTCCTCGTCTTCGTCGACGCCGACCTCACCGAGTGGGGGCCGCACTTCGTCACCGGCCTGCTCGGCCCGCTGCTCACCGATCCGTCGGTGGTGCTGGTCAAGGGCTTCTACGACCGGGTGGACGAGCTGCGGGCGACGCCGGGGACGGAGGGCGGCCGGGTGACCGAGCTGGTCGCCCGGCCGTTGCTCAACCTGCGCTGGCCGGAGCTGTCGCGGGTGGTGCAGCCGCTGGCGGGGGAGTGGGCGGCGCGGCGGTCGCTGATGGCGTCGCTGCCCGTCCCGGTCGCCTACGGCGTCGAGCTGTCGACGCTGATCGACACCTGGCGCCTCCACGGGCTCGACGCCGTCGCGCAGGTGGACCTCGGCCGGCGCGCGCACCGCCACCAGACGGTGCACGACCTGGGGATGATGGCCGCCGAGCTGCTGGCGGTGGAGGAGCGCCGCCGGCGCCGAGGCGCCCCCGCCCGGGCGGTCGGCGTCGGCCGCGCTGGCGCAGTTCGACCGCTCGGCGAGCCCGCCGTGGCGCGTCCGGCCGGTGCCGGTGGGCGAGCGGCCACCGGTCGCGGCGGTACCCGCGGCATCATGATCGACGTGCTCGCCGGCAGCGGTCCGCC
The DNA here is from genome assembly GCA_963758325.1 of uncultured Actinomycetota bacterium. Classification (GTDB taxonomy): domain Bacteria; phylum Actinomycetota; class Actinomycetes; order Mycobacteriales; family Jatrophihabitantaceae; genus CAVWUZ01. The sequence continues at coordinate 376,416 of CAVWUZ010000003.1, read as the reverse complement.
GTCCGTTCTCCCGGACTTCGCCGTACCGCGGCGACGGTTCGGCGCCGACGACTACGTCCTGATGGCCATCGTCAACCGGACGCCGGACTCCTTCTACGACCGCGGCGCGACGTTCGGGTTCGACGCCGCGCTCGAGCGGGTCCGGCAGTGCGTGGCCGACGGCGCCGACATGGTGGACATCGGCGGGGTCAAGGCCGGCCCGGGCGAGGCGGTCGACGCCGCGGAGGAGATCCGCCGGACCGTCGACGTGGTCGCGGCGGTGCGCGCCGAACACCCGGAGCTGGTGATCAGCGTCGACACCTGGCGCGCCGAGGTGGGCCGCGCGGTCCTCGACGCCGGCGCCGACGTCCTCAACGACGCCTGGGGCGGCTGGGACCCGGAGCTCGTGGACGTCGCCGCCCAGTGCGACGCCGGCCTGGTCGTGACCCACGCCGGCGGGGTCGAGCCGCGCACCCGCCCGCACCGGATCGGGTACGACGACGTCATGGCCGACGTGCTGCGCCGGGACCTGGCCATCGCCGAGCGCGCACTCGGGCTCGGGCTGGACCGCAGCCGGATCGTGCTCGACCCGGGGCACGACTTCGGCAAGAACACCTGGCACTCCCTGGAGCTCACGCGGCGTCTGCCGGAGCTGGTCGCGGCCGGGTACCCGGTGCTGGTTTCGCTGTCGAACAAGGACTTCGTCGGCGAGACCCTCGGCGTCACGCTGGAGGAGCGACTGCCGGGGACGCTCGCGGCGACCGCGGTGTGCGCGTGGATGGGCGCGCGGGTCCACCGGGTGCACAACGTCCGCCAGACCCGCCAGGTGCTCGACATGGTGGCGAGCATCCGCGGTGTGCGCCGCCCGACTCGCACCGCGCGCGGCCTGGCCTGACCGCGACGTTCAGGCCACGACGCCGGCGCCGCGCAAGGCGTCGATGTCGTCCGAACTCCGACCGATCTCGGACAGGACGGCGTCGGTGTCCGCGCCGACGGACGGGGGCGGCGCGCCGGCGGACGCGGGGGTACGGCTGAAGCGCGGCGCCGGGACGGCCTCCCAGCTCCCCGCGCGCTGCACGAAGGTCCCGCGCGCAGCGTTGTGCGGGTGCTCCGGCGCCTCGTCCCAGTCGAGCACCGGCGCGACGCAAGCGTCGGATCCTCCGAACACGGACATCCACTCCGTACGTGTGCGGGTGGCGAACAGGTCCGCCCACGCCTGCTTGGCGGACGGCCAGGTCGACGGGTCCATCCGCGCGTCCGGCGCATGGCAGTCCGCTGTCGTACCACTGAGTCGGACGAGCTCGGCGTAGAACTTGTCCTCCAGCGCGCCGACCGCGACCTCCCGGCCGTCGGCGCAGGCGTAGACCTCGTAGAAGGGTGCGCCGGTGTCCAGTAGGTTCTGCCCGGGCGGGGCCGGCCACCCCCCGACCGCGCGCATGCCGCGCAGGAAGTTCGTCAGCACCGCCGTGCCGTCGACGATGCTCGCGTCGATGACCTGGCCGCGGCCGCTGCGGGCCGCGTCGAGCAGCGCGCACACCACCCCGAAGGCGAGCACCATGCCGCCGCCGCCGAAGTCGCCGAGCAGGTTGACCGGCGGGACGGGCCGCTCGCCGGCGCGGCGCGCGGCGTGCAGCGCGCCGGTCAGCGCGATGTAGTCGATGTCGTGCCCGGCCGTCGAGGCCAGCGGGCCGTCCTGACCCCACCCGGTCATCCGCCCGTACACCAGTCGCGGGTTGACCCGGGCGCAGTCGTCCGGGCCGAGCCCGAGGCGTTCGGCCACCCCCGGGCGGAACCCCTCGAGCAGGACGTCGGCGTGCGCGGCCAGGTCCAGGACGACGTCCCGGCCGGCGCCCTGCTTGAGGTCGACGGCGATCGAGCGGCGCCCGCGGTTCACCGTCGTGCCGAGCAGCAGCGCGCCCAGCGGGTCCGTGCCGTCGGGACGGTCCACCCGGACGACGTCGGCGCCCATGTCCGCGAGCATCATCCCCGCGAACGGCCCCGGGCCGATCCCGGCCAGCTCGACCACCCGGACCCCGTCCAGCGGACCTGCCACAGCGACTCCTCCCACCGGTCGAGCAAGTTACCGTCGGGGCGTGCCCGGCCCGCCCATCCTCGCCGTCGCCGGCGCCACCGGCGTCGGGAGGGCGTACGGTCCGGCCGGTGGGCGCTGACAGCGACCGCCGGACGTCGTCGATCGCCCGGCTCGCCGCCGATCTGCGGGCTGCGCTGGGCGCGGACGCCGTGATCGACGACCACCAGCGGCTGCGGACCTACGAGTGCGACGGCCTGGCGCACTACCGCGTCACCCCGGCGCTGGTCGTGCTCGCGCCGGACGCCGCCGGCGTTGCGCGCACCGTGCGCAGCTGCGCCGAGGCGGGCGTGCCGTTCGTCGCCCGGGGCAGCGGCACCGGCCTGTCCGGCGGCGCGCTCCCGCACGCCGACGGTGTCCTGGTCGTCACCTCCCGGATGCGCAGCATCCGCGAGGTCGACGCGGCCAACCAGCGGGCGGTCGTCGAGCCCGGCGTCATCAACCTGCACGTGTCCGCGGCGGCAGCACCCACCGGGCACTACTACGCGCCGGACCCCTCCAGCCAGCAGGTGTGCTCGATCGGCGGCAACCTCGCCGAGAACTGCGGGGGCGCGCACTGCCTGAAGTACGGCTTCACCACCAACCACGTGACCGGCGCCGAGGTCGTCGCGCCGGACGGCGAGCGTCGTGCGGCTCGGCGGCAAGGCGCCCGAGCCCACCGGCTACGACCTGCTCGGCGCGCTCGTCGGTTCCGAGGGCACGCTCGGCGTGGCCACGGAGATCACCGTCCGGCTCACCCGGCTGCCGGAGACGGTGCGGACGCTGCTGGCCGCGTTCGCCGACCACCGACGACGCGGGCGCCGCGGTGTCGGCCGATCATCGCGGCCGGCGTCGTCCCGGCGGCGATCGAGATGATGGACGCGCTGGCGATCGAGGCCGCCGAGGCCGCGGTCGCACTGCGACTACCCGGCCGGGGCGGGAGCGGTGCTCATCGTCGAGCTCGACGGCCCGGCGGTCGAGGTGGCCGCACAGTTCGACGAGGTCGACCGCGCTGTGCCGCGAGCAGGGCGCCTTCGAGATCCGCATCGCCGCCGACGACGCCGAACGCGCGCTGTTCTGGAAGGGCCGCAAGTCGGCGTTCGCCGCGGTCGGCCGGATCAGCCCCGACTACATCGTCCAGGACGGCGTCGTCCCGCGGACGGCGCTGCCGGAGGTGCTGCGCCGGATCGGGCGCGCTCGCGCTGCAGCGCGGCATCCGGGTGGCGAACGTCTTCCACGCCGGCGACGGCAACCTGCACCCGCTGGTGCTCTTCGACGACGCGGGCGCCGGGCGAGGCCGAGCGCGCCGAGGAGGTCTCCGGCGCGATCCTCGACCTCTGCATCGAGCACGGCGGGTCGATCACCGGCGAGCACGGGGTCGGCGCCGACAAGGCGAAGTACATGCCGCGGATGTTCACCGACGACGACCTCGACACCATGCAGCTCGTGCGCTGCGCCTTCGACCCGGACGGCCTGGCCAACCCCGGCAAGGTGTTCCCGACGCCGCGGCTGTGCGGCGAGGTCCCCGGTCGCCACCGCGCGGGCGAGGCACACCCGGTCCAGCGTGCCGGCCTGGCCGAGGTGTTCTGAGTGCCGTCGACCCTGACGCCGGACGCCGCCCTCGACGCGCTGGTGGCCACCGGCGTCGAGGCTGCCCCCGCCGCGCCCGACGACGCCGTCGACGGCGTCCCCGCTGCGCTGGTCGCCCGCCCGCGCGACACGGCGCAGAGCGTCGGCAGTGCTCGCGGCTGGCCGCCGAGCGCGGGCTCTGCGTCGTCGCCCGCGGCACCGGCGACCAAGCTGCGGCTGGGGGCTGCCACCGCGGCGGGTCGACGTCCTGCTCGACACCACCGGGATGGACCGCGTCCTCGAGCACGCCGCCGGTGACCTCGTCGTCCGGGCACAGGCCGGCGTCCGGCTCGACGCCCTGGCCGACGTGCTGGCGCCGGCCCGGCAACGGCTCGGGCTCGATCCTGTGGTCGGTCCCGACGCTGTGCGGCCCGGGGACCCTCGGCGGCATGGTCGCCACCGGCGCCGGCGGCCCGCTGCGGCTGTCGCACGGTGCGGTCCGCGACCTGCTCATCGGCGTGACGGTCGTCCGCGCCGACGGGGTGGTCGCGCGCTCCGGCGGCAAGGTCGTCAAGAACGTCGCCGGCTACGACCTCGGCAAGCTGTTCACCGGCTCGTGGGGGACGCTCGGCGTCGTCACCGAGGCGACGTTCCGGCTGCACCCGGTGCCGCGCGCCGCGCCGCGTCGGTGACCGCTGTCGCGGACAGCGCCGGGGCCGCCGCGAGCGGTGTCCGCGCTGCTCCACTCCCAGCTCGTCCCGGCCGCCGTCGAGATCGACCGGCCGCCCGGCGGGCCGGTGCGGGTCGCCGTCGTGCTCGAGGGCGTCCCGGCCGGCGTCGCCGCGCGCGCGGAGGCGGCCGTGCAGCTGCTCGGGCGGCGAGCGCCGCGGACGCCGTCCCCGGTTGGTGGGGGCGCCCGGTCTGGCGGACCGGCGGCACGGCGCTGCGGCTGACCAGCGAGCTCACCGGCCTGACCGTCCTGCTCGACGCCCTCGACGGCGGCTCGACGGTGGCCGGCCGCCGTGCGCGGATCGGCAGGCGTCGGCGTGCTGCACGCCGGCTTCGCCGCCGGACGCCGACCCCGCCGCGCTCGCGCGCGCGGTCGGCGGCCGTGCGCGCGGAGGCTCCCGCCTGGGGCGGCGACGTCGTCGTCCTCGACGCACCGGCCGAGGTCCGCGCGCTCGTCGACGCGTGGGGACCGGTGCGGGGGCTGGCACTGATGCGCCGCGTCAAGGACGGCGTTCGACCCGGACGGACGGCTGGCGCCGGGACGTTTCGTGGGCGGCATCTGATGAGCGAGCACCGTGGATGCCGGTGAGCCCGCCGCGCGTCGGAGCCCGGACCGCCGGCGACCGCCGCGGCACTGGTCGGTGACTGCGTGCACTGCGGGTTCTGCCTGCCCAGCTGCCCGACCTACGTGCTGTGGGGCGAGGAGATGGACTCCCCGCGCGGGCGCATCTACCTCGATCGGGCAGGGCGCTCGAGGGCGAGCCGATGACCCCGTCGATGGTGCAGCACTTCGACGCCTGCCTGGGGTGCATGGCGTGCGTGACGGCGTGCCCGTCCGGCGTGCAGTACGACCGGCTCATCGAGGCGACGCGCGCGCAGGTCGAGCGCAGCCACGACCGCGCCGGACTGCGCGACCGGCTCGCTGCGCGCGGCCGATCTTCGGCGTGTTCCCGTACCCGCGGCGGCTGCCGGCTGCTGCGCGGGCCCGCTGCGGCTCTACCAGACGCAGCGGGCTCGCCGCGGGCGTGCGGCGCAGCCGCGTCCTGGAGCGGGTCTCGCCCCGCCTGGCCGCGATGGAGTCCCTCGCCCCCCCGCTGACCGCCCTCGAGCGGGTCCCCGAGCGCACCCCGGCGGTCGGCACCCGGCGCGGGACGGTCGGCCTGCTGCTCGGCTGCGTGCAGCGCGAGTTCTTCCCCGGCGTCAACGCGGCGACCGTTCGCGTGCTCGCCGCGGAGGGCTTCGACGTCCTCGCTCCCGCGCGGGCAGGGCTGCTGCGGCGCGCTGAGTGTCCACAACGGGCGCGGGGACGAGGCGCGGCGCTTCGCCCGCGCCCTGGTCGAGGAGTTCGACGCGCGCGGGCGTCGACACCGTGGTCGTCGAACGTCGGCCGGCTGCGGGTCGGCGATGAAGGAGTACGCCGAGCTGCTCGCCGACGACCCGGCGTACGCCGCCCGGGCGCGGGCGTTCGCCGGGCGGGTCCGGGACGTCAGCCGAGTTCCTGGCCGAGCACGGACCCGGTCGCCGAGCGCCATCCGCTGGCGGTCGACCGTCGCCTACCACGACGCCTGCCACCTCGCGCACGCCCAGGGCGTTCGGACGCCAGCCGCGGCAGCTGCTGCGCGGCATCCCCGGACCTGCGAGCTGCGCGAGATCGGCGACGGTGGGTTCTGCTGCGGCTCGGCGGGCATCTACAACGTCCTCCACCCCGCCCCGGCCCGTGAGCTCGGCGACCGGAAGGCCGACGCCGTCCTCGCCACCGGCGCCGAGCTGCTCGTCACCGCCAACCCCGGGCTGCCTCGATGCAGATCGCCTCCGCCGCCCGCCGGCGCGGCGCGCAGCTGCCCGTGGCGCACACCGTCGAGGTGCTCGACGCCAGCATCCGCGGCCTGCCCGTGACCTCTCTCGTCCCCCGACCCCTCGAGGAGAGCTTGTGACCCGTACCGCCGACGCCGTCGTCGAGCAGGACGCCGACCCGGCCGAGGTCGGCCTGGACGCCGCCCGGCTGGCCCGCATCGACGCCCACTTCCGCCGCTACGTCGACGACGGCCGGCTGCCGGGCTGGACGATCCTGGTGACCCGCCACGGCCGGGTGGCGCACCTGACGACCTACGGGCGGCGCGACGTGGATGCCGGCGAGCCGGTCGAGGTCGACACCGTGTTCCGGATCTACTCCATGACCAAGCCGATCACCTCGGTCGCCGCGATGATGCTGTACGAGCGCGGACTGTTCGAACTCACCGATCCCATCTCGAAGTACCTACCGGAGTTCGCCGGGCCGCGGGTCTACACCGGCGGCAGCGACCTGAAGCAGGTCACCGTCCCGGCCACCGAACCCATCCGGGTGTGGCACCTGTTGACCCACACCGCCGGGCTCACGTACGGGTTCCACCGCACCCATCCCGTCGACGCGGTGTACCGCGCCCGCGGCTACGAGTGGTCGGCGCCCGCCGGCAAGGACCTCGCCGGCGCCGTGGCCGACTGGGCCGAGATCCCGCTGCTGTTCCAGCCCGGTGCGGAGTGGAACTACTCGGTGGCCAGCGACGTGCTCGGGCGGCTGGTCGAGGTCGTCTCCGGTCGAGCGTTGGACGCCTTCTTCGCCGAGGAGGTCCTCGGCCCGCTCGGGCATGACGGACACCGGGTTCAGCGCCGCGGAGGTCACCGACCGGCTTGCGACCCTGTACGTTCCGTCACCGTCGGGCGGGATCGTCCGCAACGCCGCCCTCGGCGACGCCTGTCTCGCCCCGACCTGGCTGTCCGGCGGCGGCGGCCTGGTCAGTACGGTGACGGACTACCACCGGTTCACCCAGTTCCTCCTGAACGGCGGTGAGCTCGACGGTGTCCGGCTGCTCGGCCCGCGCACGCTCGCCTACATGACCCGCAACCACCTGCCCGGTGGCGCCGACCTGCAGGCGTTCGGCCGTCCGCTGTTCGCGGAGACGACGTTCGACGGGGTCGGCTTCGGCCTCGGGTTCTCCGTCACCGTCGACCCGGTGGCGGTCCGGACCGCGGGCAGCGTCGGGGACTTCGGGTGGGGCGGGGCGGCCAGCACCGCGTTCTGGGTCGACCCCGTCGAGCAGGCCACCGTCGTCTTCCTCACCCAGTTGCTGCCCTCGAGCACGCACCCGATCCGCTCGCAGCTCAAGCAGCTGGTCACCGCCGCCGTCGTCGACTGATCGACTCGCCGGGCGACACGCCGGGCGGGGCGTTGATCAGTTGGGTGCTCTGACCCATTGTCTCGATGTGGCGCAAGCCATAGCGTTCGATCGTCATCCGGCACGACGAGTGGCAGGAGATACCCATGGCGGACAGGGCGGCCGACACCACGGCGGCGGACACCGGGGCGACCGGCACCCGCCGGACCGGGGCCGGGGCGATGCCGGCACTGACCGGCGAGCTGATCGCCGAGTTCTTCGGCACGTTCATCCTCATCATGTTCGGCGTCGGTGTGGTGGCGCAGGTCGTCGCCGGCGGCATCGGCGACCACAACGCGATCGCGTTCGCGTGGGGCTTCGGCGTCACGTTCGGCGTGTACGTCGCCGGCAAGGTCAGCGGCGCGCACCTCAACCCGGCGGTGACCGTGGCGCTCGCTTCGGTCGGTGACTTCCCGTGGCGGAAGGTGGTGCCGTACTCGATCGCCCAGTTCCTCGGCGCGTTCTTCGCGGCCCTGCTGGTGCGCTGGAACTACACCGAGGTCATCGCCAAGTTCGACCCCGGGCACACCATCAAGTCGCAAGGGATCTTCTCGACGCTGCCCGGCAACGGCAGCGCCCCGGTGCACGAGTGGGGTGCGTTCCGCGACCAGATCATCGGCACCGCGCTGCTGCTGTTCCTCATCGCGGCGGTCACCGACGTCCTCAACACCCCGCCGCTGGCGAACATGGCGCCGCTGATGATCGGGTTCATCGTCACGGTGATCGGGTTCGCGTGGGGGACCAACGCCGGCTACGCGATCAACCCGGCGCGTGACTTCGGCCCGCGCCTGGCCTCGTTCTTCACCGGGTACGGGACCGCGTTCAGGGACCAGTACGGGAACCTGTACTTCTGGGTGCCCATCATCGCCCCGCTCATCGGAGGCGTCGTCGGCATCCTGCTGTGGCGGCGCGTCGTCGCCCCCATCGTCGCCCGCGTCCACTCCGAGGGCCCGCAGGAAGCAGGACGCCTGCCCGAAGAGCCGACCAGCACCCCGCGCGACGCCAATTACGCCTGACTCAGGAGCGACTTCCATGGCTGACTACGTCGGTGCCCTCGACCAGGGCACCACCAGCACCCGTTTCATGATCTTCGACCACAGCGGCAGCGAGGTGGCTCGTCACCAGCTCGAGCACGAGCAGATCCTGCCGCAGGCCGGCTGGGTCGAGCACAACCCGGTCGAGATCTGGGAGCGGACGGTCTCGGTCATCCGCAGCGCGATGGACAAGGCGAACCTCACCGCGTCCGACCTCGCCGCGATGGGCATCACCAACCAGCGCGAGACGGCGGTCGTCTGGAACAAGAAGACCGGCCGGCCGTACTACAACGCCATCGTCTGGCAGGACACCCGGACCGACCGCATCGCCAGCGCCCTCGACCGGGAAGGCAAGGGCGACGTCATCCGGCAGAAGGCCGGGCTCCCACCGGCGACCTACTTCTCCGGCGGCAAGATCCAGTGGATCCTCGAGAACGTCGACGGGGTCCGCGAGGCCGCCGAGAACGGCGACGCGGTCTTCGGCAACACCGACAGCTGGGTGCTCTGGAACCTCACCGGCGGCACCAACGGCGGGGTCCACGTCACGGACCCGACCAACGCCAGCCGCACGATGCTGATGAACCTCGAGACGCTCGAGTGGGACGACGAGCTGCTCGGCTTCTTCAACATCCCTCGGCAGATGCTGCCGGAGATCCGCCCGTCCTCGTCGCCGGAACCGTACGGCGAGCTCAAGGACCCCAGCGGCCTCGCCGGCGTCGCCCTCACCGGCATCCTCGGCGACCAGCAGGCCGCCACCGTCGGGCAGGTGTGCTTCGCCGTCGGCGAGGCCAAGAACACCTACGGCACGGGCAACTTCATGCTGCTGAACACCGGCGAGGAGCTGGTGCGCAGCAAGAACGGGCTGCTGACCACGGTCTGCTACCAGTTCGGGGACCAGAAGCCGATCTACGCCCTCGAGGGATCGATCGCCGTCACCGGCTCGGCCGTGCAGTGGCTGCGCGACCAGCTCGGCATCATCTCCGGCGCCGCGGACTCCGAGTCGCTCGCGCGGCGGGTCGAGGACAACGGCGGGGTGTACTTCGTCCCGGCGTTCAGCGGCCTGTTCGCCCCGTACTGGCGCAGCGACGCCCGCGGCGCCATCGTCGGGCTGTCCCGCTTCAACACCAACGCCCACATCGCCCGGGCAACACTCGAGGCCATCTGCTACCAGAGCCGCGACGTCAGCGAGGCGATGGAGCAGGACTCCGGCGTCCACCTCGAGGTGCTCAAGGTCGACGGCGGCGTGACCGCGAACGACCTGGCGATGCAGATGCAGGCCGACATCCTCGGCGTGCCGGTGAGCCGGCCGGTCGTGGCGGAGACGACGGCGCTCGGCGCGGCGTACGCCGCGGGTCTGGCGACCGGGTTCTGGGGCGACACCGAGGAACTCAAGGCGAACTGGAACGAGTCCAAGCGGTGGGACCCGCAGTGGAACGACCAGCAGCGCGAGGCCGGGTACGCCGGATGGAAGAAGGCGGTCCAGCGCACACTGGACTGGGTGGACGTCGACTGACGGCCAGCTGACTGCCGCCGGCGCCCGCCGGCCCGGACGACCAGGGAGTTCTCGTCATGGTGTCGACACCGCTCGGTCCGCACTACCGCGAGCAGGCGCTGCGGTCCCTGCGCGAGGACTTCCTCGACGTCCTGGTCATCGGGGGCGGGGTGACCGGCGCCGGGGTCGCCCTCGACGCCGTCACCCGCGGCCTGCGGGTCGGCCTGGTGGAGGCCCGCGACTTCGCCGCGGGCACCTCCAGCCGGTCCAGCAAGCTCATCCACGGCGGGCTGCGCTACCTGGAGCAGAAGGACTTCGAGCTGGTCCACGAGGCGCTGCGCGAGCGGTCGCTGATGCTGCGCACGCTCGCGCCGCACCTCGTGCGGCCGGTGCCGTTCCTGCTGCCGCTGCAGCACCACGTGTGGGAGCGGGCCTACATCGGCGCCGGCGTGACGCTGTACGACGTCATGGCCGGGGTCGGCGGGTCCCGCGGCGTGCCGCACCACCGTCAGCTCACCCGGCGCGCGGCGCTCAAGATCGCGCCGGGGATCCGCCGGGACGCGCTGGTCGGGGCGATCCAGTACTACGACGCGCAGGTCGACGACGCCCGGCACACCCTCACCGTCGCCCGCACGGCGGCCGAGTACGGCGCGACGCTGCTCACCTCCGCGCGCGTGACGGGGTTCCTGCGCGAGCGCAACCGGGTCGTCGGAGCGAAGGTGCGCGACCTGCAGTCCGGCGAGGACTTCGAGATCCAGGCGGCACGGGTCGTCGCCGGCACCGGCGTGTGGTCCAACGAGATCCAGGAACTGGCCGGAGGCCACCGCTCGTTCTCGGTGAAGGCGTCCAAGGGCGTGCACATCCTGGTCCGGCGCGATCGGATCGACCTGCACAGCGGGATGATCCTGCGCACCGAGAAGTCGGTCCTGTTCGTCATCCCGTGGGGCACGCACTGGATCATCGGGACGACGGACACCCCGTACGAGCTCGACAAGGCGCACCCCGCCGGCACGGCCTCCGACATCGACTACATCCTCGATCACGTCAACCGGGTGCTGCGCTCGCCGCTGTCGCGCGACGACATCGTCGGCACGTACGCCGGCCTGCGTCCGCTGCTCGCCGGCGACGCCGACGACACCGCGAAGCTGTCTCGTGAGCACACCGTCGCCGAGCCGGCTCCGGGCCTGGTCATCATCGCCGGCGGCAAGTACACGACCTACCGCGTGATGGCGCGCGACGCCGTGGACTTCGCGGTGCGCAACTTCCCGCGGCAGGTGCCGGAGTCGGTCACCGCGACGCTGCCGCTGCTGGGTGCGGTGGGCTTCCAGGCGCTGCGCAACCAGCGTGACGTGCTCGCCCGCGACCACGGCCTGCCGGTGGAGCGCGTCGACCACCTGCTCACCCGCTACGGCAGCGAGATCCACGACCTGCTGGCGCAGCTCCGCGCCGACCCGTCGCTCGGTGAGCCGCTCGAGGGCGCGTCGGACTACCTGCGGGTCGAGATCGCTTACGCCGCCTCGCACGAGATGGCGTTGCACCTGGAGGACGTCCTCACCCGGCGGACCCGGATCTCGGTGGACCAGCCCGACCGCGGCCTCGGTGTCGCGGAGGAGACCGCCACGATCATCGCCGGCGTCCTGGGCTGGGACGAGGCCACCCGGCAGCGCGAGGTCGACCACTACCGGGCCCGAGTGGAGGCCGAACTCGCGGCGTCGCAGGAGCCGGACGAGGCGATCGCCCAGCAGATCCGGCTCGCTGCCGGCGACATCGTCGACTACTACGGGCCGATGTCCCAGCCGGCCGAGGCGCTCAAGGCGGACGAGACCCCGCAAGGGCCGGGGCAGACCTACCCGGGCGCGGTGCAGGAGCACGAGCCGGAGCCCGCCGGCTGAGTCCCCGGCCCAGTCCCCGGCCCAGTCCCCGGCCCAGTCCCCGGCTGAGTCCGCGGCTCGGTCTCGGGCTCAGTCCACCGGGCCCGGTGATCATCTGACATCCAGCGGGACATGCCCCGCCAAGCACCAGATGATCACCGGGGAACGCGACCCGAGCGGCCGGCCATCACCGCGGGCCGCCACCGGGGATCCCGCCCGCCGGGGTGACGGGAAGGACCGGACCGGCGCGGGTGTTGTGCCGGTGATGTCCGGATCAGCGCTCCAGTCCGCTGCCTGCCCGTCCCAAGTCGTGGACGCCGCGGCACGTGTACGTCACCGCGCAGCGCCGCCGAGCGGCCGCACACCGCCGAGGTACTGCGCCGGGTGGAGGCCGCGGGCGTCGACGACGTCCGCCTGCTCGCCTCCGACCGGCTGCCCCAGCCCGCGGGCGACAGCGACCGCGAGCGTTACGCCGCGGCGAAGGCGACCCTGGCTGTCGTCGTCGCGCCGCCGAGTGCGCTGCGCCCGCAGCCGATCCCGCCGAGCGCCGACTGGCGCATCGACCTGGCCAAGGGCTGCCCGGCGCACTGCCAGTACTGCTACCTGGCGGGGTCGCTCGGCGGGCCGCCGATCACCCGGGTGTACGCGAACCTCGACGACGTCCTCGCCCAGATCCCGGCGCACGTCGGCCGCGGCACGATCACCAGCGGCACCGCCGAGCGGGGCGACGAGGGGACCACCTTCGAGGCGTCCTGCTACACCGACCCGCTCGGCATCGAGCACCTCACCGGCAGCCTCGCCGAGACCATCCGGTACGTCGGCGCACTGGACGGCGACGCGTCGCTGCGGTTCACCACGAAGTTCGACGCCGTCGACGACCTGCTCGCGCTGCCGCACCGCGGCCGCACCCGGGTGCGGTTCTCGGTCAACGCCGACGCGGTGGCCGACCGGTTCGAGGGCGGCACCGCCCGGCTCCCGCGCCGCCTCGCGGCGCTGCGCCGGGTCGCGACTGCGGGCTACCGGGTCGGCCTCACGATCGCGCCGGTGATGCCGGTACCGGGGCTGGCGGGAGTCCTACGGCCGCCTGCTCGACGACGTCGCGACGCGCCGTGGCCGGCGTCCCCGACCTCGACCTGACCGCCGAGCTCATCACCCACCGGTTCACCCCGGGCAGCAAGGACGTCCTGCTGTCCTGGTACCCGGCGACCAAGCTGGAGATGGACGAGGCGGCGCGCAGCCGGAAGTTCGGCAAGTTCGGCGTCGGTGAAGTACGTCTACCCCGCGGCGACGATGCGCGAGCTGCGCACCTGGTTCGAGGCGGAGCTGCCGCTCCCGGCTCCCCGAGGCCCGGCAGCTCTACTGGACCTGAGCCGCGCTCAGACGTCTCAGACGTCTCGGAAGACCTCGATCTGCGCGCCGAGCTCGTTGAGCCGCTCGGCGAGCGCCTCGTAGCCGCGGTTGATGATGTAGACGTTGCGCAGCACGGACGTGCCCTTCGCCGCGAGCATCGCCAGCAGGATGACGACCGCCGGACGCAGCGCGGGCGGGCACACCATCTCGGTGCCCGACCAGTGCGTCGGGCCCTCGACCCAGATCCGGTGCGGGTCGAGCAGCGTGATCCGGGCGCCGAGGCGGTTCAGCTCGGTCAGGTAGATCGCACGGTTCTCGTACACCCAGTCGTGGATCAGGCTCGAGCCCTGCGCGGTGGCGGCGATGAGTGCGAAGAACGGGAGGTTGTCGATGTTGATGCCGGGGAACGGCATGGCGTGGATCTTGTCGATGGGCGCGTGCAGCGTCGAGGGGAAGACCTCGAGGTCGACGAGGCGGGTCCGGCCGTTGCCCGAGACGTACTCCTCGCTGCGGCCGTACTTCAGGCCCATCTCCTCCAGGACGGCGAGCTCGACCTCGAGGAACTCCAGCGGCGCCCGTTCGATGGTGATCTGCGAGCCGGTCACGACGGCCGCCGTCAGCAGGCTGAACGCCTCGATGGGGTCCTCGGACAGCGCGTAGTCGACCTCGCAGTCGATGTCGGGCAGGCCGTGCACCACCAGCGTGGTCGAGCCGATGCCCTCGATGCGGACGCCCATGTCGGACAGGAAGAAGCACAGGTCCTGGATGGCGTAGTTCGAGCTGGCGTTGCGGATCGTCGTCACGCCGTCCTGCCGGGCGGCGGCCATGATCGCGTTCTCGGTGACGGTGTCGCCGCGCTCGGTGAGGACGATCGCGCGCTGCGGGCGGGTACCGCCGGCCACGTCGACGCGGTAGTAGCCGGAGGTGGCCTTGACCTGCAAGCCGAACGGCCGCAGGGCGATCAGGTGCGGCTCGATGGTGCGGGTGCCCAGGTCGCAACCGCCGGCGTAGGGGAGCTCGAACTGTTCCTCGTCGTGCATGAGCGGCCCGAGGAACATCAGGACCGAGCGGGTGCGGCGGGCGGCGTCGGCGTCCATCCCGGACAGGTCCAGCCGCGCCGGCCGGATGATCTCCAGGTCGTTCTGGTCGTTGAGCCAGCGGATCTGGACGCCGATGCTGGTGAGCACCTCGCAGATCCGGTTGACCTCCTCGATGCGCGCGACCCGCCGCAGCACCGTGCGGCCCTTGTTGAGCAGGGAGGCGCAGAGCAGCCCGACGCCGGAGTTCTTGCTGGTCTTCACCGAGATGCTGCCGGACAGCTTGGTCCCGCCCGCCACCCGCAGGTGCAGCGGCCCGGACTGGCCGATCGGCACGACCTCCGCGTCGAGGGCGGCGCCGACGCGGGCGAGCAGGGCGGGGGTCGCCGGCTGGTCGCCGCCCTCGACGGCGACGATCTGGCCGTGCGTGACGCCGACGGAGTCGGCCAGGCGGGCCTGCGTCCATCCGTGGTGACGCCGGGCGTCACGGATCAGGCTGCCGACCGAGTACAGGGGGACGTCTGCGTGCGCAGCGTTCTCGGGCACGGGGGCACAGTCTACGGACCGCGCGGGGTGCTCCCGCCTGCGGCGCGCCGTCACTGTCCGTGACGGGCGGCGAGCGGCACCGTTCAGACGAGGTCGACGGCGTCCGCGATCGACTCCAGGACCCGGCTCGGCCGGAACGGGAAGCGCCCGACCTCCTCGCGCCGGGTGGAGCCGGTCAGGACCAGGACGGTCTGGACGCCGGCCTCGATGCCGGCGACCACGTCGGTGTCCATGCGGTCCCCGACCATGACCGTGCTCTCGCTGTGCGCTTCGATCCGGTTCATCGCGCTACGGAACATGATCGGGTTGGGTTTGCCGACGAAGTAGGGGGACACCCCGGTCGCCTTCGTGACCAGGGCGGCGACCGCGCCCGTGGCGGGTAGCGGCCCCTCCGCCGACGGCCCGGTCGGGTCCGGGTTGGTCGCGATGAACCGGGCGCCGGCGCTGACCAGGCGGATCGCCTGGGTGATCGACTCGAAGGAGTACGTGCGGGTCTCGCCGAGGACGAGGTAGTCCGGGTCGGTGTCGGTGAGGGTGTAGCCGGCCTCGTGCAGCGCCGTGGTCAGCCCCGCCTCGCCGACGACGTACGCCGAGCCGCCGGGGAGCTGGTCGGCGAGGAACTGGGCCGTCGCCAGGGCGGAGGTCCAGATGGACTCTTCCGGGACGTGCAACCCGGCCCGGGCCAGGCGGGCGGCGAGGTCCCGCGGGGTGTAGATCGAGTTGTTGGTGAGGACGAGGAAGCGCCGCTCGCGGTCGACCAGGCGCTGCAGGAAGTCCGCCGCGCCGGGCAGGGCGCGTCCCTCGTGGACGAGCACGCCGTCCATGTCGGTCAACCAGCACTCGGCGGGCCGGCGTCCCACTGGTCCCACGCGCCCACCCTACGGGCGGCCACGGGGCTGCCCGGCGACCCGTCCTGACCGCCGATCTACAGTGGCAGGACGTCACCGGATCCGGACGAGCTGGGTGCACGACAGCCTCACCGAGCCGTCCGCGCGCGGAGGAGCCCCCCATGCCGGAAGCCGTCATCGTCGCCGCCGCCCGCTCGCCGATCGGGCGGGCCTTCAAGGGGTCGCTGCGCGACCTGCGCCCGGACGACCTCACCACGACGATCGTGCGCACGGCGCTCGACCAGGTGCCGCAGCTCGACCCGGCGCGCGACCTGGACGACCTGCTGCTCGGCTGCGGGGCGCCCGGCGGTGAGCAGGGCTTCAACATGGCGCGCGTCGTCGCCGTCCTGCTCGGCTACGACACGCTGCCCGGCACGACGATCACCCGCTACTGCTCGTCCAGCTTGCAGACCACGCGGATGGCCTTCCACGCGATCAAGGCCGGCGAGGGCGACGCGTTCGTCTCCGCGGGCGTCGAGATGGTCAGCCGGGCCCGGCTCGGCACCAGCGACAACCCACCCGTCGACGCCGGCCGCCGACCCTCGGGACAAGGGCCGCAACCCGTGGACGAACCGGGTCTTCGGCCAGGCGCAGACAGCGCACCCACGAGCGCGCCCAGGGCGGCGCCGGCGAGTGGGCCGACCCGCGCGCCGACGGCGCCCTGCCGGACGTCTACATCGCGATGGGGCAGACGGCGGAGAACGTCGCCGCGATCACCGGCACGACCGCGCGAGGACCAGGACGAGTTCGCCTGCCGGTCGCAGAACCTCGCCGAGGAGTCGATCAAGAACGGCTTCTGGGCGCGGGAGATCACCCCGGTCGAGCTGCCCGACGGCACGGTCGTCGACACCGACGACGGCCCCCGCCCCGGCGTGACGATCGAGGCCCTGGCCGGTCTGAAGCCGGTCTTCCGCCCGGACGGCACCGTCACGGCAGGCAACGCCTGCCCGCTCAACGACGGCGCCGCCGCGCTCGTGGTCATGAGCGACACGAAGGCCCGCGAGCTCGGCATCACGCCGCTGGCGCGCATCGTCTCGACGGCGGTCACCGGCGCTGTCGCCGGAGATCATGGGACTCGGCCCGGTCGAGGCGACCCGGGCCGCGCTCGACCGCGCCGGCATGTCGATCGGCGACGTCGACCTGGTCGAGATCAACGAGGCGTTCGCCGCCCAGGTCGTCCCGAGCTACCGGCAGCTGGGCATCGAGCTCGACCGGCTGAACGTCAACGGTGGTTCGATCGCGGTCGGCCACCCCTTCGGGATGACCGGCGCCCGCATCGCGACGACGCTGCTCAACTCGCTGCAGACCCACGACAAGCAGATCGGCCTGGAGACGATGTGCGTCGGCGGTGGGCAGGGCATGGCGATGGTGCTCGAACGGCTGTCCTGACCGCCGCGAACCCCGCCCGGCTGGTCGCGGTGGTCGCCGGCCGGGTGCAGGGCGTCGGCTTGCGCGCGTGGGTCCGGTCGCACGCGCGGGCGCGGGGGCTGGCCGGCAGCGCCCGGAACCTGCCCGACGGCCGGGTGGAGGTCGTCGCCGAGGGTCCGCGCCCGGCTTGCGACCAGCTGCTGGCCGCCCTCCGGCACGACGCCCCGGGTCGGGTCGACGACGTGGCGGTGCGCTGGGAGGCGCCGACCGGGGCGGCGGACGGGTTCAGCGTCGGGTGAGCGTCCCGGCGACGGTTCAGGCGGGTGCGTCGGCGGCGTCGACGTCGTCCGTCGGTGGCGGACCCGCGAACTCGACCCGGTTCCGGCCACCGTCCTTCGCGCGGTAGAGCGCCCCGTCCGCCCCGAGCAGCAGCTGCTCGAGTTCGCTGCCGTGGTCGGGGTAGCAGGCGATGCCGATCGAGGTCGAGAGCGTGTGCTCCGACGCCGCGGCGGCTGCCGGGTCGTTCGCCGAGGCGGCGAACTGCGCGATCGTCAGGTCGGCGATCCGCTGGCGCAGTCTCTCGGCGATGACCGCCGCCTGCGGCTCGTCGACCGCCGGCAGGATCGCGACGAACTCCTCGCCGCCGAAGCGGCCGATGGTGTCGTAGGTGCGCAGCTCGTCGCGCAGGCAGTCGCCGATCCCGCGCAACACGGCGTCGCCGGCGACGTGGCCCCAGGTGTCGTTGACCCGCTTGAAGTGGTCCAGGTCGATGATCAACACGGATGTCGGGCGGTGCGTCCCGGATGGCGCGGGACAGCTCGCGCTTCGCGAGCGTCTGCCACGCCGTCGGGTTGAGCAGCCCGGTCTTCGGGTCCTGCGTGGCCGCCACCTCCAGCTCACGCACCAGGGCGCCGCGCTGGAGGGAGTACGTCGGCAGCACCGCCAGGAGGGCGAGCGTCGGCGAGGTGGCCAGCGCGAGGGCCGTCAGCCCGCCGAGGCACAAGGTGGCGAGCTCGAAGCTGTTGTCCGCGGCGGTGCCGACGAGCAGGCGGGGAGCGAACCGCCGCACCACCAGGCAGATCATGCCGAACACGAGCAGCGCGGTTGACTGTCGTGAACGTGACGATCGCCGTCGCCACCGCGGCCAGCGAGAGCAGGTCGAACCGCGAGACTGCTTGCGACGACGTGAGACGCGAGGCGGTGCAGGCGACGGCGATGATGTGAGCCGAGACGTTGTACCACTCGCGGTAGGCCAGGCCCCCGCGACGGCGCTGGAGCCGCCACCAGACGTAACTGCGGAAGATCGCGCAGAAGACTACAGCGTACGCGACGGGCAGCGCGAGCGGCCGCGGCGAGGTACCAGACGCCTGCCATCTCCTGGTGCCCGGTCGTCCACGAGCCGGCGGCGCAAACGCGCGATGTTGCGGCTGACCTCCTCGAAACCGACGCCCATCGCCAGCAGGAGCGCGGCGCGCTGCGCGACATTCCCGTCTCCAGCCGAGGTGCATCACGCTCGACCCGAAGATGCCGATCGCCACGCCGTAGACGACGCACAGCGCCGCAATGACGCGGACCGGCTGCTGCCACACCGGCCAGGAACGGACGAGTCCCGGAGCCTCGGGCTGGTCGGTCGGGACGCCGGACGCTGCGGAGTTGCTCCGCGGTCGACGGCGGTCCCGGAACACGAGCTCCCCGATGGTCGGTCGGACGGGTTCGGACGAGTAAGCGGAAGTTCACGTCCCGGTCAGCGTCCGAGGATGATTGTGCCCGAGGGCGACACGGTTGTCGCGGTGAGCGATCGCGGCACCGACCCGGATGCACCGTTTTGAGCCGTGTCGGGAAGCAGCGCGTACCCCGCTCCGTTGACCATTTTGACGCCTCAAGTAAAATTCAGTCCTTGTAAGTCCACGGGAGCACGGGCCATCGGCCCGGGGGGCGGCTTCCCTGGTCGCGACAGGTAACGCCTGTTGCACAGGTCTTCCGTCGACCGTCCGTGGCGGGGACGCCCGCGTTGTCCGAGGAGTGCCCGTCAGTGACCCGGCTCGTTGTTCCCCTTGCATCGACCGACGTCTGTCACGGGCAGGGCAGACGCCACACCCTGGACAACGAGCGAGCGAGCAGGAGGTGACGACAGTGAAGGTCTGGGAGTGGTGACGGCAGGCGACCCGGCGGATCGAGCAACGTACGGCAGGATGAGAGGTCGACAGGCATGCGCGTTGGGAGTGGTGATCAAGCCCGGCGTTCGACGGGCGACGGCACGGGGAGCCGGCCGTTGAGCACCGGCCCCAGGGTCGGTTGGACAGCGGCGGCGTCGGACCCGTCGATCGTGCGTACTCGGCGGACGGACTGCCAGCGCAGGGCGAGCAGCGCAGCGCTGAGCATGCCGGCGACCGCGCAGATCCCGATCGCCGCGGACGCCGACCAGAGGTCGGCGAGCGCCCCGCCGATCAGTGCGGCGACGCCCTGGGCGGCCAGCAACAGCGATCCGGCCAGACCGATCGCCGTGCCGCGCACGGCGTCCGGGACACCCAGGGAGTAGGTCGCAGTCGCGATGAGGACGAAGCAACAGGCGACGCCGGAGACGAACCACAACAGCATCGAGGCCGCCAGGGGCGGTCCGGCCCAGCAGACCGCCAGGGGAGCGCCCGCTGCCACGGCGAGCGGCCCCATGAACCGCTCACGCGACTTCTGCGGCATCCGAGGCACGACGAGCAGGCCGCCGACGGCGGCGCCGGCGGTGAAACAGGCCAGCAGCGCACCGACGGCGAGTGCTCCGCCGCCGAGCTGCGCGGCGTAGGGCGCGGCGAGTCCCTCGGGAACCACGTACCAACCCACCAGGCACGCCACCGGGACGAGCAGCCGCAACCGGCGGTCGGCCAGGACCAGGCGGGCCACCGACCGCATCGACGCCTGTGCCGTCGAGCGCGCCGCCGCGCGCGATCGGGCGGCCGCGGAGTCCCGCGGCAGCGTGAACCGCACGATCAACACCGACAGGGCGAACGTCGCCGCATCGATCACCAGCGCCGAGCCGGTCCCGAGCGCAGCCACGAGGGCACCGCCGACGCCGTACCCGACCAGCGCCGCGGCCTGGTCGCAACTGCGCAACAGACCCGACGCGGCGACGTACCTGTCCTCGCCCACCAGCCGCGGGACCACGGCCGCCTGAGCCGGCCCGAACGGCGCGCTGAGGAAGACCGCCACCGCGAGGACCGCGTAGAGCCACCCGATCGGCAGGTCTACCGCCCCCATGACGGTGAACGCCACCAGCCGGACGACGTCGCACACCGCCATCACGTCGCGGCGGGACAGCCGGTCGGCCAGGTGGCCGAGGGTCAGCCCGCCGACGACCGCGGGCAGGATCGTCATCGCGAAGACGATCGACGTCGCCGCGGGCGACCCGGTCCGGTCGTACACGAGCACCGCGAGCGCGACGCGGGCGAGCTGGTTGCCGACCTGGCTCTGGATCGCCGCCGCGAGCAACCAGCTGTAGGGCCGCACGGCGAGCAGGTCGCGCACGCGGACGGTCGCCGACGCCGGCACGGCCGTCCTCGTCACCCGCGGACCTCAGTCATCGCCTGAGCACGATACGGGCGAACGGCTGGCAATCGCAGCCCGACCGGGACGGACCGCAGTGGTCCGGGTGCTGGCGGTGAACCGCCGGTCAGCCGCTCACCGAGGGACCGACCCGCTCGACGCTCACCTCCACGAGGACGCGGCGCTCGCGCTGCATCGCGGCGCGGTAGTCGTCCCAGTCCGGGTGCTCGCCGGCCGACCGACCGGTAGTACGCCACGAGCGGGTCCATCGCCTCGGGCAGCCCAACGATCCGGGCGGTCCCTTCGAGCTGCACCCAGTCGCCGTAGAACCGGTCCGGGAACACCGCGAGCGACGCGTGGGTGTCCCGGCGGAGGTTGCGGACCTTGACGGCGCTCTCGCGGCTGCTGATGACCACGTGGCCCGCGTCGTCGACGGCGACCGTCACCGGGGACAGCTGGGGCCGCCCGTCCCGTCGCGTCGTCGCGAGGACGGCGTGGTGATGGTGCCGGACGAAGTCGAGCGCGGCATCGAGGTCCACGATCGGGAACGCTAGCCGCGGCTAGGGCGCGGCGTACGGTCCGATCATGACCGCCGACGCGCCGCTCGTCGTCGGCATCGGCGGCTCGACCCGTGCCGAGTCGCTCACCAGCGTGCTGCTGTGACCTGGTCCTCGAACGGACCGCCGCCCGGGGGGCGCGCACGGCGCAGTTCCCCGGCCCCTTCCTCGCCGGCCTGCCGATCTACGGCGCCGACGGCGGACCACCCGCGGAGGACGCCCTCGAGCTCGCCGCGACAGTCGCGCGCGCGGACGCCGTCATCGTCGCCTCGCCCGGGTACCACGGCGCCGTGTCCGGCCTGGTGAAGAACGGCCTGGACCACCTCGAGCTGCTGCGCGAGGACGCCGCGGCCCTACCTGGACGGGCGGGCGGTCGGCATCGTCGTGTCGGCGGCCGGATGGCAGGCGTGCGGAACGGCGCTGGTGTCGCTGCGCTCCACGGTGCACGCGCTCCGAGGCTGGCCGACGCCGTTCGCGGCCGCGGTCAACAGCGCCGATCCCGTTCTCGATGCCGACGGCGGTTCCGGTGCCGCGGGTCGCCGGTGCGCTGCAGATCGTGGCCGACCAGCTCATGGACTTCGTCGGGTGGCGCCGGGCGGCCGGCTGAACAGCGGTCCGGGACCGCGCGCTCAGCCGGGCGCGCTGAGCCGCAGCCGGCTGCGCTCGACGATGAGGCAGCGGTCCTCCACGTAGGCCAGGCCCGCGTCCTCGGCGATCCGGCGCGCCTCCGCCGAGCGGATGCCCAGCTGCAGCCACAGCGCGCGGGCGCCCGACGGCGACCGCCTGCCGCGCGATGTCCGGCGTGGCAGCGGAGGGCCGGAAGACGTCGACGAACTCGACCTGCTCCGGGACGTCGGCCAGCGTCGGGTAGGCCGGCTCGCCGAGGACCGTGTCCAGCGTCGGGTTGACCGGGATGATGCGCCAGCCGTGCTCCTGCATAGTCGCGGGCACGTAGTGCGCGGGCTTCGACGGCGTCCCGCTGGCCCCGACGACCGTGATCGTGGCGTAGCGGGTCAGCAGGTCCTCGACGACGGCGTCGGTCTCGGCGCTCACGGGTGCTGAAGCTACGCCCGTCACGGGCTCCGGACGGCGGTCGGTAGCGTCCTGCGTCGTGGCCTCCGGACCCGGCACGCTGGACTGGCGCGCGCTGCAGGACGCCGACGAGTTGGTGGCGGGCCCGGTCGCCGCGGCCGCCGCGGCGTGGTCCCGCGCGGCGGAGCTGCGGGTCGCCGCGATCGACCCCGAGCTGGCGGACACGGCGGCGTTCTGCGAGCGCTACGGCGTCGCGCCCGAGCAGTCGGCGAACTGTGTCGTCATCGCCGGCCGCCGCGGCGGAGCGACGTCGTAGCCGCGTGCGTGGTGCTCGCCACCACCCGGGCCGACGTCAACGGCGTGGTGCGGCGCCGGCTCGACGCCCGGAAGGCGTCGTTCGCGGCGATGGCGCTCGCCGTCGAGCTGACCGGCATGGAGTACGGCGGGATCACCCCGGTCGGCCTGCCCGGGGACTGGCCGGTGCTCGTGGATCCGCGCGGTGCTCGCCGCCGGGGACGTGGTCATCGGCAGCGGGCTGCGCCGCTCGAAGCTCGCGCTGCCCGGCGCGGCGCTGGCCGACCTCCCCGGCGCGGAGGTCGTCGAGGGACTGGCAGGCTGAGCCGCCGGGCGTTGATCACCAGCCACGAACTCGTCCCAGAGACGCGTTCCTCGGTCGAGTGTCGGCGCGCGGCGCGGCCGGACGGTGTCGGTGTCCGCCGTCACCGGCGCAGCGCGTCGAGCAACGCGTCGTGCAGCACGCCGTTGCTGGCCGCCGCGTCCGCGCCCGGACCCCGGGCGTCCCGTCGAGGCCGGTGAACGTCCCGCCCGCCTCCGTGACCACGAGCGCGACCGCTGCCATGTCCCACAGGGACAGCTCCGGCTCGGCGGCGAGGTCGACGGCGCCCTCCGCGACGAGCACGTAGGACCAGAAGTCACCGAACGCGCGGCTGCGCCAGACCGAGTCGGTCAGTGACAGCATCCGCTCACGCAGGCCGCGCGCGGCCCAGCCGCTGAGCGAGGAGTAGGACAAGCTCGCGTCGGCGAGCTCCCGCACGCCGGAGACGGCCAGTCGCCGCGGCGGCCCACCCGCCGTGGACGCCCACGCGCCGCCACCGGCCGACGCCCACCACCGCCGGTGCAGCGCCGGCGCCGACACCACGCCGACGACCGGGCGGCCGTCCTCGAGCAGCGCGACCAGCGTGCCCCAGACCGGCACGCCGCGAACGAAGTTCTTCGTGCCGTCGATCGGGTCGATGACCCAGCACCGGCCGTGCCGGACCCGTTGCCGCGGCTCCGCCGAACTCCTCGCCGAGGACGGCGTCGGCGGGACGCTCGCGCGCGAGGCGCGCACGGACGAGCGCCTCGACGGCGCGGTCGGCGTCGCTGACCGGGGTGAGGTCGGGCTTGGTGTCGACGACGAGGTCGGCGGCGCCGAAGCGAGCGGTGGTGACGGCGTCGGCGGCGTCCGCGAGCTCGAGTGCCAGCGCCAGGTCGGCCACGTCCGCGCAGGCTACCGTCGTCGGACGTGACCGCCCCCGCCCCCGCCGACCGGGCGCTCGACGCCGTCGGGCTGGTCGGCCAGCTCGCCGAGCACGACCGGCTCCGGGTGGTGGCCGCCCTCGTCCTCGGCGCGGCGAGCCCGTCCGAGGTCGCCGCCGCCACCGGTCTGGCCGCCGACGCGGTGTCGACGGCCCTGACCCGGCTGCTCCGCTCCGGTCTGGTGCGCGCCGCCGACGGCGAGCTCCGGCTCGACGCCGGGCAGTTCGCTCGCGCCGCCCGCGCCGAGGCGCCACGGGCCGACCCGCCGGTCGACGGCGCCGCCGACCCGGCGGTGGCGCGGGTGCTGCGCGCCTTCCTGCGCGACGGTCGGCTCGCCGCCGTCCCGGCGCCGGGGCGCAAACGCCACCTCGTCCTGGAGCACCTGGTCCGGGCGTTCGAGCCGGGCGTGCGGTACGCCGAGCCCGAGGTCGACGCGGTCCTGCGCGCGCTCGTCGCCCCGGGCGGGCCCGACCACGCCGCGCTGCGCCGCCACCTGGTCGAGGAGGACCTGCTCGCGCGCGAGGGCGGGCAGTACTGGCGCACCGGTGGCTGGGTGGACGTGTGAGCGCGCCAGCCGCCCGCGGTCACGGCGTGGCGGCGTGCCGCCGTTCCACGTCATGCGGGTCGTCGAGGCCGCGGCGCTGCGCCGGGCCGCCGGGCTGCCGGTGCACGACCTGTCGGTCGGCCAGCCGTCCACGCCGGCACCGAAGCCGGTGCTGGCCGCCGCGCACGCCGCGCTCGAGGCCCACACGCTCGGCTACACACCGCGCGGTCGGCCTCCCCGAGCTGCGCGACGCCATCGCCGGGCACTACGCGCGCCCGGTACGGCCTCGACGTCGCCCGGGCGTCGATCGCCTGCACGACCGGCTCGTCCGGGCGGGTTCCTCTGCGCGTTCCTGGCCGCCTTCGACCCGGGCGACACCGTCGCGCGTGCCCGCGCCCGGGCTACCCCGCCTACCGCAACATGCTGACCGCGCTGGGATGCCGGGTCGTCGAGGTGCCGCTCGATGCGGACTTCCGGCTGTCGCCCGGCGCGCCTGGAGGCCCTCGACCCCCCGCCGGCCGGCCTGGTCCTCGCCAGCCCGGCCAACCCGACCGGGTCGATGCAGGACGCCGACGACCTCGCCGCGATCGTCCGCGTGGTGCGACGCGCACGGCGTGCGGCTGATCAGCGACGAGATCTACCACGGCATCACCTTCGACGGACCCGCCGCCAGCGCCTGGCAGACCAGCCGGACGCCCGATCGTCGTCAACTCGTTCTCGAAGTACTTCTCGATGACCGGCTGGCGCCTGGGCTGGCTGCTCGTCCCGGACGACCTGGTCGACGCCGTCGACCGCCTGGCCGGCAACTTCGCGCTGTGCCCGCCGGTCCTCGCGCAGCACGCCGCGGTCGCCGCGTTCGACGCCTACGACGAGCTCGACGCCAACGTCGTCCGTTACCGGACCAACCGCGACCTGCTGCTCGAGCGGCTGCCCGAGGTCGGCATCACCCACGTCGCCCCGCCGGACGGCGCGTTCTACGTGTACGCCGACGTCGGAGCATGGACGGACGACTCGCTGACGTGGTCAGCGCGGCTGCTCGCCGAGACCGGCGTCGCCGTGGCGCCGGGAGTCGACTTCGACCCCGTCGCCGGCGGACGGTGGATCCGGATGTCGTTCGCCGGCGACACGGACGCGTTGGCGGTGACGACCGAGGTGCTCGGCACCTGGCTGGACGACCAGCCCGCGATCAGGTCCCGGCGCGGCTGGCGAGCAGCCGCCGGAACGCGGCCAGCCGCTCCGGCGTCGCGTGACCCGCCGCCACCCAGGCGTCGAGCGGCAGCCGGCCGCCGCGCTCAGGTGCTCGCAGCCCGGCGGGCACTGCACGGCACCGTCCTCGAGGTCCGGGAACGCCCAGAGCAGGTCGGCAGCGCTGACGTGCGCCAGCCCGAACGACCGCACGCCGGGGGTGTCGATCACCCAACCGTCACCGTCGGGCAGCGGCAGAGCGATGGCGGCGGAGGACGTGTGCCGGCCCTTGCCGATCGCGCTGACGGCGCCGGTCGCCCGGTGCGCGTCCGGGACGAGCGCGTTGATGAGCGTGGACTTGCCGACGCCGGAATGCCCGACGAGCACGGAGACGTGCCGCCGTGCAGCCGTTCCCGGAGCGGTGCCGAGACCGCTGTCGCGTGACGTCACGACGGCCTCGACGTCGAGCGCGGCGTACCGCTCGAGCGCTTCGCCCGGTGCTGCGAGGTCGGACTTGGTCAGGCAGAGCACCGGCTCGATGCCCGCGGTCAGCGCGGCGACGAGGCACCGGTCGATGAAGCCGTAGCTGGGCGGCGGGTCGGCGAGCGCGGCGACGATCGACCATCTGGTCGGCGTTGGCGACGATGACCCGCTCGTACGGGTCCGTGTCGTCGGCGGTGCGGCGCAGCACCGTCGAGCGGTCCTCGATGCGCACGATCCGGGCCAGCGTGTCGTCCGCGCCGGACACGTCGCCGACGACGCCCACCCGGTCGCCGACGGCGACGCCCTTGCGGCCGAGTTCGCGCGCGCGCATGGCGACCAGCTCGACGCCGTCGACCAGCACGGCGTACCGGCCGCGGTCGACCGTCGTCACCATGCCCTCGTGGGCGTCGGCGTGCGCCGGGCGCTGCTTGGAGCGCGGCCGGGTGCCCCGGCCGGGGCGGACCCGGACGTCGTCCTCGTCGAGGCGGCGGACGTCGCGACCGGTCGCCATTCAGCTCGCCATTCAGCCGGTGTCCGCCGTGCCCACCAGCTGCGCCCAACGCCCGGGGAAGTCGGGCAGCGTCTTGGCCGTGGTGCGCGATGTCGTCGACCCGGACGCCGTCGACGGCCAGCCCGAGGACCGCGCCGGCGGTGGCCATCCGGTGGTCGGCGTAGGCGTGCCAGAGCCCGCCGTGCAACGGTCGTGGCCGGATCTCCAGGCCGTCGGGCAGCTCGACGACGTCCGCGCCCGAGCGCGGTGAGCTCGGTGGTCAGCGCGGCGAGCCGGTCGGTCTCGTGGCCGCGCATGTGCGCCAGCCCGGACAGCCGCGACGGGCGAGTCGGCCAGCGCGGCGAGCGCCGCGACGACGGTGGCCAGCTCGGACACGTCTCGCCAGGTCGGCGTCGACGCCGCGGACCGCCCGGCGCCGGTGCCGGCACGCGTGAGCGTCAGCGCGCCGTCGGTGCGCTCGACCTGCGCGCCCATCCGGGCCAGCAGGTCCAGGCAGCTCGGCGCCCGGCTGGGTGGTGGTGCGCCGGCCAGTCGGGAACGGTCACCGCGCCGCCGGTGACCAGCGCCGCGGCCAGGAACGGCGCCGCGTTGGACAGGTCGGGCTCGACGTCGACGTCGCGGCCGCGCACCGGCCCGGGCGCCACCTGCCAGACGTCACGCGACGGCGTCTCCACCTCGACGCCGGCCGCGGCGCAGGACGTCGACGGTCATCTCGAGGTGCGGCAGCGAGGGCACCGCGCGCGGCCCGTCGTGCACCAGCTCGACGCCCTTGTCGAACCGCGGCCGCGCTCAGCAGCAGCCCGGAGACGAACTGCGACGACGCCGGAGGCGTCGAGCCGCACGCTGCCGCCGGCCACGGCTCCGCTGCCGCGCACCGAGAACGGCAGCCGGCCGCCGGGCGCCTCGACCGTCGACGCCGAGCGCCGCGCAGCGCGTCGAGCAAGGTCGCCATCGGCCGCTCGCGCGCGCGCGCATCGCCGTCGAAGCGCACGTCGCCGCGCGCCAGCCCGGCCACCGGCGGCACGAAGCGCATGACGGTGCCGGCGAGGCCGCAGTCGACGTCGCCGCCGTGCAGCGGCGCGGGCGCGACGTGCCAGTCGCCGCCGCGCGTCGTCGACGCCGGCACCCAGCGCGCGCAGCGCCGCCGCCATCAGCTCGGTGTCCCGGGCGCGCAGCGGCCCGCGGACGGTGGACGGCCGGTCGGCGAGGGCGGCCAGGACCAGCGCGCGGTTGGTCAGCGACTTCGACCCGGGCAGGCGCACCGTCGCCGACGACGGGCCCGCCCGCGGCCGGCGCCGGCCACGGCGGTGTCGCCGGGCGGGGAACGGCGAGGTCCGGCACCGGACCAGTCTGCCGGATCGTGGACGCGTCTCCCTGCCACGGTGGCGGAGTGACCGGGTCCGGCGCCGGTGCCAGACTCCGCGGGGTGCAGACGTCCACCCCGGGGACCGGCACGCCGGTCGAGACGCCGCACGGCCCCGCGCGCGTGCTCGTCGAGCCGCCCACCGGCCGCCCTCGGTCGCTGCTGGTCCTCGGTCACGGCGCCGGCGGCGGCATCGACGCGCGCGACCTGCTCGCCGTCCGGGACGCGGCGCTGGCCGCTGGCGTCGCCGTCGCGCGGGTCACCCAGCCGTACCGGGTCGCCGGACGGCGCGCGCCCGCCCCGGCCGCCCAGCTCGACGCCGCGTGGCTGGCCGTCGCTGGGCGCCGTCGGCGAGCCGCGGGCGCCACCGGCCGACGGTGTCTCCGCTCGTCGTCGGCGGCCGCTCCAGCGGCGCCCGGGTGGCCTGCCGGACCGCCCGGCCGCAGGCGGCGGTCGCGGCGGTCGTCGCGCTGGCCTTCCCCGTCCACCCGCCGGGACGCCCGGAGCGCGACCGGCTCGGGAGCTGGCGCTGCCGGCCGTCCCGGTGCTCGTGGTCCAGGGCGAGCGCGACGCCTTCGGGGTGCCGCCGACCGGCGTCCGGGCCGCACGCGTCGTCACCGTCGCGCGGGCACCGCACGCGCTCGACCGCGAGCCCGCGCACGGTCGGCGACACCGTCGTGCCGAGTTCCTCGCCAGGCTCGGGTTTGGCCGCCGGCGCGCGCCGTGCGAAGGTTCGGGCATGAGTGCCGCGATCGACTCAGCTGCGCGCCGCGCGCGACTTCCTGCTCGAGCACCGCACCGATCTACGCCGCCGCCTACGCCGGCTTCGACGTGGCCCCGGCCCGGAGCAGTTCAACTTCGCCACCGGACTGGTTCGACGCCGTACTGACCGCGGAGCACCCGGCGCGGATCGCGCTGCGCATCGTCGAGGACGACCGCAGCGACGCCTCGTACACCTTCGAGGAACTCAGCCGGCGCTCGGACCAGGTCGCCGGGTGGCTGCGGGCGCACGGCGTCGGGCGCGGCACGCACGTCCTGCTGCTGCTCGGCAACCAGGTCGAGCTGTGGGAGACCACGCTCGCCGCGATGAAGCTCGGCGCCGTCCTCATCCCGGCGACGACGCTGCTCGGGCTCGGCGGACCTGCACGACCGGCTGCACCGCGGCGACGTCGGCGCCGTGGTCGCCCGGTCCGAGACTCGCCGGCCGGTTCGCCGAGCGTGCACGGCGGCTACCTGCGGATCGCGGTCGGCGAGCCGGTCGAGGGCTGGCTGCGGTACTCCGACAGCGAACTGTCGCTCGACCCGTTCAGCCCGGACGGCCCGACCGGCGCCGACGACCCGCTGCTGCTGTACTTCACCTCGGGGACGACGGCGCTGCCGAAACTCGTCGAGCACAGCAACGTCAGCTACCCGATCGGGCACCTGTCGACGATGTACTGGATCGGCCTGCAGCCCGGCGACGTGCACCTGAACGTGTCCGAGCCCGGGGTGGGCCAAGCACGCCTGGTCGTGCGTGTTCGCGCCCTGGCTCGCCGGCGCGACGATCGCGGTCTTCAACTACGCCCGCTTCGACGCCGCGGCGCTGCTCGACGTCGTGCGCGACCTGGAGGTGACGACGTTCTGCGCGCCGCCGACGGTCTGGCGGATGCTCGTGCAGCAGGACCTGTCCGCCTGGCACGACCAGTCCTACGCGAGGTCGTCGGCGCCGGCGAGCCGCTCAACCCCGAGGTGATCGAGCACGTCCGGCGGGTCGTGGGGGCTGACCGTCCGCGACGGTTTCGGCCAGACCGAGACGACGCTGCAGGTCGGCAACCCGCCGGGCTGCACCGGTGAAGCTCGGCTCGATGGGACGGCCGATGCCGGGCTACCGCATCGTGCTCGTCGACCCCGTCACCGGCGAGGAGGCGGACGAGGGCGAGATCTGCGTCGACCTCGGCGCCGCCCCGGAGCAGCGCCCGGTCGGCGTGACCGCCGGCTACCGCGGCGACGACGAGCGCAACGCCGCCGCGTTCGCCGGCGGCCGCTACCACACCGGCGACGTCGCGAGTCGCGACGCCGACGGCTACATCACCTACATCGGCCGCACCGACGACGTGTTCAAGGCCAGTGACTACCGGATCAGCCCGTTCGAGCTGGAGAGCGTCCTCATCGAGCACCCCGCGGTGGCCGAGGCGGCGGTGGTCCCGGCGCCGGACCCGGTGCGGCTCGCGGTGCCCGAAGGCGTACGTCGCGCTGGCGCCCGGGCTACGCAGCCGAGCGCCGAGCTCGCCGCCGACATCCTGCGCCACTCCCGCGAGCACCTGGCGCCGTACAAGCGGATCCGGCGGCTGGAGTTCGCCGACCTGCCCAAGACGATCAGCGGCAAGATCCGCCGGGTGGAGCTGCGCGAGCAGGAGGTCGAGCGCGGCGAGTCCCGGCCGCCGGGGGAGTACCGCGAGGAGGACTTCCCGACGCCCTGAGCCGGCGCGTCACGGGGCACGGCGTCAGCCACGGCGTCACGCGGCGCTGATGGCCGCGGTGGTCGCTGACGTCAGGCGCACGAGGTCCTGCGGCGCCAGCGACACCTGCAGTCCCCGCCGGCCGGCCGAGACGTACACCCGGTCGGCCGCCAGTGCCGAGGCGTCGACGACGACCGGCAGCCGCGCCTTCTGGCCGAGCGGGGAGATGCCGCCGGTGACGTACCCGGTGGCCCGCTGCGCGGCGGCGGGCTCGGCCATCTCGGCGCGCTTGCCGCCGACCGCCGCGGCCAGCGCCTTGAGATCCAGCCGCCCGGCGACCGGCACGACGGCGCACACCAGCCGGCCGTCGACCGTGGCGATCAGGGTCTTGAACAGCCGGGCGGGCTCGACGCCGAGCGCCGCGGCGGCCTCCTCGCCGTAGCCCTCGGCGCGCGGGTCGTGGTACGTAGGGGTGCAGGTCGTGCGGCACGCCGGCGCGCGTCAGCGCGGCGGTGGCGGGGGTCGCGGCACGTGACGGCGGCCATCCGCCGGACCCTATCGCGCGCCCGGCCGGTCCGGCTGGGTTTGTGCAGGGAATGCGTCCGGAGCCGTGGTGGTTGTGCCGCCGTGGTCAAGGACGCACTCGAGACCCCCGTGCGCTACGTGCGCGTGGGACGCGCCGGCCGGAAGCGACGGTCCTCGTCCGCACGCCGTGGACCGGCCCGGCCGTAAGCTCGCCGGCAGGAGCACCGTGCCGATCGGACGGCCGGTGCCGACCGGAAGGACGCCGTGCCCGCGAGCGAGGAGACCGTCGAGCAGCGCCGGGCGCGCTTCGAGCGCGACGCGCTGCCCTACCTCGACCAGCTCTACGCGGCGGCGATGCGGATGACCCGCAACCCTGCCGACGCCGAGGACCTGGTCCAGGAGACCTACGTCAAGGCGTTCGCGGCGTTCCACCAGTTCACCGAGGGCACCAACCTCAAGGCGTGGCTGTACCGCATCCTGACCAACGCGTTCATCAACACCTACCGCAAGAAGCAGCGCCAGCCGCAGGAGTCGAACTCCGAGAACGTCGAGGACTGGCAGCTCGCCCGCGCCGAGTCGCACACGTCCTCCGGGCTGCGCTCGGCCGAGATGGAAGCGCTGGACCACCTGCCCGACTCCGACGTCAAGGACGCGCTGCAGCAGCTGCCCGAGGACTTCCGGCTGGCGGTGTACCTCGCCGACGTCGAGGGCTTCGCCTACAAGGAGATCGCCGAGATCATGGGCACGCCGATCGGCACCGTGATGTCGCGGCTGCACCGTGGGCGACGTCAGCTGCAGCGCCTGCTGGCCGACTACGCGCGCGAGCGCGGGCTCATCTCGGCGGGCGTCGCCGGAGGTGAGTCATGAGTCTGCCGATGGGGTTCGGGCCCGGCGGCATCGACTGCGGCGAAGTGCTCGAGGAGGTCTTCCTCTACCTCGACGACGAGGCCGACCGCCAGAGCGTCCGCGAGCGGATCCGCCAGCACCTCGACGCGTGCGCGCCGTGCTTCCGCCAGTTACGGGCTCGAGCAGGACGTCCGCTCGCTGGTCGCGCGCTGCTGCGGTGGCGACGTCGCCCCGTCCCACCTGCGCGACACGCATCCGGGTGCGGCTGACCCAGGTCACCATCGAGACCACGCACGTCGAGTACCGCGCCGACTGAGCCGCGACCGAGCCGCACCGAGCCGCACCGAGCCGGGCCGACCGGTCCGAGCGCCCTCGCTCAGCCGCCCGTCTCGACCCGCTCGGCCTCCCGGACGACCTCCGGCGACGCGACGTCGCTGTAGTAGTCGTCCGGCGTGGTCTCGTCGCGGCCGGCCGGCACCCGCACCGCCCGCAGCACCACGGTCAGCACCAGCGCGACGACGATGTTGAGCGTCAGCGCGCGTCGCCGCGATGTACACCTTGGTGTGCGTGCACGGGAACGTCGCGAGCGAGCTGCCGAAGTGCTTGGTCGCCGCCGAGGACTGGTGGTAGGCCGCCACCGTGCCGTAGACGATCCCGACGGCCCAGCCGGCGAGCAGCGCCCAGCGGTGGAAGCCAGCGGGTGTACAGCCCGCCGACGATCGCCAGGAACGTCTGCAGGATCCACACGCCGCCGAGCAGCTGGAAGTTGATCGCGTTCTGCCGGTCGAGCACCAGGACGAACGACCAGCGCGCCGACCTTCACGACCAGCGAGACGATCTTGCTGACCGCCGCCTCGTGCGCCGGGGACGCCGAGCGGTGGAAGAAGTCGCGGTAGATGTTGCGGGTGAACAGGTTGGCCGCGGCGATCGACATGATCGCCGCCGGGACGAGCGCGCCGATCGCGATCGCCGCGAAAGCGATGCCGGCGAACCAGCTCGGGAAGAGCTGGTCGAAGAAGTGCGGCACCGCCAGCTGGGTGTTCGGCTTGCCGTCCGCGCCGACGACCGACGATCTTCTCGCGCGATCGCCGCGTAGCCGAGCAGCGCGAGGAAGCCGAGCATCAGCGAGTAGGCGGGCAGCACCGCGGCGTTGCGCCGGATCACGGTGCGGTTCTTCGACGACAGCATCGCGGTCATCGAGTGCGGGTACATGAACAGCGCCAGCGCCGAGCCCAGCGCGAGCGTGGCGTAGGCCCAGTAGCTGCTCGAGGCAGGGATGAAGCGACGGCGCCCTTGGTCTTGCGCCATCTTGGTGGACGCCGCGTCGAAGATGTGCCCGAAGCCGATCTTCCAGCGCCATGTAGACGATCGCCACGATGATCACGAGGTAGATCAGCGCGTCCTTGACGAAAGCGATCAGCGCCGGCGCCCGCAGGCCGGAGGAGTAGGTGTAGGCGGCGAGCACGGCGAACGCGATGAACAGCGGCAGGTCCTTGAGGAACGTGTTGCCGCTGCCGCCGAGGCCCATCGTGTCGAGCACGGCCTGGATGCCGACCAGCTGCAGGGCGATGTAGGGCATCGTCGCGACGATGCCGGTGACCGCGACGGCCAGCGCCAGCGCGCGGCTGTCGTAGCGGCCGCGGACGAAGTCGGCCGGCGTGACGTAGCCGTGCCGGTGCGCCACGCGACCACAGCCGCGGCAGGAACACGAAGATCGATCGGGTAGACGATGATCGTGTACGGCACGGCGAAGAAGCCGCTGACCGCACCGGTGGCGAACATCGCCGCCGGGACCGCGACGAAGGTGTACGCGGTGTAGAGGTCACCGCCGAGCAGGAACCACGTGACGACGGTGCCGAACCCGCGGCCGCCCAGCCCCCACTCGTCCAGGCTGTTCAGTGACGCCGGCCGCCGCCAGCGGGCGGCGAGGAACCCGCCCGCGCTGACGACGACGAAGAAGAACACGACGACGCCGAGCTCGACGCCGTTGACGCTGAGTGCCGGCGGCGAGCGGGGTCACGGCGCTCATCGCCGACCCCGCCGCCGCGCGCCGGCGACGAGCAGGTACGCCGCGCTGGTGAACGCCGCGGCGAGGAACACCCACAGCAGCTGGTACCAGTAGAAGAAGGGGAAGCCCCAGAGCGTCGGGGCCCTTGCGCGCGTAGGTGTCGACCAGCAGCAGCGCCAGGACGGGGATGGCGAGCAGGACACCGGCGAGCGCTTGGACGCCGATCGGGAGCCGGTGTGCCGCGGCGGACCCACCGGAGCGCGCTGCGGGACCGGTCGGCGATCCGCCCGGAGAATCGAGGGAGCTGGACACGCGGACCTCCTGAGCGCTCGCTGTGGACGAACGGCACGACGGTAGCGCGTGCGGGCGAAAAGGACACGGCCGGACACTCGGCCCACGCGGGACCTCAGCGGACGGTGAGCAGCACGACCAGCGAGACGGCGCCGGCGAGGAGGCAGTAGGCGCCGAAGGGCCGCAGCGAGCGGTCGGCGAAGTAGCGGGTCAGGAACCGCACCGACAGGTAGGCGCCGACGCCGGACAGCAGCGAGCCGAGCAGCACCTGACCGCGGATGCCGTCGCCGAGCGGGCCGAACAGGTCACCGAGCTTGAGCGCGCCGGCCGCCAGGATGACGGGCGTGGCGAGCAGGAAGGAGAACCGCGCGGCGTCCTCCCGGCTGAGCCCCCGCAGCATCCCCGCCACCATCGTGATGCCGGAACGGGAGATGCCCGGCGCCAGCGCGAAGATCTGCGCGGACCCGATAAGGACCGCGGGCACGACCGGCTGTCCGGCCAGACGCACGTCGGACTCGGGGCCGCTGACCCGCTCGTCGACGTACACGCTGTCGAGCGGCCGCCCGTGGTCGGCTGCTACTGCCTGGCGCCGGCGCAACGCCTCGGCGGCGAGCAGGACGACCCCGTTGACCATGAGGAAGCACGCCGTCGGCACCGGCTTGGCCAGCGTCGTGCGGAACCAGTGCTCGGCGAGCAGCCCGACCAGACCCACCGGGATCGTCGCCAGGACGAGCAGCCAGGCCAGCCGCTGGTCGGCGGTGCGGACCTCGCGTCGGGCGATGCTCGTGAGCAGGCCACCCACGATCCGGACCCAGTCGCGCCAGAAGTAGACGATCAGCGCGATCGCCGTCGCGACGTGCAGCCCGACGATGTAGGCCAGGTACGGCGACTCCGGTGCGCTGACGTCCAAGTCGCGGGCCCACGAGCCGCCGACCAGCGCCGGGATGAGGACGCTGTGCCCGAGGCTGGAGACCGGGAACAGCTCGGCGACGCCCTGGAACGCCCCGATGACGGAGGCCTCCAGCCACCCGAGGTGGTGGCTCACGGCGCCGGACGCGAGGATGACGGCACGATCACGGATGTAGTACTACACGAGCGGTAGTAGGACGACGAGGAGCCCTCAGCGTGGCCCGAGCCGGACGCCGCGCCGCAGGCGCGCTGGAGCAGGCGGTGCTGTCCTGCCTGGCCGCGTCGGACGGTGGGCTCACTGCGGCGGGAGTCCAGGCCGCGCTCGGCGACCCGCTGGCGTACACGACGGTGATGACGACCCTGGGCCGGCTGCACGCCAAGGGCGTCGTCAGCCGCACCGCTCGCGGCCGCGCCTGGGCGTACCGGCTGGCCACCGACCTCGACTCCGTGGCGAGCGAGACCACGGCGCGGCGGATGCTCCGGTTGTTGGACCGCGGCCCGGACCGCGCCGGTGCGTTGGCCCGCTTCGTCGCCGATCTCGACCCGGCCGACGAGTCGGTGCTGCGGGGACTGCTCGCCGCGTCCGCCCGCGGCGCCGGACGCGCGGACGTCGACGTCCGCGACGAGGCGCCGTGAACGCCGGCTGGTCCGGGGTCCCGGCGGTCCCCGACCTGGTAGCCGCGGCGATCGGCGTCGCCGTCCTCGCCAGCGTGGCGACGTCCGCGCTCGCTCGCACCTCCGCGCGTCGGCTGCCGCCGGCCGTCGCCGTCGTCGGCCTCACCGCGGCTGCGGTGTGCTGCGCCGGCGCGACCGTCGCCGCCCTGGCGGTGCTGTGCTTCCCCGTGCTCGGCGAGCTCGACGTCGTCGCCGCGCTCGGCCGGTGGCGCGCCGCCGCGCCGGCCCGAGCGCTGCCCCTGCCCGGCGGCACGTCCCCAGCGTCGGTGACCGTCGCCGCCGTCCTCGGCGTCGCGCTGGTCGTCCACCTGGTGCACAGCTGGCGGCAGGCGCGAGCGGTGCGCCACGTCCTCGGCGCCGTCGCGCCCGCCGCGTCGCTGGTCGTGCTCGACTCCGGCGTCCCGCTCGCGTTCGCCGCCCCGGGTCGGCCCGGCCGCCCCGGGCGCGTCGTCGTCAGCCGGGACCTGTTGCAGCGACTCTCGCCGATCGAGCGGCGGGCGCTGCTCGCGCACGAGCGGGCACACCTGCAGCTGCGCCACCACCTCGCCGTCCGGCTCAGCCGGTGCGCGGCGGCCGTCGACCCACTGCTGCGCCCGGTGCTCGGCGCGGTGCACGGCGGCGTGGAGCGCTGGGCCGACGACAGCGCTGCTCGCGTCGTCGGCGACCGCGCCGCGGTCGCCCGCGCGATCGCCGCAGCGGCGCTGGCCGCTGCCGAGCCGGCGCCGGGGACGTCATCGGTGCTCGGCGCCCTCGGCAGCGACACCGTCGCGCGGGTCCGCGAGCTGCTGGCGCCGCCGCGTCCCGCCTCCCGCTGGGGCGCCGCCCTGCTGGCCGCGCCGAGCGTCGCCGCGATCGGGGCCGGGAGCGCTCTCGCGCTGCTGCTGCACCACGTCGTGGAGTTGGCGCAGTCGCTGCCGTGAGCGCCGCGGCGCCGGCCGACCGGCCGGGCGCGGAGGGCCTATGTTGAGCGCGCACCACGGCGGACGGTCCTGCGGAGGCAACCAGTGTTGATCATCGGCATCATCCTGTTCGGGTTGCTCGCCGGGGCCGGCGCCCAGCTGCTCACCGGCACCCATCACCGCCGGATCAACTGGACGCTCGCGCTCGTCGCCGGGCTGGTGGGCTCCTTCATCGGCGGCCTGCTGGTGAGCCTCATCGCCGGCGACGGGATCAGGTTCCGTCCCAGCGGCGTGATCGGCTCGGTGGTCGGTGCCGTCATCGTCACCCTCGCCTACCGGTACTGGGCGGGGCGGCCGGGCCGCACCGCCGCCCGACACTGAGCCGCGCCGCCCGCAGGGGTGTGACGTCGCGGCGCTCAACCGTGGCACCCTGCACCACGTGTCCGCGCTGTCCGAACTGCTCGCCGCGCGCACGTCGCTGACCGACGCGCAGGTCGCCCACTCCAGCGCCTGGTCGGGGAGTGGCAGCTGCTGTCGGACCTGTCGTTCGCCGACCTGCTGCTCTGGGTGCCGGCTCGGGGACGGCGTCTACTCTCTGCGCGGCGCAGTGCCGGCCGACGACCGGGCCGACGGCCTACCAGACACGACCAGGTCGGCGATCATGCTGCGCGGCGCCGCGGGCGTCGTCGCTGGAGCTCGCGCGGGCGCGAGGCGCCGCATCTTCCGCGAGGGCGAGCCCGACTGGGACGGCGACCTGCCGATCGGGCGCGAGGCCATCCCGGTGCGCCGGAGACCGACGGCGCCGACGGTGAGTCGCGGTCATCGCCGTCATCAGCCGCGACACCAACCTCGCCAGCGTGCGCAGCCCCAGCCAGCTGGAGCTCGTCTACCTGCAGAGCGCGGCCGACCTCGCCGCGATGGTCGCCGACGGCACGCTTCCCGCCGGCCGGCTCGCCGGTCGGAGGAGGACGCCGGGCCCGCGCGTCGGGGACGGCATCGTCCGCGTCGAGCCCGACGGCACGATCATCTACGCCAGCCCGAACGCGCTGTCGGCGTTCCGCCGGCTCGGCGTCACCGGCAACGTCCTCGGCGAGCCGGTCGCCACGCTGACCAGCACGGTCGCCGACGACCCGTTCGACGCCGGCGACCTGGCCGAAGCGGTCGACGACCGCGATCGACGGCGGCGCACCCGCTGCCGCATCGAGGTCGACGGCGGCGGCGCGACCGTGCTGTTCCGCGCGCTGCCGCTGCGCCCGCGCGGCGAGTCGCTCGGCGCGCTGCTGCTGATGCAGGACGTCACCGAGCTGCGTCGGCGCGACCGGCGCTCATGAGCAAGGACGCCACGATCCGCGAGATCCACCACCGGGTGAAGAACAACCTGCAGACCGTGGCGGCGCTGCTGCGGCTGCAGGCGCGGCGGACGTCGGTCCCGGAGGCCCGGATCGCGCTGGAGGAGTCGATGCGCCGGGTCGCGTCGATCGCGCTGGTGCACGAGACGCTGTCGGTGTCGCATCGACGACCGACGTCGACTTCGACGAGATCGTCGACCGCCTGCTCGCCATGCTCG
The DNA here is from genome assembly GCA_963758325.1 of uncultured Actinomycetota bacterium. GTDB lineage: Bacteria > Actinomycetota > Actinomycetes > Mycobacteriales > Jatrophihabitantaceae > CAVWUZ01. Next base: position 338,389 of record CAVWUZ010000003.1, on the reverse strand, counting down.
CCGACGTCGCCGGGCGCGGCGTCGGACGTCACGCTGCGCCGGGTCGGGCACGTTCGGCGAGATGCCGGTCGAGACGGCGACGCCGCTGGTGCTGGTGCTGACCGAGCTCGTGCAGAACGCCGTCGAGCACGCGTTCCCCGACGGCGGCCAGGAGCCTGTCCGCGGGACCGTCGAGGTCGCCGCCGAGCGCTCGCGCGGCGAGCTGACCGTGACGGTCACCGACGACGGCGGCGGGCTGCCGCGACGGGTTCGACCCGCTCGACGCACCGACCGGCTCGGGCTGCAGATCGTGCGCACGCTGGTCGCCGCCGAACTGCGCGGTGAGCTGGAGATCACACCTCGGCGCGACGGCCGGTCGGGGACACGCGCCGCGGTGCGGCTACCGCTGCACGGCCGGCGCAGCGGTCCGACCGCTCGTGAGGACGTCGCCTCCGAGCGACGAGGCAACGCTTCGACCGACGAGGTGTCGGCGAGACGGTCCTACGGCGATCCTCGGCTAGGCCGTCCGCGCCCGGGCGCGGGCGTTGCGGCGCTTGAGTGCGCGGCGCTCGTCCTCGGACAGCCCGCCCCAGACGCCGGCGTCCTGGCCGCTCTCCAGCGCCCAGGTGAGGCACTCCTGCATGACCGGGCACCGCCGGCAGACCGCCTTGGCCTGCTCGATCTGCAGCAGCGCGGGCCCGGTGTTCCCGATCGGGAAGAACAGCTCCGGGTCCTCGTCACGGCAGATCGCGCGGTGACGCCAGTCCATGGGGAAATCTCCTCTGATCATCAGAAGCGTCCGGTCGCGGTTCTGCGCCGGACACGCTTGTGAATTCTTTCACGAGCAACGTCGGACTTCAAGCGACCTACGGCGTCCGGGCGGCGGTTCGTCCCGTTCGGCCGCCGGTGTCTCTCCGCGTCCACCCTGCCGACCGCGACGCCGGCTCGGCAACGTCCCCGCGCCGGGGTTGCACGCAGTTGCGGGCCGGCACGAGGGTTAGCCCGCCGGAGTCAGGGCCGCTCGGCGCCGACGACCACGCGGACGGCCGCGCGCGCCGAACAGAGGGTCACCTTCTCGCGGGTGCCCAGGGCGTCGCCGTCGACCTGGACCGGCATGCGGCTCGTCGCGCCGGATGACCAGCCCGGTCAGGTCGTGCGCCGGTCCAGGCGCCGCGGCGGCCGATGCGCGGGCGGCTGCCGCGACGATCCGGGCCATGCTCCAGCAGCATGCCGGGCGTGCCCATCCGCCGCCGGGCGTAGACGTCCAGGCCGGTGTCGAAGTCGGCCTGCGGCGTGGGGCGCAGCGGCCGGTTGCCGACGTAGGTCCACGGGTCGGTGTTCGCGACGATGGCGAAGTAGACGTCCTCGACGGCGTCGCCGTCGGGCAGCTCGACGTGCAGCCGCGGGTGCCGGCGGTCGGTAGCGGAAGAACTCGCGGACGCCGACCCGGGCGTAGAGCACGTGCGTGGAGCGCTTGCCCCGCGGCGCCGCTCGCGCTCGACGCCGGCCACGATCGCGGCGTCGAAGCCGATGCCGGCGGCGAAGACGAACCAGCGGTCGTCGAGCCGGCCCAGTGCTGACCGCCCGCCGGCCGCCCGGTGCGCAGGCCCTCGAGCAGGACGCCGGTGGCCTCGATCGGGTCGTCGGGCAGCCCGAGCGCGCGGGCGAAGACGTTGGTCGAGCCGGCCGGGCACGATGCCCAGCGCCGGCACGCCGGTCGTGCACGCCGTCGGTGAGCAGGCCGTTGACGACCTCGTTGACCGTGCCGTCGCCGCCGAGGGCGACGACGACGTCGGTGCCGTCGCGCATCGCCCGGCAGGCCAGCGCCGCGGCGTGCCCGCGGTTGGCGGTCTCGGCGACCGTCGAGCTCGGCCGCCGCGGCCGAGGGCGTGAGGCCAGCACGTCGCGCTCGCGGGCGGTCATGGCCGTGGCGCGCGGGTTCGCCACGACCAGCACGCGCACGCCGGCACCCTACGCCGTCGGTACGCTGGCGCTGGCTCGTGGCGGCGTGCGCACGCGCGACCGCCGACTGCCGGCGCCGCGCTCCGGTGCGGGTCGCCGTGCGCGCTCATCGGCGCTCGAGGCGCTGGCGCTGGTCGGGCTCGGCGGCTGTCCTCGTCGTCAAGACCCTGGTCGACCGGCCGCCGGACAGCCTGCGCCCGGGCGCTGCTCGGCGCGGCGCTGGCGCTGCTCGGCGCCGCGGTGCTTCGCGCTCGGCGCGCGCGGGCTGCTGCGGCTGCGGCCCGGCGGCGCGCACGCCCGTCGTCGTCCTGGAGCTGCTCGCGCTGCCGGTCGGCTACAGCCTGGCCTTCCAGGCCGGCCTGCGTCGGCTACGGCGGGCCGATCCTCGTCGCTGGCCGCTGGCGGTGCTCTACCTGCTGTTCACCCCGCCGGCGCGCGCCGTGCTCGACCGCGACCGCGACGCGCCGGACGCCGCGCAGCGCCGGCGCCGGCGCCGGCTCGGAGCCTGCGGCGTCTCGGGCGCGCCAGCCCGGCGCGCAGCCGGCTCAGGCCGCGGGCGACCAGCCGCGACACCTGCATCTGCGACACCCCGACGATCGCCGGCGATCTCGGTCTGGGTCTTGTTCGCGACGAAGCGCAGCAGCAGGATCTCGCGCTCGGCCTCGGGCAGCTGCTCGATCATCGTCGCGCAGCAACGCCCGCTGCTCGACCTGCTCGAAGCCGCTCGTCGACGATCGCCGAGCATCGGGTGCTCGGGCACCGGTCTCGCCGGGCGTCGGCCAGCGACGTCCAGCGGCACGCCGGAGTACGCGCGGGCGGCGTCCAGCGCCTCGACGCACCTCGTCCTGGTCGACGTCGATGCGCTCCGACGAGCTCGGCGCACCGTCGGCGCGCGGCCCAGCTCCTGGCTACAGCTCGGCAGCGCGGCGTTGCAGCGTCGTCTGCAGCTCCTGCGCGCGCCGCGGCACGTGGACCAGCCAGCCGGTGTCGCGGAAGTGCCGCTTGATCTCGCCGAGGATCGTCGGGGTGGCGTAGGTCGAGAACTCCAGGCCGCGTCCGGGGTCGAAGCGGTCGATCGCCTTGATCAGCCCGATGGCGCCGACCTGCACGAGGTCGTTCATCGGCTCGTTGCGGCCGGAGAACCGCCGGGCCAGGTACTCGACCAGCGGCATGTGCAGCTCGACGAGCCGGTCGCGCAGGCTTGCGCCGCGGTGTCGTCCTCGACCGGCAGTGTGTGCAGCTCGAGCAGCAGCCGCGACGGCCTCGGCGCGGACGGCGGACACGCCCGCCGCTCGTTCGCGGACGTCACTGAGGCAGGTGCCTCGCGCCGCTTGGTGAGCGTGATCGCGAGCCGCCCGTCGGCGGAGGCGACGTCGACCGAGTGGCCAGCGCGTCGAGCACGGTCCAGGCGAAGCCGTCGCGGTCGGGCTCGGCGTCGTCGGCGCGCGGCGACGCTGGCGACGATGCCGAGCTCGCCGGGCGCGAGGGTCGAAGCGGGCGCCGATCGGGCGTGCCCGGCGCGGCGTGCGGCAGCAGCAGCGCGCACGCCTCGTCGACGGCGATGCGCAGGTCCTCGATCTCGTCGAGGGTGAGGTCGCAGCGCGCGGCGAGGCTCCGCGGTCGACCGGCGCAGCACGACGACGAACGCGCCGTCGGCCGGGACGCTCATCTCGACGACGTCCGGCGTCGTCGCGTGCCGGCGCGCGTCCGCGGGATCTCGCTCGTCGACGGTCGGTCATGCGTCGGGTCGTCGCCTCTCAGCGGGGTTCGGGATGTTCCAGTGCTCGATCACCGGCGCGCCGTGCTCGGCGCCGAGCAGCGACGGCGCCGCGGTGCCGAGCGCGAGCTCGGCCGCCGTCGACGACCGGCAGGCCGATCCAGCGCGCGCCGAGCACCCGGCAGATGTGGCCGTGCGCGACGAGCACGACCGGGCCGTCGGCGCACGGCGTCGCGGCGCGCGGCCAGCACCCGGTCGGCGCGCGCGCCGACCTGCGTCGGCGGTCTCGCCGCCGGGGCGCGCCGTCGGTCCAGATCGTCCAGCCCGGGATCGGTCCGGCGGATCTCCGCGGTGGTGAGGCCCTCGTAGTCGCCGTAGTCCCACTCGGCGAGGTCGCGTCGATCGTCGTCGACGTCGCAAGCCGGCCAGCTCGGCGGTGTCGCAGTGCCCGCTGCCGCGGGCTGCACAGCACCAGCGCCGGGCGCAGGTCGCGCGAGCAGCGTCGCGCAGCGCCGCGGCCTGCTGCTCGCCGTGCGGCGGTGAGCGGGATGTCGGTGCGTGCCGGTGTGCTGGCCGGACGCGCTCCACTCGGTCTCGCCGTGGCGGACCAGCCAGAGCTGCGCGTCGTCGGGCAGGTCGGGCGCGGCGAAGGCCGGCCCCGGTCGGAGCCGGCCTCGCGTCGTCATCGGCTCACGCCGCGTTCTTGGTCTCCCAGAAGATCTTGTCGATCTCGGCGATCAGGTCGAGCAGCTTCTGGCCCTCGGCCGGGTCGACCTTGCCCTTGCCGCCGGCGGCGCCGGCCTGCTTGGTGGCCTTGTTGAACAGCTCGTGCAGCTGCGGGTACTTCTCGAAGTGCGGCGGCTTGAAGTAGTCGGTCCACAGCACCCACAGGTGGTGCTTGACCAGCTCGGCGCGCTGCTCCTTGATGATCAGCGCGCGGGTGCGGAACACCGGGTCCTCGTTGCCCTGGTACTTCTCCATGATCGCCTTGACCGACTCGGCCTCGATGCGGGCCTGGGCCGGGTCGTAGACGCCGCAGGGCAGGTCGCAGTGGGCGTACGCGGTGGTCCTCGGGGAGAACAGTCGCACGGGGTACCCCTTCCGGGCTCTTGCGGGCTCTTGCGGGCTCGTGCCGGCTCGTGCCGGCTCCGAAGGACGGTGGACCTTCAGGTCCCGACAGTACCGCCGGGGCCCGGCCCGGCCGGAGGGCACCATGGGCCCGTGCTGCGGCTGGCAGCTGGTGCTCGTCTCGGGGCCGTCGATGGTCCCGACGCTGCGCCACGGCGACCGGGTCCTGGTGCGCCGCGGTGCTCCGGTGCGCCCCGGCGACGTCGTGCTGGCACGGTTCCGGACCATGCCCGGGCGGCTCGTGGTCAAGCGCGCGGTGCGGGCGCGTCGGGGACGGCTGGGAGCTCGCGAGCGACAACCCGTTCGCCGGCGGCGACAGCGCGGTGCACGGGCCGGCGGACGTGCTCGCCCGGGTCGTGCTGCGCTGGCCGTCCGAGGACGGCTGGCGCGGGCGGCTCCCACGGCGGGTGGGTCCCGTCCCTCAGCGCAGGTAGCTGCGGCAGTCCGCCCAGCTCGGCAGGATCCCCGCCGCGGCGGCGTCGGCGAGCGTGGGTGCGTCCCGGTCCTTGGGCGAGAGGACCGGCTCGACGCCGTCCGGCCACGGCAGCTCCAGTGCCGGGTCCAGCGGCGAGACGCCGAACTCCCGGCCCGGCGCGTAGCCGGTCGAGCAGAGGTACGTGACCGTACTTCCGTCCTCGAGCGCGAGGAACGCGTGACCGAGACCCTCCGCGAGGTACACCGCGCGTCGGGTCTCGCCGTCGAGGCGGACCGCGTCCCACCGGCCGAAGCCCGGCGAACCCACCCGGACGTCGACGACGACGTCGAGGACCGCGCCCTGCGGGCAGGTGACGTACTTGGCCTGTCCCGGCGGCACCGCGGAGAAGTGCACGCCGCGCAGCACGCCCCGCGCCGACACCGAGACGTTGACCTGCGCGACGTCGAGGGGCCGGCCGGCGGCGCCGCGCAGCGACTCGGCGGTGTAGGCCTCGAGGAACACCCCGCGGTCGTCGCGGTGCAGTGTCGGGGTGAACTCCCACGCTCCGGCGACGGCGAGCTCCCGGGCGTCCACGAGCGGGCAGCGTACCGGGGGAGTCCGTCGCGCGGCGCCCCGGCGCGATCGCCGGTGGCAGACTGCGCAGCCGTGACCGTCGACCGGGCGAGTGCGCTGTTCCGGATGCACGAGGGCGGCAAGCTCGAGGTGCGCAGCAAGGTGCGCGCTGGCCGACCGGGAGGCCCTGTCGCTCGCGTACACCCCGGGCGTCGCCGACGTCTCCCGGGCGATCGCGGAGGACCCGCGCCTCGCCGAGCGCTACACCTGGCGCTCCCGGCTGGTCGCCGTGGTCAGCGACGGCACCGCCGTGCTGGGGCTCGGCGACATCGGGCCGGCGGCGGCGCTCCCGGTGATGGAGGGCAAGGCGGCGCTGTTCAAGGAGTTCGGCGGCCTCGACGCCGTCCCGATCGTGCTGGACACCACGGATCCGGACGAGATCGTCGAGACGGTCGTGCGGATCGCGCCGTCGTTCGGCGGCATCAACCTGGAGGACATCTCGGCGCCGCGCTGCTTCGAGGTCGAGGCCCGGCTGCGCGCCGCGCTGGACCTCCCGGTCTTCCACGACGACCAGCACGGCACCGCCGTCGTCGTGCTCGCGGCGTTGCGCAACGCGTTGACGCTCACCGGCCGGACGCCGGCGTCGACCCGCGTGGTCGTCTCGGGTGCCGGGGCGGCCGGCGTGGCCTGCACGAAGATCCTGCTCGCCGCCGGCATCGGTGAGATCGCGGTCGCCGACTGCCGGGGCGTGCTGCATCCCGGTCGCGGTGACCTGTCCGCCGTGAAGGCCGACCTCGCCGCGCAGACCAACCGGGAGCGGCGCACCGGGTCGCTGGAGGACGCCCTGGTCGGTGCGGACGTCTTCCTCGGGCTGTCGGCCGGCCGCGTCGGCGAGGACGCGGTCGCCGCCATGGCGCCGGACGCGATCGTGTTCGCGCTGGCCAACCCGACGCCGGAGGTCGACCCGGAGGTCGCGCACCGGCACGCCGCGGTCGTCGCCACCGGGCGCAGCGACCTGCCCAACCAGATCAACAACGTGCTGGCGTTCCCCGGCGTCTTCCGCGGCGCTTTCGACGCCCGGGCGCGGCGCATCACGCGAGGGCATGGAGCTCGCCGCCGCCGACGCGCTCGGCGGGGTGGTCGCCGGAGCGCTGGCGCGGGACACCATCGTGCCGACGCCGTTCGACCCGCGGGTGGCGCCGGCAGTGGCCGCCGCGGTGGCCGAGCAGGCGCGGGTCGACGGGGTGTGCCGGGACGAGCCCTGACGAGTGGAGCCTCCGCCGGCCCCTGGGCGGTGGACGCTGCTCAGTCGTCGGCGTCGTCGCGGGCCAGCCAGGTCGCCAGCCGCTCGACGGCGGTCTCGAACTCGGGGTGGAGGTCGACGAAGACCTGCAGCCGGTCGGCGAGCCAGGCCAGGCTGACCTCCTCCTCGCCCCGCCGGCCGGCCAGCTCCTCGATGCCGCGGTCGGTGAAGTACACCTAGGCCTCCTCGTTCTCGCGAGCGCCCTCGCCCTCGCCCGGGTACCGCACGCCCAGCTGGTGCCGCGCCGCGTCGAGCAGCTCGAGGACGCCGAGCGTGTCGTCGAGCGGCACGGCGGGCGACTCGGTCAGGCCTGCCGCCGAGGCACCGCTCCACCTCGGCGATCTCCGGCCCGAACCCGCCGCCGGCCGGACCGGGGGTGCCTCCGCGGAACTCCTCGTCGTCGCCGATGTGGACGGTGAGCCCGCTCGGACGGTGCAGCCGCCGCTCGACCCTGCAGCCACCCGTCGGTGCCGAGCGACCAGCGCCGCGGCCGGGCTGCGCGCCGCGCCGAGCAGACGACGTTGGCGAACCGGCCGTCGGCGCAGCGCCACTGCATGGCCGACGGTGGTGTCGGTGCCGGTCGGGGCGAGGGTCCCGACGGTGCTGACGCCGCCGGGCGGCCCAGCAGCAGCCAGGCGAAGTGCGCGGCGTAGACGCCGAGGTCGAGCAGCGCCCCACCGCCGACGGCGGGGTCGTACAGCCGGTGCGCGGGGTCGTAGTCGAAGGCGGCCGACAGGTCGACCCGTCAGGCCGATCACCCGGCCGATGGCGCCGCTGCGCGTCAACTCGGCGGCCGCCGCGGATCGTCGGATGCAGCCGCATCCACATGCCCTCCATGCAGAACAGCCCGCGGCGGCGCGCCTCGCCGACGACCTCGCGGCCCTGGACGGCGTCGAGGGTGAAGACCTTCTCGACGAGCACCGGCTTCCCGGCGCGCAGCGCCAGGAGTGCGGAGTCGTGGTGCTGGGCGTTGGTGGTCGCCATGTAGACGACGTCGACGTCGGGATCGGCGACCAGGTCGGCGTAGCTGCCGTACGAGCTCGGAGCATCGAGGCGGCCGGCGAGCGCGGCGGCGCGGTCGGCGTCGCGCGCGCCGACGGCGTGCACGGTGCTGCCGTCGGCACGGGCCAGGTCGGCGCCGAAGGTCGCCGCGATCGCACCCGCGCCGAGGATGCCCCAGCGCAGCGGGCAGACCGGGCACCGTGGACTACCCGCCGGCGGACAGCGCGGACCGCAGCGCGGTCCCGCGCGGCGTGCCCAGCCCGGTGCAGGCGTCCCACCCGGAGCGGGCCCGGTAGGCGCCGTTGCTGCCGGACGTGACGTCGCCGAAGCCGGTCTTCAGCGGGTACAGCTCCGGCTGCAGCGGGGCCAGCGGCCGGCCGAGCGCCTGCTGCAACAGCGCGGTCAGCCCCGCCCAGAGCGGCGCGACGGCGCTGGTGCCACCGACGACGATCTGCTCGCCGTCGACCAGGACCTGGTAGCCGGTGGCCGGGTCCGCGACGCCGGCGACGTCCGGCACGCCGCGGCCCTTGCGCCCACCCGGGTTGGCCGATGTCGGCGCGACACCGGACTGGTAGGACGGCACCGGGAAGTGGTCGCTGACCCCGCCACCGGTCGCGCCCCCGCCGGCGTTCCACACCACCTCGGAGGAGATCGCACCGTTGCCGGCGGCCAGGGTCGTCCCGCCGCAGCCCACGGCGTACGGGCTGGAGGACGGGAAGTCGGCGTGCGCGCGGCCGTCCGTCACCCCGTCGGCGGACCCGTTGTCGCCGGCGGCGCTGAACACCGGGATGCCGAGTGCCGCCGCGGACGGAACGCCGCGCTCCATCGCGTCCATCGCCTGGGCGGTCCACTGAGACTCCGGCGCGCCCCAACTGATCGACACGGCGGTGACGTGGTTGGTGCTGTCGTGGATCGCGGCGTTCACGGCGTCCAGGAAGCCCTGGTCGGTGTTCGGCGCGAAGTAGACGGCGATGCGCGCACCGGGCGCGACAGCGCCGGCGACCTCGATGTCGAGGACGACCTCGCCGTCGGCGCTGTTCGGGTCACCGGCAGGGGAGTTGGTCGCGCCGTCGACCGGCACCGCGACCACCGGCGGGGCGGGGGAGATCCCCATCGCCCGAAGTAGGCGCTCAGGTCCGCGTCGCGCGTACCCGCCGCCGAGCTCGATCAGCGCGATCGTCTGCCCGGCGCCACTGACGCCCGCCGGGAAGTCGTACAGCGCGGCCAGCTCGACCGGGGTGAACGTCTGCGTGACCTGCTTCCCGACCGCGGAAGTGCGCCGCCGTCTGCGGCCGGTCGTCCAGGCCGAGCACCGCGACGACGGCGTCGGCGAGGTAGGCCGGCACGTGCACCGGGCCCGTTCGAGTGCGGGTCAGGCCGGCTTCGGACTCGACCAGGTCGAGCGTCACCGCGAACGCCGCCTGCAGCTGCTCCGGCGTGCCGCGCAGCTGCACGGTGCGAGCCGCGGCGTCGACCGCGACGACGTCCAGCCCGGCTCGTCGGCGAAGCGGCGGACCGCGGCGACGTCGTCGGCGACGCGCCGAAGCGTTCGGCGAACTGCTCGCGGGTCACCGGCCCGCCGGCGTGCTCGGCCAGCGGCCGTCGGCGCGCGCAGGACCACCGTCACCGCCACCGGATCGGGAGGGAGCTCGCGCCCGGCGCGCCTCCCGAACGGCGCCCGCTCGCTACCCGGGACCGGGACCAGTCGCGCGTCGTGGCCGCCGGCCGTCATGCGCCAACGCCGTGGCGACGACCTCGCGCTGCTGCGCCTCGTGCACGCTCGCCGACCCCACCGCCGGAGACGCCGACGCCTTGCGCGAGGCGCGATGCACCGGCCGGCCGCCCAGCGCGTCCGGCAGGTTCAGCGCCATGAACGGCCACGCGCCCTGGTTGGCCGGCTCCTCCTGGACCCAGACGAGCTCGGCGTCGCCGTAGGGCTCGACGGCGCGGCGCACCGCGTCGGCGGGCAGCGGGTAGAGCTGCTCGACACGCACGATCGCCACGTCGTGCGCGGCCCTGCTCGCGGCGTGCCGCGTCGAGGTCGTAGAACACCTTCCCGCTGCACAGCAGCACGCGCCGCACACCGGAAGGGTCGACGGCGTCGCGGATGACCGGCTGGAACGCCCCCGCGGTGAACTCGTCGAGCTCGCTGATCGCGGCCTTCAGTCGCAGCAGCGACTTCGGCGTGAAGGCGATCAACGGCCGCCGCACCGGCGACAGGCCCTGCCGGCGCAGCAGGTGGAACCAGTTCGACGGCGACGAGCACATGGCGACGGTCATGTTGTTCTCGGCGGCCAGCTGCAGGAACCGCTCCGGACGCCCGGAGCTGTGGTCGGGGCCCTGGCCCTCGTAGCCGTGCGGCAGCAGCAGCGTGACCGCCGAGCGCTGACCCCACTTCGCCTCGCCGGAGGCGATGAACTCGTCGATGATCGTCTGCGCGCCGTCGGCGAAGTCACCGAACTGCGCCTCCCAGCAGACCAGCGCGTCCTCGCGGGCGACCGAGTAGCCGTACTCGAAGCCCATCGCGGCGTACTCGCTGAGCAGCGAGTCGTAGGCCATGAACGGCGCTTGGTCCGGCGACAGGTTGCGCAGCGGGGTGTAGTCGGCGCCGGTGCGCCGGTCGATGAGGACGGCGTGGCGCTGGGTGAACGTGCCGCGGCGCGAGTCCTGCCCGGACAGCCGCACGGCGCGTCCGTCCAGGACGAGTGCTCCGAAGGCGAACAGCTCGGCGGTCGCCCAGTCGACCTTGCCGGTGCTGGCCATGCCGACCCGGCGGTCGATCTGCGTCTTGAGGCGCGGATGGACGCTGAAGCCGTCCGGTGGGTTGGCGTAGGCGTCGGCGATGCGCTTGATGACCTCGATGGGCACCGCGGTCGGCACGTCCTGCTGCGGGCGTCTCGCGCTCGATGTCCGGCTCGGCGGACGGCTTCCCGCTGGCGTTGCGCGTCTCGGTGAACACCTTCTCCAGCTGCTGCTGGAAGTCCTTCAGCGCCGCCTCGGCGTCCTCGAGCGTGATGTCGCCGCGGCCGACGAGCGCCTCGGTGTACATCTTCCGGACGCTGCGCTTGGCGTCGATGATGTCGTACATCAGCGGCTGGGTGAACGAGGGGTTGTCCGCCTCGTTGTGACCGCGGCGGCGGTAGCAGACCATGTCGATGACGACGTCCTTGCCGAACTCGTGGCGGTACTCCACCGCGAGCCTGGCCACCCGGACGCACGCCTCGGGGTCGTCGCCGTTGACGTGGAAGATCGGCGCCTGCACCATCCGCGCCACGTCGGTCGCGTACAGGCTCGAGCGCGAGGCGCTCGGCGACGTGGTGAACCCGACCTGGTTGTTGACGATCACGTGCACGGTGCCGCCGGTGCGGTAGCCGCGCAGCTGCGAGAGGTTCAGCGTCTCGGCGACGACGCCCTGCCCGGCGAACGCGGCGTCGCCGTGCATCAGGACAGGCAGCACCGGGAACGCGTCGTGGCCGCGGTCGAGCAGGTCCTGCTTGGCGCGCACGATGCCCTCGAGCACCGGGTCGACCGCCTCCAGGTGCGACGGGTTCGCGGTGAGCGACACCGAGATCTCGCGCCGGACGGCGAGCGGAAGCAGCCGTCCGCGCCGAGGTGGTACTTGACGTCGCCGGAGCCCTGCGCGGTGCCGGGATCGATGTTGCCCTCGAACTCGTCGAAGATCTTCGCGTAGGGCTTGCCGACGATGTTGGCCAGGACGTTGAGCCGGCCGCGGTGCGGCATGCCGATGACGACCTCGTCGAGCCCGTCCTCGGCCGCCTGGGCCAGCACCGCGTCCAGCAGCGGGATGACCGTCTCGGCGCCCTCGAGGCTGAACCGCTTCTGCCCGACGTACTTGGTCTGCAGGAACGTCTCGAACGCCTCGGCGACGTTGAGCCGGCCCAGGACGTGCAGCTGCTCGTCGCGCGAGGGCTGGGCGTGACCGACCTCGATCCGCGACTGCACCCACGCCCGCTGCTCCGGGTCGGTGATGTGCATGTACTCGACGCCGACCCGGCGGCAGTAGGCGTCGCGCAGCACGCCGAGGATGTCGCGCAGCTTCATGAGCTTCGCGCCGGCGAACCCGCCGACCGGGAACTCGCGGTCGAGGTCCCACAGCGTCAGCCCGTGCCGGGTGATGTCCAGGTCGGGGTGGCTGCGGACGGTGAACTCGAGCGGGTCGGTGTCGGCCATCAGGTGGCCGTTGCTGCGGTAGGCGTTGATCAGCTCGATGACGCGGGCGCTCTTGTCGATCTGCCCCTCGTGGCTGAACTCCCGGTCGACCAGCCAGCGCACCGGCTCGTACGGGATCCGCAGCGAGGCGAAGATGTCGTCGTAGAAGTCGTCGTCGAGCAGCAGCTGGTGGATCCGGCGCAGGAACTCCCCGGACTGGGCGCCCTGGATGATGCGGTGGTCGTAGGTCGACGTCAGCGTCATGATCTTGCTGATCGCCCGGGCGGCGAGCGCGTCCTCGCTCATCCCGCTGAACTCCGCCGGGTACTCCATCGCCCCGACGCCGACGATCGTGCCCTGGCCGGGCATCAGCCGCGGCACCGAGTGGTTGGTGCCGATGGTGCCGGGGTTGGTCAGGCGTGATCGTGGTGCCGGCGAAGTCGTCGGCGGAGAGCTTGCCGCCGCGCGCCTTGCGGATGACGTCCTCGTAGGCGGACCAGAACTCCGCGAAGTCGGCAGCGTGTCGGCGTGCTTGATGTTCGGGACGAGCAGCGCCGCGGGAGCCGTCCTTGTTGACGAGGTCGATCGCGATGCCGAGGTTGACGTGCTCGGGGTGGACGACGGCGGGCTTGCCGTCGACCTCGGTGAAGGCGTTGTTCATCTCCGGGACGTCGCGCAGCGCCCGCACGACGGCGTACCCGATGAGGTGCGTGAAGCTGACCTTGCCGCCGCGCCCGCGCCGGAGGTGGTTGTTGATGACGATGCGGTTGTCGGCGATCAGCTTCGCCGGGACGGCGCGCACGCTGGTCGCGGTCGGCAGTGCCAGCGAGGCCTGCATGTTGCTGACGACCCGGGCAGCGGCGCCGCGCAGCGTCTGCGCACCGGGCGGCGGGGTCGGCCCGCTCGGGTGCCGCGGGACGAGCAGCCGGCGTCGGCGCTCCATCGAGCACGCTGTGCGGGGGCCGCGGGCGGGGCCGCCGCGGGTGCGGGCGTCGCGGCGCACGGGGGCGGGTGTCGCGGCCACGGGGGCGGTCGGGGCGTCGCTCGACGTCGTCGGCGTCGGCGTCGTCGACGTCCGCGCCGTCGATGACGGTGTTGCCGTCGCCGTCGGACCCGTTGTGGGCGTGCCGGTAGTCGGCGAAGAAGTCGTGCCACGCGGCGTCGACGCTGCCCGGGTCGGTGAGGTAGCGCTCGTACATGTCCTGCACGAGCCACTCGTTGGCGCCGAAGTCGCCGGTGGCGACCGGACCCCCGGCGCCGTCGGCGGTCCCGCCGGCGCTCGTCTGCTGTCCGGCGATGTCAGTCACCCTGGGTCACGTCCTCGGCGCACTCGTTCTTGTCGGCTCGGCGAGCGTCGAGGCTACGCCGCGCGACGATCCCGACGGCGGCGCAGCAGGTCGCCTCGACCACTCACGGCCGTGCCCGCCACCAGCGCCGGTGCATCCCGGTCGTCCTGACGCTCCGGAGGCAACGGCGTTGCGCCGCCGAGCCGCCCGGCGGATCCGGACCTGGCAGCGACCGGCGCCGGTGTCAGCTGTCGCGGTTGACGAACCGGCTGAACCGGCTGACCGAGCCGTCGCTGGTCTTCTCCTGGTAGACGAAGGCCAGGCCGCGGTCGTCGAACGTGCGGAAGAACGGCTCCCAGTCGACCTCGTCCAGGTTGTCCTGCGCGAGCGTCGTCCCCCGGGCTGTCCGGGAACTCGAGTCGCAGCAGCCCCGCGTCGGAAGCGCCGCCGCCGCTCTCCGTCGACTCGACCGCCGCCGGCCGCCCGCCGCGGGCCTCGGCCCAGGCGCGGATGACCTCGTGGTCGGTCGTGGTGTAGCTGGCGGCCGTCGTCTGGCTCTTGGTGTTGCGTTCCACGGAGTCCACCGCGTCGGCCTCCTGGGCCGCCTGCGACGCGTGGCCGTCGGGCCGGTCGTTGTCCGCCATGTCGTCCTCCTGATCTCCGGTGTCGTCCGATGTCGTCTGGTGTGTTCCGAGCGGAGTGCTGTCGGGTGTCAGCGCAGCCGGGTGACCGGCCCGCGGCTCCAGCGCCCGTGCGTGGCCTCACCGTCTGGGCTGGGGGTGAGCACGTTGCCGTCGGTCGGCGGGCGCTCACCGCCCTGGCCGGCGAGCTTGAACAGCGGGCCGACCAGCACGTTGAACAGCTTCGGCACCAGCCGGTACCCGGCGATGGCGACGAGGTTGGCCAGCCCGGCCTGCCGGGTGGCCTTCGGGCGGTCCGCGGTCCGGAGCACGACCGCCGCGGTGCGCTCGGGCGGGTCCACCGGCGGGGGCGGCCGGCCGTCGACGCCCATGTAGTTGGCCGCCTGGTAGTAGATCGGCGTGTCGACGGCGCCGGGCGCCACGACGCAGACGTGCACGCCGGGCGCGTCCCGGGTCTCCAGCTGCAACACCCGGGCCAGCCCGAGCTGGCCCCACTTGCCGGTGATGTACGCGCCCATCAGCGGCACCGGGATCGAGCCGAGCATCGAGTTGACGATGATGAACACGCCGTCGTCCTGGGCGCGCAGCACGGGCAGCACGTGCCGGGCGAGGTTCGCCGTGCCGACGAGTGCGGTGTCGACGACGCGGCTGGAAGACCTCCGGCGGGACGTCCTCGATCCGGCCGTACGCCATCACCTGCGCGGAGTTGACCACGACGTCGATCCGGCCGTGCCGCTCGCGGGCCGCGGCGACCAGCCGCGGCGACGGCGGCGTCGTCGATGACGTCGGTCGGGACGACGTCGACCGCGCTGGCGCCCGCCTCCCGGCATTCAGCCGCCGCCTGCTCGAGCGGCTCGGCGCTGCGCGAGGCGAGCACGAGCTGGGCGCCGCGGCGGGCGAACCCGACGGCGCTGGCCCGGCCGATGCCGCTGGAGGCGCCGACGACGAGGACGACCCGCAGGTCCGGTTCGGCGCTCACGGCTTCGGAGCACCACCTTGATGCAGCCGTCCTCCTTCTTCTGGAACATCGCGTACGCCCCGGGCGCCTCCTCCAGCGGCAGGCGATGGGTGACCAGGTCGAGCGTGCCCAGCGGGTCGGACTCGTCGAGGACGAGCGGCAGGATGTCGTTGGTCCAGCGCTTGACGTGCGCCTGACCCATCCGCAGCTGCAGCCCGCGGTCGAACATCTCCATCATCGGCATCGGGTCGATCTCGCCGCCGTACACGCCGCTGATCGACACCGTGCCGCCGCGACGGGTGCTCTTGATCGCGGCGTGCAGGGCGTCGAGGCGGTCGAGGGCGAACTTGTCCGTGACCTTCTGCGCCAGCGCGTCCGGCAGCAGCCCGGTCATCGTCTGCGCCATCTTGACGAACCGCCGAGCCGTGCGCCTCCATGCCGACCGCGTCGATGGAGGAGTCCGGGCCGCGGCCGTCGACGAGGTCGAGCAGCGCGGTCGCCAGGTCGTCCACACTCGGCGAAGTCGAGCGGTCTCGGCGCCGTAGCGCTCCGCCAGCGCCAGCCGCTCGGGGACGGTGTCGATGCCGATCACCCGCCCCGCGCCCAGGTGCCGAGCGATCCGCACCGCCATCTGGCCGATCGGGCCGAGCCCGAAGACCGCCAGCGCGCCGCCCTCGGGGACGTCGGCGTAGCGCACCGCCTGCCAGGCGGTCGGCAGCACGTCGGAGAGGAAGAGGAACTTCTCGTCCGGCGGGCCCTCCGGCAGCTTGATCGGCCCGAACTGCGCCTGCGGGACGCGCAGGTACTCGGCCTGCCCGCCCGGGACGGACCCGTAGAGGGAGGTGTAGCCGAACAGGCTGGCGCCCTTGCCCTCCTGGCGGCACCTGCGTCGTCTCGCACTGGGCGTAGAGGCCGCGGCTGCACATCCAACAGGTGCCGCACGAGATGTTGAACGGCACGACGACGCGGTCGCCGGCGCGCAGCTGCTCGACCCCGGGGCCGACCTCCTCGACGATGCCCATCGCCTCGTGGCCGAGGACGTCGCCGGCGCGCAGGTAAGGGCCGAGCACGCCGTAGAGGTGGAGGTCCGAGCCGCAGATGGCCGTCGACGTGACGCGGACGACCGCGTCCGTCGGCTCCTCGATCTTCGGATCGGGGACGTCCTCCACCCGCACGGAGTTGCGTCCCTGCCAGGTCAACGCTCTCATCAGGGCCCTTCGGGTCGAGTGCCGGGAGTTCGGCAGCGATCGCCGCGCCCCGCCTCGTCGGGCTGTGTACCCCGAACCGTGCCGGCTGTTGCTGGCGTCGTGTCCTGATGATCCCGGGGTGGTGCGTGCATCCCGCCTTGGACGGTGGTGTCGCCTTGGCGTTGTGACCTCTGTGTAGTAGGCAAGGACCAAGGCAGCCGCTGAGTGAGCAGCGGGGTTCTGCCCTGCCCCCCGCCGGTGGGGACCGGCCGACGAGAGGATCGCCAGGTGCGGGTTCTCGGCGTCAACGCGATGTACCACGACCCGGCCGCGGCGCTCGTCGTCGACGGCCGGGTGGTCGCCGCCGCCGAGGAGGAGCGCTTCAGCCGGCGCAAGCACGGCAAGCGCCCGGTCCCGTTCTCGGCCTGGGAGACGCCGGACCTGGCCGCGGCCTGGTGCCTGCGCGAGGCGGGCGTGCGCGCCGGAGGACCTCGACGCCGTGACCTACTCCTTCGACCCGGCGCTGCACCTGCCGCCGGAGCAGCTCGGGCTGCGTCGACCCGTGGGACCACCTGCGCGCGACCTACGCCGCGCGAGGCCGGCGGCTTCCTCGCCGCCGCGCTGCCCGGGCTGGACCCGGCCAAGCGTGCGCTTCGTCGCCGCACCACGTCGCGCACGCCGCGTCGGCCGGGCTGGCCGCGCCGTTCGGCGGCGACTGCGCGGTCCTCGTCCTCGACGGCCGCGGCGAGCGGCACAGCCACCTCGCCGGGCACTACCGCGACGGGCGTGCTCGACCCGCTGTACTCCCAGTCGCTGCCGCACTCGCTCGGGCTGCTCTACGAGGACGCCACCGATCACCTCGGCTTCCTGCGCAGCAGCGACGAGTACAAGGTCATGGCGCTGGCGTCCTACGGCAAGCCGCGCCACCTCGACCAGCTGCGCGACGCTGGTGCACGCCACCGGCGACGGCGGCTTCGTCACCGCCGGCGTCGACTGGGACGCGCTGGCGCCGCGGCGCGCAGCCGGACGAGGACTGGACCGACGACCACGCCGACCTCGCCGCCAGCCTGCAGGCGGTCACCGAGGAGGTGCTGCTCGACCTGGCGCGCTGGCTGCACGAGCGCACCGGCGCGCGGCACCTGGCGCTGGCCGGCGGCGTCGCGCTGAACTGCGTCGCCAACACCCGGCTGTTCGCCGAGACCGCCGTTCGAGCAGGTCTGGGTGCAGCCGGCCGCCGGGGACGCCGGCACCGCGCTCGGCGGCGCGCTGCACGTCGCGCGCGAGCTCGAGGGGCGCATCGAGGCGATGCCGACCCCGGCGCTCGGGCCGCGGGTTCACCGACGAGGAGATCGAGGCGGCGCTGCGCACGGCGCAGCTGCCCTACGAGCGTCCGGCCGACGTCGCCGTCGAGGTCGCGCAGGCGCTCGCCGACGACGGCATCGTGGCCTGGTTCCAGGGCCGCGTCGGAGTACGGGCCGCGCGCGCTCGGCCACCGGTCGCTGCTCGCGCACCCCGGCCGGGCGGAGAACCTGGTGCGGCTGAACGACGTCAAGGGCCGCGAGCAGTTCCGGCCGGTCGCGCCGATGGTGCTCGCCGTCGCGGGCGCCGGAGCTGTTCGGCCGCGGCCCGATCCCGTCGCCGTACATGCTGTTCGTGCACGACGTCGTGCCGCAGTGGCGCGACCGCATCCCGGCCGTCGTGCACGTCGACGGCACCGCGCGGATCCAGACCGTCGACCCCGCCGACGAGCCGCTGGTCGCCCGGATGCTCACCGAGTTCGAGCGCCGCACCGGGCTGCCGGTGGTCGTCAACACCTGCCTGAACACCGCCGGACGGCCGATGGTGGACGACGTCCGCGACGCGCTCGAGTGCTTCGGCTCCGCGCCGGTCGACCTGCTGGCGATCGGCCCGTTCGTCCTGCGCCGGCTCGGCCTTGGGCGACGGAGCGGACGTCGTGAGCACCCGGTGAGCGACCTGCGCGTCGCCGTCGTCGTCCCGACCATCGGCCGGCCGTCGCTGCGCGCGGCTGCTGTCGCTCGCTCGTCACGGCGGCGGGCCCGCTGCCGGAGCGAAGTCGTCGTCGTCGACGACCGCCGCGGAGCCGCGCACCGCTCGAGCTGCCCGAGCTGGGCGCGCTGGCCGGCCGGGTGCGACGTGCGGCGCAGCGGCGGGCGGGGTCCGGCGGCGGCGCGCAACGTCGGCTGGCGGGCGGTGTCGGCAGCGTGGGTCGCGTTCCTCGACGACGACGTGCTGGTGACGCCGACCTGGCTCGACGACCTGGCCGCCGACCTGGGTGCGGCTCGACCGGGGACGTCGCCGGCACGCAGGGCCGGATCACGGTGCCGCTGCCCGCCGGCCGCGCCGCCCGACCGACTGGGAGCGCGGCACCGCCGGGCTCGCGACGCGCGCGTGGATCACCGCGGACATGGCCTACCGCCGAGTCGTGCTCGACGAGGTCGGCGGCTTCGACGAGCGCTTCCCGCGCGCGTTCCGGGAGGACGCCGACCTGGCGCTGCGGGTGCTCGACGCCGGGCACCGCGCTGGTCGCGCGGCACGCCGCCGGACCATGCACCCGGTGCGCCCGGCGCCGCTGGGACGCCAGCGTCGCGCCAGCAGCGCGGCAACGCCGACGACGCGCTGATGCGCCGGCTGCACGGCGCCGACTGGTACGCACCGCGCCGACGCCGGACGGGGCCGGCTGCGGCGGCACGCGGCGGATCACTGCGCCGGCCGGCGTCGCGGCGGTGGCGTTGGCGCCCGTGCGACCGCCGGTGGGCGGGTGCTGGCGGCGCTGGCGTGGCTCGCCGGGACCGCGGAGTTCGCCTGGGCCCGCATCGCGCCCGGACCGCGGGATCGCGCGGGAGGTCGCCGCGATGCCGGCGACGAGCGTCGCCATCCCGCCGCTGGCGGTCTGGCACCGGCTGCGCGGCGCAGTCGGCGCTGGCGGCGCGGCCGGGTGCGTGGCGACCGGTGGACGCGGTGCTCGTCGACCGCGACGGCACCATCGTCGTCGACGTGCCCTACAACGGCGATCCCGAGCTGGTCGAGCCCGTGCCGGGCGCGCTGGCCGCGCTGGACCGGGTGCGCGCCGCCGGGCTGCCGGTCGGCGTCGTCACCAACCAGTCCGGCGTCGGCCGCGGGCTGATCGCGCGCCGAGGACGTCGCCGCGGTCAACGCGCGGGTCGAGAAGCTGCTCGGCCCGTTCGACGCCTGGCAGGTCTGCCCGCACGCCGCCGGCGGACGGCTGCGACTGCCGCAAGCCCGCGCCCGGTCTGGTGCTGGCGCGCGGCCGCGGCCCTCGGCGTGCGGCCGGAGCGGTGCGTCGTGATCGGCGACATCGGCGCGGACGTCGGTGCGGCGGCCGCCGCGGGCGCCCGCGCGGTGCTCGTCCCGACGCCGGTGACCGCGGCGCGAGGAGGTCGACCGCGGCGCCGGCGGTGCGGCCGCACGCTCGGCGCGGCGGTCGACCTGGTCCTCTCCGGGCGCGCTGGCGTGACGACACGCGCTGGTCGTCCGCCTCGACAGCCTCGGCGACGTGCTGGTCTGCGGGCCCGCGATCCGGGCCGTCGCCGCCACGGCCGACCGGGTGACGGTGCTGGCCGGGCCGGCCGGCGCGGCCGCGGCCCGGCTGCTGCCCGGGCGTCGACGACGTCGCTGGTGTGGGCGTGCCCGTGGATCGTCGCCGACCCGCCGGCGGTCGAGCGGCGTCCGACGCTCGACGACGTGGTGGCAGCCGGATCGCCGACCGGGACGTCGACGAGGCGCTGGTCCTGACCTCGTTCCACCAGTGCGCGCTGCCGACCGCGCTGCTGCTGCGGCTGGCCGGCGTCCGGCGGATCGCCGCGGTCAGCACCGACTACCCCGGCGCGCTGCTCGACGTGCGGCTGCCGGAGCCGCCGGACGCGCCCGAGCCGGTGCGGATGCTCGCGATCGCGCGCGGCGCCGGGTTCGACGCTGCCGCGACGGCGACGACGGCCGGCTCGCCGTCCGCGCCGGGGTGACCGTCCCGCCGGGGTGCCCGCGCGCCGTACGTCGTCGTCCATCCCGGCGTCGACGGCGCCGGCGCGGGCCTACCCGACGCCGGCGCTGGGCGGAGGCGGTGCGGCGCGCTGACCGGCGACGGGTGGGAC
Organism: uncultured Actinomycetota bacterium; assembly: GCA_963758325.1. GTDB lineage: Bacteria > Actinomycetota > Actinomycetes > Mycobacteriales > Jatrophihabitantaceae > CAVWUZ01. Next base: position 317,938 of record CAVWUZ010000003.1, on the reverse strand, counting down.
GTCCTGGTCACCGGGTCGGCCGGCGGAGGCGGCGCTCACCGCGGCGGTGGCCGCGGGCGCGCGCGGCGCCGGGCGTCGGCGCGCGACTGCGCCGGGCGGTTCGACCTGCGCCGACGCTGGCCGCGGTCCTCGCCGGCGCGGAGGCGGTCGTCGTCGCCAACACCGGGCCGGCGCACCTGGCGGCCGCGGTCGGCACCCCGGTCGTGTCGCTGTTCGCGCCGGTGGTGCCGGCGCTGCGGTGGGCGCCGTACGGCGTCCCGACGCGTGCTGCTCGGCGACCAGGACGCGCCGTGCCGCGGCACCCGCGCGCAGCTCTGCCCGGTCCCCGGCCACCCCTGCCTGGGCGGCGTGACCGCCGCGGACGTCGTGGCCGCCGTCAAGGAGCTGACGGCCGGTGACCGGTCCCCGTCCGGTCACCCGGCGCGCACGCACGGCGAGGCGCGCCGTGAGGGTCCTGCTCTGGCACGTGCACGGCAGCTGGACGACGGCGTTCGTGCAGGGCCGACCACGACTACGTCGTCCCGGTGACGCCCGACCGCGGCCCGGACGGCCTGGGCCGCGCCCGCACCTGGGACTGGCCGGCCTCGGTCGTCGAGCGCACGCCCGAGCAGCTGCGCCGACGAGCACGTCGACGTCGTCGTGCTGCAGCGCGCCGCACGAGCTCGAGCTGGCCGAGCGCTGGCTCGGCCGCAGCGTGCCGGCGTGACGTCCCGGCGGTCTTCCTGGAGCACAACGCCCCGGAGCCGCACCCGGTCGCCAGCCGCCACCCGCTCGCCGACCGCGCGGACATCCCGCTGGTGCACGTCACGCACTTCAACCGGCTGTTCTGGGACAGCGGCCGGGCGCCGACCACGCGTCATCGAGCACGGCGTCGTCGACCCCGGGGAGCGCTACACCGGCGAGCTCGCCGCGCGCCGCCGTCGTGGTCAACGAGCCGGTCCGCCGCGGCCGGATGGTCGGCACCGACCTGCTGCCCGCGCTTCGCCGACGCCGGCGCCGACTCGACGTGTTCGGCATGGCACGCCGACCTGCTGCCGGCACGTCCGAGCGACTGCGCGCGCCACGACCCGGCCGACCAGGACGACGATGCACGACCGTGCTCGCCCGGCGGCGGGTCTACGTGCACCCGATCCGGTGGACGTCGCTGGGGCTGTCGTTGATCGAAGCCATGCACCTGGGGATGCCGGTAGTGGCGGTCGCCGCCACCGAGGCGGTCGAGGCGGTGCCGAGCACGGCCGGTGTGCTGAGCACCGACGTGGACCGGCTGGCCGCCGCCGTCCGGTCCGTACGTCGCGGACCCCGAAGCGGCCCGGCTGGCGGGCAAGGCGGCGCGCGCCGCGCGCTCGAGCGGTACGGGCTGGCGCCGGTTCCTCGCGGACTGGGACGCGATTGCTCGACGGAGGTGACGCGGTGAAGATCGCGATGGTGTCCGAGCACGCCAGTCCGCTGGCCGTGGTCGGCGGGGTCGACGCCGGCGGGCAGAACGTCCACGTCGCCGCAGCTGTCGTCGGCGCTGGCGGCGCGCGGGCACGACGTCGTCGTCTACACCCGCCGCGACGACCCGGACCTGCCCGACCCGCGTCGGGCTGGGCCCCGGCGTCGAGGTCGTCCACCTGGACGCCGGGCCCGCCGCGCCGCTGGCCAAGGACGCGCTGCTGCCGCACGTCGCCGAGCTCGACCGACGTCGCTGGCCGCGGCGCTCGACGAGGACGCGCCGAGCGTGCTGCACGCCCACTTCTGGATGAGCGGCCTGGCCGCGGTCGGACGCGGCGGCGGAGCCAGTCGGCCTGCCGGTGCTGCAGACCTTCCACGCCCTGGGCGCGGTGAAGCAGCGGCTGCAGGGCAGCGCCGACACCAGCCCGCCGGAGCGGATCGACCTCGAGCGCGACGTCGCCCGCCGGGTCGACCGCGTGATCGCCACCTGCACCGACGAGGTGCGCGAGCTGGTCAGCCTGGGCACCAAGCGGGCCCGCATCGACGTCGTGCCCTCCGGCGTCGACCTCGAGCACTTCACGCCGGACGGACCGGTCGCGCCGCGCAGCAAGCCGGCTGCGGCTGCTGACCATCGGCCGGTTGGTGCCGCGCAAGGGCGTCGACGACGCGATCACCGCGGTGTCGCTGCTGCCGGACGCCGAGCTGATCGTCGCCGGCGGCCCGGCCGCCGAGGACGTGCTGTCCGACCCGGAGGCGCTGCCGGCTGAAGGAGCTCGCCACGCAGCTGGGCGTCGCGCACCGGGTCCACCTGATCGGCCGGGTGCCGCGGGCAGAGCTGCCGACGCTCATCCGCTCGGCGGAGGTCGTCGTCTGCCTGCCGTGGTACGAGCCGTTCGGCATCGTCCCGCTCGAGGCGATGGCCTGCGGCGTCCCGGTCGTCGGCACCGCGGTCGGCGGCCTGCTCGACACCGTCATCGACGGCGTCACCGGGGCGCTGCTCCCGCCGCGCGACCCGGTCGCCGCAGCCGAGGTCGTCGCCACGCTGCTCGCCGACCCGGCGCGCCGGGACGCCTACGGCCGGGCGGGCGCGGAGCGGGCGCGTGCCCAGTACGGCTGGGACGCCGTCGCCCGCTCCACCGAGCGCAGCTACCTGCGCGCGATCACCGGCCGGGCGCAGGCCCCGCGGGCGTCGTCCGGGCGGGGCGCCGGTGGCCTCGCCGCGGAGGTGGCCGGATGAGCGGCCCGCTGGTCGTCGTCGGCGACGTCATGCTCGACGTCGACCTCACCGGCGCCGTGGAGCGGCTCTCGCCCGAGGCGCCGGTGCCGGTGCTCAGCGGCGCGCGGGAGACCCGGCGGCCGGGCGGTGCGGCGCTGGCCGCGCTGCTGGCGGCGCGGTCGGGTCGCGAGGTCGTCCTCGTCGCGCCGGTCGCCGACGACGACGCCGGGACGCGGGTGCGCGAGTTGCTCGACGGCCGGGTCGACGTCGTCGCGGTGCCGTGGACCGGCAGCACGCCGGTGAAGACGCGGCTGCGCGCGGGCGCGCACCCGCTGGCGCGCCTGGACGCCGGCGGCGCGGCCGGTGAGGTCGGCGTCGCGCCGGACGCGGCCCGGGCGGCGCTGCGCGCGGCCGGTGCGGTGCTGGTGGCCGACTACGGCCGCGGCGCCGCGGCGGCGGACGGGATCCGCGCGCTGCTCGGCGAGAACCGCGACGCGCCGCTGGTCTGGGACCCGCACCCGCGCGGTGCCAGGCCCGTCGCCCGGCGCCGCGCTGGTGACCCCCAACGCCGGGGAGGCCGCCGCCGTCGTCCCCGAGGTGGCCGGCACCGGACTCGCCGCCACCCGCGCCCGCGCCGAGGCTCTGGTCCGCCTGTGGTCGGCGCACGCCGTCGCGGTCACGCTCGGCGCCGGCGGTGCGTTGCTGAGTTTCGGGTCCGGGACGCCGGGGGTGCTGCCGGCCCCCCCGGTGCACGCGGTGGACACCTGCGGCGCGGGGGACTGCTTCGCCGCCGCGGCGGCGGTGGCGCTCGCCGACGGCGCGCTGCCCAGCGAGGCCGTCGCCGCGGCGGTCGCGGCCGCGTCGGCGTTCGTCGCCGCGGGCGGAGCGGCCGGGCTCGCCGCGCCGGAGCCGGCGCCGGTCGAGGACCCGGTGAGCGCCGTGCGGGCCCGCGGCGGCACCGTCGTGGCCACCGGCGGCTGCTTCGACCTGCTGCACGCCGGCCACGTCGCCACGCTCGAGGCCGCCCGCCGGCTGGGCGACTGCCTCGTGGTGTGCCTGAACTCCGACGACTCGGTCCGCCGCCTGAAGGGCCCGAGCCGGCCCCTGCAGCCGGCCGCCGACCGGGCGCGGGTGCTGTCGGCGCTGGCCTGCGTGGACGCCGTGGTGGTCTTCGGCGAGGACACCCCGGCGGAGGCGTTGCGCCGCGTCCGCCCGGACGTGTGGGTCAAGGGCGGCGACTACGCCGGCGCCGAGTTGCCGGAGTCCGGCGTCCTCGCCGAGTGGGGCGGCCAGGCCGTCACGGTGCCCTACGTCGCCGGGCGCTCGACGTCCGAGTTGGTCGCGCTGGCGAGTACTGCCCGCACCCGGTGACGGCGGGCGCACGTCCCACCGCCCTCGTCCTCCGCGCGCTGTACCTGGGCGACCTGCTCACCGGGCTGCCCGCCCTGACGCTGCTGCGCCGGGCGCTGCCCGAGCACCGGGTCGTGCTCGCCGCGCCGGAGCAGTTCCAGGCGCTGCTGCCGCTGCTGCGCCCGGCCGGGACGGTGGACGAGCTCGTCGACTCGCTCGAGCTGGCGCCGCTGACCGCCGCGCCGCGGCACGCCGACGTCGCCGTCGACCTGCACGGCAACGGGCCGGCCAGCCGGGAGCTGCTGGCTGCCACCGGGCCGCGCCGACTCGTCGCCTACGCCGGGGGTCCGTCGGTGTGGCGGCCGGACGAGCACGAGGTCGCGCGGTGGTGCCGGCTGGTCGCCGAGGCGTTCGACGCCGGCGGCCCCGCCGACTGGCCGGGCGTGGCGGGACGGTTGGACGTCCCGGACGCCGACGTGCCGCGCGGGCTGACGCTCGTGCACCCCGGCGCGAAGTCCGCCGCCCGGCGCTGGCCGGTGTCGCGGTTCGCGGCCGTGGCCGCGGCGTTCCAGGCCGACGGGCACGACGTCGTCGCGACCGCCGGTCCGGGCGAGGAGTTGCTGGCCGCGGCCGCCGGCGTCCCGGTGCTGTCCGGGCTGTCGCTCACCGAGCTGCTCGCGCTCGTCGCGCACGCCCGCCTGCTGGTCTGCGGCGACACCGGCCTCGCGCACGCCGCGTCGGCCTACCGCACCCCGTCGGTCGTGCTGTTCGGGCCGGTGTCGCCTCGGGTCTGGGGACCGCCGGACGACCCGCGGCACCGGGCGGTCTTCCACGGGGACGGCGCCGGCGACCCGCACGGCGACGCCGTCGACCCGGCCCTCGACGCGGTCACCGTCGAGGAGGTGCTGGCCGCGGCCCGGGGGGTAGACCTCCTGTCGTGAGAGCCGTGGTGTTCACCGGTCCCCGCTCGGTCGCCGTCCAGGACGTCGAGGACGCCGAGCTGGAGGAGCCGACGGACGCCGTCGTGCGGATCACCTCCAGCGCGATGTGCGGCAGCGACCTGCACATGTACGACGGACGCACCGGGGCGAGGCCGGGGATGGTGCTCGGCCACGAGTCGATGGGCGTCGTCGAGCAGGTCGGGCCGGCGGTGCAGCGGGTCCGGGTGGGTGAGCGGGTCGTGCTGCCGACGCACCTGTACTGCGGCGTCTGCGTGACCTGCGCCCGCGGGGACACCGCGGCGTGCCTGCGCGCTCGCGACGACGGCGTGGGCGCGGCGTACGGCTACGCCGGCCAGGGCACCTACCGCGGCGGGCAGGCCGAGCTGCTGCGGGTGCGCTGGGCCGACGCCAACTGCGTCACCCTGCCCGGAGAGCCCGGCGACGCCCACGAGGACGACTTCGTCCTGCTCGCCGACGCTTTCGTCAGCGGCTGGCACGCCACCCGCCTCGCCGACGTGGCTCCGGGCGTCTCCGTCGCCGTCTTCGGCGCGGGCACGATCGGCCTGCTCGCCGCTTACGCGGCGCTGATCCAGGGCGCGTCGCCGGTCTACGTGGTCGATGCCGTCGACGCGCGGCTCGACAAGGCCGGCGAGCTCGGCGCCGTCCCGATCGACTTCCACGCGGGCGATCCGGTCGAGCAGGTCCGGGACCACCGCCGCGGGATGCTGCCGCCGGGGGAGCGCCAGCTCGACGGCGTCGACCGCGTCATCGACGCGGTCGGCTTCCAGGCCCACGACCGCAGCGACCCGTCCCGAGAGGACCCGCGGCAGGTGGTCTGCGACGCCGCCCGGCTGGTGAACCCCACCGGCGCCATCGGCATCGCCGGCGTCTACGCGGGCCACGACGACGCGCCCGCCCCGGACGGGTCGGCCGACGGCACGCTCGCGGTGCCGTGGGCGACGTTCTTCAGCAAGGGCGTCGCGGTGCGTTTCGGTCGCACCCACGACCGCCGCTACACGGTGCCGCTGCGCGACATGGTGGTGTCCGGCCGCGCCCATCCAGGGCGGATCGTGACCCACCACGCGCCGCTGGAAGAGGCCCCGGCGCTGTACGACGCCTTCGATCGCCGCGCGGACGGCGTGATCAAGGCGGTCCTGCGGCCGTAGCCCCTCAGCCGTCGACGGACGGGAAGAGCGGGCGCAGCACCGACGGCGGCGTGAAGGGCCGCCACGTCCCGGCGGGCAGGGCGAGCCGGTCGGCGACGACCCACAGCACCGCGGGGTTGTGACCGAGCCCGAGGTGGCTGCCGTGCACGGCGATGTTCTCCGCCTGCGGCCCGGCGGGCTCGACGCACGCCTGCCAGGCGACGATGCCGTCCTCCCGGGACCAGATCGACGTCGCCGGGACGGGCAGCGGGCCGCGGATCTCGGCCGGCATGAGGATGCCGCGCGCCGCCTCGGCGTGAAGGTGCGAGCGGCGCCGGAACGCCTGAGCCGCCCGGGTCTGGTTGCGGTCGGTGAGCGCGAACGGGCTGCCGAGCGTGATCACCTGGCGGACCAGGTCGGGGGACCGGGTGGCGAGGCTCCGTGCGAACAGGCCGCCGAGGCTCCAGCCGATGACGGTCAGCGGGGCCTCGCCGCGCGCAGCGAGGCGCTCGCCGAGGCGGCGCAGCCCGTCGGTGATCTGCCGGGTCGGGCCGAGGTTGCGCCCGAGCCGCCAGCCGTGCACGTAGTGCCCGCGGCGGCGCAGCCACGACCGCAGCGGCCGGGTCGAGGTGTCGCTCGCGAGCAGCCCCGGCAGGACGAGCACCGACTGGGACGGTCCGCGCGGGGCGGCCTCGAGCAGCGGCAGCGACGCCCCGAACGCCGCGAGCTCGGCGGTGCCGCGCACGGGCTCGCTCCAGTAGAGGGTCCGGTTGGGCGCTCCGCCGCGCTGCTCGTCGCGGGCCGGCGGGATGCGGTGGGCGGCCGTCACGGGCGGCGTTGTACCCAAACTGTGGCCTTCGTCCGCCCGATCCTCGCCGGCGGCGCCAGAGCGCGGTCTCGCGCGCCGGTGGTCATCTGCCATCTCCTCGTCCGGGAGACGAGTTCTCGGCCAGTGTCGCGGGGGTCGGCCGCCGCCGAGGGCGCGCCGGCGTCCCGTCCGCCGCGCGGCTCAGACGAACAGGTTGACCACCATGACCATCCCCAGGCCGCAAACCGACAGGATCGTCTCCAGGATCGACCAGGTCTTGATGTTCTGGCCGACGCTGAGGCCGAAGTACTCCTTCGTCAGCCAGAAGCCGGCGTCGTTGACGTGGCTGAAGAACAGCGACCCCGCCCCGATCGCCAGCACCAGCAGCGAGGTCTGTGACGTGCCGAGGTCGTGCGCCAGCGGGGCGAGGATGCCCGCGGAGGTCACCGTCGCCACCGTCGCCGAACCGGTGGCGAGCCGGATCAGGACGGCCAGGAACCACCCGACGAGCAGCGGTGAGATGGAGCTGCCCTCCACCGCCTTGGCGAGGATCTTCGCGATCCCGGTGTCGGTGAGCACCTGCTTGAAGCCGCCGCCGGCCGCGACGATGAGCAGGATGCCGGCGATCGGCGGCAGCGAGCGCTCGAGCGTCGCGGCCAGCTGGGACCGGCCCATGCCCAGTGACACCCCGAGGGTGAACAGCGCCACCAGCACGGCGATCAGCAGCGCCACGAGCGGGTTGCCGACGACGTCGAGGAACGCCCGCGGCTGGGCGTTCTCGTCGGTGTCCTGGACGATGTCGGCGATCGCCTTCGCGAGCATCAGGACGAGCGGCAGGAGCACCGTCGCGACGGTCACCGAGAACCGCGGCCGGCGCGCCGGGCGCAGCTCGTCCGAGCCCGCCCGCTCGGCGTCCTCGCCGGTCCCCTCACCCGGCGAGCGGTAGAGCCCGGTCGGGGCGTCGACCGGGACCCAGCGCACCGCGAGGTAGCTGAACAGCGGTCCCGCGACGATCAGGCTCGGCACCGCGACGATGAGGCCGAACCCGATCGTCAGTCCCAGATCGGCTTTCAACGACGCGATCGCGGCGAGCGGCCCGGGGTGCGGAGGTACGAAACCGTGCATCGCCGAGAGGCCGGCGACCGCCGGCATCGCCACCCGCATCAGCGGCACGTTCGAGCGCTGCGCCACCAGGACGATGACCGGGACGAGGAGAACCAGTCCGATCTCGAAGAACATCGGCAGCCCGACGATCGCCCCGACGAGCGCCATCGCCCAGGGGAGCGTCCGCGGCGAGGCGCGCTCGGTCAACGTGTCGACGATCTGGTCGGCGCCGCCGGAGTCGACGAGCAACCGCCCGAGCATCGCGCCCAACGCGATGAGCGTGCCGACGCTGGCCACGGTCGACCCGATCCCGTTGCCGTAACTCGTCACCGTCTTGCTCAGCCCGATCCCGGAGATCGCGCCGGTGACCAGCGAGCCGAGCGTCAGGCTGAGGAACGGGTGCAGTTTCAGGACGGTGATCAGCAGGACGATCACCGCGATGCCGACGAGCGCCGCCGTGATCAGCCGGGCGTCCGACGCCGACCCCGACGCGGCCGCCAAGGCGGTCGGCCCCGCCACTCCCGAGCCCGCCATCTGCCCTCCGGTCCAGCCCACGAGCGTCCGGACCGTCGCCGGGCGTCCGGCGTCATACCCGCGCGGACCGGGCGTCCCACACGCTCAGGACGTCCGCCGGAGGCACCCGGTCACCCGGGATCACCCCCGATGTTGGACATCCGCGGCCAGTCCGGTCGCCTTCGTGCACGCAGCGTGGTCCACTACGCCCGTGGCCCCTGCGACTCCGCGGCCATCCGCCCCCGGCGGCGAGGCGGCCGTCCCCCGCTCGCTGCTCGATCCAGTGCTGGCCGTCGTCCGCGAACTCGGTGCCGCGGGGGACCTGTCCGAGATGCTCTCGATCATCGCGCGGGCCGCGACGGAGGTCGTCGGCTTCGGCGCCGCGGCGGTCAACGTGCGCACCGGCGACGTCCTGCGAGTGGACGCGGTCGTCGGCCCCCCCGGTGTCGAGGAGCTGCTCGCCACCGAGCGCCCGGTCGAGAACTGGCTGACCATCCTCGAGCGCTCGGAGATGTGGGGACCGCAGGGAAGGCTGCGCTTCTACGGCCACGAGCTGGACCAGGACCTGTTCGACGTCACCGTCAGCTGGGTGCCTGACCCGCCGGCGCAGCAGGATCTCGGGCCGGACGACTGGCACCCCGAAGACGTCCTCGTCGCGCCGATGTGGGACCGCGCCCAGGAGCTCATCGGTGTCATCAGCGTCGACCAGCCCGGCGGCGGCCGGCGGCCCGACCCGGAGCGGCTCACCGTCCTGGAGGTGCTGGCGGTGCAGGCCGGTCGCGCCATCGAGGACGCCCGGGCGCGTGCGGACGCGGAGGCGCGGCGGCGAGCCACCGAGTCGCTGTGGCGGGTCGCGTTCGAGCACAGCCCACTGGGCGGGGCGCTGGTGGAGCCGGACGGCCTGATCCGGCAGGCGAACGACGCGCTGGCCCGCCTGATCGGCCTGCCGTCGGACGTCCTGGCGCGCCGTCGGCTGGCCGACTTCCTCCACCCGGGCGACGGCCTGAGCGCCGAGCCGCTGCACGCCGACCTGCTCGCCGGTACCCGCGAGGGCTACCGCATCGAGCGCGGCTTCTGCACCGAGGACGGCCGTGAGCTGCGGGTGCTGCTGCACGTGGGGGGCATCCGGCACGAGGACGGCCGCCTGCACACGCTCGTCGTCCAGCTCGACGACGTCACCGAACGGACCAAGGCCGAACGCCGGCTCGCGCGGCAGGCCACCCACGACTGGCTCACCGACCTGCCCAACCGCGCCTCGGTCGAGGAGGCGCTGTCGGCGTCGCTGGCCCAGGGCCGTCCCGCGGGCGTGCTGTACTGCGACGTCGACCGGTTCAAGGTCGTCAACGACAGCCTCGGCCACGACGCCGGCGACGAGCTGCTGCTGGTCGTCGCGCGCCGGCTGTCCGCCACCATCCCCGAGGAGTGGCTGCTCGGCCGAGTCGGCGGCGACGAGTTCGTCGTCGTGGCGCCGGGGGTCAGCGACCCCGTGCAGCTCGACCGGATCGCCGCCGAACTGCTCGACGCCGTCCGCCGTCCGATCGACCTGCGCGGGCACCGACACACGGTCGAGATGAGCATCGGTGCCGCGGTGAGCGCCCCGTGGCACCGCCACGCGGACGAGGTCCTGCGCGAGGCCGACCAGGCGATGAACCGGGCCAAGCGCCAGGGACCGGGGCGCGTCGAGGCCTACGACGCCACCCAGGACCACCCCGCCACCGTCGACGACCTGCAGCTCGAGGCCGAGCTGCGCGCGGCGTTGGTGTCGGGAACCGGGGCCGCCGAGTCGTCCCAGCCGCCCGGCGGCGGAGCGCTCGAGCCGTTCTTCCAGCCGGTCGTCAGCGTCTCCGACGCCGCCCAGGTCGGCGTCGAGGCGCTCGTGCGCTGGCGGCACCCCCGCCTGGGCCTGCTCCTGCCGGAGTCGTTCCTGCCCCTGGCCGACAGCACCGGGCTGATCGTCCCGCTGGGCTGGGCGATGCTGGAACTCGCCGGTCGTGCCGCGGCGCGGTGGGACCGGCACGACGGGCGCTGGGTGGCGGTCAACGCCTCGGGTCGGCAGCTCGGGCGCGGTCAGCTGCCGGCGGTGCTGCGCCGGGTGCTCACCGAGTCCGGTGCCGACCCGCGCCGGATCCACCTCGAGGTCACCGAGACCGCCCTGGTCCAGGCGACGCCCGCGGCGCTGCGCGAGCTCCGGCAGGCCGCCGCCATGGGCGTCAGCATCTCCCTCGACGACTTCGGCACCGGCTACTCGTCACTGTCACTGCTGCGCGACCTGCCGGTGTCGACGGTCAAGATCGACCGCAGCTTCGTCAGCCCGATCACGCGCGACTACCGCGCCGCGGCGATCGTGCGCAGCGTCGTCGGGCTGTGCGCCGACCTCGACATCCGCACGATCGCCGAGGGTGTGGAGACCAGTGAGCAGCTGGCGGTCGTCCGGGCACTCGGGTGCGAGTACGCGCAGGGCTACCTGTTCGGCGAGCCCGCACCGCTCGCAGCCGGGTCACTGACGGCACCGTCCGCGGACCCGTCGGCCGGTCCGCGGCGGCCCGCGTCGCGATCGGGCGCCGGCGAGCGTCCCAGGCTCTGATCGGGCCGGCCGCCGGTCCGCACGTGCCGAGCGGCGGAGTACGAGCCTTCCCTCAGGGCGCTGACCCAGTCCGGGAACGTCAGTCCCGGCACGCTGTTGAGCACCGGGTCGAAGGACAGCGACGGGTCCGGCTCCTCGTCGAGCGGCCGGGTGTCGAGGTGGAGCTGCGCGAACTCGCGCCACGGCCCGCCCGGCGTCGCGGCGGCCAGCGTCCAGGTCCGCCCGCCCTGCTCGGCGCCCGGCGCACCCCACGCGGCGAGAAGAACGGTCGTCCCCGTCGACGTGCAGTAGGGCAGCAGCGTGCCGTAGGTCGCGCCGGGGTCCCGGCGCGGCAGCAGGACGAAGCGGCTGAGCCGGCCGCGGCCGGTCGTGGAGAACAGCAGGTCACCGACGCGCCCCGGCGCCACGGGCACCCGGACCGCCAGCCCGAGCACGTCCGGCAGCGGCGCCGGCAGGCCGGCCGAGCGGGACAGCCGGACCAGTACCTCGTCGGCGCCGGAGCCGTCGAGCCACGCCGAACCGAACGGCGGGGTCGCGCCCGTCCGGCGGAGGACGCCGCGGTGCAGCTGTCCGCGGGGGTGCAGCGGCTTGGCGGCCGGGCGCAGGCGGGCGGCCGCGGTGAAGACCCCGCGCAGGACCGTGCCTCCCGCCGAGGCGGTGGCGGAGACGAGGGCGGACGGATCGGGACGGATCACCACCGGCCCAGCCTGGCACGGCGGCGATCTAGCCTGCCGGCATGGCCGGTGCCGGGGACCTGGCGCGGCTCGTCGCCCGCGCCGAGGACGACGCGGCCGAGCCGAGCCAGGTCCGAGCGGCGCTCGACGAGCTGCTGGACCGCGATCCCGCCCTGGGGTGCACCACGGCACTCGGCCTGCTCGCCCGCGAGCCGCGGGTCAAGCCGTCCACCGCTCTGGTCATCGATCCCGGCGACGAGGTGGCGCGGCGATGGGCGCAGCGGGTCGAGGCGGCGCGGGCACTGCTCGCCTCGCCGGCGGGCGTCCGCGTCCAGGAGGAACTGCGCGACGAACTCGCCGACTGCCCGGACCTCGACGCCGACGTCCGCGCCGCCGCCTCGCCCGGTCACCGGGACGCGACGGCTCGGGGCCGTGGTCGGCGGACCTGAGGCCGGGGGCGCGGATACGGTCGAGGTGTGCTGATCGAGGTCGACGGACGGCGTCCGGAGCTGGCAGCGCAGGCCTGGGTCGCGGCGAACGCGACGCTCGCCGGCCGGGTCCGGCTCGGCCGGGGCGCCAGCGTCTGGTACTGCGCCGTGCTGCGCGCGGAGTTCGAGGACATCACCGTCGGCGCGGCGTCGAACGTCCAGGACGGCTGCGCGCTGCACGTCGACGCCGGCCGGCCGCTGAGCATCGGCGCGCACGTGTCGATCGGGCACAACGCGGTGCTGCACGGCTGCACCGTGGACGACGAGGTCCTCGTCGGGATGGGCGCCGTCGTGATGAACGGGGCGCACGTCGGCAGCGGGACGATCGTCGCCGCCGGGGCGCTCGTCGCCGAGGACGTCGACGTGCCGGCGGGGAGCCTGGTGGCGGGCGTCCCGGGCCGGGTGCGGCGGGAGCTCACCGCGGACGAGCGGGCTCTCGTGCGCGCCAACGCCGAGGGGTACCTCGAGCTGGCGCGGCGGCACGCCGCCGGCGTCGAGCTCTAGGGCCCGACGTGCCGCGCGTGGACAGGCTCGCCGCCTACGAGCGCAAGCGGGACTTCGCGCGCACACCCGAGCCCGCCGGCGCCGGCGTCGACCCCGCGGCGAGCGCCCCGGGTGCCCCGCGCTTCGTCGTGCAGCGGCACCGCGCCCGGCGCCTGCACTACGACTTCCGGCTGGAGATCGACGGCGTGCTCGCGAGCTGGGCGGTGCCCAAGGGGCCCACACTCGCCGCCGGTGTGCGCCGCGCCGCCATCCACGTCGAGGACCACCCGATCGAGTACCTGCTGTTCGAGGGCGTCATCCCGACCGGCCAGTACGGCGGCGGCGACGTCATCGTCTGGGACACCGGGACGTTCGTGGCCGCCGAGACCGACGATCCCGCCGCCGCGGTGCGGGCGGGGGAGCTGCACGTCGACCTGGCCGGGCAGAAGCTGCGCGGCCGGTTCGTCCTCGTCCGGACCTCCCGCGGCGGCGACGAGCGTGACGGTCGCGCCGAGCGGGAGCAGTGGCTGCTGCTGCACAAGCACGACGAGTTCGCCGTCGACGGGTGGGACGCCGAGGACTACCCACGCTCGGTGCTGTCCGGCCGGACGAACGACGAGGTCAAGGCCGACCCGGACCGGCTGTGGCGCTCGGACCTGCCTGCGGCGCGGGCGTCGGTGCTGGTCCGCACCTCGGACGTGGCTGGTCCGACCCCGGACGACCTGGCCGCCCTCGACGGGCTGGGGACGGCGGGGACGTGGCAGGTGTTCGACCGCGAGCTGAGGCTCACCAACCTCGACAAGCTGCTGTTCCCCGGCCGTCCCGGTGAGGACCCGGTGACCAAGCGCGAGCTGGTCCGCTACGCCGCCTGCATCGCCCCGACGCTGCTGCCCTACCTCGCGGGCCGTCCGCTGAACATGCACCGCTACCCCAACGGCGCCGGCGCGAAGGGCTTCTGGCACAAGGAGCTTCCCGACCACGCGCCGGACTGGGTCCCGCGGTGGGACAACCCCGAGGCAGAGGAGGACGAGACCCGGACCTACCTCGTCGTCGACGACCCGGCGGCGCTCGTCTGGGCGGCGAACTTCGGCGCGCTGGAGTGGCACGCCTGGACCTCGACGGCAGCGGCGCCGCACGCGCCGAGCTACGCGCTCATCGACCTCGACCCGGGCGCGCGCACGCCCTGGGACGACCTGCTGGTCCTCGCCCGGCTGCACCGGACCGCCCTGGAGCACCTCGGTGTGACGGCGCGGGCGAAGCTCACCGGCCGGCGCGGCATCCAGATCTGGGTGCCGATCGTGCCCGGCCCGTCGTTCGACGACACCCGCGCCTGGGTCGAGCAGGTGTCCCGGTCGGTCGGTGCCGTCGTCCCGGACCTGGTCAGCTGGAAGTGGCAGGTCGCCGACCGGTCGGGTCTGGCGCGGCTGGACTACACGCAGAACGCGATCAACAAGACGCTCGTCGCCCCGTACAGCCCGCGCCCGGCGCCGGGCGCCCCGGTGTCGGCGCCGATCGACTGGGACGAGCTCGACGACCCGCAGTTGCGCCCGGACCGCTGGACGTTGCGCACGATCGGCGAGCGGCTGGCCGAGCGGGGAGACCTGTTCCGCCCGGTACTGGACGATCCGCAGCAGCTGCCTCGGCTCTCCTGACCGCCGCCTCCCCGAGCCGGCCGGCCGTCAGCGGCCGGCAGCCGCCAGCAGGTGCCCCCCGGCGATCACGGTGATCACCAGGAACGCGGCGAACACCGCCACGACGAACACGATGCCCCACCCGTGCCGGCGCCACAGCACGCCGGTGCGGTGCGCGGCGTGGGAGAGGCTCCGCCCTACACCGTGCAGCAGCCGGAGCGGCCCGCGGCGGTCGGTGTTCGCGCGGGCCGGACCTGACCGGGGGCGCGCGACCGGGACACCGGCCCCGCTGGCACTCGTCGTCACCCGAACAGCATCGAGGTGCGGACCCGCGAACGCACGCGCCGTGACCGATTCGTCACCGAACTCACGGGCCGGTCCGGCGGATGTGCCCGGACGTGCATCCGCACCCGGTGGGGGCGCCGTACTCAGACACAGGCACTGACACCGGCGCCGGCGCTCCCCCGAGTCCGCGTCTGCCCACCGTCTCGTTCGTCGGAAGGACATCCCATGGCACGTCTCCGCCTCGGCAGCCGTCTCCGGCCCGGCAGGGCCCTCCTGCTCGGCGTCGCCGCCACCGTCACCGTCGGCTCGCTCGCGATGAGCTCCGCCGCCGCGGCGCCGTCCACGCCCGCGGCGAAGGCCGCCACCTTGCGCGGCACGACGGCCGTCACCACGGCCCCGGGCATCGCCGGCACCCTGCTCGGCGCGGGGATCCTTCCGCTGCCCGTGCCGCCGACCGGCGTCCGCCTCGGCTTCGCCAGCGGGCTGCAGGTCACCTACGCGTTCCCGATCACCGGCGGCAACCCCGACCTGACGACGGCGACCGGCGACATCCTGCACTCCGGCGGGATCAACTTCGTCGGGCTGCGTGGCCGGCTGGAGATCGGCAAGTTCGACATCGACCTCGCCGCCGGCAAGGTGTTCGCGACGCAGGTCGACTTCGCGCCGGCTCGCATCCCCGTGCTCGACCTCGACCTGTCCGCCCTGAAGGTGTCGACGTCCGGCGGGGCGACGGTGCTCTCCGGCATCGGCCTGCGCCTGGACCCGGTCGCCGCGGGCGCGCTCGACTCGACGTTCCACATCTCCCTGCCGACGGACGGCAGCCTGGTCTTCGGCAGCGCTACGGTCACCCTGCGCAGCTGAACCGCGGACGCCCGGACGGGCCGGTCGAGAACCGGCCGGCCCGTCGGGGTCCGGACCTGTCAGGCCGTCACGACTGCCCGCTCCGAGAGGACCGCTGATGCCCGCAGCGACCTGCGGACCGCCGGGATGACCGACCTGCGCCCGGAGACCGCCGAGGAGGACGACGACGCCCTGCTCGGCGCGGCCTTCGCCGACGGCGCCGACTGGGCACTTCGCGCGGCCTACGACCGGTACGCGCCGCTGGTCTACCGGATCGCCCGCGCCGCCCTGCCCGTCCCCGCCGACGCGGAGGAGGTCGTCCAGACGACCTTCGTCTCGGCCTGGAGCGGCCGGGCGACGTTCGACGTCCGGCGCGGATCGATCGGCGGCTGGCTGGTGGCCATCGCCCGGCGTCGCACGACCGACCGGCTGCGCTCGCTGCAGCGTGACCGGCGCGCCGATGCCGCCCTGGTCGACCT
The DNA here is from genome assembly GCA_963758325.1 of uncultured Actinomycetota bacterium. Taxonomy (GTDB): domain Bacteria; phylum Actinomycetota; class Actinomycetes; order Mycobacteriales; family Jatrophihabitantaceae; genus CAVWUZ01. The sequence continues at coordinate 301,963 of CAVWUZ010000003.1, read as the reverse complement.
CGCCCGAGCTTCGGGCACCGGCCCCGACGCCGGAGGGGGTCCCGCGCGCAACGACCTGAGCACCCGCCCGGAGCAGGTCGTCGACCAGCTCGTCGTCGCCGACGCGCTGGCCCGGCTGCCGGAGGCGCAGCGCCGCGTCCTGCAACTGGCATTCTTCGACGACCTGACCCAACAGCAGATCTCCGCGGTGACCGGCCAGCCGCTGGGGACAGTGAAGAGCCACATGCGTCGCGGCCTGGCGCACCTGCGGAGACGGTGGGAGGTGACGGGAGATGCCTACGCAGCCGGGTGACTGGACCGACGCCGGAGCAACGGGCGACGCCATGCACGAGCGCGCGCAGGACGAGGTCGCCGCGCTGGCCCTCGGCGAGTCGCCGGTGGACCTGCCTGCCGACGTCGCCGCGCACCTCCAGACCTGCCCGCGCTGCCAGGCCGATCTGGCCGCTTACCGACAGGTCGCCGAGCTCGCCCGCAGCGGGGTCCGCAGCGGCACCGTCGACGTCGGGGAGTCCAGCGGCCCGCCGCCGGTCGTCTGGGACCGCATCGTCGCCGAGCTGGCGACCGGACGACGACCGTCGGACGGGGTCCCGACCGACGCCGTGGCCGACCGTGCGCCGGCTGCCGACCGTGCGCCGGCCGCCGACCGTCGGTCACCGTCGCCCACGCCCGTCGTGCCGCTGGGGACCCGTCGCGGGCGCGGCTCAGCGGCCCGGCGCGCCCCGCGCTGGCTGATCACGGCGGCCGCCGCGGTCGTCGTCGCCGTCCTGGCGGGCGCCGTCGGCTGGGGCATCGGACGCAGCACCGGGTCCTCGCCGACCGGGTCCCCGGCCACGACGCACAGCGCGGCGCTGGCCGCGCAGCCGGGCACCGGGGCCGACGCGCGCGGCATGGCCACCGTCCGGCCGTCGCCGGCCGGGCTGTCGCTCGACGTGCGCACCGACGGGCTGCCCGCCCCGGACGGCTACTACGAGGTGTGGCTCTACGACCCGGGCGTGAACCACATGATCGCGGTGGGCACGCTGGGCGTCGGCGGCCGCGGCACCTTCACCGTGCCGGCGGGCCTGGACCTGAGCGCGTACCACATCGTGGACGTGTCGGCGCAGCGGAACAACGGCAACCCGGCGCACGACCGCAGCGTCCTGCGCGGGGCGTTGGGCTGACGGGTCAGCGGGAGACGGAGGTCCCCGCCCGGACCGGACGAGCCCGCGCAGCGGGTCCGGCAGCGGCTGCGCGCTCGCGCCACAGCGGGGATACTGGTCGGCACCAGCTCGCCGAGCGAGGAGGGACGGCGCGGATGGGCGACATCGGCCGGGAAATCCGGCGCATCGAGGTCCTGCCGGTCACCGATCCGCGCCCGGAGCAGCCGGTGACGCCGCAGCCGGACCCCGCTGCCGAACCGGCCGCCGAACCAGCTGCCGCACCTTCACCCGAGCCCGTCCCGAGTGGGGAGCGCGCCAGGCGCTGATGGGACGCTTCTCCGGCCTGGAGACGCAGCTGGCCGTCGGGGAGATCCGGGCGCTGCGGACGTTCCGGCTGGCCGACGACGGCCGGCTGTACCCGCTGTACTCGGCGACGCCGTGGCGCGCCGGCGCGAACACCGCCACCTGCCACCGGGACCACGACGGTGCGGCCGGCGGGTCCGCCCGGGTCCCCGCCGAGGGCTGCACCTGCGGCTACTACGCCTACGGACGGCTGGCGTACGCGCGGGAGGAGAGCGCGGCCCGGCACGTCCTCGCGGTGGTCGCCGCGTCCGGCACGGTGATCGCCGGGACCCGCGGGATCCGCGCGCAGACCGCCCGGATCGAGGCGCTCTGGCTCGGCCGCCGCGCCGGGGACGAGCTCGCCGCGCAGGTCGGCGCCCGATACCCCGGCGTCCCGCTGTTCCGGGACCGCGACCGGATGCTCGCCGCCCACCCGCTCACCGACCTGGAGAGCTACCGACCGGCGGTGCCGGACTGGGCGGGCCGCCTGCGGTGGGTGGGGACCGCCCTGGTGCTGCTCACCGTCGCGCTCGGCAGCCTGCCGAGCGGGGTGGTCCGCAGCCACCCGGCGCTGGCATGGCTGCTCGGGGTGTGCGCCGTCGGCCAGCTCGCGCGTCTGGCGCTGCACGCGTCGCTGCGCCGGCCGCTGGCGGCGACCGCGGCGGCGTCGCTGACGCTCTGGGCGCTCGCCGAGCCGCTCCCGCTCTCGGACCAGGTGGTGTTGCGGCTCCCGCTGCTGGTCGTCGCCGGCGTCGGCGCGTCCTGCCTGGGATGGGGGCCTGCCGCGGTGGGCGTCCCCATCCCGCCGGAACCGGTGCCGCCCGGCTCGCCCCGCTGACGCTGTCGGGCAGGTCGTGTCGGGACGGCAGCGTGAACTTTGTTTCCGCGGGGTAACAACGGGACGTGTCCGGTCTGCCCTCCTGGTTGCTCTTGTCCATCTTCGTGGCATCTGCCGCGGTCATCTGGACCGCGGGGATCCGGCTGTCGGACACCACGGACGTGCTCGCCGAGCGCCTCCACCTGGGTTCGGCGCTCGGCGGGCTCGTCGTGCTGGCGATCGCGACGAACCTGCCCGAGATCGCGATCACGATCAGCGCGGCGCTGGCGCACCAGCTCGACGTGGCGGTCGGCAACCTGCTGGGCGGCATCGCGGTGCAGACGGTCGTCCTGGTGGCGATCGACGCGTTCGGGTTGCGGGCGCGCAAACCCCTGACCTACCAGGCGGCCAGCCTGGTGCTCGTCCTCGAGGGCGCGCTCGTCGTCCTCGTCCTGCTCGTCGTCGTCGCGGGCGCTCAGCTGCCGGGCAGCCTGCTGCACGCCCGGCTCACGCCGGACGTCGTGCTGATCGCTGTCGCCTGGGTGGCCGGTCTTCTCCTCATCAACCGGGCGTCGACCTCCCTGCCGTGGACCGACAGCGGCGACGCCCCCGACACCCAGCCGGAGCCGCGCGGCAACCGGCGGACCAAGAAGGAGGCCGCGGCGAGCTCGAAGCACACCAGCACGGGCCGGGCGGCGATGGTCTTCGCCGTCGCGGCGGTCGCGACCCTCGTCGCCGGCGTCACCATCGAGCGCAGCGGCGAGCAGTTCTTCGGCGACCTGGGCCTGTCCGGGGTGCTGTTCGGCTCGACGGTGCTCGCGATCGCCACGTCGTTGCCGGAGCTGTCGACGGGGATCACGTCGGCCCGGATGGGCGACTACCAGCTGGCGATCGGTGACATCTTCGGCGGCAACGCGTTCCTGCCGGTGCTCTTCCTGCCGGCGACGCTGATCGCGGGCGCCGCCGTCCTTCCTGCGGCCGGCCGCAGCGACATCTACCTGACCGCGCTCGGCGCCGCGCTGACGATCGTCTACATGGCCGGGCTGGTGTTCCGGCCGCGCCGGGAGGTCCTGCGGATGGGGCCGGACTCGCTGACCGTCCTGGTCGTGTACCTGCTCGGCATCGGCGGTCTGGTCGCGCTGCAGTGACGCTGCCGGGCGGCGTCAGTCCGGGCGGCGTCAGCCGGTGGCGGAGACCAACTCGACGGCGTGCGCGCCGGTCACGACCAGCTGGGGGGCGGCACCGTCCTGGTTCGGCTGCACGACCTGCGCGGTGACCTTCTGCTCCGGGGACAGCCACACCTCGTAGGTGGTCACCTGCTCGGGCTCCGGCTGGTCCTGCACGGTGCCGCCGGACACCCAGTTGGTGACGGCGGGGACGAGCACCAGCGGCATCAGCAGCGGGATGAACAGCAGGCGGACCCAGTCCCAGAGCGTGTTGCCGACGAACCCGGTCCAGTCGATCGGCATCAGGTACGCGGAGGCGGCGAAGACCGCGAAGCCGATCACGAGGACGGCAGCGGCGACGCGGTGGCGGGTCTCGACGGAGCGCTCCGCCGTCCAGAACTTGATCGTCACGATCGTCGCGGGCAGCACCAGGACCTCGAGCCAGTCCCACAGCGTGTTGCCGGCGAACCCGGTCCAGCGCCAGTCGAGGGCGTAGCCGAGCACGACGAGCAGCACCAGTGCGACGGTGGCGGCGGTGAGGAACAGCCGCCGCCGCGTGCTCATCCGGTGGTGGTCGCGGAGCCAGAGCGGCAGCGCCGCCAGTGACAGCGGCAGCGCCAGCAGCTTGAGCCACGCCCAGAGGGTGGCGTTGCTGGTGAGGCCGGTCCAGGTCCAGTCGAGGTGGTACCCGCCCCACAGCAGCACGGCGACGGCGAGGAAGACGACCGCGACGCCCGCCCGGAGGGTGCGGCGGCGGTCGATCGCGTGGGCAACGGCGAAGGACATCGGGGAAGCTCCTGTTCGCGTGGGGCGTCGTAGGTCAATGGTCGCGCGGCCGGCGTCCCTGCGCTGTCCGCCGGCCGGGCCTCCCGTCGGCTGGGTCGCCTCGTCCGATCGGGGGACGCCGTGACCTGGCCGGACCGTGAGCCGAGCTAAACGTTGTAGGCGTACAATCATTACGGTGACGGAGTTGAGCCAGAAGCGCCGGATGCTCGTCCTGGGCATCTGTTGCCTCAGCCTCCTGATCGTCGGGATGGACAACACGATCGTCAACGTCGCGTTGCCCTCGATCGCGGACGCCTTCCACGGCGGCGTCGCGGACCTGCAGTGGACCGTCGACGCCTACACCGTCGTCCTCGCGAGCCTGCTGATCCTGTCCGGCTCGACGGGCGACCGGTGGGGCCGCAAGCGGACCTTCCAGACGGGTCTGGTCGTGTTCACCGTGGGATCGCTGCTGTGCAGCGTCGCCCCGGGGCTCGGCTGGCTGATCGCCTTCCGCATGGTGCAGGCCGTCGGGGGTTCCATGCTCAACCCGATCGCCATGTCGATCATCACCAACGTGTTCACCGACCCGCGGGAGCGGGCCCGAGCGATCGGGGTGTGGGGTGGCGTCATCGGGCTGAGCCTCGGACTCGGCCCGGTCGTCGGAGGTGCGCTCACCGACGGCGTCGGGTGGCGCGCCATCTTCTGGATCAACGCACCGATCGGCGTCGCGGCGCTCGTCCTCACCGCGCTGTTCGTGCCGGAGTCCCGAGCGCCGCGGGCGCGCCGACTGGACCCGGTCGGCCAGCTCCTGGTGATCGCCTTCCTCGGCTCGCTCACCTACGCGATCATCGAGTCGCCGCGGGCAGGCTGGTCGTCGGCGCAGGTGGTGGTCCCCCTCGGCGTCGCCGTCGCGGGGCTCGCCGGGCTCCTCTTCTACGAGCCGCGCCGGAGCGAGCCGCTCATCGACGTGCGCTTCTTCCGCAGCGTGCCGTTCACCGGCGCCACGCTGACCGCGGTGTGTGCGTTCGGCGGTTACTCCGGCTTCCTGTTCCTCAACACCCTGTACCTCCAGGACGTCCGCGGGCTGTCTCCGTTGGCGGCGGGACTGCTGACCACCCCGATGGCCGCGATGGTCATCCTGTGCGCGCCGCTGTCGGGACGGCTCGTGGGCACGCGGGGGCCGCGGCTGCCGCTGGTGTGCGCCGGCCTCGGCATGGTCATCGGCGCCGTCCTGCTGCTCGGGCTCTCGACGACGACGAGCTACGCGCTCCTGGTCGTCAGCTACGTCGTGTTCGCGGCCGGTTTCGGGCTGGTCAACCCGCCGATCACCAACGCCGCCGTGTCGGGGATGCCGCGGTCCCAGGCGGGTGTCGCCGCGGCGTTCGCCTCGACGAGTCGCCAGGTCGGGGCGTCGCTGGGCATCGCCGTCATCGGGGCGATAGTCAACCCCGGCACCGGGGCGGGCTTCGGCGCGCAGCTGCCGGCAGCGTCGCACCCGGCATGGGTCGTCATCGCCTGCTGCGGTGCCGCCGTCGTCGTCCTCGCGCTCGTCACCACGACCGCCGCGGCCCGGCGCACGGCCGCCGCGACCGCCGCCGCGCTGGGCGACGCGAGCGTCGAGGCGGGCCCCGCGAGCCCGGCCGGGCCCGCCGTTGTCGGCGTCGCCACGGCCGCCGGAGGCAGTCGAGGATGAGCTCCGCCGACGCTTCCGCCGAGCGCGCCTGGCAGGCGATGCGGACGCTGGTGCTGGACCGCTACGACCGGCGCGCGCACGTCGCGGCGGAACTCGGGATGAGCTTCGTCCGGGTGAAGGCGCTGCGCCGGGTGGCGCGCTCGGCGACGACGATGCGCGACCTCGCCGCGGACCTGGCCATCGACGCGCCGTACACCACGGTCGTGGTCGACGACCTGGAGTCCCGCGGCCTGGTCGAACGCCGCCCGGACGCGGCGGACCGCCGCCGCAAGGTCGTCGCCGTCACGCCCGCGGGCGCGCGGGCGGCCCGCACCGCGCAGCGGCTGCTCGACGTGCCCCCGGGCGCCCTGAGCGGCCTGCCGGACACCGACCTCGCCGAGCTCGAGCGCATCCTGCACGCGGTACTGGCAGTGGCACCCGCGGCACCTGCGGCCGACGCCTGACCTGTTGGGCGACAGACTCCTCGCCGCCGGAGCGACCGCGCTGAGGACGAGGGTCAGCGCCCGACCGCGGTGGTGCCGAAGGCCAGGACACGGCGGCGGACGTCGTAGACGACGTCGCTGCCGCGGGCGAGCAGGGCCTGCAGGACCTCGGCGTCCTCGGCGCTGACGGTGAGGACTTCCTCCCACGCGCCTTGGTCGAGGACCAGCTGCAGGGTGAAGACGCCGGGCTCGCCGGGCTCTTGGGCGACCCAGGACAGCTGGTAATGACTGAGGTGCCGGACCTGGATGCTGTCGTCGCTGATGGGCTGCTGGACGTCTGGGGTGCGGGGGCGGCCGGGCATCACGCGGGTCCTCTCGGGCGAGGGGCGAAGCGGACACCTAGGTGCTACCCGGCGTCGCCGCGCTCATCCCCAGGTCGTGCGGCGGAGTGCCGCCGGCGGCAGTCCCGGGCAGATGGGGCCCGGAGGATCACGCGGAGCAGCTCAGGGGCCGGCCGCCGTTGTACGCGACCATGTCCGTCAGCGCGGCCACGAGGTCGATCGGCGCGCCGCGGTCGGCGCCCTGCAGTTCGGCGTACGCGCGGTGCAGGTTGCCGACGATCCGCTCGGCGTCGAGCAGGTCGGCGAACCGGCCGAGGTCCAGCTCGCGGGCGGTCTCCAGCGGGGTGAGTCCGGCCTCGAGACCCGCCCGGGCGCTGTCCTGGACGAAGCGCAGGTAGTCGACCAGCTCACCGGCCAGGTCCAGCGTGCACGGCGCGCCGTGACCCGGGACGACGACCTCGGCCGGGTACGCCGTCAGCACCGACTCGAGCACCTCGATGGTGCCGGCGACCGAACCCATCAGGACGAACGGGGTGCCGCCGTGGAACAGCAGGTCCCCGGCGAACAGCACCTTCGGTCCGGGCAGCCACACCACACTGTCGTTGGTCGTGTGCGCCGGCGTCCCGACATGGCTCACCTGCACTTCGGTGTCATCGACCCACACCGTCACACCGTCGCGGTAGGTGAGCTCCGGTGGGCGCAGCTCGATGTCGCCCCACTCGACCGGTTCCCAGATCCCGTCCGGAGGCGGCCCGCTGGCCAGCAGTTCGCTCCGGCACCGCTCGTGAGCGACGACGATGGCGTCGTCGAAGAAGTGGTTGCCGTGCGTGTGGTCGCCGTGGTGGTGGGTGTTGATCAGGGTGCGCACCGGCGCGGAGGTGACCGAGGAGATCCGCTCGAGGTAGGCACGGGTGCGGGCCTCGGTCGAGCACGCGTCGACGCTCAGCACCCCGCGGCGTCCGACCACGAACCCGGTGTTGTTGATCCACCAGCTGCCGTCGGGCTGCTGGTAGCAGTAGACGCCGTCGGCGACCTCGCGCAGCACCGCGTCGGCGATGCCCACGTGGTCGTGCGTCGTGGAGCTCATCGACGTCATCCCCTCTCGAACCGCGGCCCGGCGTTCACGAACCGGCCTCCGGAGCGATCCAAGTACGTTGGCGTACATCCTCACCGGCGGGCTGGCGGGCGCAGCGATCCCGGTCCTCCGGCGTTGCGCGTGTCGTCGCCATCATCGGCGTCGAGCACCAGGTCGGCGACGTTCGCAACGACGTCGCGGGCGAGGTGGTGCCCCCGGCAGGATTCGAACCTGCGCACCCGCCTCCGGAGGGCGGTGCTCTATCCCCTGAGCTACGGGGGCCGGTCGGCCGCTGAGGGACCCGCCAACCCTAACAGCGGGGAGAGCCGGCTCCGTCCCGGGCATGGTTGCGGTCATGCCCGACACGCAGGCCGACTTCCGTGCCGACCGCTGGGGGATCCAGGCGCGCTACCTCGACTCGCAGGACCGGCCGCGGGTCGTGCCGGAGGCCTCCGTCGCGCGGCTGCGCGAGCTGCTCGGCGAGCCGCCGGCGGACCTCGAGGACACCGCGCCGCTCGTGCGCCGTCCCGGCGCTCGGCTGCCGGGGCGCTACACCGTCGCCCTCGAGGACGGCGGTGAGCTCGTCGCCGACGGTGCGCTCCCGCCGGACGTCCCGCTCGGCTACCACACCGCCGCCGACCGGGACGGCCGCGAACGACGGCTGATCGTCAGTCCCGGCGTGTGCGCCCGGCCGGAGGGGCGCCAGTGGGGCTGGGTCGTCCAGCTGTACGCGGCGCGGTCGCGGCAGAGCTGGGGGATCGGCGACCTCGGCGACCTGCGCACCATCGCCGAGGCGGCGCAGCAGCAGGGCGCCGGCTTCCTCCTGATCAACCCGCTGCACGCCGTCGCACCGACCGTGCCACAACAGCCGAGTCCGTACTACCCGTCGACACGGCGGTTCCGGAACCCGATCTACCTGCGCGTCGACGGTGACGAGGGACGCCACCTCGGCGACGCCGACCGGATCGACCGGGACGCGATCTGGCCGCTGAAGCGCGACGTCCTCCGGCGGCGGTTCCGGGCCGACGACGCGGAGTTCACCCGCTGGCGCGACGACGCGGGCCCTGCCCTCGACCAGTTCGCCACCTGGTGCGCACTCGCCGAGGTGCACGGGCCGAACTGGCACGACTGGCCGGAGGCGCTGCGCCACCCGGACGCGCCCGCGGTCGCCGCCTTCGCCGCCGAGCACGCCGACGACGTGGCGTTCCACACCTGGTTGCAGTGGCGGACCGCCGTCCAGCTCGAGCAGGCCACGCAGGGGCTGACGGTCATCCAGGACCTGCCGATCGGCGTCGACCCGGCCGGCGCGGACGCCTGGGCCTGGCAGGACGTGCTCGCGCAGGACGTCGGCGTCGGCGCGCCACCGGACGCGTTCAACACCGCCGGCCAGGACTGGGGGCTGCCGCCGTTCCACCCGAGCGCGCTGCGCCAGGCGGACTACCAGCCGTTCGTGGACTCGATCCGGGCGACCATCGCCGGCGCGGGCGGGTTGCGGATCGACCACGCGGCCGGGCTGTTCCGGCTGTGGTGGGTCCCGCGCGGCAGCCCGGCCACGGAGGGTGGCTACGTCCGCTACCCCGCGGACGACCTGCTGGCCATCGTCGCGCTGGAGAGCGTGCGCGCCGGCGCTGTCGTCGTCGGCGAGGACCTCGGCACCGTCGAGGACGGCGTGCGCGAGGCCTTGACCGAGCACGGGATCCTGACCTACCGCCTGCTGTGGTTCGAAGAGGACGCGCCGCCGCGGTGGCCCGCGTCGGCGCTCGGCGCCGTCACGACCCACGACCTGCCGACCGTCGCCGGGTTGTGGTCCGGCGCGGACGCCGCCGAGCTCGACGGGATGGGACGCCCGGAGGACGCCGAGGCGGCCACCGAGTTGCGCGAGCACCTGGCGGAGCTCGCCCAGCTCGACGCCGACGCGACGCCGGTCGAGGCCGTCGACGCCGCCTACCGGACGCTGGCCACCTCACCGTGCGCACTACTCGCCGCCACGCTCGAGGACGCCGTCGCCGCCGAGCGTCGGCCGAACGTCCCGGGCACGACCGAGCGGGACAACTGGTCGATCCCGCTACCGCTCCCGCTCGAGGACGTCCTCGCGAGCGGCGGGGCGCACCGGCTCGCGCGGATCCTCCGCGACGGCACCGTTGCCACCGGCGGCGAGGGCGCGACCGAGGCCTGACGGTTCCGACATCAGCGCGTCCAGGCGCACTTCCAGGCGGGAGAGCTGCGCCTGCAGCGAGGCGACGTCACGCCGGGTGGCGTTCTGCGTCTCCTCGTCGATCTGGCGCACCCGCTCGATGAGCCAGGACGCGAACGACGCCGTGATCACGCCGACCAGGACGATGCCGCCGATCATCAGCCCGGTGGCGACCGCGCGTCCCTCGCCGGTCACCGGGAAGCGGTCGCCGTAGCCGACCGTGCAGAACGTCGCGGCGGCCCACCACAGGGCGTCCCCGAGCGACACGATGTTCGCCCCGGGCGCGTGCCGTTCGGCGTCGAGCGCGGCCAACGCGGCGCAGTAGACGAGCACGCCTCCGGCGGCGAGGACGTAGATCAGCATCCGTCCGCGCAGGCCGTTCACCGCGCGGCGGTTGAGCATCCGCAGCAGGATGACGATCCGCAGCAGCCGGAGCGGACGCAGCACCGGCAGCGCCAGGATGGCGAGGTCCGCGAGGTGGGTGAGCCAGTACCGGCCGCGGTCGGTGGCCAGGGTGAGCCGTACCAGGTAGTCCAGCAGGAACAGCGCCCAGATCGTGTAGTCGACGCCCTTGCACACCGCGCGCCACGGCGGCGAGAGCTGCTCGTCGAGGACCACGACGGTGTAGTTGACGAGGAACAGCAGCGCGAGGACGGCGAGCGGCCACTCCGTGCGCTGCTCCCAGCGCTGGACCCGGGACGTCCGCGCGGCCACCGTCATGGCGTCACGATCCGGCACCGGGCCCGTCACGCGCAAACGCCGCGGGGCGATCACGTCCCACGCGGTCAGTGCAGCAGCTCGGCCAGTCCGGGCTGGTCGTCGAGCAGGTCGGCGAGCACGGCCAGCCCGGCCGTCGCCGAGTCGACGAGCGGGTGCAGGGCGAACGCGCGCTCGGCCGCGCTGCGGTCGTGCTGGACGACCGCGGCGATCAGCGCGCGCTCGGCGTCCTTGACGCCGGCGACGAGACCGAGCTGGTGCAGCTCCAGTGGCGCGGCGGGCAGTGCGTGCGCCCCGGCTGGCGAGATCCGCGCCGGCAGCTCGACGACGGCGTCGGCGGGCAGCTGGGGAAGTGCGGTCGCGTTGACGGTGTTGACGATCGACGTCGCGTCGCCGTGACCGGTCAGGGCCGTCAGGACGTCCAGCGCCACCTGCTCGTACCCGCCGCCGGCGAGGTCGGCGGCGTCGCGCTCCTCGGTGCGGGCCTCGGCGAGGTACGTCTGCTCCCGGCGGCGCCGGGTCGCCTCCCACCGCGCGGCGGCACCCTCGGGGCCACCGGCGTAGAAGGCGTCCTGGTCACGCTGCAGCAGCTCGCCGCGCGTCGGCGCGTCCCGCTGCCCGGCGACCACGTCCCGCCGGCCGTAGTAGTACGCCAGGTACTCGTTCGGGACGGCACCGAGCGCGCGGAGCAGCGTCGGGCCGAACAACCGGCCCTCCTCGAACCCGGCCAGCGCCCGGTCGTCGGCGAGCAGCCGGGGCAGCACGTCCTCGCCGTCGACGACCATCCGGCGCAGCCAACCGAGGTGGTTGATCCCGGCGTAGTCGGCCGCCGACTCCGGCACGCCCAGAGCGTGCGCCACCCTCCGCACCAGACCGGTCGGCGAGTCGCAGATGCCCACCACCCGGGCGCCGAGCACCGGGCGCAACGCCTCGGTCACCAGGCCCGCCGGGTTGGTGAAGTCGACCAACCACCCATCGGACTCCTCGGCCACCACCCGGCCCGTCTCGAGCGCCACCGGCAGTGTGCGCAGGCCGTAGCAGAGCCCGCCCGCGCCGACCGTCTCCTGGCCGAGCAGCCCGTGCCGGATCGCGCGCCGCTCGTCGGCGACGCGACCGGCGGCGCCCCCCACCCGCACCGCGGAGAACACCGCGTCCGTGCCGGCCACCGCGGCGTGCAGGTCGGTCGTCGCGCGCACCCTGACGCCCGGCAGGTCACCCACCACCGACCGGACGACGGACAGCCGCTCGGGGGAGAGGTCGTGCAGCACCACCCGGTCGATGCCGAGCTCCGGGCGTCCCGCCAGGGCCCGCAGGACCAGCGGCACCCGGAAGCCGCCGCCGCCCAGGATGGTGAGCTGCACGGTGCCATCCTGTCCGAGTGGCCGGGCCGGAGTTCGACGTCCTGCTGTCCGGGCCGGTGTTCCTCGACGTCGTCCTGACCGGGCTGCCGGGCCTGCCGAGCCGGGGCACGGAGCTGCCCGCCGAGGGCATGGGGTCCTGTCCCGGCGGCATCGCGAACCTGGCGGTGGCGGCGAGCCGGCTGGGGCTGCGCACGACGCTCGCGGCCGCCTTCGGCGACGACGTCTACGGCGACTTCCTCTGGCGGACGCTGGCCGACCAGGAGGACGTCGACCTGTCGCGGTCACGCCGCTTCGCCGGCTGGCACAGCCCGGTGACGATCTCGCTCGCCGTGCAGCGCGACCGTGCCATGGTCACCCACAGCCACCCCCCGCCGGTGCCGACCGCGGAGCTGGTCCGGCCGCTGCCGGCCGCCCGGGCCGGCGTCGTCCATCTCGGCGAGGGCGTCGAGTCGTGGCTGACGGAGGCGGCGGCCGGGGGCACTCTGCTGTTCGCCGACGTCGGGTGGGACGCCTCGCAGCAGTGGCCGGCGCGGCGGCTGGCCGAGCAGCTGGCGCCCTGCCACGCCTTCCTGCCGAACAGCGACGAGGCGATGGCCTACACCCGCACCGACGACCCGCGCGCGGCGCTGATGGAACTCGCCGACCTGGTGCCGGTCGTAGTAGTCACGTGCGGCGGGCAGGGGGCGCTGGCCCGCGACGGTCGCACCGGCGAGGAGGAGTGGGTGCCCTCCCTGCCCGTCAACGCCGTCGACGCGACCGGGGCCGGCGACGTGTTCGCCGCCGCCTTCGTCCTCGGGACGCTCCGGGAGTGGCCGCTGGCGCACCGGCTGGCGTTCGCGAACCTCTGCGCGGCGCTGTCGGTGCAGCAGGTCGGCGGCTCGCTGGCCGCGCCCGGATGGGGCGACCTCGCCGACTGGCTGGCCGAGCTGCGTGCCGCCGCGCCGACCTCGGCCACCGCCGCCCAGCTCGTCGACCGCTTCGGCTTCCTCGCCGACGTGCTGCCGAGCGGGCCGGTGCGCGCCGTGCGCCGCGCCAGCGCGACGATCGCGCGGGGCTCCGACGCCTGAGCGCGGGTGCTCAGTAGGACGGGGGCGCGGGCAGCGGGGTGGCGCCGCGCTGGCGCAGCAGCTGCTCCATGGCCACGACCTCGTTGCTCTGGGTGGTGACCATCTTCGCGGCGAGGTCGCGGACGTACGGCGACGAGGCGTGCGTGGCGGCGTAGCGCGCCATCGGCAGACCGCCCTGGTGGTGGCGGAGCATCAGCTGCAGGAAGTCGACGTCCAGTGCGGTGCCGGTCAGGGTCTGCAGCCGGCTCATCTGCGCCGGTGACGCCATGCCGGGCATCAGCCCGTCGCTGACCATCGACGACATGCCCATCCACGCCATCTCGGGCTGGCTGCCGTCGTTGGTCAGCCCCCACCCGTCCAGCCAGCCCTGCATCTGTCCGATCTGGAAGTACTGCTCGGTCTCGATGTCCAGCGCGAGCAGCTTGATGTCGGGGTCGGCGGTGTGGTCGCGGGTGTAGCTGGCCATGGTGATGGCCTGCCGGTGGTGGGTGGACATGTCCCGGGCGAACCCCGCGTCCACCGAGGTGGCCGTCACGGTGGTGCTGCCGCCGGAGGACCCCCACAGGTACCCGACGCCGCCGGCGAGGACGAGGGCGGCCAGCGCGAGGACCGCCACGAGCGCGGTGCGCAGACCCCGCGACCGCCCCGGCCGCGCCGGGACGGTCACGGCGTCGGGTCCGGCGACGTCCATGACGGTCACGAGTTCAGCGTGAACACCGGGTTGCCCGGCGTGCTCGGCTTGGCCTTGAACTGCGGGTCGGCGCACTGGGCGCCGTACTCCGGCGTCGTCTTCGGGTTGTAGCGCAGGGCGTCGATGAACTGGGTGATCCGCGGGTCGTCGGCCTTGTCGACGAACAGCTGGTAGCCCCACGACTGCAGCGAGATCGGGGTCTTCAGGTCCGCGTACGGGCTCATCAGCATGCGGTCCTGCCCGTCGACGAGCTTCGACAGCGTGGCCACCTGATCCGCGGCGAGCCCGGGCCGGTAGGTGATCCAGATGGCACCGTGCTCCAGGGCGTGCACGGCGTTCTCGTTCGCGATCGCGCTCGGGTACACGGTGCCGGAGCAGTCCGCCCAGATCTGGCTGTGGTTGCCGCCGACCGGCGGCGAGGAGTCGTAGTTGACGGTCGAGAAGACGTGCGTGTGGTCCGGCTCCTGCTTGTACGTCACGCCCGGGATCTTCTTGGCGTCGGCGAGGAACGGCTGGGTGTACGGGTTGTCCGACGTCGACGAGCCGGAGCTGCGAGTCACCGCGTAGGTCACCACGCCGCCGGCGAAGAGCACCACCAGGACGGTGGCGACGATGAGGCCCCAGGGCGTCTGCCGCTGGTTGACGATGGACTTGGTCGGCCGCTTGCCTGCCGGCGGACGGGGACGGCCCGCCGCCGACGCCCCGGAGCGGGCGGCGCCGTCCGCAGGCGTGCGGGAGCTCCCGGGACGGGGACCCGACGCGCGGGTCGGCGGGGCCGGGGTCTTGCGCTGGGCCATGGAACGGTTCCTCGGACGGCGGCGGGAGGCGCGGGCCCGCCCCGACGGGCGGACCGCTGCTGCCGGCGGGAGGCCGGCGACCTGGCGAGTGTAGGTGCGACGGATGGGGAACAGCCCTGATCGGCGCGGCCGCCGCTCAGGCGGAGCGGACTCCGGGTGGTCCGGCGCCTCTAGACTCCTCCCGTGGAGCCCGCCGCGCTGTCCGCCGCGATCCGCGCCGCCGTGGCCGCCGCGGTCGACGCGGGGGAGCTGGCCGTCCCGGTGCCGGACGACGTGGTGGTCGAGCGTCCCCGCAGCCGCGAGCACGGTGACTACGCGACGAACGTCGCGCTCCGGCTCGCCAAGGCCGCCGGGCGCCCGCCTCGCGACGTGGCGCAGGTGGTCGCCCAGCGCGTGCGCCAGGCGCCCGGTGTGGCGGCCGTGGAAGTCGCCGGTCCGGGTTTCCTCAACATCACCCTCGCCGCCGGGACGCTCGGCGAGCTGGCCCGTGCGGTCGTCGGCGCCGGGGCGTCCTACGGGTCGGGCACCGCGATGAGCGGGTCGCGGGTCAACCTGGAGTTCGTCTCGGCGAACCCGACCGGTCCGGTCCACCTCGGAGGGACGCGGTGGGCGGCGGTCGGCGACGCGCTGGCGCGGGTGCTCGAGGCGCCAGGGCGCGGCGGTCACCCGGGAGTACTACTTCAACGACCACGGCACGCAGATCGACCGGTTCTCCTCGTCGCTGCTGGCCCGGGCCCACGGTGAGCCTCCTCCGCCGGACGGGTACGGCGGCGCCTACCTCGACGAGATCGCCGCCGAGATCGTGGCGGGGCAGCCAGGTGTCCTCGACCTGCCCCGCGACGAGGCGCAGGAGGTCTTCCGGCGCGAGGGCGTCGAGCTCATGTTCACCCAGGTCAAGCAGCAGCTGCACGACTTCGGCGTCGACTTCGACGTCTACTTCCACGAGGACTCGCTGCACGCCTCCGGTGCGGTCGACAAGGCCGTCGAACAGCTCACCCAGTCCGGCCAGCTGTACTTCGCCGACGGGGCGTGGTGGCTGCGCAGCTCCGACTTCGGTGACGACAAGGACCGGGTCGTCATCAAGAGCGACGGCAACGCCGCCTACATCGCCGGCGACATCGCCTACTTCGCCGACAAGCGCGCCCGCGGCTTCGACCTGTGCATCTACCTGCTCGGCGCCGACCACCACGGCTACATCGGCCGGCTCAAGGCGGCCGCCGCGGCGCTCGGGGACGACCCCGACACCGTCGAGGTCCTGATCGGGCAGATGGTGAACCTGGTCCGCGACGGCCGGCCGGTGCGGATGAGCAAGCGCGCCGGCACGCTCCTGACGATGGACGACCTCGTGGACGCGGTCGGCGTCGACGCCGCCCGCTACACCCTCGAGCGCTCGTCGATGCGACTCGGTGCTCGACGTCGACCTGGACCTGGTCGTGCGGCGCAGCAACGACAACCCCGTCTTCTACGTCCAGTACGCCCATGCGCGTACCCGGCAGATCCTGCGCAACGCCGAGTCGGTCGGCATCGGGGCGGGGGAGTTCCGGCCCGAGCTGCTCGACCACCCGCGCGACGTCGAGCTGCTCGGCGCGCTGGGGGAGTTCCCGCGGATCGTCGAGACCGCGGCGGAGCTCCGTGCGCCGCACCGCGTCGCTCGCTACCTCGAGCAGCTCGCCGGCACCTACCACCGGTGGTACGACACGCCGGAGTGCCGGGTCATGCCCGTCGGCGACGCCGCCGTCACCGACGCCAACCGCACCCGGTGGTGGCTGAACGAGGCCAGCTCCGTCGTCCTGCGCAACGGCCTGGCGCTGCTCGGCGTCGGCGCGCCCGACCGGTTGTAAGCGGCGGGCTCCCGATGAGCAGGTCCGCGCACCCGGCCGGGCCCCGGCACGCCGACGTCCTGCCGGACAGCGCCGGCCGGTCCGCCTCCCGCCGATCCGCGCGCGCTCGCCGAGCTCGACCCCGTGGTGTGGCCGGCCTCGGCCCGACGCCGCGCCGACGGCCAGCTCGAGGTCGGCGGGGTGGCCGTCGGCGAGCTCGTCGCCCGGCACGGCACGCCGGTGCTCGTCCTCGACGAGGACGACCTCCGGGCGCGGGCGCGCGACCACGCCACCGCGTTCTCCGGCGGCGACGTCTTCTACGCCGCCAAGGCGTTCCTGTGCACCACCGTCGCGAGGTGGCTCGCCGACGAGGGCCTGGGGCTCGACGTCTCGACCGGCGGCGAGCTCGAGGTGGCCCTCGCCGCCGGCTTCCCGCCGGAGCGCATCGTCGTGCACGGCAACAACAAGTCCGTCGCCGAACTCCAGCGTGCGGTCGAGGTCGGCGTCGATGAGGTCGTCGTCGACTCCTTCGACGAGATCGGACGACTGGCCCAGGTCGCGGCCGACGCCGGGCAACGTCAGCGCGTGCTCGTCCGGGTCACCGTCGGCGTCGAGGCGCACACCCACGAGTTCATCGCCACCGCGCACGAGGACCAGAAGTTCGGTTTCGCACTGTCCGGCGGTGTCGCCGCCGAGGCGGCGGCCGCGGTGCTCGCGTCTGCGTCGCTCGAGCTCGCCGGTCTGCACTCCCACATCGGCTCGCAGATCTTCGACACCGCGGGTTTCGAGGTCGCCGCGCACCGCGTCGTCGGGTTGGCCGCGCAGCTGCGTGACGTCCACGGCGTCGAGCTGCCGCACCTGGACCTCGGCGGCGGGTTCGGCATCGCCTACGTCGCCGGCGACGACCCCGAGACGCCGAAGGAGCTCGCGTCCCGGCTGACGTCCATCGTCGAGCGCGAGTGCGCCGCGGCGCGACTGCCCGTCCCGCGGATCTCCGTCGAGCCCGGCCGGGCGATCGTCGGCCCGAGCGGCGTCACCGTCTACGAGGTCGGCACCGTCAAGGACATCGCGCTCGACGGCGGCGCGCACCGCTGCTACGTCAGCGTCGACGGCGGGATGAGCGACAACATCCGCACCGCGCTGTACGACGCGCAGTACACCTGCGTGCTGGCGAACCGCGTCTCCGACGCCGCGCCGAAGCTGGCCCGCGTGGTCGGCAAGCACTGCGAGAGCGGCGACGTCGTCGTCCGCGACACCTGGCTGCCCGGCGACCTGGCGCCGGGTGACCTGCTCGCGGTCGCGGCCACCGGCGCGTACTGCCGCAGCATGGCGAGCAACTACAACCACGTACCGCGCCCGCCGGTCGTCGCCCTCCGCGCTGGCACCGACACCGTGCTGATGAGACGCGAGACGGTCGAGCGACCTGCTGCGGCTCGACACCGGGGTGACGCCGTGAGCCTGCGGGTCGCACTGCTGGGCTGCGGCGTGGTCGGCTCCGAAGTGGTCCGGCTGCTCCGCGAGCAGGCCGACGACCTCGCCGCGCGCATCGGCACCCCGCTGGAGCTGGCGGGCATCGCGGTGCGCCGGCCGCAGCGACACCCCGACGTCCCGGCGGAGCTGCTCACCACCGACGCCGCCGGCCTGGTCGCCCGCGACGACGTCGACCTCGTCGTCGAGGTCATCGGTGGCATCGAACCGGCTCGGGGACTGCTGCTCGAGGCGCTGCAGCGTCGGGCGGAGCGTCGTCACCGCCAACAAGGCGCTGCTCGCCGAGGACGGCGCCACGTTGCACGAGGCCGCCGCGAAGGCCGAGGTCGACCTCTACTACGAGGCGGCGGTCGCCGGCGCCATCCCGCTGCTGCGCCCACTGCGCGAGTCGCTGGCCGGTGACCGGATCACCCGGGTGATGGGCATCGTCAACGGGACGACGAACTTCATCCTGTCCCGGATGGACGCCACCGGCGCCGGCTTCGACGAGGCACTGGCCGAGGCGACGGTGCTGGGGTACGCCGAGGCCGACCCGAGCGCGGACGTCGACGGGTTCGACGCTGCGGCGAAGGCGGCGATCCTCGCCGGACTGGCGTTCCACAGCCGGGTCACCGCCGGTGACGTCTTCCGCGAGGGCATCGGCGACGTCCGCGCCGCCGACATCGCCAGCGCGAAGGCGATGGGCTGCACCGTGAAGCTCGTGGCCATCTGCGAGCGGAGCGTCGCCCCGGACGGCGGCGAGGCCGTGTCCGTCCGCGTGCACCCGGCGATGCTGCCGCGCCAGCACCCGCTGGCCGGGGTCGGCGACGCGTTCAACGCCGTCTTCGTCGAGGCGGAGGCGGCGGGTTCGCTGATGTTCTACGGCCGCGGCGCCGGCGGCGCGCCGACGGCCAGCGCTGTCCTGGGCGACCTGGTCGCCGTCGCCCGCAACCGCGTGACCGGGAGCCGCGGTGCGGCGTCCACCGCCTACGCCGACCTGCCGGTCCTGCCGATGGGCGACGTCCCGACGCGCTACCACGTGGCGCTCGACGTCCACGACCGCCCGGGCGTGCTGTCCGCGGTGGCGGGCGCGTTCGCCGAGCAGGACGTGAGCATCCAGACCGTGCGCCAGGAGGGTCGCGGTGACGCCGCGACGCTCGTTCTCGTCACCCACACCGCCCCGGAGTCCGCGCTGGCCCGCACGGTGGCGCGGTTGACCGACTCCGGGGCCGTCCGCCGCCCGGCCGTCGTGATGCGGGTCGAGGGGATGGGCGGATGACGCTCACGCACCGGGTCGGCTGGCCCGGGCTGATCGAGGCCTACCGCGACCGGCTGCCGGTCGGCCGCCTCGACCCCGGTGGTGACGCTGTACGAGGGCGGGACCCCGCTCGTCCCCGCGCCGACGCTGTCCGAGCGGACCGGTGGCGAGGTCTACCTCAAGGTCGAGGGCGCCAACCCCACCGGGTCGTTCAAGGACCGCGGCATGACCGTCGCGATCTCGAAAGCAGTCGAGACCGGCGCCAAGGCCGTCATCTGCGCCTCGACCGGCAACACGAGCGCCAGCGCCGCCGCGTACGCGGTGCGGGCGGACCTGGTCTGCGCCGTCCTCGTCCCGCAGGGCAAGATCGCGCTCGGCAAGCTGGCCCAGGCGCTCGTGCACGGCGCGCGGCTGCTGCAGGTCGACGGCAGCTTCGACGACTGCCTCGAACTGGCGCGCAAGCTCGCCGTCGAGCACCCGGTCGCGCTGGTCAACTCCGTCAACCCCGACCGCATCGACGGGCAGAAGACCGCCGCGTTCGAGGTGTGCGACGTCCTCGGCCGGGCACCGGACGTGCACTGCATCCCGGTCGGCAACGCCGGCAACATCACCGCCTACTGGAAGGGCTACCGCGAGTACGCGTCCGACGGCGTGGTGACCGGGACGCCGCGGATGTTCGGTTTCCAGGCCAGCGGTGCGGCGCCGATCGTGCGCGGTGCCCCGGTGGCGCACCCGATGACGATCGCCACCGCCATCCGGATCGGCAACCCGGCGTCCTGGACGTCCGCGGAGGCGGCGCGGGACGACTCCGGCGGGCTGATCGACGCCGTCACCGACCGGCAGATCCTCGAGGCGTACCGGCTGCTGGCCCGGCGTGAGGCGGTCTTCGTCGAGCCGGCGTCCGCCGCGAGCGTCGCCGGGCTGCTGATGACCGCCGCCGACGGCCGGCTGCCGCGCGGGGCCACCGTCGTCTGCACCGTCACCGGCAACGGCCTCAAGGACCCGGAGTGGGCGATCTCCGGCGCGCCGAAACCGGTCACCGTCCCTGTCGACGCGGCCGCCGCGGCGGTCTGGCTCGGGCTGGACTGACCGGTGCCGCCCGCGGCACGGACGGCGCACGTCCGCGTCCCTGCGACGAGCGCCAACCTCGGTCCCGGCTTCGACGCGCTGGGGCTGGCGCTCGCCCTGCACGACGACGTCACCGCCAGCGTCGCGGACCGCAGCGAGATCGCGGTCACCGGTCACGGCGCCGGGGCGGTGCCGCTGGACGACGGCCACCTGGTCCTCCGTGCGTTCCGGGCGGGCTGTGCCGCGCTTGGCGTCGCGGCGCCGGAGGTCCGCCTGGACTGTCAGAACCGGATCCCGCACGGCCGCGGGCTGGGCTCGTCCGCCGCGGCGATCGTCGCGGGGGTCCTGCTCGCGCGCGGGCTCGCCGGGGCGGACGACGACGTCGACGCGGCGCTCCAGGTGGCCACCGAGCTCGAGGGGCACCCGGACAACGTCGCGGCCTGCCTCGCCGGCGGCCTGACCATCGCCTGGCAGGACGGCGACGGTGCCCGGATGGTGCGACGCGACTGCACCCCGGTGCTGCGCCCCGTCGCGCTGGTACCGCCGTTCGCGCTGGCGACCGAGGCGGCCCGCGCCGCCCTGCCGACCACCGTCCCGCACGCCGACGCGGCCCGCACCGCAGGACGGGCGGCTCTCCTGGTCGCCGCCGCCACCGACCGACCCGAGTTCCTGTTCGCCGCCACCGAGGACCGGCTGCACCAGCCCTACCGCGCCCCGCTGCTCGGCCTCGCCGCCGAGCTGGTGACGCGACTTCGGGCGGACGGGCTGCCCGCCGTCGTGTCCGGTGCCGGCCCGACGGTGCTGGTCCTGACCGCCTCCGCCGACCAGGCGCGCCGGGCCGCGGCCGCCACCCCGCCAGGGTGGCAGGCGCGTGCCCTGTCCGTCGACGCGGACGGCGCGCGGCTGTCGACCGGAGCGTCGTGACCTCCGCCACGGGAATGCCGCGGACGCGCGCCGTGTTGCCGGGCGTAGGGTGAGCGTCTAGGCTCACTGCGTCAGCTCGGACGGAGACGTCAGGCCGACCATCCCTCCCCGGCACTCCTCGGTTCGCCGAGGACGCCGGCGTGGGGACCCGGAACTCCGCCCCCTGCCGAAGCCGCCCCCCGTGGCTGCCGCAGTCGGCGCAGCGCCCGGCTCCGGACGGACGAGCTCACGCACAACCGCCGTTCCCCCGGGACCGCCGACCCGCGGCCGTCCCGATCCCCG
This sequence comes from uncultured Actinomycetota bacterium, assembly GCA_963758325.1. Lineage (GTDB taxonomy): Bacteria > Actinomycetota > Actinomycetes > Mycobacteriales > Jatrophihabitantaceae > CAVWUZ01. The sequence goes on along the minus strand of CAVWUZ010000003.1, from coordinate 280,557 downwards.
GCCGGTCATCTCTCCCACCCGGCCGGACACCACCGGTTCCCGGTCCGCCGCTCGACGACGAGCCCCGCGGACGCCTTCGGAAGGACTCCGAACACTCGTGACAGACACCCAGGAGCAGCTCCGGACGGTCGAGCCCGGTACGCCGGCGCAGACCGCACCCGCAGAGCAGACTCCGCCCAGCGACACCACCGACGGCACCAACGGCGGGTCGCGGCGACGCAGCGGCAGCTTGTCGACCCTGCTGCTGCCGGAACTGCAGCAGTTGGCCGGCAGCCTCGGCATCTCGACGGCGCGGATGCGCAAGAGCGACCTCATCGCCGCCATCCAGTCCGCCCGCGCCGGCGGTCCGCCGGCCGGCGCCGCTGCTTCACCGACGTCGTCGCCGTCCTCGTCGTCGACCTCGTCGTCGGCGACCCCGCCCGAGCAGCCGAACGGCCGCACCGACGAGGCCCCCGCGGCACGCCGGGAGCGTCGCGCCGCCGCCCGCCCCGCGGGCAGCCCGGCCGGCGGCGCCCCGGCGCGGGCCACCGACACCAGTGCCGGGCCGAGCGGGAACGGCACCTCCGCTGCGGCGCTGAACGGCAGCCGGACCGCGCCGGACGCCGCCGAGCAGCAGCGCACGCCCGACCAGCCCCGCACGTCCGAGCAGACCCGCACGCCCGACCAGACCCGCACGCCCGACCGTCCGCGCCGTGAAGACCGCCAGCAGGGTGACCGCCAGCAGGGCGGCGAGCGTCAGCAGAGCCAGAGAGAGCCAGAGCCAGGGCCAGGGCCAGCCCTCGTCGCAGTCCTACGGCGACCGCGACGACGACCGTGACGACGACGGCGGCAACCGCCGCCGTGGCCGGCGCTACCGCGACCGCCGCGGCCGCAACCGCGACCGGAACGACCGTCCCGAGCGCACTGATCGCGCCGGCTCCGGCGGCGACGCCGAGCCGACCGTCGGCGACGACGACGTCCTCGTCCCGGTCGCCGGCATCCTCGACGCGATCGAGGACAAGAACACCTGGTTCGTCCGGACCAGTGGCTACTTCGCCGGCTCGGACGACGTCTACGTCGCCAACTCCTTCGTCCGGCGGTTCAACCTGCGCCGCGGCGACGCGGTCACCGGCGCGGTCCGCCAACAGCGCGACGGCGAGCGGCGGGAGAAGTACAACCCGCTGGTCCGGCTCGACACCGTCAACGGCCAGGACCCGGAGCAGGTCCGCAACCGCGTCGAGTTCACGAAGCTGACGCCGCTCTACCCGCAGGAGCGGCTGCGCCTCGAGACCGAGCCGCACATCCTCACGACCCGCGTGATCGACCTGGTCATGCCGATCGGCAAGGGTCAGCGGGCGCTGATCGTCTCCCCGCCGAAGGCGGGCAAGACGATGGTGCTGCAGGCGATCGCGAACGCCATCGCGACGAACAACCCGGAGTGCCACCTCATGGTGGTCCTGGTCGACGAACGGCCCGAAGAGGTCACGGACATGCAGCGCTCGGTGAAGGGTGAGGTCATCGCCTCGACCTTCGACCGGCGCCCGCAGGACCACACGATGGTCGCCGAGCTCGCCACCGAGCGCGCCAAGCGGCTGGTCGAGATGGGTCACGACGTCGTCGTGCTGCTCGACTCGATCACCCGCCTCGGCCGGGCCTACAACCTGGCCGCGCCGGCGAGCGGCCGGATCCTGTCCGGCGGTGTCGACTCGACGGCGTTGTACCCGCCGAAGCGCTTCCTGGGCGCCGCGCGGAACATCGAGAACGGCGGCTCGCTGACCATCCTCGCCACGGCGCTGGTCGAGACCGGCTCCGCCGGCGACACGGTGATCTTCGAGGAGTTCAAGGGCACCGGCAACGCCGAGCTCAAGCTCGACCGCAAGATCGCGGACAAGCGCGTCTTCCCGGCCGTCGACGTCGACCAGTCCTCCACCCGCAAGGAGGAGCTGCTCCTCTCGCCGGACGAGCTGGCCGTGACGATCAAGCTGCGCCGGGTGCTGCACGCCCTCGAGTCCCAGCAGGCGATCGACCTGCTGCTCGACCGGCTGCGCAAGACCCGGACCAACATCGAGTTCCTCATGCAGATCGCGAAGACGACGCCCGGTTCCGACTGACCGGGACCCGGTCCCCCACGCGAGTACGGGATCTCGCCGCCGCGCCGGGGCTCGGCCACCGGCGCGGCGTGTCAGGCGCCGGTGGCCACCCAGGCGGCGGCGTCGCCCGGCAGCCGGCCGTCCTCGGTCAGCTCGACGCTGCTCAGCAGCAGCTCGCCGGCGGGCAGCGCGACCGGTTCGTTGCCGACGTTGGCCACGCACGCGAACCCGGGCCCGCGGGAGAAGGCGAGCACGTCCGCGGCTGCCGGCAGCCAGTCCATCGTCCCGTCGCCGAGCTCCGGCCGGCTGCGCCGCAGCCGCAGCGCCGCGCGGTAGAGCGTCAGCATCGACTCCGGGTCGCCGTCCTCCGCCGCGACCGACAGCCGCGCCCACGACGGCGGCTGGGGCAACCAGGGCGTCGAGCCGGGCGGGCCGAAACCGTACGGCGGGCGGTCGCCGGACCACGGCAGCGGGACCCGGCAGCCGTCGCGGCCCCGGTCGGCGTGGCCGGAACGCTCCCAGGTCGGGTCCTGCAGCACGTCCTCGGGCAGGTCCTCCACCTCGGGCAGGCCGAGCTCCTCGCCCTGGTAGACGTACGCCCCGCCCGGCAGCGCCAGCATCAGCAGCGCCGCGGCGCGCGCGCGACGGAGCCCCACGGCGAAGTCCGCCGGCCGGTCGAGGAGCTCCTGCAGGTGCGGGATGGGCCCGGTCGGGAGGTCCTGCGGTCGGGCGTAGCGCGACACCTCGCGGGCCACGTCGTGGTTCGCCAGCACCCATGTCGCCGGCGCACCGATGGCACGATGCGCGGTCAGCGTCTCGTCGATCGCCGCGCGCAGCGCGTCGGCCCGCCAGCGGTGAGCGCAGGAAGTCGAAGTTGAAGGCGCTGTGCAACTCGTCCGGGCGGACGTAACGCACCAGTCGGCGCGGGCTGTGCACCCAGGCCTCGGCCACGAAGATCCGCGGCGGGTCGTAGCTGTCGGCCATCGAGCGCCATTCCCGGTAGACGTCGTGCACCTCGTCCCTGTCCCAGAACGGGTGCGGGGTGTCCTCCGCGTCGGGCGGGCGGGGCCACACGGCGTCGCCGAGATCGGGCAGCGCGTAGTCCTTCGCCAGTGAGTGCGCCACGTCGATGCGGAACCCGTCCACGCCGCGGTCGAACCAGAACCGCAGCGTGTCCAGGAACTCCGCGTGCACCTCGGGGTTCGCCCAGTTCAGGTCCGGCTGCTCCGGTGCGAACAGGTGCAGGTACCACTCACCCGGGCGGCCGTCGGGCTCCGTGACGCGGTTCCAGGCCGGGCCGCCGAAGACGCTGCGCCAGTCGTTGGGCGGCTCTTCGCCGTGGGGACCGCGGCCGGGACGGAACAGGTAGCGCTCCCGCGCCGCGGACCCCGGCGGGGCCGCCAGTGCCTCGACGAACCAGCGGTGCCGGTCGGAGGTGTGGTTCGGCACGATGTCGAGCAGCACCCGCAGGCCGAGCGCGTGCGCCTCCGTGACCAGGACGTCGGCGTCGTCGAGCGTGCCGAAGCGAGGTTCCACCGCGCGGTAGTCGGCCACGTCGTAGCCCGCATCGGCCATCGGCGAGGGGTACCAGGGATTGATCCACACCGCGTCGATCCCGAGGTCGGCCAGGTACGGCAGCCGTGACCGCAACCCGGTGATGTCACCCAGGCCGTCGCCGTCGCCGTCGGCGAAGCTGCGGATGTAGACCTGGTAGATCACCGCGCTGCGCCACCACTGCGCGGGCTGGACGTCGTCGGTCTCGGGCGGGGAGGTGGCCGCGGACATGACTGGGCGAGAGCTCCTTCGAAGCTGGCTACGTGCCCGGATGCGGGCTGGACGCAGCGGCGCGTCCGCCGCTCGAGCCGTGGTTCACCGACCACGGCCGTTGGCCGAGACTCTATGCCGGGACCAACGCGTTCCGGCCTCCGGGACCCGCCGGCACGACTGTCACCCCGCTTGGAAACGATCTGGAAACGAAGCGGCCCGGTTCTTCCGTTCGGCGCGCCGGTTGTGTCATGGTGCGACAGCGTTCTCAACGGCGACACCGCCGCACGAGATGAGGGCGCGGAAGGGACACACGGATGAAGTGGACTCGGCCGATCGCAGCGCTCGGCGTGAGCGCGGTTGCCCTCGGCAGCCTGGCCGCCTGTAGTAGCAGCAGTAGCGGCGGAGGTTCCTCTGCAGCCCAGCCGTCCAACGCCCCGAAGTTGACCGGTGACTGTGCCCAGTACCAGCCCTACTCGGGCTTCAAGGGCTCGACCGTGACGATGTTCGGATCGATCCTCAGCCCGGAGTCGGACTCGCTCAACAAGTCCTGGGCGCAGTTCTCCCAGTGCACGGGCATCACGATCAACTACACCGGCTCGAACACCTTCGAGTCCGACCTGCCGGTCAAGGTCAACGGCGGCAACGCGCCTGACCTGGCGATCATCCCGCAGCCGGGTCTGCTGCAGCAGATGGTGCAGACCGGTCAGGTGAAGAAGCCGCCGGCAGGGCACCGTGCAGAACGAGAACAACTGGCCGGCCATCTGGAAGGACTACGGCTCGGTCAACGGCACGTTCTACGCCGCGCCGATGTCGGCGAACATGAAGTCGCTGGTCTGGTACTCGCCGAGCTACTTCAAGCAGCACAACTACACGGTGCCGACGACGTGGAGCGACCTGATGTCGCTGTCGGCCAAGATGGCCTCGGACAATTCCGCGAACGGCTTCAAGCCGTGGTGCGGGGGCATCAACTCCGGCACCGCTAGTGGCTGGCCGGCCACGGACTGGCTCGAGGAGGCGGTTCTCGGCCAGCTACGGCGGCCAGGTCTACGACGACTGGATCAGCCACAAGGTCAAGTTCCAGGACCCGCAAGATCGAAGACGCGATGAAGACCGTCGCGGGCTACATGCAGAACCCGCAGTGGGTCAACGGCGGCTACGGCGACGTCAAGACGATCGCCACGACGACGTTCCAGAACGCCGGTCTGCCGATCCTGAAGAACCAGTGCGGCGATGCTGCAGCAGGCGTCGTTCTACGAGGCGCAGTGGCCGACCGGCACGAAGGTCGGCCCGAACGGCGACGTCGTTCGCCTTCTACCTGCCGGCGGTCAACCCGAGCATCAAGACCCCGGTCGAGGGCGGCGGCGAGTTCGTCACCGCCTTCAGCGACAAGCGGCGCCGTGCAGGCGGTGCAGAACTACGTGTCGAGCGCCGAGTGGGCCGACGCGCGCATCAAGGTCGCGCCGGGCTGGGTGTCGGCGAACACCAAGGTCGACCAGAGCCTGTACACCGACCCGATCGACCAGCTGTCGGCGAAGTACCTCGCCAACCCGCAGGCGACCTTCCGGTTCGACGCCTCGGACGCCATGCCCGCCGCGGTCGGATCCGGCGCGGAGTGGAAGGCGATGGTCGACTGGTTCGGCAGCGGCATGTCGATCGCCGCACGTCGCCAAGGAGATCGACGACTCCTGGCCGCAGTAGTAGGTAGCTGCCCGCGCCGCGCTGACATCCGGCGCGGGCAGCTGCTGCTGGTCCACCGCGGCGACCTCGGTCGCCGGTCACGTCCGCCTCTGGTTGCGGCCTGTCGAGTACGGCAGGCCGCAACCGTCGTCGTCTGAGCCCCGGCCAGCCGGGCGACTCCTGCGGAGGACTTCGTGGTAGCAGCGTCCTCGGTGATTCTCGCCAGCACCGCATCGGAAGCCGGCGTCGAAGTTCCTCGGCGTCTTCGAGGCCGTCGGCGGCTTCGTGGCCATCCTGTTCATCGTCTTCTTCGTGGCCGAGCGCGCCACCGGGCGGCTCCAGCGCCCGCTGGCGATCGTCATCTGCCTCGGGCCGGCGATCATCCTGGTGCTGGCCGGGCTGGTCATCCCGGCGATCCTGACGTTCGTCACCAGCCTGAAGAACCAGCAGTTCCTCGGAGCAGCTGGACACGCAAGTTCGTCGGGCTGAAGAACTACAAGTACGACTTCACCGACTCGTACACGCTGCACACTCTGTTGCGCACGCTGCTGTGGCTGATCATCGTTCCGGCCGCGGCGGTGGTCGTCGGGCTGCTCGTCGCCCTGCTGGTCGACCGGATGCGGTTCTCCTCGCTCCCGAAGACGTTGATCTTCCTGCCGACGGCGATCTCCTTCGTCGGCGCCTCGGTCATCTGGTCCTACGTCTACAACTACCGAGAGCCCGACGCCAGCCGCAGACGGGCTTGCTGAGCGCGGTCGTCATCAAACTGGGCTGGCACAACCCGCCGAACTGGCTGCTGGACCCGTCGATCAACACCTACCTGCTCATGGTCATCATGATCTGGATCCAGGCCGGTTTCGCGATGGTCGTGCTCGGCGCGGCGCTCAAGGCGATCCCCGACGAGATCCTCGAGGCGGCGCGGATGGACGGCGCCACCGGGTTCCGCCTGTTCCGGACGGTTCAGATCCCGATGATCCGCAGCACGCTGGTCGTGGTCGACGACGACGATCATGATCGCGACGCTGAAGGTCTTCGACATCGTCTTCACGATCACCAACGGCAACTACAACACCGACATCCTGGCCCGGCAGATGTACGCCGACCTGTTCGTCACCAACCAGGTCAGCCGAGGCAGCTCGCTGGCTGTGATCCTGTTCCTCTGCGTGCTTCCGTTGGTGCTCTACAACGTTCGCCAGATGCGTAAGGAGCGTGCTCGGTGACCAGTTCGACACCGCCGCTGGTCGATTCGCCGGCCACGTCGCCGGGCGACGACGTCACCGCCAAGGGGGTGCTGCACGGCTCGGCGGCCAGCAAGGCCAGGCGCAAGGCGTTCAGCAACCCGATCGCGTCGCTCGTCGTCATCATCATCACCATCCTGTGGACGATCCCGACGTTCGGCTTGTTCGTGAACTCCTTCCGCCCGAAGGAGGACGCGGCCACCACCGGGTGGTGGACGTTCTTCAGCCACCCGAGCTTCAGCCTCACCGACTACCACGACGTGCTGTTCAACAACGGCGGCACGATCCTGCCGCTGGTGAACTCGCTGGCGATCACGATCCCGGCCACGATCATCCCGATCTTCCTGGCGTCGATGGCCGCCTACGCCCTGGCGTGGGTGCGGTTCCGGGGCAGCGACGTCGTCTTCTTCGTGATCTTCGCCCTGCAGGTCGTGCCGCTGCAGATGGCACTGGTCCCGCTGCAGCGGTTCTACGTGTTCGGGCTCAACATCGGCGGCGTCCAGGTCATCCCGTCGCTGCACCTCAACGGCAAGCTGTCCGAGATCTGGCTGTCGCACACGATGTTCTCGCTGCCGCTGGCGATCTTCCTGATCCACAACTTCGTGTCCCAGCTGCCCGAGTCGCTGATCGAGGCCGCCCGCGTCGACGGTGCGAGCCACCTGCGGATCTTCCGCACGATCGTGCTGCCGCTGTCGATGCCGGCCATCGCCTCGTTCGCGATCTTCCAGTTCCTCTGGGTCTGGAACGACCTGCTGGTCGCCAAGACGTTCGGCGGGTCCGACGCGTCCGGCCAGCCGATCACCGCGCGGGTGCAGAACCTGGCCGGCAACTTCGGCGCCCACCAGGAACTGCTGGCCCCGGCCGGCTTCATCTCGATCGTCATCCCGCTGATCGTGTTCCTGTCGCTGCAGCGCTTCTTCGTCCGCGGGATGCTGGCCGGCTCGGTCAAGGGCTGAGCCTGGCTCCGCCAGCGCGGCGAGCACGGGAATGCCGGCCGGTGCCGGGCGGTTGTAGCAGACGGTTTGGTCCGCCAGGTCTCGCGCTGGCAGACTGGGCCGTCCAACCACCCGGTTCCGGTTCACGCCACAGCGGCAGCGGCATCGCCGCGGCGATCCGGAGCCCGCAGAAGGGATCCAGTTGTGAAGAACGGCATCCACCCGGACTACGTGGACACGCAAGTCAGCTGCTCCTGCGGCAACACGTTCACCACCCGCAGCACGGCCAAGTCCGGCGCGCTGCACGTCGACGTCTGCTCGGCCTGCCACCCGTTCTACACGGGCAAGCAGAAGATCATGGACGTCGGTGGCCGCGTCGACCGCTTCGAGAAGCGGTACGGCAAGCGGGTCCGTCCCACCGCGAACTCGTAGTCGCTGCATCGGCGCCCGTCGCCCGTACCTGCGTGTACGGCCGGCGGGCGCCGTTGCTGTCCGCCGGCGATCCCGCCGGTACGCCGACTGCCGCAGGAGAACATCGAGCCGTGACCCGACCGACCGGCGCCGGTGAGCTGAGCGCGCTGCGCGCCGAATACGCCGAGCTCGAGCGCGAGCTCGCCGACCCCGCGGTGCACACCGACCAGGCCCGCGCGCGCACGCTTGGGCGCCGCTACGCCGAGCTCGCGCCGATCGTGGCGACCGCCAACGAGCTCGAGACCACCTGCGACGACCTGCAGGCCGCGCGCGAGCTGGCCCCGGAGGACGCCGGTTTCGCCGCCGAGGCGCACCAGCTGCAGGGCCGCATCGACGAGCTGGAGGACCGGCTGCGCGAGCAGCTGGTCCCGAAGGACCCCAACGACGGCAAGGACGTGCTGCTCGAGATCAAGGCAGGTGAAGGCGGCGAGGAGTCGGCGCTGTTCGCCGGGGACCTGCTGCGGATGTACACCCGGTACGCCGAGCGGCAGGGCTGGTCGGTCGAGGTCCTCGACGAGGAGCCGACCGACCTCGGCGGAGTCAAGTCCGTCACCCTGGCCGTGCGCGCCCGCCGCGGCGCCCAGGCGGTCTGGCGGCGGCTGAAGTACGAGGGCGGCGTTCACCGGGTCCAGCGGGTACCGGTCACCGAGTCCCAGGGCCGCATCCACACCTCGGCGGCCGGCGTCCTGGTGCTGCCCGAGGCCGAGGACGTCGAGGTCGACATCGACCCCAACGACCTGCGCATCGACGTGTTCCGCTCCTCCGGCCCCGGCGGGCAGAGCGTCAACACGACCGACTCCGCGGTGCGGATCACGCACCTGCCGACCGGCGTCGTGGTGTCCATGCAGAACGAGAAGAGCCAGCTCCAGAACCGGGAGGCCGGGCTGCGGGTGCTGCGCGCCCGGTTGCTCGCGATGGCGCAGGACCAGGCCGACGCCGCGGCGGCCGACGCCCGGCGCTCCCAGGTGCGCACCGTCGACAGGTCCGAGCGTGTGCGCACGTACAACTTCCCGGAGAACCGCATCAGCGACCATCGGGTCGGGTTCAAGGCCTACAACCTCGACCAGGTGCTCGACGGCGCGCTCGACGACGTCATCGACGCCCTCACCCGCGCCGACACCGAGGCGTTGCTCGCCGGCGCCGGCTGAGCGGGCAGTGGACGCCCGGGCGCTGCTCGCCGATGCCGCCGCCCGGCTGCGCGAGGCCGGCGTGAGCTCGCCGCGGGTCGACGCCGAGCTGCTGCTCGCCGCCTGCCTCGGCGTCGCCCGGTCGCGGTTGCTGCTCGCCGGGCAGGTCCCCGATGCCGCCGCCGACCGCTTCGCCGCCCTGCTCGACCGGCGTGCACGCCGCCAACCGCTGCAGCACCTGCTCGGCACCGCCGCGTTCCGGCACCTCGAGGTGGCCGTCGGGCCCGGGGTCTTCGTCCCGCGGCCGGAGACCGAACTGCTGGTCGAGGCTGTCCTGCCGCTGCCGGCCGGAGCCGTCGCTGTTGACCTCTGTGCCGGCTCGGGCGCACTCGCGCTGTCGATCGCCGGTGAGAGCGCGGCACGCCGGGTCCTCGCCGTCGAGCGGTCGGCCGGAGGCGCTGCGGTGGCTGCGGCGCAACGTCGCCCGGGTGCAGCAGGTCGAGGCCGTCGCCGGCGACGTGGTCGACGTGGCTGACGGCACGCTGCTGGCCGAGCTCACCGGCACCGTTGACGCGGTCGTGAGCAACCCGCCCTACGTCCCTGCGGGGACGCCGGTAGGTGCCGAGGTGCTCGCCGACCCGCGCGATGCCGTTTTCGCCGGCGCCGACGGGCTGGCCGTGATCCCGGCGGTGATCGCTGCTGCCGGGCGGCTGCTGCGACCCGGCGGCCGGTTCGCGATGGAGCACGACGATTCCCACGCCGACGCCGTGCTCGCGCTGATGCGCGCCGACGGCCGGTGGAGTGATGTCGCCGGGCACCGGGATCTGGCCGGCCGGCCCCGGTTCGTCACCGCAGCACGCCGCTGACGAGACGAAACAGTCCCCGCGCGCGACCATGGCAGAAGTGAGCATCGACAGTCTGCAGCCCGGCTACTGGCACGCCCGGGTGGGCGCCAGCAGCAGGACCGTGCGCCGGATGCTGGTGGCGGCGGCCTGCAGCTCGATCGCGGCGGCGGCGCTGCTCGTCCTGGCGGTGCAGGCCCAACCCGCGGTGCGTCAGGAGCCGCGAGCGCCGGCCGCGATGGTCACCGCTCTGCTGCCCGATCCGCTGGGGTGCCCGTCCAACATCCGGTGCTACGACCGGCTGTTCGCCCCGCCCGACCTCACCGACAGCTTCCAGAACTGGTTCCCGGGCGGGACGGTGCTCGCCGGGTACGGGACGTACGGCCTGATCGGCGCCGACCGGTACCAGGCCGAGCTCATCGGCCGCTCCGGGACGGCCACGATCCAGCTGCGCACGCTGTGCGTTCCCGGCGGCACGTCCAGGTCGGCGGTCCGGCGCTCGACACCACCGATCGACAACGTCCGCCCTGGCCTGCACCTGGTCGTCGTGTCGGCCGACCGCCCGGGCTGCACGGTGGCCGTCACCGTCGACGACCCGACCCCGGACGACCGGCTCGAGGCCGCGGCCGAGCGCCTGGCCGACGACCCGAGTCTGCACGTCGGCCAATGAGCGGGGTCGAATGGCTCGATCTGGAGCCGGCTGGGCCGCCGCAGCAGTACCCAACGGCGCGGACGCCGCACGAGCGCAGCGCGACGGCGCGGCCGCTGCGGCTGCGCGTGGCGGCGACCGCGCTCGTGCTGGCTGTTGCCGCGCTCGCCGGGGCCGCTTTCGCCTGGCACTCACGCACGACGGTCCGTATCGCCGCGCCCGTCCCGCGCGACGCCGCGGCGTCGGTGGAGGCCGCCTACCACGGGATCGACGCCGTCGGCTGTCCGATCTCCACGACGTGCAGTTCCAGCCCGCGGGCCGCCAGCGCCGTGCGCGACCTGGTGGCCGAGGAGTTCCCGGACTCCGCGGTCCTCGCGCAGGGCTCCGAGACCGACACCGCCACCGGCCGGCTCGTGCGCACGACCCTGAGCGCGCAGGCGTCGGACGAGGTGGTGATCGAGGTGATCAGCCAGTGCGTGCCCGACATCCGGCGCATCGTCGGCACCGCGGCGCCCCCACTGGGGATCGGCGCGATCGACGTCAGCCAGGTCGTGCCCGGCCCGCCCGGCTGCGCGGTGACGGTGACCGCCCACGTGCCGGACGGGGTGCAGATCCCGGCCTCCCAGGTCGCCGTGATCGCCATCGATCCGGGAGTGCAGCTTCAGCGGTAATGTCCGGAAGCGGGGGACCCGGCCGGCCCTGCCGGCGAAGGTCTCCGGCCCGAACAGACCAGGAAGGGCGAGGCATGCCGGCGTGGACGCGCCGCCGACACGGCGATGTCGAGATGACGCACCAGTACCGGCTGGCCGCACACGCCGCCACGCTGAGCCGCATGTCCGCCCGGATAGACGCCTTGCTCGTCCAGGTGAACCGCTCCGGCCGCGACGGCCAGCACCTGCGGGCGGCGTGCACCGCCTACGACCAGACGCTGCTGATCGCCGCGCGTGAACTCGGCCTGCCCGCAGATCTCGCCGCGCCTCTGTGCCCGATCGACCGGCTGCGCCTGGAGGCCGAACTGACCCTGGCGGGACTGCGCTGGTCGCACCCGGACGGGTGGTCGTCGGGCTGAACCCCGGCCTCCGCCCCGTCGCGTCGACAGGGCGGCCGGGCAGGATGTGACGCCGTGAGCCTGCTCTACGACTGCGCCGACCCGGCCGTCCGACCCGGCGCGCTGTCCGCCGCCGCCCGCGCGGTGCAGGCCGGCCAACTCGTGGTGCTGCCCACCGACACCGTCTACGGCATCGGCGCGGACGCCTTCGACGCTGAGGCGGTCGCGGCGCTGCTCGCCGCGAAGGGACGCGGCCGCGAGATGCCGGTCCCGGTGCTGGTCGGGTCCTGGGACACCCTCGACGGACTGGTCGGCTTCGTCCCCGCCGCGACCCGCGAACTCGTCGAGGCCTTCTGGCCCGGCGGCCTGACGCTGGTCGTCGAGCACGCCCCGACGCTGAGCTGGGACCTCGGCGACGCCCGCGGGACGGTCGCGCTGCGGATGCCACTGCACCCCGTGGCGCTGGAACTGCTGCAGCAGACCGGCCCGATGGCGGTGAGCAGCGCCAACCGCTCCGGCTCGCCACCGGCGCTGAACGCCGAGGACGCCCGGGACCAGCTCGGCGACGCCGTCCAGGTGTACCTCGACGGCGGCCCGGCGAGTGTCGGCGTGCCCTCGACCATCGTCGACGTCACCGTGTCCCCGCCCCGGCTGCTGCGGACCGGCGCCGTCGGCGCGGACGCGTTGCGCGAGGTCGTCCCGGAGCTCACCGGCTAGCCTTCGCCGCAGTGCATCCCAGTCTCGAGTACCTGCTCGTCGCCTGCATCGCGGCGGCGGGCAGCTACCTGCTGACCCCCACCGCGCGGGGGCTGGCGATCTGGTGGGGCGCGGTCGCCCGCCCGCGTGACCGGGACGTGCACGCCGTCGCGACGCCGCGGATGGGCGGTGTGGCCATGCTGGGCGGGCTGGCGCTGGCGCTGTTCCTGGCGCACCGGTTGCCCACCCTGCGCGACGCGTTCCGCTACGACACGAACATCGGCTGGGTGCTGATCTCCTGCACGCTGATCTGCCTGCTCGGCGTCCTCGATGACCGCTTCGAGCTGGACTCGGTGACCAAACTCGCCGGGCAGGTGGCGGTCAGCGGGCTGATGGTGACCAAGGGCGGCGTGCAGCTCGTCGCGCTGTACTGGCCCTTCGGCGACGCCGGCACCTTTTCACCCGGGCGGGACATCGCCGTGCCGGCGACGATCCTGCTCACCGTCCTGACGATCAACGCGATCAACTTCATCGACGGGCTGGACGGGCTGGCCGCCGGTGTCACCGCGATCGGCGCGCTGGCGTTCTTCGTCTACGCCTACCACCTGGCGCGGATCGGCCAGACGCTCCCTGCGGCCGCGCCCGACGCTGCTGGCGGTCGCGCTCGCCGGCACGTGCGTGGGGTTCCTGCCGCACAACTTCTTCCCGGCGCGGATCTTCATGGGCGACTCCGGGTCGATGCTCGCCGGACTGGTGCTGTCCGCCGCGGGGGTCACCGCGACCACGAGCACCGACGCGCAGTCCTTCGGACGGCTCGTCGGCTCCATCCCGCTGCTGCTGCCGCTGCTGGTCCCGGTCGCGGTGCTCGCCGTGCCGCTGATCGACCTCGCTTCGGCGGTGGTCCGTCGGCTCGGGCGCGGGCACTCGCCGTTCGCCCCGGACAAGAAGCACCTGCACCACCGGATGCTGGCCATCGGCCACACCCACCGGCGAGCGGTCCTGCTGCTGTACTTCTGGTCGGCGCTGCTGGCCTTCGGCGGCGTCGGGTTCGCGATCCTGCAGGGCCCGTGGCTGCTCGGCGGCGTGCTGATCGCCCTGGTGGCGGTCGGCGTGTTGCTCTCGGCGGTGCCGAGGCTGCGGGAAGCGCCGTCGCTGCGGCGGGCGTCGGCGCCGCCGTGACCGCCGCGCGCGTCGCGGGGGACCGGGCGTGGACGGCGGCCGCCATCGCGCTGGTGGCCGGCGCCGGGATGGCGGTGGCGCTGGCGCTGCCGCCGGCCGGCCGGTCGCTGGCCAGCTACGCCGGCGGGCTCGCTGTCGCCGGCGTCGTGCTCGCGGCGGCGAGCTGCGTGGTCGCGCGGGCCGCACGGCGCTCGCCGGCGCTGTCGCTCGTCGCCGCGCTCGGCAGCTACGCGCTGACCATCGTCGGGTTCGCGATCGCGCTCGCCGTCCTGGACCGCGACGCCCTGGAGCTGCGCGCCTGGGCGGCCGGGCTCGCCGTGGCCGCCGTGCTCGCCACCGGGGTGGCGCTGCGCCGGGGGACGGTCCGGCGGCTGTGAGCTCCTGCCGGGACTGTTAGCGTCGCGGGGCATGGCCGACCCGCCGCCACCCGCCGGGAGCGAGTCCCGGCGCGGCGACCAACTGCCGCCGTACCGGGGCGGCGGCGACCCGTGGACCGCCTTCGGATATCTTGTGAGCGGAGTCGCGGTGTACGGCGTGCTCGGGTGGGCGCTGGGCAGCTGGTTGCACGCCCCGTACCTGGTCCCCGTCGGCATCCTCGTCGGCGCGGCTCTGGGCCTCTACCTGGTCTTCAACCGGTTCGGCCGTCGCCAGTTCGACCCGCCATCGGCCGGTGGCGGTAGTGATCGGCCCGTTGCCACAGACACGCCTGACCACCGCGGTCACGCAGACCGCGCGAGACGTCCACAGGACGCCCGAGGAGAGGACGCCGAGTGACACCCCTGTCAGTGCCGCTCGCCGCCGGCCCCGGCTTCGTCGCCCCGGGACCGGGGGAGTTCCAGTTCCCGAAGATCACCGGCGGTGACGTGCAGACCGGGGGCTGGGGTCTGCTGCTCACCAAGTCCTCGCTGCTGCTGGTCCTCGGCGCGATCGTGGTCTTCGTCTTCCTCGCGGTGACGGCGCGGCGTGCGGCCGTCGTCCCGTCGAAGCTGCAGTACACCGGCGAGCAGGCTTACAACTTCGTCCGCAACGACATCGCCAACGACGTCATCGGCCCGGAGTTCCTCAAGTACGTCCCGCTGCTGGTGTCGCTGTTCTTCTTCATCCTGGTCAACAACCTCTTCGGACTGGTCCCGATCCTGCAGTTCCCGCCGTTCAGCCGGGTGAGCTTCGCCTACGGCCTGGCCGTACTGGTGTGGCTCATCTACAACGGCATCGGCGTCGCGCGGCACGGCTTCGCCGGCTACCTCAGGCACGCCACGATCCCGCCGGGCGTCCCGAAGGTCATCTACCCGCTCATCGTCCCGCTGGAGTTCCTCTCCAACATCATCGTCCGGCCGATCACGCTGTCGCTGCGACTGTTCGCGAACATGTTCGCCGGGCACCTGCTGCTGCTGCTGTTCTCGACCGGCGGCGCCTACCTGTTGCTGACCGCGACCGGTCCGGTCGTCAAGCCCGCCGGCGTCCTGGCGTTCGTCCTGGGGATCCTCGTCGGGTTCCTCGAGTTCATCGTGGAGGTGCTGCAGGCCTACGTCTTCGCCCTGCTCACCGCCACCTACATCGCGGGCGCTCTGTCCGAGGAGCACTGATCCGCACCCGTACGACCGGTCCGGCGCCGTGCCGGTCCGCGCCACCGGAAGGGAAAGACTGATGTCAGCAGTGGCAGCAGCCTCGGTCGCAGGCTCGCTCAACATGATCGGCTACGGCCTGGCCGCCGTCGGCCCCGGCGTCGGCATCGGCCTGATCTTCGCCGCCTACATCAACGGCACCGCGCGCCAGCCCGAGATGCAGGGCCGGCTGCAGCCGATCGCCATCCTGGGCTTCGCCCTCGCCGAGGCCCTGGCGATCATCGGCATCGCGCTCGCGTTCGTGTTGAAGTAACGCGGGCACCCAGGGAACGCAGGAGGTCCGGTCATGAACGCGCTGCTGCTCGCCGCGGACGAGGCACCCAACCCGCTGCTGCCCAAGACGTCCGAGATCGTCCTGGTCCTGATCGTCTTCGGACTGCTCTTCTTCGCGATCAGCCGGTACGTCGTGCCGCGGTTCGAGAAGGCGTACGCGGCCCGGCGCGACGCCATCGAGGGCGGCATCGAGCGCGCGGAAGCCGCGCAAGCCGAGGCGCGCCAGGCGCTCGAGCAGTACCGGGCGCAGCTCGCCGACGCCCGCGGGGAGGCCGCGCAGATCCGGGAGAGCGCCCGCGCCGAGGCGCAGCGGATCGTCGAGGAGATGCGCGCCCAGGCGCAGGAGGAGTCCGCGCGCATCGTCGCGCGCGGCGAGGAGCAGCTGGCCACCCAGCGCAACCAGGTCGTGCGTGAGCTGCGCGGCGAGGTCGGGACGCTGGCCGTCGAGCTGTCCGAGCGCATCGTCGGGCAGCGGCTCGCCGACGACGCGCAGGTGCGCTCGACCGTCGATGACTTCCTCAGCGATCTGGAGCGTCAACAAGCGCAGGGCGTGCAGCAGAGCGGCGCGGGCAGTCGATGAGCCTCACCGCGTCCGCCGTCAGCCGGGGATCGATCGCAGCCCTGCGTTCGGCGCTCGAGGAGCAGATCGGCCGCAACAGCGCCGAGGAGCTCTCGACGATGGCCGGTGAGCTCTACTCGCCGTCCGAGCTGTTCACGACGCAGCCCCGGCTCCGGCGCACGATCGCCGACCCGGCGTCCGCGCCCGACGGCCGCGCGGCGTTGGTGCACCGGCTGTTCGACGGGCGGATCAGTGGCCCGGCGCTCAAGCTGAGCCAGGACGCCGCACGGCTGCGGTGGTCGAGGCCCTGGGACCTGGTGGACGCCGTGGAGGACGTCGCCGACGAGGCACTGTTCGCGTCCGCCGACGCCGCCGGTGACCTGGACGAGGTCGAGGACGAGCTGTTCCGGTTCGAACGGATCCTCGCCGCCCAGTCCGGTCTCACCACGCTGCTCGACGACCTCAGCGTGCCGGCCGAGCGCCGGGTCCGCCTGCTGAACGACGTCGTCGGCGGCAAGGTCCGCCCGGTCACCGAGCAGCTCCTGGCGCCAGGCGGTGACCAGCGCGCGCAAGCGCAGCGTCGAGCTCGCGATCGACGACCTGCTCGAGGCCGCCGCCCGCACGCGGGCCCGGTCCGTCGCCCGCGTGCTCACCGCCGTTCCGCTGACGGCCGAACAGGAGGACCGCCTGGCGTCCGTACTGTCGGACATGTACGGACGCCCGATCACCGTGCGTTCCGCCGTCGACCCGACCGTCGTCGGTGGGCTCGTCGTCCGGGTGGGCGAGGAGATCATCGACGGCAGCATCGCCACTCGCTTCGCCGCCGCCCGTGACCGGCTCGCCGGCTAGCCGGCCACCGACCGCCACCCGATCACCGTCGACCCACCGCATCCCGCGCCACCAGCACGAACCAGGAACGAGGACCCCATGGCCGAGCTGACGATCTCCGCCGACGAGATCCGGAGCGCGATCGAGAGCTACGTGTCGTCCTACTCGCCGGACGCGTCCCGCGAGGAGGTCGGCGCCGTCGCCGAGACCGGTGACGGCATCGCCCGCGTCGAGGGTCTGCCGAGTGCGATGACCAACGAGCTGCTGCGCTTCGAGAACGGCACGCTCGGCATCGCCCTGAACCTCGACGTGCGCGACATCGGCGTCGTCATCCTGGGCGACCAGGGCGGCATCGAGGAGGGCCAGCAGGTCCGCCGGACCGGGGAGATCCTCTCCGTCGCGGTCGGCGACGGCTACCTCGGCCGGGTGGTCAACCCGCTGGGCGAGCCGATCGACGGCCAGGGCGACGTCGCCACCGAGGGCCGGCGCGCGCTCGAGCTCCAGGCGCCGACGGTGGTGCAGCGCCAGGGCGTCACCGAGTCCCTGCTCACCGGCATCAAGGCCATCGACGCGATGACGGCGATCGGCCGCGGTCAGCGCCAGCTGATCATCGGCGACCGGCAGACCGGCAAGACCACCGTCTGCCTCGACGCGATCATCAACCAGCGCGACAACTGGCGCTCGGGAGACCCGGCCAAGCAGGTCCGCTGCGTCTACGTCGCGATCGGCCAGAAGGGCTCGACGATCGCCGCGGCGCGCCAGACCCTCGACGAGGCCGGCGCGATGGACTACACGACGATCGTCGCCGCGCCCGCCTCGGACGCCGCCGGCTTCAAGTACCTGGCCCCGTACACCGGCTCGGCCATCGGCCAGCACTGGATGTACGACGGCAAGCACGTCCTCATCGTGTTCGACGACCTGTCGAAGCAGGCCGAGGCCTACCGCGCCGTCTCGCTGCTGCTGCGCCGCCCGCCGGGCCGCGAGGCCTACCCCGGCGACGTGTTCTACCTGCACAGCCGCCTGCTCGAGCGCTGCGCGAAGCTCTCCGACGAGATGGGCGGCGGCTCGATGACCGGCCTGCCGATCATCGAGACCAAGGGCAACGACGTGTCGGCCTACATCCCGACCAACGTCATCTCCATCACCGACGGCCAGTGCTTCCTCGAGACCGACCTGTTCAACGCCGGCGTCCGCCCGGCGATCAACGTCGGCATCTCGGTGTCCCGGGTGGGCGGCGCCGCGCAGTCCAAGGCGATGAAGTCCGTCGCCGGCCGACTGCGCGTCGACCTGGCCCAGTACCGCGAGCTGGAGGCGTTCGCCGCGTTCGGCTCCGACCTCGACCGCGCCAGCCAGCAGCAGCTGTCCCGCGGCGCGCGGCTGGTCGAGCTGCTCAAGCAACCGGCCGCCTCGCCGTTCCCGCTGGCCCAGGAGATCGTCTCGATCTGGGTCGGGCACGACGGGTCGCCTCGACGACATCGAGGTGTCCGACGTGCGCCGCTTCGAACGTGAGCTGCACGAGTACATCGGGCACCGCCGGTACCCGGAGATCTACGACTCGCTGAACTCCGGCGGGAAGCTCGAGGACGACACCGTCAAGGCCATGGAGGAGGCGGTCGAGGCGTTCAAGGGTGAGTTCCAGCCCGGCCGCCAGGACGAGGTGGACCGCCAGCCGACGCCGCAGCGCCCGGCCAACGAGGGGCAGACCTCGGCCACCCCGGGTGGGACGGCGACCGCCGACAACCCGGGCGAGCAGGCCGTCGGTGCCGGCGACACCGGCGGCGCGACCGCGGCCGGGACGGCGGGCTGATCCGTGGCCGCCCAGCTGCGGGAGTACCGCCAGCGGATCCGCTCGGTGCAGTCGACCCGCAAGATCACCAAGGCGATGGAGCTCATCGCCGCCTCGCGGATCGTGCGCGCGCAGAGCCGGATGACGGCGGCCCGGCCGTACGCCGAGGAGCTGACCCGCGCGCTGGCGGCGCTCGGTGCCAACGCCTCGATCGAGCACCCGATGCTCACCGGTGTCGCCGAGCCGCGGCGCAGCGGCATCCTGCTCGATCACGAGTGACCGCGGCCTGGCCGGCGGCTACAGCGCCAACGCGATCAAGGCCGCGAACGAGCTGGCCGACTCGGCTGCAGCGCGAGGGCAAGGAACCGGTGCGCTACGTCATCGGGCGCAAGGGCGTCGGGTACTACCGCTTCCGGCGCATCGAGGTGGCCGGGTCGTGGACCGGGTTCTCCGAGCAGCCGAGCTTCAGTGACGCCCGGGACGCCACCGACACCGTCGTCGGTGCGCTGAGCGCCACCAGTCGAGGGCGAGTCCCGCGACCAGCCCGGCATCGACGAGCTGTAGGTCGTCTACACCCACTTCGAGTCGATGGTGACGCAGGCGGCGACGTCGGCGCAGGTCTCCCCGGTCCAGGTCGACGAGGTCCGCGCCAGGCCGAGGCCGACGCCGAGGACCGCGGCCCGCAGCCGGCCTACGAGTTCGAGCCGGAGCCCGCGCGGCTCATCTCGGCGCTGCTGCCGCGCTACATCAGCGCGCGGATCTACTCCGCGCTGCTCGAGTCGGCGACATCGGAGTCGGCGGCCCGTCGGCGAGCGATGAAGTCGGCGAGCGACAACGCCACGGACCTCATCCGCACGTACACCCGGCTGGCCAACCAGGCCCGGCAGGCAGAGATCACCCAGGAGATCAGCGAGATCGTCGGCGGCGCCGACGCGCTCGCCTCGGCAGGGAGCGAAGAGCGATGACGACCTTGTTCGAAGACACCTCGTTCCGCGAACAGGGAGAGGGCGGGCACCAGCGTCGGGCGCGTCGTGCGGGTCGTCGGGCCCGTCGTCGACGTCGAGTTCGGGCGCAACTCGATCCCCGACCTGTTCAACGCGCTCACCGTCGCGGTGGAGCTCGGCGAGCTGTCCAAGACGCTGACGCTCGAGGTCGCGCAGCACATCGGCGAGGACATGGTCCGCACCATCGCGCTGCAGCCGACCGACGGGCTGGTCCGCGGCGCCGAGGTCACGAACACCGGCGGCCCGATCAGCGTCCCGGTCGGCGATGTCACCAAGGGCCACGTGTTCAACGCCCTCGGTCAGCCGCTCGACGTCCCGGCGGAGCTCGCTGCGAGGTCACCGAGCGGTGGCCGATCCACCGGGACCCGCCGCCGTTCGACCAGCTCGAGAGCAAGACCGAGCTGTTCGGACCGGCATCAAGGTCATCGACCTGCTGACGCCGTACGTCGTCGGCGGCAAGATCGGCCTGTTCGGCGGTGCCGGCGTCGGCAAGACCGTGCTGATCCAGGAGATGATCTACCGCGTCGCGAAGAACTTCGGCGGTGTCTCGGTGTTCGCCGGCGTCGGCGAGCGCACCCGCGAGGGCAACGACCTCATCGCGGAGATGACCGAGTCGGGCGTCATCAACGACACGGCGCTGGTCTTCGGCCAGATGGACGAGCCGCCGGGCACCCGGCTGCGGGTGGCGCTCTCGGCGCTGACGATGGCGGAGTACTTCCGCGACGTGCAGGGCCAGGACGTCCTGCTGTTCATCGACAACATCTTCCGGTTCACCCAGGCCGGCTCCGAGGTGTCGACGCTGCTCGGCCGGATGCCCTCCGCGGTGGGCTACCAGCCGACGCTGGCCGACGAGATGGGCCAGCTGCAGGAGCGCATCACCTCCACCCGCGGCCACTCGATCACCTCGATGCAGGCGATCTACGTCCCCGCCGACGACATCACCGACCCGGCGCCGCACACCACGTTCGCCCACCTCGACGCGACGACGGTGCTCTCCCGGCCGATCTCGGAGAAGGGCATCTACCCGGCGGTGGACCCGCTGGACTCGACGTCCCGGATCCTGTCGGCCGACTACATCGGCCGCGAGCACTACGAGGTCGCCCAGCGCACCAAGCAGATCCTGCAGCGGTACAAGGAGCTCCAGGACATCATCGCCATCCTCGGCATCGACGAGCTGTCCGAGGAGGACAAGGTCACGGTGCAGCGCGCCCGGCGCATCGAGCGGTTCCTCTCGCAGAACACGTTCGTCGCCGAGCAGTTCACCAACATCCCGGGGTCGTTCGTCCCGGTCGAGGAGACGATCGACGCGTTCCGGCGGCTCTGCGACGGCGACTTCGACGAGTACCCCGAGCAGGCGTTCTTCATGTGCGGCGGCCTCGAGGACCTCGAGCGCAAGGCGCACGAGCTGCGGGACGTATGACCACCCCAGCCGAGCGCTCGTTGCGCGCACGCTCGTCCGGGGACCCCGGAGGCCGCTGATGCCGATGCACGTGGAGCTCGTCTCGGTCGAGCGCAAGCTCTGGTCCGGCGACGCCAACGCCGTGTTCGCCCGGACGCCGGACGGCGAGATCGGGATCCTGCCCGGCCACCAGCCGCTGCTCGCCGAGCTGTCGGCCGGGTGGTTCGTCCGGATCGACCGCGAGGGTGAGAGCGAGCTGCGGGTGGCCGTCGACGGCGGCTTCCTGTCCGTGCGGGAGGACGGGGTGTCGGTGCTCGCCGAGGTGGCCCAGAACGCCGAGGACGTCGACGTCGCCGAGGCACGCGAGCTGCTGGAGCGCAGCCAGAACGACGACACCCCCGAGTCCGTCGACGCCCGCAACCGCGCGCTGAGCCGCCTGCGGGCGGCCGGCGAGTCGGTCTGACGCAGCGTCCGGGCGGGAGGCGCGGGAGTGCAGGTCGTCGACGTCGTCGGCCTGGTGTTCGTCGCCCTCGCGGTGGTGGTCTTCGCGGCGATCGTCGCCCGCCAGCGGTTCATGCTCCGTTCGCCGGGGGCCATCCCGCTGGCGACCCGCCGCGGCACCCACCGTTGGCTCTACGGCATCGGCCAGTTCGCCGGCGAGGAGCTGCGGTGGTACCGGGCGCTGGGCGTCGGCACCCGTCCGACCTGGGTGCTGCGGCGCGCCGACACGCAGGTCGTGCAGTCCCGGCCGCCGGTCGCCGCGGAGCTGGCGTCGCTGCCGGCGACGACGGTGGTGGTCGACCTGCACGCCCGCGGCGGGCCGCTGACGATCGCACTGTCCGACGGCGCGTTCACCGGTTTCGTGTCCTGGCTCGAGGCGTCCGCACCGCACTTCTGAGCTGGACGTTGGTCGAGCGGGCGACCGGGGCCAGCGGTGGAGCGGGTCAGGCGTCCGGGCGGTCCCCGCCGGGGCGCCAGAGGACGTCGCCGTCGGGGTTGGCGACCCGGCACAGGATGAACAGCAGGTCCGAGAGCCGGTTCAGGTACAGCAGCACCTCGCGGTTCGTCCGCGCACCGTCGACGGCGTCCAACGCCCACGCCGAGCGCTCGGCGCGCCGCGCCACCGTGCGCGCCGTGTGCAACAGCGCCGCGCCGGGCGTACCGCCGGGCAGGATGAACGACCGCAGCGGCGCCAGGCCGGCGTTGAACTCGTCGCACCAGGCCTCGAGCCGGGCGGTGTACTCCGGCGTGATCCGCAGCGGCGGGTACTCGGGGTCCGCGGTGATCGGCGTCGACAGGTCCGCGCCGACGTCGAACAGGTCGTTCTGGACGGCGCGGAGCACCTCGACGAGCCGTGCTTCCAGACCGCCGAGCGCTACCGCCACGCCCACGGCGGCGTTGGTCTCGTCGCAATCGGCGTAGGCGACCACCCGGGGGTCGGTCTTCGGCACCCGGGAGGTGTCGCCCAGCGCGGTCGTCCCGTCGTCGCCGGTCTTGGTGTAGATCCGCGTCAGGTGAACAGCCACGCCGGCGACGCTACCGGTCAGGGACCGAGCACGACCCGGGCACGGTCGGCGTCGTCCCGGAAGACCAACACGTCGTGCAGTCCGTCGCGCCGCCGGGACATCGACGAGCGGATCCCGGCGTCGCCGAGGGTCGCCCGCAGCTGCATCGCCTGCTCGCGCCCGACGCCGGTGGCGAGCACCTGCAGCATGCCGAGGTCCGGCGAGGCGGACGCGTCGACGGGGCGACCGGTGCGCGGCCGCGACGGCCGGAACACCCACCGCAGGACCAGGCCGAGGAGCAGGACCACGAAGACCGCGATGAACGCCGACGACGGATCGTTCCCCACGCCTCCATTGTGCGCCGGACCACCGACGGCTGCGATGGCGGCCACACCAAGCTGCCGGGCGCCGCCTTGTCGATCCATACTCCGGGGATGCCGTTCCCCGAGGACGAGCGCCGAGACCCGCCCTGGGTCATGCGCACCTACGCCGGCCACTCCTCGCCCACCGAGTCCAACGCGCTGTACCGGCGCAACCTGGCCAAGGGCCAGACCGGGCTCAGCGTCGCCTTCGACCTGCCGACCCAGACCGGGTACGACCCGGACGCCGAGCTGGCGCGCGGCGAGGTGGGCAAGGTCGGCGTCCCGGTCAGCCACCTCGGCGACGTCCGCGCCCTGTTCGACGGCATCCCGCTGGCCTCGACCAACACCTCGATGACCATCAACGCGCCGGCGATGTACCTGCTGGCGCTCTACCTGGTCGCCGCCGAGGACCAGGGCGCCGACCTGGCTGAGCTCACCGGCACGACGCAGAACGACATCGTCAAGGAGTACCTCTCCCGCGGCACGTACGTCTTCCCGCCCGGGCCGTCGCTGCGGCTGATCAGCGACATGATCGCCCACACCGTCGCGCACGTCCCGAAGTGGAACCCGATCAACGTCTGCAGCTACCACCTGCAGGAAGCGGGGGCCACGCCCGTGCAGGAGGTGGCGTACGCGCTCGCCACCGCGGTCGCCGTCCTCGACGAGGTCCGCGACGGCGGTCAGGTGCCGCCCGAGCGGTTCGGCGATGTGGTCGCCCGGATGTCGTTCTTCGTCAACGCCGGGGTCCGCTTCGTCGAGGAGATGTGCAAGCTGCGGGCGTTCGCGCGGCTGTGGGACGAGCTCACCCGCGAGCGCTACGGCGTCACGGACGAGCGGCAGCGCCGGTTCAGGTACGGCGTGCAGGTCAACTCACTCGGCCTCACGGAGGCGCAGCCGGAGAACAACGTCCCGCGCATCCTGCTCGAGATGCTCGCCGTCACGCTGTCCCGGGACGTGCGGGCGCGAGCGGTGCAGCTGCCCGCGTGGAACGAGGCGCTCGGTCTGCCGCGGCCGTGGGACCAGCAGTGGTCACTGCGGATGCAGCAGGTCCTCGCGTTCGAGTCCGACCTGCTCGAGTACGGCGACCTGTTGGCCGGCTCGCACGTCGTCGAGGCCAAGGTCCGCGAGATCGAGGACGGCGCGCGCGCCGAGCTGCAGCGGGTCCTGGCGATGGGCGGCGCCGTCGCCGCGGTCGAGAGCGGCTACATGAAGTCGGCGCTCGTGGCGTCGCTGGCCGAGCGGCGACGGCGGATCGAGTCCGGCACCGACGTGGTCGTCGGCGTCAACCGCTTCGTCGAGACCGAGCCGAACCCGCTGCTCGCCGATCTCGACACCGCCGTCCAGAGCGTCGACCCCGCCGTCGAACAGGCCGCCGTCGACGCGATCCGGACCTGGCGGGCGGCCCGCGACGCCGCGCGGGTGGACGCGGCGCTCACCGGGTTGCGCGACGCGGCGAAGACCGGCGCGAACCTGATGCCGGCGTCCCTGGACTGTGCCCGCGCCGGCGTCACGGTCGGGGAGTGGGCGGGCGTGCTGCGCGGGGTCTTCGGCGAGTACCGGGCGCCGACCGGGGTGACGGGCAGCAGTTCGGCCGCAGGTGGCAGCGACGCCGCTCTCGAGGCGGTGCGCGCCCGGGTGCGCGCGCTCGGCCCGCTGAAGTTCCTGGTCGGCAAGCCCGGGCTGGACGGGCACTCCAACGGCGCGGAGCAGATCGCCGTGCGGGCCCGCGACGCCGGCTTCGAGGTGGTCTACTCCGGGATCCGCCTCA
Source organism: uncultured Actinomycetota bacterium (assembly GCA_963758325.1). Taxonomy (GTDB): domain Bacteria; phylum Actinomycetota; class Actinomycetes; order Mycobacteriales; family Jatrophihabitantaceae; genus CAVWUZ01. Next base: position 255,750 of record CAVWUZ010000003.1, on the reverse strand, counting down.
CGCCTGCGCAGATCGTCGCCGCGGCCGTCGAGGAGGACGTGGACGTCGTCGGCCTGTCCGTGCTGTCCGGCTCCCACCTCTCGGTCGTGCCGGAGGTGGTCGACGGGCTGCGCGCGGCAGGGCTGGACGACGTCCCGGTCGTCGTCGGCGGGATCGTCCCGGAGGCCGACGCGGCGACCTTGCGCGCCCGCGGCGTGGCACGGGTGTTCACGCCGAAGGACTACGCGATCCCCGAGGTCCTCGCCGCCGTCCTGGACGCCGTCGAGGAGTCCCGAGCCTCGTCCGGCACACCGTTCGCCGCGATCACCGAGGCGTAGAAACGCGCGGAGTCCTTCGGCGTCCGGCGCTGGGTCTCGTAGTCGACGCCGATGACACCGAAGCGCTTCGAGTAGCCCCAGGCCCACTCGAAGTTGTCCAGCAGTGACCAGACGAAGTAGCCGCGCACGTCGGCGCCCGCCTCCATCGCGTCGCGGACGGCTGCCAGGTGCGCCCGGAGGTAGGCCACGCGGCCGGGGTCGGCGATCCGCCCGTCCGGCCCGCGGACGTCGTCGAAGGCGGCGCCGTTCTCCGTGATCATCAACGGGACGCCGGGGTGGTCGCGGTGCACCCGGGTCAGCAGCGAGGTGAACGACGCGGGGTCGATCAGCCAGCCCATCGCCGTCTTCGGGCCCTCTTCCGGCACGGAGAAGGCGAGTTCGGAGCCGGGGTACGGCGCCGGGCCCTCGGCGCCGGCCGGGTCGTTCATCCACCGCCTGCTGGCCGTCGCGACCAGCTGCGGCGTCGTCGCCGTGACGCAGGTCGGCGTGTAGTAGTTGATGCCCAGGACGTCGAGGGGGACGTTGATCGCCGCCAGGTCGCCGTCCCGCACGAACGAGAAGTCCGTGATCGGCGCGATGTCGGCGAGGACGTCCTCGGGGTAGCTGCCGCGGAACGATCGGGTCGAGGAAGATCCGGTTCGCCAGGCCGTCGACGTGCCGGGCCGCGTCGCGGTCGGCCTCGGTGTCCTGCGCCGGACGGACGTGCGCGAGGTTCAGCGTGATGGACGTCGAGCCGACACCGGCCGCGCGCAGGGCCGCGACGCCGCGCCCGTGTGCCAACAGCAGGTGGTGCACCGCGGTGAACGCCGCGGCCTTGTCGCGTCAGCCCGGGGGCGTGCACACCGCTGGCGTGGCCGAGGAACGCGGACACCCAGGGCTCGTTGAGCGTCGTCACCGTGCGGACCCGGTCACCGAGAGCTCGTCCGACGATGTCGGCGTACTCCCCGAAGCGCTCGGCGGTCTCGCGGTTGCGCCAGCCGCCGGAGTCCTCGAGGACCTGCGGCAGGTCCCAGTGGTACAGCGTGGCGACCGGATCGATGCCCGCGGCGAGCAGGCGGTCGACGAGCCGGTCGTAGAAGGCCAGGCCCGCGGAGTTCGCCGGGCCGGACCCGGTCGGCTGCACCCGCGGCCACGCGATCGAGAACCGGTACGCCTTCAGTCCGAGATCGGACATCAGGGCCACGTCCTCGTCGACGCGGTGGTAGTGGTCGCACGCCACGTCACCGGTGTCGCCGCCGCGGACCTTGCCCGGGGTGTGGCTGAACGTGTCCCAGATGGAGGCGCCGCGTCCGTCCTCGTGGACCGCGCCCTCGATCTGGTACGACGCCGTCGCGGCGCCCCAGCACGAATCCGGTCGGGAACGGTCGGGTCACGGATGTCCTCCAAACGCGTCGGCGAGAGCGCTCTCACGGTCCCGTGCGGCCGAGCTCGCTGTCAATGTGAGCCCGGCCGCCCGCCGGTCAGGCGGCGGTGGACCTGCCGGTCAGGCGGGGTTGAACCTGTCCGGATCGGGGCCGACCCGCTCGTCGCGGTTCAGCCCGCTGATCGCGTCGACGTCGTCGCCGTCGAGCTGGACGTCGAAGACGTCGAAGTTCTCCTGCATCCGCTCCCGCCTGGTGGACTTCGGGAAGACGACGTTGCCGATCGCGACGTGCCAGGCCAGGACGAGCTGCGCCGGCGTCTTGCCGTACTTCTGTGCCAGGGAGCTGACGAGCTCGTCCTGCAGGAGGTCGCCGCCCTGGGCCAGCGGAGACCAGGCCTCTGTGACGATCCCGTGCTCCGCGTGGTAGTCGCGCAACTCCTGCTGGGTCAGGTAGGGGTGGAGCTCGATCTGGTTGATCGCCGGGACGACGTCGCTGGCCTCGCGCAGCCGCTCGAGGTGCGCGACCTGGAAGTTCGAGACGCCGGCGGTGCGGAGCGTCCCGTCGCCGAGCAGCTCGGTCAGTGCCTGCCAGGTCTCCACGTAGTCCTCGCGGGCCGGCAGCGGCCAGTGGATGAGGAACAGGTCGACGTGGCCGATGTCGAGCGTCTCCACCGTCTCGGCGAAGGCGCGTCGGGCGGCCTCGCGCCCGTGGTTGCCGTTGTTGAGCTTGCTGGTCACGTAGATCTCGTCGCGTGGGATGCCCGACTCCCGGACGGCCTTGCCGACGCCGGCCTCGTTGCCGTACATCTCGGCGGTGTCGATGTGCCGGTAGCCGACCTCGAGGGCGGCGCTGACGGTCTCGAAGGTGTCCTCCGGGGGCACCTGGAAGACCCCGAAACCGAGTTGCGGGATCGTCGTGCCGTCGTTCAGGGCGATGCGCGGAACGGTCATGATGAAGGCGTACCCGCGCCGTTAGGCTGCCCAACCGTGCGCCTGGTCATCGCCCGCTGCAGCGTGGACTACCTCGGCCGGCTGACCGCGCACCTGCCCGAAGCGACGCGGCTGCTGCTCGTCAAGGCCGACGGCAGTGTCTCCGTGCACGCCGACGACCGGGCGTACAAGCCGCTGAACTGGATGAGCCCGCCGTGCACCCTCAAGGAGGACGGCGACACCTGGACGGTGACGAACAAGGCGGGCGAGCAGCTCGTGTCACGCTGTACGAGGTGCTCCACGACTCCACGCACGAGCTCGGCGTGGACCCGGGGCTGGTGAAGGACGGCGTCGAGGCGCACCTGCAGGCGCTGCTCGCCGAGCACATCTCGACCCTCGGCACCGGCTACCGGCTGGTGCGGCGGGAGTACCCGACGCCGATCGGCCCGGTCGACCTGCTCGCCCGCGACCCGGCCGGCGCCGCCGTGGCGGTGGAGATCAAGCGCCGCGGTGAGATCGACGGCGTCGAGCAGCTCACCCGCTACCTGGAGCTGCTGAACCGAGACCCGTTGATCGCGCCGGTGCGCGGGGTGTTCGCCGCACAGGAGATCAAGCCGCAGGCGCGCACGCTGGCGCACGACCGCGGCATCGAGTGCCTGGTCCTCGACTACGACGCGCTGCGTGGCCGCCCCGTCGAGGGCACGCTCTTCTGAGGCTCAGGAGCACCCGTCGGGTGCTCGACGTGATCGACCAGGAGGGCCGGGACAGTTCCCGCGGATCTCCGGACGACCGGGACAGTGGCCCGGTTCAGAACGCCCGTCCGATGGCCCGGCCGAGGTCGATCCAGAAGCCCAGCCCGAGCACCACCAGACCGCCCAGTGACGCCGCCACGATGACGGCGTCGACCGAGCGCCGGCCCTGCTGCTCCCAGTAGACGTCCTTGAGGTTGAGCCACAGCGCGAACTCGTCCAGGGTCAGGGCGGCGCCGACCCCGAAGACGACCGCGGTGAACCGGGTGCTGACGTCGTCGTTGAGCGCCACCGCCAGGTAGCCGGCGAGGATGAGCAGGCCGATGCCGGGCACCAGGTGGTGGATGTGCCGGCCCCCGACGCTGACGTTGCCGAACAGCTTGCTACCGCGGCGGATGGAGTGCGTGATCCACCGCACGATGGCGAACGTGACGATGAACGCGAGCAGGGCGAGGAAGGCGCCCTCCTTGCCGCGCTCGATGATGTGGTGGTGGTAGACGCGCACGATGTCGTGCCCGAGTTCTCCGAACGCCATCGCGGGCCCGACCCTCCCTCCTCCTGTCCGGGCGAAGGGAACCACAGATCGCCGGCATCGTGCCGGAAGCCGGCGTCCCACCGCCGTATAGCCTCCGGGCATGGCACGGGAGTTCTCACGGGTCGGCGTCGTCGGGCTGGGCACGATGGGCGCCGGGATCGTCGAGGTGTTCGCCCGCAACGGGCTGGACGTCATCGCGGTGGAAGTCGACGAGGGTGCCGTCGGGAAGGCGCGCACCCACATCGAGCACTCCACGGCACGGGCGGTCGCGCGCGGCAAGCTCGGCGAGGCGGAGCGGCAGGGGCTGCTCGACCGGATCTCCTACGCCACCGACGCTCGACGCTCTCGCCGACGCCGACCTCGTCGTCGAGGCCGTCCCCGAGCACCTCGACCTCAAGCGCTCGATCTTCGGCCGGCTGGACGGGCTGTGCCGGCCGGACACCATCCTGGCGACGAACACCTCCTCGCTGTCGGTGACCGAGATCGCGGTGGCGACGGGACGTCCGGGCAAGGTCGTCGGGCTGCACTTCTTCAACCCCGCGCCCGTCATGAAGTTGGTCGAGATCGTGCGCACCGTCGTCACCGAGCCCGAGGTGGTGGACGACGTCGAGACGTTCGCGCAGAAGCTCGGCAAGCAGGACGTCACGATCGGCGACCGCGCGGGGTTCATCGCCAACGCGCTCCTGTTCGGCTACCTGAACCACGCCGCGGCGCTGTACGAGGCGCACTACGCCAGCCGCGAGGACATCGACGCGGCCATGCGGCTCGGCTGCGGCCTGCCGATGGGACCGTTGGCGCTGCTCGACCTCGTCGGGCTCGACACGTCCTACGAGATCCTCGACACGATGTACCGCCAGACGCCGCGACCGGCTGCACGCGCCGGCGCCGATCCTGAAGCAGATGGTCACCGCCGGCCTGCTCGGCCGCAAGACCGGCCGCGGCTTCTACAGCTACGACGAGCCGAACTCCCCGACGGTGGTGCCCGACGCGCTGACGCCGGTGCCGGGCAGCGGCGAGCGCGGCGCCCGGCCGGTGTCCCGGGTCGGAGTGGTCGGGTCCGGGACGATGGCGACCGGCATCGTCGCGGTGTTCGCCACCGCAGGCTTCGACGTGCAGTTCGTGGCCCGCTCCGCCGACAAGTGCGCGGGCGTGCAGCAGGCGGTCGTGCGCTCGATGGAGAAGGCGGTCCAGCGCGGCAAGCTCGACGCTGCCGACCGGGACGCCGCGCTCGCCCGGATCACCGGCAGTGTCCGGCTCGAGGACCTCGCCGATGTCCAGCTGGTCGTCGAGGCGGTGGTCGAGGACCTCACCGTCAAGCAGGCCCTGTTCAGCAACCTGGACGAGATCTGCGCGCCCGGCACGGTGCTCGCCACCACGACGAGCAGCCTGCCGGTGATCGAGTGCGCGGCGGCGACCTCGCGGCCGGCGGACGTCGTAGGGATGCACTTCTTCAACCCCGCCGCCGTGATGAAGCTCGTCGAGGTCGTGTCCACCGTCTCGACGTCGCCCGAGGCGGAGTCGACGGCGCTCGACGTCGCCCGGCGCGTCGGCAAGCACGCCGTCCGCTGCGCCGACCGCGCCGGGTTCATCGTCAACGCGCTGTTGTTCCCCTACCTCAACGACGCGGTGAAGATGCTGGAGGCGCACTACGCGACCGCCGACGACATCGACTCGGCGATGAAGCTCGGCTGCGGCTACCCGATGGGCCCCTTCGAGCTGCTCGACGTCGTCGGGACCGACGTGTCGCTGGCCATCGAGCGGACCCTCTACGTCGAGTACCGGGAGCCCGGCTTCGCGCCCGCGCCGCTGCTCGAGCACCTGGTCACCGCCGGGCGGCTGGGCCGCAAGACCGGCAAGGGCTTCCGGGAGTACGTCTGAGCGTCCCGCTGGAGCGCACCGAGGACTGGGACGGCGAGCAGTTCCGGGTCCGCCCGATGACCGGCCAGGCCGCCGGGAAGACGTACCTCTGCCCGGGATGCCAGCAGCTGCTCCGCCCGGGGCAAGCGCACCTGGTCGTCTGGTCGGTGTGGGACCGGGACGCGGCCGACCGCCGGCACTGGCACAGCGCCTGCTGGCAGGCCCGGCACCGCCGCCCGCCTCCCTGACGCGCGGCTGGTGTCCACCGGGAGTCCAGTCGTGCCGGACAGTTCGGCAACGGCGATGCGGCCCGGTCGTGCCCGCGACCAAGACGCCACGGCACCGTCGAGGGCCGCGTCACGATGCCGTTTGCTGCCGGTCGGCATCGGGGAGACCACCTCCCGTGGCCAACGACACCGTCGCGTTCCTCGGTACCGGGACGATGGGCCTGCCGATGGCCCGCAACCTCGCCCGCGCGGGCCTCGAGGTCCGGGCGTGGAACCGCTCGCGAGAGCGCGCCGAGCCGCTGACCGACGACGGCGCGAAGGTCTGCGACACACCGGCGGAGGCCGCCCGCGGAGCGGACGTGCTCGTCACGATGCTCACCGACGCCGACGCGGTGCTGGCCGCCGTCGAGGGCGACGACCCGGCGTTGCCCGCCCTGACCGACGACGCGGTGTGGCTGCAGATGAGCACGGTCGGGCTCGAGGGCTGCACCCGGCTCCAGGACGCCGCCCGGCGGGCGGGCGTCGGCTTCGTCGACGCGCCGGTGCTGGGCACCAAGCAGCCGGCCGAGCAGGGCAAGCTCAAGATCTTCGCCGCCGGACCGGAGGAGTTCCGGCCGCGGGCGGAGCCGGTGTTCGCTCCGATGGGGACGCTGTTCCGTTGGCTGCCGGACGCGGGGCAGGCCAGCGCGCTGAAGCTGGTCGCCAACGCCTGGGTGCTCGCCCTGACCGACGGTGTCGCCGCATCCATCGCACTCGCCCGGGCGCTCGAGCTCGACCCGCAGCTGTTCCTCGACGCGATCGAGGGCTCCGCGAGCGACAGTCCCTACGCCCACGTCAAGGGCGACCTGATGATCCGCGGGGACTACCCGCCGAGCTTCGGCTTGTCGGCGGCGCTCAAGGACGCCGAGCTCGTCGTCGCCGCCGGCGATGCGCACGGCGTGCGCGGCGAGCTCGTCGCCGCGGTCCGGGACGACCTGCGCCGGGCCCGGGACGCCGGCTACGGCGACCAGGACATGTCCGCGATGTACGTCGGTCACCTGCCCGGCGACCGGTCCGGGCAGGAGACCGACGCTGCGGGCGGCTGAGGTCCCGGGCGCCCTGGTCCGTCGCACGATCGCCCGGCTGCGCGGCCAGGACGTGCTGCTCTACGCCGCGGGTCTGACCTTCTACGCCGCGATCGGGCTGGTCCCGCTGTTCCTCATCGGCCTGCGCTTCACGTCGGTGATCCTGAGCCCGGCGGCGGTCCGCGAGACCGGTGACGCGCTGGCGCACTACACGCCGTCCCGGCTCGGGGTGGCCGACGCCATCCGCGCCCTGGGCTCGACCGGGGGGCGGGTCGGCTGGGCGTCGGTACTGGCGGCGTTCCTGCCCGCCTCGCTGTACGCCGACGGCCTGGTGCGGGTGCTGCACCGCTACGCGCCGGACGGCATGCGCCAGACGCGACCGTGGCGCTCCCGGCTGTACACCGTGGTCCTGATCGGCATCGTGACCGTGGGCGTCGTGGTCCTGACCGGGGCGCTGCGTCCGCTGCTGGTCGACCCGTTCGGGACCGGGACGGGCGCCCGGCTGCTCGGGATCTTCGTCACCTTCGTCATCGGCTGGCTGGGGTTCAGCGCCGTGCTGGTCCTGATCTACCGGGTGTTCGGTGGCGACCACGCGAGCCTCGGGTCCACCGCGGTCGGCGCGGTGGCGACCGCGAGCTGGCTGTCGGGTCAGACCCTCGGCTTCCTGCTGGTGCTCCGGTTGGCCACCGGTGTCGGCACCGCCTACGGCGGCTCGGCGCTGGCCGGCGCCGCCTCGACCGTGCTGTTCCTGCTCTACCTGGACAACATCGTCCTGATCGGCGGGTACGCCCTCGCGTTGGCGGTTGAGGACGTGCGCGCCGGGCGGGTCAGCGCGCGGCCTGTCGCGGTACCAGGACCTCCCGCAAGAGCAGGTTCAGTACCGCGACCAGCGGGATCGCCAGCAAGAACCCGATGACGCCGAACAGCGTGAAGCCGGCCAGCGCGCCGACGATGGTGGCCGCCGGGTTGATCTGCACCGCCGGGGGCATCACCCGCGGCATGACGCAGGTAGTTCTCCACCACCTGGTAGACGACGAAGAAGGCCACGGTGGCCATCCCGAGCGGCACCGAGTGCAACAGCACCACGATCGACACCACGATCGCCGCGACCGGGGCGCCGAGCAGCGGCAGGACGTCCAGGATCCCGACGACGAAGGCCAGCGCGAACGGGTACGGCGCGCGGATGGCCTCCAGCCAACCCAGTGCCACCAGACCGGCGAGCAGCCCCATGGCCAGGTTGCCGGCGACGTAGGCCCCGAGCTGAGTGGTGATCCCGTCGCCGATGAGCTCGGCGCGCTCGCGCCGTGAGCGGGGGACCAGTCGGTAGGCGAACTCGAGCAGCCCGTCGAGGTAGGCCATGAAGTACAGCGTGAGGATCAGGACGCTGAAGCCCTCGAAGACCGAGGTCGCCACCGTCGTCCCGGCCTGGACGACGTTGCCCGCGACCGATCCGAAGATCGACCCGGACGAGACGTAGTCGTGGGCGCGCCCGAGCAGGTGGACCCGGCTGTCGAGGCGGGCGATCGTGCGGTTGCGCTGCAGGTCGTCGACGTAGCCGGGCAGGTTGTGGACGAACGCGGTCGTCTGGTCGACCAGCGGCGGCACGACGACGAAGCCGAACGCCGCGAACATCCCCAGCAGCAGCAGGAAGACGACTCCGACGGACGGTCCGCGCTTGAGCCCCGAGCGCTGCACCAAGCGGACCAGCGGGTCCAGCCCGGTCGCGAAGAACAGCGCCAGCGCGACCAGGATGAGGATGTCGTGCGCGTTGACGATCGAACGGAAGATCAGGTAGGCCAGGCCGACGCCCACCGCGGCGGCGAAGCCCAACGCGAACGGCGCCGGGCTGCGGACCCCGGCCCCGTCGGAGTTCGCGCCCGCGTCCGCGGCGGTCGGTCGAGTCATCCGGTGGTCCGGCCCGGGTCGGCGTCAGCCACTGCCGACGGCACTCGCGCCGCCGCGCGGGCGTCCAGGACGCGTCTGCTCGATGACGTCCGCCAGCCGGGTGTGCAACTCCCCGAGCGCGCCGTGCAGCCGGTCGCGGTGCTCGGCCAGGCGCTGCACTTCCGCGCGCGCCTCGTCCACCATCCGGACGGACTCGGCCTGCGCCCGGGCGATGGTGTCCGCGGCCTGCGCGCGGGCGCTGGTCACCGTCCGCTCCGCCTCGGCCCGGGCGGCGGCGAGCTGCTCGGCCGACGTACGCGCCTCGGTGCTGCGCCGCGCGCGCAGCGTGATCTCGAAGTCCTCGTCGGCCTGCGCTCGTCGGGTGGCCGACTCGCGTTCGAGCCGGTCGACCGTCTCCGCGGACTGCTGCTCGGCGCGGGCGATCCGCTCGGCGGACTCCCGCTCCAGGCGCGCGATCGTCTCGGCGGACTCGCGCTCCAGCCGCGCGATCGTCTCGGCGGACTCGCGCTCGAGGCGCTCGCGCTCGGCCGCGGACTCCCGGTCCAGGCGGGTCCGCTCGGCGCCGGCCTCGGCGGTGAGGCGCTCTTCCTGCTCGCGCACCGAGGTGAGCTCGGCGGCGAGCTCCGCGCGCACCTGCTCGCGACGCTGCTCCACCTCGGCCATCCGCGTCCGGAACTCCCGGTCGGCGTCGACCCGGCGCTGCGTCGCGGCGGCGATCTCCCGCTCAGCCTCGGCGTTCGCCTGCGCCCGGGTCCGACGGGCGGCCTCGTCCGCCTCGCGCCGGGTGGCGCCGGCCTGCTCCTCGGCCTCGGCGCGCAGTCGTTGCGCGGTCGCGCGGGCGCTGGACACCAGGTCGGCCACGTGGGAGTCGACGTTGTCGACCGTCACCGACTCCGACGCCGCCCGCAGCTGCCGGCGCAGCGACTCGACCTTCGCCTGGACGCTGGCCAGCTGCGCGGCGAGGTCGGCGCTGCGCTCGGTGGCCGCGTCCCGCTCGGCGGCAGCGACCCGGACGTCCTCGTCCAGCGCGATCAGGTGCTGGTCGACCTGCCGCCGGTCGTAGCCGCGCATCGCCACGTCGAAGCTCGGCACGGACGTGCCGGCGAAGATCGGCAGGGTGTCCGAGGAGCCATCGGCAGACATGGCACCCATGGTCGCACCACCGGCCACCCGCGCCCAACGTCCGCGGGGGTGTGGCGGCGTGTCCGAGGCCGTCGCGGACCCCGGTCGGGCGCCGGGTCGGGCGCCGGGTCGGGCGCCTGGTCAGACGCCGGGTCCGACGCCGGGTCAGACGCCCCGGAAGCGGTTGATGGCGTCCTCGTGCGTCGCGCGGAGCTCCCGGTCTGTGACGCCCAGCCCTTCCTCCGGCGCGAGGCACAGCACCCCGACCTTGCCCTGGTGCAGGTTGCGGTGGACGTCGTACGCCGCCTGGCCGGTGTCGCCGAGCGAGTAGACCCGTGACAGCGTCGGGTGGATCCTTCCCTTGGCGATGAGTCGGTTGGCCTCCCACGACTCCCGGTAGTTCGCGAAGTGCGAGCCGACGATGCGCTTGAGCGTCATCCAGAGGTAGCGGTTGTCGTACTCGTGCCAGTAGCCGGAAGTGGACGCGCAGGTGACGATCGTCCCGCCCCGTTTGGTGACGAAGACGCTCGCGCCGAACGTCTCGCGTCCGGGGTGCTCGAAGACGATGTCCGGGTCGTCGCCGCCGGTCAGTTCCCGGATCCGGGCGCCCAGGCGGCGCCACTCCGACGGCTGCTGCTCGCCGCCCTTCCAGAACTCGTAGCCCTCGGCGGCGCGGTCGATGACGAGTTCGGCGCCCATCCGGCGGCAGATCTCCGCCTTCTCCGGCGAACTCACGACGCACACCGGGACGGCACCGCCGTTGAGGGCGTACTGCGTCGCGTAGGACCCCAGGCCGCCGGAGGCACCCCACACCAGGACGGTGTCGCCCTGCTTCATCGCCGCGCCGTGGTGGCTGACCAGCTGCCGGTAGGCCGTCGAGTTGACCAGGCCGGGACAAGCCGCCTCCTCCCACGACAGGTGGGCCGGCTTGGGCATCAGCTGGTTCGACTTGACCAGGGCCAGCTCCGCGAGGCCGCCGAAGTTCGTCTCGAAGCCCCAGATCCGCTGCTGCGGGTCCATCATCGTGTCGTCGTGGCCCTGCGGGTCCTCGAGCTCGACCGACAGGCAGTGCGCCACCACGGTGTCGCCGGCCTTCCACCGGGTGACGCCGGGGCCGACCGCGAGCACCACGCCCGCGAGGTCCGAGCCGACGACGTGGTAGGGCTGGTCGTGCTTGCGGGCGAGCTCGGAGCTTCGGCCGTAGCGCTCGAGGAACGAGAACGTCGACACCGGCTCGAAGATCGACGTCCAGACGGTGTTGTAGTTGATCGCGCTGGCCATCACCGCGACCAGCGCCTCGCCGGCGCCGATCTCCGGGATGGGGACCTCCTGCACGTGGAGGCTCTTGCGCGGGTCCTTGTCCTTGGTGGCGAGCCCGGTGAACATGTCGACCTCGTCGGCGCGCACCACGACGCCCCGGTACGACCTCGGGACCGGGATGCCCGCCAGTGCGGCGGTGTCGCCGGACAGCACGGCGTCGCGGACCTCGCTCATCGCGTCCATCAGTGGTCTCCTCGGTGCTCGGCTGTGTCAGCGGGCGGGTGTCAGCGGGCGGGTGTCAGCGGGCGGGTGTCAGCGGGCGGGTTCGACGAGCTCGACGAGGACGCCGCCGGCGTCCTTGGGATGGACGAAGTTGACCCGGCTGCCCGCGGTCCCGCGCCGGGCGCTGTCGTACAGCAGCCGCAAGCCCTTCGCGCGCAGCTCCCCGGCAGCGGCGTCGACGTCGTCGACGGTGTAGGCGACCTGCTGCAGACCCGGCCCGCTGCGGTCGAGGAACCGCGCGATCGCCGAGTCGGGCGACAGCGGCGCGAGCAGCTGCAGCCGGGTCGGCCCGTCGCCGACTGCCAGCATCGCCTCGCGGACCCCCTGCTCCTCGTTGACCTCCTGGTGCACCGCGACGAGGCCGAACGTCTCGGCGTAGAACCCGAGGGCGGCGTCGAGATCGGGGACGGCGATGCCCACGTGGTCGACGCGACGCAACAGCATCGGGCCATCCTGGCGGGCCCCAAGCGCTTTCGGGCATCCCCGGGTGCGCCGGGTCACATCCGCGGGGCGGAAGGCTCCCGAGACGTCGTCGTTATGGTGGACGGACCCCCGACCAGACACGCCGCCGGTGCAGCGCCGCGGCGCCGGTCGGCAGCACGCGGTGGAGGTGGGCGGATGGCCGGCACGGGACGCAGCTCGGTGATCGTCGACGGGGCGCGCACCCCGATGGGGCGGCTGCTCGGCTCGCTGAAGGACTTCTCCGGGGCCGACCTGGGCGGCGTGGCGATCCGCGCGGCGCTCGAGCGCTCCGGCGTCGCCCCGGACCAGGTGCAGTACGTGATCATGGGTCAGGTCCTGCAGGCCGGCGCCGGCCAGATCCCGGCGCGGCAGGCCGCGCACAAGGCGGGCATCCCGCTGTCGGTCCCGGCGCTCACGCTGAACAAGGTGTGCCTGTCCGGGCTGGACGCCATCGCGCTGGCCGACCAGCTCATCCGCGCCGGCGAGTTCGACGTCGTCGTCGCCGGCGGCCAGGAGTCCATGACGAACGCCCCGCACCTGCTGCCCGGAGCGCGCACCGGACACAAGTACGGCGCCATCGAGGTGCTCGACTCGATGGCGTTCGACGGTCTCACCGACATCTTCGACGACATCCCGATGGGCGAGTCGACCGACCGCGGCAACCGCAGCCGGCACATCGCCCGGGAGGCGCAGGACGAGTTCGCCGCCCGCTCGCACCAGCGCGCGGCGCTGGCGCACAAGAACGGCCTGTACGACGACGAGATCACGCCCGTGCTCGTCCCGCAGCGCAAGGGTGAGCCGCTGGAGTTCCGCGAGGACGAGGGCATCCGCCCGGACACCACGGTGGAGACGCTGGCCCGGCTCAAGCCGGCGTTCAGTCCGGACGGCACGATCACCGCCGGGACCGCGTCGCAGATCTCCGACGGGGCCTGTGCGGTCGTCGTCATGAGCAAGGAGAAGGCCGAGGAGCTCGGGCTCGACTGGCTCGCCGAGATCGGCGCGCACGGCAACGTCGCGGGCCCGGACAACTCGCTGCACAGCCAGCCGTCGAACGCGATCCGCCAGGCGCTGTCCAAGGAGGGTCTGTCGGTCGACGACCTGGACCTGGTCGAGATCAACGAGGCGTTCGCCGCCGTCGCGCTGCAGTCGATCGCCGACCTCGGCATCGACCCGGAGAAGGTCAACCCCAACGGCGGCGCGATCGCGCTGGGCCACCCGATCGGGATGTCCGGCGCGCGCCTGGCGCTGACGCTGGCCCTCGAGTTGCGCCGCCGCGGCGGCGGCACCGGTGCTGCGGCGCTGTGCGGCGGTGGCGGGCAGGGCGACGCCCTGATCGTGCACGTCCCGGCGTGAGCCCGCGGCGGTCGTCGGACGTCGCCACCCTCGTCGAGCGCTGCCGCGACGGTGACCCGCGCGCCGTCGCCCGCCTGATCTCGCTGGTCGAGAACGACTCGCCGCTGCTGCGGGAGGTGGCTGCCGCGCTGGTGCCGCACGTCGGTCGCGCGCAGGTCGTCGGCTTGACCGGCTCCCCGGGGGTCGGCAAGTCCACGTCGACGTCGGCGCTGGTGGCCGCGCTGCGCACCGCCGGCAAGCGGGTCGGTGTCCTGGCGGTCGATCCGTCCTCGCCCTTCTCGGGCGGCGCGCTGCTGGGCGACCGGGTCCGGATGCAGGACCACGCCACGGACGAGGCGGTGTTCATCCGCTCGATGGCCTCCCGCGGCCACCTCGGCGGGCTGTCCGCCGCCGTGCCTCAGGCGGTGCGGGTGCTCGACGCCGCCGGGTGCGACGTGGTGCTGGTGGAGACGGTCGGCGTAGGGCAGGCCGAGGTCGAGGTCGCGTCACTGGCGGACACCACGCTCGTCCTCCTGGCGCCCGGGATGGGCGACGGCATCCAGGCCGCGAAGGCGGGCATCCTCGAGGTGGCCGACGTCTTCGTGGTCAACAAGGCCGACCGCGACGGCGCCGACCAGGTCACGCGGGACCTGCGGTACATGCTCTCCCTCGGCGGACGGCACTCCGTGGCCGGCGCCTGGCGGCCCGTGATCGTCAAGACGGTGGCCTCTCGAGGCGAGGGCGTCGAGGAGCTGCTGGCCGCGCTGGACAAGCACCGGGAGTGGCTCGAGCGCAGCGGGGAACGCGACCGCCGGCGCCGCGACCGGGCGGCCGCCGAGATCGAGGCGATCGCGCTCGACACCGTCCGGGGCCGGTTCGCCGGCATGCACGGCTCCTCGGCGCTCGAGAGGTCGGCCGGCCGCGTCGTCGCCGGCCAGACCGACCCGTACACGGCCGCGGACGACCTGGTCGCCGCGCTCTGAGCGCCGGCGCCGGTCGCCGGCTCAGCGTGCCGGCTCAGCGGGCCGAGGCGCGGCGGACCCGGCGTTCCGCGGGCAGTCCGTCGAGGAAGTCGAGCATGAGCCGGGCAGTGAGCTCGGGGTGCTCGAACTGCGGGACGTGGCCGCACTCGGCGAGGACCACCGAGGTGGCCGCGGGGACGGCGGTCTCGACGTGCCGGGCGAAGCCGGACGGGACCAGGACGTCCCGGTCGCCCCACACGAACAGCGCCGGGGGGACGAGGGACGGCAGGCGGTCCCAGAAGCCGTTGCTGCCGAAGGCGCGTTCGAGGTAGATCTGGCGCAGCGCCGAGAAGAAGGCCACCCGCCCGGCCGGTCGCTTCATCACGCGCAGGAACTCGTCGACCGCGGCGTCGTACCAGGCGTCGGGCAGCCGCGACGGTTCGGCGAAGAGCTCCCGCAAGCCGGCCGTGGCCATCGGGCGCGGGATCGCCACCGGCATCGCCGCGAGCTCGGGACGGACCAGACGCACGAAGGGCACCAGCTGGCGCAGCTTGCGGAAGGCCACTGCGGGGCAGAGCAGGACGAGCGCGCGTACCGCGGTGGGGGACAGCAGTCCCGCCTCCAACGCAGTTCGCCCGCCCAGGCTGTTGCCGACCAACGCCGCCGGCCGGTCGCAGGTCTGCTCCAGGAAGGACAGCAGCCAGCCGCCGAGGAAACTCGCCGCGTACGTGTCGCGGCCGTGCACGGACGCCCCGTGACCGGGCAGGTCCGGCGCCAGGACGCGGAAGCCCGTCGACAGCGGCGGGATCAACGGCAGCATGGACGCGTTCGTCGCGCCCAGGCCGTGTACCAGGACCACCGGCGGCGCGTCCGGCGGGCCGGTCTCCAGGTACGACGTCTCGACGCCGCCCGCCCGGATCTGCCGAGCTCGGACCAGGTGGTCACCGTCGTGGGCAGTGTCGACGAACAGGCCGTCGAGCTGCAGCGCCAGCGCGAGGTCGCCCCGGACCCGCAGGTCGCCGTCGAGGAACGCCCGGACCCCGCTGCGGCTGCCTTCGACGACCTCACCGAGCACGTCCTGCGTCGCGGTGACCGTCGTCGTGGCCGGCCGGCTGCGTCCGGCGCGGGCGGCGACCCGCCCACGATCGACCGCGATCGTCCAAGAGGCGCGGGCGCCGTCGGTCAGCTCGATGGTGGCCACCGTGTCCGCGAGCAGCGGCGTGTAGCGGCCGCGCAGGCGCTCGTGCAGCAGCGGCAGTAGGTCGTGCTCCGCCACGAACGTCCTCCCTGTCGCGGCTAGGCTACCCGCCGGTAACGCGGTACTCACGGCACGACACCGACGGGACGGGCGCATGCCGCAGCTCTCCGACGCCGGCGACGGCGTCCTCGTGCTCGACCTCGGCGACGGCGAGAACCGGCTCGGCCCGGTCGCCGTCGGGCAGCTCGCGGAGCTCCTGGACGACGTCGGTGGGCGCGACGGGCCGCGTGCGCTGGTGACCGCCGCGCGGGGCAAGCACTGGTCCACCGGCCTCGACCTGGACTGGGTCGCCGCGCAGCCGGGCGGAGTCGAGGACTACGTCGCTTCCGTGCAGGAGCTGTTCGCCCGCACGCTGACGCTGCCGGTGCCGACCGTCGCGGCGCTCCAGGGCCACACGTTCGCCGCCGGCGCGATGTGGGCGTTGGCGCACGACGTGCGGGTCATGCGCGCCGATCGCGGGTTCTTCTGCCTGCCCGAGGTGGACCTCGGCATCCCGTTCACGCCCGGCATGTCCGCGCTGGTGCAGGCCCGGCTGACGCCCCAGGTGGCGCACGAGGCGATGACCACGGCTCGTCGCTACGGCGGCACGGACGCGGCGGCAGCCGGGCTGGTCGACGTCGCGGTGCCCGAGGCGGACGTGCTGCCGGTGGCTCTCGAGCGCGCGAGGGCCTTGGCGGCGAAGGCAGGTCCCACACTGGCGACGATCCGTTCGCGGATGTACGGGCCGGTCCTCGAGGCGCTGCTCCGGCGCGGGGACTTCACCGTCGGCTGACGGCGCGGCGGGTGGGCGCCTCGTACGCTCGGTCGCATGCCGCTGCCGTCGACGTCGCCGCGCCGGCGCGCCACCCGGCAGGAGTCTGTGGTCCGCGACGCGTTGTCCGCTCTCGACGGGTTCCGCAGCGCGCAGGACGTGTACGGCGCACTTCGCTCGCACGGCGAGACGGTCGGCCTGTCGACGGTGTACCGGCACCTGCAGTCGTTCGCCGACGCGGGCGAGGCGGACGTCATCCACACGCCGGAGGGCGAGACCACCTACCGGTACTGCGGCGACCGGTCCCGGCACCACCACCACCTGGTGTGCCGTTCCTGCGGCACCGCTGTCGAGATCGAGGGCCGCGCGGTCGAGCGGTGGGCCGACGCGACGGCCGCCCAGCACGGCTTCGTCGACGTCGACCACACCGTCGAGCTGTTCGGTACCTGCGCCGCCTGCGCCCGGCGGGTTTGACACCTGGATTGAGAACCGTTCTCATTATCGGGTGAAGGCGGGACGGTCGGTGCTGACCGCGGTGGCGGTCGCGGCCGTCGGTCTCACGTCCTGCACGTCGGCGGTCGGTGATCCCGCCGGGCGCGGCGTCGTCCGCGTGGTCGCCGCCGAGAACACGTGGGGCGACATCGTCCGGCAGGTCGGCGGTGCACACGTCCAGGTGACCTCGCTGATCGGGCCCGGCGCCGACCCGCACGAGTGGGAGGGAACCGCGAAGGACGCCGCCGCCGTGTTCCGCGCCGACCTCGTCGTCGAGAACGGGCTGGACTACGACCGTGGGGTGGCCGATCTCGTCGAGTCCTCGCCGCGGTCGGGCCGGCGGACGGTGGTCGTCTCAGACGTCCTCGGCGTCCACGACTCCGACGCCAACCCGCACCTGTGGTACGACGTCGGACGTGTTCCGCAAGTGGCGCGGGCGTTCGCCGCGGCGCTGGGTCAGGCGGACCCGGCGCACCGCGCCGACTACGCGGCCGGGGCCGAGGCGTTCGTCGCGTCCCTGCGACCACTCGACGACGTCGTCGCCAGCATCCGGCAGCGCTTCGCCGGCGCTCCCGTCGGCTGGACCGAACGCGTCGCGGGCTACCTCGTGAGCGAGGCGGGCCTGCGCCTGGGGACGCCGCCGGACTACGCGCAGGCGCTCGAGGACGGGACCGACCCCTCGCCGGCGGACGTCCGGGACTTCGACGCCGCGATCACCGACCGGCGGATCCGCGCGCTGCTGCTCAACCGGCAGGTGACCGACCGGCAGACGGACGCGGCCGCGGACCTCGCGCGGCGCAGCGGCGTCCCGGTCGTCGACGTCACCGAGACGATCCCCGCCGGCGGCGCGTCCTTCCAGGACTGGCAGCTCGGGCAGGCGCGGCGGCTGCTCGCGGCCCTGGCGGCATGAGCGGGGCCGCGGTCGCGCTGCGGGAGGCCGGTCTCTCGCGCGGTGGTCGGCCACTGTGGTCCGGCCTGTCGCTCGACGTCCGGCCGGGGGAGTTCCTCACCGTGCTCGGACCCAACGGCGCCGGCAAGAGCTCGCTGCTGCGCGTGCTGCTCGGGCTCCTGCGGCTGACCGAGGGCAGCGTCGAGGTCTGTGGTCAGCGGCCGCGGCGGGGGAGCCCGGACGTCGGGTGGGTGCCGCAGCAGCGCGGCTTCGACGTCGACCTCGGCGCGCGCGGCCGCGACCTGGTCCGCTTCGGTGCGGACGGCCACCGCTGGGGCAGCCGGCCACTGGCGGCGGACGTCCGGCGGCGCATCGACGCCGCGATCGCCGACGTGGGTGCCACGGACTACGCCGACGCACCGGTCGGGCGGCTGTCCGGCGGGGAACAACAGCGGCTGCGCTTGGCGCAGGCGTTGCTCGGCGACCCACGGGTGCTGCTCTGCGACGAGCCGCTGCTGTCGCTGGACCTGCAGCACCAGCGCGCCGTCGTGGAGCTGATCGACCGGCGACGGCGTACCGCGGACACCGCGGTCCTGTTCGTCACGCACGAGGTCAACCCCGTCCTGCCGGTCACCGACCGCGTGCTCTACCTCGTCCACGGCCGCTGGGCCATCGGGACGCCGTCGGAGGTGATGACGGGCGAGTGCCTGTCGGACCTCTACGGCGCGCCGGTGGACGTCCTCACCGTCCGCGGGCGGCTGCTCGTCGTCGGTGCGGCCGACTCGTCGGTGTCCGAGCTCGACCCGCACGAGCACGAGCACTGATGCTCGACCTGCTGACGCTGCCGTTCGCCCAGCACGCCCTGCTGGCGGCGACGCTCATCGCGATCACGACGGGCGTGATCGGGCCGCTGGTCGTGACTCGTGACCTGGCCTTCGCCGTGCACGGCTCGGCGGAGCTCGCGTTCACCGGCGCGGCGGCGGGCCTCCTGGTGGCCGGCGACGCGGTCGCCGGGGCGTTGCTCGGCTCGCTCGTGGTCGGCGTCGCGATCGGCCTGCTCGGGGACCGCCCCCGGGAACGGAACTCCGCGATCGGAGTGGTTCTCGCGTTCGGTCTGGGCGTCGGCGTCCTGCTGTTGTCGTACTACCGGGGCTTCGCGTCCGCGGCCACGAACATCCTGTTCGGCCAGATCTTCGGCGTCAGCACCCGTGACGTCGTCGTCCTGGCCGTCATCTCCGTCGCCGTCCTGGGCGTCCTGGTGGTGGTGCAGCGGCCGTTGCTGTTCGCCTCGCTGGACCCGGACGTCGCCGCCGCGCGAGGTGTCCCGGTGCGCGCGCTCGGCCTGGTGTTCGCGGTCGTCCTCGCGGTGACGGTGACGGCCGCCGCCCAGGTCGTCGGGACGTTGCTGGTCCTGAGCCTGGCGATCACCCCCGCGGCCGCCGCCCGGCACCTGAGCGCGAGCCCCGCCCGCGTCACGGCGGTGTCGGTGCTGTTCGCGGTCGTCGCGGCGGACGGCGGGTTGCTGCTCAGCCTGCAGTTCCCGTCGGTGCGGGCGAGCTTCTTCATCTCGGCGATCAGCTTCGCCGTCTACGTCGGGTGCCGGGCGCGCGCGACTTTCAGCGGAACGCGTCGACGCCGGTGAGCGCGGAGCCGAGCACGAGCGTGTGCACCTCGTGGGTGCCTTCGTAGGTGTAGACGGTCTCCAGGTTCAGCGCGTGCCGCAGCACCGGGTACTCGGTGGTGATCCCGCTGCCGCCCAGGACGGAGCGGGACTCGCGGCAGATGTCCAGCGCCGTCGCGACGTTGGAGAACTTGCCGAAGCTGACCTGCGTCGGGGTGATCCGCCCGGCGTCCTTGAGTTCCCCGAGCCGTCGCGCGGTGAGTTGCGCGTGCTGCAGCGCCACGGCCATCTCGGCGAACTTTCGCTGGGTGAGCTGGAACCCGGCGATCGGCCTGCCGAACTGCGTCCGCGTCCCGGCGTACTCCAGCGCCGAGGCGAGCGCGTCCCGGGCGGCGCCGGTGACGCCCCACACGATGCCGAAGCGGGCCTCGGTCAGCGCGCCGAGTGGCGCGCGCAGGCCCCGTCCCTCCGGCAGCACCGCCGAGTCCGGGACCCGGACGTCCGACAGCACCAGCTCGCTGGTGATCGACGCGCGCAGCGACAGCTTGTGGTGGACGTCGCGGGCCTCGAACCCGGGTGTCCCGCGCTCGACGAGGAACCCGCGGACACCGTCGTCCGTGCGCGCCCACACCACGGCGACGTCGGCGACCGAGCCGTTCGTGATCCACATCTTGGCGCCGTTGAGGACCCAGTCGCCGCCCTCGCGCCGGGCGGTGGTGCGCATCGATCCGGGGTCGGACCCGGAGTCCGGCTCGGTGAGGCCGAAGCAGCCGACGGCGCGTCCGGCGGCCATGTCGGGCAGCCAGCGCTGCTTCTGCTCCTCGGAGCCGTAGGCGTGGATGCAGAACATCGCGAGCGAGCCCTGGACGCTGACCAGTGAGCGCAGCCCGGAGTCGACGGCCTCCACCTCGGCGCAGACGAGGCCGTACTGGGTGGCTGTCGATCCCTGGCAGCCGTAGCCCTCCAGGTGCATGCCCAGCACGCCGAGCTCACCGAACTCCTGCGCCAGCTCGCGGACGGGCAGCGTGCCGTCCTCGAACCACTGCCGGATGTTCGGGCGCAGCCGGTCCTCCGCGAACTTGCGGACCGTGTCACGAAGGAGGCGGTCCTCCTCGCCCAGCTCCTCGTCGAGACGGAGGAGGTCCAGCCGATCCAAGGTCGGGGCACTCATGGTTCGCAGGTTAGCCTTCCGCGGTGCCGAGCCCGCTGCCGTTCGACCCGATCGGCCGGGCCGGCGAGCTGTGGGAGACGTCTTGGCCGGACGAGGACGCCGACGTCTTCGCGGCGATGCGAGCGGTCACTTCGATCATGCGCGCGCAACAGATCCTGCTCGGCCAGCTGGACGCCGTGTTGCGGCCCTTCGGGATCACGTTCAGCCGGTACGAGGCCCTGGTGCTGCTGTCGTTCAGCCGGGCCGGCGCGCTGCCGCTGTCGAAGATCGGGGAGCGCTTGCAGGTGCACGCCACGTCGGTCACCAACGTCGTCGACCGGCTGGAGGCGGCGCGGGCTGGTGCGCCGGGAGCCGAACCCGCAGGACGGTCGCGGCACGCTCGCGGTCCTCACCGACGAGGGACGCCGGGTCGCGCAGGCCGCGACGCGGAAGCTCAACGGCGCCCGCTTCGGCCTGGAGGGCCTCGACCGGCAGGACCTCGACGAGCTGTTCCGGGTGTTGCGGGTGCTCCGCCGCCGGGCGGGCGACTTCAGCGGGGGCTGACCGCGGGCTCCAGCGTCGTGATGGTCCGTGTCGCCGGGTCGACCCGCGCCCGGACGCCGAGTGGCAGCACGCCCATCGGGCTGCTGTGGCCGAAGTCGAGGTTGGCGACGACCGGCAGGTCGGTGCGTCCTGCCTCGGCGAGCACACCGAGGACGGCGTCCCAGAGCCGGAAGGCGTCCGCCAACGGGTAGGACAGCGGGCGCGACAGCAGCAGCGCGCCGAGCCTGCTGAGGATCCCGGTCGCGGCGTAGTTGCGCAGCCAGTGCGTGACCGTGGCCGGCGGCGGCGCCTCCTCGGACAGCTCGAGGTGCAGCAGCGCGCCGTCGAAGTCCTCCGGTGCGGGCCACAGTGTCGTGCCCTTGGCGATCTCGAGGACCTCCATGCAGCCGCCGACGAGCTCTCCCTCGACTGCCGCGTCGCCCTGCAGCCACGCCCACCCCGGGTTGGGCCACCACCGCCGGCGGCGCTGCTGCAGCTCCGGACGGTGCCAGTCGAGGAACTCCTCGGTCCACTCCGGCGCCGCGTCCAACGCGAACGGCTCCGGCGTGAACAGGGCCCGGCGCACCGCGTCGACGGTGTACCGGTGGATGCCGCCGTTCTCCGCGAGCCCGGTGAGCAGCGACGGGCCGTAGAAGGACACGACTCCCGCGCGTCGCCACATCAGGTGCTGGACGGTCGTGTCGGAGAAGCCGAGCAGGACCTTCGGGTGCGCGCTGACCCGGGCCAGGTCGACGAACGGCAGGGTGCGGATCGTGTCCTCCCCGCCGATCGCCGTGACGATCGCGCGGACGTCGGGGTGCTCGAGCGCCCAGTGCAGGTCCTCCGCGCGCGCCTCGGGACGGTCGTGCAGCCAGCCGTCGTCGCGCCGGGCGTGCGGGGCGTCGACGGCGTCGAGGTCGAACGTGGCGGCCAGTTGACGGCGGCCTGCCTCGAACCGGTGCGGGAGGGCGGCGGCGACTCCGGCGGACAGCGAGACGACGGCCACCGTGTCACCGGGGCGGAGCACCGGAGGACGGATCACCGGCCGCATGTTCGCAGGCGATGGCGCGGGGCCGCCACCGGGTACTGACCGGTCGTGACCAGTTCAACCACCCTGACCGCGCACGCCTCCGGCACCTTCGAGATCGCCGGCAAGACCGTCCACCGTCTCGGCTTCGGGGCGATGCGCCTGACCGGCCCCGGCATCTGGGGCCCGCCCGCCGACCGCGCCGAGTGCGTCCGCGTGGTCCGCCGCGCGCTGGAGCTCGGCGTCGACCTCGTCGACACCGCCGACTCCTACGGCCCCGAGGTCAGCGAACAGATCATCCACGAGGCCGCGCACCCGTACCCGGAGGGGCTGCTCATCGCGACGAAGGCCGGCCTGACCCGCCACGGCCCGAACGTCTGGCGCCCGGTCGGCCGGCCGGAGTACCTGCGTCAGCAGTGCGAACTGTCGCTGCGCCGGCTCGGGGTGGAGCGGATCGACCTGTTCCAGCTCCACCGCATCGACGCGAAGGTGCCGGCCGAGGACCAGTTCGGCGAGCTGAAGGCGCTGCAGGACGAGGGCAAGGTCGCCGCCGTCGGGCTGTCCGAGGTCTCCGTCGACCAGATCGAGGCCGCCCGCCGCGTCGTCGAGATCGCCACCGTGCAGAACCGCTTCAACCTCACCGACCGCTCGTCGGAGGACGTCCTCGAGTACTGCGAGCGAGAGGGCATCGGCTTCATCCCGTGGGCGCCGGTGGCCGCGGGCGACCTGGCACGGCCGGGCGGGCCGGTCGACGACGTCGCGAAGGCGACCGGTGCGACGGCGTCGCAGGTCGCCCTGGCCTGGCTGCTCGCACGCTCGCCGGTCGTGCTGCCGATCCCGGGGACCTCGAGCGTCGCTCACCTGGAGGAGAACGTCGCGGCGGCGGAGCTGTCCCTGACGCCCGAGCAGGTCGAGGAGCTGTCCGGCGCCGTGTGATCTGCTAGGACGTCCTAGTAACTGGGGCCGCCCGTCGATACCCTCGAGCACATGGACGCCGACGAGATCGAGGCCGGCCGGGAGCGCTGGCGCCACCGTTACGCCGCCGCCCGCACCGCCGATCGTGACTTCACCACGCTCAGCGGCGTCGAGGTCGACCCGGTGTACGGCCCGCGCGAGGCCGACCCGCGGATGGAGCGGATCGGCTGGCCGGGAGAGTTCCCGTTCACCCGCGGCATCCACCCCACCGGCTACCGCGGGAAGCCGTGGACGATCCGGCAGTTCGCCGGCTTCGGCAACGCGCAGCAGACCAACGAGCGCTACAAGATGATCCTGGCCGAGGGCGGCGGCGGGCTGTCCGTCGCCTTCGACATGCCGACGCTGATGGGACGCGACTCGGACGACGCTCGCTCGCTCGGCGAGGTCGGTCACTGCGGCGTCGCGATCGACTCCGCCGCCGACATGGACGTGCTGTTCGACGGCATCGACCTGGCGTCGACCACGACGTCGATGACGATCTCCGGCCCCGCGGTCCCGGTCTTCTGCATGTACGTGGTGGCCGCCGAGCGGCAGGGCGCCGACGTCGGCCGGCTCAACGGCACGCTCCAGACCGACATCTTCAAGGAGTACATCGCGCAGAAGGAGTGGATCTACCCGCCGGAGCCCCACCTCAAGCTCATCGGCGACCTCATGGAGTACACCGCGGAGCGCGTCCCGGCCTACAAGCCGCTGTCGGTGTCCGGGTACCACATCCGCGAGGCCGGTTCGACGGCCGCGCAGGAGCTGGCCTTCACCCTCGCCGACGGCTTCGGGTACGTCGAACTGGGACTGTCCCGCGGGCTCGACATCGAGAAGTTCGCTCCCGGACTGTCCTTCTTCTTCGACGCACACGTCGACTTCTTCGAGGAGATCGCGAAGTTCCGGGCCGCGCGGCGGATCTGGGCGCGGTGGATGCGCGACGTCTACGGCGCCACCACCGACCGCGCGCAGTGGCTGCGGTTCCACACCCAGACCGCGGGCGTCTCGTTGACCGCCCAGCAGCCGGAGAACAACATCGTCCGCACCGCCGTCGAGGCGATGGCCGCCGTCCTCGGTGGGACCAACTCGTTGCACACCAACGCGCTGGACGAGGTGCTTGCGCTACCCAGTGCGAAAGCGGCACAGATCGCCATGCGGACGCAGCAGGTGATCGCCGAGGAGACCGGCGTGCTCAACGTCGTCGACCCGCTCGGCGGGTCCTGGTACGTCGAGGAACTCACCGACCGCATCGAGGCGGAGTCGGAGGCGATCTTCGCCCGCATCAGGGACCTCGGCGGCGACGGGACGATCACCTCCGGACTGCTGCGCGGCATCGAGGACGGCTGGTTCACCGGCGAGATCGCGGAAGCCGCGTTCTGGTACCAGCAGCAGCTCGAGAAGGGCGAGAAGAAGGTCGTCGGCGTCAACACACTCACCGGCGACGTCGGCGACGAGCTGGAGATCCTGCGCGTCTCGCACGAGGTCGAGCTGCAGCAGCGGGAGCTGCTCGCCCGTCGGCGCGCGTCCCGCGACGACGGTGCGGTGCAGGCGGCGCTGGCCCGGATGGTCGACGACGCGAAGGCCGACCGCAACGTCCTGCCGGCGATGCTCGACGCCACTCGCGCCGAGGCGACGCTCGGCGAGATCTGCGGTGCCTTCAGGCCGCTGTGGGGCGAGTACCGGGAGCCCGCCCGCTTCTAGGAGGCGCCGCCGCGACCTGCCCCGCTGGCGAACCGGTCCGCGTCCGTACCGCGTTCGAGCGTCCGGAGACCGTGCGCGAACTCGCGCTCCAGCGCGTCGCTCACCGGTCGTCCGAGTCCGTCGTACACCGCCGCGCGGTCGGAGCGGACGCAGGCCTGGGGGAACGCCGCGATGCTCGAGGCGAGCTCCTCCGCGGCGCGTCGCGCGTCACCGGGCGGGACGACGCGGTCGGCCAGGCCGATCCGCAGCGCTTCCTCGGCGTCCACCGGCCGGCCGGTGAGGACCAGGTCGAGCGCCCGCCCGAGCCCGACGACGTGGGGCAGCCGTGCGGTGCCGCCGTCGACCAGGGGGACACCCCAGCGGCGGCAGAACACGCCGAGCACCGCGTCGGCCTCCACGACGCGCAGGTCGCACCACAGCGCGAGCTCCAACCCGCCCGCCACGGCGTGGCCCGCCACCGCGGCGACGACGGGTTTCGACAGCCGCAGCCGGGTGGGCCCCATCGGGCCGTCGGCGCTGCGGACGTCCGGGTCGAGCCGGTTCGGACGCCCCGCGGCGATCTCGGTCAGGTCGGCGCCGGCGCAGAAGGTCCCGCCGGCGCCCCAGAGCACGCCGACGGCCACCGAGTCGTCGGCGTCGAGTCGACGGAAGGCGTCGGTGAGAGCGTCGGCGGTGGCGCGGTCGACGGCGTTGCGGCGCTCGGGGCGGTCCAGGACGACGGTGCGCACGGCGCCCGTCTGCTCAGTGCGAACACTCACGGCAGGCAGTGCAGCACGTCTGGGAAACTGGACGCCATGCGTCCAGGCAGTCCCACCAGCAGGCCGTCCACCGCGAGCAGCTCCGCCCGCCGCGCCCCGCAGCCGAGTCCGGCGCTGTCGGCGGCGATGGCCGGCGCCGTCGACCTGGCCGCCGTGAAGGCGCGCTCCGACGCCGCCGCCCGCGCCGCCGAGGCGCCGCCGCCGGCCGCGGGGTCGACGGTCATCGACGTCACGGAGGAGAGCTTCCAGAGCGAGGTCCTCGACAGGTCCTTCCAGGTCCCCGTCCTGCTCGACCTGTGGGCCGACTGGTGCGGGCCCTGCAAGCAGCTCTCACCCGTCCTGGAGCGGCTCGCCACCGAGGCGGCCGGCGCCTGGGTGCTCGCGAAGATCGACGTCGACGCCAACCCGCGCATCTCCCAGGCGCTGCAGGTGCAGTCCATCCCGACCGTGTTCGCCGTGATCGGCGGCCAACTGGTCCCGGGCTTCCAGGGCGCCATCCCGGAGGCCCAGGTCCGGCAGTTCGTCGGCGCGGTGCTGCAGGCCGCGCAGGAGGCCGGGCTGTCCGGTGCCGTGGCGCCGGCGCCGGACGCCGACGTCGACGGCGACGGCGCTGCCGTCGACCCGCCCGAGCCACCGGAGGACCCGCGCTTCAGCGCCGCGGAGGCGGCGCTCGAGGCCGGCGACTACGCCGGCGCCGCCCGGCAGTACCAGGCGGTCCTCGACGCCGAGCCGGGCAACGCCGAAGCAGGGCTGGCACTACGCCAGGTGCGGCTCCTCGAGCGGCTGGACGCGCTGGACCCCGCGGTCGTCGCCCGCGCCGCGCACGAGCCGGACGACGTCGAGGCGCAGTTCGCGGCTGCGGACGCCTCCCTGGCGGGCAACGACGTGGACGCCGCGCTCGACCGGTTGCTGGCACTGGTCCGCCGGGTCCCCGGCGGCGACCGCGACCGGGTCCGCGACCGGCTGGTCGAGTACTTCGACCTGCTCGGCCCGGACGACCCGCGGGTCCCGCGGGCCCGCCGGGAGCTCGCCAGCGCGCTGTTCTGACGCCCGCCGCCGCGCTGTTCTGACGCCCGCCGGCGTGCTGTTCCGACGGCCGCCGTCTCCCGACGGTCGTCCCGTGATCATCTGGGGATGGCGGTGCTCATCCCCCGAGGTCCCCAGATGATCAGCTGGTGGCCGTCAGCGGGTCGGCGGGACCGACCCGGTCGGGACGTGGGGCATGAGCGCGTCGTCCGGGATCACGCCGAGCCGACCGGCCTGGAAGTCCTCCAGCGCCTGGACGAGCTCGTCCCGGGTGTTCATCACGAACGGCCCGTAGTGCGCGATCGGCTCCCGGATCGGGCGGCCGCCGAGCAGCAGCACCTCCAGCGCGGGACGCCGGGACTCCTGCGCGCGGTGGGCCGCCACCGTGATGCGGTCACCGGCGCCGAGCACGACGAGCTGGCCGCTGCGGACCGGACGCCCCTCGGCGCCCACGGTCCCGTCGCCGGACAGGACGTACACCAGCGCGTTGTACTCGGTCGGCCACGGCAGCGAGAACTGCGCCCCCGGCTGCACGCTCGCGTGCGCCAGGGTGATGGGGGTGTGCGTCGAGCCGGGCCCGCGGTGCGCGCCGACGGGCCCGGCGATGATCCGCACCAGCGCGCCGCCGTCCTCCGACGCGACGAGCGTCGACATCGACGCCTCGAGGTTCTGGTAGCGCGGCGCGGCGAACTTGTCCTTCGCCGGCAGGTTCACCCACAGCTGGATGCCGTGGAACAGCCCGCCGGAGTCGACGAGCTCCGCCGGCGGCGTCTCGATGTGCAGGATGCCGGCGCCGGCCGTCATCCACTGCGTCGCGCCGTCCTGGATCAGCCCGCCGCCGCCGTGGCTGTCCTGGTGCTGGAAGCGGCCGTCGAGCATGTAGGTGACCGTCTCGAAGCCGCGGTGCGGGTGCCAGTTCGTCCCGCGCGGCTCGCCCGGGGAGTACTCGACCTCACCCATCTGGTCCATGTGGACGAACGGGTCGAGGTCGCGCAGCGACGCGCCGGCGAAGGCGCGCACGACCGGGAACCCCTCGCCCTCGTAGCCGCGCGGGCCGGTGGTGACGCTCTTGACCGGGCGCTCGACGTCTCCCAGCCCGGCACCGGGCAGGCGGGGCAGGGTCAGCGTGTCAGCGGTGACGGCGGGCATCGGGACCTCCTGTAGTTGCGAATGCAACCGGCCGAACGCTACCGCCGTCCCGCCTGTTCCCGCGACCGCCACACTCGCGGGGGAACGCGTCTCTCAGCCGGCCCAGCGCAGCCAGAGCGCGCCGAGCGGCGGCACCCGCAGCGACGTCGACGCCGGCTGGCCGTGCCACGGCTCCTCGCTCGCCGTCACCCCGCCGAAGTTGCCCACGCCGGACCCGAAGTAGGTCTCGGCGTCGGTGTTCACGACCTCGTCCCACCGCCCGGCGTGGGGGAGGCCGAGCCGGTACCGCTCGTGCGGGACCGCGGAGAAGTTCGCGACGCACGCCAGCACCGAGCCGTCGCTGCCCACCCGCAGGAAGGAGAAGACGTTGCCGGCGGCGTCGTTGGCGTCGATCCAGGAGAACCCGGCCGGGTCGGTGTCCTGCGAGAACAGCGCCGGCGTCTCGCGGTAGACCTGGTTGAGGTCGCCGACCAGCCGCTGGACGCCGCGGTGGTCCGGGCCGTCGAGCAGCCACCAGTCCAGCGAGCGCCCCTCGGACCACTCCGCGCCCTGACCGAACTCCGACCCCATGAAGATCAACTGCTTGCCGGGGTGGGCCCACATGAACGCGAACAGCGTGCGCAACGTGGCCATCTGCTGCCACCGGTCGCCCGGGATCTTGTTGAGCAGCGATCCCTTGCCGTGCACGACCTCGTCGTGCGAGAGCGGCAGGACGTAGTTCTCCGAGTAGGCGTAGACCATCGAGAACGTCATCTCGTGGTGGTGGTACTGGCGGTACACCGGCGCCCGGGAGATGTAGCCGAGCGTGTCGTGCATCCAGCCCATGTTCCACTTGAAGCCGAACCCGAGTCCGCCGAGATGCGTGGGACGGGTGACTCCCGGCCACGCCGTCGACTCCTCCGCGATCGTCACGACGCCCGGCACGCGCTTGTAGACGGTGGCGTTCATCTCCTGCAGGAACGACACCGCGTCGAGGTTCTCCCGCCCGCCGTACTGGTTCGGCAGCCACTGGCCCTCGGCGCGCGAGTAGTCCAGGTAGAGCATCGAGGCGACGGCGTCGACCCGCAGCCCGTCGACGTGGAACTCCTCGAGCCAGAACAGCGCGTTCGCGACGAGGAAGTTGCGCACCTCGGTGCGGCCGAAGTCGAAGACGTAGGTGCCCCAGTCCGGCTGCTCGCCGCGGCGGGGGTCGGCGTGCTCGTACAGCGCCGTGCCGTCGAACCGGGCCAGCGCCCAGGCGTCCTTCGGGAAGTGCGCCGGCACCCAGTCGACGATCACGCCGATGCCCGCCTGGTGCAGGGCGTCGACGAGCGCACGGAAGTCGTCGGGGTCGCCGAAGCGGGCGGTCGGCGCGTAGTAGGACGACACCTGGTAGCCCCACGAGCCGCCGAACGGGTGCTCGGCGACCGGCAGGAACTCCACGTGGGTGAAGCCCATGTCCCTCACGTAGCCGACCAGCTCGCTCGCGAGGTCGCGGTACGAACGGCCCTGCCGCCACGACCCGAGGTGCACCTCGTACACCGACATCGGCGCGGCGTGCAGCGCGGTGGCCGCCCGCGCGGCCAGCCAGTCCGCGTCGCCCCACTCGTGCGACGGGGTGTAGACGATCGAGGCCGTCCCCGGCGGCTCCTCGGTGCGGAACGCCATCGGGTCGGCCTTCATCCGCCACTCGCCGTCGCGGCCGAGGATCTGGAAGCGGTAGTACGCGCCGTCGCCGACGTCCGGGACGAAGATCTCCCAGACGCCCGACGAGCCCAGCGACCGCATCGGGTACGCCCAGCCCGACCAGTCGAAGCTGCCGGTGACGCGGACACCCTGCGCGTTCGGCGCCCAGACGGCGAACGACGTGCCGGTGACCGGGCCACTCGGTGAGTCGTAGCGCCGCACGTGCGCACCGAGCACCTGCCAGAGGTTCTCGTGCCGGCCCTCGCCGATGAGGTAGAGGTCCATGTCGCCGAGGGTCGGCAGGTACCGGTACGGGTCGTCGAGGGTGTAGACGTCCTGGCCGTAGTGGACCTCGAGGCGGTAGTCCTGCGGCTCTCCGTCGACCACCGCGCCGAACACGCCGGCGTCGTGCAGGCGGCGCATCGCCTGCTTCCGCCCGCCGAGCACCAGCTCGACCGACGTCGCGTTCGGCTTGAGCGTGCGCACCACCGTGCGCCCGTCGCCGGTGGGGTGCGCGCCGAGCACGCCGTGCGGGTCGTGGTGCGCGCCGCCGACCAGCCGGCCCATGACCTCCGCGTCGATCTGGACGACGTCCGGCTCCGGCACGGACGGCGCGGACGGTGCGGACGGTGCGGGCGGCGCGGCGGGCGCCGGAGTCGGAGGTGCCGACGCCGAACCCGGTCCGGATCCCGGTCCAGGCGACGAGGATGCCGCGGGCCGTCCCTTCGACCTGCTGCGCGAGGGGGTCATGAGGGTCCTTCCGTCGGTCCGCTGGCGGGCTTACCCAGGCGGGTCAGCGACGACAGCGGGATGCTCAGCCAGCTCGGCCGGTTGCGTGCCTCGTAGACCGCCTCGTAGACGGCCTTGTCGGCCTCGAAGGCGCGCAGCCGCACGTCCTGCAGCCGCGGGTCGGTGCCGGAGGCCTCGCCGTACCCGTCGCAGAACGCCGACCGGTTGCGGTCGGCCCACTCCTCGGCCCGGTAGAGCAGCTGGCTGGTCGCCGGGCCGTCCACGAGCTGGTGGCGGGAGGCGTAGTCGAACGAGCGGAGCATGCCGGCGATGTCCCGCAGCGAGGAGTCCTTCGCGCGGCGGGTCGACATCTCGACGATCGGCTCGCCCTCGAAGTCGAGCAGCACCCAGCGGCGGACGGTGCGCATGACCTGGCCCAGGTGCAGGTCGCCGTGCACCCGCTGCACCTGACAGCGGCGTGGTGTCGGCGAGGAACGCGTCGTAGATCTCGCGCAGCGCCGGTTCGTGCTCGCCGAGCTGCGGGACGATCTTCAGCGCGGCGTCGAGCCGGGCGTGCATCGCCGCGCCCCGCGCCGCGAGCTCCGGGCCGTCGCGCTCCTCGACGCCGAACGCCGCGGCGAGGTCGGCGTGCACCGCGGCCACCGCGGCGCCGAGGCGCTCGGCCTCACCGGCGAAGTCGCCGCCCACCTCGTCGGCGCGCAGGTCCGCCTCGGCGAGCAGGTCGCGCACGCTCGTCTTCGCCAACTCCCACCCGTCCGTGCCGCTGGTGAGGAACTCCTGCAGCATCGCCAGGCTGGTCGGCGAGCCGTCCCGGTCGGCTGTGAGCGCGCCGAGCACGGCGGCGATGTGCTTGCAGCCCTGCTCCATGAGGGCGACGTGGACCTCGATGTCGGGGTTGACCCCGGGCTCCAGGCGGCGGAACACCTTCAGGATGGCGTCCTGGCCGAACACGAGCGAGGTGTTCGACTGCTCGGCAGTCAGCACGAGGCTCTGCCGGCCGACCGGGACCCGTTCGGGACCGACGAACCGCTCGAAGCGCAGCGGCCCGGACACCCGCGCGTCGTGCACGCCGTCGAGGTACACCTGCGTGACCTCGCGGTCGTGCAGCGCGTCGTAGACCCACAGCGGCGTGTCGTCGACCGTCACGGTCCCGATGAGGACGTGCTCCAGGGTGGCCACCGGCTCCCGGCGGACCACGAGCGGCACCTGGTAGGTCTCGGTGGCGCCGTCGTCGTAGCGGACGGACACCGTCCAGATCGTCACCGGTGGCCGGTCGGCGCGCAGCTCGGCGAACGGCGCGGCGTCGATGCCGGCCGAGCGGCCCTTCCCGGCGAACCACCGCTGGTTCGGCAGCCACTGCTCGATCAGCGGTCTCAGGTCGTCAACGGGAAGGGTCACGGGCTCACCTCGTTCGTGCTGGGGGCATCGGGCGCGTCGCGACGTTCGGCCAGCGGATCAGCCAGCGGATCGGCTCATCGCGTCGGTCAGCGACTCGGTCGGCATCCGCTCCGGCGGCTGGTTGCGCTGTCGGGGGATGCGCAGCCACAAGAACCCGTGACCGGCCAGCGTCAGCAGGTACGGCAGCTGGCCGATCGCGGGGAAGCGGGCGCCGCCGAACAGCTCGATCGGCTGCGCGCCCTCCCACGGACGCAGGTCCAGCTCGACCGGCTGCGGGAAGCGGGACAGGTTGTTGACGCACAGGACGATGTCGTCGCCGAACTCGCGGACGAACGACAGGACGCTCGGGTTCGTCCCGCCGATGTCGGTGAACGTGCCGAGCCCGAAGGCGGGGTTCTGCTTGCGGAGGTTGATCATCCGACGGGTCCAGTTGAGCAGCGAGGACGCGTTCCGCTGCTGGGACTCCACGTTGGTCACCTGGAAGCCGTAGATCGAGTCCATGTTCACCGGCAGGTACAGCCGACCCGGCTCGCAGGTGGAGAAGCCGGCGTTGCGGTCCGGTGTCCACTGCATCGGTGTGCGGACGCCGTCGCGGTCACCGAGCCAGATGTTGTCGCCCATCCCGATCTCGTCGCCGTAGTAGAGGACCGGCGAGCCGGGCAGCGAGAGCAGCAGGGCGGTGAACAGCTCGATCGTGTCGAGGTCGTTGTCGAGCAGCGGGGCGAGGCGGCGGCGGATGCCGATGTTCGCCTTCATCCGCGGGTCCTTGGCGTACTCGGACCACATGTAGTCGCGCTCGTCGGTGCTCACCATCTCGAGCGTGAGCTCGTCGTGGTTGCGGAGGAAGATGCCCCACTGGCAACCGGACGGGATCCTCGGCGTCTGCTCCATGATCTCCGAGATCGGGTAGCGGGACTCGCGCCGGACCGCCATGAACAGCCGCGGCATCACCGGGAAGTGGAAAGCCATGTGGCACTCGTCGCCGCCGACGCCGGGGTCGCCGAAGTACTCGACGACGTCCTCGGGCCACTGGTTCGCCTCGCACAGCAGCACCCGGTCGGGGTAGTCGCGGTCGATCTCCTTGCGGATGCGCCGCAGGAAGTCGTGCGTCTCCGGCAGGTTCTCGCCGTTGGTCCCGTCCCGGACGAACAGGTAGGGCACCGCGTCGAGGCGGAACCCGTCGATGCCGAGGTCGAGCCAGAAGCGCAGCGCGTCGAGGATCGCCTGCTGGACGTCCGGGGAGTCGAAGTTCAGGTCGGGCTGGTGGCTGAAGAAGCGGTGCCAGAAGTACTGCTTGCGGACCGGGTCGAACGTCCAGTTGGACGACTCGGTGTCGACGAAGATGATCCGCGCGTCCGGGTAGCGGGTGTCGCCGTCGCTCCAGACGTAGAAGTCGCCGTAGGGGCCCCCCGGGTCGTTGCGCGAGGCCTGGAACCACGGATGCTGGTCGGAGGTGTGGTTCATGACGAAGTCGATGATGATGCGGATGCCGCGGGCGTGGGCCTCGCGCAGCAGGTGGGTGAAGTCCTCGATCGTGCCGAACTCCGGCAGCACGCCGGTGTAGTCGCTGACGTCGTAGCCGCCGTCGCGCAGCGGCGAGGGGTAGAACGGGGGCAGCCAGAGGCAGTCGACGCCGAGCCACTGCAGGTAGTCGAGCTTCGCCGCCAGCCCGCGCAGGTCACCCGAGCCGTCGCCGTTGGTGTCGGCGAACCCCCGGACGAGGACCTCGTAGAAGACCGCGCGCTTGAACCACTCCGGGTCCCGCGGGTGCGGGGCGGCCGGGTCGGGCGGGGTGACAGCGGTCACCGGGACCTCCGTCCGAGTGCGCGGGGTGCGGGCGGGTTCATCGGGCGTGCGCCGGGCGGCCGCGGCGGGCCGGCCTAGCTCCGGTCGGGGGCGACGGCGAAGACGTGCGCCGGCTGCTGGTGCGGGTCCAGCCGGACGTAGTTGAACTGGCCCCACTCGTAGTCCGCGCCGCTGAGCAGGTCGTGCACGCGGAAGCGGTCGTTCCACTCCTTGCCGAGCGCCGGCAGGTCGAGCGCCGTCCAGCCCTCGCGGACGTGGTGCGGGTCGGTCGTGCAGACGACCAGGACGGTGTCGCCGGTCTCGTCGTCGCGCTTCGAGAAGCACATCAGCGCGTCGTTGTCGGTGGCGTGGAAACGCAGGTTGCGCAGCCAGTGCAGCGCCGGGTGATCGCGCCGGACCTGGTTCAACCGGGTGATCAGCGGCGCCAGCGACCGGCCGTCGGCCAGCGCGCCGGCGAGGTCGCGCGGGCGCAACTGGTACTTCTCCGAGTCGAGGTACTCCTCGCTGCCCGGCCGGACCGGCAGGTGCTCGAAGAGTTCGTAACCGGAGTACACACCCCAGCTCGGCGACAGCATCGAGGCCAGGACCGCGCGGATGCGGAACGCGCCCGGGCCGCCGTTCTGCAGGTACTCGTGGAGGATGTCCGGGGTGTTGACGAAGAAGTTCGGCCGCATGTAGTCGCTGGCCTCGACGAGGTCCTGCGCGTACGCGGTGAGCTCCTCCGTCTCGTTGCGCCAGGTGAAGTACGTGTAGGACTGGGTGAAGCCGATCTTCGCCAGCTCGTGCATCATCGCCGGGCGGGTGAACGCTTCGGCCAGGAACAGCACGTCCGGGTGGTCGTCCTTGACGTCCGCGATCAGCCACTCCCAGAAGTCCAGCGGCTTGGTGTGCGGGTTGTCGACACGGAACACCCGCACCCCCGCGTCGATCCACACCTGCAGGACGCGCCGGCACTCGGCGTAGAGGCCCTTCGGGTCGTTGTCGAAGTTGAGCGGGTAGATGTCCTGGTACTTCTTCGGCGGGTTCTCGGCGTAGGCGATCGTGCCGTCGGGCTTGGTGGTGAACCACTCTGGGTGCGCGCTGACCCACGGGTGGTCCGGTGCGGCCTGCAGCGCGTAGTCCAGCGCGACCTCCATGCCGAGCTCGCGGGCCCGGTCGACGAAGGCGCGGAAGTCCTCGAGCGTCCCCAGCTGGGGGTGGACGGTGTCGTGGCCGCCCTCGGCGGAGCCGATCGCCCACGGCGAGCCGACGTCCCACTCGTTGCGGGCCAGCGAGTTGTTCGGGCCCTTGCGGTTGACCTCGCCGATGGGATGCACCGGCGGCAGGTAGACGACGTCGAAGCCCATGTCGGCGACGTAGTCGAGGTGGTCGGCGGCGTCCTTCAGCGTCCCGTGCCGGGCGGGCCGCGCCGGGTAGGTCTGGTCGCCGGCGAGCTCGGCGCCGATCGAGCGCGGGAAGAACTCGTACCAGGACCCGTACAGCGCGCGTGGCCGGTCGACCCAGACCCGGTAGCGGGCGGAGCGGGACACGAGCTCGCGCACCGGGGCCTGCTCGATCAGCTGCTCGACCGCGGGGTCGAGGGCGGGTGCGACGCGCTCGGTGAGCTCTCGGGTGGTGTCGCGCAGCGCCGCGGCGACCTGAGCCGCACGCGGGCGCTCGGGCTTGGGCCAGCTCTTCGCGAGCCGGTCGAACAGCCGCGCCCCGCTCTCGAGGTCGTTGGCGAGGTCCTCGGGACCCTGCCCGGCGTCGATCTTCACGGTGACGGCGTGGTGCCACGTCGACAGCGGATCGCTCCACGCCTCGACGACGAAGTCCCACATCCCGGGCTGGTCGAGGACCGCGCTGGCGTGCCACCGGTCGGTGCCGGGTTCGCCGGGGACCATCCGCACGAACGGGGTCTTGGTGCCGTCGGGGGCCCGCAGCGCGACGCTCGCGCCCACCGCGTCGTGGCCCTCTCGGAACACCGTCGCGGCGAACGGCAGACGCTCGCCGACGACCGCCCGGGCGGAGTGGCGGCCGCCGTCCACGGTGGGGCTGACCGCCGACAGCCCGAAACGTCCGACCACGGCGCCCACCCTATCGAGCGCCGGGAGCCCGTCTGCCGCGCCTCACACCCTGCCGACGTCCGGCTCAGCCGCCCTGGACGCTCGAGAGGTCCAGCGCGTCGGGCGGCACCGGGACGGAGCGCCGCTGGCCGCACCCGCTGAGGCGCAGCGTGCCGCCGTCGGTGCCGACCGAGACGATCGGCAGCGGGTGGGGCGTGCCGGTGGCGGCCACGTCGAGCACGGATCCGGCTCGACCGGTGGCGCGGACGACCGGGATGCCGTCCACCGTGGCCCGGGTGACCTCGGCCGACCCGTCCTCCTTGATCGAGGACTTCTGCGTACCCCTGCTCGACCGAGGACGGTCACGGTCGCACGGGGTCGGCGCGGCCGCGGGAAGCGGCGACGGAAGGCCGCCGGAAGCGGTTCCGCGTCGCCGCTGAGAGGCCTCGGCCACCGACTAGTTGTACTGACCCGAGAGGTTGGGGACGCGGCTGGCTGGTGTTTGTCCGCCGAGTGCGGTGTGGCCGCGGTGGTGGTTGTAGGTGTGGAGCCAGGTGGGTTCGCCCGCGTGAGAGCACTCCGCCGGCTGACGGTGCGCGCCGTCTTCCCCGACGACCTGGTCCACCTCAGCGACATCGTGGCGAACTTGCGCTGGTCGTGGCACCAGGACTCCATGGAGCTGCTCGAGTCGGTCGACCCCGAACTGTGGGAGCAGTGCGCCGGTGACCCGGGTCGGATGCTCGGCGAGGTGAGCGCCGAACGGCTCGGCGTGCTGGCGCGCGACCGGAAGTTCAAGCGGCGGCTGGCCTCGGTCCACGACGACCTGCAGGACTACCTGACGCAGCCGCGGTGGTACCAGAACCGGCAGGCGGAGGACCCGTCGCTGCCTCGGACGATCGCGTACTTCTCTCCGGAGTTCGGCATCACCGAGGTGCTGCCGCAGTACTCCGGCGGCCTCGGCATCCTCGCCGGGGACCACCTCAAGGCCGCCAGCGACCTCGGAGTGCCGATCATCGGGGTCGGCCTGCTGTACCGCGCCGGGTACTTCGCGCAGTCCCTGTCGCGGGACGGCTGGCAGCTCGAGCGCTACCCGTCGCTCGACCCGCAGGGCTTGCCCATCAAGGCCCTCAGCGAGGACGACGGCACGCCGGTGCGGATCACCCTCGAGCTGCCCGACGGCCGTTCGCTGTCCGCCGCGGTGTGGGTCGCGCAGGTGGGACGGGTGCCGCTGCTGCTGATGGACAGCGACATCGAGGAGAACGACCCGACCGCCCGCCAGGTCACCGACCGGCTCTACGGCGGCGGCAAGGAGCACCGTCTGGAGCAGGAGCTGCTCCTCGGCATCGGCGGCGTGCGGGCGCTTCGCGCCTACTGCCGGGTGACCGGCGCCGAAGATCCCGAGGTGTTCCACACCAACGAGGGCCACGCCGGGTTCCTCGGCGTGGAGCGGATCCGCGAGCTGATGGACAGCGGCGCCGAGCTCGACTTCGACGCGGCGCTGCAGGCCGTGCGCGCCGGCACGGTGTTCACCACCCACACCCCGGTGCCCGCCGGCATCGACCGGTTCGACCGCGGCCTGGTCGCCCGGCACCTCGTCGTCGCGCCGGGCGTGCCGGTCGAGCGGGTGCTCGAGCTCGGTGCCGAGGACGACCCCGGCATCTTCAACATGGCGCACATGGGCCTGCGCCTCGGCCAGCGGGCGAACGGCGTCTCGGTGTTGCACGGCGAGGTCAGCCGGGAGATGTTCAACGACCTCTGGCCCGGTTTCGACCCCACCGAGGTGCCGATCACCTCGATCACGAACGGCGTGCACGCCCCGACGTGGATGTCGCCCCGGATCCTCGAGATCGCCGAGCGCGAGGTCGGCGCAGAGGCGCTCGAGGTCGGCCAGGGCTGGCAGGCGATCGAGAGCGTGGACGACCGCGAGTTGTGGGCGGTGCGCCGGGACCTGCGCGAGCGCCTGGTGGAGGAGGTCCGCCGCCGGGTGCGCGCGTCGTCCCTGCAGCGGGGGATGGCCGAGGCGGAGATCGGCTGGACCGGCGGGGTGTTCGATCCGGACGTCCTGACGATCGGCTTCGCCCGCCGGGTGCCGTCCTACAAGCGGCTCACCCTGATGTTGCGCGACGCCGCGCGACTCACCGAGCTGCTGCTGCACCCCGACCGGCCGGTGCAGATCGTGCTCGCCGGCAAGAGCCACCCGGCCGACGACGGCGGCAAGCAGCTCATCGCGCAGATGGTGCGCTTCGCGGACGACCCCGCCGTCCGGCACCGGATCGCGTTCCTGCCCGACTACGACATCGGCATGGCGCGCTACCTCTACACCGGCGTCGACGTCTGGCTGAACAACCCGCTGCGCCCGCTGGAGGCGTGCGGCACGTCCGGGATGAAGGCGGCGCTGAACGGCGCGCTGAACCTGTCGATACTCGACGGCTGGTGGGACGAGTGGTTCGACGGGGAGAACGGCTGGGCGATCCCGTCCGCCGACGGCCTGGACGACCCCGACCGGCGTGACGACATCGAGGCGCACGCGCTCTACACGCTCATCGAGACGCAGGTCGCGCCGCGCTTCTACGACCGGGACCGCAGCGGCGTGCCGACCCGGTGGGTGCAGCAGGTCCGACACACCCTGAAGGTGCTGGGCCCGAAGGTGCTCGCCACCCGGATGGTGAGCGACTACGTCACGAAGCTCTACGCCCCCGCGACGGTCTCCTCGCGCCGGCTGGGTGCCGACGGGTACGCCGCCGCACGACAGCTCGCGGCCTGGCGCCGCGGCGTACTGGCCGCGTGGCCCGGCGTCCGCGTCGCCTACGTCGAGTCCGGGCTCGACCGCGCGACGCCGGAACTCGGCGGTCGGCTCACCCTGCGCGCCGAGGTGGAGCTCAACGGGCTGGCGCCGGACGACGTCGACGTCGAGGCCGTCTACGGCGGGGTCGACGACGAGGACCGGCTGCGAGACGTCGAGACCGAGTCGCTGCGCGCAGTGTCCCCGGACGGCGGGATCCACCGCTACGAGGGAGACATCCCGCTGCGCCGCACCGGCTCGTTCGGCTACACCGTTCGCGTGCTGCCGAAGAACGAGCTGCTCGCCGAACCTGCCGAACTGGGAGTGGTCGCCACCGCCTGACCGCTCACGTCACCCCGCCGTCCGGACGGAGCAGTCCCGCCAGCCCGGACTGCATCTGGTCGACGTCGGTGACGTTGCCGGCGTCGACCGACTCGCCGTACTGCCAGACGACGGTCGAGGACGGCGCCGAGCACGCCGGGACGAACGGTGCCCACGGCGGCGCCTGTGCCGGGCCGATCGTCGCGCTCGGGGCGCCGAGCTGCGGCTCGGGCTCGTTGCCGTCGATGACGGTGCTTGCGGCGAACACCGGGTCCGCGGCGGCGGCCGCGCAGTAGGCCCGCGGGAAGTCGTAGTCCTGCTGGAACGTGTTGCCGTAGAAGCCGGTGTGGTAGCCGGACCCGCCGAGCGTCCGGTACCAGGCGATGAGGTAGTCGGCGGTCGGTTCGCCGCGGCAGGAGCTCACCTGCTCGATGTCCTTGAACAGGACCACGCCGGGACGGATGGCGTTGCGTCGGGCGGTGGCCAGCGCGTCGGCGGCGTCGTCCTGCGCCTGCGCCGCGTTGCGGTCGTTGCCGCAGACGTCCCCGCCGCCGCACTGCGAGCAGTTCCGGTCGGGCACGAGCAAGTAGACGTAGATCCCGTGCGCGCGGGCGAACTCGAGCTCGCCGGGCTGCAGCGCGAACGAGCCGTTGAGGTAGCGGCCCCAGAACTGCGGGCCGCTGCCGTTGGGGAGCAGGTACCAGCTCCGGACGTTGTCCAGCGCGTCCTGCGTGATCGGGCCGGAGGAGTCGACGCCCCACCAGCGGCCCTCCGGCGTGGTGACGGGCGCGCGGGTCGGTGCCGGCGCAGGAGTCCGGCTGGTCGTCGCGGACGCCGAGTCGGCGTCCAGGGTGGCGGCCGCGCTGGACCCGGCGGCACTCCTGCTCGAGGCCGGCTCGGCGGGCGCGGACGTGCACGCGCTCAGCGCCGCCGCGGCGAGGAGCAGGACGGCGCAGAGCAGGCGGATGCGGTTGATCCGGACAGATTAGGTGCCGTCGCGCCGCCCGCCGGCACGCGTGCGGTGTGTCCGCGTCGAGGATCCGTCATGGCCGGGACGTGCTCGCGCGCGCCGTCGCCATGACATTCGCGAGGCTTCCTCAGCCCGCCTGCTCGGTGGGGCGGATGAGCACCTCGTTGACGGCCATCCGGCGCGGTCGGGTGACGATGTAGGTGATCGCGTCCGCGATGTCGTCGGCCTCCAGACGTTCCATGTCGGCGAACCGGCGGGACGCCTGCTCGCGGACCTCCTCGCGCAGGTGGCGACGTCAGCTCGGTGACCACCGCGCCCGGCTCCACCAGGCTGACCCGGACGTGCCGCCGCGTCACTTCCTGCCGCAGGGACTCGGAGAAGGCACCGACGCCGTGCTTGGTCAGGTTGTAGACGCCCGATCCCTCACGGGCCACCCGGCCGGCGACGGAGCTGACGTTGACCAGGTCGGCCACCTGGCGCGGTCCGTCCGACGCGGCGCGCAGCAGGTGGGGCAGCGCGGCGTGCGCGGTGTACAGGAGTCCCTGCACGTTGAGGGCGACCATCCGGTCCCACTCCTCGAGCGGTGCGTCGACGACGGGGCCGAGCAGCATCACGCCGGCGTTGTTGATGACGGTGTCGAGCCGCCCGAACTCGCCGACCGTCCGCTCGACGGCGTCTGCCGCCGCGGCCTGCGCCGTCACGTCGGCAGGGATCGCCAGCGCCCGCCCGCCGTCGCCGGTGATCTTCTCGACCAGCCCGTGCAACCGGTCCTCCCGCCGGGCCACGACCGCCACGGCGGCCCCTTCAGCGGCGAGCGCGCGCGCCGTCGCCTCCCCGATCCCGCTGCTCGCCCCGGTGACCAGCGCCGTCGTCCCGTCCAGCCGTCCCGCCACGTCCCCGACCTCTCGCTCGTCGTCCCGCATGATCATTCGACCGTATCCCGATGACCGCGTCCGCTGCCCCGCCGGGGGCCCGAGCCGGCGGCTACCGTGACGCGGTGCTGCTGTCCGGCAGGTCCCCCCGCGGTGCGCGCGGCCCCGCCGGCCGCCCGTCCCGCCACCACCACCGCGTCGCCGTCCCGGACCCTGCGCTGCCGCACCGCCCTCGGCACCCGGTCGACGCGGTCGTCGTCGGCGGCGGGCTGGCGGGGTTCGCCGCGGCGACGGTCCTCGCCGAGCGGGGTGTCCACGTCGACGTCCTCGAGGCGGCCCCGCAGGTCGGCGGGCGCCTGGCCGCCTGGCCGCACCGGCTGCCCGACGGCACCACGCACACCGTCGAGCACGGCTTCCACGCCTTCTTCCGGCAGTACTACAACCTGCGGGCGCTGCTGCGCCGGGTCGATCCCGGCCTCGAGACGCTCAGGGCGGTGCCGGACTACCAGATCGAGGCCCGGGACTGGCCGGTGGAGAGCTTCGCCCACCTGCCGGCGGCGCTGCCGTGGAACCTCGTCGCGCTCTGCTTGCGCTCACCGAGCCTGAGCCTGCGGGACCTGCGCCGCATGGACGGCACCGCCGCGCTCCCGCTGCTCAGCTACGACCCGGTGCGGACCTACGCCGAGTACGACACGACCTCCGCGGCCGAGCTACTCGACCGCACCGGCTTCCCGGACCGCGCCCGGGCGCTGCTCTTCGACGTCTTCGCGCACTCGTTCTTCAACCTGGAGGCGGAGCTGTCGGCCGCCGAGATGATCATGCTGTTCCACTTCTACTTCCTCGGCAACCCCGAGGGTCTGCTGTTCGACGCCGTCGACGAGGACTACGCCAGCTCCGTGTGGCGGCCGCTCACCGACCGCATCGAGGCGCGCGGCGGGACGGTACGCACCGGCACGGCCGTCACCGCCGTCGAGCCCGCCGGCGGGTCCGACGGCCTCCGCTGGACCGTCCTCGCCGCCGACGGCACCCGCGTGACGACGTCACACGTCGTGCTCGCGCTCGACGTCGCCGCGCTGCGCCGCCTGGTCGACGCTTCGCCCGGTCTGCGCGCGCTGGCGCCGGTGCTCGCCGAGCAGGTCGACAGCCTGCGCACCACCAGCCCGTACGCGGTCAGCCGGCTGTGGCTGCGCGGTGACGTGCGTCCCGAGCGTTGCGCCTTCACCAGCGTCAGTCGCGAGCCGACGCTGGACTCCGTGACGCTGTACCACCGCCTCGAGCGCGAGCCGATGCGGTGGGCGGCCGCGACCGGCGGCTCCGTCGTCGAGCTGCACGCCTACGCCGCGCCGCGCGGCGTGCCGGCCGACGACCTGCACGCCCGCATGCGCGCGGAGTGGGCGGGGCTCTGGGACGAGGTCGGCGCGCTCCCGGTGCTCGCCGAAGACGTCCGGGTGGGCGCAGACGCGCCGGCGTTCGGGCTCGGCTCGGCGGCGCACCGCCCCGGCGTCACCACCGACGCGCCCGGGATCCGGCTCGCCGGCGACGGGATCGCCCTGCCGTTCCCCAGCGCGCTCATGGAGCGCGCCGTCGCCTCGGGGTTGCTCGCCGCCAACGACGTCCTGGCCGCCGAGGGCGTCGCCGCCGAGCCGGTGGTCTCCATCCGTCCCCGAGGTCTGCTCGCCGGGAGCGGTCTCGCCGACGCCGCTCGAGCGCGTGTCAGCGCAGCGCGCGCAGCAGCAGGAACGTCCGCGGGCCGATGAGCAGCTCGGTGCCGCCCGGCACCGAGGCCAGGCCGGGGTCCGGCAGCGCGGCCGCGAGGGTGGTGTCGAGGACGACCGCGTAGCCGGCCGCCCAGGGTGCGGTGGGCAGGCTGAAGGACACCGACGCGTCGCCGGCGTGCAGCAGGAGCAGGTAGGACTCGTCGACCACGAGCTGGCCCCGCCCGTCGCGCTGGCGCAGGCCGCGCCCGTCGAGGTACATGCCGATCGTGCGCAGCGACCCGTCGAACCAGTCTGCTGGGGTGAGCTCGCGCCCGGCCGGGTGGAACCACGCCAAGTCCTTGACACCGTCGCCGCCGGCCACCGGCAGGCCCTCGAAGAACGCCCGCTGCCGCAGCACGGGCGAGCTGCGGCGCAGCTCGACCAGGCGCCGGGTCAGCGCGAGCAGCTCGGCAGCGTCGTCGGTGTCGGCCCAGTCGACCCAGCTGATGTCGTTGTCCTGGCCGTAGGCGTTGTTGTTGCCGTGCTGGGTCCGGAACCGCTCGTCGCCGGCCAGCAGCATCGGCACGCCGGTCGAGAGGACCAGCGTGCAGAGCAGGTTGCGCACCTGCCGCAGCCGCAGCGCGCGGACCGCCGGGTCGTCGGTCTCGCCCTCGGCAGCGCAGTTGTAGGAGCGGTTGTCGTCGGTGCCGTCGCGGTTGTCCTCGCCGTTGGCCTCGTTGTGCTTGCGGTCGTAGCTGACCAGGTCGCGCAGGGTGAACCCGTCGTGAGCGGTGATGAAGTTGATCGACGCGAACGGCAGCCGCCCGTCCGAGCCGTACAGGTCCGAGGACCCGGTCAGCCGGTAGGCGAGGTCCCGGACGCCCGCGCCGCCACCGTCTCGGCCCCAGAACTGGCGGACGGTGTCGCGGTACTTGCCGTTCCACTCCGTCCACAGCGGGGGGAACTCCCCGACCTGGTAGCCGCCGTCACCGACGTCCCACGGCTCGGCGATGAGTTTGACCTGGCTGATCACCGGGTCCTGGTGGATGGTGTCGAAGAACGACGAGAGCTTGTCGACGTCGTGCAGCGAGCGGGCGAGTGCCGAGGCCAGGTCGAACCGGAACCCGTCGACGTGCATGTCCAGCACCCAGTACCGCAGCGAGTCCATGATCAGCTGCAGCGGGAACGGCCGCCGCGCGTCATAGGTGTTGCCGCAGCCGGTGTAGTCCAGGTAGCGGCCGGGTGCGCCCGGCGCCGTCCGGTAGTACGACAGGTTGTCGACGCCGCGGAACTCGAGCACCGGCCCGTCCGGTCCGCCCTCGGCGGTGTGGTTGTAGACGACGTCGAGGATCACCTCGATGCCGGCCGCGTGCAGCGCCCGCACCATCGCCTTGAACTCCCCGACCTGGCGGCCGGTGCGGGCGGCGTAGGCGGCGTGCGGGGCGAAGAAGCCGAGGGAGTTGTAGCCCCAGTAGTTGGCCAGCCCGGCGCGTTGCAGGTGCGGCTCGGAGACGAAGTGGTGGACCGGCAGCAGCTCCACGGCGGTCACGCCGAGCGCGCGGAGGTACTCGACCGCGGCGGGGTGGGCCAGCCCGGCATAGGTGCCGCGCAGCTCCGGCGGGATGCCGGGGTGGCGCATCGTGAAGCCGCGGACGTGCAGCTCGTAGATGACGGTGTCCGCCCAGGCCACCCGCGGCGGGGTGTCGTCACCCCAGGGGAACGCGTCGTGGTCGACGATCGAGCGGGGCACGAACGGCGCGGAGTCCAACGGGTTGGACGGGTAGACCGCGGGGTCCTCGACGAACGTCCCCTCCAGGGCCTTCGCGTAAGGGTCGACCAGCAGCTTCGCCGGGTTGTGGAACAGGCCCGCCTCGGGGGCGTAGGGACCGGTGACCCGGTAGCCGTAGCGCTGACCCGGGGCGACGCCCGGCAGGTAGCCGTGCCAGACCTTGAACGTCACGTCGTCGAGCGGCAACCGGCCCTGCTCCCGGCCGGTCGGGTCGAACAGGCACACGTCGACGCCGGTGGCGGTCGAGGACCACAGCGCGAAGTTGACCCCCTCGCCGTCCCAGGAGGACCCGAGCGGGAACGGCGTGCCGGGCCACGCCGTCATCGCCGGGGCGGTCACGGGCGGCGCGCTGGGAGCAGCAGCAGGATCTCCGGCGACCATGGTG
Organism: uncultured Actinomycetota bacterium; assembly: GCA_963758325.1. Classification (GTDB taxonomy): domain Bacteria; phylum Actinomycetota; class Actinomycetes; order Mycobacteriales; family Jatrophihabitantaceae; genus CAVWUZ01. Next base: position 211,584 of record CAVWUZ010000003.1, on the reverse strand, counting down.
GTGCGGACACTAGCGCCGCGGATCGCTGCGGTTGGATGAACCGGTGCCCGCCTCCGCACCCGCGCCGAGCGACACCGTCGTCGTCCGGATGTCCGGCGTGGCGGTGCGCCGGGGTGGTGCGGTCCTGCTCGAGGACGTCGACTGGACCGTCGAGGAGGACGAACGCTGGGCCGTCCTCGGCCCGAACGGCGCGGGCAAGACGACGTTGCTGCAGGTGGCGGCGGCGCTGCTGCACCCGAGCGCGGGCGAGGTGGAGCTGCTCGGCCACCAGCTCGGCGCCGTCGACGTCTTCGAGCTCCGGCCGCGGATCGGGTTCGCGTCCGCCGCGCTGGCCCAACGCGTCCCGGCGCGCGAACGCGTGGTCGACGTGGTCGTGAGCGCCGGGTGGTCGGTGCTCGGCCGGTGGCGGGAGTCCTACGCCCGCGCCGACCTGGACCGGGCGGGCGCGTTGCTGCACCGCCTCGGCGTCGGCGGGCTCGTGGAGCGGACCTACGGGACGCTGTCGGAGGGCGAGCGCAAGCGGGTCCAGATCGCCCGGGCGCTCATGACCGACCCGGAGCTGCTGCTGCTGGACGAGCCCGCCGCGGGTCTCGACCTCGGCGGCCGGGAGGACCTGCTGCGCCGGCTGACGCTGCTCGCGGAGGACCCCGACGCGCCGGCGTCCGTCATGGTCACCCACCACGTGGAGGAGCTGCCGCCGGGCACCACACACGTCCTGCTGCTGCGGGGAGGACGGGTCGTGGCGGCCGGGCCGACGCCGAGCACGCTGACCGCCGCCAACCTGGAGACGACGTTCGGGCTGCCGCTGGAGCTGGAGCGAGCGGGGGAGCGGTGGTTCGCCCGGGCACGGGCGGCTCGCCCGGCGCCGGGCTGACAGAAGCTCCCCGGTGCGCTCAGCCGGCGACGCGGCGGGCGATGCCCCGTTCCTCCGGCGTCATCCCGCCCCAGATCCCGGCGGGCTCGGCGGTGCGCAACGCCCAGTCCAGGCAGTCGGAGATCACCGGGCAGGTCGCGCAGATCTCCTTCGCGGCGCGCTCCCGGGCCATCCGGACCGGACGGGTCACGCCGTCGGCGCGGTAGAACATCTCGGTGTCCAGGCCGCGGCACCGCGCGCGGGTGCGCCATGCCTCGGCCGTGCGCGAGGCGGCGTCGAGCTGGAGTCGGGGCGCGATGGAGATGCGGGCGCGTCCGGCGGCGACGGTCATCGCGGCGCTCCTCGGTCCTGGACCTGGCCACTGTCGGCGCAGGTCACCGTCCGTCAGCGCCCGGCCGGGCGGCCGGCCGGGCCTCGGCGATGAGGTCCTGCTCCGTCCCATCGGTGTCCTCGTGGGACGGATGGTGCCGACGTGACAACCGAGCGCCCGCGCAGTCTATGCACACCATGTGCTCCGCGTTAAGACCCGATCACGTAACGAATGTGCAGACAGTCGGTGTCGACAGCGGCGTGTCGCCTTCGCGGCGGTCCGGCACGCCGGGATGGGCCGGCCCCGTTCACGCGGCCGCCGGGCGGCGCCCAGCGGCCGGGCCCTAGGCTGCGGCGCATGGGTGAGCTGGTGCGCATCGACCGTGCCGACGGCGTCGCGACGCTGCGGCTGGACCGCCCGCCGATGAACGCGCTGTCCGCCGCCCTGCTCGACGACCTGGAGGCGGCGGTGCTGGAGGTCGGCGCCGACCCGGAGGTCGCGGCCGTCGTCCTGTACGGCGGGGAGAAGGTCTTCGCCGCCGGCGCGGACATCAAGGAGTTCGCCGCGCACACGCCCGCGTCGATGATCCGCACCGGGGAACGCATCAGCCTGGTCTGCAGCACGGTCGCCCGGGTGCCGAAGCCGGTGATCGCCGCCGTCACCGGCTACGCCCTCGGCGGGGGGTGCGAGCTGGCGCTGTGCGCCGACTTCCGGGTCAGCGCCGACACCGCCCGGTGGGGCCAGCCGGAGATCCTGCTCGGGATCATCCCGGGCGCGGGTGGCACCCAGCGACTGCCGCGGCTGGTTGGTCCGGCGCGGGCGAAGGACCTCGTCTACTCGGGGCGTTTCGTCGAGGCCGAGGAGGCGCTGGCGATCGGCCTCGTCGACCGGGTCGTCCCCGCCGCGGACGTCGTGAGCACCGCGCAGGCGATGGCGGCGGACTACCGCCGGATGCCACCGCTGGCGCTCGCCGCGGCGAAGACGGCGATCGACGCCGGACTGGAGACGGACCTCGGCACCGCGCTCCGGCTCGAGTCGTCCCTGTTCGTCGGCCTGTTCGCCACCGAGGACGCCCGCACCGGCATCGCGTCGTTCGTCGAGAACGGCCCCGGCAAGGCCACGTTCCAGGGACGCTGAGCGCTGGACGCGCGACGGGTCGACACCGTCCTGTTCGACCTGGACGGGACTCTCTCGGACTCCGCGCCCGGCATCTTGTCCGCACTGCGCGCCGCGCTCGCCGAGCTGGGCCTGCCGCAGCTCGACCCGGCCACCGAGCAGGGACTGCTCGGGCCGCCGTTCGCGGTGTCGCTGCCGCCCCTGGTGGGCGCGGAGCGGACACCGGCCGTCGTCGCGGCCTACCGGCGGCACTACGCCGGCGGCCGGCTGTTCGACACCCGGCTCTACCCGGGCGCCGCCCAACTCGTGCGCGACCTCCGCGCGGCGGGCTCGGTGCTGGCGGTCGCCACCAGCAAGCCGGAGACCTACGCCGTGCCCATCGTCGATCGGCTGGGGCTCGCCGGAGAGTTCGTGACCGTCGCCGGCGACACGCTCGACGGGGCGCGGCCGACGAAGGCCGACGTCGTCGCCGAAGCGCTGCGCCGGCTGCCTGCCGGCCGGTCGGCGGTGATGGTCGGCGACCGCGCGCACGACGTCGTCGGCGCCCGCGCGCACGGCCTCGGCTGTCACGGCGCCGGATGGGGCTACGGCCTGCCCGGTGAGCTGGCCGGCGCCGGCGCCCTCACCGTCCTGGCACACCCGGACGAGCTCCGGCCGCACCTGCTCGGCGACGCGCGTGCCTCGGCATGAGGGCCGCCGGGCCGGTGGCACCGCCGGCCGGGCGCCCGGGCTCACTCGAGCTCCGCACGGGTGGGCTCCCCACGGGTGGGCTCGGCACGGGTGGGCTCCGCTGTGCTGCCTCCGGCGCTGCTGGTCGTGCTCGGGGTCCTGCTGCTCGCGCTGTCCGGGCCGGTCGGCGACCGCGAACCCCACGCCTACGGTGGCGCAGCGCCGCCGGCCACCGTCCGGCTGACCGCTGGCAAGGTCTACGCGGTCTCGGTTCGTGGCGGGGTGGCGGGGCTGCGCGAACGTGGTGGTGACCCTTCGCGGCCGGCGTGCACCTACTCCGGCGGCGAGGTCCGGTCGGCTCCCCTGGGCGTGGCAGCGCTCGCCGGCGACGACCGCTCGACCAACGTCGTCGGGACGTTCGTCGCTCCGCTGAACGCAGCCGTGCGGGTCACGTGCGCCGGGTGGGACCCGGTCTTCGTCGACAACGCCGACGACGCCGGGGTCGACGGCGCGGGGATCCTCGTCGTGCTGTCCACGCTCGCCCTGACCGCCGGCGGGGCGTGGCTGCTCGCCGCGCTCCACCGCCGCGGCCGGGAACGGCCGGCGGGGAGTCAGCCCGCGGTGGGCAGGCCCGCCGGGCCACCCGGGCCGAGCCCCGAGCCGCCCGAGCCGCCCGAGCCGCCCGAGCCACCCGGACTCCCCGAGTCACCCGAGGCGCCGACCGCGTCGAGCGCCTCGTCGACCGTGCGGTAGATCGGGAACAGCTCGGTGAGCCGGGTGATGCGGAACAGCTTGAGCACCCGCTCCTCGGTCGCGAGGAGGACCAGCGTCCCGTCCTTGGCCCGGGCCCGCTTGCTCGCGCCGACCAGGGCGCCGAGTGCGGAGGAGTCGAGGAACCCGACCTGCCGCAGGTCGACGACGAGCCGCACGACGCCCGACTCGACCTGCTCGGTCAGGGTCTGGGTCAGCGTCGGCGCCGACTGGATGTCGATGTCGCCCTGCGCACTCACCACCGCGACGGCGTCGCCGCCGCTGTCGTTCCTGGAGACCGTGAGGTCGAGCTCCACGCCACCGTCCTTCTCGGGTCGGGACCGGTCCGCCCACAGGCGGGCTGTGTCCTGCTCGAGGTTGCTGGCGAGACAGGCTCCAGCAGCGTAGTACGGCCGCCGGGAGGGTCCTGCGGCGTCGCCGGAACGGGGTCCGGCGGGCGAGCCCTCGGTACAGTTCGGGCCAGTCCGCCCGCCGGCACGAGGAGGACCCGATGGCGAGTCAGCCCTCGGCCGGCGCCGGCCCCGCGCCCGACCTCACCGAGCTGTTCGGCGGCACGGACGTGGCCGCGGACTTGTCGGCGGTGGACTGGGCGGCGACCCCGCTCGGGCCGCCGCAGCAGTGGCCGCGCAGCCTGACGACCGTCGTGCGGATGCTCATCGACTCCCGCTTCTCCATGTGGATGGCGTGGGGGCCGGAGCTCACGTTCTTCTGCAACGACGCCTACCGCCGCGACACGCTGCGGCGCGAAGTACCCGTGGGCGCTCGGCCGCCCGGCACGAGAGGTGTGGGCGGAGATCTGGCCCGACATCGGGCCGCGGATCGACCGGGTCCTCGCGACCGGCGAGGCCACCTGGGACGAAGCGCTGCTGCTCTTCCTGGAGCGCAGCGGCTACACCGAAGAGACCTACCACACCTTCTCCTACAGCCCGCTGCCCGGCGACGACGGTGCGATCGCCGGGATGCTGTGCGTCGTCACCGAGGACACCGAGCGCGTCATCGCCTCACGCCGGATGCTGACGCTGCGCGAGCTCGGCGCGGAGACCGCGCGCGCCAGCACGGAGATCGACCTGCTGGCAGCCGTGCAGCGCGAGCTCGCGAAGGCCCCGCGCAGCGTCCCGTTCTCGCTGCTCTACCTGCTCGACCCGGAGCTGCCGGTCGCCCGGCTGGCCGTGAGCAGCGGCGCGACGGTCGGCGACGCAGTGGCGCCCCCGCTGTTGGACCTGGACGCGCCGGGCTGTCCCTGGCCGCTGGCCCCGATCGCGTCCGGCGGGACGCTGAGCGTCGACGACCTCGACGTCCGCTTCGACACCCTGCCGACCGGCGCCTGGGACGAGCCGCCGCGCTGCGCGCTCGCCGTGGCCCTGCAGCAGCCGGGGCAGCGCCGCCCGTACGGCTTCCTCGTCGTCGGCCTCAACCGCTACCGGCCGCTCGACCGCGGCTACCGCGGCTTCGTCGACCTGCTCGCCGGGCAGATCGCGGCCGGGCTCACCCGGGCCCGCGCCTACGACGCCGAGCGCGAGCGCGCCGCCCAACTGGCCGAGCTCGACCGCGCCAAGACCGCGTTCTTCACCAACATCAGCCACGAGCTGCGCACACCGCTCACCCTGCTGCTCGGCGCCTGCCGAGGACGCCCTCGCCGACGCCGTCACGCCGCTGCCGCCCGGCCAGCGCGAGCGGGTCCAGGTCATCGCCCGCAACGGCGAGCGGCTGCTCAAGCTGGTCAACACGCTGCTCGACTTCTCCCGGCTGGAGTCCGGCCGGGAGAAGGCGCACTACGAGCCGCTCGACCTGTCCCGCTACACCGCGGAGCTGGCGAGCATGTTCGACTCCGCCGTCCGCCGCGCGGGGCTGGAGCTCTCGATCGAGTGCCCCCCGCTGCCCGCGACCGCCTTCGTCGACCGCGAGATGTGGGCCAAGATCGTCCTCAACCTGCTCTCGAACGCGTTGAAGGCGACGTTCACCGGCGGCATCACGGTGCGGCTGGGGACCGACGAGGACAAGCAGGAGGCGGTGCTCGAGGTCAGCGACACCGGCATCGGGATCAGCGTCGCGGAGCAGCAGCACCTGTTCGAGCGCTTCCACCGGGTCGCCGGGGCGGCGCTGCGCACGCACGAGGGTTCCGGCATCGGGCTGGCGCTGGTCGCGGAGCTCGCCGCGCTGCACGGCGGGGACGTCGGCGTCGAGAGCACTCCGGGCGAGGGGAGCACGTTCCGGGTGCGGGTCCCGCTCGGGCGCGCGCACCTGCCGGTCGAGCAGGTGGCCGGCCAGGTGCGCGCCGACGCCCCGGGCGCGGCGCAGTTCAGCACGACCTACCTCGCCGAGGCCACCCGCTGGGTGGACGGCCACGCCTCCGACGGCACGGTCCCGTCGGGCGTGCCGGCCGCGCCGGGTGCCCGGCACCACGGCGACGGGCTGCCGCGGGTGCTCGTCGTCGACGACACCCCGGACATGCGCGAGTACGTCGGCGGGCTGCTCGCGGAGGAGTACGTCGTCGCAGACCGCCGTCGACGGCGAGCAGGCGCTGGAGATGGCCCGCCGTCGACCCGCCGGACCTGGTCCTGACCGACGTGATGATGCCCGCGCCTGGACGGGTTCGGCCTGCTCGCCGCCCTGCGCGCGGACCCGGTCCTGATGCACGTCCCGGTGGTCATGCTGTCCGCGCGCGCCGGCGACGAGGCGACCGTCGAGGGGCTCGAAGCCGGCGCCGACGACTACCTGGTCAAGCCGTTCGCCGCCCGGGAGCTCATCGCCCGGGTCCGGGCGAACCTCGAGCTCGACCGGGTGCGCCGGGTCGCCGCCGAACTGCAGCGCAGCCGCGAGCTGCTCGACCAGGCCGAACAGCTGGCACACGTCGGCAGCTGGGAGATCGACCTGCGCCACCGACTCCGTGCGCGGGTCGGCGGAGTACTACCGGATGCTCGCCGTGGCGCCGGAGGCCGTCGCCGGGCACCGGCTGTCCGACGCCTTCGCCCGGCTCGACCCGGCCGACGCCGAGCGCGCGGCGCGGGTGATCGAGACGGCGCTGTCCGGCGGTCCGTCCGATCGACGTCGAGGTGCGGGTGCTCGACTCCGACGGCGACCGTTTCCTGCGCTCGGTGGGTGTCGTCGAGCGGGACGCCGACGGGCGGCCGAGCCACGTGCGCGGGAGCATCCAGGACGTCACCGCCCAGCGCCGCGCCCAGGCCGAGCGGGCCGCCGCGGCGGCCGAGCGCGCAGGCCGCCGCCCGCGAGCACGCAGATCGCCGAGGAGCTGCAGCGCAGCCTGCTCCCGGCCATCGACGCCGGCACCGACCGTCTCGAGCTGGCGGCGTTCTACCGGGCCGGGGTGGAGGGGACCCAGGTCGGCGGCGACTGGTACGACGTCATCGCGCTCGGCGGCGAGCGCGTCGCGCTCGTCATCGGCGACGTCATGGGCCGCGGCGTGCGCGCGGCGTCGGTCATGGGCCAGCTCCGGGCGACGACGCGCGCCTACGCCCGCCTCGACCTGCCGCCCGCGCAGGTCCTCCGCCTGCTCGACCGGGCGGTGCGCGACATCGGCGACGTCATGATCGTCACGTGCGTCTACGCGGTGCACGACCCCGTCCGGCGGCGTCCTGACCTACGCCAACGCCGGGCACCTGCCGCCGCTGCTGGCCCAGCCCGACGGCAGCGTGCGCCGCCTGCCCGCGGGCGGCCCGCCGCTCGGCACCGGCTTCGGCACACCCGACCAGGCCGAGGTGCAGGTGGCGCCCGGACGCGGTGCTGGTCGCTCTACACCGACGGGCTCGTCGAGCACCGCGGCAGCGACATCGACGAGGGCATCGACACCCTGGCCGGCCTGCTGGCGCGCGAGGACGTCCGTACCGCACCGGTGGGGTCGATCCCCGGACGGGTGCTGCCGGTCCTGGTGCCCGACGGGCCGGACGACGACGTGGCGCTCCTCGTCGCCCGGGTCGTCCCCGCCGGTGCGGCAGCCCCGGAGCTGCGCTGGTCGGCGAGCGAGGACGCCGGCGCCGTCCGCGGCGCACGCACGGCCGCCGAGCAGGCGCTCGTCCAGTGGGGACTGTCCGCCATCGAGGACGACGTCGCCCTGGTGGTGAGCGAGCTGGTGACCAACGCGGTCACCCACGCCCGGCTACCTGTGGAGCTCCGCCTGCGTCCTTCGCCGGAGTCGCTGCGGATCGAGGTGCAGGACTGTTCAGCCGACGTCCCGACCCGCGTCGATGCCGGCATCGAGGACGACCACGGGCGCGGCCTGCAGATCGTCGCCGCCGTGGCCGAACGGTGGGGCACCGAGCCCGCCGGCAGCGGCAAGGTCGTGTGGTGCGAGCTGGCCGTCCCGAGCGGCGCGCACTGACCGACCGGCGCGGGCCGGGACGTCCCGGTAGCGCCGCGGCACCGTCCAGTGCCGGCCGAACTCGGCGTCGAAACGGGTCGGGAAGAACGGCGGGTGGCCGGCGGCCGGGTAGTTGGTGAGCTCCCCCACGACGACCCGGTCGCCGAGCGCGTAGAGGTCCACCCGGACGAAGTCGGTGTCCCGGCCGAGCCGCTCGGCGACTGCGATCATCTCCGCCAGCCTGGCCGGACGGGCGGGAACGGGGTCGGCGGCGGGCAGCCCGCCGGACAGCGGCAGCCGCTCCCAGCTCGCGGGCAGGAAGAAGTCCTGGGTGTGTGCCCCGAACCGACCGGTGTCCACCTGGACGTAGCGGCACCGCCCGTGGAACACGAACAGCTTGTGGTCATCCGGCACCGCCCCGGGCGCGCCGTCCGGCACCTGCAGGTACTCCTCGACGAGCAGCCGCGGCGGGACGTGGCCGTACGCCCACTCGGTGTTCGGCCCGCCACCGTGGACCCGGTCGAGCCACGCCGCGCAGAGCCGGTGCAGCGCTCGCCGGTCCAGTCCCTCCGGGCGCACCGCGGTGCACAGCCACGGCCCGTCCGGGTCCGGCAGGACGGCTGCGGCGGGCGCGTCCGGGGTCACGACGAGCACCGCGCCACTGCCGTGGGTGGGCTTCAGCACCCACGACTCCGGCAGCTCCAGCGCAGCGAGGTCCTCCGGGCGGTCCACGACGCCGTAGCAGTCGCTGAGGTACCGGTCGCCGACCACCGCGGCGACGTGGTCGCGCACGCCGGCCTTGTCCGCGAAGGTCACCAGCAAGTTCCGGTGGTCGCGCAGCATCTTGTACTGCACCTTCTCGCTGAAGGTGACGGGGCGGCGGGTGCGCAGCAGCCGTGCCGCCCGCACCAGCCGGCTCCGCTCCCGCCAGGGCACCTGTTCGGCCACCGACGCAGTATCCGTGACCAGCCGTGGGACGCCGGCCACACGCCCGGCGTCCCCACGGCCGCGCCGGCGGACCGCTCAGTACCGTGGGCGCCAACCTGACACGGAAGGTCTTGTAGGCGCATGAACATCGTGGTGCTGATGAAGCAGGTCCCCGACACCTGGGCCGAGCGGCGGCTGTCCGACGCGGACAGCACCCTCGACCGCGCGTCGGTGGACGCGGTCATCAACGAGATCGACGAGTACGCGATCGAGGAGGGCCTCCGGCTGAAGGAGGCGCACGGCGGTGAGGTCACCGTCGTGACGATGGGCCCGGAGCGCGCCACGGAGTCGATCCGCAAGGCGCTGTCCATGGGTGTCGACAAGGCGGTGCACGTCACCGACGAGGCCCTGCACGGATCGTGCGCGATCCAGACCGCGAAGGTGCTCGCCAAGGCGATCGGCACCGTCGACGGGTGGGACGTCGTCGTCGCCGGCTCCGAGTCGACCGACGCCCGCATGTCCGTCGTACCGGCGCTGCTCGCCGAGGAGCTCGGCGTCGCCCAGCTCACCCACGCCCGGAAGGTGACCGTCGAGGACGGGACGGTCTCGATCGAGCGGGTCGGCGACGCCGGCTACGACGTGGTGCAGGGCAGCACGCCGGCGGTGGTGAGCGTCGTCGAGAAGATCAACGACCCGCGCTACCCGTCGTTCAAGGGGATCATGGCCGCCAAGAGCAAGCCGATCCAGAAGGTGACGGCGTCCGATCTCGGTGTGGGCGCCGACGAGATCGGCATCGAGCACGCCACGTCCCAGGTCGTGTCGTTCGAGAACGCCCCGCCGCGGCAGGCCGGGCAGGTCGTCAAGGACGAGGGCGACGGCGGCGCGAAGATCGCCGACTTCCTCGCGTCGAAGAAGCTGGTCTGAGGGGAGTAGGCACCATGGCTGAGGTCCTCGTCCTGGTCGACGCCGCCGAGCGGCGGCGGTGTCAAGAAGTCCACGTTGGAACTGCTGACCCTCGCGCGCCGCCTCGGCGAGCCGTCGGCCGTCGTCGTCGGCGAGACCGGCACCGCGGAGAAGGTGGCGGGTGCGCTCGGCGAGTACGGCGCGCAGAAGGTGTACGTCGCCGAGGGCGACGACTTCACCGGCTACCTGACCGCCCCGGTCGCCGAGGCGCTGGCCGCCGCGGTCGCAGCAGGCCGGCTCGCCCGCCGCGGTCCTCGTCCCCGTCCACGCGGGACGGCAAGGAGGTCGCCGCCCGGCTGGCGCTCAAGATCGGCTCCGGGCTGATCACCGACGCCGTCGGCCTGGAGGGCGACGGCACCGCCGACCAGGCCGTCTTCGGCGGCGCCGTCACCGTGCGGGCCAAGGTCAGCGCCGGCGTGCCGGTCATCACGATGCGGGCCAACTCCGTCGCGCCGGAGCAGGCCGCGGGCGCCGCGGAGGTCGTTCCGCTGTCGGTCACGGTGTCGGACTCCGCGAAGGCCGCGAGGGTCGTCGACCGGGTCGTCGAGGCGAAGAGCTCCCGCCCGGCGCTCTCCGACGCCTCGGTCATCGTCTCCGGTGGTCGCGGGCTGGGCGCGGCGGAGAACTTCACCGTGGTCGAGAAGCTCGCCGACACCCTCGGCGCCGCGGTCGGCGCCTCCCGGGCGGCCACCGACGCCGGCTGGTACCCCCACCAGGCGCAGGTCGGGCAGACCGGGGTGACCGTCTCACCGCAGCTCTACATCGCCGTGGGCATCTCCGGCGCCATCCAGCACCGCGCCGGCATGCAGACGTCCAAGACGATCGTCGCCATCAACAAGGACCCCGAGGCGCCGATCTTCGAGCTCGCCGACTTCGGCGTCGTCGGCGACCTGTTCGACGTCGCCCCGCAGCTGACCGAGGAGATCGGCAAGCGCAAGGGCTGACCGGCCGCACGCACGACCCGGCCACCCCGGCCGGTCGCCTCGTCCCGCGGCAACGCCGTTGCGTCCTGGTCGTCCCGGCGACCGGAGTGCAACGGCGTTGCGCCGTGCGACGGGCGCTGCGCCGGCGCCGGTCCGGACCCGGCGGAGGGACTGAGGCGGAGGAGACTGAGGCCGTGACGGCGACGCGGTGGGAGGCGCAGCAGCCGCCCACCTCGATCCTCGCGCCGGCGCTGCGGCAGGCCACGATCGGCGTCGTCGTCCTGATCACCCTGGTCGCCTTCGAGGGCGTCGGAGTAGCGGCCGCCCTGCCCACCGCCGCGCGGGCGCTGCACGGGCTGGCCGCGTACGGGTGGGCGTTCACCGGCTTCCTGATCGCGAACGTCGTCGGGCTCGTGCTCGCCGGCCAGATGAGCGACGCCCGCGGCGCCCGGGGTCCGCTGGTCGCGGGGCTCGTCGGCTTCACGGCCGGGCTCGTCGTCTCGGGCTCGGCCTCGGCCATGCCGCAGTTCGTGGCCGGCCGCGTCGTGCAGGGCGTGTCCGGCGGGCTGCTCATCACCGCGGTCTACGTCCTCATCGGGGAGCGCTACCCGCAGGCCCTGCGACCGCGGATCTTCGCCGCCATCTCCTCGGCGTGGGTGGTGCCCTCGCTGATCGGGCCGCTCGTGGCCGGCGTGCTCGCCGAGAGCGCGAGCTGGCGGTGGGTCTTCCTCGGGCTGGCGCCACTGGTCCTGCTCGGCGGCGTCCTGCTGCTGCCGGTGCTCACCGCGCTGCCGACCCGGCCCGAGCAGCCGTGGCTGCGCCGTCCCGGGCTGGTGCTCAACGCCCTCGCCGCGGCGTTGGGCGTCGCGGCGCTGGAGGCCGTCGGGCAGCACGCGTCCTGGCGCACCGCGGTGCTGGGCGTCGCCGGCCTGGCGGGGCTCGTGTGGGGGCTGCGGCCGCTGCTGCCGGCCGGGACGCTGCGGGCCGCCCGCGGGGTCCCGGCGCCCGTCGCGCTGCGCGGGCTGTTCGCGGGCGCCTTCTTCGGCGTCGACGCGACGATCCCGCTCACGCTCACCGTCCAACACGGCTACAGCCCGACCGCCTCCGGCTTGCCGCTGGCCGCCTCCGGACTGTCGTGGGCGGCCGGGTCGTGGTGGCAGGGCCGCGACCGTTCGGGCGGCAACGACCGGGTGCGGCTGGTGCGGTCGGGGTTCGTCCTGGTCGCCGTCGGCGCTGCGGCCACCGCGGCGGTCGCGTCTGCCCGGGGCACCCGGGTGGCTGGCCTACCTGAGCTGGGGCGTCGCCGGCGCCGGCGCGGGTCTGGTCATGTCCAGCTGCGGCGTGCTGCTGCTGGCGTTCACGACCGACGCCCGGCGCGGCGCCGACACCGCCGCGCTGCAGGTGGCCGACGTGACCATGAGCGCGATCACCACCGGCATCGCCGGTGTCCTGATCGCGGCCGCGGCGCGTGGGGTGCTCGGCTACACGACGGCGTTCGTGGCGTTCGACCTGGCGATGACCGCCCTGGCCGGGGTCGGCGTGCTGGCGGCGGGTCAGGCCCGCCCGCCGGCCCGGACGGGCCTCCCTGTCGACTCCGTAAGCTGAACGACGATGTCGTACCTCGACCACGCGGCGACGACGCCGATCCTGCCCGAGGCCCTCGCGGTGATGACCACGGCGATGGCGGAGGTCGGCAACCCGTCCTCCCTGCACGGGTCCGGGCGCCGGGCGCGGCGTCGGGTGGAGGAGTCCCGCGAGCTGCTGGCGGAGTGCGTCGGCGCCCGGCCGTCGGAGGTGGTGTTCACCGGCGGCGGCACCGAGGCGGACAACCTCGCGGTCAAGGGGATGTTCTGGGCCCGCCGCGCCGCCGACCCGCGCCGGCGCCGCGTCGTCACCTCGACGATCGAGCACCACGCGGTCCTCGACGCCGTGCACTGGCTCGCCGCCGCCGAGGGCGCCGAGGTCACGCTGCTGCCGGTGGACGCCGAGGGACTCGTCGACCCCGCCGACCTGCGCGCGGTGCTCGCCGAGGATCCCGACGGTGTCGCCGTCGTCAGCGTCATGTGGGCGAACAACGAGATCGGCACCGTCCAGCCCGTCCGGGACCTCGCCGACGTCGCGCACGAGTTCGGTGTCCCGTTCCACACCGACGCCGTCCAGGCGGTGCCGACGCTGCCGGTCTCCTTCGCCGACTGCGGCGCCGACGCCCTGACCCTCACCGCGCACAAGCTCGGCGGGCCGTACGGCGTCGGCGCGCTGCTGCTGCGTCGCGACGCCGCGTGCACGCCGCTGCTGCACGGCGGCGGCCAGGAGCGCGACGTCCGCTCCGGCACCCTCGACATGCCCGCGGTCGCCGCGTTCGCCGAAGCCGTCCGGACCACCGTGGAGCGACGGGCGGACACCGCGGCGCGGCTGCGCCGGCTGCGCGACCGGCTGGTCGCCGGGGTCTGCGACCGGGTGCCGAACGCCGTCCTCAACGGCTCGGCGACCGAGCGGCTGCCCGGCAACGCGCACCTGTCCTTCCCCGGCTGCGAGGGCGACGCGCTGCTCATGCTGCTCGACGCCCGCGGCATCGAGTGCTCCACCGGCTCCGCCTGCTCGGCGGGCGTCGCCGAGCCGTCGCACGTCCTGCTGGCGCTCGGCGCCGGGCCGGAGCGCGCCCGCGGATCGCTGCGGTTCTCCCTCGGCCACACCTCGACCGACGCCGACGTCGACGCCCTGCTCGACGCGATCGAGCCGGTCGTCGAGCGGGCCCGCCGGGCCGGGGCCGTCGCGGCGGGTCAGGTCGCATGAGGGTCGCGTGAGGGTCGCATGAGGGTGCTCGCCGCGATGTCCGGCGGCGTCGACTCCGCGGTGGCCGCCGCCCGGGCTGTCGACGCCGGCCACGACGTCACCGGTGTGCACCTGGCGCTGTCCGAGGCGCCGGCCACGCTGCGCACCGGCTCGCGGGGCTGCTGCAGCCGCGAGGACGCCGGCGACGCCCGCCGCGCCGCGGACGTCCTCGGCATCCCGTTCTACGTCTGGGACCTGGCCGCCCGGTTCCGCGCCGACGTCGTCGACGACTTCGTCGCCGAGTACGCCGCCGGCCGCACGCCCAACCCCTGCCTGCGGTGCAACGAGAAGATCAAGTTCTCGGCGGTGCTCCAGCGGGCGCTCGCGCTCGACTTCGACGCGGTCGTCACCGGCCACCACGCGCGGCTGGTCGACGGGCGGCTGCGGCGGTCGGTGGACGCCGCGAAGGACCAGTCCTACGTGCTGGCGGTGTGCACGCCGGCGCAGCTGCGGCACGCGCTGTTCCCGCTGGGCGACACCACGAAGACTGAAGTCCGGCGGGAGGCCGCCGCGCGAGGCCTCGCCGTCGCCGACAAGCCCGACTCGCACGACATCTGCTTCATCGCCGACGGTGACACCCAGGCCTTCCTCGCCGCGCGCCTGGGCCCGCAGCCCGGCGCGGTGGTCGACGCGGTCAGCGGCGCGACCGTGGGGGCGCACGACGGCGCCTTCCGGTTCACCGTCGGCCAGCGCCGCGGGCTGGCCCTGACGCGCCCGGCGCCCGGCGGGGAGCCGCGTTACGTCCTTGCCGTCCGCCCTGCGAAGCGGGAGGTCGTGGTCGGGCCGGCGTCGATGCTCGAGGTGACGTCGGTGCGGGCCGCGCGGCCGGTGTGGCACACGGCCGCGCCGGTCGGGCCGCGGGAGTGCGTGGTCCAGCTGCGCGCGCACGGGATGGTGTCGCCCGCCGTCGTCGAGGTCGTCGCCGGCGAGGTGGTGGCGTCGCTGCGGACGCCGCAGCGCGGCGTGGCCGCCGGACAGGCGCTGGTGGCCTACGACGGCGACGCCGTGCTCGGCTCGGCGACGATCACCGCGACCGCGTGAGCGCGCGCCGCTGGCCAGCCGGCGCCGCGACCGGCATCGGCTCGCTGCCCGGGACGGACGCCGCCGAAGCGTTGCGCCTGGTGCTCGGCGAGCTCCCGCTGCTGCCGCACCTGCCGGAACTGCCCGCCCGCGGCGTCGGCGCCGAGATGCTCGGGCGCACCGCCGCGCTGCTCGTGGAGCTCCCGGTCGAGGTCCAGCCGTCCGGGTGGCGGCTGACCGCCCGCCCGGGCCGGGACCTGCGCCGCGCCAAGGACCTGCTCGAGCGCGACCTCGACAGCCTCCAAGAGCTCGCCGCCGGCTGGGACGGCGCGTTCAAGTTGCAGGCGACCGGGCCGTGGACGCTGGCGGCCGGCCTCGAGCTGCCGAGCGGGCACCGGGTGGTGAGCGACGCCGGAGCGGTCCGCGACCTCGCCGCGTCCCTGGCCGAAGGACTGGCGGCCCACGTCGCCGACGTCTCCCGCCGGCTGCCGGCGGCGCGGCTCGTCGTCCAGCTCGACGAGCCGGGGTTGCCCGCCGTCCTCGGCGGCCGGGTCCCGACGCCGTCCGGTTACGGCACCGTCCGCGCGGTCGAGGCGACGGTGGTGGAACAGACGCTGCGCGACGTGCTCGCCGCCGCCCCGGAGGGTGGCCGGGTGCGTGCACTGCTGCGCCGCCGACCCGCCGATCGACCTGTTCCGCGCGACCGGCGTGGACGCGGTGTCCGTCGACGCCGCGCTGCTCGGCTCGCTGGACCCGCTCGGTGAGGCGGTCGACGCCGGGTGCGCGCTGTGGCTGGGCGTGCTGCCGTCGACGGATGCCGACATCGAGCTGGACACCGCGCGGGCGCCGGTGCGCCGGCTGTGGTCGACGCTCGGGTTCCCGGAGTCGACCCTCGCGACGACGGTCGTCCCGACGCCGGCGTGCGGGCTGGCCGGCGCCTCACCTTCGTACGTGCGCCGGGCGCTGGCCGTCCTGCGCGACACCGGCCAGGCCCTGCTCGACCTGGCCGGGTGAGGGTGCGCCTCGCGCCCGGCCGATGTCGGTGGGCCTCGGTAGGTTCCGCTGTCGTGAGCGAAGCGGTCGCCGCGCCGCCGGACGCGCGCGAGGAGCACGCGACGCTGTCCCAGCAGCTCGACGAGCACGCCTACCGCTACTACGTCCTCGACCAGCCCACCGTCAGCGACGCCGAGTACGACGCCGCGATGCGCAGGCTGCAGGAGCTGGAGGACGCCTACCCCGAGCTGCGCACCCCGTCCTCACCCACCCAGCGGGTCGCCGGCACCTACTCGACGCTGTTCACGCCGGTCGACCACCTCGAGCGGCTGCTCAGCCTCGACAACATCTTCACCAGCGACGACCTCGCGGCCTGGGCGCACCGGGTCGAGCGCGAGGTCGGCACCGTCCCGGCGTACCTGTGCGAGCTGAAGGTCGACGGGCTGGCGGTCAACCTGCGCTACGTCGACGGCCGGCTCGCCGTCGGCGCCACCCGGGGTGACGGGCGCACCGGCGAGGACGTCACGCCGAACATCCGCACGATCTCCGTCGTCCCGGACCAGCTGGACGGGGCGGACGTGCCGCGGGTGCTCGAGGTGCGCGGCGAGGTGTTCTTCCCGGTCGTCGAGTTCGAGGCGCTCAACGCGGCGCTCGTCGACGGCGGGCGGCCACCGTTCGCCAACCCGCGTAACGCCGCGGCCGGCTCGCTGCGGCAGAAGGACCCGCGGGTGACGGCGTCGCGGCCGCTGTCGATGGTCGTGCACGGGGTGGGTCGGGTCGAGGGCGGTCCGCCGGTCTCGGCGCAGTCCGAGTGGTACGACGTCCTGCGCGGATGGGGGCTGCCGACGTCGGCGCGGGCGCAGGTGGTGCCGGACCTCCCCGGCGTCGAGGCGTTCATCGCGCGCTACGGCGAGCACCGGCACTCCGTCGAGCACGAGATCGACGGCGTCGTGGTGAAGGTCGACGACCTGGCACTGCAGCGCCGGCTGGGCTCCACGGCGCGTGCCCCACGGTGGGCGACGGCGTACAAGTACCCGCCGGAAGAGGTCAACACCACGCTGCTCGACATCGACGTCCAGGTCGGGCGGACCGGCCGGGTGACGCCGTTCGGCTGGATGGAGCCGGTGCGGGTGTCCGGCTCGACGGTGGAGAAGGCGACGCTGCACAACGCGACGGAGGTCGAGCGCAAGGGCGTGCTCATCGGAGACACCGTGGTCCTGCGCAAGGCCGGCGACGTCATCCCGGAGATCGTCGGGCCGGTCGTGGCGCTGCGCGACGGCAGCGAGCGGCCGTTCGTCATGCCCACGCACTGCCCGGAGTGCGGCACCGCGCTGGCGTACGAACGCGAGGGCGACGTCGACATCCGCTGCCCGAACACCCGCTCCTGTCCGGCGCAGCTGCGGGAGCGGTTGTTCCACGTCGCCGGCCGAGGCGCGTTCGACATCGAGGTCCTCGGCTACGAGGCGGCGATCGCGCTGCTCGAGGCCGGCGTGGTGGAGGACGAGGGCGACCTGTTCGGGCTGTCCGCCGACACGCTGCGGCGGGTGCCGCTGTTCCGGCGCAAGGACGGCGAGCTGACCGCGAACGCCCTCCGGCTGCTCGACAACCTGGACCGCGCCAAGGACCGCCCGCTGTGGCGTGTCCTCGTCGCGCTGTCGATCCGGCACGTCGGGCCGACCGCCGCGCAGGCGCTGGCCCGTGAGTTCCGCTCGCTGCAGCGCGTGCAGGACGCGTCGACCGACGAGCTGGCGGCCGCGGACGGCGTCGGGCCCACGATCGCGGAGGCCATCCGGGAGTGGTTCGCCGTGGACTGGCACCGCGGCATCGTGGACAAGTGGCGGGCGGCCGGTGTCCGGCTCGCCGATGACACGGCGATCGACGGGCCACGCCCGTTGGAGGGCATGTCCGTCGTCGTCACCGGCTCGCTGGCCCGGTTCAGCCGCGACTCGGCCACCGAGGCGGTGACCTCCCGAGGCGGGAAGGTGTCCGGATCGGTGTCGAAGAAGACGTCGTTCGTCGTCGTCGGTGACGCCCCGGGCAGCAAGTACGAGAAGGCCGTGGCGATGAAGGTCCCGGTGCTCGACGAGGCCGGCTTCGAGGTGCTGCTGGCCGACGGCGCGGACGCCGCCCGGGCGGCCGCTCAGGCCGCGCCCGCGCCACCATCCGGCAACCCGGCCGGCTGATAATCCGCCCCGGGCTGAGGTGGACGAGTTGCTGGCGAGTGCCGGCTGCTCGGACCCGGTTCGACCCCGACCGGCACCGCCCGGGTCCAGCGGCCGGCGCTAGGCCTGCACGGTCGCGGTGACGCTGGCCGCGATGCCCGCGAGGTGCATCAGCCGCGCGAGCTCGGCCGGACGCCAGCGCAGGGCGGGACGCCCGACCAGCAGCGCGTACCCACCCATCGGGGCGACCGCGAGCTCGGTGCCCATCCGCGGCCACTCCGCCGGCGCCCAGTCGGTGCCCGGGCCGTCGAGGTCGAGCACCCGCGCCGGCGCCGGCGGCCACCACGGGGCGGCCAGACCGGTCAGCTCCGGGGCGGCGTCGCTGCCGGCCAACACCGCCGCGCGCCCGCGAGGGTCGGGAGTCCCGAGGACCAGTGCCCAACCCGCCGCGGAACACCTTCGCGACGCCGCCGGCGAGCAGGTGGTGCGACTCCTGCGGCTTGGCGGCGAACGCGTCCAGCAGCTCCAGCTCGCGGTGCAGGTCGAGCTGACCGGCGTACGGACGGATCGACTCGACGGTCACCCCGGGCACCTGGGCCGCGGCGCTGACCAAACTGTCCGGCAACCGCCCGGCGGGCAGGTCGACCACCAGGTCGTCGACGGCGCTGCTCCCGGTGCGCTCGACGACGTCGACGGACAGGATGTCCGCAGCCACGCCGCCGAGCGCGGTCGCGACCGCGCCGAGCGCCCCCGGGCGGTCCGGGACCACCACCCGCAGTAGGTAGGTCACGCCGCACAGTGTGGCCGGACCGCGTGACAGGAATGTGTCGCAGGGGCAGCTCCTAGACTCGTGTGTCGTGCCCGACCCCACCGATCCCACCGGCGCCAGCGGCTCGCCGGCCGCCGCGCCGGTCCGGATCCACCGCGACGACGTCGCCCACCTGGCCCGCCTGGCCCGCCTGGCGGTCACCGATGACGAGCTCGAGGTCTTCGCCGGCCAGCTCGACGTCATCCTCGGCGCGGTCGCGCGGGTCGGGGAGGTCGCCGCCGCCGACATCCCGCCCACGTCGCACGCGGTGCCGATGACCAACGTGCAGCGGCCCGACGAGGTCCGGCCGTCCTTGCCGCGCGAGGCGGTGCTGGCCGGCGCGCCGGCGGTGGAGGACGAGAAGTTCCGCGTCCCCCGCATCCTGAGCGAGGAGGCGTGAGCGAGCTCGTCCGGCGCAGCGCCGCCGACACCGCCGCCGCGATCGCCGCGGGGGAGGTCAGCGCGGTCGAGGTCGCCCAGGCGCACCTGGACCGCATCGCCGAGGTCGACCCGGCGGTGCACGCCTTCCTGCACGTCGACACCGAGGGCGCCCTGGCCGCCGCACGCGCCGTCGACGTGCGCCGCGCCCGCGGTGACGCGCTCGGCCCGCTGGCCGGCGTCCCGCTCGCGATGAAGGACGTGGTCGTCACCGCAGGGGCTTCCGACGACCGCCGGCTCGCGGATCCTCGAGGGCTGGCGGCCGCCGTACGACGCGACGATCTCGCCGGCGGATGAAGGACGCCGGCATCGTCATGCTGGGCAAGACGAACATGGACGAGTTCGCCATGGGCAGCTCGACGGAGAACTCCGCGTTCGGCCCGACCCGCAACCCCTGGGACCTCGACCGCATCCCCGGCGGCTCGTCGGGCGGCTCGAGTGCGGCCGTCGCCGCCCACGAAGCGCCGCTGTCGATCGGGACGGACACCGGCGGCTCGATCCGGCAGCCCGCCGCCGTGACGGGCATCGTCGGGCACAAGCCGACCTACGGCGCCGTCTCGCGCTACGGCCTCATCGCGTTCTCGTCCTCGCTCGACCAGGCCGGACCGTTCGCCCGCACCGTGCTGGACGCGGCGCTGCTGTTCGAGGCGATGGGCGGGCACGACCGGATGGACTCGACGTCGATCGACCGGCCGCTGCCGCCGGTCGCCGAGGCGGCCCGCGCCGGCGCCGCGGGCGATCTGCGCGGTGTGCGGGTCGGCATCGTGCGTGAGCTCGGCGGCGAGGGCTACGAGGCCGGCGTCCTCGCCGTCGTTCCAGGACGCCGTCGGCACGCTGCGCGAGCTCGGTGCCGAGGTCGTCGAGGTCTCGTGCCCCCACTTCGACTACGCACTACCGGCGTACTACCTGATCGCCCCGAGCGAGTGCTCCTCCAACCTGGCTCGGTTCGATTCCGTACGGTACGGGCTGCGGGTCGGGGACGACGGCGAGCGGTCGCTCGAGGACGTCATGTCGCTCACCCGCGAGGCGGGCTTCGGCGCGGAGGTCAAGCGCCGCATCATGATCGGCACCTACGCCCTCTCGTCCGGCTACTACGAGGCGTACTACGGGCAGGCGCAGAAGGTGCGCACCCTGATCAGCCGGGACTTCACGGCCGCGTTCGAGCAGGCCGACGTCCTGGTCTCGCCGACCTCGCCGTTCGTCGCGTTCGAGATCGGCGAGCGGGCGGCCGACCCGATGGCCATGTACGTCAACGACCTGTGCACGTTGCCGGCGTCCCTGGCGGGCACTCCGGCGATCTCGGTGCCGTGCGGGCTCACCGGCGGGCTCCCGGTCGGGCTCCAGGTCATGGCGCCCGCGCTGGCCGACGACCGGTGCTTCCGGGTCGCCGCCGCGTTCGAGTCGGCCGTCACCCCGGTCATCGCGTCGATCCCCGAGGTGGTCCGCACATGAACTACGAGGACGTACTGACCCGGTACGAGCCGGTGATCGGACTGGAGACCCACGTCGAGCTCGGGACGGCGTCGAAGATGTTCTGCGGCTGCTCGACGGAGTTCGGCGCCCCGCCGAACACGCACACCTGCCCGACCTGCCTCGGCCTGCCCGGCGCACTACCGGTGGCGAACGCGACGGCGATCGAGTCGACCATCCGCATCGGGCTGGCCCTGAACTGCGGGATCGCGCAGTGGTGCCGCTTCGCGCGGAAGAACTACTTCTACCCGGACATGCCGAAGAACTTCCAGACCTCCCAGTACGACGAGCCGCTGTGCGTCGACGGCTTCCTCGACGTCGACGTCGACGGTGAGACCTTCCGGGTCGGCATCGAGCGGGTGCACCTGGAGGAGGACACCGGCAAGAGCACCCACGTCGGCACCAGCGGCCGCATCCACGGCGCCGACCACTCACTCGTCGACTACAACCGCGCCGGCATCCCGCTCGTTGAGATCGTCACCAAGCCGGTCCCGGGTACCGGCGCGAAGGCGCCCGAGGTGGCGCGGGCCTACGTCACCGAGCTGCGCGACATCCTGCGCACCCTGGGCGTCAGCGACGTGCGCATGGAGCAGGGCAGCCTGCGCTGCGACGTGAACACCTCCCTCATGGCGCGCGGCGCCACCGAGTGGGGGACCCGCACCGAGACGAAGAACGTGAACTCGCTGCGCAGCGTCGAGCGCGCCGTACGCAGCGAGATGGTCCGCCAGGGCGAGGTGCTGGACGCCGGCGGCAAGGTCTTCCAGGAGACCCGGCACTTCTCCGAGACGACCGGCGACACCCGTCCCGGGCGCAGCAAGGAGGAGGCCACCGACTACCGGTACTTCCCGGAGCCCGATCTCGTCCCCGTCGCCCCGGACCCGGAGCTGGGTCCGGCGGCTGCGCGCCGAGCTGCCCGAGCTGCCCGCCGCGCGCCGGGCCCGCGCCCGCGCCGCGCTGGGAGTCGGCGCGGAGGACCTGCAGCAGATGGCGAACGCCGGTGTCGTCGACCTGGTCGCGGCGACCGTCGAGGCCGGCGCTCCGGTCGGCGAGGCCCGCAACTGGTGGCTCGGCTACCTCGCGCAGAAGGCGAACGAGCGCGAGGTCGAACCGGTCGAGCTCGGCGTGCGCCCGCAGGACGTCGCCCGGGTGATCGCGCTGGTCGGCGAGGGCGCCCTGACGGCGGCGCTGGCCCGCCAGGTCGTCGACGGGCTGCTCGAGACCGGCGCCGACGCCGACGCCGTCGTCGCCGAGCGGGGTCTGCGGGTGGTCGGCGACGCCGACGCGCTCGGCAGCGCCGCCGACGAGGCGATCGCCGCCCACCCAGACGTCGCCGAGAAGGTCCGCGCCGGCAAGGTCGCGGCGGTGGGACCTCTGGTCGGCGCGGTCATGAAGGCCACCCGCGGACAGGCCGACGCCGCGGCGGTGCGGACGGTGCTCCTCGACAAGCTCGGGGCAGTTGCCGGCGATTCGTGATCGGCGTCACGACCCGGCACCGCGCGGTTGTTAGCCTCCGCGCGTGTTCCGCCCGGCGCGCCGTGCAGGGCGCCTGCGTCGCCGTCTGACCACCCTGCTGGTCGCCACCGCCCTCGTCGCCTCCGGGGTCTCGGCGCTCGTCGCCCCGGTCGGCGCGGACGAGACGACCATCAGCACGGACACGTTGCGCACGGCATGGGACCCGGCTGAGCCGTCGCTCGGCGCGGCGGGCGTGACGGCATCGGACTTCGGAGAGCTGTTCAGCACGACGCTGCCCGCTGCGGCGGGGACGTCAGCCAACCAGGTCTACGCCCAGCCGCTCGTCGCCGACGGCAAGGTCTTCGTCGCGACCGAGGAGAACCAGGTCGACGCGCTCGACCCGCGCACCGGGGCCGTGCTCTGGTCGACGCCGCTCGGGCCGTCGTGGCCAGCGTCCACCGCCGGCTGCGGGGACCTGGTACCGGACATCGGGATCACCAGCACCCCCGTGTTCGACCCGGGCACGAGGACGCTCTACGTCACGACCAAGACCAACGACGGACCCGACCCGCAGCACCCGAACTACCGCCTGCACGCCCTGGACTCGGCCACCGGCGCGGACCGGCCGGGGTGGCCGATCCGCATCTCCGGGTCACCGTCGAACGGCGGTCCGGCGTTCAACGCTGCCACCTCGCACCAGCGGCCGGGGCTGCTGCTGCTCGGCGGGTCCGTGTACATGGGTTTCGCGAGCCACTGCGACCACGCGCCGTACGTCGGCTACGTCGTCGGCGTCAACACGACGACGACCGCCACGACGCTGTGGTCGACGGAGACTCAGACGAGCACCGCCGAGGCGGGTGTCTGGCAGAGCGGGGGCGGCCTGGTCTCCGACGGTCCCGGTCGGATCCTCGTCGTCACGGGCAACGGCGTGTCGCCGCCGCCCGGGCCCGGCACGGCGCCGCCGGGGACGTTGGCCGAGTCGGTCGTCCGGCTCAAGGTCGCGAGCAACGGCACCCTGAGCGCTCCAGGACTTCTTCAGTCCGTACAACAACGCCAAGCTCGACGAGGACGACGCCGACCTGGGCTCCGGGGCGCTCACCGCGCTGCTGGACTCCTTCGCGACGTCGACGCTATCCGCACCTCGCCGTCGTGGCGGGCAAGAGCGCCGTGCTCTACCTGCTCGACCGCGACGACCTCGGCGGGACCCGCACAGGGGCCGGGCGGCACCGACCGGGTCCTGGACGCCGCCACGCTGCCCAACGGGCTCGTGGGGGCACGTGGCGGCGTTCAGCGGCACGGTGAACGGGCCTGCACCGACCAACTACCTCTACCTCGACCCGACGGTTCGGCGGCACAGGTCTACTCGGTGTCCGCCGACGGACGGGCGTCCCGAGGCTCGCGAAGGTGGGGCAGTCACCGGACGCCTTCGGCTACACCTCGGGGTCCCCGGTGGTCACCTCCAACGGCGTCGACCCGACCTCGGCGCCGATCTGGGTGGTCCGCACCAGCGATCTGTCCGGCAGCAACGGTCAGCTCGTCGCCTACGACGCGGTCCCCACGACGTCCTCGGCAGGAGTTCGTCGCCCCGCTCGGGACGGTCGCCAAGTTCGTGCAACCGGCCACCGTCATCGGCCGGGTCGTCGGCACGCGGGACGGGCGAGTGCCCGGCTTCGTGCCGACCGACGACCCGGCGTGATCACCGGCCCGGCGACGGACTTCGGCACCGTCCCGGTCGGGCGACGACCCTGCCGGAACGCCGTTCGTGCTGACCGCGCCCCAGCCGACCTGGCCGTCCGCTCCACGCCGCGACAGCACCGTTGGTGCGCCATCGCTGACAGCGACCGAGGCCGGGCGGGACGCCGTTGGACGGTGACCCGGTGACCCTCGCGCCGTCGGCGACCGGCTCCGTTCGCGGCAGCCTCGCCGTGACGACGTCCGTCGGCAGCCCGTCGCCTCGGCGGACACCGTGTAGACCAGTGCCGCCGACCCGTTCGGGTCGAGGTCGAGGTCAGCGGTGGTGCGCCCGCTCGGCGTCGTCGTCACGAACACGGACACCGCCCCGACGACCGTCACCGGGGTGACGCTGCCGGACGGCAGTTCGGGGTTCCGGGTGAGCGGTGCGCCGGCGGTCGGCACGGTGGGTGCTGCAGGGTCAGCAGAGCCTGACGTTGAGCGTGGAGTTCAGCGCGACGACGACGGGGGAGTTCACCGGCGCGATCGCGGTCTCGGGCGGCGCCGGCGCGCCGGTCACCGTCGCCCTGCACGCCACGAGCATCGCCGGCAGTGCCCGGATGGTGCTCGACCCGCCGAACCTGTCCTTCGGGCAGGTCCCGCTCGGCGCCACGGCGTCCCGGTCGTTCACGATCAGCAACCAGGGCAGCGTCGCGATGCGGCTGACCATCGCGGCCCCGCCCACCGCGCCCTTCAACGTGGACACCCCGGTGGCCGAGGGCCAGATCCTCGACCCGGGTGCCACGGTCACCGAGCAGGTGACGGTCCGCCCGACGTCCGCACTGCCGGAGACGAGCGCCTTCCAGCTGACCGCGGACGACGGCCGTCGGCCGTCAGCAGGTCGACATGACGGTGAACGCCGGCGCCTGGACCGGGCAGGTCCACTCGCGGCTGGGGACCTGCCTCGACGTCCTCTACGCCAACCCCGCGAACCACGCGGACAGCTACCCGTGCAACACGACGGTGGCGCAGCAGTGGACGATGCCCGGGGACGGCTCGGTCCGCGCGCTCGGCAAGTGCCTCGACGTCCGGCTCGCCGGGACCGACAACAGCACACCGGTGCAGCTCTACGACTGCAACGGCACGGTCGCCCAGAAGTGGGAGACGCGGGCGGACCAGAGCCTCTACAACCCGCACTCCGGGCGCTGCCTGGACATCCGGCTGGCCTCCGCCGCCCCCCTGGACTCCCGTCCAGTCTACGACTGCAACCGGACGGTCGTCCCAGCCCTGGGACGTCGCCGCCTTGCTGAGCACGCGCGGGCCGGTCACCAACATCCCCAACAAGCTGTGCCTCGACGTCCGCCTCGCCGGGACCGCGGACGGCACGCCGGTCCAGCAGTACCCGTGCAACGTCGAGCATCGCCCAGGCGGTCGCGTTCCCGTCCGAACGGCTCGCTGCAGGTCGAGGGCAAGTGCGTGGACGTGCAGTACGCCGGCCGGGCACCCGGGACGCCGGTCTGGTTGTGGGCGTGCAACGGGACAGTGGCGCAGGAATGGCAGGTCACCGCCGACGGCCAGCTGCGCAACCCCTGGTCCGGGCTGTGCCTGGACACGCCGAACAACGCCGCGACGGTGAGCCTGCAGTTGCAGGTCTGGTCGTGCAACACGACCGACGCGCAGAAGTGGCGGCTACCGGCCTGATCGGGCCGATCCGGTGCGGGTTCGTCCTCAGACCGGTGGGCTGTCGGCGCCACCGCCGGTCGGCGGCTGGATCCGCAGGACCTTCTCGTCGTGCGGGCGCGGCGTGCCGTGCCCGTCCGCGTTCGTCGTGGTCAGCCACAGCGCGCCGTCCGGGGCGAGGACGACGGTGGCGAGCCGGCCGTACGTGTGGTCGAGGTCGGCGCTGAACGCGCCCACCCGGACTGCGCCGGCGCTGCCACCGAGCCGACCGGCGAGCAGCGCCTGGCCGTCCCGCGACGCGACGAACAGCACCCGTCCGGCGACCGCGCACCCGCCGGCGCCGGTCCGGTCGGCCGGGAGCGTCGCCAGCGGCGTGCCGCCGCCGGACGCGCCGGCGCGCACCACCGAGACGGCGTCGGCGCCCGGTGCCGCGCCCTGCACGACGTACACCGCGCCGGCGTTGCCGGGATCGGTGCACAACCCCTCGACGTCGTGCAGGCCCGAGGCGAACACCGGCGAGGAGGCGGTGGGGTTGCCGTCGGCGGGCCGGCCGATGTCGGTGATGCGCAGCAGCTTCCCGGCCAGGCTCGCCGGGTCCGCTGCGGCGGCGGTGTCGCCCGCGTCCCCGGTGCCGACGTAGAGGTCGCCGTCCGCGCCGAACAGCAGCCGGCCGGCGTTGCCGCCGGCGCCGTGCGGGACACCGGTCAGCGCCTCCGTCACCGCCCCGTGCAGGGTGAACTGCAGTACGCGGTTGTCGGTCGGCGTGCTCACGTACGCGTAGACCAGGCCGTCCTCGTCGTAGGTGGGGGAGACGGCCAGGTCGAGCAGCCCGCCGTCGCCGGCCGCGTCGAGACCGGGCAGCGTGCGCACCACCTCCACCGGCTTGCCCGGCTCCTTCTGCACGTGCAGCACGCGCCCGGTGGTGCGCTCGCCGACCAGGGCGCTGCCGTCCGGGAGGATCGCCACGCCGAGCGGAGCGGCGAGGTCGGTGGCGACCACGTTGGGATCGGTGGGCGGCGAGCCGGACGGCGCGGACGAGCCGGGAGCGGACGATCCGGACGGTGGCGCGGACGGCGCCGACCCTCCGGCGCTCCCACCGGACCCGGGCCCGGGCAGGTCCACGCGCGGCCCGTTCTCCCCGTTGAAGCTGGGCTTCGGCACCCACGTCGGCGTCTCGGCCGACGCCCCGGCGCCACAACCGGCCAGTAGCGCGCACAGCGCGAGGACCGGCATCAGGCGGGGGCGCACACCACTTAGTGTGCCCGCGGGCCCTGTGCGGCGGCTCGTTAGCGTCGGCAGGCGTGACCGTCGTCTGTCTGCCCTCCGCGGAGGCGCTCGAGCTGACCCAGCAGTCCGCGCCGCTGCCCACCGACGTCCGCGCGGTCGTCTGGGACGGCACCGGTACGCCACCGGACGGCGTCGACGACGCCGAGTTCTGGGTCCCCGGCCACATGGCGAACGACGCCGGCCAACGGGCCGCGGCCTACCGCGCGATGCCGCGGCTGCGGGTGGTGCAGCTGACCTCGGCCGGCGCGGACGTCTTCGCCGCCGACGTGCCGGACGGTGTCGTGCTGTGCGACGCGCAGGGCGTGCACGGCGGCTCGACATCGGAGTGGGTGCTCGCCGCCGTGCTCGCTGTGGTGCGCGACATCCCGGCGTTCGTCCGGGCGCAGGAGCGCGGCGCCTGGGCGTCCCACACCACGGACGAGCTGGCCGGCAAGCGGGTGCTGGTCGTCGGCGCCGGAGATCTCGGCGGCCGGGTCGCACGGCGGCTGGAGGCCTTCGACGCGGTGCCGACGCTGGTCGCGCGGCGGCCGCGTCCCGGCGTGCGGGGCGTGGACGAGTTGCCCGAGCTGCTGCCGGACGCCGACGTGGTCGTACTCGTCGTCCCGCTCACCGACGCCACCCGCGGCATGGTCGACGCGGCGTTCCTGGCCCGGATGCCCGACGGGGCACTGCTGGTCAACGCCGCCCGCGGCCCGGTCGCGGACACCGCGGCGCTCACCGCCGAGCTGGTCGCCGGCCGGCTGCGGGCCGCACTCGACGTCACCGACCCCGAGCCGCTGGCGCCGGAGTCCCCGCTCTGGCAGCTGCCGAACGTCCTGATCACCCCGCACGTGGGCGGCAACGTCGTCGGCCTGCCGCCACGGGCGTACCGGCTGGTGCGCGAGCAGCTGGCCCGCTACCTCGGCGGCGAGCCGCTGGTGAACGTCGTCCGCGAGGGGTACTAGCGACCGCTCACCGGCGCCGCCGGCCGGACGGCGCGTACTTCGGCACCGGGTCCGGCAGCGCCGGGATCCGGCCGGCGCTCAGCCGGGCGATCTCCGGCAGGTCGTTGATCCGGACCAGCGGCAACCGGTACGTGCCGCGCGTCGTCACGGCGTAGACGTTCCGGCCGCCGACCGACAGCCCGCGAACGTCCGCCCACGCCAGGCGGCGCTGCCCGAACAGCGCCCGGACCCGGATGCCGCCGCCGTCGACGACGGTGGCGACGCGGGCGATGAACGCGATCGCGATCAGCGGCAGGACGTACAGCACGAGCAGGACGGGCTGCATCACGAGGGCCGTCACGCCGAACACGAGGAACAGGACGGCCAGGTAGGCCAGTGCGGGCAGCCGGAACACCCGCTCCTGTCCTTCGTCGACCACCTCGCGAACCTACGCCGTGGCCTCCTGCGCCGTAGGCTCCCGCCGTGACATCCGGCACGCCAGCACAGGGTCAGCAGCGCCAGCACCGCAAGCCGCACAGCCACGTCGTCACCGACGGGCTCGAGCGCGCCGCCGCGCGCGGCATGCTCCGCGCGGTCGGGATGGGCGACGACGACTGGCGCAAGCCGCAGATCGGCGTCGCGTCGAGCTGGAACGAGATCACGCCGTGCAACCTCTCGCTGGACCGGCTGGCCAAGCAGGTGAAGGACGGCGTGCGCGGCGCCGACGGCTTCCCGATGGAGTTCGGCACCATCTCGGTCTCCGACGGCATCTCGATGGGCCACGACGGGATGCACTACTCGCTGGTCTCGCGCGAGGTCATCGCCGACTCCGTCGAGACGGTCTTCCGCGCCGAGCAGCTCGACGGCGGGGTACTGCTCGCCGGCTGCGACAAGTCGCTGCCCGGCATGCTGATGGCGGCTGCCCGGCTCGACGTCGCCGCGGTGTTCCTCTACGCCGGCGCGACGCTGCCCGGCCGGCTCGACGGCCGCGACGTGACGATCATCGACGCGTTCGAGGCGGTCGGCGCGTGCCTGGCCGGCAAGATCAGGCGGGACGAGGTCGACCGGGTCGAGCGGGCCATCTGCCCGGGCGAAGGCGCCTGCGGCGGGATGTACACCGCGAACACGATGGCCGCCGCCGCCGAGGCGCTCGGCATGTCACTGCCGGGCTCGGCAGCCCCTCCGGCGCCGGACTCGCGCCGCGACGCCTACGCCGAGCGCTCCGGCGAGGCCGTCGTCCGCCTCGTCGACGCCGGGATCACGGCGCGCGACGATCCTCACCCGCGAGGCGTTCGAGAACGCGATCACCGTCGTCATGGCGCTCGGCGGCTCCACCAACGCCGTCCTGCACCTGCTCGCGATCGCGCACGAGGCCGGCGTCCCGCTCGGGCTCGACGACTTCAACCGCATCGGCGACCGGGTGCCGCACCTCGCGGACGTCAAGCCGTTCGGCCGCTACGTCATGACCGACATCGACCGCATCGGCGGCATCCCCGTGGTGATGGACGCCCTGCTCGACGCGGGACTGCTGCACGGTGACGCGCTCACCGTCACCGGCCGGACGCTCGCGGAGAACCTCGCCGAGCTCGCTCCGCCGGAGCCCGACGGAGACGTGATCCGGGCGCTGTCGAGCCCGATGCACCGCACCGGCGGCCTGGCGATCCTGCGGGGGTCGCTGGCGACGGAGGGCGCCGTCGTCAAGAGCGCCGGCTTCGACGCCGAGGTGTGGGAGGGCCCGGCGCGGGTCTTCGACGGCGAGCAGGGCGCCATGGACGCGGTCGCCGAGGGCGTCGCTGCGTCCGGGCGACGTGGTCGTGATCCGGTGGGAGGGCCCGCGCGGCGGCCCCGGCATGCGCGAGATGCTCGCGGTCACCGGTGCGATCAAGGGCGCCGGGCTCGGCAAGGACGTCCTGCTGCTCACCGACGGCCGGTTCTCCGGCGGCACCACCGGACTGTGCATCGGCCACGTCGCTCCCGAGGCGGCGGTCGGCGGGCCGATCGCGCTGGTCGAGGACGGCGACCGGATCCGGCTCGACATGGCGGCGCGCACGCTCGACCTGCTCGTCGACGACGCCGAGCTCGAACGCCGCCGGGCGGAGTGGAAGCCGCTGCCGCCGCGGTTCGACTTCGGCGTGCTCGGCAAGTACGCCAAGCTCGTCGGGTCCGCCGCGATCGGCGCGGTCTGCGGCTGACGTGGCGTGACGACGCCCGGGTGATGGCTCGTGTGGTCATCCGAGGCGAGCAGTCGCCGACGTCCCGTGATCATCTGGAACTCCCGGGGGACTGTCCCCGACTTCCCCAGATCATCCGTGGTGGGGCAGTGACCGGGGTGCGGGGATCCCGTCTCACCAACTGAGACCGGCGTCCCGTAAGGTTGAACGGGCGCCGGCGCCGCGTGTAATGTCCGCGGCGTGCGCTCGCTCGTACTCATCCGCCGGCGCGTCGGGTAGGCCTCTCTCCCCGACGCGCTGACCCCCCGTGCTCCGGCACGAGGGGTTTTTTGTTGCACGGCCCCGCAGCGCACCGACGACAGCACGGAAGGGCACTCCCGATGGCCGCTCCGCATCCCGGCCCCCGGCCGGGTCGATCCGCCGCCGGCGTCCCGGCGCCGCCGGAGATCACCGGCGCGCAGTCGCTCGTCCGCTCGCTGGAGCACCTCGGCGTCGAGGTCGTCTTCGGCATCCCGGGCGGGGCGATCCTGCCGGCGTACGACCCGCTGTTCGACTCGACGACGCTCCGGCACGTCCTGGTCCGCCACGAGCAGGGCGCCGGGCACGCCGCCACCGGCTACGCGCAGGCCACCGGCCGGGTCGGGGTCTGCATGGCCACCTCCGGGCCGGGCGCGACCAACCTCGTCACGCCGATCGCCGACGCCTACATGGACTCCGTGCCGATCGTCGCCATCACCGGCCAGGTGTCCCGGCCGATGATCGGCACGGACGCCTTCCAGGAAGCGGACATCACCGGGATCACCATCCCGATCACCAAGCACAACTTCCTCGTCCAGAGCGCCGCGGAGATCCCGCAGGCGCTGGCCGAGGCGTTCCACCTCGCGGCCACCGGCCGACCGGGCCCCGTCCTGGTCGACCTGCCGAAGGACGTGCTGCAGGACCGCAGCCGCTTCGTCTGGCCGCCGCGGCTCGACCTGCCGGGCTACCGCCCGGTCACCAAGCCGCACGGCAAGCAGGTCCGGGAGGCCGCCCGCCTGATCGCCGAGCGCCCGCCGCCCGGTGCTCTACGTCGGCGGCGGCGTGCTCAAGTCCCGCGCGACCGTGGAGCTGCGCCGGCTCGCCGAGCTCACCGGCATCCCGGTCGTCACGACGCTGATGGCGCGCGGGGCCTTCCCGGACAGCCATCCGCAGCACCTCGGCATGCCCGGCATGCACGGCAGCGTCGCGGCGGTGACCGCTCTGCAGAAGGCCGACCTGCTCATCGCGCTCGGCACCCGCTTCGACGACCGGGTGACCGGCACGGCTCGACACGTTCGCGCCCGGGCGCCGCCGTCATCCACGCCGACATCGACCCGGCCGAGATCGGCAAGAACCGCGTCGCCGACGTGCCGATCGTCGGGGACGTCCGCGAGGTGCTGCTCGAGCTGGTGCCGGCGCTCGAGGCGGAGTACGCGTCCGGCACGACGGCGGACCTCAGCTCGCTGGTGGCGGCAGGCCGACCAGTGGCGCACCACCTACCCGCTCGGCTACGAGGAGCCGACCGACGGGTCGCTGTCCCCGCAGTACGTCATCGAACGACTCGGCCAGCTGGTCGGGCCGGACGCGATCTACGCCGCCGGTGTCGGCCAGCACCAGATGTGGGCCGCGCAGTTCATCCGGTACGAGAACCCGTACACCTGGCTGAACTCCGGCGGCGCCGGGACGATGGGCTACGCGGTGCCGGCCGCCATGGGCGCCAAGGCCGGCAAGCCGGACACGACGGTGTGGGCCATCGACGGCGACGGCTGCTTCCAGATGACCAACCAGGAGCTCGCGACCTGCGCGATCGAGCGCATCCCGATCAAGGTCGCCGTCATCAACAACGGCAACCTCGGCATGGTCCGCCAGTGGCAGACGCTGTTCTACGACGAGCGGTACAGCCAGACCGGTCTCGGCACGCACGAGCACCGGATCCCGGACTTCGTCAAGCTCGCCGACGCCCTGGGCTGCGTCGGGCTGCGGTGCGAGACGAAGGCCGACGTCGACGCGACCATCGAGAAGGCGATGGCCGTCGACGACGTCCCGGTCGTCGTCGACTTCACCGTCGGCAAGGACGCGATGGTGTGGCCGATGGTGGCCGCCGGGACGTCGAACGACGACATCCAGGCCGCGCGGGGCATCCGTCCGAGATGGGACGGGGACGAATGAGCACGCACACGCTGTCGGTGCTGGTCGAGAACAAGCCCGGCGTCCTGGTCCGGGTGTCCGGGCTGTTCAGCCGGCGCGGCTTCAACATCGACTCGCTCGCCGTCGGGCCGACCGAGCACCCGGACATCTCGCGGATCACGCTCGTCGTCAGCGTCGAGGGCGCCGTGCTCGAGCAGGTCACCAAGCAGCTCAACAAGCTCGTCAACGTCATCAAGATCGTCGAGCTGGAAGAGAAGCAGGCGGTCCAGCGCGAGCTGCTGCTGGTCAAGGTGCGCGCCGACGACACCACCCGCCGCGCGGTGCTCGAGACCGTCGAGCTGTTCAAGGCCAAGGTCGCCGACGTCGGGCCCGAGGCGCTGACCATCGAGCTCACCGGCCGCCCCGACAAGCTCAACGCGATGCTGCGGATGCTCGAGCCGCTACGGCATCCGCGAGATGGTGCAGTCCGGCGTGGTCGCGCTCGGCCGCGGCCCGCGCAGCATGACCCAGGCAGCGCTGCGCTCGGTCGAGCGCTCGGCGTGACCCTGACCGGCTAACCGGCACAGAGAAGGGGCTCCATGGCAGTCGAGATCTTCTACGACGACGACGCCGACCTGTCGATCGTGCAGGGCCGCGTGGTCGCGGTCCTCGGGTACGGCAGCCAGGGGCACGCGCACGCGCTGTCGCTGCGGGACTCGGGCGTCGACGTCCGGGTCGGCCTGCCGGAGGGGTCCCGGTCGCGGGCGAAGGCCGAGGACGAGGGCCTGCGGGTGGTCTCGCCCGCCGAGGCCTCGGCGGAGGCGGACCTGGTGATGGTGCTGGCGCCGGACCCGGCGCAGCGCGCGCTCTACGCCGACTCGATCGAGCCGAACCTGCAGGACGGCGACGCGCTGTTCTTCGGGCACGGCTTCAACATCCGCTACGGCTACATCAAGCCGCCGGCCGGCGTCGACGTCGCGATGGTGGCGCCGAAGGGACCGGGCCACCTGGTGCGCCGGCAGTTCGTCGACGGCAAGGGCGTCCCGGTGCTCGTCGCCGTCGAGCAGGACGCCACCGGCTCGGCGTTCCCGCTCGCGCTCTCCTACGCGAAGGCGATCGGCGGGACGCGCGGCGGGCGCCATCCGCACGACGTTCACCGAGGAGACCGAGACGGACCTGTTCGGCGAGCAGGCCGTCCTGTGCGGCGGGGTGTCGCAGCTGGTGCAGTACGGGTTCGAGACGCTGACCGAGGCCGGCTACGCGCCGGAGATCGCCTACTTCGAGTGCCTGCACGAGCTGAAGCTCATCGTCGACCTGATGTACGAGGGCGGCATCGCCAAGCAGCGCTGGTCGGTGTCGGACACCGCCGAGTACGGCGACTACGTGTCCGGCCCGCGGGTGATCGACCCGCACGTCAAGGCAGAACATGCAGGCGGTGCTGGCCGACATCCGCGACGGGTCGTTCGCGGCGCGGTTCATCGCCGACCAGGACGCCGGCGGGCCGGAGTTCGCGGCGTTGCGGGCGAAGGGCGAGCAGCACCCGATCGAGGAGGTCGGGCGGCGGCTGCGTGGGCTGATGAGCTGGGTGGCTTCCGACGACGACTACACCGAAGGAACCGCGGCGCGGTGACGCATCTCGCGGTGATCCCGGGCGACGGCATCGGGGTCGAGGTCGTCGAGCAGGGCCTGCGCGTGCTCGACGCCGTCCTGCCGGGTGTCGAGACGCGAGCAGTACGACCTCGGCGCAGCGCGCTGGCACCGCACAGGGGAGACGTTGCCGGACTCGGTGCTGTCCGAACTGCGCGGCGCCGACGCCATCCTGCTCGGCGCGGTGGGCGACCCGTCCGTCCCGTCGGGGGTGCTGGAGCGCGGGCCTGCTGTTGCGGCTGCGCTTCGAGCTCGACCACCACGTCAACCTGCGGCCGGTCAAGCTCTACCCGGGCGTG
The DNA here is from genome assembly GCA_963758325.1 of uncultured Actinomycetota bacterium. Lineage (GTDB taxonomy): Bacteria > Actinomycetota > Actinomycetes > Mycobacteriales > Jatrophihabitantaceae > CAVWUZ01. The sequence goes on along the minus strand of CAVWUZ010000003.1, from coordinate 177,718 downwards.
CGCTCGCCGCTCGGTGCGGTCTCGATCGACATGGTCGTCGTCCGGGAAGGGACGGAAGGGCCCTACGCCGGGACCGGCGGATCGCTGCGGGGCGGGACCGTGCACGAGGTCGCGAGCGAGGTCAGCGTGAACACCGCCTACGGCGTCGAGCGGGTCGTGCGGGACGCCTTCCGGCGCGCCGCCGCCCGGCCGCGGCGCCACCTGACCCTGGTGCACAAGACGAACGTGTTGGTGCACGCCGGCGGGTTGTGGCAGCGGATGGTGGCGGAGGTCGGGCCGGAGTTCCCCGATGTGACGGTCTCGTACCAGCACGTCGATGCTGCGTCGATGTTCTTCGTCACCGATCCGGGACGGTTCGACGTCGTCGTGACCGACAACCTGTTCGGCGACATCCTCACCGACCTCGGCGCCGCGATCGCGGGCGGCATCGGGCTGGCCGCGAGCGGCAACCTCGACGTCTCGCGGACCAACCCGTCCATGTTCGAACCGGTGCACGGCTCGGCGCCGGACATCGCCGGTCGCGGCATCGCCGACCCGACGGCCACCGTGCTGTCCGTGGCGATGCTGCTGCAGCACCTGGGCGAGTCGGCGGCCGCGGCGCGGGTCGAGGCGGCGGTGGCCGCGGACCTGGAGTCGCGGGACGCGCTACGACCCGGTACCACTTCCGAGATCGGCGAACGGCTCGCCAAGGCCGCGGCGACCTGAGGGTGGTGTGTGATGCAGACCGACGCCTTCCACGTCTTCGACACCACCCTTCGTGACGGGGCGCAGCGCGAGGGCATCAGCTACTCGGTGGCCGACAAGCTCGCGGTGGCGCGGCTGCTCGACGACGTCGGTGTGGGGTTCGTCGAGGGCGGCTGGCCCGGGGCGATGCCGAAGGACACCGAGTTCTTCGCCCGCGCCGCCGACGGTGAGCTGACGCTGAAGAACGCCGTCCTGGTCGCCTTCGGCTCGACCCGGCGCGCCGGGGTCCGGGTCGAGGACGACGCCCAGGTGGCCGCGCTGCTCGAGTCTCGCGCGTCGGTGGTCACGTTGGTGGCGAAGTCGGACGTCCGGCACGTCGCGCTGGCGCTGCGCACCACGCTCGAGGAGAACCTGGCGATGGTGCGGGACACCGTCGCCCACCTGTGCGCGCACGACCGCCGGGTGTTCCTCGACTGCGAGCACTTCTTCGACGGCTACCGCCACGACCGCGACTACGGCGTTCGGGTGCTCGAGGCGGCCGTGTCGGCGGGGGCGTCGGTCGGCGTGCTCTGCGACACGAACGGCGGCATGCTGCCGATGGACGTCCACGACGTGGTGACGGAGGTCCGGTCTCGTACTGGCTTCCGGCTCGGCATCCACACCCAGGACGACACCGGGTGCGCGGTCGCGAACACGCTGGCCGCCGTCGACGCCGGCGCCACCCACGTCCAGGGCACCGCCAACGGGTACGGCGAGCGGGCCGGCAACGCCGACCTGTTCGCCGTCATCGGCGGGCTGGTGACGAAGATGGGTCTCGACGTGCTGCCGCCGGGGTGTCTGGCGGAGATCGTGCGCGTGTCGCACGCCGTCGCCGAGATCGCCAACCTGGCGCCGGACTCGCACCAGCCGTACGTCGGCGCGTCGGCGTTCGCGCACAAGGCGGGCCTGCACGCGTCGGCGATCAAGGTGTCGCCGGAGCTGTACAACCACCTGGATCCGACCGTGGTGGGCAACGACCAGCGCATCCTCGTCACCGAGATGGCCGGGCGCGCATCGGTCGAGCTGAAGTCCGCCGAACTCGGAGTGGACGTCTCGGGGCGGCCCGACGTCGTCGGCTCGGTCGTCGAGCGGGTCAAGGACCGAGAGGCGGCCGGGTGGTCGTACGAGGCGGCGGACGCGTCGTTCGAGCTGCTCCTGCGCGACGAGCTCGGCGAGTTCGCCGACGCGCCGGCGCCGTTCACCGTCGAGTCCTACCGCGTGATCATCGACCGGCGCGAGGACGGGACGCTGGTCAGCGAGGCCACCGTCAAGGTGCACGCCGGCGGGTCCCGCGTCATCTCGACGGCGGAGGGCAACGGCCCGGTGAACGCCCTGGACCGCGCGCTGCGTTCGGCGCTCGGCGGTGCCTTCCCGCGGCTCGCCGAGCTGGAGTTGGTCGACTACAAGGTGCGGATCCTGCCGGGACGCCACGGCACCGACGCCGTCACCCGGGTGCTCGTGGACACTTCCGACCGGCACCGGGAGTGGACCACCGTCGGCGTGCACCCGAACGTCGTGGAGGCGTCGTGGCTGGCGCTGGCCGACGCCGTCCGTTACGGCCTGCTCCACGGCGCCGGCTGACCCCCGGGCGGGATCGCGGCCTTCCTGTCCCGGCCTTCGCGCCGGGTGGCCACGTCTGCGCCGGGTGGCCACTTCTTTGCCGCGTGGCCACTTCGCGTCGGTGGCCACTGCGGCCGGGTGGCCACTTACGCGTCGAGTGGCCAGCGGATCGCTGGCCACTCGACGCGCAACGGACCACCCGCGGCGTAGGTGGCCACTCGACGTGCCGCGGGAGCACGACGCGTCCTGTGGACAACGCCGTCCGGACCGCAGCGCGCCGACATCCTGGGGCGGTGACCGACGCCGTCCGCCTCTCCCGCGGTTGCTGGATCGACGCCGACCTGGTCGACGATCTCGACGTCCGCTGCGCAGCGATGATCGCAGTCACCGGGCCGGACACGGTCGTCACCGGCTACACCGCCGCGCGGCTGCACGGCTTCTGGCTGCCCGCGCGTCACCCGCCCGTCCAGGTGGCGACGCGGACGCCGGGACGCCCACCGCGGGCGATGAGCAGGTCACGCCGCCCCGAGCTCCTCAGCTCGCGCCGTGTCCTGCCGGACGAGCACCTGCGGCAGCTGCGCGGCATCCCCGTCACCTCCGCCGCGCGGACGTGGGTCGACCTACGCCTCGAGTTGACCCTGCCCGACCTGGTCGCCGCCGGGGACTCCGTCCTGCGCTCCGGGACGGACGTCGCAGAACTGTCCGACGTCATCGGTCAGCTGGCGGGGCGACGGGGCATCCGCACCGCGGTGCGTGCGCTGACCCTGCTCGACGCCGGGTCCCGGTCACGCGCCGAGAGCCATCTCCGGGTGGCCGTGAGTCGACCCGACCTGCCGCGGTTCGCCGTGAACCACCCCGTCGTCAGCGAACGCGGCGAGTGGCTCGCTGAGCCGGACCTGTCCTGCGCGGACGCCCGGCTCGCCCTCGAGTACCAGGGCGAGGACCACGCCGACGTCCGGCGGATGCGAAGGGACATCACGCGCATGGGCGACCTGCGTCGGGCCGGATGGCTCGTCATCCCTTACGGGCCTGCGGAGGTCTTCGGACGCCCGTGGCAGATCGCGTCGGACGTCCGGAGCGAGCTGCGCCGCCGAGCGCCCGAGTTGCTCCGCCTCTCCACGCGGCGAGTGGCCACTTCTGGCCCGGGTGGTCCGTTGCGCGCCGAGTGGTCGGCGGATCGCTGACCACTCGCTACGGAACTGGCCACTCGCTGCGGAACTGGCCACCCGTTGCGGGAGTGGCCACCCGACGGGGAGTGGCACGCCCGGGACGCAGCTGAGGGACGGCGCGGAATCAGGCACGCAGGGTGCACGACGCGCAGGCGCCGCCGGACGCGCAGGCGCCGCCGGACGCGCCGGCGCCACCGAACGCGCAGGCACCCTCGGACGCGCAGGCCGGCACGCTCGACGACCCGGCGTAGGCCGGCCCGTCCGCCGATCCGCCGTCCACCGTCATCTCCGTCACGTCGTGGTCGTGGCCGCACGCGCAGGCGCGCGGCGTCGCGGCGCGGTCCGCCCGGACGGTGCGCACCAGGCCGGTACCCACCAGGACGGCGGCCAGTCCCGCGACGAGGCAGACCGACGCGAGTGCGCGCACCGACGCCGGCGCGTCGGTCAGCCACGGCAGTGCGCCGGCCACGACGAACACCGCCCCGACGAGCAGCGCCATCACGGCGGCGCGGCGGCGGCGCTCCAGGGGCACCGCGGCCAGGGACGAGCTCACCGTTGCGAGTATGCCAACCGGCTGTGCCGACCGGGCGCCCCAGTAGCCTCGGACCTCGTGCGGATCGCTCGCTTCGTCCATCCCGGCAACGCGCTCGTCTGGGGCGCCGTGGAGGGACCGGGGGGCGCCGATCCCAGCGACCCGGACGCCCGGGCGGCGTTCACCGTCGCGGAGATCGCCGAGCACCCGTTCGGGCCGATCGCGTTCACCGGGCAGCGGTGGGCGCTGCCGGACGTCCGCCTGGTGGCGCCGATCCTGCCGAGCAAGGTGATCGCGATCGGCAAGAACTACGCCGACCACGTCAAGGAGATGGGCGGCGACGCCCCGCCGACCACGCCGGTGATCTTCCTCAAGCCCTCGACGTCGGTCATCGGCGACGGCGACCCGATCCGGATCCCGCCGGGCAGCACCAACGTCCACCACGAGGCGGAGCTCGCCGTCGTCATCAGCCGCCCGGCTCGCGACGTCCCACGCGAGCGCGCGCTCGACCACGTCCTCGGCTACACCGCCGCCAACGACGTCACCGAACGCGACCAGCAGTCCAGCGACGGGCAGTGGACCCGCGCGAAGGGCTACGACTCGTTCTGTCCCCTCGGCCCCTGGCTCCAGACCGTCCTCGACCCGTCGGCCGGCCTGCCCGTGCGCGCCCGGGTCAACGGCGAGCTGCGCCAGGACGGGACGACCAAGGACCTCGTCCACGACGTGCCCACACTGATCGCCTTCATGTCCAGCGTGATGACCCTGCTGCCCGGCGACGTCGTCCTCACCGGCACGCCTGCCGGCGTCGGCCCGATCAGCGCCGGGGACAGCGTCAGTGTCGAGATCGGCGGCATCGGCACGCTGACGAACCCCGTGCTCGCCAAGTGAGTCCGGGCAGTGACGTCCGGGTCCGGTTCTGCCCGTCCCCGACCGGCAACCCGCACGTCGGGCTGGTCCGCACCGCCCTGTTCAACTGGGCGTGGGCGCGGCACGTCGGCGGCACCTACGTCTTCCGGATCGAGGACACCGACGCCGCGCGGGACTCCGAACAGTCCTACCGGGACCTGCTCGACGCCATGCGCTGGCTCGGCCTGGACTGGGACGAGGGCCCGGAGGTCGGTGGTCCGTACGGACCGTACCGGCAGAGCGAGCGGCAGGACATCTATGCCGAGGTCGTACGACGTCTGAGGGACGCCGGCCACGTCTACGAGTCCTACTCGAACAGCGACGAGATCGAACAACGCCGGCGCGCTGACGGGCAGGACCCGAAGCTGGGGTACGACAACTACGACCGTGAACCATCGGCAGCCGACCTGCGACGGTGGCAGGACGAGGGCCGGCCACCGGTCCTGCGCGTCGCGATGCCGGACGAGGACCTGACCTGGGACGACCTCGTCCGAGGACAGGTCACGTTCCGGGCCGGCAGCGTCCCGGACTTCGTCGTCGTCCGGGCCACCGGCGATCCGCTCTACACCCTGGTGAACCCGGTCGACGACGCGCTCATGCGGATCACCCACGTGCTGCGTGGTGAGGACCTGCTGCCCAGCACACCGCGCCAGCTCGCGCTGTACCGCGCACTCATGGACGTCGGCGTGGCCGAGGCCGTCCCGCGCTTCGGTCACCTGCCGTACGTGATGGGCGAGGGCAACCGCAAGCTGTCCAAGCGCGACCCGCAGTCGTCGCTCAACGCCTACCGCGAGAAGGGCTACCTGCCGGAGGGCCTGGTCAACTACCTGGCCCTGCTCGGCTGGTCCATCGCCGACGACCGCGACGTCTTCTCGCTCGAGGAGATGGTCGCGGCGTTCGACATCGCCGACGTCAACGCCAACCCGGCGCGCTTCGACGGCGCCAAGTGCGAGGCGATCAACGCCGAGCACCTCCGCCTGCTGGCGCCGGACGACTTCGCCCGCCGGGTCGCGCAGTTCCTGCCGGAGGAGGACCCGACGCTGGTGGCCGCCGGTGCCCCGCTGGTGCAGGAGCGGGTGCGGACGCTGTCCGAGGCCGCCGACATGCTGCGCTTCCTGTTCGGCGAGACGGTGGAGCTCGACCCGGCTGCCGCGGCCAAGCAGCTCGGCGAGGACGGGCAACGGGTGCTGGCCGCGGCCGTGCCCGCCCTGGAGGACGCCGAGTGGTCGACCGGAGCCATCGAAGCCGCGCTGCGGGCGGCGCTGGTCGACGGTCTGGGCCTCAAGCCGCGCAACGCCTTCGGGCCGGTGCGGGTCGCCGTGACGGGACGGACGGTGTCGCCGCCGCTGTTCGAGTCCCTGGCGTTGCTGGGGCGGGATCGGGCGCTGGCCCGGCTCCGCGCCGCCCAGGCCGTCCGGTAGAGTCGTCTCCCGGCGCGCGAGCGCCAGTGGGGTATGGGGTAATTGGCAGCCCAACTGATTCTGGTTCAGTTAGTCTAGGTTCGAGTCCTGGTACCCCAGCGCACGACCTTTCTGGGGCCCCGTCGTCTAGCGGCCCAGGACGCCGCCCTCTCAAGGCGGTAGCGCCGGTTCGAATCCGGTCGGGGCTACTTCGAAGCGCACGCACCGAGTGCTGCCGCGCCGCCGAGCGCCGGTGCGCACCGGACGAGCACCGATGAGTTCTCGTCCTGCGGGACGTCTGCCGAGGTGTCGTCCACTGCATCCCAGCGCACCACACCACGGCACCGCGGAGGTTCGCCATGACCAGCGCCACCACCTCACGGCTCAGCAAGGTCGCCAACGTCGTCATCCCGGTGACCGACGTCGACCGGGCGATCGCGTTCTACACCGGCCCGCTCGGGCTCGAGCTGCGCAGCGACACCCCGTTCGGCGACCAGTACCGCTGGGTGGAGGTCGCGCCCGCCGGCGCCGAGACCGTCATCGCGATCTCCCCGCCCGGTCCGAGTGACCAGGCCGGCGGCCGGCAGACCGGCATCAGCCTGCAGACCGACGACATCGACGCGACGCACGCCCACCTGCGCGCCGCGGGCGTCGACGCCGACGCGGAGATCACCCGCTTCGGCAGCCCGGTGCCGCCGATGTTCTGGCTGCGCGACCCCGAGGGCAACGTCCTGCTCGTCGTCGAGGTCGAGTAGCGGCACCTACGGCGCCGGTCAGAGCGCGTCGCCGGTCAGAGCGCGTCGCCGGTCAGAGCGCGTCGCCGGTCAGAACGCGTCGCCGGTCAGAATGCGTCGCCGGTCAGAATGCGTCGCCGGTCAGAACGCGTCGCCGGTCCGCCAGGCCATCTCCTGCAAGGTGAACCCGTTGCCGTCGGGGTCGGCGAAGCCGGCGTACCTCACCCCGCCGCCGACGTCCTGCACCGGGCCGACCTCGACGCCCCGGGCCACGAGTTCCGTGCGGGCCGCATCGATGTCGGGCACGACCAGGTGGACGGCGCGCACGCTGCCCGGCTCGCCCTGGTAGGCCGGTAGGCCGCTGCCGATCCCGATCGAGCACGCCGAGCCCGGCGGGGTGAGCTGCACGACCCGCACGCCGTCGACCGGGGTGACGTCGACATCGGCGACGAACCCCAGCCGGTCGACGTAGAACGCCTTGGCCCGGTCGACGTCAGCGACCGGGATCGGGAGCAGCTCGAGCTTCATCTCCATGTCGCGACCCTCCCAGGCGTCCGCGACGGACGACGACCCGCCTCGACGGTGCAGCTCCGGCCGCTCACCGCCGACTCGTCGTTCCTACTCTCGAGGTGTGCGGCGACGGGGGCGTGGCGGCGCGGGCTCGCCAGGGGGTCCGCGACCGCAGCAGCAGGAGTTGCCGCTGCCCGGACTGGGGCCTCGCCGCCGCGACGCCGTCCGCGCCGGCGCCGGGCGGGCTGTCGCGGTCGTCCTGCGGTGGGCGCTGCGGTTGGGCCTGCCGCTGGCCGGTGCCGCGGCGATGCTGCACTCCTTCCCCTACCGCACGACCGTCGACGGGGTGCCGTTCCGGGTCGAGGGCACCCTGATCGCGCACCCCGGCATCAGCGCCGACACGACCTTCGGCAGCTGGCAGTTCCCGCACGTCAGCGCGCTGCCGGTCGGCGTGCACCTGACGCCCGTCGACGTCGACGTGCTCGCCGTCGCCCGCGAGGCCTACCCGGACACCGCGTCGTGGGTGGAGCGGCTGCGCTCCGACCTCGGCGACCAGGTGCCGCGGATCCTGCTGTGGCTGGCCGCCGAAGCGCTGGTGGGCGTCCTGCTCGGGCTGGCCGCCGCGGCGAGCATCAACCTCAGCGTGCGGTACCTGCGCGGACTGCCGCGCCGCGCCGGTGAGCTGCGGCACCGGGTGCGCCAGCTGGCGGCGGCGCTGCTGGTCGTCGCGGCGGTGGCCGGCGCCGGCGTGGGCACCCTCGACCGGCAGTGGTACCGGCAGTCCGAGCTCACCGGGACGCTGGCCGCCGCGCAGCTGTTCCCGTCCGAGCTGCAGCAGTACTACGGCCAGCAGTCGAAGCTGTACGACGTCCTCGGCTCCGTGCTCAGCATCCAGTCCGAGCTGTCCGACCGCATCGACCGCGACACCGCGCCGCCCGCCGCGTTCCGCATCATGTTCGTCTCCGACGTCCACCTGGCGGCCGTCTACCCGCTGGTCGCCCAGTACGCGGCGGCCTACCGGGTGTCGCTCCTGATCAACACCGGCGACGAGACCGAGTTCGGCACCGCCGCCGAGCTGACGCCGAGCTACCTGCAGGCGCTCGCCGCGCTGACCGCGAAGGTGCCGATGCTCTGGCTCGCCGGCAACCACGACTCCCCGGCGGTCGAGGCCGTGATGCGCTCGGTGACCGGGGTGACCGTGTTGGGCAGCAAGGCCAGCCGGCCCGACGGCAGCATGGTCGTCTCGGCCGGCGAGGTGTCGGCGTTCGGGCTGACCGTGGCCGGCGTCCCGGACCCCCGCGTCTACGGCGCGGTCGGCCCGTACGGCGCCGACGTCGACGAGGTCACCGACCCGCTCGAGCGTTCCGCCGTCGACGCTGCGGTGGCCGGCATCCGTGGGCCGCACCCACCCACCATCGACGTCTTCGCCACCCACGAGCCGGTCGCCGCGGATCGGTTGCGCGCAGACCTGCCCGGCGCCATCCGCCAGACGAACTCCGGGCACACGCACCGGCAGAACCCACTGGACCAGGTGCAGGACGGCTCGGCGATCGACCTCGTGGAAGGGTCCACCGGGGCCGGCGGCCTGGACAACCTGGGCAAGCCCGGGGACCGGCCGCCGATCGAGTTCAGCATCGAGTCGGTGGGCGCCGACTGCCAGTTCACCCGCATCCAGCGGTTCCAGGTCGCGCAGGCGGCCACCGCGACGCCGGGCAGCCCGGAGCCCGACCGCGACAGCGTCACCGTCTCGACGCTGTACCCGAGTCCCCAGGAGGTCGCCGCGGACCGGCGCTGCGGCACCGCCCAGGGCATCAGCGCGGAGCGTCCGCTGGGCACGGACCGGGTCCCCTAGCGCGTATCACCGCCCCCGCCGGCTCCCTCGTTGTCCGTGAGAGGACGGAGGTGCCGCCGTGGACGGTCTGGTCCTGACCGGGTGCCCGGAGTGCGGCGCAGTCGCCGAGATCCTGCGCGAGGACGTGCTGCCCTCGACGGCAGGTCCGGTGCGCCACGTCCACGTCGCCTGCGTGCGGCGCCACCACTTCTTCCTGCCGGCGGAGTCACTGCCGCAGCCGGAGCCGGTACCGCAGCCGGTGAGGACGCGCTGATCCGGTGTCAGCCGCGGCCGGTCATCCCGGGCACGGCGAACGGTGCGGTGTCGTAGTACGTGGCGAACCGGGTCACGCGCCCGTCGCTGTCGACGTCGAGCAGGCTGACGCCGCGGTAGCTGACGTCGGCGCCGCTGCTGAGCCGTCCGGTGCTGGTCCACTCCAGGACGCCCACGTCGCCGTCGACGACCCGGCTGAACTCCGAGCGGATCTCCTGGAACTGGTCGACGTACTGCTGCCAGAACTCGCGCGCACCGCCCGAGCCGCGCTCCTGCTGGCCGGTCTCAGGACGGACGAGTTCGGCGTCCTCGGCGAAGACGCCGGAGACGAACCGGTCGACGTCCTTGGTGCTCTCGAGCTCCTGCAACGCGCGGGCGAAGGACTGGGCGGCCTCAGCGGTCATGACGCGGGCATACCCGGCCGGTCCGGCGCGCTCACGACGAGCCCGGGCTCGGCCGCCGGCAGCGGCCGGAGCGCCCCGGCCAGTGCGACCGCGACGCAGAGCAGGACCGCGACGGCGGTGAGCGCGCGCAGCACCGTCAGGTGGTCGCCCAGGAAACCGATCAGCGGCGGCCCGCCGAGGAACGCGCAGTACCCGACGGATGCGACGACGCTGACCCGCCCGGCCGCGGCCGCGGGGTCGTCGGCGGCGGCGCTCATCCCCACCGGGAACCCCAGTGAGGCGCCGAGCCCCCACAGCGCGGCGCCGACGTAGGCCAGTCCGGCGACTCGTCCGAAGACGAACAGCAGCAGGCCGATCACGGCAACGCCGGCGAGCGCACGGACCACGGGGACGCGCCCGTAGCGGTCCAGCAGCGGCGGACCGAACCAGCGGGCCGCCGTCATCGCCGCGAGGAACACCGCGAAGCCGAGCGTGCCGGCGACTGCCGGGAGCTGGTAGCCGTCGATCAGAGCAACGCTGATCCAGTCGTTGCCGGTGCCCTCGGTGAACGCGAAGGCCAGCACGAAGACGCCGATCAGCAGCGTTCGAGGCTCGCGCCAGCGCCGCAGCGCCGAGCCGCGCTCCGCGGTGGCCGCAGTCCCCGCAGTTCCCGCAGTCCCCGTTGCCACGTCGGCGGCGGGCTCGGCGTCGGCCAGGAACGGACGGACGCCGACCGGGACGGCGACGGCGACGACGGCGCCGGCGGCGCACAGGTGCGCCGTGACCGGGACGTGCAGGGCGACCATCACCGCGCCGACGAGCGCCCCGGCGACCGTCCCGACGCTGTACCCGGCATGGAACCGGCTCATGATCGAGCGGCCGAGCTGGCGCTCGACCAGAGCGCCCTGGACGTTCATCGCGACGTCCCACGCGCCGTTGGCGAACCCCAGCAGGAACAGCCCGGCGACCACCGGGAGCACGCCGATGAGGAAACCCGCGCCGACGACCGCCAGCGCGACGCCGAGCACCGCCGAGCAGACGGTGACCACCCGACGCGAGCCGTAGCGGTGCACCAGTGTCCCGGCCAGCGGCAGCGCGACCAGCGAGCCGGAGGCCACCGCCAGCAGCACCAGGCCGAGCGAGGCGGGACTCAGGCGCAGCCCGTCGCGGACCTGCGGGATGCGCGCGGCCCAGCTCGCGAAGGCGAACCCGCTGCCGATGAACGCCGCGTACGTGGCCCGCGTGGCCGCGGCGACGGGGGTCCGGGCGGGCACTGCGCGAGCGTACGCAGCAGGCCCGGCGCAGACTGGCGCCATGCGCTACCTCGACGTCGACGGTGTGGGCCGGGTCAGCCGGGTGGGTCTGGGCACCTGGCAGTTCGGGTCGCGGGAGTGGGGGTACGGCGAGGCGTACGCCGAGGGGATGGCCGGCGACATCGTGCGCCGCGCGCTCGAGCTCGGTGTGACGTTCTTCGACACGGCGGAGGTGTACGGGTTCGGCCGCAGCGAGCGGATCCTCACCGACGCGCTCGGTGAGCGCCGGCACGACGTCGTGGTCGCCACCAAGATCCTCCCGGTGGCCCCGGTGCCGCGGATCGTGCGGCAGCGCGCCGAGGGCAGCCTGCGTCGGCTGCGGCTGGAGAAGATCCCGCTGTACCAGGTGCACCAGCCGAACCCGGTCGTCCCGGACTCGGTGATCATGCCGGGGATGCGCAGCTTGCTCGACGCCGACCTGATCGGCGCCGCCGGCGTCTCGAACTACTCGCTCAAGCGCTGGCGCCAGGCGGACGACGCGCTCGGGCGCCCGGTGGTCAGCAACCAGGTGCAGTTCTCGCTGGTCCACGCCAAGCCACTGCACGACCTGGTCCCGTTCGCCGAGCGGGAGGGCCGGATCGTCATCGCCTACAGCCCGCTGGCGCAGGGCCTGCTCGGCGGCAGGTACTCCGCGGACGCGAAGCCGGGCGGCGTCCGCGCGGCCAACCGGCTGTTCGGGACGGAGAACCTGCGGCGCGCCGAGCCGTTGCTCGACACCCTGCGCGGCATCGCTGCAGCGCACGGCGTGAAGCCCGCCCAGGTCGCGCTGGCGTGGCTGCTGGCGTTGCCGCAGGTGGTCGTCATCCCCGGCGCCTCCAGTGTCGAACAGGTGGAGTCCAACGTCGCTGCGGCCGAGCTCGACCTCGCTGCCGACGAGGTGGCGGCGCTCACCGCGGCGGCGACGGCCTTCGAGCCGCAGTCGACGGTGCGCACCCTCGTCGACGGTGCCCGCGGACGTCTCGGCGTGTGAGCGTCCGGATCATCGGAGGCTCACCGACCCGCGCGGGCGTCGCGGGGGCGCGAACGCGGCGAGCGCGTCGGCGTCACTCGCCCGGGCCGCGGGTAGACGTCCGCCCACTCGGCCACGCCGGGGTAGCCGGAGCCGGCGACGACGGCGGCGACGGCCGCATCGACGTCGATGGCCGTGTGTCGGAGGCTGACCTGCCCCCCGCGCAGCAACGCCCAGCTGCCGCCCGGGCGCCCGTAGGGCATCCCGACACTGCCCGGGTTGACGACCCAGCGGCGGTCGACCAGGCGCACGAACGGCATGTGCGTGTGGCCGCGCCGCGGTGAGACCGGTCCTGCGACGGAGGTCCTGACGCCGGTCGCGGGCGACCTCGGCAGCGCTGTCGCCCTGTCCTACGTCACCGGGTGCTTGCTGGTCGCGCCCTCGCACGCCGCGGTCCTGGCCCGGGGCGCGGTGGACCGTGACGCGCTCACCCCGGCGGCCGTCGCAACGGTCCGCGCCGCCCGACTGCTCTGACCGGTCGACGCTCGCAGCACTTCGCCGGCACCCCTGGCGGATCGGCGTGGCAGGAGACAGGATCGCGACACCGTCGTTCGACATCCGTCGTCGCCAACGTCCCCGTCAAGTCGTCAGAAGGAGAGCGCGTGAAGACCAAGGCCGCCGTCGTCTACGAGCCGGGCAAGCCGATCGAGATCGAGGAACTCGAACTGGACGGGCCCAGGCGAGGGCGAAGTCCTGATCAAGTACACCCACGCGGGGCTGTGCCACTCGGACATCCACATCGCGCACGGCGACCTCGAGGCGCGGCTGCCGATGGTGCTCGGCCACGAGGGCGCCGGGATCATCGAGGAGGTCGGGCCCGGCGTCACCCGGGTCAAGCCCGGCGACCACGTGGTCTGCTCGTTCATCCCCAACTGCGGCACCTGCCGCTGGTGTGCCACCGGGCAGCAGGCGATCTGCGACATGGGCGCGACGATCCTCGAGGGCAACCTGCCCAGCGGCCGGTTCGTCTTCCACGGTCGGCAGGGCGACTACGGCGGGATGTGCATGCTCGGCACCTTCAGCCAGTACGCCACCGTCTCCCAGACCTCGGTGATCAAGGTCGACGACGACCTGCCGCTGGACAAGGCGGTGCTGGTCGGCTGCGGCGTCCCGACGGGCTGGGGCTCGGCGGTGTACGCCGCCGACGTGCAGCCCGGCGAGACGGTCCTCGTCTACGGCGTCGGCGGCATCGGCATCAACGCCGTCCAGGGCGCCCGGTACGCCGGCGCCAAGTACGTCGTCGCCGTCGACCCGCTGGAGAACAAGCGGGAGAAGGCGATGGAGCTCGGCGCCACGCACGCCGTCGCCAGCGCCGAGGAGGCCTGCGAGGTCACGCAGCAGCTGACCCGCGGGGATCGGCGCGGAGAAGGCGATCCTCACCGTCGGCCTGATGGAGGCCGACGTCGTCGGCGACGCGTTCAACGCCATCAGCAAGGGCGGCACCGTCGTCCTCACCGGGCTGAACAAGCTCGAGGCGCCGACGATCCAGTTGCCCGGCACCATCCTCACCCTGTTCAAGAAGACGGTGAAGGGGACGCTGTTCGGCGACTGCAACCCGACCACCGACATCCCGAAGATCCTCGGGCTCTACCAGAGCGGGGACCTCAAGCTGGACGAGATCATCACCCGCACCTACACCCTCGACCAGGTCAACGAGGGCTACGAGGACCTGCTCGCCGGCAAGAACGTGCGCGGCGTCGTCGTCCACGACGCGGCGTGATGACGCGGCCCGACGCCGCCCGACCGACCGCGTGAGCTTCCCCGCGCTGGACGCCGTCGTCGGGCGGGAGCGGGAGGTCGAACTCCTGCTCGCCGCGCTCGACGGCGGCGCCCACGTGGTGCTGGAGGGACCGCCCGGGACGGGCAAGACGACGCTGCTGCGCGCCGTCGCGTCCGCCCAGGCGGTGCCGTTCCTGTTCGTCGAGGGCAACGCCGAGCTGACCCCGGCGCGGCTGGTCGGACAGTTCGACCCGGCGCGGGTGCTCGCCGAGGGGTACGTGCCGGACATCTTCGTCGACGGCCCACTGGTCGAGGCGCTGCGCACCGGTGGGCTGCTGTACGTCGAGGAGCTCAACCGCGTGCCGGAGGAGACGCTCAACGTCCTCATCACCGTGATGAGCGAGGGCGAGCTGCACGTCCCGCGCCTCGGACCTGTGGTGGCCGCGCCGGGCTTCCGCCTGGTGGCCGCGATGAACCCGTTCGACGCCGTCGGCACGGCCCGCATCTCCGCGGCGATCCACGACCGCACCTGCCGGATCGCGATGGGCTACCAGTCCGCGTCGGCCGAGGCGCGGGTCGTCGAGCGGCAGGCGCCGCCGGTGCCGGCGTCGTGGCGGGAGCGCGCCGTCGAGCTGGTGCGGGCGCACCCGGGACCACCCCGACGTCCGGATCGGGTCCTCGGTGCGCGGCGCCATCGACGTGACCCGGTTGGCGTCGGCCCTGGCCGTCCGGCGCGCGTCTCGACCTGGCGGACTGGCACGTCGGGCTGGACGCCGCGCTCGTCGCGCTGTCCGGGCGCATCCGGCTCGCCGAGTCCTCGACCCGCCTCCCGGACGACGTCGTCCGCGAGTTGTACGAGCGGGTCTTCGGCCCGCCGCCGTCCCAGGAGACGGCCGGTGACCCGGCCGGCGGCGGTGATGCCCCGGGGGGAGCGGCGGCCCGCGACCTGCGGGCAGCCCCGACCCGCTGAGCCGCCCGCGCGCCCGGTCCCGGCCGTCGGTGGGACGTGCGGACCTCGCCCGGCACGCCGCGTTCGCCGACGTCTCGCCGGAGGTCGGCGTGGTGGACGAGCAGGCCTTGGCGGGGGCGCTGGCGGACGACGCCGCCGCGACGCTGCCGATGCTCGCCGACATGGTCAGCGCGACCGACGAGCGGCTCCGCGCCGCTGCGCGGCGGCTCGCGGCGCGGATCCTGCTCGACGTCGGGCGCGCCGGAGCGGTCCGGCGCTCGGGCGTCTCGAGGCAGCGGCCGGTGCGCGCCGACCGCGGTGGCGACCTCGACGTCGACCGGTCCCTGGAGCGGATCGCCGACGCGCGGGCGACCGGTCGTTGGCCGGGACTCGACGAGCTGGTCGCCCGGGACTGGGGACGCCCGGAGCTGGCCCTGTGCCTCGTCGTCGACGCGTCCGGGTCGATGACCGGCGAGCGGCTGGCCGCCTCGGCGCTCGCGGCGGCGGCGTGCGCCTGGCGGGCGCCCGGCGCCTACGCGGTCCTCAGCTTCGCGCGGGACGTGCGGGTCCACCGGCCGCTCACCTCGTCCGGGCCGGCCGACGCCCGTGGTCAACGACGTGCTGGCCCTGCGCGGGCACGGCGTGACGGCGCTCGCCGGCGCGCTTCGGGCCGCCGCTCGGGAGCTCGGCGGGTCATCGGCGGCCCGGCGGGTGACCGTGCTGCTCAGTGACTGCCGGGCCACCGACGAGGAGGACCCGGTGCCCGCCGCCCGGCTGCTCGACGAGCTGGTGGTCCTGGCCCCGGCCGGCGACGTCGACCAGGCTGCCGCGTTCGCCGCCCGGGTCGGCGCGCGGTGGGCCGCCCTGCGTTCGGCGGCGGACGCACCGGCGGCGCTGCGCTCCGTCCTCGAGTGAGTCCTCGCGGCCTACCAGGAGGTCGGCGGCCTGGCCACGGTTGCCCCGCGTCCGGTGCACCAGGTCTTCGCCGGGCGCTCCGTGCCGCTCGGCGAGAGCACCGAGGTGCGGCGGTTGCTGCCGAACCTGGGACGGCGGCTCGTCGGCGCCTGGTGCTTCGTCGACCACGACGGCCCGGACGACGTCGCCGACGGTCCTGGCATGGTCGTCCTGCCCCACCCGCACACCGGACTGCAGACGGTGAGCTGGCTGCTCGCGGGCGAGGTGCACCACCGCGACAGCCTGGGCAGCGACGCGGTGGTCCACCCGGGCGAACTCGGCCTGATGACCTCCGGCGCGGGCATCACCCACGCCGAGCACTCGCCCGTGCCGCACCCGGGGTTGCTGCACGGCGTCCAGCTGTGGGTGGCCCTGCCCTCCGGCGCGCGAGACGGCGTGCCGGAGTGGGAGCACCACCGCCGGGTGCCGGTGCTGACCGCGGACGGCATCCGGGTGACGCTCGTGCTCGGCTCGCTCGGCGGGACAGCTCGCCAGGACGCCTGCACTCCCCGCTGGTGAGCGCGGCGCTGGACGTCCCCGCCGGCGGGGCGTCCGTGCTGCCGCTCGAGGCGGAGTTCGAGCACGCCGTGCTCGTCCTGTCCGGGTCGGCCGTCGTCGACGGCGCGCCGCTCGCGCCCGGCGCCCTGCTGTACCTCGGCACCGGACGGCGCGAGCTCGGCGTCTCCGCGGAGACGCCGGCGCGGCTGATGCTGCTCGGTGGCGCGCCGTTCGAGGAGCGGGTCGTGATGTGGTGGAACTTCGTCGCCCGGAGCCACGACGAGATCCTCGACGCGCGGGCGGCGTGGCTGGCGGGGGAGCGGCTCGGCACGGTGGCCGGCGCCGGTGACCCGTTGCCGGCACCGCCCCTGCCGCCCGGCCGGCTCACACCTGGCGGCGCGGCCCGCGGGCAGTAGCGTCGGGGGATGGACGCCGACGTCTTCGACCAGGTCCTCAGCGAGGTCCGGCGCTTCGTGCGCACCGAGGTCCTGCCCCGTGAGGCGGAGATCGACGAGACCGAAACTATGCCGGAGGTCCTGCGCGCGCAGGCCGCCGGGATGGGGTTGTTCGGCTTCGCACTACCTGAGGAGTACGGCGGCCTCGGCCTGACGATGGTGCAGGAGGTCGAGCTCGTCCTCGAGCTCTGCTACGCGGCGCCGGCGTTCCGGTCCATGTTCGGCACGAACAACGGCCTCGCCGGCCAGATCCTCGTCCAGGCCGGCACCGAGGAGCAGAAGCAGAAGTGGCTGCCCGGCATCGCGTCGGGCGACCTGATCGCGTCCTTCGGCCTGACCGAGCCCGACGCCGGCTCCGACCCCGCGTCCCTGCGGACCACGGCCCGTCGCGACGGCACCGAGTGGGTGCTGGACGGACAGAAGCGCTGGATCACCAACGCGCCCGCCGCGGACCTGGTCATGGTGTTCGCCCGGCGCGTCGAGGACGACAACGCCAGTGGTCCGATCTCGGTCTTCGCGGTGCCGACGTCGACGCCGGGCCTGACCGTCGGCCCCAACGACGCCAAGATGGGCCAGAAGGGCAGCCTGACCGCCGAGGTCCTGCTCGACGGGGCGCGCGTCCCCGCCGACGCGCTGGTCGGCGGGGACGAGGGGTACCGGATCGCCATGGCGTCGGTCGCCCGCGGCCGGCTCGGCGTCGCCGCCATCTGCACCGGCATGATGCGCCGGCTGCTCGACGAGTCGGTGGCCTACGCCGTCGGCCGCCGCCAGGGCGGCGCGGTCATCGCCGACCACCAGCTCGTGCAGGCGCTGCTGGCCGACTCGGCCACCGAGCTCTACGCGGCCGAGGCCATGGTCCGCCGCTGCGCCGCAGAGATCGACGCGGGCACCGGGCGCCGCGAGGACCCGTCGATCTGCAAGTACTACGCGTCCGAGGCCGTGGGCCGCGTCGCCGACCGGGCGGTGCAGGTCCACGGCGGCAACGGTTACATGCGCGGCGTCCCCGTCGAGCGGTTGTACCGGGACGCGCGGCTGTTCCGGATCTACGAGGGGACCTCGCAGATCCAGCAGCTGATCATCGGACGGGCGGCCACCCGCGCCGCGCGGCGCTAGCCGTCACGGGCGCCGGTAGTCCGCTCCCGGCCCGAACTCGGCGGAGGCGTCGAGGAGCCGGTGGCCGTTCACCCGCTGCGCGGGCCACGTGCGCACCGCCGTCCTCGCCGGTCCCGGGTCGGGGGGTAGCAGGCCGCGCACCAGGTACTCGCCGACCCGGGTGACGCACGGATCAGGCCAGAACCCGGTGTGTCGGTGGATGGGCGGCGGTGACGGGTCGTCGTCCCGGGTGACCGTGACCGGGTCGAGGCAGCGCTGGTCGAGCCTCGTCTCCAGCTCGACGTCGGTCGGTTCCACCGACAGCGGGTCGTCCGGGAGCGGCGCGTCGATCCAGGACCCGATGTAGTCGCTGCGGCGGACGAGGTTGCGCCACCGGCCCTCGAGCAGCCGCTCGAGCGTCGCCAGCTGCTCCCGCCCGAAGAACGCCGGGAACGCCCGGCCGTAGAGACGCCGGGTCGGGCAGGCCAGGGTCAGCAGCGCGACCCGCCGCCGGGTGTCGACCGGCAGCTGCGCGACGACGGTCGGCGCGATCACCGAGCCCTGGCTGTAGCCGGTCAGCAGCAGCGGGCCGGTGGGCACCGCCAGACCCGGGCAGCGGTCGGCGTCGCGCTCGTGCGCTTCGATCTGGGCCCAGGCCGGGTCGTGGTCGTTCGGCGCGACCGTCCCGGTGAGGATCCGCACCCGGTCGACCAGCTCGGGGATGGCGCGCTCGGCGTAGCACGGCGGCGCGAACGGGTGCGTCGCGCGCGGCCAGAAGGTGCCCACGTCCCACAGCGCGCCGATGGTCCGGCGCTTGTCGGGACTGCGGTAGGCCGAGCGGAGCAGCTTCACGAGGTAGCCGGCGAGCAGCAACCCGAGCAGGCTCTCCGTCGCCGCGGCGCCGTGCACCCACGCGGGCAGGTCCGTGCCGGCGTGCGCGTAGGACAGGCTGATCGCGGCGCCGGTGACGACCGCGACCGCCAGCCCCGCGGCGGCGCTGCCGGCGATCATCCCGGCGGAGTCCGCCATGAGCCCGGTGGCCCAGGCGCGCGCGATCGCCGCGCGGGAGCGCCGGAACGGCCTCTCGTCCGCGGTCGCCGTGCGGGCGGCGTAGTGGCGCGCGACGAGCGACGGGCCGGCGTCGACGGCGGTGAACCGCCGCACGTCGCGGCGCCAGGTCCGGGCGGCGAGCGCCAGGGCCACACCGGCGCCGACCAGGGCACCGATCGGCGCGGCGGTGAACGCGAACAGCGGCCAGGGGACGGAGACGGCGTCGCGGGCCTGCTCCAGGCCGCTCGGGACGGGCGTGCCGAGCACACGCGCGGCGAGCAGGTCGAGAAGCGCGGCGAACGTCCCGCCCAGGCCGATCCCGAGCACCGCCAGGACACTGGTCAGGTGGCCGCGGAGGAACGGCGCGGTGCCGGGGCCGTCAGCTCAACCGTCGGAACCGTCGGAGCCGTCGGCCCCGTCCGAGCGACCGCGGCGGGCGACGACCACGAGTTCGGCGACGACGTGAAGCAGGACGAGGAGCAGCGCCACCTGCACCGCCAGCAGCGTCAGCGCCACCGCCTCGAGCCCCGGGAGGGGACCGGTCCGCCACCCACCGCTCAGCCCGGCGACCGCGACCAGGACCAGACCCGTCACGGCCAGCGCACGGCAGGCGAGCGTCGCCGACGAGCGCGCGGACGGATCGCGGGGGTTCTGAACGAAGTCGTACCGGTCGGTGATGCGCGTCGCCAGCAGCGAGGCGGCGGCGAGCAGCAGCGCGCCGGAGAGCGCGACGACCGTCCAGCGGAAGGCGTCGGCGTCGCGTCCTGGGCGGGCGAGCGCGAGGGCGACGAGCGCCAGGGCGGCGGCCCCGTGCAGGCTGCGCTGCCGGGCGACGAGGACCTGACCGCGCCAGAAGCCGGGCTGCGTCAGCGGCCAGTCTCCGTCGGCCTCGGTCGGCGCGTGGGTCACGCGCGCCTCGTACGACGACGCGGTGCGGACGCTGATCAGCCAGACGACACCGAGCGACCCGACCAGCAGGATCAGCGCGACGGCCAGACGCCCGGCCGTCCCCCAGCCGGTGTACCAGCGCAGCCAGGACGGTGGGTGCCCGTCCGGGGACTGCATCGCCAGGCTGTCGACGAAGACCGCGACGAGCGCGAGCGTGAACTGCAGCGTCGCGGCGAGCGCCAGCAGGCGCAGCAGGACGTGCGCGGCCGCGCGCACCGGCGTCTGGCGGCGGTGCACCGCCGGCGGCAGCGCGAAGTGCGCGACGTTGAACAGCATGAACGGTGCGAGCAGGATCCAGGCCGCGGACGCCAGCGGCGCCTCGGTCAGCCCGCCCCAGGAGTAGGCCTCGAGCCGCCACGGGACGCCCGGGCGGGGCGGGTCGCCGCCGGTCGGCGCCCACCGCCGGTAGAACGCCGTCGGACCACTTCCGGCGACCTGGAGTGCGTGCGGGTGCTCCAGCATCGTCGGGCCGTCGGAGCCGGAGACACCGTGGATCCGCAGCTCCGTGACGTTCCACGGCGAGTGCGGCGGCTGCGGTCCGACGGCGGTGTCGACGAGCGACGTGGCCGCGGCCGCGCGGGCCGGGCTGGTCAGGTCGCCGGGGGCGTAGCCGCGCGCTCCGCCGAGGCCGAGCAGGACTCGCGACGCGCCGTTCTCGGACCGTCGAGCAGCCATGGCCCTCCCCCTCCGCGGCGGGAATCATCCGCCGCTGCCGGGAGGGAGGTCAATGTCCGGCGGGGCAGTCCCGCGGACGGGTCAGCGTCAGTCAGCGCGGCCCGGGCGGCCTCGCGGAGGCGGAGGTGTCACCGCTCGGACGGGGGCGCCTGCCGCTGCTCGAACGCCTCCGTCAGGCGCTGCACCTGGTCCTGCTCGCCGCGCAGCCCATCGTCGCGCAGCTCGCGTTCGGCCTGCCGGGCGGCGTCCTGCGCCTCGACGACAACGTCTTCGTGGTCGCTCACGCCGGACACGTTACGAGCTGGCGCCGGGTGCTGGAACCCCGCACCGGAGCGCGGTGATCCGAGTGACCGGTTCGGGAACTGTCCTCGAACAGTCCGTGGAGCCGGTCCCGGCGTCACTTCCGCCGAAGGTGGCCGTGGCGCTGTCCGGGGTACTCAAGCTCGTCGGCGCGTCCCTGTTGCGGCGTCGGCTCTCCGAGGACGAGGTGCACGAGGTCGTCGAGAGCATCGCCAGCCAGGACCCGGCACACCGCCGAGGCCATCCAGGCGGCGATCAGGGAGCTGACCAACGCCGCGGCGCGTCCGGACGACGTCGCCCGGGTCAGCGCTCACCTCGTCGCCGGCGGCTGGCCGCTGGCCGACCCGCACGGCGCGGACGGGGCCCGAGCTGCGGTGACCGGGTGTCGGCCGTCGGCGGCACGGGCCAGGATCGTCGAATGGGACGGATCCTGGCGCACGAGTTCGCGTCGCTCGACGGCGTCTTCGAAGAGCCCAGCTGGACGGCGGCCTACCCGTTCGCACCGGAGATGGGCGCGACGATCGGCGCACTGACCGCCGAGGCCGACGGGGGCCTGCTCGGTCGGCGGACGTTCGAGATGTTCGTCCCGGCCTGGTCGGCCCGCGCGGCGGAGGACGACCCGGGCGCGGCGTTCTTCAATCAACTCCACCGTGCTCGGCGCCTACGACGCCAGCAGGGCTACGACTCGGGGGTCGTGCACCTCGCCTACGCGCCGGCCTGGCGCCGGTGACCCAGTGACGCAGGACTTCTTCGACGAGCCGGTCGCGTCGAGCTACGACGCCGACGAGGCGGGCATGTTCGATCCCGCCATGCTCTGGCCGACCGTCGAGCTGCTCGCCGAGCTCGCCGCCGGCCGGCCGGCACTCGAGTTCGCGGTGGGCACCGGTCGGGTGGCGCTGCCGCTGCAGGCACGCGGCGTGCCGGTCTCCGGGATCGACCTGTCTGACGCGATGCTGGCGCGGCTGCGCGCCAAGGACGCGGCGGCAGCGATCGACGTCCGGCAGGGCGACATGACGACGGTGACCGTGCCGGGCAGCTTCGGGCTCGTCTACCTCGTGTTCAACAGCCTGGGCAACCTCACGTCCCAGGACGCGCAGGTGGCCTGCTTCGTCAACGCCGCCGCCCACCTCCAGCCGGGCGGCCGGTTCCTCGTCGAGCTCGGCGTGCCGCAGCTCCAGCGACTGCCGCCGGGGGAGCGAGGGCAGCCCTTCGCGCTCGGCCCCGACCACGTCGGCATCGACGAGTACGACGTCGTGACGCAGCAGATGTGGTCACACCACCTCGTGCGCGACGGGGCGCTCTGGCAGCGCAGCAGCGTGCCGTTCAGGTACGCGTGGCCAGCCGAACTGGACCTCATGGCGCGCCTGGCCGGGATGCGGCTGGAATCACGGTGGGCGGACTGGCAGCGGCGAGCGTTCACCGCGGACAGCCGCGCCCACGTCTCGGTGTGGCGCCGGGACTGACCGCCCCACGCGGTGCCACCCGTACCGCCCTTGATCATCAGCCAGGACCTCGTCCAGGAGACGAGGACAGGGCACGTGTCGACTGCTCCGGGCTCAGCGCGCGGGCGTCGCCGCCGGGGCGCCCGCGCGGGCACGCAGCGGCAGCCAGGTCACCCCCGCCATCACCACCAGCGCCAGCGGCACGTGCACGGCGGTCAGCCCCCTCGTGCCGCCACTGACCGCCTGGCCGATGCCGTACTCGGCTATCACCAGGACGAGGACGACGACGCTCCCGGCCAGCAGGTCGCGCCGACCCCGGAGCTGGACCGCGGCCACCACCACCGACGCCAGGGCGAGCACGACGGCGACCAGTCCGCCGACGCTGTGCGTGGTCACCCAGCCGTGGTGCTCACCGCGCTGCAGGAAGATGCCGGCCCACAGGCCCTGCAGCAGGACGTCGAGGGCGAGCAGGCCGGTCACGGCGCCGAACAGCGGGCTACGGGTCACACCTTCGAGTAGATCACCGCGGCGGTGGATCAGTGCGCCGCCGGGGCGCGGAGGGCCCCCAGCGCGACGGCGTACCGGTGCAGCGAGTCGAGAAGGGCCGTCGCGGAGTCCGCCAGCATCTCGTTGGGCGCGAAGAGGCCGTCGGCGAGGAACTGCTGGTAGAAGGGCACGTTCACCGCCGTCACCACGGCGACCATCCCCAGCGCGTTGACGACCGGCCGGATCGCCGTCACCGCCCGGGTCCCCGCCGACACCCCGCCGTAGCTGACGAAGCCGACCGGCTTGTCGCGCCACTCGGGGTTGAGGAAGTCCAGCGCGTTCTTCAGCGACGCCGGGAACGACCAGTTGTACTCGGGCGTGACGAACACGACCGCGTCCGCCGGGGCGACCAGCGCCTGCCAGCGCTTGGTGTGGTCGTGCTGGTAGCGGCCGAAGCGCGGGTGCTCCGGTTCGTCGAACATCGGCAGCGCGAGGTCGGCGAGGTCGACGTAGGTCGACGTCGAAACGCTCGTCGGCACGCGCGAGGTCGGTGAACCAGGTGGCGATCGGCTCGCCGCCGCGGCCCGGCCGGGTGCTGACGAAGACGACGAGCAGGCGGGGGAGAGGTCACGGTTGAACATCTGAACAGCATTGCCGGACGGCTACCTTCGGCGGGATGAGCGACCCGCTCCCGCCCGGGACCGTCCGCCGCGTCGACGGATGGGCAGTCGGGAACGCCGGCGGGCGTGACTTCGCCGTCTCCCGGCGCTGCCGGCACCAGCTCGCCGACCTCAGCGCGGGACGGGTCGACGCCGACGGCTGCCTCGTCTGCCCGTGGCACGCCAGCCGCTACGACACCCGCACCGGCGAGATGGTCGACGGGCCGCGCGGGTTCCTGCTCTACCGCGGCCCGACGCCCGGCTACAGCGGGCTGGTCCTCGCCGTCGGGCGGCGGCTGAAGTTGCGGGTGGGACGAGTGGTGCGCCGCGGCGGTGAGCTCACCGTCGACTGACCCGGCGTCTCGGCCGCGGGACTGCCAGGGATCTCCGGTACCGTCGCACCAGTTCTCTGACGCCGCACGCGAAGGACCTGCATGTCAGCCACACCGCCGCCGTCCCGACGGCAGCGTCGTTCCCGCCCGCCGATCCTCTGGTCGCTGACCAAGCTGTTCGGCGTCCTGCTGGTCACCGGCGTGCTGGGCGCGGCGCTGCTGGTGCCGTTCGTCGGCGGGGTCGGTTTCGCCGCCAACGACGCCGCCGACCAGTTCCTCGACACCAGCTGCGACGTGAGCGGCTGGTCGGTGCCGAAGACGACGCAGATCCTCGCGAACGACGGCAAGACCGTCATCGCCCGGCTGTTCAGCCAGAACCGCAAGGACGTCCCGCTCAGCGCGGTCCCGCTGCAGCGTCCGACAGGCGCTCATCTCCACCGAGGACCGCCGCTTCTACACCCACCACGGCGTCGACATGCGCGGCCTGCTCCGTGCGGCGGTGAACAACACCGGCAGCAGCGACACGCAGGGCGGGTCCACGCTGACCATGCAGTACGTCAAGCAGCTGCGGTACTACACCGCGGGCAGCGCCGCGCAGCAGCAGGCCGCCGTCGCGCAGGACCTGCACCGCAAGATCCAGGACGCGCGGTGCGCGATCGACATCGAGAAGAAGATCAGCAAGGACCAGATCCTGCAGGACTACCTCAACATCGCGTTCTTCGGCGAGAACAGCTACGGCATCGAGGTGGCCGCGGAGACCTACTTCGCGACGACGGCGGACAAGCTCACCGCACCGCAGGGCGCGATGCTCATCGGCCTCCTGCAGAGCCCCACCGCCTACGACCCGTTCCAGCACCCGCAGGCGGCACTCGACCGGCGCAACCAGGTGTTGCAGAACATGGTCGACACCGGCGCGCTGACCCCGGCCCAGGGCGCCGCCGCCATCAAGCTGCCGCTGGCGCTGGCGACCACCAAGCCGCCCGCGGTCCCCGAGGGGTGTTCGTTCTCGAACCCGGCGATCATCAACGCCGGGTACTTCTGTGACTACGCCGTCGACTGGCTGGCGAAGAACGCGGGCCTGGACGAGGACAAGCTGCAGCGCGGCGGCTACACCGTCGTCACGACGCTCGACCCGAACCTCCAGACGAACGGCGAGAACGCCGTCTTCGCCCGGGGCCTGGCTCCGACGTCGCCGACCACGCTGGTGATGCCGTCCGTCGACCCGCGCAGTGGCGCGGTCACGTCGTTGATCACGAGCAAGCACTACGGCGAGAACGCGGCCGCGGGCGAGACGGTGTTCCCGCTGTTCACGCGCGGCTACGCCGGTTCGGGCTCGACGTACAAGCTCTTCACGACGCTGGCCGCCATGGAGTACGGCATGCAGCCGGACTACACCCTCACGACCGGCAACCAGTACACGGTGAAGAACTGCCCGCACGACCCCAACGACCAGACGTACAAGCCGTACCAGGTGAGCAACGCCGGGAACTACGCGGCCACCTACCCGCTGTCGAAGGCGCTGCCGGCGTCGGTCAACACGTTCTTCGTCGGCGTCGAGGACCAGTTCTTCGGCTGCACGATCTCGCCGATCGTCGACATGGCGCTGCGCCTGGGCATGAACCAGCTCAACCAGCCGCAGCCCACCGAGCCGAGCAAGTCGATCGCGCAGGCGGTCAGCACCGAGAACCAGGCAGGGTTCACCCTGGGCTTCAGCCCGACGTCGGCCCTCGAGCTCAGCGGCGCCTACGCCACCGTCGCGAACAACGGCGTGTTCTGCCCGCCGCACCCGATCGTCTCCGTCACCGACAACGCCGGCAAGGCGGTCACGGTGAAGCAGCCGCAGTGCACCCAGGTGATCGACACCCAGGTCGCCCACACACTGGTCAACGTCATGACGGCGGACACCAACTCCGGCTACGGCACCGCAGGCACGTTCTTCGGGAACTGGTACCGCAACGGCGGCAGCCTCGTCGCCGCGAAGACCGGCACCGACAACGACCGCAACGACACCGAGCAGGGCGGCAACTCGGCACTGTGGTTCGTCGGCGTCACCCCGACGCTGACCTCCGCGGCCGCCCTGGTGGACTACCAGGACCCGAAGGCGACGATCACCGGACTGCCTCCAGGCGCGCCCGGCGGCGGGCGCGGGGACGACGTCTTCGGCGCCTACGCGTCGACGTTCTGGCAGGCCGCCTATGCGCCGACCCTGCTCCAGCAGCACTGGACCTGGCCGGGCCCGAACGACGTGCCGAACGGCGTGCCGGTGCCGGTCGTGCTGGGACTGGCCCCGAACGACGCGTCCGCCCAGTTGGCGGCGGCGGGCTTCAAGCCGCAGCAGGCGCCGCTGTCGTGCGGCAGCGCCCTCCCGGCCGGGCGGGTCGCCTACTTCGCCCCGCGGGTGGCAGTGCCCGGCGCCACCATCACGTTCTGCGTCAGCAACGGTGTCGCGCCGACGGTCACCGCGCCGCAGGCGACGACCTCGGCGGCGCCGCGTCGTCCGACCCAGCGCACGCCGGCCCGGACGGTGGCGCCGGCGCCCGCCGCGCCGCGCCGCGCCCGCCGTGCCCGCGCCGGTCCCGCAGCCGGCCGTCACCCCCGCGGCGCCCGCCGCACCGGCGGCGCCGGCCGCACCGGCGGCGCCGGCCGCACCCGCGGCCCCGTCGACCCACTGATCCCTCAGGCGGCCCGTCCAGGAGGACGCTCGGATGACCGACACACCCACTCAAGGTCCGGACCCGAGCACGCCGCACGGCGCGCCGCTGCACGACGACGCGGCACCGCCGCGCGTCCACGCCGAGGACCCCGCCGAGGGCCCCGACCCCAGCGGTCGACGATGGTGCCGACGAGCCGCGCGTCCACCCCGAGGACCCCGCCGAGGGTCCGGCGTGACGCTCCGCATCGGGTACAAGGCGTCCGCCGAGCAGTTCGGTCCGCGCCGGCTGCTCGACTACGCCGTCCAGGCCGAGCAGTGCGGACTGGACTCGGTGTGGGTGAGCGATCACGTCCAGCCCTGGCGCCACACCGGAGGCCACGCACCGTTCTCGCTGGCGTGGCTCGCCGCCGTCGGCGAACGCACGTCCCGGGTCGTGCTCGGCACGAGCGTGCTGACGCCCACGTTCCGCTACCCGCCCGGCGTCGTCGCGCAGGCCTTCGGCACGCTCGGCGCCCTGTACCCGGGACGGGTGGTGCTGGGCGTCGGCAGCGGTGAGGCGCTCAACGAGGTGGCGTTGACCGGCATCGAGTGGCCGGAGTTCAAGGAACGCTTCGCGCGGCTGCGCGAGGCGGTGGACCTGATCCGCCGGCTGTGGACGGAGGAGCGCGTCGACGCCGAGGGCACCTACTACCGCACCTCCGGCGCCACCGTCTACGACCGGCCCGACGAGCCTGTCCCGATCTACGTCGCTGCGGGTGGGCCGGTGGTCGCGAAGTACGCCGGCCGGGTCGCGGACGGGTTCATCTGTACCAGCGGCAAGGGCATGGAGCTCTACACCGACAAGCTGCTCCCGGCGGTCGCCGACGGCGCGGCCGCGGCCGGCCGCAGCGCCGCCGACCTCGACCACATGATCGAGATCAAGCTGTCCTACGACACCGACCGCGAGCAGGCGCTCGAGAACACCCGCTTCTGGTCCGCGCTGTCGCTGACCCAGGAGCAGAAGGCCGGCCTGCACGACCCGGTGGAGATGGAGAAGGCCGGCGACGCGCTGCCGATCGAGCAGATCGCGTCGCGGTGGATCGTGGCGTCGTCCGCCGCCGAGGCGCTCGACAAGGTCCGGCCCTACGTCGACGCCGGTTTCCGGCACCTGGTCTTCCACGCCCCCGGTGACGACCAGGGACGGTTCCTGGAGCTGTTCGCCGACGAGCTCCTGCCCGCCCTCCGGGAGCTCGGGTGACCGCCGAGCTGCTGGCGCGCGCCGCGGCGATCCGCGACGCGGCGTTCGGCACCCGGATCACCTACTCGCCGAAGGTGTTCATCCCGCTGACCCAGCTGTGCCGCGACCGCTGCGGCTACTGCACGTTCGCGCACGCGCCGTCCCGCCTGCCCGCGCCGTACCTGTCACCGGAGCAGGTCCTCGTCGTGGCGTCGGCGGGGGCGTCGGTGGGCTGCCACGAGGCGTTGTTCACCCTGGGGGAGCGCCCGGAGCTGCGCTACCCCGAGGCGCGGGCGTGGCTGGCCGAGCACGGGTACGCCTCGACGGTCGAGTACCTGGCGGCGATGTGCCGTCTGGTGCTGGAGCGGACGGGGCTGCTGCCGCACGCGAACGCCGGCGCGCTGTCCGCCGACGAACTGGCGACCCTGCGGCCGGTGAGCGCGTCGCAGGGGATGATGATCGAGTCGCTGCGGCCGGAGCTGGCCGCGCACCGCGGCGCCCCGGACAAGACGCCGGAGCGGCGGCTGGCGACGCTCGAGGCGGCGGGGCGGCTGGCCATCCCGTTCACCACCGGCATCCTCGTCGGCATCGGCGAGACGCGGGCCGACCGGGTGACCGCCCTCGAGGCCATCGCGGCCGCACACGAGCGGCACGGTCACGT
Organism: uncultured Actinomycetota bacterium; assembly: GCA_963758325.1. Lineage (GTDB taxonomy): Bacteria > Actinomycetota > Actinomycetes > Mycobacteriales > Jatrophihabitantaceae > CAVWUZ01. The sequence continues at coordinate 149,286 of CAVWUZ010000003.1, read as the reverse complement.
GCAGGAAGTGATCGTGCAGAACTTCCTGCCCAAGCCCGGCACCGCCATGCGCAACGCGCCACCTGCGCCGACGTCGGACCACCTCGAGGCGATCGCGCTCGCCCGGACGATCCTGCCGCCGTCGGTGCACGTCCAGGCGCCGCCGAACCTGGCCGACGACCCCGGAGTGCTGCTCACCGCAGGGATCGACGACTGGGGCGGGGTCTCGCCGGTGACGGCGGACCACGTCAACCCCGAGCGGCCGTGGCCGGCGTTGGACCGGCTGCGCGAGGTCACCGAGGCGGCCGGGCACACCCTGGCGCCGCGGCTGCCGATCTACCCCGAGTACGCCGCCGACGCCGAACGCTGGCTCGACCCGGCGCTGCGCTTCCCGGTGCTGGACCGGTCGGACGCGACGCGGCTCGGGCGGGACGACCCGGGCGCCGTCGTCCCGGAACGCTACGAGGACGCCGTCAACGTCGCGGACGGGTCCGAGGTCGACCTGTCGCGGCGGCGCTCGACCGCGTGGTACTCCGGCACGGAGCTCACGCCGCCGAGGCTCGTCGCGGCGGGCCGGGCGCCGGTCCGGGGTCGCGTGGCCGAGGTCCTGGCGGGCGTCGACGCCGGCCACGAGCTCGGCGAGGACGAGGTCGTGGCGCTGTTCGGTGCCCGCGGTCCTGAGGTCGGCGCCGTCGCGGCCGCCGCGGACCAGCTGCGGGCGCGCCGAGTCGGTGACACGGTGACGTTCGTCCGCAACCGGAACATCAACTACACGAACGTGTGCACGTTCAAGTGCCGGTTCTGCGGGTTCTCGAAGGGGCCGCTGTCGCTCAACCTGCGCGGGAAGCCGTACCTGCTGACGCTGGAGGACATCGCGGCGCGGACGCGCGAGGCGTGGGCCCGCGGGGCCACCGAGGTCTGCCTTCAGGGCGGCATCCACCCGTCCTTCGACGGCGACTACTACATCGACGTGACCCGGGCCGTGAAGGAGGCGGTGCCGAAGATCCACGTCCACGGCTTCACCGCGCTCGAGGTCACCGAGGGCGCGCGGCGCCTGGACGAGCCGCTGTCGGACTACCTGGTCCGGCTGCGTGACGCCGGGCTGCGCTCGCTGCCGGGGACGGCGGCCGAGATCCTCGACGACGAGATCCGCGCGGTGCTGTGTCCGGACAAGATCGACACCGAGCAGTGGCTGGAGGTGCACCGCACCGCGCACCGGGTCGGGCTCTCCTCGAACGTGACGATGATGTTCGGTGCCGTCGAGCAGCCCGTGCACTGGGCTCGGCACCTGCTGCGGACCCGCGCGCTGCAGCGGGAGACCGGCGGTTTCACCGAGTTCGTCGGTTTGCCGTTCGTGCACATGGCCGCGCCGATCTACCTCAAGCGCGACGCACGCCGCGGGCCGACCTGGCGCGAGGTCGTGCTGGTCCACGCCGTCGCCCGTCTCGTCTACGACGGTCTGATCGACCACGTCCAGGCGTCCTGGGTGAAGCTCGGCCTGCCCGGGGTCGGCCAGCTGCTGCAGGCCGGCGTCGACGACGTCGGCGGCACGCTGATGGACGAGAACATCAGCCGCGCCGCCGGGGCGTCGCACGGCCAGGAGCTGTCCGTCGACGACCTCGACGCCCTGGTGAGCTCCCTCGGGCGCACGCTGCGCGAGCGGAGCACGCTGTACGGGCAGGCCCCGGTCCGGGCCGCCTGACCCGTCCCGCGTTGGATAGGACCATGACCAAGCCCGAGATCGACCGTCCCGACGGCCCGCCCCCGACCGAGCTGCAGATCCGCGACATGACCGTCGGGGACGGCACCGAGGCGCAAGTCCCGGCGACCGGGTGGAGGTGCACTACGTCGGCGTCGACTTCGGGACCGGCGAGCAGTTCGACTCCTCGTGGGACCGCGGCGAGTCCATCGAGTTCCCGCTGCGCGGGCTGATCCAGGGCTGGCAGGACGGGATCCCCGGGCATGAAGGTGGGCGGCCGGCGCCAGCTCGTCATCCCGCCGGAGCTCGCGTACGGCCCGCCCGGCGCGGGCCACCGGCTCTCCGGGCGCACGCTCGTCTTCGTCATCGACCTGCTCGACGTCGGCTGACGTCCCCGGACGCGCTCGGGCCGGGCCCCCGGTGTGGGGACCCGGCCCGAGACGTCCGGCTCAGTGCGTCAGAGCGTCAGCGAGTTCGTCGCCGTCGCGGCCGGGACCGCCTCGCCGACCGTGCCGGTCGAGAACACGTACTGGCCGGGTTCGACGGTCAGCGGCCCGGAGCCGTTGACGTCACCGGGCACGACCCCGAGGACGCTGGTCGGGAAGGTGACCCGCGCCGTCACGGTGCCGCCGGCCGGGACGGTGACCCTGGTGAACCCGACGAGCCGCTTCGCCGGCACGAGCACCTGGCTCACCGGCTGCGAGACGTAGACCGGCACGCTGACGCCACCCGCCGGGCCGCCGGTGTTGCTGACCGACAGCCGCACCGTCACCGACCCGTTCGCCGCCGACACCCGGGTCACGGCCGTCGCCGTCGTCGAGTAGGACAGTCCGAAACCGAACGGGAACGCCGGCTGGTAGACCGGGCCGTTGCCGTTGTAGGTCGTCGGCAGGGTCAGGTACCGGTACGTGTTCGGCTGGTCGGTGGCCCGCGCCGGCCAGCTGACGGTCAGCCGTCCACTCGGGTTGACCTTGCCGTAGAGCAGGTCCGCGACACCGTCGCCGCCCTCGGTGCCCGGCCGCCACGCCGCGAGCAGCGCGTCCGCCCGCACGTCCGGCTGGCCGGGTACCGGGGTGTCGTTGATCGTGCCGAGCGCATCTGGCCGGTCGTCGATGAGGACGACGATCACCGGCTTGCCGGTCGCCTTGAGCGCCGTCACCAGCGCCTGCTGGTCGGCGGGCAGCGTCGGGTCACGCTGGTCGTTGGGACCCTCCGCCCCCGGCCCGCGGCCGAGCACGGCCACCACCGCGTCGGCCGAACCGGCGGCAGTGACCGCCGACTTCTGGTCCGGCGCGTAGGTGACGTTGGTCCCGCCGGCGTTCTGCAGGCCCTTCAGCACCGTCACGGCGGGCTCCGTGCTGCCGGCCGGGACGCCCTGCCAGCCCACGCTCCAGCCGCCGAGGGTGTCCGCGATCGAGTCGGCGGCCGGGCCGGTGACCACGACGTGCGCGTTCGGGGCGAGCGGCAGCGCACCGTTGGCGTTGCGCAGCAGCACGCTGGACTCGGCGGCCGCACGGCGCGCCAGGGCGGTGTCCGCGCCCAGGATGTTGTTGGCCGCGCTTCACGTCCACGTAGGGGTTGTCGAACAGTCCGACGCGGAACTTCAGGTCGAGCACCCGCTGCGCCGCCTGCCGGATCCGTGCCCGGCTCACCAGTCCGTCGCGCACCGCGGCGTTGAGGTTCGTGACGAACGAATCGGCGTTGTAGGGCTCCATCGTCACGTCCACCCCGGCGTTGACCGCGGTGGCGATGGCGTGCTCGTAGTCACCGACGATGTGGTAGCTGGTCTGCAGCGCCGCGACGTCGGCCCAGTCGCTGATCGTCACGCCGGTGAACCCGAGCTGGTTGCGCAGCACCGTGGTCAGCAGGTACTTCGACGCGGTCGCCGGGATGCCGTTGACCGAGCTCGAGTTGACCATCACCGTCAGCGCGCCGGACTTGACCGCGGCGGCGTAGGACGGGAGCTGGTCCTCCTCGAACGAGCGCAGCGAGAGGTCGGCCGGCGTGCGGTCGAGACCGCTGTCGGACGCGCCGTAGGCCGCGAAGTGCTTGACCGTGGATGCCACGGTGGGCTGGGACTGCAGGCCCGCGACGGCGGAGGCGGCCATGGTCCCGTCGAGGACCGGGTCCTCGCCGAAGGACTCGTAGTAGCGGCCCCACCGGGAGTTGGTGTCCACGTCCGCGACCGGAGCGAACGCCCAGCGGACGTTCGTCGCCGCCGCCGCCCGACTGGCGGAGGACTGCACCGACTGGACCAGTGCGGGGTCGAACGAGGAGCCGAGTCCGATCTGGTGCGGGAACAGAGTGGCGCCGAGGACGTCGTTGTGACCGTGGACGACGTCGGCGCCGTAGATGATCGGGATGCGGAAGCGACTGTTGTCGATCGCGTACTTCTCGAGCGCGTTGATCTGGGTCGCCCAGGTCTCCGGCGTGTTCGGGTAGTAGCCCGCGCCCGGCACGTCGCCGCCGCCGGACAGGATGGAGCCGACCGCGTCGGTGCCGAGCACCTGGTGCGCGCAGTCGTTGTTCAGCGGGCCGGCGTTGTACCCGCTGCAGTTGCCGTACAGGTGGCCGACCTGGATCTGGACCATCTGGCCGATCTGCTCGGTCAGGTTCATCCGGGCGACCAGGTCGGCGGCGCGGACGTCCGCGGGAGCGCGGGTGTCCAGGTAGGCGGGGCTGGCGGCGGTGGCGGTGCCGGCGGTGCCGACGCCGACCAGCACCAGGCCGCCGGCGGCGGCAGTGGCCGCCAGCGCGGCGGCGACCCGGCGGGCGGGCCGCCGGGACCGGAGGGGGAGGGGCATGAGGCGCGCTCCTGTCAGGACGACGCAGAGTGGACGAACATGCACTTGCTGTGCGTCGTCGAACGTGGCCTTCTCCGCGAAACGTGTCAAGAGGTCGCGGGCGTGTCCTGTGAGAGCGCGTGCACCGGTGTCCGCCGTCCCTGATGCACCTGGACGCGAGTCGACTGCCGGTGGGCTGAGGCGGGACGGCCGCTGACTGCCGCAGTGGCGTCGAGGACGGCGGCGTCAGCCGGCGGCGAGGCCGGCGGCGATCCGCGCGGCCCCGGCGAGCAGCACGGGTGCGAACCGCGTCCCCGGCGCGCGGCCGAGCCGCTCGATCGGCCCGGAGATCGAGATCGCGGCGACGACCACCGGCCGAGCCGGCGGCGCGGACACGCACCGGCGCCGACACCGACGCGACGCCGGCCTCGCGCTGGCGCGACCGACTGCGCCCAGCCGCGCCGGCGGACCTCGGCCAGCGTCCGCTCGGTGAACTGCGCGCCGGCGAGCCACCGTCGGCGCGCGTCGGGTCGCGACCAGGCGCACGAGCACCTGCGCGCCGGAGCCCGCGGTCAGCGGCAGCCGGGTGCCGACCGGCACGGTGGTCCGCAGCCCGTGCGTCCGCTCGGCCGCCGCGACGCACACCCGCTCGCCGCCGTCGCGCCGGTAGAGCTGCGCGCTCTCGCCGCACTCGTCGCGCACCCAGGCCAGCACCGGCTGTGCGGCGTGCACCAGCGGGTCGGGCAGCGCAGCGGCGAGCTCGCCGAGGCGCGGGCCGAGGACGAACCGGCCGTCGGCGTCGCGGGCGAGCAGCCGGTGCGCCTCGAGCGCGACGGCGAGCCGGTGCGCGGTCGCGCGCGGCAGCCCGGTCGTCTCGACGAGCTCGGCCAGCGACACGCGGCGCCGCGGCGACCGCCTCGAGGATGGCGACCGCTCTTGTCGAGGACGCCGATCCCGCTGCTAGGCTGTCCCACGACGCGATACTAGGATCTCACAGTATTGAGACGGCAAGGAGAGTGCCGATGGGCCAGACGCTGGCGGAGAAGCTCTGGGACAGCCACGTCGTCCGCAGCGCGCCGGGCGAGCCCGACCTGCTCTACATCGACATGCACCTCGTGCACGAGGTGACCAGCCCGCAGGCGTTCGACGGGCTGCGGCTGGCGGGCCGGCCGGTGCACCGGCCCGACCTCACGCTCGCCACCGAGGACCACAACGTCCCGACGACTCGACATCCTGCCGTCGCCGATCGCCGACCCGGTCAGCCGCACGCAGGTCGAGACGCTGCGCAAGAACTGCGCCGAGTTCGGCATCCGGCTCTACCCGATGGGCGACGCCGAGCAGGGCATCGTGCACGTCATCGGCCCGCAGCTCGGCATCACCCAGCCCGGGCATGACGATCGTCTGCGGCGACTCGCACACCTCCACGCACGGCGCGTTCGGCGCGCTCGCGTTCGGCATCGGCACCAGCCAGGTCGAGCACGTGCTCGCCACCCAGACGCTGCCGATGGACCGGCCGAAGACGATGGCGGTCACCGTCGACGGCGAGCTGCCCGACGGGCGTCACGCCGAAGGACGTCATCCTCGCCGTCATCGCGAAGACCGGCACCGGCGGCGGCCAGGGCTACATGGTCGAGTACCGCGGCAGCACGTTCGAGCAGATGTCGATGGAAGGCCGCATGACGGTCTGCAACATGAGCATCGAGTGGGGCGCGCGCGCCGGGATGATCGCGCCGGACGAGACGACCTTCGCCTACCTGCAGGGCCGCGACCACGCGCCGAAGGGCGCCGAGTGGGACGCCGCGCGTCGAGTACTGGACGCAGCCTGCGCACCGACGACGACGCCGAGTTCGACGCCGAGGTCGACCTCGACGCGAGCGACGCTCACGCCGTTCGTCACCTGGGGCACCAACCCGGGCCAGGGCGCGCCGCTGGGCGCGAGCGTGCCCGACCCGGACGAGCTTCGACGACGAGTCCGACCGCGTCGCCGCCGAGAAGGCGCTGGCGTACATGGGCCTGCGGCCCGGCACGCCGCTGCGCGACATCACCGTCGACACCGTGTTCGTCGGCTCGTGCACCAACGGCCGCATCGAGGACCTGCGCGCCGCGGCGGAGGTCCTCGACGGGCCGCAAGGTCGCCGACGGCGTGCGGATGCTCGTCGTGCCCGGGCTCGATGCGGGTGCGCGCAGCAGGCCGAGCAGGAGGGCCTGGACGCGGTCTTCACCGCGGCCGGCGCCGAGTGGCGCGCAGGCCGGCTGCTCGATGTGCCTCGGCATGAACCCCGACCAGCTCGCGCCGGGCGAGCGCAGCGCGTCGACGTCCAACCGCAACTTCGAAGGCCGGCAGGGCAAGGGCGGGCGCACGCACCTGGTGTCGCCGCTGGTCGCCGCCGCCACCGCGGTCACCGGCCACCTGGCCAGCCCGGCCGACCTCTGAGGGGACGGGACACCGCGATGGACGCGTTCACCGTGCACACCGGCACGGCGGTGCCGCTGCGCCGCAGCAACGTCGACACCGACCAGATCATCCCGGCGGTCTACCTCAAGCGGGTCACCCGCACCGGCTTCGAGGACGGGCTGTTCAGCGCCTGGCGCGCGAACGAGCCGGACTTCGTGCTCAACCAGGACCGCGTACGCCGGCGCGACGATCCTCGTCGCCGGCCCGGACTTCGGCACCGGCAGTCTCGCGCGAGCACGCGGTGTGGGCGCTGCTGGACTACGGCTTCCGCGTCGTCATCTCGCCGCGGTTCGGCGACATCTTCCGCGGCAACTCGCTCAAGGCCGGGCTGCTCACGGTGCGTGCTGCCGGAGAAGATCGTCCAGCGGCTGTGGGACGACATCGAGGAGGACCCGGCGACGCAGGTCACCGTCGACCTCGTCGAGCGGCAGGTGCGCTGGAGCGGCGAGGTCCACGACTTCGAGCTCGACGACTACACCCGCTGGCGGCTGATCGAGGGTCTCGACGACATCGGCCTGACCCTGCGCCACGTCGACGACATCGCGGCGTACGAACAGCGCCGGCAAGCCGTGGTTGCCGACGCGTCGCCGCGGTCTGAACGACGCGAGGCACCGCGGTCGACACAGACGAAGATTCCGCGTCGACACCGGGCGTTGTGCGTTCCATTTCGCGACGAGAGCCTTACCGTGACGGGAACGTCGTCCATAGCGGCCGGCTGCCCAGTCCGCGAAAGGGTCGACGACACGATGAACAAGGTCCAGTTCATCGAGGCGCTCGCCGAGCGCCTCGACGGCGATCGCAAGCAGGCCGCGCAGGTGCTCGACGCCGTGATCGACACGGTCTACGCCGCCGTGGCTCGCGGCGAGCGGGTCGCGCTCACCGGCTTCGGCATCTTCGAGCGGCGCGAGCGCGCGGCTCGCACCGCACGCAACCCCGCGCACCGGCGCGAGCGTGCAGGTGAAGAAGACCGCGGTGCCGGCGTTCCGTGCGGGCGCGGAGTTCAAGGCGATCGCCAGCGGTGCGCGCAAGCCGGCGAAGGCTCGCGAAGTCCGCGGTCGAAGGTGGCCACGGACACCGCGTCCGCGGCGCGCAAGGCCGTCGGCGACACGGCGGCCACTGCGGCAAGGTGCGGCGAAGACCGCAGCTCCGGCGGCGAAGGCCGCGAAGTCCGCCGCCGGCCGACGACGAAGGCGGCGGCCGGGACGACGGCGTCGAAGGCGCGGTCGGCGAGCAAGGCCGCCGGCGGCGCGAAGAGCACGCGGCACGAAGGCGTCACGGCGGCGGCGAAGGCCGGCGTCGCGAAGGCGACCGGAACGAAGTCCGCTGGCACGAAGGTCGCTGCGACCAAGGCCGCCGGCACGAAGGCCGCCGGCCACGAAGGCCGCGGCGAACGAAGGCGCCGGCACCAAGGCCGCTGGCACCAAGGCAGCGGCCACGAAGTCCGCCGGCGAAGAAGGCCGCGGGCAAGAAGACGGCCGCGACGAAGGCCGCGGCGAAGAGCAGCGCCCGCGAAGAGCAGCGGCACGAAGGCGCGCCGCGAAGTCGACCACCGCGAAGGCAACGCGGCGCGGACCACCGCCGCGCAGGCCGAGAGCACCGCCGGCACCAGCGCTCCCACCAAGCGCGGCCAAGCGCACCGCAGCGAAGAGCTGGCTGACCGTGCCCCGTTGAGCCGGGACCCGGCTCAGCGGGTAGTAGTCGTCGGCCGACGACCACGGTCCCGTCGACGAAGGACAGCACCCAGACCGCGCCCTTGCGGGTCGTCCGACGCGCGACGCCGCGCCGAGCTGGTCGATCGAGCGCCGGGATCGTGTCGCCCTGGCTGCAGACCACAGTGACCGTGCCGGGCTTCGGCGAGCGTCGCAGCAGCGCGTCCAGCGTCGCCGCCGGGTCGCGCGGCGGACGCCGCGTCGCGCGAACACCGGCGCGTCCTCGCACCGGGACGCCGAGCGCGTTCGGCGAGCGGCGCGACGGTCTGCCGACACCGCGACCAGTCCGGCGGACAGCACCCGCCTCGGGCCGAAGCACCGGCAGCAGCCGCAGCCAGCGTCGCCGCCTGCGCCGGCCCGCCGCGTCCAGCGGCCGGTCGCCGTCGTCGCCGCGCCACTCGCGGCGCTTGCCGCCTTGGCGTGCCGCACCAGCAGCGACGGCGCGTCGGGCACCGGCAGCGCCGGCGAAGTCGGCGAGCACCGCGCGGTCGACCGCGTAGCTCAGCCTGCCGCGCGCCTCGTCGAGCGGCAGCCAGTCGCAGCTCGTCGACCTCGTCGTTGGGCGCGAACTCGCCGCCGAGGTGGCGCATCGCCCAGTACGCGACCGTCTTGCGGCCGGCGTCGCGACGTCGTAGCGTCACGCGTGCCGAGCAGCCGCGACGACGGCGACCGCGGCGCCGGTCTCCTCGCCGACCTCGCGCACCGCGGCCGCGAGCTCGGTCTCGCCGGCGTCGCAGCTTGCCCTTGGGCAGCGACCAGTCGTCGTAGCGCGGCCGGTGCACCAGCGCGACCTCGATGCGGCCGTCGCGCACGCGCCACACCACGCCGCCGGCGGCGCGGATGCCCGGCGCCGGTCGGCGGCACGTCGCTACTCGCCGCGGCCGGCGAGCTCGCTGCATCAGCAGCTCCTGGTAGTCGTCGCGTGCGTCCGCCGCGAGCGCACCCACTCGCCGTCGGGCTGCAGCTCCCACGCCGCGGTGTCGGCGTCGAACGCCAGGTCGAGGCACTCGGCGCAGGTGGCTCGCGCGCGTGCCGGTCGCGCGACCTGGCACGAGCACCTCGACGCGGCGGTCGAGGTTGCGGTGCATGAGGTCGGCCGAGCCGATCCAGTACTCCGGGCTCGCCGTCGTTGCCGAAGTAGAAGATCGCGCGAGTGCTCGAGGAACCGGCCGAGGATCGAGCGGGTGCGTGATGTTCTCGCGACAGCCCCGGCACGCCGGAGCGGATCGTGCAGAACGTGCGCACCAGCAGCTCGACCCGCACGCCGGCCCGCGAGGCGCGGTACAGCGCGTCGATGGTCTGCTCGTCGACGAGGTGGTTGGTCTTGATCTGGATGTGCGCCGGCCGCCCGGCCTGGGCGTGCTCGATCTCGCGCTCGATGCGCTCGATCAGCCCGGCGCGCATGCCCGTGCGGCGCGACCAGCAGCGAGCGGTACTCGGTCTGGCGCGAGTAGCCGGTGAGCACGTTGAACAGGTCGGTGAGGTCGGCGCAGATGTCCGGGTCGGCGGTGAACAGGCCCGAGGTCCTCGTACAGCCGCGCGGTCTTCGGGTTGTAGTTGCCGGTGCCGATGTGGGCGTAGCGGCGGATCGTGGCCGCCCTCCTGCCGCACGACCAGCGCGGTCTTGCAGTGCGTCTTCAGGCCGACGAAGCCGTAGACGACGTGGCAGCCGGCGCGCTCCAGCGCGCGGGCCCACTTGATGTTGGCCTGCTCGTCGAAGCGGGCCTTGATCTCGACCAGCACCACGACCTGCTTGCCGGCCTCGGCGGCGTCGATCAGCGCGTCGACGATCGGCGAGTCACCGGAGGTGCGGTACAGCGTCTGCTTGATGGCGAGCACGTTCGGGTCGGCGGCGGCCTGCTCGATGAAGCGCTGCACGCTCGTCGCGAACGACTCGTACGGGTGGTGCACGAGCACGTCGCCGTCGCGCAGCGTCGCGAACACCGACTTCGGCGTCTCGCCCTCGGCGAAGCGCGGGTTGGTCGCCGGGACGAACGGCCGCTCCTTCAGCGCCGGCCGGTCGATGTCGTACACCTGCCACAGCGCGGACGAGGTCGAGCAGGCCCGGGCACCCGCAGCACGTCGTCGGGCTCGACCTCGATCTCGCTGACCAGCAGCTCGAGCGACCTCGCTCGTCGATGTCGTCGGCGACCTCGAGGCGCACGGCCGGGCCGAACCGGCGCCGCGCCAGCTCGCGTTCGAGGGCCTGCAGCAGGTCCTCGTCGCGGTCCTCCTCGACCTCGAAGTCGGCGTTGCGGGTGACCCGGAACACGTGGTGCTCGACGACCTCCATGCCCGGGAACAGCATCGACAGGTGCGCGGCGATCAGGTCCTCGAGCGGCAGGAACTCGGCCTCGCGCGGCGTCCGTGCGAGACGACGACGAACCGCGGCACGTTGTTGGGCACCTTGACCCGCGCGAAGCGCTGCGACGCCGCCGTCGGCGTCGCGCACCAGCACGGCGAGGTTCAGCGACAGCCCGGAGATGTAGGGGAACGGGTGCGCCGGGTCGACGGCCAGCGGGGTGAGCACCGGGAAGACCTTCGCCTCGAAGTACTCGGCCGAGCCGCGGCGCGCTCCTCGTCGTCGAGGTCGTCCCAGCGCACGATGTGGATGCCCTCGGTCGGCCAGCGCCGGCTGGACGTCGTCGAGGAAGCAGCCGCGCGTGCCGGTCGACGAGCTCGCGGGTGCGCTCGGCGAGCAGCCGCAGCGTCTCGCGCGGCGAGAGGCCGTCGGCCGACGGCGTCTGCAGGCCCATCGTCCGCGCGGCGCTTCAGTCCGGCGACGCGCACCATGTAGAACTCGTCGAGGTTGCTGGCGAAGATCGCGAGGAACTTCATGCCGCTCCAGCAGCGGCTGCCGCCGGTCCTCGGCCAGGGCGAGCACCCGGGCGTTGAACGCCAGCCAGGACAGCTCGCGGTTGCTGAAGCGGTCGTCGGGCAGGTCGTCGACGTGCGATCGCCGGTCCGCGGCGAGGTCGCCCTCCGGCACCGAGTCGGCCGCGTCGATCGACACGGTCGACGGGACGGCGGACGGCTCGCCGCAGGGCGGCTCGAGGCAGGATGCACCGGGCTGGACATGGCCACATCATGCCCGTCGCGGGTGAACAGCCGCGGGTCGCGACCCAGCGTCAGCACGCGGCTGCGCGACCGGCGCAGCACGCCGCGGTGGCCGGCCCGGTGCCCAGCGCGCAGCGCGGCGGCGAGGTCGTCGGCGGTGTCGACGTCGCAGCGCAGCCCCGGCCCGGCCGGCAGCGGCGACCGCACCGGCGGCGTGCCGGGCCGCCGAGCCCGGCGCCGAACGCGCGGCTCGAGCGCGACGCCGGGACGCGCGGTCAGCAGCGTCGTGCCGGTGCCGGCGGCGTCGGCGACGAAGCCGCGCGGGTGCGCGCGGCCGCGGCGCAGCGCCTCGGCCAGTTCGGCCGGGCGCAGCGCGGGCAGGTCGCCGACCAGCGCCGCGACGCCGTCGGCCGGGTGGCGCGCGGGCGGCGTCGGCGGCCGCCGCCCGCAGCGCGGCGGTTCAGGCCCCGGCGCCGTCCACGCAGCGACGACGCCGGCGTGACGACCGTCCGGCGGCGCGCGCCGCGCGGCGCGGAGCGGTGTCGGCGCGGATCGCCTCGACCAGCCGGACGTGCGTCGGCGGCGGTCGCCGCTCGCCGAGCGCAGCCGCGACTTCGCGCGCGGCAGCGGCTTGACCGGCACCAGCACGTCCAGTCCAAGCCGCAGTCCACGCACGAGCGACCGTACGGCAGACTGCTCGGCATGCTGCGGCAGCGGTGGCAGGGGCGAGCGGCTCGGACCCGTGGTGGTGGCTGGCGATCGCGGTCCTCTACGCGCCGTGCCGGTGCTCATCACCCGGTTGCGCTACCGCAACCGCGAGCGGATCCCGAGCAGCGGGCCGGCGATCATCGCGGTCAACCACGTCTCGCACGTCGACCCGTTCCTCTGTGCCGGTTCGATCCTCGACGCGGCCGCATGCCGCACTTCCTGGCCAAGGACGCGATCTTCGACGTCCCGGTGGTCGGGCCGGCGATGCGCGGGATGGGTCACATCCCGGTCAAGCGCGGCACCACCGACGCCCGCCAGTCGCTGGACGCGGCCGTCGCGGCGCTGCGGCGCGGCGAGCGTCGTCCTGATCGACCCGGAGGGCACGGTCACCCGCGACCCCGACGGCTGGCCGATGGCCGGCAAGACCGGCGCCGCCCGGCTGGCGCTGCTCGTCGCCGGACGTCCCGGTCATCCCGGTCGCGCAGTGGGGCGTGCAGGCCAGCTCGACCTCTACCGCAAGAAGGTCGAGCTGTCCCGGCGGCGCGTCGAGCACGTCATCAGCGTCGGCGAGCCGGTCGACCTGTCGGCGTTCCGCGCGACCGGCTACGCCGACGGCGGAGACGCTGCGCGAGGTCACCGACACGATCATGCGCGCGGTGCGCCGGCAGGTCGCCGAGGCCGCGCGGCGTGCCCGAGCCGACCGGGGCGTTCTTCCGCTGGCGCCGCGGCTCGCGGGCCGCCTGAGTGGACGGTCGGCTGAGTGCGCGCCGCGGTCCTCGGCGCCGGGTCCTGGGGCACGACGTTCGCCAAGGTGCTGCGTCGACGCCGGCAGCGACGTCACGCTGTGGGCGCGCCGCCCCGAGCTGGCCGACGCGATCAACCGCGACGCACCGCAACGCCGACTACCTGCCCGGGCATCGCGCTGCCGCCGGCGCTGCACGCCACGCACGACGCCGGCGAGGCGCTGGACGGCGCCGAGCTGGTCGCGTTCGCGGTGCCGTCGCAGTCGCTGCGCGAGAACCTCGTCGGACTGGGCGCCGCCTGCTCGGCCGGACGCGACGCTGGTCAGCCTGATGAAGGGCGTCGAGCTCGGCACCACCAAGCGGATGAGCGAGGTGATCGGCGAGGTCGCCGGCGCCGACGCCGGACCGGATCGCCGTCGTCTCCGGGCCGAACCTCGCCCGCGAGATCGCCGAGCAGCAGCCGACCGCCACCGTCGTCGCCTGCACCGACGACGACCGCGCCGTCGCGGTGCAGCACGCCTGCCGCGCGCCGTACTTCCGGCCGTACACCAACACCGACGTGGTCGGCTGCGAGCTCGGCGGCGCGGTCAAGAACGTCATCGCGCTGGCCTGCGGCATGGCGCAGGGCATGGGCTTCGGCGACAACACCGTCGCCTCGATGATCACCCGCGGGCTGGCCGAGACCGCGCGGCTCGGCGTGCGCGCTGGGCGCCGACCCGCTGACCTTCGCCGGGCTGGCCGGGCTCGGCGACCTGGTCGCCACCTGCACCTCGCCGCTGTCGCGCAACCGCACCTTCGGCGAGCGGCTGGGCCGCGGCGAGATCGCTGGACGCAGGCGCAGGCGCGCGACCCACGGCCAGGTCGCCGAGGGCGTCAAGTCGTGCCGGTCGGTGCTCGAGCTGGCCCAGCCGGCACGGCGTCGACGTGCCGATCACCGAGGCGGTCGAGGCCGTCTGCTTCGAGGGCGTCTCGCCCGCGGGCGATGGTGCGAGCTGTCATGTCGCGGGCCGATGAAGTCCGAGAGCCTGACGGCCGGACCGCCTCGGTTAGGGTCGGCCGCATGCCGCGGATCCGGGTCGCCGTCGTCTACGGCGGGCGCAGCAGCGAGCACGGCGTCTCGGTGGTCTCCGCCGGCAGCGTGCTCGCCGCGCTCGACCCGGACCAGTACGACGTCGTCCCGGTCGGCATCACGCCGCGCGGCGCGCTGGGTGCTCACCGCCGCCGACCCGGAGACGCTGCGCGATCACCGGCCGCGCAGCTGCCCGCGGTCGAGGACGGCACCGCGGTCGTCCTGCCCGCCGACCCGACCGCCGGCGGCCTGGTCGCCGTCGAGCCGGGGGAGGGCGCCCAGGTGCTCGGCGTCGGTCGACGTCGTCTTCCCGGTGCTGCACGGCCGGTTCGGCGAGGACGGCACGATCCAGGGCCTGCTCGAGATGGCCGGCGTGCCCTACGTCGGGCCGGGCGTGTTCGCCAGCGCCGCGGCGATGGACAAGGAGATCACCAAGAAGCTGCTGCGCGCCGAGGGGCTGCCGGTCGGCGAGTTCGCGGTGCTGCGCGCGGGCGCGCCGGTGCTCGCCGCCGACGCTCGCACCACCTCGGCCTGCCGGTGTTCGTCAAGCCGGCGCGGGCCGGGTCGAGCGTCGGCATCACGCAAGGTCGACCGACTGGGCGCAGCTGCCCGACGCGGTCGCGCTGGCGCTGCGAGCACGACAACAAGGTGCTCGTCGAGGCCGCGGTGGCCGGCCGCGAGGTCGAGTGCGGCGTGCTGGAGTACGCCGACGGGCCGCGCGAGGCCAGCCGTGCCGGCCGAGATCCGGCTGGTCCGCGGCCACGACTGGTACGACTTCGAGGCCAAGTACCTCGACGACGCCTGCGAGTTCGACATCCCGCCGCAGCCTGCCGCCAGCGGTCGCTCGCGCGAGGTGCAGGACGCTGCCGTGCCGGGCGTTCACCGCGCTGGACTGCGCCGGGCTGGCCCGCGTCGACTTCTTCGTCCGCGCCGACGGCGCAGCCGGTCGTCAACGAGGTCAACACCATGCCCGGGTTCACGCCGATCTCGATGTTCCCGCAGATGTGGGCGGCGTCCGGGGTGGCCTACCCGGAGCTGGTCGACCGGCTCATCGCCGCCGCCCTGCGCCGCGCCGGCCGCTGACGCGCGGCGCCGCGGCTCGCGTCCCAGTCCGTGGGTGGTCACTTCCGGCCTGGTGGGCGCTAACGAGGTGCCCACCCCATCGCGCGGAACTGCCCACCCGCGGCGGGCTCAGAACGTCTCGCCGTTCTCGGCCTTCTTGCGCAGCAGCGGTCCCGGGGCGAACCGGTCGCCGAACTTCTCGGCGAACTCGTCCGCCCGCTGCGACGAAGGCCGCCACGCCGGCACCGTCGCCGTAGCCGTTGACGTACTGCAGCACGCCGCCGGTCCACGCCGGGTAGCCGATGCCCATGATCGAGCCGATGTTCGCGTCGGCGACCGTGGTGAGCACGCCCTCCTCGAGGCAGCGCGCGGAGTCGACCGCCTCGACGACGAGGAACCGCTCGCCGAGTTCGTGCAGGTCGACCGTCCGACGGGGCACCCTGCGCCGGGAACTCCGTCGCCAGGCCCGCCCACAGGTCGCGTCCGCCGGCCGTCGGCGTAGTCGTAGAAGCCGGCGCCCTTGAGCCGCCCGGTGCGGCCCGAGGGCGACCATCCGGTCGAGGACCGCCTCGCCCGGATGCGCCGGGTACGCTACCACCGGCCGCCTCGACCGCCGCGCCGCGTCTCGTTGCGGATCTTCGCCACCAGCTCGAGGTTGAGCTCGTCGAGCAGCTGCAGCGGCCCGACCGGGTACCCGGCCTGCGTCGCCGCCTGCTCGATCGTCGCCGGGCGGACGCCCTCGGCGAGCATCGCCAGCGCCTCGTTGGTGAAGCGTGCCGATGACCCGGCTGGTGAAGAAGCCGCGGCTGTCGTTGACCACGATCGGCGTCTTGCCGATCTGCTTGGCGAAGTCCAGCGCGCGGGCCAGCGCCGCGTCGGAGGTCTCGCTCGCCGCGGACGATCTCCAGCAGCGGCATCTTGTCCACCGGGGAGAAGAAGTGCAGGCCGATGAAGTCCGCCGCGCCGACGCACGCCCTCGGCCAGGCCGGTGATCGGCAGCGTCGAGGTGTTGGAGCCGAGCAGCGCGTCGCGCGGCGACCGACCGGCTCGAGCTCGCCGAACACCTGGTGCTTGAGCC
Organism: uncultured Actinomycetota bacterium; assembly: GCA_963758325.1. Lineage (GTDB taxonomy): Bacteria > Actinomycetota > Actinomycetes > Mycobacteriales > Jatrophihabitantaceae > CAVWUZ01. Next base: position 132,944 of record CAVWUZ010000003.1, on the reverse strand, counting down.
CGGTGTTCTCGAAGACCGCCTCGACGACGAGGTCGCACCCGGCGAGCTCGGCGTAGTCGTCGGTCGGCGTGATCCGGGCCAGGACCTCGTCGCGCGCCGTGCTCGGTCATCGACCCGCGCGTGACACCGCCTTGTCCAGCAGCTTCTGCGAGTAGCGCCTTGCCGCGCTCGGCCGCCTCGATGCGAGACGTCCTTCAGCACGACCTGGATGCCCGGCCCGCGCGCTGACGTAGGCGATGCCGGCGCCCATCATCCCGGCGCCGACCACCGCCACCCGGGTCGCCGAGCCGCGGCTCGAACCCGGCCGGGCGGGAGCCGCCGGCGTTGATCGAGTTCAGGTCGAACCAGAACGCCTTGATCATGTTCTTCGCGACCTGGCCGCGAGCCAGGTCGATCGAAGTAGCGGCGTCTCGATGCGCGAGCGCGGTGTCGAAGTCCACCTCCGCGCCCTCGACCGCGGCGGCCATGATCGCGCGCGGCGCGGGCATCGGCGCGCCCTTGAGCTGCTTGCGCAGGTTCGCCGGGAACGCGGGCAGCATCGGCCGCGAGCTTCGGCGTCGCCGGGGTGCCGCCGGGGATCCGGAAGCCGGGCCGGTCCCACGGCTGGGCGGCCTCGGGGTTGGCGGCGATCCACTGCTTCGCGCGGATGAGCATCGCCTGGCGGTCGGGGACGAGCTCGTCGACGATGCCGGTCTCGACCGCCTTGGCCGGCGTCAGCCGCTGACCCTGCAGCAGCAGCTTCATCAGCGCGTCGGCGATGCCGAGCATGCGGACCGTGCGCGTCACCCCGCCGCCACCGGGCAGCAGGCCGAGCGTGACCTCGGGGAAGCCGAAGCGCGCGCCTGCGGTCGTCGACCGCGATCCGGTAGTGGCAGGCGAGCGCGATCTCGAGGCCGCCGCCGAGCGCGGTGCCGTTGAGCGCGGCGACCACCGGCCGGCCGAGTGTCTCCAGCCGGCGCATGTTCGCCTTCATCGCCTCGGCGGCCGCGAAGGCCTCCGCCGCGGTCGAGTCGTCGATCCGGGACAGCCGGGTGAGGTCACCGCCGGCGAAGAACGTCTTCTTCGCCGAGGTCAGCACCACGCCGGTGATCGAGTCCTTCTCGGCCACCAGCCGGCGCACCGTCTCGTCGCAGCGAGTCCTGGAACGCCGCGTTCATGATGTTGGCGCTCTGCGCCGGGTCGTCCATGGTCAGGACGACGACGCCGTCCGCATCGCGCTCCCAGGCTGATCGTGCCGGCCATCAGACGCGCTCGACGATCGTCGCCACGCCCATGCCGCCGCCGACGCACAGCGTCGCGAGGCCGTAGCGCAGGTCGCGCCGCTCCAGCTCGTCCACCAGGGTCCCGAGGATCATCGCGCCGGTGGCGCCCAGCGGGTGGCCGAGGGCGATGGCGCCGCCGTTGACGTTGACCATGTCGTGCGGGACGCCCATGTCCCTCATGAACTTCAGCACCACCGCGGCGAAGGCCTCGTTGACCTCCCACAGGTCGATGTCCTCGACGCTCAGCCCGGCCTTCGCGAGCGCCTTGCGCGCCGACGGCGCCGGGCCGGTGAGCATGATCGTCGGGTCCTCGGCGACGACGCCGGTGGCGACGACGCGCGCACGCGGGATCAGGCCCATGTCGCGCCCGGCCTGCTCGCTGCCGACGACGACGAGCGCGGCGCCGTCGACGATGCCCGAGCTGTTGCCGGCGGTGTGCACGTGGTTGATCGACTCGATCCAGTGGTACTTCTGCAGCGCGACGGCGTCGAAGCCGCCCATGTCGCCGACGTCGGCGAACGACGGCTTGAGCCCGGCCAGCGACTCGGGTGTGGTGCCGGGCCGGACGTGCTCGTCGTGGTCGAGCACCGGGATGCCGTTGCGGTCGACGACCGGCACGAGCGAGCGGGCGAAGGCGCCGTCGGCCTGGGCCTTGGCCGCGCGCAGTTGGGACTCGGCGGCGAAGGTGTCGACGTCGGCGCGGCTGAAGCCCTCGAGCGTGGCGATGAGGTCGGCGCTGATGCCCTGCGGCACGAACGCCGTGTCGTAGGCGGTCTCCGGGTCCATCGCCCACGCTCCGCCGTCGGAGCCCATCGGCACCCGCGACATCGACTCGACACCGCCGGCCAGGACGAGGTCCTCCCAGCCGGAGCGGATCTTCTGCGCGGCGGTGTTGACCGCCTCGAGGCCGGAGGCGCAGAAGCGGTTGAGCTGCACGCCCGGCGCGGACGTGACCAGACCGGCCGCGACGGCGGCGGTGCGCGGGAGGACGGCGCCCTGGTCGCCGACCGGGGTGACGACGCCCATCACGACGTCCTCGACGCGGTCCGGGTCCAGCGTCGGGTTGCGCTTCTGCACCGCGTCGATCAACGCGACGACGAGCGAGACGGGTTTGACCTCGTGCAGCGAGCCGGTGGCCTTGCCCCGGCCGCGCGGGGTGCGCAGGACGTCGTAGAGGTACGCCTCAACAGTCATGCCCCGCATGATGCCACTTGTTACCGGCCAGTAGCTCGGAGCGGGACCACCGGGCCCCGTCCGGCTGGTCAGGCGGTTGCGGTGATGGAGAAGGCGTTGCCGTCGGGGTCGCGGAAGGCGAACATCGCCGGCACGCCGGGCCAGCGCAGGATGTCGTCGGTGTCGACACCGGCGCGCCGTAGGGCGGCGTGGGCGGCTTCGGCGTCGTCGGTCGTGAACCTGACGCCGATGGCGCCGCGCGTCACGTCGGGTGCGGCGGGTTCGAGGGTGACGACGACGTCCTCGGCGCCAGGGGCGAGTTCGATCCACCGGCCGCCGTCGGGTGTCGGGTCGTCGCGCACGACGGTGAAGCCGAGTGTGTCGACGTAGAAGCGCCGCGCGGCGTCGCGGTCGTCGACCGGGATGCTGACGGCGCGGATGCCGGTGATGTGGGTGTGCGTCGCGGTCACGTGGTCCTCCGTCGCGGGGTGGGTGGGATGCGCTCGTCGAGGTGGACGGTGACCGTGTCGCCGGCGTCCTTGCCGATCTGCGCACGCATCTCGGCGGGGACGGCCAGTTCGTGCGTGCCATCGCCGAGGGCCATCAACGAGCCGCGGACCGGGTGGCCGTCGATGCTGCCGCGGATGCGCACGAGTCCGCGGGTGGCGACGAACTCGGCCGAGCCAGGCATGACGACGTAGGTCCAGCCGCCCTTGTTCGGACTGCGTTGCAGCGCGGCGGTGAAGGTCGTGTCCAGGAGGCTCACGTCGAAGCTCCGTAGCTGAGTGAGCCTGGTGTGGTGAGTTCCCGGCCGGTCTCGAGCCACGTCTTGAGGCCGGACAGGATCATCGGCCAACCGCCGTAGAGGTGCTCGTCGGCGTCCTCCCGCAGCTGGTCGTGGATGACGCTGAGCCGGCACGAGTCGCCGACCGGCTGGATGTCCCAGGTCACACGGCTGGTGCCTTCGGCAGCGACGTCCTCGCCCCACACTGCGTGGTAGGTCTGCACCAGCCGGCGTGGCGGATCGACCTCGAGGTTCTCGCCCTCGATGAGTGGGCCAGGCGCACCGTCGTGCCTCACCTGGTAGCTCGACGCGGACGTCCAGTCGGACTCCACCCGAGCGCCGAACTGGTAGCGCGCCCGGACGTCCGGATCGGTGATCGCGTGCCACAGCCGCTCCGGAGTGGTCCGGATGTAGATCTCGAACACCTTCTCCACGCTCGCCTCCAGGTCGCGTTTGAGGTCGACGAGGCCGGCTGCCCATGCCTCGGTGTACTTGCTCACCCACCGGTCGTGGACGAGTCGGATCGGGACCGGGTTCAGGTGGTGCAGCTTCTCCCGGCCTTGCCGGCGAACCGTGACCAGCCCGGCGTCTTCCAGCAGCCGCAGGTGCTTGGCCACCGCCACCCGGGTCATCGCGAACCGGCCCGCCAGCGCGACCAGCGTCTGGCCGTCCCGGCGGAACAACTCGTCGAGCAGTTCGCGCCGCGTCGGGTCGGCGAGCGCCTTGAACACCGGTTCCACCAACTCACCATAGGAAACCATCTGGTTTCCTGTCAAAGCCTGGTTCAGCCCTGGCACGACCGACGTCCGACCGACTGTGGGTCAGCTGCGGCCCGCGATGGCGTCGAGCCGCACGGCGTCGATGGGCCGGTCGTCGTAGGTGAGTCAGATCGCAGTGAGGTCCGGGTCGCCGAACTCGCGTTCCCGGTGCGGAGTCCGCTGGCGCTCGGTGACGAGGCCGCGCGAGTTCGGCCCTGGTGTTGATCCCGAGCTTGGGGAAGAGGTGGTACAGGTGGGCGCCGACGGTGCGGTGGGAGATGAACAGGCGGTCGCCGATCTGGCGGTTGCTCAGTCCTTGGGCGACCATCCCTGCGATCTGGGCTTCTTGGGGCGAGAGGTGGTCCCAGTTGTCGACGGTGGGTGGCTCGCTGCGCTCACCGGCCGCGCGGAGTTCGGCGCGGGCCTGGTCCGCCCACGGCCGGGCGCCGAGGCGGTCGAAGCCGTCGCGCGCTTGACGCAGGTGTTCCCGTGCCTCGCGGGCGTTCTTGTGTCGGCGCAGCCATCGCCCGCGGGTGAGCAGCAGACGGTTCCGCTCGATGGGCCACTCGGTGGGGATCGCGGCGAGCGCTTCGGCGGTCCGAGCGCCTGCCTCGGCCGAGGGCGCGAGGACCGCTTCGGCGTAGAGCAGGTTGATCCGTCCGGCGGGGGAGCGGGTGGCGCGCACGTCCGGTCGCAGGCCGGCGAGCACACGACGGGCAGCGTCGGTGTGACCGCTGGTGAGTGCGGCGTCGGCCAGGCTGGCCAGCGACCAGAGGCCGTGGACCGGGTGGTGGGCGGAATCGGTGGGGTCATGCAGGCGGGCGAGGTGGTGGAACCCCTGCTGATGCTCCCCGCGGGCAGCGGCGAGTGCGGCTCGGGCGATCAGGATGACGGCGTCGGCGGCGGCGAAGTGGTGCGGTCCGGCGACGGCGTCGGCGGCGGCGATGAGCCGCTCGGCGGTGTCGACCTCGCCCTGGTGAGCGGCGATGTAGGCCCTGGCGGCGAGCGCGCAGGCCTGCCAGAACGGCTGGCCGGTCTCGGCGCAGTGCCGGCCGCCTTCGTCTGCGGCGGGAACAGCGAGCGACCAGTGACCGCGTCGCAGCGCCGACCAGGACAGCAGGACCAGTTTACGCCCACGAAGGCGACTACCAGCCCGTGCTCGATCCCCTGCTGGTCGCCATCGACATGACGGACCTGAGCGTTGACCGGGATGCACGCGATCGACCTGCTGCCGGCCGAGCGCTGACCCTCCTGCCGTCCTGCACCACCGACCCAGAGCCCGAACCGTCCGATGAGGAGTCCCGATGAACCGAGTGCCCGACGCGGAGCTGGAGAAGGTGCCCGGAGGCACGCTCATCACGGCGACGCCGGAGGCGGGGCGGGCGCTCGCGTTCGCGATCGCCCGGCACACCGTGCACAACATCCAGCCCGATCTCGACGTGCTGGTCGGCGGGCGGCCGAACTACTCGACGACGCCGGAGAGTCTGATCGCGGCCAGTCAGGTGGTCGCCATCGAGTTCCAGACGATCGCGGCGGCGAACGACTACTGGCGGCCGTGACGATCAGGACCGAGGTCGGCGCCGCAGCCCGGTGCTGAGCCTGGACTCTGCGGCGGTGATCGCCGCGGTAGCGCTGGTCGTGCCGCTCGGCGCTCGTCTGGCCCGGGTGCCGCTGCCCGACATCGTCCTGGAGATCGTGGCCGGCATCCTGTCTCGGGCCGCAGGTACTGGCCTGGGCGCGCGTCGACGAGCCGGTGCAGGTGCTGTCGGTGCTGGGCCTGGCGTTCCTGCTGTTCCTGGCCGGACTCGAGATCGACTTCGCCCGCCTGCGCGGGCGGGTCCTGGCATTGACGTCCACAGGCTTCGTGCTGTCGTTCGCCCTCGCGCTGCTGGTCGGGTTCGCGTTCGGCGCGGGCGACCTGGTCCGCTCACCGCTGCTCGTCGCGGTCATCCTGTCGGCGACCAGCCTGGGCGTCGTCCTGCCGGTCCTCAAGGACGCCGGGCAGCTCGACACCTCCTTCGGTCAGGTCGTGGTGGCCGGCGCGTCGCTGGCCGAGGTCATCCCGATCATCGTGCTGTCGCTGTTGTTCTCCGAGAAGTCCGGCGGCACCGCCTCCCAGCTCACCCTGCTCGTCGCGTTCCTGGTGTTCGTCGCAGCGCTCGGCCTGGCCGTCGTCGGGGTGGAACGAAGTCGGCGCATCTCGGCCGCGCTGCTCGCGCTGCAGGACACCACCGCACAGATCCGGGTTCGCGGTGCTGTGGCGCTGTTGCTGCTGTTCGCCGCGCTCGCCACCCGCTTCGGGCTCGAGGCGATCCTCGGCGCGTTCCTCGCTGGCGCGACCCTCGCGCTGGTCGACCGCGACCGGGCGATGACGCACACCGAGCTGCGGGTCAAACTGCAAGCGGTGGGCTTCGGGGTCTTCGTGCCGTTCTTCTTCGTCTCGACTGGCATGACACTCGACGTCCGTGCACCTCGTCACATCGCCCTCGACGCTGGCCCGCGTGCCACTTTTCCTCGCCGCGCTACTCGTCGTCCGGGCGGTACCGGCCCTGCTCTACCGACCCCTCGCGGAGCGGCGCACGCAAGTCCTGGCCGCCGGACTGCTGCAGGCCACCTCGCTCAGCGTCCCGGTCGTGGCCGGCGCGATCGGCGTCCACCTCGGGCTCATCCGTCCCGACAACTACACCGCCCTCGTCGCCGCCGGCCTGCTGTCCGTGGTCCTGTTCCCACTGCTCGCGCTGCCACGGTTGCGGGCCGACGCACCACGCCGAACGATCCACTTCGGTACCGGGCAGCGCTAGACCTCCGGTTCCGCCCGGGCACAGCGGGTGGCCGATCCGGAGCTCGCCCGCGAACTCGGCGGACAGGCTCAGCTCGCCGGAGCGTTCTGGGCGTCCGCCGCCGGCCCTCAGTCCTCGGTTGGCACCGGCCCGTCTCGAAGCAGTTGGTGAACGGCAGCCGAGCCGATGCGTGAGCGGGACAGCCAGTCGAGCTCCCCGCGAGCGAAGCACTGGGCGGCTTCGACTGCCGCGCCGTAGGCGAGGAAGGCCAGAGCTCCTCCGACGGAGATCCGGGCGACTCCGGCTGCGGCGAGCTCGGGCACCGAGAGCAGACCGGGCAGGGCGAGGACGTTCACCGGCACGTCGACCGCCTCGACCACCTCGCGGAGGGAGTCGACGCTGACCAGGCCCGGTGCGTAGACGACATCGGCGCCGGCCTGGGCGAATCCCTGCATGCGGGCGACCGTGTCCGCGAGGTCGGCGCGGCCGTGGAGGAAGTTCTCGGCCCGGGCGGTGAGCACGATCGGGTCGGGACCGGCGTGCGCCGCCTCGGCTGCCGCGGCGATCCGTTCGACCGCGTGGCCGAGGGGGTAGATCTCGTCCCCGCGTCCGGAGGCGTCCTCGATCGAGAGCCCGGCCACACCGACGGCGCGGGCCGCGGACACGGTGGCGGCGACACCGGCGGGGTCGTCGGCGAAGCCGTTCTCGAGGTCGGCGCTGACCGGCAGGCCGGCTGCGGCGGCGAGCGCGCCGGCGTGCGCGAGCGCGGCATCGCGTCCGAGCGTGCCGTCGAGTCCGCCGGCGGCCGCGGCGGCTCCGCTGCTGGTGGTGGCCAGCGCCTGGAAGCCGAGCGCGGCGAGCACTCGGGCCGATCCGAGATCCCACGCGTTGGGCATCAGCAACGGATCACCCGGACGGTGCAGGTCGAGGAACGTCACGCGCGCGAGCTTGTCACCAGCCGCCGACAAGGGCAGGTGAGGGCTCGGCGTCAGGGTGCCGCGGATCGCGGGGCGCCCTCGGCGGGTCCGGCGACTCCGGCCACGATGCGTTCGATGACGCTGCGCACCGCCTGCTCGGTGCGTTCGGGTGCGAGTCCGATCCCGGCGAGCGCCTGGGCCGCCGGCCCCCCGGCGTAAAGGACGCCCAGCAACAGGTGCTCGGTGCCGATGTAGTTGTGGCGCAGCCGCAACGCCGCCTTCAGTGCGCCGCGCAGCGCCGCGGTTCCGGACTCGTCGAAGGCGATGTCCGCCAGGCCCTCACTCGTTCGATCGCGGCGTTCCCGCACCGGCGTCAGCCCGAGCGCGGCGCTGACCTGCTCTTCGGTGATCCCCTCGCCGTGGAGGACGGTCACCGCGACGCCCTGGGGTTCGGTGAGCAGGGCGGCCGCGAGGTGGGCGGCGCCGACGCTGTCGGCACCGACCGAGGCGGCCGTGGCGGCTGCCGACGACAGCGCCGCACGAGCGCGCGGCGCGAACCGCCCGAACAGCTCCGTGCCCGGCGGCAGCAGATCGGCGGCGTCGGTACGCGGGACGAAGCGCTTCTGAGCGGCCTGCTTCGACACGCCCATGCTCAGCCCGATCTGGCTCCACGACGCCCCGGAGCGCCGGGCTTGGTCGACGAAGTGGCCGAGCAGTGCGTCGGAGCGTTCCTCGACAGTGCCCGACACCCGGACTGCGTCGCTCAGGTGCTCCAGCGGCTCCCCGGTCGGCCGCAGTGACATCACGTAGTCGATGAGGGTGTCGAGCGACACCGGGAAGCTCGTCATGTGTCAACCGTATGTTGACGCGGCCGGATCGTCAACGTGGAGTTGACGAATTCAGACGTCGACCGCACCAGTTGTCGGGTGCATCATGGCGCTCGCGGGCGGGCGTCACGGATCGCACCTCGCCGGTCACCGCCCGCGTCACGTGGCGGACGGCGTCGACGACAAGCAGGAGGACTGGTGGCTCGTTTGATCACCCTCGAGCAAGCCGAGCGGATCGTCACCGCCTGCAAGGCGGAGGCGGAGGCGGTCGGTCAGCCGATGAACATCGCTGTGGTGGACGACGCCGCGAACCTGGTCGCCTTCGCCTCGATGGACGGGACCAAGCTCATCGGCGTCGACATCGCGCAGAAGAAAGCGCTCACCGCGGTGTACTTCCACTTGGACACTCGGGAGCTGGTACCGCTCGTGCAGCCCGGACAGCCCCTGTTCGGCATCGAGTCCACCAGCGGCGGCCGGCTGGTCGTGTTCGGTGGTGGGGTGCTGCTCCGCACCGCCGACGGCGAGGTCGCCGGCGGCGTCGGCGTCAGCGCCGGGACAGTGGACGAGGACCACCAGGTGGCCGAGGCCGGGCGCCGGGCCTTCGGCTGACCGATCGACACCCGGCGGCCGCGGGGTCCCATGGGTGGATGACCATGTCAGTGGCCTGCCGTCGCGTCAGGGCCGAGCAGTCGGGCCGCGGACGTCAGGTCGGGACTGCTGCGTCCCAGCTGGGTGAGCAGGTCATCGGCGCCGGCCTGGAGCGCGTCGTCGCTGAGCGGGTCGAGCGCGTCCACGATGAACAGTGCGGCTGTGGTGTCGTCTCGCAGTTGGGTCCGGGTGGTCTGGCGCCAGTTCCAGCGCCGGCAGGTGACGCCGACGTCGTCGCGCCACACGACCTCCCCGGGCTCGGGGTGTTCGGTGACCGGTTGGCCGCCGGCGATGGTCTGGAACGTCTCGTCGCCGGTGGCGCGGACCAGCCGCGGGACTCCGCGGTAGCCGGTGAGGTCCTCCCCGCCGAGCGGGAGTTCATGGGTGACCGAGACGGCGTTGTAGATGTCGGTGAGGCGGTTGACCCGCGGCAGCCCGGACTCGGCGCGCCGGAGCAACGCCTCGAGGCTGTTCCGGGTGCGCTGAGGCTTGGCACCGAAACTGCGGTAGGCCTCCCGCCACGCGGCGACCTGCGGCACCCGCTCCACCGGCTGCGTCGCGAGCGCCTCGCGGGCACTGTCCTCGGCGGAGCTGAGCAGCTGCTCACTGAGCTCGTCGCTCCGGCCCGGGGTGACGTGCTCGACGGCGATCAGCAGCACCCGGTAGTCCGGGCGCAGCGCGAACACCTCCGCCTCGACCTCCACGGCGGCCAGCACACGCTCGAGCTCGCCGCCGGCACGCCGACGCGGCTCACCCATGACGACCCGACACCCGCCGCCCCCTCCCGGCCGCCGCCAGCCCGGACAGACAGTCTGCGCCAGGTCGGTCCATGGCTCGGGACCGGCGCTCGTCGACGCAGTCGTCGACTGCCCCTCGCGCGGCTGCGGTCGCTAGCTTCTCTCACGGACGCCTGAGGCGTCGATAGCGCAGAGGGAGACTTGATCGGTGGCGCCACTCGCCACCACCGGAACCGGAGCGCAGGTCGTCCCCACAGCCGGGTTCCTCGTCCGCATCCACGTCGAGGAGCGGACGCTGTTCGCTGCGCTCGGCGAGCCGTACCGACTCTTCACTGCTCACCGGCCTCGTCTGGTCCCCGGCCTGTGGTGATCCGTCACCGCCGACCACGTCCTCGCGCGCCGCAGGACCGTCTGCGGACACCGGCGCAGGGAAGCACCACGCTGCTCGACCTCCCGGTAGCCCGTCGCCTACCGGCGATCCCGGTCTGGCGCGCGCCAGGTCAGGAGGAACCGCCAGAGCAGCAGACGGCGGACGTGGACGCCGGGGAGGACGGCGCTCGCTGTGTCGCGGACCTGCGTGGTGGTGAGTTCGGGATGGCGGATCGGCATGGGGTCGTGGTCCGCCTCGCGCGCCAGGCCAACCGGCCACCGGCCGCTGGACACTGCCAACGCCACACCGATGCTGAGGTGCCAGACGATCGCCGCGGCCTCGACCGGGATCTCCCGCGGCAGGTCGACCACGGGCAGGGCGACAGCAGCGAAGGTTCCGCCGGGCCGCAGCGCGGCAGTAAGGCGGCGCAGCGCCTGCGCCAGCGGCAGGTGGTGGAGCACGCTCATCGACAGCACCGCGTCGTACGGGCCGCCGGGCAGCTCGTCGAGCATGACGTCGGACTGAGCCACGGTGACGTTGCTCGGTACCCGTGCCCGGGCGGCGGCCACCATGGCGGCGTCGCGGTCAAGGGCGTCGACATGATCGGCGCGGGCGGCGAGTTGACCGGTCAGGCGGCCAGCGCCGCATCCCACCTCCAGCACCCGCGACGCGCCCGGCGGCACGGCCCTGGTCAGCAGCCGTCCGTAGTAGGCGTTGTGATCCCAGGCCAGCACCGGGCCAGCCTGCCTCGAGCACGAAGCGCCCGGACGGCTGGTCCCCGCTGGCCGGTCCCGGTCCGGAACGTCCCGAGCGAGCCTGTCCCCGGTGCAGGTTCGCGGCCGGTCGGCCGGCGGAGTTCAGCTGCCCGTGACCGCCTTGCGCGCCGCGACGAACGCGCGCACGCACGTCTCGACGTCCTCGGCGGTGTGCGCCGCCGAGAGCTGGACCCGGATGCGGGCCTTCCCCTTCGGCACGACCGGGTAGGAGAACGCGATCACGTAGACGCCTTCGTCGAGCATCGCGTCGGCGACCCGGCCGGCGAGGACGGCGTCGCCGAACATCACCGGCACGATCGGGTGCGTGCCGGGCAGGACGTCGAAGCCTTCCTCGACCATCCGGGAGCGGAACGTCGAGGTGTTCCGCTCGAGCGCGGCGCGCGACTCCGAGGAGCCGCCGGCGATCTCGATCGCCTTCAGCGACCCCGCCACGACCGACGGGGCGACCGCGTTGGAGAACAGGTACGGGCGCGCCCGCTGGCGTAGCAGCTCGACGACCTCCGCCCGCCCGCTGACGTAGCCGCCCGAGGCGCCCCCGAGCGCCTTGCCGAGCGTGCCGGTGAGGACGTCGACCCGGTCCTGGACGCCGAACACCTGGGGCGTGCCGGCGCCGGTCGCGCCGAGGAAGCCCACGGCGTGCGAGTCGTCGACGAGCACCATCGCGTCGTAGCGGTCGGCGAGATCACAGATCTCGTCCAGCGGCGCGAGGTAGCCGTCCATCGAGAAGACGCCGTCGGTGACGACCATGCGCCGCCGGGCGCCGGACGCCTCCGCGAGCTTCGCCTCCAGGTCGGCGAGGTCGCGGTTGCGGTACCGGGCGCGGGTCGCCTTGCACAGCCGGATGCCGTCGATGATCGAGGCGTGGTTCAGCTCGTCGGAGATGACGACGTCGCGGTCGTCGAGCAGCACCTCGAACACGCCGCCGTTGGCGTCGAAGCACGACGAGAACAGGATCGTGTCCTCCGTCGACAGGAACTCCGACAGCCGCCGCTCCAGCTCGCGGTGCTGTGTCTGCGTCCCGCAGATGAACCGGACCGACGCCATCCCGAAGCCCCACTCGTCCAGCGCCGAGCGCGCCGCGGCGACGACGTCGGGGTGGTCGGCGAGACCGAGGTAGTTGTTGGCGCAGAAGTTCAAGACCGTACTACCACCGGCGCGGACGTGAGCCGACTGTGGAGAGGTCAGCTCCCGCTCGTGCTTGTAGAGCCCCGCCTCGCGGATCTCCGCGAGCGTGTCCTGCAGCTGCGTGCGTACCGAGCCGTACACGTCAGACCTCCGTCCAGTCCATGACCACCTTGCCGTGCGTGCTGCTGCGCGCGAGGTCGAACGCCTCCCGCCACCGGGTGGCCGGCAGCCGGTCGGTGATGACGGGCGAGACGTCCAGGCCCGAGCGCAGCATCGCGCTCATCGCGTACCAGGTCTCGTACATCTCGCGGCCGTAGACGCCCTTGATGGTCAGCATGTGGCTGACCACCTTGCTCCAGTCCACCGCGATCGGCGCGCTCGCCAGCCCGAGGACCGCCACCCGGCCGCCGTGGGTCATGTTGTCGACGACGTCCGGCAGCGCCGAGGGGTGGCCGCTCATCTCCATCGCGACGTCGAAGCCCTCGCGCATACCCAACCGCTCCTGGACCTCGGCGAGGGTGGTCGTGCGCACGTCGACCGCCAGGTCGACGCCGAGCTTGCGGGCCAGCTCCAGCCGCGGCGGCGAGACGTCGGTGACCACGACGAAGCGCGCGCCCACGTGGCGGGCGACGGCGGCCGCCATCAGGCCGATCGGCCCGGCGCCGGTGATGAGCACGTCCTCACCGACGAGCGGGAACTGCAGCGCTGTGTGCACGGCGTTGCCGAACGGGTCGAACACCGCGCCGAGGTCGGGGTCGATCGGCGTCTGGTGCACCCAGACGTTCGACTCCGGGAGCACGACGTACTCGGCGAAGGCGCCGTCGCGGTCGACGCCGACCGAGGACGTCCGGATGCACAGGTGCCGCCGCCCGGCCCGGCAGTTGCGGCAGGTCCCGCAGACGATGTGACCCTCGCCGCTGACCTGGTCGCCGACCCGGACGTCGCGCACCCCGTCACCGATGGCGACGACCTCGCCGCAGAACTCGTGGCCGGCCACCAGCGGCTGGTCGACGGCGCCGGCCGCCCAGGCGTCCCAGGCGTCGATGTGCAGGTCGGTGCCGCAGATGCCGGTGCGGAGCACCCGGATCTTGACCTCGGCGACGCCGGCCTCGGGCTCCGGCCGGTCGGTGAGCTCGAACCCGGGGACCGGGCCCGGCTTGTAGAGCGCCTTCACGCCTCACCCAGCAGGGCGTCGACGAACGGTTCCACCTCGAACGGCGCCAGGTCGTCCGCGCCTTCGCCGAGCCCGATCAGCTTGACCGGGACGCCGAGCTCGCGCTGCACGCTGATGACGATGCCGCCCTTGGCCGTGCCGTCGAGCTTGGTGAGCACGATGCCGGTGACGTCGACGACCTCGGTGAACACCCGCGCCTGCGTCAGTCCGTTCTGGCCGGTCGTGGCGTCGAGGACGAGCAGCGTCTCGTCGACGGGCGACTGCTTCTCGACGACGCGCTTGACCTTGCCCAGCTCGTCCATCAGCCCGACCTTGGTGTGCAGCCGGCCGGCGGTGTCGACCAGGACGACGTCCACGCCCTCGGAGGTGCCGCGCTTCACGGCGTCGAAGGCGACGCTGGCCGGGTCACCCGCCTCCGGGCCGCGCACCGTCGCGGCGCCCACCCGGGAGCCCCAGGTCTCGAGCTGGTCGGCGGCCGCGGCGCGGAAGGTGTCGGCGGCGCCGAGCAGCACCGTCCGGCCGTCGGCGATCAGGACGCGGGCGAGCTTCCCGCAGGTGGTCGTCTTCCCGGTGCCGTTCACGCCGACGACCATCAGGACGGCGGGCCGCGCGGTGTCCGGGGTGACGTGCAAGCTGCGGTCCATGTCGGGCTCGAGTGCAGTGGCCAACTCGTCGGCCAGCAGCGCCCGGAGCTCGCCCTGCGAGCGGGTGCCGAGCACCTTCGTGCGGGTGCGCAGCCGTTCGACGATCTCCTGGGTGGCGCCGACGCCGACGTCCGCGCTGAGCAGGGCGTCCTCGACCTCCTCCCACGCGTCCTCGTCGAGGTTCTCGCGCGAGAGCACCGACAGCAGGCCGCGTCCGAGAGTCGTCTGGGAGCGGGCGAGGCGGGCGCGCAGCCGCTGCAGCCGGCCGGCGGCCGGCGCGGGAACCTCGACCTCGGGGCGGGTGTCCAGCAGGTCCGGACCGGTCGCCTCCCCGCCGGGGACCGGCTCGGCCGGCGGGACGGTGAGCTCGTCGATGCCCGGGAGGTCCGCGACGGTGCCGACCGAGCGGGTCGGCGTGTCGTGCGGGACCTCCGCGTCGTCGCCGACGCCCGGGCGGTAGTCCACGCCCGGCTGCGGTCGCTGCTGAGGGCGTTCGAGGGTGGCCGGACGCCGGCGGCGGGCCGCGGCGGTGCTGACGAAGCTGACGATCGTGACGACCGCGACGACGACGACGGCGATCGCGATGTAGACGTAGAGCACGCGTCCATCCTCTCAGCCGGGCACGGGCGGGCCGGGCCGTCGGGGAGTCGCTGCCGGTCGGTGCCGGCTCGGTGCGGCTCGGTGCTGGCTCAGTGCTGGCTCAGTGCTGGGTGGCGAGTGCCCCGCCGGTCAGCCACTGCGACCACTGGAGGTTCCAGTCGCCGTAGCCGGCGCCGAGCGTCATCTGCGGCCCGGTGGCGTTCGGGTACTGGATCGGGTCGCCGATCTGGAGGAAGTCGTAGAGCCGCTGTGCGTCGGCGGGGGCGAGGTTGGTGCAGCCGTTGGAGGTGCTGCGTTTGCCGAGGTTGGCGATGTTCCAGGGCGCGGAGTGCAGGTACTCCCCGCCGTAGGTCAGCCGCTGCGTGAACTTGACGTGCGGGTCGAAGTAGCCGGGGCCCTGCATCGAGATGTCGAGGCCCTTCTCCATGATCACTTTGATGCCGCGCGCGGTGGGTGTCTCCGGGGCGCCCAGCGAGACCGGGAACGTCCCCCACGGCTGGCCGTTGTCGGTGATCGACAGCTGCAGGGTGGTCGCGTCGACGGTGCCGATCCGCGCGTCACCGGTCGCGATGTCGAGGGTGAGGCTGTCGTCGAAGTACAGCCCGGCCCCGGCGCTCTTGCCCTTGAGCGGCAGGTCCATGTGGATGGTCGCGTTGGGCGGCCAGTAGTTCTGGGTCCGGTAGTGGCCTTCGAGCGCGGAGCCCTGGTGGGCGGTGGGCTCGAAGTACCACGCGCCCTGCACCGGCGTGCCGTTGACCTTCACGACGGTGTCCTTGACGAGCTCGGTGGCGTCGGTGGGCGCCACCGAGAACCAGGCGACGATCGGCATGCCGACGCCGAACGACCCGCCGTCGCTCTCGAGCAGCGAGATGTGCACCGGGCTGCCGGTGGGCGTCGACGGGGCGGTGGTCGTCGGGGTCGGCGTGGACGAGGAGCTCGCGCTGCTGGAGGACGCAGCGGGCGCGGAGGACCCCGGGACCCCGCTGCCGCCGGTGGTCGTCGAGCAGCCCGCGAGGACGGCGGCGAGCACGGCGAGGACGAGGACGGGGACCGGTCGGCGCACGGAGCGCCAGACTACCGGCGCAGGCGAGGAGAACCCGGTTCCGACGCCCCGGCGAGCCCCTCCGCTCGAGCCGCCCGGCGCTGGGCGGCTCGCCACCGCCGCGGACCTTGATCACCCGCCGTTGCCTCGTCTGGAGGACGAGTTCCCGGCGAGTGTCGGCCGCACGGGGCTGTGCGACAGCCGGCTCGAGCCGCTGAGGGGCGTCGAGAGTTCAGGCGACGGCGTCGCGGAGGCGCTGGCTGATCACCTGGGTGATCCCGTCGCCGCGCATGGTCACGCCGTACAGCGCGTCGGCGATCTCCATCGTGCGCTTCTGGTGCGTGACCACCAGCAGCTGGCTCGTCGCGCGGAGCTCGCCGATGAGCTGCAAGAGCCGGCCGAGGTTGACGTCGTCGAGCGCGGCCTCGACCTCGTCCATCACGTAGAACGGGCTCGGGCGGGCCCGGAAGATCGCCACCAGCAGCGCGACGGCGGTCAGCGAGCGCTCCCCGCCGGAGAGCAGCGACAGCCGCTTGACCTTCTTGCCGGCGGGCCGCGCCTCCACCTCCACCCCGCTCAGGAGCAGGTCGTCCGGGTCGGTGAGGACGAGGCGCCCCTCGCCGCCGGGGAACAGGGTGGCGAAGACGGTCTCGAACTCGCGGGCGACGTCGGCGAACGCGCTGGCGAACACCTCCAGGATGCGGTCGTCGACCTCCTTGACGACGGTGAGCAGGTCGCGGCGGGTGTTCTTCAGGTCCTCCAGCTGGGTGGCGAGGAACTGGTGGCGCTCCTCGAGGGCCGCGAACTCCTCCAGCGCCAGCGGGTTGACCTTGCCGAGAAGTGCGAGGTCGCGCTCGGCGCGGGCGGCACGCTTCTCCTGGGTCGCCCGGTCGTACGGGCCCGGCTGCGGGGCGACGACGGTGTCGCCGCGTTCGCGCGCCTGCTCGTACTCGGCGACCTCGAGCGCGCTCGGCGGGCACGGCTGGCCCGGGCCGTACTCGGCCAGCAGCGCCTCCAGCTCCACGCCGTACTCCTGCACGGCACGCGTCTCGAGGGCGCCGATCCGCATCCGCTGCTCGGCGCGCGCGACCTCGTCCCGGTGGACGGCGTCGGTGAGGCGCCCGAGCTCGGTGTCCAGCTCCCGGGCGCGGGCGCGGCAGGCCTGCAGCCGCCGGTCGGCGTCCGCGCGGCCGGCATCGGCGGCGTCCCGGGCCGCGCCGGCCCGCGCCAGGGAGCGCTCCAGGGTGGCGAGGGTGAGGACGGCGGCCTCCCGGACGGCGGCCGCCACCGCGGCCCCCGCGGTGCGCCGCTGCCGCGCCGCGGCGAGCCGCTCGCGCGCGGCGCGCTCGGCCGTCGCGGCGCGGGCGAGCTGGTCGGCCCGGCCCGCGACCGCGCGGACCCGTTCCTCGCCGGTGCGCACCGCCAGCCGGGCGTCGAGCTCGCTCTGCCGGGCGGCGGTCACCGCGGCGGACAGGCGGTCGCGGTCGTCGGCAGCCGGGGGTGTCGCGTCCGTGCCCTCGGAGAAGTCCTCGGAGCCGTCCTCGGCGCCGGCTTCGGCCCCGTCGGCGGGGATCTCGGCCTCCGCTGCGCGCAGCCGCTGCTCGAGCTCGGCCGCGCGGTCCACGTCCTGCCGGCAGGCGTCCTCCGCCGCCGCGCGCGCCGCCTCCAGCCGGTCGGCCTCGCCGGCTGCGGAGCGGGACGCCTGGCCGAGTTCCGCGAGGCGCTCGGTGACCGCGGCGAGCCGGGCGTCGGACTCGTTGAGCGCCTCCAGGGTGCTCGTGACACCGTCCTCGCGGGCGGCCTCCTCGGCGCGAGCCGCTGCCAGCTCGGCGTGCAGTGCGCCGTGCCGCACCGCGGCGTCGTCGGCCTGGTGCTGCGCCTCGTCGACGGCCGCTTGGATCTCGAGCGCACTCGGTGCGGACGCGGACCCGCCGACGGCCCAGCCGGGACCGAGCAGGTCGCCGGCCCGGGTCACGGCGCGCATCCCGGGGAGGTCGGCGACCACGGCCCGGGCCGCCGGCAGGTCCGGGACGAGGACGACACCGTCGAGGACGGCCGCCACCGTCCCGGCGAGGGCAGCGGGGGCCCGGACGGTGTCGGCGGCCCAGACGGCCCCCGGCGGCAGCGCCGGCCGCGGCAACGGCGCTCGCGCCTCCGCCGCCGCGAGGGCGGTGTCGCCGACGAGCAGCCCCGCCCGCCCGGCGTCGTCGGACTTCAGCAGTTCGAGCGCGGCGACGGCGGCGTCCGGACCGTCCACCGCCACGGCGTCCGCCGCGGGACCGAGCGCCGCGGCGAGTGCCGCCTCTGCTCCGGGCTCGACGCTCAGCAGCGCGGCGACGGTGCCGAGCACACCGGGGACGCGGCTGCCGGCGGCGAGGAGCGCGCCGGCGCCGTCCCTGCGGGTCAGACCGAGCGCGAGCGCGTCGCGCCGCGCGGACCAGGTGGAGCGCTCCCGCTCGGCTTCCCGCTCGGCGGCGGCCAGCTCCCGGACACGCTCGCGCGCGTCGGCGAGGGCGGCGGCGGCCTGCTCGTGCCGGGCGTCGAGGTCGACCTCGCCCTCGTCGAGGACGCCCACCTCGCCGGCCAGCGCGTCGAGCTCGGCAGCGGCGGACGCGGCCCGCGCCCGGGCGCCGGCGGCGGCGCCGGCGAGGCGTTCGATCTCCTCGGCCCCCGCGGCGGCGCGGGCGCGGGCGGCGTTGACCTGCCCGGCCAGGCGCGCCAGGCCCTCGCGCCGGTCCGCGACGGCCTGGGCCGCGGCAAGGACGGCCCGTTCCGCGGCGGCGAGCTCGTGCTCCAGCCGCTGACGCTCGGCAACGGTCGCCTGCAGCGCGGATCGCGCCCGGGCGAGCTCGCCCTGCAGCCGCTCTTCGTCCGCGCGGGCCCCGGCGGCCTCGGCGTCGAGCTCGTCGGGGTCGCGGCCTGGACGGACGTCGTCGGGTTCGGCCGACAGGTGGCGCACCCGCTCCGCGGCCAGTGTCGCGGTGCCCTCGAGGCGGTCGTGCAGGCCGGACAACCGGTACCAGGTGTCCTGCGCGGAGCTGAACGCCGGCGTCGCGGCTGCCAACGCCGCCTCGGCGTCGGCCTCGTCGACCCGGACGGCCGCGAGTGCGGCCTCCACCTCGGCGCGCCGGGCCCGGACCGCCTGTTCGTCGGCGACCTCCCGAGTCAGTTCCGCCTGCGCGCTCGCGAGGTCGTCGGCGAGCAGCCGCAAGCGGGAGTCGCGCAGCTCCGCCTGGACCCCGGCGGCACGGCGGGCGATCTCGGCCTGCCGGCCGAGCGGCTTGAGCTGGCGGCGGAGCTCCGCGGTGAGGTCGTTCAGCCGGGTCAGGTTGGCCTGCATCGCGTCGAGCTTGCGGAGCGCTTTCTCCTTCCGCTTGCGGTGCTTGAGGACGCCGGCGGCCTCCTCGATGAACCCGCGGCGGTCCTCGGGTCGGGCCTGCAGCACGGAGTCGAGCTGACCCTGGCCCGACGATGACGTGCATCTCCCGGCCGATGCCGGAGTCGGAGAGCAGCTCCTGGATGTCGAGCAGCCGGGCGGTCTGGCCGTTGATCTCGTACTCGCTCGCCCCGTCGCGGAACATCCGGCGGGTCATCGACACTTCGGCGTAGTCGATGGGCAACGCGCCGTCGGCGTTGTCGATGGTGAGGGTGACCTCGGCACGGCCGAGCGGCGGCCGCCCGGCCGTGCCGGCGAAGATGACGTCCTCCATCTTGCCGCCACGCAGCGTCTTGGCGCCCTGCTCGCCGAGCACCCAGGCGATCGCGTCCACGACGTTGCTCTTGCCCGAGCCGTTGGGCCCGACGACCGCCGTGATGCCCGGTTCGAAGCGCAGCGTCGTACTCGACGCGAACGACTTGAAGCCCTTGAGCGTCAGCGTCGTGAGGTGCACGGGGCTCCCGGCTCTGAGGCGGTCCAGCAGGCGGTGGGACGGACTGGCGCGGACCCTACCGGCCGGTCGGCGCCCTACCGGGGAGGCGCCGCCGGACGTGCGACGGCCGGCACCGCAGCAGCGGCGCCGGCCGGAGGGATCGCGTCGGGCGGGGTCAGGTCAGGGCGGGCTGGTCCGCGCCGGTCAGGCGGTGCAGCTCGAGCTCGAGGGCGGGATCGTCCAGGGCGCGGGCGGCGCGCGCCTGGGCCGCGCGCAGGTCCGCGACCTCCGTCTCCAGCTCCGCGACCCGCCGGCGCAGCCGGGAGATCTCGAAGCTCAGTGCCTGCTCGGTCGGGGTACCGACATGTCCGAAGAGAGCGCGTGCCATGGAGCGACCTTTCACACCGTCGGCCCGCCCCGCTGGTGGCGGGTGCGGGAGCCCGGGGGTCCGTCTGCGGTGACAGCTGGTAGTCGACGCGGCCGGGACAGGACGCAGGCGCCGAGATCGTCGGGCCGCCGGGCGCTGAGGCGCCGGATCGGCCGGGGGAGACGACGTCGCGCGGTCCCTGTCGGTCGGTCCATGGTTGCATTTCTATTACGGCTGAGTCAACGTCGGTCAACAACGGCGCACGCCTGCGTTGCGGTCCCGGGCGTGCTCGACGCGCTTCAGCGCGTCACTGCGACCCGCGACGATGTCGCGCGCGGCGCCCGCTGGCAGCGCGGGCAGGTGTAGCTCGAGCGGTTCATG
The DNA here is from genome assembly GCA_963758325.1 of uncultured Actinomycetota bacterium. GTDB lineage: Bacteria > Actinomycetota > Actinomycetes > Mycobacteriales > Jatrophihabitantaceae > CAVWUZ01. Next base: position 112,710 of record CAVWUZ010000003.1, on the reverse strand, counting down.
AACGCCGGTCCGCCGCACCGGCGTGCCGCAGCGCGGGCAGGGCCGTCCTTCCTGTCCGTAGACGGCCAGCGAGCGGTCGAACCAGCCGCTGGCGCCGTTGACGTTGACGTAGAGCGCGTCGAAGGACGTGCCGCCGGCGGCGGAGGCCTCGACGAGAACCGCACGCACGCAGGCGAGCAGCTCGGCGGCTCGGGGTCGGGACAGGCCCGCCGTCGGCCGCTCGCCGTGCAGCCGGGCCCGCCACAGGGACTCGTCGGCGTAGATGTTGCCGATCCCGGACACCAGTGTCTGGTCCAGCAGCGCCCGCTTGACGACGGTGTGCTTGGACCGCAGCCGGCGCAGGAACGCCGCGTCGTCGAAGTGCGGGTCGAGCGGGTCGCGAGCGATGTGGGCCACCTGCGCCGGGACGGTGTCACCGGGCACGTCGGGCGTGGGCACCAGCGCGTCGAGCAGGACGCCGCCGAACGTGCGCTGGTCGACGAAGCGCAGCTCGGGACCGCCGTCGAGGAAGCCGAACCGGACGTGCAGGTGCTTCTCGTCCGGGCTGCCCGGCGGCTGCACGAGCAGCTGGCCGCTCATCCCGAGGTGGGCGATGAGGCACTCGTCTGCATCGAGTGGCAGCCACAGGAACTTGCCGCGCCGACGGGGTGCGGACACCGTCCGACCGGCCAGACGGGCGGACAGGTCGGCGGCGCCGGGAAGGTGACGCCGCACGGCGCGCGGGTGGCGGACCTCGACCGCGGAGATCCTCCGGCCGGCGACGAACCGCTCCAACCCGGCGCGGACGGTCTCGACCTCAGGCAGTTCCGGCACGGGCGTGCGAGCTGGTGAGTGTCCGCCAGGCGGACTCGGCGGCCGCCTGCTCGGCCTCCTTCTTGTTCCGGCCGGTGCAGGCATCGAACATGGCGCCGTCGAGGGCCGCGCGGGCGGTGAACACCTTGGCGTGGTCCGGGCCCTCCGACGTGATGCGGTAGGACGGAGCGCCGAGGCCGAGCTCGGCGGCGAGCTCCTGCAGGCTGGTCTTCCAGTCCAGGCCGGCGCCGCTGTCGGCGGCGGCGTCCATGAGCGGGTCGAACAGGCGGTGGACCACCTCTGCGGCGCCCGGCAGTCCGCGCTCGAGGTAGACCGCGCCGAGCAGCGCCTCGACGGTGTCGGCGAGGATGCTCGACTTCTCGCGCCCGCCGGTGACTTCTTCGCCGCGGCCCAGGCGCAGGTAGGCGCCGAGACCGCCCGCGGCGGGGTCGCCGATGCCACGGGCGACGCGGGCCAGTGCGCGGGAGTTGACGACCGAGGCACGCAGCTTGGCGAGCTTGCCCTCGGGCAGGTCCGGGTGCGCCCGGTACAGCGTCTCCGTCACGACGAGGCCGAGCACCGAGTCACCGAGGAACTCCAGCCGCTCGTTGTTGGGCAGCCCGCCGTGTTCGTAGGCGTAGGAGCGGTGCGTCAGCGCACGGCGCAGCAACTCGGGGTCGATCTCGACGCCGAGCGCGGCAGACAGGCCGGCCTGGTCGGCCGGTTCGACGGGAGCGGCCATCGCGGTGGGGTCGGGCCGCCGCGGATCCAGCCGGCGGCGCCCGGGCCCGATGAGCTCAGACCGCCAGGACCTGCTTGCCGTCGTACTGCCCGCAGTTCTGGCAGGCGGTGTGCGGCAGCTTCAGGGCACCGCAGGCTCGGTTCGGGCAGGGGACGAGCGTCGGGGCGCTGGTCTTCCACTGTGAGCGGCGGGCGCGGGTGTTCGCGCGCGACATCCGGCGCTTGGGGACGGCCATGGTCGGTTCCTCTCAGTCGTCAGCACGATCGCCGGCACTGCCGGTGGCGAGCTGGCGCAGCGCCGCCCACCGCGGGTCGATCGTTTCGTGGGTGTGCCCGGCCGGCAGGTCGTCGAGCCGCGTCCCGCAGTCGGGACACAGTCCGGCGCAGTCGGCCCGGCACAGCGGCGTCCAGGGCAGGGCCAGGACGACCGTGTCACGCACCACCGGCTCGACGTCGATCAGGTCCTCGACGATCCGGTGCACCTCGTCCTCCCCGGCCGTCTCGTCGGTGGCGCTGTCCGGGTACGCGAACAGCTCGACGAACTCGGCGCTGACCTGGTCGGTGATCGGGTCGAGGCAGCGCGCGCACTCGCCGGTGAGCGGGGCGGTCAGGGTGCCGGTGACCAGCACGCCCTCGGTGACCGACTCCAGCCGCAGGTCGAGTTCGAGCGTCGCCCCCTCCGGGACCCCGATGAGGTCCGAGCCCAGCCCCGCAGGAGCGGGAACATCACGCTGCAGCTCGCGCATCGATCCCGGTCGGCGGGTCCGGCCGAGCTCGACGCGGGTGTCGACGACGAACGGCCCTCGGGGATCGGGGGCGCGGAGCGGTGTGGTGTTCTCAGGCATGCGGGGTCCGGCCCGGGTTGACGAGCCGTCGGCAAGGATAGCAGCGGACGGGCGTCAGCCCTCCGCTCGCAGCGCCGCCCGGGCGCGCTCGGCGTCGAGCTGGGCGCGCTGCAGCACCGCAGCCAGGTCGGCCAGCGTGCGGTCGGCGTGCTCGCGGGCGGCTCGGGCGACCTCCGTCGTCCCGGCGAGGCGCTCGCGCTCCGCGGCCGCGGCGGCGAGGACGTAGTCGGCCTGCGTCCTCGCCTCGGCGAGCACGGCGGCCACCCGCCGCTGCGCGGCCTCCAGGAGCTCGTCCCGGCGGCGCAGCACCTGCCGCGACTCCGCGAGCCCGGCCGGCATGACCTCCCGCAGCTCGTCGAGCAGGTCGAGCACCTGCTCGCGCGGAAGCATCACCGACGAGGTCATCGGCAGGGAGCGGGCGGTCTCCACCAGCTCGGTGAGCTCGGACAGCAGCACATCGACACGCTGCAGCGCCCGGTCGCTGACCGGCCGCTCGACCGGTGCGCCACCGGCGTCCATCGAGGCCCCCGTCAGTGCGGTCCGGCGGCCCGGTCGACCAGACGCTTGAGGACGGTCGGCGGCACGAGCGCGGACACGTCTCCGCCCCAGGTCGCGATCTCTTTGACCAGGCTGGATGCCAGGAAGCTGTACTCGGGGTTGGTCGGCATGAACAGGGTGTCGACGCCGGCCAGCCCGCGGTTCATCTGCGCCATCTGCAGCTCGTAGTCGAAGTCGCTGACCGCGCGCAGGCCTTTCACGATCACCGGGATGTCGTGGTCGCGGCAGTAGTCGACGACCAGGCCGTGGAAGGAGTCGATGCGGACGTTGGGAGCGCCCGCGGTGACCTCGGCGAGCATCTCGATGCGCTCGTCGACGGCGAACATGCTCGACTTGGACTTGTTGACGAACACCGCGACGACGACCTCGTCGTAGAGCTCGGCGGCCCGGGCGATGATGTCGAGGTGGCCGTTCGTCACGGGATCGAAGGAGCCGGGGCAGATCGCCCGCCGGACGCGGTTCGCGGCGCCCTCGCTCGGCCGGCTCATCGGGAGCGACCGTACCAAAGCACGCTCTCGCCGTAGCGGCGCTGCTGCAGCGCGTCGACCGACGGTGGCCACGGCGGCGGGGTGCCGCGGGCGGAGCGCTCCACGACGAGCACGGCGCCGGGCGCGAGCCACCCCGGCGCCGTCAGCGCCGCGAGGACCCCGCCGAGCGCGTCGTCGCCGAGGGCGTAGGGCGGGTCGGCGAAGACCAGGTCGAACGGCGCGTCCGGGTGGCCGGCGGAGAGGTGCGCGGCGACCGGCGCCTTGACGACCCGCGCGCCGGGCAGCCCGAGCGCGGTGGCGTTCGCGCGCAGGACCTCGACGGCGGCGCGGTCGCTGTCGACCAGGACGGCCAGCGCCGCGCCGCGGGACAGGGCCTCCAACCCGACGCCGCCGCTACCGGCGTAGAGGTCGAGCACGCGGGCGCCGTCGAGGTCGAGCAGAGCGGCCAGGCTGTTGAACAACGCCTCACGGGCGCGGTCGGAGGTCGGGCGGGTGCCCCGCGCCGGCACGCTGATCCGCCGGCCACGAGCGGCGCCGGCGACGATCCGCGGCACGTCAGGCCTTCTCGAGGTACTCGGCGCGCTCCGGGTCGACCAGCTCGGCCACCCGGCGGGCCAGCAACGGGTGCGCGGCGAGGTCCGGGTCCGCGGCGACGAGCGCCCCGGCCTCCGCGCGGGCGTCGGTGATGAGGTCCTCGTCGCGCAGCAGGGACAGCAGCCGCAGGGCCGAGCGCCGGCCGGACTGCGCGGCGCCGAGGACGTCGCCCTCCCGACGCTGCTCGACGTCGAGCCGGGCGAGCTCGAAGCCGTCCGTTGTCGCCGCGACCGCGTCGAGGCGCTGCCGGGCGGGCGTCCCAGGAGGGGCGTCGGTGACGAGCAGGCACAGTCCGGGGTGCGCGCCGCGTCCCACCCGCCCGCGGAGCTGGTGCAGCTGGGAGACGCCGAACCGATCGGCGTCGAGGACGACCATCACCGTGGCGTTGGGGACGTCCACGCCGACCTCGATGACGGTCGTGGCCACCAGCACGTCCAGCCCGCCGCCGGCGAACGTCGACATCACGCGGTCCTTCTCCTCCGGCGGCAGTCGGCCGTGCAGCTGCGCCAGCCGTAGTCCGGCCAGCGGCCCGTCCGCCAGCAGGACGGCGACGTCCTCCACCGCGACCGGCGGGCGGCGGCCGTCGCCGGACTCCTCCGGCGCGGCGCCGGTGTCCTCGGCGTCGTCGGGCAGGTCGTCGCCGTCCTGGTCGGCGTCCTCGTCGGCGGGGCCGCCGCCGATCCGCGGGCAGACCACGAACACCTGCCGGCCGGCAGACACCTCCTCGCGGACGCGCTGCCACGCCCGGTCCAGCCAACCCGGCTTCTCGGTCGCCGGGACGACGCTGGTGGCGATCGGGGACCGCCCACCCGGCAGCTCCCGCAGGGTCGAGACGTCGAGGTCACCGAACACCGTCATGGCGACCGTGCGGGGGATCGGCGTGGCCGTCATCACGAGCAGGTGCGGCGGTCGCTCGCTGCGGGTGCGCAGCACGTCGCGCTGCTCGACGCCGAAGCGGTGCTGCTCGTCGACGACGACCAGGCCGAGGTCGGCGAACTGCACCCGGTCCTGGATCAGCGCGTGCGTGCCGACGACGATGCCCGCGGCGCCGCCGGCGGCGTCCGCCAGCGCGGCGCGCCGCGCAGCGGCCGACATCGACCCGGTCAGCAGCGCGACGCGGGTCGCGTCCGCGGCGCCGCCGAGGAAGCCGCCCTGGCCGAGATCACCGAGCAGCGCCTCGATGGAGCGGGCGTGCTGGGCGGCCAGCACCTCTGTCGGCGCCAGGAGCGCTGCCTGCCCGCCGGCGTCGACGACCTGGAGCATCGCCCGCAGCGCGACCACCGTCTTCCCGGAGCCGACCTCGCCCTGGAGCAGGCGCTGCATCGGCACGCCGCCGGCCAGCTCGGTGGCGAGCCGCTCGCCGACCTCCTGCTGCCCCGCGGTGAGCCGGAACGGCAGTTGGGCGTCGAACCGGTCGAGCAGCCCCGTGGCGCGGCGCGCTCGCGCCACCGCCGGGTTGGCCCCGGCCGCCGCGCGCCGCTGGGCGAGCGCCAGCTGGATCCCGAGCGCCTCGTCCCAGGCGAGCCGGCGCCGGGCGGCCGCCCACTCCGAGCGGTCACGCGGGCGGTGCAGCGTGCGCAGGGCCGTGTCCAGGTCGACCAACCGGTGGCGCTGCCGGACGTCCGCCGGCACCGGGTCCGGGACCGGGTCGAGGTGGTCCAGGACGAGGCGGACGACGGCGGCGATCGTCCAGCTCGGGACCTCGCGGGTGGCGGAGTAGACGGGGATCAGCGCACCGGCGAAGTCCGCTCCGCCCGCGTCGTCGCTCGTCGTCGAGCAGCTGGTAATCGGGATGGACCAGCTGCAGGTTGCGCCCGTACCGGCCCACCTTGCCGGCGAACAACGCCCGCCGTCCTGGCGACAGCTGCGCCTCGCGCCACTTCAGCGCGCCGACCGAGCGGGCGAAGAAGGTCAGCGACAGCTGTCCGCGCCCGTCGGTGACGGTCACTTCGAGACGCGCGCCGCCGTTGCGGTTCGCCCGGGTGCGGGCGGTGAGCACCTCGGCCAGGACGGTGACGTGGTCGTCGACGGTCAGGCCGGCGATCTCGGTGAGCTCGCCCCGTTCGGCCAGCCGCCGCGGGTAGTGCTGCAGCAGCTCACCGACGGTCCGCAGGCCGAGCGCTCGGTCCAGGGCGCGGCCGCTGCTGCCGGCCAGCTCGACCAGCGGCGTGTCGAGGGAGGCCATGTGCTCACTCGATCCCGAGCAGCAGCGGGACGTCGGGCTGACCGCCGTCGAGGACGACGACCTCGACACCGAGCGCCCGGGCCGCGACGTGGCGGCGCAGCAGGTCGGCCAGGTGCCGCGGTGCGTCCCGGCCGGGAACGACGGTGACGAGCTCGCCGCCGACGCCGAGCAGCCGGTCGACCACCCGCAGCGCGACGGCCGTGACGTCGGCACCCACCTCGATCACGTCGCCGTCGATGAGGCCGAGGACGTCCCCGGCACGGCACGGGCCGGCGCTGGTCAGCGCGTCGGCATCGGCGCGGACCAGCTCGGCGTGCCGGGTCGCGGCGGCCGCTTCGGCCATGGCCACGACGTCGTCGCCGAAGCGCCGCGCCGGGTCGTGCACCGCCACCGCCGCCAGCGCCTGCACCGGCGAGCGAGTCGGTACCACGGCCACCTCCACGCCGTCCTCGCGTGCGGCGGCGACCGCGCGCTCGGCGGCGCCGGCGAGCTCGGGGGCGCGTCCGGCGTCGGGCATCAGCAGCACGGCACCGGCACCGTCGGCGGATCGGCGAAGTGCCGGGAGGAGCGCGGCCGCGGCGTCGGCGCCGACCGGCGGGTCGACGACGGTGACGCCCTCGCCGGTGAACAGGTGCCCGAGGCCGGCGCCCGGGGCGAACGCGACGACCGACGCCGGGACGGGCGACGAGGCCGGTGCCTGGACGCGTGGCGCGGCCGGCGCCCGGGCCGGCGCCGGGTCCGGAAGAGGGACGACCCGGATGCCACGCGGCCGGCCGGCGCGCAGGCCCGCCTCGACGGCGGCGCCGATGTCCTCGACGTGGACGTGGACGTGGACCTGCCGCACGCCGCTCGGCCGGAGCGAGCCGGCGGTGCCGGCGGTGTCGGCGGTGTCGGCGGCGTCGGCGTCCGCGTCGGCGACGACGAGCGAGTCACCGAGTGCGAGCAGGCGCCGGCGCAGCTGCTCGAGCGCGTCCGGCGCGGCCTCGAGCAGGTACTGCACCTCGTAGGCGGCACCGGTCGGGGCCGCGTCCGGCGCCTGAGCTCCGGGGTGCGGATCGAGGGCGTCCGGCCGGTCACCGGTGACCACGGTCGCCAGCGCCTCGAACACGACCAACAGACCGCGTCCGCCGGCGTCGACGACCCCGGCCCGGGCGAGCGCCGGCAACTGTTGCGGCGTCCGGAGCAGGGCGTCCCGGGCGCCGACGACCGAGGCGCGCACGACGTCGGAGAGCCCGGCACGCGCCACGGCCGCCCGCTCGGCGGCCGCCCGGTAGACGGTGAGCATCGTGCCCTCGACCGGCTCGCCGACCGAGCGGTAGGCGACCGCGACGGCGTGCTCCAGGCCACGCTGCAGGCCGCGGCCGTCCCAGCGCTCCGCGCCGCCGGCGGCCTCGCCGAGCCCGCGGAGGATCTGGCTGACGATGACGCCTGAGTTGCCCCGGGCGCCCAGCACGGCTCCGCGCGCCATCGCTCGCAGGGCAGCGCCGGCGGTGGGCGAGGCGTCCACCGCGGCCGCGTCCGCGGCCGCCCGGACCGTCGAGCTGAGGTTCGTCCCGGTGTCCCCGTCGGGCACCGGGTACACGTTCAGACGGTCGATCTGTCCACGCTCCCGGTGCAGCCGCTCGGCGGCCAGCGCACCCCACTGCCGGACGGCGTCGGCGTCCAGCGCGTCGAGCGCGTCGAGCGGGGCGGGCACGGGGGACACCGAGCCTCCCTCCGCCGCGGCCGGTCCGGGCGCGAGCAACAGTAGTGGCGACCGGCTGTCCAGCCGGCGACGCCGGCGGCGCTCACCGTGGGCGCCGGCAGCGGGCGGCGGCAGCGGGCGGCTGCAGGGGGCGGCGGCAGCGGGCGGCTGCAGCGGGCGCCGGCGGTGGTCCGCGGCAGGCGGCGCAGGCTAGACTGCGAGCAGTGCCCGGCCGTGTGCCGGGCTTTCGTTCGACTACCCGCGTGAGCATGAGGAGGCCGTTGTGGCCAGCGTCTGCGATGTCTGCGGCAAGGGGCCCGGCTTCGGCATGTCCGTCTCGCACTCCCACCGTCGCACCCACCGTCGGTGGAACCCGAACATCCAGACCGTGCGCGCGATCGTCGCGCCCGGCACCCGCCGCCGCCTGTCGGTGTGCACGTCCTGCCTGAAGGCCGGCAAGGTCACCCGCGGCTGACCCGCGCTCCCCAGCGGCGGGGGAACCCGCCGCCTGCTCCCTCCGACGTGAGCCGTTTCACCCCGTACATTCGGTACCTGGTACCCGGTGTACGGGTATCTCTGGGGTGTACCGACCTGACCCCAGAGGAGACCGCGTGTCCGATAGCACCACGACCACCATCGTCACCCAGCTGCGGGCGCTCGTCGCGCTGACCCAGACCGAGGAGCAGATCGCCCGCACCCGGATCTCGCAGGCCCGCACCGAGGCCGTCGCCCGGGAGCTGCGGCAGAACGCCGACAACGCCGCGGCCCGCACCGAGGCCCTCGTCGAGACGCTGCGCAAGCTCGGCGGCGTACCGGACGTCGTCACCCCGGCCGCCGGGCGCCTGACTGCCGTCGTCAAGGCGACCGTCGAGCAGGCCCAGCCGCTGGACGAGGCGCTGCTCGGCGACCTCGCTCTCGAGCACCAGCTGCTCGACCGCGCCACCTACCTCAAGGCGCTCGCCGAGCGGGCCGAGAGCAGCGACGTCCGCCGGCTCGCCGAGCGGCTGGTCACCGCTCACTCCGCGACCGTCGAGTGGCTGACCGTCGTCCTCGCCGAGGAGGCCCTGGGCGGCCCGGCCGCACTGCGCGCCACTCCGACTGCAGCGCGTCACCGGCACCGCAGTCCGCCTCGCCGGCACCCCGGCCCGGCTGTTCGCCGAGCAGGTCAACCAGGCCGTCGACAAGGCGCAGCAGCGCCGGGACAAGGCCGTGCAGGGCGTTCAGGACGCCCGCGGCCAGGCCGAGCAGTTCGGCGACGCCGTCCGCGAGACGTTCACCGCCGGTCGCCGCGCCGCGCTGCGCCGCGCGGAGCAGGTCGCCCGCCGGCAGGGCAACACCGACGCCGCCGCGGCGGCCCGGAACGCTCGCGAGGAACTCGGCGACATCAGCGCCAGCGAGCTGCCGATCAAGGGCTTCGACTCGCTGTCGACCTCGGACGCCATCAAGGCGGTCAAGGCGCTGCGCTCGCCGCACGACGTCGAGGTCATGATCCGTTACGAGGAGGCCCACAAGGCCCGGGTCAACGTGGCCAACGCCGCGCAGACCCAGCTCGCGTCGATCGCGAAGGAGACGGTGGGCGTCAGCGACTGACGTACCACCCGCACGCTCCGACAGATCAGGGCCCTGCCACCGCGGCAGGGCCCTGATCTGTCCCCGGCGCGAGGTCCTTGCTGTAGAACAGCGGGCCGGACATCCCGGCGTAGTGCCCGAACGCCGGCGCGGGCGTGTACCCGTCCCGCTCGTACATCGCCACCGCCTCCGGCTGCTGCGGACCGGTGGCGAGGACCAGCCGACGCACGCCCGCGCGGGCGGCGGTCCGCTCCAGTTCCGCGAGCACCGCCCGCGCCAGGCCCCTGCGCCGGAGCGCCGCGGTCACGTACATCCGCTTGATCTCGGCGTCCGCGCCAAGTCCTCCGGCAGGCCACTCCCGGTCGGCGCCAAGAGGTCCGGCAGGCCTGGACTCCCGGTCGGCGCCACGTGGTCCGGCAGGCCTGGACCTCCGGTCGGCGCCAAGTGCTCCGGCAGGCCTGGACTCCCGGTCGGCGCCCTTGGGCGGCAGTCGCCGCCACCCGCCCATCGCCACCGGACGGCCGTCGAGCAGGGCGAGCAGGAACAGACCCTCCGGCGGGTCGAACTGCGCCGGGTCCACCGGGTCGGCGTCGGGTCCGCCGTAGCGCACGACGTACTCCTGCTGCACCTCCTCGACCAGACGCGCGACGTCCGGGTCGTCGTAGCGGCGGACCTCGAACACCAGCGGCAGGGGCACCCGACCAGGCTAGGAACTGCGCGCCGGCGGCTCAGCGGAAGTGCTCGTGGCCGCCGCTCGGCCAGCGCACGCCGTCGACCCGCACCTCCGGCCCACCCTCGGACACCGATCCGATCACGGACCACTCCGGCGGCAACGACGTGCCGGCCGGGAAGGTGGCGACGAGCGCGTAGTCGTCGCCACCGGTCATCACCCAGCTCAGCGGGTCGACGTTCAGTGCCGTCCCGACGTCGCGGATCTTCGGCGGCAGCGGGACGGCCGCGGCGCGCAGGTCGATGCGCACGCCGCTCGCCGCGGCGATGTGCCCGAGGTCGGCCACGAGACCGTCACTGACGTCCGTCATCGCGGTCGCACCGAGTTCCGCGGCCCGCGGGCCCTGCTGGTACGGCGGCTCAGGGCGCCGGTGCGCCGCCACGACGGTGACCGGGGAGCGGAAACCGCGCCCGAGCACCGCCAGCCCTGCCGCCGCCCAGCCGACCCGGCCGGCCAGCGCCACGACGTCACCGGGGCCGGCCCCGCCGAGCGTGACGGGCGGCCGACCGCCCAGGTCGCCGAGCGCCGTCACCGCGAGCGTCACGACGTCGGCGGCCACCACGTCGCCGCCGACGATGGTCGCGCCGAGCGCACCGCACTCCTCACGCAGCCCGGCCATCATCCCGTCGACCCACTCCAGCGGCAGGTCCGGCGGCGTCGCGAACCCGATGAGCAACGCCGTCGGCCACGCGCCCATCGCGACGATGTCGGCGAAGTTCTTCGCCGCGGCCTTGCGGCCGACGTCCTCCGGGGTCGACCAGTCGCGGCGGAAGTGCCGGCCCTCGACGAGCAGGTCGGTGGACGCCACGACGCGCCCGTCCGGTGCGGTCACCACCGCGGCGTCGTCACCCGGGCCGATGACGGTCAGCGGCGAGGCCGGCAGCCCCGCGGTGACCCGCGCGATGAGCCCGAACTCGCCCACGTCGGAAACGGTGATGGCGCTGTCCTCCGCTGTCGGCGCCCGGGATCCGGCGCTGTCGCGACCGTCGGGCCGCCCGGCGGGCTGCGCTAGGTTCCTACCAGAGACCGAGTTCGCCCCGAAGGACCGCAGCGAGCAGGGAGGACGCGCCGATGCCCGCCGTCAACGCCTACATCCTCATCCAGACCGAGGTGGGCAAGGCCGCCGCGGTGGCGCGCGAGGTCGCCGGCATGTCGGGCGTGGCGAGCGCCGAGGACGTCACCGGTCCCTACGACGTGATCGTGCGCGCCGAGGCGGACACCGTCGACGAGCTCGGCCAGCTGGTCGTCGCGCAGCTGCAGAAGGTGGACGGGATCACCCGCACGCTGACCTGCCCCGTCGTCCACCTCTGAACCCCGGCTCCTCCCGCCATCGACCCGGCCAGGCGCCGCGCGGCCCTGATCGCCACGGCCGTCGCCCTCCCGCTGGTCCTCGTCCTCGCCCTGTTCCTCACCCGCGGCGGATCGGGCGGCACCCCGGCGCCGACCGGGTCCGCGACGGCGCTGCCGGCCATCAGCGTCCCGGCGCCCGCGGTGTCCGATGCGGCCACCGTGTCGGCGTGCGCGCGGCTGATCGGCGTCCTCCCCGTGCAGCTCGGCCCGTTGCCCGCGCGGCCGGCCTTCGCCGAGCGCACGGTCGCCTGGGGCGACCCGCCGGTGGTGCTGCGCTGCGGCGTCGCCCGCCCGACGCAGCTGGTGCCCGGCAGCGACGCGCAGCTGGTCGACGTCCGCCCGGAGGCGGCCACCGGAGCGCCCACCGCAGCGGCGGTGGAGTGGCTACCGGTCAAGAACGGTGACGCCACGGTGTTCACCACCGTCGACCGGGCGGTGTACGTCGAGCTGTCCTGGCCGGCCGCGCAGTCGTACAACCCGCTGCCCGAGGTCAGCCGCTCGGTGGCGGCCGTCCTGCCAGCGGTGTGCACCACCGGGCCGACCGTGCCGGTCGACCAGCTCTGCACCCATCGGTCCTGACTCGCCGTTGAGGGCGTTCACACCCCGGTAACACCGCGACGCGTTTGGCGAAACAGCGGACCCGCAGTCTTCGCCCCGAGCGCGGCCGTCCCGCGCGCAGACCACCCCTCCACCCCCGTGACGGGAGAGCCTGTGTCCCACCTGCTCGCGTCGGCGTCCTACGCGCCCTTCGACCTCAAGAAGAACCTGAACCCGGGCGACACGGCCTGGCTGCTCGCGTCATCAGCGCTCGTGCTGCTGATGACGCCGGCCCTGGCGTTCTTCTACGGCGGCATGGTCCGCGCCAAGCACGTGCTCGCCATGCTGATGCAGAACTTCGCCGCCATCGCGGTCGTCAGCGTGACCTGGGTGATCGTCGGGTTCTCCATCGCCTTCGGTGGCGACGGGAAGTTCTTCGGTGACTTCCACTACGCCGGGCTCGAACACATCAGGGACGTGGTGCCGGCGCTCGGGTCGGCGCAGACGACACCGACGATGGCGTTCGTCGCCTTCCAGCTGACGTTCGCGATCATCACCCCGGCGCTGATCACCGGCTCGACCGCCGACCGCTGGAAGTTCGGCGCGTTCGTGGCGTTCGTCGCCGTCTGGTCCGTCGTCATCTACGCACCGGTCGCGCACTGGGTGTTCGACAGCTACGGCTGGGCGAACGGCACGCTGCAGAACTCGGCGGGCAAGTTCTTCGCCGAGGACTTCGCCGGCGGGCACCGTCGTCCACATCAACGCCGGCGCCGCGGGTCTGGCGATGGCGCTGGTGCTCGGCCGGCGGCGGGGCTGGCCGAAGGAGAACATGCGCGGGCACAACATCCCGTTCGTGCTGCTCGGCGCGGGCCTGCTCTGGTTCGGCTGGTTCGGGTTCAACGCGGGCTCGGCGCTCGGCGCGACGGACCTGGCCTCCTACGCGTGGGTGAACACCAACACCGCGACGGCCACCGCGCTCATCGGCTGGATCGTCGTCGAGAAGATCCGGTACGGGAAGTCCACGGCGCTCGGCGCGGCCTCCGGTGCGGTCGCAGGCCTGGTGGCCATCACGCCGTGTGCGGGGTTCGTCTCGCCGGTCGGCTCGCTGTTCATCGGGCTCATCGCCGGCGCGGTGTGCGCCCTCGCGGTCGGGATGAAGACCCGGCTCGGCTTCGACGACTCCCTCGACGTCGTCGGCGTGCACCTGGTCGGCGGCTGGATCGGCACGCTGTGCGTCGGGTTCTTCAGCACGTCGGGCACCAACTCGCTGGCCAACGACGGCATCCTCTACGGCGGGAGCGGCAAGTACGGCGGGTGGAACCTGCTGCTCCACCAGTTCCTCGTCGCCGGCACCGTGACCGTGTTCAGCTTCGTCGGCACGTTCGTCATCGCGAAGGTCATCGGGCTGGTCATGAAGACGCGGGTGAGCGAGGAGGCCGAGGTGGAGGGTCTCGACACCGCCATCCACGGGGAGTCGGCGTACGACTTCGGCGGCGTCGGCGGATCCGGCTTCAGCCCCGCGGTCGCGGCCGCCATGGCGCGGGAGAAGGTGGACGCATGAGGCAGGTCACGGCGGTCGTCAAGCCGTTCAAGCTGGAGGACGTCAAGGCCGCGCTGGAAGTGCTGGGCGTGCAGGGCCTCACGGTCAGCGAGGTCCAGGGGTTCGGCCGGCAGCGCGGGCACACCGAGGTCTACCGGGGCGCGGAGTACACCGTCGACCTCGTGCCGAAGGTGCGCATCGACGTGCTGGTCGACGACGGGGACGCGGACAAGATCGTCGACGCCGTCGTCGAAGCGGCGCGCACCGGCAAGATCGGCGACGGCAAGGTGTGGGTGACACCGGTGGAGACCCTCGTGCGGGTCCGGACGGGTGAGCGCGACGCCGACGCACTCTGAGCTGGGTGAGCTCCGGGCTGGCGTCCTTCGCCAGCCCGGACTCGTGCGCGGGGAACTCCGTGCGGCGTTGTCCGACACGTACGACCGGTGGCTCGCCGCCCGGGTGGCGTCACTCGGGGCGCCGCCGGGCGTCGCGCTCGTGGCGGTCGGCGGGTACGGCCGGCGCGAGCCGTCCCCGTACAGCGACCTGGACCTCGTCCTGCTGCACAGCGGGCGGGTGGGCGACCTGGGCCGCGTCGCGGACGGGATCTGGTACCCGGTCTGGGACAGCGGCGTCGCGCTCGACCACTCGGTGCGCACCCCGGAGCACGCTCTCGCCGTCGCGAGAGACGACCTCAAGGCGCTGCTCGGGTTGCTCGACGTGCGGCACGTCGCCGGGGACTGCGCGGTGTCCGCGGCACTGCGCACGCGGGTGCTCGACCTGTGGCGGGCGGTCGCCCGGCGGCGGGTGCCGGAGCTGGCCGAGCTCGCACGCGAGCGCGAGCGACGCGCCGGCGAGGCGGCGTTCCTGCTCGAGCCGCAGCTGAAGGAGAGCCGCGGCGGCCTCCGTGACGCCCAGGCGCTCCGGGCGCTCGGCGCTCGCCCAGCTCACCGACGTCCCCGTCTCGGCGCGCGGCGCCGGAGAGGTCCTGCTGGACGTCCGCGGCGAGCTGCACCGCCGCGTCGGCCGCGACGACGACGTCCTCCGCCAGCAGGAGCAGGACGGGATCGCCGACGCACTGGGCCTCGACGGCGGTGACGCGGTACTCCGCGACGTCAACGAGGCGGCCCGGACGCTGACCCTGGCCTTCGACAGCGCGCTGCGCCGGCTGACACCGCGCGAGACGGCGCGGCCGTCGGTCCGCCGGCTGCTGCGCGGCGGCCTGGGCGCCCTCGGCCGGCCCGCGAGCGCGCCGGAGCGGGTCGGGCTGGCCCGCGGCGTCGTCGCCCAGGACGGCGAGGTGGTGCTCGCCCGGGACGCCGACCCCTGGGCCGATCCAGTACTGGTGTTGCGGTCCGCCCGGGTCGCCGCCGAGCAGGAGCTGCCGCTGGCGCAGTTCACCCTCGAGCGGTTGGCGGGGGAGTCGGCGCCGCTGCCGCACCCGTGGCCGGCGGCGGCGCTGGCGGAGTTCGTCACGCTGCTCGGTGCCGGGAACGCTGCGGTGCCCGTCCTGGAGTCCCTCGACGAGGTCGGCCTGCTGGTCCGGCTGCTGCCCGAGTGGGACGCGGTGCGCTTCCGCGCCCAGCACAACCCCGTCCACCGGTACACGGTCGACCGGCACCTGCTGCAGACCGCGGCCTGCGCGTCCGGCCTGCGCCGACGCGTCGCCCGGCCGGACCTGCTGCTGCTCGGCGCGCTGCTGCACGACATCGGCAAGGGCTCGGCCGGCGTCGACCACGCCGCGGTCGGCGCCCGCATCGCCGGGCCGATCGCCACCCGGATCGGGCTGTCGTACGGCGACGCGGCGACCGTCGTCGCCGCTCGTGCGCCAGCACCTGCTGCTGCCCGAGACCGCCACCCGGCGCGATCTCGACGACCCGCCGACGCTGGCCGTGGTCGCCGACGCGGTCGGCGGCTCGGCGGAGCTGCTGGCTCTGCTGCACGCCCTGACCATCGCCGACGCCCAGGCCACCGGACCGCTGGTCTGGAGCGACTGGAAGGCGGCGCTGGTCGCCGAGCTCGTGGCGCGGACGCGCCGGCTGCTGCACGGCGCCGAGCTCCCTCCGGCGGCGCCGCTGGACGAGCGTCGCCGCCGGCTGGCCGAGGCCGGCGCGGTGGCCGTCGAGGTCGACGGCGACGAGGTGGTCGTGGCCGCTCCGGACGCGCGCGGCGTGCTGTCGCGCACCGCCGGCGTGCTGGCGCTGCACTCACTCGACGTCCGCTCCGCCTCCGTCCGCACCCACGCCGGCATGGCGGTCAACGCCTTCGTCGTCGAGCCGCGGTTCGGCACCCTGCCGGACGCCGCCCGGGTGCGCGCCGACCTACTCCGCGCGCTCGAGGACCGCCTCGACGCTGACCGACCGCCTCGCGGCCAAGGAGCGCGCCTACGCCCGCGGTGCCGCGCCTGTTGCCGGTCCGCCGGCGGAGGTGCTGTGGTTCGACGACGCGGCCACCGACGCCACCGTCGTCGAGCTGCGCACCGACGACGCGATCGGGCTGCTCCACCGGGTGACCGGCGTGCTCGAGCGCTGCGACCTGGACGTCCGCTCGGCCCGGCTGTCGTCGGTCGGCGGGGCCGTCGTCGACGCCTTCTACGTCACCACCGCCGACGGCCAGCCGGTGCCGCGCGCGCGCCGGCCGCGGATCGAGGCCGCCCTCGCGCAGCTCTGAACGAGGTCTGCCGGTACCGTTCGCGGTGACCGCCCGGCCGCGTGCCCGGCGGACGACCTCGGGCCGATGCCGTCCCGGTGATGCACAGCCAGTCCGCCGCCGGGCGTCCCTTCCGGCGCGCTCGGCCGAGGGGAGCAACATGACGGTGTTCTCTGCCGTCCCGCCCGCGCAGGGGCTGTACGACCCCGCGTTCGAAGTCGGACTCCTGCGGTGTCGCGTTCCTGGCCGACCTGTCCGGGACGCCGAGCCACCGCATCGTCGCGGACGCGCTCGGCGCGCTGCACAACCTGGACCACCGAGGTGCGGCCGGAGCCGAGGCGTCCTCCGGCGACGGCGCCGGCATCACCGTCGCGGTGCCCGACGCGTTCCTGCGTGCCGTCGTGCCGTTCCCGCTGCCGCCGCCCGGTGCCTACGCCGTGGGCATCGCCTTCCTGCCGGTCGACCCCGCCGCCGCGGGCCGCGCCGTCGCGCTCGTCGAGCAGGTCGCCGGCGAGGAGGGGCTCGAGGTCCTCGGCTGGCGCGAGGTGCCGGTCGACGCGGACCCGGTCGGGCCGACGGCGCGGGCTGTGATGCCGGCGTTCCGACAGGTCCTCCTGCGCGGCGCCGCGGGCGAGACCGGGATGGCGCTCGAGCGGCTGGCCTTCTGCGTCCGCAAGGTCGCCGAGCGGCGCGCCCGCGAGCTCGGCGTCGAGCTGTACTTCCCGTCGCTGTCCGGCCGCACGCTCGTCTACAAGGGGATGCTCACCACCGACCAGCTCGGCCGGTTCTTCCCCGACCTGACCGACGAGCGGTTCGCCTCGCCGATCGCGCTGGTGCACAGCCGGTTCTCCACCAACACGTTCCCGTCCTGGCCGCTCGCGCACCCGTTCCGCTACGTCGCGCACAACGGCGAGATCAACACCGTGCGGGGCAACCGGAACTGGATGGCCACCCGCCAGGCCTTGCTCGCCTCCGTCGCTGCTCCCGGGCGACCTCGCGCGGCTGTTCCCGGTCTGCACGCCGGGCGCCTCGGACTCGGCGTCGTTCGACGAGGTGCTCGAGCTGCTGCACCTGGGCGGGCGCAGCCTGCCGCACGCGGTGTTGATGATGATCCCGGAGGCGTGGGAGAACGCCGCGGACATGGACTCCGCGCGGCGCGACTTCTACCGGTTCCACGCCACGCTCATGGAGCCCTGGGACGGCCCGGCGTCGGTGTCGTTCACCGACGGCACGCTCATCGGCGCCGTCCTCGACCGCAACGGCTTGCGCCCCGGGCGCTGGTGGCGCACCTCGGACGGGCTGGTCGTCCTGGCCAGCGAAGCCGGCGTCCTCGACCTCGACCCGGCCACCGTGGTCGCCAAGGGCCGCCTGCAGCCGGGACGGATGTTCCTCGTCGACACCGCGCGCGGCGAGATCCTGCACGACGACGAGGTGAAGTCCGCGCTCGCCGCGGACCAGCCGTACGGCGAGTGGTTGCACGCAGGGCTCATGCACCTCGACGAGCTGCCGGCGCGCGAGCACGTCGTCCACCCGCACGAGTCCGTGCTCCGCCGCCAGCAGGTGTTCGGCTACACCGAGGAGGAGCTGCGGATCCTGCTCGCGCCGATGGCCCGCGCCGGCGCGGAGCCCATCGGCTCGATGGGCACCGACACCCCGCTGGCGGCACTGTCGCGGCGTCCGCGGCTGCTGTTCGACTACTTCAGCGAACTGTTCGCCCAGGTCACCAACCCGCCGCTCGACGCCATCCGCGAGGAGATGGTGACCTCGCTGGCCGGCACTCTCGGCGCCGAGCAGAACCTCCTCGCTCCGGGACCGGCGTCCTGCCGGCAGCTGGTGCTGCCGCGGCCGGTCCTGGACAACGACGAGCTGGCCAAGATCTGGCACATCAACGCCGACGGCGACCTGCCGGGTTTCCAGTGCCGCCTGGTCGACGGCCGGTACCGGGTGCACGGCGGCGCCGAGGCGCTCGCCGGTGCGCTGGAGCGGGTCCGGCAGGAGTGCAGCGCCGCGATCGACGCCGGGGCGCGGATCCTCATCCTCTCCGACCGTGATTGCGACGCCGACTCGGCGCCCATCCCGTCGCTGCTGCTGACCTCAGCGGTGCACCAGCACCTCATCCGCACCGGCCAGCGCACCCGGGTGGGTTTGGTGGTCGAGACCGGTGAGGCGCGCGAGGTGCACCACGTCGCGCTGCTCATCGGCTACGGCGCCGCCGCCGTCAACCCGTACCTGGCGTTCGAGACGATCGAGGACCTGGTGGTCGCGGGTGCCGTCGCCGGGTTCGGGCCGGCTGACGCGCCTCGCGCGATCTCGGCGTACGTCACCGCGCTGTCCAAGGGCGTGCTGAAGGTGATGTCCAAGATGGGCATCTCGACGATCGCGTCCTACACCGGAGCGCAGGTGTACGAGGCGTTCGGCCTGGCGCAGGACCTCCTCGACGAGTACTTCCCCGGGACGCCGTCCCGGCTCGGCGGCGTCGGGCTGTCCGTCATCGCCGACGAGGCGGAGGCGCGGCACGCGTCCGCCTACCCGCCGGTGCCGACGGCGCGGGCGCACCGCCGGCTGGAGGTCGGCGGGGAGTACCAGTGGCGCCGCGAGGGGGAGCTGCACCTGTTCAACCCCGAGACGGTCTTCCTGCTGCAGCACGCCACGCGGCAGCGCCGGTTCGAGGTCTTCGAGGAGTACACCGCCAAGGTCGAGCAGCTGAACCGGGAGGGCGGGACCTTGCGCGGCCTGTTCGACTTCCGCTCCGGTGTCCGACACCCGGTGCCGTTGTCCGAAGTCGAACCGGTGTCGTCGATCGTGCGACGCTTCGCCACTGGTGCGATGTCGTACGGGTCGATCTCGGCGGAGGCGCACGAGACGCTGGCCATCGCGATGAACCGCTTGGGCGGCAAGTCGAACAGTGGCGAGGGTGGCGAGGACGCCGTCGCGCTACGTGCCCGACCCGAACGGTGACTCCCGGCGGTCCGCGGTGAAGCAGGTGGCGTCCGGCCGTTTCGGTGTGACGTCGCACTACCTGGTCAACGCCGACGACATCCAGATCAAGGTGGCGCAGGGCGCGAAGCCGGGCGAGGGCGGCCAGCTGCCCGGCTTCAAGGTGTACCCGTGGATCGCGCGCACGCGGCACTCCACGCCGGGCGTCGGGTTGATCTCGCCGCCACCGCACCACGACATCTACTCCATCGAGGACCTCGCCCAGCTCATCCTCGACCTGAAGAACGCCAACCCGCAGGCGCGGGTGCACGTCAAGCTCGTGGCGGAGTCGGGCGTCGGGACGGTGGCGGCCGGGGTGTCGAAGGCGCACGCCGACGTCGTCCTCATCAGCGGACACGACGGTGGGACGGGTGCGGCGCCGCTGACGTCGCTGAAGCACGCCGGCCTGCCGTGGGAGCTCGGCCTGGCAGAGACGCAGCAGACGTTGCTGCTCAACGGGTTGCGCGACCGCATCACCGTCCAGGTCGACGGCGCGATGAAGACCGGGCGGGACGTGCGTCGTCGCCGCGCTGCTCGGGGCGGAGGAGTTCGGCTTCGCGACGGCGCCGCTGATCGTCTCCGGCTGCGTGATGATGCGGGTCTGCCACCTCGACACGTGCCCGGTCGGCGTGGCCACCCAGAACCCCGAGCTACGGGCGCGGTTCACCGGGCGGCCCGAGTTCGTCGTCACGTTCTTCGAGTACATCGCCGAGCAGGTGCGGGCGCTGCTCGCCTCGCTGGGCTTCCGCTCGCTGGACGAGGCGATCGGCCACGTCGAGCTGCTCGACACCCGCCGAGCCATCGAGCACTGGAAGGCCGACGGCCTCGACCTGTCCCCGATGTTCGCCGTACCCGCCCTCGCCGCACGGGGACGCGCCGCGCCGGGTGCGCGGGCAGGACCACGCGCCTCGACGGCGTGCTCGACAACACGTTGATCCAGCTCTGCGAGGGCGCGCTGCTCGACGGCGCGCCGGTCACCCTGGAGCTGCCCGTGCGCAACGTGAACCGCACGGTCGGCACCATGCTCGGCTCGCTCGTGACCCGCCGCTACGGCGCCGAGGGGCTGCCGCCGGACACCATCGACATCACCTTCACCGGCTCGGCCGGGCAGTCGTTCGGCGGCGTTCCTGCCGCGCGGGATGACGCTGCGGCTCATCGGCGACGCCAACGACTACGTCGGCAAGGGGCTGTCCGGCGGTGTGCTGGCGGTGCGGCCGTCGCCCGACGGCGCCGTTCGAGGCCGGCGACGAACGTCATCGTCGGCAACGTCGTCGGCTACGGCGCGACCAGCGGCGAGATCTACCTGTCCGGCGTCGTCGGCGAACGCTTCGGCGTGCGCAACTCCGGCGCGACGGTGGTGGCCGAGGCCGTCGGCGACCACGCGCATGGAGTACATGACCGGCGGCGTCGCGGTGGTGCTCGGCCCGACCGGGCGCAACGTCGGCGCCGGCATGTCCGGCGGGTACGGCTTCGTGCTCGACCTCGACGCCGGCCGGGTGAACCCCGCGAGCGGTGGACGTCAGTCCGGTGGCCGACGGGTCGCAGGAGGCGGCGTTGCTGCCGCGCGGCGGTGGCGCGGCACGCGGAGATGACCGGGTCGGCGGTGGCGGCGGTCCTGCTCGCGGACTGGCCCGCCGCGCTGCGACGGTTCTCGGCGATCGTCCCGCCGGACTTCCGCCGCGTGCTGGAGGCGACGCGGGCGGCTCGCGCCGCGGGGGAGGACGTCGACGTCGCCGTGATGGCCGCCGCCCGCAGCTGACCGCCGCCGCGTGGCCGCCGCCCGGAGCTGCCCGCTGCCCGCGCGTCCGCCGCCCGCTGCCCGACCGCCGCCCGCCGCCCGCAGCTGACCGCCGCCCGCCCGCCGCCCGCAGGTGACCGCCGCCCGAACGCAGGTGACCGCCGCCCGCTGCCCTGGTCCGGTGATCATCTGGGATGCTGTCGGGCCATGTCCCGCTGCCTCCCAGATGATCACGGGACGGGGGTGCGGGATGGGGCTGCGGGATGGGGCAAGGAGGGGGCTGAGAGAAGCTCGCCGTCCACAGGGTGCGTTGTCGTCCACATCCTGGCCGGTGACGGCTCGCGAGCCGTCGGAGGGCCGCACGCTCTTCGACGTGGTCCTCGTCCTCCCGCGCGTCATCGCCGTGGAGCACTGCCGCTCGTACGGCCTCACGGCTGACCACGTCCGGACGCTCCTCCGCCGGGGTCTGTGGTCACGGCTGTGCTCCGGGGTGGTGCTGACCCGCCCGGAGGTGCCGGCTCGGACGGACTGGGCGTCGGCAGCCTTGATCGCCGGCGGCGCCTCGTCGGCGATCAGCGGCCTCGATGCCGTGCGGATGGCGGGCCTGCGGTCCGCGACGGGCGCCGGAGCGCCGGTGCTCGTCCTGACGACGGGCCGGGACCGCCGCGCGATCCCGAGCGTGCGGGTCCGCGCGACGCGTCGCCCGTACGAGACCTGGCTCACCACCGCAGACGACGAACCGGCCTTCTCCCGTGTCGTCCGTCCAGCGCGTGCGCTCGCGGACCTCGGCAGCATCGGCGTCCGGCCCTGGGCGGTCCGGGCACTCGTCACCGAGGCGGTGCAGCGGGAGGTGTGCTCCGTGGACGACCTGGCCCGGGAGCTCGAGAGCGGACCACGCCGGGACAGTGCCGCACTCCGGGCGGCCATCGGAGACCTCGACGCCGGCGCACGGTCGATCGCCGAGGTCCGGGCGATCGACGAGCTGCGACGGTGTGCCGCGCCCGCCTTCGAGGTCAACGTCCCCGTCGTCCGCGGCGGCACCACCATCGCCGTCGTCGACCTGCTCTGGCGGGCGTTGCGGGCAGTCGTCGAGATCGACGGCCGACGCCACCACGACGGGCCGCTGTGGACGCGCACCCTGACGCGCCACAACGCGCTCACCGCGTGCGGTCTGGCGGTCCGCCACGACGCGCCGACCGACCTTGGGCAGGCGTGGGCGCGGGAGGTCACCGGATGGTTGCGTGCGCGAGCGGCCGAACTCGGCGTCGAGGTGGGCTCGGCACGCGGGTCGCCGCCCGCCGGTCCGCCGCCGCCACTGCTCGTCCCGTGATCGTCTGGGAACCCTGGGGGACAGTCCCGCTGGATCCCAGATGATCACGAGGGGACGGCGGGGGAACGACGAGCGGACGGCAGGGGAACGACGAGCGGACGGCAGGGGAACGACGAGCGGACGGCAGGGGAACGACGAGCGGACGGCAGGGGGTACGGCGAGGGCACGGCAAGGGGACGGCAGGGAGTACGGCGAGGGACGGCCGGGCCAGCGGCCGGTGTCCGTCGGCGGCGGAGTGACCGGCGGGCAGCTACTAGCCTGGCAGCGTGCCCCGTCGCGCCAAGATCGTCTGCACGCTCGGTCCGTCGACGGACACCCCCGAGCGCTGCCGCGCCCTCGTCGAGGCCGGCATGGACGTGGCGCGGCTGAACTTCAGCCACGGCGAGCACGCCGACCACGGCCGCCGCTACGCCGAGGTCCGGGCCGCGGCGCAGGCCGCCGGCCGCAACGTCGCCGTCCTCGCCGACCTGCAGGGTCCGAAGATCCGTCTGCGGCCGCTTCGCCGACGGGCCGGTGCAGTGGCGGGCGGGCGAGCGGGTGCGGATCACCGTCGAGGACGTCCCGGGCGACCACGACCGGGTGTCGACGACGTACAAGAACCTCGCCGCCGACGTGCGCCCCGGCGACCGGCTGCTCGTCGACGACGGCAACGTCGCCCTGGTCGCCGTCGAGGTGCAGGACGGCACCGATGTCGTGTGCGACATCACGGAGGGCGGCACGGTCAGCAACAACAAGGGCCTCTCGCTGCCCGGAGTCTCGGTCAGCGTCCCGGCGATGAGCGACAAGGACGCCGAGGACCTGGAGTTCGCGCTGCGCCTCGGCGTCGACTACGTCGCGCTCTCCTTCGTGCGCGCCCCCGAGGACATCAAGCTCGTCCACCAGGTCATGGACGCGGTCGGCGTCCGTCGCCCGGTGATCGCCAAGATCGAGAAGCCGGAGGCCGTCGAGCGGCTGGACGAGATCACCCTGGCCTTCGACGGCATCATGGTGGCCCGCGGTGACCTCGGGGTGGAGCTGCCGCTGGAGCAGGTGCCGATCATCCAGAAGCGCGCGGTGCAGATCTGCCGCGACAACGCCAAGCCGGTCATCGTCGCCACGCAGATGCTGGAGTCGATGATCACGCACTCCCGTCCGACGCGGGCCGAGGCGTCCGACGTCGCCAACGCCGTTCTCGACGGCGCGGACGCCGTGATGCTCTCCGGGGAGACCAGCGTCGGCACCTACCCGGTGCAGACGGTGGCGACGATGAGTCGCATCATCATCTCCGTCGAGGGCTCCGGCGCGCACCCGAAGGGCCTGCAGCACGACCCGCGCACGCAGAGCGGAGCGGTGGTCATCGCCGCGAAGAGCCTCGGCGACGCCCTGGGCGCGGTGGCGCTCGTGGCGTTCACGCAGACCGGCGACACCGCGCGCCGGCTGTCCCGGCTCCAGCCGTCCGAGCGCATCCTCGTGTTCACCCCGGACGAGAACGTCCAACGTCAGATGGCGCTCGTCTGGGGCGCCGAGGCGTACCTGGTCTGGAGCGTGAACACCACCGACGAGATGGTCCGGCAGGTGGACTCCGCGCTCGTGCAGCGCGGCATGAGCCGCTCCGGCGACCTCGTCGTGATCGTCGCCGGGACGCCGCCGAACACCCCCGGCGCCACGAACACCATCCGCGTGCACCACATCGGCGACGTCTTGCGCCGCGACTACGCATGATCCGACGATGACGACGACCGACGCGGGCGGCCAGGCGCTGGTCGACGGCCTCGTCCACCTGCTCGACCTCGAGCCGATCGAGCAGGACATCTATCCGCGGCCGCAGCCCGGAGGTGTCCCTGCAGCGCGTGTTCGGCGGGCAGGTCGCCGGCCAGGCGCTGGTCGCCGCAGGTCGTACGGTGTCGGCAGATCGGGACGTCCACTCGCTGCACTCGTACTTCATCCGCCCGGGCGACCCGAGTGTTCCGATCGTGTACGAAGTGGACCGGGTCCGGGACGGGCGGTCGTTCAGCACCCGGCGCGTCGTCGGTGTCCAGCACGGCCAGACGATCTTCACCCTGTCGGCGTCGTTCCAGGCACGGCAGGAAGGCGTCGACCACGGGACGCCGATGCCGGAGGCGCCCGACCCCGACGACGTCCCGACCGTCGCCGAACGCGAGCAGCGTCGCCGTGACGGGCCGAGCGTGCCGCTGCACCGCATCCCGTGGCCGTTCGAGATGCGCTACGTCGATCCACCGTCGTGGGAGTACCCGCAGGTGGACGGCGGCCCGCGACGGATCTGGATGCGCGCGTCGGGCCGGCTGCCCGACGACCAGCGACTGCACGCGTGCGCGCTCACCTACGCGAGCGACCTGACGCTCCTCGACGCCGTCCTGGTCCGGCACGGGCTGTCGGTGCCGGGCGACGGCGTCCGGCTGGCCTCACTCGACCACGCCGTGTGGTTCCACCGGCCCTTCCGCGCCGACGAGTGGTTCCTGTACGCCCAGGACAGCCCCTCGGCGTCCGGCGGGCGGGGCCTGGCAGTGGGCGGGCTGTTCTCCCGGGACGGTCGGCACGTCGCCAGCGTCGTCCAGGAAGGGCTCGTCCGGCTGCGGTCCTGACCTTCCGCGTGCCGCCCGGCGTCACACCGACGAGCTGAGCAGCTGCCACACCTGCTCGACGTGCCGGCTCTGGGTCTGCGGGGAGCCGATCGCCAGCCGCAGGACGGTCCGGCCGCGCACCGTCGTGTGCGTGAGGTAGGCCTGGCCGGAGGCGTTCACCCGGTCCATCAGCGCCCGGGTGGCGCTGTCCGCGTCCGGCACGCCGTCGCGCAGCCGGAAGACGACGAGCGACAGCGACCGTCCGACGAGCTCGAAACGCTCATCGGCGCCCACCCACGACGCGAAGCGCTCGGCCAGCTCGACATGGGTGCGGATGTGCTCGCGCAGGCCCTCGGCGCCGTACCACCGCAGCACCGCCCACAGCTTGAGCGCGCGGAAGCGGCGCCCGAGCGGGACGTGCCAGTCGCGGTAGTCGATGACGGCGCCCGACGCCGTGGCGGCGTTGCGCAGGTACTCCGGCAGGATCGACAGCGCCCCGACGAGCGAGGCCCGGTCGGCGGTCCAGAAAGCGTCGCAGTCGAAGTTGGTCAGCAACCACTTGTGCGGGTTGGTCGCGTAGGAGTCGGCGAGCTCGAGCCCGTCGCCGAGCCAGCGCAGCTCCGGGCACACGGCAGCGACACCGGCCCACGCCGCGTCGACGTGCACCCAGCAGCCGTACTCGCGGGCCACCCGCGCCAGCTCGCGCACCGGGTCGACCGCGCCGGTGCCGGTCGTCCCGACCGAGGCGACCAGCAGCGTGGGACGGGCGCCCGCGGCGACATCGGCCTCCAGCAGTGCGCGCAGGGACTCCGGCCGGGCGGCCAGGGCGTCGTCGACGGCGACGAGCCGCAACGCCGAGGAGCCGAGCCCGGCGACCCGGCAGGCCTTCTCCACCGACGAGTGCGTCTGCCCGGACGTGTAGACGGTGTACCGGGCGCCCCCGACGCCGTCGGTGACGCTCCGCCCGTCCGACGCGCGGTGCACCGCCGCCAGCACCGCGACCAGCGCTGCGTCCGAGGCGGTGTGCTGGATGACCCCGTTGCCGGTGAACGCCGCCGGCAGGGCCAGCAGCTGTGCGAGCCAGTCGAGGACGTGGGTCTCGAGCTCGGTGGCCGCCGGCGAGGTCGCCCACAGCATCCCCTGGACGCCGAGCCCGGAAGAGATCAGGTCGCCGAGGATCGCCGGGCCGCTGGCGTTCGCCGGGAAGTAGGCGAAGAACGACGGGTGTTGCCAGTGCGTGATCCCGGGCAGCACCACCCGGTCGAGATCGGCGAGCACCGCGTCGAACGGCTCACCGCGCTCGGGCGGCGCCGACGGCAGCGCTGCACGGACCGAGCCCGGCTCGACGGACGAGAGCACCGGCCGGTCTTCGAGGCCCTCGTAGTAGTCGGCGATCCAGTCGACGACGGCGCGACCGTAGCGGCGGAACTCCTCCGGGCTCATGTGTGTCACATCGAGATCCTGCCTGGTCCACGTGGTGTCACCCGCGGCACCCGGGTCGCGGACGCGGGCCGGCGGGTTACCCCTCCGGGTGCAACGGGAACAGACCACCCATGAGCTCATCCGTGACCCCGGGCGGTGCGCACGCCGCCAGCGGGACCCCGAACACCGGGGACCCCGGCACAGGCAGTTCCGACGTCTCCGCCGGCACCCTCGTGTCCCAGATGACCGAACAGATGTCGCGCCTGGTCCGCGACGAGCTGCAACTCGCCCAGCTCGAGACGAAGGCGAAGGCCAAGGACTTCGGCAAGGGCGCCGGCATGTTCGGCGGCGCCGGCGTCCTCGCGCTCTACGGCGGCGGCGCCCTCGTGGCCACGGTCATCCTCGCCCTCGCGGAGGTCATGCCCGGGTGGCTGGCGGCCCTCATCGTCACCGTCGCGATCTTCCTGCTCGCCGGCATCCTCGCGCTGACCGGCAAGAAGGAAGTGCAGCAGGCCACCCCGCCGCTGCCACAGGAAGCGATCGGCGGAGTCCGAACCGACGTCCAGACCGTCAAGGAGCACGCGAAGCGATGACCCACGCCGCCGGAGACAACTACGCCAACGCCGACGACGTCCCGGGCACGGTCGGGGAGGACAAGGCGCCGGGCATCGACGAGGTCCGCGCCGACATCGAGTCCACTCGCGCCGACCTGGCCGACACCGTCGACGCGCTCAGCGCGAAGCTGGACGTCAAGCAGCAGGCGCGGGCCCGCGCCAACGACGTCAAGCAGCAGGCCGCTGCCCGGGTCCAAGACGTCCGCCAGCGCGCGGCCGACGCCGTCGGCAAGGCGCCGGCGCCGGTGCAGAACGCGCTGCACAAGAGCACCGAGACCGTGGCACCGGTCGCCCAGCAGGTCGGGCAGAAAGCGGGCGAGAACCGCCAGCAGGTGCTGATCGGCGCCGGCGCGTTCGTCCTCCTGCTGCTCGCCCGTCGCCGGCGCAAGGCCGCCAAGAAGCGCAAGGCCGCCAAGGCCGCCGCCCGGGCCGAGCGGGCCGAGCGGGCCACCGCCCAGCCCGGCACCGGCACGACCGTCGAGGCCGATCTGTCCCGGGCGACCAACGTGCAGCCCGCCCTGCTCGTCGAGACCCAGTAGGCCCCGACACCCGGAGGACCCGCCATGGCGACCAGCCACTCCGACCAGAGCAGCAAGAACGACGCGACGCGCAGCAACCCCCGGAGGACGACGAAGGCTCGCCCCGGTCACCGGAGGCGGGCCCCGACTCGCCGGTGAAGCTGCCGAAGGGCGCCTGGAAGCAGACGCTGCGCAACACGCTTCAAGCAGGTCGGGCACGACCAGCTCAACGACCGCGCGGCGGCCCTGACCTACTTCGGCCTGCAGTCGCTGTTCCCGGGCGCACTCGTGCTCGTGTCCATCCTGGGTCTGCTCGGGAAGGACACCAGTCAGAAGCTGCTGGACAACGTCCAGAAGATCGCCCCGGGTGGTGTTCGGAACTTCCTGAACACCGTCCTCGGCCAGGCCCAGAGCCGCGGCGCCGGCCTGGCGAGCATCGGCGCGATCGTCGGCGTCGTGGTGGCGCTGTGGTCGGCGTCGGGGTACGTGTCGGCGTTCATGCGGGCCGCCAACGTCATCTTCGGCGTCGGTGAGGGCCGCACGTTCGTCAAGAAGACCGGCACCCGGCTCGGCGTGACGATCGCCGCGGTCGTGATCCTGCTCGTCTGCGCGGTGATCGTCGTGTTCACCGGCCCACTCGCGAGCGGGGTAGGGAAGGCGCTGGGCCTGGGCAACTCCGTCGTGCTGGTGTGGGAGATAGTGAAGTGGCCGGTGCTGGTCGTCCTGATCAGCATGTTGTTCGCGCTGCTCTACTGGGCGGCGCCGAACGTGAAGCAGCCCGGGATCAAGTGGGTCTCACCCGGCGGGCTGGTCGCCGTCATCGTGTGGGCGCTCGCGTCCGGACTGTTCGCCGTGTACCTCACGACGTTCGCGTCCTACAACAAGACCTACGGCTCGCTCGCCGGGATCGTCATCGCCCTGGTGTGGATCTGGCTGACGAACTTCGCCATCCTGCTCGGCCTGGAGTTCAACGCCGAGACCATTCACGCCAAGGCTGTCGCTGCTGGCCTGCCGGAAGACGTCGAGCCGTACGTCCAGCTGCGCGACACGGCGAAGCTGGACCCGCAGGAACGGCAGGACCTGGAGGAGGCGCAGCAGGCGCAGCGCCACGTCGAGCAAGCGCGCACGCAGCGGTGAGCCGCCGGGCCGCTCGCGGCACGTGCCCCCGGTGGGATTCGAACCCACACTGAACGGATTTTGAGGCCGCGCTCTCTACCGGTTGGAGTACAGGGGCGCACTCGACGGTGTCGTCTGCGCTCATCGTATCGGCGCTAGGCTGGCCGGGGCTCCGCGGTGGAGCGCGCGGACCGCGCCGGGGACGCGCCGGCGCCGAGCTGGCGGAGGGACACGGTGGCCGACACGGCCGGGACGCCGACCGCGTTCGACGACACCTGCTGACAAGGGTGGACCGGTGCGCGTCCTCATCGCCGAGGACGAGGCGATCATCCGGCTCGACCTGCGCGAGATGCTCGAGGAAGAAGGCTTCGCCGTCGTCGGCGAGGCCGCCGGACGGCGAGCGCGCGGTCGAGCTCGCCGAGCAGCTCCGGCCCGACCTGGTCATCTGCGACGTCAAGATGCCGAAGATGGACGGCATCGCCGCTGCCGCTCAGATCACCGGCACCCGCATCGCCCCGGTCGTCGTCCTCACCGCGTTCAGCCAGCGCGACCTGGTCGAACGCGCCCGCGACGCCGGCGCGATGGCCTACCTGGTCAAGCCCTTCCAGAAGCGCGACCTGCTCCCGGCGATGGAGATGGCGCTGTCGCAGCTTCGCCGAGATCGTCGCGCTGGAGCACGAGGTCACGGGCCTGCGCGAGCGGCTGGAGGCCCGGAAGGTCATCGAGCGGGCCAAGGGCCGGCTGATGGCCGACCACCGGATGAGCGAGCCCGAGGCGTTCCGGTGGATCCAGCGTGCGGCGATGGACAACCGCACCTCGATGCGCGCGGTCGCCCAGCTCGTCCTCGACGGTGAGACCCACCAGAACACCGATGGCCACCAGGACGTGACCGGGGACGCACGCAGCGGCACGGACGACGGCGTCGACGGCTCGACCGCCTGATCTGCACCTCCGCAACCCCTGTCGCGGCAGCGATCGGTGTCGCTAACCTGGGAAACCACTTCGCTTCGTCACAGCTTCCGACAGCAGAGGCCCCCGAGTGACCCGAATGCAGGTCTGCGTGCGCCCGGCCGTGCTCGGCGACGCCCCCAGGTTGGCCCAGCTCGCCCGGGCCGCCGACGTCCCGGTCGGAGCGGGCGGCGTCCGTCAGCTGCGCGGTGAGGTGGTCGACCACCTGGAGCAGCGCCTCGCCCAGCTGATCGACCGGGCGGACCGCACCGTCCTGGTCGCCGAGGACGGCGAGGCGGACGGTGTCGCGGTCGGCGCCGGGACGGCGGACTCGCGCTGGCGGGGATGGCGGTGCTCGCCGACGACGAGGTGGGCGCGATCCTGCCGGTGCCGGCCGTGCGCGCCAGCCACCTCTCGTCGCCCCCTCACACCGGCGTCGCGGCGTCGGCCGGGCGCTGCTGGCCGGCGGCGACCCAGACCGCCGAAGACCGCGGCGCCGAACATGTCGTCGCCAGTCGATGCCCGGGGCCCGCGACGTCAACCGCTACCTGGCCCGGCTGGGGTTCGTCCCCCTGGTGTCCCGCCGGATCGCGCCCACGGCGCTGCTGCGCCGCTCGCTCGGCCTCGCGCCGCCGGAGTCGTCGGCGCTGCAGCGGCGGGCGCGGATCGTGCGCGGCGGCGCACCGCGGCCACCACGCGGCTGCTCAGTCGCGGCGCCTGACCGCTCCCTCGACGGACGGCGAGGCGGTGTCCGCCGGCAGCTTCGACCGTCCCTAGACTCGCAGCGTGAGCCCCCCGGCTGCTGCTGCTCGACGGCCACTCGCTGGCCTACCGCGCGTTCTTCGCCCTGCCGGTCGAGAACTTCTCGACGACGACGGGCCAGCCGACGAACGCCGTCTACGGGTTCACGTCGATGCTCATCAACCTGCTGCGCGACGAGGACCCCACGCACCTCGCGGTGGCTTTCGACGTCAGCCGCACGACCTTCCGCAACGAGGCGTACGCGGAGTACAAGGCCGGGCGCAGCGAGACGCCGTCGGACTTCCGCGGTCAGGTCTCGCTGATCCGCGAGGTGCTCGACGCGCTGCACATCCCGATGCTCACCGCGGAGGGGTACGAGGCCGACGACGTCATCGCCACGCTGACCACCCACGCGGTCGAGGAAGGGCATGGACGTCCTCATCTGCACCGGCGACCGCGACGCGCTGCAGCTGGTCGGCCCGCACGTCACGGTCCTGTACCCGCGCAAGGGCGTCAGCGAGCTCACCCGGTTCACGCCGGAGGAG
Source organism: uncultured Actinomycetota bacterium (assembly GCA_963758325.1). Classification (GTDB taxonomy): domain Bacteria; phylum Actinomycetota; class Actinomycetes; order Mycobacteriales; family Jatrophihabitantaceae; genus CAVWUZ01. The sequence continues at coordinate 81,942 of CAVWUZ010000003.1, read as the reverse complement.
GTCGACGCGAAGTACGGCCTGACGCCGACGCAGTACCCGGACTTCGCGGCGCTGCGCGGCGACCCGTCGGACAACCTGCCGAGCATCCCCGGCGTCGGCGAGAAGACGGCCGCGAAGTGGGTGCGCGAGTACGGCAGCCTCGACCAGCTCGTCGCACAGGTCGACGCCGTGAAGGGCAAGGTCGGCGACGCGCTGCGCGAACACCTGGGCAGCGTGCTGCGCAACCGGCGGCTGACCGAGCTCGTCCGCGACGTCCCGCTCGACACCGACCCGGCCACCGACCTGGTGCGGCAGTCCTGGGACCGCGACAAGGTCCACGAGTTGTTCGACAACCTCCAGTTCCGGGTGCTCCGGGAGCGGCTTGTTCGCCACGCTGACCGCCGCCGAGCCCGAGGCCGAGGACGGCTTCGACGTCGACGTCCAGCTGCTCGACGTCGACGAGGTCGCGCAGTGGCTGGCGGAGCACGCCCGCGACGGTCGCCGGGTGGGCGTGGCGTTCCGCGGCAGTTGGGGCCGCGGCACCGGACGGTTGTCCGGCATCGCGCTGGCCTCGGCCGATGGTGCGGCGGCGTACCTGACTCCGGAGCGGATGGACGCCGACGACGACCGCGCTCTCGCCGCCTGGTGCTCCGACCCCGGAGCACCGAAGGCCACTCACGACCTGAAGGGCGCCCTGCTCGCGCTGCGCCAGCACGGCTGGCCGATCGCCGGTGTCACGAGCGACGTCCAGCTCGCGGCCTACCTGGCCCTGCCGGGTCAGCGCTCGTTCGACCTGGCCGACCTCGCGCTGCGCTACCTGCGCCGCGAGCTGCGCACCAGTGCCGAGCCGACCGATTCCGGTGAGCAGCTGACACTCGACGGGACGGGCGGATCGGGGGAGGACGACGGGGAACGTGAGCTCGCCTCGGCGGAGGCGGTGCGCGCGGCCGCGGTGCGCGACCTCGCCGACGCCTTCGACGCCGACCTGGAGCGGCGCGGCGCCACCCGGCTGCTCGCGGAGCTCGAGCTGCCGCTCACCGCGGTCCTGGCGGACATGGAGGCGGTCGGCATCGCTGTCGACACCGACCGGCTGGTGGAGCTGCAGACCGAGCTCGCCGGTGCGGTGAAGGCGGTGGAGCAGGACGCGTTCGCGGTGGTCGGGCGCCCGTTCAACCTCGGCTCGCCGAAGCAGCTGCAGGAGATCCTCTTCGACCAGTTCGCCCTGCCGAAGACCAAGCGCATCAAGACCGGCTACACCACCGACGCCGACGCGCTCGCCGGGCTCTACGAGCAGACCGGTCACCCGGTGCTCGAGCACCTGCTGCGGCACCGGGAAGTGGCCCGGCTCAAGACGGTCGTCGACTCGCTGCTCCCGCTGATCGACGACGGCGGGCGCATCCACACGACGTTCAACCAGACCATCGCCGCCACCGGCCGGCTGTCCTCGACGGACCCGAACCTGCAGAACATCCCGGTCCGCACCGCCGAGGGGCGGCGCATCCGGCAGGCGTTCGTCGTCGGCGCGGGCAGCGAGGCCCTGATGACGGCGGACTACAGCCAGATCGAGATGCGGATCATGGCTCACCTGTCCGCCGACGCCGGGCTGATCGAGGCTTTCACCAGCGGCGAGGACCTGCACAGCTTCGTCGCGTCGCGGGCGTTCGGGCTCCCTCCGGAGGAGATCGACCCGGAGCTGCGGCGGCGGGTCAAGGCGATGTCCTACGGGCTGGCGTACGGCCTGTCGCCGTACGGGCTCGCGCAGCAGCTCAAGATCACGCCGGAAGAGGCGCGCGGGCAGATGGACGCCTACTTCGCGCGCTTCGGAGGTGTGCGCGACTACCTGCACTCGGTCGTCGACGTGGCCCGCCAGGAGGGCTACACCGAGACGATCATGGGCCGGCGCCGCTACCTGCCCGACCTGACCAGCGACAACCGGCAGCGCCGCGAGATGGCCGAGCGGATGGCGCTCAACGCGCCGATCCAGGGCAGCGCCGCGGACATCATCAAGGTGGCGATGCTCGGCGTCCACCGCGGCCTGGCCGAGGCGGGGCTGCGCTCACGGCTGCTGCTGCAGGTCCACGACGAGCTGGTGCTCGAGGTCGCCGACGGCGAGCGCGACGCCGTGGAGGCGCTCGTGCGACGCGAGATGGGCGCCGCCTACCCCCTGGACGTGCCGCTCGACGTCTCGGTCGGTGTCGGGCCGGACTGGGACTCCGCCGCCCACTGAGCCGAGGGCGGCCGACCCGGCCGCCGGGTGCCCAGCAGCAGCGCCAGGACGGCGGCCGCCAGTCCGCACACCGCCGCGCCCGCCAGCACGGTGTGCAGCTCGCTGACCGCTGCGCGCAGCAGTCCCTCCCGGTAGGCGGGGCAGTCCAGCCGGCCGCCGCCGCACGCCGTCGCGAGGTCGAGCCCGCCGAGGCGGGAGACGAACACCCGCAGGCCGATGGCGGTGAGCACCGACAGCCCGACCAGCTGCCCGACGGTGCGCGCGACGACGACGAGGGCGGACGCCGTGCCGTGCATGCGCGCGGGGACGGCCGCGAGCAGCGCGGCGTTGACCGGCGCGATCGCCAGGCCGGCGCCGAACCCGGCGAGGACGAGCACGACGTCGCTGGCGCGCAGCCCCGACCCGCCGAGGGCGTCGAGATGCCACCTGGACATCGCGGCCACCGCGAGCGCCGCGAGGAGGAGCCCGACCGCGGCGGGGACGGCCGGCGGCAGCCGCTGCAGCGCCGCACCGCCGGTGAGGGCGCCGACCGGGACGGCCACGAGGAACCGCACCAGGACGAGCGCCGCACCGGTCTGGCTGTCCGGGTACACCGTCAGCCGCGCGAACAGCGGCACCTCCACGAGCACCGCGATGAGCAGCGCCCCGACCAGGACGCTCACCGCCAGCGCGGCCCACGCCGGACGTGCCCGCAGCGCCCGCAGCTCGATCAACGGCTCGCGGGCGGTACGCAGTCGTACCACCAAGGCGAGGAGCGCGACGGCGGCCACGGCGAGCAGCACCGGCCAGCCGCGAGCGACGGCGGCCCGGGTCGGGTCGGCGGGGGAGCAGGCGACGAGCACCCCGGCGAGCGCGACCGCCAGCAGCGCCGCCCCGGGCAGGTCCAGCCGGCGCAGCAGTCCGCGGCGCGCGGCGCGCCGGTCCGCCCGGGTGGCCGAGCCCGCGCGGCCCGCGCGGCCCCAGCGGCCCAGCACGGCGCCACGCCACACCACCAGCAGGACGAGTGCCCCGTACGCGACCAGTGCCAGCGGGGTGAGCGCCCGCGACGAGCCGGCCACAGGCACGTACAGCGCCCCCCACCGCACGTCTTCCACCAGCGACTGCGGTTCGGCGAGCAGCAGCGCTGCCGCCGCCACGCCGACGCCCACCAGCAGCCAGCCCACCGGGTCCGTCCGTGGCCGCAGCCGCCCCACCGCGGCCGCTGTCACGGCGAGCACGACCCCGGCCGCCAGTGCGGCCAGGAAGATCCCGCGCCAGCTGGTCACCGCGAGGACGGCGGCGCCGGCGAGCGGACCGAGCAGCGCACCGAGCTCCTGCGCCGCACCGACCAGACCGAGCGGCGTGCCGCGCGCCGTGGCCGACCAGCGGTCGGCGACCACCCCGAGCGTCGCCGGGACGAGGCCGCCGCCGCCGACGCCCTGGAGCACCCGACCGGCCAGCAGCAACCCCAGCCCGTGCGCCCCCGCGGTGAGCGCCGCACCGAGCGCGAACAGCAGCAGGCACCCGGTCAGGACGGGCAGCCGGCCGACGACGTCCGACAGCCGGCCGACCAGCGGCAGTACGACGCAGTAGCCGAGCAGGAAGGCGCTGACCACGGACGCCGCCCGCGGCAGCCGGTCCAGCCCGATGCCGACACCGGACGCGATGGACGGCAGCGCGACGACGACGACGTAGGTGTCGGCGGCGGTGAGCAGCACGGCGAGCGCGCCGACCGTGAGCTGTGCGCCGCGCCCGCCGGTCCCGGCCGCAGCCGGGACCGGCGGCTCGGCCGGCTGCACCGGCTCAGCCGGGGGACGGGATGGTGACCGGGGCACCGTAGGAGTCCAGGTCGACGGTGTAGCTGGCTGGCCCGGCGCCGGTGAGGTCGCCGCTGACGACGACGCGGCGCAGCTGGTGCGCGCTGCCGGTGACGTCGAACGTCGCCGCGACCGTGGGCACTTCCACCTGCACCGGCAGCACCTTCTCGATCGCGGCGGCCGGGAGCGTGCCGGTGACCTCGTCGCTGACCTCGCCGCCGACCCGCTTCTGCCCGGCCGAGCGTGGGTCGGTCGTGGCCGCGAGCAACGTCGAGAGTCCGGAGTCCGGGTCGAGGAGGGTGGCGGGGTCCCGCACGCCGTACTGGGTGGGGTCGAGCTTCGTGTAGCTGGTCGTCAACGGCAGCTTGGCGTACACCGTCCCGCCGGTGCTGAGCACCGGGATCTCGACGGTGGCGCCGGCCAGGGCGACGGTGAGCGACCCGGCGAACCCGTCCGGGCGCTTCAGCGAACCGGCGGCGGCGTGCAGCGTCCCCGCCGCCCCGGAGGTCGCCACCGTGACGTGCACCGTCGGCGCCGCGTCCAGCGTCCGCTTCGCGCTGTCGAGCAGGGCCCGCGGGTCCTGGGAGCCCGACGAGCCGCCGGAGCACCCGGCGAGCAAGACCGCCGCGACGGCGAGCGCGACCGCCGCGACGACCGCCGGCGCGACGGCGGCGGGTCGGGTCCTCACGGCAGCTCGCAGACGTAGATGGCGGTGCCGGGCAGCAGCCGTCCGCGCAGCGGCGACCACTGTCCCCACTCGGCGCTCAGGTCGGGCGGCCACTCCGGCTCGACCAGGTCGACGAGCCGGAAGCCGGCCGCCACGATCTCACGGACCCGGTCGCCCAGCGTGCGGTGGTGCTCGACGTAGGTCGGCGCGCCGTCCTCGGCGAACTCCACGTACGGCGTCCGGTCGAAGTACGACGTCGTCACGGTCAGCCCGTCCGGGCCGGGGTCGTCGGGGAACATCCACCGCACCGGGTGGCTCGCGGCGAACACCCACCGCCCGCCGGGCCTGAGCACCCGCGCCACCTCGCGCATGACCCCCGCCGAGTCGGCGACGAACGGGACGGCGCCGAAGGCGGTGAACGCGACCTCGAACGACGCATCGGCGAAGGGCAGGTGCTGGGCGTCGGCCTGCACCAGCGGCACCGGCAGGCCGCTGGCCGCGTTGCCGGACCGGGCGTGCCGCAGCATGCCCGCGGACAGGTCGAAGGCCACCGGTCGCACCCCGCGCGCGGCGAGCCACCGGGAACACATCGCCGCGCCGCAGCCGACTTCCAGCACCCACCGGCCGGCGAGCGCCGACACCGGCCCGAGCAGCCGCGCGTCCGCCTCGCGGAGCCTCTCGGGGCACCAGACGAAGTCCGCGACGCCGAGGAACTCGCCGTGCTCGGCGTGGTAGCTGTCGGCGTCGCCGTCCCACCACGACCGGTTCGCCCGCACCGACTCCTCGGGGCCCGCCCGACGGCGGCCCACGCCCGACGTGGTCAGCGCTCAGTCCTTCGTCAGCAGGGTGAGCTCCTCGCGCAGCCAGCCGACGAGCCGGTCGACGTCGGGCACCTGGTCCCGGTCGGCGATGATCCCGATGTCGATGTGGCCGTTGTAGCTCTGGACCGTGATGTTCAGTCCCATCCCGTCGGTGATGACCGAGATCGGGTACTGCGCGACGAGCCGGGCGCCGGCCAGGTACAGCGGGAACTGCGGGCCGGGGACGTTCGACACGACGAGGTTCCACGGCGGCCGCCCGCGCGTGGACGCCGCCAGGCCGAGGCTGGTGCGCGCGGCGAGGGCGAACACCGCGGGCGGGATGACGTTGTTGGCGTCCTGCAGCAGTTCTGCGGGCAACGCCTTGTGCCGCTCCTTCAGGTCGCCGAGCGCCTCGTGGGTGCGCTGCAGCCGGACGACCGGGTCCGGCTCGTCGGTGTACAGCGGCGCCGTCAGCAGCAGGATCCGGTTGCCGAACGTGCCGAGCTGCTGCTCGCCGCGGACCGACACCGGGATCTGCGCGACGAGCGGGTCGGCCGGCAGGTCCTCGTGCGCGATGAGCCAGCGCCGGACGGCGCCGGCGCAGATGGCCACGACGACGTCGTTCACCGAGCAGCCGTGCCGGTTCTTCGCCTCCTTGACCGCGTCGAGGGACAGCTGTCCGAACGCCACCCTCCGGTGGCCGGACACCCGGCCGCTGAACGCCACCCGCGGCGCCGGCAGCTCGGCCAGTGCCCGCCCGCGCGAGGGCAGGCCGGCGAGCTGGTCGACCCGGTTGACCAGGCGCTGGACGCTGCTCACCCCGGGCAGCGGCGAGAACGCCCGGACGTCGGCGAGGTTGGGCAGCGCCCGGGGCAGCGAGCGGGCCACCCGCAGCGGGTAGTTGGCCATCCCGAGCACGCCGCGCGCGAACATCTCCAGGTTGCCCGGCACCCGTTCGCCGGGGGTGGTCGTCCTCGCCGGGACCTCCCGACCCTCGGGGGAGAGGTCGAGCAACGCGACGAGGATCTCCGCGCCGCTGATCCCGTCCACCACCGAGTGGTGGATCTTGGTGAGGACGGCGACGTGGCCCTCCTCCAGGTTGTGGATGAGGTAGAGCTCCCACAGCGGGCGCGAGCGGTCGAGCGGCCGGGCCAGGATCCGGGCCACCTGCTCGGCCAGCTGAGCGTCCGAGCCGGGCGAGGGCAGCGCCACCTCGCGGACGTGGAACTCCAGGTCGAAGTCCGGGTCGTCGACCCAGTAGCCGTAGTCCAGGCCGAACGGCACCTCGGCCAGCCGCCATCGCAGCGGCGGCGCCAGCGGCAGCCGCTCCTGCAACAGCGCGATCACGTCAGCCAGCGTCGGGGCGCCGCCCGGACGTGTGGACGGGTCGAGGACCGCGAGTCCCGCGACGTGCCCGTACTGCCGCGGCGTCTCCAGGGCCAGGAACTGCTGGTCGAGGCTGGTCAGCTGACGCATGGCACACACGGTGCCCGGGGCGGGCGCGCACTGTCCACCCGCCCTCCTGCGGCGACCCGGGACGGGGTCTGGCATCGTCGGGGCCGGCGCGTCGCGGCGGCGTCCCACCCCTGTCCCGGAAGGTGTCGGCGATGGACTTCGAGCTCAGCTCCAGGGCCCAGGACTACCTCGAACGCCTGCAGGCGTTCATGGACGACCACGTGTACCCGGCGGAGGCGGTGTACCGCCGGCAGCGGGACGAGATCGGCGTCAACGACCTGCCGTCGGTGGTCGAGGACCTGAAGCGGGAGGCCCGCGCGCGCGGGTTGTGGAACCTGTTCCTGCCGGACGCGACGGACCCGGCGCACGGGTTGTCCGTGCTGGACTACGCGCCGCTCGCGGAGCTGACCGGCCGCTCGCCGGACCTCGCGCCGGAGGCGATCAACTGCGCCGCCCCGGACACCGGGAACATGGAGGTCCTCCACCTGTTCGGCACGCCGGAGCAGAAGCAGCGCTGGCTGACCCCGCTGCTCGACGGCGAGATCCGCTCCGGCTTCGCCATGACGGAGCCCGCCGTCGCCAGCAGCGACGCCACGAACATCACCACGCGCATCGAGCGCGACGGCGACGAGTACGTGATCACCGGGCGGAAGTGGTGGACCTCCGGGGCCATGGACGCCCGCTGCAAGATCCTCATCCTGATGGGCAAGACCGACCCCGACGCCGAACGGCACCGTCAGCAGTCGATGGTCCTCGTGCCGATCGACACGCCGGGCGTGCAGGTCGTGCGGGGGCTACCGGTGTTCGGCTACCAGGACCAGCACGGGCACGCGGAGATCGTCTTCGACCAGGTCCGGGTGCCGGTGTCGAACCTCGTGGGCGAGGAGGGCGGCGGCTTCGCCATCGCCCAGGCGCGCCTCGGCCCGGGCCGCATCCACCACTGCATGCGCGCGATCGGGATGGCCGAGCGCGCCCTGGACCTGCTGTCCCGGCGCGCGATCAGCAGGGTGGCCTTCGGCTCGCCGCTGTCCGACCAGGGCGTCGTCCAGCAGTGGATCGCCGAGTCCCGGATCGCCATCGACCAGGCCCGGCTGCTCGTGTTCAAGGCCGCCTGGACGATCGACAAGTACGGCACGAAGGCCGCGCGCAAGGAGATCGCCGCCATCAAGGTGGTCGCGCCGCGGGTGGCCCTGGACGTCGTGGACCGCGCCATCCAGCTGCACGGCGCGGCCGGCGTCAGCGACGACGTCCCGCTGGCCGGGATGTACGCGGGCCTGCGCACGCTGCGCATCGCCGACGGCCCGGACGAGGTGCACCTGCGCGACGTCGCGCGCCTGGAGCTGCGTCCGCTGCTCGGGGCCTCGAGGTGAGCGCGGCCGGCGGTGGGGCCGGCGGTGGGGCCGGCGGTGGGGCCGGCGGTGGGGTCGTCGCCGGTGCCGGCCGTGTCCGCGACGAGGACGGCTTCGATGTCGCCGTCGTCCACCGCTGGCTGGTCGGGCAGCTGGCCGGGACGGAGGTCGGGGCGGAGCTGGTCGAGGAACCGGAGGTCCTGCAGTTCCGCGGCGGCGCCTCGAACCTGACCTACCTGCTGCGCTACCCGGCGCGTGACCTCGTGCTCCGTCGGCCGCCGCGCGGCACCAAACCGGCCTCCGGGCACGACATGTGGCGCGAGTACGACGTGCAACGCCGTCTGGCACCGCACTTCCCGGCGGTGCCCACGGTGCTGGCGTACTGCGAGGACCCGGCACTGCTCGGCGAGCCGTTCTACGTCATGCAGCGCGTCGACGGGCTCATCTTGCGCACCGACCTGCCTGCCGACCTCGGCCTGGACGCCGACGGCGTGCACCGGCTGGGTCTGGGGGTCTTCGACGTCCTTGCCGACCTGCACGCCGTGGACGTGGACGCTGCGGGGCTGCGTGACCTGTGGCGGGGTGAGGGCTACGTCGCCCGGCAGGTCGCCGGGTGGTCACGCCGCTACCGAGCCGCCCGCACCGACGACGTCCCGGACGCCGAGGACGTGATGGCGTGGCTGGAGGCGCACCAGCCGCCCGACGTCGGCGCGGCGATGATCCACGGCGACTGGCGCTTCGACAACCTCGTCCTGGACCCGCAGACGCTGGACGTGCGGGCCGCCCTGGACTGGGAGATGGCCACCGTCGGGGACCCGTTGATGGACCTCGCAGCGGCCGTCGCGTACTGGGTGCAGCCGGACGACGAGCCGGGTTTCCTCGCCCTGCGCAAGCAGCCCAGCAACGCCGAGGGCATGCCGAGCCGGGCGGAGATCGTCGAGGCGTACGGGCGGCGGAGCGGGCTGGACGTCTCGGCGTGGTCCTTCTACGAGGCGTTCGGGGCGTTCCGGCTCGCGGTGATCCTGCAGCAGATCTGGTACCGCTACCGCGCCGGGCAGACGACCAACCCGGCCTTCGCCCACCTCGGACCGGGCGTGGGCGAGCTGGTCCGGCGCAGCGAGCGTCTCGCGGGCGTCTCGAGCATCGCGGGGGTCGGGGAACAGCCGGGCTAGCTCCGGTGTTGGGACGGGTGCGCAGGGTGTGGCCCGCGTTGACCGGTCCGGACGGCGCCCCGTACCCTGGGCACTTGCGTGGCAGGGCCTGCGTGCCTCGGCATGGAGCAGGCGCGCACTCGTTCAGGTCTTCGTCTCCCGAACGTTTCCCGGGCACTGCGTCGCGTCGGCTCGAACGTTCGGATCCCACCACTACATGACGTCCACCACGGCACCGGCGCCCTCGGCCGGTCAGGCAACCCCGCAAGTCGCGGTCAACGACATCGGCTCGGTCGAGGACTTCCTCGCCGCGGTCGACTCCACCATCAAGTACTTCAACGACGGCGACATCGTCGACGGCACGATCGTCAAGGTCGACCGCGACGAGGTCCTGCTGGACATCGGCTACAAGACCGAGGGCGTGATCCCCTCGCGCGAGTTGTCGATCAAGCACGACGTCGATCCCGCCGAGGTCGTCACCGTCGGCGACCACGTCGAGGCCCTCGTCCTCCAGAAGGAGGACAAGGAGGGCCGGCTGATCCTGTCCAAGAAGCGCGCCCAGTACGAGCGCGCCTGGGGCACGATCGAGGAGAAGAAGGACAACGACGAGGTCGTCGAGGGCACCGTCATCGAGGTCGTCAAGGGCGGCCTGATCCTGGACATCGGCCTGCGCGGCTTCCTCCCCGCATCCCTGGTCGAGATGCGTCGCGTGCGCGACCTGCAGCCCTACGTCGGTCGTTCGCTCGAAGCCAAGATCATCGAGCTGGACAAGAACCGCAACAACGTGGTGCTGTCCCGCCGGGCCTGGCTCGAGCAGACGCAGTCCGAGGTCCGCAGCGAGTTCCTCAACAAGCTCGCCAAGGGCCAGGTCCGCACCGGTGTCGTCTCCTCGATCGTCAACTTCGGCGCGTTCGTCGACCTCGGCGGGGTCGACGGTCTGGTGCACGTCTCCGAGCTGTCCTGGAAGCACATCGACCACCCGAGCGAGGTCGTCGAGGTGGGCCAGGAGGTCACGGTCGAGGTCCTCGACATCGACCTGGACCGCGAGCGGGTGTCCCTGTCGCTGAAGGCGACGCAGGAGGACCCGTGGCGCCAGTTCGCCCGCACTCACCAGATCGGACAGGTGGTCCCGGGCAAGGTCACCAAGCTGGTGCCGTTCGGTGCGTTCGTCCGCGTCCAGGACGGCATCGAGGGCCTGGTGCACATCTCGGAGCTGGCCGAGCGCCACGTCGAGATCCCGGAGCAGGTGGTCCAGGTGGGCGACGAGCTCCTGGTCAAGGTCATCGACATCGACCTGGAGCGTCGGCGGATCTCGCTGTCGCTGAAGCAGGCCAACGAGGGCCAGCTGACCGAGGACAGCTTCGACCCGGCGCAGTACGGCATGGAGGCCCAGTACGACGCCCAGGGCAACTACATCTACCCCGACGGCTTCGACCCGGAGACCCAGGAGTGGCTGCCCGGCTACGACACGCAGCGCGAGGAGTGGGAGAAGCGCTACGCCGCCGCCCGCGAGCGTTTCGAGGCGCACCAGCGGCAGGTCGTCGGCGCGCAGAAGGCGGACGCGGACGCTGCCGCGGACACCGGCGAGTCGACGTCCTACAGCTCGGAGAGCGATGACGGCGGCGGCACGCTGGCCTCGGACCAGGCGCTCGCGGCGCTGCGGGAGCGGTTGGCCAACCGCTAGGCCCGATCGATGCACGGCACGCGGCCCGGAGGCACCGCCTCCGGGCCGTTCGCCGTCCCTGGACCTGGCCACTCGGCGTCCTGCCGGAGGCGCGGGGCCGGGACGCGCCAACTAGCGTGGGCCGACGTGGCGCGGCTGCGGGTGGGGCTCACCGGCGGTGTGGGCGCCGGCAAGAGCACCGTCGCCGAGTTGCTCGCCGGCCACGGCGCTGTCGTCGTGGATGCCGACCGGATCGCGCGCGAGGTCGTCGAACCGGACACGGACGGCTTGCGTGCCGTCGTCGGGCGCTTCGGGACGGGCGTGCTGCGTCCGGACGGGACGCTGGACCGGCCGGCGCTGGCCGCCCGCGTCTTCGACGACCCTGCCGCCCGGGCGGACCTCGAGGCGATACTCCACCCGCGGATCGGCGCCCGATCGGCCGCGCTGGCGGCGGCTGCGCCGGCCGACGCCGTCGTCGTGCACGACGTCCCACTGCTGGTCGAGAACGGTCTCGGCGGCGGGTTCGACACCGTGGTAGTGGTGGAGGCGCCGCTCGAGGTCCGCCTGGCGCGGCTCGCCGAGCGCGGCCTGCCGCGGGAGCAGGCCCGGGCCCGGATCGCCGCCCAGGCCGGCGACGAGCAACGCCGCGCGGTCGCCGACCACCTGCTCACCAACGCCGGCACCCGGACGGAGCTCGCTCGCCAGGTGGACACGTTGTGGGCACGGCTGACCGGTCGGGCGACGTGAGCCGGCCGGGAGCGATCCGGTAGAGTCGCCTCGGCCGGCGCTGGTCGCCGGACCCACGCGGACGTAGCGCAGCTGGTAGCGCATCACCTTGCCAAGGTGAGGGTCGCGGGTTCGAATCCCGTCGTCCGCTCGAAGCCTCGGTCACCAGCCGGGGACGTTGACCGGGTCCACCCGGGCGGCGTGGCCGAGTGGCTTAGGCAAGGGCCTGCAAAGCCCTGTACGCGGGTTCGATTCCCGCCGCCGCCTCACGCGACAACCACCGCATCGCGGTGCACATACGGGCGATTAGCTCAGTGGGAGAGCGCTACCTTGACACGGTAGAGGTCACTGGTTCAATCCCAGTATCGCCCACCCGGACCCCACCGCGGCTACCCTGCCGGACGTGAGCGAGGGTGCCGACATCGATCCGGACGTGCCGCCCAGCGGCGAGGGCTGCACCGAGTGTCTCCACGTCGAGGGCTGGTGGTTCCACCTGCGGCGCTGCGCCACGTGCGGCCACATCGGCTGTTGCGACTCCTCACCCGCACAGCACGCGACAGCGCACTACCGCCAGACCGGCCACCGGCTGATCCAGAGCTTCGAGCCGGGGGAGTCCTGGTTCTGGGACTACGGGAGCGAGCAGATGTACGACGGGCCGCGGCTCGCTCCGCCCGAGTCGCACCCGCTCGAGCAGCCGGTGCCGGGCCCGGCCGGACAGGTCCCGGCGGACTGGCAGTCGCACCTGAACTGACTGCCCGGGACCGCAGCGCCGACGGGTCAGCCGGCACGGCCGGCGGACGACAACGGACCACAATGGTCGTGTGTGCGGTCGGTACGTGTCGGTGCAGTCGCGGACCGACCTCGAGATCCTCTTCGACAGCTCCGCCGACGGCGTCGCTGACGGCGCCGTGGCCGATCTGCCGCCGTCGTACAACGTCGCGCCGACCGACCCGGTGCACGTCGTCCTTGAGCGGCGCGCCAAGGACAGCGACGACGTGCGCCGGACGGTGCGGACCGCGCGGTGGGGGCTCGTCCCGTCCTGGGCGAAGGACCCGTCGATCGGCTCGCGGCTCATCAACGCCCGGGTGGAGACGCTCGCCGACAAGCCCGCGTGGCGGTCGGCGTACACCGCGCGGCGCGCTGTCGTCCCCGCGGCCGGCTACTACGAGTGGCAGCCGGTGGCCGACGGCGGGCGCACCCGCAAGCAGCCGTACTTCATCCACCGCGCCGACGGCGGCACGCTCGCGTTCGCCGGGCTGTACGAGTTCTGGCGCGACCCGGCGAAGGACGCCGACGACCCCGCCCGGTGGCTGCTGAGCGTCACGATCGTCACCACGGACGCCCGCGGGCCGCTCGGCGAGATCCACGACCGGACGCCGGTCGTCCTGCCCGCCGACCGCATCGACGCGTGGCTCGACCCCGGCCTGACCGACCCCGACCGCATCGCGGTGCTGTTGGCCGGCCTCCGGGTCGGCGACCTCGAGGCGCGGCCGGTGTCCACGCTGGTCAACAAGGTCGCCAACAACGGGCCGGAGCTCGTCGAGCCGCTGCCCGAGACGGCCGACGAGCCGCTGCAGCTGGCGATCACGATCTGACCGCGTCGCACAGCGTCGGGTGCGTACCGTCCAGGGGATGGACCGCCCGAGCTCGCGTGACACTCTCGAGCGCCGTCCCGAGCCCGGCGCCGACGGCCGTGCGGACGGTCCCGGCCGGCAGGACGTCGTCCGCCCGAAGTGGCTGGACGCCATCCGGCGGCGCGTCGTCCGGCTGCCCGGCGGGCTGCTGGGGTGGCGGATCGGGATCGCGGTCGTCGGGCTGCTCGTCGTGGCGGGTGGGGTCGTCCTGCTCCCACTCCCGGGCCCGGGCTGGGTGATCATCTTTCTCGGGCTCGGCCTGTGGGCGTCGGAGTTCCGGTGGGCGGGGCGGCTGTTGCAGCGCGCCCGGGCGTTCGCCGCCGCCTCTGGGCGCTGGTACAGCCGGCAACCGCGATGGCGGAAAGTCCTGCTGGCCGTGGCGACCGCCGTGCTCGTCGCCGCCGTCGTCGTCGCCGGGTGGGAGGTGTACCGCTCCCGCTGAGGCGGTAGTCTCGCTGGCGCGTCAGCGGGCCGCGCGGCCACCTGCGCCGTCCCGGGCGATTAGCTCAGCGGGAGAGCACTGCCTTCACACGGCAGGGGTCACTGGTTCGATCCCAGTATCGCCCACCACTTGAGGACCCCGTCTTCGTCGGGCTGCAGCTGCTGGCCCCGAGCCGCTCACCGCGGGCTCGCCGCGATCTGCCTCAGCTCACGTGGCACCAGCCCGGCGACGCCCGTCGCAGATCGCGAGTTCGCTCGCTCAGGGGTCGGCGGCCGTGTGCTCGCACGTCGTCGTTGACGACATCGCTGACACCGGCGGCCAGACGGCGCCGGCGAACGCCAGCTGGCGTCCTTCACGTCGAGGGTGATCAGAACGCCCGTGCCGCGCTCGGCGCGCAGGTCGGTGAGCGCCTCGAGCTGGTTGCGCAGTCCGGCCTGCACGACGTGCCGCTCGGTCCAGGAGGGCCGCTAGCCTCCATCAGAGCCCCAGTAGCTGATCGCTACCCGAGAGGACGGTGCTTCAGATGACCGGTGGCGAGGTTGGCGGCGACCACGGTGAACGGCACGTGTCGCGCGAGCAACTCGCGGCGCTGCTGTTCCGTCTCGGGATCCGCGGCCAGGATGCCAACGCGGTGCTCGGCGAACTGCAGCTCCCTGCCACTGTCGACGAGGTCCTCCAGCGCCTGGCGCCGCGCGGCATAAGCCGTGACGCCGTCCTCAACAGCCTCGGGAGCAGCCCGTGAACGGCATCCAGGCCCTGCACGGCCACAGCCCGACGGCCGACGAACTCGCCGCGCTCGGCCTGTCGGTCATCCGCAACGGCCTCGGCGCCTGAGCCGGCCTACGTCGAACGGTGCGCGCGTCGGGTCCCTCTCCCACAACCGAGGGGTTGCGCGTGCTGCGCGGGGCGCTCCTGAGCCGCTACCCGCTCAGGGACAACCGCCATCCTGCAGACTGCGGAAGGACTTCTCATGAGCACGACAGCAGAACCCGGTTCCGGTCCCCTCCTGTTCTGCTACGACGGCTCACCCGACTCCGGGGCGGCCCTCGGTTTCGCTGCGGACGCGCTCTCTCCGCGAAGCTCAGTCGTGCTGACCGTGTGGGCGACGGCCGCCACGCGGCTGACGTACAGCGGCGTCGCGCCCGTGTTCGGCGGCGCCTACATCCCGAACGAAGCCGACATCGACATCCAGGAGCAGGAGGCGGCCCAGCGGGCGGTCGACCACGGGCTGCGCGCCGCTGCTGCACACGGATGGAAGCCGACGGCTCGCGTCGAACAGACGGACAGCACCATCTGGCGCACGATCGTCGATGTGGCGAACGAGATCGACGCGTCGATCATCGTCTGCGGCGCGCGTGGCCAGAACCCCGTTGCGCGGGCGGCTCTCGGCAGCGTCTCCGAAGCGGTCCTCCACCACAGTCACCGGCCGATGCTCATCACCCCCGAGCGGCGGGGCTGATCCTCCGAGCCAGGGCAGCTCGTTCGCTCTTCACGTCGCTGCGAGGTGAGCCGCCGCGGAGTCATCGGGGACAGCCGCGGGCGACCCTTCGGCTCTTCGGCCCAGCCGTGTGTCGCCGACCTCCCGGAGCGGGTAACACCTCGACGTGCCTCTCGTCTCGAGCTCCGGCTTCGCCCATGTCCGTCTCACCGTCACTGACATCGAGCAGTCGAAAGCGTTCTACGACCAGGTGTTCGGCTGGCCGATCGCCGTCGACGCCTCCGACCGCGTCGACGAGCCCGGCGTCAAGGACTCCGCTGAGGCGTTCTACGGCGGCACCGTCTACCAGACCCCGCAAGGCACTCTGTTCGGCCTGCGCCCGGTCGGCAGGACCGGCTTCGACTCGCAGCACACCGGGCTCGACCACGTCAGCTTCACCGTCACAAGCCGCGCCCAACTCGACGAGGCCGCCGTTGCCCTGACGCAGGCCGGCATCGAGCACGGCGAGGTCATCGACCTGACCGACGCGGGCATCGCCATCTTGTCCTTCCAGGACCCCGACGACATCAACATCGAGCTCACGGCGCCGTTGACCTGACGCCATTCTTCGCCTGGTGCGGCGTGCACCTGCCGCGAGGACGTTCGTCCGCTAGATCGCGGCCGCGTTCGCCAGCGAGCCCACCGCGTCGCACGGCGCCCGACGTCGAGGAGGCGAAGGTCTTCTCCGCGGACTACCTCGCTCGGTCTGGATGGCGAGGACATTCGGTCTCGACTGGGTCACCCGCGTCGTGGTGCCCGACGCCGGGGAACACGTCCAGCTCGTGTCGCGGGACGCGACGTTTTCGGGCGCGACGCCTGGCCACGAGCGACGATGACGGGCATGACGGTCCCGCCGAGCATCGAACGATGCCCGGGCTGTGGGGTGCGGCTGCCGGGAGCCGGCGGGCCCAGCCATCCCTACATGACCTGCTCGGCGGCCTGCTGGAGCCGCTACGGAGACTTGCTCGCCGCGCAGTACTCCGATCCGCAGCGGATGGGGTTCCACCAGCTCGTCGTCGACGCCTACGCCGTTCAGCACCCGGACGGCGACGACCGGCGAGCGGTCCAGTCCGTCGGCATCCACCTGATGACGCTGTGCCTGTTCCTCGAACACGGCGAAGACCCGACGACGGGCATCAAGTTGCACCAGCGAATGGTCCAGCGGCCGGTCTTCCGGCTACTGGCGCCGCCCCCAGAGCGCGGTCAGCTCACGCTGCTCAGCGTCCCGGTCTCCGGGGACCCATCGGTCGCGAGGGCCGCGGCCTACGCCTGGGCGGCCGATGCGTGGGCTGCCTGGCGTGCACATCACGCCACGGTTCGCAGCTGGTTGACCGAGTCAGGCGTGGCTCCGCGCCCGGCCGACTGACAGTTCCGCGTCTTCGGTGAGCGATCCGTGAGTGGCCTCGCCCAGAGGTGCACTCGCTCGGGGCGCGACGCCAGCTCCAGTGCCGGGACTAGCGTCCCGAGGACCGCATCGAGCGAGGGAGACCGCATGGACCTGCCCGACGACCTGGTGGCGCTGCTGCGCACGCCGGCGCTGTGCTACGTCGCGACCGTGATGCCGAGCGGGTCGCCTCAGTTGACCCAGACCTGGGTTGACACCGACGGACAGCACGTCGTCATCAACGTCGTCGAGGGCATGCAGAAGGCACGCAACTTCGAGCGTGACCCGAGGGTGGCGGTAGCCGTGTCGGATCCCGCCAATTCGAGTGTGTTCACCCAGGTACGCGGTCGGGTGGTTGGCATGACCCGCGACGGCGGCGCGGAATCGATCGAGGCGCTGGCGCACAAGTACACGGGCAAGCCGTACGCCTGGTACGGCGGACGGACGCAGACGCGACTCATCGTCACGATCGAGGCGGAACGGATCACGAGCGTGCCGTGAACCGCTCGGTAACGGCAGCCGCCGATACGTAGCGGAAGCGGTCGCCCAGCTCACCGACGTCCGCTTCGATCACTTGGCCGAAGGGATGCTTCACGCCACCTCCGCCGCCGGGGTGGGCCGGCTGCGACCGGTAAGACGAGACGTCTGGTCAGCGGTTGTCGACGACGGCGAATTCGAGGCCGTCGCGGGTCGACCCGGGACGGCGGTTCCCCGCCGGCACTGCGTGGGGCTGGCCGGAGAACTCTGTCGTGCCCGCCCGCTGGTCAGCACCGTGGCAACGCGGCAGCGTCGGCCCGGTCAGATCCATCGCCGCTATCAGGATCCCCGCACACTCCAGGCGCACCCCCGACCCGATCCACCCACCGCTCCATCCACCTGGAGGTGTGCGTCACCCACGCCGCCGAGGTCACCCGCGAGCTGCTCGCCTTCCTCGAACGGAACCCCGCGATGACCATCACGACGACACCGATCGTGCTCGAGCCCGCCGCTCAGCAGGTCGCCGACGACACCGGAAAACCCCCATCACTGTCCGAACCCGGAGCACAGGCCGCCCGCAAAGTCCTCCTTGACTTGCAGTCCGGGCCGGTCGCCAAGCCCGACATCGACGAGGAATGGGTGACGTCCCTGACCAGGTCGGCGACGTCCGGGTCCGGCTGATCCGCCCAGCCGGCGCGACGTCCGCGAGGGCACCGCCGAGGCGATCCCGCTCGACGACGGCTCAGTGGACGCGGTCCCGGTCGGCCCGGCACGGCACTCGTCCAACCAGGCCAGCGCCGTCGCGGAAATCGCCCGCGTCCTCCGGCGAGGTCGGCGTCTCGCGGTGCTCGGCGGTGGGTCGGACCGGCACGACGACGACCCGGACTGGGAGTCCCGCACCGCCATCGAGCAGGAACCGGCCGAGCTCGGCTCGCTCGACGAAGCGGCGGTCGCGCGAGCCGCGCCGTCGTAGCCGCGCCGTCGTCGCCGTGGCGCCCTCACTCGACGCCGTCTCGGTGCGGAACAGTAGGCAGGAGGGCGTCCCCTTCTCACCGCGCTCGATCTTGTTGCACATGATCGAGGAGACGGCCCGGCACAACGGGCACGCCGACCTGCTTCGTGAGGCGTCGATGGCGGCACCGGCGAGTGATCCTTGATCGGCATCCCGTGTGGCGTGAGTGCCGTTCTGTTCAAGGGCGTCGGCGGCGGGCTCGTGCTCCGCGAGTAGTCCGTCGCGCCTCGCGCTGCCCGCCCGGTCCGTGTCCGTCACTGGGCCGAGCGCACCGGATGTCGGTGGCCTGTGATCCGATCGCTCACATGGCAACGTCTGAACGTCCTGCTGTCCGGCTTGGTGCAATCGCCCTCGATACCGCCGACCCCACGGAGTTGGCAGCGTTCTGGCGCGAGCTGCTCGGACTGGAGGTCATCTGGCGAAGCGACGACTTCGTCGCCCTGAGTGGTGCCCCTGTCCTCATCACCGTCCAGCGGGTGGCCGATCACCGTCCTCCGCAGTGGCCCAATGGCGACATCCCGAAGCAGATCCACCTGGAGGTGGCGGTCGACGACCTGAACGAGACCGAGCGCTTGGCGCTCGCCTTGGGGGCCAGCCGAGCGGACGAACAGCCACAGCCGGACCGTTGGCGCGTACTGCTCGACCCAGCCGGACACCCGTTCTGTCTGAGCACCCAGATCCCGGATCCCTGAGCCGCTACGCAGCAGGCGGCGGACGATCGTCAGTCAGGGATGGCTATCGCGTGCGGGACGGAGTCGTCACCGACTGGGCGCCTCGCTCTGCCGCGACGCGAAGGCGTTCGAGGGTCGTTTGCATGCCGGCGTGCAGCCCGGTGCGGATGTCGCCGGCCTTGAACAGTCTTTCGATGATGAACCAGCCGATCCGGCTGATCGGCCGCGTCACCTGGTAGGACTCGATGACCCGCGTGCCGCCGTCTTCGGCAACGAACCGGTAGCGCCACACCAGGGTGCCGGCGAACTTCTCGGTGCGGGAGAACGCGAACTCGCGGCCCTGATCGGCGACCGTCACCACCGGGCGGTTCTTCCACGTCTTGCCCGCGGCGGTGGTGTTCACCGCCTCGAACCGCGCGCCGACGGCGGGGCCGGCGGCGCCGTCGAGCCAGGTGCAGCGCACCACGGCTGGGCTGAACTCGGGGGTGCGGGTGACGTCGGCGACCAGGTCGTAGACGTCTTCGGGGCGGGCCCGGATGACGACGCTGAGTTCGTCGCGGTCCAGGTGTTGCATGGCGGCCTCCTCAGGGGCTGTAGGCGGACAGGAACAGGTCGATCGCTGGCGCGGTGAGCCGGCTGAACTCGCCGCGGTCGAAGGCGACACCCGGCTGGTTCGCCAGTTGCTGACTGATCAGGCCACTGAGCAGGACTGTCCACAGCCGGACGGCGTCCTCACTGGCCGCGGCGGGGGACAGCTGACCGAGGTCCACGGCGGCGCTGAACTCGGCTCGTGCCTCGTTCATCGACTCCCTGCTCGCGGCGAGCGTCTGCTCGGAGGGGGCGAAGCCCGGCACGGGTCGCCAGTGCAGCAACTGGGCCAGCGCCGGGTTGCTGACAGCCCACCGCACGATGGCCGCGCCGGCCGCCCGCAGCCGCGCAGTTCCCGGCTCTTGGTCTGAGATGGCCGAACGGATGGCACCTCGTTCGCCCGCGAGCCCGCGCGCGAACAGCTGGTCGTACATCGCCTGCCGCGAGGGGAAGTACTTGTAGAGGGAGGGCCCGCGGATGCCCATGCGTCGAGCGATTTCCGAGACGCTGAGCGCACCGACTCCCTGCG
This sequence comes from uncultured Actinomycetota bacterium, assembly GCA_963758325.1. Taxonomy (GTDB): domain Bacteria; phylum Actinomycetota; class Actinomycetes; order Mycobacteriales; family Jatrophihabitantaceae; genus CAVWUZ01. The sequence goes on along the minus strand of CAVWUZ010000003.1, from coordinate 61,915 downwards.
CAGTCATCAGGTCGACCGCGTGGTCGAGGGCTTCCTCCTGCACCGCGGCACGGCGGCGAGCGACGCGTCCATCCTGGCTAGATGCGATAGCCACGGCTAGAGCCTGTAGCTAGTCGCGCTCGTTGTCAAGGCCGACGGACTGTCGGCGCTGCTGCGGCGCACGCCCGATCGATCCTGGCGCGGGGACGCGCGCAGAGATCGCGCTGCAGGACAGTCCAGATCAGATGATGGTGCGGCCGCCGCTGATGTCGAGAGTGACGCCGGTGACCCAGGAGGCGTGATCGGACAGCAGGTAGACGGCGGCGTCGGCGACATCGTCGGGTCGGCCGAGGCGACCGAGTGGGACGTCGGCGGCCATGTGGTGGCGCTGCTCGTCGGTGGTGGTGGTCATGATCTTCTCGTTGAGGACGGTGGCGGGCGCCAGACAGTTGACGCGGATGCCGTGTGGTCCCATTTCGGCGGCCAGGTGCCGGGACAGCATCGCGACGCCCGCTTTGGCCGCGGCGTAGGCCGCGGCGGCTTGGCTGGGCTGGCGCCCGGCGGCGGAGGACATGGTCACGATGGCCCCTCGGCCGCGGGCGATCATGGTGGGCAGGACGGTCCGGATCGTCAGGAACGTGGACGTGAGGTCGCCGTCGATCACCTGGCGCCATTCCTCGGGTTCGACGTCTTCCGTGGGACGTGGGCGGCCGTTGCCGCCGGCGAAGGCCGCGAGCAGCTCGACCGGCCCGAACTGCTCGGTCAGGTCGGCGTGGGCGGCGACCAGGGCGTCGGGGTCGGTGACCTGGGCTGGTGCGGCCACGGCCTGGCCGCCCGCGGCCCGGATCCCAGTGACGACGCGGTCGATCGCCGCTTGGTCCCGACCGCCGACGCCGACCAGCGCGCCATGGGCGGCGAGCCGGGTGGCGGTGGCGGCGCCGATGCTGCCCGATCCGCCGGTGACCAGCGCAACACGCCCAGCCAGGCCGTAGGTGTCGGTCGCGGTGGTCACGGTCATCGCCGTGCCCGACTCTGCTCTGCGGGCAGGGTGACGGCGAGGGCGAGCAGCCACGCAATGGTGGTGAACCGGCCGATCGGCAGCAGCGCAGTCAACGCATCGGTGGCGGCGGCCAGACTGGCCAGTTCAGACACGACTGCCACGGCTAGGCCGAACCAGCCGAGCCAGCGGGCGGTGAGGCGGCCGACCAGCATCGGCACCGAGACCCCGGCCACCAGCAGCCCGGAGAACACGACGAAGCCGGGTCCGCCGGTGGCGAAGGCCAGCCCGGACAGGGCGCGGACAACACCTGGGCTGTCGGCGACGTGCGGCTGGGTCAGGGCCAGGCTGGTCAGCCCGGACAGAGCGAGCAGCACCGCCGCGGCCGCGCCGCCGACCAACGCGATCAACCGGCCGGGTACGTCCAGCCCGGCGGCGTGGACCCGGTGGGAGGCGACCGCGGTCAGCACCGCGTACGGCACGGCGGAGCTCAGCACCAGGAACGCCAGCAGGTGCGCCGCGCCGGCGTGGTGGAGGTAGAACTCGAGCAGGTTGGCGTCGGAGCCGTACGGCGCGAGGCCGGCAACTGCCCGCGGCACGACGATGCCGGCCACGGCCAGCACGGCGTAGGCGATCACGGGCGGCAGCAGCGGCGCCCCACCGGCGTGCCGCTTCGCTCGCGGCGGGTTGCCCACCTCGCTCACCTGGTCCACGTCGCCCACGTCGTCGGCCTGCTGCTTCGCATCGACCACAATCACGACAACCTCCTCGGTCGTATCTGGAATGAATCATTCATAGCAGGAACGATTGGCCGTTGCTAGCGTTGCGACGTGTCGACCACCACGGACTCAGCCCGCAGCCCTGCCGGCGGCACAACCCCCGGCGGCGCCGCGTTCCTGCTGGCCCAACTCGGCACGCACGCCGCGAGCCGGTTCGCCGAACGGATCGCCGAGATCGGCCTGACCCCGCCCCTGATCGGCTTGCTCGCCGCGATCGCCCGCGACCCCGGCCGGAGCCAGCAACAGCTCGCCTCCCATCTCGGGCTGCTGCCCAGCCGAGTCGTCAGCTTCGTCGACGAGCTCGAGGACCGCGGGCTGCTCCGCCGGGAACGCAGCAGCACCGACCGGCGGCAGTACGCCCTGCACCTCACCCAGGACGGACGGGCCATGATGCGCCGGATCGGCGCGATCGCCCGGACCCACGACCGCGACATCTGCCAGGCCCTGGACGAGTCCGAGCACGCTCAACTCGGCGAGCTACTCGCCCGCATCGCCGACCAACAACGACTCACCCCCGGCGTCCACCCCGGATACCGCCAGATGAGCAGTCCAGCCACGCCCGAACCCTGACCTGTGCAGGCGCAGCTGATCGACGCCCTGCCCGCCACAGCAGGCCGGGACCTCGACGAAGCTCACCGCGGCGGCTCGGGACGCGATCGACACCGTCGGCCTCGCTTTCGGGGGGCCGCGCATCCCGCCGCCGACGGACCAGGGCGGGGGACCCCAGCGCAGACGGCGAGCGCGGATCGAGGCCTCCGTCCTGCTGCAGATCGGACATGTAGCCCCGGCCGCTGACTGGATCGGTGGCCGGCAATGACGTCGGAGCTGTCATCCGTCCCGTTTACCGCCCGACGTGACAGGCCGGTGTCTTGGGCGGCGGACCGGATTCCTGCAGGACGGTGTCATCGACGTGGTGGGAGGGTCCTTGGTCATGGAGTTGTTTCGGGTGGTCCTTCCAGTTGAGGACATCGATGCGGCGGCCGCGTTCTGGGGGGCTGTGCTGGGTGGTGTCGCCGGGGAGCGCGTGACGGGAGGTCGGCACTACTTCGACTGCGGTGCGACCTTGCTGGCCTGCTGGGACGCGGTCGCGGACGGTGATCCGCACTTCCCAGGCCCGAACCCGGGGACGGTGTACCTGTCGACGACCGAAGCGCTTGCGACCGTGCGGGACCGTGCCGTCGGCGCTGGGGCTGTGCCTGACGAACAGCGTGGCGACATCGACCGGCGTCCCTGGGGCGAGCAGTCGTTCTATGCCCGGGATCCATGGGGGAACCGCTTCTGTGTGGTCGCCACCGGGACCGAGTACCGCGGCGGCGAGTTCACCTTCCCCAGCCGGTGAGGCCCTTACGCCCGTCGTAACGGTCGAACTCACCGCAGTTTGTACTTAGCGGTCTCGGCGTACCGGGACGGTCAGCGGCTGAGCTCGGGCTGGCTCACCCACCACCTCGCCGGTGAGCTGGGCGAAGCCGTGCGCGGAGGCCAGCGCGAGCGCCCGGCGGAGCTCCTCCGGGTTGTCCTGCCAGGCCTAAGCCGGGTCGGCGCCGGGCAGGCGCACCAGCCGGGCGTCCACGGCGTGGTCGGCGAGGGTCGCCGCGTCCCGGGCGTTCGCCGCGGTGCCGGCGGCGTCGCAGTCGTTGGCGAGCCGGACTTCGCCAAGGAGCCGAGGCGTGAACTAGCGCGACGATTCGTGCCTTCGACGACACGCGGCGGGTGATGGATCATGCCGAAGGTTCGTTGTCTTCTTCGCCTACACGCCGGAAACATGGGAACGGATGGTGGAGCAGCCGGGGGACCGCACGGCCGCGGTCCGTGCTTCAGCCGAGGCTGTAGGCGCGCGGCTGGAGGCCTTGTACTGGATGTTCGGCGAGGCCGACGGAATGGTCATCGTTGAGGCGCCCAACGCCGAAACCGCGGCGGCGGTGACTCTCACCTCCGCCAGCACCGCTGCTGTCCGCAGCTTGGGTACTCACCGCTGTTCGATCAGGACGAGCTGGGGACGATCTTGAAACAACGTGCGAGACGGTCGCGCCGCCTTCCGGCGCCCCGGCACCTGACCGCTCCGCACGTCGGCGGTACCTCCCGGCTGACCGACACGCCGTGCTCGGCTGACACCAGTCGAGTTCGTGTCCCCCTGATGCGCCGACGAAGAGCTGCGCTGGAGCGCTGACGGCGGCTTGTGTCGACGTGTCGGCACGACGTGGCCAACTGCTGCCGCGACTGGCAGCGGGGGGCGAGCGGGTGTTCGGCGGCGGACTCGTTGCCGAGTGCGCCGCCGTCGGAACCGATGTTGGTCGAGGCCTTGGGGCGCCGGGTTAGGGGGTCGGGACAGGGTGGCTGCGCCACCTACTCGGCAGGCCGGGCGCCCCGTGCACCGCTGTGCCGCCACCAGCGCAGCCTCCCGACCGGTGTCCGTTCAGCCCACCTCGGCGAGCTTGCGGGCCGGCACCCCGCCGTAGAGACCGGGCTCGTCGATGTCCCGGGTGACGACCGCGCCGGCGGCGACGATGACGTCGTCGCAGATGGTCACCCCGCCGAGGACGACCGCCCGGGCACCGATCCAGCAGCGGTCGCCGATGTGGACCGGGACACCGCGCGCCGCGCCGTAGCGCCCGCGCCCCTCGACGGTGTGGGTCGAGGTGACGAACAGCGCCTCCATGCCAACCAAGCAGTCCCGCCCGAGGACGACCGGCGCGGTGCCGTCGAAGAAGCAGCGGGAGTTGACGTAGGTGCCCTCACCGATCGACAGGCCCGGCCCGCAGACCGCGCCGTGGTCGATGATGCCGCGCACATCGACGCCGATCCGGCGGTACAGCGCACCGCGGTGGCGGCGTTTGACGAAGCGTGAGGCGACCAGGCAGTTGGCGGCCCACATCTGCACCGCTCCCATGCCTGAGGCGTACCCGGCGGCGCGCAGTCGGGAACGCCGCTGGAGAAGGCGGCCGAGGTCCCAGACCTCTACGAGCAGTTCACCGCGGCTCAGGGGGGGCGGTTCTCGCCTGCGCGCATCGACAGTCCGAGCCGCAAGGTCGTTTTCCCTCAGCGGGTCGGGCTGGTGTCGGCCGCGCGGTCGAGCTGTGCGTGGTTGGGACCGAAGGCGAACGTCGGCGACACACCCGGCCGAAGGACCACCCGGCGTTGCGCATCCTCAAGGTGCCGTTGCTTTCCGTCCCCGCCACGCCTGACATGCCGGCTCGGACAAGTGCGTCCCGGCGTCCGCGAACAGCTGCGCCAGCTGAGCGCCGTACTCGCGTGCCAACTCGTCGTTGTGTCGAACGACGTCGAGCTCGTTCGCGGCGGTGATCTCGACGAACGCACGTAACGCCGACGGCGTCGGCGCGCGCTGCGAGCCGTCGAAGCGGTCGGTGAAGATGACCACAGGTTTCGACAGCTGCGGGTAGGTCGCCTCGCGGTCGCAACTGGCGTACAGGTAGACCAGCGCCTCGGCACGCTCACCGATCGCCTCGACGAGCAGAACCCGCTCGTCCAGTCCGAGCAGGGCGATCCCGAAGCCGTCAGTGCCGTACGCCGCGTGGCACAACCCGGCCAGCTGGACGTCACGATCAGCGCCCCACTCGGCCAGCAACCTGCTCACGCGCCGGAGATGCGCAAGCAGGGTGCCGCCGGGATGGTCGATGCCCTCGGCGCCGCGAGCCCGAAGCAACGCTTCGGCGGCGTCATCGCGATCGTCGGTGGCCATGGTCGTCTCCGTCCTGGTCGCCGCCGATGGTCGGCGCCAGGCAAACCGTCCCACGACGACTGCCGACCGACCTAGCGCTGTCCCCGAAGGTGAAGTGATCCGCCGACGGTTCGCGTGCCGCTGTGCGAGCGCGGGGAAGGTCGAGGCGGTCCTGCGTGGGGTGCAGGGCTCTCAGGCCGCCTTGACAGGAAGTTCGGCGGCACGGCGTGGCGGAGTGTTCCGTGGGGCATCTGCGCTTCTCACCTCGAGGGCGGGGCGGTGCCCGCCTTCGGCGTGGGGAAGCCCTGGACATCCCGGCGGCGTCCGCCCATACCGACTGGACGCCGGCAGACGCCGCTGAGGACGGCGTGGACCGTGCCGGGCATCCCCGACGTCGTGCGTCCCGTTGGACCCGCTCCGTCGAAGTGACCGGTCGGGCGACAACCGGCCCGTCCGACCATGCGCTCGACTGCATGACGACGGTTGACTCGACGTCAGGGCCCGGGCGGTGACATGCCGAGCCGCCGAGCTTCAGGAACTCCTGTCCGCGACTGCGGCGCCCGGCCGATCGCGCACGGCGAGTTCCGACGGCCGTCCTGCACTTCCGCCTGAGCGCCTGGCATTATCGCCCGCGTGGCGCGGCAGACGATCGAGCAGATCACGGACGACTTGGACGGCTCACCCGCGGACCAGACGGTCTCGTTCGGCTACGACACCACGCAGTACGAGATCGACCTGTCCGCCGAGCACGCGGCGCAGCTGGCGGAGCTGCTGGAGCCGTACCTGAGTGCGGCGCGGCGGGTCGGTGGCCGACGGGGGAGTGATCGGCGCTCCTCGACCCGCTCGGGCGCCGCCGCACGCCCGCGGGCGGAGTCGGCGTCGGCCGGGGTGGACACTGCGGCGGTGCGGGCGTGGGCGCTCGAGAACGGTGTCGAGGTGTCCGGCCGGGGGCGGATCTCCGGTGAGGTCCTCGAGGCCTACCGAGCCGCACAAGCCACGCCGGCCGTCGCGGCCGCGCGGGACGGCCGACCGCGGGGACGACGCGGCGGCTCGACCCGTAGCGCGGCCGGTGGCCAGGCCGGTCGCCGGCAGGCAGACAAGAAGCCGCGGACAGCGAGCGAGCCGGCGCGTCCCCGTCGCTCGCGGGCGGCCCGGTCGGAGGCGTCGGACGCGTCGGAGGCGGCGGAGGCGGTGTCGTCGGGTAGGGCCGCACGCCGCCGCCGTGCCACCGTCCGCGACACGCCGCCCACCGAGAGCGTCGAGACGGTCGAGACGGTGGAGACGGTCGAGACCGCGGAGGAGCAGCCCCCGATCGCTGGCCTCTGACGGGTGTCGGCCGATCGGCAGCAGGGTCCGGCCGACCGGGAGCGTCGGCTGGCGATCCTCGAGGCTCTGGTGGCCGCCGCGGAGGACGCGCGCATGGACGACGCCGTGGACATCGACGACCCGCGTCGTCGTGCTGGCAGGCGTGGCTGGGCAACTCGGTCATGAGGGGCGTAGCCGACCAGGCCGCCGGCCGCGCGGCGCTCGGCGGTGCCGAACGATGGAGCCAGTACTCCGAGGCAGCCCATCGGCTCACCCAGCTCGCTCAGCTGAACAGGTCGAGCGGTGGCCCAACGCGTGCCCTTCCGGTGCAGAACCGTTGCACGCTCAGGTCTGCGGCACCGTCGGTAGTACGTTCGCCGACCTTCAGCCGTCAACGGCGCAGTTGTCGAGCCCCTGTTTCGGGGTCGAGGCCAGGTCGATGGAGGACCGATGCCAAACAAGCAACCGCGGTCGACCGTCACCAAGGAACGAAGTCGGACCGCACGGACGGCCCGCTACAGCGGCCCGACGTCGGTGACGGTGACGACCGGCGAGCCCTCGGCGTCGCTCGCGGCGAGGTCGACGGTCGCGGCGATGCCCCAGTCGTGGTCGCCGGCGGGGTCGTCGAACACCTGCCGGACCCGCCAGGCGCCCGGTGCGCCGGTGTCGACGTGCAGCAGCTCAGCACGGCGTGCGTCGGGCCCGGTCCCGATGCGGTCGTACTCGGCGAAGTACCCGTCGAGCGCGGCCGCCCAGCGGTCGGCGTCCCACCCGCCGTCGGCGTCCAGCTCCCCCAGCTGGCCGGCGCGGCGGAGTGCGGCGAGCTCGACGCGGCGGAACATGGCGTTGCGAACGAGGACGGTGAACGCCCGGGTGTTCGTCGTCAGCGTCTCGGGCTGCTTGGACGCGGCCGGACGCAGTTCGCCCGCGGGGAGATCGGCGGCGGCGGTGAGCTGTTCCCACTCGTCCAGCAGGCTGGAGTCGGTCTGCCGGACGAGCGCGCCGAGCCACTCGATGACGTCGATGACCGCCTCGGTGCGTGCCGCGTCGGGGACGCTCGCCCGTAGTGCCCGGTAGGCGTCGGTGAGGTAACGCAGCAGGGTCCCTTCGCTGCGCGTCAGGCCGTAGAACGAGACGTACTCCGTGAAGGTCATCGCGCGTTCCCACATGTCCCGCACGATCGATTTCGGCGACAGCTGCTCCGGGTCCAACCAGGGATGGGTTTGCCGGTAGACCGCGAACGCGCCGTCGAGCAGCTCGGCGAGCGGCTGCGGGTAGCTGACGTCGACCAGCTGCTCCATCCGTTCCTCGTAGTCGAGCCCGTCAGCCTTCATCGCTGCGACGGCCTCCCCGCGAGCCTTGTTGTCCTGCGCGGAAAGCACTTGCCGGGGGTCGTCCAAGGTCGCTTCGAACACGGAGACGACGTCCATGGCGTAGGACTCGGCGGCCGGGTCGAGCAGATCGAGGGCGGCGAGCGCGAAGGTCGACAGCGGCTGGTTCAGCGCGAAGTTGACCGGCAGCTCGGCCACCAGTCGCACCGTGCGACCCAGTTCGTCGGGGGTGTCCAGGCGTTCGACCACACCGGCGGCCAGCAGCGCTCGATAGCCGCGGATGGCGTCGCGCACGAGACGGCGTCGCTGCGGCAACGTGGTGTGGGTGGCGTCGATGAGCCGACCGACCGCGGCAAACGCGTCGCCGGGGCGCGCGGCGACGTTGAGCAACATCGCGGGCGTGATCCTGAAGTGCGGGACGAGCGGTTCGGGATCGGCGCTGCACAGCCGGTCGTGGGTGTTCTTGCCCCAGGAGACGAATCCCTCGGGTGGCTTCTTCCTGACGACCCTGCGCCGCTTCTTCTCATCGTCGCCGGCCTTCGCGAGCAGCCGCGCGTTCTCGACCTCGTGCTCGGGGGCCTGGACGACGACCGTGCCTGCGGTGTCGAACCCGGCGCGGCCCGCTCGCCCGGCGATCTGCAGGAACTCGCGCACCTGCAGCTGCCGCTGCCGCTGCCCGTCGTACTTCGCCAGGGCGGCGAACAGGACGGTGCGGATGGGGACGTTGATCCCGACACCGAGCGTGTCAGTGCCGCAGATGACTTTCAGCAGGCCCGCTTGGGCCAGCTGTTCGACGAGCCGGCGGTACTTCGGCAGCATGCCGGCGTGATGCACCCCGATGCCGTGCCGAACCAGCCGAGACAGCACCTTGCCGAAACCGGCGGTGAAGCGGAAGTCGCCGATGAACGCGGCGATCAGGTCCCGCTCGGCACGGGAGGTCACACCGGCGCTGGTCAGCGACTGGGCGTGCTCGAGCGCGGCTGCCTGGGTGAAATGCACGACGTAGATCGGCGCGTTCCCGCTCGCGAGCAGGTCGGTGACCGTCTCGTGCAAGGGAGTCAGCGCGTAGTAGTGGTGCAACGGCACCGGGCGAGGGGCGCCCGCGCCGACGACCCGCGTGTCGCGGCCTGTCCGCTCGGCCAGCGCCGCGGTGATCGGCGTGACGTCGCCGAGGGTCGCGGACATGAGCAGGAACTGCGCGCCGGTCAGCTCCAGCAGCGGCACCTGCCACGCCCAGCCCCGTTCGGGGTCGGCGTAGAAGTGGAACTCGTCCATCACGACCATGCGCAGGTCACTGCCGGCCCCGGACCGCAGCGCGAGGTTGGCCAACACCTCGGCGGTGCAGCACAAGATCGGCGCGTCGGCGTTGACTGCTGCGTCGCCGGTCATCATGCCGACGTTCTCCGAGCCGAAGACGGAGCACAGCGCGAAGAACTTCTCCGACACCAACGCCTTGATCGGCGCGGTGTACACGGATCGGATGCCGGCGGCGAGGGCGAAGACGTGTGCTCCGACCGCGACCAACGACTTGCCGGACCCGGTCGGCGTGCCCAGCACCACGTTGGCGCCGGTCACCAGTTCCAGCAGCGCCTCCTCCTGCGCCGGGTACAGCTCCAGCCGCTGCCCGGCCACCCAGTCCGCGAACGCGGCGTAGGCGACGTCCGGGTCAGCCCGTGCCCCCGCCCGGTGAAGGGCGTCGGTGAGCGCGAAGGAGGTCGTCATGGCATGAGCCATGGTGCCTGTCGCGGCCGATCCGAAGTGCTGGCGGCCGTACGGCCGCGCGAGGTCGCTCCGGTCGTGCAGCCCACACCCTTGGTTCTCGGCCGCCTGGCCCGGAGCCGTGCGGCGTCGTAACGGTTGTGGTCGGGGGTGACTCGTGTGACAGTTGTGACGCGGGTCGCCACTGCCCGAGTGCGGCGATGGCGGGAGCCGATGCTGGTCGCCGGACGGAAGGACCCCGGGAAGATGACGCTTCGCAGAGCTGCCGATCTCGGCCGCGACTGCTTCTTCCGGGACTGGGAGCAGACCAGTTCGGCGCGCGACCTGCCGGCCACGACGCCGCCGGCTCGCCATCCGCGACGTCCGCCCGGACGTCCTCGGAGCGGCCGTTCACGTCCCCGGCTCGGCCGACTGGCTGCCCGGGCTGCCGGCGTGACGACTGCTGTGGCGGTCGTGGCGGGCCTGGCCGCGGTGAACGCGCCGGCCTACGCCGATCCCTCGGCGTCGGACTGGGCACGGCTCCGGACGTGCGAATCAAGCGACAACTACTCGATCGACACCGGGAACGACCACTACGGCGCTTACCAGTTCGACCTGCCCACCTGGCTCAGCGTCGGCGGCAGCGGCTACCCGAACCTGGCCACGCCAGCGGAACAGGATCGCCGCGCCCTCATCCTGTACCGGCAGCGGGGCTGGCAGCCGTGGCAGTGCGCCACCATCCTGGGACTTCGCGACGACGCCGACGCGGGATCGGGCCGGATCGCGGACCTGCAGTTCCCGACCAGCACGTCCTCGCCCACCCCAGGGATCCCGGCGTTCCCAGGTGGTACGCACTGGTACCGCTACGGGGAGACCAGCGCCGAGATCAAGACCTTCCAGGACGAGATGCACGCCCGCGGCTTCTTCCCGGTCGGCACCGGCCAGTACGGGCCGAACACCCTGCGCATGGTCGAGCAGCTGCAGCGGCTCAACGGGCTGGTCCCCAACGGCTACATCGGGCCGAACACCTGGCGGCTGGCCTGGACCGGCACCTACACACCCACCGCCGCGATCCCGGCGTTCCCAGGTGGTACGCACTGGTACCGCTACGGGGAGACGAACGCCGAGATCAAGACCTTCCAGGACGAGATGCACGCCCGCGGCTTCTTCCCGGTCGGCACCGGCCAGTACGGGCCGAACACCCTGCGCATGGTCGAGCAGCTGCAGCGGCTCAACGGGCTGGTCCCCAACGGCTACATCGGGCCGAACACCTGGCGCCTGGCCTGGACCGGCACCTACCGGCCATCCTGACGACCCCGTCGCCTCCGGGGCAGGCAGCAACGGTGTTCCCTCAGCGTCCGGCAACCCTCGCCCGGTGACCGTCTCTTCGAGAGGGCGGGCAACGGCACCTCGCGGGCGGCTTGGAGAGTCAACGCCTGACCGCGGCGTCCCGGCCGGGAGCCGGTGGTCACCTGCCGGACTCCAGGCGCTCAGCGCACATGAGCATCCGTTCTCGGCGTTCCCGTCGTAACACCTTGCGAAGGCTTCCCCGACAAGCCCCCGACAAGGAGTCGACGTGAAACGACTGCTCGCCACCGTGGCCGCAGGAGCGCTGGCCACGGCCGGTCTCGCGCTCGCCGCGACCCCGGCGTCCGCGGCCGGCACCGCCATGGTCAGCGTGGTGCACGGCATCCCGAACACGCCGGTGAACGTGTTCGTCAACGGCACCGACCAGCTGCCGAACTTCCAGCCCGGCACCGTCGCGGGCCCCCTGGAGCTGCCGGCCGGCAGCTACGACGTCAAGATCTTCCCGGCGTCGGACACCCAGGGCACCGGCACGCCGGTCCTGCAGGCCACCGCCCAGGTCCAGAGCGGGAACAACTACACGCTCGTCGCCCACCTCGACGCCTCGGGCAAGCCCGCGCTGACGCCGTACCAGAACGACGTGTCGCCGATCGCCGCCGGCAAGGCCCGCGTCATCGTCCGACACGACGCCGCCGCCCCGGCGGTCGACGTCCGCGCCAACGGCACGGTCGCGTTCAGCAACCTCACCAACCCGAACGAGGCGAAGGCCGACCTGCCCGCGGGCACTGTGAGCGCGGACGTTGTCCTGGCCGGCACCTCGACGGTCGTCATCGGCCCGGCGAACGTGAACCTCGCCGAGGGCACCGTGACGATCGCCTACGCGATCGGTTCGGCGGACCAGAAGACGCTGTCGCTCGTCACGCAGACGATCAGCGGGATGCAGTCGGCGCCGGGCGGCGTCCCGGCCGGCACCGGCGGCCTGCTCGACCGCGGCACCCCGGAGTGGGTGTGGCCGGTCACCGCAGCGATGATCGCGGTGGCGCTGCTCGGCGGTGTCGGTCTGACTCGCACCCTGCGCTCGCGCGAGCGCTGAGCCGGAGGGACGACATGGGACGGCGCACGGCGGTCCTCCTGTGCTCGGCGGTAATAGCCGTCGGCACAGCGACCGCCGTCGCCGTCCCGCTCGCGTTCTCCGGGTCCGATGCGGCCGGCGGCGTGCAGACGCTCAACGCCGGCGCGGCGACCCGCCTCGCCGCCACCGGCGCCACCACGCTCGCCGGGCCGGACGGTGCGCCCACCTCCGTGCCTGCTCCCAGCTCCGTGCCGGCGCCCGCCCAGTACTCCGTCGCGCCCGCACCGCCGACGGTCACCGCCACCTCACCGGCCGACGTCCCCGTCGCCGTCACCGTCGGGGGGACTGCCATCTCCGCGCCCGTGACGGCGGTCGGCGTGGACCGGACCGGCGACGTCGAGATCCCGGAGCAGGTCACCACCGTGGGGTGGTACCGCTTCAGCGCCCGCCCGGGGGCCCCGGCGGGCTCGACCGTGCTCGTCGGGCACGTGGACTCTGCCGAGCAGGGCGAGGGCGCGTTCTTCCGGCTGCACACCGCCGCCGCCGGCGCCACCGTCACCGTCCGCACCGCGAGCGGCGCGACCGCGACGTACCGGGTGGTCTCCGTACAGGCCTACCCGAAGACGGCGGTGCCGCTCAGCGCGCTGTTCTCCCTCGACGGCTCGCCGCGCCTGACGCTCGTCACGTGCGGGGGCTCCTTCGACGCGGCCTCTCGCAGCTACCGCGACAACGTCGTGGTGACCGCCGTCCCGGCGTGAGTCGCACCACCGTCCCGGCGTGAGTCGCACCGCCGTCCCGGCGTGAGTCGCACCGCCGTCCCGGCCTGGCGCGGTGCCCGATGGAGGTCCGCCCCGCCTGTCGGCGCGCCGCGCGGATGCCCGAAATCCGCTCGGTGTTGCTGGCACCATGACCACGCCGGACCCCATAGGGTGGTCCGGCGCAGACACGCCACCCCAGCCGGGAGCAGGACGTTCAGGAGGTCGTCGACGGCGCTGGCCGACGTGAGGAGCCCGACATCGCGGCAGGTGCCGCCGGGTGTGATCACCAAGTGGTGTAGAACTGAACTATTGCTGAGAACCCCAGCGAGCGGGAGGTGGTCATGACCTCGTCAGCTCTCCCGGGATCCCGGGTGGCGATGCGTCCGCTGGGACCCGTCGGCCCCGATGGCGCGAACGGGACGACCACCACGACCGGCACGGACGGGACCCTCGCCGAGGTCCTGGCCGCCACGTCGGCGGCGTCCGCCTCCCGCATGACGAGCGAGAACTTCCCGGTCGCGCTGCGTTTCGTGCCGGCCGCCCCGCGCGCCGAGCTGGTCGCGGCATACCACTTCGCCCGCTTCGTCGACGACCTCGGCGACGGCGACCGAGGTGCTCCGGCCGACCCGGAGCGCCGACTGGCCGCGCTCGACGCCGTCGACGCGCAGGTCGCCGCCCTGCCCGACACCCCGGCGTCCCTGGACGCCGTCCGCGGCCTCGCACCGCTGGTCGCCCGTCGCCCCGAAGCGGGCGCCGCGATGCGCGCCCTCGTCGAAGCGAACCGGGTCGACCAGCAGGTGGACTCCTACGAGACGTTCGCCGACCTGGTCGGCTACTGCCGGCTGTCCGCGGACCCGGTCGGCCGACTCGTACTGGCGGTCGCCGGCGTCGACGACCCCGCGCTGCTCGCCGCGTCCGACGACGTCTGCACCGCGCTGCAGGTGCTCGAGCACTGCCAGGACGTCGGCGAGGACGCCCGCCGCGCACCCCGCGGGCGGGTGTACCTGCCGCAGGAGGACCTCCGCGCGGCCGCTGTCGGCGCGGACGCGCTGCTCGCGGCGACGACCTCGCCGGCGCTGCGCGGGGTGGTCGCCGTCCAGGTGGCCCGCGCCCGGCGGCTGCTCGGATCAGGCACCTCGCTGGTCGCCGGTCTCCACGGCTGGGCTCGGTACGCCGTCGCCGGCTACATCGCCGGGGGACTGGCGACCGCGGTCGCCCTCGAGCGCGCCGACTACGCCGTGCTGGAGGCGCCGCTGCGGCCGACGACCCGCGCGGACCGCCGTCGAGGCCGCCGTCCTGCTCGTCCGGGCGGTGCGGCGATGAGCGCGGTACGCCGGCGCCCTCGCCGCCGCCTACGCCGAGTGCGAGCGGATCACTGCAGACCGGGCGCGGAACTTCTCCTGGGGCATCCGGCTGCTGCCGCCGGTCAAACGCCGGGCGCTGTCCGCGGTCTACGCCGCGGCCCGCCGGATCGACGACATCGGCGACGGCGACTGGAGCGCCGAGCGCAAACTCGCCGCGCTGGACGAGGTACGCAAGCAGGTCACCTCGCCGGGCGACCATCCCGACGACCCGGTGATGCTGGCGCTCGCCGATGCCGCCACGCGTCTGCCCATCCCGCTCGAGGCCTTCGAGGACCTGGTCGACGGCTGCGAGGCAGACGTGACCGGCTACCGGATCACGACCCGGGACGACCTGGTGCGCTACTGCCGCTGGGTCGCGGGGTCCATCGGTCGGCTGAGCCTCGGCGTGTTCGCCCCGCCGCTGCACGCGGCCGATCTGCGTCGGGCCGACGGTCTCGCCGACTCCCTCGGCGTCGCGCTGCAGTTGACCAACATCCTGCGCGACGTGCGCGAGGACCTGCTGATGGGACGGGTGTACCTGCCGCAGGAGGACCTCGACCTGTTCGACTGCCGGCTCGAGATCGGCGCGGACGGCGCGCTGGACGACCAGGACGGCCGGTTGGTCGACCTCGTCCGGTACGAAGCCGCGCGGGCGTGGGGATGGTACGACGAGCGGACTGACGTTGCTCCCGCTGCTGGACCGGCGCAGCGCCGCGTGCGCCGGGGCGATGGCCGGCATCTACGCCGAGCTGCTCGCGCGCATCGCGCGCCGCCCGCGGACGGTGTTCACCGAGCGGGCGTCGCTGCCTCCACGGGACAAGCTCGTCGTGGCCGCTCGCGCGCTGGGGCCCGGAGCTCGCCGTGCGCGCTGAGGCCGCGCGCGAGGTCGTCGTGGTCGGCGGCGGCCTGTCCGGGATCACCGCCGCGCTCGAGCTGGCCGACCGTGGGGACCGGGTCGTCCTCGTCGAGGCGCGACCGCGCCTGGGCGGCGAGGCGGTCTCCTTCCGTCGCGGGGACCTGACCGTCGACAACGGCCAGCACGTCTTCCTGCGCTGCTGCACGGCCTACCGCGGGCTGCTCGACCGCCTCGGCGTCGCCGACCGGGTGGTGCTGCAGCCGCGGCTGGAGGTGCCGGTGCTCCGCCCGGGTGCCCGCCCCGCCCGGTTGACCCGGAGCCGCCGGCTGCCCGCGCCGTTCCACCTCGGCGCGGCACTGGCGCGGTACGGCGTCCTCCGCCCGGCCGATCGGGCCCGGGCGATCGCCGGTGCGTTGGCGCTGTCCCGGCTCGACCCGGACGACGCGGGGCTGGACACGCGCAGCCTCGGTGCCTTCCTGCGCGCACACCACCAGAGCGACGCGCTGGTCGACGGCCTGTGGGGCGTCATCGCGACCGCCACCCTGAACTGCCGGCCCGACCAGGCCTCGCTCCAGGGTGCGGCCAGGGTCTTCCGCACCGGGCTGCTGGACGACGCCGCTGCCGGCGACATCGGCCACGCCGCCGTCCCGCTGGGCGAACTGCACGACACCGCGGCGCAGCGGGCGCTCGCCGCCGCGAGCGTGGACGTGCGCACCGGCACCCGGGCGGCCGACGTCCGCGCCGACGCCGGCCGGGTCACTGTCCGGCTCACCTCGCGGAGCGGCACGGACGAGTTCACCGTCGACGACGTCGTGCTCGCGGTCCCGCCACGCACGGTGGCCGCCCTCGGCCCTGACCTGGCCGACGACCCCGCGGTCGCCCGGGCGGCGGCGCTCGGGACCAGTCCCATCGTGAACGTCCACGTCCTCTACGACCGGCCGGTCACCGACCTGTCGTTCGCCGCCGGGGTCGGGACGCCGGTGCAGTGGGTCTTCGACCGCACGGCGTCCTCCGGTCTGGCCGAGCTGCGTCCCGGCGCCCAGTACCTCGCCGTCACCGTCTCGGCCGCCGACGCCGAGATCGACGAGCCGAGTCGGTCGCTCGCGGACCGGTTCGACCGTGAGCTGCGCAGACTGTTCCCGGCGGCCGCGCAGGCCGTCGTCCTCGACGCGTTCGTGACCCGGGAGCGCTACGCCACGTTCCGGCAGGACGTCGGCAGCCAGGCCCGCCGTCCCGGCGCCGGCACGTCCGTGCCCGGCATCCACCTCGCCGGGGCGGCGACGGCGACGGGCTGGCCGGACACCATGGAGAGCGCCGTGCGCAGCGGCCTCGCGGCCGCGGCGTCGGTCGCCCGACGCCCGCGCCTGTCGGTGAGGGAGCCCGCATGACGACACCCTCGGCGATCTCCCGCGCCCGCGCGCTCGTGCTGCCCGTGCTGCGCGACGCCGTCGAGACGCTCGACCCGCAACTCCGGACGATCTCGGCCTACCAGTTCGGCTGGGTCGACCGCGCCGGTGCGCCGGCCGCCGGCGCGGGCGGGAAGGCGGTCCGTCCCACCCTCGCCGTGCTGTCGGCGGAGGCCGCGGGCGCCGATCCGTCCCTCGCGCTGTCGGCCGCCGCGGCGGTCGAGCTGGTGCACACGTTCTCGCTGCTCCACGACGACGTCATGGACGGCGACACCGAACGCCGGCACCGGCCCACCGCCTGGACGGTGTTCGGTGCCGGGCAGACGGTCCTCGCCGGCAACGCCCTGCTCGTGCGCGCGATCCAACTGCTCGACGACGGCAGCGTCGCCGGACGGCGGACGCTGACGTGCCTGCTCACCGCGGTCGACGAGCTCATCCGCGGCCAGTCCGCGGACCTCCGCCTCGAGCGGACGGCCACTGCGGACCTCGACGCGTGCCTGACGATGGAGGCCGGCAAGACGGCGTCGCTGCTGGCGTGCGCGAGCTCGATCGGTGCGCTTGCGGCGGACGCCCCGCCGGCCACCGTGGAGGCGCTCGCCGGCTACGGCACCGAGCTCGGGATGGCGTTCCAGCTGGTCGACGACGTCCTGGGCATCACCGGCGACCCCGCGGTCACCGGGAAGTCCGCGAGCTCCGACGTCCGTGCCGGCAAGACCAGCGCACCGATCGCTGCGGCGCTCGCCGACGGCGGACCGGCCTCCCGGGAGCTCGGTCAGCTGCTCGCGACCTGGCCGCCCGCCACGGACGAGGACGTCACGCGGGCGGCGGAGCTCGTGCTCGCCGCGGGCGGCGTCGCCTGGGCGGAGAAGGAGGCCGACCGGCGGTTGGACGCCGCCCTGTCCCACCTCGCGAGCGTCCCGATGCCGGCGCGCACCCACATCGACCTGACAGAGGTCGCCACCTACGTCACCCGACGGGACCGCTAGTGACCGCCGTCGACACCCGCCCCCACCCACCCGGCTCCGGCGAGGACGTCCTCGTCGACGAGGTCGCCGAGAGCGTGCGCCGCGCCCGCGACCTTCCTGCTCACCCGGCAGGACACCGACGGCTGGTGGAAGGGCGAGCTGCGCACCAACGTGACGATGGACGCCGAGGACCTGATGCTGCGGCAGTTCCTCGGCATCCTCGACCCGGACGACCTGAGGCCGCCGCCCGGTGGATCCGCAGCCAGCAGCAGCCCGGCGGCGGCTGGGCGCTGTTCCTCGGCGGCCCCGCCGACCTGTCGACGACGATCGAGGCGTACGTCGCCCTGCGGCTGGCCGGCGACGACGTCGACGCCCCGCACCTGGTCGCGGCCCGCGAGATCGTCCACGAGCTGGGTGGTCTGGAACGGAGCCGGGTGTTCACCCGGATCTGGCTGGCGTTGTTCGGTGAGTACCCGTGGGACGCGCTGCCGGTCATGCCGCCGGAGCTCATCCGGCTGCCCTCGTGGATGCCGCTGAACATCTACGACTGGGCGTGCTGGGCCCGCCAGACCGCCGTGGCGATCACCGTCGTCTCCACACTGCGCCCGGTCCGTCCGCTGCCGTTCACGGTCGCGGAGCTGCGCCGCGGCGGCCGGCCGCCCGAGAAGGTGCCGGCCCGACCCTTCACGGTGCCGTGGGGCTTCCAGCTGCTCGACCGCGTCCTGCACCGCTACGAGAAGTTGCCGGTCAAGCCGGGCCGGCGGGCGTCGATCCGGCGCAGCGTCGAGTGGATCCTCGCCCGACAGGAGTCCGACGGCTGCTGGGGCGGCATCCAGCCACCGTGGGTCTACTCGATCCTCGCGCTGAGCCTGACCGGCTACGCCGCTCGACCACCCCGCAGTGAAGGCCGCGATCGCCGGCCTCGAGGGTTTCGTCATCCGGGAGGACTCACCCCACGGGCCGGTGCGTCGGTTCGAGGCGTGCCAGTCGCCGGTCTGGGACACCTGCCTGACCGTCATCGCCCTGCTCGACGCCGGCTTGCCCGCCGACGACCCCGCGGTGCGGCGGGCCACCGAGTGGCTGCTTCGCGAGCAGGTCGGCGTGCCGGGGGACTGGGCGGTGCGCCGGCCGGGTCTCGCATCGGCGGGCTGGTCGTTCGAGTTCCAGAACGACATCTACCCCGACGTCGACGACACCGCGGAGGTCGTCCTCGCGCTGACCCGGGTGCTCGCCAAGCCCGGCGCCGCGCCGGAGCGCACCGGGGACGCCGTCGAGCGGGCGGTCACCTGGACCGTCGGCATGCAGTCCTCCGACGGCGGGTGGGCCGCCTTCGACGCCGACAACACCCGCGACGCCATCCGCCGACTGCCGTTCTGCGACTTCGGCGAGGTCATCGACCCGCCGTCGGCGGACGTCACCGCCCACGTGCTGGAGATGCTCGGCGAGCTGGGCGAGTCCGGCACCCCGGCCGCGCAGCGCGGCCTGCAGTGGCTGCTCGAGCACCAGGAGGACGACGGCTCCTGGTTCGGCCGGTGGGGCGTCAACCACGTCTACGGCACCGGCGCCGCCGTCCCCGCGCTGGTTGCGATGGGCGTGCCCGCCTCGGCGGCACCGGTCCGGCGTGCGGTGCGCTGGCTGGAGGAGCACCAGAACGGCGACGGCGGCTGGGGTGAGGACCTGCGGTCGTACAAGGACGTCACCTGGCGCGGCCGCGGCACGTCGACGGCGTCCCAGACCGGGTGGGCGCTTCTCGCGCTGGTCGCCGCCGGCGAGGACGGGCCGGCGGTGCGGCGCGGGCTGCGCTACCTGCTCGACGGCCAGCGGGAGTGGGGCGGCTGGGACGAGGACCTCTACACCGGCACCGGCTTCCCCGGGGACTTCTCCATCAACTACGAGATGTACCGGCACGTCTTCCCGCTCAGCGCCCTGGGCCGGTGGCTGGCGAGGACGACGGCATGAGCGGCGCTGCGAGCACCGTGACCGTCGTCGTCACCGCCGCTCCCGCCGGAGCGGATGGCCCTCGCCGGCCGCGTTCCCGGGACCACCGCGGTCAGCTGCGGGATGGGCCCCGAGCGGGCGCGGCAGGCCGTGCCCCGGATCCTCGAGCACCAGCCCGCGGCGGTGGTCGTCACCGGCGTGGCGGGCGGGCTGCACCCGCGCTGCCGGCCGGGTGACGTGGTGGTGGCGACCGCGGTCCGCGACGAGGACGGTGTCGTGGACCTGCCGTCGCCGCAACTGCTCGTCGCGCAGCTCGAGGGCGCTCGGCGTCCGGGTCCACACCGGCCTGGTCGAGACGAGCGACCGGACGGTCGACGGCGTCCCGGCGGATCGAGATGGCGGCCACCGGCGCGCTCGCGGTGGACATGGAGTCCGCGCCGCTGGCCCGCGGGCTGACCGCACGGCCGTCCGGCTCGTCCGGGCCGTCCGGTCCCGGCTCCGCACCGCCGGCGGTCGCCGTCGTGCGCGTCGTCGCCGACACGGCGACGGCGCCGCTGGCCAGCATGGCGACCCTGCGGACCGGTGTCGCGGCGCTGCGCACGCTGCGCCGGATCGGTCCGGCGCTCGCGGCGTGGGGACGCCTGGCCGCGCGCCGCACGGTGGTTCTGGCCGCGCCGCGTTCGTTCTGCGCCGGCGTCGATCGCGCCATCGACATCGTCGAGCGGGCGCTGGAGCGCTACCCCGCGCCGATCTACGTCCGGCGCCAGATCGTGCACAACGAGCACGTCGTGGCCGACCTCGAACGCCGCGGCGTGGTGTTCGTCCGTGAGCTCGACGAGGTCCCCGACGGCGCCACCGTCATCTTCAGCGCGCACGGCGTGGGCCCGGCGGTGCGGGCGGAAGCCGAGGAGCGCGAGATGACGGTGGTCGACGCGACCTGCCCTCTCGTGGCGAAGGTGCACACCGAGGCGCGGCGGTTCCTCGCCCGCGGCGACACCGTGCTGCTCGTCGGCCACGCCGGCCACGACGAGGTGGAGGGCACGCTGGGGGAGGCGCCGGGGCAGATCCGGCTGGTCGAGACGATCGAGCAGGCGCGGTCACTGCCGCTGGCTCCCGACACCCGCGCGTCCGTGCTCACCCAGACGACCCTCGCCGTCGACGAAGCCTCCGCCATCACCGACGCGCTGCGCGACCGGCTACCGTTGCTCGAGCACTCCGCCATCGGACGACATCTGCTACGCGACCACCAACCGCCAGGCGGCGGTGCGCGAGATCGCGGCCGAGTCCGACCTGGTCCTCGTCGTCGGCTCGCAGACCTCGTCCAACTCCCTGCGCCTGGTCGAGGTGGCCGAGCGGGCGGGGACGCCGGCGGTCCTCATCGAAGACGCCGGGGAGCTGCCGCTCCACCTGCTCGCCGGCGCGACGCGGATCGGCGTGACCGCCGGCGCGTCCGCCCCGCCCGACCTCGTCGCCGAGGTCGTCGACGTGCTGGCGCGGCATCGGCCGCGCTCGACGTCGTCGAACGCTCGGTGGCCGACGAGAACCTCACGTTCACAGTTCCGAAGGAAGTTGGTGGTCCCCATGCCCATGCCTCTTGCGCCAGTCGATGCGGATCGGCGGCTACGTCCTGAAGCAGAAGCTGCGGGGGCGTGAGAAGTACCCGCTCATCGTCGAGCTGGAGCCGCTGTTCGCCTGCAACCTCAAGTGCGCCGGCTGCGGCAAGATCCAGCAGCCGCACGAGGTCCTGCGTCAGCGGATGCCGGTCCAGCAGGCGGTGGACGCGGTGATGGAGTCCGGCGCGCCGATGGTGTCCATCGCCGGCGGCGAGCCGCTCATGCACCCGCAGATCGACGAGATCGTCGACGAACTGGTCAAGCGGAAGAAGTACGTCGTGCTGTGCACGAACGCCGAGCTGGTCCGCAAGCGCTGGGACAAGTTCAACTTCACGCCCTCGCCGCTACCTCGCGTTCGTCGTGCACATCGACGGGTTGCGCGAGCGGCACGACGAGTCGGTCTCGAAGCAGGGCGTCTTCGACGAAGCAGTCGCCGCGATCAAGTTCCTCAAGGAGAAGGGCTTCCGCGTCACCACGAACTCGACCTTCTTCAACACCGACACCCCGCAGACGATCATCGACGTCCTCGACTACCTGAACGACGACCTGCAGGTCGACGACATGCAGATCTCGCCCGCCTACGCCTACGAGAAGGCGCCCGACCAGGACCACTTCCTCGGTGTCGAGGAGACCCGGGAGCTGTTCCGCAAGGCGTTCGCGAACGGCAACCGGAAGAAGTGGCGGCTCAACCACTCGCCGCTGTTCCTCGACTTCCTCGAGGGCAAGGTCGACTTCGAGTGCACGGCGTGGGGGATCCCGTCCTACTCGCTGCTGGGCTGGCAGCGACCGTGCTACCTCATGTCCGACGGCTACGTCGGCACCTACAAGGAGCTCGTCGAGACGACGGACTGGTCGAAGTACGGCCGGGGCAAGGACCCGCGGTGCAACAACTGCATGGCGCACTGCGGGTACGAGCCGACGGCGGTGGTGGCGACGCTGGGCTCGCTGAAGGAGAGCCTCCGCGCCGCGCGCGGGTAGTGAGCCGTCCTGCCGCGGATGTCGGGGGTCGTCGTTACGGTCGCGCGGTGCCGCTCGTGTCAGCCGAACCGTCGCGCCAGCGCTGTCGTAGGCGCGTGGGGCAGTGGCGCGAACCGCGGGAGCCAGGGCCAGCCAGCGCGGGAGCACGGTGCGGGCCCGGTCGTGCTCGATCGCCGCGACGACGGCGTCGGCCACCCGCCCAGCGGTCAGCGGCCGCGGGACGCGGCGGTCGTAGGCGGCGCCCCGCGTGGCGAAGAAGCCGGTGTCCACCGCGCCGGGGTTCACCGTCGAGACCCCGACGCCGGTGCCCGCGAGCTCCAGGCGCAGGCTGTCGGCCAAGGCGATCGCGCCCGGCCTTCGCCGCGGCGTAGGCCACCTCCCCGGCGACGCGCGGTCAGCCCGGCGATGGAGCCCACGACGCACACGTGCCCACGGCCCGCGTCGAGCATGTCCGGAAGCACGGCACGGGTCAGCTGTGCCGGGGCGGTCAGGTCGAGGGTGAGGACGTCGGCCAGGCGTTGCTCCGGCATCTCCGCGAAGCGGCCGGCCCAGCCGATCCCGGCGCTGTGCACCAGGACGTCGATCCGCCCGTGGACGGCCCGCGCCCGCGCGGCGAGTTCCGCGGCGGCGCCGGCGGCGGTGAGGTCGACGGCCACCGCGGCGGCGCCGAGCTGGGCGGCCGTCCCCGCCACGGCGTCCGGGTCCCGGCCGTGCAGGACGACCTCGGCACCCCGGTCGGTCAGCCGGCGCGCCACCTCCCGCCCGATGCCGCGGCTCGAGCCGGTCACCAGAGCCACCGCGCCGTCGAGCTGCACGCCGTCGGTCCTCCCTCCGGGGTCGCCGCGTGACCGCGTCCGTCGCCCGCGTGCCGGTGTCCTCGCTGTCGGCGACGGCGCGGGGCCGGGCGCGCGCGGTGCACGGGCTGCTGCAGGTGGTCGGTGGCCTGGCGGTGTGGGGCGTCTACCTTCTCATCACCCACGGCATCCGCCCCGACCGCGCCGCCGCCGACGCGCGGGGCCGGTGGCTGCTCGATGCCGAGCGGTGGCTGCATCGGTCGACGTCGAGCGGGCGTGCGACCTGTGGCTCGCCACGGCACGCCGTCCTGGGGTGGCTCGCGGCCTGGGAGTACGCCACCACCTACATCGTCACGACGTTCGCCGTGCTGGCCTGGCTGTGGTGGCGCCGGCCGGCGGACTACGCCTGGGGCCGCAACACCCTGGTGTGGTCGACGCTGATCGCGATCGTGTGCTTCGCGGTGTGGCCCACCACCCCGCCACGGCTGCTCGCCGGCTCGGGGTTCGCGGACATCGTCGCCGACCACCACCCGATCCTGTCCTGGGGCGGTGGCACGGTGTCCGCCAGCGCGGACCAGTACGCGGCGATGCCGAGCCTGCACGTCGGCTGGGCGGTGTGGGTCACGGTCGTCGAGCCTCCGCGCGGGCGCGGGGCGGATCGGGTACGCGCTCGCCCTACTGCACCTGCTGGTGACGGCGCTGGTCGTCCTCGCCACCGGGAACCACTACGTCCTCGACGTCGTCGCAGGCGGGGTGCTGGTGTGGCTGGCGGTGGCGCTCGAGCGGGCGCGGGCGGCCACAGTGACCGGACGGGTGGGGCAGCGGGTGGCCGCGCCGGACGAGTTCTTCCTCCACGTCGAGGCCCCGACGGTGCAGCAACCGGTGGGCGGGTTCGTCCTGCTCGACCGGCGGCAGGCGACCGGGCCGCTGGACCTCCCCGCGATCCGGGCACTGCTCACCGACCGGGTGGCGCGGATGCCACGGTTCCGGCAGCGGCTGGAGCCCGCCGGACGCTGGCGGCACGCCCGATGGGTGCGGTGCGAGCCGGACATCGACTGGCACGTCCGCGAGCACGTCCTGGCCGGCGGGGGACGGGCGGCGCTGGCGGCGTTCGTCTCGCGGCTGGCCGAGCAGGAGCTCGACCGGCGCCGGCCGATGTGGCAGATCTGGTTCGTCCCGGACGTCGGACCCGGCGAGGCGGCGGCGGTCGGGATCGTGCACCACGCGTTCGCCGACGGCCTCGGCGTCGTCGACATCCTGCGCCAGATGTTCGAGCCGGAGCTGCCGCCGCCGGACCTCTCGGGCGTCACCGTCCCACCGCTGCCGGTCCGCGCCGGTGCCGGGGCGTTCGGGCTGGTGCAGCTGGCCGCCGACGGGGTCGCCGACCGGTTGCCGTTCGCCGCCCCGCTGTCCGGCCGTCGCTGCTACCGGATCGGGTCGACCCCGTTCGCGCCGGTGCGCGAGCTCGCCCGGCGGACCGGGACGACGATCACCGACGTCCTGTTGGCAGCGACCGGGACGGCGGTGAGCCGTGCCCTCGTCCGCGGCGGCGTGGATCCCACCGGCCGGCGGCTGCGGGCGGCCGTCCCGGTCACGACCCGCGTCCCCGCCCCCGCCGGGACGGGCCGGCGCGCCGAACCGGGCAACCTCACCGCGGCCCTGCGTCTCGACGTGCCGCTCGACCCCGGGCTCAGCCCGCTCGAACGGCTCCGTGCGACCGCCGAGGCGGCGCGAGCCCGCCGGCGCTCGGGTCGTGCGCTGGCCACGACGGTGGTCATGCACGCCGTCGGCGTGCTGCCTCCACCGGTTCACCGAGTCGTCGCCCGGGCGATGTACCAGCGCCGCTTCTTCACCGCGATCGTCTCGAACATGCCCGGCCCGAGCGCTCAGCTGTCGATGGCGGGCGCGCCCATCCGCGACGTCTACCCGATCCTGCCGCTGGCCGAGGGCGTGCCGCTCGGCGTGGGCACCCTCGGCTGGGCCGGGCAGTTCTGCGTCTCGGTGCTCACCGACCCGGCGCGGCTCCCCGACGCGGACCTCCTCGTCCGGGACCTGCTGGACGCCGTCGAAGGACTTCAGCACGAGCTGGACTCAGCCGGCGGCATGCCTTCGGTCGCGCCGGTGTTGCACTGCGGCGTGGCCGATGCCGCGCGGGAGGAGGTGCCGTCATCGCCGACCCCGACCTGACGCCCGACGTCCCGCGCACCCTGGTGGTCACCGGCCACTTCCCGCCCGAACCCGGTGGTGTACAGACCTTCACCTGGGAGTTCGTCCGCCGGTTGCCACCCGACCGCGTCGTGGTGGTCGCCCCGACGTGGCCCGGTGCGCGCGAGTTCGACGCGGCGCTGCCCTTCCCGGTGGAGCGCCGCCACGGCTACCTGCTGTTCACCGGGTTGCGGCGGCTCGTGCGCGAGCACCGCCTCGACGCCGGCTGGATCACCGCGATGGCGCCGTTCGGGCTGTACGCGCCGGCGGTACGGGCGGCCGGCGTCCGCCGGCTCGTCGCGTCCTCCCACGGCCAGGAGCTCGGCTGGATCCGGGCCTGGCCGACGCGACTGGCGCTGCGGGCGATGACCGCCCGCGTCGACGCCCTCACCTACCTCAGCCGGGCCACCCTCGCGGAGCTGCGCGCCGTCGTCGCGCCCGCCGCCGACCTGGTGCAGCTGGCCGGCGGGGTGGAACTCGACCGGTTCCGCCCGGACGTCGACGGCAGCGGCGTGCGCGCCCGGTACGGCCTCGGCGACGGGCCGGTCGTGGTCAGCGTCGCGCGGCTGGTGCGCCGCAAGGGCCACGACCTCCTCATCGCCGCCTGGCCGCGGGTGCTCGCCCGCCACCCGGACGCCCGCCTGCTGATCGTGGGTGAGGGCCCGATGCTCGGGCCGCTGCGCTCGCTGGCCGCCCAGTCCCCGCCGGGCACGGTCGTGGTCACCGGCCCGGTGCCCGCCACAGAACTGCCGGCGCACTACGCGGCCGCGACGGTGTTCACGCTGCCGTGTCGGGACGACCGGCGGGGCCTGCAGACCGAGGGCCTGGGGCTGTCGACGCTCGAGGCGTCGGCGTCCGGACTCCCGGTGGTCGTCGGCCGCAGCGGCGGCAGCCCGGAGTCCCTGCTGCCCGGGCGGACGGGGTTGCTGGTCGACGCCGACCGGCCGGAGACGATCGCCTCGGCGCTGCTCGAGCTGCTCGGCGACCCCGCGCGGGCCCGGGCGATGGGCGCCGCCGGACGGGAGTGGACGCTACGGCGTTGGAGCTGGGAGGTCGCCGCCGGCCGCCTCGCCGACGTCCTGGCGGGCCGCCGGCCGTCCGGGGTCAGCGAGCTCGCGACCGGCCCGACGACCGGCAGGCCGGCGTGACCGGCACCCGGGCCGACGCCGGCTCGAGCGGCGGGACGGACGCCCGGCCGACACCGCCGGCCACCCCGCAGCCCGCGCCGCGATCCGGCCCCCAACCGCCGCCGCGACCCACGATCGTCGCGGTCGCCGTCGTGCGCCGACGCTGGCGCTGGGTCCGGAACCACCACCCGCTGCGGTGGGCGCTGCTGGTCGTCTCGCTCGTCGTCGCCTACGTCGTCCTCGCGCCGAAGACGCACGAGGCGGCAGACGCGTTCCACCAGCTCCGGCACGTCCAGCTGCGCTGGATCTGGGTGGCCCTCGCGGGGGAGCTGGCCTCGCTGCTCGCGTTCAGCGTCGTCACGTGGAGCCTGCTCGACCGGATCGGCCGACCCCGGTTCCACCGCCTGGTGTTGGTCGACCTGACGACGATCGCGCTCAGCCACGCCGTCCCCGGAGGCTCAGCGGCGGGCACGGCGCTGGGCTACGAGCTGCTCGAGGCCGAGGGCGTCGGCGGTGTCGAGGCGGGCTTCGCCAAGGTGTCACAGTCCCTGATCTCCGGCGTGCTGCTGCAGTTCATGCTCGGCCTGGCACTCGCTCTCCAAGTCGTCTACTACGGCCCGACGACCTCGAACATCGGGCTCGCCGCGGCCGGCGCCGCGATGGTCGTCCTGGTCGTGGGCTTCAGTTACCTGCTGGCGTTCCAGCCGCAGGTCATCGACTGGGTCGCTCGCCGCCTGCTCGGCTGGATCCCGCGGGTCCCGGTCGACGCCATCAGCCGCGCCGTCGACGAGCTGTCCGCCCGCATGCGCGACCTGCTGCACCGACCACGCCGGTTGATGTGGATCGCGTTCTGGTCGCTCGGCAACTGGGTCTTCGACCTGGTCTCGCTGTGGGCGTCGATCAAGGCGTTCGGCGCCGACCCGAACGTCATCGGGCTCACGGTGGCGTTCGCCGTCTCCCAGGTGGCGGCGAGCATCCCGATCAGCCCCGGCGGCCTGGGCGTCGTCGAGAGTGCACTCGTGCCGCTGCTCGGGGCGTTCGGCGTCGCCTCGGACGTCGCCGTGCTCGGCGTGCTCACGTGGAGGCTGTTCAACTTCTGGCTGCCGTTCCCGCTCGGCATCGGCGCGTACGTCACCATCCTGCTGACCCGACGGCAGGCGACCGCAGCCCGAGAACGCCGCGCCGCCGAGCAACGGACGACGGCGTCCTGAGAGCCGGGTTCAGGCGGCGGCGGGGCCGAAGACGATCCGGATGCCGGAGCCGCGCATGGTGCGCCGGAACCACAGGTAGGACACGGCCGTCCCGGAGATCACCAGGCCGTAGGACACGACCGAGCGCAGAGCGAGGAAGCTGCCGATCGACTCGTGCAGCAGTAGGAGCAGCGAGCAGGCGCCGTTCGCGGCGCACACCGCTGCCCACAGGATCGTCAACCGGACGAAGAACGTCTTGACGTGCGGATGGGCGTCCAGGCTCGCCGGGAAGGAGCAGAAGTCGTCCGCCAGCCTTCGCACCAGCGGTCGACCCGGCACGAGCGAGGCCAGGAACAGCGCGGCGATGCAGAAGTTGCCGAGGCTGGGCTGCATGAAGTACAGGAACGAGCTGTTCGCCGCGAACGCGATCACGGTGCGCACGGTCAGCAGACCCGCGCCCATCAGGACCACGCCGGGGATGCGCTTGTGCCGGCCCACCCGCAGCACGATGACCGTGTACGACCACAGCAGCGCCGCGATCAGAGCCCACCGCAGGCTCACGAACGACAGCACGAGGTAGAAGGTCAACGCCGGGACCAGCACACCTTCAGCGATGTGCGTGCCGGCGTGACGGACGGCATGCCGGACCGACGGCAGGTGGATGACCTCGCCTCGTCCAACACCGAAGGCGGGACCTCCGAGCGCAGTCGCCCCGCTCGTGGCGGTCGCGGTGGTGACTGGGCCGGCAGGCCGGTCGGAGCGGGCGGTCGAACGGTGCCCGGCGGCGTCCGGTCGGTCGGTCACAGGCAGTCCCTGGGGGTCGTCGTGCGGGCGGACCTCCGGGGCGGTACGCCCGGGTTCTCGAGAGCTTAGCCGCGCCGGAGCCCCAACGGGCACATCGCGCAACACGTTTTCCGTCCCCGTCACCCCGGCACCACGGACGCCACTCGAGCCGGTCACCGTGCACCTCCGATGCCCTCGACGTCATCGTGCGGTCGTGGACGTTGTGCCCGGTTCGGCGTGATCCCGCACACACCTCGACGAAGCTGTGCAGCGACCGCCGGCTCGGCGGTCAGTGCCCGACGTCAGTGCTCGGCGTCGTACGCCTGCAGGACGGCCGTCGAGATCCGGCCGCGCTCGGAGACCTCGTGACCGTTGTCCCGAGCCCACACCCGGACCGCGGCCAGGTCACGCGACGGGCGACGGGCGGACGAGGGGCCGCCGGGCCGGGTGGAGCGGCCCGACCGGGCGGTGCGCCGTGCGCCGCCACCGGCGCGGACCTTGCGGGCCTTGGCGAGGTAGGGCTTGAGGATCTTCTCGAACGCTGCGGCGTTCTTGCGGGACAGGTCGATCTCGTACGCGGTGCCGTCCCAGCTGAACGCGACGGTTGTGTCCGCTTTCGTCCCGTCCATGTCGTCGGTGATTTGCTCGATGAGCTGACGCGCCATTTCTTGGCGTTCCTTCCTGCGGTGAGGTGCGGTTCGCGTCCTGCGCGCCCGCGGCCTTCAGAGCACGTTCGAGGACTATTCCGCCGCTGATTATGCCTGTACTTCGCGCGGCGTTCGGCGCCCGTTGACGGGCGCCCCTCGACCAGTGCGCGGCGGGGACGAGGACGACAGCGGAACCCTGTCGTCCTCGCGGGCGCCCTTTAGCATGGCGGCATCCGACCGACCGAGGGAGCCGCCGTGTCCGTGCCGTCGCCGTCCGTGTCTGCCGCATCCGTTGCGGTGGCCGCCGGGACGACGGCGGAGGACGCCTTGCGCGCAGGCGGCGTCGCGCTCGACGGGCCGCAGGGTGCCGTCGTCGTCCGTGACGCCTCGGGAGCCCTGCACGACCTGGCCTGGGTGCCGGACGAGGACACCGAGGTCGAACCGGTGTCCGCGTCGTCACCGGACGGGCTGGCCGTCGTGCGCCACTCGGCGGCTCATGTGCTGGCGCAGGCGGTGCAGGACCTGTTCCCGGGGACGAAGCTCGGTATCGGGCCGCCGGTGGAGAACGGTTTCTACTACGACTTCCTGCCCGCGGAGCCGTTCACCCCCGAGGACCTGGCCCGCATCGAGAAGCGGATGACGGAGATCGTGAAGTCGGGGCAGCGTTTCGCGCGCCGGCCGATCGACGATGACGCCGCGCGCGTCGAACTCGCCGACGAGCCCTTCAAACTGGAATTGATCGGACTGAAATCCCGCGCCGGAGACGGCGCCGGAGACGCGGCCGACGAGGTGGGTGACGACAGCGCCGGTGTCGAGGTCGGCGCGGGCGGCCTGACGATGTACGACAACCTCGACGCACGCAGCGGCGGGCGCGTCTGGACCGACCTGTGCCGCGGTCCGCACCTGCCGACCACCCGCCGCATCCCGGCGTTCACGCTCATGCGCAGCGCAGCGGCGTACTGGCGTGGCAGCGAGCAGAACCCGCAGCTCCAGCGCATCTACGGCACGGCGTGGGCCAGCCGCGACGACCTGAAGGCCTACCTGCACCAGCTCGAGGAGGCCGCCAAGCGCGACCACCGCAAGCTCGGCGCGGAGCTCGACCTGTTCTCCTTCCCGGACGAGATCGGCTCGGGCCTGCCGGTGTTCCACCCGAAGGGCGGCGTACTGAAGCGGGAGATGGAGGACTACGTCCGGCGCCGGCACATCGAGGCCGGCTTCGACTACGTCGGGACGCCCCACATCTCCAAGGAGGGGCTGTTCCACACCTCCGGCCACCTGCCGTACTACGCCGACAGCATGTTCCCGCCGATGGACGTCGACGGCGGCGAGTACCGGCTGAAGGCCATGAACTGCCCGATGCACAACCTCGTCTACAAGGCACGCGGCCGGTCCTACCGCGACCTGCCGCTGCGGCTCTTCGAGTTCGGGCACGTGTACCGGTACGAGAAGTCCGGCGTGGTGCACGGGCTGACCCGGGTGCGCGGGTTCGCGCAGGACGACTCCCACTCGTACGTCACGCCGGAGCAGGCGCCCGCCGAGATCGCCCACCTGCTGCACTTCGTCCTCGGCCTGCTCCGCGATTTCGGCATGGACGACTACTACCTCGAGCTGTCCACCCGCGACGATTCGCGACCGGACAAGTTCATCGGGTCCGACGAGGAGTGGGCGAGCGCGACGGAGGTCCTGCGCAAGGTCGCTGTCGACACCGGCCTCGAGCTCGTCGCCGACCCCGGCGGCGCCGCCTACTACGGGCCGAAGATCTCCGTGCAGGCGCGCGACGCCATCGGCCGGACCTGGCAGCTGTCGACGATCCAGTACGACTTCAACATGCCGAACCGGTTCGAGCTCCAGTACCAGGGCGCCGACGGCGAACGGCACCGCCCCGTGATGATCCACTCCGCGAAGTTCGGCTCCATCGAGCGGTTCATCGGCGTGCTCACCGAGCACTACGCCGGCGCCTTCCCGGCGTGGCTGGCGCCGGTGCAGGTGGTGGGGATCCCGGTCACCGACGACCAGGTGGCCTACCTGCGCGAGGTCGCCGAACGACTGCGCGCCGAAGGCATCCGGGTCGAGGTCGACGACTCGGACGACCGGAT
Source organism: uncultured Actinomycetota bacterium (assembly GCA_963758325.1). Taxonomy (GTDB): domain Bacteria; phylum Actinomycetota; class Actinomycetes; order Mycobacteriales; family Jatrophihabitantaceae; genus CAVWUZ01. The sequence goes on along the minus strand of CAVWUZ010000003.1, from coordinate 31,074 downwards.
GCAGAAGAAGATCCGCACCGCGCAGCGGGCCAAGGTGCCGTTCATGCTCATCGCCGGCGCCGCCGACGCCGCGGCCGGCGCGGTGTCGTTCCGCTACCGCGACGGCGAGCAACGCAACGGCATCCCTGTCGCACAGGCCGTCGCGGAGGTCGCCGAGGTCGTCCGGCGCCGGGTGAACACCTCGCCGACGGCGGCGGACTTCGCGTGACCGCATCCGAGGACCGCGAGACCGCCGCGGACTTCGCCGGCGACCCGGACGGCTTCGCCCGGCTGTGGACGCCCCACCGGATGGTCTACATCAACGGCGAGAACAAACCGGCCTCCGACGCCGACGCGGACTGCCCGTTCTGCACGGCGCCGACGCGTCCCGACGCCGAGGCGCTGGTCGTCACGCGTGGCGAGCGCGTCTACGCCGTCCTCAACCTCTACCCGTACAACTCGGGGCACCTGATGGTGCTGCCGTACCGGCACGTCGCCGATTTCACCGACCTGGACGCCGACGAGACGACCGAGCTGGGTGAGCTCACGCAGCAGGCGATGCGCACGCTGCGGGCGGCCTACGGGCCGCACGGGTTCAACATCGGCATGAACCAGGGCTCCGTCGGGGGCGCCGGCATCGCGGCGCACCTGCACCAGCACGTCGTCCCGCGCTGGGGCGGGGACACGAACTTCATGCCGATCGTGGCGCACACCCGCGTGCTCGCCGAGGTCCTCGCCGACACCCGGCGGCGGCTCGCGGAGGCCTGGGTGCGCGGGTGAGCGTCCTGCACCTGCGCGGGATCTTCCTGCCCGACGAGACCGAGCGCGACGCCTGGATCGTCGACGGCCGGCTGACCTTCGAGCGCTGGTCCGGCCGACGCGGAGACCATCGCCGACCGCGGCTGGATCACCCCGGGCTTCGTCGACGCGCACTGCCACGTCGGACTCGCGCCGACCGGCCACGTGCCGGACGCCGACGGCCAGGCCGAGCAGGCGCTGCTCGACCGGGACGCCGGCGCGCTGCTCCTGCGCGACGCCGGCTCACCGGTGGACAACCGGTCGGTCCAGCAGCGTCCGGAGCTGCCGCGGCTGATCCGCGCCGCGCGGCACATCGCCCGCACCGGTCGCTACATCCGCGACCTCGGCATCGAGGTCGAGCCCGAGCAGCTGGTGGCAGAGGTCGAACGGCAGGCCGCGCTCGGCGACGGCTGGGTCAAGATCGCCGCGGACTGGATCGACCGCGCGGTCGGCGACCTCGCCCCGTGCTGGCCGGACGACGTCCTGGCCGCGGCGGTCGCGCGGGCGCACGAGCTCGGCGCGCGGGTCGCCGCGCACGTCTTCGGCGAGGACGCGCTGCCCGGGCTGATCGCCGCCGGGCTGGACTCGATCGAGCACGGCACCGGGCTGACCGAGGACCTGCATCGAGGAGGTCGCCCGGCGCGGCACCGCCGTCGTCCCCACGCTGATCAACATCGACACCTTCCCGCAGATCGCGGCTGCAGGGCGAGCGGAAGTACCCGACCTACGCCGCCCACATGCGCGCGCTGCTACGCGACCTCGCGCGAGCGGCTGCGCGCGGCGTGGGAGGCCGGCGTCCCCGTCTACACCGGCACCGACGCCGGCGGCTCGCTGCCGCACGGTCTCGTCCGCGAGGAGGTCGCGGGCGCTGGTCGGCGCGGGCATCCCGCAGCCGGAGGTCCTCGCCCTGGCGACGTGGCGGGCGCGGGAGTGGCTGGGTCTGCCCGGACTGGTCGAGGGCGCGCCGGCCGACCTTGTCGTCTACCGCGACGACCCGCGGGTGGACCTGGTCACGATCTACCTCGCCGCAGCGCACCGTGCTGCGCGGTGCCGTCGTCGCCTGACACCTGACCTACACCTGACCTGGCACCTGACCCGAGACCTGCCCGGCACTCGACGCCCGGGCCTGCCCGGGCGTTTCCGTAGCATCGCCCGGCGTGGCCGCCGCACCTCCGTCCTCACCCCGCAGGCCGAGGACTTCCCCCGCTGGTACCAGGACGTCTTCGCCAAGGCCGAGCTGGCCGACAACGGCCCGGTGCGCGGCACCATGGTCATCCGCCCGTACGGGTACGCGATCTGGGAGCGGATGCAGGCCGAGATGGACGCCCGGATCAAGGCGTGCCGGCGCGCAGAACGCCTACTTCCCGCTGTTCATCCCGCGAGTCCTACCTGCGCCGTGAGGCCGAGCACGTCGAGGGCTTCAGCCCGGAGCTCGCCGTGGTCACCCACGCCGGCGGCAAGGAGCTCGACGAGCCGATCGTCGTGCGGCCCACGTCGGAGACGGTCATCGGCGAGTTCATGGCCAAGTGGGTGCAGAGCTACCGCGACCTGCCGCTGCTGCTGAACCAGTGGGCCAACGTCGTGCGGTGGGAGCTGCGTCCCCGGATCTTCCTGCGCACGAGCGAGTTCCTGTGGCAGGAGGGCCACACCGCGCACGCCACGTTCGAGGACGCCCGCGACTACGCCCGCCTGATCCTGCACTCACGCGTACGAGGACCTGATGGTCAACGTGCTGGCGATGCCGGTGCTCGTCGGGCGCAAGACCGCGCCGCGAGCGGTTCGCCGGCGCCATCAACACCCTGACGCTGCGAGGCGATGATGCGCGACGGCAAGGCGCTGCAGATGGGCACCTCGCACGAGCTCGGACAGAACTTCGCCGCGCGCGTTCGACATCCAGTACCTCGCCGCGTCGGGGCAGCGCGAGCTGTGCTGGACGACGTCGTGGGGGACGTCCACCCGCATGGTCGGCGGGCTGGTCATGGCGCACGGCGACGACAGCGGGCTGCGCGTGCCGCCGGCGCTCGCACCGATCCAGGTCGTCGTGATGGCGGTCAAGGACGGTGTCGCGGACGCCGTCGAGCGGCTCGGCGCGGGAGCTGGCCGACGTGGGCGTGCGCGTCGTCGTCGACGACCGCGTCGACGTGCCGTTCGGCCGCCGGGCCGTCGACTGGGAGCTCAAGGGCGTGCCGGTGCGGGTCGAGCTCGGCCCGCGCGATCTCGAGGGCGGCGTCGCGACGGTGGTGCGGCGGATCTCGGCGTGCGGGCAAGGTGACCGCCCCGTTGGACGGGCTGGTCGCCCAGCTCGTCGAGTTGCTGGTGGACGAGCACGCGGACATGCTCCGCGACGCCGTCCGCGAGCGGGACACGCGGATCGCCGACGTCGCCACCGTCGCCGAGGCGGTCGAGGCATCCACCGCCGGGTTCGCGCGCATCGGCTGGGACGCGCTCGGCGAGCCGGGGGAGGAGGAGCTCGCGCGCTCGGCCGTCACGGTGCGCTGCCTGCAACGCCCGGACGGCTCGGTCCCCGACAGCGACACCGAACCGGACCTGGTGGCCGTCGTCGGCCGGTCCTACTGAGCCTTCTACCCTCGCGATGATCTTGGGGATGCTGCGGACATCCGCACGATCCCCAAGATCATCGATCAGCCGGCCTGCACGCGCAGCGCCCGGCGCCAGTCGTCGAGCCGGTCGCTGAACCGGCGGTGCAGCTGAGGCGGGACGTCGTCGCGCACGAGCGCGGCGGACAGCGCTTCGACCGTGGCGTCGGACACGAGAGCCAGCGGGAACGCCGCACCGGCCAGGACGTCGGCGACCGCGGGGCCGCGCCGGGACGCGATCTCCACGCAGGCCCGGAAGTAGTCCGTCACCAGCTCGTGGACCAGCTCGCGCTGCTCCGGCCACCACAGCCCACCGCCGACGGCCGCCAGCATCCGAGCAGCGAGCTCGCCGTCGCGGACCTGGGCCCACGCGTCGTGCTTGCCGGCCGGGTCCGGTAGTGCGGCGCGGCAGCGCGCCGCGTGCTCGGCGCCGAGGGCGCTGGTGTCGCGCGACGCCTGTCGTCCGATGTCGGCGGAGTCGGCGGCGCCGAGCACGCACAGCCGGAGCAGGACGCGCCACCGCAGGTCGTCGTCCAGAGGCACGCCGTCAGCGGCGTCCGCATCGAGCCAACCCCGGAGTCCCGCGACACCGTCCGCGCCGGCCGCGCCGATCGCGGCGCGGAGCCCGACGAGCGCGAGGTCGTCCGAGCCCGTACCCATCAGCGCCCGCCCGGCTGCGGCGACGCCGTCGAGCGCGGCCGGGCGTGCCTCCGGGCGGACCCACTGGTCGGCGACCTCGTCACGTGCCACGTGGACCACCGAGGCGGCGAGGGTCACGCTGCGCTCGCGCGGCAGCTGGTCGCGGACCAGTGCGAGGTAGGACACGGGCGGGGCGGCGCCGTCGCGCACCAGGTCTCGTGCCGTCGTCCACACCACCGCCCGGGTCACCGGGTCCGGCAGGTCGGCCAGCCGCGAGGTGAGCGCCGCCCAGGACGTCTCGTCCGGACGGAGCTTCGCGAACGTGGTGTCGGCGTCGTTCGGCAGAAGGACCGGGGCGTCCAGCGCAAGTGGGGTGCTCGGCCCGTCCACCGTGACGTCGCATCGCCCGAGCGCACGTCCGTCGATGTCGAAGCCGGCCACGGACAGCCGGTGTGGCCGGGTGCCGTCGCGGCGCAGCCCGCCGTCGGCGACGCGCAGCGTGTCGAGGCCCGTCGTGCCGAGCCAGACCCGCGCCCAGCCGGCGACGTCCCGGCCCGACGCCTCGCCGAGCGCGGCGTAGAGGGAGCTCGCGGTCGCGCTGCCGAAGCGGTGCTGGGACAGGAACGCATCCACGCCCGCGCCGAACGCCGCGCCGCCGACCCACGCGACGAGCTGCTGCAGCGCCGACGCGCCCTTGGCGTAGGAGATGCCGTCGAAGTTCGCCAGCGCCGCGGCCGTGTCGGCGACCGCGTCGGCCGGTGGCGCCACCGGGTGGCTGCTCGGCCGCTGATCGGCGTCGGTGCCCCACGCCTTCGTCGAGACCGCGAAGTCGGCCCACGCCTCCCGGCCGAACCCGGTGGCCTCGGCGACCACACGGACGCCCATGTACTCGGCGAACGACTCGCTGAGCCAGATGTCGTCCCACCACGCCATCGTCACGAGGTCGCCGAACCACATGTGCGCCATCTCGTGCCCGATGACGATCGCCCGCCGCAGCCGCTCGCGGGAGGTCGTGCGGTCGCGGGGCAGGAGCTCGTCGCGGAAGGTGACGCAGCCGGGGTTCTCCAGCGCGCCCCAGTTGAGTCCGGGGACGAACGCCTGGTCGTACGAGTCGTACGGGAACGGTTCGGCGAACTGCCCGGCGTAGTGGTCCAGGCAGGACCGAGTGATCGTGAAGAGCTCCTCCGCGTCCCGATCGAGGACGTCGGCGAGCGAAGCTCGGCAGTGCAGACCGAGCGGCAGCCCGCGATGCTCGGCGGTGCGGCTGTGCAGCGGACCGGCGAAGAAGGCGACGAGGTGCGGCGACATCCGCACCGTCGGCGCGAACGACCACCGCGCGCCGTCGACACCGGCCACCCGCCCGTTGGCCACCGCCGTCCACCCGTCCGGGAGCCTCAGCGTGAGGGACACGGTGGCCTTGAGGTCAGGCTGGTCGAAGCACGCGAACACCTGCTGGGCGACGTCCACCCCGATGTACGCGCCGGCGTAGGCCGCGCCGTCGGCGGGGTCGACGACGCGGTGGATGCCCTCACCGGTGCTCGAGTACGGCAGGTCGGCGTCCACCACCAGCTCGTTGCGCGCCGCGAGATCGTCGAGACGGATCCGGCCGTCGTCGACGACTCCGGGAGAGAGGCGACGGCCGTTGAGCACCACCTCGTGGACACGGGTGGCCGTCAGCTCGGCGAAGGTCCCCGCGCCCGGCGTCGTGCAGTCGAAACGGACCAGCGTGCGGCACCGGACCGTCTCCGCGGCGCGGAGGTCGACGTCGATCTCGTAGCGGTCCACTGCCAGCAGTCGGCTGCGGGTCAGCGCCTCGACGCGGGTGAGGTTCGGCACCCCGGCATGATGCCCGCCCCACGCGGTGAGTAGCATAGATACAAGATGGATACGAGCGAGACGCATGCCAGCGCAGCGGACCGGGCCTACGCCTGGCTCCGCGACGGCGTGCTCAGCCGCCGCCTGGCGCCCAGTGACCTGATCACCGAGGGTCAGGTGGCGGAGGCGGTGGGGGTGTCCCGGACGCCGGTCCGCGAAGCCCTGCTGCGGCTCGAGGCCGACGGCTTCGTCCGGCTGCTGCCCAAGCGTGGAGCGCTCGTCCTGCCGGTGACCGCCGCGGAGACCGCCGACGTCCTGGAGACGCGGCGTCTGATCGAGAGCTACGCCGTCCGGTGCGCCGTCGCCACCGGCGGCAGCGAGCTGCCCGGCCGGCTCCGGCAGCGCCTGTCCGAGATGGAGCAGGCGGCCCGGCAACGCGACGCCCGGGCCTTCGCCGAGGCCGACCGCGCTTTCCACGCCGCGATCGTCGCGGCCACCGGCAACGCGATCCTCACCGACCTGTACCGCCGGCTGCGTGACCGCCAGCTCAGGATGGGTGTCCTGACACTGACCGACGTCAGCGGCGTCGCCCGGATGCGGTCCACCCTCCGGCAGCACCAGGCCATCCTCGAGGCCGTGGAGGCGCGCACCCTGCGTTCGGCTGAGGCCGCCGTTGCGGCGCACCTGGACTCCGCGGCTGCCGTGCTCGCCGGCGGGCGGGGGCGCCCGTGAGCGCCGCCACGGCCCCCGCGAGCGGCACGACTGCGGCAACGAGCGAGGGAGCGGTCCGCGGCTGGTCGGTCGGGGGACTGGTCTACCTCACCGCCGTCTTCCACCGTGCGTCGCTGGGCGTCGCCGGCCTGCTCGCCGCGCAGCGGTTCGGCATCTCCGCCGGACAGCTGTCGGTCTTCGTCCTGCTGCAGATCGGCACGTACGCCGCCATGCAGGTGCCCACCGGCGTCCTGGTGGACCGGTTCGGCCCGCGGCGGCTGCTCCTCGCCGCCGCCGGGCTGATGGCCGTCGCCCAGCTCGTGTTCGCGACGGTCGACAGCTACCCGGCGGCGCTGCTCGCGCGGGCGCTGCTCGGCTGCGGCGATGCGCTGACCTTCGTGAGCGTGCTGCGCTTCGCCGCCTCGCGGTTCCCCGCGCCGCGGTACCCGATGGCGGTGTCCGTGACGGCGATGCTCGGCCAGGTCGGCAACATCGCCGCGACCGTGCCGCTCGCGCTGCTGCTGCACTCGCTCGGCTGGACGCCGACCTTCGCCGCGGCCGGCCTGCTCTCGGTCCTGTGCGTCGGCCTGGTCTGGGCGTTCGTGCCCGCGGACGCCGTCCGCCCGGCGCCGAGGTCGCTGTCCGGGCTGGGGCCACCGCTGCGCCGGGTGGCCGGCAACGTGCGGGCCGCCTGGCGGGTCCCCGGCACGCGCGCCGGGTTCTGGGTGCACTTCTCGACGATGGCCTCGCCGACGGTGTTCGGCGTCCTCTGGGGCGTGCCGTTCCTCGTGCAGGCCGAGGGTCTGGGCAGCGCCGCCGCCAGCCGGGTCCTGCTGCTGCTTGTCGTGCTCGCGGCTGTCGGCAGCCCGCTGATCGGGCTGCTCATCGCCCGCCGGCCCGCCTGGCGGGTGCCCGTGGCGATGGCCGTCTCGACCCTGGCGGTCCTCGGCTGGCTGGTCCTCGTCGTCGGGTTCGCCGGCTCCCCGCCGGTGGCGCTCGTCCTCGTCCAGGTCTGCGTGATCGCCGTCGGTGGCCCGGCTTCCATGATCGGCTTCGCACTCGCCCGCGACTACAACCCGCCCGCTCTCGTCGGCACCGCCACCGGCGTCGTCAACGTCGGCGGGTTCGCCGCCACCGTGGTCGGGGCCCTCGGCGTCGGCTGGGTCCTCGACGCCGTCGGCGGCGACCGGAGCACCGCCTTCGCCGCCGCGTGGCTGCTCGTCGCCGCGGTGCAGGCCGCCGGGACGGTGCAGGTGCTGCGCTGGTGGCGGCGGGCCCGGGTCTCTGTCCTGGCTGCTCAGGAGCGGGGCGAGTCGGTGCCCGTGCCGGTCGTGCGGCGGCGCTTCGATCGCTCGGTCGAGCTGCCCGGCTGACGTCTGGCAGAATGGCCCACCGAGTACCGGGCGGTGCCGGGCCCTCTTCCTGACCCCGCCCAGTCCATCCGAGCGTCGCAGTCCCGAGCGTCCCCGCGCGGGCGCGCCGCGCTCACCGCCTCGAACAGTGGAGCACCGACAGCCCGTGGCTACCAAGATCAAGCTCATGCGTCTGGGGAAGATGCGCGAGCCGCACTACCGCATCGTCGTCGCCGACTCGCGCACCAAGCGCCAGGGTCGCGCGATCGAGACGATCGGCGAGTACCACCCGAAGCACGACCCGTCGATCATCAAGGTGGACGGCGAGCGCGCCGCCTACTGGCTCGGCGTCGGCGCCCAGCCGACCGAGGCCGTCGCCGCGATCCTGCGGGTCACCGGCGACTGGCAGAAGTTCCGAGGTGAGCCGGCCCCGGCGCCGATGAAGCTGGCCGCGCCGAAGCCGGACAAGCGCGAGCTGTTCAACCAGGCGCTCGCCGAGACCGGCGGCGAGCCGGCCGCCGAGGCCACGACGCCGCGCAAGCGCGCCGCCAAGGCAGCCCCCGCCGCGGCCGCCCCCGCCGCGGAGCCGCCGCGCGGCCGGCGAGCCGAGTCGGACCGCCGGCCAGTCCACCGGCCAGTCCACCGGCCAGACCACCGGCCAGTCCACCGGCCAGTCGACCGGCGCAGCGTCCGAGCCGGCACCGGCCAGCGGGACGAGCGAGCCGGCAGCGACCACCGGGACGGCGAGCCGGTAGCGACCAGCAGCGAGGGCGAGTCGGCTCCGGCGGAGGGCTGAGGTGCTCGAGGAAGCCCTCGAGCACCTCATCCGCGGCATCGTCGACCACCCCGACGACGTCTCGGTCGAGATGGTCAACAACCGCCGCGGCCAGCGCCTCGAGGTCCGGGTGCACCCCGACGACCTCGGGCGGGTCATCGGCCGCAGCGGGCGCACCGCGAAGGCGCTGCGCCAGGTCGTCGCCGGCGTCGGCGGCAAGGGCATCCGGGTCGACGTCGTCGACACCGACCGGCTCTGACGCCGGTCGCCGCGCGGTGAGCCGACCGGCCGGCCCCGTCGCCGTCGGCCGCATAGGCAAGGCGCACGGCGTGCGCGGCGAGGTCTTGGTCGAGCCCTGGACCGACGACCCCGACGGCCGTTTCGCCGCCGGGCGCCGTCCTCGGCCGGGACGGCGCTCCGCCGCTGGAGGTCGCAGGCAGCCGCGGTGCAGGGCGGCCGGCTGGTCGTCAGCTTCGCCGGCGTCGGCGACCGCGACGAGCGCTGCAGGCGCTGCGCGGCACCGTCCTCACGATCGAGCGTGCCGCGCGGGCGCCGCTGAGCGATCCCGGACGAGTTCTACGACTCCGACCTGGTCGGCCTGCGCGCCCGCACGACCGCGGGAGACGACCTCGGCACGGTCAGCGACGTCGTGCACCTCGGTGCGCAGGACTGCCTGAGCGTCGAGGTCGGCGGCCGGGAGCGTCCTGGTGCCCGTTCGTCGCGGCGATCGTTCCGAGCGTCGACCTCGCCGCGGGCGTGCTGGTCATCGACCCGCCGGAGGGCCTGCTCGAGCCGTGAGGCTCGACGTCGTCACGATCTTCCCCGACTACCTCGCGCCGCTGCACCAGTCGCTGGTCGGCAAGGCGATCGGCCGCGGGCAGATCCGGCTCGCGCGTGCACGACCTGCGCCGCTGGACCGACGACGCCGCACCGCAGCGTCGACGACACGCCCTACGGCGGCGGACCGGGCATGGTCATGCGCCCGAACCGTGGGGTCGGGCGCTGGACGAGCTGGCGCCCGCGGACGGCGCACCAGCCCCGCCTGGTCGTGCCGACACCCGTCGGGGCGGCCGTTCACCCAGACGCTGGCCGCGGAGCTGGCCGCCGAGCCCTGGCTGCTGTTCGCCTGCGGCCGGTACGAGGGCATCGACGCCCGGGTGGTCGAGCACGCCGCCATCCGCATGCCGGTCGAGGAGCTGTCGCTCGGTGACTACGTCCTGGCCGGCGGCGAAGTCGCCGTCCTGGTCGATCGTCGAGGCCGTCGCCCGGCTGCTGCCCGGCGTGCTCGGCAACGCCGAGTCCGCCGCCGCAGGACTCGTTTCAGCGGACGGACTGCTGGAGGCGCCGGCCTACACCAGACCGGCGTCGTGGCGCGGGCTCGAGGTCCCGCCGGTGCTGCTGTCCGGCGACCACGCGGCGGATCGCGCGCTGGCGCGGCGAGCAGAGCCGCGGCGCACGGAGCGCGGCCCGACCGCTCGACCGGACTTGCTGTGACGCGGGCGTCGGCTCTGGCATCATCGTGGGGTTGCCCACCGCGACTGTCGGTGCGGCCCCAGCCTGCTGGACCGGGCTGCCGCCTCGCGGCGTGCTGCCCGCCGTGTGCGCCGAAGAGGACGAGGACGAGACGATGAACACCCTGGACACCCTGGACGCCGAGTCGCTGCGCCCCGACGTGCCGGACTTCCGGCCCGGCGACACGCTGAAGGTCCACGTCCGGGTCGTCGAGGGCAACCGGTCCCGGATCCAGGTCTTCCAGGGCGTCGGCCATCCGCCGGCAGGGCGACGGTCTGCGCGAGACGTTCACCGTCCGCAAGGTGAGCTTCGGCGTCGGCGTCGAGCGCACGTTCCCGGTGCACACCCCGGTCATCGAGAAGATCGAGGTCGTCACCCGCGGCGACGTGCGCCGCGCGAAGCTCTACTACCTGCGTGACCTGCGCGGCAAGGCCGCGAAGATCAAGGAGAAGCGGGAAACCGTCTCCCGCTGAGCGCGGACGGCGACGACGACACCGCCCGCCGCCTCGTGAGCGCTGCGGAGCAGCCGGAGCCCCCGACGCCTGGGACTCCTTCCCCGGGCACGTCCCCGGACGCTGCCGACGGCGACCCCCCGACGGCGCCGATCGACCAGAGCGGCGCGACTCCCGCTGAGACGCCGCAGCCCGCCTCGGGGCGCCGCCGCGCCGGCGGCCGGCGCCGACGTCCGCGCGGCAAGTCGCCCTGGTGGGAGCTGCCGCTGCTCGTGATCGTCGCCGTGGTCATCGCCGTCGTGATCAAGACGTGGGTCGTCCAGCCGTTCTACATCCCCTCGCAGTCGATGGAACGCACGCTGCACGGCTGCCCCGGGTGCAGCGGGGACCGCGTCCTGGTCAACAAGCCGGTGTACGACTTCCGCGACCCGCATCCCGGTGACATCGTCGTGTTCACCGCGCCCGTGGGCTGGGACGACGAGCCGACGCCCGTCGCCGCCGTCGAACCCGGTGCTGCGGGTGGTGCGCGGCTTCGGCCAGCTGATCGGCATCGTCCCGCCGGACGAACGGGACCTCATCAAGCGCGTCATCGCGACCGGCGGACAGACCGTCCAGTGCTGCGACAGCCAGGGCCGGGTCCAGGTCGCCGACAGCCCCGGCGGGCCGTTCCGCTCGCTCGACGAGCCCTACATCTACCGCGACGGACCGGACTTCTGGACCCCCGAGGACAAGCCCGGTCAGCCGCTGGCCAACCCGGCCGACAGCCGCACGTTCGGTCCCGTGACGGTGCCGAAGGGTCGGCTGTGGGTCATGGGCGATCACCGCAACAACTCCGCCGACTCCGCCTACCACTGGCGCACGCAGTCCCAGGACGTCACCGCGAGCACCGTGCCGATCGACTCCGTGATCGGCAAGGCCGTGATCATCGCCTGGCCGCCGTCGCGCTGGCGCACGCTCGGGACACCGGCGACCTTCCGCGGCGACGCGCTCGGCGCCGCCGCGCCCTCCGCGCTCGGAGCCGCTGGCGGTGCTGCCGGTGGCCGCGTGCTCCCGGCGGCGCCGTCGCCGACGCTCGGCATGACGGACGGGGCGGCCGTGCGGCGGACCGGCGCCCGGGTGCTGCTCGTCGACGGGGACGGCCGCGTCCTGCTGATCCACGAGTACATCGACGACGGCGGCACGCACTGGATCACTCCGGGCGGCGGGGTGGAGCCCGGCGAGGACGTGCACGCGGCCGCCGTCCGGGAGACGTGGGAGGAGACCGGGGTACGTGCTCAGCCTCCCCGACGGACACGCCCGAGGTGTTCCGCCAGCGCCGCCGCTGGTCCTACGCCGGCGTCACCTACGACCAGGACGACCACTTCTTCGCCGCGCGGGTGCCGTCCGGCACGCCGGTCGCGGCCGCCTCGGCGACGGCGATGGAGCAGGAGCAGGTGATCGGCGAGCGGTGGTGGAGCGCCGAGGAACTGCGGCGCAGCGCCGAGCGGTTCGAGCCGCCGGAGATCGCCGAGCTCGTCGAGGCGGTCGGCGCCGGCCGGCTGACGGCCGGGCCCGGCGTCGCGGACGGCAGCGCGGGCGCCTAGTCTCGGCGCCGCCATGCCCGCTCGTCGACCCGTCCCGGCGCTGCCGGCGGCACCGCCGCGGATCCTGCTCCGGCCGAGCGCCGAGACCCCGCTGCGGCACTACGAGGCCGCCCTGCGGCGCGCCGGTTTCGACCTGGTCGCCGGCGCGGACGAGGCCGGCCGTGGAGCGTGCGCCGGTCCGCTGGTCGTCGGGGCGTGCGTGCTGCCGGCCGGCCGGCGCGGGTGCATCGACGGGCTCAACGACTCCAAGCTGCTCACGGCGGCGGTGCGGGAGGAGCTCTACGAGCAGGTCGTCCGGCGGGCGGTGGCCTGGTCGGTCGTCGTCGTGCCGGCGGCGGAGATCGACGCCTACGGGCTGCACGTGGCGAACCTCGCCGGCATGCGGCGCGCCGTCGGGCGGCTGTCCGTGCGCCCGGCGTACGCGCTCACCGACGGCTTCCCGGTGCCGGGCCTGGGGATGCCGACCACTGCGGTGTGGAAGGGCGACGCCTCGGTGTCGTGCGTCGCGGCGGCCTCCATCCTGGCGAAGGTGACCCGCGACCGGATCATGGTCGAGCTGTCGGAGCGGTTCCCGGAGTACGAGTTCGCCCGGCACAAGGGGTACACGACGCCCGAGCACAGCGCCGCGCTGCGCCGGCACGGTCCCTGCGCCGAGCACCGCCGCAGGTACATCAACGTTCGGCGCGCCGCGGCCATGCGGGACAATGACGTCGTGCTGCAGGAGACGTACGGAGCTGCCGGTGCCGTCACGGCCGTGGAGGTCGACGGGGCCGCCGAGTGGGGGATCGCGTGAGCGCGGAAGACCTCGAGAACTACGAGACCGAGATGGAGCTGCAGCTCTACCGCGAGTACAAGGACATCGTCTCCCAGTTCAGCTACGTGGTGGAGACCGAGCGCCGGTTCTACCTGACCAACGACGTCGACCTGCAGCCACGCAGCGCCGGCGGTGAGGTCTACTTCGAGCTCACCCTGCGCGACGCGTGGGTGTGGGACATGTACCGCCCGGCGCGGTTCGTCAAGACGGTGCGGGTCGTGACGTTCAAGGACGTCAACGTCGAGGAGCTGGACAAGCCGGATCTGGAGCTGCCGCGGCCGTCCTGAGCTCGGCTGCGGCTCGTCCTCCACGCCTCGCCGCTGCGTCGTCCACAGGTCCCGTCGTCGTCCACAGGCGGACCTCGCCGCCTGGTCCGGGGGGTCCGCCGCCGTGAAGGTGGCCCCATGCCGCCCACGCACAACTCCGCCGTCGGCCGCTACGGCGAGGACGTCGCCGCCCGAGCGCTCGTCGCGGCCGGACTGACCGTCCTGCAGCGCAACTGGCGCTGCCGGGACGGTGAGATCGACGTGGTCGCCCGCGACGGTGACGTCCTGGTGTTCTGCGAGGTCAAGACCAGGACGTCGACGGCGTTCGGGGACCCGGCGGAGGCGGTGTCCCCCGCGAAGGCGGCCCGGCTGCGCCGGCTGGCCACGGCGTGGCTGCTCGAGCAGCGCGCCGGCGGGGAGCCGTCGTTCTGGCCCGAAGTCCGCTTCGACGTGGTCAGTGTCCTGCGTCCCGCGGAGCGGTCCCGCGCACTGCACCCACCTGCCCGGCGTCTTCTGATGGCGGTCGCACGGACGCTCGCGGTGGCCCTGTGGGGCCTGTCCGGGCACCTGGTGGAGGTGCAGGCCGACCTGTCGCCGGGGTTACCGGGGCTGTCGTTCACCGGCCTGGCTGACGTGTCTGTCGTCGAAGGCCGCGACCGGATCCGTGCCGCCGTCCTCAACAGCGGACTCGAGTGGCCGAACCGCCGGATCACGCTCGCCTTGCTGCCGGCGGACGTGCGCAAGGTCGGCTCGCGCTTCGACCTGGCGCTGGCGATGGCCGTGCTGTGCGCGGCCGACGTCGTCCCCGTCGCCGCGGTGGAGAGCGTCGTGTGGCTCGCCGAGCTCGGCCTGGACGGGCGGCTGCGGCCGGTGCGCGGCGTGCTGCCCGCCGTGCTCGCCGCCCGGGCTGCCGGTGTCGAGCGGGTCGTGGTCGCCGAGGGCAACGGCGCCGAGGCCGCGCTGGTCGCCGGCACGGACGTCCGGGAGGCCCGCACGCTCGGGCAGCTCGCGGGCTGGTTGCGCGGCGGCGGCGACCCGCCCGAGCGCGCCGACCCCGCCGCCGAGGACGACGACGGCCCGGAGGTCCCGGACCTGGCCGACGTCGTCGGGCAGGCCACCGGCAAACGGGCGCTCGAGGTGGCCGCGGCCGGCGGGCACCACCTCTACCTCGTCGGCCCGCCGGGGGCGGGCAAGACCATGCTCGCCGAACGGCTGCCCGGCATCCTGCCGCGGCTCGACGACGACACCGCGCTCGAGGTCACGGGCGTGCACTCCGTTGCCGGGCGCCTGCCGGCGCGGGCGCGGCTGGTGCGCCGACCGCCGTGGCAGGCGCCGCACCACACCGCCACGGTGGCCGCCCTGGTGGGCGGTGGCTCCGGCCTCGCGCGTCCCGGGGCCGTCAGCTGCGCGCACGGCGGCTGCCTGTTCCTCGACGAGGCGCCCGAGTTCGCGAGCGGAGCGCTGGAGGCACTGCGCCAGCCGCTCGAGAGCGGGACGGTGACCCTGCACCGCCGCGACGGTGCTGTCACGTACCCGGCACGCGTCCAGCTGGTACTGGCGGCCAACCCGTGTCCCTGCGGCAGCCCGGCCGCCCGGTGCAGCTGCGCCCCGCAGGCCCGCCGGCGCTACCAGCACCGGCTGTCCGGCCCGCTGCTCGACCGGATCGACGTGCGCCTGCAGGTCGACGCCGTGCCCCGCGCCGACCTGCTCGGTGACCCGGTCGACCGCGAGCCGAGCGCCGCGGTCGCCGCACGCGTCCTGGACGCCCGGCGCACCGCGGAGCAACGCTGGCGTGCGATGGGCTGGCCGACCAACGCCGCCGCCCAGGGCGCCGTGCTGCGGGCCCGTCCGTGGCGACTGCCCCGCGCGGTGATCGGGTCGGTGGAGACGGCGATGGAGCGCGGGCTGCTCAGTGCCCGCGGCGTGGACCGGGTGGTGCGTCTGTCGTGGACGCTCGCCGACCTCGCGGGACGCACGTCGCCCGACGCCGGGGACGTGGCGGAGGCGCTGTTCTTCCGGACCGGGCGGGACTCGGCGTGGGCGGCCTGAGCGCGGCGACGGTGGACGGCGACGGGCCGGCGCCGGACGTGCTGCTCGCGCGGGCCTACCTGAGCCGGGTCGCCGAGCCCGGCTCGGGAGTGCTCTGGGCGTTCGTCGAGCAGCTCGGTCCGCTCGCCGCTGCCGAGGCCGTCCGACGCCGGCAGGCGCCCGGGCCGGTCCTCGCCGCCACGGTCGCCAGGGCGGGGCACGCCGACGCCGCGGCGGACCTCGACGCGGCGGCCCGGCACGGCGTGCGGTTGCTGACACCGGAGTCGGCGGACTGGCCGCACTTCGCGTTCTCGGCGCTCGAGGCGAGCGCGCGTAGGCGGTCCGGGGCGCGGGCGGCGTCGGACGTCGTCGACCTGGTCCCGCCGCTCGCGCTCTGGGCACGCGGGCCGGCCGAGCTGCGGACGGCCGCCGTCCGCTCGGTCGCCGTCGTCGGGGCGCGGGCGGCCACGTCCTACGGCGAGCACGTCACCGCGGAGCTGGCCTTCGGGCTGGCGCGGCGGGACGTCACGGTGGTGTCGGGGGGCGCCTACGGGATCGACGCCGCTGCCCACCGCGCGGCGCTGGCCGCCGAGGGCGCGACGGTGCTGGTGTCCGCCGGCGGCCTCGACCGGGCCTACCCCGCAGGACACGCGGCGTTGTTCGACCGCGTCGCCGAGACCGGGCTCCTGCTGTCCGAGAGCCCGCCCGGGGCCGCGCCACAGCGCCACCGGTTCCTGTCGCGCAACCGGCTGATCGCGGCCCTGGCCACCGGCACGCTCGTGGTCGAGGCGGCGGCGCGCTCGGGCGCGCGCAACACCGCGAACCACACGATCGCGCTGGGCCGACCACTGATGGCCGTGCCCGGCCCGGTGACGTCCGCCCTCTCGGCCGGTTGCCACGAGCTGCTGCGCCGCGAGCACGGTCGCGCGCTGCTCGTCAGCTGCGTGGACGACGTCCTCGACGTGGTCGGCTCGATCGGGGAGACCCTCGACAGCGCCTCGGCCGGGGGCCGGTCCGACGCGCTGCACGGAGTGGACCCGGTGGACCCGCTGGACCCGGTGCGGGCGGCCCTCGACGGGCTGGACCCGGCAGCGCGCCAGGTCTTCGACGGTCTGCCCGCCCGCGCGAGCGTCCGCGAGGACGAGCTGGCGCTGCGTTGCGGTGTCGGCGTGGTCGAGGTGCTCCGAGCGCTGCCCCTCCTCCGACTCGCCGGCATCGTCGAGTCCGACGACTCCGGGCACCGCATCGCGCGTGGCGCCTTGACCGGCCGCGCTCCTTCCCGGACGGTCGGCCGGTGAGCGCTCGGGCCGGGAATCCAGCACCGGACGGGTCGCCGGCCGAGCTGCCCGAACCGCTGCGGTCGGTCCTTGACGCGTTCGGCCGCCATCTCGCCCTGGAACGCAACCGCTCGCCGCACACCGTCCGGGCCTACCGGTCCGACATCGGCGCGCTTCTCCTCCACCTGGCGCGCCTCGGAGGAACGCGGGTCGGCCAGCTCGACCTGCCGACTCTGCGCGGGTGGCTCGCTGTAGTCCGCGCAGACGGCGCGGCTCGCACCACTCTCGCGCGTCGGGCCGCGGCGGCCCGCACCTTCACCGCATGGGCGCATGCCACCGGCCTGCTCGATGCCGACCCCGGCCTGCTGCTGTCCAGTCCGCGCCCGCACCGGACGTTGCCGCCGGTGTTGCGGCAGGACCAGGTGGCCGCCGTGCTCGACGGCCCGAGGTCGACTCGCCGGCCAGGACGCGGTAGCGCCGACACGGACACCGACACGGACACCGACACGGACGTCTTCGCCGGACGTGTGCCCGCCGACCGCGCGCGGGACCCGATCACTGACGCCGTCGCGGTCCGCGACCAACTCGTGGTCGAGCTGCTCTACGCCACCGGCATCCGGGTCGGGGAGCTCGTCGGTCTCGACGTCGACGACGTCGACCGGTCCCGTCGCGTCGTCCGCGTGCTCGGCAAGGGCGACAAGCAGCGGGTCGTGCCGTACGGCACCGCGGCCGAGCGGGCGCTCGAGCGCTGGCTCAGCACCGAGCGTCCGGTCCTCGCCGGGCACACGAGCGGCGCGGCCCTGCTCCTCGGGGCCCGCGGGCGCCGGCTCGACCCGCGCGCCGCCCGCCGCGTCGTCCACGCCCGGGTCGCCGCCGTGCCCGGCGCGCCGGACATCGGGCCGCACGGCCTGCGGCACACCGCGGCCACCCACCTCCTCGACGGCGGCGCGGACCTCCGCGTGGTGCAGGAGCTGCTCGGTCACGCCAGCCCCGCGACGACGCAGATCTACACCCACGTCTCGGTCGAGCGGCTGCGCGCCGCCCACCGGCAGGCGCACCCGCGCGCCTGAGCCGGCGTCAGCCCCGGCATCCGTGCCGGCGTCACCCGTCCGGCACGAGGCGCACCACCCCGAGCGGCCGGAGCAGGGACATCGGGTCGAGGTAGACCCCGGCCCGGCGCGCCCCCCAGTGCAGGCACGACGTCGCGCACCCGGCGTGCGGGCCGGACAGCGTCCCGACCGGCTGCCCTGCCGCGACGGGTTCACCCGGGCGGACGAGCGGCACCACCGGCTCGTACTCGGTGCTGATCCCGTCGGCGTGGACGACGACGACCACGCCCCGGTCGACCACCGTCCCGGCCCAGCTCACCGTCCCCGACCCGGCCGCCAGCACCGCAGCGCCGCCGGACAGTGCGAGGTCCGCGCCGCGATGACCGGCCGCGTACGGCCCGGGCGGACGTTGGAACGCCCGCACGACCACGACCGCGCCGGCCACCGGGGCGCGGTAACGCCCTGCCGTACCGCGTCCCGCCGACGACGGACCGCCCACCGCAGCCGCGAGGACGGCGACGAGCAGGACCACGACGGCGCGGCGGAGGACGGTCACAGCGGCGGCGAACACGACGACCACGCTGACCCGCCCGGCGGCCTCCCACCAGCCGGACCTCCCGCCTGTGGACGACCGCCCCGCCGTCCACAGCGACGCGTCACCAACCGCGCGGACTAGGGAGCGTCCGGCGTCGCCGGACGGCGAGGGGATACGGAGAAGTCCCGATGCCCGGGCCCTCCTCAGACGCGCACCGTCGTCGATGTCAGCACAGCCAGCACAGCCAGCACAGCGGCACCGCCGGAAGCGGGATCCGTCCAGGAGGACGACATGAGTGATTACCTGTTCATCGGGCTCGACGCCGAGGTGGACTACCGCGTCGGACAGATCGCCCAGGACCTGCGCGCGTCCGGCCGTCGCCGCGCCCGCGCGGGCGGCGACCCGGCACCGCGGCGCCGCAGCGGCCGGCTCGTCCGGCTCGGCCACCGCCGCGTCGCGGCCTGACCGGCCGCCACGGAACCACCGGCCTGAGCGCGCTGGGCCGCCCGATCGTGTCCGCGGTGTCGACCGCTTCCGTTGTCGGACCCTGGGGCCAAGATGACGGCGTGACCCGACCTCCCACCGTGCTCGTCGGCCGCGGCGCCGAGCTCGCCTCTCTCGGGGAGGCGCTCGATGCCGCGGCCGACGGGCAGGCCCAGGCGGTCCTGATCGCCGGGGACGCCGGGGTCGGCAAGACCCGGCTGCTCACCGAACTCGCGCTCACCGCCGGCCGCGACGGCGTGCTCACCCTCGCCGGGCACTGCATCGACTTCGGTGACGCCGGCCTGCCCTACCTGCCGTTCAGCGAGATCATGGGACGGCTCGCGGAACTGGAGCCGGACACCGTCGTCGACCTCGTCGCCGAGTTCGCCCCGCTCGCCCGGCTGCTCCCGCAACACCGGCGCACAGCGCCGGCACCGACGCAATCCTCGTCCCTTGCGCCGCCGAGCGCCGCCGATGCCCCGCTGGACCGTGCGGCCCTGTTCGAGGCGGTCCGCGGCGCGCTGACGGTGCTGGCCGAGCGCACGCCAGTGCTTCTGGCCATCGAGGACGCGCACTGGGCCGACAAGGCCTCGCGCGACCTGATCGGCTACCTGCTCACGCGGCTGGACGGCCAGCGGCTCACGCTGGTCATCACCTACCGCAGCGACGACCTGCACCGCCGGCACCCGCTGCGTCCGGTCGTCGCCGAGTGGGCGCGGATCCCCGGTGTGCGCCGGATGACGCTCGAGCCGCTGTCGACCCCAGCGGTGCGCGAACTCATCCGGCTGCTGCACCCCCAGCCGCTGTCGGAGGCCGACCGGCGCGCGATCGTCGAGCGGGCGGGCGGCATCCCGTTCTTCGTCGAACAGCTCACCGCGAGCTCCGGTGCCGCCGGGTCGGTGCCGACCGACCTCGCCGAGGTGCTCCTGGTACGCCTCGACGCCCTGTCCGACGGCGCGCGCACCGTGGTGCGGGCCGCTGCCGTCGCTGGTCGGCGGGTGTCCCACGAGCTGCTCGCCGAGGCGACGGGCCTGCCGCCGGCCGCGCTGGACGACGCCGTGCGGGAAGCCGTCGACGCGCACCTGCTCATCGCGCAGCGTGAGAGCGGGTACGGCTTCCGGCACGCCCTGCTCGCCGAAGCGGTGTACGACGACCTCCTGCCCGGCGAGCGGCTGCGGCTGCACGCCGCCTACGCCGCGGCCCTCACCCGCACCGGCGCCGGGACCGCCGCCGAGCTCGCCCGCCACGCGCGCGGCTCGCACGACCTGGCGACGGCGTTCGACGCGAGCCACCGCGCCGGCGCCGAGGCGATGGCGCTCGCCGCGCCGTGGGACGCCGTGCAGCACTACGAGGCGGCGTTGGAGCTGCAGGCGCACGCCCCGCCGGAGCGCCTCGCGGACGGCGGGCTCGCCGAGCTGGTCACCGAGGCCGCCGAGGCGATGATGGCGGCCGGGTACCCGCACCGGGCGGCTGCGCTGCTGGAGTCGACCCGCGACGAGCTGCCCGAGGACACGCCGCCCGAACGCCGCTCCCGCCTGCTCCGCCAGCTCGCGAACGCCGCGCTCAGCACGGAGTCCGACGCCGTCGCGTACGCGGCGAGCTCGGAGGCGTTGCGGGTCGTCCCCGCCGAGCCGCCGAGCGCCGAGCGGGTGCGGGTGGCCGCCGTGCACGCCCGGACGAGCCTGGCGTACGGCCGCCTCAGCGAGGCCGGGCGGTGGGCGAAGGAGGCGCGGCTGGGTGCCGCAGCCACGGGCGCGGCCGACGCCGCTGCGGACGCGGCCACCACGCTCGCCGTCCTGCAACGCCGGGCCGGCGATCCCGACGCGGCGATCGAGGTGCTTCAGCGCAGCGTCGACGACGCCGTCGCCGCCCGCGACCTCGCGGCGGAGCTGCGCGGCCGCTACAGCCTGGCGACGGTCCGCTACGAGGGCGGTCGGCTGCCGGAGGCGCTCGACGGCTTCCGGCAGGGAGTGCAGCGGGCCATGGACGTCGGCCGGCCCTGGGCGCCCTACGGGTTGGAGAGCCGGGTGATGGCCGGCATCGTGGAGTACCAGCTCGGTGACTGGGATGCGAGCGTCCGCACCACCTCCGCCGTGGGACAGCCGCCCAGTCCGATGGCCGAGGCGCTGCTCGCCGCGACCCGGATGTGGGTGCGCGCCGGGCGCGGCGACCGCACTGCACTCGAGCTCGTCCCCAGCCTGCTGCCGTGGGCGCAGCGCGACGGGATGGTGGCCGCGCAGCTGTCGGCGGTGGTCGAGCTCTACGTCAGCTCGGGGAAGGCGGCGGCGGGGCTCGAGCTGCGCGACCGCCTGGTCACCAGCATGGTCGAGCTGTGGCAGGAGGAGGAGTTCCCGGCCCAGATCCGGCTCAGTGCCGTCGGGATCTCCGCGCTGGCGGCCCGCGCCGGCGAGCTGCCGCACGACGAGCGGCCCGCGCTGCAGCGCCGCGCGGACGCCCTGCTGGGCACCGGTGAGGCTGCCGCGAGCCGGCTGGTCCAGCCGGTCGGCGCCGAGGCCCGCGGGTGGCGCGCGCGGCTGCAGGCCGAGCAGCTCCGGCTGCGCTGGCTGCTGGGCACCGACCCGCCGGAGTTCGGCGTACTGGTCGAGGCATGGCGCAGCTCCGCGGAGGCGTTCGGCTACGGACACGTCCACGAGCAGGCCCGGTCCCGCGCGCGGCTCGCGGCGGTGCTCCGCGCGGCCGGCGACACCGTGGCGGCGCAGCGCGAGGCCGACGCCGCCCGCAGCGTCGCCCGCCGGCTCGGTGCGGTGCCGCTGGTGGAGGAGCTCCGCGGCCTGGCCCTGGCGCCGATGCGCCGCCCGGACCCGGCGACGCCGACCCTCACCGCCCGTGAGCACGACGTCCTCGACCTGATCGCGCAGGGGCTGAGCAACAGGGAGTTGGCGCGGACGCTGTTCATCAGCGAGAAGACGGTCAGCGTGCACGTGTCGAACATCCTCGCCAAGCTGCACGCCGCCAGCCGCACCGAGGCGGCGGCCATCGCGCGTCGGGACGGGTTGCTCAGCCGCCGCTGACCCGCGCCGCGATCTCGGCGGCGAGCAGGTCGGGCACTTCGTCCGGCAGCCAGTGGCTGGCGTCCTCCAGCGCGACGAAGCGTACGGCGCCTCCACCCACGCCGCGGTCCGCTCGGCGGCGGCTCGGCTGAACGCCCGGTCGTGCGCGCCCCACACGTAGGTCGTCGGCACCGTGACCGGGCCGAGCCCGTCGGAGTCCGAGCGGGACATGGCGCGGTACCAGTTCAGTGCGCCGGTCAGCGCCCCCGGTGCTGACAGCGCCGCGACGTCCTCGTCCACCCGCGCCGGCGGCACCCGGCCCTCGAACACCCCTCGGAGGCCGGCGGCGCCGTCCGCGAGCAGCGCCTCCTCGACCCCGGACCGGCGCAGCTCGCGGATGTAGCCGAAGCGCTGCCGCTCCGCCTGCGAGGCCGCCATGACCTCGTCCAGCGCGAGCGCGTACGGCGTCGCCACCGCCGTCCAGCTCGCCACCCGCTCCGGCGAACGCGACGCGACGTGCCAGCCGACGACCCCACCCCAGTCGTGCCCGACCAGGTGCACCCGGCCGCCGAGCGCGTCGATGACCGCGACGGCGTCGCCGACCAGTCCGCGCGAGCGCGTAGGAGGCGACGTCGGACGGCCGGGCGCCGGGGGAGTAGCCGCGCTGGTCGAGCGCCACCGTCCGCACGCCCGCGCCGGCCAGCGCGCGAGTCACGGCCCGCCAGGACGTCGCCGTCTGCGGGAAGCCGTGCAGGAACAGCACCGGCGCGCCGTCCTCCGGCCCGTCGACCTCCGCCGAGAGCTCCAGACCGTCCGAGGAGAACACCACCACGCCGCTGACGCTAGACTGGCAGGGTGCAGGCCTCGACTGGGGCCTGACTTCGCGTGCCCGCCTCCGGCTCGTCCGGGGGTAGGCGGCCAGCCTCGGTCCGCACCGGCAGCACGCCGGCGTCGCGGTGCACGTTGTCGCTTTGCCGACGTCAGCTTGGTCTGCTGCAGCTGACCACGTCGTCGTTGGATCGCGGGCGACGACCGGGTCTGGGCTGCGCTGGCCGCGAACGTGTCGCCGGCGGGTAGCTCACCGACACTGTCTGGGTGCCCGGGCCGCTCGGCGTGTCGCTCACCTGACAGCTTGAGCTGACGCCGCTCCCGCTCAACGTGCACGAGCCGCCGCTCAGTCCGCTGCTCGGGCTCGCGGTGAGCGTCACCGGCCCGTCGGCGCCCCGTACGCGCTGTTTGCGGTGTTGTCACCGTGATCGTGCAGTTCGTGGTCTGACCGATGAGCTTGATCGCGGGCGAGCAGGCGATCTGCGCCTTTGTCGGAACGCCCTTCACGGCGTACCTGAGGGTCTTGCTCGTCGATAGTCCGTCCTGCGAGGTCGCCGTGGACCGTGGAGTACATCGTCCCGGCCGACGACGTGTAGAGCGTCCCGGATCCGCCGCTGGAGCCATTCGAGTCGGAGCACGAGGCAAGCCGGGCGCGCCCGCGCCTTCGGCGCACGAGAACGCCGTCGGGACCGATTGGCCGAGCTGGTAGGTCTGGCCGGCGGCCGGCTGGCTGATCGTCACCGTCGGGGCGTTGGCGACCGTGTAGCTGACCGACTTGGTCGTCGTCTGTCCGTCTGTGCCGACCCCCGTCACCGCATAGCTGAAGCTGCCGAGCTTGCTGGTGTTGAGCGTGCCGGTGCCGGTGCTCGAGCCGGTGGAGTCCCGGCAGGACTGGATCCCGGACTCCTGGACGCCGGGACTGCACGTGAAGTGGGTCTGCACCGTCCGCCGTGGGCGAAGTTGCCGCCGCTCGCCGGCTGGCTGATCGCCACCGACGGCGGAGCCGCGACCTTGTAGGTGATCGAGCGCTGAGTGCTCTGACCGTCGGTCGAGGTCGCGGTCACGGTGTAGGAGAAGACGCCCGCCTTCGAGGTGTCCAACGACCCCGACCCGTCGCTTGACCCGTTCGAGTCCCCGCAGGACCGATGCCCGGCCCGCTCGCCCCCTCGTTGCAGTTGAAGGTCGTCGGGACCGACTGCCCCAGCTTGAAGTCTGACCGTCGGCCGGCTGGCTGATCGCCGCCGACGGCGCCGCGGCCACCGTGTAGCCGACCGAGGCCTGACCGGTCTGCCCGTCGCTCGACGTCGCCGTCACGGTGTACGTGAACGACCCCGGCTTCGAGGTGTCAAGGCTCCCGACCCGCCGCTCGCGCCGCCGGAGTCGATGCACGACTTGACCCCGGGACCGCCGGTCCCCTCGGCGCACGAGAAGCTGGTCGGCACCGATTGACCGACGGCGTAGATCTGACCGGCGGACGGCTGCGCGATCGTCGCCGACGGTACGTCCGCCACCACGTAGCTGATCGACGTTGTACGCGACCTGCCCATCCTGCGAGGTCGCCGTGACCGTGTAGGTGAACGACCCCGCCTTCGAGGTGTCGAGCACGCCGGTGCCGTCGCTCGATCCGCCCGAGTCGGTGCACGACTGGATCCCCGGCGCGTCGGTCGCGTCGCTGCAGGAGAAGCTCGTCGCCACCGACTGACCGACCGCGTACACCCGCCCGCGGACGGCTGGCTGATCGCGGCTCGATGGCGCTCCGAGGACCTCGTAGCTGATCTGGCTCGTCCGTCTGGCCATCCTGCGGAGCGCGGTCACCGTGTAGGTGAAGGTCCCCGCCTGGGAGGTGTCAAGCGTCCCCGTCCCGTTGCTCGCTCCGCCCGAGTCCGTGCACGACTAGATCCCCGGCCCGTCGGTCCCGTCCCTCAGGAGAACCCGTCGGCACCGCTGCCCGAGGTGTACACCCCGCCGGACGCCGGCTGGCCGACCGACGCCGACGGCGCGGCCGCCACCGTATAGGTGATGCTGGCGGTGCCGGTCTGCCCGTCGTTGGAGGTCGCGGTCACCGTATACGTGTAGGTCCCCGGCGGGACGTGTCGAGCGCCCCCGACGGTCCGCTCGCGCCGTTTGAGTCCCTGCACGACGACCCCGGGCCGCTGTCCCCTCGCTGCAGGAGAAGCTCGTCGCCACGCCTGCCCGACCGCGTACGTCCGCCCGTCCGCCGGCGAGGCGATGTCGCCGAGGGCGCGCCGCCACCGTGTAGCTGATGCTGACCGAGTCGGACTGCCCATCGCCGCGGTCGCGGTCACCGTATACGTGAAGGTCCCTGGCGTCGAGGTGTCGAGCGTCCCCTGACCGGCGCTCGCCCCGCTTGAGTCCGTGCACGACGAGATGCCGGGCCGCTGGCCCCTCGCTGCAGGAGAAGCTCGTCGCCACCGACTGCCCCACCGCGTACACGCCGCCGCCGGCCGGCTGGCCGATCGACGCCGACGGGTCGGAAGCTGGAACTTGACCGTCACCGATGCCGGGCAGTAGTACTTTTCTTCGGGGAGCCCGGTAGGCGGATTCCGGTTGCACCTCCATTCCTGCGAGCCGCGAATTGACCAGGCCGGTGATGCCGTAGCTTGCGCCACCACCTCCCGAGTTGTAGTCGTCGGTTCCAGCGGCCGCGCCGGACCCGCCACCGCCTCCGCAGTAGCCTCCGCCTCCGCCTGCGCCGTCGCTGGTGGAGTAGGTGCCGGCCTCGGTTCCGGCATCGCTGGCGCCGGTGCCCCCCTGAGGTAGCTGCCGGCGGTTCCGTTCTGGCCGCCGACGAGCACGGAGGGTGCTACTGCCCCCTGCCCCGCTCTATATGTCCCGGCCCCCCGTTTGGGGGCAGCCGGGCGCGGGGTCATAGGCGGTTTGGCCGACCTGTCCGTTCAAGGCCTCGTCATCGGCCGCCTGATAGTTCTCGCCGGGGTAATCGGCATCTTGGTTGCTGAAGCCGCCGCCGGCCGAGCCGACTGCACCGCTTCCCCCGCCGCCCCCTCCCGCGATGACCTGCGGGACGCCGGACGGGTCCAGCAGCCCCGAGAAGCCGCCGCCCCCTCCCGCCGCGTCCCACAGGTAGCTGCTGGTTCCGGCCGAACCGCCGCCACCGGGGCTTCCGCCGGGAGCAGCGGTGACGTTGGCGTTCACGTCCGCGCCCACGCCCCCGACGACGACGGAGTAAGCGCCCGCGCTCACGGGCACAGCCTTGTCCTCCACCGACGCGGCGACCCCGCCGTAACCGCCCCCGCCGGACCCGCCGTGCGCGCCGACCGCCACCACGTCGAGCGACGACGTGCCCGCCGGCACGTTGAGGCTGTACGTACCGGCTCCGGAGAAGACGCACTGCGTGTACGTGCTCGACACAGCTCCCGGGCAGGCCGGGTTCGAATACGCCGCCGCGGCGGGCGCGTACGCCAGCAAACCGCCCAGCACCATGATCATCGCCGGCATCAGCCGGATGCCCCCAGCTCGCCCCTTGCCCACTACGACCTCCATATCGTTCAAACCCCGAGGCGCGGCACCCTAGCACGGCAGGGCAAGGGGGGGACCCTGGACTTTTCCTTCCGGTGCGATACTCGGCGACCATGCGGCTGCCGGAGCGCGAGCGGGAGTTTGTGGCGCCCCGGGAGGATTAGTCGGTCAGCTTCTCCAGGCCATCGTCCCGGATGACCGCCTGCCATTCACCGATCGAGCGCCGGCCTGGCGTAGTGTCTGCGCCCATGTCGATCTACGAACGGGTCTTCCACACCACCCTCCAGGTCCATGCGTTTCTCTACGAGCGCACCGACGGCCTGATCGGCCACCGCCTGCTCGGCGTTCCGTGCCTGATGCTCCGTACCACCGGTCGCAAGAGCGGTCAGACCCGCACCAACTCGCTCGTCTACGCCAAGGACGGCGACCGCTACCTGGTCGTCGCCTCCAAGGGCGGCGCCCCCAAGGCCCCGGCCTGGCTGCTCAACCTCCGCGCCCATCCGGCCGTGGAGGTCCAGATCGCGCGCACGCGGTTCGACGCGACCGCCACCGAGATCGGGCCCGACGACCCCGACTACGCCCGTCTCTGGAAGCTCGTCAACGACAACAACGGCAACCGCTACGACGCCTACCAGAAGAAGACCACCCGGCCGATCCCGGTCGTCGCCCTGACCCGTAGCAGCTGACGGCGCGCAGTCGTGCGCGATCCGGCCCTAGGTGACCAGCTCTGACCGGGACAGCCGGCCCAAGCGCGCCTACGTCCCTCAGCGCACGGTCGCCTTGGAGTGTCCACCGCCATCGCGGTACCCTGCACTACGTAGGCAGGGTCTGAGATCAGGGAGGCGGGGATGCACGGCAGACTGTGGGGATTGGGCTGTGATCGCGCGGCGGTGCTGGCTATGGAGCGACACCCTGTCGCGGCCCCGTCAACGAACAGCGTCGCGTACCACATCGATGCGGCGCACGACGGCGTCCTGAACGGCGTCACGCTGAAGCCGCCACTGAAGAAGCTGTGGAGCCTCACCTTCGGCTCCGAGGTCCAGTACCCCCTGGTGGTCAACGGCGTGGTCTATGCGCTCGCGGAGCGCAAGACGACGGCGACCGACCCTCCGGATGTGCTGTGGGCGCTCAACGAGACCACCGGCAAGGTGCTCTGGCACCAGGCGCTGCGCCAGGGCGGCGTCGGAATCGCCTACGACAACGGCTCGGTCTTCACCGTCGATGCCGGCGGACTGGTCACTGCATTCAACGCGCAGACGGGTGTGAGCAGGTGGAGCTATCAGATCAGTGACCCCAACTCGTGGGAGTACGAGGGAGCGCCCGTCGCCGGCAGCGGGATCGTCTACACGACTGGTGCAGGCGACGGGGTCAGCCTGTATGCGATCGACGAAAGCAACGGTCGGCTGCTCTGGAGCCAGCAGATGTTCGCGGGCAATGGGGGCTCGCCTGCACTGTCGGGTGACAGCATCTTCACGACCTACCCGTCGGAGTACTACTCCTTCAACGCCACCACCGGCGCTCTGAACTGGAACGACAATCCCAACGGCGAGGACGGCGGTGGGGACGACGCCGTCGTGGCTGACAATCGCGTCTACGTCCGCGACTGGACCGAGCCGGCCAATTCTCAACGCCTCGACGGGCGCCTTCGAGCACTCGCTGGCCGCGACGACGGTTCCCGCCGTGACCAGCAGGGAGCTCTACGAGCTCGACGGCGAATCTCGTTGCGATCTCCAGCGATGGTGTGGGCCGACAGCAGTGGTCCTTCGCCGGAGACGGCTACCTCGACGCGGCGCCGATCGACGTCGGCGGCGTGCTCTGGACCGGCTCGACGAAGGGCAGGCTCTACGTGGTCAACCCAACGACGGGAGCGCAGGAGTGGAGCACCAACGTTGGCCAGCCGATCTACGACAGTGACGGATCGATCGGGCTGGCCGCCGGAACCGGCGCCCTGCTCGTGCCCGCGAATGACACGCTGGTCGCCTACGGGCCGTCCGGGTCGTAGGCGACCCACCCACCCGCATCAGCTGTCGGCGTACTCGAAGTCGGTCTCCAGCGCGGAGTGATCGCTGCGTCCGTCCTCTCGCCAGCCGTGGTGGTAACGGCAGGCGAGCGGCTGCAACCCTGCTGAGAGAAACGTGTGGTCCAGACGCCATCCGCCGTCATGCCCGGCGATCGTCTTCCAGGTCCAGCTCGGTGACCGCGACTCGTACCCGTTGCAGCTGCGGAACGCGTCGACATAGCCCAGCTCGCGAAGGCCGGGGACGATGCCGAGTTCGGCCCCGTCCCACTCGGGGCCCCGCTCGGGACGCAATCGGCCGCGCGAGTCGCACGCGAAGGATATGGTCGTCCCGTCCGGTAGCTCGCGCCGCGGGGTGTTGAGATCCCCGCACACCACGCGCGGTACAGGGCTTGGGATCTCCAGCCCCTGCCGCAGCGCCTGGAGGGTCTGGACCTTCACCCACCCGTTCGCAGCGTTGGGGACATGCGCACAGTGAATCTCCAGAGGGCCGGAGGACGAGGTCGTGCGCACGCTGAGCGCGCTCTCGCGTCGAGGCACCGCAAGCGGCTCGTGCACCTCCTCGAGCACGCCGCGCGCCCCGATCATCACGACGGTGCGCCGGCCTGCGGTGCCGGACGATTCAGCGTCGACCGAGGAGACCCGAACATGCACGAGCCCCATGAGCTCGAACGCGCGCTCCACAGCGGCCCCGTCCGTCGCGTTACCTCCTGCAACGCGACGATGTCCGGCTCGCGCTGTGCCAACGCGGTGGCTTGCTCCGCCAGACGCTTGATGCGGCCCGCGACATTCCACGTGATGAGGCGAAGCACCGCGAGCCACGTTATCCGAGCCGGGTCGATCCCACCCGCGGTCGCCCACGTCGACCGTGGTGATCGCCCCCGAGTCGAGCAGGCTCAGTCGCGGTGTCGCTCGTGTCGCGGAGCCGCGTCAGCCGCCCCAGCGTTGCGACGTCGCATCAGCGCTCCGCCCCCGAGGATCGCCACGATCACGACGATGCGCACGATCCGGATGATGGCCAGCGTCGTCCCCGACGCGTGCAGGACGAAGGCGGCCACCAGCAGGACCACGAGCGTCCCGAGATAGATGTAGAGCAGCGGTCGCGGGAGATTGCGGCGCAGAAAGAACATGAGAGAGATCCTAAACGCCAGCCGTGTCGCGCGTCAGGGCTATCCCGACGTCTGCGGTGGTGGACTCGGGGCGGAACGTGCTCACGGCCGCCCGCGACTCGATCAGCTGCAGCTTGGCCGCCCGCGGCAGGCGCTTGATGCGTGCCTCCTCGCGTCGAGCGGCGTTTCGATCCGTCATCGGGATGCATGCGCGAGCTCCACCGGCAGCCGGCTGGCGGTGTAGCGGCTGCCGCGCCGGCTGGTGGCGACCGAGGCGGCGTTCGAGGTCACCGTCCACCCGGTGTAGAGCGAGCCGTCGCGGCAGCGCAGCAGGTACACCCAGGCGGCAGGCATCGCATCCGTGGTTCGGCAAACCACCGCGACTCCCTTCGCGCCGCAGCCGTAGGTCGTTCGAGGATGCGATAACCGCCGGTCCGATCTCCGAGCGGCGGACGGTCATGTGCGGCTGCGCGCGTGTCTCGGCGAGACCTTCTTGGGGGGGCGGGGCTTGACGATCGGGGCGAGGTGCTGTAGCTCCGGGGCCTCCACCGCCCTTTTTCGTTTCTGCGGCTCCTCGCGATTCGTGTGGATTCGACCGGCCGCACCAGCTGTCGCACGCGCAGGTCGGGGAGATGCTGGCAGTGGAGCGCGGCCGCGGAGTTGACGGTGAGGACGACTGGCCTATTGGCGGGGATGAAGACTCAGACAGCTGGAGGTGATCCTCGTGCATGTGCTCCATCGGCCCCATCTTCCGCATGCTGCGGCGATGACTGCGGCATGCGCCGTGCTGGCGGTCGTGGTCACGCTGCTCTTGGCCGGCGGGCTCAACGACTTCGGGGCAAGCTCGGCATCCGGCTCACCGGCCGCAGCGCCCGCCAACGAGCGCGCGACGTCGATCGAGCCTGGTGGAACGTGAAGCCCTTGACGAGTTTGCTGCGCTCGTCCGTCACGGTCCCGTGGTTGGTGGCCTCGTAACTGGGTCGCAAGATGCAGACGGCAATTGCTGGTGATGACTGGCGGCGGCCAGCTCGACTAGTGCGCCGTGCGGGGTGTCCCACGCACGGCGTCCGCGCTGGACATCCGCGGCGCCTATCGACGTGTGGCCCGCCGGCCTCACCCCGATCTGAATCGAGACCCGAGCGGGCCCGAGCGGTTCGCCGCGGCTGCACGCGCCTACGAGGTGTCAGCGTAATGGTTCTTCAGGTGCGGCTCGCAGCAAAGAGTTGACATGCGCCGACTGAGAGCTATTAGGACTGGTGGACGTCCCCACCGTGTTGTCTTCTCGCTTTCGGAGGTTCGCAATGGCAGTGATTCGCTGGGAGCCGGTCGCTGAGCTGGGCACGATCCAGAACGAGATGAACCGGCTGTTCAACAACCTCTTGATCAGCCCAATCCAACCGGCCGCAACGTGGCCGCGGGCCGCCGGTGGATCCCGGCGAGACCTCGTCGAGACCGGCGACCACTACGTTCTCCGCGCCGATCTCCCGGACCTCGCAGACGAGGACGTGACCGTTCAACTCGAAGACAACGTGCTCACGATCTCCGGTGAGCGCAAGGCCGAGCACGAGACCCAGCATGAGGGCTACTACCGCCTCGAGCGTGCCTTCGGCGCGTTCTCCCGCTCTCTGGCCCTGCCCGATGGCGTGGAGCCGGAGGCGGTGCAGGCCCACTTCGACCGCGGGGTGCTTGAGATCCGAATCCCCAAGCCTGAGCAGAAAAAGCCCCGCCAAGTCCAGATCAGCCTCGGCAACCGCTCCAAGCAGCAGGACACAATCGAGACCGCCGAAACCGACGCCGACCCGGCCAGGAACGGTCGTGCGCCGGCCATGGCAGCCAGCTGACCGACAAGCCGCCATCGCGGCATCCTCCAATGAAGGGCGGGGGGTCGTGGAATGCGGGCCGTTGTTGTGACCCCCCGCTACGGTCGCTGGTGAAAGACGCAGCCG
>CAVWUZ010000002.1:727500-1296467 GCA_963758325.1 uncultured Actinomycetota bacterium | reverse complement strand
GGGCGACGTTGAAGTCCCCGCAGACCACAAGGGGAGCATCAGGTGAGCTGTGCTCGACCAGCTCCTGGCGGAGGCGCTCCAGCCACGCCAGCTTCGCCTCGTAGTGCTCGCTCCCGACAGCTCTCCCGTTCGGGACGTAGACGCTTGCCACCCGGATGCCGCCGCAGTCGGCCGTGATGAGCCGGCATTCCTCCGTGGTGGCTAGCTCCTCGCCCGCAAAGCCGGGACGGCTCTCGCCGAGCCCGACCCTGGAGGCGATGGCCACACCGTTCCACCTGCCGTTGCCGTGGTGGGCGACGTCGTAGCCGAGGCCGGCAAAGGCCATGGTGGGAAACGCACCGTCTGCGAGCTTGGTCTCCTGCATGCACAACACGTCCGGGCGGGCGATCTCGAGCCAGCTGAGCACTTTCGGCAGCCTCGCCTTGAGCGAGTTCACGTTCCATGTGGCGATGCGCATCCGGGCCAGCGTCGCGGACCGGCCGGCCTGGTCCAGCGCGCGGATCGTTGCCGGCCGGAGATGCCTCCCTCGGGGATCAGGAGATCTGCGGGCAGTAGAGCTGTTGGTAGGTCTGCCCTCCGCTCGTCACCGGCGCGAAGGAAGGGTTCGATGGCTGTTGTCGGAGTTGATCGTCCCGCACACCACGAAGCTCGTCACGTTCCACACCGTGTCGGTGGCGGCGAGCAGGTAGGGCGGGTTGTCGTAGGCGAGGCGCTTGTCGTAGCTGATCACCTGGTTGTAGCCGTCGCCGCTCGACGTGCCGCTCTGGCAGGCTCCCGAGCCGTTGAAGCCGGGGAAGTAGTTGATGTTCGTGCCCTGCTGGTAGAGGTTCCCGAGACAAGCACCCACGTTGAAGTTCGGCACGTAGGTCGAGCCGTTCAAGGAGATGACGGCGCCGTCGATGGAGATGCCGTTCGTGCCGCCGGCGAAGGTCGTGTCGATGTCACAGCTCCACGGGACGGTGTTGTCGACTGTCTGAGTCGCTTCCGTGCCGTCGTCG
The DNA here is from genome assembly GCA_963758325.1 of uncultured Actinomycetota bacterium. Classification (GTDB taxonomy): domain Bacteria; phylum Actinomycetota; class Actinomycetes; order Mycobacteriales; family Jatrophihabitantaceae; genus CAVWUZ01. Next base: position 1,295,469 of record CAVWUZ010000002.1, on the reverse strand, counting down.
GCACAGGTCGGGGCGTTGGCGGTGTCGCAATTGCTCGAGGTGCAGGACGAGTTGAACGGCTGGTTCAGCTCGTGGGCCACTATGAGCTGCTTGTCGGGCAGGAGGCCGAGGGCCGAGTTGCTGCCGGACTGGTTGCAGGCGGTGACGCTCTGCGGGTTGACGTTCGACGCTCCCCCGGTTCCGTCGGCGCACTGGTAGGTGAGGTCCCGGCTGACGATGATGTCGTTGTCCGCCACGACCGTCGTCTGGCCCGAGAACTCACCTTCGACGATGGCGTCGCCCTCCTCACAGACAGAGGAGGTCGCCGGCGTCGTAACGGCGGCTCCGCTCGCTGCGCTCCAGTAGTTCGGGTAGTACGGATTTATGCAGCTCTGGGCAGGGATCGCCGGCGTCGATCCGCTCGCCGTCACCGCAGCCTGCAGCGGCTGTCCCACCTGGACGTAGCTGCCGCCGACGAGGGCGCACGTGTAGGTCCCCACCTCGCCTGTAGTGGGCGGGGTGGCATTGCCCGAGCAGGGAGCCGTGTTGACGGTCGGGGCTGCACTGGCGTAGCTCGAGTTGGGGCCTGTCGTCTGCTCGCCCTCCACATAGATGACGCCGCTCTGGTTGAACGAGGGCGAGTTGGAGGGCACGGGGAGCCCGGTCTGCCACGGTTGCGAGGGGGTGAAGGTCCCGCAGTTCGCAGCCGTGCCTGTCGAGTAGTTCGGCTCGGTGCTCTGCGAGAGCGGGCTCCAGACGTTCATGGTGCCGCCCTGCACGAACTCGATCATCGTCGGGCCGGTGTACACACAGCCGTTCCCGAGCGTGCCGTCGGCGTACTTCTTCACGAAGGCCGTCGTCGTGGGCAGGTGCTGCTGGCCGCCGAGCGTGGGGGCCTTCGGCGTGGCGCTTGAGCCATAGGTGGGTTGGCTGCCCGAGGAGCAGCCGCCGAAGAAGTCGTAGGTGTAGCCGGCGGGCACGTAGGTCGTCTTGCCACCGCTCACCTTGGCGACAGAGCCTGGCCAGTGGTCCCCGTAGGCGATGTTAGAGGGGGCGCCCGACTCGAGGGGGGGCGAGCCGTTGAAGGTGGGGTTCCCGCACAAGTTGAGCTGGTCGTTGGTGTACGCGATGCCGTTGAAGGTGACCCCGGACGGATAGACGCCAACGCCGTAATTGCCGCAGAGCCCGGGAACGCCTCCCGAACCGCTCGCCTTGCGGGATGTTGATGGTGTCGCCGGCATCCGGCGGGATCGTCCCGTTCGGCAACGTGGCGGGCACCGTGAAGGTGATGCCGCCGGCCGGGTTGTCATAGAAGGGGCCGTAATACGGGTTGGTCGGACTGGCATAGCTGGCCCCGCCGTTCACCCACTTGTTGACGACCGTGCCGAGGGAGTCGACGAAGGTGTTCTCGTCGTAGGTGTGGTAGAGGCAGAGGGCGTTCAGCAAGCTCTCCGGGCCGAAGTACTCCACCGCCCCGCTCTGGGAGGTGTAGGCGTACTCCACCTGTATCTGGTTGAGCGCCAGCGACGTGCTCGTGCCGTTGCTCGTCACGGTGGCGTTCTCGTAGACACCCTGCTCGTTCGGGTCGGCGAGCTCGTACTCGGAGTAGTAGGAGTCGGTCACTATGCCCGAGATGGTGAAGGCGGCGAGGATGGTGCGGTAGGCGTAGTTGGAGGGGGACGTGCCCGCTCGGCCGGTCACCTCGAGCAGCATCTGGCCGGCGCTGCCACCGGACTGCGCCTGCAACTGGGAGGAGTCTGGGATGTAGTGGAACCACTCGTTCGGCGAGCCGGTGACCGCCGCCCAGCCGTTGAGGGCGCTGTTGCCGTCGGTGTTCCCGTAGTTCCAGGCCGTGTAGCCGGAGACGTTGTCGAGGTAGTTGCGGTAGTCCTGCATGCCCGCCTCGGCGGCCGCCAGAGCCTGCTCACCTGTGGCCGCTCTCGCCACGGCGACGCTCTCGGAGTCCACGTTGAGCCCGACGACCGGGACGAGGATCGCCAAGAGGAGCACGATGATGAGAGCGAGCACGAGTGCCTGCCCGGACTCGCCTCTTGCCTCCAGGCGCCTGGCGACGAAGGCGCGCGACGCCCCGCCGGCGAAGTACTCAGTTCGGATGTCATCTCGTCACCATCACTCCGGGCAGCTCGTAGAGGTCGTCGTTGTCGTGCTCGAGGACGTCGTCGTGGCGGCCGAGGTGGATGAGCCCCGCAGGTACACGAGGGTGTTGAGCGTCGTCGGCTCGTCGGTCGAGAAGCCCTCCGTCGCCTTCTGGGGGCCGGCCAGGAACGTGACGTGGATGCCGATGGCTGCGATGCGGTTGATGGCACAGACGGGGATCACCCCCGGCGAGCCGACAGTCGGCAGCTGCACGAGACCGGGGGGGATGTTCGGCGTGGCGATAGTGGTGGAGGTGGACGTGGTGCCGGGCTGGAAGGTCCAGTACGTGAAGACGGCGTCGGTCTGCGAGGAGAGGGCATGGAAGTCCGCCAGCGTCCGGACGTCGGTGTCCGGGCTCCCGCTCGTCGGCGGGGCGCAGGACGAAGCCGGCGAGTAGGTGTATGGGACCGGCCCCGTCCGCGGAGGAAAGGGCGCTCCACGGCATCTGCTGCGGCGGCCCGCTTGCCGGCACGTCGAAGGAGATGTCGAACTGGGCCGGCACCGTGTTCGAGGTGCTGTACCAGAGGGCGTCGATGTTGGTGCAGTTGGACTCGTAGGAGCCGGTGGCGCCGTAGTTGTTCGTCGAGCTGGCCGTCTTGAAGCCCTCTTCCGCCAGGACATCGAGCTCGTTGGCGGAAGGGCCGATCTGGGTGCCGGCGCTGTTGTAGAGCGGCAGGATCTGGACGGCGCCCCTCAGGTACTGCACGAGGCCGCCGGCGGCGCTCCCCTCCTGCTGTATCCCCTGCACGGTGTCGGTCATGTTCGTCGTCTGCTGGCCGACGGCGATGATGAGCGTCGTCGTGAGGCTCATCACGATCGCCAGGATGAGCATGGTGACGAGGAGCTCCACCAAGGTGAAGGCGCTCTCGTCGCGCTCACGGCCGGCCCGGAGGGCTTCCAGCTCCCGCTTCAACCTGACGCCTGTCATGACGGCACCGACAGCGAGCTGCTCGTGCACGTCGCCGGCGGCGTCGACACGCCGCTCGTCCCGAAGCACTCTCCCGCCGGCGACAGCCAGATGAGCACCGGCGAGCCGCTCACCTGCACCGTGCCGTTCGGAGTCGGACAGGCTGTACTCACCAAGGGGCAGGCTGGTGGAGCTGTTCACGCCCGTGTTGTAGAGCGAGAAGCTGTAGCCGCCCGCTTCGCCGCTCTCGGTGGCCGTCGGATTGGAGGGCGGGTTCCCGGTGAACTTGAGCACGAGGGGGTAGAGCGGCAGGTTGACCGACGTGGTGGCTCCCGCTGTCGTGATGTTCGCCGTGCATGCCGCCAGGGCGTTCTTGCCCCAACCGGACCAGTTCGGGGCCCCGTAGGCCATGTCGCCGGCCCAGATCGCGTCTGCAGCGTCGTCGGGAAGAGGGCGAGCGAAGTGAACGGGCTCGTTCCATAGGCAACCCAGGTCGGGCCGTCCGATGGCGGGTAGGAGGTGTAGGAGAGGCTCGTGTTCGAGACCGAGACGGGTATCACGCTCGAGGTGGCGGGCGGCGAGAGCGCTACCGACTGATCCCGTGCAGGAAGTGCCGGGCTCGACGTAGTTGATGTTCACCGTGCTCGAGGTGTTGACCTCCACGGTGACGATGTCGGGGACTCCGGCTTGCAGCACGATGTTGTTCACCTGCAGGGCGCCGTTCGGGTTGGCGTCCGAGTACTCCTGCTGGCTGACGATGGTCGGGTTGCCCGCTGAGGAGATGTCGTAGACCCAGCCGGGGTCCACGTCGAGGTCGGAGAAGACGATGCACCCCCCCGGCGCCGGGGCCCCGGAACGGTCCGTGCTCGTGGTCGTCTCGCCGGCCGGCACAGAAGGGGCAGACCCGGATCCGGTCCAGACACCCTTCACCGTCGCCGTCACGCCGTGAGCCGAGGAACAGGTTCGAGCGCGCTGCCGTCGAGGCTGAGCCGGATGGCCAGCTCGCCGCTCGCGAATTGGAGCGCCCGGCCTGAGCCGGCGAGATCTCCGTCGTCTGGACGACCGGCGAGGTGCCGCCCGGCCCGGACCAGCTGACCGATGCGGTCGCCAGCCAGATCTGCTGGGACGGGCCGGCTCCTGAGGCGCAGATGCTGGTGTCGGTGCTCTGGGTGGTGGTGCTCCAAGTCGTGGAGATGCTGAACACCGTCTTCCGGCCGGCCGTCTCGTCCACCGACTGGGTCTGGCTCTGGAAGCCTGCCGGCAGCTGGCCCTGGGCCGCCTCGAGCTGGATGCCTTCGAGCGACTGGGTGGCGAGGTTCGTCGCCTCCGCACGTAGGTGTGCGGCGTACGAGGCACGGTTGCCCTCGATGACGAAGAACGTCGTCGGCGTGAGGATGATGACGATCAGCACGACGGCGACGAGGCACTCCACGAGGGAGATCCCGTCGTCCCCATGCGGCCGCGACCAACGGGCGCGCAAGGCTTTTCGGTGGCCGTCGTCTGCCTCTCCAACTTCCGGCAGCCACATGGACTCACCGACGCCCCGACCTGGTCGAGTCGACCCTCGCTGCTGAGTCGGGCTCCTCACGAGAGACGGCCCCAGATATGCTTGCATCAGGGTAGCGCAGTTGTGACGCTGCAGAGTAGTGTTCGACTAGCTACTTTCAGTACGGTCAGAGGAGGCGACGAGGACGAACAACAAGTCGACCTCGCACGCCCGCTCACCGCCCACGCTCGCCCTGGCCGTGACCACGGCCTGCCCTGGCCGACATCCGGCCCAGCGTCACCTCGAGGTCCAGCCGGTCGCCCGGGATGACCTGGCGCCGGAACCGAGCCCGGTCGATGCCGCCGAACAACGGCAGGTACGCCCCGCTAGCGCTCGTGGGACAGCACCGTGAACGCCCCCAGCTGGGCGAGCGACTCCACCATGAGCACCCCGGGGAGGGTGGGGCGGGACGGGAAGTGACCACCGAAGAAAGGCTCGTCCCCGGTCAGCTGCCAGTAGCCGCGGGCGCTCACCCCAGGCTCGACCGCCGTCACCCCGTCGAGGAAGAGAAACGGCTTTCGGTGCGGGAGGACGTCCTCAGGGCGGAGCCGCCTCGGTCATCGGTCCGCTTCCACCGAGAGCGGCCGTCGCCTTCCGGTGTCCGTCTTCTCCTCCGGCTGGGGACCGCTGGCGGCGGCGCGGTGCCCCCTCGGAGCCCTCGGCCGTGGTGGATGCCGTTGCTTCCGAACCGACATGGCGGCGCTCGTTCCGGAACGCGCCGGCGGCGCCTTCGCTGGCGGCGTTCTCTTGCCGGCACGCTTCTTCCGGGGCTCGCACCGCGTGCCTACTTCCGCTCGGCTCCGGCACCGTCGTCGGGGGAGCCCGGCTGCCGGCCTCGCCCCGCAGCTCCGCCTCCCGCCCCGGCGACCTTGTCCGGCGCCGCCTCGTCCTGCGCCGCGGGCTTGGTCGCCTCGCTCGCCGCAGCCTTCTTGAGCGCCCCTATTCCGCGACGGCCCCTTCGTCGTTGTCTTCGTGGCGCCCCCCGCCCCGGCGCCCACGGTTGCCCGCGGCCTCGGCGGCGTCGGCCTTGACGTCGCCGCAGCTTCCGCCGGCGGCACGCGCCTCTGCCGCACGCGGCCGACTGCCTTCGAGGCTCTTTCGACGCCCGGGGCTTTGCCGTCTTCGTCAGCCTTTTCGGCCCGCCTTCGCCTTGGTCGATTTGACCGTCTCGCTTTGTGCATCTGCATCTCGGCGGCGATCATCTCCTCGCTCGGCGTGCCCGGACACCGCCGCCACGCCGGGCAGGGCGAGCTCCACCCCACGGCGCATCGGGTCGAGCGCCTTCACGACGAACAGCCGGTGCTCTCCGCGCTTCAGGACCTCCCGCGCCGAGCGCGGAGGCGGGTCGGCCAGGTTGGCGAGCGGCACGTAGCCCTGGGCGGTTCCCATCATCACGACGGCGCCGTGGGAGGTGTAGCTCGTGCACGACCCCCTCCACCGTCGCTCCCGAGCGGATGCTCGGCGATGAACGAGATGAACGTGAGCGGGTCGTTGACGGCGGCCGGCCGTCGAACGAGGCCGCGGAGCTGGCGCCCCGGCGGGTGGCGCCCGGCCCGCGTCGCCGCTTCCGCTCTCCGGGGCGCCGTCGGGGGACGACGACCTCCTTCGTGGCGGCTTCGATCGCCTTTGACACCTTCCGTCTTGGCCCGCTCGGTGTCCTTCACCGCCCTGCGGCTCGTCGGGCCGCGCACCGGCGTCCGCGGGGTGAAGATCCAGCCGACGCCAGGCACGGGCGTGCCCCCGATCAGCCGGCCCCGGTCGAACAGCCAGGGGTGCTCCCCGTGGAACTCCTGGAACGAGTCGTTCGAGAGGACGGTGCCGTCCACCTTCTCGGCGACCCTCAGCAAGAAGGCGTCCCCGCGCCCGATGGCGCCGGCCGGCGGATGGACGTATTCGCCGGCGAGCACCGCCGCCTCGAAGCGTCGCAGCTCGGAGGGGTCGATCCGGTGGGCGAAGGTGGCGTCGACGATGACGGTCACCTCGGCCTCGGGGTACTCCCGCCGCAGCTCCTGCACGGCGGCCTCCAGCTGCGCGAGGCTCGGTGTACGACCGGCCCTCGGTGGCGATGTTGGAGCCGTCGACGACGATGTGCTCGAGAACCATGTCCGCCAGTAGTCAAGCACTTCGGCTGTGCCGCGGCAGGCGTATCCGGCCGATGCGGCTCGAACTGCTCACTCCCCGGCCGGCAGCGGCCCGACGGCCCGCTCGAGAAGGTCGAGCAGCTCGAGCTGGTGGATCGGTGCTCGAGCCGGTCGCCGGGCTGCCCGCGACCGCTCGGCTCACGTGGACGAGCGATCGCCCGCTCGCGAAGGAGGCGGTGGAGGCGACCGTGGACGTAGGTCCAGGCACCCATGTTCTCGGGCTCCTCCTGCAACCAGACCACCTCCGACAGCGCCGGGTAGCTGGTCGAGGGTCGCGGCGATCTCGCCCTCCGGCCATGGATGGAGCTGCTCGACGCGGACGATGCCGACGCGATTGCCGGCGTCGCCGAGCTGCGTCCCGCCGCGACATCGCGTCGTAGGCGACCTTGCCGCTGCAGAGCACGACCCGGCGCACCCCGGCGGCCTCGACGGACCCGTCGGCGACCGCCGGGTCGTCGAGCACGGCCTCGAAGCGGCCCTCCGTCCAGCTCCGTCGATGGGCGAGCGCGCCTGCCGGGCGCGCAGCAACGACTTCGGCGTCATGACGACGAGCGGCCGCCGCATGCTGCGAAGCGCCTGTGCCCGCAGCAGGTGGAAGTACTGGGCGGCCGTCGTCGGCTGGGCGACCGTCATGTTGTCGCCGGCGCACAGCTGCAGGAAGCGCTCGATGCCGCGCCGACGAGTGCTCGGGACCCTGCCCCTCGTAGCCGTGCGGCAGCAGCAGCACGAGGCCGGAGTGCTGGCCCCACTTCTCCCCCGCCGCCACGATGAAGTTGTCGATGACGATCTGGGCGCCGTTGGCGAAGTCGCCGAACTGCGCCTCCCAGGCGACGAGCGCCCGTGCGCCTCGACCGAGTAGCCGTACTCGAAACCGAGCGCCGCGTACTCCGAGAGCAGCGAGTCGTACAGCATGAACCGGCCCGGGCTCGCCCTCGGGATGCCCGGGAGACTCGGCCACGCCTGCGAGCGGGCACGTGGATCGTCGCCCGTCTCGTAGTCGACGAGGACGGCGTGGCGCTGGCTGAACGTGCCGCGGCCGGTGTCCTGGCCGGCCAGGCGGACGTCGATCCCATCGGCGAGCAGGCTCCCGATGCGAGAGGGCCTCCCCGAGCGCCCAGTCGACCTCGCCCCCGGCGTACATCTCGGCTCGCTGGTCGAGCTGGCGCGCGAGCTTCGGGTGGACCGTCAAAGCTGTCGGGCGGCTCGTGCAGCAGGCTCGGCGATGGCGTCGAGACGCTGCCGGGGCACGCCGGTCGGCGATCGACCGAGAGCGGCGGCGACCTCGCGTGCGCCGGCCTGTCGCAGGCGCTCGGCCTTCGGAGGCGCGGCCGCGCGGGTCTCGTCGAGGGCCTGCTGGAGCCGCTGCGAGAAGTCCTCGAGGGCCTGCCTCGGCCTCCTCCATCGTGATGTCGCCCCGCTTCACGAGCGACTCGGTGTAGAGCTTGCGGACGGAGCGGTGCTGCTCGATCTCCTTGTACATGAGGGGCTGGGTGTAGCTCGGGTCGTCGCCCTCGTTGTGCCCGTGCAGCCGGTAGCAGACGAGGTCGATCACGACGTCCTTGTGGAACTCCTGCCGGAACGCCGAGCGCCAGCCGCCCCACTCGCACGCAGGCCTCCGGATCGTCGCCGTTCACGTGGAAGATCGGCGCCTGCACCGTCTTTGCCACGTCGGTCGGGTAGACCGACGAGCGGGCCGACTCCATCGGCGTCGTGAAGCCGAGCTGGTTGTTGATGACCACGTGGACCGTCCCACCGGTGCGGTAGCCGTGCAGCTGCGAGAGCTCGATCGTCTCGGCGACGACGCCCTGGCCGGCGAAGGCGGCGTCGCCGTGGAGGAGCAACGGCAGCACGGGGAACGCCTCGAAGCTCGGGTTCTGGTCCAGGCGGGCGCGCGCCATGCCCTCCACGACCGGGTCGACAGCCTCGAGGTGGGACGGGTTCGAGGCGAGCATCACGGTGAGCTCGGCGCCGTCGCTGGCCGGCGAACTTGCCGGTGGCGCCCTTGTGGTACTTGACGTCGCCGGATCCCTGCACGCTCTCGGGATCGAGGTTGCCCTCGAACTCGGCGAAGATCTCGCCGTAGGACTTGCCGACGATGTTGGCGAGCACGTTGAGCCGGCCCCGGTGCGCCATCCCGAGGACCACCTCCTCGATGCCGGCGCTCGGCCGCCTCGTCGAAGATGGCGTCGAGGAGCGGGATCGTCGACTCGGCACCTTCGAGGCCGAAGCGCTTCTGGCCGATGTAGCGGGTGTGCAGGAAGCGCTCGAAGGCCTCGGCTGCGTTCAGCCGCTCCAGGACGTGGCGCTGCTCTCGCGGCGCTGAGGGTGCCGGGCACACCCTCCACGTGCTCCTGGATCCAGCGCTTCTGGGCGGGATCCTGGATGTGCATGTACTCGATGCCGATCGTCCTGCAGTAGGCGTCCCGCAGGATGCCGAGGATGCGCCCGAGCGGCAGCTCGGTCTCTCCGGCGAGCCCCTCGGTGACGAAGTGGCGCTCGAGGTCGAAGACCGTGAGCCCGTAGGTGAGCGGGTCGAGCTCCTTGTGCAGGCGGGGGGCGTGCTGCCGGAGCGGATCGAGGTGCGCCATCAGGTGGCCGCGCACCCGGTAGATGTTGATCAGCTGCTGGACGGCCGCCTGCTTGACGAGCCGGCCGCGCTCGCCGTCGGCGCGGTTGAACGGGTTGACGTCCCGGTGCCAGCGGGCGGGCTGGTAGGGGACGTAGAGCGAGTCGAAGATCTCGTCGTAGAAGCCGTGCTCGCCGACGAGGAGCTCGTGCGACGCGCGAGAGGAACAGGCCGGACTCGGCACCCTGGATGACGCGGTGGTCGTAGGTCGAGGTGAGCACGACCACCTTGCGACACGCCGAGCTCGGCGAGGGCGGCCGGGTCGGCGGCGGCGTACTCGGGCGGGTAGGCGAGCGCACCGACGCCGATGATCGCCCCTTGCCCGGGCATGAGGCGGGGGACGGACTGGGTGGTGCCGAGCGTCCCGGGTTGGTGATGGTCACAGTCACGCCGGAGAAGTCGTCGACGGTGAGCTTGTTCGTCCTCACCTTGCGCACGAGATCCTCGTAGGCGTGCAGGAAGGCGGCGAACTCGAGCTCGTCGGCGTTCTTCAGGCACGGCACGAAAAGCGCCCGGCTCGCCGTCGGGCCTCTCCACGTCGACGGCGAGGCCGAGGCCGACGTGCTTGTGGCGGATGACGCCCGGGCGTCCCCTTGCCGTCGAAGTCGGCCACGAAGCGTCGAGTTGAGGGCGGGAACCGCCTGGAGCGCCCGCACGACGGCCCACCCGATGAGGTGCGTGAAGCTCACCTTGCCGCCGGTTGTGCGCCCGAGTTGGTTGTTGATGATCTGGCGGTTGACCTCGAGCAGCTTGGCCGGGACGGGATGGACGCTCGTCGCCGTCGGAACCGAGAGCGACTCCGCCATGTTGGCCGCCAGGCGTGCCGCCATTCCTCGCAACGGATCACGACCTCGGCTTCCGGCGCCGGCTTGGCGGCCGGAGGGGATGCGGGTGCGCCGGCCGGTCGTGGCGCGGCATCCTTCGGTGAGCCGGAGGCCCGTGGCGCTGCCTCGGCGACACCCTCCTCGGCTTCGCCACGACCGCCCGCCGCCGATCCGGCCGAGCTGCCATTCCCCCCGCCGGAGCCTCCGCTGGCGGCTCCCGCCGCGCCGCCAGGAGCCACGGGGGTCACCGCACCGCTGGCAGGTACTCCGGCAGTTGCCGCTCCGCCTCTCGGCGCGCCGGCGTCCGCCGCGCCGCCAGGAGGCTTCACGTCGGCTGCGCCGTCAACGGCGGCGCTCCCCGATGCGACCGCGGCGACCGATGCGCCACCAGAGGCGGTTCGCCTCGGGGGCGGAATCGGCTGGCGACAGACCCGGACGATGCCGGAGGCGGTTTCGCCTCTGGGGGCGGAATCGGCTGGCGACTGCCCGGGACGAGTGCCGGAGGCGGTTTCGCCTCCGGGGGCGGAATCGGTCGCAGCATCCGAGGAGACGTCGCCATGGGGAGCGACTCGGAGCCGTTCGCGCCGGGCTCCGGTAGTCGGCAAAGAACTCTCGCCAGCTCTCGGCGACCGAGGCTCGGATCAGCCAGGTAGGCCTCGTACATCTCTTCGACCAGCCATGCGTTCGGCCCGTAGGCCCCAGCCGCCCCGTCCCTCATTGTGTTCCCTGACACTATTTCGATAGTACTGCGGGGCCTTGTCAAATGGACCGAGGTCTCCTCCGGTGGTCCATCCACGGGCCGCTCACCGGAGGGCCGCATTTCGCCGTCCGAACGCCCCGTGTGCCGCCCGACCACTCCAGGGTCTAGCGTTAGCCCATGGCACGTGACCCGGCTCCGCGGCTACGAGAGCTGTCGTGCGTCCGGTGGACCCGGGAAACGACGCCAGCTGCACGCTCTGCGGCCGGCAGATCAAGTTCGCCGCACGCACACATCCCCGCCAGGTGATCGCCAACGTCTACGAGTCGGGGACGTGGCAACGAGTGGACCACTTCCACGAGGACTGCTACGAGGGCGCCGGTGCGCCCCTCGGGCCGGCCCTCGATTCCCCGTCTCGCTGACCCACCTCCCGGTGAGGGTCGACGGGCCTGACGGCCTCTACGTGGATGACCTGCCGAGCGACGCCGGCCCAGGCGCCCCGATAGTCGTCCTCGTCCACGGCTCCATGGACCGTCATACGAGCTTCGCCAGGGTGCGGTCCCGGCTGATGGGCACGTGCCACGTCATCTCCTACGACCGGCGCGGCTACGCGGCCTCGCGGGAGGTCGAGCCACCCGCCGGTGGTCTCGAAGGCCACGTCGACGGACCTCGAGGCGATTGTGGCCGAGCGGCGTTGCACGATCGCCGGCCACAGCTACGGGGGCAACCTCGTGCTGGCGCTGGCGGCCCGCCGCCCCGACCTGGTCGCCTCGGCTGTCGTCTATGAGCCACCCCTCGCCTGGAGGCCGGGCTGGCCTGACCACGGGAGCCAGCCGCCCGGCCTTCCGCGGTGTGTCGAGTGAGGAGGCCGCTGACCGCTTTCTCCGCCGCATGATCGGCCGGCGAGAGATACGAGCGCCTGCCCCTGAAGACACGGGAGGAGGTGGTGAAGGACGGGCACGCTCTCGTGGCTGAGCTGACCGCCGATTCGGCTCGACGACGCCTCCCTACGATCCGGGGCTGATCAAGGTGCCCGTCCTCGTAGCCGTCGGCGGCGACTCCGATGACCGTCACCAGAGAGGCAGCCGCCTGGCTGGCGGCCAGGCTGCCCCACGGCTCGTTGCACAGGTGATCGCCGGCGCGCGCCACGGCGGCCATCAGAGCCATCCCGCGCGGCTTCGCCGCTCTGTGGAGGCGGCTGTCGGGCTCGGCGCCGGCAGGCGACGCCCGCCCGCCGGCGGTCATCTGAACACTGCAACCGGGCTGAGCTCGGTAGCGTCCCAGGCCATGCGCGTGCTAGTGACCGGATCGAACGGCTTCATCGGGAGCTGCGCTCGTTGCGGCCCTCCGCCCGCGGCGACGAGTCGTGCCGGTCGTGCGGGCGACGCCCGCACTAGGCGAGGTGGGCATCGACGTCGGGGCACCGCCGGCTCGACACGAGCCGGCTCCCGGGCGGCACGCTCGATGGGGCCGCCATCGACGCCGCCGTCCATCTCGCCGGCGCTTCCCTCGTCGGGCGGTGGACGGCGCCGAAGAAAGAGGCCATCCGCCAGAGCCGCATCACCGTCGGTGACTCGTCGCCCGGGCGCTGGCAGGGATGGACCGGCCCGCCCGGGGTGCTCGTGAGCGGGTCGGCCATCGGCTACTACGGCGACACCGGCGAGCGGGGGGTGGATGAGGGTGATGGGAGCGGGGTGGGCTTCTTGCCGAGGTCTGCCGGGCCTGGGAGGAGTCGGCCAACCCGGCCCGGCAGGCCGAGCATCCGCGTCGTCAGCGTCCGCACGGGGATCGTGCTCGGCAAAGGGGGCGTGCTCCAGTTGATGCTGCCGGCGTTCCGCCTCGGCCTCGGTGCCCGGCTCGGCTCGGGCCGCCAGTGGACGAGCTGGATCTCGCTCGAGGACGAGGTGCGGGTGCTGCTCCGGGCGATCGACGACCCGACTCTGGCGGGCCCGCTGAACGCCACGGCGCCGGCACCGGTCCGCAACGCCGAGCTCACGGCCGAGATCGCCGCCGCCGTCCATCGCCCGGCTGTCCTGGCCGTGCCGGCGCCGGTGCTCCGGGCGGCGCTCGGACCTGGCGGCGGCGAACGAGACGTTGCTCGTCAGCCAGCGGGTGCTCCTCGCGGCGCCTCATCGAGACGGACTTCGTCTTCCGCCACGAGACGGCCGGCGCCGCCATCGCCGCCGCCCTCCGTACCTGAACGGGACGGCCCGGCCGGGGCGGCCTTAGCCTGGCCTCGATGCAACCCGCAGGAGGGGCCGTGACGAACTGGAATTTCGCCGACTGCCTGGGAGCTGTGCGCAGAGGTGCGCGGCGAGGACAAGACCGCCTTCGTCCACGGCGATCGCCGGCTGAGCTGGGCGGAGGTCGACCGGCGGGCGGCCGGGGTGGCGACGGCCCTCCTCGCCGCCGGCCTCGGCCACCAGGCCAAGGTGGCTCAATACCTCTACAACTGCCCGGAGTACCTCGAGTCGGTCTTCGCCGCATTCAAGGCCGCTCTCGTGCCGGTGAACGTCAACTACCGCTACGGGGACGAGGAAGTCGTCTACCTGCTCGACAACTCCGATTCCGAGGCTGTGGTGTTCCACGGCGCCTTCTCCGAGCTCGTGTCGCGTGTCCGCCACAGGCTGCCGAGCGTCCGCCTGTGGCTGCACGTCGACGACGGGTCCGGCCCGGCGCCGTCCTTCGCCGTGCCCTACGAGGTGGCCGCCTCCTCGCTCTCCGCCGGCGCCGACACCTCGGTGCAGGGGCCGATGGGGCCGCAGCCCGGACGACCTCTACCTCCTCTACACCGGGGGCACCACCGGGCTGCCGAAGGGGGTGATGTGGCGCCAGGACGACCTGTTCGCGGTGCTGAACGCCGGCAGCCTCATCCGGCTCCCCGAGGACAAGGGCGTCGAGGGCGTCCGGCAGGCTCTCGCGGCCCTCGACGAATCCCCTCCCTCCCTGCTGCCGGCGTGCCCGCTCATGCACGGCACCGGCTCGTTCACGGCGTTTCTCTGCCTCTCGCTCGGCGGTCGCATCGTCACCCTCCCGGACCGGCATTTCGATGCCCCGCACCTGCTGAGCACGATCGCCTCAGAGAAGGTCAACCTCGTCACCATCGTCGGCGATGCCTTTGCCCGCCCGATCGTCGCCGCCCTCGATGCCGAGCCCGGGCACTACGACCTCTCGAGCCTGCTCGCCATCGTCTCGTCGGGCGTGATGTGGAGCGAGCAGACAAAGCACGACCTTCTCCGCCACAACCCCAACATGATGCTGGTCGACGTCTTCTCCTCCTCGGAGGCCATCGGGATGGGGTCCTCGGTCTCGGCCTCGGGGAGCGAGGCGGCGACGGCTTCGTTTCGCCTCGGGGAGGATGCCCGCATCCTCGACGACGACGGCAACGAGATCCCGCCCGGCTCGAACGAGCGAGGGCGGCTGGCCATCGGGGGCAGGATGCCGCTCGGCTACTACAAGGACGAGGCCAAGACGGCGGCGACGTTCGTGACGATCGACGGCAAGCGCTTCTCTATTCCGGGCGACTTCGCCATGGTGGGCGAGGACGGCTCCATACAGCTCCTCGGGCGGGGATCGGCCGTGATCAACACCGGGGGCGAGAAGGTCTTCCCGGAGGAGGTCGAGGAGGTGCTGAAGACACACCCGGCTGTGGCCGACGCCGCCTGTGTCGGCGTGCCCGACGATCGCTTCGGCGAGGCGGTCTGCGCATTGGTCGAGCTGCGGCCCGGCATGACGGGGATCCGCCCGAGCTCATCGCCCACGTCGAGAAGCGGCTGGCCAGGTTCAAGGCTCCCCGCTATGTCCTCTTCGTGGGCTCGACTGGCCCGGACCCCTTCGGGCAAGCTCGACTACAAGACCTTGCAACGGCTCGGCACGAGCTCCGCTCGACGAGCTCAGGCGCCAGCGAGCCGCCCTGCCCTGATCGCCGGCGGGTCAGCCGGCGCACCCTGCCCTCCCCCTACCCGCGCATGGAGGCCGCCGGCGCTTGGGCGCACCTTGTCGTTCCCCCACCCGCGCACGGAGGCCGCCGGCGCTTGCCCTCCCCCCGCGCATGGAGGCCGCCGGCGCTTGTCGTCTCCCCCACCCGCACGTGGAGGCCGCCGGCGCTCCGGCGCAACCACACGAATTGCACACAGAACAAGGGGAAACTGTGTCTGCGAGGTGACGTAAAACGGGGGGTTTCACGTCACCTTTTGCAAACAGAAGCCGGGGAAACTGTGTCTCGAACGTGTCGTAACCGCGGCCCGCCCCGTCAGCCCTTGTTGGCCCCGTGGCGGCGGACCCGGTCGTTCACGGTGTAGTAGGCCTCGATCGACTCGCCGGCATCTCCCCAGTAGCCGGCAGTGATGTCGTACTCCATCTGCCCGGCCTCGACGTAGTGGTTGTTGACGTCGGTGATCTCGAGCTCACCCCGCCCGGAGGGCACGAGCGTCGACACGACCGAGAAAACGTCGGGTCGTAGAGGTAGACCCCGGTCACCGAGTAGTTGCTCGGGGGATCGGCGGGTTTCTCGACGATGCGGACTATCCGGCCGGCGCCGTCGAGCTCGGCCACGCCGACGTGGCGCAGGTGCTCCGGGTTGTCCACCTCGGCCAGGATGAGCCGGGCGCCTCCTCCCTGGGCGGCGTAGTGCTCGATCGTGGGGGCGATCGAGCGCTCGAAGATGTTGTCGGCGAGCATGACCACCACCGGCTCGTCTCCGACGAACCGCTCCGCCAGCCCGAGCGCCTCGGCGATCCCTCCCGGGCCGCTCCTGGTAGGCGTAGAGGAGCCGGTCGACGCCGAACTCGTGCCCGTTCGACAGGAGCCGCAGGAACTCGCCGGCATGGGTGCCGCCGGTCACGACCATGACGTCAGTGACGCCGGCGGCCACGAGCGCCTCGATCCCGTAGTTGACCATCGGGCGGTCGCCGATCGGCAGCAGGTGCTTGTTGGTGATCCGGGTGAGCGGGTAGAGGCGGCTGCCCGTGCCGCCGGCGAGAAGGACGCCCTTCACGGGGCGGCAGCGTAACCCGAGGCGCCGGCGCCCGGCAGCCTCAGACGTCGAGAAACCTCCGCACAGCCATGGCAAGAGCCACCGACGCCGACCAGCAATCCCGGTGACGACGCACGAGGATCTCGGTCACGAGCACGTCGTGGGCGGGCACGACAGCCGTGGCGAACTCCGGGAACCGGTGCAGGAGCGCCTTGATGCCGAAGTCGCCGAGCAGGACGATGCCGGCGGCGAGCAGCGCCCCGACGAGCCCCTGCAAGAGCCCCTCCACCATGAAGGGCAGCCGGATGAACCAGGCGGTGGCGCCCGACGAGGCGCATGACGCCCACCTCCCGCCGGCGGGCGAAGATCGCCATCCTGATGGCGTTCAGGATGAGCACGATCGCCGAGACGAGAAGGACGATCGCCAGCACGAGCAGGACGATCTGCAGGACGTTCGAGAGCGCCGCGAGATCGTGGATCGACTTCGCCGGGTACTCGACGTGGAGCACGCCGAGCTGGCCGACGAACACCTGGGCGACCGTGGCGGCATCGCCCGGGATGGACGAGGGTGCACTGGAACACCGGCGGGGTGGTCGCCGGCGTGAGCGCCGAGATCGCCGCCGGCTCGCCGCCGCCCCTGAAGAGGCGAACCGCCTCCTCGTAGCTCTGCTTGTGATCGAGGTACTTGTACGACTTGATCTGGGAGTCTCGGTGATGAGTGCTGCGGATGGCACTGGTCTCGGCGCGGCGAGGCGCCCGCCTTCATGAAGACCTGCAGGTTGACGTTGGCGTTCAGCACGCTCGAGCTGGTTGTTGACCGCCTGGCGGAGCAACAGCGCCGTCCCGACGAGCGACAGCGACACCCCCATGGTCAGGACGGCGGCGAGAGCCATGAGGCGGTTGCGCCAGAGGTTGTTGCCGTCTCCCGGGTTATGTAGCCGAGCGACCGGCACTTCAGGCTCCGGCGGGGGACGGCACTCACGCCTCGGCGGTCACCGGCACCAGCGGCCCCGGCGGGCTCTTCATCGGCACTCAGCGCCTCCACCGGGTCGACCGCGACTCAGCGCCTCCGACGGCCTGACGCCGGCGCCCGCGGCCGACCGACGCCGGCGACACGTCACGCCGGACGCCCCGGGACGACGACGGCGACGAGTCGGTGCCGTAGATGCCCCTGCGCCTGGTCCCGGATGATCCTGCCGGCGTCGATCTCGACGACCCGCCGCCGCATCATGTCGACGATGCTGGCGTCGTGGGTGGCCATGACGACCGTCGTCCCGGTCCGGTTGATCCGGTCGAGCAGCCCCATGATCTCCTGGCTCGTCGCGGGGTCGAGGTTGCCGGTCGGCTCGTCGGCGAGGAGGATGAGCGGCCGGTTCACGAAGGCCCGGGCGATGCCGACGCGCTGCTGCTCGCCGCCGGAGAGCTGCTCGGGGCAGGCGGCCGGCCTTCTGGCCGAGGCCGACCAGCTCGAGCACCTGGGGCACCTGGGTGTTGATGACCTGGCGGGGCCGCCCGATCACCTGCAGGGCGAAGGCGACGTTCTCGAAGACGGTCTTGTTCGGGCAGCAACCTGAAGTCCTGGAACACAAAGCCGAGGTTGCGGCGCAGGTAGGGGATGCGCCACTTCGGGCAGCCGCCCGATGTCGCGCCCGGCCACCCAGATCCGGCCCCTGTCGATGCGCTCCTCGCGCAGCAGCAGCCTCAGCATCGTCGTCTTGCCTGAGCCGGAGGCGCCGACGATGAAGACGAACTCACCTTTGGCGACCTCGAGCGAGACGTCCCGGAGCGCGACGACCTTGCCCCTTGTAGGACTTGGTGACGTTGTCGAAACGGATCATCAGTCCCTTCGCTTCCAGGTCGGGGGGATCCACCGGGTCGGCGGAATCCGCCAGGCGCCGCCGCGCCGAGCTCGCCGGCCACGCTACCAGCGGGACGCGCCGACGAACCGGCTATCGGCCGCCGGCCGGCCGCTCGGCGGCGTCGGCGCAGGTCACGAGCCTTGGTTCTCCCGCCGCCAGCGGAGGTAGGCGACCATGAGCTCGTCGAGGTCGCCGTCGAGGACGGCGTCGACGTTGCCTGTCTCGTAGCCGCTGCGGAGATCCTTCACGAGCTGGTACGGGGCAAGGACGTAGGACCTGATCTGGTTGCCCCAGGCGACGTCGCTCTCCGGGCCCGGTGAGGGCGCTCATCTCCTCCTCGTGCGCCTCGCGCTGGCGCTCGGCGAGCTTGGCGGCGAGGATCTGCATCGCCTTGGCCTTGTTCTGGTGCTGGCTCCGCTCGTTCTGGACCGCCACGACGACCCCGGTCGGCAGGTGGGTGAGCCGGACGGCCGAGTCCGTCTTGTTGACGTGCTGGCCTCCCGCGCCGCGTCGAGCGGTAGGTGTCGATCCGCAGGTCCTTGTCGTCGATGGCGATCTCGCCGAAGGCGTCCTCGACGAAGGGCGTCACGTCGAGCGAGGCGAAGCTCGTCTGGCGCCGGCGCTGGGAGTCGAAAGGCGACATCCGCACGAGGCGGTGCACACCCCTCTCGGCGGCGAGGAGCCCGTAGGCGTGCCGCCCGCGGACGATGAACGTGGCCGACAGGATGCCGGCCTCCTGGCCGGCGGAGGCCTCGTCGAGCTCGAGCTCGAAGCCGCGCCGCTCCGCCCATCGCTGGTACATCCGCAGCATCATCTCCGCCCAGTCCTGCGCGTCGGTGCCGCCGGCGCCGGCGTGGATCTCGGCGATGGCGTCGCCCTCGTCGTACTCGCCGGAGAACAGGCTCCGCAGCTCGACGTCCTCGAGGGAGCGAGCGGAGCGAGGCGATCGCCTCCTCGACGTCGGGAGTCACCTCGGCCAGACCGTCCTCGCCCTCGCCGAGCCCGATCGCAAGCAGCTCCTCGGCATCGACGAGCTGCCGGTCGAGACCCTCGAGCAGGTCGACGTCGTCCTTCACGCGCCCGTAGGCGGTCGTCGTCTTGCCGGGCGTTGTCCGGGTCGGACCACAGGTCGGGCTCCGCGACCGCCTGCTCGAGCTCAGCGAGGCGTTCCGACAGATCGGGAAGGCGGAGGTAGGTCTTGGCGGCCTCCAGCCGGTCGCGCAGCGACGCCAGCTCGTCGCCGAAGTCGGGCCGCTCGAGGGGCGCGCCGGCCCCAGGGTTGGTCGCCATCCTCGCCTCAGTTGGCGCCGTGGCAGAGCTTGAACTTCTTGCCGCTGCCGCACCAGCACGGAGCGTTCCGGCCGACCTTTGCCGGCCGCTGCCGGCGCCGGCGCCGCCGCCGCCGCCGGCCGCCGCCGGAGCGCCGTACCCCGGCCGCCCCTGCCCGTTCCCGCCGTGGCCGCCACCGGCCGCCGTCGGCCCCGTGCCGTCCGGCTCCGTGACCGCCTGGCGCGCGCCGCCGGCGCCGGCCTGCCGCCGCCGGCGACCGGCCCGCCATCTCGACGGCACCGGGCCAGCTCCGCGGGCAGCCGGCGCCCCGGAGCCTCGGGCGGGCGCCATGGCGGAGCCGGCAGGGTGTCTGCCCGGTCCGCCATGGCCCGCGCGCCGACACCAGAAGCCACGACGCCGGCCTCGTCCATCGGGTCGTCGGCCGCCACGTAGGTCGCCTGGGACAGGTCGGTGGCGGCGCTGCTCCTCGGTCACGAGCTGGGCGTGCATCACGTACTGCAGGTAGTCGTCGTCGATGCCGTCCATCAGCTGGCCGAACATCTCGAAGCCCTCCCTCTTGAAGGCCACGAGCGGGTCCTGCTGGGCCATCGCCCGCATGTTGATGCCGTGCCGGAGGTAGTCCATCTCGACGAGGTGCATGCGCCAGCGCTGGTCGATGATCTGCAACATGATGTGGCGCTCGAGCTCGCGGGCAGTCTCCGCCCCGCCGGGGAAGCCCTCCTCCCGCTCGTCGTAGTAGGCGAAGGCCTCGGCGAGCAGGCTCTCGGCGAGCTGGTTGGCACGACGTCGCCTGCTCGAGCTCCTCGACGGTGAACTTGGTCGGGTAGTACCGCGACGCCTCGGCGACGAGCCGGGGCAGGTCCCACTCCTCGGGGAAGTCGCTCGGGGCGGCGTCGGCGACGACCTTCTGGATCGTCTCGGTGAGGAGGTTCTCGGTGAGCTCGCGGAGGTCCTCGCCGTCGATGATCTGCAGGCGGCGCTCGTAGATGACCTTGCGCTGCTTGTCCATCACCTCGTCGTACTTGAGGACGTCCTTTCGGATCTCGGCGTTCTTCGCCTCGACGGTGTTCTGGGCGCGCTCGATGGACTTCGTGACCATCTTCGCCTCGAGCGGGACGTCCTCGGGGAGCGCCCGGTTCATCACCCAGCTCACGGCGCCGGTGGCGAAGAGCCGCATGAGCTCGTCCTCGAGCGACAGGAAGAAACGGCTCTCTCCCGGGTCGCCCTGCCTGCCCGACCGGCCGCGGAGCTGGTTGTCGATCCGGCGGCTGTCGTGGCGCTCGCTGCCGAGGACGTACAGCCCGCCGAGCTCGCGGACCTCGTCCGCCTCCGCCGCGCACTGCTCGGTGAACTTGGCCAGCAGCTCGGCGTAGCGGGCCTGGCCCTCGTCGGTCTCGAGGTCGATCCCGCTCGCGACCACCTCCTCGCGGGCGAGGCCCTCCGGGTTGCCGCCGAGCACGATGTCGACGCCTCGGCCGGCCATGTTCGTGGCGACGGTGACGGCATGGAGCCGGCCTGCCTGGGCGACGATCGGCGCCTCCCGGGCGTGCTGCTTGGCGTTCAGGACGGTGTGGGGGATGCCCTTCTGCTCGAGCAGCTCGGAGAGGTGCTCGGACCGCTCCACCGAGGCGGTGCCGACGAGGACGGGCTGGCCGGTCTCGTAGCGCTCGACGATGTCGTCGACGACGGCGGCGAACTTGCCCGCCTCCGTCTTGTAGATGAGGTCCGGCTGGTCGTCGCGGATCATCGGCTGGTTCGTCGGGATGGGGATGACGTGGAGGTTGTAGGTGGAGGCGAACTCGGCCGCCTCGGTCTCGGCCGTGCCGGTCATGCCGCCGAGCTTCTCGTACATCCGGAAGTAGTTCTGCAGCGTGACCGTCGCCCAGGTGTGGTTCTCCTCCTGGATCTTCACCCGCTCCTTGGCCTCGACGGCCTGGTGGAGGCCGTCCTCCCAGCGCCGGCCCTCGAGCACCCGGCCGGTGAACTCGTCGACGATCTTCACCTCGCCGTCGGCCACGAGGTACTCCTTGTCCCGGTGGTAGAGCTCCTTGGCCTGTAGAGCCTTCTCGAGCTGGTGGACGAAGTTGGCGGCCACCCCGTCGTAGAGGTTCTCGACGCCGAGCTGGCGCTCCACCTTGGCGATGCCGGCCTCGGTGGGCAGCACGATCCGCTTCTCCTCGTCGACCTCGTAGTCGACGTCCCGCTTGAGGGAGCGCACCACGCTCGCGAACTGGTAGTAGAGCCGCGTCGAGTCGTCCGACGGCCCGGAGATGATGAGCGGGGTGCGAGCCTCGTCGACGAGGATCGAGTCGACCTCGTCGACGATGCCGTAGACGTGCCCCCGCTGCACCATGGCGTCGCGGGAGGGCGCCATGTTGTCGCGCAGGTAGTCGAAACCCATCTCGGTGTTCGTCCCGTACGTGACATCGCTCGCATAGGCGGCGCGCTTGGCGGCGAAGTCCGAGTTGTCGGCCACGACGAGCCCGACGGTCAGGCCGAGGAACTCGGTAGATCTCGCCCATCCACTTGGCGTCCCGGGCGGCCAGGTAGTCGTTGACGGTGACGAGGTGGACGCCCCGGCCGCTCAGGGCGTTCAGGTAGATGGGCAGGGTCGAGACGAGGGTCTTGCCCTCGCCGGTCTTCATCTCGGCGATCCCACCGAAGTGAAGCGCCATCCCGCCCATCAGCTGGACGTCGAAATGGCGCTGGCCGATCGTTCGCCAGGCCGCCTCCCGGCAGACGGCGAACGCCTCGACGAGAAGGTCGTTCATGTCCTCGCCGTTGTCGAGCCGCTGCTTGAACTCGACGGTCTTTGCGGCCAGGGCGGCGTCGTCGAGGGCCCGCATCTCCGGCTCGAGGCCGTTGATGAGCGGCACGACCGAGGCGAGGTTCTTCACCTTCCTGCTCTCGCCGGCGCGAAGGACCTTGGAGAAAACACCCACGACGAGCCAGTTCTACGCCGCGGGACCCGCCGGGCCGGATCGTCGGAGACCGGTGCGACGCGGCACTTCGACCGGGCCGGGACCGGGGCCAGCACTATGGTGACCGCCGTGGGGGCCGGCTCGCGCCCGAAGAAGGCTTCACCGCCGCGCCCGACTCGCCGATCACCGCCGTCATCGTCGTCGTCGAGTACGGCATCGTGGTCAGCCTGCTCATGCTGGCCGGCATCGTGCTCGTGCGGACGGTGGTCGTGTTCTTCGCGCCTGGAACAGCTTTCCCGGCTCCGTCGTGCCGGCCATCGACGGCATCCTCGTCGTGATCATCCTCCTCGACGTCGTGCACACGGTCTTCCGGCACCTGCGGACGCAGCCTTCCCGGTCCGCCCGTTTCTCGTCATCGGGATCCTCGCCGGCGTGA
The DNA here is from genome assembly GCA_963758325.1 of uncultured Actinomycetota bacterium. GTDB lineage: Bacteria > Actinomycetota > Actinomycetes > Mycobacteriales > Jatrophihabitantaceae > CAVWUZ01. Next base: position 1,273,111 of record CAVWUZ010000002.1, on the reverse strand, counting down.
GGGACATCCTGAGCGCATCGGCGCACCTGACCTTGAGCGCCCACCTGACGAGCACCGGCTTCCACGACACCCTCGTCTCCCTCGGCGTCGGTGTCGGCGTGGTCATCTTCCTCCTCCTCGGGCTCTTCGTTCTCCGCTTCAGCGGGCACAGCGACGACGTGTCCGATGCGTGACCCGGCGGCTGCCCGCAGCGGCGCATCGAGCTGTCGCGGCTCGGAACTGAGCCCTCGATTCACCCGCGGCGACGTGCGCCGCGCCAAGCTCTACTACCTGCGTGACCTGCGCGGCAAGGCCGCGAAGATCAAGGAGAAGCGGGAAACCGTCTCTCGCTGAGCGCGGACGGCGACGACGACACCGCCCGCCGCCTCGTGAGCGCTGCGGAGCAGCCGGAGCCCCCGACGCCTGGGACTCCTTCCCCGGGCACGTCCCCGGACGCTGCCGACGGCGACCCCCCGACGGCGCCGATCGACCAGAGTGGCGCGACTCCCGCTGAGACGCCGCAGCCCGCCTCGGGGCGCCGCCGCGCCGGCGGCCGGCGCCGACGTCCGCGCGGCAAGGCGCCCTGGTGGGAGCTGCCGCTGCTCGTCATCGTCGCCGTGGTCATCGCCGTCCTGATCAAGACGTTCGTCGTCCAGCCGTTCTACATCCCGTCGCAGTCGATGGAGCTGACGCTGCACGGCTGCCCCGGCTGCAGCGGGGACCGCGTCCTGGTCAACAAGCTGATCTACGACTTCCGCGACCCGCATCCCGGCGACATCGTCGTGTTCTCCGCCGCCCGTGGGCTGGGACGACGAGCCGACGCCCGTCGCCGCCGACGAACCCGGTCCTGCGGGTGGTGCGCGGTTTCGGCCAGCTGATCGGCGTCGTCCCGCCGGACGAGCGCGACCTCATCAAGCGCGTCATCGCGGTCGGCGGTCAGACCGTCCAGTGCTGCGACAGCCAGGGCCGGGTCCAGGTCGCCGACAGCCCCGACGGCCCGTTCCGCTCGCTCGACGAGCCCTACATCTACCGCGACGGACCGGACTTCTGGACCCCCGCGGACAAGCCCGGTCAGCCGCTGGCCAACCCGGCCGACAGCCGCACCTTCGGTCCCGGTGACGGTGCCGAAGGGCCGGCTGTGGGTCATGGGTGATCACCGCAACAACTCCGCCGACTCGCGCCTACCACTGGCGCACCCAGTCCCAGGACGTCACCGCGAGCACCGTGCCGATCGACACCGTGATCGGCAAGGCCATCGTCATCGCCTGGCCGCCGTCGCGATGGCGCACGCTCGGCACGCCGGCGACGTTCCGCCACGACGCGCTGGGCGCCGCCGCGCCCTCCGCGCTCGGGCCGCGGCGGTGCTGCCGGTCGGCCGCGTGCTCCCGGCGGCGCCGTCGCCGACGCCCGGCCTGACGGACGCGCCGGCCGTGCGGCGCACCGGCGGGCGGGTGCTGCTCGTCGACGACGACGGGCGCGTGCTGCTGATCCACGAGTACATCGACGACGGCGGCACGCACTGGATCACCCCGGGCGGCGGCGTGGAGGACGGCGAGGACGTCCGCGCCGCCGCCGTGCGGGAGGTCTGGGAGGAGACCGGGCGTACGTCTCGCCTGCCCGCCGGACGCGCCCGAGGTGTTCCTGCAGCGCCGCCGCTGGTCCTATGCCGGCGTCATCTACGACCAGACCGACCACTTCTTCGCCGCACGGGTGCCGTCCGGCACGCCGTCGCCCCGGCCTCGGCGACGGCGATGGAGCAGGAGACGGTGATCGGCCAGCGGTGGTGGAGCGCCGACGGAACTGCGGCGCAGCACCGAGCGGTTCGAGCCGCCGGAGATCGCCGAGCTGGTCGAGCGGTCGGCGCCGGCCGGCTGCGGCCGGGCCCGGCGTCGCGGACGCGCGCGGCGCGTAGCCTCATCGCCGCCATGCCCGCTCGTCGACCCGTCCCGGCGCTGCCGGCGGCACCGCCGCGGTCCTGCGCCGGCCGTTCGCCGAGACCCCGCTGCGGCACTACGAGGCCGCCCTGCGGCGCGCCGGTTTCGGCCCGGTCGCCGGCGCGGACGAGGCCGGCCGCGGCGCGTGCGCCGGGCCGCTGGTCGTCGCCGCGTGCGTGCTGCCGCCCGGCCGGCGCGGGTGCATCGACGGGCTCACCGACTCCAAGCTGCTCACCGCGGCGGTCGCGAGCGAGCTCTACGAGCGAGGTCGTGCGCCGGGCGGTGGCCTGGTCGGTGGTCGTCATCCCGGCGGCGGAGATCGACGCCTGCGGCCTGCACGTGGCCAACCTCGCCGGCATGCGGCGCGCGGTCGGGCACCTCGCCGTGCGCCCGGCGTACGCGCTCACCGACGGCTTCCCGGTGCCGGGCCTGGGCATGCCGACCACTGCGGTCTGGAAGGGCGACGCGTCGGTGGCGTGCGTCGCGGCGGCGTCGATCCTGGCCAAGGTGACCCGGGACCGGATCATGATCGAGCTGCCGGAGCGGTTGCCGGAGTACGAGTTCGCCCGGCACAAGGGCTACATCACGCCCGAGCACAGCGCCGCCCTGCGCCGGCACGGGCCGTGCGCCGAGCACCGCCGCCGCTACGTCAACGTCGGCGCGCCGCGGCCATGCGGGACAATGACGTCGTGCTGCGGAGACGTACGGAGCTGGCCGGTGCCGTCACGGGCGTGGAGGTCGACGGGGCCGCCGAGTGGGGGATCGCGTGAGTGCCGAGGATCTCGAGAACTACGAGACCGAGATGGAGCTGCAGCTCTATCGCGAGTACAAGGACATCGTCTCCCAGTTCAGCTACGTGGTGGAGACCGAGCGCCGGTTCTACCTCACCAACGACGTCGACCTGCAGCCGCGCAGCGCCGACGGCGAGGTCTACTTCGAGCTCACGATGCGCGACGCCTGGGTGTGGGACATGTACCGCCCGGCGCGGTTCGTCAAGACGGTGCGGGTGGTGACGTTCAAGGACGTCAACATCGAGGAGCTCGACAAGCCCGACCTCGAGCTGCCGCGGCCGTCCTGAGCTCGGCTGCGGCTCGTCCTCCACGCCTCGCCGCTGCGTCGTCCACAGGCCCGTCGTCGTCCACAGGCGGACCTCGCCGCCTGGTCCGGGGGGTCCGCCGCCGCGGAAGGTGGCCCCATGCCGCCCACGCACAACTCCGCGGTCGGCCGCTACGGCGAGGACGTCGCCGCCCGAGCGCTCATCGACGCCGGACTGACCGTCCTGCACGCAACTGGCGCTGCCGGGACGGCGAGCTCGACATCGTCGCCCGCGACGGCGACGTCCTGGTGTTCTGCGAGGTCAAGACCCGGACGTCGACGGCGTTCGGGGACCCGGCGGAGGCGGTGTCGGCCGCGAAGGCGGCCCGGCTGCGCCGGCTGGCCACGGCGTGGCTGCCGAGCAGCGCGCCGGCGGGGAGCCGTCGTTCTGGCCCGAGTCCGCTTCGACGTCGTCAGCGTCCTGCGTCCCGCGGAGCGGTCCGGCGCCTGCACCCACCTGCGCGGCGTCTTCTGATGACGGTCGCACGCACGCTGGCGGTGGCGCTGTGGGGCCTGTCCGGGCACCTGGTCGAGGTCCAGGCCGACCTGTCGCCGGGGTTGCCGGGCCTGTCGTTCACCGGCCTGGCCGACGTGTCCGTCGTCGAGGCCGCGACCGGATCCGCGCGGCGGTGCTCAACAGCGGGCTCGAGTGGCCGAACCGCCGGATCACGCTCGCGCTTGCTGCCGGCGGACGTGCGCAAGGTCGGCTCGCGCTTCGACCTGGCGCTGGCCATGGCGGTGCTGTGCGCGGCCGACGTCGTCCCGGTCGCCGCGGTGGAGGGCGTCGTGTGGCTCGCCGAGCTCGGCCTGGACGGGCGGCTGCGGCCGGTGCGCGGCGTGCTGCCCGCCGTCCTCGCCGCCCGGGCTGCCGGTGTCGAGCGGGTCGTGGTCGCCGAGGGCAACGGCGCCGAGGCCGCGCTGGTCGCCGGCATGGACGTCCGCGAGGCCCGCACGCTCGGGCAGCTCGCGGGCTGGTTGCGCGGCGGCGGCGACCCGCCCGAGCGCGCCGACCCTGCCGCCGAGGACGACGACGGCCCGGAGGTCCCGGACCTGGCCGACGTCGTCGGGCAGGCCACCGGCAAGCGGGCGCTCGAGGTCGCCGCGGCCGGCGGCCACCACCTCTACCTCGTCGGCCCGCCCGGTGCGGGCAAGACCATGCTCGCCGAGCGGCTGCCCGGCCTGCTGCCGCGCCTCGACGACGACGCCGCGCTCGAGGTCACGGGCGTGCACTCCGTCGCCGGGCGCCTGCCGGCGCGGGCGCGGCTGGTGCGCCGGCCGCCGTGGCAGGCGCCGCACCACACCGCGACGGTCGCCGCGCTGGTCGGCGGCGGCTCCGGCCTCGCGCGCCCGGGGCCGTCTGCTGGCGCACGGCGGCTGCCTGTTCCTCGACGAGGCGCCCGAGTTCGCCAGCGGAGCGCTGGAGGCGCTGCGGCAGCCGCTGGAGAGCGGGTCGGTGACGCTGCACCGCCGCGACGGGGCGGTGACCTACCCGGCCCGGGTCCAGCTGGTCCTGGCCGCCAATCCGTGCCCGTGCGGCAGCCCGGCCGCCCGGTGCAGCTGCGCGCCGCAGGCCCGCCGGCGCTACCAGCAGCGGCTGTCCGGCCCGCTGCTCGACCGGATCGACGTGCGCCTGCACGTCGACGCCGTGCCCCGCGCCGACCTGCTCGGCGACCCGGTCGACCGCGAGCCGAGCGCCGCGGTCGCCGCACGGGTCCTGGACGCCCGGCGCACCGCGGCGCATCGCTGGCGGGCGATCGGCTGGCCGACCAACGCCAGGCCGCCGGGTCGCCGTGCTGCGGGCGCGGCCGTGGCGACTGCCCCGCGCGGCGATCGGGTCGGTGGAGACGGCGCTGGAGCGCGGGCAGATCAGTGCCCGCGGCTTCGACCGGGTGCTGCGTCTGTCGTGGACGCTCGCCGACCTCGCCGGACGCACGTCGCCCGACGCCGGCGACGTGGCCGAGGCGCTGTTCTTCCGCACCGGGCGGGACCCGGCGTGGGCGGCGTGAGCGAGGCGACGGTGGACGGCGACGGGCCGGCGCCGGACGTGCTGCTCGCGCGGGCCTACCTGAGCCGGGTCGCCGAGCCCGGCTCCGGAGTGCTCTGGGCGCTCGTCGAGCAGCTCGGTCCGCTCGCGGCTGCCGAGGCCGTCCGACGCCGGCAGGCGCCCGGGCCGGTCCTCGCCGCCACGGCCGCCAGGGCGGGGCACGCCGACGCCGCGGCCGACCTCGACGCGGCGGCGCGGCACGGCATGCGGCTGCTGTCCCGGAGTCGGCGGACTGGCCGCACTTCGCGTTCGCGGCGCTCGAGGCGAGCGCGCGAGGCGGTCCGGGGCGCGGGCGGCGTCGGACGTCGTCGAGCTGGTTCCGCCGCTGGCGCTGTGGGTACGCGGGCCCGCCGACTGCGGACGGCCGCCGTCCGCTCGGTCGCCGTCGTCGGCGCGCGCGCGGCGACGCCCTACGGCGAGCACGTCACCGCCGAGCTGGCCTTCGGGCTGGCCCGGCGGGACGTCACGGTGGTCTCCGGGGGCGCCTACGGCATCGACGCCGCGGCCCACCGCGCGGCGCTGGCCGCCGAGGGCGCGACGGTCCTGGTGTCCGCCGGCGGCCTCGACCGGGCCTACCCGCCGGACACGCGGCGTTGTTCGACCGCGTCGCCGAGACCGGGCTGCTGCTGTCCGAGAGCCCGCCCGGCGCGGCACCACAGCGCCACCGGTTCCTGACGCGCAACCGGCTGATCGCGGCGCTGGCCACCGGCACGGTCGTGGTCGAGGCGGCGGCGCGCTCCGGCGCGCGCAACACCGCGAACCACGCGATCGCGCTGGGCCGGCCGCTGATGGCCGTGCCCGGCCCGGTGACGTCCGCCCTGTCGGCCGGCTGCCACGAGCTGCTGCGCCGCGAGCAACGGTCGCGCGCTGCTCGTCACCTGCGTCGAGGACGTGCTCGACGTGGTCGGCTCGATCGGGGAGACCCTCGACAGCGCCTCGGCCGGGGGCCGGTCCGACGCGCTGCACGGAGTGGACCCGGTGGACCCGCTGGACCCGGTGCGGGCGGCCCTCGACGGGCTGGACCCGGCAGCCCGCCAGGTGTTCGACGGTCTGCCCGCCCGCGCGAGCGTCCGCGAGGACGAGCTGGCGCTGCGTTGCGGCCTCGGCATCGTCGAGGTGCTCCGAGCGCTGCCCGTCCTGCGTCTGGCCGGCATCGTCGAGTCCGACGACTCCGGACACCGCATCGCGCGTGGCGCCTTGACCGGCCGCGCTCCTTCCCGGACGGTCGGCCGGTGAGCGCTCGGGCCGGGATCCAGCACCGGACGGGCCGCCGGCCGAGCTGCCCGAACCGCTGCGGTCGGTCCTTGACGCGTTCGGCCGCCATCTCGCCCTGGAGCGCAACCGCTCGCCGCACACCGTGCGGGCCTACCGGTCCGACATCGGCGCGCTTCTCCTCCACCTGGCGCGCCTCGGCGGAACGCGGGTCGGCCAGCTCGACCTGCCGCTCTGCGCGGGTGGCTCGCTGCAACCGCGCAGACGGCGCGGCTCGCACCACCCTCGCCCGTCGGGCCGCGGCGGCCCGCACCTTCACCGCCTGGGCGCATGCCACCGGCCTGCTCGACACCGACCCCGGCCTGCTGCTGGCCAGTCCGCGCCCGCACCGGACGCTGCCGCCGGTGCTGCGGCAGGACGAGGCCGCCGCCGTGCTCGACGCCCCGAGGTCGGCTCGCCGGCCAGGACGCGGTAGCGCCGACCGGACACCGACACGGACACCGACACGGACGTCTTCGCCGGACGTGTGCCCGCCGACCGCGCGCGGGACCCGATCACTGACGCCGTCGCGGTCCGCGACCAACTCGTGCTCGAGCTGCTCTACGCCACCGGCATCCGGGTCGGCGAGCTGGTCGGGCTCGACGTCGACGACGTCGACCGGCACCGCCGCGTCGTCCGCGTGCTCGGCAAGGGCGACAAGCAGCGCACCGTGCCGTTCGGCACCGCCGCCGAGCGGGCGCTCGAGCGCTGGCTGCAGCACCGGCCGCCCGGTCCTCGCCGTGCACGCGAGCGGCGCGGCGCTGCTCCTCGGGGCCCGCGGGCGCCGGCTCGACCCGCGCGCCGTCCGCCGCGTCGTCCACGACCGCGTCGCCGCCGTGCCCGGCGCGCCGGACATCGGCCCGCACGGCCTGCGGCACACCGCGGCGACCCACCTGCTCGACGGCGGCGCGGACCTGCGCGTGGTGCAGGAGCTGCTCGGCCACGCCAGCCCCGCGACGACGCAGATCTACACCCACGTGTCGGTCGAGCGGCTGCGCGCCGCCCACCGGCAGGCGCATCCGCGCGCCTGAGCCGGCGTCAGCCCCGGCATCCGTGCCGGCGTCACCCGTCCGGCACGAGCCGCACGACGCCGAGCGGGCGAAGCAGTGACATCGGGTCGAGGTAGACCCCGCCCCGGCGCGCGCCCCAGTGCAGGCACGACGTCGCGCACCCGGCGTGCGGCCCGGACAGCGTCCCGACCGGCTGCCCTGCCGCGACGGGTTCACCCGGGCGGACGAGCGGCGCCACCGGCTCGTACTCGGTGCTGATGCCGTCGGCGTGGACGACGACGACCACGCCGCGGTCGACCACGGTCCCGGCGCAGCTCACCGTCCCCGCCCCGGCCGCGAGCACCGCAGCGCCGCCGGACAGTGCGAGATCGGCGCCGCGGTGACCGGCCGCGTACGGCCCGGGCGGTGGTTGGAAGGGCCGCACGACCTCCACCGCGCCGGCGACCGGGGCCCGGTAACGCCCTGCCGTACCGCGTCCCGCCGACGACGGACCGCCCACCGCAGCCGCGAGGACGGCGACGAGCAGGACCACGACGGCGCGGCGGAGGACGGTCGACAGCGGCGGCGAACACGACGACCACGCTGACCCGCCCGGCGGCCTCCCACCAGCCGGACCTGCCGCCTGTGGACGACCGCCCCGCCGTCCACAGCGACGCGTCACCAACCGCGCGGACTAGGGAGCTCCGGCGTCGCCGGACGGCGAGGGGATACGGCGAACTCCCGATGCCCGGGCCCTCCTCAGACGCGCACCGTCATCGATGTCAGCACAGCCAGCACAGCCAGCACAGCGGCACCGCCAAGCGGGATCCGCCCAGGAGGACGACATGAGTGACTACCTGTTCATCGGGCTCGACGCCGAGGTCGACTACCGGGTCGGACAGATCGCCCAGGACCTGCGCGCGGCCGGCCGTCGCCGCGCCCGCGCGGCCGGCGACCCGGCACCGCGGCGCCGCAGCGGCCGGCTCGTCCGGCTCGGCCACCGCCGCGTCGCGGCCTGACCGGCCGCCACGGACCACCGGCCTGAGCGCGCTGGGCCGCCCGATCGTGTCCGCGGTGTCGACCGCTTCCGTTGTCGGACCCTGGGGCCAAGATGTCGGCGTGACCCGGCCTCCCACCGTGCTCGTCGGCCGCGGCGCCGAGCTCGACTCCCTCGGGGAGGCCTCGATGCCGCGGCCGACGGGCACGCCCAGGCGGTCCTGGTCGCCGGCGACGCCGGTGTCGGCAAGACCCGGCTGCTCACCGAGCTGGCGCGTCACCGCCGGCCGCGGCGGCGTGCCACCCTCGTCGGCCACTGCATCGACTTCGGTGACGCCGGCCTGCCCTACCTGCCGTTCAGCGAGATCGTCGGGCGGCTCGCGCAGCCGCATCCCGACGCGGTCAGCGAGCTGGTCGCCGACTTCGCCCCGCTGGCCCGGCTGCTGCCGCAACACCGGCGCACCGCGCCGGCACCGACGCAATCCTCGGCCCCGGCGCCGCCGAGCGCCGCCGATGCCCCGGTCGAGCGGGCCGACCTGTTCGACGCCGTCCTCGGCGCGCTGACGGTGCTGAGCGAGCGCACGCCGGTGCTCCTGGTCATCGAGGACGCGCACTGGGCGGACAAGGCCAGCCGCGACCTCATCGGCTTCCTGCTCACCCGCCTGCACGGCCAGCGCCTCACCCTGGTCGTCACCTACCGCAGCGACGACCTGCACCGGCGGCACCCGCTGCGCCCGGTCGTCGCCGAGTGGGCCCGCATCCCGGGCGTGCGCCGGATGACGCTCGACCCGCTGCCGGCCCCAGCGCCGTGCGCGCGCTGATCGGCCTGCTCCACCCCCAGCCGCTGCCGGAGTCCGACCGGCAGGCGATCGTCGACCGCGCCGGCGGCATCCCGTTCTTCGTCGAGCAGCTCACCGCGGGCTCCGGTGCCGCCGGGTCGGTCCCGGCCGACCTCGCCGAGGTGCTGCTGGTCCGCCTCGACGCCCTGTCCGAGGCGCGCGCACCGTGGTGCGCGCCGCCGCCGTCGCCGGCCGGCAGGTGTCCCACGAGCTGCTCGCCGAGGCGACCGGCCTGCCGCCGGCCGCGCTCGACGCCGCGGTGCGCGAGGCGGTCGACGCGCACCTGCTCATCGCGCAGCCGGCCAACGGCTACGGCTTCCGGCACGCGCTGCTCGCCGAGGCGGTGTACGACGACCTGCTGCCGGGCGAGCGGCAGCGGCTGCACGCCGCCTACGCCGCCGCGCTCACCCGCACCGGCGCCGGGACCGCCGCCGAGCTCGCCCGCCACGCGCGCGGCTCGCAGGACCTGGCGACGGCGTTCGACGCCAGCCGCCGCGCCGGCGCGGAGGCGATGGCGCTGGCCGCGCCGTGGGAGGCGATGCAGCACTACGAGGCGGCGCTGGAGCTGCAGAAGCACGCCCCGCCGGACCAGCTCGCCGGCGGCGGGCTCGCCGAGCTGATCGCCGACGCCGCCGAGGCGATGATCGCGGCCGGGTACCCGCACCGCGCGGCTGCGCTGCTGGAGTCGACCCGCGACGAGCTGCCCGAGGACACGCCGCCGGAACGGCGCGCGCCGCCTGCTCCGCCAGCTCGCGAACGCCGCGCTCAGCACGGAGGCCGACGCCGTCGCCTTCGCGGCGACCTCGGAGGCGTTGCGGCTCGTCCCCGCCGACCCGCCGAGCGCCGAACGGGCCCGGATCGCCGCCCTGCACGCCCGGACCAGCCTGGCCTACGGCCGCATCAGCGAGGCCGCGGCGGTGGGCGAAGGAGGCGCGGCAGGCCTGCCGAAGCCACCGGCGCCGCCGACGCCGCCGCGGACGCTGCCACCACCCTCGCCGTCCTGCAGCGCCAGGCCGGCGAGCCCGAGGCGGCGATCGACCGGTGCTGCAGCGCAGCGTCGACGACGCGCGTCGCCGCCGGTGACCTGTCCGCCGAGCTGCGCAGCCGCTACAGCCTCGGCACGGTCCGCTTCGAGCGCGGCGAGCTGCCGGAGGCGCTCGCCGAGTTCCGCGCAGGGAGTCGAGCGGGCCATCGGCGTCGGCCGGCCCTGGACGCCCTACGGGCTGGAGAGCCGGGTGATGGCCAGCCTGCTGGAGTACCAGCTCGGTGACTGGGATGCCAGCGTCCGCACGGCCTCCGCCGGCCGGACAGCCGCCCAGCCCGATGGCCGAGGCGCTGCTCGCCGCGGCCCGGCTGTGGGTGCGCGCCGGGCGCGGCGACCGCACCGCACTCGAGCTCGATGCCGCACCCTGCTGCCGTGGGCGCGCCGCGACGGGATGGTGGCCGTGCAGCTGTCGCGCGGTGCTCGACCTGCTACATCAGCTCGGGGACCAGGCGGCGGCGGCGCTCGAGCTGCGCGACACGCTCGTGCACGCAGCTGTCCGAGCTGTGGCAGGACGAGTACTTCCCGGCCCAGATCCGGCTCGGCGCCGTCGGCGATCGCCGCGCTGACCGCCCGCGCCGGCGAGCTGCCCTCCGACGACCGCGGCGCCCTGCTCACGCCGCGCGGACGCCCTGCTGGGCACCGGGAGGCGGCCGCGAGCCGGCTGGTGCAGCCGCCCGGCGCCGAGGCCCGCGGTTGGCTGGCCCGGCTGGACGCCGAGCACGCCCGGCTGCGCTGGACTGCTCGGCATCGACCCGCCGGAGTTCGGACGACCTGGTCGCCACCTGGCGGGCCCCGCGACGGCGTTCGGCTACGGCAACGTCTACGAGCAGGCCCGCTCCCACGCGCGGCTCGCGGCCGTCGCTCCGCGCGGCCGGCGACACCGCTGGCGCGCAGCGCGAGGCCGACGCCGCCCGCGCGGTCGCCCGCCGGCTCGGTGCGCGCGCCGCTGGTGGACGAGCTCCGCGGCGCTTGGCCCTGGCGCCGATGCGCCGCCCGGACTCGGCGACGCGACGCTCACCGCCCGCGAGCAGGAAGTCCTCGACCTGCTCGCCGCAGGGCCGCACCAACCGGCAGTTGGCCCGGGCGCTGTTCATCAGCGAGAAGACGGTCAGCGTCCACGTCTCGAACATCCTGGCCAAGCTGCACGCCGCGAGCCGCACCGAGGCGCGCGGCCATCGCGCCGTCGCGGACGGGTTCGCTCAGTCCGCCGCTGACCCGCGCGCGCGATCTCGTGCGGCCAGCACGTCCGGGCACCTCGTCGGGCAGCCAGTGGCTGGCGTCCTCCAGCGCGACGAAGCGGTACGGCGCCTCCACCTACGCCGCGGTCCGCTCGGCGGCGGCTCGGGCTGAACGCGACGTCGTGCGCGCCCCACACATAGGTCGTCGGCACCGTGACCGGGCCGAGCCCGTCGGTGTCCGCAGCGCGCCATCGCGCGGTACCAGTTCAGTGCGCCGGTCAGCGCGCCCGGTCTGACAGCGCCGCGACGTCCTCGTCCACCCGCGCCGGCGGCACCCGGCCCTCGAACACCCCGCGGAAGCCGGCGCGCGCCGTCCGCGAGCAGCGCCTGCTCGGCCCCGGACCGGCGCAGCCCGCGGATGTAGCCGAACGCGCTCGCCGCTCCGCCTCGAGGCCGCCATGACCTCGTCCAGCGCGAGCGCGTACGGCGTCGACACCGCCGTCCAGCTCGCCACCCGCTCCGGGTAACGCGACGCGACCTGCCAGCCGACGACCCCACCCCAGTCGTGCCCGACCAGGTGCACCCGGCCGCCGAGCGCCGTCGATGACCCGACGGCGTCGCCGACCAGCAGCGCCAGCCGTAGTCGGCGACGTCGGACGGCCGGGCGCCGGGGGAGTAGCCGCGCTGGTCGACCGCGACGTCGCGCACGCCCGCGCCGGCCAGCGCGCCATCACCGCCCGCCAGGACGTCGCCGTCTGCGGGAACCCGTGCAGGAACAGCACCGGCCGCGCCCGTCCGCCGGGCCCGTCGACCTCCGCCGAGAGCTGCAGACCGTCACGAGGAGATACACCAACGCACGCCGCTGACGCTAGACTGGCAGCTGCAGGCCTCGACTGGGGCCTGACTTCGCGTGCCCGCCTCCGGTTCATCCGGGGGTAGGCGGCCAGCCTCGGTCCGCACCGGCATCACGCCGGACGGCGGCGCCTGGCCGCGACACCGGGCACCAGGGCGGCGGCCGACCGGCCGACCGCGACAACCGAGGCATGGCGGGCGCATGCCCGCGGGAAGGACGAGGCGACATGCCCGTCGTCACCATGAAGGAGATGCTCGACTCGGGCGTCCACTTCGGTCACCAGACCCGGCGCTGGAACCCGAAGATGAAGCGGTTCATCTTCACCGAGCGCAACGGCATCTACATCATCGACCTGCAGCAGACGCTGTCCTACGTCGACCGCGCCTACGACTTCGTCAAGGAGACGGTGGCGCACGGCGGCAGCATCCTGTTCGTCGGCACCAAGAAGCAGGCCCAGGAGGCCATCGCCGAGCAGGCGACCCGGGTCGGCATGCCCTACGTCAACCAGCGCTGGCTCGGCGGCATGCTCACCAACTTCCAGACCGTCTACAAGCGGCTGCAGCGCCTCAAGGAGCTCGAGGCGATGGAGCAGAACGGCTGGGAGGGCACCGCCACCAAGAAGGAACAGCTCATCCTGACCCGCGAGAAGGACAAGCTGGAGCGCACGCTCGGCGGCATCCGCGAGATGAGCCGGGTCCCGAGCGCGATCTGGGTCGTCGACACCAAGAAGGAGCACATCGCGGTCGGCGAGGCCCGCAAGCTCGGCATCCCGGTCATCGCGATCCTCGACACCAACTGCGACCCGGACGAGGTCGACTACAAGATCCCGGGCAACGACGACGCGATCCGCTCGGCCGCGCTGCTCACCCGCGTCGTCGCCGACGCCGTCGCCGAGGGCCTGATGGCCCGCGCCGCCGCCGGGGCGAACGCCGGTCGCGACGAGAAGCCCGAGGTCGGCGCGGGCGAGCCGCTGGCCGAGTGGGAGCGCGACCTCTACACCCCGGCCGGGCAGCAGCAGTCCGACACCTCGCCGCAGACCCAGGCCGAGGAGCAGCGGGTCGAGGGCAACCTGATCGGCAGCGAGGCCGGTGAGCTGGCCGAGGCCGTCGACGAGGCGGGTCCCGCACCGTCAGCCACCGGCCTGCCGAAGGCCGCCGGCTCCTCCGAGTGACGCCGGCACAGCACCCCAGCAGCACGAGAACGGAAGACACCTGCAATGGCGAACTACACCGCCGCTGACGTCAAGAAGCTGCGCGAGCTCACCGGCGCCGGCATGCTCGACTGCAAGAAGGCCCTCGACGAGGCCGACGGCGAGCTCGACAAGGCCGTCGAGATCCTCCGCGTCAAGGCCGGCGCGAAGGTCCAGAAGCGCGGCGGCGAGCGCGAGGCCAGCAACGGCCTGGTCGCCGCCGCCGAGGGCGCGATGATCGAGCTGGCGTCCGAGACCGACTTCGTCGCCAAGAACGAGCAGTTCCAGACGCTCGCCGGTGACATCGTCGCCGCGCTACGCCGCCGTCCGGCGCGCGGGACGTCGACGAGCTGCTCGAGGAGACGCTCGCCGACGGCACGACCGTGCGGGCGAGCGTCGACGAGCTGGCCGGCGTCATCGGCGAGAAGCTCGAGCTGCGCCGCGCGGTCAAGCTCGCCAGCGGTGACGGGCGCTCGGTGGCGACCTACCTGCACCGGAAGGCCTCCGACCTGCCGCCGCAGGTCGGTGTCCTGGTCCAGTTCACCGGCGACGACCTCAGCGCCGCGCGCGGTGCGGCGATGCAGGTCGCGGCCATGCGCCCGCGCTACCTGACCCGGGAGGACGTCCCGGCCGAGTCGTCGAGAGCGAGCGGCGCATCGCCGAGGCCACCGCCCGCGAGGAGGGCAAGCCGGAGCAGGCGCTGCCCGCATCGTCGAGGGCCGGCTCAACGGCTTCTTCAAGGACACCGTGCTGCTCGAGCAGGCCTCGGTGCAGGACACCAAGAAGACCGTCAAGGCGCTGCTCGACGAGGCCGGCGTGACGTTGACCGGGTTCGCGCACTTCGAGATCGGCCGCGGCTGACCCGGCAGGTCCTCCCGAGGGGCAGGATGCCAGCATGAGCGACCCGTACCACCGGATCCTGCTCAAGCTGTCCGGTGAGGTCCTCGGCGGCGGGGCGGTCGGCCTGGACCCGGACGTGGTCCAGTCGATCGCCCGCAGCTCGCCGAGGTCGCCCGCAGCGGCACCCAGGTCGCGGTCGTGGTCGGCGGCGGCAACTTCTTCCGCGGTGCCGAGCTCGCCCAGCGCGGCATGGACCGCGCCCGCGCCGACTACATGGGCATGCTCGGCACGGTGATGAACTGCCTCGCCCTGCAGGACTTCGTCGAGAAGCAGGGCGTCCCCACCCGCGTGCAGACCGCGATCGCGATGGGCCAGGTCGCCGAGCCGTACATCCCGCTGCGCGCCATCCGGCACCTGGAGAAGGGCCGCGTGGTGATCTTCGGCGCCGGTGCCGGGATGCCGTACTTCTCCACCGACACCGTCGCCGCGCAGCGGGCGCTCGAGATCAAGTGCGACGTCCTGCTCAAGGCGACGCAGGTCGACGGGATCTACGACGCCGACCCGCGCACCCACCCGGACGCGGTCAAGTTCGACGCCATCAGCTACGACGACGTCCTGCGCCGCGGCCTCAACGTCGCCGACGCGTCGGCGTTCAGCCTGTGCCGCGACAACGAGCTGCCGATCGTGATCTTCGAGCTCGCCGACGGCAACATCGCCCGGGTCGTGCGCGGTGAGAAGATCGGCACGCTGGTCAGCGCCGGCTGACGCTGGACGGAGGGCACACCCGTGATCGACGAGACGCTGTTCGAGGCCGAAGAGAAGATGGAGAAGGCCGTCTCCGTCACCCGCGAGGAGCTCGGCTCGCTGCGCACCGGTCGCGCCACCCCGAACGCCTTCGCCCGCCTCGTCGTCGACTACTACGGCTCGCCGACACCGATCCCGCAGATGGCGTCGGTGACGGTGCCGGAGGCGCGGATGGCGGTCATCAAGCCCTACGACCGCGGGCAGATCACCGCCGTCGAGAGGGCGATCCGCGACAGCGACCTCGGCGTCAACCCGACCAACGACGGCACCATCATCCGGGTCGTGTTCCCGCAGCTCACCGAGGAGCGCCGCCGCGATCTGGTCAAGGTCGCCAAGCACAAGGGCGAGGACGGCAAGGTGTCCATCCGCTCGGTGCGCCGGCACGCCAAAGAGTCGCTCGACCGCCTCGTGCGCGACGGCGAGGCCGGCGAGGACGACGTGCGCCGCGCCGAGCAGGAGCTCGAGAAGCTCACCGGCAGGTACACCTCGGCCGTCGACGACCTCGTCAGGCCAAGGAAGCCGAACTGCTCGAGATCTGACCTCGGCGACGGAGCGCAGCCTCACATGACCGGCACGGACACCGAGCTCGCGGGTCGCCCGGCCCGCGGCGGCCGGCACCGTGCCGCCGGGGACGGCACCGGCGCGGTGACGGTCGCCCAACTGCGCGCCGGAGTGCCCGCGCCGACGGCCGCGACGCCGGCGCGGCCGCGCCGGCGCCGGTCCGGACGTCGAAGGCGGGACGCAACCTCCCCGCCGCGATCGGCATCGGACTGCTGCTCGGTGCGGCGGTCCTGGCCAGCCTGTTCACGGTGCGGGGGAGTTTCGTCGCGCTGGTCTGCCTCGCGGTGGCCTACGGGACCTGGGAGCTGACGTCGGCCATCGCGACGGTGGAGGCCCGCCCGCCGGTGCTGCCGCTGCTCGTCGGCGGCGTCGCGATGGACGTCGCCGCCTGGTACCGCGGGGCCGGACGGGCTGACGCTCGCGCTGTTCGTCACGGTCGTCGCGGTCGCGGTCTGGCGGCTCGCCGACGGCGCGGTCGGCTACCTGCGCGACGTGGCCGCGTCGGTCCTGGTGACGCTGTACCTGCCGCTGCTCGCCGGGTTCGCGGTGCTGCTCGCCGTCCCGGACGACGGTGCCGCCCGGGTCGTGCTGTTCATCGGCACCGTCGTCTGCAGCGACACCGGCGGTTACGTCGCCGGCGTGCTGTTCGGCCGGCACCCGCTCGCGCCGATGGTGTCCAAGGCGAAGACGTGGGAGGGCGCGGCCGGGTCGCTGGTCGCCTGCGTGCTGTGCGGCAGCCTCGTCCTCGCGCTGAGCTTCCACCACCCGTGGTGGCAGGGCGCCCTGTTCGGCGCGGCGATCATGGCCGCGGCGACCCTGGGAGACCTCGGCGAGTCGATGATCAAACGGGACCTCGGACTGAAGGACATGGGGCGGGTGCTGCCCGGTCACGGCGGGCTGATGGACCGGCTGGACTCGCTGCTGCCGTGCGCGGCGGTCGCCTACCTCGTCCTGACCGCGGTGCTGGGCTCCTGACCGGAATGCCCGGACGTCACCCGGCCTTGTGCTGCTGATGCCCAGCTCGCCGCTCGTCTTCGCGCCGTCGCCGCGCGCCGCCCGCCCGCCGCGCCATCTCGCCGACCTCGACCCCGAGGGCCGGCGCGCCGCCGTGGTCGAGCTCGGGCTGCCGGCCTTCCGCGCCGACCAGCTGTCGCGGCACTACTTCGGCCGGTACGTCCGGGACGCCGCCGAGATGACCGACCTGCCGGCCGCGTTGCGCGAGCAGCTGGGGACGGCGCTGCTGCCTCCGCTGCTGACCGAGGTCCGCACCGTCGCGGCGGACGGCGGGGCGACGCGCAAGACGCTCTGGCGGCTCGTCGACGGCACGCTGGTCGAGAGCGTGCTGATGCACTACCCGGACCGCACCACCGTCTGCGTGTCCAGCCAGGCCGGCTGCGGCATGGCCTGCCCGTTCTGCGCCACCGGTCAGGGCGGGCTGACCCGCAACCTGTCCACCGGCGAGATCGTCGACCAGGTCGTCGCCGCCGCCCGCAGCGCGGCCGTTGACGGCCGCCGGCTGTCCAACGTCGTCCTCATGGGCATGGGCGAGCCGCTCGCGAACTACGCCCGAGTCGTGGCGGCGCTGCGCCGGCTGGTGGAACCGGCGCCGGCCGGGCTCGGGCTGTCGCAGCGCTCGATCACCGTGTCCACGGTCGGGCTGGTGCCGGCGATCGGCCGGCTCGCCGACGAGAACCTCAACGTCACCCTCGCGGTGTCGCTGCACGCCCCGGACGACTAGCTGCGCGACACGCTCGTCCCGGTCAACACCCGCTGGAAGGTCGCCGAGGTCCTCGAGGCCGCCGACGCCTACGCCGCGCGGACCGGCCGCCGCTACTCCGTCGAGTACGCGATGATCCGCGACGTCAACGACCAGCCCTACCGCGCCGACCTGCTCGGCCGCCTGCTCGCGCCGCCGGCGGGCGCACGTCAACCTCATCCCGCTCAACCCGACACCGGGCTCACCGTGGGACGCCTCGGCCAAGCCGGTCGAGCGCGAGTTCGTGCGGCGGCTGTCCGCGGCCGGCGTGCCGGTGACGGTGCGCGACACCCGCGGCCGGGAGATCGACGGCGCCTGCGGCCAGCTGGCCGCCTCCGGCTGAGTCACCCGCGCAGTCGGTCCCGCCGTCGTCGAGGCGCCCCGGCCTCTGATAAACACCCAGGAACTCGTCTGTGCGACGAGCTGATGGCTGGTGATCAAGCTTCAGGATCGCCGTCGGGGCAGTCCCGCCGCAGGCCACGGAACGGGCGGACGACCTCCTCCCCGCAGGACGGGCCGGTGAGGTACCGGATCCGGACGTTGCGCACGGCCGCGCCCGGACCCCACCCGGTGACCACGACGACCCGGTGCCGACCGAGCCAGTAGCGCCGCCCGACCAGCTGCGCCCCGCCGACGCGTCGGTCAGCCGTGGAGGACGTCCTCGACGGTGACCGCCGTCAGGCCGTGCGCCTCGGCGACCGGGGCGTTGGTCACCTGGCCGGCGTGCACGTTCAGGCCCTGGGCGAGCGCCGGGTCGTGGCGGAGGGCGTCCTGCCAGCCGCGGTCGGCCAGCTCGAGCGCGTACGGCAGCGTCACGTTCGTCAGCGCGTAGGTCGAGGTGTGCGGCACGGCGCCGGGCATGTTGGCCACGCAGTAGAAGACCGAGTCGTGGACCTGGTAGGTCGGCTCCTCGTGCGTCGTCGGGCGGGAGTCCTCGAAACAGCCGCCCTGGTCGATGGAGATGTCGACGAGGACCGAGCCGGGCTTCATCCGCGACACGAGCTCGTTGCTGATCAGCTTGGGCGCCCGCGCGCCCGGGATGAGCACCGCGCCGATGACCAGGTCCGCGTCGAGCACGGCCCGTTCGACCTCGTAGGAGTTCGACGCGATCGTCTGGCAGTGGCCCTGGTAGATGGCGTCCATCTGCCGCAGCCGCGCGACGTTGCGGTCGAGCAGCAGGACCTCGGCCTCCATGCCCAGCGCGATCGCGGCGGCGTTCTGGCCGGACACGCCTGCGCCGATCACGACGACCTTGGCTGCGTACACGCCGGGGACGCCGCCCATCAGCACGCCGCGGCCACCGCCCTGGCGCATGAGGTGGTAGGCCCCGACCTGGGGCGCGAGCCGGCCCGCGACCTCGGACATCGGGGCGAGCAGCGGCAGCGACCTGTCGGGCAGCTGCACGGTCTCGTACGCCACCGCGGTCGTCCCGCTGTCGATCAGCGCCTGCGTGCAGGGCTGAGACGCCGCGAGGTGCAGGTAGGTGAACAGCACCTGGCCGGAGCGCATCCGGCCGTACTCCTCGGCGATCGGCTCCTTGACCTTGAGGATGAGCTCGCCCGCGTCCCAGACGTCGTCGGCGGTCTCGAGGATCTTGGCGCCGGCGCCGACGAAGTCGGCGTCCGGGATCGACGACCCGACCCCGGCCTCCCGCTCGATGACGACCTCGTGGCCGTGCGCGACCAGCTCGTGCACCCCGGATGGAGTGATGGCGACCCGGTACTCCGAGTTCTTGACCTCGCGAGGGATCCCGACGCGCATGGACGACCGACCTCCTGGGTGCGGCGACGACTGTGACGGAGACGACGTGCCTCGTCCTGCAGCATGAAGGATCGGCCGGTCGCAAGCCAGAGCTCCGCACGAACTTCGGTAAGCTCCCGCTGTGGGCGAAGGATCGGCGGCGGCTCCGCCTTGGCACCGGTTGCCGGCGAAGGATGTTCGGACGCCGCTCGACCCGGTCGACCGGCGGATCCTTTCCGCCCTCGCGGCGGACGCGCGGTTGCCGAACAACGCGCTCGCCGAGCGCGTCGGGGTCGCGCCGTCCACCTGCCTGGCCCGGGTGCGCGCCCTGCGGGCCCGCGGCGTCATCCGGGGCTACCACGCGGACATCGATCCGGCCGCCCTCGGCCGCCCGTTGCAGGCCATGATCGCCGTCCGGCTGCAGTCCCACGCCCGCGGCGCGATGACCCAGTTCGCCGCCCAGATCGCCGAGCTGCCCGAGGTGCTGGACGTCTACTTCCTCGGCGGCGCCAACGACTTCCTCCTGCACATCGCGGCGGCGAGCACCGAGGACCTGCGCGACTTCGTGGTGGTCAACCTCAGCGGCGACCCGGACGTGGCGCTCACCGAGACGAACCTGATCTTCGACCACCTCCGTTCCGGCGCCGGACCCTGACCAGCGACCTGGTCCCCGAGCTGACCGCCGCGTCCCCCGGGACGGGCTCCACCGCCGCTAGCGTGCACGCGTGCCGGGCTCGGAGGTCGCGCAGCTGGCCTGCGTCGGGGCGGCAGCAGTCGCCGCCCCGGCCCTCGCCCTGTGCGTGCGGCGGCTGGCGGTGCCGGGCGTGGTCATCGAGCTGGTGCTCGGTGTGCTGCTCGGCCCGGCGGTGCTCGACTGGGTGCGGCCGGCAGGGCTGGTCCTGCAGCTGTCGAACTTCGGTCTCGCGCTGCTGATGTTCCTCGCCGGCCTCGAACTGGACCTGAGGTTGATGCGAGGACGGCCACTGGCGCTCGCGGCGGGCTCCTGGGGCGGTTCGCTGCTCGTCGGGCTCGCGGTCGCGGGCGTCCTCGCGCTGGCCGGGCACCGGCACGGCGAGGTCGTCATCGCGCTGTGCCTCACGACGACGGCGCTCGGCACGCTGCTGCCCGTGCTGCGCGACGCCGAGGTCCTCGACACACCGTTCGGCCGCCACGTCCTCGCCGTCGGCACGGTGGGGGAGTTCGGCCCGATCGTGCTGGTCGCGTTGCTGCTCGGCGGCGACCACCCGCTGCTGACGGCGGCGCTCCTGGTCGGGTTCGGCGTCCTCGCCGTCGGCCTGGCCTACACGGTGCGGCGGCCGTGGAGCCGAACGGTCACCGAGGCGCTGCGTCGCGGGCTGCGCTCGAGCTCCCAGTTGCCGGTGCGCGTGGCGATGCTGCTGGTCATCCTGCTCGTGTACCTCGCCTCGCAGCTCGGCCTGGACATCCTGCTCGGCGCCTTCGCCGCGGGCATCGTCGTGCGGGTGGCGATCGACGAGCGCCGGACTCCGGAGACCGACGTGTTCGAGGGCAAGCTGGAAGCGGTGGGGTTCGGCGTGTTCGTGCCGATCTTCTTCATCGCCAGCGGCGTCCGCCTCGACCTGACGTCGTTCGGGCGGCACCCGGCGGCGCTGGCCGCCATCCCGGTGTACGTCGTCCTGATCGTCGTCGCTCGCGGGCTGCCGACCCTGCTGGCGTACCGCCGGGAGCTGCCGCCGCGGCCGCGCCGGGCGCTCGCCCTGTTCGCCGGGACCGGTCTGCCGCTCATCGTCGTCGTGACGACGATCGGCACCGCCAACGGCTACGTCGCGACCCAGACCGCCGCCGCCCTCGTGACGGCCGGCGTGCTCACCGTGCTGGTGCTGCCCGCGGTGGCGCTGCGGGCGCTGCCCCGCCCGGCTGGCGGTGGGGCACCCGCCTCGCCGGCTACTGGCGCCAGGAGGTCCGGCGGCGCTGGTAGTCCCAGATCAGCGACACGATGATCCCGCCGGTGAAGATCCACAGAGCGACGTCGCCGGAGTCGTTGTAGTGCGTCGTCGTGAGCAGCAGGACCAGGCTCGCGGCAACGACGACGCCGGCGATGCGGGCCAGTTTGCCGAAGTGGGCGTGCCAGCCCCACATCTCGGGCCGCTCCTCGGGCGACTGCTCGGGTGAGCTCGACGAGTCGTGCGACGGCTGGACGTCGTTCGTGCGGGCCATGGCGTCGCTCCCCGTTCGATCAGGTGCTGCTGCTGTTCATGGTGGCAGATGCCCGACAATGCCAGGCGTGAACCCGCCGCGCCGGATCGTCGTCCTCGGCTCCACCGGATCGGTCGGCACGCAGGCGCTCGAGGTGATCGCCCGTGCCCGGGACCGGTTCGCCGTGATCGCGGTGGCGGCAGGCGGTTCGGATCCGGCGCTGCTCGCCGAGCAGGCCGTCGCACAGCGGGTCGCCGCGGTCGGCGTCGCCCGGGAGGACGCCGCGCGCGAGGTCGCCGAGCGCCTTGCCGGGACCTGGTCCCAGCGCTGGCCGGACACCGCCGCGCCGACGCTGCTCACCGGCCCGGACGCCACCGCCCGCCTGGCCGCGTTGGACGCCGACATCGTGCTCAACGCCGTCGACGGCGTGCAGGGACTGCGCGCGACGTTGGCTGCGCTCGACGCCGGGCGCACCGTCGCCCTGGCGAACAAGGAGTCCCTCGTCGCGGGCGGACCGCTGGTGACCGAGCGGGCCAAGCCCGGTCAGTTGGTGCCGGTCGACTCCGAGCACTCCGCGCTCGCGCAGTGCCTGCGCGGCGGTAGCGCCGCGGAGGTCGCCCGGCTCGTACTGACCGCCAGCGGCGGCCCGTTCCGCGGGCGCCGGAGCGACGGGCTCACCGCCGTCACGCCGGCCGCAGGCGCTGGCCCACCCGACTTGGGACATGGGCCGGCTGATCACCACGAACTCGGCGACGCTGGTGAACAAGGGTCTGGAGCTCATCGAGGCGCACCTGCTCTTCGACGTCCCGTACGACCGGATCGACGTCGTCGTGCACCCGCAGTCGGTGGTGCACTCCATGGTCGAGTTCGTCGACGGCGCGACGCTGGCGCAGGCCTCGCCGCCGGACATGCGCCTGCCGATCGCCCTGGCCCTCGGCTGGCCGGAACGAGTGGCCGGCGCCGCGGCGGCGGTGGACTGGACGACCGCGTCGAGCTGGACGTTCGAGCCGCTGGACGCCGACGCCTTCCCCGCCGTCGACCTCGCCCGGCGCGCCGGCACGGCGGGAGGCTGCGCACCGGCGGTCTTCAACGCCGCGAACGAGGAGCTGGTCGAGGCGTTCCACGCCGGCGCGATCGGGTTCCTGGCCATCCCGGACACCCTGACGCGGGTGCTCGACGACTGGCTCGCCGACGGACATCTCACACTCGGGAACCCCGGTACCGTCGAGGACGTCGAACAGGCGCAGGCCTGGGCGCGCGAGCGTGCCCGCGAGCTGGCCCTTTAGACCCCTCGGGGAGGACGCGCGTGCTGTACCTCGTCGGCGTCCTCGTGTTCGCCGTCGGTCTGCTGCTGTCCATCGCGCTGCACGAGATCGGCCACCTGGTGCCGGCCAAGCGCTTCGGCGTCAAGGTCACCCAGTACATGGTCGGTTTCGGCCCGACGCTGTGGTCGCGGCGCCGCGGTGAGACCGAGTACGGCGTCAAGGCCGTCCCGCTCGGCGGCTACATCCGCATGATCGGGATGGTGCCGCCGCGCGCCGACGGCAGCCGCTCGCGCTGGCCGCGGCGGATGGCCACCGCGGTGGAGGAGTTCCGCCAGGTCAGCCGCGCGGAGGTCACCGCGCAGGACGAGGACCGGCAGTTCTACCGCCTCACGCCCGGCAAGAAGATCATCGTCATGCTCGGCGGGCCGACGATGAACCTGCTCATCTACCTGGTCCTGACCGTCGTCCTGCTCACCGTGCTCGGGACCAAGGAACCGACCCGCACGATCGACAGCATCAGCACCTGCGTCGTCCCGGCCACGTCCGCGGACGCCGCGTCGGGCACGTGCCCGGCGGGCGCCCCGCGCACGCCGGCTGCCGGCGTGCTGCAGCCGGGCGACCAGATCGAGGCCATCGACGGCCGGCCGGTCCGCAGCTGGGACGACACCGTTTCGGTCATCGAGCGCTCCGCCGGCGTCCCGCTGACGCTCACCGTTCGCCGGGACGGCGTCGACCGGACTGTGTCCGTCACCCCGGTCGAGAACGTCAAGTACGCCAACGCCGACGGCACCGCCACCAAGCGGGCGGGTTTCCTCGGCGTCGCCCCGGTGCTGGACTACCGGCGCCTGCCGCTCAGCCAGGTCCCCGGGCGCATCGGCGACCAGGTCACCCAGGGCGTCCAGGCGCTCGGCAGCTACCCCGCGAAGATCGGCAGCTTGTTCGGCACCGTCTTCGAGGGCAAGCCGCGCGACCCGAACGGCGCGATCGGCGTCGTCGGCCTCGGCCGGATCGGCGGAGAGGTCGCCGACAGCTCGCGGATCGACCTGCTCGACAAGGTCTACACGCTGTTCAGCCTGTTGGCCGGCGTGAACCTCCTGCTGTTCTTCTTCAACCTGCTGCCGTTGCTCCCGCTCGACGGCGGCCACGTCGCCGGGGCGCTGGTGGAGTCGGTCAGGCGGGGCCGGGCCCGGCTGCGTTCCCGCGCGGCCGCCCGCGGGGGGACCGGCGCCCGGCGCGGTGCGGACCCGGCAGCAGATCTACGTCGACACCGCCCAGATGGTGCCGGTGATGTACGGCGTCGCGTCCGTGCTGCTCGTGCTGACGGTGCTCATCGTCTACGCCGACATCGTCTCGCCGGTGAAGACCGGACTCTAGGCACTGTCGGGCGGCGCACACGGGCGGGACGCGGTCGCGAGGGATACTGGAGTGGTGACAGCTGTCTCGCTCGGTATGCCCGGTCTCGGCGGTCCGACACCTCCGGCCCCAGCGGCGCCACCGCCCGTCCTCGCCCCGCGGCGCCAGTCGCGACAGATCCAGGTCGGCTCGGTCGCGGTCGGCGGCGACGCGCCGGTGTCCGTGCAGTCGATGACCACGACGCTCACCGCCGACGTCAACGCCACGTTGCAGCAGATCGCCGAGCTCACCGCCGCGGGCTGCGACATCGTCCGGGTCGCGGTGCCGTCCCAGGACGACGCCGACGCGCTGCCTGCCATCGCGCGGAAGTCGCAGATCCCGGTCATCGCGGACATCCACTTCCAGCCGAAGTACGTGTTCGCCGCGATCGAGGCCGGCTGCGCGGGCGTGCGGGTGAACCCCGGCAACATCAAGGCGTTCGACGACCGTGTCGGCGAGATCGCCCGGGCCGCCTCCGAGGCCGGCGTCCCCATCCGGATCGGCGTCAACGCCGGCTCGCTGGACAAGCGGCTGCTCGCCAAGTACGGCAAGGCGACGCCCGAGGCTCTGGTCGAGTCGGCGCTCAACGAGGCGGCGCTGTTCGAGGAGCACGACTTCCGCGACGTCAAGATCTCGGTGAAGCACAACGACCCGGTCGTCATGGTCCGGGCCTACGAACTGCTCGCAGAGGCGTGCGACTACCCGCTGCACCTCGGCGTCACCGAGGCCGGCCCGGCGTTCCAGGGCACGATCAAGTCGGCCGTGGCGTTCGGCGCGCTGCTGGGCAAAGGCATCGGCGACACCATCCGGGTCTCCCTGTCCGCCCCGCCGGTCGAGGAGGTCAAGGTCGGCCTGGCGATCCTCGAGTCGCTGAACCTGCGCCAGCGGCGCCTCGAGATCGTCTCCTGCCCGTCCTGCGGCCGCGCCCAGGTGGACGTCTACGCCCTGGCCGACCAGGTCACCGCGGGCCTGGAGGGGATCGAGGTGCCGCTGCGCGTCGCGGTGATGGGCTGCGTCGTCAACGGTCCCGGTGAGGCACGCGAGGCCGACCTCGGCGTCGCGAGTGGCAACGGCAAGGGCCAGATCTTCGTCAAGGGCGAGGTCGTCAAGACGGTGCCGGAGTCGCAGATCGTCGAGACGCTGATCGAGGAGGCGCTGCGGCTGGCCGACGTGATGGGCGCCGGCGCGGGCGAGCCGGTCGTCTCCGTCAGCTGAGGCGGCGCTGGCCCGCCTCGAGGCCGTCCTGTTCGACTGGGGCGGCACGCTCACGCCCTGGCACACCCTCGACACCGCCGCCGCGTGGCTCGAGGCCACCGGTGACCCGGAGCTCGCCGCCCGGCTGAGCGGCGCCGAGGACGCCGCGTGGGTGCGCGCGCGGGACGCCCAGCGAGAGCGCCCGGCTGGCACGACGTGCTCGCCGCGGCCGGTGTCGATGCCGCCGATCCGCGTCTGGCCGAGATCGTCCGCCGCTACCACGACTGGTGGGAGCCGCACACGCTCACCGACCCCGACGTGGCCGCAGCTGTTCGCCGGGCTGCGCGAGCGCGGGCTGCGGATCGGCGTGCTGTCCAACACGATGTGGCCGCGCGAGCACCACGAGCGGATCTTCGCCCGCGACGAGGTGCTGACGCTGATCGACGGCGCCGCCTACAGCTGCGAGCTGCCGGTGACCAAGCCCCACCCGGACGCCTTCCGCGCGGCGCTGGCCGCGGTCGGCGTGGACGACCCGGCGCGGGCGGTGTTCGTCGGCGACCGGCCGTTCGACGACATCTCGGGCGCCAAGGCCGTCGGGATGCGCGCCGTCCTGGTCCCGCACAGCGCCATCCCGGCGTGGCAGGTCGGGACGCTCGTCGCCGGCGAGCCCGACGCCGTCGTCGACCGGCTCTCGACCTGCTGGACGTCGTCGACGGCTGGCTCGCCGAGTAGCCCCGGCGCGACGCCCCGCCCGTCAGGTGCCGGCCGGCGGCGCGGTCGTCTCCAGCGGCCGAGCGGTGCGCCCGGCGAGTCCGAGCTGCAGGTCCTCCGGCCCGAGCAGGCGTGGGTCAGCCACTGCCGCGGCGGTGCGCACCCGGTTGTGCGGCAGCGCCACGAGGTGATAGCCGCGGGTCACCGACCTTGGCGACGGCGCCGCTGCAGCGGGATCCCGAGCGGGTCGGCCGCCGCGTCCCAGCCGCCGAGGTCGACGACGAAACCGAGGTTGCGGTGCTTGTACGGCCGCCGGCGCCCGTGGCCGAGGGCCGCGGCGATGTTCTTCGCCGCCCGCACGCCCTGGCGCTGGGCGTGCTGAGCGGTCATCGCGCGTGATCTCGACCGGGACGGGTCAGGTCGGGCACCGCGGCCGCGTCCCCGCACGCCCAGAAGCCCGGGCCGGCCGGGGACCGACAGGTCGGGGTCGACGACGACCGCCGGCCCTGCTTGGTTCCAGCCCGAGCGATTCGACCAGCGGGTCCGGCCGGACCCCGACGCACCAGATCAGCGACCGGGTCGGCACCCGGCTGCCGTCGGTCAGCTCCAGGTCGGTCGCGGTCGCCTCCTTGACGCTCGTCCGGGTCCGGACGTCGACGCGCTCCTTGACCAGGACCCGCTGGGCGATCCCGGCCAGCCGCTCGCTCAGGCCCGGCAGCACCCGTGGGCGGTGTCGAGCAGCATCCAGCGCGGCCAGTGCCCGGCCAGCCGCGGATGTGCCGCTCGAGCAGCGTCCTCGTGACCCGGGCGCCCTGTGTGGCGACCTCGGTGCCGGTGTACCCGGCGCCGACGACGACGAACGTCAGCCGTGCCTCCCGCTCGGCGGCGTCCTCCGCCTGGTCGGCGAGCTGCAGCTGACGCACCATGTGGTCGCGCAGGTACCACCGCCTCGGCGAGGTTCCGGAAGCCGATCGCGTGCTCGGCGACGCCGGGGATCGGCAGCAGCTTGTTCACGCTGCCGCAGGTGACCAGCACGTGGTCGTACTCCAGCCGGCGCTGCCGCGCCGTCGGCGTCGCGGTAGGTCGACCGCCCGCGCGTCCGGGTCGATCGACTCGACGCTGCCCAGCACGCAGCTTGACCTTCGGCAGCGCGTCGGCCAGCGGAACGGCGACCCGCCGCGGGTCGAGGATGCCGGCCGACACCTCCGGCAGCAGCGGCACGTAGAGGAAGTAGTCGGTCGGGTTGACCAGCGTGAGCTGGAGGTCGTCGCCGAGGTGCTCGGCGAGGTGGTGGCAAACCAGTGCGCGGCGTGGAACCCGCCGAAGCCGCCGCCGACGATGACGATCCGAGCTGGCACCAGTGGTCTCCTGTCGCAGTGGCGGGCTGTCCTCGGCGTCGACTCTGCCGGGTCCGGTGCGCCGCGCGCCACCGAGCCCGCCCGTTCCGCCGTCATCGCACTAGCCTTCGGCCATGTCGAGCTCGGTGTCGGTGCGCGAGGCGTTGCGGTTGTCCACGGGGACGGGCCGGCTCGCCGACCACGACCCGGATGCACGCCCGGTGCGTCCCGGCGGGTCGTCCGGGCGCAAGCTGAGCGCCACGCTCCAGACCGACGCCGAGCAGATCGCGTCGCTGCAGGAGAAGCTGTACGCCGAGGCGACGGTCGGTGGCCGGCGCAGCGTGCTGCTCGTCCTGCAGGGCATGGACACGGCCGGCAAGGGCGGGACGACCGAGCACGTCGTGAGCGCCTGCGGTCCGATCGGCGTGCAGTACACCGCCTTCAAGAAGCCGACCGAGGAGGAGCTCGCGCACGACTTCCTGTGGCGGATCCGTCGCTGCGTCCCGCCGCCCGGCGTGATCGGGATCTTCGACCGCTCGCACTACGAGGACGTCCTGATCGCCCGCGTGCACGACGCTGGTCCCGCCGGAGGAGATCGACGCCCGGTACGAACAGATCAACGCCTTCGAGCGGGAGCTCGTCGGTGCCGGGACGACGGTGGTGAAGTGCTTCCTCAACATCTCCTACGACACCCAGCGCGACCGGCTGCTGCGCCGGTTGCGCCGGCCGGACAAGCACTGGAAGTTCAACCGCGGCCGACGTCGACGGAGCGGGCGAAGTGGGCTGATTACCAGGACGCGTACCAGCGCGCCCTGCAGCGCTGCGACACCGAGGCCGCGCCGTGGTACGTCGTGCCGGGCGACTCGAAGAAGTACCGCAACTGGGCGGTCGCGGAGCTGCTGCGGGAGGTCCTGGTCGAGCTCGACCCGCAGTACCCGCAGACCGAGCTGGACATCGCCGACCTGGAGCGCCGCCTCCAGCCGCCGAACTGACCGACGGGTGGCGCTACCCCGACTCGACGCCGGGGAACGGCACCGTCGGCGCGGTCGGATCGACCAGCGCCCGCCACGGCACGGCACGGACCGCGGACGCGGTGAGGCCGTCCTGCCCGGCGCGGCGCACTGTGAGCTCCGCGGCGTTGGTGGACGTCGGTGTCCGTCGGACCGCGGCGACCAGCAGGTAGCGCCAGGCGGCGGCGCAGGCGTCCTCGAGCCGCAGTGCCAGGCGCTGGGCCGCTGCCGCGTCCGGCAGCGCGAACGGCAGCGGGTAGGACGCCGCCGTGGGCACCGGGACGGCTCCGGCGGCGCGCGATCGCCGCTGACCGTGGCTGTCGCGCAGCGCGCGGTGCGCGTCCTGGTCGGCGCGCGCCCGCTGCGCTGTCCGCGGGGTCGGTGAGCTGAGGCCCGAGTTCGCAGTAGCCGGCAGACAGCGGCGTGCTCGGCGGCCAGCGCGGCCTGCCACGCGGTCACACGCACCGGGTCCGTCGGCGGCGCGCCGGTGCCCCCGGCGCTGCCGGAGGAGGTCGGCCGGTGACCGTCACGCGAGCAGCTCCGCGTGGCCCGCCTCGCAGGCGGCGATGCTCGCCAGCAGGACCGCCGCGTCACCGCCCAGCCGGGTCGAGCTCTTCGCGCCGCCGCGGCGGCGGCGGCGGTCTCGGCGGCGCGCAGCTGCGCCGGCGTGGCCGCGGGGACCGCCGGCGCCGGCGCCGCGCTGGAGACTGCGGACGGTGCCGCGCGACGTCGATCCGTGACCGGCGGGGCGGCGAGCCAGCCAGGTGCGCCGCGCCCGACAGGCGTCGAGGTGGGCGGCGTGGTCGGCGCGGACGGCGTCGAGCCGGCGGCATCGGTGACACCGGCCGCGCGGCTGGCGTCGAGGCGTGTCGAGCAGCTGCTGCTCGCGCGCGGCCGCGTCGACCAGCGCCGCCGGCGGCACCGGCGGGGCCGGGACGGGGACGGCGCGGCGCAGGCCGGCCACCGTGCCCGCGCGCCCCGCCCGCTGCCGCGACGAGCACCGCGCCGCCGGCCAACAGGGCGCGTCGGGTGACGGGGCGGCTCATCGGCGGCAGTCTCGCAGGACGCGGCCGGACGCTACGCTCAGCGGCGCACCAGCGGACATCAGCGGTGCGACAACTGCAGACCGGGCGTGCCGCGCGACCGGCACCCGGCCGTGACGCGAAGGGGTCGACCGCCGCCATGGCACCAGCGAGCGACCGGCGCCGGGACCGGTCCTGCCGCCCGCGAGGACCAGCTGCGCGCGATCTGCTGGCGCCCGCCGTGGCCGGGCCGGGTACGACCTCGAGACGTCTCCCTGAGCAGCGCCGGGCGGCGCACGCTCGTGCGGGTCACCGTCGACGCCGACGGCGGGATCGACCTCGACGCGGTCGCGGAGGTCTCGCGGCACGTGTCCGGACCTGCTCGACGGCCGCCGACGACGTGCTGCCCGGCCCCTTCGTGCTGGAGGTGAGCTCGCCCGGCGTCGACCGGCCGCTGTCGCGAGCCGCGGCACTGGCGCCGGGCGGTCGGACGGCTGGTGAGGTGCCGGTCGGGCGGGCGGACGGTCACCGGCCGGGTCGCCGGCGGTCGACGACCGCGGGCGTGCGGCTGCGCGCCGACGGCGGCGAGCCCGTCGTGGTCCGTGGGCCGAGCTCGGCACCGGGCGGGTCCAGGTGGAGTTCACCCACGCCGACGAGCCCGACAGCACGCCGACGACGATCTGCCGACGACGCGCTCGACGACGAGGAGGACTGACTGACCGTGGTCGCCGTCGACATCGCCGCCCTGCGCTCGATCGAACGGGAGAAGGAGATCCCGTTCGAGACGCTGGTCGCCGCCCTCGAGACCGCGCTGCTGACCGCCTACAAGCACACCCCGCACTCGATGCCGCACGCCCGGGTGGCGATCGACCGCAAGAGCGGCGAGGTCGTCGTCTGGGCGCAGGACCTCGACGCCGACGGCGAACTGGTCGAGGAGTACGACGACACGCCCACCGACTTCGGCCGGGTGGCGGCGATGACCGCGCGGCAGGTCATCCTCCAGCGGCTGCGCGACGTCGAGCACGACCAGACCTTCGGGGAGTACTCCGGCCGGGAGGGCGACATCGTCACCGGCGTCGTCCAGGCCGACGCCCACGCCGCCCAGCGCGGTGTCGTCCTGATCGACATCGGCAAGGTCGAGGCGGTCCTGCCGCAGGCCGAGCAGGTGCCCGGCGAGCAGTACACCCACGGCAGCCGGATCCGCGCCTACGTCACGAGCGTCGTGCGCGGCCGTGCGCGGTCCGCAGGTGACGATCAGCCGCACCCACCCGAACCTGGTCCGCAAGTTGTTCGCCCTCGAGGTCCCCGAGATCGCCGACGGCGGCGTCGAGATCATGGGCGTCGCCCGCGAGGCCGGGCACCGGACGAAGATCGCCGTCCGCTCGACGGTGCCGGGCCTCAACGCCAAGGGCGCCTGCATCGGCCCGATGGGCCAGCGGGTCCGCAACGTCGTCGCCGAGCTGCACGGCGAGAAGATCGACATCATCGACTGGTCGGACGACGCCGCCGACCTACGTCGGCAACGCCCTGTCGCCGGCGACCGCGCTGTCGAGCGCACGTCGTCGACCCCGCGACCCAGTCCGTCCGCGTCGTCGTCCCGGACTTCCAGCTGTCGCTGGCGATCGGTCGGGAGGGCCAGAACGCCCGGCTCGCCGCCCGGCTCACCGGCTCGCGCATCGACATCCACAGCGACGCCGAGCCCGCCGCGGCACCCCGCCGGGATGCCCGCCGCGGACCGGGACGGCCGACGGCGCGCTCGGGACCGGCGACCCGGGCCGGCCGGGGGGTAGAGTGACGTCCTGGCCGTCCGGTCGTCGACGGCGATCGGTGACACCGCGGCGGGCCCCGTTCCCGGGGCCGGTCCGCACGTGCATCGGTTGCCGCCAGCGGGCGGCGGCCGCCGAGTTGCTCCGCGTCGTCGTGGCGACGGCACCGGCCGAGCAGCAGCCCAGGCGCCTCGGAGGACCTTCCCGCGGGGCCTGCGTCGCTGTTCGCGGTACCCGACCCGCGCTCGCGCGCACCCGGTCGCGGCGCCTGGGTGCACCGCGATCCGGACTGCGTGCGGACCGCCGAGCGGCGTCGGGCCTTCGCCCGGGCACTGCGCGTGCCCGCCGTAGACCCGGCCCCGGTCCGTGCGTCACGTCGAGGCGGGACATCCGCGGCAGCAGGCACCCCGGATCCTCCGGACCTCACGGTCACGTCGACCAGCGGAAGTGAGCAGGAACCTCATGGGCACTCGATGAAGCTCCAGCGATGAGCACCATCCCCGTCTAGACGGGACCGCGCGGGTCGCCGCCGGTCCCTGTCAAAGGAGTCACGTGGCAGGCAAGGCCCGCGTTTCCGCGCTCGCCAAAGAGCTCGGAGTCAGCAGCAAGGAGATCCTCGCCAAGCTCAGCGAGTTCGGCGAGTACGTCAAGAGCCCGTCGTCGTCGGTCGAGGCCCCCGGTGGCCCGCCGGCTGCGCGAGGCATTCCCCGTCAGCGCCGGCGCGTCCAGCGCCGCCCCCGCAGCCCGGCCGGCCAGCGCCCAGCGCGCCGAGCACCCCGTCCAACGGCGCCGCCCGCGGCGCCCGGCCGCGGCGCCACAGGCCGGGACCCCGGCCCCACCGGTCGCCCCGGTCCCCGACGCCGGCCTCGGCGGCGGTGCCGGCCCGCCGCCGCCGTCGGCCGCCGGCACCCAGCCCGGTGGCCCCGCCAGCCGCCCGCAGGTCCCCGAGGCCCCGCAGACGCCGTACCAGCCCGCGGCGCGCCTCCGCGCCGGCCGCGCCCGCGGCGCCCACGGCGCCGACGGCGACCGCACCGGCCCGTCCGCGCCCGCCGCTCCCGGCACCTCAGCCGCCCGGCGGCACGGCACCCACGACGACGCCCGGCGGCAGCCGGCCACGCCGGCAGCACGGTCCCCGGCAGCACGGTCCCCGGCAGCACGGTCCCCGGCAGCACCGCGCCGCGTCCCGGCGCACCGACGCCCGGCCCCCGGCCGGCGCCGCGGGTCGGCAACAACCCCTTCGGCGTCGGCGGCGGCACTGCGGGTGGCGCGGTGCGCCCCGGCCCGCGCCCGGCGCCCGGCGCCGCCGCCCGGCGCGCTTCCGCCGCGTCCCGGCGCCCGTCCCGGCGGTGTCCCGGCGGCCGTCCGGGTGCCCCGGCCGGACCGGGCGGCCCCCGCCCGAACCCCGGCATGATGCCGCCCCGTCCGAACCCCGGCATGATGCCGCCGCGCCCGCGGGCCGGCGGCCCGGGCGGTCCCGGTGGACCCGGTGCCCCCGGCCGTCCCGGTGCGCCCGGCCGTCCGGGTGCGCCCGGCGCCGGACGTTCCGGCGGTGGTGGTGGCGGCTACGGCGGCGGTGGCGGTGCGCGGTGGCTACCGCGGCGGTCCCGGCGGTGGCGGAGGCACGGGCGGCCCGGGTGGGTACCGTCCCGGCGGCCCGGGCGGCCGTCCGGGTGGCGGTGGCCCCGGTGGCCGCGGCCGCGGCGCCGGCACCGCGGGCGCGTTCGGCCGGCAGGGCGGACGTCCCGGCCCGCGGCCGCAAGAGCAAGAAGCAGCGCAGGCAGGAGTTCGACAACATGTCCGCGCCGTCGCTGGGCGGCGTCAGTGTCCCGCGCGGCAACGGCGAGACGCTGCGGCTGCCCCGCGGCGCGTCGCTGTCGGACTTCGCCGAGCGGATCGATGCCAACCCCGCCTCGCTGGTGACCGTGCTGTTCCACCTCGGCGAGATGGTCACCGCGACCCAGTCGGTGAACGAGGAGACGCTGCAGCTGCTCGGCGCCGAGCTGAACTACCAGGTGCAGATCGTCAGCCCGGAGGACGAGGACCGCGAGCTGCTCGAGAGCTTCGACCTGAGCTTCGGCTGCGGACGAGGGAGACGAGGACAACCTGGTCGCCCGCCCGCCGGTGGTCACGGTCATGGGTCACGTCGACCACGGCAAGACCCGCCTGCTCGACGCCATCCGGCACACCCACGTCATGCGTGACGAGGCCGGTGGCATCACCCAGCACATCGGTGCCTACCAGGTGCACGTCGAGCACGAGGACCAGGACCGGGCGATCACGTTCATCGACACCCCGGGTCACGAGGCGTTCACCGCCATGCGTGCCCGCGGGGCGGCGACGACCGACATCGTCGTGCTGGTCGTCGCGGCCGACGACGGCGTGATGCCGCAGACGATCGAGGCGCTGAACCACGCCCAGGCGGCCGACGTGCCCGTGGTCGTGGCGGTCAACAAGATCGACAAGGAGGACGCCAACCCGGCCAAGGTGCGCCAGCAGCTCACCGAGTACGGGTTGGTGGCCGAGGAGTACGGCGGCGACACGATGTTCGTCGACGTCTCCGCCCGGTCGAACCTGAACATCGACGGGCTGCTGGAGGCCGTCCTGCTCACCGCAGACGCGTCGCTCGACCTGCGGGCCAACCCCGACCAGGACGCGCAGGGCATCGTCATCGAGGCCCGGCTCGACCGCGGCCGCGGCCCGGTGGCCACGCTGCTCGTGCAGCGCGGCACGCTGCGGGTCGGTGACTCGGTGGTGGCCGGCGACGCGTTCGGCCGCGTGCGGGCGATGCTCGACGAGAACGGCGACACGGTCGAGGAGGCCGGGCCGTCGCGTCCGGTGCAGGTCCTCGGCCTGACCTCCGTGCCCGACGCCGGCGACTCGTTCCTCGTCGTCGAGGAGGACCGGATCGCCCGGCAGATCGCCGACCGGCGCCAGGCCCGCGAGCGCAACGCGCAACTGGCCGCCTCGCGCCGGCGGATCTCGCTGGACGACCTGGACAAGGCGCTCGCCGCCGGTGAGGTGCAGCAGCTCAACCTCATCATCAAGGGCGACGTGTCCGGTTCGGTCGAGGCCCTCGAGGACGCGCTGCTGAAGATCGACCTCGACTCGGGGATCAACGACGAGGTGTCGTTGCGGGTGATCGGCCGCGGTGTCGGCGCGATCACCGAGAACGACATCAACCTCGCCATCGCCTCGGACGCGGTCGTCATCGGCTTCAACGTCCGGCCCGAGGGCAAGGCGCGGGAGGCGGCCGAGCGCGAGGGCGTCGACATCCGCTACTACACCGTCATCTACCAGGCGATCGACGAGGTCGAGGCTGCCCTCAAGGGCATGCTCAAGCCGGAGTTCGAGGAGGTGCAGCTCGGCACCGCCGAGGTGCGCGAGGTCTTCCGCGTCCCCCGGATCGGCAACGTCGCGGGCTCCCTGGTCCGCTCCGGCACGATCCGGCGCAACAGCAAGGCGCGTCTGGTCCGCGACGGGGTCGTCGTCGCCGACAACCTCACGGTCGACTCGCTGAGGCGGTTCAAGGACGACGCCACCGAGGTCCGGGACGGGTTCGAGTGCGGCATCGGCCTGGGGTCGTTCAACGACATCAAGGTCGAGGACGTCATCGAGACCTTCGAGATGCGCGAGAAGCCGCGGACCTGACGGGCAGGCCATGGTGGTGGGCGTGCTGGTCGCCGACCTGCTGCTCGGCGACGTCCGGTCGCTGAAGCAGAAGCGGTCGGTGGTGCGTCCGATCGTCGCGCGAGCTGCGGAAGCGTTTCGACGTGAGCGCCGCCGAGACCGGGATCGGTCGAGCTGCACCGCCGCGCGGAGATCTCCGTCGCGGTGGTCAGCTCGGCCGGCCCGCACGCCCACGCCGTGCTCGACGAGCTGCGAGCGGCTGCTCGCCGGCCGGCCGGAGACTGGAGTTGCTGTCGACGCGCCGCCGGGTGCTGGACGGCGACGACCTGGAGTAGGCGAGCTCGGGTGGCCCGAGCGGGACTGAGGAGAGACCGTGGCCGACGGGTGGCCGCGCACGGCGACTGGCCGGGCGCATCAAGCAGATCGTGGCGTCCTCGATGGAGATGCAGATCAAGGACCCGCGGTTGGGGATGGTCACCATCACCGACGTCCGGCTGACCGGCGACCTGCACGACGCGACGCGTGTTCTACACCGTGTTCGGTGACGAGCGGTCCCGCGCGGACTCCGCGACGGCCCTGGAGTC
Organism: uncultured Actinomycetota bacterium; assembly: GCA_963758325.1. Classification (GTDB taxonomy): domain Bacteria; phylum Actinomycetota; class Actinomycetes; order Mycobacteriales; family Jatrophihabitantaceae; genus CAVWUZ01. Next base: position 1,237,935 of record CAVWUZ010000002.1, on the reverse strand, counting down.
CGCGAAGCGGCGTGCTGCGCAGCGAGGTCGGCCGGCTCACCGGGGTCCGGTTCACCCCGACGCTGACCTTCGTCCTCGACGCACTCCCGGACATCCGCGCACGCACATCGAGGAGCTGCTCGCCGTCGCCGCACAGGCCGACGCGCGGGTCGAGGCCGCCCGCGCCGGTGCCGCGCCCGCCGGTGACCCGGATCCCTACCGCACGCCGCGCACCGACATCACCGACGTCACCGAGGTCCCGAGCGACGCCGGACGACCGGTCGGCATGATCACCCGGGCCACCGTCGAGGACTGGCCGCAGCTGTGGCCGATCTGGCGGGACGTCGTCCGGCCGCAGGACACCTACGGCTACGACCCGGCGGCCGGTCCGGAGCAGGCGCGCGACAAGTGGTTCGGCGCCCCGACGTCCGAGGTGTGGGCGCGAGCGGGCCGACGACGGTGGCCGCGTGCTCGGCATGTACTGGATGGGGCCCAACCACGCCGGTCCCGGCGCGCACATCGCGAACGCCTCCTACATGGTCGACGCAGCGGTGCGCGGGCGCGGCGTCGGACGCCGGCTGGTCGAGCACTCGCTGGTCCGGGCACGGGAGCGGGACTTCCGCGGTCTGCAGTTCAACGCGGTCGTCGAGACGAACGTGACAGCCATCGCCGCTCTACGAGCACCTCGGGTTCTCCGTCATCGGACGGGTGCCTGGCGGGTTCCACGACCCGCGCCGCGGCTACCTCGACCTGCTGATCATGTTCCTCCGCTGGTCTGACATGTCCGCCGAGTCGTACCGAACGTGTCGAGGCGGCGGCTGCTGTCGCTCACCGCGTCGGCCTTCGTCGTCCTGGCCGCCGAGCCGCTGTACCTCCTCGTCGACACCGCCGTGGTCGGCCACCTCGGTGCCGTCCCGCTGGCCGGCCTCGGCGTCGCGGGCGCATTCGTCGACCTGCTGATGCTGCTCGGCGAGTTCGTCGAGTACGGGACCACCAGCCGCGGCGCGAGGTGGTACGGCGCCGGACGACCCGACGCCGCGGTGGACGAGGGCGTGCAGGCGTCCTGGTTGTCCGCCGGGATCGGACTGGTGCTCGTCGGCGTCGGCGAACTGGTCGCCGGCCCGGCCACGCGCGTCGCTCGCCGGTGGCAACGGCCCGGTGGCGTCCGCGGCGGAGTCCTGGCTGCGGATCGCGCTGCTCGGGCGTGCCCGGCGTGCTGCTCGTCATGGCCGGCAACGGCTGGATGCGCGCGGTGCAGGAGACGCGGACGCCGGTGCGGATCGTGCTGCTGGCCAACGGGCTGTCGGCGGTCGCCTCGCCGTTGCTCGTCTACCCGCTCGGGCTCGGGCTGCGCGGCTCCGCGATGGCGAACGTCGCGGCGCAGCTCGTGGCCAGTGGGCTCTTCCTGCGCGGCACTGCGCCGGGCGGCGAGCCGGGCTGCGCGTCCGGTGGTCGGTGATGCGGGGGCAGCTCGTGCTCGGCCGCGACCTGGTGCTGCGCTCGCTCGGCTTCCAGGTCGCGTTCCTCTCCGCCGCCGGCGTCGCCGCCCGGATGGGGACCGCGCAGATCGCGGCACACCAGATCGGGCTGCAGCTGTGGGAGTTCACCGCGCTGCTGCTCGACTCGTTCGCGATCGCCGCCCAGTCCCTGGTCGGGGCGGCACTCGGCGGCAGCGACGCCGCGACGGCGCGACGGACCGCGTGGCAGGTCGCTCGGTACGGGCTCTGGGCCGGTGCCGCGTTCGCGGCCGTGTACGCCGCGGGGTGGCTGCTCGTCCCGGCGGCCTTCAGTTCGTCGGCGGCGGTGCAGCACCAGGCCCACCTGCTCTGGCCGTGGTTCGTGGTGCAGCTCCCGGTGGCCGGAGTGGTGTTCGCGCTCGACGGGGTCCTCATCGGCGCGGGCGACGTCGCCTTCATGCGCACGCTCACCCTGGCCGCAGCGGTCGGCACCTTCGCCCCGATCAACCTGCTGGCGCTGCACCTCGGTTGGGGCATCGGCGGGGTCTGGGCGGGGCTGACGGCGTTCGTCGTCGTCCGGCTGGTCGGCGTCCTGCTGCGCACCCGCGGCAGCCGCTGGGTGGTCACGGGGACCGGCGGATGACCAGCGACGGGCTGGTCGTCGTCGACAAACCGGCGGGGTGGACGTCGCACGACGTCGTCGGCCGCGTCCGGCGGCTGGCCGGCACCCGCCGGGTCGGGCACGCCGGCACCCTCGACCCGATGGCCACCGGAGTGCTGGTCCTCGGCGTCGAGCGGGCCACCAGGCTGCTGCACCACCTGGTCCTCACCGACAAGGCGTACACCGCGACCGTCCGGCTCGGGGTCGCGACGGTCACCGACGACGCGGAGGGAGACGTCGTGTCGACGGCGGCGGCGAACCACGTCACGGAGGCGGACGTCCGGCAGGCGATGGCCGCCCTGACCGGGGCGCTGATGCAGGTGCCGTCCGCGGTGTCCGCGGTGAAGGTCGGCGGACAGCGCGCCTACGCCCGGGTCCGCGCGGGGGAGGCCGTCGAACTCGCCGCGCGGCCGGTCACGGTCACCCAGTTCGCGCCGGTGGCGTTCCGCCGTCGCGGCGACGTCCTGGACGTCGACGTGGTGGTGGAGTGCTCCTCCGGCACCTACGTGCGGGCGCTGGCGCGTGATCTCGGCGCGGCACTCGGCGTCGGCGGTCATCTGACGGCGCTGCGCCGGACCCGCGTCGGGCCGTTCGAGCTGTCGGCGGCGCGCCCCCTGGACGACCTCGCCGCCCTGCCGGACCCGGTGACGCTGCCGCTGGCCGACGCGCTGCGCGCGGCGTTCCCGGTCCGCGAGCTCACCGGGGCCGAGGCGGCGGAACTCGCGTTCGGCCGACCTGTCGCCGCCGGCGGGATCCCGGCGACCTACGCGGCGCTCGGACCGGACGGGTCGGCGGTGGCGCTGCTGCGCGACGACGCCGGGACGCCGCCGCGCGCCCGGCCGGTCCTGGTCTTCGCCGCGCGCTGAGCCGGCCCCCCAGCGCGCGATCGTTAGGCTCGCGGACCGTGCAGCGCTGGCGCGGGCTCGACGCCGTCCCCGGGGACTGGGGACGCTGCGTCGTGACCATCGGGGTCTTCGACGGGGTCCACCGCGGCCACGCCGACATCATCGGCCGGGCGGTCGCCACCGCCCGCGAGCGCGGCCTCCCGAGCGTGCTGGTCACGTTCGTCCCGCACCCGTCCGAGGTCGTGCGCCCGGGCTCCCACCCGCCGGTGCTCACCACACTCGTGCGGCGGGCGGAGCTGGTCGAGCAGCTCGGCGTCGACGTGTTCTGCGCGCTGCCCTTCACAGCGGCGTTCAGCCGGATGCCGCCGGCGGAGTTCGTCCACGAGGTCCTCGTCGCGCGCCTGCACGCCGCGGGCGTGGTCGTCGGCGAGAACTTCCGCTACGGCCACCGCGCGGCAGGCGACGTGGCGCAGCTCAGCGAACTCGGGCGGGCCTTCGGCTTCACCGCGACCGGCGTGCCGTTGCTCAGCGACGGTGACGCCCCGATCAGCGCGACGTTCGTCCGCTCCTGCGTGCAGGCCGGCGACCTCGACGCCGCCGACCGAGCCCTCGGTCGCCCGCACCGGGTCGACGGGATCGTGGAGCGCGGCGACGCGCGCGGGCGCGAGCTCGGCTACCCGACGGCCAACCTGCGCACGGACGCGTGGACGTGCATCCCCGCCGACGGGGTGTACGCCGGGCGCGCGGTCCGCCTCGACGAGTGGGGGCGCACGCTCGGCCCCCTCGGCAGCGCCGCGGTGTCCGTCGGCACCAACCCGACCTTCGACACCCGGCAGCGCCGGGTCGAGGCGTTCGTGCTCGACTTCGAGGGCGACCTCTACGGTGCCGGGCTGGGCCTCGAGTTCGTCGCCCGGCTGCGCGGCCAGGAGCGCTTCGACTCCGTCGAGGCCCTGGTGGAGCAGATGGACGCCGACGTGGCCCGGACCCGCGCGCTGGTAGTCTGAACAGGACGCCGCGGCGCGGCGGGACCCCGACTGCGCCGACGAGCGCGTGCAGCGTCGGCAGTCTCGCCCGCGATGACGACCGGGTGACCGTGCTGCGCACCGACAACGGAGGACCGTCCGTGCCCCTGGCCAGCGACGTCAAGAAGCAGATCATCGCCGAGTACGGCAGCGCCGAGGGCGACACCGGCTCCGCCGAGGTCCAGGTCGCGCTGCTGTCGCGGCGCATCGCGGACCTCACCGAACACCTCAAGCAGCACAAGCACGACCACCACAGCCGCCGCGGGCTGCTGCTGCTGGTCGGCCAGCGCCGCCGGCTGCTGAACTACCTGGCGAAGACCGACATCAACCGCTACCGCTCGGTCATCGAGCGGCTCGGTCTGCGCCGCTAGCACCGCCGACGGGGAGCCCGTCCCGGACCCGGGGCGGCTCCCCGCGGGCACCACAGCACAACTGAACACCCATCCAGTAGGTCCCGCCGGGCGCTCCCACGACGCGTCCAGCGTCGCGACGAACGAGTCGCCGGTCCTCGGTAGTGGCTCCCGGGCACGCAACGTCCCCGTGGGCTTCGATCGAAGACCGGCACCCCGCTCAGCGTGGTGTTGCCACCGTCGTACGTCGCCCCGGCGCCCGTACGAGAGGACTGCCACGTGGCAGACGAGACCGTGCACGAAGCTGTTGCCACCATCGACAACGGACGCTTCGGCACCCGCACCATCCGCTTCGAGACCGGCCGGCTGGCCCGCCAGGCCGCCGGCTCGGTCGTCGCCTACCTCGACGAGGACACCATGCTGCTGTCGGCGACCACCGCCGGCAAGCACCCGCGCGAGGGCTTCGACTTCTTCCCGCTCACCGTCGACGTCGAGGAGCGGATGTACGCCGCCGGGCGCATCCCCGGCTCCTTCTTCCGGCGTGAGGGCCGGCCGTCCGAGGACGCGATCCTCACCTGCCGGCTCATCGACCGCCCGCTGCGCCCGTCGTTCGTCAAGGGCCTGCGCAACGAGGTCCAGGTCGTCATCACCGTGATGGCGCTGAACCCGGAGCACCTGTACGACGTCGTCGCGATCAACGCGGCCTCGGCGTCGACGCAGATCGCCGGGCTGCCGTTCAGCGGCCCGATCGGCGGCGTGCGCGTCGCGCTGATCGAGGGCCAGTGGGTCGCGTTCCCGACGCACCCCCAGCTCGAGCAGGCGACGTTCGACATGGTCGTCGCCGGCCGGGTCCTGGACTCCGGCGATGTCGCGATCATGATGGTCGAGGCCGAGGCCACCGAGAACAGCGTCGAGCTGCTCGCGAGCGGCGCCACCCGGCCCACCGAGGAGGTCGTGGCGGAGGGTCTCGAGGCCGCCAAGCCGTTCATCGCCGAGTTGTGCCGGGCGCAGTCCGAGATGGCCGCCGCCTCGGCGAAGCCGGTCGGGGAGTTCCCGGTGTTCCTCGACTACCACGACGACGTGGTCGAGGCCGTGGAGGCGGAGGTCGGCTCGCCGCTCGCGCAGGCGCTGACGATCGCCGACAAGCAGGACCGCGAGGCCGAGCTCGACCGCATCAAGAACCAGGCGCGCGAGCTGCTCGCTGACCGGTTCGAGGGCCGGACGAACGAGATCGGTCCCGCGTACCGGGCGCTGACGAAGAAGCTGGTGCGCCAGCGGATCCTGCGCGACCAGGTCCGCATCGACGGTCGCGGGCTCAGCGACATCCGCACGCTGTCGGCCGAGGTCGAGGTCGTACCGCGGGTGCACGGCTCGGCGCTGTTCGAGCGCGGCGAGACGCAGATCCTCGGCGTCACCACGCTGAACATGCTCGGCATGGAGCAGAAGCTCGACACGCTCTCGCCCGAGCGGACGAAGCGCTACATGCACAACTACAACTTCCCGCCGTACTCGACCGGGGAGACCGGCCGGGTCGGCTCGCCGAAGCGGCGCGAGATCGGCCACGGTGCGCTCGCCGAGCGGGCGCTGGTGCCGGTGCTGCCCTCCCGGGACGAGTTCCCGTACGCGATCCGGCAGGTGTCCGAGGCGCTGAGCTCCAACGGTTCGACGTCGATGGGCTCGGTGTGCGCCTCGACGCTGGCGCTGCTCAACGCCGGCGTGCCGCTGAAGGCGCCGGTCGCGGGCATCGCGATGGGGCTGGTGTCCGACGAGGTCGACGGCGAGGCGCGCTACGTCGCGCTGACCGACATCCTCGGCGCCGAGGACGCGTTCGGCGACATGGACTTCAAGGTCGCCGGCACGCGGGAGTTCGTCACCGCGCTGCAGCTGGACACGAAGCTCGACGGGATCCCGTCCGAGGTGCTCGGCAGGGCGCTGCAGCAGGCTCGCGAGGCCCGGCTGTACATCCTCGACGTGATGAACGAGGCGATCGACGGGCCGGACGAGATGAGCCCGTACGCCCCGCGAGTCACCGTGGTGAAGATCCCGGTCGACAAGATCGGCGCCGTGATCGGTCCGAAGGGCCAGATGATCAACGGCATCCAGGACGAGACCGGCGCCGACATCACGATCGAGGACGACGGCACGATCTACGTCGGCGCGGCCGACGGTGCCTCCGCCCAGGCGGCGGTGGACCGGATCAACGCCATCGCCAACCCGCAGATGCCGAAGGTCGGCGAGCGCTACCTCGGCACGGTCGTCAAGACCGCGCAGTTCGGCGCGTTCGTCTCGCTGCTGCCGGGCAAGGACGGGCTGGTGCACATCAGCAAGCTCGGCAACGGCAAGCGAGTCGGCAAGGTGGAGGACGTCGTGAAGGTCGGTGACAAGCTCCAGGTCGAGATCGCCGACATCGACCAGCGCGGCAAGATCAGCCTGGTCCCGGTCCGCTCCGACGACGCAGCGGCGCCGGCCGACGGCGCGGCCGTCCCGGCGGAGGCACCCGCCGAGGCCTGAGCCGCCGACGCTCCGCTCGACCACGACGCCGTCCCGGTCACACCCGACCGGGACGGCGTCGTCGTCCACCCGAGCCGCGGGCGGGCGTCGCCGCAGCGGCCGTGGGCGCACGAGGATCCAAGTCCTACCTGTCCGCTAATCTCTGTCGGGTCGATAGAGAAGCTGGAGAGGACTCCATGACTGGACTGCGCCGTTCCCCCGTCCCGCCCGCCCGCCCGGTCGCGGCCGCCCTGGCCGCGGTCGCGCTCCTGCTCACCGCGTGCTCCGGTTCGTCGGCCTCGGGCAGTGGGTCCGGCGGCGGGTCGTCCTCGGGCGGCCGGTTGAACCTCGTGGCGTTCTCCGTGCCGAAGCCCGCCTACGACGCGCTGCAGAGCGCCTTCGCGGCGACTCCGCAGGGCAAGGGCGTCTCGTGGGCGTCGTCCTACGGCGCGAGCGGCGACCAGAGCCGCGCCGTGGCGAACGGGCAGAAGGCCGACGTCGTGGCGTTCTCGCTCGAGCCGGACGTGACGCGCCTGGTGCCGAAGTTCGTCGACTCCTCGTGGAAAAGCGGCGCCACGAAGGGCATCGTCTCGACGTCGGTGGTGGTCATCGCCGTCCGCAAGGGCAACCCCAAGCACATCACCGGCTGGGCCGACCTCGCCAAGCCGGGCGTGAAGATCGTGACGCCGGATCCCGGTTCGTCCGGGTCGGCGAAGTGGAACATCCTGGCGGCCTACTCGCACGTCCTGCAGGACGGCGGCACGGACGCCGACGCGCAGGCGTACCTCAAGCAGTTCTTCGCGAACGTGGTGAGCAAGCCGTCCAGCGGTTCGACGGCGACGCAGACGTTCCTCAACGGCACCGGCGACGTCCTCATCTCGTACGAGAACGAAGCGATCGCGGCGCGGCAGAAGGGTCAGCAGCTGGACTACGTCCTGCCGACGGAGTCGATCGAGATCCAGAACCCCGCTGCGGTCACCACGTCCGCACCGCAGACGGCGAAGGACTTCCTCAGCTTCGCCGAGAGCGCGGAGGGGCAGAAAGTCTTCGCCAGCAAGGGCTTCCGCCCGGTCGACGGCAGCGTGACGCCGGGCACGGTGAAGGGCGCCAACGACCCTGCCAACCCGTTCCCGAACGTGCGGAAGCTCGAGACCATCCAGGACCTCGGCGGGTGGTCGGTCGCCGACAAGAGGTTCTTCGACAAGACGAACGGGATCGTCACGAAGATCGAGGCGTCGACCTGATGTCCGCGGCGTCCGTCCCCACCGCGGCCCCCACCGGCCGTTCGGCGTCGGGCGGCCTGCGGCTGGGCGGTGTGTCGGGACTCGGTCTCGGCCTGGCCGTGGGCTACCTCAGCCTGCTCGTCCTGCTGCCGCTCGCCGCGGTGCTCGCCAAGGGTGCGGCGGGCGGGTGGCACGCGTTCGTCTCGGCGCTGACGGACCCGACGGCGTCGTCCGCGCTGCGGCTGACGGTGCTGAGCGCGCTGGTGGTCGCCGCCGTGAACGCTGTCTTCGGGACTCTGGTGGCCTGGGTCCTGGTGCGCGACGAGTTCCCCGGCAAGCGGCTGCTCGAGATCGTCATCGACATCCCGTTCGCGTTGCCGACCATCGTCGCCGGGCTCGTGCTGCTCGCCCTCTACGGCCCGGACAGCCCGCTCGGCCTGCACTGGTACGGCACCCGACAGGGCATCCTCGTCGCCCTGCTGTTCGTCACCCTGCCGTTCGTGGTGCGCTCGGTCCAGCCGGTCCTGCTCGAGATGGAGCGCGACGTCGAGGAGGCGGCCGCGTCGCTGGGCGCTGGCCCCTGGACGACGTTCCGGCGGATCGTGGTCCCGACGATCGCCCCGGCCGTGCTGTCCGGCGCGGGCCTCGCCTTCGCCCGGGCGATGGGGGAGTACGGGTCCGTCGTCCTCATCTCCGGCAACCTGGAGCGCCACACCCAGGTCGCCCCCGCGTACGTCTACCAGCAGATCCAGAACGACGACCTCGCCGGCGCTGCCGCGACGTCCAGTGTCCTGCTGCTGGTGAGTGTCGTCGTGCTGGCCGCGATCGCGGTCGTGCAGCGGCGGGTGGCCCGCCGTGACTGACACACTCATACGGGATCGGATCACCGTCGCGGGTGGTTCGGATGCGGCGCGTCGGGTCGGCAGGCGCTCCGGGAGCGGTCGGCGGGGACTGCGGGCGATCGCCGTCCTGTACGTGGGCCTGCTGGTCCTGGTCCCCCTCGGCACCGTGCTCTGGCGCACGGTCGCGCAGGGTTGGGGGACTTTCGTGGACGCCCTGACCGCGCCGGACGCCGTCCACGCCATCCAGCTGACAGCGGTGGTCGCGGGCTCCGCGGTCGTGCTCAACACCGTCTTCGGCGTCGGCACCGCCTTGCTGCTGGCCAGGCGCCGCTTCCCCGGCAAGCGGGTGCTGGACCTGCTGCTCGACCTCCCGGTCTCCGTGTCTCCGATCGTCGTCGGGCTCGCGCTCATCCTCGTCTACGGCACCGAGACCGGATGGTTCGGCAACGGACTGGCCCGGGCCGGGATCGACGTCGTCTTCGCGCCGATCGGGATGGTGCTGGCCACCGCGTTCGTGTCGTTGCCGCTGGTCGTGCGCGAGGTGCTGCCCGTGCTCGTCGAGGCGGGCACCGACACCGAGGAGGCGGCCAGGTCGCTCGGCGCGAACGCCTGGCAGTGCTTCGTCCGGATCACCCTGCCGACCATCCGGTGGGCGCTCGGCTACGGCGTGGTCCTGTCCGTGGCGCGCTGCCTCGGCGAGTTCGGCGCCGTGAAGGTCGTGTCGGGCAACATCAGCGGCCAGACACAGACCGTCACCGTCCTCATCGACGACCGCGCCGAGCAGTTCGAGCCCGGCTACTACCAGCTGTCCGTCCTGCTGATCGCCGTCGCGGTGCTGTGCATCCTCGCGGTGTCGCTCGTCCGCCCGAGGGAGGGCCGCTGATGGCAGCGTCGACCGGAACGGCGGGAGGGATCGTCGTCGACCGGGTCGCGAAACGGTTCGGTGGCTTCGTCGCGCTGGACGACGTGTCGCTGACCGTGGACAGCGGCCGACTCACCGCCCTGCTCGGACCCAGCGGCGGCGGCAAGTCGACCCTGCTGCGGATCATCGGCGGTCTCGAGGACCCGGACAGCGGCAGCGTCACCATCGACGGCCGGGAGGCCACGGGCCTGCCCGCGCAGCGGCGCAACGTCGGCTTCGTGTTCCAGCACTACGCGGCGTTCAAGCACCTGAGCGTCCAGCGCAACGTGGCGTTCGGCCTCGAGATCCGCAGGCGGCCGAAGGAGGAGATCCGGCGCCGGGTGGGCGAGCTGCTCGAGCTCGTCCACCTGGAGCAGTTCGCCGACCGCCTGCCCTCCCAGCTGTCCGGCGGCCAGCGGCAGCGCATGGCGCTGGCCCGTGCGCTCGCGGTGCAGCCGAGCGTGCTCCTGCTCGACGAGCCGTTCGGTGCGCTCGACGCGCAAGTCCGCAAGGAGCTGCGCGAGTGGCTGCGCCGACTGCACGACGAGGTGCAGGTGACCACGCTGTTCGTCACCCACGACCAGGAGGAGGCGCTCGAGGTGGCCGACGAACTGGTCGTCATCAACGCCGGGCGGATCGAGCAGGTCGGCGCTCCGGACGAGCTGTACGACCGGCCGGCCAACGACTTCGTCATGCGCTTCCTCGGCCCGGTGACGCGCCTGGGCGACCGGCTGGTGCGTCCCCACGACCTCGACGTCCTCCTCGTCCCGGCGGACGGTGCGTACCCGGCGACCGTCACCCGTCTGCAGCGGGTCGGCTTCGAGGTGCGCGTCGAGCTCGCGGTCGGTGACAGCGCGCCCTGGGTGCAGCTGACCCGCGGCCAGGCCGACGCGCTCGCCCTCGAACCCGGTGCTCGGGTGTGGGTCCGCCCGGCCCGTGACGCGTCGACGCTCGTCGCGGTCTGAGCCTGCAGGACCCGGCGGGCGAGCGCCGGCGGGTGCCGCCGGTAGCCTCCGCGACGGTGGGGACGGACGCGGTGCTCGTGGCAGCGCTGGCGGTCCTCGGTGCCGCGGGAGGCGCGGGGGCACCGTCGGTGGTGCGGCGGGTCCGGCGGGCGGCGCCGGCGCCTCGGACGTCGCACTCTCCGCAGCCCGCGCACCGACTGGTCGGCGCGACCGGGGGTGCCCTGCTGTTCGCGGTGCTCGCCTGGCGACTGGCCGCCGTCGACCAGCGCGCGGGTCTTCCGGTGGTCCTCGGGTTCGCCGCGCTCGGCGTCGTCCTGTCCGTGGTCGACGTCACCGAGCACCGGCTGCCGAACGTCCTGGTCCTGCCGGCGTACCCGGTGCTGGCGGCGCTGGTGGCGCTGGCCGCGGCGGTCGACCACCAGCCCGGCGCGCTGGCCCGTGCGGTGCTCGGGGCGGCCGCGCTGTTCGCGGTGCTGCTCGGGCTGGCGCTCGTCAGCCCGGCCGGGATGGGCTTCGGCGACGTCAAGCTGGGCGGCCTGGCCGGGCTCGTGCTCGGCGGGTGGTCGTGGAGCGCGGTGCCGACCGGCGCGGTGGCGGCGTTCGTCCTCGGCGGGCTGGCGGGCGTCGGGGTCGTCGTGGCCGGCGGGTCGCGGCGGACGGCGCTGCCGTTCGGCCCGTTCCTCGTCGCCGGGACGTTGCTCGCCGTCCTGGTCACAGCGCCGGCCGCTCCGCTCGTCTGATCCGGCGGGGCAGGGCAGGATCAGGACGTGGAGATCTCGGCGAAGACCGACTACGCCGTCCGGGCGTTGCTCGAGCTCGCCGCCCGCGCCCCCGACCTCGTCAAGATCGACGTCGTGGTCGGCGAGCAGCAGCTGCCGCGCAAGTTCGTCGAGGCCATCCTCGGGGAGCTGCGCCGGGGCGGCCTGGTGCGCAGCCAGCGCGGCGCGGACGGCGGCTACGCCCTCGCCCGCCCCGCGCAGGACGTCAGTCTCGGCTCTGTCATCCGCATCGTGGACGGGCCGCTCGCCGAAGTCCGCGGGCTGCGACCGCACGAGACGGCCTACCTCGGCGTCGCCGAGCACCTGCCCGACGTGTGGGTCGCGGTACGCGCCAGCCTCCGCCGCGTCCTCGACGAGACGTCCCTCGCCGACGTCCTGGGCGGGCGGCTGCCGGCACACGTGCGGCGCATGATCGAGGCGCCCGACGCCTGGCTGCCGAGATAGCGGCGGGGGGAACTCACGTGGACCTCGAGGTCGTGCTGGGCGACATCACCGAGCAGCACGTCGACGCGCTGGTCAACGCCGCGAACTCGTCCCTGCTCGGCGGCGGCGGGGTCGACGGGGCGATCCACCGCCGTGCCGGCCCGGCGGTCCTGGCCGAGTGCCGGGCGCTGCGGTCGGGCGCGTTGCCCGACGGCCTGCCGGCCGGGCAGGCGGTGGCCACGACCGCGGGGGAGCTGCCGGCCCGCTGGGTGGTGCACACCGTCGGGCCGGTGCACAGCCGGCGCGAGGACCGCAGCGGGCTGCTCCGCTCCTGCTACCGCGAGTCGGTGCGGGTCGCGGACGGTCTCGGCGCCGCGACCATCGCCTTCCCGCTCATCTCCGCCGGCGCCTACGGCTGGCCGACCGAGGACGCGGTCGTCCAGGCGCTCACCGCACTGCGCGCCGCCGCCTCGCCCGCCACCGCGCGGCTCGTGCTGTGGCAGGAGCCGACCTTCCGGCTCGCGCAGCGGTTGGCGGGCTGACGGGTGGCCGACGGACGGGCCGGTCACCCCGGGGCGTTCAGCGGGGCGACTCCCGCCGTGGGGGAGATCCGTGCCGTGCGCACCTTCCGGGTCGAGCGCACCGGCACGCTCCTGCCGCTCGCCGCGCGGGAGCCCTGGCGCGACGGCGTGAACAGCGCGGTGTGCGCGCCGCCCGCCGGTCGACCCGACGCCGGCGGCCGGCACCGCGCGCCGGACCCGGACTGCCGGTGCGGCTTCTACGCCTACGGCGCCGCCGCGGTCGACCCGCCGCGCGGCGAGCTGCGGTACGTCCAAGCCGTCGTCGCCTGCTGGGGCCGCGTCGTCGCCGGGACCCGTGGGATCCGCAGCGAACACGCCCGGATCGAGGCGTTGTGGCTCTCCCCGGGCGCGCCGCCGCCGCTGGTGGCCGCGGTGGCGCGCCGCTACCCGTCCGTGCGCCTCTACGCCGACCGGGCGGCGATGCTCGCCGAGCACCCGCCGACCGCCCTGGACTGTTACGACGGCAGCCGAGCGGGCGGGCGCGGAGTGCCGGCCGTGTCGGGCGTGCTGGTCGCCGGCGTGCTCGCCCTCGGCCTGGTCCCTCCAGGGGTGCTCACCGGCTGGGGGCTGCTCGCCGCGGCGTGGACGGCGGCGGTCGGTGCGCTCGGCTCGCTGGCGCTGTGGACGGCGCTCACCCTGACCGGGCCCGCGCGGCGGACCGCGCTGCCGCTGGCCGCCCTTGCCTGCTGGCTGCTCGCGCCGATCGCCGGCTGGCCGCTGCGCGTCCCCGCCCTCGTCGCGGCCGGTGTCATCGTCTGGCACCTCGTGGCCGCCGGTCGGCCCGACCACTTCCCGGTGCAGCGGGCCCCGCGGCGCCCGCGGCGGCCCGGGCGCGATGACGCCGGTCCGTAGCATGTGGCGGGTGACCGTGCGGCGTTCCACCCTGCGGGGCGGGACCCGCGTCGTCACCGAGGCGATGCCCGGGTTGCACAGCGCGACCGTCGGGATCTGGGTCCCGGTGGGATCGCGCGACGAGACCCCGGCTGTCGCCGGCGCCAGCCACTTCCTGGAGCACCTGCTGTTCAAGGGGACCTCGGCCCGGTCCGCCCTGGACATCGCGCAAGCGATGGACGCCGTGGGTGGGGAGTTCAACGCGTTCACCGAGAAGGAACACACCTGCTACTACGCGACGGTGCTCGACCGGGACGTCGAGCTCGCGATCGACGTCGTCGGCGACGTCGTGCTCGACGCGGTGGTCGCCGCGGCCGACGTCGAGGTGGAGCGCAACGTCGTCCTCGAAGAGATCGCGATGCGCGACGACGACCCCGGCGACCTGGTGCACGACGAGTTCGCCGCCGCCCTGTTCGGCGACACGCCGCTCGGGCGACCCATCCTCGGCACGGTCGAGTCGATCGGTGCGATGAGCGCGTCGCGGGTGCGCGGGTGGTACCGCGGCCGGTACGCGCCGGCGCGCATGGTCGTCTCGGCCGCCGGGAACGTCGACCACGACGCCGTCACGCGCCGGGTCGAGCAGCTGCTCGACGCCCGGGCCGCCGCCCTGGCGGGCGCGACGACGCACCCGCGCCGCCGCCCCGCGCGCACCGGACGGCCCGCCGAGGCGGTCCGCGTGGTCGCCGACGACACCGAGCAGGCCAACCTGGTCCTCGGCTGCCTGGGGCTGTCCCGCCACGACGAGCGCCGCTTCGCCGCCGGCGTGCTGTCCGCGGCGCTCGGCGGCGGGACGAGCTCCCGGCTGTTCCAGCGGGTCCGCGAGGAGCGCGGCCTGGCGTACTCGGTCTACTCGTTCACCTCCGGTTACGACGACGCCGGCGTCTTCGGCGTCTACGCGGGGTGCACCCCGGGCAAGGCCGACGAGGTCCTGGCGCTGGTCGGCGCCGAGCTCGTCGACATCGCCGCCGGCGGCCTCGGCGCCGACGAGATCGAGCGCGGCAAGGGCCAGATGCGCGGCGGGACCGTCCTCGGCCTGGAGGAGTCCAGCGCGCGGATGAGCCGGATCGGCAAGAGCGAGCTCGTCTACGGCGACGTGCTCACCGTCGAGGAACTGCTGGCACGCATCGACGCGGTCACCGCCGCGGACGTCGCGGAGGTGGCCGCGTACCTTCTGGCACAGCCGCGCTGCCTGACCGTCGTCGGGCCGTTCGGCGAGCACGACTTCGACGGCGCCGAGCAGTCCGGACTGCAGTCCTGAGGAGCTGAGCGTGAGCGAGCCGATCCGCGTCGGGGTGCTGGGTGCGCGCGGGCGCATGGGGCAGGAGGTGTGCCGCGCGGTCGATGCCGCCGACGACCTGGACCTCGTCGCGATGGTCGACGCGGGGGACTGGCTGTTCAGCGTCGCCGACGCGGGCGCCCAGGTGCTCGTCGACTTCACCGCGCCCGACGTGGTCATGGACAACGTCCGGTTCGCGATCGACCAGGGCATCCACGCCGTGGTCGGCACCACAGGGTTCACCGACGAGCGGTTGGCCACCGTCCGCGAGTGGCTGAGCGACCGGCCCGACCTCGGCGTCCTCATCGCCCCGAACTTCGCCATCGGCGCCGTCCTGACGATGTCGTTCGCCCGCCAGGCGGCGCGGTTCTACGAGTCGGTCGAGGTCGTGGAGCTGCACCATCCCGGCAAGCTCGACGCACCCAGCGGGACGGCGGCCCGGACCGCCGAGCTGGTGGCCGCCGCTCGCAAGGAGGCAGGTCTCGCGCCGCCGCCGGACGCCACCACCCAGGAGCTCGACGGCGCGCGCGGCGCTGAGGTCGGCGGTCTGCGGGTGCACTCGCTGCGGCTGGCGGGCCTGGTCGCCCACCAGGAGGTCCTGTTCGGCACCGAAGGCGAGACGCTGACCATCCGGCACGACTCGCTGCACCGGACGTCGTTCATGCCCGGTGTGCTGCTCGCCATCCGGCAGGTGAGCGCGCGCCCGGGTCTCACGGTCGGGCTCGAGTCGCTGCTCGGCGTGTGAGGGCACGCCGCGTCGTCGCGGTCCTGCTGGTCGCGCTGGCGGCGTACCTCGTCCTGATCGGCTACCGCGGGATCTACCTGATCGCTCAGCCGCGGGTCGTGCTCAAGGTGCTGGGCGTCGCGGTGCTCGTCCTGCCCCTGATCGGCATCTGGGTCGTCGTCGCGGAACTCCGCTTCGGGCAGGCGACGCAGCGGCTCGCCGAGCGTCTCGACGAGGACCCGCCGGAGCTGCCCCGCACGCCGTCGGGGCGGGTCGAGCGAGCCGCCGCGGACGCGCTGTTCGAGCGGCGCCGCGCCGAGGTGCAGGCCGCGCCGGAGGACTGGCGCGGGTGGTACCGCCTGGCGGTGGCCTACGACCTGGCCGGCGACCGGCGCCGGGCCCGCGGCGCCATGCGCACCGCCATCGAGCGCGCGCCAGCCTGAGCCGTGCGGCGTGGTGGTGGTGGCGGCGGTGGTGATGGTGGCGGTGAACGCGACCAGCGGCCGCCGAGTGGCCACTTCCGCCACTGGGTGGCCACTTGCGCGCCGAGTGGTCAGCAGACGTGCGACCACTCGGCGAACACGTGGCCACTCGGCGAACACGTGGCCACTCGGCGCGCGAACGGAACTGTCAGCCGCGGCCGACGTGGGTGTCGAGCCAGCCGAGCAGCGGTGCCATCGACCGCCACGCCTTGGCGATCTCCGTCCGCGCGCGGGCGGTCGCGAGCCACGGCGGGCAGCCGAACTGCCGGGACGCCGTCAGCGTCTTGTGCCGCAGCAGGTCCGCCCGGGCGTGGTCCTTGGGGTAGCCGCTCGGGACCCGGGTGAGCCGTTGGCCGCCGACCTCGAAGCGCGCGCCGCGGAGCTGCGCCAGCGCGCGCTCGAGCGCCGTTCCGGCGATGTCGTCGGCGACGGCCCGGCGCAGCCGCTCCACCTGGGCGCTCGTCGTGTCGTAGTAGCCGCCGGCGACCATCAACCCCGCCGCGTCGACGTGCAGGTACACCGACGACTCGCCGAACCAGATGCCCTGGTGGGTCTTGTACGGCGTCTTGTCCTTGCTGAAGCGCACGTCGCGGTAGGGCCGGAAGAACTTGGGGGCGCCGAACTCCTCCTCGAGCGCCGCGGCGAGGGCGAGCAGCGGCGCTCGCACCTGCTCCTCGTAGACCTCCCGGTGCGCGCTCCAGAACGCCTTGGTGTTGTCCGCCTCGAGGTCCTCGTAGAAGTCGAGCGCCGCGGTCGGGATCCCGGTGGAGGTCACGTCAGCCCCACGTGCAGCCGGATCTCGCGCAGTTCCCCGGCGCCGGTGTCGAGGGCGCGGACCAGCCCGTCCCGGGCCCAGCCGGCGGACTCCAGGAAGGCCCTGGACGCCGCATCGGCCTCCGGGATCCACGCCACGGCCCGGGTCGTGCCGTCGGCACGCGCGGTGTCGACCCCGGCGGCGAGCAGCCGCGAGCCGTGCCCGCGCCGGCCCCACCGCGGCTCGACGAGCAGCGGCCCGAGCGCCACGGTCGTGGTGGCGTCCGGCTCGTCCGCGTCCGGCTCGCTGAGCGCCAGCGGCACGAGCGCGGCGAACCCCACCGTCCACTGCTGTTCGAGCGCGACGAGGACGTGCGCCGCCCGGCGGCGGCCGGCGCACCGCCTCCTCCCAGGACGCGCGCGCCGCGTCCTCGGAGAGGTCGTCGAGCACCGCGTCCGGCAGGATCCGGCGGTAGGCGGTCCGCCAGGTCTCGACCTGGATCCGCGCGATCTCGCCGACGTCGTCGGGGCGGGCGGGGCGCACGCTGACGTCGGCCATGATCGCCAGCGTAGGAGCGGGCGGCGGGGCGGTCGGAGTCGGCCTGCACAGCGGCGGCCGGGCCGGCAGTGTCCGCCTCCGCGAACGCCTCCGCCTCGGCCCGCTCGCGCCGGCGCCGTCGCAGGTGCAGCGCGCCGAAGACGACGACCACGACGGCCAGGACGGCCAACGGCGCCCAGGTGAGCGTCTGCCCGACCACGTCCAGCGCCGAGGCGAACGCGTAGCCGAGCAGCACGCACCCGCCGCCCCAGACGACGCCGCCGATGGCGTTCCAGAGCAGGAACGTCCGGTACCGCATCCCGCTCATCCCGGCCATCGACGGGATCGAGCGCCCGCAGCAGCGCCGTGAGCCGACCCAGCAGGACCGCCTTGCCACCGTGCCGGTGGAGGAACGCGTCGACCACCGCCCACCGGTGCTCGCCGACGAAACGACCGGCCCGGGTGCGCCGCAGCGGCGCCCCGAACTTCTTCCCGAGCTCGAACCCGACCGAGTCGCCGGCGATGGCGCACACGATGGCGACGGCCATCATCACCCACAGGTTCAGGTGACCGGGCGGGCGGCAGAAGACGCCCGCGACGAGCAGCGCCGTCTCGCCGGGCAGCACCATCCCGAACAGCAGCGCCGCCTCGGCGAACGCCAGCCCACCCGCGATGACGTACATCCAGACGCCCACCGCGTCCCCGATGCTGCGGATGAGGCTCTCGAACACGGAGGCATCCTGACACCGGCGCGACGTGGCGACCAACGCTCCGGTCCCGGATCGGTGTCCGACGCCCCGCCTAGGGTCTCCGGCGTGGGCGAGCACCTCAGCGCCGCGCAGGCGCGCCGGATCGGGCTCGCCGCGCAGGGCTTCGCCGAGCCGCGCCCCGCCGGCCGGGTCGACGCCCGTCACCTGCGCCGGGTGCTGCACCGGGTCGGCGTCCTGCAGTTGGACTCGGTCAACGTCTTCTGCCGCTCGCACTACCTGCCGGTCTTCGCCCGCCTCGGGCCCTACCCGCGCGAGCTGCTCGACCGGCTGACCGCCCACACCGCGGGCCCGGTCCGGCGCGAGCTGATCGAGTACTGGGCGCACGAGGCGTCACTGGTGCCGGTGGAGTACCAGCCGCTGCTGCGCTGGCGGATGGCAGCGCGCGCACCTCGAGGCCTGGGGCGGCATGGTCCGCGTCGCCCGGGACGCGCCGGAGCTCGTCGAGCGGGTCGAGCGCCTGGTCGCCGAGCGCGGCCCGATCCGCTCCGGTGACACCGAGGTCGCCCGCCCGCCGCGCGAGCCCGGCCAGATGTGGAACTGGTCCGACGGCAAGATCGCGCTGGAGTACCTGTTCTGGGCCGGACGGGTCACCGCGGCGCGGCGGGTCAACTTCGAGCGGCTCTACGACCTGCCCGAGCGGGTGCTGCCGGTCGAGGTGCTGGCCGCACCGACCCCGTCGCCCGCCGACGCGCAGCGCGAGCTGGTCCGGATCGCCGCGCGCGCGCTCGGCGTCGCCACCGAGCCGGACCTCGGCGACTACTTCCGGTTGCCGCGGACCGAGTCGAAGCAGCGCGTCGCCGAACTGGTGGATGCCGGCGAGCTGGTCCGGGTGAGCGTCGCCGGCTGGCGTGCGCCGGCCTACCTGTGGCCGGCGGCCCGGCGGCCGCGCCGGATCACGGCGCGCGCGCTGCTGTCCCCGTTCGACTCGCTGGTCTGGTTCCGCGACCGGACGGAGCGGCTGTTCGACTTCCGCTACCGCATCGAGATCTACACGCCGGCCGCTCAGCGGGTGCACGGCTACTACGTGCTGCCGTTCCTGCTCGGCGAGCGGTTGGTCGCGCGCGTCGACCTGAAGTCCGACCGGCAGGCCCGGCGTCCTGCGAGTGCAGGGCGCCTTCGGCGAGGACGGCATCGACGTGCCCGACGTGGCCCGCGAGCTCGCCGCCGAACTGCGCCTCGTCGCCGGGTGGCTCGGGCTCGACGACGTCGGCGTGGCCGGCCGCGGGGACCTCAGCGCGCCGCTCGGTGCGGCGTTGCGGGACCGGTAGGGGGGCGCGGTTAGGGTGGCGCGGTGCCCGAGATGGTGACCCCGTCGGTCCGCGTCATCGCCGCACACCGCGTTCGAGGTGCCGCCGGACGTCCCGTGGGACACCGACGCCGACGGCGGTCAGGCCCTGGCGGAGTTCGCGGGCCGGGCGTGCTACCAGTCCTGGGCGAAGCCGAACCCGTCGACGGCGACCAACGCCGGCTACCTGCGGCACATCCTCGAGGTCGGTCACCTGTCCGTGCTCGAGCACGGCAGCGTCACCTTCTACTTCAGCGGGGTGTCCCGCTCGTTCACCCACGAGCTGATCCGGCACCGGCACTTCAGCTACTCGCAGCTGTCCCAGCGCTACGTCCCCGAGCGGGACGCCGCGATGGTCGAGCCGGGCGTGATCGCCGACGACCCCGAGCTGCACGAGAAGTTCGTCGCCGCCACGACCGCCGCGGTCAGCGCCTACACCGAGCTGCTCGAGGGGCTCGAGAAGCGCTTCGCCGGCGTCGAGCACGCGACGCTGCGGCGCAAGCAGGCCCGCCAGGCGGCCCGGGCGGTGCTGCCGAACGCCACGGAGACGCGGATCGTCGTCACCGGCAACTACCGGGCCTGGCGCCACTTCGTCGCCATGCGCGCCTCCGAGCACGCGGACGTGGAGATCCGCGCGGTGGCCATCCGCTGCCTGCGGGAACTGCAGCGAGTGGCCCCGAACGTGTTCGCCGACTTCGAGATCACCGGGCTGCCGGACGGCACCGAGGTCGCCTCGAGCCCGTTCGTCAGCGAGGGCTGACCCGGCCTCAGGCCCGTGTCACACCGGTGCGGGCCGCGCCCGCCGGGGTAGCGTTCGGGGCATGACCGCAGCGACCGCGGGGCCGCCGTTCGGCCGGCTGCTGACGGCGATGGTCACCCCGTTCACCGCGGACGGTGCCCTCGACCTCGCCGCCGCCGGGGAGCTCGCCGCGTACCTGGTCGACGAGCAGCGCAACGACGGACTGGTCGTCAACGGCACCGGCGGGGAGTCCCCGACGACCACCGACGCGGAGAAGGCCGACCTGGTGCGCGCGGTCGCCGACGCGGTGGGCGACCGGGCCCGCGTCGTCGCGGGGGTGGGCACGTTCGACACCGCCCACTCCGTCCATCTCGCCGAGCAGGCCGCGAAGGCCGGCGCGCACGGCCTGCTGGTCGTCACGCCGTACTACTCCAAGCCGCCGCAGGCCGGCTTGCTCCGCCACTTCCAGGCCGTGGCGGACGCGACGGAGCTCCCGGTGATGCTGTACGACATCCCCGGCCGCTCGGCGGTACCGATCGCGACCGAGACCATCCTGGCCCTCGCCGGCCACGATCGGATCGTCGCGGTGAAGGACGCCAAGGCCGATCTCGTCGCGAGCTCGCGGGTGATCGCCGAGACGGACCTGGCCTACTACTCCGGCGACGACGCCCTGACCCTCCCGCTGCTCGCGCTCGGCGGCGTGGGCGTCGTCGGCACGTCCACGCACTTCGCCGGCGCGGCGACCGCGGCGCTGCTCGACGCCTGGGTCGCCGGCGACATCGCCGAGGCCCAGCTCCGGCACCGCCAACTGCTGCCCATCTACACGGGCATCTTCCGCACCCAGGGGACGATCCTGGTCAAGGCCGGGCTGGCGCTCCGCGGCCGCCCGGTCGGGTCCGGTTCGGCCGCCGCTCGTCGACGCCACCGACGCCGAGGTCGCCCAGCTCCGCGACGACCTGGCCGCCGCCGGGCGTCTGACGTCCCGGCGTGGTCCCGCTCTCACCGTCCGGTCGAGCGTTAGGGTCGTCGGGTGCCGACGACCACCCGCCCCCGTCCGCCGGCTCACGGGACCCGCGGCACCCGGCCCCGGAAGAGCGGCGCCTCCGCCGCTGGTCGTCGCGGCCGGCGCGCCGCGCGCCCGCCCGGCGCCCGGCCGCCGCGTGGCGGCGACACCGCTGGTCACGCTCGGACGCTCCCTCGCCGGGATGTGGCGCGCTCTGGCCACCGCGGTCGGGGCGCTGGCCCGCGCCGTCGGCCGCAACGCCGCCACCGCCCGTGAGCTGGACCCCGAGCACCGCCGTGACGCCGCGGCCCTGACCGTCCTGCTGCTCGCCGTCGTCGCCGGGCTCGGGCTCTACCTCGACGCCGCCGGGCCGGTGGGCCGCGGTCTCGCGGACGTCACGCGCGTCCTGATCGGCACCGCCGCCTACCTGCTGCCCGTGGTGCTCGGCGCCGCGGCGGTGCACATGCTGCGACAGGTGCCGCGCCCGCAGTCGCGCGGCCGGGCGGTCGTCGGCGGGACGGCGCTCACCCTGGCCGTCGTCGGGTTGCTGCACCTCGGCGCGGGCAGCCCCGCGACCACCGCCGACCGCGCGCACAGCGGCGGCCTGCTCGGCGCCGCCGTCGGCGTGCCGCTCGCCCACGGGTTGTCCGCCGCGCTGGCCGTGCCGGTGCTGTTCGTCCTCGGCGTGTTCGGGGTCCTGGTCGTCACCGCGACGCCGCTGAGCGTGCTGCGGGGAGCGGCCGGCTCGCTGCTGCGGCGTCGGTCCGGCAGCGAGTCCGACTCCAGCACCGCGACCGCCACGTGCCGCCGGCGCGCCCGTTCCCGCCGCCGGGCAGCCCGAGGACGCGACGCGCCGAGGTCCCGCTCGGCGCGGAGCCGGCAGCCGCCGACACCGCGCGCACATCGCGTCCGACCCGCGGGCAGGGTGCCGGCGTGAGCCGCACCCCGAGCCCGACCTCCCGCCGATCGACCGGCCGGTCCAGCTGGAGCTCGCCGGCGGTGCGGGCATGTACACGCTGCCCTCGCTGGCCGGTCTCAAGGCCGGCAGCCCGCACCTGGAGCACACCCGGGCGAACGACGAGGTCATCGCCGCTCTGCAGCAGGTGTTCAGCGAGTTCGCGGTCGACTGCGAGATCACCGGGTTCACCCGCGGCCCGACGGTCACCCGCTACGAGGTGACCCTGGGCCCCGCGGTCAAGGTCGAGCGGATCACCCAGCTCACCCGCAACATCGCGTACGCCGTCAAGAGCCCGGACGTGCGGATCATCAGCCCCATCCCGGGCAAGAGCGCCGTGGGCGTCGAGGTGCCCAACGCCGACCCGGAGATCGTCATGCTCGGCGACGTCCTGCGCGCCCCGGTCGCCCAGCGCGAGCAGCACCCGATGCTCGTCGCGCTCGGCAAGGACGTCGAAGGTGGGTTCGTCGTCGCGAACCTGACGAAGATGCCGCACCTGCTCGTCGCCGGCGCGACCGGAGCGGGCAAGTCCAGCTGCATCAACTCGCTGATCCTGTCCGTGCTCACCCGCGCGACGCCGGACCAGGTGCGGATGGTGCTCATCGACCCGAAGCGGGTCGAGTTCGCCGGCTACCAGGGCGTGCCGCACCTGGTCACCCCGGTGATCACCAACCCGAAGAAGGCCGCCGACGCGCTGGCGTGGGTCGTGCGCGAGATGGACCTGCGCTACGAGGACATGGAGGCCTCGGGCGTGCGGCACATCGACGACTTCAACCGCAAGGTGCGCGCCGGCGAGATCGTCACGCCGCCGGGCTCGGAGCGGGTGTACACCGCCTACCCGTACCTGCTGGTGATCGTCGACGAGCTCGCCGACCTCATGATGGTCGCCCCGCGGGACGTCGAGGACGCGGTCGTGCGGATCACGCAGCTCGCCCGCGCCGCCGGCATCCACCTGGTCATCGCCACCCAGCGCCCGTCGGTGGACGTCGTCACCGGGCTGATCAAGGCCAACGTGCCGTCCCGGCTGGGGTTCAAGACCTCGAGTGTCACCGACTCGCGGGTCATCCTCGACCAGCCCGGTGCGGAGAAGCTGCTCGGCAAGGGCGACGGGCTGTTCCTCCCGATGGGGGCCTCGAAGCCGGCGCGCATCCAGGGCGCGTTCGTCACCGACAGCGAGATCAAGGCCATCGTCGACCACTGCCAGGCCCAGCTGCAGCCGACCTACCGGGAGGACGTCACCGCCCCGGCGGCGGCGCAGCAAGGAGATCGACGCAGACATCGGTGACGACCTCGAGCTGCTGCTGGCCGCGGTCGAGCAGGTGGTGTCGACGCAGTTCGGGTCCACCTCGATGCTCCAGCGCAAGCTGCGGGTCGGCTTCGCGAAGGCCGGGCCGGCTGATGGACCTGATGGAGACCCGCGGCATCGTCGGCCCGTCGGAGGGGTCGAAGGCGCGCGACGTGCTGGTGCATGCCGGACGACCTGCCGGGCCTGCTGTACGCGCTGCGCCACGGCGGGGACGCCGACGACCTGCGTGGCGGGGGAGCGGCGGACCCGGACCAGGTCGAGGACGCCGTCTGACCCGTCGGGATCAGAGGCGGCGGTGCCGGGCGACGTAGAACAGCCGCCGCAGCGAGAGCATCGACCGGGCGCCCGACGCGCGGTGCCGGCCGGGACGGGCCCGGCCGACCACCGGGACGGCCGGCGGGGTCAGCGTGGCGCCGAAGGCCTGATCGACGGTGGTCACGCGCCGTGACGGTAGTGACCAGCGTGGCCGGTGGGGCGGACCACCGACGGCGTGTCGACGCCGTCCCTGCCCGACCTGCGGCTCAGAGGTGCCGCAGCATCCGGGAGTTCCCCAGCGTGTTCGGTTTGACGTACTCCAGGCCGAGGAACTCCGCCACGCCGGCGTCGTAGGAGCGGCGCAGCGCGTCGAAGGTGTCCGGGTCGACCGGCGTGCCGTCGATCTCGGCGAAGCCGGCCCGGGCGAAGAACCGGGTCTGGAACGTCAGGGCGAACAGCCGGCTCAGACCGAGCTCGCGCGCGGCCCGGACCAGCTCGTCCACCAGCGCCGCGCCGATCCCGCGGCCCCGGCACTCGGGCGCGACGGCGAGCGTGCGGACCTCCGCCGAGGTCGGCCCACAGCACGTGCAGCGCGCCGCAGCCGACCACCTCGCCGTCGAGCTCGGCGACCCGGAACTCCTGGACGTCCTCGTACAGGGTCACGAGCTCCTTCGCGAGCAGCTTGCGCCCGGACCCGGCGTAGGTGTCGACCAGCGCCTTGATGGCCGGGACGTCCGGCGTGCGCGCCGGACGGACCGTCAGCGCCTCGAGCACGCCCTCGACCGTAGCGCCTCGCTCGGTACCCTCGAGCGTCGTGCCGGGGTCGCGAACAGTCAGCCTGCAGACCCTGGGCTGCGCCCGCAACGAGGTGGACTCCGAGGAGCTCGCCGCCCGGCTCGCCGCCGGCGGCTGGCAGCTCACCGACGGCGCGCCCGAGGACGCCGACGTCGTCCTCGTGAACACCTGCGGGTTCGTCGACGCCGCGAAGAAGGACTCCATCGACGCCGTCCTGGCCGCGGCTGACACCGGCCGGAAGGTGGTCGCGGTCGGCTGCCTCGCCGAGCGCTACGGCGACCAGCTCGCCGCCGAGCTGCCGGAGGCCGCCGCGGTGCTCGGCTTCGACAGCTACGCCGACATCGCCGCCCGCCTCGACGACGTGGCGGCCGGCCGCCCGGTCGCGCCGCACCGCCCGCGCGATCGCCGCACGCTGCTGCCGGTCACCCCGGTCGAGCGGCGCGCGGCGGCCGCCGAGGTAGCGCTGCCCGGTCACGGCTGGCTGCCGACGCGGCGCCGGCCGCGCTGGACGACGGCCCGGTCGCCTACCTGAAGCTCGCCTCCGGCTGCGACCGGCGGTGCAGCTTCTGCGCCATCCCGTCCTTCCGCGGCGCCTTCGTCTCCCGTCCGCCGGCGGAGGTGCTCGCCGAGGCGCGCTGGCTCGCCGACTCCGGGGCCCGCGAGCTGGTGTTCGTGAGCGAGAACTCGACGTCCTACGGCAAGGACCTCGCCGACCTGCGCGCGCTGGAAGCCCTGCTGCCGCAGCTCGCCGCCCTCGACGGCGTCGACCGGGTCCGGGTCAGCTACCTGCAACCGGCGGAGCTGCGCCCGTCCCTGCTCGAGGCGATCGCGACCACGCCGGGCGTCGCGCCGTACTTCGACCTGTCCTTCCAGCACGCCAGCGCGTCGGTGCTGCGCCGGATGCGGCGCTTCGGCTCCACCGTGGCGTTCCTCGAGCTGCTCGCCCGGGTCCGCGAGCTGGCGCCCGCGGCCGGGGCACGCAGCAACGTCATCGTCGGGTTCCCGGGCGAGACGGAGGACGACGTCGAGGAGCTCGAGCGGTTCCTCGGCGCCGCCCGGCTGGACGCGATCGGCGTGTTCGGCTACTCCGACGAGGACGGGACCGAGGCGGCCGGGCTGCCGGGCAAGCTGCCGGCCGACGTCGTGGCCGAGCGCGTCGAGCGCCTCAGCGCGCTGGCCGACGAGCTCGCCACCCAGCGCGCCGAGGACCGCGTCGGCGAGGTCGTCGAGGTCCTGGTCGAGACGAGTCGGCGACGGGACGGGTGCCCGCAGCACCGGCCGCGCGGCGCCACCAGGGTCCCGGACGTGGACGGAACGACGGAACTGGTCGAACTGACCGGCTCGCGCCGCCCGGCCGGGCAGTATCGTCCGAGCTGTGGTCGTCGACACGCTGCGGGGTTGACCTGATCGCCTCGGTACCGCCGAGGCGCGACCCCGCCGGCACCCTCGGATGACCGTGTCGGTGCCTTCCGACGGTCCCGCCGAGCGCCGGGTCGCGCCGGCCGGTCCGGTGACCGCCGACCCCGTCACGTCGCCCGCGACGGACTGCGCCCGGACCCGCGCCGCCGTCCCGGCGGCGACCGCGTCCGTCTGGAACATCGCCAACGGGCTGACCGCCCTGCGCTTCCTGCTGGTCCCCGTGTTCGCCGTCGCGCTCGTCCACGACGGCGGCGACTCGACCGGCGTGGCGGGTCATCGCGTGCGTCGTGTTCGCGATCGCCTCGCTGACCGACCGCGTCGACGGTGACCTGGCGCGCCGCCGCGGGCTGGTGACCGAGTTCGGCAAGCTCGCCGACCCGCTCGCGGACAAGGCGCTGATGGGCGACCGCGCTGGTCGGGCTGTCCGCCCTCGGACGTACTGCCGTGGTGGGTCACCGTCGTGATCCTGGTGCGCGAGCTCGGCGTGACGCTGCTGCGGCTTCTGGGTGATCCGGCACGGCGTGCTGCCCGCCAGCCGCGGCGGCAAGATCAAGACGACGCTGCAGGCGGTCGCCATCGGGCTCTACGTCCTGCCGCTGCACGGCTGGGTCCGTGACGCCGCTGCCGTCGTGCTCGCCGCGGCCCTGGTCCTCACCGTGGTCACCGGCGTCGACTACGTCGCCCGTGCCCTCGCCCTGCGTCGGCGCGGCCGGGTGGCCGCCTGAGCGGCGCCGCCGGCGAGCCGTCCCCCGAGCCGTCGCGCCGAGCAGCTCGCCGAGCTGCACGCCGACCTGCGGGCGCTCGGTGCGACGGTCGCGGTGGCCGAGTCGCTGACCGGCGGGCTGCTCCTCGGCGCGCTGACCTCCACCGCCGGTGCCAGCGCGACCGTCCGGGGCGGGCTGGTCGTCTACGCCACCGACCTCAAGGCACAGCTCGCCGGCGTCCCGGCCGACCTGCTCGCCGAACGCGGCGCTGTCGACCCGGACGTCGCGGCGGCACTCGCCGTCGGCGTGCGGGACCGGCTCGTCCGCCACGTACGGGGTCGGTGTCACCGGCGTCGCCGGTCCGGACCGGCAGGACGGCGGTCGCGGTGGGGACGGTCTACGTCGGAGTCGCCGGTCCAGACGGCGATGCGGACGTCGCGGTGTCCCGGCTCTACCTGGCTGGAGACCGGACGGAGATCCGGCACGCGAGCGTCGCGGGAGCGGTGTCCGCCCTCCGGGCGGAAATCCGGTCCTCGATTACAACGTTACGTTCGCCGTGAGCGGAGTGACCGCGCACGACCGACCGGGACCCGAGTGGCCCGGGTACGGTGAGGTTCCGGCCGAGGTCGGCGGGGACACGGGACGCTGAAGGGGGTCTCGCACCATGGCTGTGCTTCGTCAGGTGGTCGGCGAGACCCTGCGCGGACTGCGGCTGCGGCAGCGCCGCACGCTGCGCGAGGTGTCCTCCAAGGCCCGGGTGAGCCTGGGCTACCTCTCCGAGGTCGAGCGCGGGCAGAAGGAACCGTCGTCGGAGCTGCTCGCCGCGATCTGTGCGGCGCTCGACGTGGAGCTGTCCGAGCTGTTCGCCGACGTCAGTGACCAGCTGCGCCGCGACGAGAAGCTCGTGGCCGGCACGCGGGTGGCCGCCAGCGCCGCTGGTCGGCTGCCGGCTCCGGCCGGAGTCGACGGTCCGGGCACCGGTCCCGGCGGGCCGCGCGCGCGGTCGCTGGCCACCGTCGCCGCCTGACCCGCCGCCTGACCCGCCGCCTGACACGCCGCTCGACTTCCCGCTCGACTCGCCGCTTCGTCCCGCCCGTCGACGGTGTCGGCGCGCGTCGCCGCTGGACGCCCGCCCTGCGGGCGTAGCCTCCGCGTCCGTGCTGCCAGAGCCCCTCTCGCCCGCGGGGCGGGCGACCGGTGTCCACACCCGCGCGGGGAACGCGATGGGTCGCGGCCGGGCCGCCGTCCTCGACGGCGCCCGGCAGGCCGTCCTCGCGCGGGGCACCGCCGTGACGATGTCGCAGGTCGCCGCCTCCGCCGGTGTCGCCAAGGCGACGCTGTACAACCACTTCCGCACCCGACGCGACGTGCTCGACGCCCTGCTCGACGCCGAGCTCGACACCGCCTTGACCGAGCTGGTCGACCGCCCGCTGGAGGACGCGCTCGCCGGCGCCGCGCGTCTGCTGTCCGACCACCCGCTGCTGCGCGCGCTGGGCGCCCGGGAGCCCGCGACGCTGGCGGCGATGGTCGGTGCCGACGGCTCCTCGCGCGCACGGCGCCGCGTCGTCGAGGCCGTCGCGGAGCTCCTCGCCGGCTTCGACCGGCAGGGCGCGGAGACCGTCGTGCGCTGGCTGGCGTCCTTCGTGCTGTCCCCGGCGTCCTCCGCGGCGATCGAACGCGACGTCGAGGTGCTGGTCGTGGGTCTGCCGTCGCGACGCTCAGGGGCCGCTGAGCGGGCCGGAGGCGCCGCCGGCCGCGTGCCACTATGGGAGCCGGTACGCAGCGTCTGAGTCTCTGAGAGGGCAGCCCACGATGGCGCAAGGCAAGGCGAACCCGTTCGTCCGGTCGTGGAAGTACTTCGGTGCCTGGTTCGGTGCGAAGGTCGACGAGCGCGCCGACCCGAAGATCCAGATCCAGCAGGCCATCCAGGACGCGCAGCAGCAGCACGAGCAGCTGGTCCGCCAAGCGGCCAGCGTGATCGGCAACCAGCGGCAGCTGGAGATGAAACTCGACCGCCAGCTGAACCAGGTCGAGACGCTGCAGGCCCAGGCCCGGCAGGCGCTCGTGCTGGCGGACAAGGCCCGCGCCGGCGGCGACGAGCCGAAGGCCCAGGACTTCGAGCAGACCGCGCAGGCGCTCGCCAACCAGCTCGTCAGCGCCGAGCAGTCGATCGCCGACCTCAAGGCGCTGCACGACCAGTCGCTGCAGGCCGCGGGACAGGCGCGTCAGGCGGTGCAGAACAACGAGCTGCTGCTGCGGGAGAAGCTCGCCGAACGGACGAAGCTGCTCACCCAGCTCGAGCAGGCCCGCATGCAGGAGACCGTCTCGGACTCGCTGCAGCAGATGAGCGAGCTCGCGGCCCCGCGCAACGTCCCGTCGCTGGACGAGGTCCGCGACAAGATCGAGCAGCGTTACGCCACGGCGGTCGGCCAGGCCGAGCTCGCGCAGAACACCGTGGCCGGCCGGATGCTGGAGGTCCGGCAGGCGTCGGTGAACCTGCAGGGCAGCGCGCGCCTCGAGGAGATCCGCGCGTCGTTGAAGGCGGCCTCAGGTGCGCCAGCCGTGGGCGCCGGCGGTGCCGCCGACGCGCCGGCGATCGGCGCCGGCTCCGGGTCGGCACAGCAGACCGGCGCCGCCGGGGAGACCGCGGCCGTCTCGACGCCGCAGCCGCAGGCCGCGCCGGAGGCGCCGCCCGCATCCTGACCTGTCCTGACCGGTCAGCGGCCGCGGCGGCGGCTCCGGGTGCCGGGCGGGACGGGGCCGGGTTGGCAGCGTGGGCACCAGTAGGTGATGCGCTGCTGCGGCGGCTCGCCCTGGTCGGCGCGGTTGACCGGAGTGCCGCAGCGCAGGCAAGCCTCGCCGAGCCGGCCGTACACCCAGTGCTCCTTGCCCCGGCCGATCAGGCCGGTCGTGGTCTGCTCGGGATGGCCGCGGTTGGCCCGGAGCAGCCGGTAGGAGCTGGCGGCCAGACGGTCGAGCTGGTCGTCGGTGAGCTCGGCGACCGACGTCCACGGGTTGACCCGTTCGACGAACAGGACCTCGGCCTTGTACATGTTGCCGATCCCGGCAAGGGTCCGCTGATCGAGCAGCGCGTCGCCGATCGCTCTGTGGGGGTCCGCGCGCATCCGCCGGACGGCCTCGGCAGGGTCCCAGTCCGGGCCCAGCAGGTCCGGACCGAGGTGGCCCACCCAGCGGTCCTCCTCGCTGGTCGGCGCGATCGCCAGGTCGTGCACCCGGTACCCGGTCGCCAGCCACTCGGCGTTGCCGACCAGCGCGCGGACCATGTGCTCGGGATGCCGGCGAGGACGGGTCCCGGTGGGACTGAGGTACCACGACCCGTCCATCCGCAGGTGGCTGTGCAGCGTGCGGCCGCCGGCGAAGCGCATGAGGACGTGCTTGCCGCGGGCGCGGACCTCGCTGACCGTGTCCCCGCGCAGGTCGGCGACGGCCAGCTGAGGGACGCGCAGGTCGAAGGTGGTCACCTGTCGGCCGCGCAGTGCGGTGTCGAGCCGCCGTGCGGTCAGCCAGACGGTGTCTCCTTCGGGCACGCCCACCATTCTCGGCGCCGTCCGTCCCGCGGCGCCGCTACGGTGGCGCCGTGACCGAGCTCCCGCCGACCGGAGGACCGTCCGGCGCACCGTCGCAGGGGCCGGGCTGGCCGGCGCAGCGGCCCTACGAGGGTCCGCTGCCCGGCGGAGTCGGCGCGGGTCCGGCGCGGCGGGCTGCGGCGGGGCTCGGACGAGGCGGCCGCCGCCCGCTTCCTGGTCCGGGCATGGCGGCTGTTCGCCGTCCTCGGCGTCCTCGACGTGGTGGTCGGCGTCCTCGCGCTGGCCTGGCCCGGCAAGACCGTGGTGGTGCTCGCGGTCCTGCTCGGCGTCCTGCTGGTCGTCACCGGCGTGGCGGCCGTCGCGTTCGGCATCAGGCTGCGCGCGCTCGGCCTGCCCGGGACGTGGGCCATCGTCCTGGGCGCACTGGCGTTGATCGTCGGTGTGCTCGTGCTGTTCCACCCCGGGCGGGGTGCCCGGGCGATCGTGCTGGCCTGCGCCCTGTGGCTGGTCGTCACCGGTCTCGGCAACCTGCTGCTCAGCGGCGTCGCCGGCGCGCAACGGGTCTGGGCGGTCCTCGTCGGCCTGCTCAGCGTGGCCGCCGGGATCGTCCTCGTCGTCGACCGGAACGCCGCAGTGGTGACGGCTCGGCGTCCTCGTCGGCCTCAGCTTCCTGCTGCGCGGCGTGGCCGAACTGGCGCTCGCGCTCCGGTTGCGGACCTGGTCGCGCAGCGTCTCGACGTCCGTCCCGGGCTGACGCTGCGTCCCGCGCCGCCTGGACGGGTCAGGCGCGCAGCCGCAGCCCGCGCGGCGTCGGCCGGAACCCCGCCGCGGCCAGCGCCGCCCCGAGCGCGGACGCCACGACGGGCTCACCGTCGGCGCGCTCGACCGAGAGCTTGCCCAGCAGGCCGTCCCGCACGGCGAGCGCCAGCGCGTCCGCGGCGGGCTGCAGCTGCTCGGGTCGTCGGTGAAGGACAGCAGCGTCCGCCCACCGCGTTCGACGTAGAGCGTGCACGCGCCGTCGACGAGCACGACGAGCGCACCGGCCTTGCGGGCGGGCTGGTGCCCCCGGCGGGTCGCCGGTACCGGATCGCCGGGTCCTGCCGGCGCGCCCGCCTGGAGGTCCTGCGGGACGACCCCGCCAGGGCCGTCCGAGGGCTGGCCGGCGGACGCCGGAGGACTCGGGGGCGTCGCGGCGAGGTCGAGGACGCCGGCCACGGCAGAGCGGCCCCGTAGGGGTTGGCCGGGTCGGTCGCCGCCAGGACGATGGCGGGGGCCGGCCGCCGGTCCTCGCGGACCTGGGCCGCGCAGCCGGTCCACGGCGCCCGGCGTGGCGAACTGGGCGGCGCCCAGCCCGTCGACGAAGTAGCCGCGGCGGGCCCGGCCGGACTCCTCGGCTGCCTTCAGCACCGGGTAGACGGCGGAGAACCCGCCGGGGACCCGCTCGGCCACGACCGCGCCGCGGGTGACCACGCCGTACCGGTCGAGCAGCACCTCCGCGGTCGCGACGGCCCGGCGGGTGGTGTCCGCCTCGCGCGCCGGGAGCCTCGACCACCGTCCGCCCACGGCCGGATCCATGCCGGTGGCGCGGCCGGCGGTGCCGACCGTCCCGCCGGTCCCGCCGGTCCCACCGCCGGTCAGCGCCGCCGCCCCGTAGCGGCCGACACGTCCGTACCGCGCCCGCGGCGCCCGGGTGCCGCGTGGCGCACGCCGCGCCGCCGGGCGACCGCCGAGCAGGGCACGCACCGGGGCCAGGGTGTCGTTGGTGAGCCAGCCGGACCACACGAGTTCCCACAGCGTCACGGTGAGCTCGGCGTCCGTGACGGCACCGAACGCGGGGTCACGGCGGACCCGATCGGCGATCGCCCGGAAGAACAGCGCCGCGTCGTCGGCGACCTGCTCGAGCACCGCCGCCGCGAGCGGGGAGCCCGGTGGATCAGTCGGTGGCGGCAGCAGCAGGTCCGCGCCGTCGGCCGGCGAGAGCACCACCCATCCGTCGGCGTTGCCGAGCGCCCCGGCGCCGCACCACACGAGCTCTCCGGCGGCGGTGAGCTCGTCGAGCATGCCGGGGGTGTAGTCGGCGACCCGGGACGGGAGCACCATCGACTCGAGCGCGCTCGCCGGCAGCGGCGCCCCGGCGAGTTGCTCGGCGGTCCGCAGCACAGCGTCCACTCCGGACGACGGCCGTACGCCGATGCCCTGCCATGCCGGCGTGAACCGCGCCAGGGCCTCTGCCGGGACGGGCTCGATCTCCTGGCGCAGCGCGGCGAGGGACCGGCGCCGGATCGCCCGCAGCACCTCGGCGTCGCACCACTCCGTGCCGACCTCCCCGGGCCGGAACTCGCCCTGCACGACCCGGCCGGTCGCGCGGAGCCGCTCGAGCGTGGTCGCCACCACCGCGACGCCCAGGCCGAGCCGGCCGGCGACGTCCTCGGGCCGGAACGGTCCGTGGGTGCGGGCGTACCGCGCGACGAGGTCGCCGAGCGGGTCGCGGACCGGCTCGGTGAACGCCTCGGGCACGCCCACCGGCAACGCCGTGCCGAGCGCGTCGCGGACCCGGCCGGCGTCCTCGATGGCCAGCCACCGTTCGTCGCCGGCCAGGCGGACGCGGATCGCGCGCCGTCCGGCCTCGAGCTCGGCGAGGTCCTGCGCCGTCGCGCCACGCGCGAGCGCCTCGGCGGTGCTCAGGTCGCCGAGCCCGCGCAGCAGGTCGTGCACGGAGTCCGGACCGCGGGCGTGCCGGTCGGCCGGCAGCCGCTGCAGCTCGGCCTCGACCGCGGCGAGGGCGTCGGCGTCCAGCAGCTCGCGCAGCTCCGTCGACCCGAGCAGCTCGGCGAGCAGGCCGGTGTCCAGCGACAGCGCCTGCGCCCGCCGCTCGGCCAGCGGCGCGTCGCCCTCGTAGAGGAACATCCCGACGTAGCCGAACAGCAGCGACCGCGCGAACGGCGACGCCGTCGGCGTCTCCACCTCGACCAGCCGCACGCTGCGGTTGGCGAGATCGCGCATCAGCGAGGACAGCCCGGGCACGTCGAAGACGTCCTGCAGGCACTCGCGCATCGCCTCGAGCACCACCGGGAAGGTGCCGTACTCGCTGGCGACCTGCAGCAGCTGGTTGGCCCGCTGGCGCTGTTGCCACAGCGGCGCGCGCCGGCGGGGGTCCCGCTTGGGCAGCAGCAGCGAGCGCGCCGCGCACTCGCGGAACCGAGCGGCGAACAGCGCCGACCCACCGAGCTCCCCGGTGACCACCGCCTCGACGTCGTCCGGGTCGAAGACGGCGAGCTCGGCGCCGGGCGGGTCGGCGTCGGTGTCCGGCAGCCGCAGCACGATCCCGTCGTCGGAGTGCATCGTCTGCGACCTCGATGCCGTACCGCTCGCGCAGCCGCGCGCCCATCGCGAGCGCCCACGGCGCGTTGACCGGCGCCCCGAACGGCGAGTGCACGACCAGGCGCCAGTCACCGAGCTCGTCGCGGAACCGCTCGACGAGCACCGTCCGGTCGTCGGGCAGGTGCCGCGTGGCCTCGCGCTGCTCGGTGAGGTAGTCGACGAGGTTCGCCGCGCCCCACTCGTCGAGGCCCGCCGCCCGCGCCCGGGCCAGCGCCGCTCTCGCGCGGCGCGGCGGCCACCTCGCGCAGGAACGCCCCGAGCGCCCGTCCCGAACTCGACCGGGCGCCCTGGCGAATCGCCCTTCCAGAACGGCATCCGGCCGATCTCACCGGGCGCCGGGGAGACGAGGACCCGGTCGTGCGTGATGTCCTCGATCCGCCAGGAGGTCGAGCCGAGCAGGAAGACGTCGCCGACCCGCGACTCGTAGACCATCTCCTCGTCGAGCTCGCCGACCCGCCGGCCGGGGCCCTCGCCGGAGGCGAGGAAGACCCCGAACAGGCCGCGGTCCGGGATCGTGCCGCCGCTCGTGACCGCGAGGCGTTGCGCGCTGCGCCGGGCGGTCAGCTCCCCGGTGATCCGGTCCCACACGAGCCGCGGGCGCAGCTCGGCGAACGCGTCGGACGGGTAGCGCCCGGCGAGCATGTCCAGCACCGCTTCCAGCGCCGAGCGGGGCAGGCCGGCGAACGGCGCCGCCCGGCGCACCAGCTCCTCGACCCCGTCGACCGTCTGCGGGTCCATCGCGACCATCGCGACGACCTGCTGGGCGAGCACGTCGAGCGGGTTGCGCGGGTAGCGCATCGATTCGATGGCGCCCTCGCGCATCCGCTCGGCGACGACCGCGCACTCCAGGAGGTCACCGCGGTACTTCGGGAAGATCACGCCGCGGGAGACGGCGCCCACCTGGTGGCCGGCGCGGCCCACCCGCTGCAGGCCGGAGGCGACCGACGGCGGTGACTCGACCTGGACCACGAGATCGACGGCGCCCATGTCGATGCCCAGCTCCAGGCTCGAGGTGGCGACCACCGCCGGGAGCCGGCCCGCCTTGAGGTCCTCCTCGACGAGGACCCGTTGTTCGCGTGACACCGAGCCGTGGTGCGCCCGGGCGACCACCCGATCGCCGCGCGCCGGGACGCCGGCGCCCGACTGCCCCATGAGCTGGGCTGGCGGAGCGGCCGGCGGGGAGCCCGGTGGAGCGGCCGACGGCCGGTCGGCCGACTCACCGGCCACCGCCTCCGCGCGCTCCTCGGCCAGCTCGTTCAGCCGAGCGGTGAGCCGCTCGGCGAGCCGGCGGGAGTTGGCGAACACGATGGTCGACCGGTGCGCCTCGACCAGGTCGAGCACCCGCTCCTCGACGTGCGGCCAGATCGACGCCCGCCGTTCGGCGCCGGCCGCCGCACCGGACAGGTCGCCGGTCGGCTCCCCGAGTGCGGACATGTCCTCGACAGGGACGACGACCTCGAGTTCGAAGGTCTTGGCCGCCGGCGGCTGCACGACCGTCACCGCTCGGCCACCGGCGAGGAACGTCGCGACCTCGTCGACCGGCCGGACGGTGGCCGACAGCCCGATCCGCTGCGCCGGTGTCTCGAGCAGCGCGTCCAACCGCTCCAGCGACAGCGCCAGGTGCGCGCCGCGCTTGGTCGCGCAGACCGCGTGGACCTCGTCGACGACCACCGTGTCCACGCCGCGCAGCGCCTCCCGCGCGGCGGAGGTCAGCAGCAGGAACAGCGACTCCGGCGTGGTGATGAGGATGTCCGGCGGCCGCCGGGCGAACAGCCGCCGCTCGTCGGCCGGGGTGTCGCCGGAGCGGATCGCGACGTCGATCGCCGGCTGTGGCAGTCCGAGCCGGACCGCGGCCTGCCGGATGCCCGCCAGAGGGGAGCGCAGGTTCCGCTCGACGTCCACGGCCAGCGCCTTGAGCGGACTGACGTACAGCACCCGACAGCGGCGCAGCGGGTCCTCCGGCGGAGGCAGCGCGGCGAGCCGGTCGAGGGAGGACAGGAACGCCGCGAGTGTCTTGCCGGATCCGGTCGGTGCGACCACGAGGGTGTGCTCGCCGCGGGCCGTCGCGTCCCACGCACCCTCCTGCGCCGGCGTGGCGGCGGCGAACGCGCCGTCGAACCAGGCCTGGGTGGCGGGGGAGAACCGGGGCACCGACCCAGTGTGCGGGAGGGGTACGACACAACCGCCGGTCGTTGCCTCCCGCTGTCTGCGCCGTGCGCGAACCTACGCTGGGACGGGTGCGGTTCACCGACTTCTGGGCGCGCATGGACGAGCGGTTCGGCGCCGCCTATGCGCGGAGCCTTGCTGCGGACTACCGGCTGCCGGCGCTCGGCTCGACGATCGACGAGGCGATCGCCCGCGGGCTGGACACGAAGGAGATCTGGCGCGCCGTGTGTGCCGAGTTCGAGGTACCGGCCCATCTGCGGTGACCGCAGGCACCGGTTCACGCTGCTGGGAGCCCTGCGCTGCGGCGTGTCGCTGGACATCGGCGTGTCGCTGGGCGTCGAACACGCGTTCGTCTAGCGTGAACAGGGCCGCCGGCTGTGGACGACGACCCGGTTGTCCACAACCTCCGGCGAGGGCGTCGATCTGTCGGAGGTCGGGCCTAGCGTTCGGCGCGGTCCAGCTTCCCCCACAGTCGTGAGAGGTGTCCGATGGCAACAGGCTTCGACCGGGACAAGGCGCTCGATGTGGCGATGTCCCAGATCGAGAAGCAGTACGGCAAAGGATCGGTGATGCGCCTGGGCGAGCGGGCCGCGACGCCGATCGAGGTCATCCCGACCGGGTCGATCGCGCTCGACGTGGCGCTCGGCATCGGTGGCCTGCCCCGGGGCCGGGTCGTCGAGATCTACGGCCCGGAGTCCAGCGGCAAGACGACGGTCGCACTGCACGCGGTGGCGAACGCGCAGGCCGCCGGCGGAGTGGCGGCGTTCATCGACGCCGAGCACGCCCTCGACCCCGAGTACGCCCGCGCGCTCGGCGTCGACACCGACGCGCTGCTGGTCAGCCAGCCGGACACCGGTGAGCAGGCGCTGGAGATCGCCGACATGCTCGTGCGCTCCGGAGCGCTGGACGTCATCGTCATCGACTCGGTGGCGGCCCTGGTCCCGCGCGCCGAGATCGAGGGCGAGATGGGCGACAGTCACGTCGGGTTGCAGGCGCGGCTGATGAGCCAGGCGCTGCGGAAGATCACCGGGGCGCTCAACAACTCGGGCACGACCGCGATCTTCATCAACCAGCTCCGGGAGAAGATCGGGGTCATGTTCGGCTCGCCGGAGACCACGACCGGCGGCCGGGCACTGAAGTTCTACGCCTCCATCCGGCTCGACGTCCGGCGGATCGAGACGTTGAAGGACGGCACCGACGCCGTCGGCAACCGCACCCGGGTCAAGGTGGTCAAGAACAAGGTCGCCCCGCCGTTCAAGCAGGCGGAGTTCGACATCGTCTACGGCTACGGCATCAGCCGCGAAGGGTCGCTGATCGACGTCGGCGTCGAGCAGGGCATCGTGCGCAAGTCCGGCGCCTGGTACACGTACGAGGGCGACCAGCTCGGGCAGGGCAAGGAGAACGTCCGCAGCTTCCTGCGCGACAACCCCGACCTGGCCGACGAGATCGAGAAGAAGATCAAGGAGAAGCTGGGCGTGGGCGCGCGGGTCGACGCCGACGACACGGCGCTCGCCGACCTGCCCGGCGGTCCCTTGCCGGCGCCGGTCGACTTCTGAGCCGTGGCCGGTCGCACGCGCCGCACGTCCGCTGCGATGGCGGGAACGACGGACGGGCACGGCGGAGCGGACGACGCGTGCACGCCCGCCAGGCAGACAGGTCGCGACGCAGGCCGCCGCGGCGCGGGAGATGTGTCTGCGGCTGCTCACCGTGCGGGCGCGCAGCCGGGCGGAACTCGCCCAGGCCCTGTCCCGTCGCGGGGTCGACGACGACGTGGCGGCGGCGGTCCTGGATCGGCTCGTCGACGTCCGGCTCTTCGACGACGCGGCGCTCGCCCGAGCGGTGGTGGACAGCCAGGTCGGTCGCGGTCTGGCGCGCCGGGCGGTCGCCGGGACGCTGCGCCGCCGCGGCATCGCGGATCCGGAGATCGCCGAGGCGCTCGAGGCCGTCCCGGCCGGGGCGGAACTCGCAGCCGCCCGACGCCTCGCCGCCCGGAGCGCACGCTCGCTGGCCGGCGTCCCGCCCGAAGTCCAGGCCCGGCGACTCGCCGGGCGGCTCGCCCGTCGCGGGCATGGGCCGTCGGTCGTGCACCGCGTCGTCCGGGAGACCGTCGGCGACCTGGCGGGTGTCGGCGACGACGACGCCGGCCCGGGTGACCCGGACGGCGCGGATGGCTCGGGTGGCCCGCAGGACCACGTCCTCGACTGAGTCCGGATCAGTGCCGGGGGAGTGACTGCCGGACGACTCCGCGCGACTGACTGCCGGACCACGTGCCCGGCCGGCCCTGCGGTCCGACCCGCTGCCCGATCCGCGCCGACGACCCGCGCGCGGCGGGGCGTCCTTGCGTTGGGTCCCCGTCGTTCCTAGCCTCGGGGAGATCAGGCACACGCACCGGACGCCCCGCTCACGGCGGGTCGACCGGCCACAGATAGCAGCTTCCGGGCCGTTCCTCGAGGAAGGAGGCCGACCTCCGGTCAGGACGCCGCCGCTGGACGCGGCGGACGGACGGCGCACGCGCGAGGCTCGCGACGACCGCGAGCACCGCTCGCGTCACCGCCCGAGCAGCTGTCCGCTGCGCGCCTGGGAGACCACGGCGCGCAGCCGTGGCGGCGACGGAGGAGGCGGTCGTGCACGGCGTTCTCTACGCAGCGATCGTGGCCGCGTTCCTGGTCGGCGTCCTGTTCGTCCTGGCCTACGCCCGCCGGAGCCCCCGACCGCCGTCGGCCGGCGCCGCGCGCACCGACGGGCTGGACGTCGGCACCGCAGCCGACGGGACCACCCGCGACACCGCGCGGGAGACCACCGGGGCCCAGGAGGCCGCCGACTCGACCCGCCGGCTGGCCGAGGCCGAGGCGGCGTCCCTGCGCGAGCTCGCCCGCAGCGAGTACGAGTCGCAGCGCCGCTCCGCCGCCGCCGAGGCCGACGCGGTCCGCCGTGCCGCGGAGTCCCACGCCGCCTCCGTCCGCCAGGCGGCCGACGAGCTGCGCACCCGGCTCGACGCCGAGGTCGCCGACGCCCTCGCCGACGCTCGGCGCCGTGGCGAGAGCGAGGCGGCCCAGCTGTCCGACGCGGTCCGGGCCACCGAACGCGAGCTCGCCGCCCACCGCGCGGAGCTGACCGCGATCCAGCAGCGCCTCGACGCCGAGCGTCACAGCCTCGACCACCGCGCCGCCGACCTCGCCGCGCAGCGTGACGAGCTCGTCGAGCGCCGTGGCTCGCTCGACGCGCTCGAGCAGCAGGTGAGCGAGCGGCTCCGCCAGGCCGACGAGGCGTTCGCACAGCGCCGGCTCGACCTCGAGCGCATCGCCGGGCTGACCAGCGACGAGGCGAGAGCCGAGCTGCTGGCCGGCGTCGAGACGAGCGCCCGCCGCGACGCGGCCGTCCTGGCCCGCACGATCGAGAACGAGGCCCGCGCCGAGGCGACGGAGCGGGCCCGCGCCGTCGTCGTCGAGGCCGTCGAGCGCGTGGCCAGCGACCAGACCACCGAGACGGTCGTCAGCGTCCTGCCGCTGCCCGGCGACGAGATGAAGGGCCGCATCATCGGCCGCGAGGGCCGCAACATCCGCGCGTTCGAGTCGGTCACCGGCGTCAACGTGATCATCGACGACACCCCCGAGGCCGTCCTCCTGTCCTGCTTCGACCCGGTGCGGCGCGAGGTCGGCCGGCTGACGCTCGAGAAGCTCGTGCTCGACGGCCGGATCCACCCGCACCGCATCGAGGAGGTGTACGAGGCCAGCAAGGCCGAAGTCGACGGTCTGTGCCTGCGCGCCGCCCGCGACGCTCTCGCCGAGGTCGGCATCGGCGACCTCGACGAGCACCTGCTGCCGGTCCTGGGACGCCTGAAGTACCGCACCAGCTACGGGCAGAACGTCCTCGGGCACCTGCTCGAGACCGCGCACATCGCCGGCGTCATGGCCGCCGAGCTCGGCGTCGAACCCACGCTGGTCAGGCGGTGCGCGTTCCTCCACGACATCGGCAAGGCGCTCACCCACGAAGTCGAGGGCAGCCACGCCCTCATCGGCGCCGACCTGCTCCGCAAGCACGGTGAGTCCGAGGCCGTCGCGCACGCCGTCGAGGCCCACCACAACGAGGTCGCGCCGCGCACCGTCGAGGCGGTCCTCACGCAGGCGAGCGACACCTGCTCCGCCGCCCGCCCGGGTGCCCGGCGCGAGTCGCTGGAGAACTACGTCAAGCGCCTGGCACGCATCGAGGAGATCGCCAACGCCAAGGCCGGCGTCGAGAAGGTCTTCGCGATGCAGTCCGGTCGCGAGGTCCGGGTCATGGTGCAGCCCTCCGAGATCGACGACCTCGCCGCGCAGGTGATAGCCCGTGAGATCGCCAAGCAGATCGAGGACGAGCTGACCTACCCCGGCCAGATCCGGGTGACGGTGGTCCGCGAGTCCCGCGCGACCGAGATCGCGCACTAGTCCGCCGCCGGCCCGCACCGCACCGCCCCGTCGGTACCCTCGAGCGCGCCATGACCGACACCAGCGTTGCCGTCCGCACCTACGACATCCGCACCTACGGGTGCCAGATGAACGTCCACGACTCCGAGCGGATCGCGGGCCTGCTCGAGCAGGCCGGGTGGCAGCGCGCCGACCCCGGTGCCGGCGACGAGGTCGACCTCGTCGTCTTCAACACCTGCGCGGTGCGCGAGAACGCCGACAACCGGCTGTACGGCAACCTCGGCCACCTCGCGCCGACGAAGAAGCGCCGCCCCGGCATGCAGATCGCCGTCGGCGGCTGTCTCGCGCAGAAGGACCGCGGCACCATCGTCGAGCGCGCGCCGTGGGTCGACGTCGTCTTCGGCACGCACAACCTCGCCAGCCTGCCCGTCCTGCTGGAGCGGGCGAGGCACAACCACGAGGCTCAGGTCGAGATCGCCGAGTCGCTGCAGGCGTTCCCGTCCGATCTGCCGACCCGGCGGCAGAGCCCGTGGTCGGCGTGGGTGTCCATCAGCGTCGGCTGCGACAACAGCTGCACCTTCTGCATCGTCCCGAGCTTGCGCGGGCGGGAGACCGACCGCCGACCCGGTGACGTCCTCGCCGAGGTCCGGGCGCTGGTCGACGCCGGCGTCGTCGAGGTGACGCTGCTGGGCCAGAACGTCAACTCCTACGGCCGGTCTTTCGGTGACCGGTACGCGTTCGGACGACTGCTGCGCGCGTGCGGGGACGTCGACGGGCTCGAACGGGTCCGGTTCACCAGCCCGCACCCGCGCGACTTCACCGACGACGTCATCGCAGCGATGGCGGAGACGCCGAACGTCTGCCCGCAGCTGCACATGCCATTGCAGTCCGGCTCGGACCAGGTGCTGCGCCGGATGCGGCGCTCGTACCGCCGCACGCGGTACCTCGAGATCATCGACCGGGTCCGCGCGGCGATCCCGGACGCCGCGATCACCACCGACATCATCGTCGGGTTCCCCGGTGAGACCGACGCCGACTTCGAGGACACCCTCGACGTCGTGCGGCAGGCACGTTTCGCCGGCGCGTTCACGTTCCAGTACTCCGTGCGGGCCGGCACCCCGGCGGCCACCATGGCCGACCAGGTCCCGAAGACCGTCGTCCAGGAGCGCTACGACCGCCTCGTCGCGCTGCAGGACGACATCGCGTGGGCAAGCAACCGGGCGCTCGTCGGCACTGACGTCGAGGTCCTGGTCAGCACCGGTGAGGGCCGCAAGGACGCCGCCACCGGGCGGGTGTCCGGCCGGGCCCGGGACGGCCGGCTGGTCCACCTCGCCGCCCCTTCGGCGCAAGCCGGTGACGTCGTGCGCAGCGTGGTCACGTCCGCGGCGCCGCACCACCTGGTCGCCGACGGCGCGCCAGTCGGCTACCGGAGATGGCGCGGCGCCGAGGCGGGCGGTCCGCCGACCGGCAGACGGACCCTGTTGCCCCTAGCTCGGCAGTAGCGAGCGGCGCTGCTCGACCTCGCGCTCGGCGCGCTGGATCCGCTCGGTGTCGCCTGAGGCCCGGGCTCGCTCCAGCTTCTGTTCCGCCTCCGACAGCCGGGCGCGCAGCTCGGCGAGGAACGGGTTGGACTCCGCGCTGGCACGCCGCCACTGCGCGTCGTTCGCCTCGCGCACGCGGGTCTCCGCCGCGCGCATCCGGTCGTCGAGGCGTCGGATCGCGTCGCGCGGCACGTGCCCGATCCCGTCGTAGCGGTCCTGCAGGTCCCGCAGCGCCGCCTGGGCCCGCTTCGGGTCGGCGACGTCGAGGGCCTCCGCCTCGGCGATCACCGCCTCCTTGCGGCGCTGGTTCTCGACCTGCTCGGCGTCGCGCTCGGCGAAGACGCCGGAACGCCGGGCGAAGAACGCGTCCTGCGCGGCGCGGAAGCGGGCCCACAGCTGGTCCTCGACGTCCCGGGCGGCGCGAGGGGAGGCCTTCCAGTCGGTCATCAACTCCCGCATCTGCACCGCCGTGCCGCGCCAGTCCGAGGAGTCCTGGAGCTCCTCCGCGCGCGCCACCAGCTTCTCCTTCTGCACGCGTGCCGCATCGCGCTCGGCGTCGAGCTGCGCGAAGTGCGCGCCGCGGCGCTTGCCGAACCCGTCGCGGGCGGCGGCGAACCGCTTCCACAGCGCGTCGTCGGTGCGGCGGTCGATGCCGCGGATCTGCTTCCACTCCTCGACGATCGCCCGCAGCCGGTCACCGGCGGCCTTCCAGTTCGTCGCGGACCCGGCGATCTCCTCCGCCTCGGCGATCAGCCGCTCCTTGCCCGCCACCGCCTCGGTCCGCGCCTTCTCCCGCTCCGCGGCCCGGGCGCCGGCGCGCTCCTCGGCCGCGGCCAGGAGCGCGTCGAGGCGGGTGTCGAGTGCGGCCAGGTCACCGATGGCGGCCACGGTGGGGAGCTGCTCCTTCAACGTGGTCGCCGCGTGCCGGGTGGCGCCCGGGTCGCCGGCGCCGGAGGCGAGCCTGCGCTCGAGCAGTGCGACCTCCGTCGCGAGGTCGTCGAAGCGCCGGGTGTAGTACGCCAGGCCCGCCTCTGCGTCACCGGCCTGCCACGACCCGATCTGCCGCTCACCGTCGGACGTCCGCACCCAGACGGTCCCGTCGGGGTCGATGCGTCCCCACTGCGAGCCCATGGCCAGCATTAGACACGATCCGGGCGTCACCTTCCTGCCCGCCGTCTACTGTCCTGCTGTGGTCCTGACGGTGAGCGCCGGACGTCCCGCGTGATCCGTTCCGTGGCCTTCTGCCCGCATCGCGCCGGTGCTCGTGCCCGCCGTCGGGGGCGCTGCCGCGGACGAGCTCGCGGAGCTCCGCGCCGCCTGTCTCACGGTCATCGGCGAGCTGACCGGACTCGAGCTCCTCCTGCTCGGCGCGGGGCCGCGGTCGGCGCTGTTCGGGCCGCTGTCGCGGGGCAGCTTCGCCTCCCTCGGCGTGCCGCTCGAGGTCCCGCTCGGGTCGCCGGCGTGCGGGGGACGCGGTCGAGCTGCCGCTGTCGCTCACGGTCGGGGCGTGGCTCGCCGCCGAGGCGTTCGGCCCGCGCAGCGGGGCCCGCGCTGTCGCGGTCGGCCCGGACTGGGCCAGCAGCCGGGCGGCGGCCGACCTGCTCGGCGTCGTGCAGGACGCCGACATCGGCCTGCTCGTCCTCGGTGACGGATCGGCGCGCAGGACGGTGAAGGCGCCCGGCTACTACGACGAACGCGCCGCCGCGTTCGACGCCACCGTCTCCGAGGCCCTGACGACCGGCGACCCGGCCGCCCTGGCCGCGGTGGACGCCGATCTCGGTCGCGAGCTGCTGGCCGCCGGCGTCCCGGCGTGGCATGCCGCCGCGGATCTGGTCACGGCTCCCGTCACCAGCGCGCGGGTGGCCTACGACGACGCGCCGCTCGGCGTCGGGTACCTCGTCGCGTCCTGGCACTGCGGTGGCTGACCGGCCGCCGACCGTCCTCGCGGTCGTCGGCCCGACCGCGACCGGGAAGTCCGATCTCGGCGTGGAGCTCGCTCTTCGCCTCGGCGGGGAGGTCGTCAACGCCGACTCGATGCAGCTCTACCGCGGGATGGACATCGGCACCGCGAAGTTGCCGGCGGCCGAGCGTCGCGGAGTACCGCACCACCTCCTCGACGTCTGGCCGGTGACACGCTCGGCCGCGGTCGCCGAGTACCAGCGGCTGGCGCGCGACCGCATCGCCGACATCGCCGGTCGGGGCCGGCTGCCGGTCCTCGTGGGCGGCTCGGGCCTGTACCTGCGCGGCGCCCTGGACGCCCTCGAGTTCCCCGGCGAGTCGCCGGTGGTCCGCGCCCGGCTGCAGGAGGAGCTCGACGCGCTCGGCGCCCCGGCGCTGCACGCCCGGCTGCGCGGGCTGGACCCGGACGCGGCCGAGGCCATCCTGCCGACGAACGGCCGCCGCGTCGTCCGGGCGCTGGAGGTCATCGAGCTGACCGGCCGGGCGTTCCGCGCTCGGATGCCCGGCTTCACGTCGATCTACCGCAGCGTCCAGCTCGGGCTCGACCGCGCGGACCTCGACGACCGAGTGGAGTTGCGGGTGCGCCGGATGGCCGCGGCCGGCCTGCTGGACGAGGTCCGGGGTCTGCTGCCCGCCGGGCTGCGCGGCAGCCCCACCGCTGGCAAGGCGCTCGGCTACGCCCAGGCGCTCGGCGTGCTCGACGACGCCGGCGCGGTCGTCGGCGACCTCGACGCTGCCTGGGACGCCACGGTGCGCGCCACCCGGCGGTTCGTGCGCCGCCAACGGTCCTGGTTCCGGCGCGACCCTCGCGTCGTCTGGCTCGATGGCACCCGTCGTGACCTCGTCGAGCTCGCCCTCGCCGCCGCCACGCCTACCCTGGTCGCGTGACGGGGCTGCGGGTGATCAAGGGCCACGGCACCGAGAACGACTTCGTCCTGGTCCCGGACGCCGACGGCGAGCTGGACCTCACCGCAGAGCTGGTCCGGGCGCTGTGCGACCGGCGGGCCGGGATCGGGGCCGACGGCGTGCTGCGCGTCGTGCGCAGCAAGAACGTCGACGGCGCCGATGCCGACGCCGAGTGGTTCATGGACTACCGCAACGCCGACGGGTCCGCTGGCCGAGATGTGCGGCAACGGCATCCGCGTCGTCGCCCGCTACCTCGGCGCCGTCGGAGCGATCGGCGCCGAGGCTCCGATCGGCACTCGCGGCGGGACGGTGTCGGCCCGCCTGCGCGACGACGGCACGGTCGCGGTCGACCTCGGCCGGCCGGTCGTGCTGCCGGACGTCCCGAT
The DNA here is from genome assembly GCA_963758325.1 of uncultured Actinomycetota bacterium. GTDB lineage: Bacteria > Actinomycetota > Actinomycetes > Mycobacteriales > Jatrophihabitantaceae > CAVWUZ01. Next base: position 1,193,232 of record CAVWUZ010000002.1, on the reverse strand, counting down.
CGTGACCGTCCCGGTCGACGGCCGGTCGCTGACGCTGGCCGCCGTGAGCGTCGAGATGCCGAACCCGCACGCCGTTGCCCGCCTGGACGACGCGGACGAGCTCCTGCGTCTCGACCTGCGCGCCACGCCGACCGTCGAGCCGGGACGACCGGACGGGCAGAACGTCGAGTTCGCGGTGCTCGCCGGTCCCCGGCACGTCCGGATGCGGGTGGTCGAGCGCGGCGTGGGCGAGACCCGGTCGTGTGGCACCGGCATCGCCGCTGTCGTGGCCGCGCTCGGCGCGCCGGACGGGCGGACCTGGCAGGTGGACGTGCCGGGCGGGACGTGCACGGTGACCTGGCAGGAGGAGTCGATCGTGCTCAGCCGGCCCTGCCGTCCTGGTCGCCGAGATCGAGCTGTCCCCGGAATGGCTGGCCGCTGCGCGCGGTTGACCGAGGTGCGGGCGCGGCACTGTGCCGCAGCGGTCCGAATCGACTGGACACCCCTGCCCGCCGTGCCACCATGACGGAGCGATGACCTTCCCCGAGAACACCCCTCAGCGTCCGGACGCCGTCGCGACCGACGGCGCCACCCACGACGACATCACCGACGACGCCACCGACGACACCCTGGGCACCTACGACCTCGACGAGCGCCAGGCGCTGCGCCGCGTGAGCGGGCTGTCCACCGAACTCACCGACGTCACCGAGGTCGAGTACCGGCAGCTTCGCCTGGAGCGTGTCGTCCTCGTCGGCGTCTGGACGACCGGCACCCTGGCCGAGGCCGAGAACAGCCTGGTCGAGCTCGCGCGGCTGGCCGAGACCGCCGGCTCCGAGGTCCTCGACGGCCTGATCCAGCGCCGCGACAAGCCCGACGCCGCGACGTACATCGGCTCGGGCAAGGCGAAGGAGCTGCGCGACGTCGTGGCGTCCACCGGGGCGGACACCGTCATCTGCGACGGCGAGCTGACTCCCGGCCAGCTGCGCCAGCTGGAGGACGTCGTCAAGGTCAAGGTCGTCGACCGGACGGCGTTGATCCTGGACATCTTCGCCCAGCACGCCCGGTCGAAGGAGGGCAAGGCGCAGGTCGAGCTGGCGCAGCTGTCCTACCTGCTGCCGCGCCTGCGTGGCTGGGGCGAGTCGTTGTCCCGGCAGGTCGGCGGCCGGGCGGCCGGCGGCCTGGGCATCGGCGGCCGTGGGCCGGGTGAGACCAAGCTCGAACTCGACCGCCGACGGATCACCTCCCGCGCGGCCCGGCTGCGCCGCGAGATCGCCGCCATGAAGACCGCACGGGACGTCAAGCGCACCCGGCGCACCGTGAACGGCGTGCCGAGCGTCGTGCTCGCCGGCTACACGAACGCCGGGAAGTCCTCGCTGCTCAACCGCCTGACCGGCGCCGGCGTCCTGGTCGAGAACGCGCTGTTCGCCACCCTCGACCCCACCGTGCGCCGCGCCGAGACGCCCGACGGCCGGCCGTACACGCTGACCGACACGGTCGGCTTCGTCCGGCACCTGCCGCACCAGCTGGTCGAGGCGTTCCGCTCGACCCTGGAGGAAGTGTCCGAGGCCGACCTGGTGCTCCACGTCGTCGACGGCGCCGACGCCGATCCCGAGGCGCAGATCCGCGCCGTCCACGAGGTGTTCACCGACATCGACGCGACGTCCGTGCCGGAGCTGCTGGTCGTCAACAAGCACGACGCGGCGGACCCGGCGACGGCGGCGCGGTTGCGCCTGCTCGCCCCTGACGCGATCTTCGTCTCCGCGCGGACCGGCGAGGGCCTCGACGCAGCTCCGCTGCGCGATCGAGACCCGGTTGCCCCGCCCGGACGTCGAGCTGACCGTCCTGGTGCCCTACGACCGGGGCGACCTGGTGGCGCGGGCACACGCCGAGGGTGAGGTGCTGGCCACCGACCACGTGGCAGCGGGCACCGTGCTCACCGCTCGGGTGCACCAGGGCCTCGCCGCAGCGCTGGCGCCGTTCGGCGAGCCGGTGCCAGCCGCGGCGTTCACGGGCGCGGCGTTCACGGGCGCGGCGTTCACGGGCGGCTCGGACACCGTTCGGGCGTAGTCTCGCTGGCGACCACCGAGTTGCCGACGCAGGAGGCCTTCGTGGAGCTGTTCTCGCCCGGGCACCTGGTCGTGCTCGCCATCCTGGTGGCCGTGTTGTTCCTGGGCTGGAAGCAGCTGCCGGACATGGCCCGCTCGTTGGGTCGCTCGATGCGCATCTTCCGCACGGAGATCAAGGGAATGGGCCAGGACGACGCCGCCCGTGCCGCGGCCGAGCAGCCGACGCCGCCGGCCCTGCAGAGCCCGCCCGTCGCGCCGGCGCCGCCGGTCCAGCCCGGGCCCGCCGTCCCGCCGGCCCCCGGTGCGTCCCCAGCGGGCGCGTCGGCACCCGTGTCGCCGTCACCGGTCCGCCCGGCCCCGCCCGTGACGCCGACCATCTGGCAGCCGGCGGGCCAGCCGCGCAACGACTCGCCGCAGTCTGCCTCGGACGGCGCCGCGCCGCGGAGCTGAGTCCGCGGTCAGATCTTCCGCAGTACCGCCACGACACGTCCGAGCACGGTCGCGTCGTCGCCGTCGATCGGCTGGTACGCCGGGTTGTGCGGCACGAGCCAGACGTGGCTGTCGCGGCGGCGGAACGTCTTGACGGTGGCCTCTCCGTCGAGCATGGCAGCCACGATGTCCCCGTTGTCGGCGACCGGTTGCTGACGCACGACGACCCAGTCGCCGTCGGAGATCGCCGCCTCGATCATCGAGTCGCCTGCGACGCGGAGCAGGAACAACGTGCCGTCGCCGACCAGTGCTCGAGGCAGCGGGAACACGTCCTCGACCGCCTGCTCGGCCAGGACCGGGCCGCCCGCGGCGATCCGCCCGACCACGGGCACCATGACCGGCGCCGGCAGGCTGGCCCCGTCCTCGGCGGTCGGGTCGGCCGGGGCCGGCCGCGTTCGGCCGGGCGCCGCCGCGGCCACCTCGTCCGGGGAGCGGACGTCGACCGCGCGCGGCCGGTTGGGGTCGCGACGCAGGAAGCCCTTGCGCTCCAGGACGGACAACTGGTGAGCCACGCTCGATGTCGAGGCGAGGCCCGCGGCCTCACAGATCTCGCGGATGCTCGGCGGGTAGCCCCGCCGCTGGACCGAGTCCCGGATGACGTCCAGGATGATCCGCTGCCGCGCGGTCAGCCCGTCGCCGCGGTCGCGGTCGGACAGCTCGGCGACACCGGCCGGTGCGGCGGACCTCCCGGACGCACGGGACGCAGTCGGCGCTGCGGGGTCGCTGGACCGGCCGTGACGAGTGCGGTCCGAGCTGTCCGAGCCGTTCGAGCTGTTCGAGGTGTCCGAGGTGCTGGTCGGTGCGCGTCTGGCCACGCTCGCCGTCTCCGTCCGCTCGCTGTCACGCCGCGCCGCCGCGCGACGGGGCCGTGGGAGCGCCGCCCGGCGGCGGCACCGCCGTCACGCTAGCGCTCGGCAACGCGCGCGCCAAACACCTGTTCGAACGACACGCCGGTGTTCGTCAAGGCCGCCGAGGACGGGACGTCGGCGGGCCGGCCGGTCAGGCGGCGGGCGGGACGGTCCGGGACGTGCGCCCGAGCCGCTCGTGCCGGTAGGTCGAGTGGGCGAGCGTCCACCCGATCAGGGCGCCCGCGACGACGAGGACGACGGTTCCGGGCACCGAGCCCACCATCGCCCACCCACCGACCACGCCGAGGAACCCGACGACGTACAGCAGCACCATGAGCATGGCCTCGGCGTACCCGGTCGCGGGCCTCGTAGCACGTCCACCGGTGGAAATTGTCGGACCCTTCTGCTCTCATGGTCGCACGCGTGTTCGACGAACACGAGTTCGAACCGGAGGCGATCCGCAATGTCGACACCCACCGCAACCGACCGGCTGCAGCCCATCGCTGGCGTTCGTCCGCCCGGCGGTGACGTCCCTCGAGGCGACGTCCCCGCCCGCGGCCTGCCTCGAGTCGAGCTGACCCGGGCCCGGCTGCGCGAGCGGCGCCGTGCGCTCGCCGCGGGCCGCCCCGCGCCCGTCGCCCCGAGCCAGCTGGGCACGCTCGGGGCAGTGGACACGCTGCGGGCAGCGCCACGCGTGCTCCACCGTCCCCGCGCCGTCGCGGTCTCCTGTGGCCGACGGCCCGTGCAGCTCACCGCGCGGGGCCGGCGGCTCCGCGCGGTGGTCCCGGTCCTGCTCGCGCTCGTCCTCGCAGCGGCCGTCCTCGCCGCCGGAGCACTCAGTTCGCCCGCCGCCCGGACCACCCCGCCGGCCGCCGCCTCGGTGGTCGTCCGGAACGGCGACACCCTCTGGTCGATCGCGGTCCGCGTCGCGCCGCAGCGCGACCCCCGTGCGGAGGTCGACGAGCTCGCCCGCTTGAACGGCGTCACCGGCTCCGGCCTGGTGCCCGGACAGGTCGTGCGGGTCCGCTGACCCGACCACGACGTGACGACCCGGCGGGCCGGCCTCGGCGGTCGGTCGTTCCGACCGGCGTGTCGACCCGGTCCGCCTACTTGCATCCCGGCGCCGTTCGCCCTACCGTCCCCCACATCTAGTAGTTACACTGGTGTAAGTCGTCCACAGGTTGGGGTCGGTCGTCCACAGCACCGGATGCCGGTGCACAGGTCCGTCCCCAGGTTGTCGACAGCGTCACCCACATCCGCGCGGTCCTCCCCGGTCCGCGCACCGCACGGACAGAAGGGTCGGGACACGTGCGCTGCCCGTACTGCCGGTTCGCCGACTCCCGCGTCGTCGACTCCCGCGAGCAGGACGAGGGGCAGGTGATCCGGCGCCGGCGCTCCTGCCCGGAATGCGGCCGCCGGTTCACCACGGTGGAGGAAGCGACACTCGCGGTCATCAAGCGCAGCGGCGTCACCGAGCCGTTCAGCCGGGCGAAGGTCGTCTCCGGGGTCCGTCGCGCCTGCCAGGGCCGCCCGGTGGACGAGGACGCCCTCGCACAGTTGGCGCAGGCCGTCGAGGAGGCCATCCGCGCCACCGGCGCCGCCGAAGTCCCGAGCGAGGAAGTGGGCCTGGCGATCCTCGGCCCGCTCCGCGAGCTCGACGAGGTCGCGTACCTGCGCTTCGCCTCGGTCTACCAGGCGTTCAGCTCCGTCGACGACTTCGAGAAGGCGATCCTCGAGCTGCGCCGGGCGCACGGGCCGGACGGCGGGCCCGGCTGAGCGCCGGCGGCCGACACCGCCCGTGCGCAGGTCCCGTCCGCAGGTCCCGTCCGCACGCCCCGATCCCGTCCGCACGTCCCCGTCCGCTCGTCCCCGATCCCCGCACCACCGCCTGAGGAAGGACCACCGATGACCGAGGCAGCGCAGAGCACGCGCAGGTCGGGCGAGCCCGCACCGGAGCGTGCGACCTACCCGCCGGGCGGACTGGTCGTCGAGCGGGTGTACACCTCGCCCGGCGTCCACCCGTACGCGGAGGTCAGCTGGGAACGTCGGGACGTCGTGATGACGAACTGGCGCGACGGATCGGTCAACTTCGAGCAGCGCGGCGTGGAGTTCCCCGACAGCTGGTCGGTGAACGCGGTCAACATCGTGACGACGAAGTACTTCCGCGGCGCGGTCGGGACGCCGACGAGGGAGTGGTCGCTGCGCCAGCTCATCGACCGGGTCGTCACGACCTACCGCAGCGCGGGGGAGCAGTACGGCTACTTCGCCTCGCCGCAGGACGCCGAGGTCTTCGAGCACGAGCTGACCTGGATGCTGCTGCACCAGGTGTTCAGCTTCAACTCGCCGGTCTGGTTCAACGTCGGGACGTCCTCGCCCCAGCAGGTCTCGGCGTGCTTCATCCTCTCGGTCGAGGACACGATGGACTCGATCCTCAACTGGTACCGGGAGGAGGGGCTGATCTTCAAGGGCGGCTCCGGCGCCGGGCTCAACCTCTCGCGGATCCGCTCGTCGAAGGAGTTGCTCTCCTCCGGCGGCACCGCGTCCGGGCCGGTCAGCTTCATGCGCGGCGCCGACGCGTCGGCCGGCACGATCAAGTCCGGCGGCGCCACGCGGCGCGCGGCGAAGATGGTCGTGCTCGACGTCGACCACCCCGACATCGCCGAGTTCGTCCAGACCAAGGCGCGCGAGGAGGACAAGATCCGTGTCCTGCGCGACGCCGGGTTCGACATGGACCTCGGTGGCTCGGACATCGCCAGCGTCCAGTACCAGAACGCGAACAACTCCGTGCGGGTCTCCGACAGCTTCATGCGCGCGGTCGACGAGGGCACGCCGTTCGGGTTGCGTGCCCGCACCGACGGTCAGGTCGTCGAGACCGTCGACGCCCGGGACCTGTTCCGCTCCATCGCGCAGGCGGCGTGGGAGTGCGCCGACCCCGGCATCCAGTACGACGACACGATCAACGACTGGCACACCAACCCGGAGACCGGGCGGATCACGGCGTCCAACCCGTGCAGTGAGTACATGTCGCTCGACAACAGCTCCTGCAACCTCGCGTCGCTGAACCTGATGAAGTTCCTCCGCGCGGACGACTCGTTCGACGTCGAACGGTTCGTCAAGGCGGTCGAGCTGATCATCACGGCGATGGACATCTCGATCTGCTTCGCCGACTTCCCGACCGAGGCGATCGGGACGAACACCCGCGCCTACCGGCAGCTCGGCATCGGCTACGCCAACCTCGGCGCGCTGCTGATGGCGTCCGCGCTGGCCTACGACTCCGACGGCGGGCGGGCGTTGGCGGGCGCGATCACGTCGCTGATGACGGCTGTGTCCTACCGGCGTTCGGCCGAGCTCGCCGGCGTCGTCGGGGCCTACGACGGCTACCAGCGCAACGCCCGCGCGCACGCCCGGGTGATGCGCAAGCACGCCGCGGCCAACGACGCCGCCCGCCCGGTGCACGACACCGACCGTGAGCTGTACGCCCGCGCGGCCGAGCAGTGGTCGGCCGGGATCTCCCGAGGCGAGCAGGACGGCTGGCGCAACGCGCAGGCCAGCGTCCTCGCGCCCACCGGCACGATCGGTCTGATGATGGACTGCGACACCACGGGGGTGGAGCCGGACCTCGCGCTGGTCAAGTTCAAGAAGCTCGTCGGCGGCGGGTCGATGCAGATCGTCAACCAGACGGTGCCGCGGGCGCTGCGCCGCCTCGGCTACCCCGAGGAGCAGGTCGAGGCGATCGTCGAGTACATCGCCGAGCACGGCCACGTCGTCGACGCACCGGGGCTGCGGCAGGAGCACTACGAGGTCTTCGACTGCGCGATGGGCGCGCGCTCCATCCGGCCGATGGGCCACGTCCGGATGATGGCGGCGGTGCAGCCGTTCCTGTCCGGCGCGATCTCCAAGACGGTCAACCTGCCCGAGTCGGCGACCGTCGAGGACATCGAGGACGTCTACTTCCAGGGCTGGAAGCTCGGGCTCAAGGCGCTGGCGGTGTACCGGGACAACTGCAAGGTCGGCCAGCCGCTGTCCGCCGGTGGCTCCGGCGCGGGGACCGCCGGCGGGACGAGCTCGACGCAGGCGCCGTCGAGCGAGCCCGCGACGCCGGTCGTCGCCGAGTTCCGCCCGACCCGCAAGCGGCTACCGAAGTCGCGTCCGTCGCGGACCACGTCGTTCTCCGTCGGCGGCGCCGAGGGGTACATGACCGCGGGCTCGTACCCCGACGACGGTCTCGGCGAGGTGTTCCTCAAGCTCGGCAAGCAGGGCTCGACGCTCGCCGGCGTGATGGACGCCTTCTCCATCGCGGTGTCGATCGCCCTGCAGTACGGCGTGCCGCTGGAGACGTACGTGCAGAAGTTCACCAACATGCGCTTCGACCCCGCCGGACTGACCGACGACGCCGACATCCGGATGGCGCAGTCAGTGATCGACTACATCTTCCGTCGACTCGCGCTGGACTACCTGCCGTTCGAGACCCGCTCGGCGCTCGGCATCCACACCGCCACGGAACGGGCTCGGGCGCTCGACACCGGCTCGTACGAGCCGGTGGACGACGCCGAGGACCTCGAGACGCTGGCGCAGTCCGCGCCCACCACCGAGCGGCCGGTCGCCGCGGACGTGGACGACGACGCGGTCACCTCCCCGTCGGCGACGGCGACGGGAGTGCACAGCTCGACGGAACTGCTCGAGTCGATCATCGGCTCGTCGGCGGACGCTCCGCTGTGCATGAACTGCGGCACGAAGATGCGCCCGGCAGGCAGCTGCTTCGTCTGCGAGGGCTGCGGCAGCACCAGCGGCTGCAGCTGAGCCCGCGGGACGTTCGTGGTCGGCCGACCCCAGCAGGTCGGTCGAGCACGAGGTCGGCCGAACACGACGGGGCCCGGCGACCAGTGGTCGCCGGGCCCCTCTGTGCCGCCGATCGGTGAACTACCGAACGGTGTCGTCCCCCGTCCGGCCGGTACGGCCGGTCGTGCCCTCGACACCGTCGGTGTCGATCTGCTCCTTGCGGACCTGCTCGTCGACCTGCCGCTCGTCGGTCACCGTCTCGGTGCCCAGGCGCACGCGCTCGACCGGGACGGCCTCCTTCTGCACGACCGGCCGCTCCTCGTGCAGCGTGACCTCGTGCTCCTCCTCGGAGATCGCCGGCCCGTCTGTGGCTGCGCCGCGGTTGGCGTCGGTGATGGGCTCGCGCTCGATGCGGACCTCTTCGCGCTGGACCGGGATGGTCTGCGTGACGTTCTCGGTCACGACGTACTTGCGCAGCCGGGCCCGGCCGGTCTCGACCTGCTCCTTGCCGACCCGCAGCTGCTCCTCCGAGCGGGTCATGGCGTCGTCGGTGTTCGGGCCGGACGTGTCGTGGCCCGGTCCGCCCGCGCCGCGCTCGCGCTCGCCGGTCGTGCCCATCGACTCGGTCCGGCCGGTCGTGCCCGTCGTACCGGTGCGCGAGCCCTGCAGGTAGCGGTCGTAGTACTCGTAGAGCGCCTGCTGCTCGGAGTCGTCGATGTGGCCGTCGTCGGAGACGTTCGGCGCGCCCTTGACGACGTCCTTCTCGACGGCGAGCTCGAGGTTGTCGCCGCGGTCGTTGGCGCCGGCCAGCGGGGCGAAGCTCTCCTTGTTGCCGAACAGCCCGGTGTGGACCGCCACCCAGCTCGGGCGGCCGGTCTCGTCGTCCAGGTAGACCTGGTTGATCTTGCCGATCTTGCCGCCGCTCGCGTCGACGGCGGTGCGACCGATCAGGCTCTGCGGGTCGTTCATGGTGGTCACGGGGTCCTCCTCGTGGTCGGCCGTGGGTTCGGTCGTGGACGCTCGGGAGCGGGACGGCGACCCGCGTCCGACACGGGTGACCGCCGTGAGGTCGGTGCTGACCCACCTCGGCGTCCCACGGTCCAGATACCCGAGAACGCGGCGGAAATCGCACTCGGTGCCGTTCGGGCGAACGCAGGACGTCGAGCGCGCGGTTCGGGCGGACGGTCAGGAGGTCCGCCGACCGTCCTGCCACTGGTCGTAGGTGATCCGTCGCCGGTCGACCACCTCGCCGAGACGGGCCCACTGCGACCGGCCGAGTCGGGACAGCGGCGCCACCGCGACCGGATCGGGCAAGCCGTCGTCGGCGAGGCAGCCCCGGGCCACGGCGAGGTGCACCACCTCGCCGAACACCATGACGTCCCGCCCGACGACGTGTTCGCCCGCGGCCCGGCACTCGAAGCACACCGCAGCCCCGGCCACCCGCGGCGGAGCGACCGCGGCGCTCGGCTCCCGCGCCAGGCCGGCCTCGTCGAACTCGCTGATCTCGGGCGGGAACGGTGTCGCGGAGTCGTTCATCGCCGCGAGCAGGTGCTCGGAGCCGATGTTGAGCACGAACTCGCCGGTGGCGCGGACGTTGGCCAACGTGTCCTTCGCGCCGATGGAGACGAAGCAGACGGTGGGCGGGTCGGTGGCGGCGACGGTGGTGAACGAGTGCGGCGCGAGGTTGTCGACGCCGGCGGCCGACGTGCTCGACACCCACGCGATCGGCCGAGGGATCAACGACGCCGTCAGCCACGGGTAGACGCTGCGCGGCGCCATCTCCGCGATGCGCAGCTCGAGCCGCGACGGCGTGCTCACTCCGCCGCGACGTCGAGGAGGACCTTCCCGACGACGGAGTCCTCGACGGCGCGGTGCGCGGCAGCCGCGTCCTCGAGCGGGAAGTGGTGCAGCGGCACGCCGGCGTCGTGCCCGACCCGGAGCGACGCCGTCCGCGACGGCGGTCGCGATGTCGTCCAGCGCGCGCAGCTTCGCCTCGCTCGGTTCGGTGTAGACGAGGACGAACTGCCACCGCGCGTTGGGCGCCATCAGCGCGCGCACCGGCAGCGTGAACTCCGCTCCTGCGTTGTCGGCGTACATGGCCACCGATCCGTGCCGGGCGAGCACCGCCGCGTCGAGCGCGGCGTTCGCCGCAGGCGCGACCTCGACGACGGCGTCGACGCCGTGTGGCACGACCTTGCGGACCTCACGCTCCACGTCCTGCTGGCGGTAGTCGATGACGTGGTCGGCGCCGGCGGCGGCGGCCAACTGCGCCTTGGCGGGACTGCTGATGGTCGTGATCACCCGCGCGTCGCTCCAGCGAGCGAGTTGGATGGCGGCGTTGCCGACCGCACCGGCGCCGCCGGCGACGAGCACGGTGCGGCCCTGCAACGTGCCGGGGCCGAGGCGGGTCGGGCCCTCCTCGGCGACGGTGAGGCACCGGTGGGCGGTGAGGAACGGGATCGCCCAGGGATGCGCCGAGATCGAACGAGGCGCTGTCCGGCAGGGTGACGACCTGGCGCGCCGGCACGACCGTGACCTCCTGGGCGGTGCCGTGCGGGCGCTGGTACGCCGCCTCCCAGATCCACACCCGCAGACCGTGCAGCGCCGGCTCGACGCCTTCGCCGATGGCGACGACGACACCGGACCCGTCCTGGTTCGGCACCTGCGGCGGGTCGACCGGCGTCCCCGCGTCGCTGCCGCGGCGGGACTTCCAGTCAGTCGGGTTCACCCCGGAACGCACGACGCGCACCGCCACCTCGCCGGGCCCCGGCTGCGGTTCCGGGGCGTCGACGAGCTGCAGGACGTCCGGGTCCCCGGTCTCGGTGTAGATGACGGCGCGCATCCTCCCGACCGTAGTCGGCGATCACTGCCGCCCGGCCGCCACCGGGTCCCGGACCGGTGCCCCGACGGCCGGCGTCGCCGACGCGCGCGCGGGGCGCGCCGCGACCCGCCGCGCTCTGGCCGTCGCCACGGCGGCGAGTGCGACCAGCGCGACCAGGGCGGAGGCCACCAGGCCGTCGAGCCAGAAGTGGTTGCCCGTCACGACGACGACGTAGCCGGTGAGGAGCGGGTACCCGAGCGCCACCCAGCGCCACGACCGACGGCTCGCGTACACGACCCCGCCGCCGATGACCAGCGCCCACGCCACGTGCACCGAGGGCATCGCCGAGAGCTGGTCCGCGCCGAGTCCGGCGGCGTAGACCGACTGCCCGTAGTGGGTCGCCGTGTCGACGAAACCGGGCAACAGCCGCGGCGGGGCGACCGGCAGGAACTGGACGGCGAGGCAGAGCGCGGTGCTGACGGCGAGCACGTTGCGCACCGTCGAGTAGCGGTCGCGATGCCGGACGAACAGCCACAGCAGGAACACGAGCATGCCGGTGAAGTGGAGCGTGTCGTAGTACAGGTTGGCCACCTGCAGCGGCAGGGGGTGGCCGAGCCAGGGACGCTGGACCGCTGCCTCGTCCGGCAGGTGCCAGCTGCGCTCCAGGCTGACGACGTCGCGGGCGCGGCCGAAGGCGCCGGCCGTGTCCTTCACCGCATGCGCGCCGATGTACTGCCACAGCGCGTACAGCGCCGCGATCACCGCGGACTCGCGGAGGAAGGCAGCCGCGGAGCGCGCCCTGGTGCGGGCAGCGGCCGCGGCGGCCAACGCGAGCGCGACGCCGAGCGCAGCGGCCTGCTGCCAGTCGAGCGCCGTCGTGACCACCGTCGAACTGTAGGCCGGGAGCCGGCCGTCCTGGCGGTGGAGACGGCGGTGGAGACGGCGGTGGAGACCGCGGTCGAGACGTCGGTGGGGATGTCGGACCCGCGCCCTACGCTCGGCGGCGATGACCCGTCGGACCTGGGCTGACCTTCGCCGCGCTGTGCCTGGTGTGGGGGATCCCGTACCTGCTGATCCGGGTGGCCGTCCGCGAGCTGTCGCCGGCGGCACTGGTCTGCCTCCGGACCGGTCTCGGGGCGCTGTTGCTGCTGCCGCTGTCCGTGCGCGGCGGTGGACTGCGCGCCGTCGTGTCGCGCTGGCGGTGGCTGGTGGCCTACACCGTCGTGGAGGTCGCCGTCCCGTGGTTGCTGCTCAGCGACGCCGAACGCCGGCTGTCGAGCTCGCTGACCGGGTTGGTGGTCGCCGCCGTGCCCCTGGTCGGCGTCGGGATCGCCCGCCTCGGCGGGGACACCGAACGGCTGGACGCCGCCCGGCTGACCGGGCTGCTGCTCGGCCTGGCCGGCGTCGCCGCGCTGCTCGGCCTGGACATCGGCGCGCTCGAGGCCCGGGCCGTCGCGGAGATGGCGGTCGTCGTCGTCGGCTACGCCCTCGGTCCGGTGCTCTACCAACGCCACCTCGCCGACCTGCCGCCGCGTGCCGTCGTCGTCTGGTCACTCGGACTGACGGCGTTGGCCTACCTGCCGTTCCTCGTCGTCGAGCGGCCCCGGCACGTGGCGGGCGAGACGATCGCGTCGGTCCTGCTGCTCGCGACAGCGTGCACGGCGCTGGCGTTCCTGCTCTTCTTCGAGTTGATCGCCACGATCGGCCCGGCGCGCGCCACGGTCGTCACCTACGTCAACCCCGCGGTCGCCGTCCTGCTCGGCGTGCTGATGCTCGGCGAGCCTTTCACGGTCGGGCTGGCGGTCGGCTTCCCGCTCATCCTCGGCGGCTCGGTCCTCGCCGCGCGCCGGCGGCACACCGCCGGTGACGCAGCCGGTGTGCCGCCGGCGTCAGTCGTCGGCAGTTGACGGCTCGACCGGAGCGTCCCGCACCGGGAGCAGGGCTCCGAGCCACGACGGCCCCGTCGCCGCCGCGTCGGCGGGGAGTCGCGCGCGCAGGCCCCGGTCCGCGGTGACCACGAGGACCTGACGTCCGCCGGTGACAGCGCGCCGGGCGGTGTCGGCGACGAGGTCGTCCCCGTCGCCAGGCGCGTCCAGGACTCGCAGCCGGGCCGGAGGCGGGGCCGCCGGTCGGAGGGCGCGCCGCCCGGCTCCCTCCAGGACGACGACGAGCTCGGGGAGCAGCCGGCCCAGGCCGGCCGCGTCGACCCCGTCAGGCAGCGCATCGGCCGGCAGCCCGGCCGCGGCGAGCACCGCGAGGTCGGCGAGCAAGCGCCCGGCGGCACCCGCCCGGTCACGCCACCAGCCGTCGGGTGTGGCACCGACGACGTTCGCCGCGTCGACGACCACCGCCAGTGGTGCGGGGAGCCGTCGCAGCCGCGGCCAGCTGGCGGCGAAGCCAGGGTGCAGGGAGAGGGTGTCCAGCTCCGCCAGCCCGCACCAGCGCATGTCCGCGCTCTCCCAGTTGGCCGCGTGGGGTTCGAGCTCGCCGATCGGGCGGGCGGCGACGGTGGTGTAGCTCCAGCCGCCGTGGTCGTCCACGGACAGGCCCACCGGCTCGACGCCGGTCGGCGGGATCCCGGCCTCTTCCCGCGCCTCGCGCAGGGCCGTCGCCACGGCGTCCTCGTGGCTGTCCCGGGCGCCGCCGGGCAACCCCCACGTCCCGCCCTCGTGCGTGCCGACCGCCCGGTGCTGCAGCACGGCGCGGCCGGGCTCGACGACCAGCAGACCTGCCGCGCCGAAACGGCCCCAGTGTCGGTGGCCCAGGGCGCAGACCACCCAGGCGTCGCCGTCACCCATGCCGCGTCCGCACCGCCCGGAGTCCGGTGTCCGTCGACGTGTCGACGGGAAGAGGAGCGGCACCGGCCCGCCAGGTCGCCTCTCGGCGGAAGGCCGCTCGCAGCGGCTGGTGTGGGACCGGGGGCCATGGATCGAGCCGGCGCCGCTTCCTACAGTACCGGCCGCGACGCCGTAGGGTGGCCCGGACCGGACAGGGACGAACCGGTCGGATCCGTGCGTGCCGAGCTGCGAGGAGGACGCCGCCGTGTCGAGCCCGCAGCCGCCCGACCGCGCCGCCGGCGGCTCACCCGGCGGCACCGGCCGGGCCGCGCACCGTCCGGTGGCGCTGCCGGACCTCACCGCTCTCATCGACGCTGGCGGTGGATGGTCCGGGTGGTCCGGCTACAGCTCCGCCGACGTCGCGGCGGCGACCGCCGCGGCCGTCGTCCGCGCCGGTCGCGGCGGTGCGGCCGGCGACGACCGCGCTTCGTCGAGCTGGCAGATCGCGTCGGCCTGGACACGCTGGCCGAGTTGTGGCGCGACAGCGACCCGCAGACCCTCCCCGGAGCGCTGTGGGTGCTCTACGTGCTGCGGCAGTGGTGCCGTTCCAGCCCGGAGGAGGTCGCCCTCCTGTGGCGCGCCGGCGCGCCCTACGCGCCCGCGGACGCGGTCGTGGCCGGGATGGGCGAGCCGGTGGACGTGACCGCGGTCCGCCGGCTGTCCGACGACGTGCTCACCGGCGCGTACCGCGGCGAGCTGGACGTCGCTCTGGAGCGCGCTGCCGCGGTGTTCCGGGTGGTCGCGGCCGGCCGCCGGGAGGGGCCGTGCCCCGACGCCGAGCGTGCGACGGCGCTGGAGATGGCCGAGCGCAACGACCGGACCGCCGATGCCCTCGCCGCCGCCGCCCGGCGGTGGCGTCGCGGCGAGCTCAGCTGAGCGACGCCTGGTCGGGTGCCGGCGGCGTGTCCGGCGTCGTCCACAGGTCCTGCTGCCGTCCACAGCGCGCCCCGCGGGCCTGATCCGGGCAGCCCGTCGGCGCGAGGCTCGCGGCATGGCGACCTCCGACCGGTCCGCGATCCCGGGGCCCACGCCCACTGCCGAGCCTCTCATCCGGGTGCGGGCGCCCGGCGAGCTGCTGGAGCTGGTGCCCGTACCTGCTCGGCTTCCACCCGCGGGACAGCCTCGTGCTCGTCGGGCTGCTCGACCGGACCGTCCTCGTCACCGCCCGGCTCGACCTGGTCGACCTCCGCGGCGCGCGGGGCAGGACCCTGCTGACAGAGGCGATGGGGCACCTCGGGCGCGGCGGCGCGAGCGGGGCGGTGGCCGCGGTGTTCGCCGACGAGCCCGATGCCGATGCCCCTGCCGGTGCCGGTGCTGCTCGCGCCGGTGGTGCGCTGCCGTACGGGGACGTGGCCCGCCGGGTGTGCGAGGCGGGTGCGGGCCATGAGCGTCCCGATCGTCGACGTGCTGCTGGTCAGCGGCGGGCGGTGGTGGTCCTACACCTGCGCCGACGACGACTGCTGTCCGCCGGCGGGCCGGCGGTTGCTGGGCGCCGGCTCCCGCACGGCTGCGGTCGCGACCTACGCCGGCATGGTGGCCCTTCCCGACCGGGGCGAGCTCGAACGGGTCCTCGAGCCGGACCCGACGGCCGACCGTCTGCACCCGCTGATCGAGGACGCCGAGGACCGGGCGACCCAGGCGCTGCTCGAGGGCTGGCTGGAGCGGTGGCGGCGCGCCGCGGTTCGCGACGTGTTCGCCGCGGCCCGGGCGCAGCAGCGTCGCGCTGCCGACGTCGCCGGTCCCGATCCGCTCGACGACACCCGGATGGCCGACCTCGCCGCCGCGTTGAGCGACCGGCACGTCCGTGACGCCGCGTGGCGGGCGCTCGACGTCGGACGGCTGCCTGGCCGGGAGCTCTGGCAGCGGCTGGCGACGGGTCTGCCCGCGCCGTACGACGCGCCGGCGCTGTTCCTGTTCGGGTGGTCCGCGTGGCGGGACGGGCGTGGTCCGCTGGCCGGCATCGCCGCCAGTCGCGCGCTGGAGAGCGACCCCGGCTACAGCGCAGCGGAGATCCTGCTCAACGCGGTGGGGACCGGCCTGGACCCGTTCCGGACCCCGCGGCTGCGCAGCCGCCGTTCCGCGTGACCGAGGTGGATCGCCGTGGGGTCCGGTCGCTTCGGGCCGTCGGGTGGCTCCGGAAGTCCGGTGGCCGCGAGCGATCCGGTGGCGGTCGGCGCGGCCCGGTCAGAGCGCGACGGCGTGCGGCCGGACCGGCGTCGGCAGCTGGGTCTCGCCGGAGAGCTCGGCGTCGACCGCGGCGGCGCACGCCCGGCCTTCGGCGATCGCCCAGACGACCAGGCTCGCGCCGCGGCTGGCGTCGCCGCAGGCGTACACGCCGGAGGCGCTGGTCCGCCACTGCCCGTCGACGACCGCGGTCCCGCGCAGGGGGTCGCGCTGCACGCCGAGCGCGTCCAGCAGGTCCGGGACGTCGGTGCCCACGAAGCCCGCCGCGAGCAGGACGAGGTCGGCCGGGATCTCGTGCCGGGAGCCCGCGACCGGCCGGAACTCGCGCCGCCCGTCGATCCGCACGATCTCCACCTGCTCGACGACGACCGCGCGGACACGGCCGTCGGCATCACCGACGAACTCGAGGACCTCTCGCGCCCACGCCTCGTGCACGCCTTCGTCATGGGCCGGGGAGGTGCCCCGGGTGCTCGGCGCCGACGGCCAGATCGGGTTCGCGGGACCCTGCCGGGGCTCCGGACTCGGGTTGTGGTCGAGCACGGTCACCGAGACCGCGCCCTGCCGGTTGGCGGTGCCGAGGCAGTCCGCCGCTGTGTCGCCGCCGCCGATGATCACGACCCGCCGGCCGGCGGCGTCGATCGGCGCGACGGGCAGGTCACCGGCCTGGACCCGGTTGCCCCAGGGCAGGTACTCCATGGCCTGGTGCACGCCGGACAGGGACGAGCCGGGCACGTCGAGCCGGCGCCCGGCGAGAGCCCCGACGGCCAGGACGACGGCGTCCGCCTGCCCGGTCAGCGGCGGGGCGTCGGCGGGCGTGATCGCCGTCCCCGGAGCGAACCGGGTGCCCTCCGCCGACATCTGCGCCACCCGGCGGTCGATGACGTCCTTCGGCATCTTGAAGTCGGGGATCCCGTAGCGCAGCAGCCCACCGATCCGGTCGTCGCGCTCGTAGACGGTCACGTCGTGACCGGCCCGGGTGAGTTGCTGGGCCGCGGCGAGCCCGGCCGGGCCGGAGCCGATGACCGCGACCCGCCGGCCGGTGCGCAGCGCGGGCGGCTGCGGTGCGACCAGGTCCTGCTCGAACGCCCGCTCGACGATCGACAGCTCGACCTGCTTGATGGCGACCGGGTCGGTGTTGACCGCAAGGACGCAGGCGGCCTCGCAGGGCGCGGGGCAGATCCACCCCGTGAACTCGGGGAAGTTGTTGGTCGCGTGCAGCCGCTCGCTGGCGCTGGCCCAGTCCTGACGGGCGACGAACTCGTTCCACTCCGGGATGAGGTTGCCCAGCGGACAGCCGCTGTGGCAGAAGGCGACTCCGCAGTCCATGCAGCGGGCCGCCTGGTCGGCGACGGCCTCATCCCGCGGGCGCAGGTAGATGGGGCGCCAGTCGCGCACCCGCTCCGCGGCGGGACGCTTCGGCGTCTCGATGCGGGGGATGCGCAGGAACGCCTGCGGGTCGTGGGCCACGGTCGGCGGTCCTCCCGGTCGAGGCACCCGGGACGTCCGCCGTGCGTGGCGGGAACCGGGGGCGGTCGGGCTGGTGTCGGACGAGGCAGCGCCGACTCGACCGATCAGGGATGTTACCGGTGGGCCGGTCCCGTCCGACTCGGTCCGCTCAGCTGACGGAGACGAAGACGTGATCGGTGATGCGCCGGGCGAGCAGGGTCTGCGCCTCGTCGCCGAGCCGGACCTGGTCGCCGCTGCTCTCGGGCTGCAGCAGTGCCAGGCTGCGCCCCGGCAGGATGCCGAAGGTCGTGAGGTCGCGCATGACGGCGGCGTCGGACTGGATCTGCTCGCTGATGCGGCTGACCCGGACCGCCTGCTCGCCGGCCCCGCCGGCTGCGGTGAGCGTCACCAGGTCGGCGTCGCGACCGGCGTCCACGGCGAAGGGCAGGCCGAGCTCGCCGAGGCCGGGGATCGGGTTGCCGTGCGGGCAGACCAGCGGCTTGTCGAGCAGCGCCAGGATGCGCCGTTCGACGGCGTCGCTCATGACGTGCTCCCACCGGCACGCCTCGATGTGCAGCTGGTCCCACTCCAGGCCGATGACGTCGGACAGCAGGCGCTCGGCGAGGCGGTGCTTCCGCATGACGGCGATGGCCTCGCGCCGGCCCTGGTCGGTGAGCAGCAGATGCCGGTCGTCGGCGACCGTGAGCAGACCGTCGCGTTCCATCCGGGCGACGGTCTGGCTGACCGTCGGGCCGCTCTGTCCGAGCCGCTCGGCGATGCGCGCCCGCAACGGGACGACGCCTTCCTCCTCGAGCTCGTACACCGTGCGGAGGTACATCTCCGTGGTGTCGATGAGGTCGCTGTGGTGGCTCACGCGGACGCTCGGCCTGCCCTTCTGCTGCGGGACGCCGACCATCGTAGGCGCCGGGAAGCCCGGGCCGGTCCTGCCGGCATCAGGCTCCAGACCCGCCCTCGGCCCCGTACCGGACGTGCCTCGGAACGTTGAGGCCCGCCGGTCTCGTGGGGGGAGGACGAGACCGGCGGGCGTCGACGGCCCGGTGCCCGGACCCGGCCCGTCCGCGGTGGACGGACGGTGGTCCACGGACGGTGGTGCTCGAGGTCACCGGACCAGGAACAGCGGACCGGACCCACGACGCAGCGCCGGGGGAACCGATCGAGACCGTCATGGCCGTGCGTCGGGGGACGCACACCTGCGACGGTAACCCACGTCCGGCCCGCGGCGCAGCCCCGACAGGGCAGTTGTGCGCCGCGGGCCGCGGTTGCCGATCAACCGGCGGCCAGCCGGTCCCACCGGAGGCGGCCCCCGGTGGGCGGTCGGTCGAGCGGTCAGTCCAAGTAGTCGCGCAGCGCCTGCGCCCGCGACGGGTGACGCAGCTTGGCCATCGTCTCGCGCTCGATCTGCCGGATCCGCTCCCGGGAGAGCTTGAAGGCCCGGCCGATCTCGTCGAGGGTGCGGGGCTGGCCGTCGTCGAGCCCGTAGCGCATCCGCACGACAGCGGCCTCCCGGCTCTCGAGCGTCCCGAGCACCGACTGCAGCTGCGCCCGCATGAGACCCGACTCCACCGCGGCCTCCGCAGCCGGCGCGCTGTCGTCGGCGATGAAGTCGCCGAGGGAGGCGTCGTCGTCGGCACCGACGGTCTGGTCGAGGCTCACCAAGTCGCGGGACAGGTCGATGAGCTCCCGCACCCGCTCCTCGGTCAGGTCGAGCTCGTGGGCCAGCTCCCCGTCGGTCGCCTCGCGGCCGAGCGCCTGGTTCATCTCGCGTCGGATGCGCTGCAGCTTGTTGACCTGCTCGACCAGGTGGACGGGCAGGCGGATGGTGCGCGACTGGTCGGCCATCGCCCGGCTGATCGCCTGCCGGATCCACCAGGTGGCGTAGGTCGAGAACTTGAAACCCTTGGTGTAGTCGAACTTCTCGACCGCGCGGATCAGGCCGAGGTTGCCTTCCTGGATCAGGTCCAGGAACGGCATGCCGTGACCGGTGTAGCGCTTGGCCAGCGAGACCACCAGGCGCAGGTTGGCCCGCAGCAGGTGGTCCTTCGCGCGCTCGCCGTCCATGACGACGGCGCGCAGGTCGCGCCGGCGCGCCGCGCCGAACGTGTTCGACGAGGTCAGCAGGTGCCGGGCGTAGAGCCCCGCCTCGATGCGCTTGGCGAGCTCGACCTCGTCCGCGGCGGTCAGCAGGGCGACCTTGCCGATCTCGTTCAGGTAGACGCGGACCAGGTCGGCCGAGGTGGCGGCCTCGTCGAGGTCCGCCGCGGTCATCACCAGCGGGGCCGGCTCGTCCGGCTCGTCGGTGTCGTCGTCGTCGGCGGCC
This sequence comes from uncultured Actinomycetota bacterium, assembly GCA_963758325.1. Lineage (GTDB taxonomy): Bacteria > Actinomycetota > Actinomycetes > Mycobacteriales > Jatrophihabitantaceae > CAVWUZ01. The sequence continues at coordinate 1,173,445 of CAVWUZ010000002.1, read as the reverse complement.
GTGTCCGCGGCGGTGTCCGCGGCGCTGGTGCCGGCAGCCGTCGTGCCGGTCCCGACGGCAGCTGTGGCGTCCTCGACCGGCGCGGCGACGTCCGCGCTCGATCCGACAGCCGTGTCGACGGCGTCGACGGTCGTGGCCGTGGCCTCGGTCGTGCTCTCCACGCCCTGCTCGGTGACCGAGCGGCGCGCGGTGCGGTGGCCGCGGCCGGTGAGCCCGGTCTGCCGGGAAGAGGACGTGCGAGGGCCGCCGGCGGGCCGGCGGGCGGAGTCGGTGCGCGCAGTCGTCACGAGGTTTCGAACCACCTGGATCGTCGGAGAAGATCGTCGAGGGCTTGCTCCCGGTCCGACGCTTACGGGCGCCGGGGACGGTCGCGTTCCACCGGGTCCAACGTCCTCACCTACGTCCGGTGTTCCCGCGCGGTTCGACCCGGTAACGATGTCTCAGTCGGCGCACAGAGCTACCGGAGCCGCGTCGGTGCCCCGCTCAAAGCTCGAGCAGGAGCGTCACCGGGCCGTCGTTGACCAGCTCCACGGACATGTCGGCCCCGAACTGCCCAGTGGCCACCTCCACGCCGCTGCGGCGCAGCTCGGCCGCCACCTCGTCTACTAGCGGTTCGGCGACCGGCCCCGGAGCGGCGGCGAGCCAGGACGGCCGCCGGCCCTTGCGCGTGTCGCCGTACAGCGTGAACTGGCTCACCACCAGGACCGCGGCACCGGGCGTCGTCGCCACCGACCGTTCGTCCCGCAAGACCCGCAGGTGCGCGACCTTGCGCGCCATCGCCCGGGCCGTCTCCGGCTCGTCGTCGTGGGTCACGCCCAGCAGGACCAGCAGGCCGGCACCGATCTGCGCGATCCGCTGGCCCTCGACGTCGACCGACGCCCGGCGCACCCGCTGCACGACCGCCCTCACCCGTCGGCACCCCCTCTCGGCAGGAGCAGGCCGCGCCGCACCAGGTCGCGGACCGGGTCGCACACCGCCGCGGCGACGGCGTCGCTCGGCCACCCGGAGCTGGCTGCGAGCACGGCGGCGAGCAGCCCGAGCGGACGCTGCCCGTCGCAGCCGGCGAGGACCGCCGCGACCGGCTCGTCGGTGGGGACCTCGAAGCGCAGCCCGCCGCGCTGGGCGAGGGTGCGCGCGTCCACCCGCCAGCCGTCGGGACCGGACCCGCCGGAGCGCAGCAGCTCGACGTCGTCGGCCACCGCGAACGCCGTGGCCAGCAGCTGCGCGTCGTCGCGGGCGGCCAGCCAGCTGGTGCGCGCCAGCCAGCCCGCGATCGCCGGCCCCGCCGGGCCGTCCCAGAGCTGGGGGACGTCCTCGCACACGACGACCGGCGGCCGGTCGGTCTGCCGCAGGGTGACGATGCCGATCCCGATCGCCGGCACCCCGCGGCGGCGGAACCAGTCGACCCAGCGGTCGAAGCGCCGCGCCCATCCGGGCGAGGCCGGGTCCTCCCCGGCGTCACGCAACCAGAGGGTCACGTAGTCGACCGGGGAGACGACCTCGCGCTGCCAGATCCAGGCATCGACGCCGCGGCCGTCGAGCCAGCACGCGCAGGCGCTCGTCCCAAGCACCGTCGGCGGGGACGATCCAGTTCGCCAGCAGCTGTGCGGTCCCGCCCGGTGCGAGGACCTGCGGCAACGTGGTCAGCAGCTCGCGCACGACGTCGTCGCCGGGGCGACCGCTGTCGCGGTAGTCCAGCCCGCCGTCCAGGTCCTCCGCGCCCGGGGAGACGACGAACGGCGGGTTGCTGACCACCGTGTCGAACCGCTCGCCGACGACCGGCTCGGTCAGCGAGCCCCGGCGCAGGTCCCAGCGCTGCCCGCACAGTGCCGCGGTGGTCGCGGCGTACCGCAAGGCTCGCGCGCTGGTGTCGGTCGCGACGACCTCGGCGCCCTGGACGCCGAGCGGCAAGGCGGTCACCCCGCACCCGGTGGCCAGGTCGAGCGCCCGGCCGCCGCTGACCGGGACGGTGCTCGAGATCAGCGTCAGCCCCGCCGAGCCCAACCCGAGGACGTGGTCGGCCGGCAGCGGTCCGGGGCGCACGTCGGTCCCGAAGTCCGACACCAGCCACCAGTCGGCGCCGAAACGCTCGTCCCGGTACGGGCGGACGTCGACCAGCGCCCGCACCGACCCCGCCGAGCGGACGAGCAGCCCGGCGCCCACCGCCACGTCGACGGAGAGCGGCACCAGCGCCGCGGCGACGCTCGCCTCCTCGACCGGGTCGGCGAGCACGAACAACCGGGTCAGGGCGGACAGCGGGTCGCCGGCCTCGCCGAGGACCCGGCGCAACCGCGGCAGGTCGCCCCGGCCCAGGGCGTCCGCGGCGTCCGGGTCGAGCCGCCCGTACAGCGCGTCCACGGTGTAGCCCGCGGTCGTCGTCAGCGCGGTGCGCAGCCGGTCGACGCCGTCGGGGTCGAGCAGCGGTGTCCACGCCGACATCACAACCAACCTCGTCGGGCCATGTGGCGCACGCCCGGATCGTCCCGCACCCGGGCCTCGGACCGGCGCCGGGCCGCCCGGAGTGACACCATGGACGGATGCGAGCGCGCAACGATCAGACCCCCCTGATCACCGACGCGCAGCAGAGCCTCGACGACGAGTTCAACGCCCGCCGCAAGAAGTACGCGGTGATGATGGGCCTGCGCGCGCTGTGCGTCATCGCCGCGGCGGCGACCTACAACGTCAGCGTCTTACTGGCCCTGGCGTTCATCGTCGGGGGTGCGGTGCTGCCGTGGTGCGCGGTCCTGATCGCGAACGACCGGCCGCCGAAGCGCCGACTGCTGCACAAGGGCTTCGAGGCGCCGCCGGCGGAGCGCACGCTGCCGACCGGCCCCGACTCGCGCGTCATCGACGCCTGACCCGGCGCCGATCCGAGGCTGCGCGGTGGCAGCCGGTGGCACGATGACCCGGTGACCTCCCAGACCCTGGAGCAGCCGAGGACCTCGGACGCCGACACCGGTGACCAGGTCTTCCACTACGTCCGCAAGTCCAAGATCGCCGAGAGCGCGGTGCTGGGCACCATGGTCGAGGCGCTGTGCGGCGAGGTGTTCCCGGTGACCCGCACCCCGAAGCCCGGCTCGCCGGTGTGCCCGCGGTGCAAAGAGATCTACGAGTCGATGTCTGTCTGAGCCGCGGGCCGCACCAGCCGCGTCCGGGACCGGTCCCGGACGGCGCGCAGTGCCCCCGGGATGCCGGGAGCGGGCTTGCTGTCGGCGGCCGGCGCGGCGACCGTCGGTGGGGCCAGGTCGACCTCCGCGGGCGGCGTCTGGTCGAGCCGCTGCCACGCGCGGGGGTCCAGGACCCGTGACGTGCGCACCGGCGCGGGCCGGTAGGCCTGGATGACGGCGTTGAACTCCGCGCCGAGCAGCACGCCGAGCGCCAGGACGAAGAAGAACAGCAGGGCCGCGATCGGCGACGCGAGCGTCCCGTAGGCGTGGTTGCGGTCGAGGATGAACCGCAGGTAGCTGCGCAGCGCGATGGAGCCGCCCAGGAAGACCACGAGGGCGAGCAGCGCCCCAGGCACGCCCCGCCGCCACGGCATCCGGCGCGGAGGCGCCAGGTGGTACAGGGTCGTCAACCCGAGCAGGACGACCACCACGACGACCGGGTAGTACGAGCCGCTGATGACGTCGCCAGCCGTCGGGCGCAGCCGGCGGGGGAACAGGTCGGTGAGCAGCGTCGGACCGAGCACGAGCATCGGCAGCAGCACGACCCCGACGAGCATGGTGCCGAGGAAGAGCGCCAGGGCCAGCAGGCGGCTGCGCACCGCACCGCGCAGGTCGCGCATGCCGTAGGCGATCGTGATGGTGTTGACGAAGGTCGCCGTCGCCGACGAGCCGGCCCACAGCGCGATGACGAACCCGATGGAGATGACGTCGGCGCGACCGCTGGTGAGGATCTCGTGCAGCGTCGGGGAGAGCACCTGGGAGACGACCTCCGGGGTGAACGCCCGGCTGAACGTCCTCTCCAGCTGCGCCTCGACGCGCTGGACGGTGTCGTGGCCGAACAGCCCGGCGACGTAGCCCAGGCTCGCCAGCAGCGCGAGCAGCAGTGACGGCAGGCTCAGCAGCTGCCAGAAGGCCGCCTCGGCAGACAGGCCCAGCAGCCGGTCGTTCCAGCCCTTGACGACGGCCTGGCGCAGCAGGCGCGGGGTGAGGCGGACCAGCGCGGGCGACACGCCCGAGCGCCGCCCGTCCCGGAACCCGACCCACAGCGGCCAGTCTGCCCGCCGGTCCTCGGGATCGGGCACAGGACGCGGGCGCGCCCCGGCACGCTGCCCGGATCGTGTGGACCCGTCCGGATAGGGTCGGCCGCGGTGCCTCGCGGTCGGTCCGCGGGGCACCGGTCGCGTCAGAGCAGCGGCGAACCTGGCGAGTCGCCGGGGAACAGCAGGGTGAGCGGACGGGGGAGCGGTGAGCGCCAGCGGGACGGCGTCGCAGCTGCCCGGCGCGGCGGCGCTGCGGCCCTGGCAACGCGCGGCGCTGGCGGCCTACGACGACGCCGGCCGGCCCCGGGACTTCCTGGTCACGGCGACGCCGGGTGCCGGCAAGACGACGTTCGCTCTCGCACTGGCGGGCCGGCTGCTCGCCCGCCGTGCTGTCGACCGGGTCGTCGTGGTGTGCCCGACCGACCACCTGCGCAGCCAGTGGGCCGACGCGGCCGCGCGCGCCGGCCTCGACCTGGACCCGGCCCTGTCGAACGCCGTCGGGCCGGTGCGGCCCGGCGCGGCGGGATACGTCACCACCTACGCGCAGGTGGCCGGCAAGCCCGCGCTGCACGCGGCGCGGGCCACCGCGCGGCGCAGCCTCGTCGTCCTCGACGAGGTGCACCACGCCGGGGACGGGTTGAGCTGGGGTGACGCGATCGCCGAGGCGTTCGGCGACGCCGCGCGCCGGCTGTCGCTGACCGGGACGCCGTTCCGGACCCGGGCCGAGGAGCGGATCCCGTTCGTGCGCTACCGAGACGCCGGTGACGGGGCTCTGGAGAGCGCCGCGGACGTGACGTACGGCTACCGGGAGGCGCTCGCGGACGACGTGGTGCGCCCGGTGGTGTTCGCGGCGTACACCGGGGTGGCGCGGTGGCGGAACAGCGCCGGCGAGGTCCTCGCGGCGGCGCTGTCCGAGCCGCAGACCCGCCAGCGCGAGGCGGCGGCCTGGCGGACCGCCCTCGACCCGCGCGGCGGCTGGGTGTCGCACGTGCTGGCGGCGATGGACGAGCGCATCACGCACCTGCGCCGCTCCGGCATGCCCGACGCGGCCGGACTGGTCCTGGCCAGCGACCAGGACGACGCCCGGGCGTACGCGGAGGTCGTGCGGCGGGTCACCGGCGAGGCTCCGGTCGTGATCCTGTCCGACGACCGCGACGCCAGCGCGCGGATCGCCCGTTTCGGCACCGGGACCGAGCGGATGGCGGTGTGCGTGCGGATGGTGTCCGAGGGCGTCGACGTGCCCCGTGCGGCGTGCCTCGCCTGGCTGACGAGTTACCGGACGCCGCTGTTCTTCGCGCAGGCCGTCGGGCGGGTGGTCCGCGCGCGCGGCCGGCACGAGTCCGCGACGGTGTTCCTGCCCGCGGTCCGGCCGCTGATCGCGCTGGCGGCCGAGATGGAGTCCGAGCGCAACCACGTCGTCCCGCCGCCGGCGGCCGGGTCGGACCTGCTCGACCTCGAGCCGCCGGGGCGGGAGCCGCGCGCGCCGGCCCTCGGCGGGGTCGAGGCGCTGGGCGCCGAGGCGGAGTTCGCCCATCTCGTCCACGGCGGTCGGGCGGTCGTCGCCGCGACCGCCGGCGAGGACGCGGACGCCGAGGACGCCGAGGACGCGGACTTCGTCGGGCTGCCCGGGCTGCTCTCGCCCGAGCAGACAGCCGCACTCCTGGCGCGCCGGGACGTGGTCGCCCGCCGCCGGGCGACGCTGGCGCGCACCGGGGGTGCCGCCGGTCCGAGCGACGACCGCGCGGAAGGACCGATCGAGGAGGGAGCCGAGCCGGTCGCGGCCGACCTGACGGCGTGGCGGGCGGCGGGTGAGCTGCGGCGGGAGGTGAACCGTCTGGTGGCGGTGGTCGCCGCCCGGCAGGGGGTGCCGCACGCGCAGGTCCACGCACGGGCGCGGCGGGCCGTGCCGGGACCGCCGTCGGCCTCGGCCGGCATCGACGTGCTCCAACGCCGGCGTGAGCACCTGGCGGGGATGCTGCGGACCTGACCGGCGCGGGCGCCGGCACGGGCGCCGGCACGGTCCCCGTCCGGTGATCGGCGCGTCGGGTCGTGTCGGGACCGGGGCGTGTTCCAACTGTGATGCACTTGAGCCGTTCGCGCGCCGCGTAATCCGATACAACATCTGAGCGACCGGGCATCTCTGGGCCGATCGGTTGGTTGGATGACGTGACGGCGGAGCACCACTCCTCATCCGAGGGGGACCGAAGCACGGCACCGAAGGGCTCGAGCCGTAGGAAGAAGGTGACTCGTGACCACGACTCTCGACGCGAGCCCGCTGGTCGCTGCCGACCGCTGCGACCGCTGCGGCGCCCAGGCCTACCTACGGGTGACCTTGGCGTCCGGGGCGGAGCTCTTGTTCTGCGCCCACCACGGCCGGGAGCACGAAGCCCGACTGCGGCAGGTCGCCGCGACCATCCAGGACGAGTCCGGCCGGCTGGCCGACGTCCAGGCGAGCGCCTCCGCCGAGGAGCGCTGAGCCGGAGATAGCACCACACGCGCGAGCCCCCGTCCGATCGGACGGGGGCTCGCGCGTCTGTCCGGGCGTTCTCAGTCCGGAGTTCTCAGTCCAGAGTTCTCAGTCCGAGGTCGTCAGTCCAAGTAGTCGCGCAGCACCTGGGAGCGCGACGGATGGCGCAGCTTCGACATCGTCTTCGACTCGATCTGCCGGATCCGCTCACGGGTGACGCCGTAGACCTGGCCGATCTCGTCGAGCGTGCGGGGCTGGCCGTCGGTGAGCCCGAAGCGGAGCTTGACCACGCCGGCCTCGCGCTCGGACAGCGTCTGCAGCACCGACTGCAGCTGGTCCTGCAGCAGCGTGAAGCTCACGGCGTCGACGGCGACGACCGCCTCGCTGTCCTCGATGAAGTCCCCGAGCTGGCTGTCGCCCTCGTCGCCGATGGTCTGGTCCAGGCTGATCGGCTCCCGGGCGTACTGCTGGATCTCCAGCACCTTGTCCGGGGTGATGTCCATCTCCTTCGCGAGCTCCTCCGGAGTGGGCTCGCGGCCCAGGTCCTGGAGCAGCTCGCGCTGGATGCGGCCGAGCTTGTTGATGACCTCGACCATGTGGACCGGGATGCGGATGGTGCGCGCCTGGTCGGCCATCGCGCGGGTGATCGCCTGCCGGATCCACCACGTGGCGTAGGTCGAGAACTTGTAGCCCTTGGTGTAGTCGAACTTCTCGACCGCGCGGATGAGTCCGAGGTTGCCCTCTTGGATCAGGTCCAGGAACGCCATCCCGCGGCCGGTGTAGCGCTTGGCCAGCGACACCACCAGACGCAGGTTCGCCTCGAGGAGGTGGTTCTTGGCCCGCTCACCGTCGCGGACGATCCAGCGCAGGTCGCGGCGCAGCTGCAGGGTGATCTTCTCGCCGGCGTCGTCGAGCTGGCGCAGTCGCTCGGCGGCGTACAGGCCCGCCTCGATCCGCTTGGCGAGGTCGACCTCCTCCTCGGCGTTGAGCAGCGCGACCTTGCCGATCTGCTTGAGGTAGGCGCGCACCGAGTCCGCGGACGCCGTCATCTCGGCGTCCTTGCGCGCCTGGCGCAGCGCCTCGGACTCCTCCTCGTCGTCCCAGACGAAGTCGCCGGACTCGGCGCTCTCGTCGTCGGCGGCAGCCTCGGTCGCCCCGTCCGCGGTCGCGTCGGCAGTGCCGGGAACCACCTCGGGACCGGTCTCCACCAGCACGTCGACGGTTTCCACCACCTCGGTGATCTCGAGCGTCACCTCGGCGTCGTCCTCCAGCAGCTCGGCGGGCTCCTCGACGACGTCGGGCGCCGGCGCGGTCGCGGCCTTCGCGGTGCGGGCAGTCCGTGCCGCGCCCTTCGCGTCGACGTCCGGCGCGGGGTCCGGCGTCGGCTTCGGCGCCGACTTCACCTTCGCCTTGGCGGCGGCCGGTCGCGCCGACGTCGTCGCTGTGGTGCTGGCGAGTGCGGCGCTCTTCGCGCGGCCCGCGCGGGGCGCGGCGCCGGTCTTCGCAGCGGGTGCGGGGTCGGGATCGACCACCGGGGCGGAGGTGCGGGCAGCAGCGGAATGCGAGTTGCGGACCACGGGAACCTTTCACCGACGACGGAGCGCACGACGACCCTGCCAGCACGGAGGCGGCGGGTCGTGGAGCGCCTGGGCAGCCGCGCAGTGCGGACGATGTGGTGGGTCGACTCGCCGTCTGTTGGTCGGCTCAGGTTCGAGTCCAGTACGTGCGCAGTGCCCGGGTCGCAGTGTAACGACCGCTGCTGTGCGCGACGACCTCAGACGGACCTCAGACCGACGCGTCGAGCTCCGAGGTCAGGCTGGGGATCCGGTCGGCCGCCGCGAGCGCGGCCCCGACGATGCCGGCGTTGTTGAGCAGCTCGGCGGGCTTGACCGGCGTGTGGAGGTCCAGCAGCGGCACCCACCGGTCGGCGTCCTTGCTCACGCCGCCGCCGACCACGAACAGGTCCGGGGTGAACAGCCGCTCGACGTGGCGCATGTACGAGTCGACCCGCTTCGCCCACCGCTTGTAGGACAGGTCCTCGTGCTCTTTCACCGACGCGGCCGCGCGCTTCTCGGCGTCCGATCCGTCCAGCTCCAGGTGACCGAGCTCGGTGTTCGGTACCAGGTTGCCGTCGACGAGGATCGCGCTGCCGATCCCGGTGCCGAAGGTCAGCAGGATGACGACGCCGGAGACGTCCTTCGCCGCGCCGAAGCGCTGTTCGGCGATCCCGGCCGCGTCCGCGTCGTTGAGGACGATGACGTCCGTCCCGGGCCGCAGCGCCTCGGTGAAGGTGTGGTCGGCGTCAGTGCCGATCCACGACGGGTCCACGTTCGCCGCCGAGCGCGCGACTCCGTGCTGGATCACCGCGGGGAAGGTCGCCCCGACCTTGCCGCGCCACCGCAGCCGATCGACCAGCTCGGCGACGACCTCGGCCACCGCCTTCGGCGTCGCCGGCTGGGGCGTCTTGATCCGGATCCGGTCGGTCTGCAGCTGCCCGGTGACGACGTCGACGACCGCGCCCTTGATGCCCGACCCGCCGATGTCGATGCCCAGTGCGTGCGGGGTGTCGCTCATCGTCACTCCTTGTCGGGCCGGCCGTGGGCCGGCAGTCGGGACGCGCGCGCCGAGGCGGTGCTCGGAAGCGCACCCTATCTTGGCGCGTCCCGCGCGGAGCCGCGTCGACGGACGCGGGCGTGGTCGGATGGAGTCATGTCCGACATCGACCGCGCGACCGGCGACCGACGACGCGCTCGCCGACCTCGCCGTCGAACTCGCCGAGGGAGCCGGCCGGCTCGCGCGCGAGGGCCGCCGGCGTCCCGGTGGGGACGACGAGGACGGCGGCGGGCTCGACCTCGAGCTCGACGTCGACGTCAAGAGCAGCCCGACCGACCTCGTCACGGACGTGGACCGCCGGGTCGAACGGTGGTTGCGGGCGCGGCTCGCCGAACGCCGGCCCGGTGACCGGGTGCTCGGCGAGGAGGGTGGCGCGGGCCTCGCGTCGGGGTCGTCCGTGCAGTGGGTCGTCGACCCGATCGACGGCACCGTGAACTACGTCCTCGGACTACCGCGCTACGCCGTGTCCGTCGCGGCCGAGCGGGACGGCGTGGTCGTCGCGGGCTGCGTGCACAACCCGGAGACCGAGGAGACCTACCGGGCGGTCCGCGGCGGCGGCGCGACGCTGACTGCGCGGGACCCGGCGACGGGGCGGCGGACGCTCCGGCGGCTCGGTGCGCGGCGGCAGGTCCCGCTGTCCCGGGCGGTCGTGGCCACCGGGTTCGGCTACGACGCTGCGACGCGGGCCCGCCAGGGCGCGGCCGTCGCGCGGCTGCTGCCGCGGCTGGCGGACATCCGGCGGATGGGTGCCGCGAGCCTCGACCTGTGCACGGTCGCCGCCGGCGGCCTCGACGGGTACTTCGAGGCGGGCCTGCACGCGTGGGACTGGGCGGCGGGGCTGCTCGTCGCGACGGAAGCGGGCTGCGCGGCCGCCGGACTCCACGGACGTCCCGCCTCGGACGGCCTCGTCGTCGTCGCTGCCGCGCCGCTGCTGCCGGACCTCGTCGCGGCCCTGGAGGACGTCGGCGCCGGAGACGTCCTGCGCGGCTGACCGGTCGGGCGTTCGGCTCAGCAGCCCGACGAGCCGGACGCCGTCGGTCGGGGCGTCGCGCCGGCGGCGCTGCTCGGCGCGGAGCTGGCCGGGGCGGGCTGGCCGGGGCGGGCTGCCGGCGTCGAGACCACGACCCGTGCTGAGCGCAGCGCCGTGGTCACCGCCTCCGGCGTTGCCGAGCGCGGTGTACTTCGCCCCGAGCGCCACGTCGACGGACGCGTCGGCACGGGAGACCGGGACCAGCGTCGCCCCCGGGAGGTAGTAGCCGAGCAGCGTCGCCGCCGGCCGTCCGGTCGGGCCGAAGCGGATCTCCGCGACGCCCGCGTCGGCGCTGCCCGACGCGTCGTTGCCGATGTCGGCGACCACGAACCCGCGGGCCTTGAGCTGCGTGCCGACGTCCGCCGCCAGACCGCTCCGGTCGGTGCCGTTCAGGACGTGGACGCTGATCGTCTGCGGTGCCGGCAGCTGCGCCGGAGCGGCCGGGGTCGGGCAGGCAGCCGCGGTAGCGGTCCCGTCCGCACGGTGCAGCACGCGGTACCAGACCACCGACGTCAGCACCGCGAGCGCGACCAACAGCGCGACCGCCGGCAGTGCCCGGCGAAGCGATGCGGCCATCGGTGCGGCTCCAGCGGCTCTGGGGACGGACGGGAGGCGAGGTCGGACCGAAGCTGGGCGGCGGGCGGGCGGGTCACCGGGGGAAGGCTCCGGGGCACGCCGACGAGGGCCTCGCAGCGGTCCCGCGATGCTAGCGCCGAGCAGGGAATGCGCGGGCCGCCACCGCGGTTGAGGCGGCGCGATCGACGGGCCGCCCTCCGAGGTGGAGGTCCGGTACTGTGCGCTCGCTCCGGAGGGGCTGACGAGGTCTGTGGTCGCCGAACCTGTGCGTACCCCGAGCGGTGGGAGACGCGCGGGAGCGGTGGGCACAATCTGGCGCGCTCGGGCGTTCCACGCCGGGCGCAGACGACTTCCGGGACCGGACCGGACCCGACGTGGCGGCCGATGGCCGCCCGCCGCGCGGGGCCGCCCGTTGGGCCTGTGCGACACCCCGATCCGGGGACCGATGAGAACGACACGAACGACCTGAGGAGCTGAACCGCCACATGGCCACCGATTACGACGCCCCGCGCCGCGGCGACGTCGACGAGCTGTCCGAGGACTCCCTCGAGGAACTCAAGGCTCGCCGGGCCGAGGCGCAGTCCGGGACGATCGACGTCGACGAGACCGAGCTGAACGAGTCGCTCGAGCTGCCCGGCGCTGACCTGTCCAACCTCTCGGGTGAGGAACTCACCGTCCGCGTGCTGCCGAAGCAGGACGACGAGTTCACCTGCTCGAGTTGCTTCCTGGTGCACCACCGCAGCCGGCTCGCGCGCGAGCGCAACGGCCAGTACATCTGCCGCGACTGCGCCTGAGCCCTCACTCGGCGCACGCTCGGTCCGCACAGCGGCCCGTCGCGGCACCGGCGCAACCGACCACGGGCGCCCGACCAGTGCGGTCGGGCGCCCGCGGCGCGTCCGGGGCGGGTGATCGGTGCCGAGGCGTGCCTCAGCCGCGCGGACCAGCCGGCGCGGGACACCGGCGCAGATCAGCCGCGAAGTTCAGCCGGCGATGTGCTCGCGGAGCACCGCGACCAGCCGCTCCGGGCGCCGGGTGCTGACGACCCAGTACGGCGTGGGGTCCTGCGGGTCGTCCAACCACATCTGCACGCCCGGGCCGATCCACGGCCGGGTGGCCAGGTAGGCCGCCGGGTCGCCCTCACGCCCGAGCACCCGCCGCAGCGTCGTCGCGTCGAGGCCGACCACGCCGTTGACCACGGCCAACGGCAGCCGGGCGTCGCGCACCCGCAGCTCACCGTCGACCACCTCGAGACGCTGGTGGCCGATCCACCACACCATGCCCAGTGCCAACGGGACGAGCACGACGTAGGGCACCCAGTCCAGCAGCCGCACCCCGGCGACGTGGAACTCCGCGCCGAGGACGACGGCGACGACGACGGCCAGCGGGTACCACCACGCCGGCGCGCTCAGCCGCTCCCGGTAGACCACGCGCACCGCGCCGGCCGGAGCGTCGGCCCCGCCGGCGCCCGGCTGCCGGTCCGCGGAGGCTCCCACCGGGCCGAGGGTAGCCTTCCGCGCCGTGCGGGAGCCGACGGTCGAGGTGCTGGTCCAGCGCCTCCACCCGGCCGCGGACCTGCCGGTCTACGCCCGCCCTGGCGACGCCGGCGCCGACCTCGTCACGACCGTCGACGTCGTCCTGGAGCCCGGCGAGCGCGCCGTCGTCCCGACCGGGATCGCCGTCGCCCTGCCCGACGGGTACGCCGGGTTCGTCCATCCGCGCTCCGGCCTCGCCGCCCGGGTCGGCCTCGGCATGGTGAACGCGCCGGGGACGATCGACGCCGGCTACCGGGGCGAGATCGTGCTGGTCCTGGTCAACCACGACCCAGTCCTCCCGCTGCAGCTCCACGCGGGGGAGCGGATCGCGCAGCTCGTCGTCCAACCCGTCGTGCGGGCGCAGTTCGTGGATGCCGCGGAGCTGCCCGCGTCCGTCCGTGGCGCTGACGGCCACGGCTCGACCGGGGGTGCCGCCGCGCTCGGCGCGGCGGCCGACCAGACTGGTGGGACGGGTCCCGGACGGCGGGCGGAGGGAGCTTCGTGATGGCGGTGCGGCGCCGCGAGCGGCGGACCGAGCGGTCGAAGATCGACGCGACCCCGCCGTGGGAGACCCGCCGCCGCGACGAGCCAGGATCGACCAGCGGCCCGTACGACGAGCGGGACGCCCCGGAGGACGAGCTGACGCGCGTCGACCTCGGCGCACTGCTCGTGCCGGTCGGCATGGGGCTGGACGTCCGCATCGACATGAACGAGGGGCAGCAGGTCGTCGCCGCCACCCTCACCAACCCCGACGGTTCCGTGCAGCTCGGGGTGTTCGCCGCGCCGCGCAACGAGGGCATCTGGGACGACGTCCGGGGCGAGCTCGCCGAGTCCGTGCGTGGCCAGCGCGGAGCCGGCCTGACCGAGGCCGACGGGCCGTGGGGCGCCGAGCTCGTCGGGCAGCTGCCCGGCGAGGCCGGTCCTCTGCCGGTGCGGTTCGTGGGCGTCGACGGGCCGCGGTGGTTCCTGCGCGCGATGTTCGTCGGGCCCGTCGCGACGGACGCGGCGCGCGCGGACGTCTTCGAGCAGACGCTTGCGCCAGGTCGTCGTCGTGCGGGGCAACGACCCGCTGCCGGTGCGCGACCCGCTGCCGCTGCGGCTGCCCAAGGAGGTCGCCGGGGTGGAACCCGCGCCGCCGGCGGACGCCTGAGCGCCCGCTGACCGCGCGCGGGCGACGAGGCTCCGTTCCAGCTCCCGGCCGTTACGCTCGCGGGCGTGCGCGGTCGGCTGCCCCTGCTCCGTCGCCTCACCGCGGACGTGCGGGCGCTGGACGCCGACGAGCTGCAGGCCGAGAGCGAGCAGGCCGCGGCGACGCCGATCGCCGGGCTGACCCGCGGCGCGGTCGCCACGGTCTCCGGCCGGCTGCGGACCGTCGTCTACACCCCGCGCGAGACCGTGCCGACGCTCACCGCCGAACTCTTCGACGGCACCGGCACGCTCGACCTGGTGTGGCTCGGCCGGCGGCGCATCGTCGGCGTCAACCCTGGCCAGCGGGTGTGCGTCCGGGGTCGGGTCGGCGTCCACGAGGGGCGCCTGGCCGTCTACAACCCCCGCTACGAGCTGCGGGGACCCGCGTGAGCACCCCCCGGGAGCAGTACCGCGAGCAGCTGCTGGCCTCCATCGGTGGCTGGTCCGGCATGGTCGTCACCGCGGTGCCGCCGGTGGTGTTCGTCCTGGTCAACGCGCTGGCCGGGCTCAAGCCGGCGATCGGCGCCGCGCTGGGGGCGGGCGTGCTGCTCGCGGTCTACCGGCTGGCCCGCCGCCAGCCGGTGCAGCAGGCCCTGACCGGCATCGCCGGCGTGGCCGTCGCGGCCCTCATCGCCGGGTGGACCGGCCAGGCGCGCGGCTACTTCCTGCTGGGCATCGGGAGCAGCTTCGCCTACGCCGGGGTGTTCGCGGTGTCGCTGCTCGCGCGGCGGCCGCTGGTCGGGCTGCTGTGGGAGTACGTCGACCCGACCCCGGGGCTGCCGGAGGGTCGGCGGTGGTGGCGGGTGCCGCCGCTGCGGCGCGGTTACGACTTCGCCACGGCGGCGGCGACCGCGGTCTTCGTGGCCCGTGCCGTCGTGCAGCTCGCGCTGTTCCGCGAGGACGCCACCGGGTGGCTGGCGTTCGCCAAGATCGCGATGGGGTACCCGCTGACGATCGCCGCGGTCGGGCTGGCGTTCTTGGTGGTGCGCCGGGCGAGGTCCCGGATGGCCGCGGCCGCGCGCTCGGAAGCGACCTGAGTCAGCCGCAGACCGAGGCGCGGATCGCGGCCTCGGCCTCCGGGAGCGCCACGAACAGCAGCTCGTCGCCGGGCTCCAGCGGCTCCTCCGGGCTCGGCGTGATCACCCGGGCGCCGCGCACGATGGCGACCAGGGCGCCGTCCCGGGGGAGGTCCAGGTCGCGCACCGGTGAGCCGGCGCACGGCGCCGTGTCGGGCAGGGTGATCTCGATCAGGTTGGCCTGGCCCTGGCGGAAGCTGAACAGCCGCACCAGGTCGCCCACCTCGACCGCTTCCTCGACGAGGGCGGCGAGCACCCGGGGGGTCGACATCGCGACGTCCACGCCCCACGCCTCGGTGAACAGCCACTCGTTGGCCGGGTGGTTGATCCGGGCCACGACCCGGCGGACCGAGAACTCGGTCTTGGCGAGCAGGGAGACGACGAGGTTGACCTTGTCGTCACCGGTCGCGCCGACGACCACCTCGTAGTCCTGCAGGTGGGCGTTCTCGAGCGTCTCCACCTCGCACGCGTCCGCGAGCAGCCAGTCCGCCTCGGGGATGCGGTGGGGAGTGATCTTCTCCGGGATCTTGTCGATCAGCAGGACGTCGTGCCCGTTGGTGACGAGCTCGCGGGCGATGGACCGGCCGACGGCGCCCGCCCCGGCGATCGCGACCCTCATCCGAACGCCCCGTCCGGCGCGACCCGCGCGACCTTCTCGAGCAGCTCACGGTGGTCGTCGGTGACCAGCACGTGCAGCGCGTCGCCGGACTGGAGGATCGTCGACGGGGTCGGGCAGCTCGGCGGTGCCGAACCGGGTGACAGCGGCGATGCGGGCTCCGGTGGCCTGCTCCAGCTCGCTGAGCCGGCGCCCCACCCAACCCTCGTGCGGCGTGAGGTGCAGCATCGCCACCGCTCCGGACGGGTCGCGCCAGGCCTCCGCCGTGAACCCCCCGAGGACACTCTTGAGCAGCCGTCCCGCCGTCCACGGCACGGTGGCCACCGTCGGGATGCCCAGCCGCTCGTAGACCTCGGCGCGCTTCGGGTCGTAGATCCGGGCGACCACCCGGGGGACGTTGAACGTCTCGCGGGCCACCCGGGCGGCGATGATGTTCGAGTTGTCGCCGCTGCTGACCGCGGCGAACGCGTCGGCGCGCTCGATCCCGGCGTCGATGAGGGTGTCCCGGTCGAAGCCCACGCCGGCGACCTCCTGGCCGCGGAAGCCCTCGCCCAGGCGGCGGAACGCCGACCGGTCCTGGTCGATCACCGCGATGCTGTGGTCGAGCGCGTCGAGCTGGTGCGCCAGGGAGGACCCGACGCGGCCGCAGCCCATGATCACGATGTGCACGCCCTGCACATCTCCTTCCGTCCCGGCCTGCGCACGCTACACACTCCCGCACCTGCCCCCGGGTCGCTGGGACCGGGCGCTGACCGCCCCCGCGACGTCCGGTCGGCGTCCGGCTCGCTGCCCGGCTCGGCCCGTCTCCCGCCAGCGGTCGGGATGCCCAGTATGTCGGCGTCCGCCGTTCCCCGCCGCGCCGCAGCGGCGGGGCTGCGGCGGCAGTACCCTCGCCGGACGTGAGCCTCGCGACCCGGGTGCTGAAGCGTCTGATCATCGGTAGCCCGATGCGCTCGGACCGCGCCGGCCACAACCTGCTGCCGAAACGCCTGGCCCTGCCGATCTTCGCCAGCGACGCGCTGTCCAGCGTGGCTTACGCGACGCAGGAGATCCTGCTCGTGCTCACCGTCGGCGGGACGGCGTTCCTCTACCTGGCGCCGTGGATCGCGGTGGCCGTCGTCGTCCTCATGGCGACCGTCGTGGCGTCGTACCGCCAGCTGGTGCGGGCGTACCCGACCGGCGGCGGCGACTACGAGGTCGCGAGCAAGAACATCGGGCCCGCCGCGGGTGTCGTGGTGGCGAGCGCGCTGCTCGTCGACTACGTCATGACCGTCGCGGTGTCGGTCTCCTCCGGCGTCGACAACATCATCTCGGCGTTGCCGTCGCTGCACAGCTACCGGGTGCTGATGGCGCTCGGGTTCGTCGTCGTCCTGGCCGCGGTGAACCTCCGCGGGCTCAAGGAGGCGGGCTCGGCGTTCGCCCTCCCCACCTACCTGTTCGCCGCCGGCGTCGCCATCATGGTCGTCACCGGGCTGATCCGGACGTTCGTCGGCTCGCGGCCGGTCGCGGAGAGCGCCGGCCGGACGCTCGCGGTGCAGCACGGCTACGGCTCCCTCGGCCTGCTCGCGCTGGGCTTCCTCACGCTGCGGGCGTTCTCCTCCGGCTGCACCGCGCTGACCGGCGTGGAGGCGATCGCGAACGGCGTCCCGGCGTTCAAGCCGCCGAAGTCCCGCAACGCCGCCACGACGCTGCTGATGATGGGCACGATCGCCGTCACGATGTTCGGCGGCATCACGGCGCTGGCGCTGATCAGCAAGGTGCGCATCACCAACCCGACCGGAGACCTGTGCGGGTTCGTCGGCGTGGCGGACTGCGCGCACCAGCCGCAGCGCACCGTCATCGCCCAGGTCGCGTCGGCGGTGTTCGGCGGCCCGCACTCGGTCGGCTTCTTCTACATCCAGGCCGCGACCGCGCTGATCCTCGTGCTGGCGGCCAACACCGCGTTCAACGGTTTCCCGCTGCTCGGCGCCATCCTCGCCCGCGACAAGAACCTGCCCCGGCAGCTGTACAACCGCGGCGACCGGCTGGCGTACAGCAACGGCATCGTCGCGCTCGCGGTGGTGGCCGGGCTGCTGATCTTCATCTACGAGGCCGACGTCACCCGGCTGATCCAGCTGTACATCATCGGCGTGTTCACCTCGTTCACCCTCGGCCAGAGCGGCATGGTGCGGCACTGGAACCGGCTCTTGCGCACCGAGCGGGACCGCGCCGAGCGGCAGCGGATCGTCCGGTCCCGTGCTATCAACCTGTTCGGCGCGGTGCTCTGCGGGACTGTCCTGGTGATCGTCGTCGTCACCAAGTTCACCAAGGGCGCGTACCTCGTCCTCATCGCGATGCCGATCCTGTACGCGCTGATGCGGGCGATCAACAAGCACTACTCGCGGGTGTCCAACGAGCTGGCGACCGAGCAGCACGGGCTGCAGCTGCCCGCGCGCAACCACGTCGTCGTGCTCGTGTCGAAGGTGCACAAGCCGACGCTGCGGGCGCTGGCCTTCGCCCGCGCCACCCGGCCGGACACGCTCACCGCGCTGACCGTCAACGTGGAGGACGACGACACGCAGGCGCTGCTGGCGGAGTGGGAGCGGCACGACCTGCCCGTCGCGCTGACCGTGGTCGAGTCGCCGTACCGCGAGGTCACCAGCCCGGTGCTCGACTACATCCGCTCGCTGCGCCGGGACCGGCCGAGCGACGTGGTCAGCGTCTTCATCCCGGAGTACGTGGTCGGCCACTGGTGGGAGCAGCTGCTGCACAACCAGTCGGCGCTGCGGCTCAAGGGGCGGCTGCTGTTCCAACCCGGCGTGATGGTGACGAGCGTGCCGTGGCAGCTCGAGTCGTCCGACCGGCAGGTCGAGTACGAGTCCGGCGGGCCGCGCATCGACCGTTACGGCGCGCCACCGGACGGCGCGGGAGGCTCCCGGCAGACGGCGGACGTCGATGCCCCGACGCCGGCCGAGGACGTCGTCGCCGCGCAGACGCCGTAGCGCCGCCGGCCGGCGTCAGCGCCGCCGGCCGGGCTGCCTCCGCTCGGACTGCGCCCACGCAGGACCCGGCGGCGGGTGAACACGGATCGGAGGTGGAAGGCATCGTGGCGGTCGGCGACGAGGTCGAGGTCGACGTCGGTGCCGTCGCGCACGGCGGCCACTGCGTCGCGCGCCTGGGTGACGACCCGTCCGGGCGCGTCGTCTTCGTGCGGCACGCCCTGCCCGGCGAGCGGGTGCGGGCGGTGGTCACCGAGGACGCCGGCGGCTCCTTCTGCCGGGCGGACGCCGTCGAGGTCCTCCGCGCCTCAGCGGAGCGGGTCGAGCCGCCGTGCCCGCACGCGCGCCCCGGCCGGTGCGGGGGCTGCGACTGGCAGCACGCCACGGGCGGCGCGCAGCGCGCGCTCAAGGCAGCCGTCGTGCGCGAGCAGCTGAGCCGGCTGGCCGGGGTGGAGGTGCCGGTCGAGGTCGAGGCGCTGCCCGGCGGGCTGCTCGGCTGGCGAACCCGGACGCTGTACGCCGCGGACCACGACGGCCGGCTCGGGCTGCGCCGACACCGGTCGCACGAGGTCGAACTGCTGGGGCACTGCCCGCTGGGCGTGCCGGGCGTCGGGGACGCCGACGAGCTGGGCCGTCCCGCTCCCGGCCTGCTGGGTGTCGAGGTCGCGGTCGGCACGGCCCGCGAGGCCGGGCGTGCGGTGCTGCACCACCGGCCCGGCCGGCGGGATCCGCGGCGCCGGCCGGACCGGCAGCGCCGTCGCCCTCCGGACGTCGTCCGGCTGGTCGACGGCGCGCCGCAGTTGCGCCACCGCGTCCTGGGCCGCGACTTCGCGGTGTCCGCGGCCGGGTTCTGGCAGGTGCACCCGGCCGCCGCCGCAGACGTTCGCCGCCACCGCCCTGGCGATGCTCGACCCGCAGCCGGGGGAGTCGGTGCTCGACCTCTACGCCGGCGCCGGGCTGTTCACCGCGCTGTTCGCCGAGCGGGTCGGCCCGTCCGGCGTGGTGCGCGGTCTGGAGGCGGACCCGCGGGCGGTGGAGGACGCCGCCGGCAACCTCGCCGACCTGCCGGCAGGCGACCGTGCACCGCGCCCGCGTGGACGCCGACTCGGTGGCCGGTGCGGCCGCCGAGCGCCCGGTCGACCTCGTCCTGCTCGACCCGCCGCGCTCCGGCGCGGGCGCCGACGTCGTCCGCGCTGTGCTCGCCGCCGCGCCGAGGGCCGTGTGCTACGTCGCCTGCGACCCGGCTGCCCTCGCCCGCGACCTCGCCGTCGCCCGCCAGGCCGGGTGGCAGCTGGCAGGGCTCCGGGCGTTCGACGCGTTCCCGATGACCGCCCACGTCGAGTGCCTGGCGCTGCTCGTCCCCGGGGACGCTCCTGCCGGGACGGAGCGGCCCGACGCCGTAACCTGAGGGCCGTGACCCCAGTGACGCCGATGCTCGACCGGATCACCTGCCCGGACGACGTCCGGGCGCTGAGTGCCGACGAGCTGTCCGTCCTGTGTGCCGAGATCCGCGACTTCCTGGTCACGAAGGTGGCCAAGACCGGCGGTCATCTCGGCCCCAACCTGGGCGCGGTCGAGCTGACGATCGCCCTGCACCGGGTCTTCGACTCGCCGAGTGAGCCGATCCTGTTCGACACCGGGCACCAGGCGTACGTCCACAAGATCCTCACCGGCCGGCAGGCCGGTTTCGACCGGCTCAAGCTGACCGGCGGCCTGTCCGGCTACCCGAACCGGGCGGAGAGCCCGCACGACTGGATCGAGAACTCCCACGCCTCGACGGCGCTGTCCTACGCCGACGGGATGGCCAAGGCGTTCGACATCCGCGGCGAGCGGCGGCCGGTGGTGGCCGTCGTCGGCGACGGCGCGCTGACCGGCGGGATGTGCTGGGAGGCGTTGAACAACATCGCCGCCGCCGACCGCCCGGTGATCGTCGTGGTCAACGACAACGGCCGCTCCTACGCCCCGACGATCGGCGGTCTGGCGGACACCCTGGCCGGACTGCGGCTGCGCCCGGGCTACGAGCGCGTGCTGCGCACCGTCAAGCAGGGGCTGCCGAAGGTGCCGGTCGTCGGACCGCCGCTGTACGACGCGCTGCACGGCGCCAAGCGCGGCGTCAAGGACCTGCTCGCGCCGCAGGGGCTGTTCGAGGACCTCGGGTTGAAGTACGTCGGCCCGGTCGACGGGCACGACGTGCCCGCCCTCGAGCACGCGTTCGGCCTCGCCCGCGGCTTCGACGGGCCGGTGATCGTGCACTGCGTGACCCGCAAGGGCTACGGCTACCCGCCGGCCGAGAACGACGCCGTGGACCAGATGCACGGCCCCGGCGCGTTCGACCCGCACACCGGCAAGTTGCTCTCGAGCGGCGCCCGCCGCTGGACCGACGTGTTCTCCGCCGAGATGGTCCGCCTCGGCGCCGAGCGGGACGACCTCGTGGCGATCACCGCCGCGATGTGCGAGCCCGTCGGGCTGGGCCCGTTCGCCCGCCGCTACCCCGGGCGGGTGTTCGACGTCGGCATCGCCGAACAGCACGCCCTGACCAGCGCGGCGGGGCTCGCGACCGGTGGCCTGCACCCCGTCGTCGCGGTCTACGCGACGTTCCTCAACCGCGCCGTCGACCAGCTGCTGATGGACGTGGCCCTGCACCGCCTCGGGGTCACCGTCGTCCTGGACCGCGCCGGTCTGACCGGGGACGACGGGCCTTCCCACAACGGGATGTGGGACCTGGCGCTGCTCGGCGTGGTGCCGGGCATCCGGATCGCCGCCCCGCGCGACGAGCCGACCCTGCGCGCCGAGCTGGCCGAGGCGGTGGAGGTCGAGGACGGGCCGACCGTGCTGCGCTTCCCGAAGACGCCGCTGGTCGCCGACCTGCCGGCGTTGCGCCAGGTCGGCGGGGTCGACGTGCTCGCCGAGGACGGCACGGGGCCGGTCGACGTCCTGCTCGTCGCGATCGGCGCGGTGGCCACTGACGTCCTGGCCGCCGCCGACGCGGTCCGCCAGGCCGGCTTCACCGTCCGGGTCGTCGACCCGCGCTGGGTGACCCCGGTGCCCGCGGCGCTCGTCGGGCTGGCCCGCGACGCCCGCCTGGTGGTGAGCGTCGAGGACGGCGTCGTCGTCGGCGGCGCCGGCAGCCGCCTCGCGCAGGCGGTCTCGGCGGCCGGTGTCGACGTCCCGACCCGGCAGATCGGCATCCCCGCCGAGTTCCTCGAGCACGGGAAGGTGGCCGACGTCCGCGTCCGGATCGGGCTGACCGGCCAGGACATCGGCCGGCGGGTCGTGGAGGCCGCCACCGGCGTCGCCGCCCTGGACGGCGACACGGCCGAGGCGCAGGAGTCCTCGGCGCAGGCGCGCCAGTCGTCCGCCGAGCAGCGCGGCGAGCGGGGCTGAGGGGCGACGGTGCGGGTCCTGGTCGTCGAGGACGAGCGGCAGCTGGCCGACACGGTCGCGCGCGGGCTGCGCCGGGAGGGCATGGCCGTCGACGTGGCCTACGACGGCGAGGACGGCTACACCAAGGCCGCGCAGACCCGCTACGACGTCATCCTGCTCGACCGCGACCTGCCCGGCATGTCCGGTGACGACGTGTGCCGCCGCCTGGCCGACGAGGGCCTCATGACCCGGGTGATGATGCTGACCGCCAGCGGCACCGTCGAGGACAAGGTGAACGGGCTGGCTCTCGGCGCCGATGACTACCTGGCCAAGCCGTTCGCGTTCGCCGAACTGGTCGCCCGGGTCCGCGCGCTCGGCCGTCGTGCGACCCCCGCCGCGCCGCCGGTCCTCGCCGCCGGCGACCTGGAGCTGGACCCGGCCAAGCGCACCGTCACCCGGCGCGGCGAGCAGGTGGAGCTCACCCGCAAGGAGTTCGGCGTCCTGGAGACACTGCTCACCGCGCAGGGTGGCGTCATCAGCAGCGAGGAGCTGCTCGACCGGGTCTGGGACGAGAACGCAGACCCGTTCACGACGACGGTCCGGGTGACGATGATGACGCTGCGCCGCAAGCTCGGGGAGCCGCCGATCATCGACACCGTCGTCGGGTCCGGGTACCGGATCGACCCGGCGGTGCTGCGCGGCGCGGACGGTGCCGAGCGCGCCGATGAAGGGGCTGGCTCCGTGCGGTGAGGGCATCGCTGCGCTCGACGCTCCGGGTGCGGATGGCGATGCTGTACGGCGCGCTCGTCCTGCTCGTCGGGGTCGGGCTGCTCCTCACCGCGATGTTCCTGCTGGGCCGCGCCATCGACTCCTCGCCGCTCTACGGCGGGCAGTACGGCCACGTCACGATCACCGACCAGAACGGCCGGGTGCTGTTCGCCGGCGACCCCGACCAGCTCGCCCGGATGTCCAAGGCACAGGCGCAGAGCTACCTGCAGCACGCCGGGCTGGTGTACTTCGCGGTCATCGTGGTCGTCGGCGCCGCCGGTGGCTACCTGCTGGCCAAGCAGGCGCTGCGCCCCATCGCCCAGGTCACCGCGCTGGCGCGCCAGCTGTCCACCGAGACCCTCGACCGCCGCATCCACCTCGGCGGGCCGACCGACGAGCTTCGCGAGCTGGCGGACACCTTCGACGAGATGCTCGCGCGCCTCGACGCGGCGTTCGAGAGCCAACGGCTGTTCGTCGCCAACGCCAGCCACGAGCTGCGCACCCCGCTCAGCGTGATGCGCACCGAGCTCGACGTCACGCTCGCCGACCCCGACGCCAGCGCCGCAGAGCTGCGGGAGATGGGCGAGATCGTCCTCCAAGGCACCGAGCGGGCCCAGCGCCTGGTCGCGTCGCTGCTCGTGCTGGCGCGCCTGCAGGCCGGCGGTACGGCGGAGCTGGAGATCACCGAGTCGGTCGACCTGGCCGAGCTCGTACCCGCGGTGGTGGCGACGGTGACGGAGGAGGCCGACGAGCGGCGGATCGCCATCACGCAGGACCTCGCGCCGGCGGGCACCATCGGCGATCCCCGGCTGCTCGAGCGGCTGATCGGCAACCTCGTCGAGAACGCGGTGCGGCACAACATCGACGGCGGATGGGTGCGGATCACCGCCGGGACGGCGGGGGAGCGGGCGGCGCTGTCGGTGAGCAACGGCGGCCCGGTCATCGCCCCGGCCGACCTCGACGACCTGTTCCAGCCGTTCCGCCGACTCGCGCGGGTGCGCACCGCGACCCGCGGCTCCGGGCTCGGCCTGTCGATCGTGCGTCTGATCGTCGCGGCGCACCACGGCGAGCTGCAGGTGTCGGCGCCGCCGGGCGGTGGACTCACGGTGCGGGTCACCCTGCCGCGCACCACGCCAGCAGCGCCGGACCCCGAGACACCCGCCCGCGCGGTCGACATGGTGCGGCCCGGCTGACCGGCGTCACCCGGCAGGCATGACGCGTGCGCCCGCGCGGCGCGGCAGGGTGCGCGTGGTGAACAGGACACTGCTGGCCGCCCTCGACGACGCCGAACGGCTGCTCGTCGCCGAGACCGAGCGGGACGCGATGGCCGACCTGGACGAGGACGCCGTGCTCGAGTTGCACCAGCGGGTGCGCCGAGCTCGGACCAAGTACGTCGGGCAGTACCGCCGGCAGGCCAGCGCCGCGGTGGCCGAGCACGCCGGACGCGGCACCGCCCGGCCACGCAACCGACAGGCGGCGCTGAAGGCGGAGGCGTTCGAGGAGGCGTTGTCGCGGGTCAGCCGCCGGGTCGGCCACGTGGCCCAGCAGGCCGCTGCCGAACTGCGCACCCAGCGGATCGCGACCGCCCGGGCGGCACGCGGGCCGGGCCCGGACACGTCATCGCCCGAGGCGGCAGCCGGCCCGCGACCCGGCGGGCGGCCCGACGCCCGCGCCACCCGATCGGCGGCGAGCGAGACCCGCCGGGCGGACACCCGCGCGACCGGCGACCGGCGGCAAGCCGCCCGGGACGCCCGCCGCTGACCCCGGTCCCTCGACCCCGCCGCATCACCAGGACGGTGGCTGCCCGATGGATGCCCGCGCCGACCGCGTCACCGGCGGACCGCCGTACCGCGACCGCTCGAGCTCCCGGGCACGGAGTCGGTCGGCGAGCCACTGGATGAGCAGGTGCAACGCCAGGGCGACCAGCGCGTAGATCACCATCGCGAACAGCAGTGACGGGTCGAACGTCGAGCGGTCGGTGATCTGCGTCGACGGGAAGATGCCGCGGAAGGGCTGCATGATCCGGTCGCTGGCGCGGTAGATCCACGCCGCGAACGGCGCGGCCGGGTCGGCGCCGCCGAGGCGCAGCACGAAGGCGATCGCGAGCAGCACCACGTAGAACGCAAAGACCGCGTAGACGACGCCGACGAGGATCTTCGCACCGCGGAGGACCAGCCGCACTGGGTCCTCGCCGTGGTCGGCACCGGTGTCGCCGCCGGGCTCGACACCGGTGGGGACACCCGCCGCTGACCCGCCGCGCGTCACCGCGAGCGCCGCCCGAGCAGGTAGCCGGCCAGCAGCCCCAGCGCGCCGCAGATCGTGAGCGCCGTCCACAGCGCGGCGTGCACGGTGGCGACACCGAACGAGATCTTGGTCGTGTCGCGGTTGAGAGCGATGAAGACCACGACGACGATGACGATCACCGCTGACAGGATGGTCCGGGGGGTCAGCGCGAGACCGCGGTGCGCCCGCGACTCGGACGGTGCGTTGCTCATGGTGGCGTCCTCAGCTCGACGGTCCGAACGGTATTCCGAGACCGAACCAGATCAGGTAGAAGGCGCCCCACGCGATGAGCAGGATCAGGGTGTACGGGATCATCATCGCCACGACCGTGCCGAGGCCCGCGCTCTTGCGCCAGCGCTGCACCTGCAGCACCACGAACGGCAGGTAGACCATCAGTGGCGTGACGACGTTGCTCGGCCCGTCCCCGACGCGGTACCCGGCCACGACGGTCTCCGGGGAGACGCCCAGCCGCAGGAACAGCGGGATGAAGATCGGCGCCAGCAGCGACCACTTCGGGATCACACCGGGGATCAGCAGGTTGACGACGAACACGACCAGCACCAGGCCGGCGAGCAGGAGCCAGGTGGCGATGTTCGCCCGCTCCAGGGCGTCGGACAGCTGCACCGCGATGACCCGCGCGATGTTGCTGTAGTTGAAGTACGCCAGGAACTGCGCGATGAGCACGAAGATGAAGATCAGGCCGGCCAAGCCGGCCAGCGACTTCGTGATCGCGGCGATGGCCCCGTTCGTCGTGGTGATGGTGCGCGCGCCGCGGCCGTAGGCCCACCCCGCGACGAGGAACAGCGCGGTGATCATCACGATCAGGCTGTCCATGAACGGCGAGTCGCGGAAGAACGCACCGGTGTCCGGGTTGCGCAGCGGGGCGCCGGGCGGGATCAGGGCCACGAGGATCACCACGACGACGCCGCCGACCGCGATCAACGCCCACCGCATGCCCCGGCTCTCCAGCGCCTGCGCCTCCGGGCTCAGGTCGGCGGTGGCCGCCGCCGCCTCCTCGCTCATCTCGGAGTCGTCGTAGTCGCCCAGTTGGCGCCCGACCCACAGCTCGGTGAGCAGGGTGATCACCGCGGTGACGAAGAGCGTCGCCACGATCGAGAAGTACAGGTTGTGGGTGACCGTGATCGAGCGGGACGGGTCCACGAGGTGGATCGCCTCGTTGGTGACCTCGGTGACCATCCCGTCGGTCGGCGTGATGAGGAAGTTCACCCCGAAGCCGGCGCTCACGCCCGCGAACGCCGCGGCGATCCCCGCGATCGGGTTCCTGCCGATGCTGCGGAACACCACCGCCCCGAGCGGGATCAGCACCAGGTAACCGGCGTCCGACGCGACGCTCGAGATCATGCCGACGAGCACGATGATGAACGTCAGCGTCGAGCGCGGCGCGACCCGCACGATGGCCCGGATCAGCGCCCCGATCAGCCCGGACTCCTCCGCGAGCCCGACGCCGATCATCGCGACGATGATCACGCTCATCGCGGTGAAGTTGGAGAAGTTCTGCACGAACGAGGTGAAGATGAACCGGATCCCGTCGACGTTCAGGAGGTTCTTGACCGCGATCGTCTCGGTGTGCAGGTGGAAGTCCGGCGCCGGCGGGTGGTCCGGGATCGGCGGGAGGTTCGGTTGGCTCGACCCGCCGGGGTAGTAGGGGTAGTTGGGGTCCGCGGACGCCGGCGGCGCGGGAGACGACACCTCCGTGGTGACGTGGACGTGCGCCAGCGACAGGATCGCCGACACGATCATCACCAGGACGCAGAGGGCGACGAACATCACCGCGGGGTGCGGCACCTTGTTGCCGACCCGCTCGATGACGTCCAACATCCGTTGGACGGCGCTCTTCTTGTGCGGCTCGGCCGGCGCCGGCCGTTCCAGGACGGTGTCCGCCATCATCGGCTCCCGGGTCTGCCGCAGGGTCAGCGAGCGGTCTGGGGGAAGTCGAGCACCAGGTCGACCAGCAGGCGGGTCCCGCTGCCCGTGGCGCCCTTGTTCACCCAGCCGCGGGGGGTGTCGGCCTGCGCGGTGCCGGCGATGTCGATGTGCGCGAACGGCACGTCGCCGGTGAACTCGGCCATGAACAGGGCGGCGGTGATCGTGCCGGCGTTGGGCCCGCCCATGTTGGTCAGGTCGGCGATCTCGGAGTCGAGCTCGCGGCGGTAGCGGCGCGCCATCGGCAGCTGCCAGATCGGCTCGTCGACGTGGTCGCCGGCAGCGACGATGCGGTCGACCAGGGGCTGGTCGGTGCCGACGACGCCGGCGATCTCCGTGCCGAAGGTCCGCAGGCAGGCGCCGGTGAGGGTGGCGATGTCGACGATCGCGTCCGCACCCTCCTCGGCCGCCATCGCCAGGGCGTCGGCCATGACCAGCCGGCCCTCGGCGTCGGTGTTCAAGACCTCGACCGTGCGCCCGCCGTACATCGTGAGGACGTCGCCGAGCTTCAGTGCCGAGCCCGAGGGCATGTTGTCGGTGCACATCAGGTAACCGGTGACGGCGGTGCGGCAGCCGAGCTCCTGCAACGTCGACATGGCCGCGAGGACGGTCGCGGCACCGGTCATGTCGTTCTTCATCGTCGAGTGCGACGCGTCGCTCGGCTTGAGGCTGATCCCTCCGGAGTCGTACATGATCCCCTTGCCGACCAGGGCGAGGTGGCCGCTGACGTCGTCCGGCGCGTAGCGCAGCCGGATCATCCGCGGTTCTTCGACGCTTCCCTGGTTGACGCCGAGCAACCCGCCGCAGCCCAGCTCGACCAGCGCCTCCTTGTCGAAGACCTCGACCTGCAGTCCGGACCGGCCCGCCACCTCGACGGCGACGTCGGCCATGGCCGACGCGGTGAGCAGGCTGCCGGGGGCGTTGGCCAGGTCGCGGCCGAGCATCGCGGCCATCGCGACGGTCAGCCCGCGGCGGGCGCCGGCCTCCGCGTCCTGCCGCGCCGTGTCGGGGACGACGAGGCGGACGAGGTCGACCCCGGTCGGTGCGGCCGACGCCCCACGCAGGCTGTAGGTGTACCGGCCGAGCAGGACGCCCTCGACGACGGCCGCCGAAGCGATGTCTGGTGCGAGCGCGTCCGGGAGCGTGAAGGCGAGCCGGCTGTCGTCGGGGACGGCGCGGGCGAACGCGGCCGCGGCGTGGCGCAGCGCGGCGGCGTCGAGCTCGTCGCCGACGCCGACCGCGACGGTGGCCGGCGCGCCCGAGCGAGGCAGGCTCAGCGCCTGGCCGACCCGCGCGCTGAACCCCCCGCGACGCAACGTCTCCCGGTCGAGTTGGAGGGACGCCGGGACGTCGCCGGTCGCGGCGACCGGGATGCCGACGGCGTCGCAGTCCCCGCTGTCGCCGGCCACGTCGACGTCCACGTTGCGCCGGAACGTCGGGGTCAGCTCGAGTGCGGCCAGGGATCGGGACATCGACGCGCTCACCTCAGGCGGTGTCGGCGGCAGTGACCGCGCGAGCCTGGCACCGCAGCTGCGCGGGAAGCCTCACCCGAACGGCATGGCCTCGTCCGCCGCCGGCTCACCTACCGTCTGCGGGCATGTCGCAGCCGCCGGACCGCCCGGACCGCCCGGACCGCCTGGTGTCGACCGGGACGCTGCCCCAGCGCGCCGTCGTCGACGGACTGCTGCGCGAGGCGTACACCCGACACGCGGACGATCGCGACGGCGAGGTGTCCACCGTCTACCCCGCACTGGCGCGCGCCGAGCCCGACCGGTTCGGGATCGCCGTCGCCGGGGTGGACGGGAGCGTCGTCGAGGCCGGCGAGGCCCGGCAGCCGTTCGCCCTGATGAGCGTCGCCAAGCCGTTCGTGTTCGCCCTGGTGGCCGCGGAGCGCGGCGCGGACCAGGTGCGGCGCCGCATCGGCGTCAACGCCACCGGGTTGCCGTTCGACTCCGTCGAGGCGGTGGACCGCGACCCCGCTGGACGGACCAACCCGATGGTCAACGCCGGCGCCATCGCCACGGCGAGCTGGGCGCCGGGCGACGACCGCGACGCGCAGTGGGGTTTCCTCGCCGCCGGCCTCGGCCGGTTCGCCGGCCACCGGCTCGAGCTGGACGACGACGTGTACGCGTCGGCGGTGCGGACGAACCACCGCAACCGGGCGATCGCGGCGCTGCTCGACAGCCTCGGGGCGCTCGGCTCGCCACCGGCGTCGGCCACCGAGGTCTACACCCGGCAGAGCTGCCTGCGGGTGACAGCGGTCGACCTCGCGGTCATGGGCGCGACGCTCGCCGACGGCGGGGTGAACCCGGTGACCGGTGAGGAGGTGGTCCCGGCGGAGATCGCCCGGGACACGCTGGTGACGATGACGGTGGCCGGGATGTACGAGAGCTCCGGTGACTGGCTGCTGGACGTCGGGCTGCCGGGCAAGAGCGGCATCGGCGGCGGGATCGTCACGGTGTCGCCGGGCAAGGGCGCGCTCGGGACGTTCTCGCCGCGCCTGGACGGCGCCGGCAACAGCGTCCGCGGGCAGCGCGTCGCCGCCGAACTGGCTCGCGCGCTCGGGCTCGACCTGTTCGCGTCCCGCCCGGCTGCGTCGTCGACGTGACCGCCCGCGGAAGCGCCGGCCACACGCCCGTCACCCCGTCGGGGTGACGCGGCGCTCACGCGGGGTCACCTAGCTTCGCCGGGCGTGAGTACGGCAGGGCCCCGGGCGGGCTCGCGGGGAGAGCGCCCGTGGCGGACGATCAGCGGCGTCGTGCTGCTCGCGGTCCTCGCCGGCGCGGCGGCCGGGCTCGTCGTGCGCGCCAGCGGCGGCACCGGGTCCCGCATCCCCCGCGTCCTCGCCGCGCCGGTCGGGCAGTGCGCGGCGATCGGCGTCGCCGACACCGTCCTGCCGTCGGTGGTGACCCTGACGGTGAGCGGCGCCGGGTCGTCGGGCAGCGGCAGCGGGGAGGTCGTCCGCCGCAGCGGCGAGACCGCCTACGTCCTGACGAACGACCACGTCATCGCGCCGGCAGGCTCCGCCGGGCGCATCGACGTCGTCCTCACCAGCGGTGAAAACGAACCGGCGACCTTGGTGGGCCGGAGACGTCGCTGGACCTCGCCGTCGTCCGGATCGGTGGCGCCGGACAGGCGCCGGTCATCGCGACCGGCGACTCCGAGTCGTTGCGGGTCGGGCAGCCCGTGGTGGCCCTCGGCGCGCCGCTGGGTCTTTCGGGGACCGTCACCTCCGGCATCGTCAGCGCGCTCGGGCGCGACATCCCGGTGCCGGCCGACGGCGGCGGCACCGCCGTGCTGGCCGGCGCGATCCAGACCGACGCCGCGATCAACCCGGGCAACTCGGGCGGGGCGTTGGTCGACTGCTCCGGGCGCCTGGTCGGGGTCAACACCGCGATCGCGACGGTCCCGAACGCCTCGGGTGAGGCGGGCGGCGGCAGTGTCGGGATCGGGTTCGCGATCCCGGTCGCCGTCGCGACCCGGGTCGCCGACGCGCTCATCGAGGACGGCCGCTTCAGCCCGCCGTACGCAGGGCTGTCGACGCTGCCGATCGCGCCGTCGCTCGCCGACCGGCTCGGTGTCCCACCGGGGTTGTTCGTGCAGGAGGCGCGCGGCCCGGCCGCTGACGCCGGCCTGCGCGAGGGCGACGTCGTCACCGCGGTGGACGGGCAGGCGGCGACCGGCCCTGACGCCGTGCTGCTGCGCACCCTGGCCAAGCAGCCGGGCGACCGGGTGCGGATCGACTACGTCCGCGACGGCAAGAAGGCGAGCACGACGCTGACGCTCGCCGCTGCCCCCTGACGGCCTCACCCCGGATCGGTGACGTGCCCCCCGCGCGGCTGCGCCTAACGTGCGCGTACCGAACCGACGTCCCCGATCACCGCTGCAGGAGCCGCCTCGATGTCCGACCCCGCCGATCTCGGACCGGTCGACCTGGTCGTCCTGAGCTTCCCTGGTGAACGCGCCGACAACACCGTTGTCGAGGCGCTCACCCGGGTCGTCGAGCAGGGCCATGTCGTCCTGCTCGACCTCGTGCACGTCAGCCGTGACCCGGACGAGCACGTCCGGGTCACCGACGTGGACGAGGACCTCGGGCCGACCGGGTTCGGCGGACTGCCCATCCAGGCACGAGCCCTGATCAGTGAGCACGACGTCGACGTGGTGCGCGACGGGCTGGAGCCGGGCACGTCGGCCGTGATGGTGGTCTACGAGCAGAGCTGGGCGCGGGAGCTCGCCCGGACGATCCGGGACGCCGGCGGGCAGCTGGAGCTGCACCTGTCGGTCCCGCCCGAGAGCGTCGAAGACGCGCTGGGGTCGACGCCGGCCGCGGCGGGGGGCCGGTAGATGCGCCGCCGCGGACGTCCCGGGCTGCTCGGGACCGCGGCGCACGCCGCCGTGGCCGCGACGACGATCAACGCGGTGAACCGGCGCGCCGGTGGCGGCCCGCGGGCCGCGGCACCGCCACCGCCATCCCCGCCGCCGCCCGGCCGCACCGGCCGGACCGCCCGCGGCACCCGCACCCGTCGGCGGGTCCATCGCGAGCGAACTCACCCAGCTCGCCCAGCTGCGCGACGCCGGCGTGTTGACCGACGACGAGTTCGCGGCCGCGAAGGCGCGCCTGCT
This sequence comes from uncultured Actinomycetota bacterium, assembly GCA_963758325.1. Taxonomy (GTDB): domain Bacteria; phylum Actinomycetota; class Actinomycetes; order Mycobacteriales; family Jatrophihabitantaceae; genus CAVWUZ01. The sequence goes on along the minus strand of CAVWUZ010000002.1, from coordinate 1,142,181 downwards.
CGGCGGCTGAGCCCCTCGCTGCCTCCACTCAGGGCAGGCCGTTGAGTCGACGGACGACGTCGAACACGTCGCCCAGGTTGTAGAAGTTGACGGCGACGAAGTTCGGGATGTGGTCGCGTTCGCTCTGACAGCGCTGCACGTAGGGCAACAGGAACGACTCGCGGTTGACCGTGCGGGCGTCCGTGGCCAGCGTCGTGAAGTTGTTCAGCCAGGTGTTGAGCAGCAGCAGCGGGCTGGTCGGCGAACCGCGGTTGGGCCGGCAGCTGAGATCGGCGAGGGTGGGGTTGTCGTAGGGCGTGTCCTGGACCCAGTGGAAGCCGTCGAGCAGGTAGGGGTACGTGCTGCCGCCGGACTGGTGCTCCATCAGGACGACCAGCCGCTGTCCGGAGTCGATCATCTGGCCCAGCGTCGGCCAGGGCTGTCCGGGGCGCTGGACGTGGACGTACGGCAGCAGCCCGGCCTGTTGGAAGACCGTGTTGGTGTCAGCCGGGTCGACGGTGTCCTGGATGAACAGGGTGACGACCTCTCGGGGATGGGTGGCCATCCAGCCGGACAGCTGCGCCATGACCGGCTCCCACTTGGTCGCGCCGATCTCGCACAACCCGTGGCAGAGGTAGGGCTCGACCGGGCCGGTCGCCGCGGAGACCAGTGAGTTGCGGATCCGCAACGCGCTCTGCACCACCTCCGGGCCGAAGTCCTGCTGGACCGTGTCGATCGCGCTCTGCAGCGAGCGCTGGGCGGTCGCGATCTGGCCGCCGCGCTGGGTCGTCTGCCCGTAGTAGCTGTCGATGAGCACGACGCGGATGCCGTCGTCGAGAGAGTTGATGATGCCGGTCGGCTGTTCGGGCAGGAACCAGCCGGGCTCGTCGGCGGCGGACATCGCGTTGTGGGTGGCAGGGAACGCCACGCTGTCGTAGGGCCGCGAGCACAACGCGGTCGAGCCGTTGCACGCCGTGCCGCCGAGCAGTGGGACGGTGCTGCCGCTGGGCGCCGCCTGGAAGGCGAACAGTCCCGCCGCGGCGAGGACGGCCACCGCCGCCGCCGTCAGCGCGACGCGCTTGCGTCGGCGGGCGACCCACACCTTGCCGGCGGGCTGGGACCGAGCCCCCGCTGGGGACGCTCCCTGGCCGCCCCGGCGCAACGCCGGCTCCCGGCCCGGGCTGACGGCGGCGAGCGCCGCGACGCGCGCCACACCGTAGACGGCCAGGACGAGCCCCAGCAGCACGGTCAGCGCGGTCAACGTGGCCCCGGGCGCGAGCAGCACGGCGATCCCGACCGCGGTGAGGACCAGCGCCTGGAGCAGTTGACCGGTGGGGCCGCGCCGGCGGGTCAGCAGCGCCCCCAGCCGCTGCGGCAGGCCGGTCAGCAGCAGTGCCGGAGCGGTACCGGCCACGGTCACCACGACGAGGACGGTCCCGGCACCGGCCAGCACGAGCGCGACGTCCCACACGTCCACGCGCACCTGGCGCCATGCCGCGGAGACGAGCGCGCCGTGGAGCGTCGAGGTGTCCTGCCGTGCGGCGACGACCGCGCCGCACGCCCCCACGGCGGCGATCCCTGCACCGGCGGCGAGCACCGCCCAGCCCGCGCGGCCGGCACCCCGCCACCGGTCCCTGCTCAGGAGGACCGCGCCGAGCAAGGCGAGCAGCGCCAGCAGGGGGAGCAGCCACGACGCGAGGCTGCTCAGGTGCACCAGCCGCAGCGCACGCGCGTTCGGCGTGGTGGCGCCCACCTGGGCCAGCGTCACGCTGAGATCCGTCGGGACCGCCTGTGCGGCACCGGAGGAGACGACCGGCAACACCGCCGTCAACACCGCTCCGAGATCGGCCAAGCGCACGACGACCCCGTTCGGGGAGGTCCCCAGCAGGCTGCCGTGCAGGTCGCGCAACGTCGCCGGTCACGATCGGGTCGAACGCCGAGCTGCGCACCAGCGAGGTGACCGCCGACTCCACCAAGGGGCGCAGCGCGATGAGGTCCGGGCGGACGACGATGATCTGCCGAGCGATCACCCGGCCCAGCTGGGTGGCCAGCTCCGGGTCCTGCCGCATCGCGTTGGCCTTCTGCGCGAAGCGGGACCCGTCGACGACGTCGCGGTGCACGAGCCCCGCGATCGCCCCCGCCCCGATCAGCACAGCGGCCACCACGGCCAGGACCCGGGACCACAGCTCCCGGTCGCCACCCCGACCCGGACTCCGGGCGGATGTCATCACGGTCGGTCTCCGCTCCCGGGAAGGACTGCCCGCAGACCTGCGGACGCGACGTCCGGGACGCAGTGTGCCCGAGTCTGACCTCGTCGCGGCGGAGTGGGCGGCGCGGGCGGGCGCCGGAGCGGGATCAGCCGGCCAGCTCGGCGCTGAGCTCCTTCTCGTCCTCGTCGGACAGCGAGGTGCGCAGCACCTGACCGCCGTACGGGGCGATGGCCCGACCGAACTTGTCCTCGGTGATCTTGGCCGCCATGATCACCACGGCCGCCTTGCCCGGCTTGACGAGGTCGTGCACCTGCGCCCGGAACGCGTCGTTGACGCCGGACTTGTTCAGCTTGCCGAGCAGGGCCCCCATCGCCCCTCCGATCAGGCCGAGGCCGGGGACGAAGAACAGCAGGCCGAACAGCAGGCCCCACAGCGCTCCCGTCGCCGCGCCGGCCCCGACCGAGCGCTGGGGCGTGTCGACATGGGTCTTCCCGTCCTGGTCGACGGTGACGACGGCCAGGCCGCGGAGGTCGACGATGAACTCGCCCTGGGCTTGGAGTACGGCGTCGTAGGCCTGCTTCGCGGTGTCGTGCGAGTCGTAGCCGATGACGATCAGTTCGGACACGGAGGTTCCTTTCCGGTGATGGGTGGCCGCTCCGGGTGAGCGGGGTCAGGCGGGCGGTTGAGGGCCGTCGCGCACGTCGAGCACCTCGAGGCCGAGGGCGCCGACGCGGTCGAGCAGGAAGTGCAGGCCGTCCTGGGACAGCTCGCCGGTGAGCACCGTCGTGGTCGGCTCGACGTCGATCACGAGGTCGGTGAACGCCTGGCGCGTGGCGGGCCCGAGCGAGCCGCGCACGCGGATCTCGTACACCCGTCGACCCACGTCCCACCTCCGTCAGCACCGACCGGACGGCTCATCCTGGCCAGTCATCGGCGGGCTGCGGCTCATCCCCGGACGGTGAGGAGGAGGCGGACGTGCGGATCCGGCGAGCGGTGAGCAGTTCCAGCCCCCGGGCGTGGATGCGCTCGAGCAGCCCGTGCAGGGCGGCCTGGTCCAGCTCGCCGCGCACGACGGTGACGTCGCCGTCCCGGGAGGTCGCCAGGCCGCCGAAGACGTCGGCGGCGTCCTCAGGGACGGCGCCGCCGACACGCACCTCGTAATTCGCCGACAACGGACAATCCTCCGTGCGTCCACCTTCGCCCGGAAGGATGGCTCGCGTACTCGGCGGGGGTCTCATGCGTTCGGCATGAAGGCCGGGCCGATCGTCCCGCACGGCTCGACGTGATCCCGTAACCTGACGCCGGTCCGCACGGGAGGGAGACGGATCCGGTGGACCCGCGACTGATCGTCCCCCCCTTGCCCACCCGCACCGTCGCCCGACCGCGTCCGCTCGAGCTGCTGGACCGGGCGACGGCCAGCCCGCTCACCGTCGTCTCTGCCGGCCCCGGCGCGGGCAAGTCGGTGTTGCTGAGCGACTGGTACAGCCGGCACGAGGGGGACGCCGCGTGGATGGGCCTCTCGCCGGCCGATGACGACCCACAGCGCTTCTGGCCGGCGTTCCTGCGGCTGGCGCGACTGAGCGGCGAGCCGGCGCTCATGGCGATGTGGCGCGACGGCGGCGGGGAGCCCGTCGAGGCCGAGCTGGACCCCGACCCCAGCCGCACGCCCGTCGTGGTCGTCCTCGACGACGCGCACGTGCTCACCCATCCGCAGATCCTGGCCGGGCTCGACCAGGTGGTACGAATGTGGTCCGACCGCGTCCGGTTGGTGCTCGCCGCGCGGCGGGACCCGATGCTGCCGCTGCACCGCTACCGGTTGGCGGGGCAGATGAGCGAGCTGCGGGGAGCGGACCTCGCGATGACCGAGGACGAGGCGCGGGAGCTGCTGCGCGCCCACGGCGTGGAGCTCTCGCAGGAGGACCTGCGGCTGCTCGTCGCTCGGACCGAGGGGTGGACGGCAGGCATCCGGCTGGCGGCGATGCGGATGGAGGGGATGTCGGCGCCGGCACAGTTCGTCGCGCAGTTCGCCGTCGACCGCGGGAGCATCGGGGAGTACCTGATGGAGGAGGTGCTCGCCCAGCAGCCGTCCGAAGTACGGCGACTGCTGGTCGAGACGAGCTTCCTCGACGTGGTGAGCGGCCCGCTCGCCGACGCGGTGACCGGGACGACCGGGTCGGCGGACGTGCTGCGCTCGCTGGCGCGGACGAACTCGTTCGTCATCCCGCTCGACCTCACCGAGACGTCGTTCCGGTTGCACCAGATGTTCCGCGACGTGTTGTCCTACCTGGCCGAGCGCGAGGCGCCGGAGCGGCTGCCGGCCCGGCAGCGCCGCGCCGCGGAGTTCTTCCGGCGTGAGGGCGACCTGCTCGGCGCCCTGCACTGGGCGGTCCGTGGCGATGACCCAGGCATGGCCGCCACGCTGGTCGTCCGCGGCGGGTTCCTCGCCGCCTACGTCGGCCGCCAGGACCTGCGCCGCCTCGGGTGGGACCGGGCGGCGCTGGTCGCCGCCGGAGCGGGGATGCCCGCCGCGGAGGCGCGGGCGGTCGGCCTCTCGGTCGCCGCGGCCACCGACGAGAGCCCGGACCGGGCCGCCGCCGCGCTGGACGAGCTCGCGGCGCCCGCGGGTCCAGGAGACGGGGCGGACGTCGAGCCGGTGGTCCGGCTGACAGCGGCGGTCGCCGAGCTGGTCCTGGCCCGCAGCGCCGGACGCTGGCCGCTGCTCGACACCGGCGTGGACCGGGTGCTCGCCGACACGGAGCTCGCCGGGGTCCTGGCGGGCGTGCCGGGCCTACGGGCCGGGCTGCTGCTCCTGCAGTCGCGCGCCCGGTTCGCCGCCGGGCGGCCCGAGGAGGTGGAGCCGCTGCTCGCCCGGGCGCTGGAGGACCCCGAGCTGTCCGGTGCACCCGCGGTCGAGCTGGAGATCCTGTCGGTGCTCGCCGTCGCCGGCGCGTCCGGTGCCCGGCCGCGGCACTCCGACGACGCGCTGGCGCGCGCGAGCGCCCTCCTCGCGGCGCATCCGGACCTGATCGAACCGGTCGAGCTGGACGTCGCCATCGCCCGGTACGCGCACCTGCAGGCGGACCTCGAGACGATGGGGACGGCGCTGTCGCGCGCGGTCGCCTCCGGGGCGCTCGGCGCGGGCTCCGTCGTCGCGGCCAACCTCACCTTCGTGCAGGGCACCTACCTGCACGCGGTCGGGCAGCTCGCGTTGGCCTACGACCTGCTGCAGGACGACCCTGTGCTCGGCTCGCCCCGTGCCGGTCTGCTGGGCGTGTACCGCGACGCCGAGCTGGCCGCGATCGAGACCGTCCTGGGACGTCCGCACGCAGCGCTCAACCGGCTCGCCGCGCACCGGGGGACGCCGTTCGCGGTCGCGGTGGCGGTGCCCGCGGCGCGGGCGCACCTCGCGCTCGGCGACCTGCGTGCCGCCCGAGACGAGGTCCGCCAGGTCGTCACGACGCCGAGCCCGTTCGTGAACCGTGCGGTGCTGGTGGACGCACTGCTCTGCGACGCGCAGATCTCCCTGGCCGCGGCCGACGACGGGCGGGCGGTGGAGTTGGTGGACCGCGCGACGCAGATCGCCGCCGGCGACGTCGTCCTGCCCTTCCTCCGCGTCGCGGACGTCCTCGCTCCGCTGCTCGCCCGGCACCCGACGCTCGCCGCCTCGTGGCCGTCCCGGCTGCGCGTCCCCGAGGCCCGGCCGGAGACGGTGGTGTTCACCCCGAGTGACCGGCTCTTCCAGGCGCTCACCGAGCGGGAGCGGGCGGTGCTGCGCTACATGGCGACGAGCATGTCGACCGCAGAGATCGCCGCGGACCTGTGCCTGTCGGTGAACACCGTCAAGACGCACGTGGCGTCCATCTACCGCAAGCTGTCCGCGCGTGGACGGCGCGAGGCGGTCTACCGCGCACGGGAGCTCGAACTGCTGTGAGCGCGGCGACCGCCTCGCGGTCGCACGCCCGCGGCGAACCCGGTTGCCCCGCGGCCGGCGGCCCGGTGGGATCGGTGGCATGAGGCTGCTCGTGCTGGGCGGGACGCGGTTCGTCGGGCGCGCGGTCGTCGCGGACGGACTGCGACGCGGGTGGGACGTCACGGTGCTGAACCGCGGCATGACAGCGGACCCGCCGCACGGCGCCCGCCGGGTGGTCGCCGACCGGACGGTGCCGGGCGAGCTCGAGGCCGCGCTGGACCGCGCCGGGCCGCCCGGGTGGGACGTCGCGGTCGACACCTGGTCGGGCGCGCCGCGGGTGGCGACTGAGGCGGCCGCCGCCCTGGCCGCCCGGGTGGGGTCCGTCGGGTACGTGTCCAGCGCCTCGGTCTACGTCTGGGGCCAGCACCGGGACGAGCGTTCGCCGCTGGTCGAGGGCGATCCCGCCGCCGAGGACGGCGACTACGCGGCACTCAAGCGCGGCGCCGAGCTCGGGGTGGTCAGCGCGGCGCCGACGGCGCTGCTCGCCCGCGCCGGGCTGATCCTCGGCCCGCACGAGGACATCGGCCGGCTGCCGTGGTGGCTGTCCCGCGCCGCCCGCGGCGGGCCGATGGTGGCGCCCGGGCGTCCGGACCGCCCGCTGCAGTACGTCGACGCCCGCGACCTGGCCGCGTGGCTGCTGGATGCGTTGGCGGCCGGCCGCTCCGGGCCGGTGGACGTCGCCAGCCGATCCGGTCACGCGACGACCCGGACGCTGCTCGAGGCGTGCCTCGCCGCGACGGGCTCGGACGCCGAGCTGGTCTGGATCGGCGACGACGAGCTCGCCGCCGCCGGGGTGGAACCGTGGACACAGCTGCCGTGCTGGGTGCCCGAGCACGGCGAGTTCGCGGGGTTCCTGGAAGTGGACACGTCCCTGGCGGCAGCGACCGGCCTCGTCTGCCGTCCGCTCGCGGACACTGTCACCGACACCTGGGCCTGGCTGCAGCGCGACGGTGCGCCGGCGCAGCGACCGGACCGTCCGGTGCACGGCCTGCCGGCCGAGCTCGAGCGACGGCTGCTGGAGGGTCGGCCGGCATCCGCGGATCGGTGATCAGGGCGCGCCGGCGCCACCGTCGTCCGCGAGCGCGGCGGCGAGAGCAGCGGCGGTCAACTCCACCTGCCAAGGTCGGGCGCCGGACTCGCGCAACGTCGCGGCGACCCCGTCCGCCATCGGCGGGGACGGTGGCTCCCAGGCCAGGCGGCGCACGAGATCACCGGCGAGCAGGTTCTGCGGCAGAACGGCGTGCTCTTCGGCGAGCCCGGTGACGACGGCACGGACCTGGGCCAGCCGCCCGGCGGCGGCGGGGTCGCGCTCGCGCCACCGGGAGGCCGGCGGCACACCGCCCAGCTCACCGGCGGGGGTGACCGGCGGCAGCTCGTCGTCCGGCAGGCGGCGCGCGTCCTCCAGCGCGGCGAACCAGCGCTGGAGGTGGCGACGCTGGCGCGGGCCGCCGAACACCGGCAGCCGCGCGAGGTCCTCCGCCCGGGCCGGCGCCCGGCGGGCGGCGTCGACGATCGCCGAGTCCGGCAGCACGCGCCCGGGCGCGACGTCGCGCTGTTCGGCCAGCCGGTCGCGGGCGTACCAGAGCGCCCGGACGATGGCGAGCTGCCGGCGTCCGCGCACCGCGTGGATGCCGGAGGTCCGCCGCCACGGGTCAGCGCGCGGGGGCGCGGCGGGCGTGACGCGGACCGCCTCGAACTCCTGCCGCGCCCACTCGAGCTTCCCGGCGGCCTCGAGTTCGCGCTCGAGCACGTCGCGCAGCTGGACCAGCACCTCGACGTCCAGGGCGGCGTAGTTCAGCCAGCCGCGCGGCAGCGGACGGGTGCTCCAGTCCGCGGCGGAGTGCTCCTTCTGCAGCCGCACACCGAGGTACCGCTCGACCATCGTGCCCAGTGCCACCCGTTCGTCGCCCAGCAGCCGGCCGGCGAGCTCGGTGTCGAACAGCCGCCGCGGCGCCATCCCGATACCGGCCAGGCACGGCAGGTCCTGGTTGGCGGCGTGCAGCACCCACTCCGCGTCGGTCAGCGCCGCGCCGACGGCGGACAGGTCCGGCAGCTCGACCGGGTCGATCAGCGCGGTCCCCGCACCCGCGCGGCGCAGCTGCACCAGGTACGCCCGCTGGCTGTAGCGGTAGCCGGAGGCACGTTCGGCGTCCACTGCCACCGGGCCGTGCGCGGCGGTGAGCCGGGCCACGACGTCGTCCAAGCCGGCCGCGGTCGTGACCGGCTCGGGTACCCCGTCCGCGGGCTCGGCGAGCAGCGGCAGCTCGGGCGCCGCGTCGGTCACGTCAGCCAGTAGACAGCACCGCGACGCCCTCGGGCGGCAGGCCGGCGGCCACGCAGAGCAGGTCGCAGAAGGCCAGCAGGTGCGCGCCCAGCTCCGGCGAGGTCGCCGTCCACGACCCGCGCAGTTCCACCGCCACGGTCGTGCGCGGGCCGTGGATGTCGCCGAAGCGGGTCGACACCGTCTGGGTGACCGTGCCTCCGGCCGCCACGGCGTCGGCCCCGCGCTCGGCCAACGCCTCCATCAGCCAGCTCCACCCGACCTGGGGCAGCATCGGGTCGGTCGCCATCTGCGGGTCGAGCTCGGCCGACGCGAACGCCACCAGGCGCAGGACCCCGTCCCAGGCCTCGACTCCGTCCGGGTCGTAGAGCAGCACCAACCGGCCCTCCGCGAGCTCCTCGCCGTCGACCCGGACCGTCGCGGACAGGGCGTGCGTCCACGGCGCGAGGCGCTGCGGCGGGCGCATCGGCGCGAGCACCACCTCTCGCCGGACGGCTGTGGCGGTGAGCGCGTCCACGGCGCGCCGGAACGGCTCGGGCACGGTCGTCGGCCGGTCGTCGGCACCGGGGCCGCCGGAGCCGAGGTCGTCGGCGGACCCGTCGTCGCCCGCTCCGGGACCCGGCACGGCCTGCAGCAGGTTCATGCCGCCGGGGAGAGGACGCCGTCGGACCGCCGCCGGGACGCCGTCAGAGGCGGGTCGACGACCATCGCAGCGCCGCAGGACACGCAAGCGCGGTCGGGGCAGTCGTCGTGACCGTCGGGACACGGTGGCGCCTCGAGCGGCACGTCCTGGTCACAGGTCGGGCAGAAGGCGTACTGCGGGTCCATCACGGGCCTCCGACGGATCGGATCGGGGGAACAGTCGGAGGTTCGCACAGACGTACGACAGATTCCCGCAGGCACGCCGGACGTCGCCGGGCGGACTGGCACGATGGACGGCGATGCCGTCCACGTCCCCGTCCCCGTCCCCGTCCGTCCCCGTGCCGCGACCCGGCGCCGACTCCCTGCTCGTCCGCGCCGCCACCGGCCGGCCCGGACCCCGCCCGCCGGTGTGGTTCATGCGCCAGGCCGGCCGGTCACTGCCCGAGTACCGGGCGCTGCGGGCCGGGACGACCATGCTCCAGGCCTGCAGCACCCCGGAGCTGATCACCGAGATCACGCTCCAGCCGGTGCGCCGCCACGGCGTCGACGCCGCGATCCTCTTCTCCGACATCGTCACGCCGCTGGTGGCGATCGGGCTGGACATCGACATCGTCGCCGGCGTCGGCCCGGTCGTCGCTCACCCGGTCCGCACCGCGGCGGACCTGGCTCCGCTGCGCGCGCTGGAGCCGTCGGACGTGGACTACGTCCTCGAGGCGATCCGGACGCTGGTGGGCGAGCTGGGCGACGTCCCGCTCATCGGCTTCGCCGGCGCCCCGTTCACCCTCGCGAGCTACCTCGTCGAGGGCGGACCGTCGAAGGACCACGCGCGGACGAAGGCCCTCATGCACGGCGAGCCGGAGCTGTGGCACGCGCTGCTGGAGCGGCTGGCGTCGATCGCCGGACGGCTGCTCGCCGCACAGGTCGAGGCCGGCGTGTCCGCGGTCCAGCTGTTCGACTCCTGGGCCGGCGTGCTGTCGCGGGCGGACTACGAGCGAGTTCGTCCAGCCGCACAGCGCCGCCGTCCTCGCCGCCGTCCCGGACGTCCCGCGGATCCACTTCGGGGTCGGCACCGGCGAGCTGCTCGCGTCGATGCGCGCGGCCGGCGCCGATGTGGTCGGCGTCGACTGGCGGGTGCCGCTGGACGAGGCGGTGCGCCGGCTCGGCGGGCGGGAGTCCGGCGCGGTCGTGCAGGGCAACCTCGACCCGGCGCTGCTGCTGGCCGACTGGCCGGTCGTCGAGGCGGCGGTCCGGCGGGTCGTCGCCGAGGGCCGCGCGGCCGCCGGCCACGTGGTCAACCTCGGGCACGGCGTGCTGCCGGACACCGACCCGGACGTGCTGACCCGCGTCGTCGAGCTCGTCCACTCGATGTGAGCGACGCCGTCGTCGTCGGCGGCGGGATCTCCGGGCTCGCCGCCGCCTGGGCGCTGGCCGACGCGGGGTTCGACGTCCTCGTCCTGGAGGCCGGCCCTCGGGTCGGTGGCAAGCTGCGGGTGGAGACGGTGGCCGGCGTCGAGGTCGACACCGGCGCGGAGGCGATGCTGGCGCGCAGGCCCGAAGGCGTGCAGCTGGCCCGGGCCGCCGGACGCGAGGCTGACGTCCTGGCGCCGCTCGTCACCAGCGCCGCCATCCGCGCCGGTGGCCGGCTCCGGCCCTTGCCGGCACGCACGCTGCTCGGCATCCCGACCGACGTCGACGCCGCTCGCGACAGCGGCGCCCTGTCCGAGGACGCGCTGGCGGCGGTCGTCGCCGAGCCCGAACTCGACCCGCTCCCGCCGCTGCACAGCGACGTCGCGGTCGGCGCCCTGGTCCGCGAACGGCTGGGCGACGAGGTCGCCGACCGGCTGGTCGAGCCGCTGCTCGGCGGCGTGTACGCCGGGCGCGCCGACGCGCTGTCGCTGCAGGCCACCGTGCCGGCGCTGGCGGCGCGGCTGCGCTCCGGCGGGTCACTCGTCCGCACCGCCCGCACGCTCACCGGCGCCGGCGCCGGCACCGCAGACCGCGGACGCGGGCCCGGTGTTCGCCTCGCTGCGCGGCGGGCTGGGCAGCCTGCCCGCGACGCTGGTCGGGTCGGGACGCTTCGAGGTGCGCACCGGGGTGACCGTCCGGGCTGTGGCACGGGCGGGCGTCCGGTTCGCCCTGGACTGCGGGGTCGGCGGCGGGGACGTCCCGCGCACCGAGCGCGTCGTCACCGACCGGCTGGTCCTCGCGCTGCCGCCGGCGAAGGCCACGCCGCTGCTGGCCGCCCTCGCGCCGGTCGCCGCGGCGGAGCTGGCCGGGATCGAGTCGGCGAGCGTCGCGCATCGTCTCCCTGGCCTACGACGGCGTCGAACTCCCCCCGGGCAGCGGCCTGCTCGTCGCCGCGGACGAGGGGCTGGCGGTCAAGGGCGTGACCTACAGCTCGCAGAAGTGGCCGCTCGTCGGCGACGGCGGGCCCGTGCTGCTGCGCGCGTCGGTGGGACGGGCGGGGGAGACGCGCGAGCTGCAGCGTCCGGACGCCGAGCTGGTCGCTCTCGTCCGGCGCGAGCTGCGCGAGCTGGTCGGGGTGGACGCCCAACCGCTCGACGCGCGAGTCACCCGGTGGGGCGGCGGGCTGCCGCAGTACGGGGTGGGGCACGTCGCCCGGGTCGCCCGGATCCGCGCGGCCGTCGCGGAGGTCACCGGGCTCGCGGTCTGCGGCGCCGCCTACGAGGGGGTCGGCGTGCCGGCGTGCATCGCCTCGGCGGCGCGTGCGGCGGCGCAGATCACGACGCTCACTGCGCTGATCGCCGTGCCCGCGGCGGCACAATGGAGGCGTGGTCGACGGCAAGCAGGCACGGCAGCTCAACGACGTCATCAGGTACACCGCGTGGTCGGTCTTCCGGCTGGCCCGGCCGCTCGGCGAGGGTGACCGGGCCGAGTGGGGGCGGAGGTCGCCGGGCTGTTCGAGCAGCTCGCCGCGAAGGACGTCGTCGTGCGCGGCACCTACGACGTGAGTGGCCTGCGCGCCGACGCCGACGTCATGGTGTGGTGGCACGCCGCCACCGCCGACGCGCTGCAGGACGCCTACGGCCGCTTCCGGCGCACCGTGCTGGGCGGGCACCTGGAGCCGGTGTGGTCGCAGATGGCGCTGCACCGCCCGGCGGAGTTCAACAAGAGCCACGTCCCGGCTTTCCTCGCCGGCGAGGACGCCCGCGACTACCTGTGCGTGTACCCGTTCGTCCGCTCCTACGAGTGGTACCTGCTGCCGGACGCCGAGCGCCGCGCGATGCTGGCCGAACACGGGCAGATGGCCCGCGACTACCCGGACGTGCGCGCCAACACCGTCGCGTCCTTCGCACTCGGCGACTACGAGTGGATCCTCGCCTTCGAGGCCGACGAGCTGCACCGCATCGTCGACCTCATGCGCCACCTCCGGGGGTCGACGGCGCGCCGGCACGTCCGCGCGGAGGTGCCGTTCTACACCGGGCGGCGCCGCGGCGTGGAGGAGCTGGCCGCCGCCCTGCCGTAGCCGGCCCCGCCGTTAGCCGCGCCCGCCGCCCTGCCGTAGCCGGCCCCGCCGTAGGTGACCCCGCCAGTCGCTGATCATCTGGCGTCTGGCGGGACATGGCCCCGGGACCGCCAGATGATCACGCCCGGGGGGCCCCGGGCGGCCGGGCGGCCGGGAGCGGGACGCCGAGCGCCGCGCCAGCCGGCCCGGCTGTCGTCGTCGCCGAGTGGCCAGCCCGGGGTGATCATCTGGCGTCTGGCGGGACATGGCCCTCGGCGTTCCAGATGATCACGGCTGGGGGGCCCCGAGCGGGCCGGGAGCGGCGTGCCGGGCGCCGCGCGGGCCGCCGCTCGCGCCGCGGTGTCCACCTCACGTGCCGCCTCAGATGCCGGTCGGCTGCTCCTGCTCCTCGAACGTCAGCGAGATCGAGTTGATGCAGTAGCGCAGGTCGGTCGGCGTGCCGTACCCCTCGCCCTCGAAGACGTGGCCGAGGTGGCTGTGGCAGCTCGCGCAGAGCACCTCGGTGCGGGACGTGCCGAGCGTCCGGTCGGTGCGCTCGATGACCCGGTCGCCGGCCAGCGGGGTGAAGAAGCTCGGCCACCCGCAGTGCGAGTCGAACTTCGTGTCGCTGCGGAACAGCTCGGTGCCGCACGCCCGGCAGCGGTAGACGCCGACGCGGTGATTGTCCGTGTACTCGCCGATGAATGGCCGCTCGGTGCCGGCCCGGCGCAGGACCTGGTACTCCGCGGGGGTCAGCTGAGCGCGCCACTCGTCGTCGGACTTGGTGACGGCGGCGGGAGGGAGGTCGGTCTTGTTGGTCCTGGTCATGCCGGCTCAACACTGCGGGCCGGCACCCCGTTCCCGGGACGCCGGCCCGCGCTGAGAAGGTCCTCGGCTGACCTACTTGCTCGGCGGCTGGACCTCACCACGCCACGCGCCGGTCTCGGCGCCGCGGTTCTCGATGAAGCTCTTGAACCGCTCGAGGTCCTTCTGGACCTGGTGGTCGTCGACGCCGACCAGGGCGCCGGCCTTCTCGAGCAGGCCCTCGGTCTCCCAGTCGATCTGGGCGGTGATCCGGGTGGTGTCCGCGTCGAGGCGGTGGAACGTGACGACACCGGCGTGGGTCTTGCCGTCGGTGCTCTTCCACGCCACCCGCTCGTCGGGGTGCTGCTCGGTGATCTGCGCGTCGAACTCCCGCTCGACGCCACCGATCTTCGTCTTCCAGTGCGTCTGGGTGTCGCTGGTCTGGGTGATGGACTCGACGCCGCCCATGAACTGGGGGAACGTCTCGAACTGCGTCCACTGGTTGTAGACGGTGTGCAGCGGCGCCTGGACGTCGATCGACTTGGTCACGCTGGGCACGATCAGCCCTCCATCGAACTCGGGGTCTCCTACTCCGTGGTGATGCCCGGTGGCAGGACGACGCCAAACCCCGTGCCGTTCACCGTGTGGCCAGCACCAGTTCGGCGATCAGGTAGACGGCGAGGAACACCAAGGCGACCAGCGCGGCGAGCCGGGCCGCGGTGCGCCGCCAGCCGCTCGCGTGGATCGCCGCCCGGGCGAAGGCGCCGACGCCCTGGACCTCGCCGTCGGCGGTGTTCGGGTTCGCCGCCGTCCCCCAGCGCAGCCCGGGAGCCGCGTCCTCCGGCTCGTCAGCCGGATCGCGGTCCGGGTCACCGTCCCGGTCGCGATCGGGGTCGTCGCGGCGCTCGCGCGGGTCCACGCGGCCAGGCTACGTTCTGGCCGTGGCGTCGCCGTTCACCGAACTGGAGGTCGGCGGCCGGACGGTGCGCATCACGCAACCCCGAGCGGGTGTACTTCTCCGCCCGCGGCGAGACCAAGCTCGACCTGGCGCGCTACTACCTCTCGGTCGGCGGACGGGATCGTGCGGGCGCTGTACGAGCGGCCCTGCATGCTGCACCGCTACCCCGACGGCGTCGACGGCGAGAAGATCTACCAGAAGCGGCTGCCGAAGGGCGCCCCGGAGTGGGTCGAGACCGCCGACCGTCGAGTTCCCGTCCGGCCGGCACGCCGACGAGCTGGCGGTCACCGAGATCGCCGACGTGATCTGGGCGGTGCAGATGTCCACCGTCGAGTTCCACCCGTGGCACTCCCGGCGTGCCGACACCGAGCACCCCGACGAGCTGCGGATCGACCTCGACCCGCAGCCCGGCACCGGCTTCCAGGAGGCCAAGGACGTCGGCGCAGATCGTGCGCGAGGTCCTCGACGAGCTCGGCGCCGTCGGCTGGCCGAAGACGTCGGGGTCGCGAGGGCATCCACGTCTACGTCCGGATCGAGCCCCGCTTCGGCTTCCGCGAGGTGCGCCGCGCGGCGCTGGCGTTCGCCCGCGAGGTGGAGCGCCGGGTGCCGTCGATGGTGACCACCGCGTGGTGGAAGGAGGAGCGGGGCGAGCAGATCTTCCTCGACTACAACCAGAACGCACGAGACCGGACCATCGCGTCGGCCTACTCGGTGCGGGGCAGGCCGTGGGGACCGGTCTCGGCGCCGGTCACCTGGGACGAGCTGCCCGACGTCGAGATGGACGATTTCACGATCGCGACGATGCCCGCGCGCTTCGCCCGCGCTCGGCGACGTCCACGCCGGTATCGACGAAGCGGTGTGGTCGATCGAGCCGCTGCTGGACGTGGGCCGACCGTGACGAACGCGATCGCGGTCTGGGCGACGCGCCGTACCCGCCGAACTTCCCGAAGCAGGAAGGCGAGCCGCCGCGGGTCCAGCCGTCGCGGATGAACACGGCGAACTGGTCTGAAGGACGCGGGACGGCCGAGGACGCCCGGCCGCAACAGCTCGACTGACCGACCCAGCCGGACCGTCCGCCCTGTCCCGCGCGGCGGGGGGCCGTTAGCGTCGCAGGATGCAGCGTCGGTGGTACCAGGAAGCGGTCGTCTACTCCGTCGACGTCGGCTCGTTCCAGGACTCGGACGGCGACGGTGTCGGTGACCTGCCGGGGCTGATCAGCCGGCTGGACTACCTGTCCCGGCTCGGCGTCACCTGCCTGTGGCTGAACCCGATCCACCCCTCAGCCCGTGGCGGGACGACGGCTACGACGTGAGCGACTACTACGGCGTCGACCGAAGTACGGCACGCTCGCCGACTTCGTCGAGCTGACCCGGCAGGCGCGCGAGCGGGGCATCCGCGTCCTGCTCGACCTCGTCGTCAACCACACCTCCGACCAGCACCCGTGGTTCCGTCGACGCGTGCCGCGACGCCGGTTCGCCGTACCGCGACTGGTACGTCTGGAGCGAGCGAGGAGCCTGCCGACCGCCGCCAGGGCATCGTTTTCCCCGGCGAGCAGAACGAGACCTGGACCTTCGACGAGCGCGCCGGCGCCTGGTACTTCCACCGCTTCTACGACTTCCAGCCGGACCTCGACTGGACGAACCCGGCGGTGCGCGCGGAGATCGCGCGGGTGATGGCCTTCTGGCTGCAGCTGGGCGTGGCCGGCTTCCGGGTCGACGCGGCGCCGTTCGTCGCTGGAGCAGGTCGAACCCGGTGGCCGCCGGTCGACGGACTGGTCGATCCTCGACGACTGGCGCCAGGACATGCAGTGGCAGGTCGGCGACTCCGTCCTGCTGTGCGAGGCGAACGTCGACCCGAACGAGCTCGCCGAGGTACAGCGGCAGCCGGGACGACGGTCCCGAACGACCGCGCACTCATGCTGTTCGACTTCGTTCTGAATCCGAAGATCTGGCTGGCGCTGGCCCGCCAGGACGCCGAACCGCTGGTGGAGGCGCTGCGCGACCCGGTGCGGCTGCCGGCGCGTGGTCAGTGGGCGACGTTCCTGCGCAACCACGACGAGCTGGACCTCAGCCGGCTGACCGACGACCAGCGTGCCGACGTGTTCGCCTCCTTCGCGCCGAAGCAGGACATGCGGATCTTCGGCCGCGGCATTCGGCGGCGGCTGGCGTCGATGATGGGCGGCGACCGGCGCCGGATCGAGCTGGCGTACGCGCTGCAGTTCGCGCTGCCCGGCACGCCGGTGCTGCGCTACGGCGACGAGATCGGGATGGGCGAGAACCTGGCGCTGCCCGGCCGGTCGGCGCATCCGCACGCCGATGCAGTGGGACGCGGGCCGCGCGGCCGGGTTCTCCACGGCGCCGTCACGGCAGCTGCCCCGCCCCGTGCACGACCCGCGGGAAGTACGGGCCCGGACGGGTCAACGTCCGCGGACCAGCAGCGGGACCCGGACTCGCTGCTGCGCTGGTTCGAGAACCTCATCGACAGCCTGCGCGGCGCCCCGGAGATCGGGACCGGCGAGTGCAGCGTGCTCGACCTGCCGCTGCCCCGGTCGGTGCTGGCGCACCGTTTCGACGCGGCGTCGGGCGCGGTGCTGTTGCTGCACAACCTCGCCGACACCCCGGTGACGGTCGACATCGGAGCGCTACCCGGTGTGGCACAGCCCTACGACCTGCTCGTCGACGGGCCCTACGACGCGCCGACGCGCCAGCTGCGCGAGCTCGAGCTGCACGGTCTCGGCTACCGGTGGATACGCCTGCGCCGCGCCGACCGGTGGTAGCGACGATGCGCTGGCGCGGCCGCCGTCCCGCACCCGCTCGCGATCAGCGGGTGAGCAGCACGATCGACACCGCCGCCAGCCCGAGCCCGGCCCGCTGCGCAGGACGGTCCGTTCCCGCAGCACCGCGATGGCCAGCAGGACGGTGGCGGCCGGGTACAGCGCCGTGATCACCGACGCCAGTGAGAGCAGGCCGTGCCGGCTGGCGAGCAGGAAGAACATGTTGGCGAACGCGTCGAGGCACCCGGCGACCAACGCCAACGCGAGCACGGTGCCGGACAGCCGGCCGACCGCGCCGCGACGGGCGGCCAGCAGCGGGATGAGTGCCGCGGAGGTGATCCGGGAGATGACCAGCGGCCACAGTCCGCTGCCGGACCCGGCGCGGGCCAGGAAGATGAAGTAGCCGCCGAAGCCGACGCCGGCGAGGCACGCCAGGGCGAGGACGCGGGCGCCCGCCCGGGGTGCCCGCCCGCGCCGGGGTGGGCTCGGGCCGCGGCTGACCAGCACGACGGCCACGGCCCCGAGGACGATGCCGACCCACGCCGCGGGTCGCGGCCGGTCACCGGTGGCCACGCCGAACGCCACCGGAACAGCGGCGGCGAGGACGGCGGTCACCGGCGAGACGACGTTCATCGGCGCGACGGCCAGCAGGCTGTACAGCAGGACGACGCCGACCATGCCCGCGATGCCGCCGGCCACCCCGAACAGCACCGTCCGCGTGGTCACGTGGCCGGGGAACAGCGGCAGCAGGGCGGCCATCAGCACCGCGCCGACCGGGTAGCTGTACAGCAGGACGGTGATCGCCGAGCGCCGGCGTGCCGCCAGGCCGCCGAGGAAGTCGCTGACGCCGTAGCAGAGTGCGGCGAGCCCGGCGAGCAGGACGGTCACCGGCGCGACGCTAGCCGCGGGCCGCCGGTCCCGGTCAGCCCGGCTTGGTGAGGGTGAACTGGCCCACGTCGAGGTAGCCGGTGCGGAATCCCGCCTCGGAGTAGGCGAGGTAGAAGCACCACATCCGGCGGAACGTCTCGTCGAAGCCGAGCGTCTCGACCCGCTCGGCTGCGGCGTCGAAGCGTTCCCGCCAGCGCCGCAGCGTCTCGGCGTAGTGCCTGCCGAACATCAGCCGCTCGCCGAGGCGCAGTGACGTGTGGTGGGTGACGGTCTCGGTGATCGACTCGACCGACGGGACCTGCCCGCCCGGGAAGATGTACTTGCGGATCCAGGTGTAGGTGTCGCGCGTCTCGCGGACCGCCCGATCGTGCTGGGTGATGGCCTGCAGGCCGACCTTGCCGCCCGGGCGCAGCACCCGCTCGAGGGTGCCGAAGTACGCCGGCCAGTGGTTGGCGCCCACCGCCTCGACCATCTCCACGCTGACGACGGCGTCGTAGGTGCCGCGGGTGGCGCGGTAGTCCTGCAGCCGGACGTCGACCCGGTCGGCGACGCCTGCGGCGGCGAGCCGGCGCTTGGCCAGTTCCGCCTGCGCGGTGGACAGCGTCAGCGTGGTGACGCGCGCCCCGCGGCGCGCGGCGCGCAGCGCGAGCTCGCCCCAGCCGGTGCCGATCTCGAGCACCCGGCTGCCGGGGCCGACCTCCGCGACCTGGAGCAGCCGGTCGATCTTGCGCCGCTGAGCGACGTCGAGCGGCTCGACGGCCTCGGCCGGCTCGCCGTCGAACAGGGCACTGGAGTAGGTGAGCGAGTCGTCCAGGAAGGTCGCGAACAGCGCGTTGGACAGGTCGTAGTGGTGGTGGATGTTGGCCCGCGCTCCCTCGGGGGTGTTGTCGTGGGCGGCGGGTTGCCTGCGCAGCACGAGGTGGCGCAGCCGGTGGAGGGCCGGCGGGACGAGGTCGGCCACCCGGCTGGCGAACGCGGCGAGGACGTCGGCGAGGTCGTCCCCGTCGCCGACCGTCCAGTCGCCGGCCATGTAAGCCTCGCCGAACCCGATCGTCCCGGTGGCGCCGAGACGGCGGAAGAACGCCCCGGGCCGCACGAGGATCATCAGTGGCGCGTCCGCGCCGCCGCCGCCGTACCGGCGCCCGCCCGCCTCGACGACCCGCAGCGGGAGCCGGCTCGCGGCGGCGACGAACAGCCGGCGGGCCGTGGCGGCGCGCACCGGGGAGGACGCGACGGTGGCGACGTCCGGCCAGCGCGTCGGGTCGACCGCGGCGCTGCTGCTGGTGCGGGGACCCGGACCGGCGGTGGTGGCGGTGCTCGACGTCCTGCTCTGGAGCGCCGTCATCGGCTTCCTCCTGTCGGCTCAGGTGCTGTTCCGCGCGCCTGTCGCGCGAGCGCGTCGACGACGAACGCTGCCGCGCTCCGGTGCCAGTACCCGGCTCGGCGGAGCATCGCGTGGTCGCCGTGCGGTACGACGACGTACTGCACCCGCGCGGCGTGGGACCGGGCGGCCGCGGCGAAGGCTGCGGTGGCGCGCGGGTCGGTGCGGGTGTCGGCGTCGCCGTGCATCAGCAGGACCTGCCGAGCGCCCACGGTGTCGACGGGATCACCGGGCGCGATCCAGGGGGCCAGCGCCACGACGACCTCGACGCCCGGCTCGTCGGCCACGTGGATCGCGGCGCGCCCGCCCATCGAGTGGCCGACCAGCGCGACGGGGACGTCGCCGAACCGCGCGCGCAACTGCGCGAGGGCCTCCCGCGCGTCGGTGACGGGGGACCGGTCGTCGTCGTTCCAGCCCCGCACCCGGTACCGCAGCCGGGCGACGGCCAGGCCACGGCGACCGCCGGCACGCCGCAGCGCCAGGTCGAACGGCAGCATCCGCAGGTACGCCAGCTGCCGGCGCGAGGTGGGCAGCAGGCTGTGCGCGCGGCCGCCGTGCAGGACCAGGGCGACAGCGCTGACGTGCCCGCCGACGGGTCGGCGGGGGGTCCAGACGTGCAGCGTCGGGGGGCGCGCCTCGTCCACGCTCGGACCTTACCCAGACAACCACCCCGTCCCCACACCCCTGCGGGTCCCGAGGAGGACGGCTGGTCAGACGGTCTTGAGGAGACCCGGGACGATGTCGTCGAGCTCGAACGTGAGGGGCTGGTCGAGCTGCTCGTAGGTGCACGACTCGGGTGTGCGGTCGTCGCGCCAGCGCACGAAGTGCGCGAGGTGCCGGAACCGGTCGCCCTCCATGTGTTCGTACTTCACCTCGAGCACCCGTTCGGGACGCAGCGGCACGAACGACAGGTCCTTCTGCGCGTTCCACCGGCTGACGTTGCCCGGCAGCCGCTGACCCTGGTGGGCCTCCGCGCTCGCCCACTCCTGCCACGGGTGGCCCTCGCCGTCGCGGAGCAGCAGCGGCTCCAGCTCGCCGACGAGCTCGGCGCGCCGCGCGGCAGTGAACGCGCCGACGACACCGACGTGCTGCAGCTTCCCGTCGTCGTTGTACAGCCCGAGCAGCAGCGAGCCGAGCAGTGGCTGGGCAGCGGTGGAGGTCTTGTGCCAGCGGAAACCGGCGAGCACGCAGTCGGCCGTGCGGGTGTGCTTGATCTTGAACATGACCCGCTTGTCGGGCTGGTAGGTCAGCTCGAGCGGCTTCGCGACCACGCCGTCCAGCCCGGCGCCCTCGAACTCGGTGAACCAGCGCTGCGCCTCACCGACGTCCGTCGTGGCCGGCGTCAGGTGCACCGACGACCCGGCGCCGGCGAGCGCCGCCCCCAGTGCCGCGCGGCGTTCGATGAACGGCCGCTGTGTGAGGTCCTCCTCATCCAGCGCGAGCAGGTCGAAAGCGATGAACGACGCCGGTGTGCTGCCCGCCAAGAGCGTGACCCGCGAGTCGGCCGGGTGGATGCGCTGCTGCAGCGCCTCGAAGTCCAGCCCGCCGGGAGTGGCGATCACGATCTCGCCGTCGACGACGCAGCGCTCGGGCAGTTCGGCCTTGACCGCCTCGACCAGCTCGGGGAAGTACCGCGTCATCGGCCGCTCGTTGCGGCTGCCCAGCTCGACCTCCGCACCGTCGCGGAAGCAGATGCACCGGAACCCGTCCCACTTGGGTTCGTAGGACGCGCCCGACGGGATGGTGGTGACGGCCTTGGCGAGCATCGGGGCGACCGGCGGCATCACGGGCAGCTGCATCGGCCCATTCTGTCGCCCGTGTCGATCGCGCTCGGGAACAGCGCACGCCGCGTCCGGCGTTGGCACCGCCATGTCCGACTGGAACACGCAAGTCATCGACGAGTTCCGCGCCAACGGGGGTGCGGTCGGCGGGGCGTTCGCCGGGGCGCCGCTGACGCTCCTGCACCACCGCGGCCGCAAGAGCGGGCGGGAGTTCGTCGCGCCGATGATGTACCTCGCCGACGAGGCCGACCCCGACACGATCTACGTGTTCGCGTCGAAGGCCGGCGCGCCGACCGACCCGGAGTGGTACCGCAACCTCGTCACGGCCGGCCGCGGCGAGGTCGAGGTGGGCACCGAGCGGTACGCCGTCACGGTCCGCGACGTGACGGGCGAGGAGCGCGACCGGATCTACGCCGAGCAGGCGCGCCGCTACAGCGGCTTCGCCGAGTACGAGCAGAAGACCGCCGGCATCCGGACCATCCCGGTCCTGGCGCTCACCCGCGCCTGAGCGTCGTCGGCGCTTCCACCCGCCTCAGACCGGCGCCCAGCCGCGTGCGGTCCGGGCGGCCTCCCGGCGACTCGGGACGGCGAGCTTACCGAGGACCGACGACATGTGGTGCTCGACGGTCTTCTCGGCACTCGCTCGCCGTGCGCGGAGCCGGTCGGCGGCGCGTTGGGCGACGGTACAGGCGCCGAGACCGTCGAACCCGGCGAACACCTCGGTGAGCGCCGGGGCACGGTGTCCGCCGCGGCGCGGCGACGTAGCCGTGGGTGCTGCCGGCGGTGGCTGTCGTCCTGGTGGTCCTCCTCGCCGCGGTGTCGTGGCTGCGGCACCGAGCGGCCGGTCGCACCGGGACGAGCAGGCGACCGGACCTCAGTGCCGGGCGCGCCTCCGCCGCGAGGCCAGCACCAGTGTCAGCCCCGCCGCGATGAGCAGCCCCGCGCCCAGCACGCCCGCCCGGACCGGTGCGCCGGTGTCCGCCAGTCCGGAACCGGACGACGTGTCCGCAGCGACTGGTGCTGGCGCAGGTGCGGGGGTCCCCGCGAGGTCCGACCCGCCAGGTAGGGGCAGTGGGGCCGGCGGGGCCGGCGTGCTGGTCGGCGGAGGCGGCGCGGTCGTCGGCGGTGTCACCGGCATGAAGGTGTTGACGACCGCCAGCGTCACGTCCCCCTCGACGGGGACCGGCGTCGCGGTGCCGGCGCCGTCGTAGGTCGCGGTGTCACCCGTCGGCAACCCGGTCTCCGTGACCGTGCAGGCGGCACCGCTCGGCACGGTGATCACCCGCTGCTGGCCGGCGGACAGCGCGAACGACGCGTCCGCCTCGGCGAGCGCCACCGGGATCGGGTCGCCGCCGGAGCCGCCGGATCCGCGCAGCGTGCACGCCGCGGTGAAGTGGTACGGCCCGGCCGGACCCGGTCCGGCGACCTGCTTGGTCACCGTCAGCCGCGCCGCGTCGTAGGTGTTGGTGACCGTGGCGAGACCGTCCTGCTGCGCAGTGACGACGGCGGCGTCGCCGTCGGAGTAGGACGTCTCGGTGGACGTCGCACCGCGGGTGTCCGCCTCACTGACGGTGCACCGGGCGCCGACCGGCAGCCGGACGCCGTCGACCTGGTCGACCAACGTCTGGACGCCGTCTGCCGGAAACGTCAGCCGCACCGGGAAGCCCGGCAGCGGAGCCGCACTGCCGGCGACGGTGCAGGTGACGTCGATCGGAAACGGGCCGAGACCCGCCCCGAACGACCCGGCCGGCCCCGCGAACCGCTTCTCGACGATCAACGCGTGCGCCGGGAAGTCGTTGGTCACCACCGTCCGGGTGGGTGAGGACGCGTCCGGGGTGAGGTCGGGTTGGATCGTGACCGGGGCGGGGTCGGTCGCCGTACCGCCGCCGGCGTCGAGCTCTGTCACCGAGCACACCGCGCCGGCGGGGACGTGCGTGACGACCACTGGGACGTCGGTCGAGAACTCCACTTCGCCGGTGCGGACCGGCACCGACTCACCCCCGGCGGTCGTGACGATGCAGGTGTACGTGCCGCGGAACGGGCCGATCACCGAGCCGGGCGGCACGGTCCCGGTGATCACCTTGGCGATCTCGAGCTCGCCGAACGGCAGCGCGACGCCGACCTTCTCCGGCTCCACCGGCGGGAGTTGCAGGCTCGACCCGTTCGGCTGGCGGAAGAAGTCCGTGTGCGCGAAGGAGTTCCAGGCGATCGGCAGCGCCTCGCTGCCGCCCAGGTCCGGCGGCGAGCTCATCGGCAGTACGATCTGCGTCGAGCCTGCCGGGGGCAGCGGCGTCGCGAAGCTCACCACGGCGCGGAACGCCGCCGCGTCCGCGCTGAACGTCGGGTCCCAGGTCCCGGCCGGGCAGGCGACCTCCGGCTTGGCGATGTCGCCGGTGCAGGTCGGGGACGTCGCCGAGTACGCCAGCGCGAGCGCACCCGGCGCGTTGGGCGCGACCGTCGGCGGCCCTGTCAGGCGCGGCCGCGGGTCCCACTGCGTGCCGCGCTCACCGGTCACGACGACGCCGGTGTCACCGGGCTTCGGCAGGTAGTCGATCAGCCGCGTCTCGGTCAGCGGCGTCGTCCCGACGTTGGTCAGGTTGACGAGGTAGCGGAAGTCCTCGCCGGCGTAGACGAGCGCGATGCACGGGAAGCGGGTGTAGGAGTCCCCGCCGGAGACCAGCAGCGGGCAGCTCGGGTCACCGATGGCGACGAACTCGCCGGTGCGGGTGTTGTAGAAGCCGCGGCTGTCGGTGCCGTGCACCCATTTCTGCGCGTCCACCGCGCTGCCGGTGCCCGCGGTCGCCGACGCGCCGGCGGTGCAGCCGAGCGTCGGGTCCGGCGTCCCGGTGGCGCAGGTGAGCGCGGCGAGCGTGACGGGATCGGTCGTGGTCGCACCGTAGGTGTTGGTCACCGCCGTCCCCGCGGCCACCGTCGGGTCGAGCCGCGCCTGGAACGTGATCGCCACCGTGGAGGTCGGGTAGAACGACACGTCCGCCGGCCAGTCCCAGCGCAGCGCGGTGATGCGGTTCGTCGCGGTGTCGACGACCGGTGTGAACGTCGGCGCCGGCAGCGCCGGTGTCCCGGCGGGCACCGTCGACGTGATCCGGAACGGCAGCCCGCCGTCGCCGTTGAGCGTGTTGTCGAACAGCAGTCCCGCCGGAAGTGGTTCGACGACGGACAACGCCGGGATGGCGGTGGTGCCGCTGTTCGAGGTGATCAGCGCGTAGGTGACCGGTGCGCCCGGAGCGACCGTCGTGGCGGGCGCGCCGTCGGCCGTCTTCGCGGCGCGCAGCTGCGGCGTGCCGGGTGCGACGGTCAGCGGTGCCGGTGCCGGGCCGAAGGAGACCAGCGCGCCGTTGGTCAGCTGGCTCTCACCGCCGGCCGTCGCCACGTCGCTGAACGACTCGGGGAAGGTGATCGCGGCGCCGGTCGTGCGCAGCGTCGTGCGGGGGGTGACCGAGAAGCAGACCGTCGCGTTCACGCAGGGGCCGCTGTTGGGGAAGTTCGCACCCGGGTTCAAGACGAACCCGCCGCCGGAGCCGGTGAAGGTGAAGCGCACACCGGCGATCGCCGCCAGGGTGACGCCCGGCGGGAACGCCGGTGTCGCCGACGGGGTGCCGGTGACGTACGTGCCGGCCAGGCAGTCCACCGCCGAGAGGCAGGCGTCGACCTGCACCCGGTCCGCCCCGGGCGGGAAGTTCACCGCCAGCGCTCCGCTGACGTCGGCGCGCTCGAAGAACCCGTCCGGGTCGTCCTGGGTCGGGTCCGGGTCGACGACCACGATGCGCCGCATCGGGACGTTGCCGGTGTTCTGTGCCCGCAGCTGCACCTGGGCCGTCGGGACCAGGCCCGGCACCGGTGCGGGCAGCGCGGCCGGCGCGATCAGTTTGGTGACCTGGCCGGCGGTGCTCGGCGGCTCGGAGGTCAGGGTCGGCGCGCAGACGTCACCGGAGCTGCCGGTGCCGGCCACTGACGCGACCGTCGTCGTCTGACAGTTGCGCAGGTCCGTGCCGTCCTGGACGCCGTCGCGGAGCACGACGGGGAACTGCAGCGTGACGGTGGCGGTGGGCGGCACCAGCCCGAACGCCCGCCGCGCCCGGACGCCAACCACGTTCATGAGGTCGACGCCGGCGGCCGGGGTCCAGGTGGTGCCGTTGGTCGTGACCTCCGCGAGGAACTGCGACGCCAGCGCTCTCGGTGACGTCGACACGGTGGGCGCCCCTGTGAGTCGTACGACGTCGAACGGGTTCGGTGTGGTGCCGGGTGCCGGGTCGGTGATGACGAAGGTGCTCTGGGGCAGGTTGCCGCTGTTGGTGGCCTGCAGCCGGAACGTCACCGGGAAGCCGGGCACCAGCGCGCCGCCGGTGGCGGGACTCGAGGAGCTCTTGACGCCGCCGACAGTGGTGCGCGGCGCCTCGACCGGCAACTGCGCGCAGGCGGTGCCGATGGCGGACGTCTGCCCTGCCGTGAGCGCCCCGTCGAAGCAGTCACTGACGGTGCTGCCCGCGGCAGCGGCGTCGGTGAGCGTGCCGTGCACGCCCAGCGCGCCGGTGGCGCCCGGCGGGATGCTGCCGGTGTAGGTGACGGTGACCGCCGTCGGTGTGCTGCCGGCGGGGCAGCCGGCCGGGAGCGTCGTCGTCGCGGTGGCGGCGATCGGTGCGGAGCTGCCGTCCGAGCAGGTCACCAAGCCGGTGGCGGCGGTCGCCCCGGACGGGAAGGAGAGGCGCAGCTCGCTCGCGGCGACCAGCGCGAAGTCGCTCGGGGTGGTCGTGGACGGGTCGGTCAGCGTCATCGACGTGACCGGGAACGCCGAGCCGTTGCGGACCTGCTGCAGCGCAGTGACCGGCGAGGCTTGCCCGGCGACCGCGTAGCCGTTGCGGGTGAAGCTGCCGGCGGCGTCGGGGAAGAACTGCTTGGAGGGCTCGGCGACCGCGTTGCCCGGCTGGATGGTGAACGGTGCGCAGGCGTCGTTGCCGGCGACCGCGCCGGTCACCTGGTCCACCGCCGCCGGTGTCGCGCAGTTCCGCTGTGTCAGCGCGCTGCCCGGGTCGAGGGGCCGGCCGGTGGAGCGGACGGTGTTCCGCAGGTGGAGCTGCAGCGGCACGACGCCGGCGGTCGGGCCGGCGGGCAGCAGCGTGCCCGCGGAGTTGCGGAAGGTGAACCGGACGCCGGTCACCGCGGCGGGGTCGACCCCGGGCGGCAGGGCCAGGTCCGGGCCGGTGACGAACGGGCCGGCGACGAAGTCGGCGTCACCGCACGGCGCCGCGGCCGTGCAGGTCTGCACGGACACCTGGTCGGCGCCCGGCGGGAACTCCGCTACCGGGCCGACCGACACCAGGTCGAACGCGTCCCAGGTCGCCGGCGTCAGGTCCGCCACGCTCAGCGACGTCACCTGCGCCCCGCCGGTGGAGGCGTTGCGCACGCTCAGCGTCGCTGTGGTGCTCCCACCGGACTGCGCCACCACACTGTCGGGCGCGAGCGTCTTCGTCGCCACCGGCGTCACGGCGCGCGGTACGGACACAGTGATCACAGCCGAGTCCGTGGCCGGCGCGGCGTTGTCCGCGCTCGCGGTGGCGGTGTTGGTGACCGTGTCCCCGTCCTGCACGCTCGCGTTCGGGTCGAGCCGGACGTGCAGCGTCGCGGTCCGGGTGGAGCCGGCCGGGATGCCCTGAGAGCCGGTCGGGTTCGGCGGCGCGGCGAGCTTGTCGGTGTAGACGACCGTGACGGTCCGCGTCGCCGGGTCGAACGCGACAGTGTAGAGCGGGGAGGTGTCCGCGCCGACGTACTGCACCTCGGGCGGCAGCACGTCCACCGTGCGCGCCGTGATGCAGCCCTCCGTCAGCCCGGAGCAGGACGCCGAGAGCTGGTAGTCGAACGTGCCGCCCGGCAGGACCGGGTCGGTCAGCGGGTCGGAGGTCCCGGTCCGGAACGCCTGCTTCGACAGGCCCAGGGTGGCCGTCGGCGGTGCCGCCGATGCCGAAGGCGCGGTCAGCCAGCTGCCGACCAGGGCCGCGATGACCACGAACGCCGCGGTTGCACGTCGCACGCCGACTCCGTCCCGGATCCGGCGAGACGTGCCGACCCGTCCGGAAGGTACAACACGCGCGGACTGCGCGTCTCGGTTCGCGCACCCTGTGCGACCACCCGAGACGTGCGGACTTCCCAGCTGACTCCCAGCTTCCTCGCAGGTCACCGCACGGGAACACCGGGATGCTCGGCGCGTGGACACCGCGCTGTCACGGACGTTGACGACACCGCAGGACGTCGTGGAGGCGCGGCTCCTGGTGGTCGAGGACGACCCGAACATCCTGGAGTTGCTGTCCGCGAGCCTGCGCTACGCGGGCTTCGAGGTGACGCCCGCGCAGGACGGTCGGGAAGCGTTGCGGCTGGCGCGCGAGCTCCGGCCCGACCTCGTCGTCCTGGACGTGATGATGCCGGGACTCGACGGGTTCACGGTGGTGCGCCGGATGGGGGCTGAGGGCCTCCGCGTCCCGGTCCTGTTCCTCACCGCCAAGGACTCCACGGCGGACAAGATCACGGGGCTGACGATCGGCGGGGACGACTACGTCACCAAGCCGTTCAGCCTCGACGAAGTGGTGGCCCGGATCCGGGTGATCCTGCGCCGGAGCGCCGGCGGTACGACGACCGAGCAGTCGCCGCGACTGCGGTACGCCGACATCGAGATGGACGACGAGACGCACGAGGTGTGGAAGGCCGGGGTGCAGGTCCGGCTGTCGCCCACGGAGTTCAAGCTCCTGCGCTACTTCCTGGAGAACCCGGGGCGGGTGC
Organism: uncultured Actinomycetota bacterium; assembly: GCA_963758325.1. Classification (GTDB taxonomy): domain Bacteria; phylum Actinomycetota; class Actinomycetes; order Mycobacteriales; family Jatrophihabitantaceae; genus CAVWUZ01. The sequence continues at coordinate 1,114,259 of CAVWUZ010000002.1, read as the reverse complement.
TCAGCAAGGCGCAGATCCTCGACCACGTGTGGCACTACGACTTCGGCGGCGACGCCAACGTGGTCGAGTCCTACGTGTCCTACCTCCGGCGCAAGGTCGACACCGGCGACCCGCGCCTGCTGCAGACCCTCCGCGGCGTCGGCTACGTCCTCCGCGTGCCGCGGGGGTGAGGGTGCGGCTCGCCGCCCGCGTGCGCGACAGGTGGCGCCGCGCCCCGCTGCGGGTCCAGCTCGCCGCGGCGTCGCTGCTGCTGGTGGTCGCGGCGCTGCTCGCGTCCGGGGTCGCGGGCGTCGCGACGATGCGGGCGTACCTCGTCGGCCGGGTCGACACGCAACTGCGCGCGGCCGCCGACGACCCGGGCGGGGACGTCCCGGTCGTGCGCACCGGCAGCCGGTCCGACGGTCCTTCCGCGGCGACGGCAGGAGGGACGGCCGGCGGCGTCGCGAGCGACGGCGGGCCGGACGGCCGGGACGACGCCGGGCCGGACGGCGACCGCCGGCGCCTGCCGAGCAACTTCGTCCTCGAGGTCACCGGCGCCGGCGGCGCCGTCGTGTACGGCCCGTCCAGCGACCTGCTGGACCGCAGCGAGCCGCTGCCGAGGCTGCCGGCCGTCCCGGCCGCGCAGAGCGCCGCGACCGGCGCCCGGACGTTCACCACCGGCGCAGTGAGCGGGGAGGGGCCAGTGGCGGGTGCTCACCACCCCGGTCACCCTGACCGACGGCAGCGCCGGGACGCTGCTCGTCGCACAGGGTCTCGGGGACGTGCAGGGCACCGTCGACCGGCTGGCGGTGCTGCTCGCCGCGATCGGCGCGCTGACCGTCCTGGTCGTCGCGGGCGTGGGCTACGTCCTGGTGCGGGCGAGCCTGCGGCCGTTGCGACAGGTCGAGCGCACGGCCGCCGCCATCGCCGCGGGCGACCTCACCCGGCGCGTGCCGGCCGCGGACGCGCGCACCGAGGTCGGCGCGCTGTCCGCGGCCGTGAACACGATGCTCGCCGAGATCGAGACCGCCTTCGCCGACCGCGCCGCCTCGGAGGCCGACGCCCGCCGGTCGGAGGCGCGGATGCGGCGCTTCGTCGCCGACGCCAGCCACGAGCTGCGCACGCCGCTGACGACCATCCGCGGGTTCGCCGAGCTGTACCGGGTCGGCGCCGGCGCCGACCCAGCGGACACCGCCCGGTACATGGGTCGCATCGAAGGTGAGGCGACCCGGATGGGGCTGCTGGTCGAGGACCTGCTGCTGCTGGCCCGACTGGACCAGCAGCGCCCGCTCGCCGCGGAGCCGGTGGACCTGCTCGCCCTCGCCGGCGACGCCGTGCAGGACGCGCGCGCCGTCGACCCGTCGCGCGACGTCCGCTTGGAGGTCGGCGCGACGGACCCGCCGCCGATCGTCACCGGCGACGAGTCGCGACTGCGGCAGGTCCTGGGCAACCTCGTCGGCAACGCCCTGGACCACACGCCGGCCGGCACGCCGGTGACCGTCGGGATCTCCACCGGCCCGGGTAAGCGCACCGGACGCCCGGCGGTGGTCCTCACCGTGGCGGACGACGGCCCGGGCCTCGACCCGGACGACGCCGCCCGCGTCTTCGAGCGCTTCTACCGCGCCGACGAGGCCCGCAGCCGCTCGGCCGGCGGGACGGGCCTCGGCCTGGCCATCGTCGCGGCGCTCGTCGCCGGGCACGGCGGGACCGTGGACGTGCGCAGCGCCGCCGGCTCGGGGGCGAGCTTCCGGGTCGAGCTGCCGCTCGCCGAGCTCGATGTCCCGGCAGTCTGAGACCGCGATGTCCCGCGACTGGCAGCCACCTCCCAGCTTCCCCGCAGAGCGGCCCTACCCGCGCGGAGGACAAAGGAGTCGTGACCTCGACGACCTGCGGCCCGACCTCGTGACGAGCCTGCTGCCGCCACCTGTGCCGCCACCGGCGGCGCCGGCGCCCCAGCGGGGTCTCCGGTCCCCGCACGCCTGGCAGCCACCGACCCGCCGCGCGCGGATCGACGCGGCCGTCCGGCAGTCCGCCAGTGTCGCGCTGTGGGCGGCGCTGCTGCTGGTCACGTACTGGTGGGCGACCGGCGGCGGCATCCAGGACCTCGGTGGCCTGGGCCGACGGGCTGACCTCGACCGGCCGGCTCACCGGCCTGGTCGCCTCCGACCTGCTGCTCGTGCAGGTGCTGCTGATGTCGCGGCTGCCGCTGCTGGAGCACGCCTTCGGCCAGGACCGGCTGGCCCGGCATCCACCGGCTGGTCGGGTTCACCTCGTTCAACCTGATGCTGGCCCACGTCGGTCCTGATCACCTGGGGCTACGCGGCCGGCGAGCTCGGCCGCGACGCCGGGCGACGCTGTGGGACCTCGTCGTCGACTACCCCGGCATGCTGCTGGCCACGGCCGGCACCGCCTGCCTGGTCATGGTCGCCGTGACCAGCGTGCGCGCGGCGCGGCGCCGGCTGCGCTACGAGTCCTGGCACCTGCTGCACCTGTACGCCTACCTCGGCGTCGGGCTGGCGCTGCCGCACCAGCTGTGGACCGGGCAGGAGTTCCTCGCCTCCACCGCCCGGACCGTCTTCTGGTGGGGGCTGTGGATCGCCGCCGCCGCGGCGGTGCTCGGCTTCGCGGGTCGGGCTCCCGCTGTGGCGCAGCGCGCGCGCCGGCCTGCGGGTGACCGCCGTCGTCCCGGAGGGCGAGCGGCGTCGTCTCGGTCTACCTGACCGGCCGGCGGGTCGACCGGCTGCGCGCGGAGGCCGGCCAGTTCCTCACCTTCCGCTTCCTCGGCGGGCCGGGCTGGACCCGCGGTCACCCGTACTCGCTGTCGGCGGCCCCGGACGGGCGGCGGCTGCGGATCACCGCGAAGGTCGCTCGGGGACGGCAGCGCCGCGCTGGTCGATCTCCGGCCGGGCACCCGGGTGCTCGTCGAGGGGCCGTACGGCCGGCTCAGCGCCCGCGCCCGCACCCGTCCGCGCGTCGCCCTGCTCGGCGGCGGGCGTCGGGATCACCCCGCTGCGGGCCCTCGCCGAGGCCTTGCCCTACGCCCCCGGCGACGCGGTGCTGCTCTACCGCTACCTCGGGCGGCCGCTGTTCGACGCGGAGCTGCGGGAGCTCGCCGGTCGGCGCGGCCTGCACGTGGTCCTGTTGCCCGGGCACCGCCGCGCCGACGGCTCGTGGCTCGGCGCCGGCGCCGGTCCGCTGTCCGACCGGGACGCGCTGCTGGCCTGGGTCCCGGACATCGCCGCCCGGGACCTCTACGTCTGCGGTCCCGACGGCTGGGCGGCCGACGTCCGGCGCGCGGCCGCTGCGGCGGGCGTGCCCGCCGACGGCATCCATGTCGAGAGCTTCGGGTGGTGAACCGGTGAAACGCATCGTCTACGCCGTGCTCGGCACGGTGACCGTGCTGGTGCTGCTGTTCGGCTACCGCACGTCGACCTCGTCGCGCGCCACGGGCACCGGCACGGTGGCGGTCGGTCCGCCCATCGGCGGGACGGCCGGGACGGCCGCCGGGTCGGACGTCACGCCGGCGCCGCAGTCCAGCGCACCGACGTCGAGTGCACCGTCCTCGGGCGGGTCGTCGGGCGGGTCGTCGGCCGGCGCTCGCCGAGCGCCTCGCCGAGCGCCTCGCCGAGCGCCTCCGCAGCCCGGACCGTCACCGGCGCCGCGGCCGACACCCGCTACGGACCGGTCCAGGTCCGGGTCACCGTCCAGGGCGGCCGGCTCACCGCGGTCGACGTCGTCGAGTACCCGAGCGAGAGCCGCCGCGACCAGGAGATCAACGCCTCGGCGCTGCCGGAGCTCGTCGACGAGACCCTCTCCGCGCAGAGCGCGCAGATCGACATGATCAGCGGCGCGACGTACACCAGCGACGGTTACGTCACCTCGCTGCAGAGCGCGCTCGACCAGGCGGGGATGTGACGACCGCGACCGCGACGGCCCCGCCGAGCGCCCGGTACGTCGAGCACGTGATGGGAATGCCGATCAGCCTGGCGCTGCGCGGCCGCCACACCCGGGACGCCACGGCGCGGGACGCGTGGTCGGCGGTGCTCGCTGAGCTGCGCCGGGCCGACGAGGTGTTCAGCACCTACCGTCCGACGTCGTACCTCCGCCGTCTCCAGCGCGGCGAGCTCACGCTGGCCGAGTGCCCGCCCGAGGTCGCCGAGGTGCTGGCGATCGGTGCCGCCGCCGAGCGAGACTCCGACGGGGCGTTCAGCGTCCGGCTGCCCGGACCCGACGGCCGGGTCCGGCTCGACCCCACCGGCGTCGTCAAGGGCTGGGCGGCCGAGCGCGCCGCGGCGGCGCTACGAGCGCTGCCGGACACGGACTCGTGCCTGTCCGCGGGCGGCGACGTCACCTGCTGGACGGCCGACCCGGCCGGGCCGCCGTGGCGGATCGGCGTCGAGGACCCCGAGGATCCGGCACGCCTTCGCGCGGTCGTCCCGGTGACCATCGGCGCCGTCGCGACTTCCGGCACCCGGCACCGCGGCGAGCACCTGCTGGACGCCCGGACCGGCCGGCCGCCGGCCGGGATCGCCTCGGTCACGGTCGTCGCCCGCTCGCTCACCGACGCCGACGTGGACGCCACCGCCGCCTACGCCCTCGGCGCCCAGGCCGCGCGATGGCTGGCGGGCAGGCCCGGCCGCTCCGGCCTCGTCGTCTGGGCCGACGGGAGCACCGCGGTCGTCGACGCCCGCGCGGCGTGAGGACACCCCTGCCGCCGCCGGCGGCACGGCACGAGGAGGAGCGCATGGACCAGCAGTACTGGCAGCCACCCGTCCCACCCGCCCCCGACGGCCGGGTCGCCGGCCCCGGTGGTCGGCGCCGCGGGATCGTCATCGGCGTACTCGGCGTCCTCGCCGGCGGTGCGGCGGGCGCCGTCATCGCCACCGCGGTCGGCGCCGGCGCCACCACGAGTGGCACCGGGACGGCGTCCGACCTCGTCGCCGCCGCGAGCGGAGCACCCGGCAACCCCGGTGCGGCGGCGCCGGCCCGCGGACACGGCCTGCCGCTCACCGGCACCGTCACGGCGGTCGGCAAGGACTCGGTGACCATCACGACGAGCAGCGGCACGACGACGTACGCAGTGACGTCGTCCAGCGACATCGACAAGAACGGCGAGGCGCAGCTGTCCGACCTCGCGGTCGGGGACGCGGTCCGGTTCAGCACCCAGACGAGCAACGGCGCGACCGTCATCGACAAGCTGCACGCCGGTGACGAGGCGAAGGACATGCCCGCCGGCCCGCCGCCCGGCGGCTGACCGGGACGGCGCCGGCACTCGTCGTGCAGCGCGCGGCGCACCGACCCGGCTGACGGTACGACCGCCCCGCACTGGCAGGGTCGTTCCGGTGCGTGCTCCCGACCTGGCCCGGTCCGCCGGAGCCTCGGTGGCCCGCAGCCCGAGTTTCTTCGCCCTCGTCCTGGTCACCGGGATAAGCCCGCTCGCCACCGACACCTACATCGCGGCGCTGCCCGCCGTCGCCCGGTCCCTGCACGCGGGCTCGAGCGCGGCGCAGCTGACCATGACGGCGTTCATCGTCGGCCTGGCCGCCGGGCAGCTGGTCTGCGGACCGGTCAGCGACGGCACCGGACGCCGACGGATGCTGCTCGGCTCGTCGGTGTTGTTCGCGCTCCTGTCCGCGGTGTGCGCGGTGGCGCCCACTGCCGGCGTCCTCATCACCGTCCGCGCGCTCCAAGGCATCGCCGGCGGCTGTGGCGTCGCCGTCGGCCGCGCGGTGGTCAGCGACCAGTTCGGCGGTGTCGAGGCGGCCCGCCGCTACGGCACGCTCGCCGCGGTGACCCTGCTCGGACCGGTGCTGGCGCCGGCGATCGGCGGGGTGGTGCTCCTGGTCGGCGGCTGGCGGGACGTCTTCTGGCTGCTGACCGCGGTCGGCGTCGGGATGACCGCAGCCGTCGTCGTCGGTGTCCCGGAGACGCTGCCGCCCGAGCGCCGGCACCCGTCCGCCCTGCGCGGCAGCCTGCCGCGGATCGCGGTCGCTGTTGCGACGGCGCCAGTTCCTCACGCCGGTGCTGGTCCAGTGCCTCGCGACCGCGGGGTTCTTCACCTACATCGGTGGGTCGTCGTTCGTGCTGCAGAGCTCGCTCGGCATCAGCCGCACCACCTACACCGTGCTGTTCGCCACGAACGCGGCCGGGATGGCCGTGGCCAGCGTCGTCTTCCGGCTCGGCGTGGCCCGGGTCGGTCCGCACCGGCTGCGCGCCCTGGGCATCACCGCCTCCGCCACCGCCGTCCTCGCCCTGGCGAGCTACGCGGTGCTGGTCCGCGGCGCGGTCTCCCTCGGGCCGACCTGGGTCCTGCTCGGGCTCGCCGTCGCCGGCATGGGCCTGTCGATCCCGGCCACGACCGCGCTGGCGCAGGAGGCCGGCCGGGCGACCGGCGGCACCGCCTCCGCGCTGCAGGGCAGCCTGACCTTCGGCGTCGGCGCCGCAGCCACGCCACTGACCGGCCTGCTGGGCCTGGAGACGGTCCGCGGGATGGCGTCGATCATGGCGGTGTTCTTCGCCGCGGCGCTCGTGGCGGTGTGGTCCCGCCGATCGTGACGAGTTCGCCGCCGCCACACCGGCGCAGCCGTCACGTCCGCGGCGGAGCCTCGACGGCGTAGCGGCAGAACAGCGCGCCGTCCTCCTCCAGCAGGCTGACGAGCGACAGCCGCGCCGGCCCCGGCCAGGACTCGCCCGCGACGATCCGCCCGGCGCCCGGCCCGGCCAGCAGCGGCGACACCGTCAGGCACAGCTCGTCCACCACGCCGGCGCCGGTCCACTCGCCGAACACCCCCGGCCCGCCTTCGCACAGCACCCGGGTGAGCTGGCGCTCGGCGAGCGCTGTCCGCGCAGCGGCGGGGTCGACCGACTCCTCGCCGCACACCACGACGTCGGCGACCCGCGACAAGGCCGCGCGCCGAGTGGGGTCCGCCGCCGAACAGGTGAGCACGATCGTGCGTGCGGTCGCCGCCGCGAACAGTGCTGCCCCGGGGTCCAGGCGCAGCGACCGGCTGATCACCGCGATCGGCGGCACTTCGCGCAGCCCGTACGCGCGGCGCAGCGACTGGCGCTCCGGCGACGGGCGGGACGGTCCGTAGCCCTCGGCGGTGACGGTGCCGGAGCCCGCCACGACGACGTCGGCGAGGTCGCGCAGCGCCGCGAACACCCGCCCGTCACCCGGGGTCTGCAGCCCGCCGGACACGCCGCCCACCGACGTCGCCCCGTCGGCGCTCGCGATGAAGTTCACCCGGACGCCCGCCGGCGTCGAGCCACTCCGCGGCGTAGACGTCGTGCACGTCCACCTCGTCGGGCCGGTCGGGCCGGTCGGCGCCGCCGGGTCGGGGGAGCAGGGCGCGCACCGGCCCACCGTAGTGTCGGACAGCGTGCCCGAGCGCCTCGTCGACCGCGCGCCACAGGTGGCGCCGCAGCGGCTGATCGCCGGCCTCGTCCCGCCACCGCTGTTCGCCGACGTCCGGTTCGACACCTTCCGGCCCGACCCCGCCGAGCCCACTCAGGCCGAGGCGCTCGCCGCCCTGCAGCGGTTCGCCGCCGCGGTGACCGCCCCGCCGCCGAAGCGGCTGTTCCGTCGCCGCGCCGACAACGAGGACGGCCGGGGCGTCTACCTCGACGGAGGCTTCGGGGTCGGCAAGACCCACCTGCTCGCCTCGCTGTGGCACGCGGTGCGACGGCCCGAAGGCGTACGCGACGTTCGTCGAACTGACGCACCTGGCGGGCGCCCTGGGCTTCGCGCAGCTCGTCGACGCGCTCGGCGGCATGCGGTTGCTCGCGATCGACGAGTTCGAGCTCGACGACCCGGGTGACACCGTGCTGGTGTCGACGCTGCTGGCGCGGTTGTCCGAGCGCGGCGTGGCGCTGGCGGCGACGTCCAACACGCTGCCGGACCGGCTGGGGGAGGACCGCTTCGCGACCGAGGACTTCCTGCGCGAGATCCAGGCGCTGGCCGCGCGGTTCACCGCCGTCCGGATCGACGGGCCCGACTACCGCCACCGCGGGCTGCCGGACCCGCCGCCGCCACTGCCCTCGGACGCAGGTGCGCCGCCTGGCCGCCCAGCGGGCCGGGTCGACCCTCGACGACTACCCGCAGCTGCTGGACCACCTCGCCGCGTTGCACCCGTCCCGCTACGGCGCCCTGCTGGACGGCGTGCGCGCGGTGCACCTGCTGGACGTCGAGCCGGCGTCGGACCAGAACGTGGCCCTGCGGCTCGTGGTGTTCGCCGACCGGCTGTACGACCGTCAGATCCCGGTGACCGCGTCCGGGATCCCGCTCGACGCCCTGTTCGGCGAGGACATGCTCGCCGGTGGGTACCGCAAGAAGTACCGCCGGGCGATCAGCCGCCTGGTCGCCCTGACACGACTGGGAGTGCCTGGTGCCGAAGTTCGTGAGCTTCCCGAGACCGGTTGAGCGCGTCTTCGACGGCGCGCTGCAGCGCGCGCTGACGCTGCAGGAGGGACGCGTGGCGGACTACGTCGAGCGGCTGCGCCGCCAGCGTCCGTACGCGCCGCCGGCGGAGATCCTGCGACTGCTCGAGGGCCGTTACGTCGCCGGCGCGATGGCGGTCGGGGCGGGCGCCGGCGCCGTGTCGGCGCTGCCCACGGTCGGCACGGTCGCCGGCCTCGCCGGCGCCGCAGCCGAGATCACGGCCTTCGTCGAGGCGACGGCGCTGTTCGCCCTCGCCGCCGCTGAGGTCCACGGCGTCGAGCTGCAGCAGCCCGAGCAGCGCCGCGCGCTCGTGGTGGCGTTGCTCGTCGGCGACGCGGCGGTCGCCGGACTCCAGCGCGGCGGCGCCCGGCGCGGCAGCAGGTGGTCCGACGTGGTGACCCGCCGGCTGAACGCGCAGGGCGCCAAGGGCGTCAACCGCCGTCTGGCGCGACACGCCGTCGTCACGATGAGCCGCCGGCAGGGGGCGCTGCTGCTCGGGCGGGCGCTGCCGTTCGGCATCGGCATGGGCATCGGCGCGGTCGGCAACCGGATGCTGGCCCGGGAGGCGGTGCGCACGTCGCGGCAGGTCTTCGGCCCGCCGCCGCGGCAGTTCGGTCCCGCGGCGGCGATCACCGGCTGAGCCCGTCCTCCGCGCCCCGGTCAGCTCCCGACCCGGACGACGGCGGCCGCGTGGCCGGGCAGGGCCACCGCGTCCGACACCAGGTCCGCCGACTCCGTCTCCAGCAGGATCGCCGCCTCGTCGCCGAGCGCGACCGGCACGCTCTGCCCGTCCTCGGCGAAGTTGGCGACCACGCGCAGCTGCCCGCGGTGCACGACGAGCCACCCGGCCTGCGCGTCGACGTCCACCTGCACCCGCTCGAGCCGCGGGTCGGTGAGATCGGCCTCCGCCCGCCGCAGTGCGGTGAGCCGCCGGTACAGCTCCAGCACTTCAGCGTGCTCGGGTGATCCGAGCTCGTCCCAGTTCAGGACGGCGTCGTAGTACGTGGACGGCTCCTGCGGGTCGGGCATCGCACTGACGTCCCACCCGTGGTCCGCGAACTCCTCGACCCGGCCGTGACTGACGGCCGCGCCCAGCTCGGGCTGAGGGTGGGAGGTGAAGAACGGCCACCGGGTGGACGCCGCCCACTCCTCGCCCATCCACAGCATCGGCGTGAACGGCGAGGTCAGCAGCAGCACCGCACCGACCCGGACCAGCCCCGGCGTGGTGAGCTCCGGCAGCCGGTCACCGACAGCACGGTTGCCGACCTGGTCGTGGTCCTGGAGGAACACGACGAACCGGTACGCCGGCGTACGACTGATGTCGACCGGGCGACCGTGCACCCGGCGCCGGAACGACGAGAACGTCCCGTCGTGGAGGAAGACCCGCGTCATCACCTTGGCCAGCGTCGCGAGTCCCCCGAAGTCGGCGTAGTAGCCGCTGCGTCTCGCCGGTCAGGTTGGAGTGCAGCGCGTGGTGGACGTCGTCGGTCCACTGCGCGTCGATGCCGTAGCCGCCGGCCTCCCGCGGCGTGACCATGCGCGGGGTCGTTCAGGTCGGACTCGGCGATCAGGGTCAGCGGCCGGTTGAGGTGCGCGGACAACGCGTCGACCTCGGTGGCGAGCTGCTCGAGCAGGTGCGGCACGGAGGCGTCCTGCAGGGCGTGCACGGCGTCCAGCCGCAGCGCGTCGACGTGGTAGTCGCGCAGCCACATCAGCGCGTTGTCGAGGATGAACCGGCGCACCTGCCCGGACTGCGGCCCGTCCAGGTTGACCAGGTCGCCCCAGGTGTTGCGCCCCTCCTTGAGGTAGGGCCCGAACTGCGGCAGGTAGTTGCCGGACGGCCCGAGGTGGTTGTAGACGACGTCGAGGACGACGGCCAGCCCGCGGGCGTGGCAGGCGTCGACGAACCGCTTGAGCCCGTCCGGCCCGCCGAGCGGCTCGTGGACGGCGTACCAGTCCACCCCGTCGTAGCCCCAGTTCCACCTGCCGTTGACGGCGTTGACCGGCAACAGTTCGACGTGGGTCACGCCGAGCGCGACCAGGTGGTCCAGGCGCTCGACCGCCGCGTCGAACGTGCCCCGGGGGTGAACGTGCCGACGTGCAGCTCGTAGATGACCGCGCCGGGCAGCTCGCGCCCGGTCCACTGCCGCGTCGGACCACCCGAACGCCGACTGGTCGTACACCCGGCTCGGGCCGTCGACGCCGTGCGGCTGCCACCGGGTGGCGGGGTCCGGCAGCGGCTGGTCGCGTCGTCCAGCAGGTAGGCGTAGTCGGTGCCCGGGCCGGCGTCAGCCAGCTCGACGGCGAACCAGCCCTCCGGCAGCGCCTCGAGCTCGGTGTCGCCCCCCTCGATCCGCACCCGCACCCGGGAGGCCTTCGGTGCCCACACCCGGAACTCGGTCACGCCCCGACCTCCCGCGCGAGCAGCGCCACCGGGTAGTCCCGCAGCAGGTCGGCCAGCGCGACGACGCCCGAGGCGCGCCGGCCGCTCAGGACGTCGCGGTACTCGCCGGGCGGCAGTTCCAGCGAGGTGTCGGCCCATCCGCCGCGGCGTCCCAGTCCGACCGGCAGCCGGGTGGCGACCGTGACGGCGCCGCCGCGGTCGAAGGCCACCGCGCAGTCCGCCGCGGGGCCGACGGCGACCAGCGGCCGGTAGGTGGCGAACAGCTCCGGGCGACCCGCGCGCAGCCGCAGCGCCCGCGACACCAGCCACAGCTTCGCCGCGCCGGTGCCGTCGACCGGTGGTGGGCCGTCGGGCCCGGGGAGCCCGGCGAGCAGCGCCGGCGCCGGTCGAAGTCCACCGGCGCGGCGGTTGTCCGGGTCGACCAGCGAGTCCTCCCACAGCTCGGTGCCCTGGTAGACGTCCGGCACGCCCGGGCATCGTCAGCTGCACGAGCTTCTGGCCGAGGCTGTTGCTCCGGGCGTGCGGCTCCAGCAGCTCGAGCAGCTCCTCGACCGGCCGCCGCAGCTCGGCGTCGGTCGTACACCGCGTCGACGGCGTCGTGCACCCGACGCTCGAACGCCTCGTCGCGGTCGACCCAGCCGTGTGCCGTCGGCGGCCTCCCGCATCGCCTTCTCGGCGTAGGCGTGCATCCGCTCGCGCTCGACGAAGCCCACGCGCCGGCGAAGCTCTGCCACAGCAGGTACGCGAACGGCGCACTGCTGACGTCCGTGCTGCTCATCAGCGTCCGCGCGACGTCGGCCCACTCGCTCCGGCAGCTCGGCCAGCACGGCCAGCCGCGCGCGGACGTCCTCGCCGCGCTTGGTGTCGTGGGTCGACAGCGTCGTCATCCCCAGCGGGTGGGTCTCCTGCCGGTGCCGCTGTGCGACGTGGAAGTCCTCCGGCGGCAGCCCGAACCGGCCGGGTCGCCGCCGACCTCGTTCAGGGCGATGAACCGGCTGTAGCGGTAGTACGCGGTGTCCTCGACGCCCTTGGCCATCACGGCGCCCGTCACCTGCTGGAAGCGCAGGCACAGCTCGTCGGCGGGATCGGTCAGCCGGGACGTCAGCGCGCCGATCGTCGTCGGCCAGCTCCGGGCGCCGGGCCCGGGCGGTCTCGATCGCCCGCGCCAGGTGCTCGGCGCCTGTCGGGCAGGTAGGAGCGGTAGACCGGGAACGCGATGAGCAGCTCGGCGATCGCCGCCTCGGCGCTCGACGACGTGCGGCGCGAGCCGGGCCAGCCGCGCCACCTCGGCGTGCAGGATCGTGTCGGTGACGAACCGCTTGCCCGCCTCGACGTGCGCGGGGAAGTCCTTCTCGTCGCCGGTCAGCTCGCGGTACAGCGCGTCGAACGCGTCGGCGCCGGCCGGGTCGACGAACAGCGGCGACACCTCGGCCAGCGCGTCGTAGCCGGTCGTGCCGGCGACCGGCCACCGCGCCGGCAGCTCCTCGCCGGGCTCGAGGATCTTCTCCACCGTGATCCACGCGCCCGGCGCCGCCTCGGCCAGCCGCTGCGAGGTACCGGTCGGGGTCGACCAGGCCGTCCGGGTGGTCGACCCGCAGGCCCTCGACACCGTCCTCGCCGGACCCAGCGCAGGATCTCCGCGTGCGTGGCCTCGAAGACCTCCGGGTCCTCGACCCGCAGCCCGGCCAGCGTCGTGACCGCGAAGAACCGCCGGTAGTTCTGCTCGGTGTCGGCGCGGCGGAAGTCGACGAGCTCGTAGTGCTGGCCGGTCGTGCACCTCTGACCGGTGTGCCGACGGCGGTGTCCGGGCGCGAGCGGGAACCGGTGCTCGTAGTAGCGCAGCTCCGGCCCGTCCGGGCCGTCCTCGACCGTGAGCTCGTCGTCGAGGTCGACGTCGTCGCCGAGGACCGGCAGCAGCACCCGGCCGCTGGACCAGTCGATGTCGAACCAGCCGGGCGTACGCCGAGTCCTGGCCGTACTTGAGCACGTCCCACCAGCTCGGGTTCTCCGCGGGGTCGGCGACGCCGGCGTGGTTGGGCACGATGTCGACGACGAGCTGCCGGCCCGGCGGCCCGGGCGGCGGCGACCAGTCGGTCCCAGCCCTCCCGGCCGCCGCGGGCGGGGTCGACGCGGTCGTGGCGCACGACGTCGTAACCGTGCTCGGAGCCCGCGGCGGCCTGCAGCAGCGGCGAGCAGTACACCGCGCCGGCGCCGAGCGTCGGCGAGGTAGTCGGTGACCGCGGCGGCCGCATCGAGTCCCCAGTCGGGACGGAGCTGCACCCGGTAGGTCGAGGCGGGCACCGCCGACCGTCGGTCCGGGCCGGCGGACGACCCTTCGGCCATCAGGCGTCCCGCTGCAGGACGACGAGCGAGCGCGCGTCGACGGTGACGATGTCACCGTTCTGCAGCGGCTTCTCCTCCTCGACCTGGCCGCGGGTCGTGTCGACGACGACGCGCCACCCCTCGCCGTAGCCGTCGGGGCAGGGTGAAGTCGATCGGCTCGTAGTGCGAGGAGAAGAACATGATGAACGAGTCGTCGACGACCCGCTCGCCCGCGCAGGTCGCGGTCGGGGATGCCGTCGCCGTTGAGGAAGACGCCCACCGACTTGCCGAAGCCGGAGCCCCAGTCCTCCTCGGACATCTCCGCGCCGTCCGGGCGCAGCCACGCGATGTCCGGCAGTCCCTCGGCGCCGCGGCGGCGCACCGGCCGGCCCTGGAAGAACCGCCGGCGCCGGAACACCGGGTGCCGCTCGCGCAGCCCGGCGACCATCGACGGGTGAACGCCAGCAGGTCGTCGTCGGCCGGTGCGCCCAGTCGACCCAGGTGATCTCGTTGTCCTGGCAGAAGCCGTTGTTGTTGCCGCCCTGCGTGCGGCCGAGCTCGTCGCCGTGGCAGATCATCGGCACGCCCTGGGACAGCAGCAGCGTGGCGATGAAGTTGCGCGACTGCCGCGCCCGCAGCGCGAGGACGTCCGGGTCGTCGGTCGGCCCCTCGACGCCGCAGTTCCACGACCGGTTGTGGCTCTCGCCGTCGTTGTTGTCCTCGCCGTTGGCCTCGTTGTGCTTCTCGTTGTACGAGACCAGGTCGCGCAGGGTGAAGCCGTCGTGCGCCGTGACGAAGTTGATCGACGCCACCGGGCGGCGGGCCGAGTGCTCGTACAGGTCGGCCGAGCCGGTGATCCGCGACGCGAACTCGCCGAGGCGTGGCGGCCTCGCCGCGCCAGAAGTCGCGGACGGTGTCGCGGTACTTGCCGTTCCACTCCGTCCACTGCGGCGGGAAGTTGCCGACCTGGTAGCCGCCCGGCCCGACGTCCCACGGCTCGGCGATCAGCTTGACCTGGCTGACCGTCGGGTCCTGCTGCACGAGTTCGAAGAAGCTCGACAGCCGGTCGACGTCGTAGAACTCGCGCGCCAGCGTCGCGGCCAGGTCGAAGCGGAACCCGTCGACGTGCATCTCGGTCACCCAGTACCGCAGCGAGTCCATGATCAGCTGCAGCGCGTGCGGGTGCCGGACGTTGAGCGTGTTGCCGGTGCCGGTGTAGTCCATGTAGTAGCGCGGGTCGTCGTCGACGAGCCGGTAGTAGGCGGCGTTGTCGATGCCCGCGCATGCGACAGCGTCGGGCCCGAGGTGGTTGCCCTCGGCGGTGTGGTTGTAGACCACGTCGAGGATCACCTCGATGCCCGCCTCGTGCAGGGCGCGGACCATCGCCTTGAACTCCTGCACCTGCCCGCCGGCGGTGTTCGTCGACGACGTACTTGCCGTCCGGCGCGAAGAAGCCGATCGTGTTGTAGCCCCAGTAGTTGCGACAGGCCCTTGTCGATCAGCGTCGAGTCGTTGGCGAAGTGGTGCACCGGCATCAGCTCGATCGCCGTGACGCCGAGCGACTTCAGGTGCTCGATGATCGCCGGGTGCGCGATCGCCGCGTAGGTGCCGCGGATGCTCCTCGGGGATGCCCGGGTGGGTCTCGGTGAGGCCCTTGACGTGCGCCTCGTAGATGACCGTCTCGTTGTACTGCCGCCGCGGCGGCCGGTCGACGCCCCAGTCGAAGAACGGGTTGATGACCACGCGACTTCGGCATGTGCGGCGCCGAGTCCTCGTCGTTGCGGCTGTCCGGGTCGCCGAAGTGTGTAGCTGAACAGCGACTGGTCCCAGTCGAAGGTGCCGTCGATGGCCTTCGCGTACGGGTCGAGCAGCAGCTTGTTCGGGTTGCACCGCAGCCCGCGCGCCGGGTCGTACGGGCCGTGCACCCGGTAGCCGTAGCGCTGCCCCGGCTCGACGCCGGGCAGGAACCCGTGCCAGACGTAGCCGTCGACCTCGGGCAGCGTCGACCCGCGTCTCGGTGCCGTCGGCGTCGAACAGGCACAGCTCGACCCGCTCGGCGACCTCGCTGAACAGCGCGAAGTTGGTGCCGGAACCGTCGTACGTGGCACCGAGGGGATAGGCGGTGCCGGGCCAGACTCGCATCGGTTTCTCCTGGGACGTGACTAAGGCGCGCCGGCTCCTGCTCGCCCGGCGCGCTGTCCGGCGTGTGTCCGCCGGGGTCGTTGACTCCTTCCCGGCTGACCCTGTCAGCTACCGTCGACGGGGTGTGAGCCGGGCCGCGCACCGGGTGACACGGCACGGCTGGAGCCGCGGCCCCGCACCGACTCGGCCGGCCGCGAACACGCCTGACGTTGTCGGTGGCCGTCCCTACCCTGGGGGTCATGCGCGTTCGGTCAGACATCGTCCCGAGCACCGGCAAGTTCGAGGTCGTCTCCGACTTCCAGCCCTCGGGTGACCAGCCGGCCGCCATCGAGGAGCTGGAGCGCCGGGTCCAGGCCGGCGAGCACGACATCGTCCTGCTGGGCGCCACCGGCACGGGCAAGTCGGCCACGACGGCGTGGCTGATCGAGCGGCTGCAGCGCCCGACGCTGGTGATGGCGCCGAACAAGACGCTGGCCGCCCAGCTGGCCAACGAGTTCCGCGAGATGCTGCCGAACAACGCCGTCGAGTACTTCGTCTGCTACTACGACTACTACCAGCCCGAGGCCTACGTCCCGCAGACGGACACCTACATCGAGAAGGACTCCTCGGTCAACGAGGAGGTCGAGCGGCTGCGGCACTCGGCGACGATGTCGCTGCTGACCCGGCGCGACGTCGTCGTGGTGGCCACGGTGTCGTGCATCTACGGCCTGGGCACGCCGCAGGAGTACGTCGACCGGTCGCTGCGGCTGCGGGTCGGTCAGCAGATCGAGCGCGACGGCGATCCTGCGCCGCCTGGTCGACGTCCAGTACACCCGCAACGACCTGTCGTTCACCCGCGGCACGTTCCGGGTCCGCGGCGACACGGTCGAGATCTTCCCGGTGTACGAGGAGCTCGCGGTCCGGGTCGAGATGTTCGGCGACGAGATCGAGCGGCTCTACTACCTGCACCCGCTCACCGGCGAGGTCGTCCGCGAGGTCGACGAGGTGTTCGTCTTCCCGGCGACGCACTACGCCGCCGGCCCGGAGCGGATGGAGCGCGCGATCCGCGGCATCGAGGCCGAGCTCGAGCAGCGGCTGGCCGAGCTCGAGCAGCAGGGCAAGCTGCTCGAGGCGCAGCGGCTGCGGATGCGCACCAGCTACGACATCGAGATGATGCGCCAGGTCGGCTTCTGCTCCGGCATCGAGAACTACTCGCGGCACATCGACGGCCGGCAGCCCGGGCACGCGCGCCGAACTGCCTGCTCGACTACTTCCCCGAGGACTTCCTGCTCGTCATCGACGAGTCGCACGTGACCGTCCCGCAGATCGGCGGCATGTACGAGGGCGACATGTCCCGCAAGCGGACCCTGGTCGACCACGGCTTCCGGCTGCCCTCGGCGATGGACAACCGGCCGCTGAAGTTCGAGGAGTTCCTCGACCGGATCGGCCAGACGCGTGTACCTGTCGGCCACCCCGGGCGACTACGAGCTGCAGCAGGCCGGCGGGCGAGTTCGTCGAGCAGGTCATCCGGCCCGACCGGCCTGGTCGACCCCGAGGTCGTCGTCAAGCCGACCAAGGGCCAGATCGACGACCTGGTGCACGAGATCCGGCTGCGCGCCGAGCGGGACGAGCGGGTCCTGGTCACCACGCTGACCAAGAAGATGGCCGAGGACCTCACCGACTACCTGCTCGAGCTCGGCATCCGGGTGCGCTACCTGCACTCCGAGGTCGACACGCTGCGCCGCGTCGAGCTGCTGCGCGAGCTGCGACTGGGCGAGTACGACGTCCTGGTCGGCATCAACCTGCTGCGCGAGGGTCTCGACCTGCCCGAGGTGTCGCTGGTGTCGATCCTCGACGCCGACAAGGAGGGCTTCCTGCGCAGCGGGCAGGTCGCTGATCCAGACGATCGGACGCGCAGCGCGCAACGTGTCGGGCCAGGTGCACATGTACGCCGACACGATCACCCCGTCGATGCAGCGCGCGATCGACGAGACCAACCGGCGCCGGGTGAAGCAGATCGCCTACAACCGCGAGCGCGGCATCGACCCGCAGCCGCTGCGCAAGCGGATCGCCGACATCCTCGACCGGCTGGCACGCGAGGCGGCGGACACCGACGAGCTGCTGGCGGCTGGTCGGCGGGTCCGGGCGGTCGCAGTCGCGCGGCAAGTCGCCGGTGCCGGTCGCGGCGGGCGGGGCGTGTCGCCCGGCGTCGTCGGGGTGGGCGCGCACGGTGCCGGCGCTCGATGTCGCACGTGATGCCGCGGGCGCAGCTGGCCGACCTCATCCAGCAGCTCAACGAGCAGATGCTCGGCGCCGCACGGGACCTGCAGTTCGAGGTGGCGGCGCGGCTGCGCGACGAGATCTCCGAGCTGAAGAAGGAGCTGCGCGGGATGGACGCGGCCGGCGTCGGCCGCTGACCCGAGCTGCGTGCGTCGGCTTGATCATCATCCGTTTGCTCGTCCCAGGGACGCATTTCGGGCTGATGATCACCGTGATCGGGCCGGGTGGGGACGGTCCGGCGGTGCTCAGGCGGCACCGGGCTCGACCCGGCTGGCCGCGACCCGGTCGAGCAGGTCGGTCAGGGCGCGGTTGACGACCTCCGGCCGCGTGAAGTTCACGCTGTGCCCGGCGCCCGGGACGACGACGAGGTCCGCGGACCCGCCGATCAGCTGCGCCATGCGCCGGGCGTGCGCCGCCGGGGTGAGCCGGTCGTCCTGCGCGGCCACGATGGTCACCGGCACCCGCGCCAAGGTGGTGAGCGCGTGCTCCTCGTCGTGGTCCAGGAAGGTCGAGTAGAAGGCGGCCGTCACGGTCAGCGGCGTCCGCTCGAGCAGCTGCTGCACCTCGCGCACCGTTTCCGGTGTCGCGTCCCGCCGGCCGAACAGGTAGCGCCGGGTGAACACCCGGCCCGTCCAGGAGCCGCGGCGCCGGGTCCGCTCGAGCAGGGGCGCCCAGAACTCCAGTGTCCACAGCCACAGCCGAACCAGGTGCAGCGCCCGCAGCAGGCGGATCCAGGCGCCGGCGATCCCGCTCTGCGCGAGACCGCCGGCGGACGTCGCGAGGAGGAACACGCCGCGGACCCGGTCGCCGAACAGCTCGGGATGCCGGCGGGCGAGCGCCATGATGCTCATCCCGCCCATCGAGTGGCCCACCAGCACCACCGGGCCGGGCGGCACCGCCTGACGCAGCACCTCTTCGAGGTCGCGGCCGGTCTGGTCGATGGTGGCGCGGGTCAGCCGGGTCCAGCCGGAGGCGCCGTGGCCGCGGTGGTCCCAGAAGACGAGCCGTGCCCGGTCGCGCACCGCCGGCCGTTGCGGCGCCCATTCCGCGGAGGACGCGGTGAACCCGTGCGTGAAGACGACGGTGAGCGGGGCGTCGGCGGGGCCGTCGTACTCGACGTGCAGCGGGACACCGTCTTCCGCAGGGACGGCATCGATCGGGGGCGGCCACTGGGTCATGACTCCGGTCTACCCGTGTACCCGGGGCGGAGGACCGGCCGATCGGTGGACGTCCTGGTCGTCCGGCAGATCAGCCGACGGGCGGAGGTTCCCGGACTGCCGGCGGCGCGACGGTGGGTGCTGTCCACATCAGAACACCCGGCCACCCGGATGTCGCAGACGAAGGAAGTCCGTCATGAAGCTCACCACGAAGACCCTCGGCGTGGTCCTGGCCGCCAGCGCGGTCGTGGGCCTCGGCGCCACCGCCGCATCGGCGGCCCCGACCCACCTCCGCGACGCCGCGGTGTTCCGCGTCGACCTGCTGAACAACACGACCTCGCCCTTGGAGATCTACACCTACATCGGCTCGGACTGGGACACGGTCGACCCCGTCAGCACACCGCCGATCGGCACCGTGATCGCCCCCAAGCAGGACATCGGTGTCTTCCTGTACTTCCACGGCGGGGCGAGCGACGCTGTCGGTCTGCGGCCGACCGCCTACGCCGGCAACCTCGGGCTGGGCATCACCCAGGACAACTTCGGCGACAGCACCGAGAGCGTGCTCGGCGACAGCACGCTGGACATGAACATCCGCCCCAGCGGTGACGGCTACAACATCCTCAACATCACCAACCCGCAGGTCTACACGGAGAAGACCGTGCTCGCGTTCCAGACCAACCTCAGGTGGCTGAGCAGCACCGGCATCCCGGCGTTCACCTGCCCGGCCGAGGACCCTTGGCTCGTCAACCAGGACTTGTCACCGGGTCGGATCGTCCCGACCGGCGTCGAGGTCGAGGAGGCCGGCAGTGTCGGCGTCACCATCGGCGGCGCGAACGACGACACGAGTGGCCTGGCCAACGGCTGGCAGGCGAACGGCGCCTCGGCGACGAACTGGGACGTCCACGACCACGTCGTGCAGGTCTACGCGCACTGCACCAACAACCCGGCGCTGAGCTACACCGGCAGCTGACGACCGACCGATCGGGGAGGGTCCCGCCGCGCCCAGCGCGGCGGGACCCTCCTGGTGTTTCCGCCGTCCCTCGTCCCGGCCGCCTCGGAGGCAGGTCGGGGAGTCGTCCACCTGGTACGACATCGTCCTGTCGGGACAGGTCGGGGTGACGTCCCGACCGATCGGAGGACAGCGCGATCCTCCGACGGAACGGCCGGACGAGGGACGGGACGCCGCCCGTCCAGGACGCAGGATGAACGTGTCGGGAACACCCGACCACCGCCGACAAGGCGGGGCCGTTCCACAACCCGAATCGAGAGTCCATGATGTCGAAGGTCATCAAGAGTGTCGGGGTAGCTCTTGCCGCGGCGGCCGTGGTCGGCGTCGGCGTCGGTGCCGCCTCAGCGGGCACCGTCCACGAGGACGCTGCCGCGCACTCGGCCAGCCAGGCCAAGGCGGCCCAAGTCGTGTGCACCAAGAGCTTCCAGGTGTCCACGAAGGCGCTCCCGGACAACACCTACCTCGTGGTGCAGAACATCCAGGGCACCAACATCGGCGGACTCGACTCCGGCCCCACGATCGGCACGACGATGCAGGCGAACAGCATGCAGGACTACGAAGTCACCTGGTTCGTCGGGAAGGACAACGACGTCAAGGTGCAGTACGACCTGTACAAGTTCAACGGCCTCTACTCGTACGACACCGGCAAGTCCGTTGAGCTCGACTTCGACGTCAACATGTGGCGCACCGCGACCGCGACCGTCGTCAGTCAGAACGGCCTGGAGGCACTCGCCAGCAGCGGCGACCCGGCGGGCGCGTACGTCTACGTCCCGCACGCCTGAGGCCAGCGTCGTTCAGCCCCGGACACGTGGTGTCCGGGGCTGAACCATGTTCGGCGACATCCTGGGGGAGGACGGATCCTGGCCGACGGGATCGATGCACCGTCGAGTCGGAGGAGGTGGGAACGACCGCGATGAGGTTGGACTCCGGAGAAGCCCGGGCGCGCCTGGGCGCGCACGTCCACGGGGTGCTGTGCACCCTCCATCCCGAGCGCGGCCCCGACCCGCAGCCGGTCGTGTACGCCGTCACCGACGACGGGCACGTCGGCGTGCCGATCGACCGGGTGAAGCCGAAGAGCTCCACCCGGCTGAAGCGCGAGGACAACCTCGAGGCCGACCCTCGCGGCAGCCTGCTGATCGAGCACTGGGACGCCGCGGACTGGTCGCGGCTGTGGTGGGTGCGGGCGGAGCTGCGGCACGTGCCGGACCCGCCGCCGGCTCTGACGGACGACCTCGCCGACCGGCTCACGCGCGCCGTGCCCCAGTACGCCGACACGCCGTTCCACCGGATCCTGGTCTGCCGGGTCGTGAGCGTGACGGGATGGTCCGCCAGCGCGCCGTGACCTGTGACCCCGCGGGCCCCGCTGCGGACTGCTGCGGACTGCTGCGCCGGACGGTGCGGCACCGGCCGTCAGTGCAGCAGGCCGCCGCCGGGACGGGCGCCGAGGCGCGTGACGGCCGTCGCCGCCAGCGCGCAGCCGGCGGCGAGCGCCTCGGCCGGGTCGCCGCCGGCCAGCGCGCCGGCCAGGAACCCGGCGGCGAACGCGTCGCCGGCGCCCGTGCTGTCCACCACCTGGACCGCCCGAGCGGCGGCCGTCTCCACCCGGACGCCGTCGGACCACACCGCCCCCGCCGCGCCGGACTTGACGACCGCGGCACCGTGCCGCCGTCCCAGCGCGACCGCCGCTGCCTCGGCGTCGGGGAGTCCGGTGAGCACCTCCGCCTCGTCCCGGTTGGCGAACAGCAACGCCCGGCCGACCCAGTCGGCGAAGGCCGCGGTGCCCACCGTTCGCAACGGGGCCGCCGACGCCGCGTCCACCGAGACGCCGGCGCCCCGCGCACGGGCCGCGGCGAGCGCGGCCAGCGCGGCCTCCCGGGACCCCGACCGGAGCAGCGCGTAGCCGGAGACGTGGACGTCCCCGGCCGCCACGGAGGGCGCGGACAGCGCGTCGTTCGCCCCGGCGTCGGGCACCATCGTCCGTTCGCCGTCCGCGCCGACGAGGACCACGCACGTGCCGGTCGGCCTGCCCGGGTCGACCGTCAGGTCGAGCTCCACCCCCGCGCGACGCAGCTCGTCCGAGGACGCCCGGCCCAGGACGTCGTCCCCGACCCGGCCCGCCAGGACGACCGGCACGCCGAGCGACGCCAGCCACGCGGCGGTGTTCGCCGCCGAACCGCCGGCGCGCAGCGACACCGCGCCGGGAGCGTCCGAGCCGGGCGCCAGCGGGCCCGACAGCGCCGCGACGACGTCGACCATGACGTCGCCGAGCAGCAGCACCGGATCAGCCACCAGCGAGCCCCGACGCGGGCCCCGGCGCGAGCTGCGTCGCGACCGCCGCGGCGAGCCGCGCGTTGGCGAGGATCAGCGCCACGTTCGAGGCGAGGGAGGCGCCGGCCGTCTCGCGGTGGAAGTGCTCGAGCAGGAACGGCGTGACGTCCTTGCCGCTGATCCCGCCCGCCCGCACCGCCGCCAGTCCCGAGGCCAGCACCGCGTCGTGCACCTCGGGCGGGAGCTCGTCCTCGGCTGCGATCGGGTTCGCGAGCAGGACCCCGGCGCCGTCGGTCCCGAGCTCTCGCCGGGCACGCAGCACGGCGGCCGCGTCCGCCGCGGACTCGACCCGCCACGGCACCGGCGAGCCGGAGTCGCGCCGGTAGAAGCCGGGGAACCGGTCGGTCCGGTAGCCGAGCACCGTCACGTTCAACGTCTCCAGCCGCTCGAGCGTCGCCGGGACGTCGAGGATCGACTTGACGCCGGCGCAGACGACCAGCACCGGCGTGCGCGCGAGTGTCGTCAGGTCGGCGGACTCGTCCCAGCTGTCGCGCGCCTCCCGGTGCACGCCGCCGAGCCCGCCGGTGGCGAACACCGTGATTCCGGCGCGCGCCGCCAGGTGTGCGGTGGCGGCCACCGTCGTCGCCCCGTCGCCCCCGCGTGCCGCCACGACGGCCAGGTCCCGGACGCTGGCCTTGACAGCGTCGCCGGTGGCGATCCGCTCGAGGGCGGCGTCGTCGAGCCCGACCCGGGCGGCGCCCCCGACGACCGCGATGGTGGCCGGGACCGCGCCACCGGAACGCACCGCGTCCTCGATGTCGCGGGCGATGCGCAGGTTGTCCGGCCGGGGCAGGCCGTGGCTGATTATCGTGCTCTCGAGGGCGACGACCGCCCGCCCGTCGGCGAGTGCGCCGGCCACCTCGTCCGCGATGATCACGGGAGCATTCTGGTCGTGGCCGCCCTGCAGCACGTCACGCTGGTCGCCGCCGACCTCGACGCGAGCCTGGCGTTCTACGACGCCGCGCTGTCCCCGCTCGGGCTCGGGCGCACCGTCGACTTCCCGGACGAGGAGGACGCCGAGGAGGGCATCGACGCTGCCGGGTACGGCAGCGAGGAGGACCCCGTGCTCTGGGTGGTGCGCGGCGAGCGGCCGACCGCCGGCGTGCACCTCGCGCTGCGCGCCGACGACGCCGCCGCGGTGGACGCCTTCCATGCGGCCGGCGTGGCCGCGGGCGGCACGTCGCGGCGGGCGCCGCGACGGTGGGCCATCTACCGCCGCGGCTACTTCGGCGCAGTCCTCGCCGACCCCGACGGCAACCTCGTCGAGGCGATCGCGACCGAGTCCGCCGAGCAGTGACTGGAGCGGCGACTCAGACGTCCGAGTAGTGCTCGACCTGCGGCGGCGCCGCGAAGTACGGGCCGATCGCGGCGCGCCAGCGGGGGAAACGTTCGGTCTCGCGGAAGTTCTCCACGTGCGCCTCGACGCTGTCCCACTCGACGAGCAGGACGAACCGGCTCGGCGTCTCGACACCCCGCGTCATCCGCATCGAGCGACAGCCCTCCGTGCCGGCGACCTCGTCCCGGACGCCGCGGTAGGCGGCTTCGAACGCCTCCTCCGAGCCCGGACGGACGTCGATCAGCGCGACCTCGAGCACCATGCCCGGCAGCCTGACACACCGGCGTCCCGCGCTCCGGACCGGTTCGCCCGGACGGCTCCGGCACACTCGTCCGGGTGCGCGGAGGACGGATCGCCCTGACGGCCGGCGCCGCGATCGCCGTCCTCGGGGTCGGCTCGGCCGTCACGGTGGCCGTCCACGAGTCCGACGCCAGCCGCCCGGCCGCGGCGTCGAGCACTTCCAGCGCCTCGAGCACCTCCAGCACTTCCACCACCTCCAGCACAGCCACCACCTCCAGCACAGCCACCACGTCCAGCGCGCCCAGCACACCGAGTAGTGCCACACCGACTCCCGTCCGCGGCCAGGCGCTGCCGGTCGACCTGTCCACCGGCACGGCGACCCAGGTCGTCACGGTGACCGCGCCGTCGCCCGGCAGCACCACCGCCACGCTGTCCTGGTGGACCGCCGCCCCGGGCGGGGGGTGGCTGCGCGCCGGCGGCCCGGTCGCGGCGCACCTCGGCGCCGACGGCCTGTCGACGACGCCGAGCGAGTCGAGCTCGGCCACGCCGATCGGCAGCTTCACGCTCACCCAGGCGTTCGGCAACGACGCGAACCCCGGGACTGCGCTGCCCTACATCCACGCCGACAGCGGCAGCTGGTGGATCAGCGAGGACCGGGACGGGCTCTACAACACCTACCAGCACTGCTTCTCCGCCTGCCCGTTCCAGCAAGCCCAGCCCAACGAGCACATCTCCGCGATCTGGCAGTACGGGTACGCCGTCGTCATCGACTACGACCGCTTCCCCGCCGTCTACCCCCGCGGCAGCGCGTTCTTCCTGCACATCACCGACGGCACGCCGACCACCGGCTGCGTGACGATCGACCAGTCGGCGCTGGTGTCCGTGCTGCGTTGGCTCCGTCCGGCCGCGCACCCGCGGATCCTCATCGGCGTCGGCTGAGGCACGCCACGTACCGTTCCGGTCATGACGGCGTGGGACGTGATCGTGGTCGGTGCCGGGCCGGCCGGCGCGTGCGCGGCGCTGTCCGCCCTGCGCGAGCGCCCGTCCTCGCGCGTCCTGCTCCTGGACCGGGCGGACTTCCCCCGGGACAAGTCCTGCGGCGACGGCGTGGCCCCGCACGTGCTCGACGAACTCGCCCACCTCGGCGTCGACGGGCTGCCCGGCGAGCATCCCGAGCTGCCGGTCCTGCACCTGCGCTCACCCGGCATCGCGGTGCGCCGGACGATGCGCCGGCCCGCGCACGCCATCCCGCGCACCGAGTTCGACGCCCGGATCCTGGACGCCGCCCGCCGCGCCGGCGCGGTCTTCCGGCGGCAGGCGGTCCGCGCACTGGAGCGCGACGGCGACGGGGTGCTCGTCGACGGGGCCGACCGCGCCCGGGTCCTCATCGGCGCGGACGGGGCCGAGTCGGCGGTCCGCCGCTTCCTGCTCCCGGGACGGCACGGCCGGCAGGCGCGGCGGGCGTCGTCCACCGCGGTGGCCATCCGCGGCTACGCCCCGCTGCCCGCCGACACCCCCCGCGAGCAGCTCATCGCGATGACCGGCGGCCGCTGGCCGTCCTACGCCTGGCTGTTCCCGATCGACGCCCGCACCGCGAACGTCGGCTACGGCGAGCTGGTCACCGAGACGCGACTGACGCGGGCCGACCTGCTGGCGAAGCTGGAGAAGTTGCTGCCCGGGGTGCGGCCGGAGCCGTCGAGCCTGCTGGGTCACCGGCTGCCGCTGTCCACCGGGCGGATGCCGGTCCCGGCGGGGAACGTGCTGCTCGCCGGGGACGCCCAGTCGCTGATCAACCCGCTCACCGGCGAGGGGATCTTCTTCGCTGTCCGCTCCGGGGTTCTCGCCGGGCACGCCGCGGTACACGAGGCCGACCCCGGTCGGTGGTACGGCCACGAGCTGCTGGCCGAGTTCGGTCGGCACTGGCGGCACACCCGCCTGCTGACCCGCCTGGACCGGTGGCCCGCCGTCGCCCGCGCCGGCCTGCGCGCCGGCGCGCGCAGCCAGGGCGTCTTCGACGACGTCGTCGAGCTCGGCCTGGCGGCCGGCCCGGTCACGCCGCGGGTGGCGCTGTCGCTCGCCGGCCAGCTCGCTCTCGCGCGCTGAACCGCGGAGGGTCCGCCGGCGGCAGCCGCGCGCTCTCACCAGCCCCGGGCGCGCCATTCCCCGACGTGCGGCCGTTCCGCCCCGAGCGTCGTGTCGTTGCCGTGACCGGGGTACACCCAGGTCTCGTCCGGCAGTACGGCGAACACCCGCTGCTCCACGTCGTCGATCAGGGAGCCGAACTCCTCCGGCGACGTCGTCCGCCCGACGCCGCCCGGGAACAGCGAGTCGCCGGTGAACAGGTGCGGACCACCCTCGGGATCGCGGTAGAGGACCGCGATCGATCCCGGCGTGTGCCCGCGCAGGTGGATGATCTCCAGCCCGATGTCGCCGACCGTCACCGTGTCGCCGTGCGAGAGCCGCTCGTCGACCGCCACCGGCAGCTCGTCGGCGTCGTCCTCGCCGGCGTAGACCGCTGCCCCCGCGTCGCGCACGACGTCGGGCAGCGCCTGCCAGTGGTCGGCGTGACGGTGCGTCGTCAGCACCGCCGACACCGGCGGGCCGTCCATCCGGACGAGCTCGCGCAACCGTTCCGGCTCGTCCGCCGCATCGATCAGCAGGCCCTCACCGGTGACCGGGTCGCGCAGCAGGTAGGCGTTGTTCGACATCGGACCGACGGCGAGCTTCGCGATCGTCAGCCCGGGCAGCCGGCGGACGTCCACCGGACCGCCGACGGTGACCTCACCGGTGTAGTCGCTCATGTCCGCGAACCTATCCGCCTGCAGGGCTGCGCGGACCGGTCGGGTTAGTGTCCCGGCATGCGTCGGCGAACGACGGCCGCCCGGCTGGCCTGCGCGGCGGCGGTCCTGCTGCTCGGGGCATGCACGGCGTCGCAGCCGGCCTCGCAGCCCGCCTCGCAGCCGGCCTCGCAGCCGGTTCGGCCGCCGGCGCGGGCGACTGTCCGCACGACGCCGCCGTCGTCCCCGTCCGCCACTACCCGGGGCGCGCGTCCGCCCCGGCGACGGCGCCGGCGCGGACGGTGACGGTCCTCGGCTCCGGTGACGTGCTGATCCACCCGCCGCTGTGGGAGCAGGCCGCGGCGGACGCCCGGGCGGCCGGCCGGGTGGGTTACGACTTCGGGCCGATCTACGCCGGCGTCGCGGCCGTCACCCGGGCCACCGATCTGCCGATCTGCGAGATGGAGACCCCGCTCGCGCCTCCGGAGGGGCCGTTCTCCGGCTACCCCGACTTCAGTGCGCCGCCGCAGGTCCTGACGGCGCTGAAGGACATCGGGTACCGCAGCTGCACGACCGCGTCCAACCACACCCTAGACCAGGGCTACGAGGGCGTGCGTCGCACCCTGGACGAGCTCGACGCCGCCGGGCTCGCCCACACCGGCAGTGCCCGCAGCGCCGCGGAGGCCGCCACCCCGCTGATCATCACGCTGCCGAACGGTGCCCGGGTCGCCCAGCTGGCGTACGCGTTCGGCTTCAACGGCATCCCGCTCCCGGCCCCGTGGATGGCCAACCTCACCGACGTCCCGACGATCCTGGCGGCGGCACAGCGGGCGAAGGCGGCCGGTGCGGACGTCGTCGTGCTCAGCCTGCACTGGGGCGTCGAGTACACGCACGCCCCGACCGCCGAGCAGTCCGCGCAGGCCGCCCAGCTCCTCGCGTCCCCGGACATCGACGTGATCCTCGGCGACCACGCCCACGCCGTGCAGCCCTTCCAGCGCATCGACGGCAAGTGGGTGGCCTACTGCATGGGCAACCAGATCTCGCGGCACGCCGAGCCGAACGACGACAACCGCGAAGGTGTCATGCCGCGGTTCACGTTCACCGAGCTGGCGCCCCACCACTGGCAGGTGACGA
This sequence comes from uncultured Actinomycetota bacterium, assembly GCA_963758325.1. Taxonomy (GTDB): domain Bacteria; phylum Actinomycetota; class Actinomycetes; order Mycobacteriales; family Jatrophihabitantaceae; genus CAVWUZ01. The sequence continues at coordinate 1,086,735 of CAVWUZ010000002.1, read as the reverse complement.
AGGCCGAAGCGATCCCGACGTGGATGGACATCGATCCCGCCCTCCGACTGGTCGACCTGCCGGCGGCGCTCGCCGACCCGGGCCTGACGCCCGAGCGCCGGGCCACGTACGAGGCCGCCGCCAGCCAGATCAGCGGCTACCTGGACGCGCTGGGTGCCGTCCGGGACGGGCTGGTCATCGACCACTAGGCCGGCGGACGACCGGCGGAGATGTTCACCAGCCAGTTGATGCCGAAACGGTCGACGAGCATCCCGAAGCTGTCTCCCCACACCGCCTGCTCCAGCGGCATGGTCACCCGGCCGCCGTCGGCGAGCTGCTCGAACCAGCCGGACAGCAGCTCGGCGTCGTCGCCGGACAGTGCCATGGAGAAGTTCGAGCCGACCGTGTGCTCCATGCGCGTCGGGATGTCCGACGCCATGAAGGTGATGCCGTGGTCGCCCTCGAGTTGGGCGTGCATCACGAGGTCGTTCTCGGAGGGGTCCTGCGCGGCGTTCAGCTCGGCGAACGTGTTCATGGTGAGCTGCCCACCGAAGACGCGGTGGTAGAACTCCATCGCCTCGCGGGCGCCGGCGCGGAAGCCGAGGTACGGGTCGAGCTGGACGGACATGGCTGCTCCTGGGTAGGTGTCGGTGCGTCGCCGCGTTGGCTCGGGACGGTAGACGTCAGCACCGACAGCGACTCGTCGCGGCCCCGCCTCCGGCCGCGCCGGCCGGCCGTGTGTCGGCGTCAGTCCAGGGCCGGGAACTCGTCGGTCGGCGCGTCGGTGAGGATCTCGACCTTGGCGTCCGGGAGGTACTCGAGCACGTTGTCCACGTAGGAGCGCACCGCGGGCGCACGTCCCACGTCCTGACCCTTGACCTCGGACAGGAACCAGCGGTGCTCGCTGATCTCGTGGAACAGCTCGGCGTCCGGCAGCTTGGCGCGAAGCTCCGGCGGGACGAGCGCGAGGGTGCCGTAGAACTTCTCGTCCAGCCAGCGGCGCGCGGCGAGGTCCTCCTCGACCCGGCTGCCGGTGCCCTCCTCCCACTTCGCCCGGAACCGCGCCAGGTCGGCCAGCAGCCGCCGCGCCTGGTTCTCCTGCACCCGCAGCCCGGTCAGCTCGAAGAGCCGCCGCGCGTGGTGCCCGGGCTCCACGACGTGGGTGCCGAAGCGCAGCTTCCGGCCACCCTCCTGCGTCGTGATCTCGAGTTCGGCGACGTCGAAGCCCATCCCGTTGAGCCGGCGGATCCGCTGGTCGATGCGGTAGCTCTCGTCGCTGGCCACCACCTCGTCGCTGGTGAGCTCCGCCCACAGTTGCTCGTAGCGCGGCGCCAGCGCCATCGCGAGCTCCACCGGGTCGGCGTCCTCGTCGAGGTGCCTCGCGGCCTGCAGGTCGAACAGCTCACCGGCGACGTTCTCGGTGGCGATCGTCAGGTCGTGCGCGCGCTGGCCGTCGGAGAGCTGCGGGTGGAGCTCCCCGGTCTCGGCGTCCACCAGGTAAGCGGCCAGCGCCCCGGCGTCCCGGCGGAACAGGGTGTTCGACAGCGAGCAGTCGCCCCAGAAGAAGCCGGCCAGGTGCAGCCGGACGAACAGCTCGGCCAGGGAGTCCAGCAGCCGCGAACGCAGGTCCGGCAGGCCCCGCCCGGTGAACAGCGACCGGTAGGGCAGGGAGAACGTCAGGTGCCGGGTGATGAGCACCGCCGGCAGCGGCTCGCCGTCCGGGGTCTCCCGGGCGACCACGGTGCCGAACGCGTCGACGACCGGCACCGAGCGCACCGCCAGCTCGTGCAGCAGCTGGTTCTCGCGCAGGATGTACGGCTCCTGCGCCTCCTTCAGCGCGTAGATCGTCCGCCCGGCGCGGACGAAGCGCACCACGTGCCGGGAGATCCCGCGCGGGACCTGCACCAGCCGAGGGTCGTCCCACTGCTCGAGCGGCCGGCTCCACGGCAGGTCGAGGAGCTCGGTCTCCGCCCCGGACGTGGTGAGGCGGTAGCTGCTCACCATCACGACCAGCCTAGGGGACCTGGTCGCTACCGGATCGTCACAGCGTCCCGGCCGCGATCGCCATGAGGTCGCCGAACAGCAGGTCGGGGTCGGCCCGGTCCGGGTCGAGACCGTGGCCGGCGAACCACCGGCAGACGTTGACGCAGTCTCGCTGGAGGTACTCCGGGCCCTGCGGGTTGCCGACCACGTCGACGACCTGCGGCAGGTCGATGAGGACGAGCCGGCCACCGTCGACGAGCAGGTTGTAGGCGGACAGGTCGCCGTGCGCCCAGCCGCCCGCGGCGAGCAGCTCCATCGCGGACCGGCACTGCGCGAACAGGTCGGCGACTTCCGGCGCCGTCGGGCGGCACTGCGCGAGCCGGGGCGCGGCGCGGCCGTGTTCGTCGCCGATGAACTGGAGCATCACCTCGGTGCCGAGCAGCTGCACCGGGTAGGGGACGGGCGCGCCCAGCTGCCAGAGCTCGCCGAGCGCGGCGAACTCCGCGGCGGCCCACTGCCCGGCCAGCAGTTCGCGGCCGAACTCGGTGCGCCGGGCCATGGCGCGGGTCTCGCGGCTGCGCCGGACGCGGCGGCCGTCGGTGTAGCCGGCGTCGCGGTGGAACAACCGCCGCTCGGCGGGGCGGTAGCGCTTCGCGGCCAGCAGGCAGCTCCGCCCACCGGGAAGGGCACGCCGGACGAGGGAGACGTCGGCCTCCTTGCCGGTCTTGAGTACGCCGAGGTCCTCGTCGACGGCGGCGAGCTCCGTGACGAGCCAGGCGGGGTGGGGGACCGGGCCGTGAGTGGCGGTGTCCCAGGTGGAGTAGGTGGGGGTGTCGAGTTGGTCGGGCAGGTCGGTGTCGGTCACCGCGGGGCCTTCCGGCGGGCAGGGGCGCTGCCGCCGGGAGGGCGGGTCAGCGCGGGACGGGCGGACAGCGGAGGACGGTGCAGGCGGGCATCGGACGTCCTCCTCCCGGTCGAGAGCGGCACAGGGTCGCGCGGTGTGGTGCCTCGAGGGTCGCGGGGCCGGCAACTGGTTTACGGCGGCCTGGTTCACTGGGCAGCCGTGCGCCGGCCACTGGCAGAGCTCGTCGACCCCGGCTGGGCCGAGGCGCTGGCTCCGGTGGCGGACCGGATCGCGGCGCTGGGGGAGTTCCTGCGCGCGGAGGTCGCGGCCGGGCGGGGGTACCTGCCGGCGGGGGACGTCGTCCTGCGGGCCTTCACCGCGGCCGTTCGCCGACGTCCGCGTGCTGATCGTCGGGCAGGACCCGTACCCGACGCCGGGCCATCCGGTCGGCTTGTCGTTCTCGGTGGCGCCGGAGGTCCGGCCGCTGCCGAAGAGCCTGGCCAACATCTACCGCGAGCTGGTCACCGACCTGGGTGTGCCGACGCCCTCGACCGGCGACCTGACGCCGTGGTCCGACCGCGGCGTGCTGCTGCTCAACCGGGTCCTCACCGTGTCTCCGGGGCGTCCGGCGTCGCACCGCGGCAAGGGCTGGGAGGCGGTCACCGAGCAGGCGATCCGGGCGCTGGCGGCCCGCGGCGGCCCGCTCGTGGCCGTCCTGTGGGGACGCGACGCCCGCGGGCTGCGGCCGCTGCTCGGCGGCGTGCCGTGCGTCGAGTCGGCGCACCCCTCGCCGCTGTCCGCCTCCGGCGGGTTCTTCGGCTCCCGGCCGTTCAGCCGGGTCGACGCGCTGCTCGCCGAGCAGGGCGCCGCGCCGGTGGACTGGTCACTGCCGTAGCACGCCCGTCAGCCGTCAGCCGTCGGTCGCAGCCGTCAGCCGTCAGCCGTCGGCGAGGCGGGCCGGGAACCCGCCGGTGGCGACCGGCCCCCAGGACGTCGGCGTGATGCGGATCAGCGACTTGCCCTGGACGCGCATCGCGGCCCGGTACTCGTCCCAGTCCGGGTGCTCGCCGGAGATGGCCCGGAAGTAGTCGACCAGCGGGTCGAGTGCCTCCGGCAGGTCGAGCACCTCGGCGCTGCCGTCGACCTGCACCCACGGCCCGTTCCAGTCGTCGGACAGCACCAGCACGCTGCAGCGACGGGTCCCGGCGCAGGTTGCGCGCCTTGGCCCGCTCCGGGTAGGTCGAGATCACGAGCCGGCCGTCGGTGTCGACGCCGCCGGTCACCGGGGACGCCTGCGCCGTCCGGTCCCGGCGGCGGGTGACCAGGACCATCCGGTGCCGCGGCCGGAGGAACTCGAGCAGGGCGTCCCGGTCGACGGCGGTGTTCGTGGCGATGGTCCTCGGCATGCCGCCGGGATTGTCTCCCGGCGCCGCGGGCGTTGTCGGTGTCGGCACCTACCCTGGGGTGCCGTCCGCCCGTACCAGTCGAGAGAGGGCCCGTGGCCGACCGTCTGATCGTCCGTGGCGCCCGCGAGCACAACCTCAAGGACGTCAACCTCGACCTGCCGCGCGACGCCATGATCGTGTTCACCGGGCTGTCCGGCTCGGGCAAGTCCAGCCTGGCGTTCGACACGATCTTCGCCGAGGGCCAGCGCCGCTACGTCGAGTCGCTGTCGGCCTACGCCCGGCAGTTCCTCGGCCAGATGGACAAGCCCGACGTCGACTTCATCGAGGGCCTGTCGCCGGCGGTCTCGATCGACCAGAAGTCGACGAGCCGCAACCCGCGCTCGACGGTCGGCACGATCACCGAGGTCTACGACTACCTGCGCCTGCTCTACGCGCGCATCGGCCGGCCGCACTGCCCGATCTGCGGCGAGCCGATCACCAAGCAGACGCCGCAGCAGATCGTCGACCGCATCCTCGAGCATGCGCGGAGGGCACCCGGTTCCAGGTGCTCGCGCCGGTCATCCGCGAGCGCAAGGGCGAGTACGTCGACCTGTTCGCCGACCTGCAGACCAAGGGCTACGCGCGGGTCCGGGTCGACGGCGTGGTGCACCCGCTCACCGAGCCGCCGAAGCTGAAGAAGCAGGAGAAGCACACCATCGAGGCGGTCGTCGACCGGCTGGCGGTCCGCCCGAGCAGCAAGCAGCGGATCACCGACTCGGTCGAGACCGCGCTCGGCCTGGCCGGCGGTCTGGTCGTCCTCGACTTCGTCGACCTGCCCGAGGACGACCCGCACCGCGAGCGCCGGTTCTCCGAGCGGCTCGCCTGCCCGAACGACCACCCGCTGGCCATCGACGAGCTCGAGCCGCGGTCGTTCTCGTTCAACTCGCCGTTCGGCGCCTGCCCGGAGTGCACCGGCCTCGGCACCCGCAAGGAGGTCGACCCCGAGCTGGTCGTCCCCGACCCGGAGCGCAGCCTGCGCGAGGGCGCGATCGCGCCGTGGTCGACCGGCCAGACCAGCGAGTACTTCCTGCGGCTGCTGCAGGGCGTCGCCGACGCGCTCGGCTTCGACCTCGACACCGCCGTGGGAGCGGCTGCCGGCGCGCGCGCAGAAGGCGGTGCTGCACGGGCTGCCGCGACCAGGTGCACGTCACGCTACCGCAACCGCTACGGCCGCGACCGCTCCTACTACGCCGACGTACGAGGGCGTCGTGCCGTGGATCGAGCGCCGCTACGCCGAGACCGACAGCGACTACTCCCGCGAGAAGTACGAGGGCTTCATGCGCGAGGTGCCCGTGCCCGGCCTGCCAGGGCACCCGGCTCAAGCCGGAGATCCTCGCGGTCACGGTCGGCGGCCGGTCGATCGCCGAGGTCGCGGCGCTGTCCATCGGCGACGCCGCCGACTGGCTGCGCACCGTCGAGCTGACCGACCGCGAGCGGCTGATCGCCGAGCGGGTGCTCAAGGAGATCAACGCCCGGCTCGGCTTCCTGGTCGACGTCGGCCTGGACTACCTCTCGCTCGACCGCGCCGCGGCGACGCTGGCCGGCGGCGAGGCGCAGCGCATCCGGCTGGCCACCCAGATCGGCTCCGGGCTGGTCGGCGTGCTCTACGTGCTGGACGAGCCGTCGATCGGCCTGCACCAGCGCGACAACCACCGGCTCATCGAGACGCTGGTCCGGCTGCGGGACCTCGGCAACACGCTGATCGTCGTCGAGCACGACGAGGACACCATCCGCACCGCCGACTGGGTCGTCGACATCGGCCCGCGCGCCGGCGAGCACGGCGGCCGCATCGTGCGTGTCAGCGGCACGGTCGAGGACCTGCTGGCGTGCACCGAGTCGATCACCGGCGCCTACCTGTCCGGGCGGCGCCGGCATCGACGTGCCGGCGATCCGGCGCCCGCGCCAGCGCGGCCGCGAGCTCGTCGTCGAGGGCGCCCGCGAGCACAACCTGCGCAACATCGACGTCGCGTTCCCGCTCGGGCTGCTTCGTCGCGGTCACCGGCGTCAGCGGGTCCGGGCAAGTCGACGCTGGTCAACGACATCCTCTACACCTCGCTGGCCAACCGGATCAACGGCGCGAAGCTGCCGCCCGGGCGGCACAGGCGGGTCCGCGGCATCGAGCAGCTCGACAAGGTCGTCGGCGTCGACCAGTCGCCGATCGGGCGCACGCCGCGGTCGAACCCGGCCACCTACACCGGCGTGTTCGACCACATCCGCAAGCTGTTCGCCGAGACCACCGAGGCGAAGATCCGCGGCTACCAGCAGGGCCGGTTCTCCTTCAACGTCAAGGGCGGGCGCTGCGAGACCTGCTGCCGGCGACGGCACGATCAAGATCGAGATGAACTTCCTGCCGGACGTCTACGTGCCGTGCGAGGTCTGCAAGGGCGCCCGCTACAACCGCGAGACCCTCGAGGTGCACTACAAGGGCAAGACGATCAGCCGAGGTCCTCGAGATGCCGATCGAGGAGGCGGCCGAGTTCTTCAGGCCGATCAGCCGGATCGCCCGGCACCTCGAGACGCTGGTCGACGTCGGGCTCGGCTACGTCCGGCTCGGCCAGCCGGCGCCGACGCTGTCCGGCGGCGAGGCGCAGCGGGTCAAGCTGGCCTCCGAGCTGCAGAAGCGCTCGACCGGCCGGACGATCTACGTCCTCGACGAGCCGACCACCGGCCTGCACTTCGAGGACGTCCGCAAGCTGCTCGGCGTGCTGCACTCGCTGGTCGACAAGGGCAACTCGGTGCTCGTCATCGAGCACAACCTCGACGTCATCAAGACCGCCGACTGGGTCATCGACATGGGCCCGAGGGCGGCGTCCGGCGGCGGCACGGTCGTCGCCGAGGGCACGCCGGAGGCCATCGCGCGCACGCCCGGCTCGTACACCGGCCAGTTCCTCCGGCCGCACCTCGGCATCGACGGCGCGGCGAGCGACGTCCCGGCGCCGGCCCGCCCGAAGCGCGGACGCACGGCGGTCGGCCGCAGCCCGGTGACGGTCGCCGAACTGCGCACCGAGCGGCTCGTCCTGCGTGACTGGCGCGACGAGGACCTCGACGCGTTCGCAGCGCTCAACGCCGACCCCGAGGTGATGCGCTGGTTCGTCGCCCCGCTGTCCCGTCCCGAGAGCGATGCCCTGGCCGCGCGGATCCGCGCCGACCTCGCCGCGCACGGCTGGGGGCTGTGGGCGGTGGAGGTACCCGGCGTCGCGGCGTTCGCAGGCTTCGTCGGGCTGGCCGAGCAGACGTTCCCGGCGCGGTTCACCCCGGCCGTCGAGGTCGGGTGGCGGCTCTCGCGCGCCTGGTGGGGCCGCGGCTGGGCGAGCGAGGCCGCCCGGGCGACCACGCTCGTACGGTTTCGGCGTACTGGGCCTGGACGAGATCGTCTCGATGACGGCTGCCGGCAACGCGCGCTCCCGCGCGGTGATGGAAAGGCTCGGGATGACGCGGGATCCCGGGGAGGACTTCGACCACCCCCGGGTCCCGGCGGGGCATCCCCTGCGCCGCCACGTCCTGTACCGACTGCGCCGTCCGGCGGTCGGCTGAGCGGTCGGATCCCCGCAGACCGGGACCGGTCAGCCGGCTTCGTGCATCCAGGGAGCGAAGCTGATCCCCACGATCAGACCCTCCGGCGACTGCACCCGGGCCACCGTCTGACCCCACGGTTCGGAGCGGGCCTCGTGGAGCAGCGCGTGGCCGGCGTCGGCGAGCTCCTGCGCCGCCGGCGGTACCGCCTCGACGGAGGCCACCTCGAACTCGATGCTCGCCTGCGGCACCGGCCGGTCGGCCGGCCACTGGGGCGTGCCGAAGCAGGCCTGCGCCGCTTGCGCGAGCGGCCACACGCCGAAGTGCCGGGTACCGCCGACCTGCTCACTGAAGACGTACTCGTCCTCCTCGCCGGCGCGCTGCAGCGGGAGGCCCAGCGCGTCGACGTACAGCCGGCGGCTGGCGGCCGGGTCCGGGGCGATCACCGACACGCTGGCGACGAAGCGGACGTCCACCTGCCACATCCTGCCGCACCCCGGGCCGGCGCGGAGCGGTCCCGCTAGCGTCGGACGGCATGGAGCAGCGCGTCCTCGGCCGCACCGGCCGCCCAGTGTCGGTGGTCGGCCTCGGCACCTGGCAGCTCGGCGGGGACTGGGGCGACGTCGACGACGCCGCCGCGTTCGAGGTCCTTGAGGCCGCGGTCGACTCCGGGGTCACGTTGTTCGACACCGCCGACGTCTACGGCGACGGGCGCAGCGAGCAGATGATCGGCAGGTTCCTGCGCGAGCACCCCGACGTCGACGTGCTCGTCGCCACGAAGATGGGCCGCCGCGCGCCGCTCGACCCGGCCGAGTACACGCTCGCCAACTTCCGGGCGTGGACCGACCGGTCCCGGGCCAACCTCGGCGTCGACCGGCTGGACCTCGTCCAGCTGCACTGCCCGCCGACGCGCGGTGTACCGCAGCGACGCGGTCTTCGACGCGCTCGACCAGCTGATCGACGACGGCCGGATCGCGAACTACGGCGTCAGCGTCGAGACGGTGGACGAGGCGCTCACCGCGATCGCCCGGCCCGGCACCGCCAGCGTGCAGATCATCGTCAACGCCTTCCGGCAGAAGCCGCTCGAACTGGTCCTGCCGGCCGCGCAGGAGGTCGGCGTCGGCATCCTCGCCCGCGTGCCGCTGGCCTCCGGGCTGCTGTCCGGGAAGTACACCAAGGACACCGAGTTCGCCGCCGAACGACCACCGCAACTTCAACCGCCACGGTGAGGCGTTCGACGTGGGGGAGACCTTCGCCGGGGTCGACTACGACACCGGCGTGGAGGCCGCCCAGGAGTTCGCCGCGCTGCTCCCGCCCGGGACGCCGTCCGGCCCAGGCGGCGCTGCGCTGGCTCGTCCAGCAGCCGGGCGTCACCGTCCGTCATCCCCGGCGCGCGCGACGCCGGAACAGGCGCGCGGCAACGCCGCCGCCGCCGACTTGCCACCGCTGACCGACGACGTCCTGCGGCAGGTCGCGGGCGCTGTACGACCGGCGGATCCGGCCCCTGGTGCACGACCGGTGGTGAGCCGCGAGCTGGCGAGTTCATCGCCGGGCTGCCCAAGGCCGAGCTGCACGTCCACCACGTCGGCTCGGCCTCGCCGCGCACCGTCGCCGAGCTGGCCGCCCGGCACGAGGGCGAGCACGCCGGTGCCGGCCGACCCCGACGCTGCTCGCCGACTACTTCACCTTCACCGACTTCGCGCACTTCATCGAGGTCTACCTCTCGGTCGTCGACCTGATCCGCGACGCCGAGGACGTCCGGACGCTCACCTACGAGGTCGCGCGCGACCTGGCCGCCCAGCAGGTCCGCTACGCCGAGCTGACGCTGACGCCGTACTCGTCGATCGTCCGCGGCATCCCGCCGAGGCGTTCTGCGAGGCCGTCGAGGACGCCCGCGTCGAGCGCCGAGCGCGACCTCGGCGTCGTGCTGCGCTGGTGCTTCGACATCCCCGGCGAGGCCGGCCTGCCGGCCGCCGACGTCACCCTCGACGTCGCCCTGACCCAGCGCCCGGACGGGCTGGTCAGCTTCGGCCTCGGCGGCCCGGAGCTCGGCGTGCCGCGCAGCTGGTTCGCCCCGCACTTCGCCGCGGCCCGCGCCGCCGGGCTGCACAGCGTCCCGCACGCCGGCGAGTCGACCGGCCCGGAGACGATCTGGGAGCGCGCTCGCCGACCTCGGCGCCGAGCGCATCGGCCACGGCATCGCCGCCGCGCGCGACCCGGCGCTGCTCGCGCACCTGGCCGACGCACGGCGATCCCGCTCGAGGTCTGCCCGACGTCCAACGTCTGCACCCGCTCGGTGCCCGACCTCGCCGCAGCACCCGCTGCCGGCGCTGGTCGCCGCCGGCGTCCCGGTGACGCATCAACTCCGACGACCCGCCGATGTTCTCGACCACGCTCGAACCACGAGTACGCCGTCGCCGCGGACCTGCTCGGCCTGGACGAGGACGGCGTCGCCGACCTGGCCCGCGCCGCGGTCGCGCAGAGCTTCGTCGACGGGGCGACGCAAGGCCCGGATCGACCGCCGAGATCGACGCGTTCTGTCGGAGCCGCTGACTACCCTGGATCGCGTGCCCGACCCGTCCACGTACCGCCCCGCGCCGGGCACGATCCCGCTCGAACCGGGCGTCTACAAGTTCCGCGACGAGCGCGGCCGGGTCATCTACGTCGGCAAGGCCAAGAGCCTGCGCCAGCGGCTGAACTCCTACTTCGCCGACGTCGCCGCGCTGCACCCGCGCACCCGGCAGATGGTCACGACCGCGGCCAGCGTCGAGTGGACGGTCGTCGCGCACCGAGGTCGAGGCGCTGCAGCTCGAGTACAACTGGATCAAGGAGTTCGACCCGCGGTTCAACGTCAAGTACCGCGACGACAAGTCCTACCCGTAGCTGGCCGTGACGCTGTACGAGGAGTACCCGCGGCTGCAGGTGATGCGCGGGCCGAAGCGCAAGGGCGTGCGCTACTTCGGCCCGTACGCCCACGCCTGGGCCATCCGCGAGACGCTCGACCTGCTGCTGCGCGTCTTCCCGGCCCGCACCTGCAGCGCCGGCGTGTTCAAGCGCGCCGGCCAGGTCGGGCGGCCCTGCCTGCTCGGCTACATCGGCAAGTGCAGCGCGCCGTGCGTCGGCCGGGTCAGCGCCGAGGAGCACCGCGCAGATCGTCGACGACTTCTGCGACTTCATGGCCGGCAAGACCGACCTGATGATGCGCCGGCTCGAGAAGCAGATGGCCGAGGCCAGCGCGGAGCTCGAGTTCGAGCGGGCCGCCCGGCTGCGCGACGACCTCGGCGCGCTGCGCCGGGCGATGGAGAAGCAGGCCGTCGTCTTCGGCGACGGCACCGACGCCGACGTCGTCGCGTTCGCCCAGGACGAGCTCGAGGCGGCGGTGCAGGTCTTCCACGTCCGCGGCGGCCGGGTCCGCGGCCAGCGCGGCTGGGTCGTCGACAAGCTCGACGACGTGAGCACCGGCGAGCTCGTCGAGCAGTTCGTCACGCAGTTCTACGGCAGCGAGCGACGACTCCGACCGGCTCCGACATCCCGCGCGAGGTCCTGGTCCCGGAGCTGCCGGACGACGCCGACGCGCTGGCCGAGTGGCTGACCGAGCTGCGCGGCACCCGGGTCGCGCTGCGGGTGCCGCAGCGCGGCGACAAGCGGGCGCTGATGGAGACCGTCGAGCCGCAACGCCGCGCAGTCGTTCACCCAGCACAAGCTCAAGCGGGCCTCCGACCTCACCGCCCGCTCGCGCGCGCTGGCCGAGCTGCAGGACGCGCTCGGAGCTGCCCGACGCGCCGCTGCGCATCGAGTGCTTCGACATCAGCCACGTGCAGGGCACCAACGTCGTCGCCAGCATGGTCGTGTTCGAGGACGGCCTGGCCCGCAAGAGCGAGTACCGCCGCTTCGCGATCCGGGACACCGCGGGCGGCGACGTCGACTGGATCGCCGAGGTCGTCCGCCGCCGGTTCGCCCGCTACCTCGACGAGGCGGTCGAGGCCGGCCCGGCGCGAGGCGCCGGACGCCGAGCCGACGACCGTGCCGCGGCATCGACCCGGTCACCGGCCGGCCGCGCAAGTTCGCCTACCCGCCGAACCTGCTCGTCGTCGACGGCGGCGCGCCGCAGGTCGCCGCGGCGCAGGCGCGTGCTCGACGACCTCGGCATCGACGACGTCGCGCTCGTCGGGCTGGCCAAGCGGCTGGAGGAGGTGTGGCTGCCCGGGCGAGCCGTACCCGGCTGATCCTGCCGCGCACGTCCGAGGGCGCTGTACCTGCTGCAGCGGGTGCGCGACGAGGCGCACCGCTTCGCGATCACCTACCACCGGCAGAAGCGGTCGAAGGTCGATGACGACCTCGGCGCTGGACGGCATCCCCGGGCTGGGCGAGACGCGGCGCAAGGCGCTGCTGCGGCACTTCGGCTCGCTCAAGCGGCTGCGGCGGCCAGCGTCGACGAGATCGCCGAGGTGCCCGGCATCGGCCGGCGCACCGCGGAGGCGATCGTCGCCGCGCTCGCCGCGGTCGAGCCCGCCGCGCCGGCGGTCAACGTCACCACCGGCGAGGTGCTCGAGTGACGGTCGATCGTCGTCGCGAGTCGAGGGCGCGGCGGCGGAGCCGGCGTCCGCGCTCGAGACGGTGGTCGTCACCGGCCTGTCCGGCGCCGGGCGCAGCACCGCGGCCAAGTGCCTCGAGGACCTCGGCTACTTCGTCGTCGACAACCTGCCGCCGGAGCTGATCGCCGACCATGGTCGACCTCGGCAGCCGCAGCCAGGGCGCGGATCACGCCGCATCGCCGTCGTCATGGACGTCCGCAGCCGGGCGTTCTCCACGACCTGCAGGCGCGTCATCCGCGACCTCGCCGAGCGCGGGCTGCGGCCGCGCGTGCTGTTCCTCGAGGCGCAGCGACGACGTGCTGGTCCGCCGGTTCGAGAGCGTCCGCCGCGCGCACCCGCTGCAGGGCGACGGCCGGCTGGTCGACGGCATCGCCGCCGAGCGCGCGCTGCTCGACGGGCTGCGCGACGAGGCCGACCTCGTCCTCGACACCAGCGACCGGTCGGTGCACCAGCTGCGCCGCGCCATCGAGCAGGCGTTCGCCGGCGCGGACGAGACCGGGCGCCGGCCGCTGCGCGCCACGCGTGCGTCGCTTCGGGTTCAAGTACGGCCTGCCGGTCGACGCCGACCTCGTGGTCGACGTCCGCTTCCTGCCCAACCCGTACTGGATCCCCGAGCTGCGCGAGCTCACCGGCGAGACGACGCCGGTCCGCGACTACGTGCTCGAGCCAGCAGGGCGCCGAGGAGTTCCTCGACCGCTACACCGACGTCCTGCGACATCATCGGCGCGGGCTACGACCGCGAGGGCAAGCGCTACCTGACCCTCGCGGTCGGCTGCACCGGCGGCAAGCACCGGTCGGTGGTCGATGGCCGAGGAGCTCGCCGCCCGGCTGCGCGCCCGCGGCGTCCGCGCGACGCGTCGTCCACCGGGACCTCGGCCGTGAGTGAGCCGCGAGCGTCCGGGCCGCGCGGGCGGTCGCGCTCGGCGGCGGGCACGGGCTGTACGCCTCGCTGTCCGCGCTGCGGCTGCTGACCGACGACGTCACCGCCGTCGTCACCGTCGCCGACGACGGCGGCTCGTCCGGCCGGATCCGCCGCGAGCTGCCGGTGCTGCCGCCGGGCGACCTGCGGATGGCGCTGGCCGCGCTCGCCGGCGCCGACGCCGACGTCCCGGCGCTGGGCGGAGCTGCTGCAGCACCGCCTCGGCGGCACCGGCGCGCTGGCCGGGCACCCGGTCGGCAACCTGGTCCTGACCGGGCTGCTCGAGCGCGCCGGCGACCCGGTCGCCGCGCTCGACGCGCTCGCCGCGCCTGGTCGGCGCCGTCGGGCGGGTGCTGCCGATGAGCCCCGTGCCGCTCGACCTGATCGCCGAGGTCGACCGCTTCGACCCGGACGACGCCGGACCGCGTCGCGCCGCATCCGCGGCCAGTCTCGATCGCCGCCACGCCCGGCCGGGTGCGGTCGGTGAGCCTGCTGCCGCCGGGCGCGCCGGCGTGCGCGGCGGCCGTCGACGCGGTGCGCGACGGCCGACGTCGTCGTGCTCGGCCCCGGGTCGTGGTTCACCAGCGTGATCCCGCACCTGCTGCTGCGCGAGCTCGGCGCGGCCCTCGCGACGACGCGCGGCGCGGCTGGTCGTCGTGCTCAACCTGGTGCCGCAGGCCGGCGAGACCGACGGCTTCTCGCCGGCGCGAGCTGCTGCGCGTGCTGCGTCGCGCACAGCCGTCGGCCGGCCGTTGCGGATCGACGCGGTGGTCGCCGACACCGACGCCGTCCTCGACCCGGAAGGCCTCGCCGGCGGTGACCCGCGAGCTCGGCGCCCGTCTCGTACTGTCCCGGCTCGCCGCGGACGCACCGACCGGACACGGCACGACCCGCGACCGGCTCGCCGCGGCCTTCGCGCAGGTCGCTGTCGCTAGCGCCGGGAGAGAGCGAGGACACGCATGGCGATGACGGCAGCGGTCAAGGACGAGCTGAGCCGGGTGGCGGTGCCGAAGGCGTCCGCCCGCAAGGCCGAGCTGGCCACCGATGCTGCGCTTCGCCGGCGCCCTGCACCTGGTCGGCGGGCACATCGTCATCGAGGCCGAGCTCGACACCGGCTCGGTCGCGCGCCGGCTGCGCAAGGAGATCGCCGAGGTCTTCGGCCACGGCTCCGAGGTGCAGATCGTCGCCGGCGGCGGCCTGCGCAAGCGGCAGCCGCTACCTGGTCCGGGTCGCCAAGGACGGCGAGGGCCTGGCCCGGCAGGCCGGCCTGGTCGACCTGCGCGGGCGCCCGGTCCGCGGGCTGCCGCACCACGTCGTCGCCGGCGGTGTCGCCGACGCCGAGGCCGCCTGGCGCGGCGCGTTCCTCGCGCACGGCTCGCTGACCGAGCCGGGCCGCGCCTGCTCGCTGGAGATCACCTGCCCGTCGGCCGGAGGCGGCGCTGGCGCTGGTCGGCGTCGGCCGCCGGCTCGGCGTCAGCGCCAAGGCCCGCGAGGTCCGCGGCGCGCGACCGGGTCGTCGTCCGCGACGGCGACGCGATCGGCGCGCTGCTCACCCGGCATCGGCGCGCACGAGTCGCGTCCTGGCCTGGGAGGAGCGCCGGATGCGCCGCGAGGTCCGCGCCACCGCCAACCGGCTGGCCAACTTCGACGACGCCAACCTGCGCCGCTCGGCCCGCGCCGCGGTCGCCGCCGGCGCCCGGGTCGAGCGGGCGCTGGAGATCCTCGGCGACGACGCCCCGAGCACCTGCTGCAGGCCGGCCGGCTGCGGCTGGAGCACAAGCAGGCCTCCCTGGAGGAGCTCGGCGCGCTGTCCGACCCGCCGATGACCAAGGACGCCGTCGCCGGCCGGATCCGCCGGCTGCTGGCGATGGCCGACAAGCGCGCCGCCGAGCTCGGCATCCCGGACACCGAGTCCGCCGTCACCGCCGGACATGCTCGGCCCCTGACCCGAAGTCTGGTCGCGGCTCCGTGGTCATCTGGGGATCCGCGGGTCACTTCCCGCCGACGACCAGATGATCAGCGGCGGACGGGCCGGCCCACGACCGCGGGTGGTGACTCCGGACGGCCGGACGCGGTGGCGCGGACCGATGGGTTCCCTCGGCGGTCCGCCGCACTGGCGCGACGGTCCGCACCGTTGGTCGAAGTCCCAGAGGAGCACCGTCCAGTGACCGTTCGCGTGGGCATCAACGGCTTCGGCCGGATCGGCCGCAACTTCTTCCGCGCCGCGCGCGGCCGCGGGCGCCGACATCGAGCTCGTCGCCGTCAACGACCTCACCGACACCGCGACCCTGGCGCACCTGCTCAAGTACGACTCCATCCTCGGCCGCTTCCCGGGCGAGGTGCACGCCGGCGACGGCGAGATCACCGTCGACGGCACAGGCATCAAGGTCCTCGCCGAGCGCGACCCGGCCAGCCCTGCCGTGGGGCGACCTCGGCGTCGACGTCGTCATCGAGTCGACCGGCTTCTTCACCGAAGGCGCGACAAGGCCGCGCGCGCACCTCGACGGCGGCGCCAAGAAGGTCATCATCTCCGCGCCGGCGACGGACGAGGACGTCACGATCGTCATGGGCGTCAACGACGGCGACTACGACCCGGCGAACCACACACATCATCTCCAACGCGTCCTGCACCACGAACTGCCTGGCGCCGCTGGCCAAGGTGCTCGACGACGCGTTCGGCATCGAGCGCGGCCTGATGACGACGATCCACGCCTACACCCAGGACCAGAACCTGCAGGACGGCCCGCACAAGGACCTGCGCCGGGCCCGCGCCGCCGCGCTCAACATCGTCCCGACCTCCACCGGCGCGGCCAAGGCGATCGGCCTGGTGCTGCCGCAGCTCAAGGGCAAGCTCGACGGCTACGCGCTGCGCGTGCCGGTGCCGACCGGCTCGGCCACCGACCTCACCGTCACCGTCGGCCGCGAGACGACCGTCGACGAGGTCAAGCGCGGCCTACCAGGCCGCCGCCGACGGCCCGCTCAAGGGCATCCTCACCTACACCGAGGACCCGATCGTCACCTCCGACATCGTCACCGACCCGGCGTCGTGCATCTTCGACGCCGGCCTGACCAAGGTCATCGGCAACCAGGTCAAGGTCGTCGGCTGGTACGACAACGAGTGGGGCTACTCCAACCGGCTCGTCGACCTCACCGTGCTCGTCGGCTCCCAGCTCTGATGCGGACGCTCGACGACCTGCTCCGGCACGGCGGCCGTCGTCAAGGGCCGCCGGGTCCTCGTCCGCGTCGACCTGAACGTCCCGCTGAAGGACGGGAGCGGTCACCGACGACGGCCGGATCCGGGCGTCGCTGCCGGTGCTGACCCGGCTGCTCGACGCCGGCGCCCGGGTGATCGTCGCCGCCCACCTCGGCCGGCCCGAAGGGCGCGCCGGACCCGAAGTACTCGCTGCGCCCGGTCGCCGACCGGCTGGCGCAGCTGCTCGGCCGGCCGGTCGAGTTCGCGCTCGACACGGTCGGCGAGAGCGCCCGGCTGCTCGCCGACGACCTGACGCGACGGCGAGCTGCTGCTGCTCGAGAACGTCCGCTTCGACCCGGGCGAGACGAGCAAGGACGACGCCGAGCGGCAGGAGTTCGCCCGCTGCCTGGCGTTCCTGACCGGCGGCGAGGACGAGGGCGGCGCCTACGTCGACGACGCGTTCGGCGCGGTGCACCGCAAGCACGCCTCGGTGTACGACGTCGCGCCGCTGCTGCCGCACTACTCCGGCGACCTGGTCCGCGACGAGCTCGACGTGCTGCGCCGGCTCACCGGCGACCCGGCGCGGCCCTACGTCGTCGTGCTCGGCGGCAGCAAGGTCAGCGACAAGCTCGCCGTCATCGACGCGCTGCTGCCGCAAGGTCGACCGGCTGCTGGTCGGCGGCGGGATGTGCTTCACCTTCCTGGCCGCGCAGGGCCACGAGGTCGGCGACTCGCTGCTCGAGGCCGACCAGGTCGAGACCTGCCGCCGGCTGCTCGCCGAGGCCGGCGACAAGATCGTGCTGCCGACCGACGTCGTCGTCGCGCGACGAGATCAGCGCCGACGCCGCCGACCGCAGACCGTCGCCGCCGACGCGATCCCGGCCGGCACGAAGGGCCTCGACATCGGCCCGGACTCCGTCGCGCGCCTTCGCCGCCGCGCTGGCCGACGCGCGGACGGTCTTCTGGAACGGCCCGATGGGCGTGTTCGAGCTGGCGCCGTTCGCCGCCGGCACCCGCGGCGTCGCCGAGGCGGTCGCCGGCCGTCGACGGGCTGTCAGCGTCGTCGGCGGCGGCGACTCGGCCGCCGCGGTGCGCGCGCTCGGCCTCGACGAGAACGCCTTCGGGCACATCTCCACCGGCGGCGGCGCGTCGCTGGAGTACCTCGAGGGCAAGGAGCTGCCGGGCGTCGCCGTGCTCGAGGAGGACTGAGTGGCCCGCGCCGATGCCGCGCGACGCCGCTCGATCGCCGGCAACTGGAAGATGAACCTCAACCACCTCGAGGCCATCGCGCTATCCAGAAGATCGCGTTCAGCCTCAAGCCCGAGCAGCTACGCCGCCGTCGAGGTCGGCGTGCTGCCGCCGTTCGTCGACCTGCGCAGCGTGCAGACGCTCATCGACGGCGACCAGCTGCCGCTGCGCTACGGCGCGCAGGACCTCTCCCCGCACGACTCGGGCGCCTACACCGGCGACATCAGCGGGCCGATGCTGGCCAAGCTCGGCTGCACGCTACGTCGTCGTCGGGCACTCCGAGCGGCGGCAGTACCACGGCGAGGACGACGCGCTGGTCAACGCCAAGGTGCGCGCCGCCTACCGCAACGGGCTCACGCCGATCCTCTGCGTCGGCGAGCCGCTCGACGTCCGCGAGGCCGGCGACCAGCTCGCGCACTGCACCGCCCAGCTCGCCGCCGCGCTCGCCGGGCGTCACGCGCCGAGCAGGCCGCGCTCGGTCGTCGTCGCCTACGAGCCGGTCTGGGCGATCGGCACCGGCGAGGTCGCCACCCCGGACGACGCCCAGGAGGTGTGCGCGCGCGCTGCGGGCGCGGCTCGGCGAGCTGTACGACGCCGAGCTCGCCGCCGGCGTGCGCATCCTCTACGGCGGCTCGGTCAAGGCCGGCAACGCCGCCGAGATGCTCGCCGCAGCCCGACGTCGACGGCGCGCTGGTCGGCGGCGCCAGCCTCGACGCCGCGGAGTTCGCGCGGCATCTGCGTGGCGCGCCGCGCGGTCGGTCGTGCGCGGCCGGCGGGCGGCCGGCAGCGTGCGACGGTAGGCTGCGGCGCGATCCGACCCGTACCACTGGGAGTGCACCCGACCGATGATCCTGGCGCTGTCCGATCGTCCTCATCCTGGCGAGCCTGCTGCTCGTCGTGCTGGTGCTGCTGCACCGCGGCAAGGGCGGCGGCCTGTCCTCGATGCTCGGCGGCTCGTTCTACTCGAGCCTGTCCGGCTCGTCGGTGGTCGAGCGCAACCTCGACCGGCTCACCATCATCGCCGGGTGCGTCTGGGCGATCTGCATCGTCGGCCTCGGCCTGCTGTACAAGAACAGCGGCTGACCGTCTGACCCGGCCGCTGGTCCCCGGCGCCGGCACGTCCTGATCGATCGATCCTGTACGGAGGAGACCGTGGCTGGTGGCAGTGCGATCCGGGGCAGCCGGGTCGGCGCCGGACCGATGGGCGAGAAGGAGCGCGGCGAGTCCGCGCCGCGGCAGCGCGTCTCGTTCTTCTGCGCCAACGGCCACGAGGTCCAGCCCGCGTTCGCGCTCGACGCCGTCGTCCCCGACACCTGGGACTGCCCGCGCTGCGGCTTCCCGGCCGGCCGGCAGTCCGAGACCCCGCCGAACGCGCCGCGCAACGAGCCGTACAAGACCCACCTGGCCTACGTGAAGGAGCGGCGCACGCGACGAGGACGGCGACGCCATCCTCGAGGAGGCGCTGGCCAAGCTCCGCGCCCGCCGCGGCGAGGACTGACCCGCCGCCGAGGACGACCGGACGAGCGGGCCCCTCGACGGTGCGCGACATGGACGCCGCCGAGGTGCGGCAGTTCCTCTCGGCGGGGACGCGGACGGCGGCGGTGGCCATCGACTCGGCCGAGGTTCGCCGCACGTCGTCCCGGTGTGGTTCTGTCGACGGGGACGAGGTGGTCTTCACACGGGCTCGGGCAGCGCGAAGGCCGCGACCTCGCCCGTGACGGCCGGATCGCCCTCAGGTCGAGCTGGCCGCCCCGCCGCACGCGTTCGTCATGCTGACCGGGCGGCCCGAGTGACCCGGGTCCCGGAGGACGTGTCCGCGGAGGAGTGTGGGTGGACGACGCGCACCGCGCGGCCGCTACGTCGGCGACGAGCGCGCGGAGGTGTCGGCGCGCAACGCCGAGGCGACGACCTGCTGGTGCGGGTGGTCGTCGACCGGGTCGTGGCGCGGACCGAGTTGGTCAGCTGATCGGCAGCCGGTACAGCGAGGACGGCAGCTTCGACGCACTGTCCCGGTCGAGCAGCCACAGCGTGCGGCGTCGACCCTTCGGACCCGCCGAGGGCACCTGTACCCGTCCGGCGCCGCTGTGCGCCAGCGCGACCGCGTCGGCCTTGCCGGCGCCGGAGGCGATGAACCAGACCTCGTTCGCGGCGTCGAGCGCGCGGAAGGTCAGCGACAGCCGGGTCGGCGGCGGCTTGGGCGAGTTGTGCACCGCGATCACCGACGAGTCTGTCCTCGTGCAGCGCCGGGTGCTCGGGGAACAGCGACGCGCAGTGCCCGTCCGGGCCGATGCCGAGCAGCACGACGTCGAACTGCGGGACGTCCGAGCCGTCGGCGGCCTCGTCGGGTGCCACGGCGGCGGCGAGCTCCGCGGCGTAGGCCGCGGCCGCGGCGGACACGTCGTCGCCGAACTCGCCGTCGGAGGCGGGCATCCGGTGCACGCTGGCCGGGTCCAGCGGCACGGCGTCGAACAGCACCTCGAACGCCGGCGCGGTCGTTGCGGTCGGGGGAGTCGGCCGGGACGAAGCGCTCGTCGCCCCACCACAGCACGACCCGGCCCAGTCGACGGAGTCGCGCGCGGGCAGCTCGCGCAGGGCGCGCATCGACTTCTCGAGGATCCCGCCGCCGGTGACGACCAGCTGCGCCAGCGGCCGGACGCTCTGCGCCGACACCAGAGTCGCGACCAGCCGGGCCGCGACGTCGTCGGCGAGCTGCTCGGCGGTCGGCTCGACGACGATCTCCGGAGTCGCGGCCATCAGCGAGCCGCCATCAGCTCGGTCGCCGAGTCGGCCAGCGCCGGGTCGTTCCAGATGTGCACGCGGGTCGCCCGGACGGTCGGTGAGGCCGTCGACCCCGCACACCGCGCCCAGCGCCTCGGCGTAGATCTCGTCGTCGTCGAGGCGGCGCAGCTCCTCGGCCAGCAGCTCGCCGAGGCGTGCGCTCGCCGAACGGCGGCGATCGTCTCGGGCTGGCTGGTCGCGCCGCAGCACCAGCCGGCCGCCGTCGCGTGCCGCGCGCGATCTCGCTGCCGTCGTCGAGGCCGACGACGACCGTCGTCGATCTCGTCGGCCGTCGTCGGTCTCGACCGGGACGTAGAACCCGAGCCGGGAGGACAGCCAGCCGGCCAGCAGCAGCGCCGACGGGTCGCGACTCGTCGCCGTGCAC
Source organism: uncultured Actinomycetota bacterium (assembly GCA_963758325.1). Lineage (GTDB taxonomy): Bacteria > Actinomycetota > Actinomycetes > Mycobacteriales > Jatrophihabitantaceae > CAVWUZ01. The sequence continues at coordinate 1,065,853 of CAVWUZ010000002.1, read as the reverse complement.
GACCGCCTTCGCCGGCCGGTCGTGCGCCCCGTCGAACGCCGAGGCCAGCGCCGCCCGCCAGCGGGTGATCCGCGTCCAGGCGAGGTCGGTGTCGCCGGGCGCGAAGTCGTCCGCCCGCTGCCGCAGCGCCGCCACCGGGTCGCTCGCCAGCGGCTGACGTCGGTGATCCGCCGGTCGGCGAACACGCCCGAGCGGGTCGTAGGCGATCCGCTCCGGCGGCGGCGCCGTGCCACCAGGTGACGACCGGCGCGTCCGGGGCGAGCAGCGGCAGCGTCACCGACTCGGCGTGCAGCGCCAGCCGGCCGTACATCCGCAGCACGACCGCCTCGCCGGGGCCGAGCCGGCCGCCGATCGAGACCTCGGCGTCCAGGCGGGGCACCGGCGCGTCGATCTGGCGGCGGATCACCATCAGCATCCGCATCGGGTGCTTGCTGGCGGCGACCGTCGCCGCCTGCCTCGGCCTCGCTCGACGTCCTTCTCGTCGACGACGACGACGAGCGTCAGCGCGAGGCCGCTGGTGACCGCGCCGCCGGTGCGCCGCTCGGCGGCCAGCGCCTTGACCACCGCGGTGCCGGTGGTGTCCCACAGCGTCGTCATCGACTGCGTCCGTCGTCAGCGGTGCACGGTCACGGTCGCCGCCACTGGCGGCCGTCGCGGGCGAGCATCTCGTCGGCCTCCTTCGGGCCCCACTCGCCGGCCCGGTACAGGTCCGGCTGCTGGCCGGCCCAGAACTCCTCCAGCGGGTCGATGACCCGCCACGACGCCTCGACCTCGTCGTTGCGCGGGAACAGCGTCGCGTCGCCGAGCAGCACGTCGAGGATCAGCCGCTCGTAGGCCTCCGGCGAGGACTCGGTGAACGCCTCGCCGTAGAGGAAGTCCATCGCGACGTCGCGGACCTCCATCGCGCGTGCCCGGCACCTTCGAGCCGAACTTCAGCGTGACGCCCTCGTCCGGCTGCACCCGGATGACGAGCTGGTTGTGGCCGAGCTCCTCGGTGTCGGTCTGGCTGAACGGCAGGTGCGGCGCCTTCTTGAACAGCACGCGCGATCTCGGTGACCCGCCGCGGCAGCCGCTTGCCGGTGCGCAGGTAGAACGGCACGCCGGCCCAGCGCCGGGTCTCGACGCCGAGCCGGACGGCGGCGTAGGTCTCGGTCGTCGAGTCCGTCGGGATGCCCTCCTCGTGCGCGGTAGCGCGACCGCGCGCTCGCCGGCCAGCCAGCCCTGGTCGTACTGGCCGCGGATGGCGTAGCGCGCCGAGGTCGTTCGGCAGCGAGATCGCGCGCAGCACCTTGAGCTTCTCGGTGCGGATCGCCTCGGCGGAGAACTCGACCGGCTCCTCCATCGCGGTCAGCGCGAGCAGCTGCAGCAGGTGGTTCTGCAGCACGTCGCGGGCGGCGCCGGTGGCGTCGTAGAACGCCGGCCCGCCCGCCGATGCCGACGTCCTCGGCCATGGTGATCTGCACCGAGTCGACGTAGTTGGCGTTCCAGACCGGCTCGAACAGCTGGTTGGCGAAGCGCAGCGCCATGCAGGTTCTGGACGGTCTCCTTGCCCAGGTAGTGGTCGATGCGGAACACGTCGCTGCGGCGGTGAACACGTTGTCGACCAGGCCGTTCAGCTCGAGCGCGCTGGCGCAGGTCGTGCCCGAACGGCTTCTCGACGACGACCCGCCGCCAGCCGCCGGCTGCTGGCGTTGCCGGCCATGCCGGTGCGCTCCATCTGCTTGAGCACGGCCGGGAACATGCTCGGCGGGATCGACAGGTAGAACGCGGCGTTGCCCTTGATGCCGTGGCTGTCGCGCAGGTCGTCCAGCGTCTGAGGCGAGCTCGTCGAAGGCGTCGTCGTCGTCGAACGAGCCCGGGACGAACTTGATGTTGCCGGACAGCCGGCGCCAGACCTCCTCGTTCCAGTGCGGTGCGGGCGTGCTCCTTCGCCGACCTGCTTGGCCAGCGTCTCGAAGTCGCCGTCGCCCCAGTCGCGGCGGGCGAAGCCGAGCAGCACGAAGTCGGCCGGCAGCAGCCCGCGGTTGGCCAGGTCGTAGATCGCCGGCAGCAGCTTCTTGCGGGACAGGTCGCCGGTGACGCCGAAGACGACCAGCGCGCACGGCTCGGGGACCCGCGGCAGCCGCCGGTCGCCGGGTCGCGCAGCGGGTTGTCGCCGCGTGGTCGGCGCGAGTCCCGGCGGCGGTCGCCGCCGGGTGCACGCGTCCCGATCGCCGGTCACAGGTTCGCTCGATCAGCCCGCCCGGTCTTCGCTGGCTCGCTCGCCGGCTCACTCGCCGCCGGCGTCGGTGCACGCCCTGTGCGGTCAGTCGGAGATCCCGAGCTGATCGCTGCACGCCCTCGAGCAGCTGCGCCCAGGAGTCCTCGAACTTCTGCACGCCCTCGTCCTCGAGCACCTCGACGACGTCGTCGTAGTCGATGCCCGAGCCCGTCGAGGTCGTCGAGGACCTTGCTGGGCGTCGTCGTAGGTGCCCGTGACCGTGTCGCCGCGTGACCTGCGCCGTGGTCGGCGACCGCGTCCAGCGTCGCCTCCGGCATCGTGTTGACGGTGTTCGGGCGCGACCAGGTCGACGACGTACATCGTGTCGTCGTAGGCCGGGTCCTTGACGCCGGTCGAGGCCCACAGCGGGCGCTGCGCGTGCGCGCCGGCGGCCTCGAGCGCCTTCCAGCGGTCGGAGGCGAAGACCTTCTCGTAGTGCTCGTAGGCCAGCCGGGCGTTGGCGATGCGCGGCCTTGCCGCGCAGCGCCTTGGCCTCGTCGGTGCCGATCTTGTCCAGCCGCTTGTCGATCTCGGTGTCGACGCGGCGACACGAAGAACGACGCCACCGAGCGGATGGTCGACAGGTCGATGCCGGTCTCCTTGGCCTGCTCCAGGCCGGTGAGGTAGGCGTCCATGACCTCGTCGTAGCGGTCGAGGCCGAAGATCAGCGTGACGTTGACGCTGATGCCGTCGGCGGTGGCGGCTGGTGATCGACGGCCAGGCCCTCCTCGGTCGCCGGGATCTTGATCATCACGTTCGGCCGGTCGACGAGCCACCACAGCGCCTTGGCCTCGGCGGTGGTCTTCGTCGGTGTCGTGGGCGATGCGCGGGTCGACCTCGATCGACACCCGGCCGTCCTGGCCGTCGGTGCGGTCGTAGACCGGGCGCAGCACGTCGCAGGCCCAGCGGATGTCGTAGCTGGTGAGCAGCCGGACGGCCTCGTCGAGGTCGACCTCGCGCGCGGCGAGGTCGCGCGACCTGCTCGTCGTAGGCGTCGCCCTTCTCCAGGGCCTTCTGGAAGATCGTCGGGTTGCTGGTGACGCCGACGACGTGCTTGTCGTCGATCAGCTCCTGCAGGTTGCCGCTGCGCAGGCGCTCGCGGCTGATGTCGTCGAGCCAGACCGAGACGCCCTGCGTCGGACAGCTGCGGCCAGTGCGTCGGCTCATGTCGGTCTCCTTCGTGCTACGGTGGTCAGTTGCCGGTGGTGGCGCCGCGGATCTGCCCGGCCCGCTCCAGCGCGCGCGTGCGCGGCCGCGACGACGCGGTCGGGGGTGAAGCCGAACTGCTCGAACAGCACGCTCGCCCTCGGCGCTGGCGCCGAAGTGCTCGATCGCGATGATCTCGCCGGCGTCGCCGACGAACGTCGCGCCAGCCCATCGGCGACGCCGGCCTCGACGCTGACCCGGGCCTTGACGTCCGGCGGCAGCACCTCCTGCTGGTAGGACGCGGTCCTGCGCGTGGAACCACTCCAGGCACGGCATCGACACGACCCGGGTGGGCGTGCCCTCGGCCTCGAGCTGCTCGCGGGCCGCCAGCGCCAGCGCCACCTCGGAGCCGGTCGCGATCAGGATCACCTGCGGCAGGCCGCTCGGAGGCCTCCTCGAGGACGTACGCCGCCCTTGGCCGGCGTCGCGCGACCTTGGCCGGGTCGAGCACCGGCAGGTTCTGCCGCGACAGCGCGAGGCCGGCCGGGCCGGTCGGTGTGCTCGAGGATCGTGCGCCAGCAGACCGCGGTCTCGTTGGCGTCGGCCGGGCGGACGACGTCGAGGCCGGGGATCGCGCGCAGCGCGGCCAGGTGCTCGATCGGCTGGTGGGTCGGGCCGTCGCCGCCGAGGCCGATCGAGTCGTGCGTCCAGACGAAGATCGTCGGCAGCTTCATCAGCGCGGCCAGCCGGACCGGCGGGCGCATGTAGTCGCTGAACACCAGGAACGTGCCGCCGTAGACGCGGGTGCCGCCGTGCAGCGTGATGCCGTTCATGATCGCGCCCATGGCGTGCTCGCGGATGCCGAAGTGCAGCGTGCGGCCGTACGGGCCGCCCGGCCACGTCCTTGGTCTGGTGGCTCGGCCGGGATGAAGCTCGGCTCGCCCTCCATCGTGGTGTTGTTGCTCTCGGCGAGGTCGGCCGAGCCGCCCCACAGCTCGGGCAGCACGTCGGCGAGCGCGGTGAGCACCTTGCCGGAGGCCTTGCGGGTCGAGATCGCGTTCGGCTTGCCGTCCTTCTCGGTCGGGAACGTCGGCAGCGCGTCGGTCCAGCCCGTCGGGCAGCGTGCGCGTCGCCAGCCGGTCGAGCAGCGCGGCGCCGTCCGGGTTCGCCGGCGGCCCAGGCGTCGAACGTGCTGCTGCCACTCGGCGTGCGCCTCGCGGCCGCGGTCGACGACCTCGCGGGCGTGCGCGAGCACCTCGTCGTCGACGGCGAAGTGCACGTCCGGGTCGAAGCCGAGGATCTCCTTGGTCTTGCGGATCTCGTCGTCGCCGAGCGCGGAGCCGTGCGCCTTGCCGGTGTTCTGCTTGGTCGGCGCCGGCCAGCCGATGATCGTGCGCACCGCGATGATCGACGGCCGGTCGGTCTCGGCCTTCGCGCGCCTCGATCGCCTGCTCCAGCGCGACGACGTCCTCGCCGGAGTCGACGCGCTGGATGTGCCAGCCGTAGGCCTCGTAGCGCGCCAGCGACGTCCTCGCTGAACGCGACGGCGGTGTCGTCCTCGATCGAGATGTGGTTGTCGTCGTAGAACAGGATCAGGTTGCCGAGCTGCTGGTGCCCGGCGAGCGAGGACGCCTCGCGCGGCGACGCCCTCCTCCATGCAGCCGTCGCCGGCGATGACGTAGATGTGGTGGTCGAACGAGCGACTCGCCGGCCGCCGGCGTCCGGGTCGAACAGCCCGCGCTCGCGCCGGGCGGCCATCGCCATGCCGACGCGCGTTGCCGACGCCCTGGCCGAGCGGGCCGGTGGTGATCTCGACGCCGAGCGGTGTGGCCGTACTCCGGGTGGCCCGGGGTGCAGCGAGCCCCAGGTGCGCAGCGCCTCGAGGTCGGCGAGCTCCAGGCCGTAGCCGGACAGGAACAGCTGGCATGTACTGCGTCAGCGAGCGAGTGCCCGTTGGACAGGACGAACCGGTCGCGGCCGACCCAGTTCGGGTCGGTCGGGTCGTGGCGCATCACGCGCTGGTAGAGCAGGTAGGCCAGCGGCGCCAGGCTCATCGCGGTGCCCGGGTGGCCGTTGCCGGCCTTCTGCACGGCGTCGGCGGCCAGCAGGCGGGCGGTGTCGACCGCCTTGGTGTCGAGGTCGGTCCACCAGCTCGGGTGGGTCGGCGACGATCGTCCGGTTCGCCCTGCGCGCTCGCCTGCTCGTCACTCACGTCGGTGGCTCTCCTTCACGCCAGCGGTCGCGTCCGTCATCGGAACGGTCGGCAGGCGGTGCAGTGCACCGCGTCGTCCCGGCGGCTCGGTAGCGCACACCGCGTGACACTGCTCGCAGCGTAGTCACGCTCGGCGATCGCCACGGGGGCGCCGGGGTGACGTCGCGCCTGAACAGCCGCCCGCGCCTGCGCCGCCGGGACGGCCGGATCGACGCAGTTAGAGTGGCTGGGTGACGCAGACCCGGCCGGCGCGGCCGTCGCGCGGCGGACGTCGGCACGGGGCGTCGCGTCGCGCCGGCCCGCGGAGCCGGCCCGCGCGAAGCCGTCGCGCGCGCCGCGGCGCCCGGGTCGCGCGCCTACGTCGCGCTGACCAAGCCGCGGATCATCGAGCTGCTGCTGGTCACCACGCTGCCGGCGATGATCCTGGCCGCCGGCGGGCTGCCGCGCTGGTGGCGTGGTGCGTCGCGACGATGGTCGGCGGCACGCTCGCCGCCGGCAGCGCCAACGCGCTGAACTGCTACGTCGACCGCGACATCGACGCGGTCATGCGCCGCACCGGCCACCGGCCGCTGGCCCGCCACGACGTGTCGCCGCCGGGGCGCTGATCGTTCGGCCTGGTGCTCGGCGTGGTCGCGGTCGCGGCTGATGGCGGCTCGCCACGAACTGGCTCGCCGGCCGGCCTCACCGCGGCGGCGATCGCGTTCTACGTCGTCGTCTACACGATGCTGCTCAAGCGGCGGACCGCGCAGAACATCGTCTGGGGCGGCGCCGCCGGCTGCATGCCGGTGCTGATCGGCTGGGCGGCGGTCACCGGCGTCGCTGGCCTGGGCGCCGGTCGTGCTGTTCGCCGTCGTCTTCTTCTGGACGCCGCCGCACTTCTGGGCGCTGGCCATCCGCTACCGCGACGACTACGCCCGCGCCGGCGTGCCGATGCTGCCGGTCGTGGCGTCGCCGCTGCGCGGTCGCCCGCGCAGATCGTCGTCTACTCCTGGCTGACCGTCGCCGCGTCGCTGGCGCTGTGGCCGCTGGCGACCGGCTGGGTCTACGGGGTGCTGGCCGGCGCGCGCCGGCGCGGTGCTGCTCGTCGGCGGCGCACCGCCTGCTGCGCGCGGACCCGCGCCGGCGTCGACGCCACAGGCCGATGCGGCTGTTCCACCTGTCGAACAGCTACCTGGCGTTCGTCTTCGTCGCGGTCGCCGTCGACACCTTCGTCGCTGCGCTGACCGGGCCGTGCGGTGAGCGCTCGCGTACGCTCGGCTGGTGCCCGCCGACCTGCGTCGACGTCGTCCTCGCCACCTGCGCGGAACTGCCCGGACGGCGACGAGGACGCCGACGCTGCTGGCCGCCGCGCTGCGACGCGCGTCGGGCTGTCGCCGCAGTGGCGGGTCTGGGACGACCCGCGCGCGACTGGTCCGCGACGACGCCACCGGTGGTGATCCGCTCGACGTGGGACTACACCCGCCGCCGCGACCGAGTTCCTGGCCTGGGCGCGGCAGGTGCCGCGGCTGCACAACCCGGCCGACGTCGTCGCGTGGAACACGGACAAGACCTACCTGCGCGATCTCGCCGCGGCGGGCGTGCCCGTCGTCCCGACCGCGTTGGCCGGCCCGGACGAGCCGCGTCGACGCTGCCCGTCGACGGGCGAGTTCGTGGTCAAGCCGTCGGTCGGCGCCGGCTCGCGCGGCGCCGGGCCGGTTCGCCGGCCGACGAGCGCGCCGCGGCCCGCGAGCCACGCCGCCGCGCTGCACGCCGCCGGGCGCACGGTCCTGGTGCAGCCCTACCTCGCCGAGGTCGACGCCGCGGGCGAGACGGCGCTGGTCTACTTCGACGGCCGGTTCAGCCACGCCGTGCGCAAGGCGCCGTGCTGCGCGCCCGGCAGCGGCGCACGACCTGTCGACGCCGCGTCACTTGTTCGTCGAGGAGACGCTGTCACCGCCGGGACGCCCGACCCGGCACGAGCTCGCGGTCGGCGCCGCCGTCGCTCGACTGGCTCGCCGCGACCGGTTCGGCGCCGAGCTGCTCTACACCCGGGTCGACCTGCTGCCCGGCGCCGGACGGCCCGGTCGTCGTCGAGCTGGAGCTCATCGAGCCGTCGCTGTTCCTCAGTTACGCCGACGGCGCGGCCGACCGGCCGGCTCGCGCCGCGCGCGATCGCCGACGCGGCTGGCGGTCACGCCGCGTGACCCTCCCGCTGCCCGACGCGCGGTCGCGGCTGCGCGGGCGCTGCGCCGGATGAAGCGCAGTCGCCGCGCGGCTGCTGCTCGTCGTCGCGGCGGCGTCTTCGTCGTCTGCCGTGACCGTCGGGCACGGGCACGGCGGCGTGGGGCTACCTGCAGGCCGCGGCCGAGGCGTCGATGGTCGGCGGGCTGGCCGACTGGTTCGCGGTCACCGCGCTGTTCCGGCACCCGCTGGGGCTGCCGATCCCGCACACCGCGATCATCCCGCGCAAGAAGGACCAGATCGGCGAGGGCCTGGCCGGGTTCGTGCAGCAGTACTTCCTCACCAGCGAGATCGTCGGCGAGCGGTTGGCGGCCGCGACGTGCCGCGCCGGGTCGGCGAGTGGCTGGCCGACCCGGAGCACGCCGCGCCGGCTGGCCGACGAAGCTGAGCACGCTGTTCAGCGGCGTGGCCCAGCTGCTGCGCGACGACGAGCTGCGCGACGCCGTCGCGCCGGTTCGCCGACAAGCGGCTGCGCGAGCTCGACGTCGCCCCGCTCGCGGCCCGGGTGCTCGACGCGATGCTGCGACTCCGGGCAGCACCAGGCCGCGCTGACGCCGGGCTGCGCGGCACTGATGCAGGTTCCTCGACGAGAACCGGGCGGTGTTCCGGCGAGCGGCTCGACCGGGAGTCGCCGGAGTGGGTGCCGGAGTGGGTCGACGACCGGGTGTTCGCCAAGGGCTTCACGGCCGTGCAGGCGTTCCTCGCCGACGTGATCGCCGATCGACGACCACGCGCTGCGCCGCGGCTTCGACACCGCAGCTGCGCGAGCTCGCCGCAGGCGCTGCGCGACGGATCCCGGAGCAGGCCGAGCGTCGAGCAGGCGAAGATGGCAGCTGCTCGACCACCCGGAGGTGCGCGACTGGCTCGCCATCGCTCTGGGGCACGCTGAAGACCGCTGGTCGTCGACGGCGCCGCCGACCCGGACTCGGACCTGCGCCGATCGTGCGAGCGGCTCGCGGTCGCGCGGCTGGCGAGGTGCTGCGCGACGACCCGAGCTATCGGGAGCGCAGGTCGAGCGAGGCGCTGCAGCGGCTCGTCCGGCCACGTCGTCGACGCATTACGGCGACGACCTCACCGGGGTCATCTCCAGCGACGATCGCCCGCTGGGACGCCCAGGAGACCAGCCGCCGGCTGGAGCTGCAGGTCGGCCGCGACCTGCAGTTCATCCGGATCAACGGCACGGTGGTCGGCGCGCTGGCCGGCCTGGCTGATCTACGCGGTCGCCAGCTGTTCTGACCCGCCGGCTGCACCTCAGGACGTTGCAGCGCGGCGAGCCACACCAGGCAGGCGCCGAGCATGTGCACGCCGACCAGCAGCGGCGGGCACGTGCAGGAAGTACTGGGTGTAGCCGATCACGCCCTGCGCGAGCTCGACGCCGAGCAGCAGTCGGCGGCCGCGCGCGGACCGCGGTGCCCGGCGCGCACGGCGCGCAGCAGCAGCGCCAGCCCGACCGTCAGCCCGACCAGCACCATGACCAGGTCGGCGTGCAGCTGGCTGATCGACGGCCGGCGCGAGGCCGATGCGGTGCCGGTGCCGCCCGTCGTCGCCGGCGTGCGGGCCGCTGCCGGTGACGACCGTGCCGACGACGAGCACCGCCGCGGTGACCGCCACCGTCAGCCGGGCGAGCAGCACCGCGGCGCGGGTTGCGGGCGGCGTCGCGGCGCCGGCGAGTCGCCGCAGCCGCCACCACAGCAGCAGGTGACCGCGATGATCGCCATCGACAGCAGGAAGTGCGACCGCGACCACCCACGGGTTCAGGTGGGTCAGCACGGTGATCCCGCCGAGCACCGCCTGCGCCGGGATGACCGGCGAACGCCAGCAGGGCCAGGCCGCGCTCGCGCCGCTGGCGCCAGCGCCACCAGCGAGCGTCGCGATCGCGATCACCGACAGGACGAACGTCAGCTGCCGGTTCGTGTTCTCGATGAGGCCGTGGTAGCGCGTCTCGGCGTGCGGGGTCAGCGAGCCGTCGGTGCACGACGGCCAGGTGGGGCAGCCCAGCCCGGAGCCGGTCAGCCGGACCGCGCCGCCGGTGACGACGATGACGACGTTGGCGACCACGGACGGCCAGCGCGCAGCGCCGCGCAGCGCCACGCGGCAGCGCGTGCCGCGTCCGCGACCGCGGTCGCGCTCACTCCCACCGGAACCACCGCGCGGCCGCCGGCAGCGCGAGCGCGGCCCAGACCAGCAGGGTGAGCAGTGGCGCGCACCGGGCGCCGCCGCGTGCTGGAAGCACCTCGTGCAGCCCGTCGGACAGCGCCGCCGACGGCAGGTACTGCAGCACGTCGCGGCCACGCCGTCCGGGTACTTCGACAGCGGGATCGCGATGCCGCCGGCGAACAGCAGCACCAGCCAGACCAGGTTGGCGGCGGCGAGGGTGACCTCGGCGCGCAGCGTGCCGGCGACCAGCAGGCCGAGCCCGCCGAAGGCCGCGGTGCCGAGCACGACGAGCAGCACCGCCCACCGAGCGGGTCGCCGTGCGGGTGCCAGCCCAGCGCCAGCCCGAGCAGGCACACCAGCGCCACCTGCACGACCTCGAGCACCAGCACGCGAGCGTCTTGCCGCCGATCAGCACCGAGCGCGGCAGCGCGGTGGCGCCGAGCCGCTTGAGCACGCCGTACTTGCGCTCGAAGCCGGTGCCGATCGCCAGACCGGTGAACGCCGCGCACATCACCGCCAGCGCGAGGATGCTCGGCACGACGAAGTCGATGCGCCGCCGCGTCGAGTGAGTACAGCAGCGGCAGGTTGAAGAAGAACAGCAGCAGCAGCGGGATGACCAGGGTGAGCCCGACCTGCTCGCCGTTGCGCAGCAGCAGCCGGAACTCCATCGCGTCTGAGCGGCCAGCATCCGCGGCAGCGGCGCCGCCGCCGGCCGGGGCGCGTAGGTGAGCGTCATCGCGTGATCATGCCCGCAGCTCCCGGCCGGTGAGCTCGAGGAACACGTCCTCGAGGCTGCGCCGCTCGACGGCGAGGTCCTCGGCGAGCACGCCCTGCCCGGCACACCAGGCGGTGAGCGTGGCGAGCAGCTGCGGCGTGACGTCGCCGGTGACGAGGTAGCGCCCGGGGTCCTCCTCGGCGGCGTACGTCCCGTCCGGCAGGGCCAGCAGCAGGGTGTCGAGGCGCGAGCTCGGCGGGCGCCCGGAAGCGGATCTGGCCCTCGGCGCCGGCGCGGGTCAGCTCGGCGGGGGTGCCCGCGGCGACGACCCGGCCGGCGTCGATGACGACGACGTGGTCGGCCAGCTGCTCGGCCTCGTCCAGGAAGTGGGTGGTCAGCACGACGGTGACCCCGTCGCGGCGCAGGTCCTCGATCAGCTCCCAGGTGCCGCGGCGCGCCTGCGGGTCCATGCCCGCGGTCGGCTCGTCGAGGAAGACCAGCTCCGGCCGGGCGACCAGCGCCAGCGCCAGCGACAGGCGCTGCTGCTGGCCGCCGGACAGCCGCTTGACCGGCGGTGCCGGCGGCCGCGCCCAGCCCGACGCGCTCGAGCAGCACGCGCGGGTCCTGCGGGTGCGCGGCGTAGGCGGCGAACAGCCGCAGCAGCTCCCCGGCGCGGGCGGCGGTGTAGCCGCCGACGCCGTCCTGCAGCATCACGCCGACCCGCGGGCGCAGCGCCGGGTCGCGCGGGATCGAGCCCGAGCACGCGCACCGAGCCGGCGTCCGGGCGGCGGAAGCCCTCGCAGATCTCGACCGTGGTGGTCTTGCCGGCGCCGTTCGGGCCCGAGCAGCGCGAGCGACGCTGCCGCGCGGGACGGTCAGCGACGAGCCCGTCGACGGCGCGCGGCGCGCGCCGTAGGCCTTGACCAGGTCGACGACCTCGACCGCCGGCGGCGCTCACGCTTGTCGAGTCTAGGAACCGGCGCCGCCCGCGGTGGCTGCTCACAGGCACCGGCCATGATCAGGCGCCAGCGAACTCGTCTCGGGGACACATTCCCGGCCGGTGTGGAGGGCCGGGGCTCCGCGCCGGATCAGGCGGCGGCGGCTTTCGCGGCGCTGGCGTAGACGTCGACGTACTCCTGCCCGGACAGCTCCTGCACGGCCTCGCGGACCTGCTCGGTGACCTCGCGCAGCACCCGGGCGCTGCGCTCCTGCGCCGCGCGGTCGGCGAACGAGCAGCGGCGGCGCCGAAGTGCACCGCGACCGGCGCCCGGTGCCACACCCGCTCGCCGGGCGGCTGCACGTCGCGGGTGCCGACCAGCCCGACCGGCACGACCGGAGCGCCGGAGCGCAGCGCCAGCCGGGCGACGCCGGTGCGGAACTTGTACAGCCGGCCGTCGGGGGAGCGGGTGCCCTCGGGGAAGATGCCCAGCGCGCGGCCCTGCCGGAGCAGGTCGACGCCGACGTCGATCGACGCGGCCGCCGCCCGCGGGTCGCCGCGCTCGACCGGCACCTGGCCCATCCGTCGAAGAACGCCGCCATCGCCCGGCCCCGCACGCCGGGGGTGGTGAAGTACTCGGCCTTGGCGAAGTAGAAGACCTGCCGCCGGGCGGCGAGCGGGGTGAAGAACTCGTCGACGAACGAGACGTGGTTGGCGGCGAGGATGACCGGCCCGGTCCGGGGCACGTGCTCGAGCCCGGTGACCTCCGGCCGGTAGACCGCGCGCAGCGCCGGCGCGAGGGTCAGCTCGAGGGCCCGGTACAGCACGCGCCGGCACCCTACTGCCCGGCGACACGCCGCCCCGGCTGCGGCGCGTCCGCCATATACGTCATACTGGTGTTGTGAAAATCGACGGGGCCGGACGGGGCGACACCGCCCGCACCGACCGCACCCGCGACGCCGTCGCGCGGCTGGTGCTCGAGCACGGTCCGCAGAGCGCGGCCGCGCTCGCCGAGCGGCTGGGCCTGTCCGCCGCCGGCGGTCCGCCGCCACCTCGACGCCCTGGTGCGCCGCGGCGTCGCTGGTCGAGCGTCGAGCCGCGGCCGGCACCGGCGGCCGCGGCCGCCCGGCGCAGACGTACGCGCTGACCGACGCCGGGCGCGCCGCCTTCCCGCACGCCTACGACGACCTCGCCAGCACCGCGCTGCGCTACCTGCGCGAGACCGGCGGCGACGAGGCCGTGGTCGCGTTCGCCGAGCACCGCGCCGGCGGCCCTCGAGCAGCGCGCTCGGCCGCGGGTCGCGCGACGCCGCGCGGGCTGGCCGACGCGCTGACCGTCCAGGGCTACGCCGCCAGCACCGAGCACACCGCGGGCGGCGCATGCCTCGGGCGCGCCGTCCGGGGTCGCCACCGGTCTGCAGGTCTGCCAGCACCACTGCCCGGTGGCGCACGTCGCCGCCGAGTTCCCCGAGCTGTGCGAGGCCGAGACCCGGGCCTTCGAGCGGCTGCTCGGCACCCACGTCCAACGCCTGGCCACGATCGCCCACGGCGACGGAGTCTGCACCACCCATGTGCCTGTTGCATCCCAGGAACAGTCCCAGGACAGACCCGATCGCAGGGAGTCACCCGCATGACCCTTCTGTCGCAGGACGAGCAGATCGAGGCGCTGTCGCGCTACGGCTACGGCTGGGCCGACGCCGACGTCGCCGGCGCCTCCGCGCGGCGCGGCCTGTCCGAGGACGTCGTGCGCGACATCTCGGCGAAGAAGAACGAGCCGGAGTGGATGCTCGAGCGCCGGCTCAAGGGCCTGGCGCTCTTCGACAAGAAGCCGATGCCCAACTGGGGCTCGGACCTGTCGGGCATCGACTTCGACAACATCAAGTACTTCGTCCGCTCGACCGAGAAGCAGGCCGCGACCTGGGACGAGCTGCCCGCCGACATCAAGAACACCTACGACCACCTCGGCATCCCGGAGGCGGAGAAGCAGCGGCTGGTCTCCGGCGTCGCGGCGCAGTACGAGTCCGAGGTCGTCTACCACAAGATCCGCGAGGACCTCGAGGAGCAGGGCGTCATCTTCCTCGACACCGACACCGGCCTGAAGGAGCACCCGGAGCTGTTCCAGCGAGTACTTCGGCTCGGTCATCCCGGCCGGCGACAACAAGTTCGCCGCGCTGAACACCGCGGTGTGGTCCGGCGGGTCGTTCATCTACGTGCCGAAGGGCGTGCACGTCGAGATCCCGCTGCAGGCCTACTTCCGGATCAACACCGAGAACATGGGCCAGTTCGAGCGGACGCTGATCATCGTCGACGAGGGCGCCTACGTGCACTACGTCGAGGGCTGCACCGCGCCGATCTACTCAGTCGACTCGCTGCACTCCGCGGTCGTCGAGATCATCGTCAAGAAGAACGCGCCGCTGCCGGTACACGACCATCCAGAACTGGTCGAACAACGTCTACAACCTGGTCACCAAGCGGGCGAAGGCCGAGGCCGGCGCGACCATGGAGTGGATCGACGGCAACATCGGCTCCAAGGTCACCATGAAGTACCCGGCCGTGTGGCTGACCGGCGAGCACGCCAAGGGCGAGGTGCTCTCGATCGCGTTCGCCGGCGAGGGCCAGCACCAGGACGCCGGCGCGAAGATGCTGCACCTGGCGCCGCACACGTCGCTCGACGATCGTCTCCAAGTCGGTCGCCCGCGGCGGCGGCCGCACCAGCTACCGCGGTCTGGTCCAGGTCAACAAGGGCGCCCACCACAGCGCCTCGACGGTGAAGTGCGACGCGCTGCTGGTCGACACGGTCAGCCGCTCGGACACCTACCCCTACGTCGACGTCCGCGAGGACGACGTGTCGATGGGGCACGAGGCGACGGTCAGCAAGGTCAGCGACGACCAGCTGTTCTACCTGATGAGCCGCGGCCTGTCCGAGGACGAGGCGATGGCGATGGTGGTGCGCGGGTTCGTCGAGCCGATCGCCCGCGAGCTGCCGATGGAGTACGCCCTCGAGCTCAACCGGCTCATCGAGCTGCAGATGGAAGGCGCGTCGGCTGATCGCGATGACCAGTCCTCGATCAGAGGACCGCGACCGGCTCGCCGGCCGAACGTTTCACCTCCCGCGACCCGACGCCTTCCCCGTGCCCGGCGCGGGCGCGAGGAGGAGTGGCGCTTCACGCCCGCTCGCGCCAGCTGCGCCACGTTCTTCGAGCCGTTCGCGCCGGACGACACCGAGACGGTCACCGTCGACGCGCCGGACGGCGTCGAGCACCGCCGTCGGTGGGCCGCGACCGACGCCGCTGTTCGGCGCTGCCGCGCAGCCGGCGGACCGGGTCAGCCGCGCTGGCGCTGGCCGGCGATCCGGCAGGTGCTGCTCGCTCGAGGTCCCGGCTGGTGCCGCGCCGGAGCGGGCCGGTCCGCGTCGACCTGCACGGCCGCGCCCGGCCGCGGCTACGGCCACGTGTCGTCGACGCCGGCGCGCTACGCCACGGCCGACCGTCGTGCTCGACCACACCGGCGCGCGACCGACACCGGCCAACGTCGAGTTCGTCGTCGGCGACGGCGCGCGCTCACCGTCGGTGACGACGTGCAGCGACTGGGCGCCGAGACGCGGTCCACCTGGCCGCGCACGCGCGCGTCGTCGGCCGCGACGCGACGTTCCGGCACGTCATCGTCACCCTGGGCGGGGCGCTCGTGCGGCTCGCGCCGACCGTGCAGTTCGCCGGGCCGGGCGGGCACGCCGAGCTGCTCGGCGTCGGGCTCGCCGGCCGGCGACCAGCACCTCGAGACCCGGCTGTTCGTCGACCACGCGGTGCCGAACTGCACCTCGGACGTGCTGTACAAGAACGCGCTGCTCGGGCGACATCGCCCGCACGGTGTGGATCGGCGACGTCCGCATCCGCCCCGCGGCCACCGGCACGCAGACCTACGAGCTGAACCGCAACCTGCTGCTGGCCGACGGCGCGCGCGCCGACTCGGTCCCCAACCTGGAGATCGAGACCGGCGAGATCGCCGGCGCCGGGCACGCCAGCGCGACGGGACGTTTCGACGACCTGCAGCTGTTCTACCTGCAGTCGCGCGGCATCCCGCAGGACGAGGCGCAGCGGCTGGTGCTGCGGGGCTTCTTCGCCGACGTCGTCGAGCGGATCGGCCTGCCGGACGTGGAGGAGCGGTTGATGGCGGCCATCGAGGAGCGGCTGACCAGTCGATGAGGACACGGGTGTGCGCGCTCACCGAACTGCCCCGGCACGGGGCGCGTGCGGGTCGAGCTGCCGCAGGTGCCGGCGGGCGCCGTCGCGGTGGCCCGGGTCGGCGCTGACGTCTACGCCATCGCCGACGAGTGCTCGCACGCCACCTACCCGCTGTCCGACGGCCGCGTGAAGGGTCATCGCATCGAGTGCCAGCTGCACGGCTCGCGGTTCGACCTGCGCACCGGCCGCCCGGACGCCTTGCCGGCCTGGGAGCCGGTCCCCGTCTACCCGGTCGCCGTCGTCGACGGCGACGTCTACGTCGAGATCTGAGAGAGACATGTCGACTTTGGAGATCCGCGACCTACGCGTCGCGGTGGAGGACACCGAGATCCTGAAGGGCGTCGACCTGACCGTCCGCTCGGGCGAGACGCACGCGATCATGGGCCCGAACGGATCGGGCAAGTCGACGCTGGCCTACTCGATCGCCGGGCCACCCGAAGTACACCGTCACCGGCGGTCAGGTGCTCCTCGACGGCGCAGGACGTGCTGGCGATGACCGTCGACGAGCGCGCCCGCGCCGGGCTGTTCCTCGCCATGCAGTACCCGGTCGAGGTCCCCGGGGTGTCGGTGTCGAACTTCCTGCGCACCGCGGCCACCGCCGTGCGCGGCGAGGCGCCCAAGCTGCGGACCTGGGTCCGCGAGGTCAGCGACGCGATGTCCGGCCTCGAGATGGACAAGGCGTTCGCCGACCGCAACGTCAACGAGGGCTTCTCCGGTGGCGAGAAGAAGCGTCACGAGATCCTGCAGCTCGAGCTGCTCAAGCCGAAGATCGCCATCCTGGACGAGACCGACTCCGGGCTCGACGTCGACGCGCTGCGGGTCGTCAGCGCCGGCGTCAACCGGGTCCGCGAGCAGGGCGTCGGCACGCTGCTGATCACCCACTACACCCGGATCCTGCGCTACATCCACCCGGACTTCGTGCACGTCTTCTTCGACGGCCGCATCGTCGAGTCCGGCGGTGCGGAGCTCGCCGACCGGCTGGAGAACGAGGGCTACGCGCGGTTCGGGGTGAACGAGACGGCGAAGGCGTGACGGACATGACCCTCGACGTCGAGGCGGTCCGCAAGGAGTTCCCGATCCTGTCGCGGGAGGTGCACGGCGTCCCGCTGGTGTACCTCGACAGCGCGAACAGCGCGCAGAAGCCGCAGGTCGTCATCGACGCCGAGGCCGACCTCTACGCCAACCACTACGCCAACGTCTCGCGCGCCGTGCACACCCTCGGCTCGGAGGCGACCAGCGCCTACGAGGCGGCGCGCGACAAGGTCGCGGCGTTCCTCAACGCGCCGAGCCGCGACGAGGTCGTCTTCACCAAGAACGTCTCCGAGGCGCTGAACCTGGTGGCGTACGCGTTCTCGAACGCGTCGACGTCCCCGGACCCGGCCGCCGAGCGGTTCCGGCTCGGACCCGGCGACGAGATCGTCGTGACCGAGATGGAGCACCACAGCAACCTCGTGCCGTGGCAGCTGCTCGCGCAGCGCACCGGCGCGACGTTCCGCTGGATCCCGCATCGACGAGGACGGCCGCTTGGTCGACTCGGCGATCGACGAGGTGATCACCGAGCGCGACGAAGGTCGTCTCGTTCGTCTACCAGTCCAACGCGCTCGGCACGATCAACCCGGTCCGCCGGATCGTCGAGCGGGCGCACGCGGTCGGCGCGCTGGCGATCGTCGACGCCGCCCAGGCGGCGCCGCACCTGCCCCTGGACGTGCAGGCGCTCGGCGCCGACTTCGTCGCGTTCACCGGCCACAAGGTGTACGGCCCGACCGGCATCGGCGTGCTGTGGGGCCGCTACGACCTGCTCGCCGCGATGCCGCCGTTCCTCGGCGGCGGCGAGATGATCGAGACGGTGGCGATGGACGCGACGACGTTCGCCGCGCCGCCGTCGCCGCTTCGAGGCGGGCACGCCGATGATCGCGCAGGCGGTCGCGCTGGGCGCGGCGATCGACTGGCTCACCGGCCTCGGGCTCGGACGCCGTCCGCGAGCACGAGCACGACCTGGTGTCGTACGCGCTCGAACGGCTGCGCGCCGGTGCCGGGCCTGCGCATCATCGGCCCGGCAGACCGCCGAGGACCGCGGCGCGACGATCTCGTTCGTGATGGCCGGCATCCACCCGCACGACGTCGCGCAGCTGCTCGACGAGCAGGGCATCGCCGTGCGCGCCGGGCACCACTGCGCGCGGCCGGTCTGCCTGCGCTACGGCGTGCCGGCCACCACCCGCGCGTCGTTCGGCGTGTACACCACACGCGAGGAGATCGACGCGCTGGTGGCCGGGCTGCACCGCGTCAGGGAGGTGTTCGGGTCGTGACGCTGTCGCATGGACTCGATGTACCAGCAGATCATCCTCGACCACTACAAGAACCCGCACCACCGCGGCCTGCCGGACGACTTCGACGCCGAGGTGCACCACGTCAACCCGACCTGCGGCGACGAGGTGACGCTGCGGGTGGCGGTGCGCGACGGGCGCGCTCGAGCGATCTCGGCTGGGACGGGCGAGGGCTGCTCGATCAGCCAGGCGTCGACGTCGGTGATGAGCGACCTGGTGATCGGCAAGCCGGTCGCCGAGGCGCTGGAGCTGTCCGGCAGGTTCCTCGAGCTGATGCAGTCGCGCGGCGAGGTCGAGCTGACCGAGGACGAGGCCGACGAGCTCGACGACGCCGTCGCGTTCGAAGGTGTCTCGAAGTACCCGGCGCGGGTCAAGTGCGCGCTGCTGGGCTGGATGGCGATGAAGGGCGCGGTCGCGCAGGCCGGCCGGCCGCACCGGCAGACGGAGCACGTCATGACCGAGGACGTCCCTGCCCAACCGCGACGAGGTCGAGGAGGCGATGCGCGACGTCGTCGACCCCGAGCTCGGCATCAACGTCGTCGACCTCGGCCTGGTCTACGACGTCCGCATCGACCCGGCGGACGAGGGGACCGACGGCCGTGGTCGTCACGCTCGACATGACGCTGACCTCGGCGGCCTGCCCGCTCACCGACGTGATCGAGGACCAGGCCAACGCCGCGCTGATGAACGGCCCGGCGCCGCTCGCCGGTGAGGTCAAGATCAACTGGGTGTGGCTGCCGCCGTGGGGTCCGGACAAGATCACCGACGAGGGCCGCGAGCAGCTGCGGGCGCTCGGCTTCAACGTCTGAGGCCGCTCTCCGCCTCCGCTTCCGGCCGGAGCTCGATCACCCGCCATGTCTTCGTCTGTCAGACGCAGAAGTGGCGAGTGTCGGCTCGCGGCCGCGTCGGACGTGCTGCACGGACGGACGTTGTCTGCCCGGGCCCGCGGCTCGTGCGCCGGTACCATCGGATGCCGTGACCCGGACCTCGCACTGACCCCGCGGATCGCCTCACCGCGACCAGTCCGACGACCCGGGAGAACCCATGATCACCGCCGCAGGCCTCGAGCTGCGCGCCGGCGCGCGCATCCTGCTCGAGCCGACGACGCTGCGGGTCCAGGCCGGCGACCGCATCGGCCTGGTCGGCCGCAACGGCGCCGGCAAGACGACCACGCTGCGGGTGCTGGCCGGTGAGTCGCTGCCGCACGCCGGGCAGCTCGACCGCACCGCCCCGGTCGGCTACCTGCCGCAGGACCCGCGCACCGGCGACCTCGCACGTCACCGCGCAGGACCGGGTGCTGTCCGCCCGCGGGCTCGACACGCTGGTCGACCGACATCGCCAAGGTCCAGGTCGAGCTCGCCGAGCGCCCCGACGACGAGGCGCTCGTGCGCCGCTACGGCCGGCTGGAAGAGCGTTTCGCCGCGCTCGGCGGTTACGCCGCCGAGAGCGAGGCGGCCCGCATCTGCGCCAACCTCGGCCTGCCCGACCGGGTGCTGGCCCAGCCGCTCGGCGACGCTGTCCGGCGGTCAGCGCCGCCGGGTCGAGCTGGCGCGCATCCTGTTCGCCGACACCGCGGGCGAGCCCACGACGCTGCTGCTCGACGAGCCGACCAACCACCTCGACGCCGACTCCATCGCCTGGCTGCGCGACTTCCTGCGCCAGCACACCGGCGGGCTGGTCGTCGATCAGCCACGACGTCGAGCTGCTCGACGCGGTGGTCAACAAGGTGTGGTACCTCGACGCCAACCGGGCCCAGGTCGACGTCTACAACGTCGGCTGGAAGACCTACCTGCAGCAGCGCGAGCAGGACGAGCGCCGCCGGATGCGCGAGCGCGCCAACGCCGAACGCAAGATCGACGCCCTGCGCGGCCAGGCCGACAAGATGCGCGCCAAGGCGACCAAGGCCCGCGCCGCGCACCAGATGGACCGCCGGGCGGCGGCCCTCGCCGCCGGCCTGGCCGAGGTGCGGCAGGCGGACAAGGTCGCCCGGCTGCGGTTCCCCGACCCGGCGCCGTGCGGGCGCACGCCGCTCACCGCGGAGGGGCTGTCGAAGTCCTACGGCTCGCTCGAGGTGTTCGCCGGCGTCGACCTCGCCGTCGACCGCGGCGCGCGGGTCGTCGTCCTCGGGCTCAACGGCGCGGGCAAGACGACGCTGCTGCGGCTGCTCGCCGGCCTCGAGCCGCCGGACACCGGCGAGGTGCAGCCCGGCCACGGCCTGCGGCTCGGCTACTACGCGCAGGAGCACGAGACGCTCGACCACGACCGGACCGTCCTTGCGAACATGCGCACCGCGGCCAGCTCCAGCGGACGCGACGACCTGCTCCGACACCGACCTGCGCAAGGTGCTCGGCGCGTTCCTGTTCTCCGGTGACGACGTCGACAAGCCCGCGGGCGTGCTGTCCGGCGGCGAGAAGACCCGGCTGGCGCTGGCGATGCTCGTCACCGGTGCGGCGAACGTCCTGCTGCTCGACGAGCCGACGAACAACCTCGACCCGGTCAGCCGGCAGCAGGTCCTCGACGCGCTGCACACCTTCACCGGGGCGATCGTCCTGGTCACCCACGACGAGGGCGCGGTCGAGGCGCTGCACCCGGAGAAGGTGATCCTGCTGCCCGACGGCATCGAGGACAGCTGGAGCTCGGACCTCGCCGACCTGGTCGCGCTCGCCTGAGCCCGCCGCAGGTCTTGCCCCCGCCGATCACCCGCTGCTATCAAGGTCGACAGGGACGCCTGGCAGCAGGCGTACCCCACCCGGTTGGCGGGCGGCCGGCACGTCGACCTCCGCAGGACACGGAGGAGGGGGTCATGGCAGACCTCAAGAAGGGCGCCCGGATCACCGGCGCCGAGCGCACCAAGCTGGCCAGCGACCTGAAGAAGGAGTACGGGAAGGGTCGCAGCATCCGTGAACTGGCCGAGAGCAACGGCCGGTCGTACGGCTTCGTCCACCGCGTGCTCTCCGAGTCCGGCGTGGCCCTGCGCGGCCGCGGCGGCGCGACCCGCGGCAAGGCGAAGGCGAAGGAACGCTGACCGCGGGCCGGTCCGTCGACGCGGTGGTCGTCCCCGACGGAGCCGGGTTCGGGCTCGACGTCCGCGACGGCGTCGCGACGATCACGCTCGACCGGCCGGAGCGGCTCAACGCGCAGACGCCGGCGACCTGGCACGCGCTCGACCGGGTGGGACGCGACCTGCCGGGCGACCGTGCGGGTGGTCGTCGTCCGCGGCGCGGGGCGGGCGTTCTCGGCCGGGCTGGACCGGGCGGTCGTCGCCGACCCCGACGGGCTGCTCGCGATGGCCCGCCTGGACGAGGCGGACTTCGACGCGACGGTGGCCGGCTACCAGGCCGCGTTCGGGTGGCTCGCCCGCCCGGACCTCGTCAGCGTCGCCGCGGTGCAGGGCCACGCGATCGGAGGCGGGTTCCAGCTCGCGCTGGCGTGCGACCTGCGGGTGGTCGCCGACGACGTCGCGTTCGCGATGGCCGAGCCCGCACTCGGCATCGTCCCCGACCTCGGCGGCACGAAGCGGCTGGTCGAGCTGGTCGGCTACGGCCCGGCAGCCGGCATCTGCCTGACCGGCCGGCGGGTCGGTGCCGAGGAGGCGCTGCGGCTCGGCCTGGCGAACGCCGTCGTCCCGCGGGCGGAGCTCGACGCCGCGGTGGCACAGACGGTGGCCGCGGTGCTGGCGCTGCCGCGGGAGGCCGTCGTCGAGACGAAGGCACTCCTGCTGGCGGCGTCGGGTCGCAGCCAGCCCGACCAGGAGGCCGCCGAGCGCGCGGCGCAGCGCCGCCGCCTGCGCGACCTCGCCGGCATCGACCGCGAGGACTGACCGCGGACTGACCGCGGACTGACTTTCGCCTCGTTCCCCGGAACGTGGTCCTCTCCCAGTCCGTGATCATCTGGGATCCGCGGGGGACTGTCCCCGACTTGCCCAGATGATCACCGGACGTCCGGCCGTCGCCCGCGCGCCAGTCCGCCCTCGGCGAACTGTCCGACCTCCCCGGGATGATGGTCCGGACGGCCCGCGTTGGGCGGTCGGGGACGAGCAGGCAGGGAGGTGCCGATGTCGCAGATGAACGCCTGGCACCTCATGCGCGGGGTCAGCCGGGACCGCAGTGTGGTGGAGCGAGCAGCTGCCGCCCGGCACGTGGAAGCGGGTGCTGCGCTTCGCGGCGCCCTACCGACTCGACCTCGGCGTCTTCCTCGCCATCGTCCTGGTCGACGCCGTCGTCGGCGTGGCCACACCGGTGCTCGCCGGGCGCGTCGTCAACGAGATCACCCGGCACGGCGCGCCGGCGGTGGTCATCCGGATCGCGCTCGTCATCGCCGGCCTCGCGGTCGTCGACGCGGCGGCGTCCTTCGGTCAGCGGTGGTACTCCGCGCGGATCGGCGAGGGGCTCATCTACGACCTGCGCACGTCCGTCTTCGACCACGTCCAGCGGATGCCGCTGGCGTTCTTCACCCGGACCCAGACCGGCGCGCTGGTCAGCCGGCTGAACAACGACGTGCTCGGCGCCCAGCAGGCGTTCACCTCGACCCTGTCGGGGCTGGTGTCCAACGTCGTCAGCCTGGTGCTCACCGCCGGCGTCATGTTCTCCCTGTCGTGGCAGATCACCGCGCTCGCGCTCGTCATGCTGCCGGTGTTCGTCGTCCCGGCCCGGCGGATCGGCGCCCGCCTGCAGGGCATCACGCGGGAGTCCTACCAGCTCAACGCGTCGATGAACGCCACGATGACCGAGCGGTTCAACGTCTCGGGCGCGCTGCTGGTCAAGCTGTTCGGCCGCCCGGCCGACGAGGACGCCTCGTTCCGCGGCCGGGCCGAGCGGGTCCGCGACATCGGCATCACCTCGGCGATGTACGCGCGGGCGTTCTTCGTCGCCCTCACGCTCGTCGCCGCGCTGGCGCAGGCGCTGGTGTACGGCCTCGGCGGCTACTACGCCCTCACCGGCCAGCTCGACACCGGCACCGTCGTCACGCTGGCGCTGCTGCTCACCCGGCTCTACGGGCCGCTGACGGCACTGTCCAACGTCCGTGTCGACGTGATGAGCGCGCTGGTCAGCTTCGACCGGGTCTTCGAGGTCCTCGACCTGCCGCCGCTGATCTCCGACGCCCCGGACGCCGCCCAGCTCGAGGCCGACGCCCGCAGCGTCGAGTTCCGGGACGTCCGCTTCTCCTACCCGACCGCCGAGGAGGTGTCGCTGGCGTCGCTGGAGGACGTCGCGAAGCTCGACGACGCGCCCGCGCAGGAGGTCCTGCGCGGGGTCTCGTTCCGCGGCGGACCCCGGCCAGCTCGTCGCGCTCGTCGGGCCCGTCCGGGCGCGGGCAAGACGACGATCAGCCAGCTCGTGCCGCGGATCTACGACGTCCGCTCCGGCGCGGTGCTGGTCGGCGGCCAGGACGTCCGCACGGTCACCCAGCAGTCGCTGCGCGACCGGATCGGCGTCGTCACGCAGGACGCGCACATGTTCCACGACTCCATCCGCGGCAACCTGCTCTACGCCCGCCCGGACGCCACCGACGCCGAGCTGTGGCAGGCGCTGGAGGACGCGCAGATCGCCGACCTCGTCGCGTCGCTGCGCGACGGGCTCGACACCGTCGTCGGCGACCGCGGCTACCGGCTGTCCGGCGGGGAGAAGCAGCGCCTGGCGATCGCGCGGCTGCTGCTCAAGGCGCCGGGCATCGTCATCCTCGACGAGGCGACGGCGCACCTGGACAGCGAGAGCGAGGCCGCCGTGCAGGACGCGCTGGGCCGGGCGCTCGAGGGACGCACGTCGCTGGTCATCGCCCACCGGCTGTCGACCGTCCTCGGCGCCGACCAGATCCTCGTCGTCGACGGTGGACGCGTCGTCGGAGCGCGGCCGGCACGCCGAGCTCTTGGCCGCCGACGGGCTGTACGCCGAGCTGTACCGCACCCAGTTCGAGCGTCAGGCGCTGGGCACGGAGAGCGGGGTCGGGTCCGCCGGCCCCGGCTGAGCGGAGCCGCCGCGGGCCGCGGAGACGGCCAACGGATCGGCCAGCAGTGTCCGGAACGGCAGCTCGGCGGCGCCCAGCAGGGACGAGTCTCGCCCCAGGCCGCAGGACCGGACGTCCACCATCGCCCGGGCGGCGCGCATCGCCTGCCGGTCGAGGGCGGCCAGGACGTCGGAACGGGCGAGGTCGTGCACGTCGGCGAGCGAGCCGGCGAGCACCACCACGCGGGGGTTGAGCAGGTTGACGACGTTCGCGAGCACCTGCCCGAGTGAGCGGGCGACCTGTCGCACGGCCTGGCACGCGCGCTCCTCACCGACGCGCGCGGCGGCGAACACCGCCGGGACGGCCTCGCTGTCCACCGCGCCGGTGTGGCCGGCCAGGCGCAGCAGTGCCTCGTCGCCGATGTAGCTCTCGACGCAGCCGCGCCCGCCGCAGTGGCAGGGCAGCCCGTCCGGGTCGAGGACGGTGTGGCCGATCTCTCCGGCCAGGCCGCCGACGCCGCGCAACGGCCGGCCGTCGACGAGGATGCCGGCGCCCACTCCGATGCGGCCGATGAGGAACACCACGTCGGCGGCGTCCCGCGCCGCGCCGCGCATCTGTTCGGCGAGCACACCGAGATCGGCGTCGTTGCCGAGCGCCACCGGCAGCGGGACGTCCAGCGCCCGCGTCAGGCGGGGCCCGAACGGCTCGTCGCGCCACTGCAGGTTCGGCGCCTCTTCGATGACTCCGTCCGGCGCGCGGACGGTGCCCGGGATGCTGACCCCGATCCCGACCGGCCACGCCGGAGCGGGCATCGCCGCGGCCAGGCGCCCGACTGCCCGGGCCACGGCGCTCGCGACCGCCCGCGCGCTTCGCCCGGTCGCCGGCAGCCGCGACACCCGGCGCGCGACCAGCTGGCCGCCGAGCTCCACCGCGGCGACGGTCAGCCGGTCGACGTCGATGTCGACCGCGACGGCGTACGGGCCGTCCCCGCGCGGCTCGACGACGTGGGACGGGCGCCCGGCGCCGGTCACCGCCGACCGGCACCGTCTCGCTGAGCAGGCGCAGCGCGTCGAGCTCCGAGACCAGCGCGCCGATCGTCGAGCGGTTCAGCCCGAGGCGCAAGGTCAGTTCCGCCCGGGTCAGTGGACCGTCGCGGTGCACCTGCTCCAGGACGAGCGCCAGGTTGTGCCGTCGGATCGTCTCCGGCCGGACCGCCGTGCCTGCCATCGCCTGCGTGTCGAGCCGCCGGCGTCCCGGGTCGCGGCTCAGCCGACGCCGCTCGCGCCGGCGCGTCGCCGCGACAGCGCGTCGACGGCTGCCGCCAGCAGCAGCACCGCACCGGTGATGACGAACTGGACGGCCGAGCTGTTGGTGCCCTTGACCAGGTCGGACATGCCGTTGGCGATCACCGCGACGACCAGACCGCCGATGATCGCGTCGATCGGGCGGCCCTTGCCGCCGAACAGGCTGACGTGCCGCCGATGACCGCCGCGCCGACGGCGAACAGCAGGGTGTTGCCGCCACCGGTGCTCGCGGTGACCGACGCCGTCGTCGAGGCGAGCAGCACGCCGCCGATCGCGGCCATGAACGAGTTGATGACGAACACCGAGATCCGGATCCGGTCGACGGCGATGCCGGCGCGGCGGGCGGCCTCGGCGTTGCCGCCGACGGCGTACACGTGCCGGCCGTAGCGGGTGCGGGTCAGCACGAACGTCCAGATCGTGACGAACACCAGCGTCGAGCGGCACGACCCACGGCACGCCGTCGAGCGCTTGGGCGGACTGGCGCACCAGCTTGCCGCTGATGTTGACGACGACACCGGCTCTTGTTCAGCGACCGGTTCTGGTTGAGCAGGTAGACCGCGACCACGAGATGATCCGCCGAGCACCGCTGTCTTGAGCGCCGACGACCGCCATCGGCTCGCCGACCAGGCCGGCGCGGGTGCGCGCCGCGCGAGTCGTAGATCTTCACCGCGGCGTACACCGCGAGCAGGACGACGACCATGATCCAGCCGAGCACCGGCGCCATCTGGCCGTTGACGAGGTTGACGATGAACTTGTCGTTGATCGAGATGTTGCCCTTGGTGCCCTTGAAGTTGTTGACGACGAACAGCGTCACGCCC
The DNA here is from genome assembly GCA_963758325.1 of uncultured Actinomycetota bacterium. Lineage (GTDB taxonomy): Bacteria > Actinomycetota > Actinomycetes > Mycobacteriales > Jatrophihabitantaceae > CAVWUZ01. Next base: position 1,039,577 of record CAVWUZ010000002.1, on the reverse strand, counting down.
TGGAACGCCAGGAACAGCGCGAGCGTCACAACGAAGGACGGGATGCGCACCTTGGCGCACAGCCAGCCGGTGATCACGCCGATGACGAGGCCGGCGACGAGCGCGGCGCCGATGGCGACCGGCCACGGGGCGTTGTAGCCCACCGAGAGCCGCGCCATGACCGCGGCGCAGGCGCCGGCTGCGGTGCCGGCGGCCAGGTCGATCTCGCCGAGCAGCAGGACGAAGACCAGACCCATCGCGATGAAGATCGTCGGCGCGGACTGGTCGAGCAGTGCAGCGAAGTTGCCCAGGGTGCCGAACGGCGGGTGGACGATCCAGAAGACCGCGACGAGGACGATCAGGCCCGGACACGGCCGGCAAGGACCCCATGTCACCGGCACGGACCCGCCGGACGTAGGTGTCGACGTGCTCGCGCACACCGCCGGGGATGGGGCCGGTCGTGGCGACGGTGGCGAGCTCGTCGGTGCCCAGCGGCGTCTCGTCGCTCATGGGCTCCAGGCCCTGGTCGGGCTCGGTCAGCCGCGCGCTGGTCTCGTCGGCTGTGCTCCCCGGGTCGGTGATCCGCTCGGTCATCGGGCACCTCCCGTGGTCGCGCTGTGCGCGCCGCCGGTCGCCGGGCCCTGGTCGCCGGGAGCGCCGCGGGCGCCGGCCCCGGCGAGCTCACCGCTGGAGCCCTGCTGCTGCCGGCCTGTGGTGATCAGCTGGACGAGCGTCTGCTGATCGACCTCCGTGCGGTCGACGATGGCGGCCATCCGGCCGAGGTACAGCACGGCGATCCGGTCGGAGACCTGCAGGACGTCGTTCATGTTGTGCGAGATCAGCACCACCGCGACGCCGGAGTCGGCCAGGCGGCGCACCAGCTCCAGCACCTGGGCGGTCTGGGCGACGCCGAGGGCGGCGGTCGGCTCGTCGAGCAGCACGACGCGTGGAGTCCCACAGCACGGACTTGGCGATCGCGACCGTCTGACGCTGACCGCCGGAGAGGCTCGACACCCGCTGCCGCACCGACTTCAAGGTGCGAACCTACAGTGAGCCGAGCGTTTCCTGCGCCGCCTTCTCCATGGAGATCTCGTCGAGCAGGACGCCCGGTGTGCCGTTCCCGGCCGAGGAACATGTTCTGGACGACGTCGAGGTTGTCGCACAGCGCCAGGTCCTGGTAGACGATCTCGATGCCGAGCGCCGAGGCGTCGCGGGGCCCGTGCACGGTGACCGGGCGGCCCTCGAACAGGTAGTCGCCGGAGTCGATGGCGTACGTGCCACCGATGCACTTGACCAGCGTCGACTTGCCGGCGCCGTTGTCACCCACGAGCGCGGTGACCTGCCCCGCGCGGGCTTCGAAGTCGACGTCGTGCAGCACGCTGACCGGGCCGAAACTCTTGTTGACTCCGCGCAGCTGGAGGATCGGTTCTCCGGTCATGGCGCTCCTGTCGGGTTCGGTGAGGGTCGAGCAGGGTCCAGCACAGGATGCGCCGAGACCGACGCCCGCGTCCCGGCAGGTGGGTGACCTGCCGAGCGCGGGCGCCGGGTCAGCACACGAGGGGTGTTACTTCACACCCGCCTGAGTGCACTTGGCGGCGTACGCGCCGGTGCAGACCTGGTCCTTCGGGGTGTAGCCGTCGTTGATCGGCTGCGCGACGTTGTCCTTCGTGATCGGGATCGGCGTGGCCAGGATCGACGGCACGTCCTTGCCGGTCTGGGTGTCCTTGGTCGTCGCGTTGGTCTGCGGTAGACCACCGGTCACCAGGGTGGCGATGGCGTTGATCGGCCGGGATGGCCTCCAGCTTCGACGGCTTGTAGACCGTCATGCACTGGTCACCGTCGAGGATGTGCTGCAGCCCCTGCGCGCTGGCGTCCTGGCCGGTCACGGCCACCTTGCCGTTGAGACCCTGGGGCTTGAGGACGTTGATCACCGAGTTGGCCAGGGCGTCGTTGGCGACCATGACCGCCTTGATGCTGTTGTGGGCCTGCAGCATCGAGCTGAAGATCGTCTGACCGGTCCCGGGGTCCCAGCCCGGCACCGACTGGTCGTCGACCTTCTGCCAGCCGGACTGCTTCGACAGCACGCTGTCGTAGCCCTGCTTGAACAGCGTCGCGTTGTTGTCCGTCGGCGAGCCGTTGAGGTCGACGTACTGCACCGAGCTCTGGCCCTGCACCTGCGGGCACTTGACCAGCGTCGAGCCCTGCGCTGACGCCGACCTTGACGTTGTCGAACGAGACGTACAGCGCCGCGCCGCCGCCCAGGGTCAGGCGGTCGTAGTCGACGGTGGTGACGCCCTTGCTCGCCGCCTCCTGCTCGATCTGCGCGCCGGAGGCGGAGTCCAGGTTGACGATCATGAGGACCTTGATGCCGTTGTTCTCCATGCTCTCGGCGATGGTCTTCATCGTCGCGGCGGAGCCGTTGGCGTTCTGGATGTCGCAACTGAGGTTGTCGACCGTGCACTGGGCCTTGAGCGCATCCGGGTCCGAGGTGACCCAGCGGGGCGAGGAGGTGGTGTCGGGCAGGATGATGCCGACCTTGGTGCCCTTGCCGTCGATCTTGCCGCCGGCAGCGGAGCTGCTCGACGAGCTGGCCGAGCCGCCGCCGGCCGGAGCGCTCGAGCTGCTGCCCGAGTTGCCGCTGCTGCCGGAGCTACAGGCGGCCAGCGCGAGCGCCGCCGCCGTGGTGATCAGTACTGCACCGAGCGCGGGTCTGCGCATGGGCACTCCTCCAGGATCTTCGTGGCGTACGGAACGAGCGCCGCCGCGTCCAGTGATTGTTGGGCGGCTCAACATAAAACACGCGCAGGCGAGATGGCCGGAACGTGACGGCATTGTTATGAACAGGTGTCGCCGCAACGACCTGCGCTACGCGTCGGTCACCGAGAGGTCCCGGACGGCGGCGTACTGCTCGCGCACGACGGGCGCCGGGCGGGCGTCGTGGCGCGACAGGTCCGCCAGTGGCCACTCCGGTGGGGCGTCGTCGCCGGACAGCGCCCACGCCGCCTGGCGCGCCGCGCCGCGGGCGACGTACTCCCCGGGCGGTGGGGCGAGGACCGGCCGGCCGAACACCGTGGGTGCGATCTCGCGGACCGCCGCGGAGCGGGCGCCGCCGCCGACCACCATCACCCGCGCCGGGTCCACGCCGGCGCCGACCAGCGCGTCGACGCCGTCGGCGAGTCCGCAGAGCAGGCCCTCGACCGCCGCCCGGGCCAGGTGGGCGGGCGTCGTCGTCGCCAGTCTCAGCCCGTGCAGCGACGCGGTGGCGTCCGGCCGGTTCGGGGTGCGCTCGCCCTCGAAGAACGGGACGAGCACGACACCGTCCGCGCCGGGCGGGGCCGACAGCGCCAACCGCGCGAGGTCGTCCAGGCCGACGCCGAGGAGCTCTGCCGCCGCGTCCAGGACCCGGGCGGCGTTCAGCGTGCACACCAGGGGCAGGAAGTCGCCGGTCGCGGCGGCGAACCCCGCGACGATGCCGGTCGGGTCCGCAGCGGGGACGGGGCTCCGCGCGCACGCGACGCCGCTGGTGCCGATGGACACGACGACGTCGCCCGGGCCGGCGCCGAGGCCCAGGGTGGCTGCCGCGTTGTCGCCCGTTCCCGCGGCCAGGCGGACGCCGTCCGGTGTGCTGCCCGCCGTCCCGGACGGCGTGAGCACCCGGGGCAGGACGGCGTCGTGACCGAGCGCGCGCGCGACCACGTCGCGCCGGTACTCGCCGGTCGCGGGGGACCAGTACCCGGTGCCGCTGGCGTCGCCGCGGTCGGTGACGAGGTCGGTGAGCTGGCCGGTGCCGCGCAGGCGCCAGCTCAGCCAGTCGTGCGGGAGGCACACCGCGGCGGTGCGGGCGGCGGCGGACGGCTCGTGCTCGGCCAACCACCGCAGCTTGGTCACGGTGAAGGACGCGACCGGCACACTGCCCGACCGCGTCCGCCCACGCCTGTGCGCCGCCCAGTTCGTGCACCAGCTCGACCGCGGCGGCGGCCGAGCGGGTGTCGTTCCACAGCAGCGCGGGCCGCACCACCTCGCCGGTCTCGTCGAGGCAGACCATGCCGTGCTGCTGGCCGCCGACCGCCAGCGCCGAGACGTCGCTCGAGCCCGCCCGCCTCGGCCAGCGCGGCGGTCAGCGCGCGCTCCCAGGCCACGGGATCGACCTCGGTGCCGCCCGGGTGCGGCGCCCGGCCCTCCCGGACGACGGCGCCGGTGTCGGCGTCGCAGACGACGACCTTGCACGCCTGCGTCGAGGAGTCGACACCGGCGACGAGTGCCACCTAGCGCGCGCCGAGGAGGTGGTCGACGGCCAGCTGGAACAGTCGCTCCGCGCCGATGTGACGCCGGCCCGCCGCGTCCGCGTCGTAGTCCGCGCCGGCGCCCGGGTCGTCGAGCAGCTCCTGCACGCCGCCCGGGCCGAGCGTCGGTTCGCGCAGTTCCGCGACCGCGGCCGCCTGCAGCGCCTCCTGCACCTCGGGGTCTGCGCGGAAGGAGGCGGCGCGCTCGCGCAGCAGCAGGTACATGCGCATGTTCGCGGCGGCGGAGTCCCAGACGCCCGCCAGGTCCTCGGTGCGCAGCGGCTTGAAGTCGAAGTGCCGCGGCCCGTCGTAGGTGGGCCCGCCACCGGGGGCGCCGTTCTCCAGCAGGTCGACCAGCGTGAACGCGTTGAGCAGGTGACCGTGGCCGAACACCAGGTCCTGGTCGAACTTCGGCCCGTTCTGGGCGTTCAGGTCGAGGTGGAACAGCTTGCCCGCCCACAGCGCCTGCGCGATGCCGTGCGCGTAGTTGAGGTTGGACATCTGCTCGTGCCCGACCTCGGGGTTCACGCCGACGATGTCACCGTGCTCGAGCTCGGCGATGAACGCGAGCGCGTGCCCGACCGTCGGCAGGAAGATGTCGCCGCGCGGCTCGTTCGGTTTCGGCTCGATCGCCAGTCGCATCGCGTAGCCCTGCTCCTTGACGTGCGCGGCGATCGTGTCGACGGCCTCGCGGAACCGGTCGTGGGCCGCGAGGAGGTCCTTCGCGGCGTCGACCTCGGTGCCCTCCCGGCCGCCCCACATGACGAACGTCGTCGCACCGAGCTCGGCGCCGAGCTCGAGCTGGCGCAGTGCCTTCCGCAAGGCGAAACGCCGGACGCCGCGGTCGTTCGCGGTGAACGCGCCCTCCTTGAAGACCGGGTGCGTGAAGAGGTTCGTCGTCACCATCGGCACGACCATGCCGGTGTCGTCGAGAGCCTGCCGGAACCGGGCGAGGATCTTCGAGCGGTCGGCGTCGGACGAGCCGAACGGGACGACGTCGTCGTCGTGGAACGTCACGCCCCACGCGCCGAGCTCGGACAACTTGTGGACGCTCTCCACCGGGTCGAGCGGCGGACGGGTGGCGTCGCCGAACGGGTCGCGCGCCGGCCACCCGACCGTCCACAGTCCGAAACTGAACTTGTCGTCGCGGGTGGGGGTCGGCGCGGTCAGCAGCAGCGACCTGAGGACGAACTGCATGATGCCTCCGTTGCGGAAGTACGCGGCCTCGCCCGGGGTGTCGATGCGCACCCGGGCCTCGAACTGCCTGTCCCCCGCCCGGACGGTCACCGTGCGGGGGGTCGTGCCGTCGTTCAGGGACTCGATACCCGAGATGTCGAAGCTCTCCTCACCGGTGAGCCCCAAGGACTCGGCGGTCTCGCCGTCGGGGAACTGCAGCGGCAGCACACCCATCCCGATCAGGTTGGAACGGTGGATCCGCTCGTAGGACTCCGCGATCACCGCCCGGACACCGAGCAGCGCCGTGCCCTTGGCCGCCCAGTCCCGCGACGAGCCCGACCCGTACTCCTTGCCGGCCAGCATGACCAGCGGCGTGCCCGCCGCGGCGTAGTGCTCGGCCGCCTCGAAGATGGTCGTGACCGGCGCGCCGTCGACGGTGAAGTCGCGGGTGACGCCGCCCTCGGTGCCGGGGGCGAGCTGGTTGCGCAGCCGGATGTTGGCGAAGGTGCCGCGGATCATCACCTCGTGGTTGCCGCGGCGCGAGCCGTAGGAGTTGAAGTCGCGCCGGTCGACGCCGTGCTCGGACAGGTAGCGCCCGGCAGGGGAGTCGGCCTTGATGGACCCGGCCGGACTGATGTGGTCGGTGGTCACGGAGTCGCCGAGCTTGGCCAGCACCCGCGCGCCGGTGATGTCGGTGACCGGTGCCGGCTCGCGCTGCAGGTGCTCGAAGTACGGCGGCTTGCGGACGTAGGTCGAGTCGGCGTCCCAGTCGAAGGTGTCACCGGGCGGCGTCGGGAGCGTCTGCCACCGCTCGTCGCCGGCGAAGACGTCGGCGTAGTCGCGGGTGAACATCTCGCTGGCGATCGCCTCGTCGACGACCTGCTGGACCTCCGCCGCGGACGGCCAGACGTCGTGCAGGTACACCGGCTGCACCGTCTGGTGCCGTCCCCGAGCGGGTCGTCGATCGAGGTCGACGTCCATCGAGCCGGCCAGTGCGTAGGCGACGACCAGCGGCGGTGAGGCCAGGTAGTTCATCTTGACGTCGGGGTTGATCCGGCCCTCGAAGTTCCGGTTGCCCGACAGCACGCTGACGACGGCCAGGTCGGCGTCGTTGACCGCGGCGCTGATCTCGTCCGGCAGCGGCCCGGAGTTGCCGATGCAGGTGGTGCAGCCGTAGCCCACGAGGTTGAAGCCGAGCTTGTCCAGGTACGGCGTGAGCCCGGCGCGGTCGTAGTAGTCCATGACCACCTTCGACCCCGGCGCGAGCGTCGTCTTCACCCAGGGCTTGCGGGTCAGGCCCTTCTCGACGGCCTTCTTGGCCAGCAACGCGGCGGCGACCATCACCGACGGGTTCGAGGTGTTGGTGCAGGACGTGATGGCGGCGATGGCGACGGCGCCGTGGTCGAGCACGACCTCGTTGCCGTCCGCGAGGGTGACGGGGGTGGGCTGGGACGTGCGGCCGTGCGCGCCGTCCGCGGCGGAGTAGGACGGCTGCGCGTCGTCGTTGTCGGCCGCGATCGGGTCGGAGGCGGGGAACGTCTCGGCGACCGACTCGTCGACCTGGGTGCTGACGGAGTCGCCGTCGGTGTAGTCCGCCAGCGCCGCGCGGAACAGTGGCTTCGCGTCCTTGAGCGGCACCCGGTCCTGCGGGCGCTTCGGGCCGGCGAGCGACGGCTCGACGGTCGACAGGTCGAGCTCGAGGGTCTCGCTGAACCGCGGCTCGACGGCTGCGTCGTGCCACAGGCCGTTCGTCCTGGCGTACGCCTCGACGAGGGCGACCTGCCCCTCGGGGCGGCCGGTGAAGCGCAGGTAGCGCAGCGTTTCCTCGTCGATCGGGAAGATCGCGCAGGTCGAGCCGTACTCCGGGCTCATGTTGCCGATGGTGGCGCGGTTCGCCAGCGGGACGGCGGCGACGCCGCTGCCGTAGAACTCGACGAACTTGCCGACCACGCCGTGCTTGCGCAGCATCTCGGTGATCGTGAGGACGAGGTCGGTGGCCGTCGAGCCGTCGGGCAGCTCGCCGGTGAGCTTGAAGCCCGACCACCCGGGGGATGAGCATGCTGACCGGCTGGCCGAGCATCGCGGCCTCGGCCTCGATCCCGCCGACGCCCCAGCCGAGCACGCCGAGCCCGTTGACCATCGTGGTGTGCGAGTCCGTGCCGACCAGGGTGTCGGGGTAGGCGACGCCGTCGCGCTCGAAGACCACGCGGGCCAGGTACTCGATGTTGACCTGGTGCACGATGCCGGTGCCGGGCGGGACGACCTTGAACTCGTCGAAGGCGGTCTGGCCCCAGCGCAGGAACTGGTAGCGCTCGCGGTTGCGCTCGTACTCCAGCTCGACGTTGCGCTCGAAGGCGTCCGGGGCGCCGAACAGGTCGGCGATGACGGAGTGGTCGATGACGAGTTCCGCCGGCGCCAGCGGGTTGATCCGCGCCGGGTCGCCGCCGAGCTCGCGCATCGCCTCGCGCATCGCGGCCAGGTCGACGACGGCCGGCACGCCGGTGAAGTCCTGCATGACGACCCGTGCCGGGGTGAACTGGATCTCGGTGTCCGGCTCGGCGGCCGGGTCCCAGGCGGCGAGCGCGCGGATCGAGTCGGCGGTGACGTTCGCGCCGTCCTCGGTGCGGAGGAGGTTCTCCAGCAGCACCTTCAGACTGAACGGCAGCTCGCGCCAGCCGTCGACGGCGTCGATCCGGTAGTAGGTCAGCCGCCGATCACCGACCTGCAGCTCGTCCCGGGCCCCGAAGCTGTTCCGACTGCCTGCCGCCACGACCGCTCCTCCAGACCGTCCGCACGAGTTCTCTCGACGTCAAGATAACACCGGCAAGGACGTGTCCGGCCAGCCTGGCACAGCGGCGGTCCACCGGCCCGCGGGGACCGTGCACGGGACTCCGGTGACAGGTGGGGTCGGTGGTGCAGCTGGCGCGGATGTGACGTCGGTGGCACTCTGAGTCCCGATCGAGGCCTCCTGCCGGAGCGTCGGGTCGACCGCCGAGGAGTGGCATGCTCGTCCGTCCACGGATTTCGCGTAGTTCGCCGGCGCCACGGAGCACGTCCGTCCCGACCACCGCACGCAGGTTCGCCGCGGCCGGCACCGCGGTCGCGATCGCCGCCGGTGTGCTCCTCGCCCCCGGTGCCTTCGGTGCGGCGGGCGCGGACCCGGCCCCGCCGCCGAACCCCAGCGACCAGCAGCTGAACTCCGCGCAGTCGCAGAAGGACGCGCTGGCGACCCAGGTCGGCGGCCTGTCGGCGAAGGTCACCCAGATCCAGACGCAGCTGTCCCAGCTGCGGATGCAGGCGGAGCTGGCCGAGCAGAAGCTCGCCGACGCGCTCGACAAGCTCGACAAGGCGAAGAAGTCGGCGCTGAGCGCGAAGGACCAGGTGGCGCAGGCTCAGTCGAAGGTCACCGCGGCGCAGCAGGCGTTCTCCGAGTACGTCCACGACACCTACATCAGCGGCACCGTCGGTGGTGTCACCGGCAGCCTGCTCACCGCTCCGGACCCGAGCGCCCTGCTCGAGCGCAGCACCTACGAGAACTACGTCGCGACCAACCAGCTCGACGCGCTCGGTGACCTCGACCGGGCGACGATCGCCAAGTCGAACGCCGACGCCGCCGCGCGGCTCGCGGTGCAGAACCAGGCGACGCTCACCGCGCAGGCGCAGCAGGCGCGAGAAGGACGCGAGGTCCGCGGTCGCCACCGCGGACGCGCAGAGCGCCGCGCTGAACTCCCAGCTCAGCGCGACCCAGGGCCAGCTGCAGACCGCGCAGTCGACGTTGGCGACGCTCAACGGCCAGCGCGCCACGTACAACGCCTGGGTCGCCGAGCAGGCCCGGCTCGCCGAGCTCCGGCGCCAGGAGGAACTGCGTCGCCAGGCCGCCGCGCGTGCCGCCGCGCTGGCCGCGCAACGGGCCGCCGAGCAGGCGGCCGCACAGCGGGCCGCCGAGCAGGCCGCGACGAACCCGAGCAACGGCGGCGGGTCCGGCGGTGGCGGTGGGTCCACTGATGGCGGCGGGTCGGGCGGTGGCGGTGGGTCCAGCGGTGGCGGTGGGTCGAGCGGTGGCGGGGACTCCGCTGTCCCGGCCGCGCCGGCGTCCGCGCCCAGTTCTGGCGGGTGGTCCCCCCAGGAGGCGGCGACCGCGGTCGCCCGCGCGAAGCAGTACCTCGGCTGGCCCTACGCCTGGGCCGGCGGCAACGAGAGCGGTCCGACGTACGGCCAGCCGTACGACTCCCAGACCGACGACAGCAACGTCTACGGCTTCGACTGCTCAGGCCTGATGATGTACGCCTGGGCGCCGTACATCGACATGAACCACTACGCCGCGACGCAGTACTCGCAGGCGGGCTCGTACCACCCCTCCCGCAGCGACCTGCAGCCCGGAGACATGCTGTTCTGGAGCTCGGACGGCACCGTCGGGGGCATCCACCACGTCGCGATGTACATCGGTGACGGCGACGTCATCCAGGCGCCCTACAGCGGGGCGTACATCGAGATCACACCGGTCGACGAGGTCGACTCCGGCTACTTCGGGGCGACCCGGCCGCTGACCTGACCCGGCGGTCCCGCTCGGTTGGTTCCGGCTCGATCAGTCCGGACCGGTCAGTCCGGCTCGCTCAGGACAGCGGGCTGCGGCCGAGCAGGAACCCCCGCCGGCGGAGGAAGTCGGCCAGGGAGCCGGCGTGCTCGGGGCAGGCGAGCCAGTGCTTGACGCGCGCGCTGTCGTGCAACGCCGGGTTGCGCCACGAGAGGTCCTCCGACGCCGCCGCACGGCACCCGCGCGCCGAGCAGATCCGGCCGTCGCCCGGGTCCTGTCGAGCTCCCCGAGCGGCCTCCGGCACGACCGGCACCGTACAGATCGCTCACGTACCGTGTGGCTGACCCCTCCCGCCTGCGCAGTGCCGTGCGACCCAGACGTCACCCAGAGGAGCCCGCCGCGTGACCGCTCCGTCTCCCTCCGGCCCGCTGTCGACGCCCGCGGCCGACGCGTCCGCTCTCGAGCGGGTGATGTTCGAGGTCAAGCGGGTCATCGTCGGGCAGGACCGCATGGTCGAGCGGATGCTCGTCGCGATGCTGGCCCGCGGGCACTGCCTGCTCGAAGGGGTCCCGGGCGTGGCCAAGACGCTCGCCGTCGAGACGCTGGCTCGCACCGTCGGTGGCAGCTTCGCCCGGCTGCAGTTCACCCCGGACCTGGTCCCGTCGGACATCGTCGGCACCCGGATCTACCGCCCGGGCAGCGAGCGCTTCGACACCGAACTCGGCCCGATCATGGCCAACTTCGTCCTCGCCGACGAGATCAACCGCGCGCCGGCCAAGGTCCAGTCGGCGATGCTCGAGGTGATGGCCGAGGGTCAGGTGTCCATCGGCGGCAACCGTCACCCGGTGCCGACCCCGTTCCTCGTCCTCGCGACGCAGAACCCGATCGAGTCCGAGGGCGTCTACCCCCTGCCCGAGGCGCAGCGGGACCGGTTCCTCATGAAGATCGCGGTCGACTACCCGAGCGCGGCGGAGGAGCGGGAGATCGTCTACCGGATGGGTGTCCAGCCGCCGGTCGCCCAGACGGTCCTCAGCACCGAAGAGCTGAAGCGGCTGCAGGACACCACCTCACGGGTGTTCGTCCACCACGCGATCGTCGACTACGTCGTGCGCCTCGTGGTGGCCACCCGCGACCCGGCGCGACACGGCATGCCGGACGTCGCGCAGTGGCTGTCCTACGGCGCCAGCCCCCGCGCCAGCCTCGGCCTCATCGCCGCCGGCCGCGGGATCGCGCTGCTGCGCGGGCGCGACTACGTCCTGCCCCAGGACGTCCTGGACGTCGCCGTCGACGTCCTGCCGCACCGCGTCGTGCTGTCCTACGACGCCATCGCCGACGGCGTCCCGGCGGTCCACGCGGTGCAGCGGGTGCTGCAGACCATCCCGCTGCCGCAGGTAGCACCGCGACAGCGCGCCGCCGGGCCGCCGCAGCAGTTCTCGCCGGTCCCGCCGGCGCCGGGGCACCCGGGCGGTGCTCACCCGGCGCCACCGCAGCCCGCACCGCAGTGGGGCGAGCGCACGGCGTGACCGGGCCAGCGCGGGACGGCGCCGGCGCGGCCGCAGCGCTGCCGCGGCTCGATCTCGACTCGGCCGAGCCGTTGCTGCGCCGGCTGGAGCTGAGCGTCCGGCACCGCCTCGACGGGCTGCTGCAGGGCAACTACCTCGGCCTGGTCCCCGGCCCCGGCACGGAGGCGGGGGAGTCCCGGGAGTACGTGCCGGGCGACGACGTGCGGCGGATGGACTGGCCGGTCACGGCGCGGACCACCGTCCCGCACGTGCGCCAGACGATCGCCGACCGGGAGCTCGAGACCTGGCTGGCCGTCGACCTGTCACCCAGCCTGGACTTCGGTACCGCGGGGAGCGAGAAGCGGGAACTCGTGCTGGCCGCGATCACCGCGGTGGTTCACCTGACCGCGCGCGGCGGCAACCGCGTCGGTGCGGTCGTGAGCAACGGCGAGCGCACCAGCCGGGTGCCGGCGTTGGCCGGCACCGCGCACGCCCGCCACCTGGTCCGGGAGGTCGCGCACACCCCGCGCGGCGCGGTCGGTTCCGGCGGGGAGCTCGCGGAGCTGCTCGAGTCGCTGCGTCGGCCCCCGCGGCGGCGGGGCCTCGTCGCCGTCGTCTCGGACTTCCTCTCCGCGGACCCGGACCCCACGGCCGCCCCGGACTGGGAGCGGCCACTGCGGGGCCTGGCCGGACGGCACCAGCTGCTCGCCGTCGAGGTGCTCGACCCCCGCGAGCTGTCCCTGCCGGCGGCCGGACTGGTGACGTTCGCCGACCCTGAGACCGGACGTCAACTGGAGGTCCAGACGTCTCGGCCCGAGGTGCGGGAACGTTACGCCGAGCTGGCCGCCGCCCAACGGCAGCGGATCGCCGGCGCCCTCCGACACGCCGGGGCGGCGCACCTGCAGCTGCGCACCGACCGGGACTGGCTCACCGACGTCGTCCGCTTCGTCCTCGCCCGCCGCCGCGCCGCGGCCGGAGCGCCGACCCCGCCCGCAGGGATCCGCTGATGTCCTTCGCTGCCCCGCAGTGGCTGCTGCTGCTGCTCGTCGTCGCCGCCCTCGCCGCGGTCTACGTCGTCCTGCAGCTGCGGCGGAAGAAGTACGTCGCCCGGTTCAGCAACGTCGCGCTGCTCGCCAGCGTCGCGCCCCGGCGCCCGGGATGGCGGCGGCACCTGACCTTCGCGTTGCTGCTGATCTCACTCGCCGTGCTGAGCATCGGCGTCGCCCACCCGTCGGGCGACGTCAAGGTGCCGCGGGACCGAGCGACGGTGATGCTCGCGATCGACGTGTCGCTGTCGATGCAGGCCACCGACGTGCTGCCGTCACGGATCGAGGCCGCGCAGACGGCGGCGAAGGAGTTCGTCGACGAGCTGCCTCCGCGGATCAACGTCGGTCTGGTCAAGTTCGGCGGCGAGGCGAGCGTCGTCGTCCCGCCGACCATCGACCGGGACTCGGTCAAGGTGGCGATCGACGGGCTGCAGCTGCAGGACTCGACCGCGATCGGTGAGGCGGTGTTCACCTGCCTGGACTCGATCACCACGTTCAGCAAGGCCACCACGGCGAAGAACGACCAGCCGGCGCCGGCGCGGATCGTCCTGATGAGCGACGGAGCGTCGAACAAGGGCCGGCGCGTCACCGACGCCGAGCAGGCGGCGCTGAAGGCGTCCGTGCCGGTGTCGACGATCGCGTTCGGCACCGACTACGGCACGGTCACCATCGACGGGGAGCAGGTGCCGGTCCAGGCGGACAAGCAGACGCTGCAGGACCTTGCCGACACCACCCACGGCAGCTTCCACACCGCGGCGTCGGCGCAGGAGCTGCAGGGCGTCTACAAGGACATCGGCTCGCAGATCGGGTACACGACGGCACGCCGCGACATCAGCTACCGCTTCCTGGTCACCGGGCTGCTGTTCGCGCTGGCCGCCGGCGGCTCGTCGCTGCTGTGGTCCGGGCGCCTGGCCTGACCCCCGCGCCCGCTCCCGTGCAACGGCGGTGCACCTCGGCCGCCCGGACGACCAGGACGGCCACGGCGTTGCACCGGGGACGTGCGTGCGGGCGCGCTACGGGGTCAGGACCAGCTTGCCGACCGACGAGCGGTCCAGCAGCGCGCGGTGGGCGTCGGCGGCGCGCTCCAGCGGGTAGGTCTGCCCGACCACCGCGCGGAGCTCGCCCGAGGCGAGCATCTCCAGCAGGTCGCCCACCGCGGCGGCGAGCAGCTGCGGGCGCTGGGCGACGTGCACCAGCCAGAACCCGATGACGGCGGTGCTGCGGCTCATGAGGATCCGCGGGTCGATGGTGGACGGCTGCTCACGCGAGGCCATCCCGAACGTCGCCAGCCGGCCCAGCGGGGCCAGCGCGGCGAGGCTCTGGTCGAACACCCGCCCGCCGGTCATCTCGAGGACGACGTCGACCCCGCGGCCGTCGTTCGCGTCGCGCAGGGCGCCCTTGAGGTCGCCGGCGCGCGAGTCGACGGCGACGTCCGCACCGAGCTCGAGCGCCAGCTGCCGCTTGTCCTCACTCGACGCCGTCGCGATCACCCGGCCGGCGCCCCAGCGCTTGGCCAGCTGGATGGCGATCGACCCGACGCCGCCCGCACCGGCGTGCACGACGACCGACTCGCCGGGCTGCAGGTGGACGCTGGTGCGCAGCAGGTGCCAGGCGGTGGCGCCCTGCACCAGCGTCGTCAGGGCGGCGCCGTCCTCGACGGCGTCCGGCACCGGGAACAGCGCGCGCGGGTCGGCGGCGACGCGCTCGGCGTAACCGCCGCCGGAGCCGAGCAGCCCCAACAGGCGGCGCCCGTCGTCTCCGCGGACGACGACCTCGCTGCCCGGGACCAGCGGCAGCGACTGCTTGGACAGGTAGGAGTCCTCGGTCTGGTGGGTGTCGGCGTAGTTGACGCCCGCGGCGAGGACGTCGAAGACCTGCTGCCCGTCTCCGGCCGCGGGCTCCGGGAGGTCGACGAGGGTGAGCTTGTCCGGGCCGCCGAACTCGGTGATCTGCACGGCACGCATGGGCCCGGACCGTACCCGCTAGCGTCGGTGCGGTGAGTCGATGCGTGCTCGTCACCGGCGGCAACCGCGGCATCGGCCTGGCCATCGCCCGGGCGTTCGCCGACGCCGGGGACCGGGTCGCCGTCACCCACCGCAGCAGCGGGCCGCCGGAGGGCCTGTTCGGCGTGCGCTGCGACGTCACCTCGGCCGAGGACGTCGACGCCGCGTTCACCGCGGTGGAGGCCGAGTTCGGACCGGTCGAGGTCCTGGTCGCCAACGCCGGCATCACCGACGACACGCTGCTGCTGCGGATGGGCGAGGAGTCCTTCCAGCGGGTCCTCGACGCGAACCTCACCGGCGCGTACCGGGTGGCCAAGCGGGCCACGCCCGGGATGCTCAAGCAGCGGCAGGGCCGGATGGTCTTCATCTCCTCCGTCGTCGCCCTGGTCGGCGCGCCCGGGCAGGCGAACTACGCCGCGAGCAAGGCCGGCCTGATCGGGCTGGCGCGCTCGATCGCGCGTGAGCTCGGCAGCCGGACCATCACCGCGAACGTCATCGCGCCCGGGTTCATCGAGACCGACATGACCGCCGAACTCACCGAGGCCCGCCGCGCGGACGTGCTCGGCTCGGTGCCGCTCAAGCGCTACGGCAGCGCGGAGGAGGTCGCCGCGGCGGCGGTCTTCCTCGCCTCGCCGGGCGCGGCGTACGTGACGGGTGCCGTCCTGCCGGTCGACGGCGGCATCGGGATGGGGATCTGAATGGGCCTGCTCGACGGCAAGCGGCTGCTGGTCACCGGCGTCATCACCGACGCCTCGATCGCGTTCTCGGTGGCGCGGCTGGCGCAGGAGGAGGGCGCCACTGTCGTCCTGACCGGCTACGGCCGGATGTCGCTCGTGGAGCGGGTGGCGCGAAGCTGCCGAAGCCCGCGCCGGTCGTCGAGCTCGACGTCGCCTCCGCCGAGGACCTGGCGACCCTCGCCGACCGGGTCCGCGAGCACGTCGACGGCATCGACGGCGTGCTGCACTCGATCGGCTTCGCGCCGGCCTCCTGCCTGGGCGGCGGGTTCCTCGACGCGCCGTGGGACGACGTCGCCACCGCGGTGCAGGTCTCGACCTTCTCGCTGAAGTCGCTGGCTGTCGCGACGCTGCCGCTGTTCGGCGACGCCGGCGGGTCGATCGTCGGGCTGACGTTCGACGCCTCGGTGGCGTGGCCGGCCTACGACTGGATGGGCGTCGCCAAGGCCGGGCTCGAGTCGACGTCGCGGTACCTGGCGCGCGAGCTCGGGCCGCGCAAGATCCGGGTGAACCTGGTCGCCGCCGGCCCGATCCGCACGATGGCGGCCAAGTCCATCCCGGGCTTCTCGACCTTCGAGGACGCGTGGGACGAGCGGGCGCCGCTCGGCTGGGACAACTCCGACGCCGGACCGGTGGCCCGTTCCACAGTCGCGCTGATGTCGGACTGGTTCCCGGCGACGACCGGCGAGATCGTGCACGTCGACGGCGGTTTCCACGCGATGGGTGTCTGAGTGCGGGCTGACGCGTTCCTGCTGCTGTCGTTCGGCGGCCCGGAGGGCCCGGACGACGTCATGCCGTTCCTGCGCAACGTCACCCGGGGCCGCGGGGTGCCGGACGAGCGGCTGCTCGAGGTCGCCGAGCACTACCAGCACTTCGGCGGCGTGTCGCCGATCAACGAGCAGAACCGGGCGCTGCTCGCGGCGCTGGGCGCGCGAGTTCGCCGACACAGGGCATCGACCTGCCGATGTACTGGGGCAACCGCAACTGGGCGCCGTACGTCGCCGACGCCGTGGCGCAGATGCGCGACGACGGGGTGCGCCGCGCCCTGGTGCTCGCCACCAGTGCGACGTCGTCCTACTCCGGCTGCCGCCAGTACCGCGAGAACATGGCCGACGCCCGCGCGGCCGTCGACGCCGCGCCGGAGCTGGTCAAGCTGCGGCACTACTTCGACCACCCGGGCTTCATCGCGGCGAACGCCGACGGGGTGCGCGCGGCGCTCGCGTCGGTGCCGGCAGCAGTCGCGGCTGGTGTTCACCGCGCACTCGATCCCGGTCGTCGATGAACGACGCCTCGGGCCCGCGCGGCGGGCTGTACGCGGCGCAGCAGCGCGAGACCGCGCGGCTGGTCGCCGAGGCGGTGCGCGGTCCGGGTGCCGAGTTCGACCTGGTGTGGCAGTCGCGGTCGGGGCCGCCGCAGGTGCCGTGGCTCGAGCCGGACATCAACGACCACCTGCGCGCGCTGGCCGGGGCGGGCGTGCCCGGGGTCGTCGTCGCGCCGACCGGGTTCGTCTCCGACCACCTCGAGGTGCTGTGGGACCTCGACACCGAGGCGCGCGGAGACCGCCGCCGAGCTGCGGCTGCCCTTCGCGCGGGCGGCCACCGCCGGCACCCACCCGGCGTTCGTCGCGGCGGTGCGCGAGCTCGTCCAGGAACAGCTCGACGGCGCCGAGCCCCGGCACCTCGGCACGCTCGGGCTGTGCGGCATCGACTGTCCCGACGGCTGCTGCGCGGTGCCGCGCCGTCCCGCCCGCCCGGCCGCCTGAGGCGGCTGACCGATCGGTCCTGGCTACGCGGCGCGGCGGCGCAGCTTCGCGCCGGCACCTGTGCTCTGGCGCCCCTCCGCCGCGGCAGCGATGTTGCGGATCATCCCGCCGAACACGATGCCGTGGAACGGTGCGATGGCGTACCAGTACGCCTGGCCGGCCAGCCCGCGGGGGTAGAAGGTCGCCTTCTGGGTGAGGTGTGACCCGTCGCCGCGCGGCGCGACGCGGAACTCGAGCCACGCCAGCCCGGGCACCCGCATCTCCGCGCGCAGCCGGAGCAGCTCCGGCCGCACGATCTCCTCGACCCGCCACCAGTCCAGCGCGTCACCGACCCGCAACCGCTCCGGATCGCGCCGCCCGCGGCGCAGGCCGACGCCGCCGGAGAACCGGTCCATCCAGCCGCGCACCGACCACGCGAGCGGGAAGGAGTACCACCCGCGTTCGCCGCCGATCGCTTCGACGACACGCCACAGCTCGTCGAGCGGGGCGTCCACGTCCCGTTCGCGGACGTCGGTGAACAGCGAGCCGCCGGCCCAGTCCGGGTCGCTCGACAGCGGCTCGCTCGGTGCGCCCGGCCACTCCGTCTCCGACCACCGGGTGGTCACCGTCGCGTTCCGCACCCGCTGCAGCGCCATGGTCACCGCTTGCTCGAAGCCCAGCAGGCCGTCCGGCGGGTCGGGCACCCACTCGGCGATGTCGTGCTCCCGGCAGACGACCTCCGTCCGCAGCGACTCCACCAGCGGCCGGGCGATCGCCGCCGGGACCGGGGTGATCACGCCGACCCAGTGGCTCGACAGGCCGGGCGTGAGGATGGGCACCCGGATTATCCGACGTCGGTGCAGTCCGGCGACGACCGCGTAGCGCTGCATCATCTCCTCGTAGTTGAGGACGTCCGGTCCTCCGATGTCGAACGTCCGGTTGATCTCCGGCGGCAGTGAGGCCGCACCGACCAGGTAGCGGAGCACGTCGCGGACCGCGATGGGCTGGATGCGGGTCTGCACCCAGACCGGAGTCGTCATCACCGGCAGCCGCTCGGTGAGGTAGCGCAGCATCTCGAACGACGCCGACCCGCTGCCGAGGATGACGGCGGCGCGGAGGACGGCCGTCGGCACCCCGGACTCGAGCAGGATCCGTCCCACCTCGGCGCGGGAGCGCAAGTGCTCACTGAGGTCGTCGGCGCTCTCGTCGGCCAGGCCGCCGAGGTAGACGATCCGGCTCACCCCGGCGTCGGCCGCAGCCTCGGCGAAGGTCCGGGCGGCGCGGCGGTCGGCGTCGGCGAAGCTGGCGCCGGAGCCGATCGCGTGGATGAGGTAGTAGGCGACGTCGACGTCCTGCAACGCACGGCGCAGGCTGTCGCGGTCCTGCGCGTCGGCGGTGGCGACCTCCACGTCGTCGGCCCACGGCCGGTCGCGCAGCCAGCCCTCGGTGCGGGTCATGGCGCGGACGGTGAACCCCGCCTCCAGCAGCCTGGGCACCAGGCGGCCGCCGAGGTACCCGGTGGCGCCGGTGACGAGCGCGCGCATCAGCGCCCCACCCCCGGTGCTCCGGCGTTCCAGCCGGCCGTCCGGGCCCGCCGCACCGCGGTCGCCAGCGGGCGCAGCGCGTCGGCGCGGGCGGCCATGCCGGCCCGGTCGACCGCCCCGCCGCGCGGGTCGGCGAGCGCCAGGTCCAGCACGAGAGCCAGGCGCTCGGTCTGCGCGACGAGCTGGACGGCCTCGGCCGGGTGGCCCGGCGGCAGGTCGAGCCGCTCGCCCGCGCGGCGCGCGTCCGCCAGCGCTTCGGCGACGTCGCCGCCGCCGCTGAGGGCACCGCCGACCTGCGCCGCGGTGAACGCGGCCGCACAGTCCCGCATCGCCTCCGCCAGCTCGCGCCGGGCGTCCGCCAGCGGCAGGCAGTCCGGCGGTCCGGGCTCGACCAGGTGGCCGTGCCAGACGACGGTGGTCGGGGCGCTGCTCGGGAAGTGGTCGACGACCTCCGGCACGTAGCCGGCGCCGCCGGCGACGACCGCCTCGCCGGCGTCCAGGGCGGCCGTCCGGAACGGCGCCGGGCCGGGCAGCCCGCGCACGTCCCCGGGCACCGGCAGCACGACCCGGGCCGCGTCGGTGCGCCGTCGCAAGCGGATGAGCAGCTCACCGAGAGCGATCTCGTCGCCGTCGACGTCGACCACCCGGTGCGGGGCGTCCTCGCCGGTGACCGCGCGGAGGACCTCGTCCGAGGCCGCCCGCCCGGCCAGCCACGCGCTCGCCCAGGCGGCGAGCGACGCGGAACGCAGACGGGTCACCCGTCCAGGCTAGGGCTGCCTCCGCCCCGCGTGGCGCAGCCGTGGGTGGTGCGCCGCAGGACCTAGCGTGATCCGGTGACCGACCACCGCCGCGACGTGCTGGCCACCGACTGGCGGCGCCGCCGCCGTGTCCCGGAGGTCGAACTGGCGCACGACCTCGTGGTCGAGACCGCCGACGCCCGCTTCTGCGGGGCTGTGGTCGGGCACGGCAAGGACGGCGTCGTGCTCGAGGACCGGGCGGGTCGGCGCCGGGTCTTCCCGCTGACGCCGGCCGGGTTCCTGCTCGACGGCGAGCCGGTCACCCTGGTGCGTCCGGCGCGGACCGTGGCCGCCGTGGCGCCACGGCGGACGGCCTCCGGGTCGATCGCGGTGGCTGGTGCCCCGGCCCGAGTGGCGCGCGCCAGCCGGATCTGGGTGGAGGGCGTCCACGACGCCGCGCTCGTCGAGCGGATCTGGGGCGACGACCTGCGCGTCGAGGGCGTGGTGGTCGAGCCGCTCGACGGTGTCGACGTCCTCGCCGAGCGGCTCGCGGAGTTCCGTCCCGGTCCCGGACGGCAGGTCGGCGTCCTGGTCGACCACCTCGTCGCGGGCAGCAAGGAGAGCCGGCTGGTCGCCGCCGTGCGCGACCGGCACGTGCTCGTCACGGGCCACCCGTACGTCGATGTCTGGCAGGCGGTACGGCCGGCGGCAGTCGGCATCCCGGCGTGGCCGGCCGTCCCGCGCGGCACGGACTGGAAGCAGGGGGTCTGCGCGGCTCTCGGCGTGAGCGAGCCGCACGAGATGTGGCGCCGGGTCCTGGCCGGCGTGCGGGGGTACTCCGATGTCGAAGTGCCCTTGCTGAGAGCGGTGGAAGAGCTGATCGACTTCGTGACCGCGGCCGGGGCGCGCGAGGAGGACACTTGACCTGGTGAGCGCGTGGGTGCTGTGGCTGATCGCCGCGGCCGTGCTGGCCGGTGCCGAGTCGCTGTCCGGCGACTTCGTCTTGCTGATGCTCGCCGGTGGCGCGGTGGGTGGTGCGGGCGCGGCCGCGTTCGGCGCCCCGCCGGTGCTGCAGGCGGTGACGGCGGCGCTGATCGCCGGGTTGCTGGTCGCGTTCATCCGCCCGGTGGCCAAGCGGCACGTCACAGTGCCGGGGCACCTCACCGGTTCCGCGGCGCTGGTCGGCCGGGAGGCTGTGGCGTTGACCGCGGTGGACGCGCGGGGCGGCCGGGTCCGGCTCAACGGGCAGGAGTGGTCGGCGCGTTCGCTCGGGTCGACGCCGATCCTGCCCGGCACCCGCGTGCACGTGTTGCGGATCGACGGCGCGACGGCGGTGGTGCTCGACGAGGCACCGTCCGGTCCCGCCGAACTGGAAGGCCGTGAAGGAGGCTCCACATGACCGCAGGACTGATCGTCGGGCTGGTCGCCGCGTTCCTGGTGCTCGTCGTGCTGCTGCGGTCGGTGCGGATCGTGCCGCAGGCGCGCGCGGCGGTGATCGAGCGGCTCGGCCGCTACACCCGTACCCAGGGCCCGGGTCTGACGGTGCTGGTGCCGTTCGTCGACCGGATGCGCCCGCAGATCGACCTGCGCGAGCAGGTGGTCACCTTCCCGCCGCAGCCGGTCATCACCAGCGACAACCTCACCGTCGCCATCGACTCGGTCATCTACTACCAGGTCACCGACGCCCGGGCCGCCAGCTACGAGATCGCCAACTACATCCAGGCGGTCGAGCAGCTCACGATCACGACGCTGCGCAACGTCGTCGGCTCGCTGAACCTCGAGCAGGCGCTGACCAGCCGCGACAGCATCAACACCCAGCTGCGCGGTGTCCTCGACGAAGCCACCGGGCCGTGGGGGATCCGGGTGGCGCGGGTGGAGATCAAGGCGATCGAGCCGCCGCCGTCCATCCAGGACGCGATGGAGAAGCAGATGCGCGCCGACCGGGACAAGCGGGCGATCATCCTGTCCGCCGAGGGCCAGCGAGAGGCGTCGATCAAGTCCGCCGAGGGTCAGAAGGCGGCCCAGATCCTCGCCGCGGAAGGTCAGAAGCAGTCGGCGATCCTCGCGGCGGAGGCCGAGCGACAGTCCCGGATCCTGCGCGCCGAGGGCGAGCGCGCCGCGCGCGCGTTGACCGCCGAGGGGCAGGCGAAGGCGATCGAGACGACCTTCCAGGCCATCCACGACGCCAAGCCCGACCCGGCGCTGCTGGCCTACCAGTACCTGCAGACGCTGCCGCAGATCGCGCAGGGCGACGCCAACAAGATGTGGATCGTGCCCAGCGAGTTCACCAAGGCGCTGGACGGGCTGTCACGCCTGGCAGGAGCCGGTGGCGCGGACGGCGCCGCGGGGGAGCAACCGTCCTGGCTGGCGCAGTCCGCGACGACCAACGGCGCGTCCAGCGGGCCGAGCCGGCCGATCGACACCAGCACCTGGTTCGACTCGAACCTGACGCCGGCCGCCCAGCAGCCGGAGGCACTCGACTTCCGCTCCTCCGACGCGGACCCGGACACCCGTGCGGCGCACGAGGGGATGCCGGACGCCGGCGGGACCCCCGGGTAGGCCTCAGAAGTCCGTCATCAGCCACGGCGCGAGCGGCGTCGCGAGCATGGTGTCGAACCGGGCCAGCGCGCCGGGGGTGTGCTCGTCGATCGGGCGCGCCGGGCGCTGCGCGGCGAGGCTGACCCCGCCCAGGTAGGCGGCGGCCAGCGTGCGCTGGTCGAGGCTGAGGTCGGGGCCGTCGACGTCGGTGGGCCGGCAGCTCGCGCCGTCGGGGCCGCCGTCGAGCACGACGCGGCCGGCCCCGTAGCGACCCACGGCGTCGTCGACGACCTCGAGCACCACCCGGCCGGGCGTCGCGTACCGCCGGGCGGCCAGCGCGGCGGGGACGTCCAGCAGCCGCACCCACAGCGCGTCGGAGGTCTCGACCGGATCGAACGAGCGCCCGTCGGGGACCATCCACCGGATCGGGTCGTCGACCGGGCGGGCCCGGATCGTCAGCTGATCGACCAGGTCGAGGTTGAGGACGTAGGCCCACAGGTCGCGGTACGCGTCCAGGGTCGCGGCGACGAGGTGCAGGACGGTGACGTGGCCGTCGTCGTCCGGCGTGGCCTGCCGGTCGACGGTCCAGACCACGTAGCCGTCCGCGCGGCCCTCGGCGTCCTCGCGCAGCACGTACCGCCGCTCGGGGTAGCCGGCCACGCCGTCGAGGCCGAGCGTCCGCGCCCAGTAGTCGGCGGGACGGTTGATGTTGCCGGCCCGCTCGGCGGCCGCCGCGGCGAAGACCGCCGGCGCGACGGCGCCCAGCTCCTCGGCGTCGACCGTGCGCACCGTGCTCGGGGTCGGGCCCAGCCGCGCGCCGGGACGACGCGGGTCGAGGCGGAACCGCGAACGCCAGGACGCCGCGGCGTACCCGTAGCGGCCGTAGATCGGCCACTCCGCCGCCATGAGGATGGCCAGCTGGTCGCCGCGCTCGCGGGCGCAGGCCAGCGAGTCGGTGAGCATGGCGGTGAGCAGCCCGCGGCGGCGGTGCGTGCCGGCGACGGTGACCATCGTCAGCGCGTCGGCAGCCACGTCCCCGCCCGGGACGGTGCAGCGGCGGTCGTGGCTGCCGAGCGTGGCCACCCAGCGGCCGCCGTGCGCGGTGTCCCGGACGCCCCAGCGCCGGTCGGCGTGCCAGAACCGCTGCTGCGCCGCCATCCGCTCCGGCGTCAGGGGCGGCTCCAGGAAGCCGTCCTGCTCGGCCGCGGTCCACGCCTCCGCCTCGTCCACCGGGACGGGGTGGACCAGCTCCAGACCGGGCGGCAGGGCAGGCACCCGGTCACCCTCCCAGCGCTGCCGTGCCCGTGCACGGGGGTTTCAGCCCGAGGCGGGCACCTCCACCACCACGGTCGTCGACTTCACCGACGCGATCGCGGTGACGCCGGGCTCCAGACCCAGCTCGTCGGCGGCCTCCCGGCTCATCAGCGACACCACCCGGTGCGGGCCGCACTGCAGCTCCACCTGGGCCATGACCGTGTCGCGCACCACCCGGGTGACCAGCCCGACGAAGCGGTTGCGTGCCGACTCCTGCACCACCGGAGGCGGACTGAGCCGTGGTGCAGCGGCGGCGAGGTCCTCGGCGACGCGGGCGAGCTCCCGCCCGTCCACCGCGAGCCGGCCCAACTCGTCGCGCACGGTGGCGAACCGGCCGCTGTCGGCCCAGCGACGCACGGTGTCGTCACTGACACCCAGGAACGCGGCGGCCTCGCGCAGTCGGTAGGTCGGCACGGCGGCCACCCTAGAGCCGGCCGCCGGCATCAGAGCCAGCTGATCCGGTCGTGCAGGTACAGGTAGCCGAGGAAGCTGATCGCGTCCAGCAGGACGTGGGCGACGAGCATCGGCATCACTCGCCGGGAGCGCTGGAACCACCACCCGAACACCAGCCCCATCACGAAGTTCCCCGCGAACCCGCCGAGGCCCTGGTAGAGGTGGTAGCTGCCTCGCAGGGTCGCGCTGGCGGCCAGTGCCGCCTCGCGCCGCCATCCCAGCTGCGCCAGCCGGGTGAGCAGGTAGCCGAGGACGACGACCTCCTCGACGACGCCGGACTGCAGCGCCTCGAGCAGTAGCAGCGGGACCCGGTACCACCGGTCGGGGACGTCCACCACCGCCAGTTGGGCGTTGACGCCGAGGGCGTGCGCCGCCCAGACCAGCGCGAGACCGGGGATGCCGATCAGCGCGGTGAACCCGAGCGCCTGGACCAGGTCGCGACCCGGGCGGCGCAGGTCGGCGCCGATGCCCGCGCCGGGACCGCCGGGACTGCGGGACAGCAGGACGAGCGCCAGCAGCGCCGGCGCGATGCCGGACAGCACCCCGGCGAGGGAGTCGGCGAGGTCCAGCCACGGGTGGGCGGTGTTCTCCCCCGAGACCACGGTGGCGGTGGAGTTGGCGATCCCGCCCTTGACGGTGAGCTCGGTCCGCACGTACGTCAGCAGCGCGTAGATGCCCGACATCCCGAGGGAGACGAGCAGGACGGTCACCGTCTCCCGGCCCAGGTGACGCCGGTCGGAGCCGGCGGTGCTGAGGACGTCAACCACGGGCGCGCCGCCGGACGACGAGGGTCTGCAGACCGCCGCCGACCGGCCCTGCCGTGTCGGACAGCGCCGCGCGCGTCACCGCCGTCCCGTCCGGACCGGTGGTGGTGGCGGCGTCGACCAGCAGCCACTCACCGTCGACGTCGCGCGCCAGGTGCAGGTCGAGGTCGACGTTCGGGAAGGACCACTGCGACCAGGAGCAGGTCCGCGGCGATGCCGCTGGCGGAGTCGCCGACGAGCACCGCGCGCTGCAGGCCGGACAGCGTCTCCCCGGCGACCAGGGGCACCCGGGGACGCGCCCACACCGCGGCCGGCCCCCGGCCGAAGGCGACGCCGGCGGTCACCAGCCACTCGACGTGCTCGGCGTACGGGAACCCGAGTGCGCTCGAGGGCAGACCGCTCGGCGTCCGCGGTGCACCGGGGGAGGCGGGGGTGTCCGACCGGCCGACCAGCCAGACGTGGGCCTGCAGGCAGGTGCGCGGCCCGTCAGCGCCGTCCGTGGTCAGCCGGGCGGCGACGAGGACCGCGCTGCGCCCGGCCCGCAGCGCCTCGGCGTCCACCCGGAGCTCCCCGAGCGGGACCGGGGCGAGGAACTCGGCGGCGAAGCGCCGTGCGACCAGGTCGTCGCGACCCAGGCCCAGCCGGGCGCAACGCTCGGCGGCGCGGACCAACAGCGCGCTCGGCGGCCCGCCGTGCTGGGCGTCCGGCGACCAGGGGCCGGTGGTGGCCGCCGTGGCGAGGTAGCGACCCGAGCCGCCGTCGGCGGCCTCGTCGAGCACCTCGACGAAAGACTCGTGCACGCGGCGCGACGCTAGCCGACGACCTTGGGAGGACCTGAGCCGGAAGGACGAGGAGGCGGCGGCACATCCCTCCGGTGCCGCCACCTCCTCGCGGGTCCGCCCGGGCCGTGCCTCCGACCGTGCGCCACGGCCGTGCTCAGCGGTAGCTGCCGCGCAGCACGCTGACGCCGGAGTACGCCCCGGTGCCCTGCTGCGTCCTGCACGCTGACCTCGATCGCGCTGTAGGTGTCGAGTCATCGACGGCGGCATCTCGTAGCGTCCCGTGCGGTTGGGTTCGAGCGGCCCCATCGGCGCCAGGTTCTTCCGGCCCCGTCGGTCAGCCAGACCTCGTAGTACTTCCCCGCCGCGGCCGCTGGCAGCGACGACGCGTCCAGGTGGATCTGCCGGCCGCCGACCACGGTCGCGCTCGCGTCGGTGGTGCCCGACGCCGAAGGCGCTGACCTCGACCGTGCTGGCTCGACGGCGAGCCGAGGTGGTCCGCGGCGTACACACCGGCCCCGCCGATGGCCAGGGCCGCCACCGCCGCGGCGGCGGCGGCCACCGCGATGTGCCGGCGCCGGCGTGCCGCCGCGGGTGACTGCCGACGGCGGAGGCGCCGCGGAGCATCGTCCGTCGTCGCCGCTGTCGTCGCGGCGGCTTCGCTGCGGACCTGCGCGAACACGCGCGCTGAGGTCCGGCAGGCTGCTCGGGGCCGCGGCCTGTCCCGCGCCGCTGTTCGCACCGCCCGCGCGGTCCTGCGTCCCGTCGGCGCCGTCGTCCGCGTCCGGCTCGTCCGCGGCGGCCGTCCGCGTCGCGGACGCGGGATCGTCCAGGACGACCTCCGGCGCGTACCGGGCGGCCGAGGACAGCGACGCGTGCGCCACGACCGCCGAGATCAGCTCGTCGGTGCAGTCGGCGCAGGCGCGCAGGTGGGCCGACGCGGCGACGCACGGCGGCCCGGTCGGCCTCACCGGTGAGCAGGCGCGGGATCTCGTCGGAGATGTGCTGGTCGGCGTGCTCGGTCACTGCTGCCCCCGCAGAGACTCGAGGTGGCCGGCCAGTCGTTGCAGGCCCGCGCGAGGTGCGGGTCTTCACGGTGCCGAGCGGGATGCCCGAGGTCGGCGGCGATCTCGGACTGGGAGTAGCCGTCGAAGTACGCCAGTTCGATCACCTCGCGCTGGATGTCGGGCAGCTGGGCCAGCGCGGTGCGGACCTCGTCGGCCCACGCCAGCCGCTCGGCGATCTCGCGGCCGTCGTCGCCGGTGATCTCGCGCACCGAGTCCAGCGGGACGACGTTGTCGCGGCGCTTGCGCAGGTGGTCGATGGCCCGCTTGCGGGCGATGCCGAGCACCCAGCCGCGCAGCGACTGGTCGGGGTCGTAGCGGTCGTGGGCGCGCCACACCTCGTAGAACACCCGCTGCACGACGTCCTCGACGTCGGCGCGCGGGACGTAGCGGCCGAGGTAGGACACCACGAGCGGCCCGAGGGTGCGGTAGCAGTCCTCGAGCGCTTCGGGCTCGCCGGTGACGAGCCGTTCGCCGATCTCGGCGAGCGCAGCGTCCACGTCGGTCAGTTCGTGCACCCGGCCCGATCGGTTCCACCGCCGTGCCGTCCTGATCGGACCGCCGCGGTCGGCTCAGCGCTTCTCGATCGCGACGAACGCCCGCTCGGCTCGCCGGTGTAGAGCTGGCGCGGGCGGCCGATCTTCGTCTCCGGGTCGTTGATCATCTCGCGCCACTGGGCGATCCAGCCGGGCAGCCGGCCGATCGCGAACAGCACGGTGAACATGTTCGTCGGGAAGCCCATCGCCCGGTAGATCAGCCCGGTGTAGAAGTCGACGTTCGGGTAGAGCTTGCGCTCGACGAAGTAGTCGTCCTCCAGCGCGATGCCCTCGAGCTCCATGGCGATGTCGAGCAGGTCGTCGCGCTTGCCCAGTCGCTGCAGCACCTCGTCGGCGGTCTGCTTCACGATCGCCGCGCGCGGGTCGTAGTTCTTGTAGACGCGGTGGCCGAAGCCCATCAGCTTGACGCCGGCCTCCTTGTTCTTGACCTGCTCGACGAACGCGCGACGTCGCCGCCGTCGGCCCGGATCTGCTCCAGCATCTCGAGCACCGCCTGGTTCGCGCCGCCGTGCAGCGGGCCGAACAGCGCGTTGATGCCGGCCGACACCGACGCGAACAGGTTCGCCTGCGACGAGCCGACCAGCCGCACCGTCGAGGTCGAGCAGTTCTGCTCGTGGTCGGCGTGCAGGATGAACAGCATGTCCAGCGCCCGGACGACCGCCGGGTCGACCTCGTACGGCTCGGCCGGGAAGCCGAAGGTCATCCGCAGGAAGTTCTCGACCAAGCCCGAGGGAGTTGTCCGGGTAGAGGAACGGCTGGCCGACCGACTTCTTGTAGGCGTAGGCGGCGATCGTCGGCAGCTTGGCCAGCAGCCGGACGGTCGACAGCTCGACCTGCTCGGCGTCGAACGGGTTGAGCGAGTCCTGGTAGAAGGTCGACAGCGCCGAGACCGCCGACGACAGCACCGGCATCGGGTGCGCGTCGCGGGGGAAGCCGTCGAAGAACCGCTTCAGGTCCTCGTGCAGCAGGGTGTGCCGCCGGATGTCGTCGGTGAATCGGCTCAGCTCGTCGGTGCGTCGGCAGCTCGCCGTAGATCAGCAGGTAGCTGACCTCGAGGAAGGTCGAGTGCTCGGCCAGCTGGTCGATCGGGTAGCCGCGGTAGCGCAGGATGCCGGCGTCGCCGTCGATGTAGGTGATCGCCGACGCAGCACGAGGCGGTGTTCGCGAAGCCGGGGTCGTAGGTGACCAGCGCCGGTCGCGGACAGCAGCTTGCCGATGTTCGCCGGCCCGGCGCGCCTTCGGTCGGGGTGATGACCGGCAGGTCCAGCCGATCGCCCGTCGGGGGCGGTGAACGTGCGCGGTGCTCGCCTCGGGCATGGGGTCGCTCCTCGGCAGTGGGGGATCCTCCGACAGTAGGCGAGGCGACCTCAGTGCTTGCGACCCTAGGTCAGGTTCTGCAGCCGGACCTCGCCCCGGGCGACCAGCCGGCCCTGCTCGTCGGTGACCTCGACGTGCCACAGCTGCTGGCTGCGGCCGCGGTGGATCGGGGTCGCGGTGGCGACCAGCCGGCCTTCCCGGACCGCGCGCAGGAAGTTGGTGTGGTTCGCGACGCCGACGACCTGGCCGCGCTCGCCGTACCAGAGCGCCGCGCCGATGCTCGCCGCCGACTCGATGACGCAGCAGTAGACGCCGCCGTGCGACGATCCCGTACGGCTGGTGCAGCTGGGGCGTCACGTCCCAGCTGATCACGACGCGGTCCGGGGTCATCTCGGTCAATTCGAACCCGAGGTGGTGGGTCAGCCCGACGTCGATGCCGTCGGGGACCTCGACCGTGGCGTCAGAGCCGGTGTCGGCGGTGGTGTCAGCAGCTGCCATGTCCCCGACCCTAGGAGTGCCCGTCCGCGCGCCGGCCGCGACCGGTGGCAGACCCGCGACCGAGCCCGCGTCGGCGTGTGTTTGGCTCGACCGGGTGGAGACCGTGGAGCTCGTCGTCGACGCTTTCGACCGAGTGCGGCAGTCGGTGCGATCCGTCCTCGACGGGCTGGACGCCGACGAGCTGCACGACCGACTCGACGGCGACAGCAACTCGATCGCCTGGCTGGTCTGGCACCTGACCCGCGTGCAGGACGACCACGTCGCCGGCGCGGCGGCCCACGAGCAGGTGTGGACCGCCGACGGCTGGGTCGAGCGGTTCGCGCTGCCCTTCCCGCCGGAGACGCACGGCTACGGGCATGAGTAGCGCGGACGTCGCGCGGGTCCGGGTGCCGTCGGCGCAGCTGCTCGCCGACTACCACGACGCGGTGCACGACCGGACGGTGTCCTGGGTCCGCACGCTCGGCGAGGCAGACCTCGACCGGGTCGTCGACGAGGACTGGGACCCGCCCGTGACGCTCGGGGTGCGGCTGGTCAGCGTCGTCGCCGACGACCTGGAGCACGTCGGTCAGGCGGCCTACGTGCGCGGCCTGCTGGAGCGGCGCGCCTGACCGCCCGGGTGACAGCGCCGCTGGTCGTCAGCCTGCTGATCGACGAGGCGTCGCAGGCGCGACTCGACGCGGAGCGGCGCGCGTGGTTCCCGCCGGGACGCACGGCCGTCGGCGCCCACGTCACCTTCTTCCACGCGCTGCCTGGCCGGCACGAGGCCCAGGTGCGGGCCGACCTCGGCGAGGTCGCCGACCGCCCGGCGTTCGTCGTGCACGTCACGGGCGTCCTGCCGCTGGGTCGCGGCGCCGCCTACCGGCTCGCGGCGTCGGAGCTGGCCGCCGTGCACGCCGAGCTGCGTGAGCGGTGGCTCGAGTGGCTGACCCCGCAGGACCGCCAGCCGTTGCGGCCGCACGTCACCGTGCAGAACAAGGTCGAGCCCGCGCTCGCGCGGGAGACGGTGGCCACGTTGCGGGCGGGGTTCACCCCGTGGTCGGCGCGGGCGACGGGGCTGGCGCTGTGGCGCTACGCCGGCGGCCCGTGGGAGCCGCTGGCACGGTGGCCGTTCTACTGAGCGGGGTTCGCGCCGCGGCGGCGCATCTGCGGGCAGGTCGCGTGGTGGGCGACCGTCACCGACCAGCTGTGCAGGCCGTCCACGGCGTCCACCCCGTCGTAGGAGAACAGCAGGTGACTGGCGCAGTCGGGACACTCGGCGCGCCGGATGACTGCTCGTCCAGGGCGGAGGCCGTCGGGTGCGCTGCGGACCTCGACACGGTCGTCCATGCGGGGACTCTAGGTCGCTCGAGCGGCCGACCGGGTCCGCCACGACGGCGCTCGGGCGAGCGTTTCCGAGTCGAGACCTGAGTTCGCGGCACTTCGGTCGAGTTGTCCGCCGCAGCAGGCGGAGGACCCTTGCCGATCGGTCAGGGAGGAGTGTCCGAGGGGGGACTTGAACCCCCACGCCCTTTACGGGCACTAGCACCTCAAGCTAGCGCGTCTGCCATTCCGCCACCCGGACGAGCACCGCGAGTCTACTAGCGCCGCCCCGAGACGCCGACGGCCCGTCTGCGTCGTCCCCGGCTGGTAGGAACGGGGCATGACCGAGGTCCCGGGAACCGGCGCGCACGGCAGTCAGGACGAGGTCGTCGACCTGCTGGCCGAGCTCATCCGCTTCAACACCTCCAACCCGACCCACCCGGAGCGGCCGGCCGCCGAGTGGGTCGCCGAGCGACTCGCCGAGGTGGGCGTCGACTCGCGCATCCTGGAGTCCGAACCCGGTCGCGCGTCGACGGTCGCCCGGATCGAGGGCAGCGACAGCAGCCGCCCGCCCCTGCTCATCCACGGGCACCTCGACGTCGTGCCGGCCGATCCCGAGGAGTGGTCGGTCGACCCGTTCGGCGGGCTGGAGAAGGACGGCTACCTCTGGGGTCGCGGGGCGATCGACATGAAGCACATGGACGCCATGACGCTGGCGGTGGTCCGGGACTGGGCGCGGCGCGGCGTGCGGCCGCCGCGCGACGTCGTGCTCGCGTTCCTCGCCGACGAGGAGGCGGGCGGCGTCAAGGGCGCGCACTGGCTCGTCGACCACCACCGGGACCTGTTCGCCGACTGCAGCGAGGCGATCTCGGAGGTCGGTGGCTTCTCCTTCACCCCTGCCGAGGACCTGCGTTTCTACCTCGTCCAGACCGCGGAGAAGGGCATCGCGTGGCTTCGGCTGCGGGCGCGCGGCGCGCCCGGTCACGCGTCGATGGTGCACGCCGACAACGCGGTCACCCGCCTGGCGCGCGCGGTGACCCGGATCGGCGAGCACGAGTTCCCGCTCGTCGTCACCGACACCGTCCGGCGGCTGCTGGAGGAGGTCGCGGCGGCCACCGGCCTCGACATCGACCCCGACGACCCCGGCCCGATGCTGCCGGCGCTCGGCTCGGCGGCGCGCATGATCGGCGCGACGCTGCGCAACACCGCCAACCCGACGATGCTCGAGGCCGGTTACAAGGCCAACGTCATCCCGGGCAGCGCCGAGGCCACGATCGACACCCGCTTCCTGCCCGGTGAGGACGACGCCCTGCTGGCCGCGATCGACGGGCTGCTGGGCGACGGTGTCGAGCGGGAGTTCCTGGTCAAGGACATCGCCGTCGAGACGACGTTCGACGGCGCACTCGTGGACGCCATGTCCGCAGCGCTCAGAGCGGAGGACCCGATCGCCCGTCCGATCCCGTACATGATGAGCGGTGGCACCGACGCCAAGTCGTTCTCGACGCTCGGTACCCGGTGCTTCGGTTTCGCACCACTTCAGCTGCCGCCCGACCTCGACTTCACGTCGCTGTTCCACGGCATCGACGAACGCGTGCCCGTCGACGGATTGCGTTTCGGCGTGCGGGTGCTCGACCGGTTCCTGTCCGGCTGCTGACGCCGGTGCTGCTCGCCGACGTCGCGGCCGCGTCGGCCGCCGTCGCGACGACGTCCGCGCGTGGCGCGAAGACCGTCACGCTGGCGGAGCTGCTGCGCCGCGCCTCGCCGCAGGAGGCCCGTGTCGTCGTCTCCTGGCTGTCCGGCGAGCTGACGCAGCGCCAGATCGGCGTCGGCTGGGCGGCGCTGCGCGGCCTCCCGGATCCGGCCGGGACGCCGACGCTGGACGTGCTCGACGTGGAACGCCGGTTGTCCGACATCGGTGCACTGTCCGGCGCCGGGTCGCAGGCTGCCCGCCGCGACGCGCTGCACCGCGTGTTCTCGGCGGCCACCGCGCCCGAACAGGACTTCCTGCGCCGGCTGCTCGGCGGAGAGCTGCGCCAGGGCGCGCTCGCGGGCGTGATGACGGACGCGGTGGCCCGCGCCGCCGACCTCCCGCTCGCCGACGTCCGGCGCGCGGCGATGCTCCGCGGTGACCTGCCGGCGGTGGCGGAGCTGGCGCTCGGCGGGGGAGCGGTCGCGCTCGCCGACGTCCGGTTGGAGCTCGGGCGGCCGGTCGGACCGATGCTCGCCCAGACGGCGACGAGCACCGACGACGCGCTCGCCCGGCTGGGCGGCGGGCCGGCGGCGTTCGAGTGGAAGCTCGACGGCGCCCGGGTGCAGGTGCACCGCGACGGCGACGACGTCGGGCTGTTCACCCGCAGCCTGGACGACGTCACCGCGCGGTTGCCGGAGCTCGTCGAGGCGGTGCGCGCGTCTCCCGGCTCGACGCCTGGTCGCCGACGGCGAGGCGCTCGCGCTGCGCCCGGACGGCCGGCCGCACCCGTTCCAGGTCACCGCGTCCAGGTTCGGCAGTCGCGATCCCTCCAGCCGAGCGGACGTGCCCCTGACGCTCGACGCTGTTCGACGTCCTGCACCGCGACGGTGAGGACCTGCTCGACGCGCCGGGCGCGCAGCGGGCGGCCGTCCTGGCGGACGTCGTCCCGGAGCGGCTCCGGGTCCCGCGGCTGGTGACGGCCGACCCGGCGCAGGCCGCCGAGTTCCTCGCGGCGTCGCTGCGGACAGGGCACGAGGGCGTCGTCGTCAAGTCGCTGAACGCGCCGTACGAGGCGGGTCGGCGCGGCGCCGGCTGGCTGAAGGTCAAGCCGGTGCACACCCTGGACCTGGTCGTGCTCGCCGTCGAGTGGGGCAGTGGCCGCCGCCGCGGGTGGCTGTCCAACATCCACCTGGGCGCCCGCGATCCGGCCGGCGGGTTCGTGATGCTCGGCAAGACGTTCAAGGGCATGACCGACGAGATGCTCGCCTGGCAGACCGCAGCGGTTCCGCGAGCTCGCCACCGGCCCGACGGACGGCTTGGGTGGTGCCGGTGCGGCCGGAGCAGGTCGTCGAGATCGCGTTCGACGGCCTGCAGCGCTCCTCGCGCTACCCGGGCGGGCTGGCGCTGCGCTTCGCCCGGGTGCTGCGCTACCGCGACGACAAGGACGCCGGCCGAGGCGGACACCATCGAGACGGTGCGGGCGCTGTACGCCGCGCAGGGCGGGGAGCCCGACTTCCAGGGGTAGACCGCCGCCGAGCAACGACCCGTCGGCGGCCAGGACTCAGGCGGTCAGGCCGGGCAGCGGCAGCAGACCCGCCGGGCGACGCTTGCGGCGCAACCAGACCCGCCGGCTGCCGTCCATGTACTTCAGCACGCGGGCGAGCTCCCAGCCGCCGTACTCCGCGTGCAAGGACAGCTGCACCGCTGCGGACACCCGGGTCACATCCGCCGGGATCCGCAGCGGCACGTACTCCCAATCGGGATCGGCGCCCGCCTCAGCCGTCATAACGGGCCATTGAACCCCCCGGACGGCGGGCCTGCCAGTGGCTCGCCGCCGTCGCGGCGGCGCTCAACGCGGCACCGACCGGGCGCGGCGGGCCACCGAACGCCATCCTGAGCTCGCCCAGCTCGAGCCCGGCCAGCGGTCGGCGTCCTCGTAGCGGCGCCAGCGCCCCGGCCGCCCCCGGACGCCAGCGCACCCGCGCCAAGGACAGCCGGGCGCGGGCGCGGACCGGACTGACCACGGCTCGCCCGTCGCGCGGCTGAGCCAGGCTGAAGCGCAACGGCCAGCGGCCCGGGAGCCGCATCCGGGGCGTCGAGGTCACCTCGGCCAGCGCGGTGGCGCCGGCGGCGACGACGTGGCCGCGGAACGTCGCCCGCTCCTTGGGCACCGCGAAGAGCGCCCGGCCGCCGACGAGCGACGCCTCGCTGTCCACCCAGATGCGCACCACCGTCGGCGCCAGCCGCAGGCCGCGCCTGACCAGGACGGTGAGCATCAGCTCGTCGTAGCCGAGCACCCCCGGCGCCGAGTAGCGCGCCAGCGCCGTCCCGGCCACAGCCCGGCCGGCGAGCGTCACCGGCCGCCAGCCCGGCACCTCGACCGGCGGCAGCTGACTGAGCGGGACCAGCCACGCGGAGAGCGTCAGACGTCCCGCGAGGAACCACGGCGCCGGCGGGTGTTCCGTCGAGCCGGCAGTCACGACGCGTACTCCCGCAGCGCCGCCGCCAGGCGGGTCCGCCGCGGCCGGGCGCCGACCGTGCGCACCGCCCGGGCGAGCGCCGGGCCCACCGCGTGGACGACCGACAGGTGCCGCTGCGCACGGGTCATCGCGGTGTAGACCAGCGGCCGGGACAGCATGCCGCCGGCCTCCGGCGGCACCACGACGACCACGGCGGGGAACTCCGAACCTTGGGCGCGGTGCACGGTCACCGCCCAGCCGTGCACCAGGTCGGCGAGCGCCTTGCCCTTCACCTCGGCGGCGCCGGAGGCGAACTCGACCGTGACCGCGCCGTCGCCCGCGACGCCGGACACGGTCCCCACCTCCCCGTTGGCGAACCCGACCGGCTCGGCTTCGAGGTGGTTGGCCGTGGCCACGACGCGGTCGCCCGGGTCGAAGCGCCGCCGACCGTCGCCGGGGTTGAGCACGGCCTTCAGTGCGGCGTTGAGCGCCAGCGTCCCGGCCGGCCCCCGGTGCACCGGCGTGACGACCTGCACCTGCTCGGCCGGGATGCCGAGCGCCCGCGGGATCGAGTCGATGACGAGCTGGACGACGCGGTGCGCCGCGTCGCCGGACCCCCGCGCCGGGACGACGACGACCTCGCGGCCGGGGTCGTCCACCGGCGGCAGCTCGCCGGCGCGGACGGCGGTCGCGAGTCGGGCGATGGCCCCGCCCTCGGCCTGCCGGTACAGCGTCGTCAGCTCGGTGACCGGGACGACGCCGGCGTCGAGGACGTCACCGAGCACGCGACCCGGCCCGATGGACGGCAGTTGTGCGGCGTCGCCGACCAGCACCAGGTGGGTGCCGTCCGCGCACGCGTCGACCAACGCCTCGGCGAGCTCGATGTCGAGCATGGAGACCTCGTCCACGACCACGAGGTCGGCCGGCACCGGGTCCTCGGCGGTGCGCGCGAAGCCGCCACGGCGATCGAAGCGCACCGCGTCACCGGTGCGCCGGCCCTGCGCGCCGAGCAGCCGGTGCAGGGTCGCCGCGGGCGCGTCGCCGAGCTCCTCGAGACGCTTGGCCGCCCGCCCGGTCGGCGCGGCCAGGGCGACCGAGGCGCGGGCGGCCTCAGCGGCCGCGACGATCGCCGCGACCGTGCGGCTCTTGCCGGTCCCCGGGCCGCCGGTGAGGACGGTGACGCCGCTGTGCAGCGCCGCCTCGACGGCGGCGCGCTGCGCGTCGTCCAGCTCCGTCAGCGCGCTGACCTGCCGGCGCGGGACGAGCGGCTCGGCCGTCGCGAGCAGCCGCGCCAGGCCCTCGCCGACGGCGTCCTCGGCCTCGCCGAGGCGCACCGGCGACAGCCCGCCCTCCACCGGCAGCGACCACCGCGGCGTCGACGGCCGCCTGGATCGCCGCCGCGGCGTCGACCCGGAAGCCCGTCAGCGCGGCGGCCACCTGGTCCTCCGGTGTGACGGTGTGGCCTTCCCGGGCTTCCCGGGCGAGCACCCACCCGACGAGGGCGCGGGCACGGCGCGGGTCGCTCCGTTCGACGCCGGGCAACAACAGGACGGCCACCCGGTCGGCGTCGCCCGGGTCGATCCCGGGCACGCCGAGCAGCCGCCACGGGTCCTCCCGGAGCACCCGCGGCGCCGGCGGCCCCAACGTGTCGACGACCCGTGCCGCGACCCGGGGGTCGACGCCGGCCGGGACGAGCTGCCCGACCAGCTCGTACACCGGTCCGGCGGCGAGGAAGGAGGACAGCAGCCGGCCGGCGCGCTGCGGGCCGACCTTCGGCAGCGCACCGAGCCGGGACGCCGTCACGTGTTCCGGCGCGGTGATGCCCACCTCCGGCAGCGCGGCGGCCAGCGTCCGGCCCAGGCCCGGCCACAGCCCGGCGTCGCAGAACGCGGCGAACACCGGGTCCGGCGCGGCAGCACTCAGCGGAGGTCCTCCGGGTAGCCGAGCACAGGCGCGGACACGTCGTCGAGCGCCCGGCGGATCTCCGCCGGCAGCACGAGCGACTCCGACGCCAGCGCCGCGGTGAGCTGGCCGAGTGTCCGCGCGCCGAGCACCGGCGCCGTGACGCCCGGCGCGTCACGCACCCAGGCCAGCGCGACCGCGATCGGCGAGCTCGCCAAGCCGTCCGCCGCGGTGGCCACCGCCTCGACGATCCCGACCGTGGACGCCTCACCGAGCGGGGCCAGGTGCCGTCCGCCGGCCGCGGCGCGGGAGTCTGCCGGGACGCCGCCGCGGTACTTGCCGGTGAGCACGCCACCGCCGAGCGGCGAGTACGGCAGGACGCCCACGCCCAGGGCGGCCGCGGCAGGCAGTACCTCGCGTTCCACGCCGCGCTGCACCAGTGAGTAGCCGACCTGGTCGGACACCAGCGGCGCGCGGCCCGGGACGGCGCGCTGCCACGTCGCGGCCTGCGCGAGCCGCCAGCCGCAGAAGTTCGAGACGCCGACGTAGCGCACCTTGCCGCTGCTCACCGCGGCGTCCAGAGCGCCGAGCGTCTCCTCCAGCGGGACGCGGTCGTCGGGGACGTGGAGCTGCCACAGGTCCAGCCAGTCGACGCCGAGGCGGCGCAACGAGTCCTCCAGCTGCGCCAGCAGCGCGCGGCGCGAGGCGTCCGCCCGCGAGACGCCGTCGGTGCGGGTGAACCCCGCCTTCGTGGCCAGCACCACCTCGCAGCGGGGGACGACGTCGGCGAGGATCCCGCCGAGGATCTCCTCCGCGGCGCCGTCGGCGTAGGAGACCGCGGTGTCGACCAGCGTCCCGCCGGCGTCGCGGAACGCGACGAGCAGGGCGGCGGCCTCGTCGGCGTCGGTCTGCCGGCCCCATCCCCAGGTCCCCAGCCCGAGCGAGGACACGGTGAGCCCGCTGCGGCCGACCTGACGCTGCTCCACGCAGGCAACCTAGCGACGCGGACCGGCGGGCCCGCGCCGCGACCCGGCGCCGCGTCGATAAGGTGCGCCCAGTCCCTCGGGGCGGAGACGGGAACGGTGGAGGAGGAGGCGCGGCATGCTCGACGGTGGCCGACGGTGGGTCCGGGACAAGATGCTTCGAGTCGCCCGCGAGGGCGCCGACAGTTCCCAGCTGCGCACGGAGGTCGCCGCCGTGCGGGATCAGCTGGCGGCGCTCGAGTTGCGGATGCAGCGCGACATCGACTTCTCCGGGCGGGTCGAGGCCGGGCGTGAGGCGTACCAGTTCGTCACCGAGCACATGCCCACGGCGCCGCGGTTCACCCACCGGCACGACACGCTCCGGCACGCGCTGACGCTGGCCCCGGAGCAGGGCCTGGCCCTCGAGTTCGGGGTGGCCGCCGGTCACTCCCTGCGCGTGATCGCCGGCACGCGCCCGCCGGGCACGGTGTTCGGCTTCGACAGCTTCCAGGGCTTCCCGGAGGACTGGCGCTCGGACTTCCCCAAGGGCTTCTTCGCGATGGAGCCGCCGGACGTGCCGAACGCCGAACTCGTCGCCGGGTTCTTCGACGACACCTTGCCCAAGTTCCTCGCCGACCACGACGAGCCGGTCGCGTTCATCCACGCCGACGCCGACATGTACAGCTCCACCCGGACGCTGCTCACGGCGCTGCGCGACCGCATCCGCCCCGGCGTCGTCATCCAGTTCGACGAGTTCTTCAACTTCCCCGGTTGGCGGCTGCACGAGTACCGAGCGTGGGACGAGTTCGTCCAGGAGAACGGGATCCGGTTCCAGTACGAGGCCTACACCGTCAACGACGAGCAGGTCGTCGCCCGCATCACCGAGTGACGCGGGCCCGCGCGAGCCGGCTCGCGCCCCCCTGATCGCTAGGGTGCACCCGTGCAACTGGGACTGAACCTCGGGTACTGGGGGATGGGCAACGACGCCGACAACGTCGCCCTCGCCCGGGAGGCGGACCGGCTGGGGTACGCGGTGTGCTGGGCCGCCGAGGCGTACGGCTCGGACGCCGCGACGGTGCTGGCGTGGGTGGCCGCGCAGACCAGCCGGATCGACGTCGGCAGCGCCATCTTCCAGATCCCGGCCCGCACGCCCGCCACCACCGCGATGACCGCTGCCACGCTCGACACGCTGTCCGGCGGCCGGTTCCGCCTCGGCCTGGGCGTGAGCGGACCTCAGGTGTCCGAGGGCTGGCACGGCGTCCGGTTCGACAAGCCGCTCGCGCGCACCCGCGAGTACGTCGACGTCGTGTCGATGGCCCTGCGCCGGGAACGGGTCCGCTACGACGGGGCCACCTACCAGCTGCCACTGCCTGACGGGCCGGGCAAGGCCCTGCAGCTGACCGTCCACCCGGTGCGCGAGCGCATCCCCACCTACCTGGCCGCGGTCGGCCCGAGAAACCTGGAGCTGGCGGGCGAGATCGCCGACGGCTGGCTCGCGGTCTTCTTCGACGCCGAGTTCGGCCGCCGGCAGATCGAGCGCGTCGCCGCGGGACGGGCCCGGGCCGGCAAGGACATGGCGGGCTTCGACGTCGTCCCCACCGTGCCGCTGGTCGTCGGCGACGACCTCGAGCGGTGCGCCGCGCCGACCCGCGACCACGCCGCGCTCTACATCGGCGGCATGGGCAGCCGGGAGCAGAACTTCTACAACCGGCTGGCCTGCGACATGGGCTTCGAACGGCAGGCCGCCGAGATCCAGGACCGCTACCTCGCCCGTGACCACGCCGGCGCTGCCGCGCTGGTGCCGCTGGAGTTCCTCGACCGGACCGGGCTGCTCGGCCCGCTGCCGCGCCTCGCCGAGCGGATGGCCGAGCTCGCCGCGGCCGGCGTCACCACGCTGAACGTCTCGCCCGCCGGGGGGACGCACGAGGACAAGCTGGCTGCGCTGCGCACCGCGGTCGACGCGCTCGAGAAGTCCGGGGCCGCCGGGTGAGCGTCGCCGTCTCGGCGGTCCACCTGGCGGCCACCACCGACGTCAACGGCGTCGACTCCGTCCTCAAGGCCGCCGTGCTCGGCATCGTCCAGGGCCTCACCGAGTTCCTGCCGATCTCGTCCACCGCGCACCTGCGGATCATCCCGGCGCTGTTCGGCTGGCAGGACCCGGGCGCGGCGTTCACCGCGGTCGTCCAGCTCGGCACGACGGTGGCGATCGTCGTCTACTTCTGGCGGGAGCTGCTGCACGTCGCGGTCGGCTGGTTCCGCGGGCTGTTCGACCGCTCGCTGCGTTCGGAACTGGAGTACCGCTACGGCTGGTACCTCATCCTCGCGACCATCCCGGTCGGCGTGTTCGGGCTGGTGTTCAGCGACCAGATCGAGACCGGCGCCCGCAACCTGTGGCTCATCGCGAGCGCGCTGATCGTCCTGGCCGTCGTCCTGGCCCTGGCCGAACGGGTGGGACGGCGGTTCCGCCACGAGGAGGACCTCAACAGTCGCGACGCCGCCGTGGTCGGCACCGCGCAGGCGCTCTCGCTGGTGCCGGGTGCGTCGCGATCGGGGACGACGATCGCGGCCGGTCTGTTCCGCGGCCTCGACCGCCCCACCGCCGCGCGGTTCTCCTTCCTGCTCTCCATCCCGGCGGTCGTGCTCTCGGGACTGTACGAGGCGGCGCGACACCTCGGCGACAAGGGTGGACCCGGCATCGGTTACACCGGGCTCGCGGTCGTGCTCGCGTTCGCCGTCGGGCTCGCCTCCATCGCCTGGCTGATGCGCTACATCAGCGAGCACACGCTGTTCGTGTTCGTCTGGTACCGCATCGGCCTGGGCGTGCTGCTGTTCGTCCTGCTCGCCACCGGCGTCCTCGACGCCACCGGGTAGTCCGATGTCGACCGTCCTGCTGCTCCGCCACGGGCTCACCGCCATGACCGGCCCGGTCCTCGCCGGGCGGACCCCCGGCGTCCACCTCGACGAGCGCGGTCAGGCCCAGGCCGCTGCGGCCGGCGCCCGGATCGCGGCGCTCGGACTCGCCGCGGTCGTGACCAGTCCGCTCGACCGCTGCCTCGAGACCGCCGACGCCGTCCTCGCCGCGCAGCAGGCGCCGGTCGAGCGGCACGTCGAGCAGCGGCTGGTCGAGTGCGGGTACGGCGAGTGGACCGGCCGCCCGCTGAAGGACCTCGCCAAGGACCCGATGTGGCGGGTCGTGCAGGTGCAGCCGTCCGCGGCGCGCTTCCCGGACGGCGAGGCACTGGCCGAGGTGTCGGCGCGGGCCGTCGCAGCCGTGCGCGACTGGGACGCCCGCCTGGGCCCGGACGCCGTCTGGGTGGCGTGCAGCCACGGCGACGTCATCAAGGCCGTTCTCGCCGACGCGCTCGGACTGCACCTGGACGCCTTCCAGCGCATCGCCGTCGACCCGTGCTCGGTGTCAGTGGTGCGCTACACCGACACCCGGCCCTACGTGCTGCGGACCAACGACGTCGGCGGGGACCTGGCGTCCTTCGCGCCGCCGGCGAAGAAGCGCACCCGGCGCAAGCGCAGCGACGACGCGCCGGTCGGGGGCGGCGCCGGCTGAACGTCCGGCTGGACGTCCAGCCCACGGGGTCCGGTTCGTTAGGCTCGGACGGGTCATGCCGCGCAACATCTTCTCCTTCGACCGCCCGCGCCGGTTCGTGGCCGGCACCGTCGGCGCGCCCGGCGAGCGCACCTTCTACCTGCAGGCTGCCGACGGCGCCCGGATCGTCTCCGTCGCGCTGGAGAAGCAGCAGGTCGCGGTGCTCGCCGACCGCCTGGAACAGCTGCTGGACGAGGTGGTGGCCCGCACCGGCTCGGCGCTGGGCACCGGTGAGGCCGACGCGGAGGCGCTCGAGCAGCCGATCGACGAGGAGTTCCGGGTCGGCGCCATGGGTCTGGCGTGGGACGGCGACGCGGGCCTGGTCGTGATCGAGGCGCAGGCGCCGACGGAGGACACCAGCGAGGCGGAGCAGACCCTGCTGGAGGACGTCGAGGACGGGCCGGACGCGCTGCGGGTGCGGCTCGAGCCCGCCCGGGTGAAGGCCTTCGTCGACCGCGCCCGCCGGTTGATCGCCGCCGGGCGCCCGCCGTGCCCGCTGTGCGGGCTGCCGCTGGACCCGAACGGGCACGTCTGTCCGCGGCAGAACGGCTACCACCGCGGGTCCTCGATCACGCCGTGACTGCCCCCGACGGCCTCACTCCGGGTCGCGCGCTGCCCGTCGAGGAGGCGCTGGCGCTGCTGCGGAACGGGACGCTGTCCATCGAAGGGCGCCTGACCGACGCGTCGAACGCGACCCTGTACTGCGGCGTGTGCCTGGACGGCGTCGAGGCGGCGTGCGTCTACAAGCCGGTCGCCGGGGAGCGGCCGCTGTGGGACTTCCCCGACGGCTCGCTCGCCGAGCGCGAGGTCGCCGCCTACGAGGTGTCGGCGGCCACCGGCTGGCGGATCGTGCCGCCGACGCTGTACCGCGACGGCCCGCTCGGCCCGGGCATGGTGCAGCTCTGGATCGACGTCGACGAGTCGGTGGACGTGCTGGCGCTGGTGCGCCGCGGCCGCTCGGAGCAGCTGCGTCGGATGGCCGTCCTCGACGCAGTGATCAACAACGCCGACCGCAAGGGCGGGCACATCCTGCCCACCGCGGGCGGCCACATCCACGGCGTCGACCACGGCGTCACGTTCCACGCCGAGCCGAAGCTGCGCACCCTGCTGTGGCAGTGGGCCGGCGACGCCGCTGACCGAGCGAGGCCGTCGACGTGCTGTCCGAACTGCGCGCGGATCTCGAGGGACCGCTCGGCGCGCGGCTCGGCGAGCTCCTGACCACGCGGGAGGTCCGGCGTACGGTGCGCCGGGTCGACGCGCTGCTGCGCTCGCGCTGCCACCCGGAGCCGTCGGGGGACTGGCCGGCTATCCCGTGGCCGCCGATGTAGCTGCCAACTCCGCGAGCCGCTCCAGCGACGCCGTCATCCCGCTCCCGGTTGCGGCGGTCGAAGCCCGCGACCAGCAGCCCCAGCCGGATCCGGGCCGGGCGGGCGTCCCACTGCTCGCTCACCAGCGTCCGGCCCGTCCGGCTGCGGGGTGAACGTCCACCGCCAGACGTGCCCGTTGACGTGCCGCCACGCGATCCGGCGACCCTCCTCGAACTCGGTGACGGTGTTGCGGATCAGGTAGGGCGCGCCGAGATGCATGGCCATCGAGAAGTGCGCGCCGGAGCCCAGCCGCTCGGGGTTGCCGCGGCGGGCCGCCCGGACCGTGGTCGAGCCGTCGATCTCCGGGTGCCGGGCCGGGTCGGCGACGAGGTCGAACAGCTGCTGGGCGGGGGCGTCGACGAGGCGTTCGACCGTGACGAGGTATCTACTCACACCCGGTGATCCTGCCGGTCGATAGGTTGGGCGGGTGCTGCCCTGGCCCGCGAGCCCCGTCCCGGAGCTTCCGCCTCCGCCGGGGACGCCGCTGCCGCTGCGACTGTGGGACACCGCGAGCGGCACGCTGGTCGAGGCGGCGCCCGGCCCGACGGCGCGGATGTACGTCTGCGGCATCACCCCGTACGACGCGACGCACCTCGGCCACGCCGCGACGTACCTGGCCTTCGACCTGGTCAACCGGGTCTGGCGCGACGCCGGCAAGGACGTGCAGTACGTGCAGAACGTCACCGACGTCGACGACCCGCTGCTGGAGCGGGCGCAGCACACCGGCGAGAGCTGGCTGACCCTCGCCGAGCGGGAGATCGACCTGTTCCGCGACGACATGTCGGAGCTGCGCGTCCTCCCGCCGCGCGACTACGTCGGCGCGGTCGAGTCCGTCCCGGAGATCACCGAGGCGATCTCGTCCCTGCTCGAGACCGGGGCGGCGTACCGGCTCGGCGACGACGTGTACTACGACATCGGCGCGACGAAGCAGTTCGGCTACGAGTCGCACTACGACCGCGCCACGATGGAGCGGCTGTTCGGCGAGCGCGGCGGCGACCCGCGCCACTCCGGCAAGCGCGACCCGCTGGACGCCGTGCTGTGGCGGGCGCACCGGCACGGTGAGCCGTACTGGGACACCGCGGTCGGCCGGGGCCGGCCGGGCTGGCACATCGAGTGCGCGGTCATCGCGCTCACCCGGTTGGGGCCGCAGATCGACGTCCAGGGCGGAGGCTCGGACCTCACCTTCCCGCACCACGAGCAGTCCGCCGCCAACGCCGAGGCGCTGAC
This sequence comes from uncultured Actinomycetota bacterium, assembly GCA_963758325.1. GTDB lineage: Bacteria > Actinomycetota > Actinomycetes > Mycobacteriales > Jatrophihabitantaceae > CAVWUZ01. The sequence goes on along the minus strand of CAVWUZ010000002.1, from coordinate 996,507 downwards.
CGGTGCGCACCCGTTCGCCCGCGCCTACGTGCACGCCGGGATGATCGGCCTGGACGGCGAGAAGATGAGCAAGTCGCGCGGGAACCTGGTCCTCGTCTCGAAACTGCGGACGGCCGGCGTCGACCCGGCCGCCATCCGCCTGGCGTTGTTCGACGGGCACTACCGCGCCGACCGGGAGTGGACCGGCGGGCGGCTGCGCCGCGCCGAGCAGCGGCTGGCGCGCTGGCGGGCGGCCGTGCGGCGGACGTCCGGCCCGGACGCCCGCCCCCTGCTGGCGTCGTTGCGCGCCGCGCTGGCCGCCGACCTGGACACCACGACCGCGCTCGCGGCGGTCGACGCCTGGGCGGCGGACGACGGCGACGACGCGTCGGCGCCGGCGCTGGCCCGCGACGCGGTGGACGCCCTGCTCGGCGTCGACCTCTGACCGGGTCAGTCCACCTCACCCGCACTGTCCGCGTCACCGAGCGGTGCAGCAGACGCCCCGTCCTGGATCACTGGCCGTTCCCTGGTCTCCCAGACGAGGACATGGCCGGTGGTCGACCGTCAGGTCGTCACGATCGGCGGGCGAACAGGCGGCGCGGCTTGAGCAGCGGTCCCGCGCCGCCCTCGCGCGCCGCCAGCGCGTCGAGGAAGTGCCGCAGCGTGTCCGTCGAGGTGTGCGCCGGGGCCCAGCCGAGTTCTTCCCGGGCCCGGTCGGTGCGCATCAGCGGGATGCCGTACGCCAGGTCGAGCCAGCCCGCGTCGACCGGCTGCAGGTGCGCCTGCCAGCTGGCGGTCACGACCGGTCGCAGCGCCTTCGTCGGCACCGCCGGGCCGACCCCGCCGAACGCCGAGCGGAACGACGAGCGGTCCACCGGCGGGTCCGCCGCGACGTTGAACGCCCCGCCGGCGCCGCGCTCGAGGATCCGCGCGAGGGCGTCGGCGAGGTCGTCGGCGTGCACGAGCTGGAACGACAGGTCGGCCGGGAACGGCGCCAGACGCATCAGCGCCGGTCGCAGGAGCGAGACGGGCACGAGCCTGCCGAGGAAGTACCGCGAGATCTCGCTGGCGGCGTCGGGCTGCAGGACGATGCCCGGCCTCACCCGGCTCACGACCGGCAGCTCCAGCGCGTCCAGCAGCGCCTCGCACGCCGCCTTGTCGACGCTGTAGGACGACGAGGCGATGCCGTCGTTCGACCAGGACTCGTCCGCCCACGTCCCCGGCGGCGCCGCCGCGTAGGTGCCCACGGACGACAGGTGGACCAGGTGCCGCACCCCGGCCTGGGCGGTCGCGGTGAACACCGCCTGGCTGCCGTTCTGGTTGACCCGTTGCAGCAGCGAGCGGTCGTGCGTCGGCTGGATCAGCCACGCCGCGTGCACGACGGCGTCGGCGCCGTCGAGCTCTGGGCGCAGCCGGGCCGCCGCGTCCGGGTCACCGAGGTCGAGCGGCACCCACCGCACGTCGTCGTACGGTGCGACATCGGGCGGCCGGCGCCGCGCCACGCCGACCAGCGTGTGCCCCGATCCGGACAGCCGGCGCAGCAGCGCCGTCCCCACGTTGCCCGACGCCCCAGTGATGACGATCCGCACGAGCAGTCGTCTACCCGGGGATCACCAGTTCGTGACGGACGCGGTGAGGATCGCGGCCACGTCCTCCTCGTGCACCTCGCGGGGACACGTGGACAACAACCGCTGCTGCTTCATCGTCCCGGGGACCAGCTCCGGGACGTCGTCCTCGGTGTAGCCCACCGCGCCGATGCCGTTCGGGATGCCGATGTCGCGCATGAGCCGGACCAGCACCGTCGGCAGGTACTCCCGCTCGTCGCCCGGCCGGTCGAGCGCCGGGTCGAGCAGCTCCGCCGCTCGGACGTGCCGCTGCGGTGCCGCCGGGAAGCTGAACCGGAACGCCTCCGGCGCGGTCAGCGACACCGACTGCCCGTGCGGCACCATCGCCTCGTCCTGCGGGTAGCCGGCCGGGTGGTAGTCGCGGACCATCCCGGCGATGGGGTAGGCGTTCGCGTGCGGGATGTGCACCCCGGCGTTGCCGAACCCCATCCCGGCGAAGGTCGCCGCCATCATCATGTCCGTGCGGGCGGCGACGTCCTCCTCCCCGTGCGACACAGCACGGCGGAACGACGTCGCCAGCAGACCGAGCGCCCGCTCGCTCCACAGGTCCGAGACCGGGTTGGCGCCGCAGTAGGTGACCCGCTGGTCGGCCTGCTTGGCGGGGTAGCTCGCGTACCACCGCGCCGTGTAGGACTCCAGCGCGTGGCAGACGATGTCCATCCCCGACGCGGCGGTGACCTCCGGCGGCAGCGTCATCGTCAGCAGCGGGTCGACGACGGCCATCGTCGGGCGCAGCCGCCAGTGGCTGATCCCGGTCTTGACCTTCATGGACAGGATGTCCATGACGCACATCGCCGTGCTCTCCGAGCCGGTGCCCGCCGTGGTCGGCACCGCGATCAGCGGCTTGAGCGGGCCGTCCGGGGCGCGCCCGCCGCCGATCGGCGCGTTGACGTAGTCCATCAGCTCGCCGGCGGCGCTGGTCAGCAGGTTGACGGCCTTGGCGGTGTCGATCGAGGACCCGCCGCCGACCGCGACGAAGCCGTCCCACGGCCCCTGCGAGCGGGCGTACTCCGCCGCCTTGTGCAGGCTGTCGTCGGTCGGCTCGACGTGCACCCCATCGAACACCTCGGCGGTGATGTCGTGACGTCCCAGCGCGTCGGCGATCCGGTGCGCGACACCGCTGCCGGCCACGCCCGGGTCGGTCAGCACCAGCACCCGCCGCACGCCGTACTGCGCCATGTCGAAGCCGATCTCGTCCGAGGCGCCCGGCCCGAACTTCAGCGGCGGAGCACCCCAGGTGAAGATCGTTTCCTCGTGCTCGCCCGCCGACGTCACGACCGCCCCCTCAGCTCGCGACGCAGGATCTTGCCGGTCACCGTCTTCGGCAGCTCGTCGATGAGCTCCACCTGCCGGGGCACCTTGTAGGCCGACATCCGCGCCCGGCAGTGCGCGACGATCTCGTCCACCTCGACCGACGCGCCAGGCTTGACGCTGACGTACGCCTTCACCGTCTCGCCGCGGTAGTCGTCGGGGACGCCGACCACCGCCGCCTCGCGGACCGCGGGATGCTCGGCGAGGACGTCCTCGACCTCCCGCGGCCACACCTTGTAACCGGCCGCGTTGATCATGTCCTTCTTGCGGTCGACGATGTACACCCAGCCCTCGGCGTCCATGAACCCGACGTCGCCGGAGTGCAACGCGCCGCCGGGCAGGTTGGCCGCCGTCTCCTCCGGCTTGCCCCAGTAGCCGGCCACGACCTGCGGGCCCTCGGCGACGATCTCGCCGACCTCGCCGAGCGGGACGTCACGGCCCTCGTCGTCCTGGATCCGCACGACGGTGTTCGGCACGGGGACGCCGACCGACAGCGCCCCGCTGGTCGAGTCGACCGGCGAGACGGTGTGCAGCGGCGTGGCCGTCATCGGCGAGGTCGTCTCCGTCAGGCCGTAGGCGTTGTGCACCTGGTGCCCGGTGGCCTGCCGGAAACCCTGCTCGGCGGTCGGCGAGATCGCGGCGCCACCGGAGTAGACGATCCGGAACGAGTCGAAGTCCTCCTTCCTGAAGCCCGGGGCGTTGAGCAGCGCGGTGAAGGCGGTGATCGCCCCGATGGTGAACGTCGGCCGGTGCTCGCGCATGGCGTCGAGCACCACCTGCGGCTCGAAGCGGTAGGCCAGCAGCAGCGGCATCGGCGCGAGCATGCTCAAGGCGACGTGGCCGATCAGACCGGTGATGTGGAACAGCGGCGCGATGCCGAGCACGGAGGGCTCCGGGACCTCGTCCTGCCGCATCCAGTCGCGGTAGACCTGCGCGGTGAAGCAGACGTTGCGATGGGTGTTCATCGCGCCCTTGGGCACGCCGGTCGTGCCCGAGGTGTAGGTCAGGAACGCGACGTCGTCCGCCCCGAGCTGGACGTCCGGCGGGCGCTGCCCGCGGAACCGGTCGACCAGCTCGGTCAGGTCGGTCGTGCCGTCGTGACGGCGGCGCTCGACGCCTTTGAGCAGGCGCTCGTCGTTGCGGGTCTGGAACTCCAGCTCCGACGTCGTCAGGACGTGCCGGACGTCCGTCTCCGGCACCACGGCACGTGCGACGTCCTCGTACAACTGCTCGAGACAGACCAGCACCGTCGCGCCGGAGTCCTTCAGCAGGTAGGACAGTTCCCGCGCCCGCGACATCGGGTTGATGGAGACCATCACGCCGCCGGCCTTCCAGGTGGCCACCTGCGCGATGACGAACTGCGGCACGTTCTGCAGGTACACCGCGAGCCGGTCACCACGTCGGAAGCCGCCCTCCAGGAGCGCCACCGCCAGCGCGTCGCTCGTCTCGTCGAGCTCCCGGCGGGTCAGTACGCCGTCGAAGTACTTGATGGCGGCCTGGTCTGGTTCGGCCGCCGCCCCGGCCCGGTACATGTCCAGTGCGGTCTCGTACTGGATGTCGTAGTCGGCCGGCTGGTCGCCGTAGCGCGCGAGCCAGGGGCGCTCGTCGTAGGCGCTCACTTGATGGCCACCGGGTTGACCGGCGAGCCACTGCCCTGGTGCACCTTCAGCGGAGCGGCGACGTAGAGGAAGTCGTACTGCCCGTCCTCGGCGCAGTCGCCGGCGAGTCGTTCGAGATCGGCGATCTCGGTCAGCGTCACTCCGAGGTTGCGCATCAGCGCGTTGTGCAGGACGAGCGCGACGCCGTTGTTCGGGTCGGTCGTCACCTCGTTGGCGATGGTGTCGGTGACGAGGTTCGGGATCTCCATCTCCTGGAACCACCGCACGAGCTCCTGGCTGTAGACGAGGCCCGGCTCGCAGAAACCCTCGTAGAACTTCTCGCCGAGGTCGTAGAAGAGCTTGAGGAAGTTCGTGCGGATGACGATGACGTCCCGCGGGCGGATCTCGGTGCCCTGGTGTTCTGCGCAGGCGAGCAGGTCCTCGTGGGTGAACGTCTCCGCCACCTCCAGTGTCTCCTTGCCCCGGAAGCGGGCCATGTCCAACAGCACGCCGCGCCCGACGACGCCCTTCTGCGCGATCGGTTCGACGCTGGCCTTGTCCAGACCGCCGATGGTCGTGCGGGCGTCGTAGCCGTTCCAGATCTTCCCGCCGTACCAGACGTGGCCGAGCCCGTCGTACTGCGTCGAGCCCTGCAGGAAGGCGTTGATCTTGTCGTCGGCGTAGTGCAGGCCGCCGGGGTACTGCGGGGCGTCCGAACCGTCCCAGGTGGACTCGTCGAGGATCTGGGTGCGCTCGGCCGGTGTCCGGCCCGGCCAGACCGGGTCACCGGCCGGGTCGCCGATCAGCCGCTGGAGCGTGAACACCTTGCCCGAGCGGACGAGGCGCACCGCGTCGAGGACCTGCTGCGGGCCGAGGTAGTTCAGCCCGCCCACCTCGTCGTCGGGGCCCCACTTGCCCCAGTTCGACGGGGCGTCGGCGAGCAGGTCGACGAGATCGGGGACGCGGGCGGTGTCGGTCACGGAGGCCTCCGGTCGGGGGGACGACCGACCCGGGCCCCGGGCCGGTGGACCGCCTCAGCGTTTCGTCCCCTCTGCCCGGTGTCAACGCCTGGCGGAGGGATCCGTGGAGATCCCCGGCAGGACCTAGTCGGTCGGGTCGTACCGGAAGCTGACCTGGTTCGCGATCGACACGACCGTGCCCGGCTCGAGTGGCACCGGCTGGTTCGCGGTCAGCTGCAGCGGGTCGCGCCGCGGCGGCGCGACGGCCGTGCCGTTGGTGGAGTTGAGGTCGGCGATGAGCGCGACCCACCCGTCCAAGTGGATCGCGCAGTGGGTGCGCGAGACGTCCTGCTCCGGCCCCTCGAGCGTCACCAGCCACGCGGACGCGGGCACACCCGCCGCCTCGGAGCTCGGCGCCCGGCCGAAGACGACGTCGCGGTCCAGCGGCACGACGTCCCCGGTGGACAGCCGCAGCACTCCCAGGCGCGGGCGCGGCAGCCGGGCGGGGACCTGCGCCTTGAGCGGGATGCCGCACACCCGGCAGACGCCGACGGTCAGCGGGTTCAGGTGCCCGTGCTCGCAGCGCACGGTGTCGACGACCGGCTGCTCGGGCTGGTCGCGTCCCTCCTGGACGTGCACCCGCGGGCCGGCTGCGGCCCGGTCGTCGGGCCCCGCCTGACGGTCGTCCCGGTCGCCCTGCTCACCTCGGGTCTCGTGCGCTTCCCGACCACCGGCCGCGCCGGCGGCGACCCCGCCGCGCCGGCGGCACCCGCCGCGCCGAGCGCGGTCGCCCCGAGCCCGGCCCCGGACCCGGGCTGCTCCGCTCGTGGCTGCTCGGCCGGTGGTGACGTCGACTCGCGCAGCGCCTCCTCGTCCTCGAGCTCGCTGAGGTCCAGCGCCCGCGTCGACCCGGGCGCGCCGACCGCAGCCGGCGCGGGCGCCCGCCCCGAGGCGGCTTGCTCCGGGGCTGCCCGCTCCGGGGCTGCCTGCTCCGTGCGGACGGCGTTCGGGTCGGCGACCAGCAGCGACCCGGCCAGCGAGACGCCCGGCGTCGAGGCGGTGTAGCCGCCCTGACCGCCCTGCTCGCCGTCCCCCTCCGGAGCCGCCCCGCCGCCGAGAGTGAGTGCCCGCCATCCGGCCGGCGCGGACGTCTCCCGCCAGGTCGACACGTCGGCGCCGGAGATGCGGTGCGCCTGGCCGTCCGCCCCGTCGACGGTGACCCAGCCGGCGCCCCGGACGACCACCGACGCCGAGCCGTCGTCGTTGCGGCGGGCGAGCGCGAAACCGCGCACGCCGCGCAGCCCGCGGGAGAGCAGCGCGTCGAGCACGGCGTCCAACGGCTCGCGGGAGCGCAGCAGGCCCCAGCAGGTCAGGACCGTGGGGTCCGCCGGGTCCATGTCCGCGAGCAGCCAGCCCTCGGAGCTGGTCACCGCGACCCAGTCGCCGGGGGAGTGGCTGGTGAGAGGGACGTCGGTGCGGCGCTCGTCGGTCATCGGTGTCCTGTCCTCGGGGGTGGGCCGGGGTGCGGGTGGGACTGCGGGGTGGTGCGTCTGGGGTGATGTGGCGACGGCTCAGCCGCCGGTGGGTCCGCCGTAGCCGTGACCGCGATCGCGGCGGCGGAGGTAGCGCTCGAACTCGCGGGCGATGGCGTCGCCGCTGGTCTCGCGCAGCTCGCCCTCGTCGTCGCGCTGCTCGAGGTTGCGGATGTACTCGCTGACCTCCTCGTCCTCGGCGGCCATCTCGTCGACGAGCTTCTGCCACTCGTCGGCCTGCTGCGGCAGCTCCGCCAGCGGGACGTTGAGGTCGAGCACCTCTTCGACGCTGTGCAGCAGCGCGATGGTCGCCTTCGGGTTCGGCGGCTGCGACACGTAGTGCGGGACGCCCGCCCAGAAGGAGATGGCCGGGACGCCGGCAGTGACGCACGCGTCCTGCAGCACGCCGGTGATGCCGGTCGGACCCTCGTAGCGGGACTTCTCAAGCCCGTACTTCACCGCCGACGCGCCGTCGTACGAGGTCCCGGTGACCGAGATCGGCCGGGTGTGCGGCGTGTCGGACAACAGCGCGCCGAGGGTCACGACGACCCGCACGTCGAGCTCACGGACGACCTCGAGGATCTCGTCGCAGAACCCGCGCCAGCGCATGTTCGGCTCGATGCCGCGAACCAGGACGAGGTCGAACGAAGCACCCGGCGGCCGGCACACCGACAGGCGCGTCGTCGGCCAGGTCACCCGCCGCGTGACGCCGTCGACCAGCGACACCGTCGGGCGGTTCACTTGGAAGTCGTAGTAGTCGTCGGGGTCGATCGCGACCAGCGGCTGCGCGTCCCAGATCAGCTCCAGGTGCTCGATCGCGCCGGTCGCGGCGTCCCCGGCGTCGTTCCAGCCCTCGAAGGCGGCGACCATCATCGGCTCGGTGAGCGCGGGCCACTCGGGCCGCTCCAGAGCGAAGTCGGTCATTCGCCCAGACTACGACCGACCCCCCGCCGCGCCCGGCACGCCGCCCGGCGACCACCGGGATGGTCCTGCGCCGCCGCGGGACGGCCGTTCCGCGGCACCTCCGCGGGTAGCCTGGGGCCGTGTCGAGCCCGGTCGAGTCCAGCCTGTTGGCCGCCCTGCGCGAGCGGGTCGTCGTCGCCGACGGGGCGATGGGCACGATGTTGCAGTCTGCCGACCTGTCCTTGGACGACTTCGAGGGTCTCGAGGGCTGCAACGAGATCCTCAACGTCACCCGTCCGGACGTGGTGCGGGGCGTGCACGACGCGTACTTCGCGCGCCGGCAGCGACGCCGTCGAGACGAACACCTTCGGCGCGAACTGGGCCAACCTCGGCGAGTACGGCATCGTCGAGCGGATCGGCGAGCTGTCGCGGGCGGCGGCCTGCGTGGCCCGCGAGGTGGCCGACGGCTGGTCCACCCCTGACCGGCCGCGCTGGGTGCTCGGCTCGGTCGGCCCGGGGACGAAGCTGCCCACCTTGGGTCATGTCCCGTTCCGGACGCTCCGCGACGCCTACGCCGAGCAGGTCGAGGGCATGCTCGCCGGCGGTGTCGACGCCGTCATCGTCGAGACCTGCCAGGACCTGCTGCAGGCGAAGTCCGCGATCCTCGGCGCCCACCGGGCGATGGCCCGCGCCGGGCGCCGGGTTCCCCTGATCGCGCACGTCACGGTGGAGACGACCGGGACGATGCTGCTGGGCAGCGAGATCGGCGCGGCGCTGACCGCGCTGGAGCCGCTCGGCGTCGACCTCGATCGGTCTCAACTGCGCGACCGGTCCCGCGGAGATGAGCGAGCACCTGCGCTACCTGTCGCGGGCGGCGCGGGTGCCGCTGTCGGTGATGCCGAACGCCGGCCTGCCGCGAGCTCGGCCCGGACGGCGCGGTGTACCCGCTCACCCCGGAGCAGCTGGCGACCGCGCTGCGCCGGTTCGCCACCGAGTACGGCACCGCCCTGGTCGGCGGCTGCTGTGGAACGACACCGGAGCACATCCGTCAGGTCGTCGAGGCGGTCTCGGGGCTGGCACCGGCGGACCGCGCTGCGCGGCAGGAGCCCGGCGTCGCCTCGCTCTACACGTCCGTGCCGTTCCGGCAGGACGCGTCCGTGCTCGTCATCGGCGAGCGGACCAACGCCAACGGCTCGAAGGCGTTCCGCGAGGCGATGCTCGAGGGCCGGTGGGCCGACTGCGTCGAGATCGCGCGCGCGCAGACTCGCGACGGCTCGCACCTGCTCGACGTCTGCGTGGACTACGTGGGCCGCGACGGGACGGCGGACATGCGCGAGGTCGCCGGCCGGTTCGCCACGGCGTCCACGCTGCCGCTCGTGCTGGACTCGACCGAGCCGCCGGTGCTCGAGGCCGGGCTGGAGATGCTCGGCGGCCGGGCGGTGATCAACTCGGTGAACTTCGAGGACGGCGACGGGCCGGAGTCCCGGTACGCGCGGATCATGCCGCTGGTGCGCGAGCACGGTGCCGCGGTCATCGCGCTGACCATCGACGAGCAGGGCCAGGCGCGCACCGTCGAGACGAAGGTGGCCGTCGCCGAGCGTCTCATCGCCGACCTGACCGGCCGGTGGGGGATGGCCGAGAGCGACATCCTCGTCGACTGCCTCACCTTCACCGTCGCGACCGGCCAGGAGGAGAGCCGGCGCGACGGACTGGAGACGATCGGGGCGATCCGCGAGCTCAAGCGCCGCCACCCGGACGTGCAGACGACCCTCGGCCTGTCGAACATCTCCTTCGGCCTCAACCCCGCCGCCCGGCAGGTGCTCAACTCCGTGTTCCTGCACGAGTGCGTCGAGGCCGGGCTGGACTCGGCGATCCTGCACGCGTCGAAGATCCTGCCGATGGCGAAGATCCCCGACGAGCAGCGGCAGGTCGCGCTCGATCTCGTCTACGACCGCCGGCGGGACGGCTACGACCCGTTGCAGCGGTTCCTGCAGCTCTTCGAGGGCGTGTCCGCGCAGTCGTCGGCGGCCAGCCGCGCCGAGGAACTGGCCGCGTTGCCGCTCGACGAGCGCCTGCAGCGACGGATCATCGACGGCGAGCGCAACGGGCTCGAGGCCGATCTCGACGCCGCGCTCGCTCGAACGGCCGGCGCTCGAGATCATCAACGACACGCTGCTGTCGGGGATGAAGGTGGTCGGTGAACTGTTCGGCTCCGGCGAGATGCAGCTGCCGTTCGTGCTGCAGTCCGCCGAGGTGATGAAGGCGGCCGTCGCGCACCTCGAGCCGCACATGGAGAAGGGCACCGACGGCGCCTCGACGCCAAGGGCACGATCGTGCTGGCGACGGTCAAGGGCGACGTCCACGACATCGGCAAGAACCTCGTCGACATCATCCTGAGCAACAACGGCTACACCGTCGTCAACCTCGGCATCAAGCAGCCGGTCGCGGCCATCCTCGACGCCGCCGAGCAGCACACGCGCGGACGCCATCGGCATGTCCGGCCTGCTCGTCAAGAGCACGGTCGATGATGCGCGAGAACCTCGAGGAGATGAACGCCCGCGGCCTCGCGGAGAGGTACCCCGTGCTGCTGGGCGGGGCGGCGCTGACGCGCGCGTACGTCGAGCAGGACCTGTCCGCGGTCTTCCACGGAGACGTCCGCTACGCCCGCGACGCCTTCGAGGGACTCCGGCTCATGGACACGCTGCTGGCCGGCGAGTCCGACGAGCGGCGCGCCGAGGACGCCCGCCGTCGCGCCGAGCGGCGCGAGCGCCGGGAGCGCTCGGAGCGGATCGCCGCCGCCCGGCGGGTGGTCGAGGTCGAGGAGCAGCTGCCGGCGCGCTCGGACGTCGCCACGGACAACCCCGTCCCGGCGCCGCCGTTCTGGGGCGACCGGGTGGTCAAGGGCATCGCGCTGGCCGACTACGCGGCACTGCTGGACGAGCGGGCGACGTTCCTCGGCCAGTGGGGACTGCGCGGTGCGCGTGGTCGCTCCGGCCCGTCCTACGAGGAGCTGGTCGAGACCGAGGGCCGGCCCCGGCTGCGCGCGTGGCTCGACCGGTTCCAGACCGAGGGCGTGCTCGAGGCGGCCGTCGTCTACGGCTACTTCCCCTGCGTCAGCAAGGGCGACGACCTCATCGTCCTCGACGAGGCGGGCACCGAGCGGACGCGCTTCACGTTCCCGCGCCAGCGCTCCGGGCGGCACCTGTGCCTGGCCGACTACTTCCGTCCCGAGGACTCCGGCGAGGTCGACGTCGTCGCGTTCACGGTCGCGACGATCGGTCAGCGGGCCAGCGACTTCACCCGGCGGCTGTTCGAGGCGGACGTCTACCGCGACTACCTCGAGGCGCACGGGCTGTCCGTCCAGCTGACCGAGGCGCTCGCCGAGTACTGGCACCGCCGGGTGCGGGAGGAGCTCGTCCTCGCCGGCCGCCCCGTCGCGGCGGAGGACCCGGCCGACGTCCAGGAGTTCTTCCGGCTGGGTTACCGCGGCGCCCGCTACTCCCTCGGCTACGGCGCCTGCCCCGACCTCGAGGACCGGGCCAAGATCGTGTCGCTGCTCCGTCCGGAACGGATCGGCGTCGAGCTGTCCGAGGAGTTCCAGCTGCACCCCGAGCAGTCGACGGACGCGATCGTCGTCCACCACCCCGAGGCGACGTACTTCAACACCTGAGTCCTGCCCTTTCGGTCCTCCCTCATCGGGTCGTGCGCGTTCGGGATGGTGCGCCGGGCAGGACGCCGTCACCCTGGGCAGCAGCTCAGCCACGGGGGGCGGAGATGGCGCACGCGCGGGACGGCGACCGACAGGAACGAGCGCGGCTGATCGCCGGGCACCTCGCGCCGGGTCTGGCGATCCTCAACGGCGCGGCGAGCGCCGTGCTGCAGGACCTGGCGCCGGTGGGTGAGCCGGCGCGCGCCCGCCAGCAGGCGGTCCGGGACCTCGACGCCCGGCTCAGCGCGGCCGGTGCCCAGTCCAAGCTCGACGCGCTGTGGGACCAGTACGCCCGCCCGGTCACCGCGGACACCGGCGGCGGAACGAGCCGCGACGGAGCCGTGCAGGCCGGGAGGCTGCGCACGGCGCTGTACTCCCCGGCCTGGGTCGGGCTGGTGCTGGTCCTCGGGACGACGGCGGTGTACGCGCTGCTGGGCGGCTCGTGGGCGCGCACCATGGCGGTGCGCGCCGAGGTCCTGCAGGGTTTCGCGGTCATCGGGCTGACCGTCCTGCCGGCCTTCCTCTACCTCCGGTTCGCCAGGTTCCGGCTCGACCCGGTGTGCGACGAGTACGTCCACAACCTGCACCGGCTCGGCGTCGACCGTCCCCGCGACCTGCCCGAGCCGCCACGCGCGTCCGAGGCGTGGGAGCGGTGGGCGAACGACGGCGGACTGCTGCGCGCGGCGCAGGGCGAGAACGTCTACGAGCGCAAGTTCCGGACCCAGTACGGCCGCTGGCCGAAGGTCGCCGAGCGGCAGGACGGGGCCGCCCGCGGCGCCCGCGGCACCTCGCCGACGCGCGGCGCGTGGTACGCGGACAGCCTCGGCAACCTCACCGTCGTCTACGCCTGCACTGCCGTGATCGGCGCCGGGTGGGCCACCGTGATCTGGACGCTCGGGAGCTCCGTCGAGCCGGCCGGCCCGCCGATGGCGGACGCGCTGCGGTTCGCCTTCCTCGGCGCCTACTTCTACGTCATCTCGACGCTGCTGCGGCGGTTCTTCCAGAACGACCTCCGCCCGGGCGCCTACCTCGCCGCGATCGTCCGCGTGGTCTCGGTCCTGGTGCTGGTCGCCGCCGTCCACGAGGCGCTGCGGTGGCTCGGCGCCCCGTTGCCGCTCGAGTGCGCCGTGGCGTTCTTCATCGGTGTCTTCCCGAGCGTCGGCGTCCAGCTGATCCGCAAGACCACCAGCACCCTGACCGGCAAGGTGCGCGGCGGCATCGAGCCGCCGTGGCCGCTGCGCCAGCTCGACGGCATGGACATATGGACGGAGTCGCGGCTGCTCGAGGTGGGCATCGAGGACGTCCAGCACCTCGCCACCGCGAACGTCGTCGACGCGCTGCTCGCGACCCGCATCCCCGCCCAGCGGATGGTCGACTGGGTCGACCAGGCCCTCCTGCTCATCCACGCCGGGCTCCCCGGCCCCCGCCAGGACAACCTTGCCACGGGCGCGACCTACGGCGACCTGCGGCGGCTCGGGATCCGCAGTGCCAGCGACCTGAGCTCGTTCTCCGCGTCCCTCGACGCGCGCCGGCTCAACCACTGGTGGGCCAGCAACAGCTCGCTCACCGCCCCGCTCACGGTCGCCGAGGACGGCGGCCCGTCGCTGCTGTGCAGGGTGGCGATCATCGACATCGCCCTGGCGAACGACCCGAACCTGCGCCTGGTGCGCAACTGGCAGGACTACGAGCAGCCGAGGACCCGCACGGACGCGCGCCGCCCGCTCCGGTGACGGGCCGCCGGGTGGCTCGGCAGACTGGGGGCGTGCACCGAGGAGCTGCGGGCCGTCCTGTTCGGCCTGGAGGGTCCACCGAGGGTTGACCGGCGTTGGAAACCGTCGAAGGGCGACGAGGAAGTGCTCGCGCCCGCACCACACTCGCCTGCTCGCCACTGCCCGATTCCGGCTGCGGTGCCGCCGGCGATACCCGCACGCCTACCGTGTTCCACATGGCGCCCAAGGGCAACGGCCGCGTGGGTGATCTCACCCTGCTGGCCGTCCTGGTCCTGATCGTCGTCCTCATCGTGATCGTCATCGCCAACGCCTCCTGAGCCCGCTACCTCGAGGCCCGGCTACTGACGGCCGAAGCCTGGTGTCCTGCGATCGGTGGAGTTCGCCATCGGCTGGGCGGGGGCCGATCGACCGACGTCAGGGCCGCTGCGCGCCCAGGACAGTGACCGTGTTACCTACTCCTGCAGCAGAAACGGACCCGGACGTGAACATCGTCTCCACGGCGGCGGCCCTCGTCGTCGGCTCGGCCCTCACCCTCGGCGTCGGTGCCGCCAGCGCAGCCGGGGAAGCGGACGCCGCGACCCCCGCGCCCGCGCCGGTCAGCGCGAGATCCGTGGCCACAGCCAGCGTCCCCGCGGTGGGCGCCCCACAGAGCCTCTACGACGGCTACTACATCACCAACGACCTCACCCACCCGCTGTTCCTCATCCACGACACCAAGTGGACCGCCACCGCGAACGGCTGGGGAGACGCGCCGCCGGAGCGGCTCGACCCGGGCAAGACCTACTACTTCTCGGTCGAGTACTGGCTCGGCTACAACGACGACAGCGCCGCCACCTGGAGCGACACCGGCACCACCAGCGGCACCTGGTACACAGCGAAGGCCTACGGGAACCGGGTCTTCGCCGACACCCGATCCACCATGCTTTCCCTCGACCTCAACGCGCGGCTGATCACCGACCTCGGCCCGGCCTACGGCCAAACCAAGTTCTACATCGAACCGAAGCCGACCAGCTGAACGCCGGGGCGTCTCTACACCCGAGTGACCGTCCCGCTCGCTCGACAAGCGTCACCTTCAGCCCGCGATGCGTGGCTTGTGAGCGTCAGCCGCTACCTCGCTCGGCGCCTCACGCGGACCTGTCAGGCAGTGACGACGTGCGGCCGTGAGTCGACCCCCGGGATGGGTGGCTCCCACTCACCAGTCCGGGCGCAGGGGGAACTGTGAGGCACCGCCAGGTTCGGTCTTGACCGCGAGCACCTGATGAAGCTGGACGTCGTTGGTCTCGAATCCAAGGCGTGAGCCAGCCATGTACAGCCCCCACACCCGCGCTGTTTCCGCGCCGACCTCGTGGACGCATTCATGCCAGTTCGCCACGAGGTTCTCGCACCAGGCCTTGAGTGTGAGCACGTAATGCTCGCGGAGGTTCTCCTCGTGTCGGATCTCCAGGCCAGCGTCGTGCGCCTCGCTGATGATCCGTCCCACGCCGGTGAGTTCACCGTCGGGGAACACGTAGCGGTCGATGAAGGCGCCGGGAAGCGTCGACGCCTGGTTGTTGGGCCGGGTGATGCAGTGGTTGAGTAGGCGGCCGCCGTCCCGCAGCTTGTCGCGCACGAATGCGAAGTAGGCGCGGTAGTTCTTGACGCCGACGTGTTCCAGGAGGCCGATCGATGCCACGGCGTCGTACCCGTCCCCCGGGGCGGAGCGGTAGTCACCGTGGAGGACGCGGACTTTGTGCGCGAGTCCGTCACGTTCCACCGCCGATCTCGCCCAGTCGGCCTGAGCCTTCGACAGCGTCACCGCAACGACGTCCACGCCGTAGTGTTGTGCTGCGTGCCGGGCCATGCCGCCCCAGCCGCAGCCGAGGTCGAGCAGCCTCATGCCTGGCGCCAGGGCGAGCTTGCGAGCGATCAGGTCGAACTTGTCGTGCTGGGCGCGGTCCAGGTCGGCGTCGGGGTGCGTGAAGACCGCGCAGGTGTAGGCCATGGTGGGGCCCAGGACGTGGCGGTAGAACTCGTTCGACACGTCGTAGTGTTTGCTGATCGCGGCCCGGTCGCGGCTGGACGAGTGCCGTAGTCCCTCGACGATCCGGCGCGTCCTGGGCAGCGTCTCCTGTGCCGGCGGCGCGGGCGGAATCAACCCGCGCAGGCGCGCCTGCCGAAGCAGGCGGGGAACCTCGCGCAGCGGAGGTCGCCGGAACTGCCAGGTCGCCAGCTCGCGCAGCGCGATGTAGGGGTCTCCAGCGGGCGCGCCGCTCAGTTCGAGGTCGCCGGACACGTATGCACGCGCCATGCCGAGATCGCCGGGAGCGGTGAGCAGGTAGCGCAGCCCGCGCTCGTTGTGCAGCCTGAGGGTCAGGCCAGTCGCGGCGGACCCGACGGCCGAGCCATCGAATGCCTCCACCCGCATCGGAACGTCGCCGACGGTGACGGCACGGACCAGGTCGGCGATGGTCATAGCCCGGTGACCACCTTGTCGAACATGTCGGTGAAACGGTCGTCGGGGTCGTAGCGTCGCTTGACCGCCCGAAGTTGCGCGCCGCCGTACATCGCGTCGAAGTCGTCGCGGTCGTAATAGACGTCGGAGTACAGCGACTTGTGACCGCCGAAGCTTGCCACCGCCTGTTCGATCTCGCGGTTGACGTCGCCGTCGACGCTCCCGGGCTCGGCCGGGACGGTGCCCCAGAATCCCACGTTGACGTAGACGCGGCCGGGCCGCAGCGGGTAGAGCGGCCACTCGCGGGTTGTCCGTAACGGACACAGCCAGACAGGCGACATCCCGACGTGGGCCTCGAACCAGACCAGGAAGTCGGCGAGCCGCTCGAGCGGCACTTCGACATCCTGAACCACGCGCTCGCGCGCGGGGTGTCCGCGCCGCCGCTCCCACCAGGCGGCCAGGCCGTACCGGTTCTCGAAATTGACGATCCGGTGGTAGACGTCGCTTCGTCGGTAGCGACGAGGCCAGAGCCGACGGATCCCGGGATGCTGAGCACCGAACGCGGCCGAACACCAGAACCAGTCGGTGTCCCAGCGCCACAGGTAGTCGCGGACGGTCAGACAATCGCGTTGACGTTCGGCCACCGAGCGGTAGTAGATCTGCTGTCCGGTGTAGTCGCTTGGATCGCCGTGGGCGGCCCAGCTGCCCAGAGTCAAGTACGAGCGGGTCGGTTCGAACATCACCCCGTCGATGAACTCGACCCGTTCGCCGCGCCAGGCCTGGGAACTCGCGATCGTCGACATCGCCGCCACCAGGTCATCGAGACGATCGAACCGCACATGACGCAGCTCGACGAAGGGGCGGACAGGCTCCAGCCGGATACGCAGCCTCAGCGCGTAACCGAGGCTGCCGTAAGAGTTCGGGAAGGCGTCGAACAGGTCTTTGTGTTGGTCGGGGCTGGCGGTCGTGACCTGCCCGGTGCCGGTGAGGATGTCCATGTCGAGGACCGATTCGTGCGGGAGGCCGTTGCGCAGCGATGACGACTCGACACCCAAGCCGGTCACCGCACCTCCGACTGTGATGGTCTTCAGCTGTGGCACCACGAGCGGCATCAGTCCGTGCGGCAACGTGGCATCGACAAGACGTTCATAGGTGCACATCCCCTGCACTTCGGCCGTCCGGGCGCGTTCGTCAATGCTGATCACGCCGTCAAGACCGCTCACGTCCAGGCCGACCTCGACCCCGGAGCGGGGACGGAACAGGTTCGAGGTGCGCTTGGCGAGCCGGACGGGAGCGCCGGCCGGGATGCGGCCGTAGCTGACAGCCAGCGCGTCCACCGCCAGCTGATGAGCACGCGCACCGACGAGCGCGCCGGCAGCGCGATCCGCGTCGGGGCGAGGTTGCAGCTTCCGTTGGGGCGAGCGCACTGACCACCCCCCGCAGCGAAGTCCCCGCAGTGAAGTCCGAGCGGGCCCTGCCAACTGTGCTGACTCCGGTCCGACCGCCGCGCGGCGACCGACCGGGCGAAGCTGGTTGAATCTGAAGCTACCTCACTCGGCGTGCCCGCCGAGCAGGCGACTCGATCGGGGAGGTCATGACGGTAGTGCCAGGCTGGCTGCGACGCGCGATGGCTCGCAGGCTGATGAGGACCTCGGCCGCCAGAGGGCCGGGCCTGTCCGCGGTGTCCGTCTTGCCCAAAAGGCTGACGATGCCGCTGCGTCGTGACGGTCTCGACCCAGTCCCCGAGCTCGCGGCCATCCGGGCCTCCGCGTCGGTCGCCAAACTCAGCCGGGTGCTGGGAGTCACACTGTGGTTGGTCACCGGTTACGAGCAGGCGCGGTCCGTTCTCGACGATCGGTCGAGCTACAGCACCGACATTCGGCCGCTGATGGGCGTGGGGGCGCACACCGACATCGCTGGACTGGGCTTCACCGACCCGCCGGAACACACCCGTTTACGCCGCATGCTGACGCCGGAATTCACTGCCCGCCGCCTCGCCAGGCTGGCGCCGCGCATCGACGACATCGTCCAGCGTCAGCTCGACACGCTCGACGTCGACGGCGTCGTTGACCTCGTGGCCGACTTCGCGTTCCCGATCCCGTTCTCCGTGATCTGTGAACTGCTGGGCCTCCCGGTGGAGGACCGGCAGCGATTCCGGGACCTGGGCCGAACGCGGTTCGACGTCAACGGTGGAGGTCCTGGAACGTTCGGGGCGATGTCTGAGACTCAGCGCTTCCTGCTCGACGCGGTCAGGCGCCAACGCGCGCAGCCCGGCGACGGGCTGATCGGCGACCTCATCCGCACCCACGGCTCTGAGATCGACGATGTCGCGCTGGCCGGTCTGTGCGACGGGGTGTTCACTGGCGGCTACGAAACGTCGGCGAGCATGCTCGCCCTCGGCGCATTGGTGCTCCTCCAGGCCCCGCAGGCGGCCGCACTCGCGCGCGACGACGCCGGACTGGACGCCCTGATCGAGGAGCTACTGCGCTACCTCAGCGTCGTCCAGATCGGGTTCCCCCGCTTCGCACTGCACGACATGACGCTGTTCGGGCAGGACGTGAAGAAGGGCGACATCGTCGTTTGCTCGCTCAGCGGCGCGAACCGCGATCCCGTCTTCGGTGCAGATTCGGGGCAGTTCAATGGCCGACGCGACCGCCAGCCGCATCTGGCCTTCGGCCGCGGCATCCACCGATGCGTCGGTGCCGAACTCGCCCGCATGGAGATGAGATCGGTTCTCCGGGCGTTCGTCGATCGCTTCCCGCACGCCGCATTGGCTACCGAGCCGGATGCTTTGCGTTTCCAGGACCTGTCGATCGTGTACGGCGTGCGATCTCTGCCGGTCCGGCTCCACCCGACCACCCCAGCAGCGAATGCCGTTCGAGGCTGAGCCGGCTGGAACGTTCACGGCCCTCCCGAACAGCCCGAAGCTCGCTTCGACCCTGCAGATCGGTGAGTCCCCGAGAGGCGGCTGCGGCGCCGCGGCCGGGCTCGGGACCGTGCCGCCACCCGTATCGTCGACCAGCGTGGCGAAGCGATCGCGGAACGGCCCGGTGAACGTCCGACGACATGACCCGGGCACCGGCTGGAGCTTGGAACAGGCTCGGGAGCTGCTCGAACAGGGCTACTCAGTCGAGCATGTGCAGGGCCGTACGGGGTGGCCACGGCCCATGCTGATGGCCGCGCGGGCAGGTGGCTGAAGCAAGCGACCACTGGCTGCGCCAGCTGGACCACGTCGACGCGGTCGGCGACGAATCGGCTGAAGTCTTCGCTGGCGGGACGGGGCCAGTCGAAGGCGGTGCCTCGTGCCACCCACTCGGCCTGCTCGCCGACCCCGTGGACCCGCCCGGTGACCGGTCCCGCTGAGCGCCAATCGGGCGAAACGTCCCGCCGCCTCCACCGGGGAAGGGGCGGTACAGGTCCGCGGCCGACGCTTCCGGGTCCCCGTCAACCAGTCCCGGCCTCCCATCCTCGGCCACGCCTTCACACGCTCAACCGACCTTTCCAGCCGGGCAGCGATCGTTGACGCCGTCGCAACCGACACAGCGAGACGGGTCGGCGCCGAGGGAGGGATTGCACCGACCCGCCACCCTGATGGTGCGCCGTGCGGCGAGGTCAGCGCGCCTGCTCTCAGTCGCCGCGGACGGACGATCCCTTGGGTCAACCGCACTGGAGTCGACGGCAGACCTCGCTCCGACATGGCCCCCTCCCGTCGCCGGACCTTGCACGGCACGCTGGAAGGTCGCTACGGGGCACGTGAGCGGGCCAGCCAGCCTCACGTAGACGTGCGCCACCTGATCGCGGCGGCGGCGGACGAGGCGGACTTCTTCGACGCCGTGACGGATCACCCCTCATCGGCCGGTCTGGTCCCGGAGTGGTTGCGGGTCGCCGGTCAGCGTTCGGGGGCGTGGGCCAGTGCGACGCGGACGTGGACCAGGGGGGGCCGCGGCTCGACGGGGCTGGGGAGCGCCGACAGGGCGAAGTTGTCGACGGCGCCGGGACGGAGCACTAAGCAGTGGGTGGATCCGCCGAAGGCGAAGTGGCCGAGCTCGTCGCCCTTGCTCAGGTGCTGGCCGGGGACGAGGTCGGGATGCAGGACGCAGGTGGAGACGTCACTCATGCCGACGGTGACGACGGCGAGCTCCCCGATCACTGGGTTGTCGGCGCGCAGCACGATGATGGCGCGGGCCGCGACGTGGGCGAGGTAGCCCTGCGAGTTCGTCGCCTCGACCGCGGCGGGACCTTCGCTGTCGGCCTCGCTGAAGTAGGTGCCGGCGACCACGCGGGCGCTGAGCACGGTCCCGCTGACCGGGCTGTGCCAGCGGTGGTAGTCGGTGGCGGACAAGAACGCCTGGTAGACGGTACCGCCGACGAAGGCGTCCACAGTCGGGTCTCCCGCGAGCAACTCGTGCAGGGAGTACGGCTGCTCCTTGACCCAGAACGTGTCGCGTCGCTGCACTGCGGTGCGAAGCGCGTACGGGGTGGACTCGCAGGCGTTGACGATGATGCTGTCATCGTCGGGAGCGGCGACCGGGCGTTGCCCGTCGCGGAAGCGGCGGGTGAAGAAGTCGTTCCAGGAGCGGAACCCCCAATGCGGATCGGCCGGGTCGTGCTGGTACTGCTCGATCCCGATCGCCTGGGCGGCGGCCGGGCTGGTCCAGCCGGTCGGCGAAGGGTTCAACGCGGTCAACGACGCCGGACTGTTGAGATAGTCCGCCCACCCCTGCAGCACGGCTCTCAGCGCACCGTTCACCCGGGCATCGCGGTAGAAGGCGAAGCCGCTAGGGGTGCCCATCGTCCAGTCCAGGATGGCGTTCATCGGCAGCGTCACGGCCTCGTCACCGAACTCCGGCGCCACTGTCATGACCGCGTCGAGCAAACGCAGCATCTGCGCTGGACTGTGCAGGTGCCGGCGGGTGTAGGGCTTGGCCGGCGGCACCTCCTCGATCATGCGCCGGGCCAACATGCCCACAACAGGGTCGTCCTCGATGAGCGTCTGCAACTCGCGCACTGCTGGGTGCAACGGCCGACCTCGCCGGCTCTCGCCGACGCGCTGCTCGTGCCCAGCCAGCCAAGCTTCGAGATCTTGCTGTCGTGGCAGCCAACCAGCGGTACGTCGGACGTCGGACTCGGCAGCGGGTGACATGCAAGCCAGTCAAGCACCGCGTCGCTCTCGTCGACCCGGGCGCCCGCCGGCGAGCACCTGGAGCTGACAGCAACGCAAGGTGCCGTAAGACGATCGTGTCGTGCGCTGCGCGCGGAGGTTGGCTCTGGCCTGCGTGAAAGGCTCGGGCGGCCGTCGATGACACTGCGTCACTGAAGGCGGGACCGCTTCGCCGTCGAGCGGGTTTGCCGGCGTGGCGGCGGGTCACCGGAACTGGAGAGCCGGTGGCCGGTCCTGCTCGCGATCGTGCTGGTCGTGGTGGTGCAGCTGCGGCTGGCACCCGAGCTGGGAATCCGGCCGCGGTGGCTGCTGCCCGGGTTGGAGATCGCGCTGGGCGCGGTCCTGCTCGCGCGGCGACGGTGGTCGCGGCGGCCAGCTCGGCAGCCGCGGCGCCGTCGCGTCCCTCGCCGGCCGTCCCTGCGGTGGCTGTCGGAGCGGTCGCTGCGCCGTCACTGGCGGTCGGGAGCGCTGATCACCAGCATTGGATGACGGCTCTGGCGCCGCAGCTGTGTTCCCGGCCGATCAACCCCCTTGTAGTGCCGGGATCGCACGACGCGGCGACGTACGCGCTGGCCGACGACCCGCCGGTGTGCCTGATCGCTTGCGCGCAGGACGCCAACATCAGCTCGCAGCTCAACGCGGGATCGCGATTCTTCGACCTCCGTTTCAAGTACGTGAACAACCCGGTCACCGGCGCGGACCACTACGTCCGGCACGGCGGCGTCACCTCCTACTCGAGCACCGTTGAGCGACCTGCTCAAGGAGATCAGCGTCCGGGCGACAGCCCCCGATCACGCCGAAGAGCTTGTGTTCGTCTTGCTGTCTCTGGATTCCCACGGTGGTCCGTCCCCCACCGCGCAGTGCGCAACGTTCCGGCAGGATCTGGGCTGAAGCCGCGTTGCGGGCGGATCGTCACCTCGTGTTCGTGATGAGCCGTTCCCGGTCGAAGATCGCCGAGCTGACGCGCCAGCCGATACGGCTGAGGACGGCCAGTCCCGCGCCGAACGCCAGGGCGACCGGCAGGCTCGCGGGGATGACGTTGAAGGCGACCAGCACAGTGATCGCGACGGTGGGCAGGCTGGCCAGGATCGCCAGTTGCTGCGCCGTGCGGGGATCGCGGGCGCGCGCCGAGATGCCGATGCCGATCCAGATCGACCAGCTGGCGAGCAGCGGTGTGAAGATCAGTTGGATGAGCAGCTCCGGGCCCTGGATGAGCGCATCGGCCACCGCGGTGTGGGCGAAGAGTTCGACGACGGCGACGTAGAGCGCGAACATCAGGTACGCGACGCCTACGGCCGGGACGAACGCGGCGAGCGCCTTGCCCAGCAGCAGCTCGTCGCGGCGGATCGGGGTGGCGAGCACGGGTTCGAGGGTGGCCTGCAGTCGCTCGCCGACCACGGCGTAGGCGGCGAGCGCGGCGGGCACGAGCACCGGGATGGCGAGCATGTAGAGCAGCGCGTGCTCGCGGTGCAGCCCCACGGCCGCCGAGTCCGGCAGGGTGAACGCCTCGATCAACGGCTGGATCATGAACACCAGCGGCAGGATTGCCATCGAGTAGACGATGTTGCCGTTCCGCCGGTACTCGCGCAGCTCCTTGCGGACGATCGCCCGCACCCGCCTCCTGCTCACGCTCATCGGCGGCTCGCCTCCACGTCCTCGTCGATCAGTTCGAGGTAGACATCTTCGAGGGAGTGGCGTGACTCGCCGACCGACAGCACGTCGGCGCCGGCGGCCACCAGCGCGCGGGTGACGGCAGGCGCGGCGAGAGTCGAGTCGGAGACCGCCAGCAGGTAGGCGGCCGGGCCGTCCGGCTGCCAACCGTGCGTCGCTGGCAGGCCGTCGAACACCCGGCCCGGGTCGGGCAGCGGGGCGAGGGTACGGACGGTGAGGGTCTTGGCGAACAGTCGCTCACGCAACTCGTCGGGCCGGCCGATCGTGCGCAGCGTCGTGTTGAGGATCGCGACCCGGTCGCAGAGCCGCTCGGCCTCGCCCAGGCGGTGGGTGGTGAGGAAGATCGTCACGCCGCGTTGGCGCAGCGTGTCGATCAGCTCGTGCACGTCGCGGGCCGCGACCGGATCCAGGCCGGAGGTCGGCTCGTCCAGGAACAGCACCTGCGGGTCGCTCAGCAGCGCGCGGGCGAGCGCGACCCGCTGCCGCAGTCCCTTCGACAGTGCGCCGCACACGTCGTCGGCGCGGTCGGCGAGGTTCACCGCGCGCAGCGCGTCGGTGATGCGCCCGGCCGGGTCGTCCACCTCGTACAGGTCGGCGAAGCACACCAGGTTGTCGCGCACGCTCAACCGCAGGTACAGCCCCGGCGATTCCGGCATGATCGCGATCCGGCGGCGGATCTCGACCCCGTTCGCCTCGGTGAGCGGCACCCCGGCGACGGTGGCGGTGCCGGCGCTCGGCGCGAGCAGCGTGCCCAACGTGCGCACGGTCGTCGTCTTCCCGGCGCCGTTCGGGCCGAGGAAGCCGAACACCTCGCCGCAGCCGACCTCGAAACTGACGTCCTCGAACGCGACGCGATCACCGAACCGCTTGGTCAGCCGTTCGACCGAGAGTGCCGCGCCGCCCGGACCGCTCATGCCTTCACCTACTCGAACTCGTATAGTGATATAAGATGCTATCACTTTTGCGTGAGGAGAAGCTATGGACATCGCCAGACCGGTCGGGCATCAGGGCGGCCGCGTCGACATCGCCCACCGGCCCGCGCTCGCGCTCCCCGGACTGCTGGGACTGGTCCTGCTCGGCGGATGCATCGCCGGGGCGGTGGTCGCGGCGCGGCAGACCAGCGGTCTGCTGTGGCTGCCGATCGTCGTCGGAGTGCTGCTCGTCACCTCGCTGGTGATCGTCGCTCCCGGCCAGACCGCGGTGATCCAGTTCTTCGGCCGCTACGTCGGCACCGTGGAGCGTGCAGGGTTCTGGTGGGTATTGCCGTTGACCGTCCGCCGACAGGTCAGCGTGCGGGTACGCAACTTCGAGACCGACCACCTCAAGGTCAACGACGCCGACGGCAACCCGGTCGAGATCGCGGCCATCGTGGTCTGGCAGGTCGCGGACACCGCCAAGGCGACCTACGCCGTCGACGACTACCGGAACTTCGTCACCGTCCAGGCCGAGTCCGCGCTACGGCACGTCGCCACCAGCCACCCCTACGACGACACTTCCGGCACCGGGACGTCCCTGCGCGGCTCCACCGACGTCGTGGCGGCCGCGCTCGCGACCGAGGTCGCCGCCCGCGTAGCGATCGCCGGCCTGGAAATCGTCGAGGTGCGCATCTCCCACCTCGCCTATGCCGCGGAGATCGCGCAGGCCATGCTGCGCCGCCAGCAGGCCAACGCCGTCGTCGCCGCCCGGACCAGGATCGTCGAGGGCGCAGTCGGCATGGTGCAGCTCGCGCTGACCCAGCTCGCCGAATCCGGCGTGGTCGACCTCGACGAAGAACGCAGAGCCAGCATGGTCAGCAACCTCATGGTCGTGCTGTGCGGCGACCAACCACCGTCTCCGGTCGTGAACACGGGCTCGCTCTACACGTGACTGAACGTCGGCAGGTCCTGCTCCGCATCGACCCCGCCGTGCACGACGCGCTGATGCGGTGGGCCGGCGACGAGTTCCGCAGCCTCAACGCCCAGGTCGAGGTGCTGCTGCGCCATGCCCTCACCGATGCCGGCCGGATGCCCAAACGCGCGCAGCCGCTACCCAAGCGCGGACGGCCCCGAACCAGTGACTCACCACCCGACCAACGGTCCCCGTGACAGTTCACGCAGACGAGTGCCGGTGAAGGAACCGCCGCCGCCGCGGCTGCGGCGGAGGGCGCGTGACGCGGCCGTCCCGGACGTGGGGCGTCCCGTTGCGTTCGCCCCGCAGATCGTGAAGAAGCGGCAGCGGCGGCTGTCCGGGGTCGATGAGATCGTGCTGTCGTTGTATGCGAAGGGGTTGACCACCGGGGAGATCAGCGCGCACTTCGCCGAGATCTACGGCGCCTCGGTGACCAAGGAGACGGTCTCCCGGATCACCGACCGGGTGCTGGAGGAGATGCACGAGTGGTCGGTGCGCCCGCTCGATGCGATCTACGCCGCGGTGTTCATCGACGCCATCGTGGTGAAGGTCCGCGAGGGGCAGGTCGCCAACCGCCCGATCTACGCCGCGATCGGGGTCAGCCTCGACGGCGACCGCGACATCGTGGCGTTGTCGGTCGGTTCCGGCGGTGAGGGCGCGAAGTTCTGGCTGTCCGTGCTCACTGATCTGAAGAACCGCGGGGTGGGTGACGTGTTCTTCCTGGTCTGTGACGGGCTCAGGGGACTGCCGGAGGTGGTCGGCAACGTGTGGCCGGCGACCACAGTTCAGACCTGCATCGTGCACCTGATCCGCAACACCTACCGGCTGGCCTCCCGCCGAGATTGGGACGCCCTCAAACGCGACGTGGTGCCGATCTACTCCGCGGTCAACGCTGCTGCCGCCCGCGTCGCCTTCGACCGGCTCGCCGAGCACTGGGCCGCCCGCTACCCGGCGATCGTGCGGCTGTGGGACAACGCCTGGGCGAGTTCATCCCGTTCCTCGACTACGACCTGGAGATCCGTCGTGTCCTGTCGAGCACGAACGCGATCGAGTCGCTGAACGCCCGCTTCCGCCGCGCGGTCAAGGCCCGCGGCCACTTCCCCTCCGAACAAGCCGCGATGAAATGCCTCTACCCGGTTCGCCGATCACTAGACCCGACCGGGCGAGGCCGGGCACGATGGGCCATGCGGTGGAAGCCCGCCCTAAACGCCTTCGCAATCACCTTCGGCGACCGCCTCCCCGCCGCCGAGACCTACCGTGCGGGTGACGGGCCGAAGCTGCTCACCAACACCGTCGGCCCGATCGATGACTGCCAGACCGACGTCAGCCTCGGCAGATACCTGCAAGTCCGATCGGAAGGCTCGTGGACCATCACCATCACGGACTTCTGACGACGTCGGACTTCCGCCCTCAGGAAGCCTGACGGAGGTGCGAAGTATGCACCGCGCGGGTCGACTCGACGACATCGCCTCAGCCGTCCTCTGGCTCACTCGGACGCCGCGCCGTTTACATCGGAACCGCCCTCGTCGCGGACGGCGGGCCGACCGCCGGCTGATCACCGCCCACCGAAGCGCACCGCTGGCGTCACGCGCGCCTCCCGCGTCTCCAAGAGGGTCACCGCTGCGGTTGCTGACGGACGGCACTTGGTGTCCGTCGGGTACGAAAGCATGTACGGACTAGTGACGACCGAGGTCCACCACGTTGCCGTCGATCCCGAGGATCAGTCATCTTTGAGCTGGTGGTCCGTCCTCGAACAGCAGGCTGCTTCTGCGGGCGTTTCGGGCGCCCGCCGTTTCCCCATCGTCGAAAGGCACCGACCTCGCTGACGTCATGGACCCAGACACATCGACCGGAATCGGCCTGGCTGACTCACTCGACGAGCGGTCAGTGCGTCCCGCACCAGGATCACCGGTCTACGGAACGACGGCGTCGGCCTCGATCTCGACCAGCAACGCAGGGTCGATCAGCGCGCTGACCTGAAGCATGGAAGTAGCTCGTCGGATGTCGCCGAAGAACTCTCCATGAACGCGCCCGACCTCCTCCCAGCGGCTGATGTCGGTGACGAAGATGCGAGTGCGAACGACGTCCTGCAGGCCCGACCCGGCCTGCTCCAAGGCGACCGCGATCCGGTGCAGCGCCTCACGGGCCTGCGCGGCGGCGTCGTTCCCGCCGACCGCGCCTCCACCCTCGGCAGCCGCCGTAGTGCCGGCCACCGACACCCACGAGCCGACGCGCACCGCGCGCGAGTAGCCGACGACCGGCTCCCACGAAGCCCCAGATGAGATCAGCTGCCGTCGCGCCACCTGGCGATCCTGCCGCACTCGGTTCACCTACGCAGATCCAGCTCCGAGGCGTACCGCTCGAGAACCTCCAGCGGCGAGTGCGGCGGCGCCCACATGACTCCGCCACAGCGGACGCCGAGCGTCCCGCTGCCCCGCCCGTCATGTAGCCCGGGCAACGGGCGACAACCGGCGTCCCTACTCTATACATCGGCTCCACATATTATTGCAGTCCAGCGCATGATGTCGCTGTCCGACCGTTTTCTTGCCGTCAAGCTGCTCGCTCGGCGGGTCCCATCAGCAACTCGTGCCAAGCTCGCTGTGACGGATGTGACTGGTGGTACTGACACGAGTTTCCCTGTGTTCAGGGTCAGCGGGTCTGGCGGTTCGCTCCACGTAGTTTCTGCCTTCGTGGCTACTGTCGGTAGTGCGGCCCGCCGGACGTCAAGGACCGGCCGGCGTGGCTTGAGAGGAGCGTGGCGTCGCCCCTGACAGGGATATGCCCGCCGACCGGCCCGTGCCCCTCACACGGAAGGAACACCTGTCGATGGCCACTCTCGGAGATCGACGCGCACAAGCGCACGCACACCGTCGTCGCGGTCGATGAGCACGGCCGGCAGATCGCCGAACGCACCGATCGGCAACAACGACGAAAGATCACCTCGGCTTGTCGCGGTGGGCCGACCAGTTTGATGGCGGCGAGCGCTGGTGGGCGGTCGAGGACTGCCGGCATCTATCTCGCCGGTTGGCGCGGACCTGCTGATCGCCGGTCAAGCCATCGTGCGAGTGCCGCCGAAGATGATGGCGCAGGTGCGCACCTCGACGCGCACGTTCGGCAAGTCCGACCCGATCGACGCACTCGCGGTCGCCCGGGCCGCGCTGCGCGAGCCGAACCTGCCGGTCGCCCGCCTCGACGGCCCGGACCGGAGGTCCGGCTGCTCGCTCGACCACCGGGAATCACTGGTGGCAGAACGCACCCGCGCGATCTGCCGGCTGCGATGGCACCTGCACGAGCTCGACCCCGGCTGGGAGCCCAACGCCCGCACCTTGGACCTGGCCAGCGCTTTTGACCAGCTCGAGGCTCACCTGGCCGACGTCGACCGCATCGACGGCGCCGACGGCATGAACCGCGTGGTCGCGCGCCTGGCCCGCGTCCTCGTCGCGCGCCCCGCGACCTCACCAGCGACATCGACCAGCTCACCGAGGAAATCCCCCACCTCGTCGAGCAGCGTGCCCCGGCGTCGCTCGCCCTGCCTGGCTGCGGTGCGTCGACCGCGGCCAAGATCCTCGGCGAGACCGCCGGCATCGACCGCTTCCGCTCCAAGGACTGCCTACGCCCGATACAACGGCACCGCGCCGCTGCCCGTGTGGTCATCGAACAGACCCCACCACCGACTCAGCCGAACCGGCAACCGCCAGCTCAACGCCGCTCTCCACCGCATCGCCATGACCCAGGCCCACTGCCATCCACCGGCACGCGCCATGATCGACCGACCAAAGCAGGCGCTGACAGCGGATTGGAAGCCCTACGAGTCCTCAAACGCCGCCTCTCCGACGTCGTCTACGCAGCGTCACGAGCAGACCTAAACAAGTCGCCCCCGCCGTCGCTGCTTCACAAGGAGCTAGAGACACCCAGCGGGCCGAGAGCGATCGGACGGCTGGTCATGCGGGTCTATCTCGCTAACGGTGTTTCCGGCGGTGTTCATCAGTAGGTTTCGGCGGCCGGGAATCGGTCGGCGAAGGTGATCGCGAACGCGTTGAGCGCTGGCTTCCACCGCATGGTCCATCGTGCCCGGCCCGGCCCGGTGGGGTCCAGTGATCGGGTCACCAGGTAGAGGCACTTCAACGCGGCCTGCTCGTTGGGGAAGTGGCCGCGGGCCTTGATCGCCCGCCGGTATCGGGCGTTGAGCGACTCGATCGCGTTCGTGCGAGCAGATGACGCGGCGGATCTCGACGTCGTAGTCCAGGAACGGGATGAACTCGGCCCAGGCGTTGTCCCAGAGCCGGACCACCGCCGGGTAGCGCTGCGCCCCACTTCTCGGCCAGCTCGTCGAACGCGGCCCGGGCGGCGGTGGCGTTGACGGCGGTGTAGATCGGTTTGAGGTCGCGCTTGAGCTCGTCCCAGTACCGGCGGGAGGTGAGCCGGAAGGTGTTGCGGATCAGATGGATGATGCAGGTCTGCACGATCGCCTGCGGCCAGACGTTGGACACCACCTCGGGCAGGCCCTTGAGCCCGTCGCAGACGACGAAGAACGTGTCGTTGACGCCGCGGTTCCTCAGGTCGGTGAGCACGCCATCCAGAACTTCGCGCCCTCACCGCCGGTGCCGGCCCAGAGCCCGAGGATGTCGCGTTCGCCGGCCAGGGTGACGCCGATGGCCGCGTAGAACGGCCGGTTGGCGACCTGCCCGTCGCGGACCTTGACCACGATCGCGTCGATGAAGATCGCCGCGTAGGTCTCATCCAGCGGCCGCACGACCAGTCGTTCATCTCCTCGATCACCTTGTCGGTGATCCGCGGATCGTCTCCTTGCTGACCGAGGCGCCGTAGATCTCAGCGAAGTGCGCGCTGATCTCACCGGTGGTCAGGCCCTTGGCATAGAGCGACAGCACGACCTCATCGACCCCGGTCAGCCGCCGCTGCCGCTTCTGCACGATCTGCGGTTCGAACGTGCCGGCCCGGTCGCGCGGCACGTCGATCTCCACCTGTCCGGTCGCCTCGGTCAGCACCGTCTTGGCCCGGGTGCCGTTGCGGATGTTGCCCGCCCCGGCACCGGCCGGGTCGTGCTTCTCATAGCCCAGGTGCTCGGTCATCTCCTCGTTCAGCGCGGTCTCGAGCACCGTCTTCGTCAGCTGCTTGAGCAGCCCATCCGGGCCGGTCAACGACAGGCCCTGCTCCTTGGCCAGCCGCACCAGCTCGACCGCGGCCTGCTGCTCAGCCGACTGCTCGCTCGGCTTCTTCTTCGTCACACCATCCAGTGTCGCCGTCATCAGACGCCACCCTTCTCGCCGAGCTCCCGCTCAGCGTGTCAGGCCGGAAACACCGTTAGTCGGACAGTCCCGGTCATGCACCCGTCCGTGCTGCTCGGCGTCTCGTAGCGGATCGTTCAGCGCGCGCGGGCATGGCCGCGCGCCGCGTGAGGTGACGCACTCGGATGGGTGCAGGCAGCTGTCACGACAGACGTCGGTCAGGCTTCCTGCGGGAAAGCGATGCGGTCCATGGAGGGTCGGTAGCCGTCCCCCGGGGGCGACAGCACGGCGAAGAAGACGCCGGCAAGGTTCCATCGCATGCGCCGGCGAGCCACGCGAGCACCGGAAACCGGTGAGAGGGAAGTGGCTCGCGTGCAGGTTCGGTGCGGCACTCTGGCATCCGTGGCGAGCCCGCTCCTGCACAGCAAGTACCGCGTGCCGACCCCGCGGCCGGGCGTGATCACCGCGTCGGCGGCTGGCGCGCCGATCGACAGCCGCGCTCGGCACCCCGCTCACCGTGGTGTCCGCGCCGGCCGGTTTCGGCAAGACGACGCTGCTCAGCGAGTGGCTCGCCGAGCGTCCGCCGCGGACGGCGCCGGCGCGTCGCCTGGGTCTCGCTCGATCGAGCGCGACAACGACCCCGCACTGTTCTGGACCTACGTCATCACCGCGCTGCAGCGCGCGCGGCGCCCGGATCGCGGCGACGGTCGCGCTCGCCGCTGTTCGCGTCGGCATCCTCGCCGCCGACTCGATGCTGCGCTGGCCTCGCTGCTCAACGACCTCGAGGCGCTGCCCGATGACGTGGTGCTCGTGCTCGACGACTACCACGTCATCGAGTCAGCCGCGAGGTCCACGAAGGGCTGGCGTTCGTGCTCGACCACCTGCCGCCGCAGCTGCACCTGGTGATCGCCACCCGGGCCGACCCGCCGCTGCCGCTGGCGCGGCTGCGCGCCCGCGGCGGCTGGTCGAGGTGCGGGCCGAGCGACCTGCGCTTCACGGCCGACGAGGCGGCGACGTACCTCAACGGCTCGATGGGCCTGGCGCTCAGCGACGCCGACGTCGCGACGCTCGACGAGCGCACCGAGGGCTGGGTCGCCGCCCTGCAACTGGCGGCCCTGTCGCTGCAGGGCCGTGACGACCCCAGCGCGTTCATCGCCAGTTCGCCGGCGACGACCGCTTCATCGTCGACTACCTGGCCGACGAGGTGCTCGCCCGACAGAGCGCTGAGGTACGCGACTTCCTGCTCGAGACGTCGATCCTCGAGCGGCTCACCGGCCCGCTCTGCGACGCCGTCACCGGGCGTGCGGACGGCAGGGCCACGCTGGTCGCGCTCGAGCGAGCCAACCTCTTCCTCGTCCCGCTCGACGACCGGCGGCAGTGGTGGCGCTACCACCACCTGTTCGCCGACGTGCTGCGGGCCCACCTGCACGACGAGCGGCCCGGACGCGGATCGCCGAGCTGCACCGACGGGCCAGCGGCTGGTTCGAGGCTCAATGGCGACGTCGCGCAGGCGGTCAGCCACGCGCTGGCCGGCGGTGACGTACGTCGCGCCGCGGACCTCATGGAGCTCGCGATGCCGATGATGCAGCGCGAGCGGCGCGAGGCCGAGCTCGCCCGCTGGGTACGCGCGCTGCCCGACGAGGTGGTCCGCACGCCGACCCGGTGCTCGCCGTGGCGTTCGTCGGCGCGCTGGCGCAGGCCTTCGACGTTCGACACCGTCGGCCGAGCGGCTCGACCGACATCGAGGCGCTGCGTGCGCTGGCGGACGGCGAGCTGGCCGCGAGCGTCCGCCGCCGCGATCGTGGTCGTCGTCGACGAGGATCAGCTACCGCGCGCTGCCCGCCCACATCGCGATGTACCGCGCCGCGCTTGCGCTCGCGAGCGGCGACCTCGACGGCACCATCGCCCACGCGCGCGACGCGCTCGCGCTGGCGCCGCCGCGACGACGCCGCTGACCCGGGCGGCGGCCGGTGCTCTCGGCCGGCCTCGCCTCGTGGACGACCGGTGACCTCGCCGGCGCGTACGCCGCCTACCCCGAGTCGGTCGCCGGGCTGACCCGCGCCGGGTTCCTCGCCGACGTCCTCGGCTGCACCATCACCCTCGGCGACCTCCAGCGGACCCAGGGCCGGCTCGCCGCGGCGCTGCCGCACCTACCAGCCATGCCCTCGAACTGGCCGCGCTCGGCGCCCGGCGCCGAGCCGCTGCGGGGAACCGCCGACATGCATGTCGGGATCGCCGGCGGTGCTTGCTCGAACGCGACGACCTCGCCGGCGCGCGCGAGAGCAGCTGGCGATCAGCCGAGCGGCTCGGCGAGCACAACGGCCTGCCGCAGAACCCTTACCGGTGGCGGGTCGTCATCGGCCCGGCTCCGTGCAGGTCGACGGCGACCTCGACGCGCGCGCTCGACCTGCTCGACGAGGCCGAGCGGGTCTACGACGGCGACTTCTCCCCCAACGTGCGCCCCGGTCCCGGCGGTCCGTGCCCGGCTCGGCTGCGCCGCGGCGAGCTCGACCTCGCGCGAGCAGTGGGCCCGGGACCGAGCAGCTGACCGCCGACGACGAGCTGTCGTACCTGCGCGAGTACGAACACCTCACCTTCGCGCGGCTGCTGATCGGCGCGGCAGCACCGCGCGCGAACCGGCGGCCGACAACCTCGCCGACGCGCTGGCACTGCTGACCGGCTGCTCGCTGCCGCCGAGCGACGGCGGCCGCGGGGCGAGCGTCATCGAGGTCCTCATGCTGCAGGCTCTGGCGCACCAGGCCGGCCGGAATCGTGCCGGCCGCGCTCGCTGCGCTGCGCTCGCGCCGTGACCCTCGCCGAGCCGGAGGGCTATGTGCGGCTGTTCGCCGACGAGGGCCCGCCGATGGCGGCCCTGCTGAAGGCGCTGCGGAGGCAGCCGGCGCCCCGGCCTACGCCACCGGACTGCTGGCCGCGACCGCAACGGTGCCGCCGCAGCACCCGTCCAGCCGCAGAAGCTCATCGAGCCGCTGAGCGAGCGCGAGCTGGACGTGCTCCGGCTGCTCGGCACCGACCTCGGCGGCCCGGACATCGCCCGCCAGCTGTCCGTCTCGCTGAACACCGTGCGCACGCACACCAAGAACATCTACGCGAAGCTCGGCGTCGACCAGCCGCCGCGCCGCGGTGCGCCAGGGACGCGACCTGCATCAGACGCCTGGACGCCGATCCGCTGAGCGGTTCTCGCCGCACGGTGCGGCGGAGCGCGGTCACCACATGTTCCGAGCGCTCACCACATGTGGTGATGACCGCTCACCACATCGACGCCCATCTTGCCTCAGCCCGATCGACCACCGCCACCGCGGCAAGTCGCACCGGGCAGCACCAGGGAGGCGACACGATGGCTGACTTGCCCACCGGACGGAGCCGCGGCTCGTCGAACCGGAGCGATACCGAGATCCGCGTCACGCGGCCACCTGGCAGCACCGCTGGGCCGCCGCCTTCGACGGCTTGACGCTCACCCGGCACGACGACGGCACCACCGTGATCTGAGCGGCCTGGTCGTCGACCAGTCCGCCCTGCACGGGCTGCTGCGCAAGCTCGACGACCTCGGTCTGCCGATCGCTCCGTCCGTCGGTCGACGGATCGAGCCGCGCCGCGGCCCGATCCCACACCGCTTCTCACCGACCAGAAGGAGCACGACATGACCACGATCAGCCGACACCACACCCGCGCGCGCTCACCACCGACCCGCGCACGCCCGGCGGCGACGCGATGGACCCGATGCGCAAGATCGCCCTCGCCGGCGGGCTGCTGTACCTGCTCACCTTCGCCGCTTCGATCCCGCAGCTGAAGCTGTTCGCGAAGCATCGTCGACGACCCGGAGGGGTTCATCATCGGCCGCGGCAGCAACGCCGCCGGTGCTGCTGGGGCAGCTGGCTCGAGATCGTCACGGCCCTGGCCGGCATCGGCACCGCCGTCGCGCTCTACCCGGTGACCCGGCGGGTCAGCCGGACGGCAGCGATCGGCTTCGTCACCTCCCGCGTCGTCGAGGCCGGCTTCGATCCTCGTCGGCGTCGTCAGCGTGCTGTCCGTCGTGACGCTGCGCGGCGGACCTCGCCGGCGCCACCGGCGCCCAGGCCGACGCGCTCGCGCATCACCGGCCACGCGCTGGTCGAGCTGCGCCAGTGGACCTTCCTCGCTCGGCCCCGGCCTGATGGCCGGCATCAACGCGCTGTTCCTCGGCTACGCTGATGTACCGTTCCCGCCTTGTCCCGCGCATCATCCCGACCATCGGCCTCATCGGCGCGCCCGCTGATCCTCGCCTCCACCACCGGCACGATGTTCGGTCTCTGGCACCAGGTCTCAGGTCCGGCCTTCGTACTCGGCCTGCCGATCTCCGTCTTCGAGCTCTCCGTCGGCGGATGGCTCACCGTCAAAGGCTTCCGGCGCTCCGCCGTCCACGCTCTCGGCACTGCGGCGACCGGATCCGACGCCTGACCCGCCGCATGACCGAACGGGCGGCCCACCTCGACCGGTGGGCCGCCCCGTCGTGATGTCACGCGCCACCAGGTCGAGCGTCAACCCATACCCGTCACAACCGAGGTGAACGCGGGTGCGAGCGACCGGACCGTGGTCCACACGATCGAATCTCGCCGGCGATGCACCCGGCGGACAGCCGACCGCGCTGGCGGCTCCAGCGGTCCGCTCGACGCAACTCCTCGGGCCGGCCGGTCCGCGATGGCGTCGAGTTGGTCTTGGCTGTGTCGGGTGAAGTTGTCGGTCCTGGGCAAGTACTGGCGCAACAGTCGGTTGGTGTTCTGGGACGACCGCATTGAGCGGATCATGCCGGTCGAAATGAGGGCTGGCGCAGTTCCGGGCCAACATCACAGCGTCACAGATCGACGCCGCGCACAGCGAGATCGGCCCGCGTCCGTTCGTCGACTTCACCGACGACAGGGATGACAATTGCGCATCGCACCTGGTCAACGAGCTCGTCGAGGCCGCCGACGAGAAGATCCTCACCAAGACCATCGCCGGCTACGGCCGTGTCGACCTGCTCTGCATCGACGAGCGCGGCGACACGGAACTCCATCGCCGCGGCGCCGAACTCCTCTCCAGGTGCTCACCGAACGGGAGAAGACCAACTCCGTGGCGATCGCCAGCAACGAGTCGTTCCCCGGCGCGGCCAAGACCTTCACCGACGCCCGGCTCTGCGCCGCCATCGTCGACCGGCTCACCTTCGCCGGCAATCATCGACACCGGCATCCAGTCCTACCGGCTCGCCCACGCCCAAACACAGCGCGCACCACCGGGTACAGCGCGGCCAGCGCCCCGCCGCGTCGCCGCACGGTGCCTAGCTGCCAGCTTCGACGCGCCCAAGCTCGAGCCAGTAACGGTTCGCCATCTCGGAGGCGCTCCGTCGCGCCGGGTGGGCCTTGCAGGTCGACCGGGAGCAGAGCTCACGACGGCCGTGCGGACGGACATGGCAGCACGATCGCGAGCCGGGTCGGACCGCCCGGCGGGCTGTCGACCGCCAGCGTGCCGTCGAAGGCGTTGAGCCGCCGCTGCATGCCTCGCAGCCCGCTGCCTGCGGCGGCGTCGACGCCGCCGCGCCCGTCGTCCTGGACGGCGATCAGCACCTGCTCGTCGCGGTAGGCCACGCTGACGTCGATGTGGCTGGCGCCGCTGTGTTTGACCGCGTTGGTCAACGCCTCTGCCGTGACGAAGTAGGCCGCCGACTCGACGGGTGCGGGCAGCCGGACCGGCACGTCCACCCGCGCGGTGACACTTCCGGGAGCGGCGAGCGCGAGCGCCTCGACGGCACCGGCCAGCCCGCGGTCGGCGAGGACGGGCGGGTGGATGCCGCGCACCAGGTCGCCGAGCTCGGCGAGCGCGGCGACGCTGGCGGCGCGTGCCTCGCCGAGCAGCGCCCGCGCGCCGCCCAGGTCGCGGTCGAGGCGCTCTTCGGCGAGCGCGAGGCTCATCCCGAGGGCGACGAGCCGGGCCTGCGCGCCGTCGTGCAGGTCACGCTCGATGCGGCGCAGCTCCGCCGCCTGCGTGTCGACCGTCTCTGCCCGCGACTGCGCGAGCTGGCCGACCCGCGTCGCCAGTCGGCTGGCCTCCGTGGGACCGAGCAGCAACGTCCCGAGCCAGGCGGCCAGCCGCAGCGACAGGCCGGCGGGCAGGAACCAGAACAGCAGGTCGAGGACCGCCTCGACGATCCCGAGGAGCGCCAGCGTCAGGCCCACCGTCGAGTCGAGCACCAGCCAGGCCAGGTCGCGCCAGGTCGCGGGGTCGCGCAGGGTCGTGACCACCAGCGCGACGACACCCGGTTGCGCCGGCACCAGGTACGGCGGCGGGAGGTCGTGGCCGAAGAGGATGCGGTACGCCCAGCGGTGCACACCGGCCACCTGGCGGGTCATCCAGATCGCCGCCAGTGACAGCGGAACGCCGACGACCACCCCGTACAGCGCCAACGAGACGACCGTGAGGATCCAGAGCACGGCGCTGAGCGCGGACGTGAGGAGCGCGCAGACCGCCCACAGCAGCAGCTGCAGGCGGCGAGTGAGCGCCGGGGTCACGCACCCATCGTGGCCGACGCACCGCGCCCGCCGCGGTAGAGGAAACTCCACCTCCACTCGGGTGCCAACCCTCCTGCGCCGAGGACCACCCGCCGGAACGCTCGAGGCGTGACCGAGACGAAGCCCGACGCGACGCCCTCACCGCGCGCCCGCACCGTCCGACTGGCCCGCTGGAGCGCGACGCACAAGTGGCGCGCGATCGTGTTGTGGCTGGTGTTCGTCGGCTGCTGCGTACTCGCCGGACAGGCCGCGGGCCTGCACCAGGCCAGCGACCTCGACACCTCCACCGGCCAGTCCGGGCAGGCCCTGGGCTGGCTGCACGACGCGCACCTGAGCCCGCCCGACACCGAGGACGTGCTCATCACGGCGCGGCACGGTGAGCTGGAACCGGGTGCCGCCGCGGCTGCGGCGGCGCAGGTGCGCGCCAGGATGGCGGGGCTGTCGCAAGTGGCAGCGGTGGCGGCGCCGGTCAGGTCGCCGGCCGGCTCCGCGGTCGTCGTCGAGGTCACGCTGCGTCCCGACGCGGACGTCCAGCCGCTGCTCAGCACCACGTCCGCCGTCCAACGCGACAACCCGACGCTGCGGGTGCAACAGGCGGGCGACCAGTCGGTGAACCAGGCGGTGAACGACCAGGTCGCGAGTGACCTGTCGTCGGCGGCCGCGGTCAGCCTGCCGGTGACCTTGGTGATCCTGCTGGTCGGCTTCGGCGCGATCGTGGCGGCAGGGGTGCCGGTGCTGCTGGCACTGTCCGCGGTCGGCGCCGCGACCGGCCTGTCCGCTCTGGCCTCACACGTGATCCCGGACTCCGGCACCACGTCCAGCATGATCTTGCTGATGGGGATGGCGGTCGGCGTCGACTACTCGCTGTTCTACGTCAAGCGGGTCAGGGCCGAGCGGCGGGCCGGACGCAGCACCCTCGACGCCGTCGAGATCGCCGCCGAGACCTCCGGGCACAGCGTCTGGGTCTCGGGTGTGGCCGTCGTGCTCGCCATGCTTGGCCTGTACGTCAGCGGCAACGTCGTCTTCGCGTCGCTGGCCACCGGGTCGATCCTCGTCGTGGCGGTGGCGGTGCTCGGCTCGCTGACCGTCCTCCCGGCGATGCTCGTGGCGCTCGGCCGGGCGATCGACCGGCCGCGCGTGCCGCTGCTGTGGCGGTGGACCACGCAGGACCGCGAGCCGGTGCTGTGGTCGGGGGTGTTGCGCCCGTCGCTGACCCACCCGGCCCGGACGCTGGCGATCTCCGTCGGAGCGCTGGCCCTGCTCGCGCTCCCCGCACTCGGCATGCGGCTCACCTCGGACAGCCTCGCCTCGCTCCCGACCTCGATCGCCGAGACCCAGACCCTGCACCGGCTGACTGCGGCGTTCCCGAGTCGGAACACGGACGTGGACGTCGTGGTCCGCTCGTCGGCCGGGGCGGGGGCCGACGTGCACGACGCCCTGCTGGCACTGGACGCCCGGGCCCGGCGGGACCGGCACTTCGTGTCCGACGGGCCGCCGGCGCTGACGGCGTCGCAGGACGGCAACACGCACCTGCTGCAGCTGTCCGTGCCGTTCGACCCGGAATCAGCCGATGCCCGCGGCGCGGTGGCGCTCCTGCGGTCGTCCTTCGTGCCCGGCGCCCTGCGCGACCTGCCCGGCGCCCACTTCGCGGTGGGTGGGGAGACCGCCGCGGACGTCGATGCCGACGCACCAGCTCGGCAGCCGGCTGCCGTGGGTCGTCGCGACAGTGGTGCTGCTGACGGTGCTGATGACCGGTCTGGTCTTCCGCTCGGCGCTGCTCGCCCTGTGCACGGCCGGGATGAACCTGCTGTCCGCCGGCGCCGCGTTCGGCGTCCTGACGCTGGTGTTCCAACACCACTGGGCGGACGGGCTGCTCGGCTACAGCTCCACCGGCCGGCTGATCAACTGGATCCCGTTGTTCACGTTCGCGGTGCTGTTCGGCCTGTCGATGGACTACCACGTGTTCGTCCTCAACAGCATCCGCGAGGCGACCGCACGCGGGCTGTCGGTCCGCGAGGCGGTCCGGGTGGGTGTCGGGCGATCGGCCGGGACGGTCACGGCGGCCGCGGCGGTGATGGTGTCCGTCTTCGCGATCTTCGCCTCGCTGCACATGGTGGAGATGAAGGAGCTGGGCCTGGGTCTGGCGGTGGCCGTCCTGGTCGATGCGCTCGTGGTGCGCGCGGTCGTGCTGCCCTCGCTACTGGTCCTGCTCGGTGACCGGGTGCGCTGGCCGCGACCGGCTCCAGCTCCCGTGGAGGCGCGACCGCTGTCCTACGCCTCGAGGTAGGCGAGGACCGCGAGCACCCGGCGGTTGTCGTCCTCGGACTGCGGTAGCCCCAGGCGCAAGAAGATCGAGTTGGTGTGCTTGCTGACCGCCTTCTCGCTGATGTGCAGCGTCTCCGCGATCGCCGCGTTCGACCGGCCCTCGGCCATCAGCGCGATCACCGCGCGCTCGCGCGGGGTCAGCGTGGCGATCGGCCGGTCGGCGGCACGGCGGGACAGCAACTGCGCGACGACCTCCGGGTCCATCGCCGTCCCGCCTGCCGCGACCTGGCGCACCGCCTGCAGGAACTGCGACAAGTCGAAGATCCGGTGCTTGAGCAGGTAGCCGACGCCGCCGGAGCGGTCGGCGAGCAGTTCGCGGGCGTACAACTGCTCGACGTACTGCGACAGGATCAGTACCGGCAGGCCGGGCACCTCGGCCCGGGCCGCGATCACGGCGCGCAGGCCCTCGTCGGTGAACGTCGGCGGCAGTCGCACGTCGACGACCGCGACGTCCGGGCGGTGCTCGAGCAACGCCGCGCGCCAGCCGCGGCCCTTGCTCGACCGCTTCGACGACCTCGAAGTCGTGCGCCTCGAGCAGCCGGGTCAGACCCTCCCGAAGCAGAAGGAGATCTTCGGCAACCACGACCCGCACAGCCCGCACCGTATCGAGCCGTGAGCGGGGATCCCCCGGCGCACAGGCACGATCGGGCGTCCCGCGGGTGCCGCGTCGTGCGAGCGAAGTCCCCGGTGAACCGTTGGCCGATCCGCTTGTGAGCCGTGTCGCGACCAGGTCGGCGGTTGCTCGCGCCGGCTGAGCCGCCCCGCCGGGTGGGACAGCTGGTGCGGGCGGCCTGGGGGGCTGCTCATCCGGGTCGAGCGCCCACAGCACCTGACGCGTTACGACGCGGCCAGCGGCCGTGACCGTCCACCGTCATCTGAGGCAGACGCTGCATCCCCGATCGGCTGTGGCTCAAGCCGTCAAAGCCGTCAACGAACGGTCAGCGCTGGAACCAGCTCAGACCCGATGGGCACTCTGATACGGCAGCGTCAGCTGCAGCCGCCCGCCGCC
The DNA here is from genome assembly GCA_963758325.1 of uncultured Actinomycetota bacterium. GTDB lineage: Bacteria > Actinomycetota > Actinomycetes > Mycobacteriales > Jatrophihabitantaceae > CAVWUZ01. Next base: position 956,892 of record CAVWUZ010000002.1, on the reverse strand, counting down.
CGAGCGCACGGCACCGGTGCCATCTCAAGTCGGTGACCTCCCCGGGCAGGCCGCTCGGTCAGTGGGGCGCTGCGGGATCGATGAGGATCTTGGCCTGCGCGCCGGGGTGGGTGAGGGCGTCGAAGGCGGCGGGAACTGCGTCCAGGGCGACGGTGTCGGTGACGATCCGGGTGGGGTCGATGGTTCCGTCGGCGAGCAGGTGGAGGGTGTCGCGGAACTCCAGCGGGGTGTATCCGACGACGAAGCGCAGGTCGACTTCCTTGTTGATCGCGATCACCGGACGGATGGTGTCCGGCGTCATGCAGACGCCGACGACCACGATCCGCGCCCACATCGGCGCTGCGGTGATGACGCTGTCGAGCATCCCGGGGACGCCGACGCACTCGAAGATCACCGGCCGTTGCGGCGCCATGCCGAGCCGTTCGGCGACGCGCCACACGACGTGCCAGGGCAAGGGCAGGCGTCGCAGCTTCTCGACGGTGCCGACCCCGAGTTCGGCGGCGGCGGGCACGCTCGGCACGTGTCCGCGGTCACCGGCCGCGGTGTAGGGCGAGTCGGCGGCGGGATCGACGACGATGTCCGCGCCGCAGGCGCGGGCCAGCTCACGGCGCGTCGGCGAGAAGTCGCTGGCAACCACGTGGCGGACGCCTTCGGCCTTCAGCATGCAGATCACCGCCAGCCCGACCGGCCCACAGCCCAGCACGACGGCCAGGTCCCGCTTGCCGAGCTCGGCGCGCAGCACCGCGTGCCGGCCGATGGCCATCGGTTCGGTCAGCGCCGCGGTCGCGGCGGGCAACCCGTTGGGCACCGGCAGCATCAGCGACTCCTGGACCACGACCTGCTCGGCGTAGCCGCCCGGCGCGGCTGCGGACAGGCCGATCGCGTCCAGCCCGCCCGCGGTGCGCAGCAACGGCAGAGCGACCACCACGCTGCCGACCGGCAGCTTGCCTCGACACCCCGGGCCGTAGTCGGCCACCGCGCCCGCGAACTCGTGCCCCATCACGACCCGCTGCTCGGCGCGCATGGCGCTGCGGTAGCCCACCTCGGCCAGCGCGTCGGCCTGCTCGTCGGCGTGCTGTCGGGCGTGCAGATCCGATCCGCAGATGCCACAGCGCACGACGTCGAGCAGAACCTGTCCTCGCCCCGGCCGGCGGTCGGCGACCTCGTCAAGGTGCAGCTGCCCGTCATGACAGACGATGGCCCTCATCAGCACACCCTCTCAGCCGGCGGCGTCGGCGAGCTGCAGCCGGGCGAGTTCCTGCTCCACCTGCCGCTCGTGTGCCTCGGTGTCCGAACGCGCGGCCCGCGGGCTCCATCGGCCCCGAAGCAGCGGGATGCAGGCGACGAAGAACACCGCCGAACCGACGCAGATCCAGTACCAGTTCTTCCACTGTCCCGGTGAGTCGGCGGCGGCCTTCTGCACCGCCGGGCCGTGGGTGCTCAGGTAGGCCAACGCCGAGGGCGGGACCTTACTGAGTGCCACCAGCTTCTGCACAGCCTGCGCCGGCGGCACCTTCTCGGCAGCGCTGATCTGCCCGACTGCGGCGGCCTGCGCGGCGGTGTCGCCGGGGTTCGCGGACAGCGCGGCCAGGGTGTCCGAGCGAATCACCGCGGCGGTGGCCAGTTCGGACTGGTACTGGCTGGACAGCGCGGACACCTGCCCCCCGTAGGTCACCAGGGGGGTCATGCCACTGACGATCACCGGCAGCAGCAGGAACGAGGCGAACACGACCAGGCGCTGGATCCACGCCCAGATCGCCAGTCCGGTCGCGGCCAGCGCGGGATTGCGCGCCTCGACGCTTTCGGTGTAGCTCGCCATCCACGGGCAGTAGGCGAGGGCGAGGAAGATCGTCAGCACCGAGATGATGATCGCCAAGGTGTAGTACCCGGGGTGGTGACCGAACTGCAGCAGGAAGACCACCAGGAACACCGCCGAACCGACACCGCCGACGACCATGAACGGTTTGCGGACCCGCAGCCGGTCGGACAGCACGCCGACGACGACCAGCGCGATCGCGTCGGCGATCCAGTTCCAGTTCGCCAGCCCGTTCGCGTCCTTCAGATCGAAGCCGAAGATCGTCGTGTAGATGATCGTCCCGAACCCGACGGCGGTGTAGTACACCAGCAGCAGGATGGACACCGCCAGCGCGGAGAGCAGGACGTCCGGCTTCGCCAGCTGCCGGAACGGCCGGCGCAGAGATGACTGGACGTCGATGCCCTTCGCCCGCGCCTCGACCAGCACTCGATCCCGTTCACTGACGATCAGTTGATCACGGATCCCCGGTGACAACTCGCGCACGAACAACGCGGCGGCCACGAAGACGACGAGCCCAACGATCCCGCAGATCCGGTACTGCGTCTGCCAGATGCTGTTGGCGTGAAGGGTGTTGGTCGCGACCACCGAGACGACCAGGCTGCCCAGCACCGGGCCCATCGTCCAGAACCCCATCGCCGTCGCACGCCCGACCTGCGGGGAGAAGTCCCGGACCAGCGCCGGCGTGGCGACCAGCACGACGCCCTCGACCACTGCCACGAGCCACGACGCGATCGTGAACGGCCACCTCGTGGTCGTGGCGGGGATGACGAAGGCCGTCAGGACCCCGGTGACCAGCAGTCCGACGACCACGAGTTGGGCCCTGCCGACTCGGTCGGCCAACCCTGCGCCGAGTGAGGCGAACGCGCCGAACAGGTTCCCGAAGGCAAGGATGTAGACGTAGAAGCTGAAACTCATGTGCAGCTTCGCCAGCAACAATGTCGAGACCGACCCGCCGACGTAGAGCTGGTAGTACAACGCGATCGTGATGACCACCACGAGTAGCAGCTGCGCTGCGCGCGGGCCGACCGCCGGGTAGTAGCCCAGCTGGCGGTGGCGCATCCCGCTCCACAGCGATGCTCGGGCGTGGCCTGGTGTGGCGGGTGCGTGAGCGGCGGTCATCGTCGACTCCTCGGGTGTCGGTGTCGGGTGTCGGTCGAGCGAGGTTCTCGGGCGGGTGAGGGCAGGAGTCATCAACCCGTGGCGGTGGCCTGAGCGCCCGGGCGGTCTCGAGTCGGGGTTATCTGACTTGGGGGAGTTCGGTGACGCGGAGTGCGACGGAGGTGAGTAGGGCTTCTTGCAGCCGGTTGGCGGTGTCCAGGTCCGGCTGCCGCGCGGCGAGGACGTCGGCGTAAAGGAAGGATTCACCGAGGCGCACGAGCGCGAACGCGAGGTCTCGAGGTTCCACCACTAGCCGGAGTCGGTGCTCGGCGACGTCGCGGCGCAGCAGTCCCTCGACGAAGGCCACCACGCCGCTCTGCACCTGGCCGCGCGGATCGGTCAGGATCCTGATGGCGAGCGCCGGCTCGTCCTCGAGCAGTCGGCGGACCACGCCGGAGCGGGACACCAGCTCGTTCATGTGCCGTCCGGCGCCGACGACGTGCAGAGCACCGGGCGGTCGCTCCGCTTGCCAGCGTTGGGCCGCCAGCTGCAGCGTCTGCTCGGTGAGCAGCCACAGCGCCTGGCCGAGCAGCTCGTCCCGCCCACCGACGTGACGGAACAGAGTGACTCGCGAGATGCCGAGCTCGTCCGCCAGCGGCTGCATCTCGAGCCGCCGGCCGTCTTCGATCCAGCGGGCCGCCAGCTCGACGGCGCGGCTGCGCCCGGCAGCAGCCGTGCTCGCGTCGGTGTCCGCGCGGCTGCTCACCGCCTGCCCTGTTGCCCGGTCAGACACTGCCCGGTCCAGCGGCCTCGGCCGGGGCGGAGCCGCTGAGCACGCTGTCGACGATCGCCTGCGCGACTGGCCCGTACGGCGGTAGGAAGGCATCGGCGAGATCCCCGCTGCCGCGTACCACGACGCCGCGCGGGTTCGAGAACTCCCGGAACCCGTCGATGCCGTGGTGTCGTCCGGAGCCGCTGTTACCGATGCCGCCGAACCCGAGCGACGGCAGCGCGCCTTGCACCGCGCAGATGTTGACGCACGCCCCACCGGAGCTGGTGCGGCGCAGCACGTCCTCGGCGACCGCGGGGTCCTGGGCGAACACGTACAACCCGAGCGGGCGCTCACCGTCGTTGATGGCGTTCACCGCGTCGTCGAGGCTGTCGTAGGGCACGACGGGCAGGATCGGGCCGAAGATCTCTTCCTGCATGATCCGCAAGCCGGGCGGCGGATCGACCACCAGGGTGAGCGGCATCCGCCGCGTCGCTGGGTCCCCTACGCCACCGAGCTCGATCAGCCGCGCACCTGAGTGGCGCGCCTCGGCGGCGAGCTCGGCGAGGCGTTCGGCGTGTCGTTCGGTGATGATCCCTGTGCACTGGTCCGACGCTGCGTAGCCGGGCAGCTCGTCATCGACGTAGCGCTGCGCGTGCGCGACGAACCGCTCAAGGTCCGCGCGGGGGACCAGCGCGTAGTCCACGGAGATGCACATCTGCCCGTTCTTGATCAGCTTGGTGCCGACGACGTTGCGGACGTTGCCCGCGTCCACGCTGCCCGCCGTCATCAGCGCCGGACACTTGCCGCCCAGTTCCAAGGTCACCGGGACGAGGTTCTCCGCGGCGGCGCGCGCGATCTCTCGGCCGATCGCGGGGCTGCCGGTGTAGAGCAGGTGGTCCCACCGCAGGCTGGGAAATTCCTTGGCGAGGGTCAGGCCGCCGACCGACACGGCCACCAGGTCGGCATCGAACGTCTCGCCGACGATGCGGCGCAGCAGTTCTGCGCTGGCCGGGGTGTAATCCGACGGCTTGAGGATCACTCGGTTACCGGCCGCGAGCATCTCGACCAGCGGCCCGAGCGACAGGTCGAACGGGAAGTTCCAGGGGACGATGTTGCCGATGACGCCCTTGGGTTGGTAGCGGATCGCCGCTTGGGCGGTGCCGTACAGCGACGGGTCACTCGCCCGCGAGTCCGCCGCTGTCCAGGCCTCGAGTTGTTCGATGGCGTAGGTCGCCCGCCCGGCGATCCCGAGTACCTCGATCAGATCGGTGAACAGCTCGGGGTGGACGGCGAAGTCCGCGCTCATCGCGGCCCGGATGTCCTCCCGGTGGCTCAGCACCGCGGCGGCCAGCGCAGCCAGCCACTCTTGGCGCTGCCCCAGGGAGGGAAACGGGTCGGCGCGGAACGCCGCGCGCTGCGCCGCGTGCAGCCGGTGCAGTTCGGCGATCGCCGCGCCGTCGGCATCGCGGTCGGCGCTCGAGCGCGGAACGAGAAGTCCTGTCGTCGATGTCACCGGCGGCCTCCTGGCGAACGGATCGGTTCGATCCCGGCAGTGTTACATCTCCCGAGGATGTTGCATAGAGGTCCGGCGGGGTGCGATCGTGACGGCATGGACGGAACGGCCACTAGCGGCCTCGGGAACGGACGGACCGGAGAGGGCGGCGTCACGGCGTCGACGGCAAGCGAGGCCGCAAGCGATGCGTCGCCACAGCAACACGTCGAGGTCTTGATCGTCGGAGCCGGGTTGTCCGGGATCGGCGCAGCCTGCCACCTGCAGACCGACGCGCCAGGCACGAGCTACGCGATCCTCGAGGCCCGCGGAGCCAGCGGCGGTACCTGGGACCTGTTCCGCTACCCAGGCATCCGCTCCGACTCCGACATGTTCACCCTCGGGTACCGCTTCCGACCGTGGACCGCGCGGGAGTCGATCGCCGGCGGTGACGCCATCCTGCGCTACGTCCGCGACACCGCCGCCGAGTACGGCGTCGATGAGCACATCCGCTACCACCACCGCGTCGAGTCCGCCGCCTGGTCGAGTGAGACCGCCCGGTGGACGGTCAGCATCGAACGCACCGACACCGGCGAGCGCACCACCGCCACCTGCACGTTCCTGTACCTGTGCTCGGGCTACTACCGCTACGACGAGGGCTACACGCCGAGCTGGCCGAACCAGGACGTGTTCACCGGCCAGGTGGTGCACCCGCAACACTGGCCGGAGGACCTGCAGCTCGACGGCAAGCGCGTCGTCGTCATCGGCAGCGGCGCCACCGCGGTCACCCTCGTCCCCGCGCTCGCCGACAGCGGTGCGCAGGTGACCATGCTGCAGCGTTCCCCGTCCTACGTCATGTCCCTGCCCGGTGGTGACCCGATCGCTGACCTGCTGCGTCGGGTGCTGCCCGAGCGTCGCGCGTACGCCGCGATCCGCTGGAAGAACATCAAGACCGCCACCGCCATCTACCAGCTGAGCCGCAGGTACCCGGAGCGCATCCGAGCCCTGCTGCGCAAGGGTGCCGTCAAGCGACTTCCAGCGGGCTACGACATCGACACCCACTTCACGCCGACCTACGACCCGTGGGACCAACGGATGTGCCTCGTCCCCGAGGGGGATCTGTTCGCCGCGATCCGCTCGGGTCGGGCCGACATCGTCACCGACCAGATCCAGTCCTTCACCCCACGGGGGCTGCGCCTGGCTTCCGGCGCCGAACTCGACGCCGACATCGTCGTCACCGCCACCGGGCTGAACCTGCTACCGCTGGGCGGCATCCCACTCACCGTCGACGGTGAGCCCGTCAAGATCTCCGAGCGGGTCGCCTACAAGGGCATGATGCTCGACGGCGTACCGAATCTCGCCTTCGCCGTCGGCTACACCAACGCGTCCTGGACGCTGAAAGTCGACCTCGTCTCCGCCTACGTGGCCGGACTCATCGCACGGATGAAGCGCGACGACACCCGACTGGTCACGCCCCGCCTCCCCGCCGAGCAGATGCGCACCGCCCCGCTGATCGACATGACCTCCGGGTACTTCCAACGCTCCCGCCACACCCTCCCGCTACAGGGTGACCGGCCGCCGTGGCGCCTCCAGCAGCACTACGCCAAGGACGCCCCCCTGTTCCGCGGACCCAACGTCCACGAACAGCTCGAGTTCCAGCGCCTGCCTCAGCACGCTCCCGCGTGACGCCGCCCCGGACCACCGCGGAGATGTCCCGCCCGGTCCGCAACCTGCCGCCACCCCACCCGGAGGTGCACCTGCGCGACGTCGCGCGCCTGGAGCTGCGTCCGCTGCTCGGGGCCTCGAGGTGAGCGCGGCGGGCGGTGGGCCGGCGGTGCGGCCGGCGGTGGGGCCGGCGGTGGGGTCGTCGCCGGTGCCGGCCGTGTCCGCGACGAGGACGGCTTCGACGTCGCTGTCGTCCACCGCTGGCTGGTCGGGCAGCTGGCCGGGACGGAGGTCGGGGCGGAGCTGGTCGAGGAACCGGAGGTCCTGCAGTTCCGCGGCGGCGTCTCGAACCTGACCTACTTGCTGCGCTACCCGGCGCGTGACCTGGTGCTCCGTCGGCCGCCGCGCGGCACCGAACCGGCCTCCGGGCACGACATGTGGCGCGAGTACGACGTGCAACGCCGTCTGGCACCGCACTTCCCGGCGGTGCCCCTGTGCTGGCCAGCTCTCCGGTCCCTCGCTCATCCACCCGCGGGCGCCCAGCTCATCGACACGAGCCGCGGATACCTCGGACGCGCTCGCAGGACCTCCGCTGCAGGTGGACCAAGCTCCGTAGCCAGCGAGTGGCCCGGCCCTACCGAAACTCACGAAAGCGTTCGCGGCGTGTTCAATTACTGAGGCCGTCGACGCGCAGTCGTAGCGTGTGATCATGACCCGGGCAGCCCTCAGTTAGGGAGATCAGCCGCATGCGCGATGACGTACGCCAGGCACTGGCCATCGACGCCTCCTCGACGATGGCCGACCGCACCATCGACATCACGACAACCGGTCGACGCTCGGGCCAGCCACGACGAATCGAGATCGTCTTCTACCGGTTGGGCGACGACGTCTACCTCAGTGGCATTCCGGCAGCCAAGCCCCGCGACTGGCTGCTCAACCTGAGCGCCGATCCACAGTTCACCGTGCACCTCAAGCACGGTGTCGTCGCCGACCTGCCGGCGACGGCCACGGTCATCGACGACCCAGCACGACGCCGACAGGTCTTGTCCGCCTTCGTGGACGAGTTCAACCGCCGCCACGACCCCAGCAGCCCCTGGCCAAGGGCCGTCCTCGAGGAGTGGGTCGCGCACAGCCCGCTGGCCAAAGTGACCTTCACCGACGACGACTGACGCATCCACGCTCGCGGCCGGGGCACGGCGGACTGGCGCCGCCGCGCTGCGCGACGACAACCGCGATACTGATCAGGAAACCGCTCTACCCAACCCTGACCGACCAGCCGCTCAGCGCGGCGTTGAGACACTTCGCCGTCCTCACCGGCGTTGAGCAGGTCCTGTGCTGTCGTGCCGGCGGCGCGGACGTCCGCCAAATTCAGCCAGATCGCAGCCGATCTCGTGAGCGGTTGCTCCCCGGCGCGGGTCTCCGCGCCCACCCTGGCGAATCGACCACCCGGCCGGCCGACCAGGATGAGGCCGGGCCGCGACGGTTCGGGCCGCCGGGCCATGCCAGGGTTGCCCGCCGGCCGAGGCCGCCGGTGGGTCCGGTGATTAGGACGGTGCCGGGGTTGCGGGTCACCAGCGGAGTTCTCCGTCGTCCTCTTGGAAGGTGCCGGTCGGCCCGTCGAGGCCGATGCACGCCAGCCGCGCGACAAGCTTCGCGCTGACCGCGGCCGGACGGCCAGGATGGGACTCGAGCCCGGCGCCCCCCAGTTCCGTCGCGGTGATGCCGGGTTCGACAGCGTTGAACTTCACCTGCGGCACTGCCTTGGCGTACTGCACGGTGAGCATTGACACTGCCGCCTTGCTCGACCCGTAAACGATCGCGGGGAACCGGGAGGCCGGACGGGACGGCTCGTGCGTGGCCCAGAACGACCCAAGCGCGCTGGAGACGTTGACGACGACTGGGTTCGCCGAACGGCGCAGCAGCGCCAGCGCGGCTTCTGTGACCCGGATGATGCCGACGGCGTTCGTGTCGAACACCTCCAGCGCGCTGGGACCATCGAGAGCCTCACCGCCGCCCACCCGTTTCGCGATCCCGGCGTTGTTGACCAGGACATCGAGCCCACCGTGGTCCGCGATCTCGGCGACGGCGGCAGCGACCGAGGCGTCGTCGGTGACGTCGAGCTGAACGAATCGCGCACCTACCTCGTCGGCGGCGGTCTGGCCACGCGCCTCGTCGCGTGCGCCGAGCCACACTGTGTGCCCAGCGTCGACCAGCACGCGCGCGGTCTCCTTGCCGAGGCCCTTGTTGGCTCCAGTGATCAGTGTGGTTGTCATGCCTCCAGACTCGTCGCCGCGTAGCTCGGTAGGCAGTCGTCCGGTTGTCGTAGGACTGGCAGGGCCAGGACACCCGCCGCCCGCTACCCGGACACTGAACTCATGGAGGCGTGGGAGTTCGGCCGGACTCTGCGGCGCTGGCGGGACCGCGTCAGCCCCGACGCGGTCGGCGTCCCCTCCGGCGCCCGCCGCCGCGCCCCGGGCCTGCGCCGCGAGGAACTCGCCTCCCTCGCGGGGATCTCAGTCGACTATCTGACCCGGCTGGAGCAGGGACGAGCGACCTCGCCCTCCGAGCAGATCATCGAGGCGCTCGCCCGGGCACTGCGGCTGTCCGACACCGAACGCGGCCAGTTGTTTGCCCTGGCCGGGCTGGCTGCTCCAGGGCTAGGCGTCGTGTCGACCCGAATTACGCCGAGCGTGACGCGTCTGCTGGATCGACTCGCCGCCACCCCCGTGTGCGTTCACGACGCCGCCTGGAACCTCATCGTCGCCAACGCCCCCTACGACGCCCTCATGGGCCAGACAACCGCGTGGCGGGGGATCGAGCGCAACGCGATCTGGCGCAACCTGATCGGTCCCGGCAGCCGCGCCGTGCACACCGCGACCGAGAAAGCAGCCTTCGAAGAAGGGCTCGTCGCCAGTCTGCGCCTGACCGCCGGCCGCTACCCCACCGACCACCGGCTGCACGCCCTCATCGGCGACCTACGCGCCGGCAGCCAGCGCTTCGTCGAGCTGTGGGACACCGCGGAGCTCCCCGACCCGCGCGCGCAGTCCCGCCGCAAGATCATCGACCACCCCGATGTCGGCCGGATCACTCTCGACTGCGACGTCCTCACCGTCACCGGCGACGACCTCCACATCACCGTCTACACCGCCGAACCCACCAGCCGAGGACGCACAGCAGCTAGAACTCGCCATCGTCCTCGGCACCCAAGTACTCGTCGACCGACACTAGTGTTGTGTGAAGGAAGTAGCTTTACTTCGCGGTAGCATGGTGTATGTCGTTGACTGTGGCTGTGGAGTTGCCCGCCGAGGATCGTGCTGAGTTGATCGCGGTGGACGCGGGCGCCGTCGTTGCGGGCGGGGTTGGCGCAGCGGGCGCGGATCGTGCTGCTGGCCGATGAGGGTGTCGGCACGAACGAGATCGTGCACCGGGTCGGGGTGTCCAAGCCGACGGTGATCGCGTGGAAGAAGCGTTACGCCGCCGAGGGCATCGCCGGGCTGGACGACCGGCCCAAGCCGGGTCGGCCGGCGCAGGTCGACGAGGTCGCGGTGGTGCTGGCGACGCTGGAGCCGCCGCCGGAGAGGCTGGGCGTGACGCACTGGTCGAGCCGGCTGCTGGCCGAGCACCTGGGCGGGATCTCGAACGTGTGGGTGGCCCGGATCTGGCGCAAGTGGGGGCTGCAGCCGTGGCGGCGCGAGACGTTCAAGTTCTCCACCGACCCGGAGCTGGAGGCCAAGGTCCGCGACGTCGTCGGGTTGTATCTGGACCCGCCGGAGAAGGCGGTGGTGCTCTCGATCGACGAGAAGTCGCCAGATCCAGGCGCTTGGACCGGACCGCGCCGATCCTGCCGATGCGGCCCGGGCCTGCCGGAGAAGGCGACCCACGACTACGTCCGCCACGGCACCACGACGCTGTTCGCGGCGCTGGAGATCGCCACCGGGAAGATCACCGACGCCTGCTACCCGCGGCACCGCCACGACGAGTTCCTGAAGTTCCTCAAGCAGGTCGCCAAGGCCTACCCGCGGGTCAAGCTGCACCTGGTCGTGGACAACTACGCCACCCACAAGCACCCGAGCGTGCAGGCGTGGCTGGCCGAAGAACCCGCGGATCACGATGCACTTCACGCCGACCTCGGGGTCCTGGCTGAACATGGTCGAGATCTTCTTCGGGATCATCACCCGGCAGGCGATCCGCCGCGGCACCTTCACCAGCGTCAAAGACCTCATCGCCGCCATCGAGATCTTCATCGACGGCTGGAACGAACGCTGCCAGCCGTTCATCTGGACCAAGACCGCCGACGAAATCCTCACCAAAGCCACCGGCGGTCAAAGATCATCGTTCACACGACACTAGGAGCGGTGCCCCTACGCAACGCTCCGCTCATCGTCAGGCCGACCAGAACGCCGAACGCACCCACGTCCTCGTTCGCGGACGCCGAGCTCGCCCTCCAGCCCACCGTCACCAGGGCAGCGGCCCGTCGTTTCCCACGAATGTCCCAGTGGGGCCGTCCGCTCCGACGGTGGCCATAGCGACAAGAATCGCTACCGCCTCCTCCACCGTCCGCCCACCGGCGCGACGTAACGCCTCGAGGTCGACTGAATCGGTGCGGCGGCCAGTGAACTCGGTCAGCGTCAAGCCTGTTGTCACCGAGTTGACCGCCAGCGAGAGGCTCGCAGGTACTGCACGGTCAGCATGTTCAGTGCCGCCTTGGACATCGGGTAGGCCACCATTGACCAGACCGCGTCTTCCCGCTGAGGATCCCGATTCGGCACCGGTCCGTGGGCTGGGGTTGCCGATCAGCTCATGACATGGTGATCACTGGCGAGCCGGTACTTCAGCATCTGCTTGCCGAGCTCGACGTCCTTCCTGCGGTCGGCTTGTGCCTTCCGGAAGAACTTCGCGAGTCGTTCTCGCCTGCCTGTCCGACGCCCTTCATGTACGTGGCGAACCGCAGCGCGTTGTCCTAGGCAGGTCTGGGTGTCCCGGATGATGTTGTAGTTCGTCGGTGGCATGCCCGCGGCCGCAGGCCGCGGTCGGTCCAGCCTTCGGTTCAGGCTTCGACGACGACCGCGTCGGTCATCGCATGTTCCTCGGCGCGCTTGGCCGCCGTAAGCCCCGTGCCGGTAGGCGGGTTGGCGGCGGCGCGGAGTTCGGCAATACGGGTCTTGGAGGGGAAGAGCGCGGCACCCATGACGGCGCCGAGTGCGAACAGTGCGGAGCTGACGGCGAACGCGACGCTGTAGCCGTGCGTTGCGGCCACCTGGGTGAGGTGCTCGGTGCCGGCGTGCGTGGTGGCGTAGGTGGTGGTCGCGGTGGCCACGATCGTGCTGAGCACGGCGGTACCGATCGAGCCACCGACCTGCTGCATGGTGCTCACCAGGGCCGCGGCGACGCCGGAGTCTTTCGGTTGCACGCCGGCGGTGGCGGTGTTCATCGCCGGGGCCATCACCATGCCCATCGCGAAACCCATGACGATCAGCGCGGGCAGCACGTGGGTGGCGTAGCTGGAACCGACGTCGATCCGGCTGAGGTAGCCCAGCGCGGCGCAGCCGAGCACCATGCCCGTGGTGATGACCGGCCGCGGGCCGAAGCGGGGGAGCGTGACGATGTTGGAGGTGTTCGAGCTGATCATGACGCTGGCGATCATCGGCAGGAACGCCAAGCCCGATGACACCGGACTGAACCCCTTGACCGTCTGCAGGTAGTAGGTGAGGAACAGGAAGACGCCGAACGTGGCGATGCCGGCCAGGCCGACGGCGGCGAAGGCGGTGCCCCGCGCGCGGTCAGCGACGACACGCAACGGCAGCAATGGCGCGTCTACCCGCTGCTCGACGAGCACGAAGGCGGCGAGCAGCGCGACGCCGGCCGCCAGCGACAGCACAGTGCTCGGCGCTGACCACCCGACCGACTCGGCGCGGGAGAAGCCGAACACCAGACCGAACAAGCCGGCGGAGGCGAGTAGGACACCCACGACATCGATCCGTACCCGGGTCGCGGGCCGTTCGGAGGTCATCCACAGCAGCGCGCCGGCTGCCGCCGCGACGGCGAAGACCACGTTGACATACATCGCCCACCGCCACGACACGTACTGCGTCAGTACCCCGCCGAGGATCAGGCCGACGGCGCCGCCGGCGACGGCCACCGTGCCGAACACGCCGAAAGCTTTGCCGCGATCGCGCGGGTCCCGGAACGTGGTGACCAACGTGGACAGCGCCGCGGGCGCCAGCGTCGCGCCGGCGACGCCCTGCAGTGCGCGGGCGGCGACGAGGACCTCGAAGGACGGCGCCGCGCCACCGATCGCCGAAGCGATCGCGAAACCGGCCAGGCCGACGAGGAACACGCGTTTACGGCCGAACATGTCACCGAACCGGCCACCGAGCAGCAAGAGACTGCCGAACGCGAGCGCGTAGGCAGTGACGATCCACTGCCGCTGGTCGTTGCCAAAGCCCAGTGCTTCCTGGGCCGAGGGAAGAGCGATGTTCACCACCGTCGCATCCAGCACCACCATCAGCTGGGCGATCGAGACGACGACGAGAATCGCCCACCGGTGATCGGAGCTGCGCGGATGGACCGCGCCGTGCGCCGGAGTTCTGCGGGTCGCGGCGACGATCGCCTCACTGCTGGGCATGGACTTCTCCTGATGCGGAATGTCGCGCCTGCCGCTCAGGCGGCGAGCGCGTCGACCGCGTCGAGGATGTCGGCGATCTCGGTGCGTTCGGTGTACACCGGGTGGACGTCGATGAAGCGGTTGACACCGCTCCGGTCGACGACGACCACGGTGGGCATGGGCAAGGTGGACGTGCCGTCGACGTTGCGGTCCCGCACGTCCAGTCCGAGCGTGCGCTGCGCGGAGAGCGTGTGCTCTGCAGGGTTCATCAGGATCCCGAGCTGACCGGCGATGCTGTTGCCGGGATCGGACAGCACCGTGAAGCTCACCGTGAAGCTCAACTGCCGGGTCTCGACGTCGCTGAGAGACCCGTCGGACGTCTGTGGGCTGATCGCTATCAACCGCACGCCGCGCTGTTCCAACTCTGGCAGCAGCTCCTGCTGGTACACGCGCAACGCGAGGTTGCAGTACGGGCCCCAGGCGCCGCGGTAGAAGACGATCACCGCGGGATGATCGGCGCGGGCCTCCGCCAGTGTGATGGCAGTGCCGTTGGGCTCGATGACGCCGCCGTCGGGCATCGCCGACCCGGCCGTAACCACGTCCGCGGGGATGCCGCCGGCGGCGAGGCGTCGCAGATCGGCATCGAATGCCGCGCTGACTTCGGCCGGTAGCCGGCCCGACGCGGCGCTCGCGGCCTGAAGCTCGCTGACGTGCTCGGCGATTGTTGGAGTGCTGCTGGAAGTCACGGAACTCCTCGTCGGGGATGTACTGATCAGTACACACACTAGGCGGACGAGTGTTGTACCGGCAAGTACAGATCGCTACAGTCGGTGGGATGGTGCTCGAGCCCAAGACCGCGCGCGGGCGAGCCACGCGGGACCGGGTGGTCGAGGCAGCGGCGACTCTCGTTCGCCAACGCGGGGCCGCAGCAGTCAGCCTGGAGGATGTCGAAGGCTGCGCCGGCGTCGGACGCAGCCAGCTGTACCACTACTTCACCGATCGTGAGGATCTCATCCGCGCTGCCGCTGCCACCACCGTGGAGCACGTCCTCGCCCGATCCGGCGAGCGACTCGACGCCTTGGACACTCTGGCCGGGATCGACCGGTGGTTCGACGACACCATTGCCGCCACCGAGCAGCGTGGCGGCGCCGGCGGCTGCCCCATCGGCTCACTCGTCAGCCAACTCGGCGAACACGACGACCAGACGCGCGCCATCCTGGTGCAGGCCTTCGCCCGCTGGCAGGCTCCGCTCATCGCCGGATTGACCCGCATGCGACAGCGCGGCGAGTTGCGTGCCGGCACCGACGTGCTGGGCCTCGCCGACGCCATCATGGCCGCACTGCAAGGCGGTCTACTACTCGCCCAAGTCCACCGCGACGCACTCCCGCTCCGCCGAGCACTGGCCGGCGCCCGAACCATGATCACAGCTGTGCTCGCCGAGGCGTAGGCGGCCGGGATCGGCGTTGTCGCGGCCGACCGGTTCTGCTGCTTCTCGCATGTGCGAGCAGGAGCTAGGGCAGGGACGTCACGACGTCTGCCATGAGCCGCAGGTCTTGAGCAGACGAACGTCGCGGCGTCCGGTGGGAACACCGGGGTGGAGCAGAGCGGAACAGTGAGCGGGGGAGGAGCGCGGCCTGTGACGCCCGATCCCGATCCGCTACTGCAGCTCACCGCCGGTCCCGACGGGGTCGGCCCCTTGCTTCGCGTCGCCGGCGAACTCGACACCCTCAACGCCGACCAGCTGCATCACCGCGGACGGCAGCTGATCGCCTCCCGCCCTGCGGCGGTCACCCTCGAGCTGTCTGGCCTGCGGTTCTGCGACGCCGCCGGCCTGAACACCCTCCTCATGCTCCGCGCCGCCGCAGACGCCGCCGCAGTCCGCCTGGTACTACGCCACCCGACAGCGCAGCTGCGCCGGCTACTACGGATCACCGGTCTCACTCACCTGATCCACGCCAAGCGCGGCGCCGACCCGAACCCACCAATTGCCTAAGCCGGCACCGCCGACAAATCCCGAATGCACCGCGGCTCGCTGCCGCCGGAGGCTGGGTCGACGCCCGAAGCGTTGTGTGACAAGGCGAGTGGCGCCCTGCCCTGGGTTAGGAAACGCGCACCTACTAGGTGCGAGTGCTCGGCGGCCTCTGGGACTCGACCAAGATGTCCTGGCCGCTGTTCCGTCTCACCCACCTGACCGGCACAACAACTCCGGGCCGGGGCAACGGGACGGCGAGGAACGGCCGTGCTGGCAGAAATCGCGCGACCTCACCCGCCCGGCCACTCGTTCCCGACCGGGACCGCGATGGTCCTACCGCCGGTCGGTGCGTGGCCCTACTTGGCGGTGCGGCGGCGTTGACCGATCCGGGCCATGGCCAGACCGACGCCGATAAGAAGCGCGGCTACTAACCCGATGTCGAGGTCCGGCGAGCCGGTGAACGACAGTTGCGAGCCCGGGGTAGCGCCGCCCTCGGGGGTTGCGCCGCCGGGGCCAGGGCCGCCGGCGCCTGGGCCTGTACCGGCGCTCCCGCCGCCCGGGGGCAGTGGCGGCAGTGTGACCGGCGCAGTGTCGGTTGCGGACGCGGGTGGGCTGCCGGGAGCGGTCGCGGTGGCGGTGTTGACGACGGCGGGCGCCGCCGCGGCGAGGACTGTGACCGTCAGGACCACCGACGCGGACGCCCCGACCGCCAGCGCCCCCGCCCGGGTGCAGACGACGGTCCGTCCGCTCGGCGCGCAGCTCCACTCGTCCCCGACGGCGCTGACGTAGTCCAACCCGGCCGCCAGCGGGTCGGTGATGCGCACCGGCCCCGGTGTCGGGGTCGGGCCGGGGTTGGTGACGGTGAGGCGGTAGCTGCCGGGTGAGCCGACGACGAAAGCGCCGACGTGCTGCTTGGTCAGCTCCAACCGGGCGTCCGGGGCGACGGGGACGGTGTCGTTCGCCGAGCCCGTGCTCGTCAGTTCGGGATCGGTCGAGGCCACCGTCGCGGTGTTCACCACGCGCGGGTAGGCGGCCGCCTCGACGTCCACCGTCACGGTGATCGGGGCGGCGTTGGTGTTGGGCGCGAGCAGGCCGGCCAGCGTGCAGCGCACCGTGGCGCCGGTCGCCGCGCACGTCCACCCGTCCCCGGTCGCGAACAGGACGCCCAGCCCGGTGGGCAGGTTGTCCTCGACGACGACCTGGTCGGCCGCTGACGGGCCACTGTTGCGGGCGACGAGCCGGAACTGCAGCGGCTGGCCGATGACCGCGGTGCCGGAGTGAGTTTTGGTCATCGAGAGCGCGGCGACCCGGCCGACAGTGACGCTGCCCTTGGCGCTGGGGTGGTCACCGGGGGTCGGGGAGCTCACGGTGGCGGTGTTGGTGTGGACAGCGGACGGCGCGTCGGCGGCGATCTGGACGAGCAGCTGCAGCGGCGGCGCCTCGGCGCCGACCGGCAGCCCGGCGTCGAGCGTGCAGGTCACGGCCTGCTGTGTGCCCGGCGCCGGCACTGCCGGGCTGGCCTGGCAGGTCCACGGCGCGTCGGCGGTGGACAGCGACTCGTAGGCCGGCAGCGTGTCGGTGACGGTGATCGGCGCGGCGGCGTCGCTGGGTCCGGTGTTGGCGGCCTGCAGCGTCCAGGTGAGCGTCTGGCCGGCGGAGGCGGTCGGCGCGCTCGGTGTCTTCGTCAGGGTCAGGTGGGCCTGCGCCTCCACCGACACCGGCACCGGATCGGGGTCTGTGACCTCGCCCGGGCTCCCGGCGCTGGCCCCGGCGGCGTTTAGCAGCGTCGCCTGGCCGTCGGGCGGAGTGATCGGCGTGGACGGACTGACCCGGGCTACGAGCGTGATGCCGGCTGGGCTGGCGACCGCGAGCCGGTCGCGGGTGCAGAGGACGTCCTGCCCGCTGGTCTGGCAGGTCCAGCCGTCGCCGGACGCGGAGACGGGCGTCAGGTACTCGGGCAGCGTGTCGGTGACCGACACCTCCGTGGCGTCGCTCGGCCCGGTGGCGGTCGCGGTCAGCGTGAACGTGGCGTTCGTGCCGGCCGTCACCGGGCTTGCGGTGTCGAGCGTCTTGGTGAGGGTGATCGGCGCGTCGACGGTCACCTGCACCGGCGCCTCGGCGCTGTTGTTGCTCGGGTCGGGGTCGTCGGTGTCGCTGCGGACGTCGGCGGTGTTGGTGATCGTCGACGGTCCGGCGTCGGGGTCGACTGACGCGCGCAGGGTGATCGACGCGGCGGCCTGCCCGGCGGGCAGACCTGCGGCCAGCGTGCAGGTCACCAGCCGGGTGCCCGCCGTGTAGCCGCACGACCAGCCGTCGCCGTCGGCGGTGACGTAAGTGAGCCCGGCCGGCAGCGGGTCGGTGACGGTGACCGCGCCGGGCACGTCGGACGGCCCGGCGTTGCGGACGCCGAGCGTGAACGCGATGTCCGGGCCGCCGGCGACGGCCGTGGCAGGGCCGGCCTTCGACATGACGAGGTCGGCTTCGGTGTCGATGGTGGCGTTGTCGGCGTCGGTGTTGTTCGAATCGTCCGGGTCGGGCGTCGTCGAGGTGACGGTGGCCGAGTTGATCGCCGGCAGCTTCGATGTCGCTGACACCTGGACGTTGAGGACGAACGTCGTGGTACTGCCAGCCGGGAGCGGATCGGCGTGGACGCAGGTGACGTCCTGCCCCTCGGCCGAGCAGGACCAGTCGGCGTCGCCGGACGCGACGAAGCCGACGTTCGACGGCAGGGTGTCGGTGACCGTGGCGTCGGCGGCGTCGGACGGGCCGGTGTTCGTCACGGTGATCGCGTAGCTCGCGCGGGCGCCGGCGACGAACTCGCCCTGGTGCACCTTCCGGATTGCGAGGTCGGCCTCGAGGACCGGCGGTGTCGTGACCGTGGCCGTGTCGTTGCCGGGGTTGGGGTCCGGCGTCGTGGTCGCGGTGGTCCGCGCGGTGTTCACCACGTCGGCGGTCTGCGCGGACGGGACGCCGATCGTGAGGGTGATGTCCGGGGCGGCCTCGCCGACACCGAGGGCGTCGGCGAAGGCGCAGGTGACGCCGCCGCCGCTCTCGGTGCAGCTCCAGCCGGCGCCGGTGGCGCTGACGAAGCTCGCGCCGGCCGGCAGGGTGTCCTGGACCGTGAACGGCGGCGCGGACTGCGAGGGCCCGAGGTTGGTGACGCCGAGGATGTATGTGGCTTGGCGCCCCGCGATGAGCTCCGGCGAGCTGAGCCGCTTGGTCAGGGCTAGGTCGGCGCTGGTGCTGACCGTGGCGGTGGCGGTGGCGCTGTTGTTGGCCGGGTCGGGGTCGTAGCTGCGGGCGGTGACCGACGCGGTGTTCGACAGCGTCGTCCCGGACGGCACGCCCGGGGCGACCGCGTAGGTCACGGTGATCGCCGGAAAGCTCGCGCCGGCGGCGAGCGTGTTGGCCGGGTCGGTGCGCTGGCAGGTGATCGTGGCGCCGGTGCTGCAGCTCCAGCCGTCGCCGGCCGCGCCGACGACGGTGACGCCGCTGGCTGGAGCCGGTGCCGGATCGGTCACCACGAACGGTCCGGTGGCCGGGTCGAGTCCCCCGTTGGAGACGGTGATCGTCCAGGTACCGGTGCCGCCGGCGACCGGGGCCCTAGCGACCGCCTTGCTCAGCACCACGTCGGCCGAGGCGACATGGGCGACAGCGGAGGCGGACGGCCCTCCGTACGTCCCGCTGGCGTTGCCGGTGGCGCCGGTGGCGTCCGCCGCGGACGGGGTGACGGTGTTCGTGTGGTCCACGGCGAGCCCGACGCCGGGCACGCCGGCCACGCCCGGGGTCGCGGTGGCGGTGTAGGTGATCGTTAGGCCGGCACCGGGCGGCAGCGTGCCGAGCCCGGTCCAGGTCAGCGTGGCAACGCCGCCGGTGGTGCTGACGGAGGGTTCCACCGCGGCGGCCGGCCCGCCGTTGACGCTGACCCGGGCACTGCCGGTGTCGTAGCTCCAGTTCGGCGGCGGGACGTCGGTGGCGCCGACGGAGTAGGCGGTGCCCGCGCCGGTGTTGGTCAGCGTGAGCTGCCACGGGAAGGACTCGCCGACGTAGGCGGTCGTGCCGCCCGGCGTCGACTTCCCCGCGGTGACCCGCGGGAAGGTCGGGGTGATCGTCGCGGTGGCCGGCGGGGTGGCCGGGTAGGCGCGCCCGCCGCTGGGCAGCGACTGGTAACCGGTGACTCGGGTGGTGTTCGTCTGTCCCGCCGTGGTGAGCTGCCCCGACGGCGCCAGGACGGCACGGTAGGTCAGCGCCACCGCTCCGCCGGGCGCGACCGGTCCGGGCAGCGTCCAGCTGATCGTGCCGCCGGCCCCGGTCGTGGGATCGGCGCCGGACAGCGTGCCGCCGTTCGAGATCGACCCGGGATCGACGACGACGCCCGCGGGCACGGCGTCGGTGACGGTGGCGTTGTAGGCGGCGCTCACCGTCGCGCCGGCGGCGTTACTCACGCGCACCGTGTAGGTGACCACCTGTACGGGCTCCACGGTGGTGTCGTCGACGGACTTCACGATCGACAGGCTCGGTTCGGCGACCGTGACCGTGGCGGCGCCGTTGCCGGAGCTCTGGTTGAAGCTCGCGCCGGCCGAGGTCGGCGGCGGCGTGCGGCTGGTGTTCCAGGACAGCCGCGCGCGGTTGGTCAGCCTGGCGCCGGCCTTCGCCGCGCCGACGTCGGCGACCGTCGCGGTGTAGGTCAGCGTGACGGTGCGGACCTGCGTGGTGGGCGCGACGTCGCCGAGCAGCCAGCCGATCGTCGTCCCGGAGCGGTTGAGCGCGGTGGCGCCGGTGAGGGCGCACGCGCTGCCGTCGGCGTTAGCGCAGCCGACGGTGCCCAGACGCACCGACGCCGCGTCGATGCCCGCCGGCAGTGTGTCGATGATCGCGGCGCTGTAGAACGTCACGTTGGCGGGGAACTGCGCCTTCGTGGTGTAACTGACGCTCTGGCCGACCGTCGCGGTGGTCGGTGTGACGCTCTTGGTGAGCCCGCCGCCGGCGACGGTGACGGTGGAACTCGCCGGGGCGCTGTACGAGCGCCCGGCCGGATTGCCCGGGTCGATCGGGCCGGAGCGCGCGCCGGCCAGCGAGTTGCCGCTGACGGTGGCGGCGTTCGTGTACTTCTGGCCGCCGGCCGCGGTCGGGTCGACGCTCGCGGTGTAGGTCAACCGCGGTGCCGCGCCCGGGGCGAGGTCGCCGACGTTCCACGACAGCTGGGTGGTGCCGCCGGCGCACGCCGCCCCGGCGCCCGGCACGGCGGGCGCGGTGCTGCCCTGGGTGGGCGTGCCGTAGGCGAGGAAGGTCAGCCCTGCCGGCAGGCAGTCCACGACCCATCCGTCGTGCAGGACGGAGGCGGTCGCCGCGTTGCGCGGGGTGAGGGTGAACGTGACCGTCTGTCCGCCGGTCGCGGTCGCGGGGGTCACCGACTTCGCCATGGTGGAGCTCGGCTCGACGATGGCGACCGTCGAAGACGCGGTCTGCGGCGTCGGGGCCACCCCGTTCGGCGGCGCGGCGCTGGTGAACGTCGCGGTGTTGAGCCGGAACACGTTGGTGACGTTGCCCGGATCCTGGGTGACGACGGCGGTGACCGTGACCTGGAAGCGCTGCACGGCGGCGGTGGTGTTGGCGTAGCTGGTGGGCAGGGTGAGCCGCGGGGCGGTGGGGTCGAACGTCACGCCGTCGGGCAGCAAGCTGGTCGCCGGCGCTGTGGCCGGGTCCGGTGAGAAGCCCGCGGTCGCCGAGACCAGCTGCAGGCCGGACGGCACCGGGTCGGCGAGGACCCCGCGGTAGACGGTCGTGTGCGCGGGCACGTCGGCGGTGATCGTGTACGTCACCTGCTCGCCGATGGTGGCCTGCGTGAGGGCGGCACCGGGCGGCGGCTCCAGGCCGGTGTTGCCGGCCTCGGCGATCGCCGAGGACACGTGCTTGGCGACCGCGACGGCGGGCAGCACGACGTTCGACGGGTCGCTGGCCGGTGGGGCGTCCTGCTGGTCGGTCGGAACGGTGGTGTCGACGTTGTCCTGCGGGAAGTAGGTCGTGTCGACGCCGGGGACGTTGTTGTCGACGTCGAAGGAGCGCACGGACGCCGTGTCGGCGAGCGTCTGCGCGACGCCGGTGCCGGCCGGGACCGTCATGGCGTAGGTGAACGTGCGGGTGGCGCCTGGGGCCACGGCTTCGCCGGCCGGCCGGTTCCACATCAGCGCGCTCAGCGTCGCCGCCTGCGCGAAGTTCGGCTGGCCGGGGTCGCCAGGATCGGTGCAGGCGCCGCCGTCGCTGATCGCGCTGACCTGCGCGCACCGGATCCCCGGCGGCAGCACGTCCCACAGCCGCAGGGTGTGCACGGGCTGGTCGTTGGCGTTGGCGGCGCTGCCGCCGTTGGTGACGTCCACCCGGAACACCACGGTGTCGCCCTCGACGACCTGCACCCCGTCCACGTTCGGCGGGTTGCCGCCGACCGGCTGCCCGTCCACGCTCTGGACGCCCTTGAGCACAGCGACCGGCGGGGCGGGGGCGATGGAGAAGTCCGCCTCCGAGCGCAGCGAGACGGCCTGCCCGGAGCTGTTCTCGGTGCGTAGCTTGGCGATGTTCCCGGTCTTGTCCGGCGCCGGGCCGGGCGCGGCGGCGGTGATGAGGACGCTGAAGCGCGCCTGGAACACCGACCCGGCGGGGACGGCGAGCGAGCCGTCCGGCTCGGGCGCGCCGAGCGTCCAGGTGAGGTTGCCGTCGGCCGCCCCGGTCTCGTCGAAGCGGACCTCGCCGTTGGGCACGGTGTTCGCCGGGCCGAGGACGAACGACCCGGCCTCGTAGGCGGTGCCGTCGGGCAGGAAATCGGTGAGGACGGGGTTGCGGGTTTGGGTGGCCGCCGCGAACGGCACGGTGATCTGGAAGCAGACCCGGTCGCCCTTGAGGAAGCCGAGCTGGGCGGCGGTGAGCGTGCGCGGGTCGGCGTAGGTGCCGGCGGCGCAGTCTTGCGGGTTGGCGCGCGGCTCGATGAGCTTGGCCAGCGTGCCCGCGGGCGAGGTCTGCGTGGCGCTGGTGGAGTCCCGGAACGGGTTGTCGCCGGTCTCCCCGGTGCCCGGGACCGGCGTGGAGGTTCCGGCCTCGGAGGCCCGGTTGGTGAAGGTGTCGCCGGCGACGGTGGGCGCCCCGGCGAGCGCCCCGCCGGTGTAGGTGTCACGCATCCGCACCTGGTAGGTGATCGTCGTGCTGCCGTTGTGGGGAACGGCGATCGGGTCGAGGACGACGGTGAACGTCCCGTCCGGGTTCTGGGTCACCGACTGGTACGGCACCGACGGCGCCACGGTGCCTGGGTCGCAGTCCGCCGGCGCGCCCGTGACGTAGTTGCGCGTCGTGTCGAGCGGGCAGACGCCGTTGGGGATGGTGTCGGTGATGCTGATCGTCGAGTTGTCGACGTACTCGCTCGAGTCGACCTTGAGCGTGTAGGTGGCCAGCCCGCCGGAGGCGAACGTGTCCGGCTCGACGCTCTTGACGACGCGCAGGTCGTTGATCGTGTCGGTCTTCTCACCGCTGGCCGTGACCTGCGGATCGGTGCCCGGCGCGACCGTCCCGGTGTAGGTGCCCGACGCCTCGACACGGTTGGTGACCGCGGCGGCGTCCCCGTCCTGCCGGGTGGACGGGCCGGTGTTGTTGTCGAGGTTCGACGCCTGGCCCAGGGAGGCCGGCGACGGCGCGCTGCCGGGGAAGGTGGCGGTGTTCTGCCGCAGCGGGACGCCGGCGGCGAAGGTGATGACCCGGCGCTCGCTGCGCGCGAGGGTGCCGAGGTTCCAGGTCACCTTCGTGTAGACCCCCGGCGGGTAGCCGGCAGGGTCCGTCACCGTCTCCACCGTGCTCGGCAGCACGCAGCCCGGCGGCGCCGGGGTGCCCGTCAGCGGCGGCGCGCCGGGGTACTCCGGTCCAGTGCTGCCGTTGTCGGCGCCGCCGCAGCCGAGGAACTCCAGCGACGCGGGCAGGTAGTCGGTGACGACCACGCCGGTGGTCGGCGCCACGTCGGTCTCGGTGACGGTGAGCGTGTAGAGCGTCGGGTGATCGTGCACGCCGCGCAGCAGCTTGGCTTCGGGACTCGGCTCGTCCTTGGTGATCTGCAACGCGGTGACCGAGGTCGTCGCCGACGCCGGGGCGGACGCGGTGACCGCGGGGTTCGGGACGGGGGCGCCGGTCGCGGTGAAGCGCGGCACGATGCGCGGCAGCCGGCTGGTGTAACCGGTGGCGGTGTCGGCGAAACTGCTGCCGACCGGGAGCACCGCCGGGTCGGCGCTCACCGCGAAGCTCACGGTGTCCGTGCCGCCCGGCTGCAGGTCGAACAGGTCGCGCCAGATGAGCGTCTGCCGTCCGGTGGCCGGGTCGACGACGATCGTCGGCTCGCCCAGATCGGCCGGCTGCGTGGACCCCGAGACATAACTCACGCCCGCCGCCAGGACGTCGGTGAACGAGGCGTTGTACTGCGGCACCGCGCCGCCGCCGGAGGGGTTCGACGCGGTGAGGGTGTAGCGCGCCTGCTCAGCCTCCAGGACGCTCGCCGGTCCGGCCTTCGTCAGCCCGATCGGCGGGGGCGCCGCCCCGGCCGACCCGGCGTCGACAACGCCGACGACGAGCAAGGCGGCGGTGATGACCGCCGGCACGGTGGCGGCCGTCCACCGACGCAAGATCGCCAGCACGGCGCGGATCGTCCCACGTCACCGCGACATGCCCAACCGGCACCGGCCAACGAACGCTCGCAGGCCGCCCGGGACAGGCCGAAGTTGTTGAGCGTTGCGTGACGCGGAGATGCCCTTCCGTTGTTCAGAGATCAGTCCGGGCCGTCACGAAGGGCATCCCGCAGATGCGACTGTCTCACGGCGTTCCGGTGCGGGCCGCCAGCTTCGACGAGGCGTCGCTGCTGTCGACGGCCGTACCGATTCGGGCGCTGGCGTTGGCCCGTCAAGCGGGTCTCGGCGAGCTGGCCGATCGGCGCTTGACGGTGCCCGGCGGGGCCGGGGCAGCGGCGGGGGCGAAGGTGACCGCGCTGGTGGCAGGGATGCCGGCCGGGGCGGACTCGATCGCCGACCTGGACGTGCTGCGCCACGCCGCTACCGCCCGACTCATCGGCGGGGTACGGGCCCCCTCCACGCTGGGGACGTTCCTCCGCGCGTTCCGATTCGGCCACGTCCGCCAGCTCGACGCGGTCGCCTCCCGATTCACCGCTGCCCTCGCGACGCACGCCCCGATCGTCGCGCGAGGCGCGGCGATCAGCTATCTGGATATCGATGACACCCTGCGGGCGACCCACGGCTACGCGCGGCAGGGCGCCGGCAACGGCGACACCGGGGTCTAAGGCCTGAACGCGCTGTTGGCGACGTTGAGCAGCGACCGGTCGGCGCCGATCATCGTGGCCACCCGGCTGCGCCGCGGCTCAGCCGCCTCGGCCCGCGGGGCGCCCCGGCTGGTCGCCGATGCGCTGGTCACCGCCCGCGCCGCCGGCGCCGGCGCCGGCGCCAGCGGCGCCACGGTGGTGCTGCGCGCGGACAGCGCCTACTACAGCGCACAGGTAATCGCCGCCGCCCGCCGCCACGGCGCGCACTCCTCCATCACGGCGCGGAAGGACCGGGCGGTCAGCTCGGCGATCGCCGCCATCCCCGACGACGCGTGGACACCGATCCGCTACCCGCGGGCCGTGTTCAATGAGCAGCTCGGGCAGTGGGTCAGCGACGCCGAAGTCGCCGAAGTCCCGTTCACCGCCTTGGGCACCAAGCCGAAAGCGCAGCAGGTCACGGCCCGGCTGGTCGTGCGTCGGGTCCGCGACGCCAACCCCGACCACGTCACCGCCGACGCCCAACGCGAGCTGTTTCGGGTCTGGCGGCACCACGCCGTGTTCACCGACTCCCCGCTGCGGCTGCTACACGCGGAGGCCGATCACCGCCGGCACGCCGTCATCGAACAAGTCATCGCCGACCTTCAGGGCGGCCCGCTGGCGCACCTGCCGTCAGCCGGTTCGCCGCCAACAGCGCCTGGCTGGTCCTTGCCACGATGAGCTTCAACCTCACCCGCGCGACCGGCGCCCTCGCCGGGACGTTCCACGCCGAGGCCAGCACCGCCACGATCCGCCGGCAGCTGATCCTCGTCGCCGCCCGCGTCGTGCGCTCCGCCCGCCGCACCCGGCTCCGCCTGCCCGCCGCATGGCCATGGCCATGGCCTCAGGCCTGGCTGCGACCGTTCACCGCCACCACCGGCCCACCACCTCGAATCTGGATCACCCACCCGTTGCGCTGACCGCGCCTGACCAGAGACCGACGTGGACACCGCCGAGGCAGATCGGCGGCTCGGCTACGTCAACCGCTGCTAACGCGGAACAAGATCGACGCTCGCTGAGATCGTGTTTCCGCGGTGGATCCGGGCTAATTGCCGTCCGCCCAGCGGAAATGAAGCACCCACCGCAGCACAGTCACCACCGGCGCGGGAGCGTCAGACCGCTCTCGGTCACCCTCAGGTCGCGGCGTTCCCCGCCAACCCGGCGGTCCCCACCGACGGCCGTGCCGCGGGCATCCAGGCGCGGGTCAGGTCTCTCAAGCCGGCGGGGTATCCGGCGGGGAAGGGCAGGGTGGGTGTGGTGAGCGACGCGGACGGCGGGATGGGGTACTCGGGCGAGGAGTACGGGCAGGAGTTCGCGGCGATCGTGGAGATCGCGGAGGTGTTCACCGAGCTGGTCGCGACGCTGACCTTAAGCCACACGGTCGGGTTGAACTCCGAGCAGGTCGTCCACCTGGCCGGGCATCTCCTGCCACGCGCCGACCACGCCGGCCTGCTGGTCCTTAAGCACGGCCAGGTCCACACACTCGCCGCCAACAGCCCGGTGCTCACCCGCATCGACGCGATCCGCGCGGAGACCCAGGAAGGCCCCGGCCTGGACGTCCTGGAGGTCAACGACCTGGCCATCAGCGGCGACCTGGCCGCCGACGAGCAGTGGCCGCGGTTCGGCCCGCGGGTCGCCGCCGAGCTCGGGATCCGCAGCATCGCCTGCTACCGGCTCTACCTCAGCCGCGACCACCGCGCGGCGCTGCTGATCACCTCGGCCTGGCCCCACGCCTTCGACGACCTCACCCTCGCCGTCGGGGCCATCTTCGCCGCGTACTGCTCGCTGTGCCTGTTCAGCGAACACGTGCTCGGTGACCAGCTCAGCGCCCGCCGCGCCGCCCAAGTGCACCGCGAAATCGGGATCGCCGTCGGCATTCTCACCACCCGCGACGACATCCCCGCCGACACCGCCTACCGGCAGCTGCGCCAAGCCAGCCGACGGCTGCGGCGCTCCCTGCACCACGTCGCCGGACATGTACTCCAGCACCACCAACTCCCCGACGCCTAGCCGCAGCCCGCTCTCGGCGCTGCCCGCCCCGGCTGCTGCCCGCTCCGGCCGGTTTCTGGCGCGGGACGCACAGAGCAATCGCGGTCTGGGACAGTGCGCTGGTGAGTGGGGACGTGTCTAGGGTCGGCCTTGTGTTCTCCCAGGCGCTCCGCACGCCTCGGCTCGCCCTGCTGCCCATGTCTTGCTCACTCGCGCTCGAGATCATGCGGAAGGACTGGGCGGCGGCTCAGCGTCTGCTCGGCACCCCGTTTCCGCTCGAGTGGCGCAACGACGGCTGGCAGTGGCTCCAGACCCAAGCCGCCAACGGCGAAGACGGCGACCGCTTCGCCGTTTGGGGAACTCGTCTGGCGTTGCCCGGAACGTTCGGGGAGGACGGTCCCGGTCGCGGTCCAGTGCTCGCCGAGGTCGGCTTCCACGGCCCGCCCGACCCCGACGGCTCGGTCGAGATCGGCTACCGGGTAATCCGCAACCATCGACGCCAAGGCCTGGCCGAGGAGGCAGCCACGGCTTTGCTGGCATGGGCCGCCACGAACGGCGCGGACAGCGTCAAGGCGTCGGTCAGCCCAGGCAACACCGCATCGATCGCGCTGCTGAACAAGCTCGGCTTCACCCGCAGCGGCTCGTACCGGCACCGCTCGCTCGGCACGCAGCTGACCTTCCACCGCACCGCCCGCGCACTGCCGTGACCGCCCGACAAGCACCTCGCCCCCGACCCACTCCCGTCAAACGCATCGGCAACAGACAGCGGTGCGTCTGTCGGAGGACCCTTGGGCACCTCCGGAGGCTTCCTCCCGACGGCGCAGTCTGCCGGTAGCCGCTCGCGGTGCTCGACGATCAACTCATCCGGCGGGGCTGTCGTGCCGGGCTAGGCCTGCGTGACTTCGCCCCCGACACAAACTCCGGACTTCCAGACGGCGATCGCGGTGGCCGGACCCTGGGCGGATCGATTTGGTCGTGGCTGTCGATCTCGGCGCAAGTGGCCCGTCGTAACGGGTGGCGGGCAGTGGGTGCCCGTGAGGACGTAGAAGGAGCCGGTGATGGCTAGGTCGTAGTGGCGTTTCGTGGACGGCCGGATCGCGTGGCGCCCGAAGGTGAGGACGCGGCGTGGGGCGCCTGGTTCGGTTCCCTCGGCGGCGCACTGGTGGACATGGGCAATCGAGTGGGTACGGCGCGCACTCTGCGGGCTGCCGGTGCTGCGGGTTCGGATGGGCTTGTGCTGACCGGCTACGTGCTCATCGAGGCCGCCGAGCTCGATGCCGCGGAGGCAGTGGCGGCCGGCTGCCCGGGACTGAAGTCCGGAGTGAATGTCGAGGTCGGCGAGGTGGTCCCGACCTGAGCTCCTGCCGGCAGCACCGCCGAGGGCTGGCCGGCGCCGCTCGCAATTTGAGTAGCCAGCCCGCCCGCGTTACCAGGGTGGCCGCCCACGCTCCAGCCCGCTTTGCTGGCCGTCGGTGAAGACCGTGTCGCGCAGGGAACCGGTGGCCGACGTCCGGCGCCGTCGACGAGGGACCGCAGCTGGCTGCGCTGTTGAGCCAGCTTCGGCCGGGCGACACGCTAGTGGTGTGGCGGCGACGTCGGTGACGGCGTGGCGGATGTCGTTGTGGTCGCGCACCGCGATCAGGCCCTCCTCGGCGCCGTCGTCGGCCGCCCGCGCCAGCGTGGGGTGGAACAGCTGCTCCTCGGCGGCCGCGTGCAGCTCGAGCCGGTCCGCCAGTTCCTGCGAACTGGCCGCCAGGTCATCGATTTGGTCCAGCCTCGTCAAGGCGCGTCGACCGCGTCCGCCTCGTCGGCGAGGCGGCGCACGTCGTCCCGACTGGTCAGGTCGGCCTGGACGAACCGTCCACCGGTCTCCGCCGCCTGGTCATTGCCGTTTGCGGTCGAGTCGGTCTCCAGGGCGATCACCGCTCGGCTCCTGCCGACCTCGGATCACCAGCATGCTGGCCGGTAGCTGCGTCCGGTTCACCACCGAGCGCACCGTCCCGGCCGTGAAGTGCACCGAGTCGAAGACGCCGAGGGCCTCCTCCGTTCCCTCGCTGATCACCACCAGTTCGCCGGCGACGACGACGTACACCATTTCGGTCGCCAGGGGCGCCATCTCCGCCGCCCCGCCGGGCAGGAAGTGGGACAGCGCGACCATGACGCCCTCGGTGGATGTCTCCTCTCCGCCCTGCAGCCGGACGGGGCCCACTCCACGGTGTCCCGGCGGGTCGTACGGCGTGGCGTCGGCGAGATGCGTGATCCGCATGCCCATGTCGATCAGAGTCCTTCTGCAGTGGCAGGTTGGAGCTGCTGGCGGAGGCGCGAGACGAAGCGCGGGATGTCGGTGCGCTCGCCCGGCGCGAAGACGCGGAAGTCCTGCCGGGCGACGAACACCGGAAAACCGTGCTCGGTGAACCCGCGCTCGAACGCGCCGACGAAATCCCGGACGGGCCCGCCCGGCCCGACCTCGGCGATCACCCGGCCGAGCCGCTAGAACCACGACACGGGTAGGTCGCTCACGAGGTCGCGCTCGGCACGGTGCTGAATGTTCGCGCGGGAAGTCCCGACGGTCCAACGGCACGAGGTTCGTCTCCGCCGACTCATCGCAGCACCGGGTCAGCTGAATGTTGTGTCCTGAGTGCACCAGCTCCTTCGGCCAGGATCGCCTTGGTGCGGTCTATGTGGGCTTCGAACAGCGTGACCGCTAGGTCGGCGTCGTGGGCGAGGGCCGCGTCCAGGAGTGCCTTGTGTTCGCCGGCAACGTCGCGGTTGATCTCGAGAGTGCCGGGCCGGACCACGCGCGGTATAGCTCGGCCGCGTCGGACAGCCGGCGGCAGATGCCGAGCAGCCTGGGATTTCCGCAGGCCGCTATCAGGCTGTCGTGGAAGGCGACGTGTGCCCGCGCCCACTCCTCGTTGCGGGCGGTTGGGTCGCCGGGCAGTCGCATCGGCTAGACTCGCCATCCGGTGGTGTGCGGCGAGGACCTCGGACTCCCATGTCACGCCGCCGCGCTCGATCGACAGGCGCAGCGCGGCCCCTTCGTTGAGCTTGCGGACGAACGTGAGGTTCTCCAGCGCGTCCAGCGACAGAGGCGCCACGTGACATGCGCGGTTGCGGTCGATCCGGACGAGGTCGTGCGCCGCCAGCAGTGCCCAGCGCTTCTCGCATGACGCCCAGGCTCACTCCGAACTCTCCGCTCAGCTCGGCTGGCTTGAGGCGCTCTTCCGGAGCCAGCCGGCCGTTGAGGATGGCGGACCGGAGCTGCTCGTAGACGTTCAAGGCCAAGGTCTCACCGCCTGCGCGCTTCGCCACCGGCAAAGAGTAACACTCAGACTCAAATTATCGAGTACCCCCTTGACACTCGATTCTTGCGGGCCGCAGGGTGGGCCACCTCACACAGAGACGGGGTTCCGAGTGCGTATCGCGAACGTGGACGGCCGCTCGACGCTGCTGGGCAACGACGGAGCCGGCCTCGACATCGAGAAGGCCAGCGACGGAGCCTTCCCGGCCGACCCGCAGGCGCTGTTCGAGCGGTGGGACGAGTTCTCCGGATGGGCACCGGGTCGAGCTCAGCTCGCCGACAGCGAGCGTCGATCCGGCCGCGCTCGGAGCGCCTTCGCCTCTGCCCCGCCAGGTCTTCGCGATCGGGCTGAACTACGCCGACCACGTCAACGAGTCGAGCATGGGTCGTCCGACGACGCCGGCCGTGTTCACGAAGTTCCCGTCGTCGATCACGGGTCCGAACGCGCCAGTCGTGCTCCCGAACGCGAGCGGTCGACTGGGAGGTCGAACTCGTCGTCGTGATCGGCGCGCCGCGCCTTCGAGGTCGCCGAGAGCCACGCGTGGCGTCACGTGGCGGGCCTGATGGTGGGCCAGGACCTCTCCGACCGCGTCTTGCAGCTGTGCCGGCCCCGCGCCGCAGTTCTCTCTCGGCAAGTCCTATCCCGGGTTTCGCGCCGATCGGGCCGTCGCTCGTGACCGCCGACGAGTTCGACGAACCGGACGACCTGGAGCTGGGTTGCCAGCTCGACGGCGAGGTGCTGCAACTCGGACGCACCCGCGACCTGCTGTTCTCCGTGCCCGAGCTCGTCGCGCGCGCTCTCGGCGGTGTGCCCACTGCTGCCAGGCGACCTGATCTTCACCGGCACCCCGGCAGGAGTCGGCGGAGCCCGCACGCCACCGCGGTTCCTGCCACCCGGCGGGGTCCTGACCAGCCATATCGAAGGCATCGGCGAACTGCGCAACGAACTCGTCGCCGGCCCTCGCTACCCGACTAGCTGACAACGCCAGTGCCGTCCGAAGCTGCGCCTCAGAGAACCGAACGAGGAAGGACTCGCGTGTCCGACATCAAGGAGCCCGACGAGCTGGGTCTGCCCGCCAGGCCTCTCCTGCGACGTGCTCGTCGTGGGCTACGGCCCGGTCGGCATCGTCGCCTCGGCCCTGCTCGCCGACTACGGCCTGAAGGTCGATCGACGGTCGAGAAGCACCAGGAGCGCTACAAGCTGCACCGCGCGGGCCACCTCGACGGCGAGATCATGCGTGTCTTCCAACGCCTCGGCGTCGCCGAAGCGATCGAGCTGGGTGCCCAGCCGTCTGATCTCCATGCAGCTGATGACCCCCGAAGGCGAGACGCTCTCCACCGTCGAGTCCGGGCGCAGCGGCTCGGGGTGGCGATCTGACTACCTCGCCTACCAGCCGGACTACGAGCCTCCGCTGGATCTACGGGCCCGGCAGCTGGGCGTTCAGGTCTACATGGGCACCGTCGCCGAGTCGATCACCCAAGCACGGCGACGGAGTTCGCACCGTCGTCCGTGACTCCAGCCGACCCGGCCCACGTCCGCGCACGATTGAGTCCAAGTACGTCATCGGTGCCGACGGCGCGGACAGCTTCGTGCGTACCGCGATCGGAGCACAACGCTTAGATCTCGGTTTCGAAGCCGTGCCACATCTCGTCGTGGACCTCGAGTGGAGCGACCCGGACATCGACCTACCGCACCTGCCAGAGGCGGCCCAGGTGCTCGACCTCGAGCGGCCGCACCTCACCGGCCGGTGGGGCGGGCGGCACGGCGCCCGGTGGGAGTTCGCCGCGCGCGAAGGCGAATCGCTGGAATTCCTGGAGAGCGAGGAGACGGCCTGGAAGCTGATCGGCGGTTGGGGCATCGGACCTGAGCACGGCACGATCATCCGGCACACCGTCTACACGTTCGAGAGCTCCATCTCCGACCCGTGGCGCGTCGGACGGGTCTTCCTCGATGGGCGACGCAGCGCACACGATGCCGCCGTTCATGGGCCAGGGCATGCTGTCCGGGATCCGCGACGCCGAGAACCTCGCCTGGAAGCTCGCGGCAGTACGGCCGGCGAGGCCGACGAGGCGTTGCTGGACACTTACCACGCCGAGCGTGAACCGCACGTGCGCGACTTCATCGAACTGTCCTGCCGGCTGGGCGCGACGATCCTCACCACCGACCCGGAACGGGCGAAGATCCGCAACGACATGCTGCGGTCCGGGCGCGGCCCCGCTCCGGTCATCCCGCGGCTGGGCAACGGCATCGTCCGCTCCTCCGACGCACCCGGCGCCCTCGAGGCACCCGGCGGTGACGGCCGCCCGTCGCTGCAGGCGCGAGTTGCGCTCGACACCCACGTGGACCGTCTCGACAACCACTTCTCCGCCCGGGGCTGGCGCATGGTGTCGCGGCACCCTGTGCCCGAGGAGTTGTTCGACGACCGCCAGCGGCGACTGCTCCACTCCCTCGACATGCAGTTTGCGCACATCAGCCGAGGCGCGCACGGCACCACGTCGTTCTACGACATCGACGCCGAATACGACCGCTGGTACCTCAGCACCGGGCGGAAGGTGTTTCTCGAACGGCCCGACCACTACGTCTACGGCACCGCCAAGAGCCTCCAGGACGTCCCCGCGCTCGTCGACGAACTCGCCGCGGCCCTGGCCCGGCACGGCTGGTACGCGGCGTACGAGACGGCCGATCGCTGATGACACGGACGCAGCGACATCCAGGACCAGCTGGCAGCCCTCGACCGTGGATCCGCGCAACCGTTCCTCCCACGACTAGCTGCCACGCAGCGGGCCGACGCCGCAGGACCGAGCCGCGCAGCATCTCCCGCAAGTGACCGGACCGCAGTCTGCCGACGGAAGGGCATCAGCATGACCGAGCTCAGTGACGAACTCCGGCACCATCCACGGCGAACCCGACGACCACGCGCCGCCCTGCTCGCCGGCGCTGCCGCGCTGGCGCTGCTGACCACGGCTGCATGTAGCAGCTCGGGGAACACCGGCTCCAGCGGCAGCGGTGGCTCCGGATCGGGGACCAGCAACGATCCCGGTGTGGCCCACGCGCAGCAGCAGGTGGCGCAGTACGAGAAGGCGACTACCAGCTACCCCTCGCCCGGTGGCCCCCTCGACGCGCAGAAGGTCGCCGCGCTGAAGGGCAAGACGGTGCTGTTTGTCCCACTCGGCCTGGTCGGTCCCTTCGTGCTGAGTCAGCAGTCCGTGGTGACAGCTCTCACCCACGTCGTTATCACCGTCAAGACCTGCGACCCCAACTTCCTGCCCCCCAGGTCGCGTCCTGCTTCGGTCAGGCAGCGACTGACGGGGCGGTCGCCGTGATCACGAGCGGCATCGGGAACATGCTGGCCGCGAACGCTTACGCGACCTTGAAGGCGCAGGGCATCCCCGTGCTGGCTGCCGCGTCCGGTCCGGGCAATCCACCGAACACCGCGCAGATCGCCTTCCAGAACGAACTGCCTTCCACCGTGCTGGCCGGCACGGTCAGCGCGGACCAGGTCATCGCCGACTCCAACGGCAAGGCCCATGTGCTGTTCGTCGGAGCCACCGGCGCCCCTGGCGTCGAAGCGCAGGGTGCCGCGACGAAGGCGGAATTGACGAAGTACTGCCCCGGCTGCCAGGTCACCGCGATCGACTTCGGTCCGACGGACACCTCCCACATCGCCTCAGGGGTGAGCAGCAAGCTGCTCAGCGATTCGTCAACGAACTACCTCCTGGTCGCGAACGACGCCATGCTCGCTTACGTCCTGCCCGGCGTGCAGACGTCCGGTTTCGCCAACAAGGTGAAGATCGTCACCGGCTCTGGCACTCCAGCCGTCCTGATAATGATGCAGCAGAAGCAGCACAACATCATCGGGAATTCGGCGTTCGACGCGTCCTACATCGGGTGGACCGCCGCCGACGGGGTGCTGCGGATGCTCACCGGTCAGACCGTGACCCCGGCTCCGTCTTTTCCTGTTCGGCTTTTCACGCCGGATAACCTGCAGGGACAGAAGCTGAGTGCCGCCATGGACGTCAACCCGCTGTTCGGTCCGTCCACCTTCCAGCAGAAGTTCTACGGCCTCTGGGACGGGAAGTCCTGGTCATGATGTCGACGGGCGCGGCCATGCCAGGCGTGCCACCCCGCCTCGAGATCCGGCAACTGTCGAAGACCTTCGGCCACATCACGGTGCTCAGCGACGCGCACCTGGTGGTGCGGCCGGGGGAATCCACGCGCTCGTGGGGCAGAACGGCTCGGGCAAGTCGACGTTGGTGAAGGTCCTGGCTGGCTACCACGCACCCGACAGAGGTGCCGAGCTCCAGATCGACGGCCGTGAGGTGCGCCTGCCCATTCAGCCCGGCAGTCTGGGTTCGCTCGGCATCTCCTTCGTCCACCAGGATCTCGGCCTGGTCGAGCACCTCTCCGCCGCGGAGAACATCAGTATCGGACAGGAATGGCGATCCCGGATCCTGCGCCGGCTCGATCGGCGCCGGGAGGCGGAGGTCGCGGGCGCGTTGCTCGCCGATCTGCATGTCAAGCTCGATCCGGCGACGCCGGTGTTCGCCCTCGCGCCTGAGCAGCGGGCCTGCGTCGCCATCGCACGGGCGTTGCGCTCCCAGGTCACGGGCGGGGGGCTGATCATTCTCGACGAGGCGACGCGGGCGCTGTCCATCGACGCGTTGAGCACCTTCTACAAGTCGCTGCGACAAGCGGTCAGTGGCGGCGGCAGCGTGCTCGTCGTCGCGCACTCGCTGCAGGAGGTGATGGCCGAGGCGGACCGGGTCACCGTCCTGCGGGACGGCAGGGTCGTCGGGGCGGGGCTGGCCACCGCGGACCTGTCCGAGGCACAGATAGCCCGGATGATGGTCGGGCGCGAGGTTGCGGAGGTCCGCTCGGTCAACCATGCGGTTGTTGAGAAGTCGCCGCGGATCGAGGTCCGCGGGCTGGTGACCCGCCCGCCTGGCGCGGTCGACTTCGATGTCGCCGGTGGCGAGACCGTCGGGGTGACCGGACCGGCGGGCGGCGGCTGGGAGCAGATGCCGTACCTGTTGGCAGGGGCGGCGGCGGCGCCGGCCGGGTCTATGAACGTGGACGGCACCGTCCTCGACCTGACCCGACCCAAGATCGGCAAGTTCCTCGGCGCCGGCGTGGTCCTGGTTCCAGAGCGACGCGAACTGCAGGGCATCGCCAGCGGCATGAGCGTCGCCGACAACGTGTCCTTTCCCCGCATCCGCAGCCGCGGCCGTTTCTGGTTCAGCGGTGTCGCCTGGCAGCGGCGTGAGGCCTCTCAGGTGATCGACGACCTCGGAGTGCGCCCAGCCGACCCGAACCAGCCGGTCGGCAAGCTCAGCGGCGGCAACCAGCAGAAGGTGCTGTTCGGGAAGTGGCTGCTCGGTGGGCCGGCGTTCATGATCCTGCACGAGCCGACGCAGGGCGTCGACGTCGCGGCCCGGCAGGACCTGTTCCGCGCGGTGCATGCCGCCGCCGCGTCCGGGGCGTCGATCCTGGTGGTCTCCAACGACCCCAACGAATTGAGCGCGATCTGCCAGCGGGTGCTGATCGTGCGCGAGGGCTCGATCAGCGCCGTACTCACGACCCCGCAGCCCGACGACATCGTCGACGCGACCTATGAGGGATCTTTGGAAGCGGGTCTGAAATCATGAGCAGCTCTGAATCAGCAGGCGTGAACACGGCCCAGGCAACCACCTCTGACCGGCTCGCCGCACCGGCTGAACCCGCCGAGCGGGCGAGCGCGACAACGCCGACCCGTCACCTACCGCGATGGGTCGACGAGGGCATCCACCGGTTCGCCGTCCTAGGCGTGTGGGCCGCGATGTTCCTGGTCTATGTGGCCCTGGAACCGCACAAGATGCTGCAGACGGCGACGTTCCAGAGCATCTTCGGATCGCAGCAGGCACTGGTCTTCCTCGCCATGGGGGCGTTGTGCACCCTGGTCGTCGGTGAGTTCGACCTATCGATCGCCTCGGTCTTGGGGATCTCCGCGACGGTGGTGCCGGTGCTGGCGGTCAACCACCACATCAACGTGGCTCTCGCGTCGCTGATCGCCGTGGCGACGGCTTCGTTGGCCGCCCTCATCAACGCGTTCGTGATCGTGATCGTGGGCGTGGACGGCTTCGTCGTGACGCTCGGGTCGGGCACGCTTCTGCTCGGCCTCACCGTCCTCATCTCCAACAGCACCACCGTGTCGGGGCTGAGCGCCGACTTCTCCAAGATCACTCTGACGAACTTCCTCGGTCTGCCACTGTCGTTCTACTACGGGCTGGCGCTGGCGCTGCTGTTCGCCTACATCCTGTCCTTCACGCCCCTGGGCCGGCACCTGACGTTCGTCGGTGCGAACCGCGAGGTCGCCCGGCTCGCCGGGGTGCGAGTGGACCGGATCCGCTTCATGTCCTACGTCATCGGCTCCACCATCACCGGTATCGGTGGGGTGCTGCTGGTAGCGAGCCTGGGCGGGTTCGATCCGGGGAGTTCGGCGGCCTACCTGCTACCGGCTCTGTCCGCGGTGTTCCTGGGCACCGCCGCGGTGCAGCCGGGCCGCTTCAACCCGCTCGGCACGATGATCGGAATTTATTTCCTCGCCACCGGCATCCTCGGCCTGCAGCTGCTGGGCCTTGGCGGCTGGATCGAGAACGTCTTCTACGGTGCCGCGCTCGTGGTCGCCGTGGCCATCGCCTCGCTCGTCCGACGCCGCCGCGGACGCTCATGAACCGAACGGCCTTCCGCCACCGACAAGGACGCGCCCGATGAACCGCAGCCGCACGCGAAGCGCCAACTCGGTCGTCGCCGTTCGCCCGAGTCTGCCGTCCTCGATCTTCATCATCCGCGGCCTGGACGCCTTACCCCATGCAACGCTGACGGCGCCCGGTGGCCGACCAGGCCGCCGGCAAGGCGGCGCAGAACGCGCCGAGAGCCGCGAACACCGAACAGATCGCGCGGACCGACGGCCTCGCCAAGATGTCCGGCGGCCCAGCCCTCGCGAACAGCCTCTGCGGCGCCCACTCGACGCGTTGCTCCCAAGAGGCGGGCCGTGCTCCTGACCTGCTCACCGCATCCATCCCACGATCCCGCCGACGGCCGGAACAGGACCCCAACAAGTGACCACACCCCCCGCCATGACAACACCCCCCGCCCTAGCCGCGGACACACCGACCAACTGGGGTCGGTGGGGCGCTGATGACGAGCTCGGCACCCTGAACTTCATCACCGACGCGGCGCGGGCCCGCGGCGTCGCCGAAGCACGCGATGGGCGGGTCGTCTCGCTGGCGGCCACGGTAACGCCGGTACCGCTCGCAGGCCCGGTTCCGTTCGGGGTCAACCCGATGCCGGCCGGCATCCTGCAAATCATGAACTTCACCGGGTCTCCGACGGTTGCACTGACGGATGTGCTGGTGCTCAACACCCACCACGGCGCGCTGACTCACATCGACGCGCTTGCCCATGTCCCGACCGGCGGCCAGGTGTATCCGGGAATCGGCATCGACCGCGCGGTCGCGGCCGGTACCGTCAAGCAGGTTCAACGGCCGCGTTCACCGCAGGCATCGTCACCCGCGGCGTCCTGCTGGACCTCGCTCCCGAAGGCCGCCTCGACGCGGGCACCTGGGTGACCGCCAGCGACCTGGAGGCCGCCGAGCAGCGCGTCGACGTCCGGGTCGAATCCGGTGACGCGCTTGTCGTGCGCGGCGGTTGGACGGTAATTGACCGAGCCGATTCCGGCGATGACACCCGACGCCGTGCAATGGATGGCCGAGCGCGAGGTGAGCGTGTACGCCGGCGACATCGGTGACCGGCCGCCGTTCCTGCTTCCCCCCGACGCCGTGCTGGCCATGCACCAGATCGCGCTGGGCCAGCTCGGGATGCCACTCATCGACCGCGTCGAGGTTGACGCGCTGGCCGCGACCTGCCAGGACCTCGGCAGGCACAGCTTCCTGTTCGCCGTCGCACCGATCGCCGTCGTCGGAGCCACCGGCGTGCCGGTCAACCCGCTCGCGATCTTCTGAGCCACCGCCCACCGTCATAGAGGAGAACGCCGTGCCGCTGCACCGCCTGACCAAGATCACCCTCGGCGTCCCGAACGTCGAACAGACCGCCGCCTACTACACCGAGTTCGGCCTGACCCCCGCCCCGCGGAGCAGATCAGCATCTACGGACGTCGGCACTCCCGCGCCGACCGGCGACCGCACGTTCGCCACCGTCGACGGCGGCGAGCAGCTGCGCATCATCCACTCCCCCCGACGCCGGCTGCTCGAGCTCGGCGTCGGCGCCGACGACCCCGACGACCTCGACCGCGTCGCCGCCGCGCTGGCCGCGCCTCGGACTCGGCCTCGAGCGCAGCGACGGCAGCGTGTCGCGCGGTCGACCCCGGCACCGCGGTGACCGTCCGTGTCGGTGGCGCGCCGGCTACGCCCAGGAGCCGACCCCGACGCCGGTCTACAACGCCCCCGGCGTCGACGCCCGCACCGAGCACCCGCGCCCGGCATCCTGCGCGAGGACCCGGTCCGCCCCCGCAAGCTCGGCCACGTCGTGCATCGGCTCCACCGACCAGGAGTCCAGCCAGCGCTTCTTCACCGAGGGCTCGGCTTCAAGGTCAGCGACACCGTCCCCGGCCTCGCGGCGTTCATGCGCTGCTCCACCGACCACCACAACGTGCTCGTCCAGCAGGCGCCGGTCGACTTCCTGCACCACACCTCCTGGCAGGTCGACGACGTCGACGAGGTCGGCCGCGGCGCCACCGCCATGCTCGAGACCGACCCCGAGCGCCACATCTGGGGCCTGGGCCGGCACCACGTCGGCTCGAACTTCTTCTGGTACCTCAAGGACCCCGCCGGCAACTTCACCGAGTACTACTCCGACCTCGACTGCATCCTCGACGACCAGCTCTGGACCCCCGGCGTGTGGGAGGGCGCCAAGGGCCTCTACAGCTGGGGACCCCCGCCGCCGCCGTCGTTCCTGGCCCCCGAGGACCTCGCCGCGCTCATGACCGGCGCCCACGCAGCGGGCTGAGAGACCTCGATGACCACCGCAGACAGCGCCGCCGACCGCCGACGTCGCGTCGATGTGCTCGTCGTCGGCGCCGGCCCCGTCGGCCTCGCTACGCGATGCCTGCTGGGCCGCCGCGGCTGGCGGGTCACCGTCCTCGAGCGCTGGCCCGAGCCCTACGCCCAGCCCCGCGCGGTGCACTTCGACGACGAGGTCGCCCGCCTACTCGCCCACGACCGGCATCGACCCGGCAGCACCCGCAGTCAGCGAGCCGGCGGACTTCTACGACTGGCAGAACGCCGACGGCGACACCCTGCTGCACTTCGACTGGTCCGGCCCCGGCCCGTCCGGCTGGCCCACCGCCACGATGTTCCACCAGCCCGACCTCGAGCGCGCCCTCGCCGACGGCCGCCGCCGCCCACGACGGCGATCACCGTGCTGCGCGGGCACGAGGCGGTCGGCCTGCGTCGACCGCGGCGACCGGGTCGAGATCGCCGCACCGGCCCCGACGGTGACAGCGCGTTCACCGCGTCCTGGGTCGTCGGCTGCGACGGCGCGAACAGCTTCGTGCCGCAGCACATGGCCGACCGAGATGACCGACCTCGGCTTCTTCTACGACTGGCTCATCGTCGACGTCGTCCCCAACGAGCAGCGGACCTGGTACCCGACCAACCTGCAGATCTGCGACCCCGCCCGCCCCACCACCGCGGTGTCCGGCGGACCGGGACGCCGCCGGTGGGAGTTCATGCGCGATGCCCGGCGAGGACGTCGCCGAGCTCAACACCGAGGCCACCGCGTGGGCCCGGCTCGCCCCGTGGGGCCTCACCCCCGACAACGCCACGCTCGAGCGGCACACCGTCTACACCTTCCAGGCCCGCTGGGCCGAGCGGCTGGCGGGCGGGCCGGGTGCTGCTCGCCGGCGACGCCGCCCACCTCATGCCGCCGTTCGCCGGGCAGGGCATGTGCTCCGGGATCCGCGACGCCGCCAACCTCGCCTGGAAGCTCGACCTCGTCCTCGCCGGGCACGCCGACGACGGCGCTGCTCGACACCTACACCGCGAGCGCCGCGCGCACGTCCAGCACGCCATCGGCATGTCGGTCGAACTCGGCAAGGTCATCTGCGTGACCGACCCCGACGCGGCCGCCCAGCGGGACGCGTTCATGATCTCCCAGGGCGCCGACCCGGCCGCGATCCTGCCGCCGCTGCCGCCCCCGATGCTCACCGAGGGCTGCTGCACCGCACCGCTCGACGGCACCCCGGCGCCCGAGCGCCGGGGTGCTGAGCCCGCAGGCCCGCGTGCACCACCGGGGCCGGACCGGGCCGCTCGACGACGTCGTGGGCACCGGGGTTCATCGTGGCCGCCACCGCCGACCCCGCGGCGTCCTCACCACCGAGCAGCAGACCTTCCTCGACGGCATCGGCGCCCACGTGCTGCACCTGGTCCGCGCCGGCCGGCCAGCCGCCTCGGAGGGCGCCGACGCGGCCGTCGACGTCGACGACGTCTACCTGCCGCACCTCGCCGCCCACGGCCACGTCGGCGCGTGATCCGCCCGACCACTACCTGTTCGGCGCCGCCACGACACCGGCCGAGCTCGCCGGCGCTGGTCGACGACCTGCGGCGGCAGCTGCGGGCCGTGCCCGGCTCCGGCGCTCGAGCAGCTCACACGTGCCGCCGATCGCCGGTCGGGTCGAGCGGGAGCCTGACCGCACGGCCCGATCTGGACCCCGACCGAGCAGGTCGTGCGCGACGCGCGCGATCACCCGCTTCGCGCAGCTCGTCGCCGAGCGCCACGGCGCCGACGTCGAGACCTACCCCGAGCTGTGGCGATGGTCGGTCGAGCACCTCGAGGAGTTCTGGGCCGCGGTCTGGGACTTCTTCGACGTCCTCGCCGACGGGCGACCGCGGCCGGGTCCTCGCCGACGACGCGATGCCCGGCGCCCGCTGGTTCCCCGGCGTCGCGGCTGAACTACGCCGAGCACGCCCTGCGCACGGCGACGACGACGGGCCGGCCGTGATCGCGGTCGACCGAGGACGGCACCACCACGACGACGACCTGGGCCGAGCTGCGCGCCGAGGTCGGCGCGTTCGCCGGGTGGCTGCGCGAGCACGGACGTCGGCCCGGGGACCGCGTCGTCGGCTACCTGCCCAACGGCGCCCACGCCCTCGTCGCGTTCCTCGCCTGCGCCAGCATCGGTGCGGTCTGGTCGGCCTGCGGGCAGGACTACGCAGCCCCGGGCGCCGCCGCCCGCTTCGCGCAGCTCGAGCCGGTCGTGCTCGTCGCCGCCGACGGCTACCGCTGGAACGGACGCGTCCACGACCGCCGCGACCGAGGTCGCCGCGCTGCGCGCGGCGCTGCCGACCCTGCGCGCACACGGTCACGTCGACCACGTCGGGCTGGGGCACGCGGTGCGCCGCGGGACAGCCGACGGGCTGGGCGCGACGCCACTGGCGGGACGCGACCGCGACGCGAGCCCAGCTTTCGAGCGGGTCGGCTTCGACGCGCCGCTGTGGGTGCTGTTCTCCTCGGGCACCACCGGCGTGCCCAAGGGCATCGTGCACGGCCACGGCGGGGTGCTGCTCGACCACCTCAAGCTGCTCGGCCTGCACCTGGACCTCGGCCCGGCGGCCGCTTCCTCTGGTACACCACCGCCGAACTGGATGATGTGGAACATGCAGGTCTCGGGCCTGCTGCGTCGGCGCCACCGTCGTGCTCTACGACGGCAGCCCCACCCACCCGGACCCGGCGCGGCTGTGGGAGCTCGCCGCCGAGCACCGCGTCGCGGTCCTCGGCGTGAGCCCCGGCTACCTGCTCGCCAGCGCCAAGGCCGGACCTCGAACCCGGCCGCGACCTCGACCTCGGCGCGCTGCGCACCCTCGGCGCGCACCGGCGCCCCCCTGCCCGGCGGCGTCCTACCACTGGGTGCACGACCACGTCGGCGCCGCGGTCCAGCTGGCCTCGACCACCGGCGGCACCGACGTCGTCTCCGGCTTCGCCGGCAGCGCCCCCACCACCCCGGTGTGGCCCGGCGAGATCTCCGCACCGCTGCTCGGCGTCGCCCTCGAGGCGTGGGACCCCGACGGCAGCCCGGTCGATCGGCGAGGTCGGCGAACTCGTCATCACCCGGCCGATGCCCTCGATGCCGCCGTTCTTCTGGAACGACCCCGACGGCGCGCGCTACCGCGACGCCTACTTCTCGATCTTCCCGGGCGTCTGGCGCCACGGCGACTGGGTCACCGGCACCGCCCGCGACTCGTCATCGTCTCCGGGCGCTCCGACTCCACCCTCAACCGCCACGGCGTCCGGCTGGGCAGCGCCGACATCTACGCCGTCGTCGAGGCCCTGCCCGAGTCCGCGAGGCGCTGGTGATCGGCGCCGAACTCGGCGACGGCGGCTACTGGATGCCGCTGTTCGTCGTCCTCGACCGCGGCGCCGAGCTCGACGACGACCTGCCCGGACGGATCACCACCGCGATCCGCACCCAGGCCTCGCCGCGCCACGTCCCCGACGACGTCCTCGCCGTCACCGCGCATCCCGCACACCCGCACCGGCAAGAAGCTCGAGGTCCCGGTCAAACGGCTGATCCAGGGCGCATCCGCTCGACCGCGTCGCCGGCCGCGACGCCGTCGACGACTTTGCCCTGCTGGCCCAGTTCTCCGCCTACGTCGGCGGGCCGCCATCGAGCATCGACCGCTGACGGCAGTACTACGGAGAAGAACCCGACGACCGTGTCAACCCTGCCCGCGTGGTCGGAGGACATCGGCACCGACCAGGTACCCCTCGATCGCTCACAGCGCTCCGCATCGCCGAGACACCCACGCGCGGCGGCTCGCCGGCAACCGACCCGACGAATCCAGGAGGCGGCACGTGACGAACTCCACCGCAGCCGGTGACAGCACGGCTTTGATCGATGTCCACGCTCACTTCGTCACGGATGACTACATCACCGCGGCGCGCGCGGCCGGCATCCATCATCCGGACGGGATGCCGGGCTGGCCCTCCTGGACACCCGCAGAACACCTACGGCTGATGGACATCTGGGGAGTGGGCCGATCGATCCTGTCCATCTCCTCTCCCGGTACTCACTTCGGCGATGACCGCGCCGCACGAACCTTGACCAGACAGGTCAACGACTTCGGCAGCCAGGTCGTCCGCGATCACCCGGACCGGTTCGGACATTTCGCGTCGCTGCCGTTGCCCGACGTCGAGGGCTCCCTGGACGCACTGGCCTACGCGTTGGACGAGCTCGGCAGCGACGGCGTCGCCGTAGAGACGAACACCGACGGCGTGTACCTCGGCGACGCCCGCTTCGCACCGCTCTACGAGGAACTGGATCGGCGCCGGGCGTTCGTGTTCGTCCACCCAACATCGCCGCCGCACGCGGAGCAGATCGCTCTGGGTCGGCCGCGCCCCATGCTGGAATTCATCTTCGATTCCACCCGCACGGTGAGTGACCTCGTCTTCACTGGAACGCTGACGCGCTATCCGAACATTGAATGGGTCTTCACCCACGGTGGCGGAACACTGCCGTTGTTGGCAGCCCGTCTGGAGCTGTTCCGTACCGCCATCTTCGGTGGCAGCCGCGACGACCCGGGGTGCCAGAGCAAGTCGCCCGGCTCTGGTTCGACATCGCGGGGACACCTTTTCCCCATCAGGTGCCGGCTTTGACCGCCGCGTTCGGCACAGACCGACTGCTCTACGGCAGCGACTACTGCTGGACCCCCGTTGCCGGCGTCGACCAGCAGGTCGCCTCCATCGACGCCGCAGACCGGCCCGAACGCCTCCAGCTGGCGGGCTCTCACGACTCGCAACGCCGAACGGCTCCTCGACCGGGGCCGTTCTCCCGCCAGAAACCAGCGATCGTAGTTCGACATCCGGGGGCCACGGCTGCGTGGCTCAGTGCCAGCGGCGTACCTCGATGAAAGGAACCCCGATGACAGACCCTCGCGGCGACGTCGGCGTGGCCCTCGCCACCCTGCAGGCCCGGTGCGTGATCCGGGGGATCGATCTCTCGGACTATCAGAGGCTGGCCGCGAAAGTGGCCACCTGGGACGCCTGGTGGGACGAGTGGACGGCGATGGGCGAGCACTACCTCACGCTGGCCGACCGGTACCTGGCCGAGGGATGGCGGGCGAGCGCCGGCGAGGCGCAGGTCCGCGCCGGCATCGCATTCCACTTCGGGAAGGCCCTGGCGGTCGAGGACGACGCCCGGTACCGCGACCTGACCAGCCGCAGCGTCGAGGCGGTCGCCACCGGGATGCGCCTGCAGGATCCGACGTTCGAGCGCATCGAGGCGCCGTTCGACGGGCACGAGGTGGTCGGCAACCTGCGCCGCCCCAGCGGGGTCGACCGCCCGCCGCTGGCCGTGCTCATCCCGGGCACCGAGTCGGTCAAGGAGGAGTTCCCCCGGTGGGAGGAGGACTTCCTCCGCCGCGGGATCGCCACGCTCACCATGGACGGTCCCGGCCAGGGCGAGGTCGGGTTCGAGCTGCGGATCCGGCACGACTACGAACGGCCGGTCGCGGCGCTGCTCGACGCGATCGCCGGCCGCGATGAGCTCGACCTGACCCGGATCGCGGCAGCGGGCGTGAGCCTCGGCGGCTACTACGCCATCCGCGCGGCGGCCTTCGAGCCGCGCATTACAGCGGTGCTGGCCAATTGCGGTCCATGGAGCCTCGGCGA
The DNA here is from genome assembly GCA_963758325.1 of uncultured Actinomycetota bacterium. Lineage (GTDB taxonomy): Bacteria > Actinomycetota > Actinomycetes > Mycobacteriales > Jatrophihabitantaceae > CAVWUZ01. The sequence continues at coordinate 912,190 of CAVWUZ010000002.1, read as the reverse complement.
CTCGTGGGCGCAGCTCGCGCCGCTCTACCGCGCGAAGTACACCTGGAACCTCGGCGGCGGCAGCGAGGACACCGCCCGCGAACGCGCCCAAGCGATGACCCTCGACGGCGTCGCCGAACGCGTGAGCGTCCCGGCCCTGGTGATCTTCGGAACTGCGGACGTCCTCCTGGACGCCGACCTCAACGGGCGGCGCACGGCCGAGGCGCTGCCCCGAGGCGAGCTGTGGATGTTCGAGGGCGGCAACCACGGCGTCACCAACTTCTCCGCCGCGCACGCCGGCCCGAGCGCCGACTGGCTGCTCAACCACATGTAGACCCGAGGACCGGCGCCGGCGACCCGCGGCGACGGGATCCCGCTCAAGCGCCCCACAGACAGAACGGAACGGTCATGGAAGGCATTCGCACCGAACAGCGCGGCAACGCCTCGTGGATCACCCTCGACAACCCGGACGCGAACGCGCTGTACCCCGCCCTCGTGTCGAGCCTCCTCGATGCGCTGCACGCCGCGGACGAGCACCCGGACGTCACCGCCGTGGTCCTGACCGGCGCCGGTGACGTCTTCTGCGGCGGAGTCGACGGGCCACGGCTGGCTCAAGGTGACCCGGTCGAGTTCGGCTCTGGGATGGTCGAGCTGTTCAAGACCATCCCGACGCTCGGCGTCGCCGTCATCGCCGCGGTCAACGGGGACGCGCTCATGTCGGGCTTCTCGCTCGTCTGTGCCAGTGACGTCGTCGTCGCGGTCGACGGCGCGCGGCTCGGTACCACGGAATCCAGTCTCGGCGCCTGGCCGATGATCGCCTCTGTGCCGGTCCTGCACACCCTGGGCCGGCACCACGCGTTCGAGAACCTGCTCACCGGCGATCCGTTCCCGGCTCAGCGGGCGTACGAGATCGGGATTGTGAACGAGGTGGTCCCTACGGGACAGCTCGCGGCGACCACCGAGGACTGGGTCACGCGGGCGACCCGGTCAAAGGTGCTCTCCCGGGGACGCAGCCTGGCCGAGCGCGTCCTGTCCGTCCCGTACGACGAGGCGCTGGACGCGGCCCTGACCGAGTTCACCCACCTGTTCACGGCGAACCGGCCATGACCGCGACGCGCGACAACGCCGGCGACGCCCCGGTTCGGGAAGATGGCGGCCGCGAGCTGTTCAGCGAGCAGCGGTCGGCCGACGTGGTCGCGGCCTCGTTCGACGGAACCGCCGATCCGCGGCTCCGGCAGCTCCTGACCTCCCTCGTCCGTCACCTGCACGCCTTCGTCAAGGACGTCGAGCTGACCACGGAGGAATGGGACGCCGCGATCGCCTTCCTCACCGCCACGGGCCAGACGTGCGACGACGTGCGCCAGGAGTTCGTGCTCCTCTCCGACGTCCTCGGGATCTCCATGCTGGTGGAGACGATCAACCACCGGACGGGCGGTACATCGACCGAGTCGACGGTCCTCGGCCCCTTCCACATGGTCGAGTCGCCGCCGCGGGAGCTCGGAGCGGACATCGCCCTGGACGGCAAGGGAGAACCCTGCCTGGTCACCGGCCAGGTCACCGATCCGCACGGCCGGCCGGTGGCCGGCGCGCTGGTGGACGTGTGGCAGGCCAACGCCGACGGCTTCTACGACGTCCAGCAGCCCGACGTCCAGCCGGAGCGCAACCTGCGCGGCCTGTTCACCACCGACGAGCGAGGGCCGCTTCTGGTTCCGGACGATCGTGCCCCGCTACTACCCGATCCCCGACGACGGCCCGGTCGGGCGGCTGCTCGCAGCCACCGGCCGGCACCCCTACCGGCCCGCCCACGTGCACTTCCTCGTCACTGCGTCGGGATTCCGTCCTGTGACGACCCATCTGTTCGTCGACGACAGCCCGTACATCGACTCCGACGCCGTCTTCGGCGTCAAGGACAGCCTCGTGCGGGCGTTCCCCCTCGTCGAAGACCCGGACGCGCGGCGGAGGTCGGGTCTGCCGACCCCTTTCCGCACCGTGCACTTCGACGTCCGTGCTCCGCGCGGATCGACGGCGCCCGACACAGCGGACCGTCCGATGAGACCGTGGCTTCCGGTACCAGTCGCCCCCCATGCGGGTGGTCTTCGGCGCGGGGTGCTGTGCCGACCTCCCGACGAGGTCGCCGGCCTCGGGGTCTGCCCGGGCGCTGGTCCTGTGCTCGCCCGAGCAGGAGGACACCGGCCGCGCAGTCATGGCGTGCCCTCGGCCCCGCGCGGCCGGAGTGTTTCCGCAGGCGCGCATGCACGTGCCGATCGAGGTTGCCCGCAGAGCCCGCGAGCTCGCTGCCGAAGCGGGCGCCGACGCCTGCGTCGCCGTCGGCGGGGGGTCGGCGGTCGGCCTGGGCAAGGCGATCGCGCTGGAGCACGACCTGCCGGTGATCGCCGTCCCCACGACGTACGCAGGCTCGGAGATGACGCCGATCTGGGGGCTCACCGAAGGCGGTCGGAAGCGCACGGGCCGGGACCTGACCGTGTCCTTCCGGCGAGCGTGCTCTACGACCCCGAACTCACCCTCACCCTGCCGCCGGCGCTCTCGGTCACCAGCGGGATCAACGCGATAGCGCACGCCTGTCGAGGGGCTCTACGCCCCGGACGCAACGCCGATCGTCTCGCTGATGGCCGAGGAAGGCGTGCGGGCCCTGGCAACCGCGCTGCCCGGGGATTGTCGCCGACGGTCACGATCTCGACGCCCGCGGCGAGGCGCAGTACGGGGCGTGGCTGTGCGGCGCGGTGCTGGGCCAGACCACCATGTCCCTGCACCACAAGCTCTGCCACGCACTCGGCGGCACGCTCGACCTCCCGCACGCCGAGACGCACACCGTCGTCCTGCCGCACGCCCTGGCCTTCAACCCGACGGCCGCGCCGGAGGCGGCCGCCGCACTCGGCCGCGCACTGGGTGGGGTGCCGGACCCCGCCCGGGGACTGTGGGAGCTCGCCGGCCGGCTCGGCGCCCCGCGGTCGCTCCACGAACTCGGCATGACCGAGGCGGACATCCCGCGCATCAGCGACGCGGTGGTCATGGCCCCGTACGCCAATCCGCGCCCAGTCACCCAGGAGGGTGTCGAGTTCCTGCTCCGGGCCGCCTGGGCAGGCGACCCGCCGATGAGGTGACCGCAGTGGTCCTGACCAACCTCCCTTCCCTGCGAAAGGGCCGAACCAGAGATGCCGAGTTGAGCGCGCACACCGACGTGGAGGTCGTTCTCGACGGCGTCAGGTACGGCGGTGAACACCCTGCTGTCGTGCACGTTGCCGCCGGCGAGACGGGAAGCCAGCACCCGGCCATGGCCGTCGGCGAGGGCGTGGACCGTTGTGGTCAGCCCGCCGCGGGACCGGCCGACCGCGTGCTTCCCGGGCTTGGCCAGCAGTCTTCGAGATTCTCACGAGCTACCTACGCCAACGAGAGGCGTATCGACGTGCCTTGCATCTCATCGGCTCTGATCATCGGCGGAGGTATCGCCGGGCTGTCGGCATCGATCGCGCTATCCCGGGTCGGGGTGCACTGCGAGGTTGTCGAGCTGGCGGCCGAACCGCTCGGCGCCTCGCTGGGCATCAACGGCCGCGCGGCCGAGGCGCTCGACGAACTGGGCGTCTACGACGAGTGCTTCGCCAACTCGACACAGTGGCACCCCGGCTCGACGGCGCTGACCCAGATGGGTCCAGACGGAACCGTGCTCAGTGCTGGACCATCGCGGCCGCGGTGGCCCGGCGCCAAGACCGGGATGGGCATCTACCGGCCGATCCTCCTCCAGATCCTCGCCGACACGGCCGACAGCCTGGGCGTGAAAATCCACAAGGGGGTCACCACCCAGTCGATCGAGGAGGACGAGGACTCCTCCGTCGTGACGCTGACCACCGGCGGGCAGGGCCGCTACGACATGGTCATCGGCGCGGACGGCATCGGCTCGGCGACCCGGGCCGCAATCTTCCCGGACGCTTCCACGCCGACCTACGCGGGGCAACTCAGCCTGCGGTGGATGGCGCCGGGGCCGCCGGTCGAACCGGAGGGCTGGTACCTCGGGCCGGTCGGCCGCTTGGGCTTCTACAACCTGCCGCAAGACCTGGTCTACATCCCGGCCGTCATCGACTCCCCAGAGCGGGTCCGGCTCAGCGACGAGGAGGTGCACGAACTGTTCACCAGGTTGCTGGACTCCTACACCGCACCGGCAGTCGTCGAACTGCGGAGCCGGTTGACGCCGGACTCGAAGCTCATCTGTCGTCCCTTCGAGTGGATCTCCCTGCCCGCGCCGTGGTTCCGCGGCCGCACCCTGCTGATCGGCGACGCGGCGCACGCGACGACAGCGCACCTGGGGCAGGGCGGCGGGATGGCCATGGAGGATGCCGTCGTCCTCGGTCAGTGCATCGCGGCGGCGCCCACGCTGCCCGAAGCGTTCGAGGCCTTCATGAGCCGCCGGTATGAACGCACCCGAACCGTCGTGGAAACCAGCGTGGAGTTGTCCCGCCTGGAGCAGCAGCGTGCCCCCCACTCGGCGAACGTGGCCCTGATCGAGAAGGCCCTCCACACCCTCGCTCAGCCCTACTGATGGCGACGGTACGTCGGCGAGCTCACCTCGAGACCGTGCCTCCTGGGCCAGTCATGAAGCTTGGCATCCACCAACACCGCTCGTTCCGCGGTTGCTGCAAGAAAGGACGGCTCTCGTGAAGGCTGCTGTACTGAGGAAGCTTGGAGTCCCACCTTCCTTCGGGGACTTCGATGACCCGGTCGCACAGAACGACCAGGTCGTCGTCGAGATGACGGCGGCCGCCATCCATCACGTCGACTTGGCGAAGGCCTCTGGCCAGTTCTACCTGGGGCCGCCACCTCTGCCATCGGTCGTCGGAGGCGACGGCGTAGGTCGACTCCCGAACGGTCGAAGGGTGTTCGTCGCCGAGGCTGTTGCCCCATTCGGCACGTGGGCGCAACGTTCGCTCGTCCGCGCGGACAGCCTGCTCGAGGTGGCGAACGGTGTCGAGGACGCCACCGCCGCCGCGTTGGCGAACAGCGGCCTCACAGCATGGCTCGCGCTGGCCTGGCGAGCGCCGGTTCAGGCCGGGCAGACCGTCCTCGTGTTGGGCGCCGCCGGGGCTGTGGGATCAGTCGTTGTACAAGCTGCACGCGTCCTGGGTGCCGGTCGGATCATCGCGGCCGTTCTCGAGGGCGAGCGTCCACCTCCGGCAGCGGACGCGGTTGTGACGCTGACACCCGGCGACGATTGGACCACCGAGTTCCGGGAGGCGTCCAGCGGACGCGGCGTCGATGTCATCGTTGACCCAGTGTGGGGCGAGCCTGCCCTGGCGGCACTCAAAGCCGCGGCCCACGGTGCGCGCCTGGTGCAAATCGGGCAGATGGCGGGTGAGACGGTAGGGCTCGCCGCGCCTGTTCTCCGAGCGAAGAAGGTCGACGTGATGGGTCACGCCGTTTTTCATGCGCCGATCGACGTGCAACGGGAGGGTTACCTACGCCTGACGGAGCACGCCGCGCGCGGGGACATTTCGGTGTCCATGGAGACGGTGCCGCTCGCCGACGTCGCGATCGCCTGGGAGCGGCAGCGCGCGGGCGCAGGCACCAAGCTCGTCCTCTTGCCCTAGCAATCGAAGTTCGCTCTCCCAGCCAACCGGTGGCTTGCCGGTAGCGAGAACCGTGACGGGTGCCGCTCGAACAGCACGACCGAGCGCCCGCGGGAGGCGAGCACCCCGCGCGGAGAGCCCAGTCGGACCTCCTCCGATGGGGGCGACGTCGTGTGTAGAGCCGCCATCTACCGCCATGTCGATTCCCTCTCCGTCGCGCAAGCTGCCGTTCTACGCTCAGTCGAGCGCGTAGCCCGCGGTGACGTTTAGGTCGGCCCCGGTGATTCCTCGACCTGCATCGGAGGCCAGGAACACCACCGCGTCGGCGACCTCCTCCGGTGCGACGAACCGGCGCAGCGCCGACCGGCCGGTCAGGTCGGCGCGCACGTGCTCGGGTGACCGCCCCGTCGCCTGCGCCTGACCCTCGATGACCTGCTGGATGCGGTCGCCGTCGACGCCTCCCGGGGTGACCACGTTGACCCGAACGCCGTGGCCACCGGCTTCCAGTGCCAGGGTCCGGTGAGGCCCGAGAGCCCGGCCTTCGCAGCCGTGTAGGGCGACCGGTTCAGCAGTCCGGTGCGGCCGGAGATCGACCCGATGGTGATGATGCTTCCGCGCCCCTTGGCGATCATCTGCGGGAGGAACGCCCGGCAGCACCGGAAGACCCCGGTGAGGTTGACGTCGATGACCTCATCCCAGTCCTGGTCGCTGAGCGCGGCCGCCTCCCGGGTGGGGCCGGCCACGCCGCTGTTGTTCACCAGCACGTCGACCGCACCGAACTCCGCCGCCAGATCGGCTGCCATCGCGTCGACCTCGCTGGAGCTCCGCAGATCGACCAGCCGGCTCTCGAACGATCCTCCACTGCCCCGCGACCAGCCCGCTGGTGGTGGCGGCCTCCGCGGACCGCACGGTGCCGACGACGTGGGCGCCGCTCCCGCGCACGCGACCGCGATCGCTTGCCCGAGCCCGCGGCCGGCGCCCGTGACGAGACGGTCCTCCGTCCAGCGACCCGTTCATAGCGTTCGATCCCGGGTCGGTTGGGGTCTTGCGGTGGGCGCGGCGTCCCGGTGCTGGTGGCGCAACGGCAGGCCTCGACCGGCGTCGAAACTGACCAGCTCGGTCATGGCCAGCGATCCTATGTACACCGTCCTGAGCCCTTCCGCGCCGCCGGTCAACGACAGCAAGGGCCGTCCCACTGGCCGAACCTCCGCCGCGGCGGCTGTGCGGAGGACGGGCGACTCCGCCGTCAAGCCGTCCGGTCAACGGGCGACAACCGGCAGCCCCGAGTACGCGGATGGCCTGCATGACGATGCGGCCCAACCCGTGGTGTCGCCGTCCGACCGTGTGTTTGCACGCTGAACCGGTGAGCGCAGGGAAGCCTTTTCAGGAACCCGACCCCGTCGCGGCGGTCTTTCGGCAAGTTGCTGACAGTCTGCGGCACGACCAGCTACCGGTCCGGCTACGCCCGGGTGTCCATGCTGGGGCAGGACCCACAGCTGCAGCTCGACGCCCTGGCCGCTGCCGGCGTCGAGCGAGCTCGCGTCTTCGTCGACCGGGTCTCCGCCGCGGTTGACGAGCGACCGCAGTTGGCTGCGCGGTCGAGCCCAGCTCCGCCGGGGGGACACGGTAGTGGTGTGGCGTCTCGACCGACTCCCGCGCAACCTCGTCCACCTGGTCGAGCCAGTTACGCGGACGGGGGAGCGTGGGATCGGCTTCCTGCCGCTGCACGAGGCGATCCGACAGCGTGACTTCGCTGGGGCGCCTGCTGGTTCCGATGACGGCCTGCCCTAGTTGCCGCCGGCAGGTCCTCGCCGCGCGGGCCTCGGGGAGCTACCGCGGGTCCGCCTGAGACCATGTCCGGATGCGTGTTGCCGTAGCAGGAGGAACCGGATTGGTCGGCCGGCACGTCGTGGCCGTCGCACGTGAGGGCGGGCATGACGTTGGCGTGTTGTCCCGGGCGTCCGGCGTTGATGTCCGGTCGAGTGAAGGTCTCGCCGCGGCGCTGTCCGAGCAGGATGTCGTGATCGACGTGCTGAACACGCCATCGGTCAGCGAGCGCGCCGCGACGGAGTTCTTCGTGACGACCACCGGCAATCTGCAGCGGGTCGGTGCGGAGGCCGGTGTCGGCCACCTGGTGACGCTGTCGATCCTGGGCCTGGAACGCGTGCCCGGCTACGGCTACTACCGCGCCAAGCTCGCTCAGGAGCGAGCCGCCAGGTCCGGGCCCCTGCCGGCCTCGGTCCTGCGCGCGGCGCAGTTCCACGAGTTCGCCGGGCAGATGGTGGCCCGGACCCGGCGCGGCCGGTTCGCGGTCGTCCCGCGGATGCGCTCGCAACCAGTCGCGGCGCGCACCGTCGCCGAACGACTGGTGGACCTGGCGACGCGGCCGCCCGGCGACCGCCGGTCGCTCGCCGGTCCCGAGGTGCATGACATCGCTGTGCTCGCCCGGCAGCTCATCGCCGCGCGCCGGGAGGGCGTCCGCGTGATCCCGCTGCCGGTACCCGGCGCTTCCGGCCGCGCCATGCGCGGCGGCGCATTGCTCGCCGACGAGCAGACCGAGATCGCCGGCCCGAGCTTCGCCGAATGGCTCCACTCGCCCGACGCAGCCGAGGTCCCGCTCCGCCGCTGAGCGACCCGTGTTCCCCCTACTCGACCGGCGAACTCGCCGTCGAGGGGGCCGGGTCGGTGCGGCTGCTCCCGGAGAACGCCGCTTCGGACTCGAGACCTCCTTTGGGGTGTACCGCGCCCGCCTTCCGGTGGGTTGGGATGAGGAGCGGTTGTGCTGCTGCGGTCGTGCTCGCGCGGCGGTGCCCCCGTCGCTAGTCACGTGGGCGGGTGCGGTTCAACGGTAAGTACCGCTGGGAACACGGGCGGTCACACCGTCCACCTCGGCGACCGTCGAGATCGTTGAGCTCATCCGGACGACGTGCGTGGGGTCAAAAGGGAGGTTCGTTTGTGGAAGACCGCCGAGTGACTGTCCTCGATGGCAGCTCGTTCGTCGTCAGCGATGAGCAGGGTGATATCGACGCGTCCCCGAGCGAGCCGCAGGGCTTTTTCTATCGGGACACGCGGCACCTGTCGACGTGGCGGCTGCTGCTCGACGGACGTCCTTTGAGTGTGTTGTCGCGCGAACGGATTGGTTACGACGCGGCGGTGTTCTTCCTGTCCGTTCCGACCGGCTCCGTCTATCAGAACCCGACCTTGTCGTTGGTGCGGCGGCGTTTCGTCGGCGACGGCGTCCGGGAGGAGCTGGTCGTCTACAATTTCGGCACTGACGAGGTGTGCACGCAGCTGACGCTGGTCTTCGGGGCGGATTTCGCGGACATCTTTGAGGTGAAGGACCACCTGACCAAGGCGGGCACCACGACGATCAGGGCGTTGCGGGAATCCGCGGTCCTCGAGTACAGCCGTGAGGACTACTGGCGGCGGACGACCATCAACGCCGACGGTGCCATCTTCGGTAGCGGCTCGTTGACGTTCGTCCTCACCTTGAGGCCGGGGCAGTCCTGGCGCGGCGAAGCGACGGTCGAGGTCAGCGCACGGGGGTCGAGGTGCCGACTAAGTCGCGGTCGGCGCGCTCAGTCCCCGCGCCGAATCTCGACCAGACCCTCGAGCAGTGGACGGCGGCGGCTCCCCGGCTGGAGTCGGATTGGGACGGGCTGCGCCACATCTACAACCGCAGCATCGAGGACTTGGCTGCGCTGCGTTTCTATCCCGACGTGCTGCCCGGCGGTGCGTCGTTGCCGGCAGCTGGCATGCCCTGGTTCATGGCTCTGTTCGGACGCGACAGCATCATCACCAGCTATCAGGCGCTGCCCTTCACTTCCGAACTCGCGGCGACCACGCTGCAGACGCTCGCGCAACGCCAGGCAACCGAGCGTGACGACTTCCGCGACGCCGAGCCGGGCAAGATCCTGCACGAACTCCGATTCGGCGAACTCGCCCATTTCGGGCAGCGGCCGCAGTCGCCGTATTTTGGCAGCGCGGACGCCACTCCACTGTTCCTGGTGCTGCTGGATGAATACCACCGATGGACCGGTGACGACGAGCTGGTTCATTCCCTGGAAGCCGCCGCGCGTGCCGCGCTGCACTGGATTGAAGACTTCGGGGACCTCGACGGCGATGGCTACATCGAGTATCAGCGCCGCAACACCTCGACGGGCTTGGAGAACCAGTGTTGGAAGGACTCCTGGAACTCCATCGTGCATCCCGACGGCAGCCTCGCCGACCTCCCGCGCGGGACGTGCGAGCTGCAGGGCTACGCCTACGACGCGCGTCGGCGGATGGCGCGGCTGGCCCGCGCCGTGTGGCACGACGACGACCTCGCCCGCCGACTCGACGCCGCCGCCGACGCGCTCAAGAGCCGGTTCAACAGCGATTTCTGGCTCGATGACCTCGGCTACTACGCGCTGGCCTTGGACGGGCACAAGAACGCGGTCCGCACGGTCACCTCAAATCCTGGCCTGCTGCTGTGGAGCGGGATCGTCGGCGACGACAAGGTCGAGCGGGTTGTCACGCGACTCATGGACGACGCGCTGTTCTCCGGCTGGGGCGTTCGGACGATGGCCACGGGCCAAGTGCCGTACAACCCGCTGGAGTACCACAACGGCACGGTGTGGCCCCACGACAACGCTCTCATCGCGGCGGGCCTCGCCCGCTACGAACGCCATGATCAGGCCGGACGGATAGCGCTCGCCACCTTGCAGGCGGCGTGCGCGTTCGACTACCGGCTGCCGGAAGTGTTCGCCGGCTACGACCGCGCCGACACCGGGTTCCCGGTGCCCTATCCGACCGCGTGCTCACCGCAAGCGTGGGCGACGGGCACGCCACTACTGCTTCTGCGGGTGCTGCTCGGCCTGGAACCCACTGCCGACGGCGTCACCACAGACCCGCATCTGCCGGAGGCGATGGGGCAGGTGCTGCTGAGCGCAGTCCAGGGACCGCGCGCCCGGAAAGGGATGTTCTGAGATGAGTGAAGCGGCTCACAGATACCGCATCGCGATGCTCGCTCCACCCTGGCTACCCGTCCCGCCACCCGGCTACGGCGGTATCGAACACGTCGTCGGGCTGCTCTGCGACGGCCTCGTGCGTCGCGGCCACGACATCACCCTGTTCGCCGCACCGGGATCACGCTCAAGCGCAGTAGTGCAGCAGGTACTGCCCGACTGCTACCCCGACCGTATCGAGCGAGCGTTGCACGAGGTTGACCACGTCGCGCGAGTGTTTGACGCCGTAGATCGGGCGGCCGCTACGGACGCCCCGTACGACCTCATCCACGATCACTGCGGTTTCACCGCGTTCGCGATGGCCGATCGGATCGCCACGCCGGTCTTGCACACGCTGCACGGCCCGTTCACCGCCGAAACGCGCGACTTCTACCGTCAGCACGCCAGCAAAGCGCAGGCCGTTGCGATCAGCGCCGACCAAGCAGCCGCGGCGCCGGCGAACCTACGAATCGCTGCGGTGATCCCCAACCCGGTCGACGCTGCCACCTGGCCTGTCGCCACGGCCAAACGCGACTACGTACTGTGGATCGGCCGGATCACTGAGGAGAAGGGCCCGCATCTCGCCATCGCCGCCGCGCAAGCCGCCCGGTGCGCCACTCATCCTGGCCGGTCCGGTACAACCGAGTTCACGAACGGTTCTACCGCGACCACGTCGAACCGCACATCAACGGCAGCACCGTTCAGTACGTCGGTGAGGTCGGCGGTGCACACAAGAAACGGTTGTTCGCCGAAGCGCTCGGCCTGCTGATGCCGATCCGGTGGGCCGAACCTTTCGGCATGGTGATGATCGAAGCCCTGGCCAGCGGGACCCCGGTCATCGCCTTCCGGGCCGGCGCAGCGCCGGAAATCGTCGACGACGGAGCAACCGGCTTCCTCGTCGCGGACGAGATCGAGATGGCTCGCGCTATCGGGCAGCTGTCATCGCTTGATGGCGCCGACTGTCGCCGCTCGACGGTCCGCCGGTTCCACATCGACCGAGTCGCCGAAGCGTACGAAAACGCGTACCTGTCGGCGATCTCACCGACCCGACGCCCAACCCGTCCCTCCGGCGGAACCCTGATCCGAACCAGCTCCAGGTCGTGGCGGCTGACGAGCGATGCTAGCCACTTGCCGGTCCGCGCTGGCGGGTGACAGTGACGGTGACCGTCCAGATCTACGGCAAGGCCCTCGCCGGCCAGTGCTCCACGATCGAACACTGGGCCGCGCAGCCGCGCAGCAGCGCGGAGGAGCCCACCACGGCGATCGGCGGGGGAGCGGGTTCGGCGAGCCAGACCGAGGCCGCCCTTCGTAGATTCTCGAGCACTCGGGCCTGGACAGCGCGGCCCGGGCGACGCCCCACTGGTATCCCCTGCCCCTGCCCCCGTGCGAGTCCGAGAAGAGGCCGACCGTGAGCGTTGTCAACGACCGCGACTGCTTGGTATGCGACCACACCGAGGCCGATCACCAGGCCGTCGCCGGCCAGTGCTCCGGCACGGACGGCCTGTGCCAGTGCCACGGCTACAACCCCGACGAACACCCGGTGCAGCGGCTGACCGCCGCCCGGGAAGCCGCCAGCAGCCCGGCAGGCCGGGCCACCTGAACAGCTGTCGCTGGGCCGCTCACACAAGTCGTCGGCAAGGCACCCGGACTCAATTACCGGGTACCTTGCTGTTCAGCCGATGTCGACCAGCCGCAGGTTCGCCCGCAGCCGCTGACTACGTGAACCACGTGGTCATCCGGCTCAGCCGCGCTGTTAGCCGCGCTCGGTAACGCAGCCGGACAACCGGGGCCCGTGCACTAGAGCTCACTGTCCAGCGGCCGGGTTCGAGCTCGATGGGCTGGTCGGTCGCCACCACCAGGACCAGCCAGGTCGTCATCGATGCTGTCGATGAGGCGGTCTGGGCTCGGCACCGCGGCGGCAAGGACCTGACCGGCCTGGTGGCGCACCATGACCACGGAGTCCAGCACCTCTCGGTGATCCACGCCGAGCACCTCGACGCCGCCGGCATCAGCCTTCGACCGGGACCGTCGGCTCGTCGTTGGACAACGCTCTCGCCGAGTCCGTGATCGGGCTCTACAAGACCGAACTGATCAAGCGGCGACGGCCGTGGAAGGGCTTCGACGACTTCGAGATCGCGACCGACGAGTGAGTCGACTGGTTCAACCACCGCCGGCCGTTCGAGTACTGCGACGACCTCACAGCCGTCGAGGCAGAGCAAGCCCACTACCTTCACCACGAGACCCAGCGACCGCCGAAGTCTCAAACTAAGAAGTCCCCGAACTCGGCGGGGCGGTTCACCCCAAGAGGTACAAGCCATTCTGGCGAGTCCCGAACGGGCCGTCTGTACGCAATTGGACCTAGATGACTACCGGATGACGATAGATCACAGCGGCTAATCGCGGCGAGCACCGTCCACTCCCACTCGACAGGGTGCGTGAACCCGTCGTGTGATCTACGTTCGCTTGACTCGCTCGCGGGCAACCGTGGCTAACGTCACCGCGACCACCAAACCCGCACCGTAAAACACGTCCTGGACCCAGCCTGTGTAGCCGAGCAATTGTAGTCCCAGGATGCCGGTCTCCAGGAAGTAAATCCCTAGCAATGTCCCGATCGGGTTGAACTGGCCGGGCACCACCATCGCCGTCCCGAGGAAGACCGCGGCTAGGGCAGGCAGCAGGAGCGCCGTCGACGCGGTCGGGTCGAATCCTCCTGCCGACGCCACGAGAATCACGCCGGCGAAGCCCGCGATGACACTGTCGACGACGTAACTCGCCGCGCGGATACGATTTACGTTGATACCTGCCAGGCGTGCCACATCGCGGTTCGCTCCTACAAAAGCGACGTCCCTCCCGAACGGCGTCAAATACAGCACGTACGCGAACACCACCGCCAGGACGAGCCCGTAGTAGAACGAGATGGGTAGTCCACCGAGGCTGTAGAGCGCGATCTTGGAGAAGGTCGGGTCACCGACCGACACAGTGTTCGATGAGGATACGAGTTCTGCGATACCCAGGAACAGACTCGCGGTGCCGAGTGTGACGACCAGCGACGGTACGCGGAGCGCGATGATGAAGAACGCATTGAGTAGCCCGGCGGCGAGGCAGCACAGCATGGCGAACACGCAGGCCAGCCAAACGTTCCAGTGATGGAGGCTGGTCATTACGGGGATGATGGTTGCGGACAGGCCCATGACACCCGCGAAAGACAGGTCAAACTCGCCGGCGACGAACGTCGCCAGGCTGGCGAGCGCGAGGAACAGAACGGCGGATTGCGATCCGAAGATCGCTTGCACCGTTGCGACGCGCAAGAACTTGTCGGGCATGACAACGGCGTACACCACTGCCATCAGCAGCCAAATGACCAGCAGTGCATAACGTGCGGTCAGCTGTTGAAGCCCCGCTCGCAGTCTTGAGCTCTCCGAGCGACTGCCGAGAGTGGTCCGAGCCGGCTGCAAACTGTCTTCTGTTGTTGTCTGGGTCGCGGTGTCCGACTTAGAGGTTGTCAATTCGTTGTCGTGCTTCATGGCAGTCATCCTTCGGCGGTGGACCCTCTGAATAGATTTCGTCGATCAGTTCGTCCTCGGTGTGGTTCATCGCCTCGACCATGCCTCTCGCCTGGTCATAGATCAGGATGCGGTCACAGACATCGATCAGATCTTTCGTTTCACTGCTCACCAGGACTAGCGCTACGCCTTGATCAGCTATCTGCCGCAACGCGTTCAAGATGTCGTTGCGTGCCCCGACGTCGACTGCCTGGGTGGGTTCGTGCAGTACGAGCACTCGCGGGTCTGCGCTGAGCCATTTCGCCAACAGGACCTTCTGCTGGTTCCCGCCGCTTAGTTCGCGGACGAGCGACATAGGGCCGGCTACTTTGATGCCGAGCGACTCGATGGATCGCGCGTAGAGGTCCTGTTGCCAGCGCAGCCCGATGAACCAACGGCGCCGGCGACGCCGATGCGTGGGCAGGGCCAGGTTGTCGCGGACGTTCATCTCCAGGGCCAGGCCATCGCGGTCTCGGCGTTCGGGGATGAGGACGACTCCGGCTCCTATTGCCTCCTTGGGGCCGCGGCGTGCCAGGTCGATCTTGCGGTCGCCGACGACGAGCTCTCCCGTCCTCGGCCTCAAGGCACCGGTCATCAAGTAGGGGATGTCTTCGTACCCACTTCCAGGCAGTCCGGTGATGCCCAGGATCTGCCCCGCGTGCATCCCGAAGCTGACCTCGTCGACGCGACCCGATCGCAACCTCACCACACTCGCGACAACCGCGGACCCTTCATCGAGTGTCTTTTTGCCGCTCCCACCGCGTTGCACGGCGAGAGTTCCACCGAGCATGTAACGAGCGATCTCCTCAGGTCCGGTTTCGGACGCCGGCAGGCTCGATGCCACGAGGCGTCCGTCTCGAAGGACGGACACGCGATCGGCCAGGTCGGCCAGCTCGGCGAGGTTGTGACTGATCATCAGGACGGAGCTGCCTTCAGAAGCGACACGCCGGAGGAGGTCGTGGATGCGATCGAGTTCCGCACCGCTCAACGAGCGGGTGGCTTCGTCGAGGATGATCAGTCCTTCGCCTCGCCGGTGATCCCGTAGTGCCCGGGCGATGGCGATCTCTGCCCGATCGGCCGCGCCGAGCGTCGTCGTGATCGTTCTTGGTCCCACCGTCGCCCCGACGCGCTTGAGAACCTCCGCGCACAATGCGTCGCGTTCGGCCCTGTCGATGGCTCCGATCCACCGTCTTCGAGGGAAGCCCCCGACGCAGACGTTCTCGGCCACACTGAGCTGGTCGAGGATGCCGAGGTCTTGGTGGACGACGGACACGCCCGCACGATGGACGTCACTCCAGCGCACGGGCAGAGCCATCGGCACGCCGTCGATCTCGAGGCTCGCGCGGGGATCCGGCTTGTAGACGCCGGTGAGGATCTTGATGACCGTCGACTTCCCCGAGCCGTTCTGCCCGGCCAGCCCATGGATCTCGCCCGGCTCGATACGCAGGTCCACGTCGTAGAGGACCTGCGTATCGCCGAACCGCTTGTTGAGGTTCGAGAGCACCAGGCGCGGCATCTGGGTCACCGAACTGCCCTGACTGTCGCGCACGAGGTCCTACTTGACTCCCCAGGCTTGCAAGAACGTGTTTCGATAGGTGTCTGGGCCGTACCACGCGTTGGTCTGGAAGGCATCGGGCGTGAGCTCCAAACCCTGCACGTTGTCCTTCGTGAATAGCCTGATGACCGCAGGTGTGAATTGCGGGGCCTGCCCGGCCATCATCCGTATCAGCGCGTCGGTCCACTGCCACCCCGTGTAGACGGGGCTCAGCCCGACATCGGCGAGTTGCGCCGGCGCCTCGCCGGACTTGATCCGCTGGAGTGTCGGTAGGGTGCCGCTGATTGCGACCAGCTTGACTTTGTTCCCGAACCCCGCCGACTGGATACCCTGGATCGTGGCCGGTTCGCCGGAGTCGACCTGGACCACCACGTAGTTGGTGTCGGGGTTCGAGATCAGAGCCGAACTGGCCAGCGAAGGGACCTTGGACAGACCCGACGTGTTGTACATCACGAGCTTGAATGTGCAGCCCGGGCAGGCCTGGGATACCTGGCTCTTCGCCGCCTCGGCCTCCGCCGTCGTGGACTTGGTGTCGGAGATGCCCATGAACAGGATGTGCGCCTTCCCGTTGCTGTCCGCGATCACGGAATCGAGCGCGACACCTGCGGCAATGATAGAGGGTTGCGTGGCGTCGTAGAACGCGACTTGCTTCGAGTTCGACTTTCCACCTGTGGGCGGTTCCCCCCCGATGACGACGGGGATGTTCTTTGAGGCCAGAGCGTCGTAGGCGGTGGACGCCTCGCTGTAGTCGATGTAGCCCCCGATCACGCCGGCCGCGCCCTGCGTCGCAGCTTGGTTCAGGCAGCTGACCATCGTCGTGGGGACGAGCGACCCGTCACAGGTGTGGAGAGTCATGCCGGCCGCCTGGGCGGCTTGCGCGATGCCGGAACCGAAACCCTGGAAGATCGGCAATGACCCGCCAAGAGGCACGTACCAGAGGCTTTTCCCCTTCAGGCTCGCTGCGCCGCCGGACACCGCAGGGATGGATGGGTAGCTCGTCACCTTGGCCGAGTACTTAGTGACGTTGCTCCTGGCGGCCGCGACGGGATCGCTTGAGCCTCCTTGGGTCGTCGAGGACTGCGCCGACGCGGAGCCGGCCCCGCTACTGCCGCTACTGCCGCTACTGCAGGAGGCCAGTACCGTCACCAGGGCGGCGAGCGCCGCCGCCGCGTAGCCCGTCCTTCTGCTGTGCCACTTCGGGGTGCTCACCTTTCACACACTCCTTCGGATCGACATTGTGCTTCTTGAGTCGGACACGTCCGCTTTGCCGCTGTCGCTGTCAGCGCGCGCGGCTACCCGGCGTAGATCGCCGTCTGTCGTGCCCAGATGTCGCTGAAGACGACCTCGTCGGCCAGTTCCAGTAGCTTGGGTGGACGGCTGCTGATCAGTTCAGCGACGTAGCCAGTCGGTTCCGGCACGTGAGGCGCTCCTATCTCTCTTGGGCCAGCTTGCCGCCAAGCCGGGTCACCGGGTCACGCCAGGCAGGTCAAGGGCCTTCCTCCGTTGTATTCGCGCATGTCTGACAGGGCGGCGTCGAAGTCGATCGACGCACCGCGGGCGGTCCCCGTCAGTTCGGCGCAGGCCCGGTGCAGATTGCCCACCAGGCGTTCCTTGTCGGTCAGGTACGAGAATCGTCCGAGGTCGACCGAACGCGCGGCCTCGAGAGGCGGGACGCCGTCACCGATCGCGCGATCCGCGAGATCCTGCACGAACGTCAGGTAACTGAGGACCTCGTCGATGACCTCCGAGCCGCACACCGGGCCGTGTCCGGGCACGATCGTTTCGGCATCGAGCAGGCGCAGGCTGGACACGGCCTCTATGGCGCCAGCGACCGAGCCGGCAAGCAGGAACGGCGTTCCGCCGTTGAACAACAGGTCGCCGGCGAAGAGGACTCGCCGTTCGGAGATCCACACGTACGAGTCGTTGGTCGAGTGCGCGGGCGTGCCGACGTGCCTTATCTCGCAGCGGACGTCGTCCACCCAGAGGTCGACGCCGGTGGTGTAAGTCAGGAAGGGCGGCGCGAGTTCGAGGTCACCCCACTCGACCGGATCCCACGTGCCACTGCGGATGAGGGCGCTGGTTCCCGGCCGGCCTTCTGCGAGCATCGCCACCCGGCACTGCTCATGCCCAACTATGGTCGCCTCAGCGAACAGGCTGTTGCCGTGGGTGTGGTCACCGTGGTGATGAGTGTTGATCAACGTCCGAACCGCGGACTGCGTCGTGGACTCGATGGCGGTGAGCAGCGCCCGCGTACGTCGTTCCGTCGCGCACGCGTCGATCGCGGCCACTCGCGACTGGCCCGCGATGAACCCGGTGTTGTTGATCCACCAGGTGCCGTCGGGCTGGACGTAGGCGAAGACGCCGTCGCTGACCTCCTCGACACGTGGTGGTGCCGGCGTGTCGACCTCGCCGATCGTCTTACTCATCGGCGAAGCCCTCCAGCTCGGCGATGCGCCGGAAGACCTCTATCGTGTCGACGCGTTCAAGCGTGGGATCGAGCTCGTAGTACACGGCGAGGACGTTCTGGGCGATGCGGCCGTGCTCGTCGAGCTTCGCGAAATGGCCCAGGTCTATGTCGCGCATGGCTTCCTCGGCGCTCATACCGCGTTCGTGACGCTCCGTGGCCTCCTCGTGGACCCATGACAGGTAGTCGCGAACCTGACGGATCCCTTCGGTGCCGACGACCGGGCCGTGCCCGGGTACGACGAACTGCGGATCGAGCGCCAACATCCGGTCGCAGGCGCGGATCCAGTTCGTGATCGGGCCTGCCCAGCTGATGGGAGTTCCGCCGATGAAGAGCAGGTCGCCGGCGTACAGGACGCGTTCGGACGGCACGAAAACGACGCTGTCACCCGCGGTGTGCGCGGGACCGAGCTGGATGATGCGCACCTCGGTCCCACCCACGTCAACCGTCAGTTCGCCGGAGAAGGTCCGAGTGGCCGGCGTCGGAGTGATGCCGGTGAACGTGAAGGGCTCGAAGATGTGGTTCGCGAAGCGGCCGAGCGCGCCGCCCTGGTCCATCAGGCCCAGGATCAGCTGTGGACCGTTGGCGGCCATCTCCTCGCCCGTCGCTTCTGAGGCGATGATCTCGGCGTCGGCCACCAACTCGTTACCGAACCAGTGATCTCCGTTGGCGTGAGTGTTCACCACGGTCCGGATCGGATGCTCGTTGGTGACCGGCTCGAGTCCCGTCAGCATCTCCCGCGTCATCGGCAGATCGAACAACGTGTCCACGAGTAGGGACTGCGCGGTTCCGGTGACGAGCCCGGCGTTGCTCCAGCCCCAGGTCCCGTCCGGCACCAGCCAGGTCTGGCAGTGGTCGGTGAGCTCGTGGAGACCTCTGCTGTAAGGGATGTCGAGCGCCGAACTCATGGCTTCTCCTCGTCGCTGAAGTGGTGTGACGGCTCTCGCCGTGGCGATCGTCCAGGTCAAACGGTTGCGTCGCTGTGTGAACGGAGCGCGGATTTCTCGATCTTGCCGACGCTGGTGCGCGGAAGCTCATCGACGAACACGACGACGCTGGGGACCTTGAACGGGCTCAGTCGGCCGCGGCACCAGTCGATGATCTCCTCGCTGGTCGCCAGCTGCCCTTGCCGTAAAGAGACCACGAGCTCGATCGCCTCATCACGAACCGGGTCGGGAACGCCGATCGCCGCGCATTCCTTGATGGCCGGGTGCCCTGCGGCGACGCGTTCGATCTCGCTGGCCGAAATGTTCTCGCCACCGCGTTTGATCATGTCCTTCGCACGGTCGACGAAGTAGAAGAACCCTTCGCCATCCTGCCGGGCGAGATCTCCGGTCCGCAGGCCGCCGGCGACGAACGTCTCGGCGGTGGCGCTCGAGTTGTTCCAATAGCCGTCGGCGACTGTCACTCCCCGCCGCCCGGACACGACGATCTCCCCTGTCTCGCCCGGCTGCACCGGCCGCCCCTCGGGCCCGAGTAGGTCGATGTGCGTGCCGGGCAACTGGTTCCCGATGCTGTCCCAGCGTCGGGAATCGTCGAGCGGGTTCATCGTCGGCGGAAGCACGGTCTCCGTCATCCCGTACAGCTGAACAAGACGGGTGGTGAAGCGTTCCTCGAACTCCCGTGCCTCCTCGGCACGCAGGTTCTGCGCGAACAGGACCGCCCGAAGGCGGTTGTCTCCGTCCTCAGGCCGCGCCGGCTGGGCCAGGATCATGCGCACCGGGGCCGCGAACAGGCTTGCGAGAGTCGCCTGCGACTCGCGCACCTGGCGGCCCCACCCTGAGGCAGAGAACCGATCGGCCAATGCGAACGATGCGCCGCGGGCCAGCGTGGACATCACGCAGTAGTACTGCGCATTGGCGTGGAAGAGAGGTAGCACGACCAACCATCGGTCTGCGGCGGTCAGAGTCATGTGCTCGGCCATGGCGTGTCCGACCGCCACGTAGTTCGCTTCTGTGACCCGCACACCCTTGGCTCGGCTGGTGGTGCCCGACGTGTAGAGGATGGCCGCCAATCGGTCGGCTTCGTGTCCTCGCGAGCTCGGATCGGTGCCTGCGGCACCCGTCGGCTGGCGCACCGCATCGACATCTGCCGCCGTCCGGAGCGAGATGGCTGCACCCGAATCGCCGAGTACGTGTTCGAGCTCGTCCTGAGACGATTGCGGGTTGGTCGGCACGAACACGAAACCACCCAGCGTGGTCGCGAACCACACGTCGAGGAACTCACGGCAGTTGCCCAACTGCACGTGAACGCGATCGCCTACACGCAGCCCGCGTTGCCCCAGCCCGGCGGCCATCTGAAGGCTCCGCGCGAGCTGGTCCGCGTACGTGACGGTCGTGCCGTCCGACAGCACGACGAGAACACGCTCGGGGTCAGCGGCGTGTCGCTCGAGCAGGCCGGCGATCGACTCAGCCATGGCTCACGTGCACGGCCGGCGATCCTTGATAGCTGGCCACGCCGGCGCCCTGCGGCGGCACCTGCTTCTGCCCGACCGGGTTGCGCAGCACGCCCACGCCGGACGCCTCCAGCTCGACGACGTCGCCCGGCTGGATCCACCGGTCGAGTTCCAAGCCGCAGCCACCGCCGACCGTCCCGAGACCGAAGAACTCGCCGGGATACACGTCCTCGTCCAATGACGCCCACGCGAACACCTCAGCGAACGAGAACTGACGGTTCGCGGTCGTTCCCGTCGCCCACTGCTCGCCGTTGATCCGAGCGGTCATCTGTACCGACCACTCATCGACCTCGTCCATGGTCAGCACGCACGGACCCATCGCGGTGCAGAAGTCCTTTCCCTTGGACGGGCCGATCCTCAGGCTCATCTCAAACATCTGGATGTCCCTGGCGCTGACGTCGTTGAAGATGGTGATGCCCGCGATGCGACTCTGGGCCTCGTCGGCCGTCAGGTCACGACCACCAGCGGCAGTGAAGAACCCGAGCTCGAGTTCGAAGTCGAGCTGGTCGGTGTACGAAGGCCACAGCAACGACACTTCCGGCCCGACGACCGTCTCGATGTTGCACTTGTAACAGATCGGCATCGCCTTGAAGGCAGGCGGGACCTCCAACCCGGAACCGGCAGCGTGCTCGTTGTACGTCAGATAGTCCCGGACCCGCCGCGGCCGCGGGACCGGTGCGAGCAACCGCACCGCGTCCAACTCGTGGACAACCGGGTTCCCGTCGCTGTCGACGAGCCGGTCGCCCCTGTCGCCGTGAGATCGCGCAACTTCAAGAGCTCGTTCGGCGTTTGCCCGCCCCGCCTCGCCGCTCTCGAAGAACGCCACCATCTCCCGCGCCACGACGGGGGCCCTGTCTGCCGCGTCAGGCCCGCTCCGAAGCGCCTCGGCGGCGCGCAACACCGGTCCCGGCTCGACAACGGCTTGCCCGTCCAGGATCCCGAACCGCGCACCGCCGACACTCGACTCGAACGTCACCAGGCGCATGCCGCTTCTCCCATACCGGAATACAACGGTGGACTGTAATCCAGGTTGGCGGCAAGCTACGGCAGTGCGGTAGGGGCGTCAAGACCTCCGTGCAGCCGACAGACAGACCGACCACGGAAGATGATCGGGTGGACATGCAGGCAGAACCTGGCAATGTGAGCGGCGACGCGGCTCCCGCACCGGACCGGCGGACCCGGCGTCGCGAGCAACTCCGCAACCGCGTGTACCAGGTCGCGGTCGAACTCATCGTCGAGCGCGGCTTCGACAACACCACCATGGACGACATCGCTGACCGGGCCGATGTCGCGCGCGCAACCGTTTTTAACTACTTCGAACGCAAAACCGCATTTCTCGACGAGTGGGCCGCACGCCGGCGCAATCGTGCCCTCCAGGCCGTGTACGCAAGCCGGTTGGACGACGACAGCGCTCGCGACATCCTGGAATCTGCGATGATCCAGCTCGCGCGCGTCAACACGGACGCACGTACCGAGTCCATAGCGCTTATGTCTGCGGCCGTGCACACCACCAACGTCCTCGGACACCCCGCGCTTGCGGACGAGCTCGCCGCCTTCCTCGGCAGAGCCCAAGACGAGAGCCAGATCGCGAGGTCCACCGACCCTCGACTGGGCGGACTGCTCCTCGCCACGGGCTACTTCGCTGTCCTGACCGCATGGATCGAAGAGGACCCAGCCCCCTTCGACCTGGAGAAGCGTCTACTTATGATGCTCGACGTAGTCCTCGACGGCATGTCCACCAAAGGCCAAGAGACTCAGAAGCAGTCGTTAGCTAGTTCGCCCTAGCGATGTTGTGCCTGATGGTGCCTTTCGGTAGTCATGTCGAGCGGATCCATGGACCTGTAGCCAGCTCTTCGACGGAAGAGGTCGAGGCCATGGTAGGCAGTACCGTCGGCGGTCACGGCACAGTCGTTCAGTCTCACCCGGCTATTGCAACTCTCGCCTCATCGGCCAGGAACTCGAGCAATTGCGGGAATCTGAACAGGCCGCCGTTCGCCGGGTCGTCAGACTGCGTCCGGCAAGACGAACCGTCGGCCGGCGTGTGGGCCGGCCTCGCGGGAGACACCGATGACGCCTCCGTGTGCTTCGATAACCGAATGCCCGGTGATGATCAGCTCGCGCGAGTGGTCACCGTCAGCCGTGAGATCTCGGCGAGCGCGGGGACGATCTTCGAGCTGATTGCGGACCCGGCTCAACAGCCTCGCTGGGACGGCAACGACAACTTGGCGACGGCACCCGACGGACAACGAGTCCGGGCCGTGGGTGACGTGTTCACGGTCATCCTCACCCACAACGGTGCCACCCGGGAGAATCACGTCGTTGAGTTCGACGAGGGCCGCCGGATCGCGTGGAAGCCCGCCGAGCCGGGGCACGTCCCGCCAGGGCACCTGTGGCGCTGGGAGCTTGAGCCGATCGACGCGTTCCGCACGCAGGTGACTCACACCTACGACTGGACCCAGTTGGTGGACCAAAAGCGCCTCTCGCGGGCCCGATCTACCACGGCAGAGAAGCTCCAGGCCTCGCTGGCTCGGCTCGCCGCGCTCGCCGAGGAGGGGTGACCGGCCCTCGACCGCGAGCTGTCGCAGCACGCGACAGGGGCGTCTTGCGCTGGCGACCAGGTCAGTAGGCGATGTGGCCGTAACGGTCGTAGACCTTACAAGGTGGCGAGCGAGATGGTCGCGTCGGTGCCCCCAGTCACGGTGAGGTTGGCCGCGGTGTCCGATGAGGTCCGTTGCTGTCTAGCCGGGATCGGAAGCATTGATGCCTATGCTGGGCAGATTCATGGCGTATCGCGTGGTCAGCTTGCACGGTGGCCTTCGACACGCCGGCAAGGAACCGGTAACGGGGATTCGTCATGGCCGAGTCCTGCAGGTAGCGTGGCCATCGCACGCCCGGGGCCGCCATTCACGATCACCGGTTTGAACCCCCCCGGCGAGTCCGGGGACTCCGAACCTTCGAAGCGTTGAAGTCATAGCAGGGAGTACGTCGACGAGGTAATCGGCCGAGCTGCGTGATCGGACGATCCGGATGGTCGCCGAGGTCCGGGCCGGACATGAGTCGGAATGGGCCGCGATGACGCCGGTCGCGCAGTTGCTCGGTGTCGGGACACCGGAGACGGTGCGCAAGTGGTGCAGGCAGGCGGAGGCTGACGCCGGCCAGCGGCCTGGTGTCACGACCGAGGACTCGGCGGAGTGAAGCGGTTCAACCGCGAGAACGCCGAGCTGAAGCGTGCCAACGCGATCTTGAAAGCGGCCTTGGAGTCAACCGGTCAGCGCAACAGGGCTGCGCAGCCTATCGGCTGGGGTGTTGTAGCCGAGGCTGCGCCGGGGACGGCTGTTGAGTTTGGTGGCGATCGCGTCAAGGTCGTCCTGGGTCAGTCCGGCCATGCTCGAACCTTTCGGCAGGTACTGCCGCAGCAGGCCATTGGTGTTTTCGTTCGTGCCACGTTGCCAGGGACTTCGTGGGTCGGCGAAGTAGACGGCCAGGCCGGTGTCGATGCTGACGTTCCTGTGGTCTGCCAGCTCCATCCCGCGATCCCAGGTCAGGGTCTTGCGCAGGTGCGAGGGAAGGCGGGGCATCACGCGTTTCAGCCCGGCGCTCACGGTGGTCATCTCGCGGTTGTCCAGCTGCACGAGCACGGTGAAGCGGGTGGCACGCTCGACGAGCGTGGCGACCTGAGTCCAGTGCCGCCCGAGCAGCAGATCACCTTCCCAGTGCCCCGGCACGGCACGGTCGGCGACCTCCGCTGGCCGCTCGCTGATCGACACCGCGTCGCGGATCTGCGAGCGCCACTGCCCCGTCACGGTGTTGTGCACGCTGCGCCGGATCGGGCGGCGAGTGCGCAGATGACGCTGCAGTTCCTTGGCCAGCACACCGCGGGACTGGATGAACAGCGATTTGTAGATCGTTTCGTGGCTCACCCGCATCACCGACCCCACCGGATGCAGCTTGGCCAAGTGTCCCGCGAACTGGTCCGGCGACCAATCCTCAGCCAGCTTGGCCGCCACGAAGGCGCGCAGCTGCGGGCGTCGCTCGAGCACACAGGTCTTCGGCCGCCGCGCCCGCCGCCAAGCCCGGTCCTCAGCATCGATGGCCCGATACCCACAGCGGCCCCTGTTCCGGGCGACCTCGCGGCTCACCGTCGACGCCGGCCGGTTCAGCCGCGCCCCGATCACCCGATACGACTCGCCAGCTGCCAAGCCGCGCGAAATTTCCTCCCGCTCCGACAGCGTCAGACAACCCGGCCGTCGCCGCTGCGGCGGCTGATAGATCCCACCCAACGGCAACAGGATCGAAAACACCGAACCGGGCGGCGAGCCGACCTCGCGGCCAATGTCGCTAATCGAATGCCCGGCCTTCCACATCTCCCACACTTGCTGCAGCCGGCCCGACGGCAAACCCGGCCTGCCGATCTTCGCCATGCCCACCTCCGACCAGATCATCGACGGTGTTGCGCTGACCGGTTGACTCCAAGGCGGCTTTCTTCGCGGCCGAACTCAACCGGCCACCGCACTGATCGTCGCGTTCATCGACGAGCACGTCGACGCGCGTCACGCCGATGCCGACGGGCACCACCGACTCGGCGCGCGACACAGGACGACGACGGCGACGCAGGACCGCCGAAGGGATACCAGGACCGCGCCGGCGGCGGCGCGCCGCACCGGAGGATGTGCCTGCGGTGGACTTCGAGACACGCAGAGACGGACTACCACAATGCAACCGCTGCTGGCGAGAAGCTGTCGGGCCTGGAAGCGTTGGCCGAATCCGATCGGTCCCGAGATACCGGTCGTCCGGCGTCGTCGCTTCGGGGACACGTCGCGGCGGTCGGTCTCGCATCCGTTGTCCGGTTGGCTGTGTGTCACTGCGAGCGGGCGGCGGCCGATGAGACGGCCGAAGACCGGCCAGCGACGTGTGACGATCTCCGCGTGAGCCGGTCGCACGCTTTGCGAGTGTTTCGGCCGCCCCTACTCGCGCGGGTCTATGTCGGGGTCTTCACCGTGTTCTGGTCCGGCGTCGTCCTCAGCTTCTCGGTCCGGTCGATCGCGCGGGGCCCACGCCGCCTCGATCGCCTGCTCGCGGTCATGCTGGCGTTCGGCGCGACGCTGGTCTCCCGGCAGGTCCGCCTGTCGATCATCGCCGAGCCGGAGACTCTGGTGATCCGCAACCGGGTGGTGGGCGAGCGGGAACTTCGACTCCGCGCAGTGCTGAGTCGGCGGCGCGTAGACCACCGGCGAGGGCAACGCCGTCTTCGCTCGCCTGTGGCCAACTCCGGCCGACCAGCCACAGGGCTCGAATCGCCAGTCGACACGTCGTCAGCCTGCCGCGCAGTGGACTCGCACCGGTGCAGCGACCGGTCAACGATCCACGCGGGACAGGCGGGACGATCCTGATGAGGTCCGAACGGTGGCGTCATTTGACTTGAATCCGGTCGCGGTAAACCCGGGTTGTGGTGAGTGGGCGCGGAGCCAGAGGCGCGGGGTTGGCGGGCGTAGTGGCGGCGGAGTTGGTCGTTCTTGCGGCGTGCACTGGGACGCACGGGTCGGCAGGCTCGACGCCGGGTGCTTCCGCGTCCTCATCGGGCTCGTCGACCACACCGAGTTCGGTGGCGGGTATCAGCAAGATCCGGCACGTGATCGTGATCATGCAGGAGAACCGGTCGTTCGACAGCTACTTCGGCACCTACCCCGGTGCGGACGGCATCCCGATGGTCAACGGCTCGCCGTCGGTCTGCGTGCCGGCAGGCGCGGCTCAGCCGTGCGTGCGGCCTTTTGTCGACCACGCCGACGTCAACGGCGGCGGACCGCACAGCCAAGCCAACGCCGCCGCCGACATCGACGGCGGCAAGATGGACGGCTTCGTCACCCAGCTGTCCGGTGCGCGGAAGAACTGCACCGACCCGAACAACCCCGCCTGCACCAACTCCGCCACCCCGGACGTGCTGGGCTACCACACCGCCTCCGACATCCCGAACTACTGGTCCTACGCCCACGACTACGTGCTGCAGGACCACATGTTCGAACCGAACGCCTCCTGGAGCCTGCCCGAGCACCTGTTCCAAGTCTCGGAGTGGTCAGCCGCGTGCACCCAGCACAACAACCCCGCCTCCTGCACCAACGCGCTGCAGAACCCTGGCCGGCCGATGCACGCAGGTTTGCCGGACTCGGCGATCATCGGCGGCACCGGTCCCGGCAGCGGCCCGATCTACGCCTGGACCGACCTGACCTGGCTGCTGCACAAGAACAACATCAGCTGGGGGTACTACGTCGTCGCCGGCACCGAGCCGGACTGTGAGGACGACTCCGTCAGTCTCCTGCGTGGCCGGGAAGCAGAACGCGAGAACTCCGGGCATCTGGAACCCGCTGCCCTACTTCGACACCGTCCGCGCCGACGGCCAGGAAGCCAACATCCAATCCGTCGACCGGTATTACACCGCCGCCAAGACGGGGACCCTGCCCGCGGTCAGCTGGGTCGTGCCCTCCGGCGCGGTCAGCGAGCACCCGCCGGGCGCGGTCAGCGCCGGCCAGTCCTACGTCACCAGCCTCATCAACGCCGCGATGACCGGCCCGCAATGGAACAGCACCGCCATCTTCCTCGCCTGGGACGACTGGGGTGGCTTCTACGACCACGTCGCCCCACCCACCGTCGACATCAACGGCTACGGGCTACGCGTCCCCGGACTGGTCATCAGCCCCTACGCCCGCAAAGGCCTCATCGACCACCAAACACTGTCCTTCGACGCCTACGACAAATTCATCGAAGACGACTTCCTGCACGGCCAAAGCCTCGACCCGCACACCGACGGCCGCCCCGACCCCCGCCCCGACGTCCGGGAGAACGCCCCCGTACTCGGAGACCTCACCCGCGACTTCGACTTCACGCAACCAGCCAGACCACCAACCCCGCTACCCGTCCACCCCAGCACCACCCTCACCGGCAACTGATAGCAGCACTCGGCCAGCGGTGATGCCCCGAGCCGAACCGCTCGGGGCATCACCGGCACTTACACGAGCGCCCGGGGACCGGCTCAGCCAGCTCACGGTGGTTCGGCACCGGCACGCCCGCCGTCGCGTCGCCGGGGCGGCGGGGAACATGTGCGCCGCCCCTGCGCGCTGCGCGGTGTAAGTCGAGGTCGAACACCGCCAGGTTCGCCCGCAGCGGGTCACACCGCCCGGACCGCTACGAGCGGCGGCGAGGGTCTCGGGGTCGTCGGCCGGGTCGCGGGTGAGTGTGTCGCGTAGCGCGGCCTGCACTGCTCGGGCCTGACCCGCGGGGCCGCGTACGTCCACCCGGCCGGTCACGGTCCGACCGCTCGGGCGCGGTTCGCGAGGCAGATCGCGCAGGGCCCGGCAAGCGCTACGCGATGAATAATGTCTGGCTCGGGTTGTCCCTCACCGCGGCCGACCTGCCCTGAGTAACCGCCAAGCAGTCCCACGACCCAGAGAAACCAGGAGAAGCCGGCAGACCGGCAACTCACCCTGCCGGTCGACAACCACCCGGATCAAGATCATCACGCCGAGTCGGTGAGTAACTGCGAACCGTCATAGACGATCGAGGCTAGTGAGTGCGGTGGTTAGCTGGTCAGCGCGGCATACAGGAACGCAGAAACGCCGGCGGCCAGAAGCATCGTCATGCCGCCTAGCGCGTGCAGGCTGTCCTGGCTGTCTTGGCTGCGCAAGGATCGGCCCAACAGCGTCAATGCCGCCACGGTGAGCGCCGCGGTGAGCGCAAGACTGACGGTGGTCATCGCATTGCCCCGCGGCGGTCACGACTCCCACGGGTTTGCCGGCGGCGTTGACACCGCATGCACAGAGCGGCCATCGGCAAGATCTCCAGCCGCTCCACAGTGATCGGTTGCTGGCAGCTCGTGCAAAGCCCGTACTGGCCGGTCGCGGCGCGTTCCAGCGCGGCGTCAATCTCGCCCAGCGCTCGCCGTGCGCCGTGCAGCAGTGCAGCGGTGATCTGACTGCGCGCGGCGTCATCGACCGGGTCGGCGGCCGTCTCGGCTTCCAGCTCCCTGATCTGACCGAGCCTGAAGCCGCGTTGTTCGCGCAGCTCGGTACGCAGCTGGCGCAGCTGCACAGGGCTGAGGCGGCGCGCGGGTCGGGTTCGCGTGGCGGTCATCAGCTGCTCCTGACGGGATTGGGTGGACCGGCGTCCACCGGGACGGCGGGGTGGTCAGCGGTGAACAGGCCGCAGTCGGCGGCGGCAGCGCGCAGCAGTCGATAGGCGATCTGACGCTGGGCGTCGGTGCCGGCTTTCCGCCACTGCGACAGCGCCTGCTCGGTTTGGTGCCGGCGTGAGACGTCGGCGTCAAAGGCGGCGTTGAGATGTAGCAGGCCGGCCAGCCCCTGACCGACGGCTGGGCTGATCCGGTCAGGAACAGTGGTACTCATGCCGCTTGTCCCGTGGACCGTCCCGGTGTACCGGCAGTGAACGGCACCGGCCCGGCGCGGGGACTCTGGCTGCTGACCGTGCAGCCGGCATCAGCGCACCAGCTCTGCTCTCCGGACAGTGCCACAGTCGCTGAGCCGATCACCGCCATCACTACCTTTCTGCCGTCGTGCCGGCCCTTCGGATCTGTTGTGTGAGGTGAACGGTGCCGCCTGCCGCAGAGCACTGTTAGGGCTGCCGCCGGTCGAACTCGATAGGCTCAGGTTGCCGGCCGTCGGCAAAGCCCGGCGATGGCCCGGCTCTGTGCCACCAGCGCGGCGCCGGCATCAGGCAGGGAGGTCAGCAGCGGTGACGGGAACTCCGCCTCCCCGGTCGGGCGGCTCCACGGAGCACAGCCCGACCGAGGACTGGTTGGCCTCGGTCGCGGCCGCAGCTGCTGCCGCCAGCCAGGCGCCGGCGGAGTTGCTCGGGGGTTATTTGCCGATACTGGCCGGTGCGGCGATTCACGGTCGCCGTCCCGCGCCGTTCGAGTTGGCCGCGGTGCGCGAGCTCGGCCGTCGCGCCGCCGAGCAAGGCATCGGCGCCGGCCAGGCGGTCGATCTCTACCTGTCCGCGGCGTGGCGGCTGTGGCGCGAACTGCCTCTGCTGATGCGGTCCCGGGACCGGGAGAAGGTGCGCGCCGCCGCCGAGGCGGTGCTGAGGGTTCTCGACGACTCGATCGGTGCTCTGGTCGACGGCCACCAATCAGCGCGACGAGACATGATCCGCTACGAGGAAGCCCTTCGCCGGGAATTCATCGATGATCTGCTCCGCGGGGACGCCGACGTTGCACGGATGGTCGAGCGCGCCGAACCGTTCGGTGTTGACTTGAGTAAGCCGCACCACGTCGCGCTGGCGGCCCCGAAATCGCCACAAGTCCAGGTTGACCGTGCGGCGATCGTCCTGGAGCGTGCTGCCGTCGACCATTTTGGCGACCGGGATGTGCTCGTCGCCACCAAAGACGGTCGCGTCGTCGTGCTGGTGCCAGCCACATCAGCGCAGCTGTCCAGGACCCAGGTCACCGACGTGAGCCGGGTCATCCACACCGAACTAGCGCGCGCTGGCTCCGGTGACTCATGGCGAGTGGCGGCCGGCCGAGCGTTTCCGGGTGCCTACGGCATCGCCCGTTCCTACGAGGAAGCCCGCGAATCGGTCACGTTGGCTGCCCGGCTGAACCTGCAAGCGCCGGTCATCGACATCCGCGACCTCCTGGTCTATCGCGTCCTGGGACGCGACCAAGCAGCGATCATCGACCTCGTCCGCGAGGTGTTGGGCCCGTTGACACAGGTCCGCGGCGGCCCCGGCGTGCTCGTCGACACGCTGCAGGCCTACTTCAGCGCCGGCGACGTCGCCACCGAGGCCGCGCAGCGTCTGCACATTTCCGTCCGCACCGTCACCTACCGGCTAGCCAAGGTCAAACAGCTCACCGGGTACGCCGTGTCCCATGCCGACCAGCGTTTCGCCTTGCACGCGGCAGTGCTCGGAGCGCGCCTGCTGGAATGGCCCCGCCACCCGCTTCCTGGCGCACCGTGAACCGCCTCGTCACCCCACGTAGGCCGCACGGGCAGGAAACGCGAACGCCGTTCAGCTGCTCACCCGATCGCCCGATCGGAGCCGCCCACCGGGCCCAGCCGGACGACGCGCGCCCCGGCGCGCTGCGGATCGCCTGGCGGGTACGCGGAAACCGTAATTTGCCGGTGACCGGCTCATCGACCACAGCTCACGTTGCCGCGGAGCGCTCAGGACCTGTGGTCGCGGGCGGGCAGGATCGACTTACCGGTCCGCCGATGTTCCTCGATTAGGAAACTCCTGCGCGGCCGACCTCGAGAAGTGAAAGAGAGGCATACAGATGATGGCTCACCTTGCTCTCACCGACCACTGTGTCGCCCCGATGGGCTTGGGCACCGTTCCAAGCACCCTTACTGAAGAGCATGCGCTGCTGCTCGACGACGTCACGGCCCGCGCCGCGGCGGTGGTGAACAAGTCCGATACCGGCTCGCGGCCCGCCGCACGGGATCGGCTCAGGCCACGAACGGCGCCTGTTCCGGTACCCGTGTATCGGCTGGGTCGCCGGCAGCCACCTGTTGGGTCCTACAGCCGCGTCAAACTGCACCGACAGCGGCGGCACCCAGTGCCGGCGATGAGAAAGTGGGACGAGCGCGCGCCGATATTCCTGTGTCGGCACTGTAAGCGCTCGTAGCACCCCTGACGGCCGGCGCGAGTGACGGCGGTTCAACGTTGAGCGTCGTGAAGGCTGTCGATGTGGGCGGGCGTAGTGCACCTCCCTGGTAGGTGCCGTCGTTGTCGCCAACGGCCGTCGCCGACGCCTGGTTCGGATCAAGAGCTGTCGTGCCTGGTCGAGCGGGACGTCGGGTCGGATGATCCGTCCCTCCAGGGTGCCGACGTGAACGGCCGGGTCATTGTCGCGCGCACACGGTCCGAGGTCGGCTGGTTCGATCACAGCAACGAGAACGGTGTCGTCCACGATCAGAGCGGCGTGCACGTGTTCGTCATCGAACATTGGTCGGATCTCGCGCACGGGTGTGGTGATGCCGTGCAGTGTTGCGATGCTGATCATCGCGTCTGCGACGGTGCGCTCGGCCTCACAGGTAGTGGCAGCCGCTGGGGTGGCCGAGGGTTGAGTCATAGGCGTTCCGGTGTCACCGGATGTGGTTGCGTGGGACGGCGGTCAGCAGCACGACCGAGTCATCGATGGCTTGCAGCCCGTGTCGGGAGTCGGGGATGATCAGGAGATCGCCGGTTCGGCCTTCCCACGTGTCGATGCCTGCCGTGAGATGCACGCGTCCGCTGAGCACGTGCACGGTGGCTTCGCCGGGGTTTTCGTGTCCGGCGAGTGCGGTGCCGGCCAGCAACGCGACGACTGTCTGGCGGAGCGCGTGTTCGTGGCCGCCGAAGACCGTTACCGATGACCTTGCGGCAGGGGTGCGGCGGGCGGTGTCGAGTTGTCCACGCGCGGCGGCCTCGAGCGAAACTTTCTGCATCAGCGGACCTTCTCCTTGTGTGTGGTGCGCGGGCCTGCGACAGGTTCCCAGCCGCGGCGGACGGGGCGCGCGGCGCCGGTGACGGCTCGGGAGCGGTAGACGATGTACGGGCGGGTGAGATAGCCCAGAGGCGCGGAGAACACATGCACCAACCGGGTGAAGGGCCACACGGCGAACAGCACCCAGGCGATCATGACGTGGATCTGGAATCCGACGGGCGCCGCGGTGATGAGGTCGACCTTCGGATGCAGGTAGAAGACGGACCGGAAGTAGGGGGCGACGCTGAGGCGGTAGTCGTAGGGGTGTCCGGTGATGTTGCCGAGCACCGTGGTCGCCAGTCCGGCGACGAGCGCCGCGACGAGCAGCACGTACATGCCCTTGTCGTTGCGGGTGGTCGCTGAGAACACGGGCCCGGTGGTGCGGCGGCGGTAGATGAGGATGGCGATCCCGGACAGGGTCATGACGCCGGAGATGGTGCCGAGGGTGACGGCGGCAGCGTGGTAAGCGGCTTCGCTGATCCCGACGGCGCGGGTGGCGGATTCGGGGATGAGGATGCCGCCGACGTGGCCTGCGATGACGAACAGGATGCCGAAGTGGAACAGCGGCGACCCGAGCCGCAGTAGCCGGCTCTCGTACAGCTGGCTTGAGCGGGTCGTCCAGCCGAACTTGTCATAGCGGTAACGCCAGATGTGGCCGCCGACGAAGACCGCGATCGCCAGGTACGGGATGATGATCCACAGCAGGGTGTTCATCGGCGGCCGCCCATGTACTCCGGCGGCGCGAAGGGTTCCAGGCCGACTTCTTCGGCCGGCGGCCCCGAACGGGCCAGGGCCAGGGCCCGTTCCAGGTCCTGGGGCGCCGGGTCGGGCAGCACGGCGCGGATCGCGTCGAGCACGTCGAGGTAGGGCGAGGCCGCCTCGGCGAGCGCGGTCCGCAGCAGCTCGATCCCGGCCCGGTTGTCGCCCAGCAGGGCCAGACCGGTCTGCGGTGCGCGGGCGGCGACCTCGCAAACAAGCCCGAGATGATCCGGTAACTCGCCGCCGGCCAGGCTGAGTCCGGCGGTGCGGTAGGCGTGGGTGAAAGTCAGCAACGCCATCCCGCGTTTGCGGGTGTCGCCGTGGGTGTAGTACGTCAGGTACAGACAGCAGCGGCGGCGCAGGTCGAACGTTTCGACGTAGCGCCGGGTCGATGCGCCCGGATCCGCGGCACGCAGATACTGCACGAAGCGCCGCAGCGGCAGGCCGGGTTCGGCCGGCAGCGCCTGCGCGGTGTCGGCCAGGAGCGGAAGGTGCCCGAGCAGTGTCTCGTCGGGATACTCGAGGCACAGCGCGGCTGCCTGCAGCGCGCGGGTGCGGGTCACCTCGCTGATGGCCGCGCCACTCATGATCCGCTCCCGCTGTTGTCCGCGTCGGCGTCGCTGTCGATACGGCGTGCCGGCATCACGTCGCTCGCGGCGCCTTTGCCGTCCCAGTTGAGCAGGTTGACCCGTCGCCCCCGATCGGCTGGGTCAGCGAAGACGTCGGAGGTCTGGCGGTCCCGTAGCGCCTGGAAGTTTTCGACGGCGATCGGTTGTGGGCCGCCGGAGGACTCGCCGAACGGCCCGGACGCTCCCATTCCGGGGCCGCCGTCGTAATCCAGGGAGCAGGCCAGTTCCTCGAGTTGTCCGGCCTGGTCGTGCAGCTCGCCGTGGGTCGACGGGATGACGTAGCGCTCGTCGTACTTGGCCAGCGCGAGCAGCCGGTACATGTCCTCGACCTCGGCCGGGGTCATCCCCACCGCCTCGGCCAGTTCTGGCCGGCGGGGTTGGTCGAGGTTGACGTCGCGCATGTAGGCGCGCATCGCCGCCAGGCGCGCCAGCACGTCGCGGACCGGTTTCGGGTCACCAGCGGTGAACAGCTCGGCGAGGTAGCCGATCGGGATGCGCAGCGCGTCGATCGCGCCGAACAGGTTGCCGGCGTCCTCCGCGTCGTGGCCGTCGTTCTTGATGACGTCGACCACCGGGGACAGCGGCGGGATGTACCAGACCATCGGCATGGTCCGGTACTCCGGGTGCAGCGGCAGCGCGACCTCGAACCGGTTGATCAGCGCCCACACCGGCGAGCGTTGCGCGGCCTCGACCCAGTCCCGCGGGATGCCCGCTTTCTCGGCAGCCTGTTGGACCGTTGGGTCGTCGGGGTCGAGGAACGCGGCCCGTTGCGCGGCATAGAGGTCGGTGTCGTTCGGGGTGGACGCCGCCTCGAGGACGGCGTCGGCGTCGTAGAGGACCAGGCCGATGTAGCGCAGCCGCCCGACGCAGGTCTCGGAGCACACGGTGGGGATGCCGACCTCGATGCGCGGGAAGCAGAACGTGCACTTCTCGGCCTTGCCGGTCCGGTGATTGAAGTAGATCTTCTTGTACGGGCAGCCGGTCACGCACATCCGCCAGCCGCGGCAGCGGTCCTGGTCAACTAGCACGATGCCGTCCTCGGAGCGCTTGTAGATCGCCCCCGACGGGCAGGAGGCGGCGCAGGAGGGGTTGAGGCAGTGCTCGCAGATCCGCGGCAGGTAGAACATGAACGTCTTCTCGAACTCCAGCCGCACCGTCTCGCTGACCTTCGCCAGGATCGGGTCGTTCGCGGTGACGGTCGGGCCGCCGCCGAGGTCGTCGTCCCAGTTCGCCGACCATTCGACCTTCATGTCCTTACCGGTCAGCAGCGACTTCGGCCGGGCGACCGGGATGTGCCGCTGCGCCGGGGCGGTGGTCAGGTTCTCGTAGTCGTAGGTCCACGGCTCGTAGTAGTCACTGATGTTGGGCAGCAGCGGGTTGGAGAAGATCGTGACCAGCTTCTTCAGCCGGCCGCCGGCCTTGAGGGTGAGCCGGCCGCGACGGGTGAGCTTCCAGCCACCCTTCCACCGTTCTTGGTCCTCATAGGTGCGCGGGTAGCCCTGCCCGGGTCGGGTCTCGACGTTGTTGAACCAGACGTACTCCACGCCCGAGCGGTTGGTCCAGGCCTGCTTGCAGGTGACCGAGCAGGTGTGGCAGCCGATGCACTTGTCGAGGTTCATCACCATCGCCATCTGCGCCATGACCCGCATCAGTAGGTCACCTTCTGGGTGCGGCGGCGGATGACGGTGACCTCGTCGCGCTGGTTGCCCGTAGGCCCGAGGTAGTTGAACGCATACGACAGCTGCGCGTACCCGCCGACCAGGTGCGTAGGTTTGATCAGCAGCCGGGTGCCGGAGTTGTGGATGCCGCCGCGTTTGCCGCTGGTCTCGGCGAGCGGGACGTCGATGACCCGCTCCTGCGCGTGATACATGTACACCGTGCCCTCGGGCATGCGGTGGGAGACGATCGCGCGGGCCACGATCACCCCGTTGCGGTTGACCGCCTCGATCCAGTCGTTGTCGGCCACGCCGATCTTGGCGGCGTCGGCGGGGCTCATCCAGATCGTCGGACCGCCGCGGGAGAGCGACAGCATGAACAGGTTGTCCTGGTACTCGGAGTGGATCGACCACTTCGAGTGCGGCGTCAGGTACCGCACCGCCACGCCGAGTTGGCCGACCGAGCCGAGTTCGGGCTCGCCGAACAAGCGGTGCATGTCCAGCGGTGGCCGGTAGACGGGCAACTGCTCACCGAGTTCGGCCATCCAGTCGTGGTCGAGGAAGAAATGCATCCGCCCGGTCAGGGTGTGCCACGGCTTGGACCGTTCGACGTTGATCACGAACGCCGAGTAGCGCCGCCCGCCGGACTCCGAGCCGGACCACTCCGGTGAGGTGATCACTGGCGTCGGGCGGGCCTGGGTGTCGGCGAAGGTGATCTGCTTCCCCTCGTTCTCGGCCGCCAAATCGGCCAGCCGGGTCCCGGTGCGGGTCTGCAGTTCGCGGAAGCCGGCGACGGCGAGGTGCCCGTTGGTGGTGCCGGACATCGCCAGTACCGCCTCGCAAGCCAGCGCGTCGCGCGCCAGTGACGGCCGCCCGGCGGCGATTCCGCCGCGCACGACACCGTTCTTCGCGGCCAGGTAGCTCACCGGCTGGTGGAGGTCGAAGGTGACGCCCTTGGTGCTCGCCCCGAGCGAGTCGGCCAGCGGGCCGAGCGCGGCCAGCTTGGCGGCGATCGCGGTGTAGTCGCGCTCCACGACCACGAGCTTCGGGAAGTTGACGCCGGGGACCGCCGTCACGCCGTCGTCGCGCCAATCCGCGACAACCCCACCCGGAGACGCCATTGCATCCGGGGTGTCGTGCAGCAGCGGCATCGCGACCAGGTCC
The DNA here is from genome assembly GCA_963758325.1 of uncultured Actinomycetota bacterium. Classification (GTDB taxonomy): domain Bacteria; phylum Actinomycetota; class Actinomycetes; order Mycobacteriales; family Jatrophihabitantaceae; genus CAVWUZ01. Next base: position 875,957 of record CAVWUZ010000002.1, on the reverse strand, counting down.
TTGCGGGTGTCCAGTCGTCCCTCGGCGAGTTCGCTGAATCGTGTGGCCAGCGACTGAAAGATGTCGAAGTCGGTGCGGGTCTGCCACGGCGGCGGGATCGCCGCATTGAACGCGTGCACGAACGGGTGCATGTCGGTGCTGGACAGGTCGTACTTCTCGTACCAGGTGGCCGCGGGCAGGACGACGTCGGAGAACAGCGTCGTCGAGGTCATCCGGAAGTCGAGGGTGAGCAGCAGGTCCAGCTTGCCCACCGGCGCGGTGTCCCGCCAGCGCACGCTGCGCGGGCGCGCCGGCGGTTCGGTTTCGGTGGCCCGCAAGGAGTCACCGGAGCCGATCAGGTGCCGCAGGAAGTACTCGTCGCCCTTGGCGCTGGAGCCGAGCAGGTTGGAGCGCCACACGGTGAGCACCCGCGGCCAGTTCTCTTCCGCGTCCGGGTCCTCGCAGGCGAAGGACAGCCGGCCGCTGGCGAGCTCGGTGCGGACGAACTCACCCGGCCGCTGCCCGGACCGCTCGATCGCGTCGGCCAGCTGCAGCGGGTTCCAGTTGAAGGTGGGGTAGGAGGGCATCCACCCCATCCGAGCCGAGTCCGCGATCAGGTCGGCCGGGGTCTTGCCGGCGAACCTGCCAGTACCCAGCGGCGAGGACAGGTGCGCGTTGTCGGCAGTGTCATAGCGCCACTGGTCGGTGGCGAGGTAGAAGAACGCGGTGCCGATCATCGTGCGATTCGGTCGTGACCAGTCACTGGCGCTGGAGTACATGCCGTAACCGGTCAGGGGGCGGACCTTCTCCTGCCCGACGTAATGCGCCCAGCCGCCGCCGTTGACACCCTGGCAGCCGGTCAGTGTCACGAGCGCCAGGAACGCGCGGTAGATGGTGTCGGAGTGGAAGTAGTGGTTCGTTCCCGCCCCCATGATGATCATGGATCGGCCGTGGGAAGCTTCGGCGTTAGCGGCGAACTCCCGCCCGATCCGGGCCGCGGCCGAGGCCGGGACGGAGGTGATCTCCTCCTGCCACGCCGGTGTGCACGGCTGGCTCGGGTCGTCGTAGCCGGTGGGCCACTCGCCGGGCAAGCCTGCGCGGCCGACGCTGTAGTTGGCCAACAACAGGTCGAACACGGTGGTCACCAGCCGGCCGGCGACTGCACGCACCGGGACACCGCGGCGCATCGTGGCACCCGCCCCGGACGGACTGTCGAAGCGCGGCAGCAGCAGCTCGACCGAGCGCCCCTGCTCACCGGCGTACAGGCTCAGCGCCGGGTCGATGTCACCGAGCTCGAGGTTCCATTTGCCGGCGCCCGCCTCGCCGAAGCGGAATCCCAGCGAGCCCTGCGGCACGGCTGGCGCATCGGTCGCCGCGTCCAGCACGACGGTCTTGAAGGCGGCGTTCTCCTCGGTGCCGCCCAGGTCGGCGGCGGTGAGGAACTTGCCGGCGGTGTAGCTGCCGTCCTCGCGTTCCTCCACGGTGACGAGGAAGGGCAGGTCGGTGAACTTCGTGACGTAGTCGGTGAAGTAGGGCACCTGCCGGTCGAGGAAGAACTCCTTGAGCACCACGTGGCCCATCGCCATCGCCAGCGCCCCGTCGGTGCCGGGCTGCGCGGCGAGCCACTCGTCGGCGAACTTGACGTTGTCGGCATAGTCCGGTGAGACGGCGATGACCTTCTGCCCGCGGTAGCGGGCCTCGGTCATCCAGTGCGCGTCAGGGGTGCGGGTCACCGGCAGGTTGGAGCCCCACATGATCAGGTACGCCGCGTCCCACCAGTCGCCGGACTCCGGCACGTCGGTCTGATCGCCGAACACCTGCGGGGAGGCGACCGGCAGGTCGGCGTACCAGTCGTAGAACGACAGCATCGGCGCGCCGAGCAGCGCGTGGTAGCGCGCCCCGACGCCGTGGCTGATCATGCTCATCGCCGGGATCGGGGAGAAGCCGGCGACCCGGTCCGGGCCACGGGTGGCGATGGTGTGGACCTTCGCGGCCGCCGCGATCTCAATCGCCTCGTCCCAATGCGCGCGCAGGAAACCGCCCTTGCCCCGGGCCGTGACGTAACGCTGCCGCAGCATCGGAGTGCTGACAATCTCCGCCCACGCCGCCACCGGGTCGCCGCCGTTACGGGCCTTGGCCTCGCGGAACATCTCTAGCAGCACGCCGCGCACGTACGGGTAACGCACCCGGGTGGGGGAGTAGGTGTACCAGGAGAAGGCGGCACCCCGGGGGCAGCCCCGCGGCTCGTACTCCGGGCGGTCCGGGCCGACCGACGGGTAGTCGGTCTGCTGAGCCTCCCAGGTGATGATGTCGTCCTTGACGTACACCTTCCAGGAACAGGACCCGGTGCAGTTCACCCCATGCGTCGAGCGGACGACCTTGTCATAAGACCAGCGGTCGCGGTAGAAGGAGTCCGCTTCTCGCCCGCCGGTCTTGCTCAGCGTGCGCAGGTCTGCTGACACCGTCCCGGTGCGCAGGTGCCGCCCGGCGCGCAGCAGCGCCTCGGTCAGCGGATCGTCCAGTCCCGGCGTGTGGCCGTTCGGGGCGGGGTGAGGGTGCGGGTCGGGGAGGTTATCGATCATCGGTGAGCAGCTCCGATCGGATGGTGACGGCGGCGCGTTGTTTGCCCGCGACTGGCTCGGGCGCCGGGACGGGGTCGGCTGGCGCGGCCAGTTCGGTGCGCACGGCGTCGAGGTGGTCCCACTGCTCGGCGGTGAGCACCGACAGCGAGGCCGGGAACAGGCCGTCCTGCTCGCGCAGGACGTGCTCGAACAGTCCGCTGACGGCGCTCTCGAGCTGTTGCTGCCAGCCCGGTGGCGGCGTGGGTTCGGTGAGCAGGTCGGCGAAGGCGGCGTCCAGGCGCCGATGGTCACCTTGCAGGGAGGCGACGTGCTCACCGAACTCGCCGGCCATCGCGGGGAACAGGCCGCGTTCTTTCGATCTCGGTGTGCGGGCTCAGCTGGGCCAGCAGCTGCCGGGTCAACGTCACCATGCTGGTCCAGTCGCCGGCGCGGGCGGCGTACACCGCCTTGCGCGCCACCGCCCGCATCTCGTCGTGCTCCTGGGTCAGCGCGGCGATGGCGGGAAAGCTCTGGCAGCCGCAGTACTCACACATGGGCGGGTGTCTGGCTCGTGCGGTGTCCGCGCGCCATCTGCGCTGACAAGCCCAGTGCCAGCAGCGCGACCACTCCCAGCGCGATCAAGCCCAGCGCGTAACTGCCGCGCCCGCCGTAGATGGAGCCCATCAGCAGCGGCGGGACGAAGCCGCCCAGGCCGCCAGCCGCGCCGACCACACCGGTCACCGCCCCGACTCTGCTGGCCGGCGCCTGTTGGGCGACCAGCGCGAACACTGCTCCCGAGGCGGCGCCCAACGCGGCGGCCATGGCCAGGAACGCGATCGTCCCGACCGGCCCCAACGCGGGGGTGGCGGACTGGACCAACGCGCCGGCCGCGACAACGACGAAGGTGGCCGCCAGCACCCGCCCGGCATCCAGCCGGTCGGACAACCAGCCCCCTACCGGACGCAGGATCACCGCGACCAGTACGAACCCGGCCATCCGGTTGGCCGCGTCGGACTGAGTCAGCGCGTAGGCGTTCTTCAGGTAGGTCGGCAGGTACACGCTGAAGGCGACGTAGCCGCCGAAGCCCACCGCGTACAGCAGCGACGCCCGCCACGTGATCGGCAGCCGAGCCGTGCTCGCGAGGCGGCGGCCCAGCGTCTCGCTCGGCGTCGACCGCCCGGGTGCGTCACGCAGCAGCAGCGCGGCCAGCACACCGTAGATCCCCAACACAACCGCGGTGATCACGAACGGCGTGGCGAACCCGTGCGCGGTAACGAGTTTCACCGTGCTCAGCGCGCTGATCGCGGTCCCACCCATGCCCGCGCCGAAGATGCCGACCGCCAGCCCGCGCCGCTGCGGCGGGAACCAGGCGTTCACGAACGGCACACCGACAGCGAACGCGGTACCGGCGATGCCGAGGAGGAACCCGCCGACCAGCAGCGCGGCCAGACTGGAATGCCCGACCAAGCCCAGGAACAGCACAGGGATGATCGTGAGCAGCGAGACAGCGGGGAACATCACCCGGCCACCGAACCGGTCGGTCAACGCCCCGACCGGGATGCGTCCGATCGAGCCCACGACGACCGGCACCGCCACCAGCAGCGCCTGGGAGAACGCGGACAGGTGCAGCGAGTCCTTCAACCGAGGCCCGAGCGGGGACAACAACGCCCAGGCCCAAAAATTCACGGCGAACCCGACAGTGGCCAACGCGAGCATCAACGCCGCTCGTCCGGTCGGGACCGCCCTGACCGCCGACGCGGCGACGGTACCGGGCGCGCCGGCACTCGCCGCCGTCGCATCCTCAGATGTGCTCATCGGCGTGATCCTCTCCTTGACGGTTTCTGCGGGAACTGCCAATCGTGGGATCGGGCGCGATCGGCTCAACGAAAGGCCCGGGCTCGACCGGCAGATTTGGCGGCGGCGCGGAGCCGATCGTGAGCGGCTGGATGTTGGTGTTGTTGAGCAGGCGCCGTTGGATGGAGGCGGCGATGCGGGCGCCCTGGCGTTTCGCGTGCGAGGCGGCCGGCCCGCTGTACAGATCATCCACGGTCGCCGACCACAACAGCAGCCACCGCGCGAAGTGCGTCGGCGTCAGCTGTACTTGGCGGTGCAGGTCGACGTGCACGGTGAAGGCGTTGCGACGGTAGCTTCCGGCGCGGAACAGTACCGTTTCCCAGAAGTCACACATGATCGGCAGGTGCACCTCAAGGTCCAGGTGCGCGACGTCGGTGAACACCGGTCCGAGCAGCGGATCAGCGAACGCTCGCCCGTAAAATGATCGCACCAATCCCGCAATGTCGGCGCCGTTGCGGATATTGGTCTTGTCCTCCAACTGGCTCATCGGGTTATCTGTCCGACCAGTCGGATGGCCGTCACCGCCAGCAGCACAGCTTCGGCGACCTCCGGGACGATGTAGAAGACGTGGGCAGGCGAGGTGGCGACGTCGGTCGACATCACCTCGACCTTCATCGCGCACCGTCCCAACGCCAAAGGCGGTGACAGCCCACGTTGATGAGGCTCACCCACCGACCGGTGGCCGCGCCGTTGCCGCGGCGCCACCGCGGCCGGACGATCACCGTGCCGCCGCGCATGCTCATCCAGCCGCCCGCTGTGCCCGCCGGTCGGCGACGGCCCTGGCGCCCGCGACGGGCTCGGCGACGACCACCACGGCAGCGAGAGCGTCGGAATGTCTGCAGGGAGCCGGTGGTCGTGCTGGCGTGTTCACCTCCGGCCGGACCACGTCCGGACCGGCGGCACCGCGGAGGTCACCGGCGCGGGACTCGACCTGTTCGCACATCGGTTCAGTCCGGTCCGGCGGCGGTGGAAGCGGCGGAGCCGACCGCGTCGTGCGTCGTCGGCGGGACGACCAGGACCGGGCAGTGCGCGTGCGCCGCGCATGCGGCGCTGAGCGAGCCCAGGCGCAGACCGTCGAAGGCGCCCACCCCGCGGTGCTCGACACCGAGCGAAGTCGCGCTCTCACTGGCTTGGGCGAGTCGCGCGGCCGGGTAGACCGCGACCCGCGGTGGGGGTAAGCCGGTCCGGGCGGTCGGTGGCGGAGGTGGCGTCGACGACCTCGGTCAGCCGCTTCTCGGCCTCCGTGCACAGTTGGTTCTCCGCGACGGTCGGCACCCACCGGAGGCGTAGCCCATGCCCGCCGCCCAGCCGGAGGACGGAGGCGCGGTGGAAGACCGAGACAGCCTCAAGATTGGCGTGGATGGTCGCTGCGATGGTGGCGGCGGTTCGCAGTGCGTGCATGGACTCGGGTGAGCCGTCGATGCCGACCACGATGCGGGACTCTTGTCCGGGGTAGGTCATGGTGGTCCTCCGTTCGGTGATTCCCAGCCTTGCCGCAGCTGGGGCGGGGAGACCGGTGTCTTTGGGACCGGGTTGCCGGGCCGAACGTCCCGGTCTGGCGTGGTGTGACTCCAGTCCGCGGTTACTGCGGTGAGCGCGGCGCGCAGGGACTCCGCCGGCGTCGCAGTGGTGTCTACCGCGACCGCACCCGGCCACTGGGGACGTTCCGAGGCCAATGCAGTCGCGACCGCGGCCCCGGCCTCGGAGGCGTCGGTGCCCGCCACCGTTCGACGTTCAGCCCGCGTCGCGGCCAGCTGCACCGGGATCCGACACTCGAGGCTCACCAGGCCGCTGGCCGTCTCCGCCGCGACCATCGACGCCTCGGTGCGCAGCTCGGGATCGCTCCACGTGGCGTCAGCGATGACGGTCTCGCCGTGCTGCAGCAGCCGTCGGCTGCGCTCGAGCAGCAGCCGGTAGACCGCCGCTCGCGAGTCCGGGTCGTACGAGGGGTAGGCGCCGGCGGCGAGCTCGCGGCGCACCACGTCGGTCGACAGGACGGTCGCACCGAGCGCGTCTGCGAGCGCGCCGGCCAGCGTCGACTTCCCCGACCCGGGGATGCCGCCGACCAGGACCAGGCGGACCTCGCCGACGCGCAGGTGGTCAAGGGTGAGTCGGAGGGTCGTGTCGACCTCGTGCCGTGCGCGCTCGTCGCCCTGCTCGACGCGCCTGCAGGCGACCTTCGCCCGGACGTAGGCGCGGTAGGCGGTGTAGTGGTGGACGAGGGAGGCGGCTGCGCAGGACCCGCTGAACTCGGTGTACGCGTTCACGAAGCGGCGGGCGAGGTCGGGCCGGTCGAGCCGCTCGAGGTCCATCGCCAGGATGGACACGTCGTCCAGGACGTCCACCCAGCGCAACCGATCGTCGAACTCCAGGCAGTCCAGGACTCGTGGGTGGTCGGGCAGGCAGAAGATGTCATCGGCGAGCAGGTCCCCGTGCCCGTCGACCGCGTGTCCGGCCGCGGCGCGGGCGTCCAGCAGGGGTGCGCGGCCGTCCACCCAGCGTCGGGCGGCGCGCGCGATCTCGTCGTGCACCTCGGGCGGGATGAGCGAACCGCGGAACCGCTGGGTCTCTCGCAGGTTGTCACTCCACCGGCGCCACAGGCCGGCGGCGCCGGCCTCTGCTGCGATCTCCGGTCCTCGCTGCGCCGTCGCGTGGAAGCCGGCCACGAGGCGCGCGAGCCGGCGGAGCTGGTCCTCGACGGAGGCCCCGGCCCCGACCAGCGTCGACAGGCGCGCGTCGTCGGGCATGCGCCGCATGAGGACGGCGTGGTCGTGGATCTCTCCGGCGAGTCCGGTCATCGTCACGACGTCCAGGTAGACGTCCGGCGCGGTCCGCCGGTTCAGTTCCACTTCACGGATGCACGCTCGCCGCCGGGCGTCCTCCGTGCGGAAGTCGAGGAACCCGAGGTCCACCCGCTTCTTGATCTTGTAGCAGCGCTCTCCCACGAGCAGCACCACTGCGGAGTGGGTCTCGCGGACCTCCGCGCTGCTGGTGGGCGGTGCGCGGGGTCACAACGTCTCTGACGGCCGAGTGCGCCACTCGTGGATCTCTCGGGCGTGAAACTCGTCGTAGGACTCGGGACGCACCCGCAGGACGGCCTGGCCGTCCCATGGTGTCGGGCACCGCTCGATCAGGAGGACCTCGTGCGGGCAGTGCGCGAGCTCGTCGGCGTCCCCGTAGACAGGGCATCCGCCCACACGACCGAGGAGGGACAGACGTCGGCGCTCGGCCTCGGACAGGACGCCCAAGCGGGCCAGTGCGGGGGCCGCCAGCTCCCCGCGGAGGATCAGGACGACCGACGGCTGGTCGGCCACCGCGCCGGTCAGGACCTCCCGGGCCCGCGCCGAGGCCGTGATCCTGGGCAGGTCCCTCGACGGTCTCACGGTCACCACCACCTCCTCGCCGTTGTGCACCCCGATCGTCGATCGCCGCGGAGTTGACGGGTCAGGTCCGAACGGCCCGCGGTCGAGGACCGTTGGTCCCTGCCGTCCCGCCTGCCTGCCGATGGACGGTGAAAGACCGGATGACTCGGGCCGCCGATCGGTCATCGGGCGCCTCGCACGCATTGGTCACCTGGGCCGACGGCCGTCTGGTGACGCTGTCCGGCTGGTGCGACAACGAATGGAGGTTCACGTGTCGACTCGGGAGGTTGAGACGCCTCGTCGGGACCCGGTGGGTGGGCCGTCCGTGTCCTGCGTGCACGTTGGTGACTGGCTGGTGCTCCGAGACCGGATCGATGGTGGGCCCACCCGCAAAGCACTGGTGCTAGCGATGGGGCACGCGGACGGCTCGCCGCCCTACACCGTGCGGTGGCTGGACACCGGCCGGACGGGGCTGCTCTTCCCTGGTCCGGACGCCGTGGTCCTGGCACCGGACTCGAGGTGACGCGGTCATGAGTCCGAGCGCCGCGCCGCCGACGGTCGGCGTCCGGCAGGCCGTGTGGGACGCCGTGGCGAAGGCGGCCCTTGCGCCATCGATCCACAACACCCAGCCGTGGGCGTTCGTCCTGGACGGTCCCGTCATTTCGATGCGCTCCGAGCCGTCGCGCCGGCTGCAGGTCCTCGACCCGCTCGGGCGCCAGATGACCATGAGTATCGGCTGCGCCCTGCTGAACCTGCGGGTTGCGATCGCCGCGGCCGGGTACCGCGCACGGGTCGACCGCTTCCCGGAGCCGGCCGATCCGCAGCTCGTGGCCCGGGTGACACTCGTCGAGCCCAGTTCCGGTGCCGGGCCGGACCTGCTGCTGGCGGAACTGGACGGCGCGGTCGCGCGACGGCGCACGAACCGTCGAGCCTTCGCGGCGGAGGCGCTGCCGAAGCACCTCCTGAAGCGCCTGACGGAGGCCGTGACGGCCGAGCAGGTCGTTCTCGTCGCGGTCGAACAGCCGGCGCACCGGCAGGCGGTCGCGCGGTTGACCCGCCTGGCGAACGAGCTGGAGGAATCTGATCCGGCGTACATCGCCGAGTTGCGGGCCTGGACGACGGACGACCTGCGCCGCAAGGACGGTGTCCAGGCCTTCTCCGCGCCGTCGTCGCCACCGGCTGGCCGCGTTCGAGACGAGCTGCCCCTGCGCGACTTCGACACCAGGCACATGGGATGGCTCCCGTCCCACGTCGGCTCCGACGCCGGCCAGTACCTGTTCGTCCTTGCGTCGCGGGACACGACGCGCACTGGCTGGCTGCACGCCGGTGAGGCACTCGAGCGGCTGTGGCTGGTCGCGACCACCCACGAGGTCGCCCTGAGCCCCATCACCCAGGCGGTGGAGGTCGCCACCACGCACGACGCCCTCCGCTCCGAGCTCGGACTTTCCGTGGATCCCCTCGCGGTGCTGCGGATCGGGCGGGCGCCACGGACGGAGCCCACCCGGCGCCGGGACCTGCGGGACATGATCATCGGCCCCGGTCGCTCTCGACCTTGTCACGGCCGGCCTGTCACGCCGAGCTGTTCAGCGCGGACGAGCTGGCCCTGTGACCGCACCTCAGCGGGGCCAGCCACTGCACTGTCTGCGTCATCTGCACCGCGCGGTCGACGAGCCGTTACCTCAGCGAGCTGGTTGAGGCTTTCGAGCTCGACCCGAACCGGCTGGTGCAGCTACCCCAACGCCCACCGGCAGAAGCTGTCACCTCTTCGCGGCTCGTGCGGCGCGGGCCGATCTGCTGCGGTGTGAACGAGGACCCGACTGAGCGTCTGAAGGTCCGGTCAGGCGAGCGGATCGATCGAAGTCTCGGCGTGGGGGAACTCGGCGAGGACCTCCGGCGCGCGCTCCCATGCGTGCGCGACCAGCGACGACGGGGCCGCGGCGGCCGCGATGTCGGACATGTGGTCGACGGCGTCGTCCAACAGGTCGTGTTCGTCGAACACCGTGCGGCCGAACCGGCACTCCCACCGCTGGTCGGGCAGCTGCACGACGCGGTAGGTCCAGACCATCGGGTCAGTATCGTGCCGGGAAAAGCTGGCGGCAGGGTCGGAAGTCCCGACTGTGCAGGTCGTCGGTTGCCGGCCGCACGAACCCGGCGGGAGCCTGGTCGGGGCCACTGCTCAGACAAACGGCGGCGCCGCGTGCCCGGCGAGGTCCGCCGCGCCGCGGACGGGCGGGGCGGGGACCACGAGCAGCGGACACCAGCGGCGCGCTGCCGCCGAGCCGGCGCAGCTCGGCCACAACATTCGGCTTCCATCACCGTCACGGTGGTGGGCACGGGCTCCCTCCGTGCGGCTGCGCGCACGCGGGACACGCTGCGGGGGCGCGGTGAGGACACTCGGCAGCGGGTCGATCGCCACGCGCGCGTCCTCATCCTTCGACGGCCCCGCCCAGTCTGCCCCGCCGCACCGGTGGGGCCGGGGACCAACGGCCCGGCCGCAGAGGACGTTGCGCACCTGCCCGCAAAGGTGTGCGGGCGTGAAAGTGGAGTCACGGGCCCGGGAGGCCCGGCCCATGAGCGAGGAAGGTCGACGCTGATGACCGCTGTCCGTCCCGACGGTGCCACGAGACCGTCCGCGCCTTCGGTCGCCGACGCGGAGGCCGCCGTCACGCTGGCCCAGCGTGCCCCGTCGATCCACAACACCCAGCCGTGGCGCTGGGAGCTGCGCTCGGAAGGTTTGCTTCTGCTGGCCGACCGGGCCCGGCAGCTGCAGGTCGCCGACCCGGACGGGCACAGCCTGCTGCTCAGCTGCGGCGCGGCGCTGCACTTGACGGAACTCGCGCTGCGGAGCGCTGGCTGGCGCGTCCAGGTCGAGCGATGGCCCGAACCTGGCGACCCGGACCTGCTGGCCCGCTTCCGCGTGGGGCCACGGCAGGACACCGACCCGGACGACGTCGAGCGTGCCGAGGCGGCCCGTCGGCGGCGAAGTGACCGCCGGCCGTTCCGGCCCGAACCGGTGCCGGAGGACGTCCGGGAGGCGCTGCGCGACGCGGGGACGCGGCCAGGTGTGGACGTTGACTTCCCGGTGCGTGAGGACCAGCGGTTCGACTTTGCCGTCGCGCTGAGCTGGGCCGACCGGGTCGAGCGCGAGGACCCGGCCTACCAGGCGGAGATGCAGCACTGGCTGCGCGAGGCCGCCCAAGCCGACGGGGTGCCGATGACGGCTGTACCGCGCGTCGACGCCCAGCATCCCCGTCGCACCGACGTCCCGCTGCGGGACTTCGAGGTGGGCCTGACCGGCCGTCAGCTCATCGACCAGGACGTCGATGAGAAGCCGCTGCTCGCGGTGCTGTTCGCCCGGGAAGACTCCGCCGCCGAGCAGCTCGCGGCCGGCGAGGCGATGATGGCGCTGATGGTCGAGGCGGAGACACGCGATCTGGCCAGCTGCCCGGTGAGCCAGGCGGTGGACCACGCGGCGTTCCGGACCCGGCTGCAAGGCGTCATGGGATGGGTCGGGCTGCCGCAGATGATCCTGCGCCTCGGCCACCCCCGCCGCGGCGCCGACGACCTCCCGCACGCGCCGCGGCGAGCGGTGACCGATGTCCTGCGCGTCGTCGAGGCCGGCTAAGCGGGGATCAGCTCGGGAGCCTCGCCCGCCAACGCAGCTCGGTACCGCCCTGTTCGGCGTTGGACACCTCGAAGCTGCCCGCGTGGCGCTCCGCGCGGCGGCCGAGGTTGGTGAGCCCAGAGGTCCGCGTAGGGGTCCCGATCCCGCGGCCGTCGTCGCGCAGGTGGACGCGGACCTCGGGCCCGGTCACCGCGATGTCCAGCCGGACGGCGCTGGCGTCGGCGTGCCGGGCCGCGTTGGACAGCCCTTCCCGCACGACCGCGAGGACGTCGTCGACCAGGACCGGGTCGACGACCGCGTCGACCGTCCCGTCGAAGCGGACGTCGGGCGCGAAGCCGAGCGCGCGGGTCTGGTCCTCGACGACCCGCAGAACACGCCGCCGCAACGCGTCGGTGCCGACCGCCGCCTCGGGCTGGATGAGGAAGATCGTGTCGCGGATGCGACGAATCGTGCTGTCGAGGGTGTCGATGACCGCCGACACCCGCGCGCGGAGCTCGGGGCGGTCCGGCAGCGCGCTCTGCATGCTTTCCAGCCTCATCCCGGTCGCGAACAGCTCCTGGATGACGTGGTCGTGCAGATCAGCGGCGATCCGTTCCCGGTCCTCGATCCGAGCGGTCACCTCCCGGTCGGCCCGGCTCCGGTCGAGGGCGATCGCCAGTCCGGCGTGCGCGGCGAACATCGCCACCGGCGCGACATCGGTGTCGATGAAAGCGGCGCGCCCGGCCCGCCGGCCGACCAGCAGCGCGCCCAGGACACGGTCGTGGGCCCGCAGCGGAGCGGCGACGACCGGTCCGAGACCGGCCAGATAGGAGGCGGCGGCGGTGTCGTCCGACACCCGGCCGAGCACCGGCTCCCCGACGGCCATGACCTGTCCGGCGACGGTGTCCGCGGTCGGGAGCTCGACGCCGCGGATGTCGGCGGCGCGCAGCCCCGCCGCCGCCGCGATCCGGAGCCGGCCCGGACCTGCAGGGACCGCGACGGCCGCCATGTCCGCGTTCGCCGCGCGGGCGGCGTGCGCAACGACGGCGGGCAGCGCCTCACCCTCCGCCGCGAGCAGCTCCTCGGTGACCTCGGTGGCCGCAGCCAGCCAACGGCGCTGCTGCTCGCTGTCGTCGAACGCGCGGGCGGTCGCCACCGCGAGCCCCACGCTGCCGGCCAGCGCGGTGAGCAGGTGCTCGTCGTCGGCGCTGAACTCCCCGCGCGCGGATTCGGTCACGTAGAGGTTGCCGAACACCTGGCCGTGGACGCGGATCGGGACCCCGAGGAAGCTGCGCATCGGCGGGTGGTGCTCGGGGAACCCGACGGACTCCGGGTGCTTGCCGAGATCGGCCAGCCGCAGCACCGCCGGGTCGCGGACGAGCGAGCCGAGCACACCCAGTCCCTTCGGCAGGTCGCCGATGGCCGCCACCGTGTCCTCGTCCACCCCGGAATGGACGAACGCTTCGAGCGCCCCGTCGCGGAGGATGCCGAGCGCCGCGTACCGCGCCGAGACAAGCTCGCGGGCCGCCTCGACGGCCCGGCGCAGCACCGTCGGCAGGGACACCTCGCCGGTCATCGCAGCGCTCGCCCGCAGCAGTGCGCGCAGCCGCCCCTGGGCGGACAGAACCGCCTGCGCTTGCCGGGTCAGCGTCTCGAGCGTCGCCTCCAGCTCGAGACGCGGGACGTCGACGAAGGACAGATCGGCGCCGTGCACGCCAAGACCACCCAGAGGACGCTCCTGGTCCGGGGAGCTCTGCTCAGGCACGCCGCGGTCCCTCGGGGTCGGGGTCGGAACGGGATGCGCCGCCGGTGACCGGCTGACGGCGCCGTCCTCGTCCCGGGCAGCCTAGACCGGGCGCGCCCGGCGACCAGTGCGAGTGGTGGCCGGCTGGCGCGGCCCAGGGGTCCGCGCCGGGGACCAACGTCCCGAGCGATCGCGGGCCGTTCGGCGCTGGCGGCACCGTACGGTCCGGCAGACCGTCCCTGCATGAGCGATCTCGCAGCACAGCACGTGACCGACGCCCTGCGCCGCGCGGTGGAGACGGCGCAGCGGGCGCCGTCGGTGCACAACACCCAGCCGTGGCGCTGGGTTCTCGAAGACCGGCGCCTGATGTTGTTCGCAGACCTGTCCCGGCAACTCCCAGCGCTCGACCCCTCCGGACGCGAGCTGGCTCATCAGTTGCGGGTGCGCGCTGCTCACCGCGCGGGTGTCCCTGGCCGCCGCCGGAGTGCCCGTCCGGGTCGACCTGCTGCCCGGCGGCGGTGCGCCGGGGACGCCTCACTCGCCGGAACCGCTCGCCGTCCTCGAGGTCGCCGGCCCGGACGGCGAGCAGCGCCCCAGCGGACCCCGCGCCGGACCCCGGATTGGCGGCCCTTGCGCCCGTCGTACTCCAGCGCCAGACCAACCGCCGCCGATTCGCCGATGACCCGGTGCCGCCGGAGCTGGTCGCCGAACTTCAGCGGGCCGCGGGCGCGGAACGCGCCGCTCTCGTCCCCGTCGACGGCGTGGAGCACCGCGCGGCTGTCGCCGAACTCAGCCGCCGGGCCGACGCCGAGCAGAACGCCGACCCCGCGTACCGGGCCGAGATCCGCGCCTGGAGCAGCGCGGACCCCCATCGGCGCGACGGCGTCCCCGCGCTCGCGGTCCCTCACGTCGACGGCAGCGCCATCGACGACATCCCGATCCGCGACTTCGACAGCCACGGCGCCGGATGGTTGCCATCCCGCACCGGCTCGTCGCAGGACCAGTGCCTGCTCCTCCTGACCACCGACGAGGACGACCCCCGCTCCTGGCTGCGCGCCGGCCAGGCGCTGCAACGGGTCCTGCTCGAGGTCGCGCGGCGCGGCTACAAGGCCAGCCCGCTCACCCAGGTCGTCGAGGTGCCGGCAACCCGAGCCGCGCTGCGCAGCGCACTCGACCTGCCGGGTCACCCGCTCGTGCTCTTCCGACTCGGACGGGCGCTCCCGACTCCGGGCACCCTCCGGCGCCCCCTGGACGACGTGCTCGTCGAACGGACCACCGGCGCGTGACCCCGACACCACCGGTCAGGACCGCCGGATCTCCGCCGCGTAGACCGCGGCCTGGGTCCGCCGGGTGAACCCCAGCTTCGCCAACAGTCCGGACACGTAGTTCTTCACCGTCTTCTCCGCCAGGAACAGGCGCTCACCGATCTGACGGTTCGTCAGCCCGTCAGCGATCAGCGCGAGGATCTCCCGTTCCCGCTCGGTCAGCGACGCCAAGCGCGGATCTGCTGGCGCACCGTCACGCAGCCGCGCGAGCAGCTGCTCAGTGACCGCAGGGTCCAGCAGCGAACGGCCCTGCGCGACCTGGCGGATCGCCTCGACGAGGTTGGTGCCGCGGACGTCCTTGAGCAGGTACCCCGACGCGCCCGCCATCACCGCGGCGAGAACCGCGTCACGGTCGTCGTAGGACGTGAGTACCAGGCAGCGGGTCGCCGGCACCGCGGAGCGGATCTCCCGGCAGACATCGATCCCACTGCCGTCCGGAAGCCGGGCGTCCAGGACCGCCACGTCGGGCCGGGTTGCCGGGATCCGGGCCAGCGCCTCGGTTGCCGTGCCCGCCTCGCCCACGACATCGACGTCCTCGTGCCGCTCCAGCAACTCGGTGATCCCGCGGCGCACGATCTCGTGATCGTCGAGGAGGAAGACCCGGATGACCCGCCGCGACTCGGCGGCGGGACCAGCCTTGGTCGGCGGTGGGTGATCGGTCATCGGGTCCCCTTCCGGTCGCGCTCCGCACCAGGGCGTGTCCCTGCGGGCGTTGGCGAGTCGAGTGTGCCGTCCCCCGGCCGCGCCGTGGGGCCGCGAGGGCCCGGACTGTGGGGACGAAGGACCGGGTCGACACCGTCTTCAAGGGCGAGACCCTGCGCGGTCTGCTGCTCAACGCCTACGCCTTCGACACCATGGGCTACCTGGCACTCATCGGGTCGATCGTCGCCAACGTCGGTGCCGCCGTCATGGCCGTGCTCGCCGCGCTCGGGTTCGTGCACGTGCGCCGGGTCCAGCAGGACGAGGCTCGCCCGTCATTCCCGAGCCAGGAGATGATCGACGCTTGAGCCGGGTATCAGTCGGCACGGCTGGTGACATCCGGTCGTGGTGCGCCCGCTGGTGCGGGACGGACGGTTCCCCGTCCGGCCCGCACCGGTACGCCGAGCTACTCGTCGTCGCAGGTCCCGACCGGCCAGCGGCGCGACTGAAGCCTTGCGCCGGCACTCACGGTGTCCGCTGCTCGAAGTCGTCGCCGGAGGCGAGTAGACCATCGCCATCGCTCCGTCGAGCGTCGCTTGGAGCGATGTCGGCATGCCCGCATGCTGCGCGGCGCGCACCACGGCGCCAGCGGCAACGGGTAGGTGACGTCAAGGTCGGTCAGCTCGCGAACCCGCTGGTCGGCGCCGGAGAGGTCTGGACTTCGAGTCCGCAAGCGGATGACCGCCATACCCGAAGTCAACGTGACCGAGGGCTGAGGCGCGGCGAAGGGGCACCAGGCTGGCGACGCCGGCGGGCTGCCGGTAGGACGTCGCCGGACCTTCAGCCTGACGTGAACACGGTTTCGGCCCCATATGCAGGATCCGTACAACGGGGCCCGCGAGGCGCTGGTTGACAGAAGACGCTGGCTGGCTGCCGTCGAGCGCAGCGGTGGTGGAGGGTTGAGCACGGCGGCCTGGGCGGACGGCGGCGGACTCGGCTGAAGACTGCTCCGCTCGCGCCTGCGGCGATTGGCTGCGCCGGCCAGGCGGCCGACGCTGTCGTCGCATCCCGCGTGAGCCGACGGCGACGGGATGATGGCGGTGGGGCGAAGGTCTACAGGTCGTTGCCCTCGGCGTGTTCACCTGGGCGATCCAGCCCCCGGGGTGGTCGCTGATCGCCGCGCACTTGCGTCCGACGTCGATTGGTCACGATGCGGCTCTAGGGGCACGGTGATCGGCGAGCGCAGGCACGGGGCGCTCCGACGGGCGCTGGGCTGCTGGCGTGTCAATGCTCATGCGCTACAGCCAGTACGGCTGGGGTTCTTGATGGACCCGTCGGGCATGAAGGTGTTGCAGAAGGTGGCGCCGGTGAGGTCGGCGCCGATGAGCTCGGCGCCGAGCAAGTTGGCCTCGCTCAGGTGCGCCCCACGCAGGTCTGCCCCGGTGAGGTTCGCTCCGGTGAATGACGCCTCGGACAGGTTGGCGCCGCCGAGGTCCGCGCCGCGCAGGTCGGCGGCGGTGAAGCTGGCGAGTCGACCGTCGGCGTTGGTGAACGACGCCCCGGACAGGTCGGCGTCGACGAGGTTGGTCAGGACGAGGTGCGCATCGTTGAACGAGGCGTTCCGCATGCTGGCACCGACGGCGGAGGTCGCTCCGAGCTCGATGGCGTCGAAGCTGGCGCGGTCGGCCTGGGCGTAGGCGAGGGTGCCGAGGTAGAAGTTGGTTCTGGACAGGTCGGCCCCGTCGAGGTGGGCGTATCCGAGGAACCCGCCCTGCAGGTCGGCGTCGTGGAGTTTCGCGCCGGCGCAGCTGGTGTACGCCTTGATGGCGCAGCCGTTGATCTTGCTGCCGGCCGCTGTTTGAGCGCCGTTGATCAGGGTGTTGATCGCGCCGTAGAACGGGCTGGTCGAGGGGAGCGGGATCGGTTTGCCGTCCGACTGGGCCGGCGGTGTCTGGCCGGGGCACAGACCCTTGTGGGGGTTTTTCACCGAGCCGTCGGGCATGAGGGTGTTGCAGTAGGACGCGTCGGTGAGGGTGGCTCCGGTCATGTCGGATCCGGTCAGGTCGGCGTTGGCCAGGTTGACGTGGCTCAGGTTCGCGCCGGTGAGGTCGACGCCGTTGAAGTCGGTGTCGGACAGGTTGGCGCCGGTCAGGTCGGCCTTGCTGAGGTTGCTGCCGACGACGGCGCCGAAGTTCGCGTCGAGGCCGCGCAGGTCGGCGCCGGTGAGGTCGGAGTTGTCGATGCTGCCCAGGTGCAGCGTGGCGTTGTGCAACGCCAATCCTGGCGCGTAGGCCTGGTTGATCGACGCGCCTGTCAGTGCCGTGTTGCTGAGGTCGGCCTTGGCCATCGCGGCGTAGGTGAAACTCGCCATGGCGACGGTCGCCCCGGACAGGTTCGCCCCGGACAAGTCGGCGTACTGGAACTGCGCGCCGCGGAGCATCGCGCCCGGCAACTGGGTGTTCACGCACGACGTCCTTGGCCTCACCACGCACCCGCCGACGTCGAGGCCGTACGCCACTCGCGGCTGTTGGCCTTGGACGAGCAGCGTGTAGTACGGGCTGGTGTTCGGGACCAGGATCGTGCCGCCCGGTGTCGCGGGATTCGGGCTGGCCGAGGCGGTGCTTGACGTCGGCGAGGTGGCCGGCGTGGTCGTGCTCTGGGAGGACGTCTTCGACGCCGTGCAGCCGGCGGTAACGAGCAGCGCGAGCGTGACGGTACCGGCGGCGACCGCAGTGGTCTTCTTGTTCATGACTCACTTCCTTGACGAGGGAAGCGGCACCCGGCTGCTGTCGGGCGGTGCAGCGGCGTCGGTCCGATCGGTGACGGCACTGCCGGAGGAGCTGCCACATGTCTATGCCAGGCGCGGCCGACCTGACCTAGGAAGAATTCACAGTCGCTAGCCGTGCCGGGGACCGGCGTGGTCGACCGGGTCCGCCGCAGGGGCGAACGGCGCGGTCGGTGCCTAGGTCTCTCGCCCCGCGAAGGAGCGAGCGGCCGGAAGCGGCCGACAGCGTCGAGGCGCGGCGTCCGGGTCTACGCCCGCTGGCTCAGCCGTGAAGGCTCAACGAGGTCCCCGGCGCCGCGGCGAGCCGCCAGCGGCCTCGCCGCGAACTCGGCCCGTCGGGGGGAGTCGACACAGACGACGCCCTGGAAATCAGCAGGTCGGCGTCAACGACGACGCGGCAGCTGACGTCGGCGGGGCGGTGTGGTGCGCCGACTTGATGGTCGTGGCAAGCTTCCTGGCCGAAGCACCGATCGGAAGCGGGCACAGCGTCGAGACGGCTCTCCCGACGCACCGCCGGACTTTTCGCTGCCCCGCTCACAGCGCCGGGGAGTCCAGATGGCAGTCGAACTGGTCCAACGGGTGTTCCAGGCGATCGCCGAGCGCGACAAGCCGACCATTGACCGCCTCCTCGCAGACGATCTGAGCTTCAGCCTGGCCGGCACGTCTCGCTTCGCCGGGCGCCACATCGGCCGCGAGACCGTACTCGAGCTGCTGGCGGAACTGAGCGGAACACTGGGAATCAGCAACGAAGTGATCGGGATGTACGACGGACCCGACAGCGCCGTCGTGCACCAGACCGGTGCCGCCCCGGGGTACCGGGATGAATCGCTGATCCTGTTCAAGGTCTCCGGCGAGCAAGTCCGCGAAATCGTCGAGTTCCTCTATGACACCGACGGCTTCGACGCCTTCGTCGCCCAGCAGGATCAGGACGCGTCCTGACCGACTTCACCTCTCGCCGGCATAGTCCGCTTCCCGCATCGGCGCCATTCGTATCGCGACCCGTGCCCGCACTACGGTCACACACGCCACAGCCTGGTTTGCCCGGCCAGTACGGATACATCCGGCAGGCGTGCTGTTCGGGCTCGGTTTCGACGCCGCTACTCACATAGTGCTGCTGGCCCGGGCCGGGACCTGCGCCGCGCTACCGGTACGGCTACGCCCGGGTCTCCACCCTGGAGCCGGACTCGCAGCTGCAGCTGGACGCCCTAACCGCGGCCGGTGTCGAGGCGTCTCGGCTGTTCGCCGAGGCGGTGCCGGGCGGACGGGCCGCGCTGCTGGCCGGGCAGACGCACGTCGTCGACGTCGCGGTGCTGGGCGACGCCCTCGCCGCGTTCTTCACCAGCTGGACACTGGGACGCTCAGCCCACGAGACCCGCCCGGTGCTGCGTCCCGCTGACCGGGACTGGAGCGGGACAGGTCGTCAGTTGTGGCTTCCCGCAGCAGATGGAGGCCGAGCCGTACGTCGCCGACCACCGACTGCGGCCGCGCCCAGTACCCGGATCGTTGAGCGACTCATCGTTAGGGTGCCGGAGTGACCTCGCCTCGGACCGGCGACGAGCGCAGCGTGCTGGAGTACCAGCTCGACGCGCAGCGCGCCGACCTCGCGGCCCTGCTGGACGATCTCACCGACGAGGAAGCGCGCGCCCGGCTGGTGCCATCGCTGACGACGCCGCTAGGGCTGATCACGCACGCCACCTTCGTCGAGCAGGTCTGGTTCCACCACCGGGTGGCGGGCGTACCCCGTGCTCAGGTCGGGATTCCGGAAACGGTCGACGAGAGTTTCACGCTGTCGCCCGAGGACACCGTGGTCCAGGTGCGGCAGCGCTATCTCGACGCCTGCGAGCGATCCCGGGAAGTCGCCTCCACGCACGACCTCGACGATGTCTTCGATTGGCGCGGGACTCCGGTCAGCTTGCGCTTCCTCTACGCCCACTTGCTCACCGAGCTGGCCCGTCATGCCGGCCACGGCGACATCCTCGTCGAGCAGCTGCGGGGCCGCCGCACATCAGCTGAACCAGGCGACTGATACATGCGCAACTACCGCCCGGGCGCGCTTCCCGCTTGAGCCAGCGATGGTGGACCACGACGTTGTAGCCAACTCGGTTGCGACCATCGTCGCTTCGAGACAGCCGCGCCGGTGACTCGGTCCAGCCTGGCCTTCCCTGGCGAGCACCGGCCACCGCGGGTAGCCGTGAAGACCGACCCACAGCACCGACAGGCCGGCCAGGACACGGGCTGACTCCTTCTCAGTCCGCGCTCGGCTCGCGCCGGGCCCGCGTACCGGTGGCGAGCTAGGTCGGTTGAGCCGGTGATGTGGGACCGAGTTTGCCGCCGGCAGCGGTGCGGGCGGTGCGGTCGCCGCCGGGTCCACGCAGGATCCAGGCGGCGGCGACGGCGGCGAGCGCACCCAGGAGTGGGGCGAGCAGGTAGATCCAGAGTTGGTGCACGTCACCGGCCACGACGGCGGGACCGAACGAGCGGGCCGGGTTCATCGAGGCGCCGCTGACTAGGCTTGACCACAGTCCGGCAAGCACGATGTAGGACCCGACGCTGATCGCGGCGAACTGACCGACGTTCTGGGCCGCGGAGGAGACGCCGAGGATGACGCTGACCAGCCCGAAGGTCAGCAGCAGCTCCATCCCGAACGCCTGGCCGCTGCTGAACCCGGGTTTCGGGGAGGTGGTGCCGAGATGCGCGGCCTGGCCGAACAGCGCGCGGAGCACCGCGGCGGCGGCGGCGGCGCCGGCCAGCTGTGCCAGTACGTACCCGGGCACTCGCCGCCAGGCGAAGTCGTGGCGTGCCGCGAAGGCCAGGCTGAGCGCCGGGTTGAGGTGCGCGCCGGAGACCGCCCCCATGAACAGGATGATCGAGGCGACCATCAGCCCGGGAGCGGTGACCGCGGCCGCGCGGCCGACCGCGTTGTGGGTCACCTCGGCCAGCACCGCCCCGCCGGCGCCGACGAGGACGAGGAAGAACGTCCCGAGCAGCTCACTGAACAGCCGCCGCCACTCATACGACAGGTCATCGAAGTCGCGGGCCCACACCGGCTGACCGTCGAACAACTCGGCAACGAAAGCGGGACGGCGGCGGTGCACGGCGGCGTCAGCGGCGCCGGTCGGCATCACAGATCGCCGAACTAGCTCTGTTCGCCGCCGCGTCGTCGGGTTCAGTGTTCGGAGTGGGGACCACAGGACCTCCTTCATCGAACTGGTCGGTGCGCTTCCCGCGGCTACTGGTGTACGGCGTCCGGCCATGGGTTCACGCTCACCGCAGTCAGATGCCGAAGTGTGGCGTCCCAGCTGGCGCGCTGCTCGACGTACGTCGCGGCGCCGGCGTCCGGGTCGCCGACAACCTCAAGCCCGGCTCCGGCGAGGGCCCTCCACGCTTGGCGAAACCGCTGCTGCCAGGCCGCGGTCAGCTCGGGGGGTGACCGGTGCCGCCGCACTACCGGGCACGAGCTCGTGCAGCAGCGTCCGGACGGCTGGGTCGAGCTCGTTGAATGGCACGGAGTTGAGGACCGCTGAGTAGCGCCCGGCATACAGCGCGATCCGCAGCATCGCGGTGGCCTCGACGCTCACGAGCAGGATCGGAGCCACTTCGTAGCACCGGTCGCGGTACTGGAAATAGGGCAGCACCGGGTAGGCCCGGTGGGTCGGGCGAACCATCTCCAGCACCCGTGACGCGCCCGGCGGCACGGCACTGGTCAGCAGCTGTCCGTAGTAGGCGTTGTGATCCCAGGCCAGCGCCCGGCCAGCCTGCGCCGACGAGGAAGCACCCGGCGGCTGGTCCCGTTGGCCGACCCGCTTCCGCACGGTCGTCCAGCTCGACGCTCAGCAGGGTGAAGCTTCGGCGGTCGGCGTCTGCTGACGTCGACAGCAGCGAAGCGCCCGTTGATCAACTGGACCGGCTGGCCAGCTCGTAGATCACTCAAGGCGGTGTGCCCGGCAGGATTCCCGGGCACACCGCTGTTGGCATTGATGCGGGGATGACAGCTCAGCCTCGGACGCCGAGGTTGACGACGTCGTAGTAGCCGCCGAAGGCGAAGTCGTTCCGGACGTTGACCAGACGCGGGTTGCGGTAGGACAGCATCTTGTCGTACACGTACGGGATCATCACGGCGTCGTTCATGACCTGCGCGTCGAGCTTCTTGAAGTCGGCGTCGTGGGTGCCGCTGGTCTTGGTGACCGAGTCCAGGATGCCGTTGATGACCGGGTCGTTGAGGCTGGCGTAGTTCGAGTTGCCGGTCGGCAGGATGTTCTTGCCGTTCGAGATCGAGTTCCAGAACCCGAGCCCGGTCGGGAAGTCCGGGGCCCACCCTCCCTGGCCGATGCCCAGCCCCTGCGACGTGATGTTCGCCGGCGAACCGATGAACGTCTTGTAGTAGGTGGACTGGTCGCTGGTCGCCGGCTGGACCGTGATGCCGACGCGCTGCAGCGCCTGCTGCGAGGCGTTGAAGACGTCCGGGCCGCGGCCGGTGTTGACGTAGGCCTCCTTCAGCGTGAAGCCGTTGGGCTGGCCGCACTGCTGGAGCTCCTGCTTGGCCTTCGCGATGTCGCCGGTGCTGTCCGAGCCAGTCGGGTAGACGTTCGCGGACGAGTCGAAGCCCGCGACGATCGGCGGGGTCATCGTGTTCGCGACGTCACCGCCGTACGTCCCGCCGCGCGCCGCCTGCAGCGCCCGCTTGTTCAGTGCGTAGGCGACCGCGCGACGGCAGTGCACGTTGTCCAGCGGCTTGACCGTCTGGAAGATCGCGAAGTACCGGGTGTAGCCGGTCACCGGGTCGTCGGCGTTCTTCTTCAGGTTCGGGTCGCCGTTGATCTGCTGCTGGAACGTCGACTGCACGCCGTTGTCGACCTCCGCGTCAGCGGTGCCGGCCTTGAGGCGCTGGTCTTCGTCGTTGGCGTTCGAGTCGAACGTCAGGACGATCTTGTCGGCCAGCGGCTTGGCGATCGTGTCGGTGCTCTGGTCGAAGTTCGGGTTGCGGACGAACGTGATCGACTGCTTCGGCGTGTATGAGGCGATCTTGTACGGGCCCGACGCCACCGGGTGCAGGGTGTACTGCGCGCCGGTGTCCTTCGCCTTCGGCACCGGGGCCGACGCCGGGATCGACATGAGGTAGTCGAAGTCGGAGTACGGCTTGCTCAGGTTGAACGTGATCTTGTTGCCGCTGGTCTGGATGCTGCTCAGGTCGCCGCTCTTGTACGGCCCCTTGTAGCTGTCCGGAGCCTGGATGATGTCCAGGTAGTAGGACGACGGGCCACCGTTGATGACGTCGGTCGCGAACAGCCGCTCGATGCCGTACTTGATGTCCGCCGTGGTGATCGCCGAGCCGTCATCGTACTTCAGGCCCGGCTTGAGGGTGTAGCTCCACTGGGTGAAGTCGGCGTTGTGCTGACCCAGGCTGGTGGCCATGTCCGGTTCGATCTTGACGTTGTTCGCGCCCGGGATCGAGCTGAAGCCCACCAGGGTCCGGGTGAGTACACCGCTGCATGTTCCAGCACCACCCGTAGTAGGTGTTCTGCGGGTCCCAGGAGTCGCAGTCGTCGTTCGCGAGCAGCTGCAGCGTGCCCCCGGTCGGCGTCGTGGTCTTGTTGACCCACCCGACGGTCGCGGCGTTGAACGCCGGGGCGACGTTCTGGTTGCTGCCAGCGGCGTTGCTGCTCGAGGTCTTCGGAGACGCGCCGCCCCCACCATGACCACCGCTGCTGCTGCAGGCGGCGAGCACCGTCACCGCCGCGACACTCGCCCCCACCGCCGCAATCAGCCGCACCTGTCGTCGCCCCACGGTGTCCCAGCTCTCCCTCGACGCCTCGGCTTCCGCCCTGTCAGCCCCGGCAACGTCCATCTACTCCTGCGCGCGGGACCGCATTCGACGATGACCGTTGGAGCGCCGTTCGCAGGCGTTCGGCGCCAGGTTGTGAACAAACTCCGGACGCTCCGAACGCTTCCGAACGGTCCGGGACGGAGGTTTAGGTCCGGCGGTCGGCGGCGCCACGGTCCGCAAACGCCTCTGGTGAGGTGGCGGCGCGCGTGACCGCCAAAATCTCATGCCGCCGATGGCGTCCCCAGCCTGGACGACGTTGTGTGGCGTTCGTGCTCAGGCGCCGAGTGAACGCTTAACCAGCCGAACACTGCGCTTACCTGGGCGCGGCCGTGCTCGAACGTCGCCGCCGGATGCTGACGGTGCCGCCGGGGCTCACCCGGCGTCCCGGCTCCAACGGGGTCGGACCGTGGCAGTAGTCGTCATCACAGGGGGACGTCGTGTGGAAGAAGATCATGATCGCAGGTGCAGTGGGTGCGGTGAGCATCGGCGCGGGTGGTGCGGCAATGGCCGCCACCAGCAGCCCCAGCGCACCGAGCAGCTCGCCCGGTTCGGCGCCGAGTTCAGGCTCGGCCGCAGGCAGTGCCACGCACCAGGGGCACGGCCGGGACAAGGACCGGGACGGGCTGGCGCACGCGATCCACGCCGAGTGGGTGACCCGGGATGCCAAGACCGGGGTCAACACCACTCATGACGAGGTCCGAGGCACGGTCAGCGCGGTGTCCCCGACCGCGATCAGCGTGCGCGCCGCCGACGGGGTCAGCCAGACCTACGTTGTCACGCCGACGACGAAGGTGCACGGGAAAGCCGACCAGAGGGGCACGACCGGCAGCATCACGCAGGTCAAGGTCGGCGACACCGCCCGCGTCGCGGGCACTGGCACCAGCACCTTGACCGCCACCGGGATCGCCGACAGCAGCCACTGAACCGCGCCGTAGCAGTTCGACGGCGCAACAGTTCGGCGGCAGGGTCGGCCACCGCGGGCAACAATTTTCGGGAGGAGGGTGGCCGACCCGACGCCGCCCGCGGTGACCGGGTCGTCGCGGCGCTGCTTGCCCCCGCGCAGCCTGTAACCACTGGCGGGTGCCGCGTCAACCGCTCCGTCCTCGCAACGTCGTCCCTCATGCGGATCCCGTTACGGCATGGACTCGGTGTCCGACCGCAGGGCGTTCGGATGGACGTGCTCGACGGTGCCGTCATCGAAGCGGACGGCAATCAGCCGCTCAGCGGTGCGGGCGACGACGATGCCGCGGGTGCCCCGTTCGACCCGACGCCGCCACACCGGACCGATCGCTGAAACCAACACCACGCGGTCGCCGGCGTCGTACTCCGGGGGCTCGTCGAACGTCGTCCCAGGCACCGCTCACCTCGCGGCCGAGCGTAACTCCGTCCCACTCGGACCCGACAAGGCCGTCCGCTGACCGACCGCTACGGACGCACGCGGCGCCGGGCCGGATTGTGCGGCCCGGCTCGTCGTGGTCACTGCGAACCGTGTTCACGGGAGGGTGGTAGTGACGTTTGTGATCAGCTTCGGCTGGTGACGAGGACCATGTCGGTGGTCACCGAGGAGGCAGCGTCGATGTCGAGCACGCCGTTGTACGACACGCTCGGAGCCGGTTACACGGTGACCCGACGTACCGAGTCGCGTATTGCTGACCGGATCTGGGCCGCTCTCGGCGATGCCGAGACGGTGCTCAACGTAGGAGCCGGGACCGGCTCCTACGAGCCGCCCGACCGGTACGTCCTGGCGGTCGAGCCGTCAGCACTGATGAGGTCCCAGCGTTCTCGTGCGGCGGCGCCGTGCCTGGCTGGGCATGCCGAGGACCTGCCGTTCGACGATCAGTCCTTCGACGCCGCGATGGCTGTCTGCACGGTGCACCACTGGCAGGACCCGGTGGCCGGCCTGCGCGAGCTGCAGCGGGTGGCCCGCCGGGTCGTGGTGTTCCTCTTCGACACCAGCGATCCAAGTCTGTTCTGGCTCAACCGCGACTACCTGCCCGAGTTCGCCTCGCTCAGATCCGTCAGGATCCTGGCATCGGTCCGCGAACTCGCTGCCGCGATCGGTGCACGGCTCGAACCGGTGCTCGTCCCCTGGGACTGCGCCGACGGCCTGTACGAGGCCTACTGGCGCCGACCCGAGGCCTACCTGGACGAGTATGTACGCCGCGCCACGTCCGTTTGGACCGCCCTTGGCCCAGAAGTCGAACAGCGGGCGGTGCGCCAGTTGCGTAGCGACCTCGTCTCCGGCCAGTGGGCCGAGCGCAACCACGACATCCTCGACCTTGAGGCAGCCGAGCTCGGCGCACGACTCCTCATAGCCTGAACCGGCTCATCAGCGCCGGCGGCGGTCTCGGTGGCGCCTCAAACGGCGGCGACCGCGGCGAGTGGCAGCAGCCGCCGCGAGCATCGATGTACGCGGGGCAGGCACGCGTCAGGGCAGGACGTGCTGATCTGCCAGTTGGTGGTCCGCGGAAGTGACCGGATACAGGCGCTGCTGAGCGCGGGGACGGTGTCGACGGGCAGCGTGTAAGCCATCGCAACCCGAGCCGCGGAGTCGGCGAGAGTCCCGAGGCCCCACAGCAGCGCGGAGACTCTCTACATGCGACGGAACCGGGGCGAGCGGGTGTCTCACCAATCTGACGCAACGTCGCTCGGACTGTCCGGTTCCGTAAGCGGATGGTCGAGTCGTATGCCTGCCTGCGATTCGGAACGTGTGAGCCGACACCTCATGGCATCGCCGAACTGCCGGATGCGCTGATGGCCGAGCGCCTCCTCGATCGGCCGGCTCCGCCGAGGAACGGGTACCGCCGCGATCCGGGCGGTCGTCTACCTGCGCGCCAGCGACATGGAGGGAGGCCGGGGCCTGTCACCGATGAGCGGCATCCTGGCCGACCCCGCGTCCCGTTGGCAGCTCACGTGACGGGCGCCCTCACCTCAGGTGCCGGGCGAAGAACCTGGACCCGTCGTCCACCTCGAACTGCGGAACGCCCCTGTGCCCGCCCATGTTGGCGTGCAGCGTCTTCTCCTTCGAGCCGAAGGCGTCGAACAGGTCCAAGGCTGCCTGCCGGTCGTTCCCCTCATCATCCCACTGCAGCATGACCTGTAGCGGAATGGTGATCTGCCGAGCCTCCTCGAACATGACGGCGGGCACAAAACTCCCCGCGAACAACCCGGCGGCCGAGATACGAGGCTCGACCACGGCCAGCCGAATGCCGATGGCCATAACTCCCCCCGCGTAACCGACAGGGCCGCCGATCTCGGGCAGCGAAAGAAGGGCGTCCACGGTGGCCTGCCATTCCGGGACCGCCTTCTCCACCAGCGGAAGGATGAGCCGGTCGACGATTCCGTCGACCGGCTCGCCGGCCGCCATCGCTCGGCCCAGGTCGGCGCGAGCTTGCTCGGCGGCGGCCGAACGGGGCCGAGCGCCGCTTCCAGGCAGCTCGATGGTGGCCGCGGCAAAGCCGTACTCGGCCACGGAAGCCCGGGCCCGCCCGACCAGTCGGGTGTACATCTTGTCCAGGCCACCCGGGTGGCCGAGCAGGATCAGTGGTGCTGGGGCGGATGCGGATGTGAGCGTCCAGAGGATGCCGGGGATCCCGCCGAGGGTGAACTTGCGTTCGAGGACGCTGTCATCGAGGCGCTGTTCAGAATGAAATCGCATGGTCTTGCCTTTCGGGAGTGCTCTTGGACGGCGCTCCCGGGCGGCTTATCGCCCGACCGTGACCCCGGAAGAGAGCACCCATGTCGAAACTGCGCTCACGGGTACCACCTCCTCAGTTGTCTCGCACGGCTTCGGTAACTTAGCAGTGGGCTCCGTGATTCACGCAAGGGATTTCGGAACTCTGTCGCTCGCCATCTGCACCAGAGTCACCCCGGCTCGCGGCGTCGGGCCACCGCCTGCGGGACGACAGATGCGATGCGGCAGCTATGGCTGTACGGCGTTTCCGCTGCTCGTGACCTCGGAGTCCTTCCCGCTGCCGATGCTCGACTCGACCGACCTGCTCGCCTTCGAGGCAGTCGCAGCCGCAGTTGGCTGCGAACTACCAGACTGGGCGGGTAACCAGTGAACCGGACCATGACGTGACGACACAAGGATTCCTCGCGCCTCGCTCGGTCGACCAGCCGACACGTTCCGGGCGGGAGCTTGTGCCGCGGATGCTTCGCGGTCCGAGCCTCGCGGCCGCCTTGAAGGCCGAGCGCGTATGGGTGATGCACGCGGCGGCGAGTCCGACGCCGACTCGCGCGTCGGGGGAGATGGCGTGACTACCCGGCCTGAACGCGTTCGACGCATGAGCGCCACCGCGGACCCAGCAACCGCCAAGATGGCCGGACGTGCTCGGTGAAGTCAGGCGTTCGGACTCCGGAAAGCCGACACAGACCGTCGTTCTCGCGAACAGATCGCTCGAGCGATGTTCGAAGGCGCGCCGACGCCCGTCCGGCTCGTGCTCGCGATCGGCTGGAGGGCGGGGCTGCGTCTGCGCCTGCGGCCGGACGTATCAACGCCCTCGAACGCCGGCTGGTCAGTGGTCGGCGCCACGGACGATGAAGTCGTACTTAGCGCTCAGTCACGACTGTTGACCGCCGTGAAGACTGTGCGGACCAGCGGAGCCGATCTCATCGTGGCCACCGACGTCGAGTACACCACGCGACTGGGTCGCATCCTGTGGCACGCCGTCCTTCCGTTTCATCTCCTTGTCGAGCCTTACCTGCTTGCCCGCGTAGCAAGGCGAACCGGGTGACCTGCCGCGCGACAGCCCCTGCGAGAGCCGGTCTCCGAGTTCACGGTTGCCCCGCAGTCAGCACCATGGCCCCCAGTCGCGCCGCCCTGGCTGCGCTGCCCGTCATGCGCGGGAAGCGCGGTGACGAGACCGCCGTCGGTACCCGGAAGGTCGAGCGATTCCTCCTACGCCGGCCCACCTACGAGCAGGAGCCGCGCCGAAACCACGATCCAGCGCCGCTCGATCGCGAGTCGCCCGATCGAGAACGCAGGCTCCGGATGGAGGTTCGCTGCGCGACGGGTCGTGTCGGTCAGCTTCCCGTGACGTTGATGAACTGACGCGGCCAGGCCTCATCCGCTGCCAAGTCGAGCAGCACCGCTGCCCAGATCGCACGATCGAGCGAGAACGGGCCGGAGTCGAACAGGCCCGTACTGATGCGCGCCGGCCGCGCCGTGCCCCGGGGCGTACGTAGGCGCGTGGCGCGCGCGATCGTCCAGTCCAGCTCGGTGGCACTGACGATCTCGTCGGCCTCGGCCTGGTCGGCGAACTGTCGGGCGAATGCGCGGCGAACCGCGCTGGCCACGACCAGCGGCTTCGTGGCGATCATCCCGTAGGCACTCGTGAGTACGAGGCGGCGAACGCCCGCGACGACCATGGCTTCAGTCACGGTGCGAGCGATCTCGCGGGCAACTCCCGGCTCCCCCCGACCGCTGACCGTGATGATGACGGCGTCCTGTCCATCGACCGCGTCGCGAACAGCGTCCGAGTTGCGCGCGTCGCCGCGCACGACCCCGACCAGACCCTCCGGGTCGGTCAGCTTCGTGGGATCACGGGCGAACGCGGTGACGGCGATCCGACGCCGCGTCGACTCCCGCAGCAGGAGCGCGCCTGTAGCGCCGGTTGATCCAAAGACGACGAGTCGCATCCTGCCTCCACGGATCTGACTGCCATGTAGTATGGAGCCATACTACATGGTGGGACGTAGCATGGCCCGGATCGTCAATGTCGTCAAGCTGGGTCGGCCGAGCGTGCCGACGCGGCGGAAAGTGGGGTCGGCGTGTCAAATGCGAGTTCTCAAACCTCGTTCGATCCGCTGGGCAGACAGCTCAACGTCACCGCCCGCGTGGTGCGCGCTCTGCTGGACGCGACGCTGGCGCAGGCGGGAATCACGTTCTCGGACTGGCTCGTTCTTTCGGCACTCAGCGCGCGCGGCCCCGCAATCCAGCGAGAACTCGGCAAGCACCTGGACATGATCGGAGCGTCGATGGTCGAGCGCATCGACAACCTCGAGTCAGCAGGTCTGGTCGAGCGTTCGGCCGTGCCAGACGATCGCCGAGCTTCACTTGTCGCACTGACGTCGCAGGGAACCAAGCTCTACAAGCAGGTGCACCAGACCATGGGGAGGACCGAGAAGGCAATCGTCGCCGGCCTGACGGCTCAGGAGGTCGCGACCACCCGGAACGCGCTGACCCACATCGCAGATCGCGCGCGCGAACTGCGCACGACCATCACCCATTCCGGACGCAATTCAGGCTGACCCGACGCCCGAGGCCCGACGCCCGAGGCCCGACGCCCGATGCCCGACGCACCTGGCGCCCGACACCCGCACCGCTACCCGGCCAGCGACCCTGCGCCCAGCCTGGCGGGGTGGGCGGGCCGCGTCGGCTGGCGTGGCCGGCCGAGCACGCCGAGCGGCTGCACACCGGGGACACGGTGTTGGTCCACTACCGGGCGAGCTTCTGGTCCGACGACCTGGCCCGGCCGGGCTACCACAACGACGGCAGAGCCCGATCTGCTGGGACAGCGCCGAGAGGGACGGCACGACGCTTCGGTGCGCCTACTGCGCCGCCGACTACCGGCTCACCCAGCTTCCGGTGGCCGGCGCAGCCCGAATGCCCGCTTGCCCCGACCAGACCGGAGGGTCGACCGGGCGGGACGGTGTCCTCCGATCGGCCGACGGTGCGTCATCCCGCCGACAGGTCGGCGAGCGGACAGCGGCCCGGCCGGCCGCCGCGGAACGCTACAGGTGCCGGACACGCCGGCAGCCGACCCGGATCCCCGGGGCGCCCCTAGCCAGGAAGGACCCCGTCATGACCACGCAGTCGTCCCAGCGCATCACCACCCGACTCGCTCGACGCCTCGCCGACATCGTCGCCGAGTGCCACTACGCGTCGCGCCGCTCGATGGAGCACAACACCCCATGGGTGCGGCAGGCCAGCACGACCGCCCGCCCGTAAGACTCACCCGGCCCCGGCGGCCGCCCACCCGGGCCACATCGACGTCCGCTCGGGCGGCAAGCTTCCGGCCCGAGATCACGGTCGACGGGCGCGCGACTCGCGTGTTGGCTGACCAGACCGCCGCGGTCGACCCCACCCGGCATGGCGAACATGTCGGGCACTTGCGACTTGACGAACTTGCGTCGGCGCTCGTACCGGTCCGCGACCGTGCCGCCGACCGGCCCTGTAGCGGCCTAACGGTGTTCGGCATCGCGAGCGCGGCGACCTACCGGCACCCGGTCGTGCTAGTCAGCACCGCGCTGGCCGCCGCCTGCGTCGCGGGGATCGTGCTGTCCGCCCGGTCCCCTGGCGCGGTGCACACCGAGCTCACCCGGATGGCGCACACCGCCAGCCCCGACACCGTGGCCGCGCCCCAGGTACTCCGGCACCCGCGTTGACCGCGCGTCGGCGCGGTGCCACGGTGCGGGGAGGAGAACCGTCGCGTCCCGCCCGAGTGGGGCCTTTGCGTGCGACGCGCCTCCTGTCGCGCGAGGAGGTCCGGCCGTGTCTCGTCACCCGCGAAGCTGTACCGCCGGAGCCGGCGTCGCCGTCGCCGTGCTCGTCGCCGCGCTGGTGGTCCCCGCCTCCGCGGGGGCGGCGACGACGGCGGCGCCGTCCGGTCACGGCAGCGGGCGGTACGTCCTCACCGCTACCGACCGCGGCCCGACCTACGCGCCGACGTTCACCGGCAACGGCTACCTCGGCGTCCGCGTCCCGCCGGCCGGCCAGGGGTACGCGCCCGGTGACGTGCCCGCACAGTCGGAGGTCGCCGGCTTCTACGCCAAGCCCCCGGGCACCGGGCCGACCGATGTCCAGCAGCGCGGCAACGTCCCCACCTGGTCGACCCTCGACGTCAGCGACGGCACGGCGACGTTCTCGCTCGACAGCGGGACGATCTCGTCCTGGCGGCAGTCGATCGACTTCCACACCGGCGTCATCACCACGTCGCTGACCTGGCGGGCGCCGGACGGCCACCGCGCGGACCTCCGGTTCGAGGTGTCCACCGACCGCGCCCAGCGCGACATCGGGACCGTCCGCCTGACGTTCACCCCGCGCTGGACCGGCACCGCGAGCGTCACCGACCGCATCGACGGCACCCCGGCGACCCTCTCGACCGGGATCACCCGCGGCACGGACCCCGCGACGGCGCAGACCTGGGAGTCGGTCCGCGCGCAGGGCACCGGCGTCGTGGCCGCTCTCGCGACCCGGCTCGTCACGTCCGCCACCCGAGCGAGCGTGACACCGCTCGTCCCGGCCGACCCGCAGAGCATCGGGCAGCGCGTCAGCTGGCAGGTCCGCAGCGGGCGGACCTACACGGTGACCAAGTACGTCGGCGTCGTCACCTCCAACGAGGCGGCCGACCCGCTCGCCACCGCCCGGTCCGACGCCGCGGCCGCCGCGGCCACCGGGTACCGCGGCCTCCAGCGCGAGAACGAGGACGCGTGGGCGGCGCTGTGGGCCGGACGCATCGACGTCCTCGGCGACGACACGCTCGCCACTGAGGTGAACGCGAGCGAGTTCTACCTCTGGTCGAGCATCCGCGACCAGCTGGCGTGGAGCGTCTCGCCCGCGGGTCTGTCGTCGAACGGCTACGACGGCCACATCTTCTGGGACGCCGAGACGTGGATGTACCCCTCCCTGCTCGCCCAGCACCCCGAGCTCGCCCGCAACATGGACGACTACCGGTTCCAGCGTCTCGGCGCGGCCGAACAGCACGCCGCCGAGACCGGGTACGCCGGTGCCCGCTTCCCGTGGGAGAGCGCGCTGGACGGGACTGAGCAGATCCCCGGGCCGGTGTCGGTCAACAGCGAGGGCCTGTACGAGGTCCACATCACCGCCGACGTCGCGCTGGCGCAGTGGCAGTACTGGCTCGCCACCGGCGACCGGAGCTGGCTCGCCACCCGCGGCTGGCCGGTGCTGTCGGGGGCGGCGGCCTTCTGGGCCTCGCGCGCCTCCCGGGCGGCGGACGGCAGCTACCACCTGCTCGGCGTCACCGGTCCCGACGAGGAGAACCCGGACGTCGACGACGAGGCCTACACCAACGTGGCGGCAGCGACGACGCTGCGGATCGCGACCAGCGCCGCCGCAGTGCTCGGCCTGCCGGTGCCGGCGCAGTGGGAGCAGGTCGCCGCCGGTCTGGTGGTTCCGTTCGATGCCACGCAAAGCATCCACCCGGAGTTCACCGGCTACCAGGGCCAGCTGGTCAAGCAGGCGGACGTGACGATGCTGCAGTACCCATGGGCGCTGCCGATGCCGGCGTCCGTCGCACAGGCGGACCTCGACTACTACGTCCCGCGCAGCGACCCCGACGGCCCGTCCATGACAGACGCCATCAGCATGATCGACACCGCCGCGCTGGGATCCCCGGGCTGTGCGGCGGACGTCTACGTCCAACGCAGCATCCAGCCGTTCATCCGCGACGTCTTCGACCAGTTCTCCGAGACCCGCAACGGCGGCGCGTTCACGTTCATGACCGGGATCGGTGGGTTCCTGCAGGAGTTCCTCTACGGCTGGTCCGGCATGCGCTTCGGTTCCGGCGCCGTCAGCCTCGACCCGCTACTGACCTCCGCCCTGAGCGGCGTGGTGCTGCACGACGTGCAGTGGCAGGGCCGGACGTTCACCGTGTCGATCGACCGGCGGACCACGTCGGTCACGCTGACCTCCGGTGCCCCGATGCCGGTGAGCGTGCGCGGAACGACCTCCACGGTGAGGATCGCCCACCCGCTCCACGTGCCGACCCGCCGACCCGACCTCACCCCGACCACCGACCTCACGCGCTGCGCCGTCGCAACGGCGACGAGTGCGGCGCCGGGCGCGGTGCCACGCGCGGCCGTCGACGGCAGCCCCGCAACCGACTGGCAGCCGACCGTGCTGCCGGCCGCGCTCACCGTGCGGCTGCCGGTGCCACGCACGCTCCGCACCGCGACCCTCACCTGGGGCCGGCAGTGGCCACCCGCCCCCGCGCCGAACGTGCCGCCACCGCCCGGCCCGGTGAGGACACTGCGCCCGACGTCGTACGACGTGCAGACCAGCCTCGACGGCGTGCACTGGACGACGGCGGCGCACGTGAGCGCCTCGACGGGCACGGTCGACACCGTCCGCCTCGCCGGCGTCCTCGCCAGGCAGGTCCGCGTGGTGCTCGACACGGCGGCGGCGGGTGTACTCCCCGAGCTCGACGAGCTGACCGTCTTGGCCTGAGGGGAGCCCGAGCGATCCGTCACCGCCTCGTCGGCCTACCCCAAGTCACCACGGCAGTCCGCGCGTCCGACACCCGCCGACGCAGGGCTGAAGCGTGATGGCCTGCGGGCAGCGTCCGGGGCGAAAGGCCCTCATCCGCCGCTAGGGCCAGACGCGTGGACTGGCCGGCCGAGCCGGTTGTAGGCGGCGTACCAGTCCGGGGTGAAGACTCCAAGCTTGGCGGGCGCAGGGGTGGCAGGCTGCGACCGTCACCCGACCCACCGGAGGAACGCATGGCCGTCACCGCGGATCTTGCTCAGCTGCTCGACAAGGACTGGGAGAGCAAGTCGCTCACGGAGATCCTCAAGGCCCCGGTGAGCGCGCTACAGGGCGTCAGCGAGGGCGATGCCGAGGCGCTGCAGAAGGCGTTCAACGTCAAGACCGTGGCCGACCTGGGCACGAACAAGTACTTCCGTGCCGCGCAGGCGCTGACGCTGCTCGGCGAGGCCGGCGCCAAGTAGGTCAGCCTCGGTCAATCGCCGACGAGCACGAGCCGGTTGCCGTCGGGATCGAGCAACTGAATGATCCGTCCGCCGCCGCCGGGTTCCGCGCCGGCCTGGCTCACACCCCGCTCGGCCAACCGCGCAGCGGTGCCGTCCAGATCCGTGTCCTGCAGCACCACGGTGGACCGGCCGGCGCGCTCGGGTTCGGACCAGACCTGGAGGCCGAAGCCGTCACCGAGGTGCCACTCGAGCAGCCCGGGCATTGGGCGGGCGTCGGGCTGTCGATCGAGCAGCCGCCCGTACCAGTCCTCGGCGGCGTTCAGATCGGTGACCGTTGTCTGCGCCAGCACGCCACGGATCATGTGCACAACCTCCAACGTCGCCGTCCTCGGACCGGACACCGGGTGCCCGAGACCCACCTTGTACAGACGGCAACGCCCGCCAGAACTCATCGCGCTGCGCCTCGACAGTCGTGGCGCGGGAGGATCGCTTACGGGCACTGCGACCGCTGGCTTGCCTTGCCGGCGCTGGTGGTCAACCCGCCGCCTGGTGCGGTGCGGGAGAAGTGACACCGACCTGTCGCGGCTGCGGTGGATCCCGGGCGGCCGCGGTTGGTCGGCGCTCGTGCAGCGGGCCCCCACAGCGCCGGCGCTCGTCCTCATCCGGCGGGGAGCCTCCCGGGCCCGCGTTATGTGCGGACGGTTGCCCTTCAAGCACAGCGAGTGTTAGGAAGAGCCACCTGGCGAGCACGCCGGGTGATCCTCTCCGGTGTGAGCTCCTTCGGGTGCGGCCCTGAGACGGTCGGGGGACGCCTTCGGAAGGCCGCAGATGAGCGTGCGCGGACCAGTCCAGACACCGGGCAGTTCAGGCTCAGGCCGTTCGGGCCTCTTCGATCGCTTGGGTGGGTCGCCGTGGTGGGCGGGGCGGGCTGGTCGGGCGGGTCCGTACCGGCCGCAGCGGTCGTGCGCGCTGGTCGCGGTGCTGGCGCTGAGCGGGGCGGGGCTGGTGGCAGCTGCCGGGCCGGCCGCAGCGGCGGGAACGCCGACGGAGACGGTGACGTTCGGCTTCACCGGCGCGGAGCAGCGCTTCGTGGTGCCGGCCGGGGTGAACTCGGTGACGGTGTCGGCGGTCGGCGCCGCCGGCGGTAGTAGCCCAAGTGGCTCCCCGACGCCGGCGTCGGGGGCGGCGGTGTCGGGCACGGTCACTGTCACGCCGGGCTCCACGCTGTACCTCGAGGTCGGCGGCACCGGCGCCAACGGGCAACCTCCCCACAGCGGCGGCGCCGGCCCGGGCGGCGGCCCCGGCGTCGGAGGCGCCGGCGGGGCGGGCGGCTTCAACGGTGGCGGCGCCGGCGGCGCCGGCAGCAGCAGCGACTACTTCAGCGCCGGTGATCCTCCAGTGGACGGAGGCGGCGGAGGTGGGGGTGCCTCGGACGTGCGCACCGTGCCGGCCGCAACAACCGGCACGCTGAACTCCCGGCTCGTGGTGGCCGCCGGCGGCGGCGGCTCCGCTGGCTACCCCGCGAGTTACTACGCCGGCGGCGCAGCCGGGCAGGCGGGTCGGGCGGGGACCACCGGCACCCAGGGCGGCCAGCCGGGCAGCGGCTCGACCGGGGGCGCCGGCGGCGCCGGTGGCCCGGACGGCCCGTCTGCGTCTGAGTCGGGTAGTGGCGGCGTGCTCGGTGCCGGCGGCGCCGGCGGCAAGGGTTCGTTCGACCGCACCGAGTACGGCGGCGGTGGCGGTGGCGGCGGGTGGGCCGGGGGCGGCGGCGGCAGCATCTACGCCGGTGGTGGCGGCGGGTCGTCGCTGGTCCCGGCCGGAGGACTACTTGGCCTGGCCACCACCTCGGCGCAGATCAGCATCACCTACCCGGTCACCCCGGCCACCGTCACCGTCGCCTCCGGTGACGGGCAGTCGGCCATCGCGGGGCAGCCGTTTGGCGCGCCGCTGGTCGCCGCGGTCACCGACAGCGCCGGTAACCCGGTTGCGGGGGCGGTGGTGACGTTCACCGTCAGCTCCGGCTCGGCCACCTTCGGCGGCGGGGCGTCCAGCGTGACCGCGACCACCGGCGCGGACGGGCGGGCCAGCTCACCGACCTTGACCGCCGGCACCACTTCGGGGCCGGTCACCCTCAGCGCCACCACCGCCACCACGGGCGGGGCGACGGTGGGGACCACGTTCAGTGAGACGGTGCTGCCCGGCCCGCCGGCCACCGTCACCCCGGCCTCCGGGAACGGGCAGTCCGCCACGGTCGGGCAGCCGTTCACCACGCCGCTGGTCGCCGCGGTCAGCGACACCTACGGCAACCCGGTCGCAGGATCGGTGGTGACGTTCACCGTCTACTCCGGCTCGGCCAGCTTCCCCGGCGGCGCGTCCAGCGCCACCGCCACCACCGGTCCGGACGGGCGGGCCACCGCCCCGACCCTGAGCGCCGGCAGCACCCCCGGGCCGGTCGCCGTCACCGCGTACAC
The DNA here is from genome assembly GCA_963758325.1 of uncultured Actinomycetota bacterium. Lineage (GTDB taxonomy): Bacteria > Actinomycetota > Actinomycetes > Mycobacteriales > Jatrophihabitantaceae > CAVWUZ01. Next base: position 839,138 of record CAVWUZ010000002.1, on the reverse strand, counting down.
GCCTACCGACGGCGGCACGGTGGGCACGTCGTTCAGCGAGACGGTGCAGCCCGGCCCGCCGGCCACCGTCACGGCGAGCTCGGGTAACGGGCAGTCCGCCACCGCCGGGCAGCCGTTCACCACGCCGCTGGTCGCCGCGGTCACCGACACCTACGGCAACCCGGTTCCCGGGTCGGTCGTGACGTTCACCGTCACCGCCGGTTCGGCCAGCTTCGGCGGCGGGGCGTCCAGCGCCACCGCCACCACCGGCGCGGACGGACAAGCCAGCGCCCCCACCCTGACCGCCGGCAGCACCGCGGGTCCGGTCACCATCACCGCCACCACCCCCGGGGCTGGCGGAGCGACAGTGGGCACCACGTTCATGGCGAGCGTCACCCCCGCCGGGCCGGCCACCGCCGACCTCGCGGTCAGCCTCAGCGCCCCGGCCAGCGATCCCGCACGGCAGCAGCGCCACCGTCACGCTCACCGTCACCAACACCGGCCGCAGCACGGCCAGCAACCTGCTCACCGGCCTCTACGTCCCCCCCGGACTACGCGTGAGCAACACCGGCGGCGGCACCAACTCCTACGGGCTACTGCTCTTCCGCGCCGCCACCCTCGCCGCACACGCCAGCCTGCACTACACCATCACCCTCACCACCCCGACAGCCAAGACCCACACCCTGCTCATCGCCGGCACCCTGTCCGCCACCACCGACCCCAACCTCCGCAACAACCTCACCGCCACCGTCCTCACCACCACCTGAACACCGACAACAGCAAGCCCAACCCCCGAACACGGCCGCTGACCGGGTGGACGACTGCGGGCGCGCCCTCGTCGTGCGACCCGCCGGTAACGCTGCGCCCGTTCACCGCCTCCCAACCCCACGGCACCGGCCGAGCCGTCGGCCAAATCGGCCTGTTGCCGCTTCCTGACGGCCGGGCCAGCGTTGGCTGGCATTGATCGCTTCGACAACCGTTCTCTAGCAACGATCACCCGCGAAGTACCGACGGCGGTCGACCGTCCCAAGATCATCTCGAAGGGATGACGCTTCGCTGCGGCGATCCAACGACGCGCCTGCAGTGCGTTCCGCCCACCCGGATGGCGCCGTCCTGCGCTGGCATGCCAGGTCGATGCCGAGCCTCCGCCCTACCCGTACCGCCCGGCTACCGGTTGGGCGGAGGACTGCACAGCCGGCCCGGTTCAGAGAACCTGTGGTAGGCCGCGCCGGTGTAGAAGCTTGGCCGTACGCTCAGCGGAGGCCGATGGCGGAGGAGGCCGGCTCGTGGCCAGCATCGAGAAGCGGACCAGGGCTGGCCATGTCCGGTGGTACGCACGCTATCGGGACCCAGACGGTCGTCAACGGACCAGCTCGTCGTCTTCAGCGCAACCGGGCGTCCGTTGACGAAGGCGATCGCCGGTCACGTCTTCGATGACATCGAACAGGCCGTCGGACCAGTCGTCTCGCCGCACTCCCTCCGCCACTACGTCGGGTCAAGTCTGATCGCGGGCGGTGTCTCTGTCGTGGCCGTCTCCCGGTGGCTGGGGCATTGCTCACCGGAAATCACCTGGCGTGTGTACAGCTACCTCAAAGCCAGCGACGACGACGACGCCGGCCGCGCCGCGATGGCTGCCACCCCGGCGCGCGTCGTTCCGAACGTGTACCAGTTGTGTACCGGACTGGCCGCCCCGTGACTCCTACGCCAGCGCGCCTGCGGCAGGAGCTGCAGGCTGTGCTGTTCGACATGGACGGGACGCTGCTGGACTCCGAGAAGCTGTGGGACGTCGCCCTGGACGATCTCGCCGAATGGCTCGGCGGGACCCTGTCCGAGGCCGGGCGGGCGCGGATGGTGGGCAGCAGCCTGGGGAGGTCGGTGGCACTGATGCATGCCGACCTGGGCATCGACGCCGACCCTGAGACCAGCGGCGCGTTCCTGCTCGAGCGCGCCGAGCAGCTGTTCCGGACGGCGCTGGAGTGGCGCCCCGGTGCGCAGGACCTGTTGTGGACGGTCTTCGACGAGGGGCTGCCGAGCGCACTGGTGACCTCGACGCACCGCCGTCTGACCGAGGTGGCGTTGGACTTCCTGGGGCGCGACTTCTTCGTCGCGTCGGTGTGCGGGGACGAGGTTGGCCAGCCCAAGCCGCACCCCGAGCCCTACCTCCGCGCGGCCGCGCTGCTCGGCGCGGACCCGGTGGCCTGCGCCGCGGTGGAGGACTCGCCGACCGGGGCGGCGTCGGCGCAGGCGGCGGGCTGCGGCGTGCTGGCGGTCCCGAGTGCCGTCCCGGTCGGGCCCGCGCCGCGGCGGGTGGTGCGCGGCTCGCTGCTCGACGTCACGCTGAACGACCTGCGCGACGTGGTGGCCGACGCCGCCGGCCCGCCGGGCTGACGGTCTTCAGCGCAGCCCGCCGTCGACGTCGCCCGTGACCCCGGCTCCGCCGCCTTCCGCTGGTCGGGGGAACGGCGGCGGCGTGCCACCGAAGGCCGGACACCGCGCGCGGTGGTCGCACCAGTCGCACAGCCGGCTCGGGCTCGGCCGGAACTCGCCGAGCTCGGTGGCCCGCTGGATCGCCGCCCAGATCGCCTTGAGCGTCCGCTCGAACCTGGTCAGCTCGTCGGCGTCGGGGCAGTAGGTGAGCGTGTCCCGATCGGCGAGGTAGATGAGCCGCAGCTGGCGGGGGACGACTCCGCGGGTGCGCCAGACGACCAGCGCGTAGAACTTCATCTGGAACAGCGCCTTGGCCTCGAACGCCTCCCGCGGCGTGGCTCCGGTCTTGTAGTCGACGACCCGGACGTCACCGGCGGGTGAGACGTCGAGCCGGTCGACGTAGCCGCGCAGCCGCAGGCCGTCGACGTCCACCTCGACCAGCTGCTCGCGGGCGGCCGGCTCCAGGCGGGTCGGGTCCTCCAGACCGAAGTAGCCGCTGAGCAGCTCGCGGGCGGAGTCGAGCCACGCCTCGTGCGCGGTGGGGTCGGCGAACAAGTCTCGCACGCGGGCGTCCTCGGCCGACACCTCCTGCCAGACCGGGGCCACGAGCTCGCGTGCCCGCTCGGGCGTGCGCTCGGCGGCAGGCAGGTCGAACAGCCGCTCCAGCACCGCGTGGACGACCGTGCCGCGCACGGCGGCGGGGGAGGGGGTCTCGGGCAGGTGGTCGATCGCGCGGAACCGGTAGAGCAGCGGACAGGCCTTGAAGTCGGCCGCCCGCGACGGCGACAGCGACGCGACTCGCGGCGGCGGCGGGCCAGCGCCGGCGGGGTCAGCGCCGACGGGGTCAGCGCCGACGGGGACAGCAGCGTCGGGGACAGCAGCGTCGGGGACAGCAGCGTCGGGGACAGCACCGGCGCGGTCGTCGACGATCACGGCGGTACCCGCGGAGCTGGTCACGCGCCAGACCCTAGGCGCGGGCACCGACAATTCGCGGTCGCGACGCCGGACAGGGTCTCGTCCGTAGCATCGCCGGGGTGACGCGCCCGCCCGACGAGACGCAGCGGCGGAGCACCGGCCGCGGCCTGCTCCCGGTCGGGCGGTTCTTCGGGGTGCCGCTGTACTTCGCGCCGTCGTGGGTGCTGATCGCCGCGCTGATCACCGCGACGTACGGCGGTCTCGTCCGCGACGTCGTCCCGGACATCGGCGCCACGACGGCCACGCTCGTCGCGTTCGGCTACGCGGTGCTGCTCGCGCTGTGCGTGCTGGCCCACGAGCTCGGGCACACCGCGGTGAGCCTGGCGCTGCACCGTCCCGTCCGCCGCGTCGTGATCTTCCTGCTCGGCGGGGTGTCCGAGCTCGAAGGCGACCCCGTCCGCGCCCGCGACGAGCTGTTGATCTCGCTGGCCGGGCCGCTGACGTCCCTGGTCATCGCCGCAGCCGCGTTCGGCGGCACCCGCCTCACGACCGACAGCACGATCGCCTGGACGCTGCTCGTCCTCCTGACGTGGAGCAACCTCATCGTCGCGGTCTTCAACCTGCTGCCCGGTCTGCCGCTCGACGGCGGCCGGGTCCTGCGCGCCGCCGTGTGGGGGATCTCCCGGTCGCGGCTGCGCGGCACCGTCGTCGCCGCGTGGGGCGGTCGGGTCATCGCGGTGGCGGTGGTCGCGGCCGCGGTGTTCCTCGACCGCGGCAGCTACAACGTCGCCAACGCGCTGGTCGGCGTCGCCTTGGCCGCGTTCATCTGGTTCGGCGCCACGCAGGCGCTGCGCGCCGCCCAGCTCGAGGCACGGATGCCGAGCCTGGACGTGCGCCGCCTCATGCGCCCCGGGATCAGGGTCAGCTGGGACACCTCGGTGGCCGAGGCGATGCGACGGGCGTGGGCGAGTCAGGCCCGGGGCGTACTCGTCGTCGACTCGGCCGACCGGCCTCGGGCGCTGCTCGAGGAGGCGCGGGTGCGCACGGTGCCGTCCGAGCGCCGCGCCTGGGTGCCGGTGGGCGACGTCGCCCGGCCGCTGGAGGACGGCCTGGTGCTGTCACTGGAGGCGAGCGGTGAGCAGGTCGTGGCGGCACTGCAGCGCACGCCGGCCGCCGAGTACCTGGTCGTGCATCCCGACGGGTCGCCGGCGGGCATCCTGGCCGCCGCGGACGTGACCTCCGCCCTCCGCACGGCAGGTCCTGTCCCCGCGGGGCAGCGCGGGTGAGCTGCTCGTGACCACGGCAGGCTTCCAGCCGGGCGAGCGCGTGCAGCTCAGCGACCCGAAGGGGCGGCTGCACACCGTCACGCTCGAGGCCGGCAAGCTGTTCCACACCCACCGCGGCGCCATCGCGCACGACGACCTCATCGGCCGCCCCGACGGCAGCGTCGTCTCTTCGACCGCCGGCACGGCGTACCTGGCGCTGCGGCCGCTGCTCACCGACTTCGTGCTGTCCATGCCGCGCGGCGCCGCCGTCATCTACCCGAAGGACGCCGCGCAGATCGTCACGGCCGGCGACGTCCACCCCGGCGCGAGCGTCCTCGAGGCCGGGGCGGGCTCCGGGGCGCTGACCTGCTCGCTGCTGCGCGCCGTCGGGCCGACCGGCCGGGTGGTGTCCTACGAGGTCCGCGACGACCACGCGGACGTCGCCGAGCGCAACGTCGCCACGTTCTTCGGCGGCGCCCCGCCGTGGTGGGAGCTCCGCCGCGGCGACCTCGCCGCACACTCCGCCGACGAGCCGGTCGACCGCGTCGTGCTCGACATGCTCTCGCCGGAGGAGGTACTGCCCACCGTCTCGGCCGCGCTGCGTCCCGGCGGCGTGCTGGTCGGCTACGTCGCGACGACCACCCAGCTGTCGCGACTCGTGGAGGCGCTGCGAGCGATCGGCGGCTACACGGAGCCGACGGCGTGGGAGACGATGATGCGGACCTGGCACGTCGTCGGGCTGGCGGTGCGCCCGGAACACCGCATGATCGGCCACACGGCGTTCCTCGTGCTCGCCCGCCGGCTGGCCCCCGGCGTTGTCGCGCCGCCGCGGCAGCGCCGCCCGACCGCGACCCGCTGAGGCGCGTGCGTGGCCGTCCGTAGCGCGCGCGGCGTCCACCGCCGGCCCGCTACGCCTCCGGGCCGGCGACCTCGACGCCGTCGGCGGCACGCACCACGTGGATGCACGCGCCCGGGCACTCCTTGGCCGACGCGACCACGTCCAAGCGCAGCCGCTCCGGCACCTCCGCGCGCGCGCCCGGGGCGCTCAGCAGCTCGCCCGCGGCGTCGCGCTTGACGTAGGCCAGACCGTCGACGTCGAACTCGAAGACCTCCGGCGCGTACTGCACGCACAGCCCGTCGCCGGTGCACAGGTCCTGGTCGATCCACACGTCGACGGACCCCTCCAGATGCTGTGCCACGCCACTGAGCGTAGGTCGGTCCCGGCGCGGGCCTGCTGTGTAGGGTGAGAACTCGCGATCCACTGGACTGGAGGTGGCGCATGGCGCACGACATCGAGAAGCCAGATCCCTCCGACGAGCGAGACTTTCGCCGCCGCACGGCGTTCCTGGAGCAGGAGATCGAACTGCTGCGGGCGAAGGTGGCCGAGAGCCCGCGTCACATGCGCGTCCTCGAGGACCGGTTGGCGGAGGCGCAGTCGCGCGTGTCCAGCCTCGGCGAGCGCAACGAGCGCCTGGCCGAGACGCTCCGCGAGGCCCGCGACCAGATGGTGGCGCTCAAGGAGGAGGTCGACCGGCTCGCCCAGCCGCCGTCGGGGTACGGCGTGTTCCTCGAGGCGTTCGAGGACGGGACGGTCGACATCTTCACCTCCGGGCGCAAGCTGCGCGTCGCGGTCTCCCCGGAGGTGGACGTCGAGCGGCTGCGGCACGGCCAGGAGGTCATGCTCAACGAGGCGATGAACGTCGTCGCCGCCCGCGGGCACGAGCGCGCCGGCGAGGTCGTGATGCTCAAGGAGGTCCTGGCCGGCGGCGACCGCGCGCTGGTCATCGGGCACACCGACGACGAGCGCGTCGTGCACATCGCCGACGTGCTGCGCGACCAGCCGATGCGCGTCGGCGACTCGCTGCTCGTCGAGAGCCGCAGTTCTTACGCCTACGAGCGGATCCCGAAGAGCGAGGTCGAGGAGCTCATCCTCGAAGAGGTCCCCGACATCGACTACGGCGACATCGGCGGGCTCGTCCGGCAGATCGAAGCGATCCGTGACGCCGTCGAGCTGCCGTTCCTGCACGCCGACCTGTTCCGCGAGCACGAGCTGCGCCCGCCGAAGGGCATCCTGCTGTACGGCCCGCCCGGCTGCGGCAAGACGCTGATCGCCAAGGCCGTCGCGAACTCGCTCGCCAAGCAGGTCGAGAAGGTCCGCGGGAACGACGTCGGCGACGGCAACGCGGCGAAGTCGTACTTCCTCAACATCAAGGGTCCGGAGCTGCTCAACAAGTACGTCGGCGAGACCGAGCGGCACATCCGGCTGGTCTTCCAGCGCGCGCGGGAGAAGGCGTCCGAGGGCACGCCCGTCATCGTGTTCTTCGACGAGATGGACTCGATCTTCCGGACTCGCGGTTCGGGGGTGTCGAGCGACGTCGAGAACACGATCGTGCCGCAGCTGCTGAGCGAGATCGACGGTGTCGAGGGGCTCGAGAACGTCATCGTCATCGGCGCCTCGAACCGCGAGGACATGATCGACCCCGCCATCCTGCGACCCGGCCGGCTCGACGTGAAGATCAAGATCGAGCGCCCGGACGCCGAGGCGGCGCGCGACATCTTCTCGAAGTACATCACCGCGACCCTGCCGATCCACTCCGACGACCTCGCCGAGCACGGCGGCGACGCCGAGTCGACGGTGGCCGCGATGATCCAGCGCACCGTGGAGCGCATGTACTCCGAGTCCGAGGAGAACCGTTTCCTCGAGGTCACCTACGCCAACGGTGACAAGGAGACGCTGTACTTCAAGGACTTCAACTCCGGCGCGATGATCCAGAACATCGTCGACCGGGGGAAGAAGATGGCGATCAAGGACCTGCTGACCACCGGTCAGAAGGGGCTGCGGGTGCAGCACCTGCTGGCCGCGTGCGTCGACGAGTTCCGCGAGAACGAGGACCTGCCGAACACCACGAACCCCGACGACTGGGCGCGGATCTCCGGCAAGAAGGGTGAGCGGATCGTCTACATCCGCACGCTCGTCTCCGGCGGCAAGACCGGGGACACCGGCCGGGCCATCGACACGGTGTCCAACACCGGCCAGTACCTCTGACCGGCTGGCAGGCACTCGGCGTCTTCGCGGCAGGCATCGGCGCCGGCACGATCAACACCGTCGTCGGTTCCGGCACGCTGATCACGTTCCCGGTCCTGCTGGCGGTGCTCGGGCACGCGCCGGCCCAGGCTCGGCTGGCGAACGTGTCCAACACCGTCGGGCTGGTGCCGGCGAGCGTCAGCGGGGTGATCGGTTACCGCCGGGAGCTGGTCGGCCAGCGCCAGCGCCTCGTCGTACTCGGTGCGTGCTCGGTGCTCGGCGGGATCGTCGGTGCGGTCCTGCTTCTGGTGCTGCCGCCCGGGGCGTTCCGGGCGATCGTGCCGGCGCTGATCGCGATCGCTCTCGTGCTGGTCGTCGCGCAGCCGTACCTGGCGCGCCGGCTGGCAGCGGCCGGGCGTGAGACTGCGCAGGAGCGGGTGTCGGCGCTGCTCGCCGGCGGTGTCGTGGTGTCCGGGATCTACGGCGGCTACTTCGGAGCCGCCCAGGGCGTCCTGCTGCTCGGGATGCTCGGGCTCCTGCTGCGCGAGACGCTGCAGCGCACCAACGCCCTGAAGAACGTGCTGGCGCTGCTGGTCAACGGCGTCGCCGCCGTCGTCTTCATCGCGGTCACCGACGTCGACTGGACCGCCGCCGGGCTCATCGCCGCCGGCGGTGTCATCGGCGGCCAGATCGGCGCGAGCGTGGGGCGCCGGCTGCCGCCGGTCGCGCTGCGGGCGCTGATCGTCGTCATCGGCGTCGTCGCGATCGTCCAGCTGCTGGCCTGACGGTCAGGGGGCGTTGGGACGGACCAGCCCGGCGTCGAAGGCGAGCACGATGGCGGCGGCCCGGTCGCGCAGCCCGAGCTTGGCGAAGACGTGGCCGATGTGCGTCTTGACGGTGCCCTCGCCGAGCACGAGCCGCGCCGCGATCTCGGCGTTGGTGGCGCCGCGTCCGATGAGCGTCAGCACCTCGAGCTCGCGGGCGGTGAGCAGCTCGAGCCCGGCCGACGGCGGCACGGCGGCCTGCGGCGCGGCGCGGTAGGTCGACAACACGTGCGCGGTGACCGCCGGGTCGAGCCAGGCACCACCGCCGGCGACGGTGCGCACCGCCTGCTGCAGCGTCTCGGCGGGCGTCCCTTTGAGCAGGAACCCGGCGGCGCCCGCGCGCAGTGCCCCGGCGAGCACCTCCTCGTCCTCGAACGTGGTCAGCACGAGTACCGGCGGCGGCGCCGGCAGTTGCTGGAGCGCCGCGGTGGCGCGCACGCCGTCGACGCGCGGCATCCGGACGTCCATCACGACGACGTCGGGAGCGGTGTCCTGCACCGCGGCGGTGACGGCGGCGCCGTCGCCGAGTTCACCCACGACCTCGAAGCCGTAGCGCTCGAGCAGGATGCCGCGCAGACCCGCCCGGACGAGCTCCTGGTCGTCGACCAGCAGGACACGGATCACGGTGTCGCCGGGGCGACGGGTGCCGACACCGGGAACTCCGCGCGCACCGCCCAGGACCCGTCGGGTTGCGGTCCGGCGGTGCAGTCCCCGCCGACGGCGCGGGCGCGCTCCCGCATCGAGGACAGCCCGGTGCCGCCGGCGGTGGGCGGCCCGGCCGCGACGGTGGCCGAGCGCACCTGGACGTCGACGCCGTCCCCGGTGCGGCGGACCCGGACCGTCGTGAGGACGCCCGGGGCGTGCCGGGCGGCGTTGGTCAGCGCCTCCTGCACCACGCGGTACACCGCGAGCCCCGTCGTCCCGGGCAGCTCCGGCGGGAGCGGATCGGCGGCGTAGTCGACGTCCATCCCGGCCCGGCGCACGTCGGCGACGAGCTCCGGGAGGCGCTCGACGCCCGGTAACGGGATCGTGCTCGGCTCGTCGGGCCGGCCGGGACGGCGCTCCCTGAGCATCCCGACCGTCTGACGGACCTCGCCGAGCGCGGCCCGGTTGAGCCGCTCGGCCTCGGACAGGGCCGCCGCCGCGCCGTCCGGGTCGTCCTGCACGGCGAGGCGGGCACTGCTGATGTGCAGCAGCGAGACGGTCAGGGAGTGCGCGACCACGTCGTGCACCTCGCGGGCGACGCGGGCGCGCTCGTCCAGCCGCGCCCGCTCCGCGAGCTCCTGCTGCGCCCGGCGCAGCTGGTCGGTCAGCTCGCGTTGCCGACGGCTGAGCCGGCAGCTCACCGCGGCGAACACGGTGCCGAACACCCACGGGGCCCATCCCGGGTCCGGGTGGACCGGCACCTGCACCGCGAACAGCACGACCAGCGCACCGACGTACGCGGCCCAGACCCGGCCTCGCGTCACCAGGGCCGTCCACCCGGCGAGGACGACGACGGCGAACCACCCGACGTCCGACGCGCTGCCCCAGCAGGTGAGCGCGACGCCGGCGGTGGCCAGCACGACCGCGGCAGTCCCACGCCGGGGCGTCGGCGCGAGGGCGGCCCCGGCGACGACCGCCAGGACCCCGCCTGCCACCCGCTGCGGCTCCGGCTCGGCGAGCAGCACGCCGACGGCTGCCAGGACCGCGACGCCCGCCGGCGCCGCCCAGCGCAGGACGCGGGGCGGCGCAGGCGACGCGGGCGGCGTCCCGGACGCGGTCACGCTGCGGATGGTAGGCAGCGGGGCCGCGTCCGGCCGGGCGGGCGACTCACAGCGCGCTGCGCCGCACGGCCGCGGCTGTCGCCACCACGGCCAGCACCGCGACGAGGGCCAGCGTGCCGTCGGCGGCGCCGATGCCGAGCCACGGCTCCCGAACGGTGTCGGTCACCCAGGTGAGCGGCAGCACGTCGGCGACCGACCGGACAGCGCTGCCCATGACGTGCGGCGGAGGGCCGCCGGAGCCCAGCAGGAACGACGGGAAGAACAGCAGCAACCCGACCGCCTGCGCCGAGCGCGCCGAGGGCATCGCCATGCCGAGCAGCACGCCGATCGCGACGAACAGCAGCGCCCCGCTCGCCAGCGCCGGCAGCACGCGCAGGGGGTCGTCCACGTGCGGGATGCCGTACACCGGAGCGGCGACCGCGAGCAGCAGGACGCTCGCGACCGCGATGGCGACCAGGCCGACGGCGATCTCGGCGACCGCGAACGACCACCGAGGGAAGCCGGCCACCGCCAGCCGGCGCAGCACGCCGCGCTCCCGGTAGGACGCGATGTGCACCGGCAGCATGACCAGTCCGGTCGCCGCGATGACGGCCGTGAGGTACGACGCGACGTACCAGTGCGCCGGGTCGGCCCCGCCGAACGCCTCGTCCGGGCTGCGCCCGAACGATCCGCCGATGATCAGCATGGTGATCACCGGGAAGGCGAGCACGAACGTCAGCGTCAGCGGCTCGCGCACGCTGAGCCGGAGCTCGGCGCGCAACAGGCGCCAGGCGGCCGGCGGGACGCGGCGCGCGCCGCAGACGGTGGTGACAGCTGAGGTCATCGCGAGACTCCGATCAGTTCGGCGGGGAAGGGGGACGCAGCCGGGTCGGGCGCGGCCCCGGCGTCCGTGCTGTCCAGGAGGTGCAGCAGCGCGGCCTCCAGGTCGGGGAGTTGGACGTGCAGGTCGTCCGGCACCGCGTCGAGCGCGACGAGGACCGCGCCGACGTGCGCGACCATCCGTCGCTCGCCGTCCACGACGATGCCGCCGGCGTCCACTCGGACGGCGCGCGCGCCGGGGACGGCGGCCATCCGTGCCGCCAGCTCGTCGGCACGATCCGCCGCCGGGGTGAACCGGACCGACGCCCAGCCGGCGTGGCGGGCGACCAGCGCGCGCGGCGTGCCCGCGTCGAGCACCCGCCCGGCCCGCATCGCGACCACCCGGTCGCAGAGCGCCTCGGCCTCGTCGAGCTCGTGGGTCACGAGCAGGACGGTCGTCCCGATGTCGCGCAGCTGCCGCACGGCCGCCCACACCCCGCGGCGCGCCGCCGGGTCGAGGCCCTGCGTGAGCTCGTCCAGGACGACGAGCCGGGGCCGGTTCAGCAGCGCGAGGACGAGGAAGAGCCGCTGCCGTTCCCCGCCGGACAGCGACCCGAACACCGAGCGCCGGCGGGCGAGCAACCCGAACTGCTCCAGCAGCGAAGTCCCGTCACCGGCACCGGGCCCGGCGAAGAGGCTCACCGCCTCGTCGACCTTGAGCCGGTCGGGCAGCGCCGAGTCCTGCAGCTGGCTGCCCAGGCGCGCCCGCACCCGGTCGGCCTGCCGCACCGGGTCCAGCCCGAGCACCCGGACGGTGCCGGCGTCCGGACGGCGCAGGCCCTGCAGGCACTCCACCGTGGTCGTCTTGCCGGCGCCGTTCGCGCCGATCAGCCCGACGACCTCGCCGTCGCTGACGTCGAGGTCGATCCCGTCGACGACCACGCGGCCGCCGTACACCTTGCGCAGTCCGCGGACCGCGACCACCTGTTCGCTCATGGCCCCGATACTTCGGCGAGCGGGGCGCTCGGCACATCGCCCCGCGGGCTGATCTGCCGGCGCCCTCCCTCTGACCACGGTCGGAGCCGGGCAACCGGCTGGCGCTGTCCGGGAGACTGGTGCCGTGCTCGGCGGCGGCTGGCTGCGCGCGGTGAGGCTGGACGTCGGGCCGCTGCGCCGCTACCGCGACTTCCGGCTCCTGACGGGCGCGGCGGCGATCAGCCTGTTCGGTTCCATGATCACCATGGTGGCCGCGCCGCTGCAGCTCAAGGAGCTCACCGGCTCCTACGTCGCGGTCGGGCTGATCGGGGTCGCCGAGCTCGTCCCGATCCTGGTGGTCGGCCTGTGGGGCGGCGCGATCGCCGACGCCCACGACCGGCGGATCGTCATCCTGCTCACCGAGCTCGCGCAGCTGCTGCTCTCCGCGGCGCTGGTCGTCAACGCCCTGCTCGACCGGCCACAGGTCTGGCTGGTCTACGTCGTCGCCGCCGGGGCGGCGGCCGCCGTCAGCGTCCAGCGCCCGAGCTTCGACGCGATCATGCCCCGCGTCGTCCCGCCCGCGGACCAGGTCGCCGCGTCGGCGATCACCGGCCTGCAGCACAACTCCGGCGAGGTGTTCGCGCCGGCGCTGGGCGGGCTGCTCGCGGCGACGTCGCTGCCGCTGGCGTACGGCGTCGACGTGGCGAGCTTCGTCGTGTCGCTGGCGCTGTTCGTCCGCGTCGCGCCCGTGCCCCCGGGAGAGCACGCCGGACGGGTGGACCTGCGCTCGATCGCCGACGGGGTGCGGTACGCCGGCTCCCGCAAGGACCTGCTCGGGACGTACGTCGTCGACGTGGTGGCGATGTCGTTCGCCATGCCGCAGGCGCTGTTCCCGTTCCTCGCCGACGAGCTGCACGCCCCACGCGCGCTCGGCCTGCTGTACTCCGCGGGCGCCGTCGGGGGAGTGCTCGCGACGTTGAGCAGCGGCTGGACCCGCCGGGTGCACCGCCACGGCCTGGCGATCGTGCTCGCGGCGGCGTCGTTCGGCGCGGCGATGGCGCTGGCGGGGATCGCGCCGACGCTGTGGCTCGTCCTCGTCTGCCTCGCCCTGGCCGGCGCGGCGGACATGGTGTCCGGGGTGTTCCGCTCGACGGTGTGGAACCAGACCATCCCGGACCACCTGCGCGGGCGGTTGGCCGGCATCGAACTGCTCTCGTACAGCTCCGGACCAACGGCCGGCAACGCCCGGGCGGGGCTCATGGCGTCCTGGGGCGGCGTGCGGTTCTCCATCGGCGTCGGCGGGCTGGCGTGCGTAGCGGGCGTCGGGATCACCGCCGTGCTGCTGCCGTCGTTCCTCCGCTACGACGCGCGCACCGACCCGTACGCCGTCGCCGAGCGCAGCCGTCGGGCGGCGCTCACCGCGTAGCCTGGCGCCCGTGAGCGTCCGCCGCGTGATGGGCACCGAGGTCGAGTACGGCGTGAGCCTGCCCGGCCAGCCGACGGCGAACGCGATGCTGCTCTCCGCGCAGGTCGTCAACGCCTACGCCGACCGCTGCTGCCGGCCGGGCGCTCCCGCCGGGCGGCGTGGGACTTCGAGGAGGAGTCGCCGCTGCGCGACGCGCGCGGCTTCGAGCTCGGCGGCGGCACCTCGAGCGTCGCGCAGGAGTTCATCGAGGCCGAGGAGGACGCCGGGATGGCGAACGTCATCCTGCCCAACGGCGCCCGCCTCTACGTCGACCACGCGCACCCGGAGTACTCCACGCCGGAGGTCACCACCCCGCTCGACGTGGTGCGCTGGGACAAGGCCGGCGAGCTGGTGATGGCCGAGGCGTCGCGGCGGGTGGTCGGCATGCCCGGGCGTGACCGGCCCGATCAACCTCTACAAGAACAACACCGACAACAAGGGCGCCTCCTACGGCGCCCACGAGAACTACCTGATGAGCCGCGCGACGCCGTTCGCGGCGATCGTCCGGCACCTCGTGCCCGTTCTTCGTCTCCCGGCAGGTGTTCTGCGGCGCCGGCCGGGTCGGCCTCGGGCAGGACGGCCGGCACGCCGGGCTTCCAGATCTCCCAGCGCGCCGACTTCTTCGAGGTCGAGGTCGGCCTGGAGACGACGCTCAAGCGGCCGATCATCAACACCCGCGACGAGCCGCACGCCGACGCCGACCGGTACCGCCGGCTGCACGTGATCATCGGCGACGCCAACCTGTCCGAGATCTCGACCTACCTCAAGGTCGGCACCACGTCGCCTGGTGCTGGCGATGATCGAGGACGGCGTGTCCTGCCCGGACGACCTGGGCGTCGCCCAGCCGGTGCGCGAGCTGCACGAGGTCTCGCACGACGCGACGCTGACGCACCTGATGCGGCTGGCCGACGGCCGGCGGCTGACCGCGCTGCAGCTGCAGGGCGAGTACCTCGACCGGGCGCGCAAGTTCGTCGACGACCGGCTCGGCAGCGACGCCGACGAGCAGACCCGCGACGTGCTCGACCGGTGGGAGTCGGTGCTGGCCCAGCCTGGAACGCGACCCGATGCAGCTGGCCGACGAGCTGGACTGGGTCGCCAAGCTGCGCCTGCTGCAGGGCTACCGCGACCGGGACGGGCTGGACTGGGACTCCCCGCGGCTGCAGCTGATCGACCTGCAGTACGCGACGTCCGCCCCGAGAAGGGGCTCTACCACCGGCTGGTGGCGCGCGGGGCGATGCAGACGCTGCTGCCCGCCGGGCGCCGCCGCGGCGGCGATGGACGCCCCGCCGGAGGACACCCGCGCCTACTTCCGCGGCGAGTGCCTGCGCCGCTACGGGTCGTCGGTGGCGGCCGCGTCGTGGGACTCGGTGATCTTCGACGTCGGCCGGGAGTCACTGGTCCGGGTGCCGACGCTCGAGCCGCAGCGCGGCACGAAGGCGCACGTCGGCGAGCTGCTCGACCGCTGCCCCACGGCGGCCTCGTTGATCGACGCCCTGGTCGGCCCCCGCAGCTGACGCCTCCCCGCTGGTCATCCGGGGTGCCGTCGCGGCGTCCCGGCTGATCATCCGGGAACCACCGGGACCACGCCCCGGGAGCACCAGTTGATCACCACCGTTGCTTTCCCGGCGGGGCGTCCGGGCGTCGGGCTAGGGTGGACCGGTCCACCACAGGGGAGTCGCCGATGCCCACGCACGACAGCGGTCAGACCCGTCCGCAGCGCCAACAGGACGAGGTCGACGAGGTCGACGACCGCCGACGCCACCGAGGTCGCCGAGCGGCACGAGAAGCTCACCGAGGACGTCGACGCGATCCTCGACGAGATCGACGACGTGCTGGAGACCAACGCCGAGGACTTCGTCCGCGTCGTTCGTGCAGAAGGGCGGCCAGTGAGCCCGCTGACCTCCTCGCTCACCGGACGGCCTCGGGCTCCTGCGGTACGCGCACCGCCCCGGGGCTCGTCGTCGTTCACGCGAGTTCTCTCCGCTCGCCGCACCGGACCTGCTTCCGCGCCTCGATGTCGCTCGCGCCGACGTGCCGTCGATGCCCGCACGGCACGACGATCGTCGCGCTCGTCTTCGACGGCGGCGTCGTCATGGCCGGTGACCGCCGCGCCACCGCCGGCAACCTCATCGCCCAGCGCGACATCGAGAAGGTGTTCGCCTCCGACGACTACTCGCTGGTCGGCATCGCCGGCACGGCCGGCATGGCGATCGAGATCGTCCGGCTGTACCAGGTCGAGCTCGAGCACTACGAGAAGATCGAGGGCACCCAGCTCACCCTGGACGGCAAGGCCAACCGGCTCGCCACCATGATCCGCGGCAACCTCGGGCGCGGCGCATGCAGGGGCTGGCCGTCGTGCCGCTGTTCGCCGGCTTCGACCTCGACGCCGCCGACCCCGCCACGGCCGGCAAGATCTTCAGCTTCGACGTCACCGGCGGGCGTTACCCCGAGCAGTACTACGACTCGGTCGGCTCCGGATCGGTGTTCGCGCAAGAGCTCGCTGAAGAAGCTGTGGCGCCCGGGCCTGGACCGCGGCGCGGCGGTCCGGGTCGCCGTCGAGGCGCTCTACGACGCCGCCGACGACGACTCCGCCACCGGCGGCCCCGACCTCACCCGGCGGATCTACCCGGTCGTGATGTCAGCGACGCCGGAGGGCACCGTCGCGGGTCGCCGACGACGAGCTCGACGGCGTCGTCCGCGGCGATCATCGCCGACCGCGCGGACCGCCCCGGCGCCTGACCGCCGCCCGACCGCCCAGCGCCCGCGACCCGCACACCGATCGGAGATCCCGGCCACCATGTCGATGCCGTTCTACGCCTCGGCCGAGCAGATCATGCGCGACCGCTCGGAGTACGCCCGCAAGGGCATCGCCCGCGGCCGCAGCGTCGTCGTGCTCACCTACGCCGACGGCGTGCTGTTCGTCGCCGAGAACGCCAGTCCGGCGCTGCACAAGGTCAGCGAGATCTACGACCGCATCGGTTTCGCCGCGGTCGGCCGGTACAACGAGTTCGAGAACCTGCGGGTGGCCGGCATCCGGCTGGCCGACCTGCGCGGCTACTCCTACGACCGGCGCGACGTCACCGCGCGGGCGCTCGCCAACGCCTACGCGCAGACGCTCGGCGCGATCTTCACCGAGCAGCAGAAGCCGTACGAGGTCGAGCTCTGCGTCGCCGAGGTCGGCACGATCGCCGGGCGACGACCAGATCTACCGGCTGTCCTACGACGGCACGATCGTCGACGAGCCCGAGTTCCTCGTCATGGGCGGGCAGGCCGAGGCGCTCACCGCCGAGTTGCGGTCGCTCCTACGCCGCGGGCTCGCGCTCCCGGAGGCGCTCGCCGTCGCCGTGCGGGCGCTCGGCTCGGTCGGCGGCAACGGCGCGGTGCGGGAGCTCCCGGCGGCGCAGCTCGAGGTCGCCGTGCTCGACCGCACCCGCGCCAGCCGCAAGTTCCGCCGGATCGCCGGCGCCGCCCTCACCGCCCTGCTGCCCGCACCGTCGGAGCAGCAGGAGCTGAACCCGTCGACGCGGACGGTGCGCCGGACGACGCGGCAGAGCAGGACGGTGCGAACGAGGACGTCCCGGACACCAGCGCACCGGACAAGGACAGCTGAGCGGACCTCGAGTGAACCGGACCGCCCCGCGCGCCGTAGCAGCAGGAGAGGAAGGCTTGCGCGCGTCGGAGGAGGGTCCAGACTGTGGCCGTCCAGGACGTGCCGGTCCGCGCCGTCGGAGGTCGGGTGGCCGCAGCCCGGCAGGGGCGAAGCACGGAGGACGACCTCCTGCGCGCACTGCACCAGGCCCACGGCGCCGCGCTGTGGTCCTACGTGCTGCGCCTGGTCGGCGGTGACCGGGGGCGGGCGGAGGACGTGGTGCAGGAGACGCTGGTGCGCGCCTGGCGGCACCCCGAGGTGCTCGACGGGTCGCGCGGGTCGGCCCGCGGCTGGCTGTGCACGGTCGCCCGCCGGATCGTCATCGACGAGTGGCGGTGGGCGAGCGCCCGGCCGGAGGTCGTCACCGCGGAGGTGCCCGAGCTCGACGTCCCGGGTTTCGCGGAGCGCTCGGCGGACACCGCCGTCGTGGTCGCGGCGTTGAAGAGGATCTCCCCGGAGCACCGCGAGGTGCTCGTCGAGGGTTACTACCGCGGGGCGTCGGTGGCCGAGGCGTCCGCCCGGCTCGGCATCCCGCCGGGCACGGTGAAGTCGCGGACGCACTACGCGCTGCGCGCGCTGCGTCTGGCCCTCGAGGAGATCGGAGCGCTGCCGTGACCGATCACTCCCCGGACCGTTTCGCGGACAGCGACGCCGCGTACGTGCTCGGCATGCTCGACGACCACGAGCGCGCGGAGTTCGAGCAGCACCTCGCGGGCTGCCCCGCGTGCGCGACGCGCGTCGAGTCGCTGCAGGCGCTGCCGGACGTCCTGGGCCGGCTCGACCTCGCCACCGTGCAGGCGGCGTTCACGAACGCGGGCATCCCGGAGGCGGGCATCTCGGAGGCGGCCATCCCGGACGCGGGCATCCCGGACGCGGGCATCCCGGAGGTGGGCACTCCCGACACGGCGGACGAGCCGCCGCCGGACCTCCTGCTCCCGCGCCTGCTGCGCCGGGTGCACGCCGAGCGGCGCCGCCGGCGGCTGTCGGTCGTCGCGGCCGCCGGTGCGGCCGCCTGCCTGGTGGCGCTCGCGCTGCTGCTCGGCGTGCGCCTGGGCGACAGCGGCAGCGGGACACCGGCGGGCCGCAGCGTCGCGATGGCACAGGTCGGCGCCGCCACCGGGCTGACCGCGACGGCGCGGGTGGCCGGGGTCGATTGGGGCACCCGGATCGAACTGCGCTGCCACGAGCAGCCGACGAGCGGCTACCCGGCCGGGTACTCCTACGTGCTGGTGGCGCGGCTGCGCGACGGCAGCTCCGAGCAGCTCGGGACGTGGACGGCGCCGCCCGGCCGGGACACCACGTTCGTCACCGGCATCGCCGGGACGCCGGACCGGATCGGCACGCTGGTGATCACCGACGCCGCCGGTGCCCCGGTGCTGCAAGCCAGCCTCTGACCGCGGAGGCGGTGGTGACCGTCATGTCCTCGGCGGGCGATCGCGCGCCGGCGGCATGACGGTCCGGTCGGCGACCGCGCACAACAGCCGTGGACGCCTAGGCTGACGGCGTGCACAAGCGGATCTTCGGCATCGAGAACGAGTACGGCGTCACGTGCACGTTCCACGGCCAGCGCCGGCTCTCCCCGGACGAGGTCGCGCGCTACCTGTTCCGCCGGGTGGTGTCGTGGGGCCGCTCGTCGAACGTGTTCCTGCGCAACGGCGCCCGGCTGTACCTCGACGTCGGCAGCCACCCGGAGTACGCCACGCCGGAGTGCGACTCGCTGACCAGCCTGGTCGCGCACGACAAGGCGGGGGAGCGGATCCTCGAGGGCCTGGTCGTCGACGCCGAGAAGCGGCTGCACGACGAGGGCATCGCCGGCGACATCTACCTGTTCAAGAACAACACCGACTCGGCCGGCAACTCCTACGGCTGCCACGAGAACTACCTGGTCGGCCGGCACGGCGAGTTCAGCCGGCTCGCCGACGTCCTCATCCCGTTCCTGGTCACCCGGCAGCTGATCTGCGGCGCCGGCAAGGTGCTGCAGACCCCGCGCGGCGCGGTCTACTGCATCAGCCAGCGCGCCGAGCACATCTGGGAGGGCGTGAGCTCCGCGACGACCCGCTCGCGTCCGATCATCAACACCCGCGACGAGCCGCACGCCGACGCCGAGCGCTACCGGCGGCTGCACGTCATCGTCGGCGACTCGAACATGAGCGAGACGACGACCATGCTCAAGGTCGGCTCCGCGGACCTGGTGCTGCGGATGGTCGAGCAGGGCGTCGCCTTCCGGGACCTGACGCTGGAGAACCCGATCCGGGCGATCCGCGAGATCAGCCACGACCTCACCGGCACCCGTCCGGTCCGCCTGGCCGCCGGGCGCAGCGCGTCGGCGCTGGAGATCCAGCGGGAGTACTACGGCCGGGCCGTGGAGTTCATCGGCCGCACCGGCGGCGACCCGGTCACCAAGCGGGTGCTGGAGCTGTGGGGGCGGACGCTGGACGCCGTCGAGGCAGCAGGACCTCTCGGTCATCGACCGGGAGATCGACTGGGCGACGAAGTACCAGCTGATCGAGCGTTACCGGCTCAAGCACGACCTGCCGCTGTCGTCCCCGCGGGTGGCGCAGCTCGACCTCGCCTACCACGACATCCAACGCGACCGCGGCCTGTACTACCTGCTGCAGAAGCGGGGAGCGGTCGACCGCGTCACGAACGACCTCACCGTGTTCGAGGCGAAGAACGTCCCGCCGCAGACGACGCGGGCCAAGCTGCGGGGGGACTTCATCCGCCGCGCCCAGGAACGCCGACGCGACTTCACCGTCGACTGGGTGCACCTCAAGCTCAACGACCAGGCGCAGCGCACCGTGCTGTGCAAGGACCCGTACCGCAGCGTCGACGACCGGGTCGAGAAGCTCATCGCGTCCATGTGAGCGCGTGCGGGAGGATGCCCGCATGAGCCGCGTCCCGGGCACCCGCGCGCCGCGGGCACCCCGTCGCGCGAGCGGCATTACCTTCGAGGACATGGCCGCGCGGCGGGCCGAGCGCCTGGTGAACCTCGTCATCTGCCTGCTCTCGACGCGGCAGTTCCTCACCGCCGAGCGCATCCGCGAGGCCGTCCCCGGCTACGAGCCGACCGACGGAGATCCGCGCACGGACGAGGCGTTCAAGCGGATGTTCGAGCGCGACAAGGCCGAACTCCGCGACCTCGGCGTCCCGCTCGAGACCGGGCGGACCAGCGCGTTCGACACCGAGGACGGCTACCGCATCTCCCGGCGCACGTACGAGCTGCCGCCGGTGGAGTTCGACCCGGCCGAGGCCGCCGCGGTCGGCCTCGCCGCCCGGCTGTGGCAGTCGGCGACGCTGGGCGGGCCGGCGCGGGCCGCTCTGGTGAAGCTGCGCGCCGGCGGCACGGACGTCGACCCGTCCGGCACGCCCGGCGCCGTGCCGCACATCGATGCCGGCGATCCCGGGCTGCCGGCGATGCTCGAGGCCGCCCGTACCGCGCGGCTGGTCCGCTTCGACTACCTCAAGTCCGGCTCCGGGACGACGCAGCGACGCACCGTCGAGCCGTGGGGAGTGCTGTCCTGGCGGCGTCGGTGGTACCTCGTCGGGTTCGACCGCGATCGCGGGGAGCCGCGCAGCTTCCGGCTGTCGCGGATCGTCGGCGACGTGCAGGCCCGCGGTCCCGCGGACGCCTTCACCCGGCCGGAGTCCGTCGACCTGATGTCCTACGTCACCGGCCGCACGCCGGAGGTCACGCGGACCGCTCACGTCCGGTTGACCGGCGCCGGCGGCGGCGCGCTGCGCCGGCTGGCCGAGGCGGAGCGCGACGGCGTGCTGACCATCCGGTTCGCCGAGGCCGGCAGCCTGGCGCGGCTCGTCGCTGCGGCTGGGGCGGGCGCCGTCGTCCTGGAGCCCGCCGACCTCGCCGATGCGGTGCGCGACCGGCTGCGCGCGGCGGTGGACGCATGAGCGGGGAGCGGGAGCGGCTGCCGCGGCTGCTGGCCCTGGTGCCGTACCTGGAGGCGCATCCCGGCGTGCCGGCCGCGCGGGCGGCGGCGGACTTCGGGATCACCGAGGACCAGCTGCGCCGCGACCTGCAGCTGCTGTGGATGTGCGGGCTGCCCGGCCACGGCCCCGGCGACCTGATCGACCTGTCGTTCGAGGGCGAGACGGTGTCGGTGGTCTTCGACGCCGGTATGTCCCGGCCGCTGCGGCTGACGCAGGAGGAGGCGCTCGCGCTCGCGGTGGCGCTGCGCACGCTCGCCGAGCTGCCCGGAATCACCGACCGCGACGCCGTCGACCGGGCCCTGGCGAAGGTGGAGGCCGCGGCGGGCGGCCCGGTCGACACCGGCACCGTCGAGGTGGCCCTGGACAGCACCGAGCGCTGGCAGCCGGTCCTGCAGAGCGCGCTCGACGCGCGGCGCGCGGTCCTGCTGCGCTACTACACCGCGACCCGGGACGAGACGACCGAGCGGGTGGTCGACCCGGTCCGACTCGCCGAGTTCGACGGCCGGACCTATCTCGAAGCGTGGTGCCGGCGGGCGGAGGGCATGCGGATGTTCCGCCTGGACCGGATCGAGACCGCGCAGGTCCTCGACGAGCCGGCCGCGCCGCCGCCGGACGTCGAGCTGCGCGATCTGTCCGACGGCGTCTACGCGCCGGCGCCGGAGCACCTGCTCGCGGTCCTGCGGGTCGGCCCGGACTACGCCTGGGTGGCCGACTACTACGCCACCGAGGACGTCACCGAGGTGGACGGCGTGCGGACGATCAGCCTGCGGATCGCCGACCCCGCCTGGGTCCGGGCGCTCGTCCTCGGCTCCGGCGGCGGGGTCGAGGTGCTGTCCCCGCCGTGGCTCGCCGCGGGGATCCGGGACGAGGCGGCGGCCGCACTGGCGGCGTACGGCGCCTGACGGCGAGGCCGGTTCAGCCGGCGGGCATCGCCGTGACGACGATGTTGTCCCGGTAGCTGAGCGTGGCCTCGTCGAACGGGCCGCCGCAGGTGATGAGCATCAGCCGCGGCGGGCCGTCCTGCGCGAGCGCCGACGCGGGGATGCCGTCGCGCTTGGCGACGACCTGAAGCGCAGACACGACGTAGTCCTCGGCGCGCCCGTCGGAGGTGGTCACGCTGACGCTGCGCGCCGGCCCGCACCGAGTCGAGGTGGTAGAGCGCGCCGGCGCCCTGCTGGGCGGAGTCGACGTGACCGACCAGGACGACCGTGCCGACCGCCGAGCCGGGCGCGGCACCGCCGGTCCACCAGCCCACCCGGCGGACGTCGTCGGGCACCGCGATGTCGGTGCCGGCGTTGGCGACGGGGTGCACGGTGGCGTCGACGGACAGGTCCGGGATCCGGACCCGGGTCGGCGGCGCCGTCCCGTCCGGACCCGGCGGGACCGGTGGCGCCGGTGGCGCGACGGCGACGGCGCGGTGGTGGCCGGCGCGGTGCTGGCCGGCGTGGTGCTGGTCGGCACGGTGGTGGCGGTGGTGCTGGCCGGCGCGGCTGGTCATCGGCGTGGATGTCGCCGGGCTCGACAGCGGGCTCGGTGGCGCGCTGGGCGCGACCGAGTACGGCGTCGGCAGCGCCCGCGGCGCGCCGGCCGCCGTGGCGGCCTCGACGGCGCTGACGGTCGCGACCGCGAGGCCGGCGGCGGTCACCCCGAGGGCGATCCACCGCCGGCCTGCCGTCCTCACGAGCGGAGCACCGTCACGCCGGAGGCGCTGGCCCGGTCGCGGTGCTGACCCGGACGGCTGCGCCGCAGCGCGACGGCACCCGCGGCGGCGGCCACGAGCCCGCCGGCCACGCCGTACTCCCAGCCGTGCGAGCCGGCGCCCGTGGTCGAGGCAAGGCCGCCGGAGCCGGCCGGGATGCTGATCGGACCGCCGAGGGCGGTGAGCTCAGCCTGGGCCATCTGCAGGTGCATCTGCGCCAGCGGCAGGTAGGTCTGGGCGTACTGCTTGACCTGGTCGTTCGTACCGGAGCTCAGCTCCTGCTGCGTGCTGGCGATCGAGAGCTCGTGACCGGTGACCTGGATCTGTGCGTACAGGTGGTCGAAGTCCGCCGCCGACGAGGCCTGGAGCGCCGCCGCCTGCGACTGCTGGGTCGCGTTCGGGGCGTCCGGCAGCGTGACGCCGAGCTGCTGGGCGAGCTGGGTGACCAGGCCCTTGGCCGTGGTGTGGTCCTTGATCGTCATGCTGGCGAGATCGAGGGACTGCTGGTTGCTGCTGCGCTGCTGCGTCAGCGCGCCGAGCGACAACTCGGCGAGGTTGCTCTGCTCGTTCGCCGTCATGAACGTCTCGTCGACCGAGCTGACGGCGGGCGCGGCGTGCGCCGTGGCCGGGAGGAGGACCAGCGCGCCGGCGCCGGCGGTGGTGGCCGCGGCGGCGAGCACACGGAACAGGGGACGGGGCATGGGGGTCCTTCCAACGACGGATCGTCCGACGGATCGGTGGGTACGCCCGGTCTGCCCCGATCACGGCCGAGATATGCGTTGTCGCCCGGAGTTGGTGCCGACGACCAAAGGTGGACCCGGAGTCCGGCGTAGGCTCCGCCGCGTGTGGTGGATCGTCGCGGCAGCGTGGGGGGCAGCCGTCCTGATCGCCGCGGTCGTGCTCGGCTTCGCCGGGTACGAGGTCACCTGGAAGGCGGCGCGACTGCGCCGGGACGGCGAGCGCCTGGTCGCCCGCGGCACGCAGCTCAGCGATGTCGCCGGCCAACTGCAGCGCGCCCAGCAGCTGATCGCCGACATCGACCAGGCGCGTCGAGGGACGCAGGGCAGCCGCCTCGAGCAGCGCGCGCGGCGCGTCCCGCGGCTACCCGCCCGAGGCGGCCTGATCGCCGCGCCGCGAGTCGACTGACGCTGTGGCCGGTCCCGCCCGCAGCCTGAGGTCCCGGTTGCGCCGCCGCACGGTGAACCCCGAGGCGCGGATGTCGGTGTTGGACCACCTCCGCGAGCTGCGGCGCCGGGTCATCACGGTCATCGTGATCGTCTCGATCGGTGCCGTGCTCGGCTGGGTGTTCTACGACCACCCCATCCTGTCCACGCTCAAGCGGCCGTACTGCAACATCCCCGCGACGCACCGCTACACCGGCGCCGACGGGGGCTGCGACCTGGTGTTCACCGAGCCGCTCGGCGGCTTCGCGATCCGGCTGAAGGTCAGCATCATCGCCGGCGCCGTGCTGACCGCGCCGTTCTGGCTGTACCAGGTGTGGGCCTTCATCACGCCCGGACTGCGGCGCACCGAGCGGCGGTACACCATCGCCTTCGTCCTCGCCTCGACCGTCTTGTTCCTCGCCGGCGCGGTACTCGCCTACGCCGTCCTGAGCAAGGGCCTGCAGATCCTCATCGGTGCCGCCGGGAGCGGGACCATCGCCCTGCTCTCGGTCACCAGTTACCTCAACTTCGTCACCCTGATGCTCGTCGTCTTCGGCGCCGCGTTCGAGTTGCCGCTGATCGTGGTGATGGCCAACCTGGCCGGCGTCCTGCCGTCCGCGCTGCTGCGCCGGACCCAGCGGCTCGCGATCTTCCTGATCTTCCTGTTCGCCGCCGTCGCCACGCCGAGCACCGACCCGTTCACGATGTGCGCGATGGCGGTGCCGATGGTCCTGCTGTACGAGGGCGCCGTCCTGTTCGCGACGATCCACGACCGCCGCAAGGCCGCACGGCGGGCGCTCGAGCGGGCCGCCGCCGAGGCCGCCGACGCGGTCGACGACGAGACGCCCTCGGCCGTCGACCCGCTGCCCGCGCCGCTCGACCCGGCGCGTGAGCGCAGCTGGACGGAGACGACCTGAGCCGGCGCCTGCTGTTGGTCGCCAACCCCGACGCCGGCCGTGGCCGGGCCCGCGGCCTGCTCGAGCCCGTCGCCGACCGGCTGCGACAGGCGAGCCGGCTGGAGGTGTGCACCCCGTCCGATGCGGACGGCTGTGCGGCGGTCCTGCGCGAGCGCGTCGGAGACGTCGACGCCGTCGTCGCACTCGGCGGCGACGGTCTCGCCCACCTGGCGGTGCAGGCGCTCGCGGGCGGCGCAACACCGCTGGGGCTGGTCCCGGCGGGCACCGGCAACGACCTGGCGGGCTCGCTCGGCGTCCCGTCGGACCCGCTGGAGGCCGCGGACGCCGTCCTCGCCGCGCTCGACACGGGATCGAGGCAGGCCATCGACCTCGGGCGGGTCGAGGAGGACGATCCCGCCGGCGGGCGCTGGTGGGCGACGGTGCTGTGTGCGGGGTTCGACTCCGCGGTGGCCGCCCGCGCCGACGCGCTGCGCTGGCCGGCCGGTCCGCGCCGCTACGACCTGGCCATCGCGGCGGAGCTGGCCCGGCTGCGGCCGCGGCAGTTCCTGCTGCAGCTCGACGGCCGTTTCCTCGACGGCCCGGCCACCCTCGTCGCCATCGGCAACGCCCCGCAGTACGGCGGCGGCAAGCTCATCACGCCGCACGCCCGACTCGACGACGGCCGCTTCCAGGTGACCGTCGTCGGACCGGTCGGGCGCGTGACGCTGGCCCGGCTGGCGCCGCTGCTGCCGCGGGCGGGGCACCTGGGGCACCCGGCGGTGCGGACCTACGAGGCGACGACGGTGAGCCTCGACGCCGCGGGGACCGAGGCGTACGCCGACGGCGAGCGGCTCGGGCCGCTGCCGCTGCGCACCAGCTGCGTGCCGGGGGCGCTGCAGGTGCTCGTCCCGCCCGGCCGGTCGGGACCAGGGTTGCGCGACTGATTGGATCGTGACGTGAGCAAGCGATGGGTGGCGACCGCGTTCGGCGGTCCGGAAGTCCTCGAACTGCAGGACGTCGACGTCCCGGAGCCGGGGCCCGGCCAGGTCCGCATCACGGTGCGCGCGGCCGGGATGAACCCCGCGGACTTCAAGCGGTTCGCCGCCGGGCCCGGGAAGGACCCCGCGACGCTGCCGGTGACGCTCGGCTTCGAGGTCGCGGGCGTCCTCGACGCCGTTGGCCCGGACACGCGGATCGCGACCGGCGGCGGAGCGCCCGGCGACGAGGTGATCGCCTTCCGCATCGCCGGCGGCTACGCGGAGTCGGTGACGGTGCCCGCCGACACCGTCTTCGCGGCGCCCGCCGGCGTGGCGGCGCCCGCCGCGGCGAACCTGCTGCTCGCGGGGTGCACCGCGGCGGAGATGCTGCACGTCACCGGCGTCGGGGAGGGAGACACGATCGTCGTCCACGGCGCCTCGGGAGCTGTCGGGGTGAGCGTGCTGCAGCAGGCGGCGCTGCTGGGCGCGCGGGCCGTCGGGACGGCCTCCGGTCGCGGCGCCGACGCCGTGCGGCGCTTCGGTGGCGTCCCGGTGGCCTACGGCGACGGCCTGGAGCAGCGCCTCCGGGACGCCGCACCGGGTGGCTACGCCGCCGCCCTGGACTGCGTCGGTACCGACGAGGCGATCGACACCTCGCTCGCCCTCGTCGACCGGGCGCGCATCGTCACGATCGCCGCGTTCGGACGCGCGGAGCACGACGGCATCCTCGCCATCGGCGGCACCATGCCCGAGAGCGCGCGCTACCGCGACAGCGTGCGCGGCCACCTGGTCGAGCTGGCCGGGCAAGGCCGGCTCGTCGTCCCGGTGGCCCGCACGTTCCCGCTCGCGGACGCCCCCGCGGCGTTGGAGTTGCTGCGCGACGGTCACCCAGGCGGCAAGCTCGCGCTCCTTCCCTGATGATCTCGGGGATCCGGCGACATCCGACCGGATCCCCAAGACCATCGGGGCCGCTGCCTACGCTGGGGGCATGGCTGGCTCCGGCAGTGCCTCGCCGGCCGAGCGGTACGCCGAGGCGCGCCGCCGCGCGCGCACCCCGTCGCTGACCGCGTTCCGCAGCGACTACCCCTTCGACCTCGACGACTTCCAGGTCGAGGCGTGCACGGACGTGGAGGACGGTTACTCAGTCCTGGTCTGCGCGCCGACCGGTGCGGGCAAGACCGTGGTGGGCGAGTTCGCCGTCCACCTGGCTCTCGAGGCCGGGCAGAAGTGCTTCTACACGACGCCGATCAAGGCGCTGTCGAACCAGAAGTACAACGACCTCGTCGCGCGGTACGGCCCGCAGCGGGTCGGGCTGCTCACCGGCGACACCGCGATCAACGGGGACGCGCCGGTGGTCGTGATGACGACCGAGGTGCTCCGCAACATGCTCTACGTCGGCAGCGCCGCCCTGCCCGGACTGGGCTACGTCGTGATGGACGAGGTGCACTACCTCGGTGACCGGTTCCGCGGCGCGGTCTGGGAGGAGGTGATCATCCACCTCCCGGCGGCAGTGCGGCTGGTGTCTCTTTCGGCGACGGTGAGCAACGCCGAGGAGTTCGGCGAGTGGCTGGACTCCGTGCGCGGCGAGACGAAGGTCGTGCTCCACGAGCAGCGGCCGGTGCCGCTGTGGCAGCACCTGCTGGTCGGCAACCGGCTGCTCGACCTGTTCACCGACGACGGCACGTCGGTGGACCCGCACGTCGTGCGCTACGTCAACGACCGGATGCGGCAGTTCGACCCGCGCGCCTGGCGCGGCGGCGGCCGGTCGCCGGGGCGCCCGCGTGGGTGGCGGCCGCCGGCCCGGCCGGACGTCCTGGCCCGGCTCGACCGCGAGGGACTGCTGCCGGCGATCACCTTCATCTTCAGTCGCGCCGGATGCGACGCCGCGGCACGCCAGTGCGTCCAGTCCGGGATGTGGCTGACCGACGAGGACGAACGCGACCAGATCACCGCGATCGCCGAGGCGCACACCGCGTCCGTCGACGCGGCGGACCTCGACGTGCTCGGCTACTGGGACTGGCTCGACGGGCTGCGCCGCGGCGTGGCCGCCCACCACGCCGGGCTGGTGCCCGCGTTCAAGGAGACCGTCGAGGAGCTGTTCGTCCGCGGCCTGGTCCGCGCGGTCTTCGCCACCGAGACACTGGCACTCGGGATCAACATGCCGGCCCGATCCGTGGTGCTCGAGCGGCTGACGAAGTTCAACGGCGAGACGCACGCCGACGTCACGCCGGGGGAGTACACGCAGCTGACCGGGCGGGCCGGCCGGCGCGGCATCGACGTCGAGGGGCACGCCGTCGTCGTCTGGTCCCCGGAGATCGACCCCGAGCGGGTCGCCGGCCTCGCCTCGACGCGCACCTACCCGCTGCGCTCGTCGTTCCGCCCCTCCTACAACATGGCGGTCAACCTCGTCGGCCAGATGGGCCGCGAGCGGGCGCGCGAGCTGCTCGAGGCGTCTTTCGCACAGTTCCAGGCCGACCGTTCGGTGGCGGGCCTGGTCCGCCAGATCCGGCGCAACGAGGCGACCATCGCGCAGTACACCGCGTCGATGCGCTGCCACCTGGGTGACATCGACGGGTACCTCGCGCTGCGGCACGAGCTCGGCGAGCGGGAGGCCGAACTGTCCCGGGAGGGCGCCCGCGCCCGGCGCGGCGCCGTCACCGCCAGCCTGGAGACGCTGCGCGCCGGCGACGTCATCCGGGTCCCGCGCGGGCGCCGGGCGGGGCTGGCCGTCGTCGTGGACCCCGGCGTCAGCGACCGTGACGACCCGCGCCCGCTGGTCGTCACCGAGCACCGCTGGGCGGGACGGCTCTCCCCGCTGGACTTCTCGGCCGCGGTGGACGTCCTGGGGCGGGTGAGGCTGCCCAAGCACGTCAACCACCGCTCGCCGCAGGAACGCCGCGACCTCGCCTCCAGCCTGCGCGCGCTCGACGTCCCGCCGCCGGAGCCGCGCCGGCGCACCGCCCAGGGTGAGGACGCGGAGGTCCTGCGACTGCGGGCGGCGCTGCGCGCGCATCCCTGCCACGCCTGCCCGGACCGGGAGGAGCACGCGCGGTGGGGCGAGCGCCGCGTCCGGCTGGAGCGGGAGAACGCCGGGCTGCAGCGGCGGATCGAGGGTCGGACGAACTCCCTCGGCCGGACGTTCGACCGGATCTGCCGCTTGCTCGACGAGCGCGGCTACCTCGCCGGGGACGAGACGACCCCGGCCGGACGGCAGCTCGCGCGGATCTGGTCCGAGGCCGACCTCGTGGTCGCGGAGTGCCTGCGCGCCGGTGCGTGGGACGGGTTGACCCCGCCGGAGCTCGCGGCCGTGGTGTCGACGCTGGTCTACGAGCCGCGGCGGGACGACGTCGTCGCCGACCGGATGCCGACGACGGCCGCGCGTGACGCCATGGCGACGACGGTGCGGGTCTGGGGCTCGCTCGTGGACGACGAGCAGGCGCACGGGCTGCCCCGGAGTCGCGAGCCGCAACTCGGCTTCGCCTGGGCGGCGTACCGGTGGGCACGCAACGAGAGCCTCGACCGCGTCCTGACCACCGCGGCCGAGGCGGGCTCGGAGCTCTCCGCGGGGGACTTCGTGCGCTGGTGCAAGCAGCTCATCGACCTGCTGGAACAGATCAGCGCCGTCCCGACCGCCGGCGCGGTCGGGAACGGGCACGCCCCGGTCGCCCCGGCGGCCCGCGCCGCGGTCGCCGCCGTCCGCCGCGGCGTGGTCGCGCAGGGCATGCAGCCGTGAACCGGCGAGGAGTACCCGGCCGGCGCCGCCTCCTCGCAGTACCGTGATCCGGACCTGACCCGAGACGGGGGAGCGATGAGCGACGGCACTGACCGGAGCGAGCGTGATCCAGCGCCGTGGACGCCGGGCGGGGCACAGCAGGAGCCGGAGCAGTACACCTGGCGCCCCGGCGGCGGTGCTGTCCCGGACTCGCGGGACGCGCCCGGACCCGACGACGCGGCGCACACGCAACACCTGCCTCCGGTCCCGGATCCCGGATTGTTCGACGACCAGCCGACCTCGTACCAACCGCACTACTCCGACCAGCCGACGTCGTACCAGCGCTCGCCGTACGACGAACCTTCGTCGTCGTACGACCGGCCGCAGGCCCAGCAGTACGGGGCGCCGTCCTACGAGAGTGGGCAGTACGGGCCGGGGCAGTACCGCGCGCCGTCGTACGAAGGCGGGCAGTACGGGGCGGGACAGCAGGGGCCGGGACAGTACGGGGCCGCGCAGTACGGCCAGCCGTAGGGCGCCCGGCTACGGCACCCAGACGGCCGACCGACCGCCGGCGCCGGCGCCGCGTCGCCGCGGACGCGGCCTGCTGGCCTCGCTGCTGGCCCTGCTCGTGGTCATCGCAGCCGTCGTCGTTGTCGTCGTCGTGACCAAGCCCAAGTTCCTCGGCTTCAAGAAGGTCCTCGACCACACCGCCGTGGAGAACACGATCCGGACGCAGTCCGGTGGCCAGTACCGCAACGTGGTGTGCCCCTCGGACGAGGAGGTCGAGACCGGCCGGACGTTCCGCTGCACCGCGGACGGCGGCCGGCAGGTGCAGGTGACGGTGACCAGCAAGAGCGGCGACTACCAGTGGGCTCCGGTCGGCTGACGAGCTACCGACTCAGGCGGAGCGCAGCGCTGCCAGCGCGGTGAGCAGCCGGTTGACGGAGCTGTCCAGGCCGTACCGGTCCGCCAACTCGACGAGCCGTTCCGGGTCCCTCGGCGCGGCCGGCAGCTCGTCCGCGACCGTACCGATCCCGCAATCGGTACGACCTCGGACGACGGCCGGCGCCGCCGCGAGGTAGTCCACTGCGGCCAGCACCTTCGCGCGGGCGCCGGCCGGGAAGTCCTCCGCCCCTCCTCGAGCCGCCTCGACGATGTCCTCGATGCGCCCCGTACCGGCTGACCAGCGCGGCCGCGGCCTTCTCGCCGATGCCCTTGACGCCAGGCAGCCCGTCACTGGGATCACCGCGCAGGACGGCGAAGTCCGGGTACCGCGGAGCCGGCACGCCGTACTTCGCCAGGACGTCGTCCGGCCGCAGCTCCTCGAGCTTGGCCACGCCGCGGCCGGTGTACAGCAGGGTGACCGTGTCGGTCACCAGCGCCATCAGGTCGCGGTCGCCGCTGACGATCTCGACCGTGTCGGCGTCGCGGGCGGCCAGGGTGGCGATGACGTCGTCCGCCTCGAACCCCTCGGCGCCCGCCGTCGCGAGCCCCGCCGCTGCCAGCACGTCCAGGAGCACCGGCACCTGCGGCGACAACGCATCGGGGATGGTCTCACCGCCGGCCGGCGCGACCCGGTGCGCCTTGTACGACGGGACCAGCTCGACCCGGAAGGCCGGGCGCCAGTCGAGGTCGAGGCACGCGACGAACCGCGACGGCCGGCGTCGCGTGATCAGCTGCGCGATCATGTCCACGAACCCGCGCACCGCGTTCACCGGCATGCCGTCCGGGGCGGTGACGGACTCGGGGACGCCGAAGAACGCGCGGAAGTACAGGCTGGCCGAGTCGACCAGCATGACGGTCACGGGCGTCACCACCCGCAGCACGGTAACGTGCGGGCCGTGCTGCAGGTCATCGGCGAGGCGCTGATCGACCTCGTCGACACCGGTGACCGCACGACCTTCCGGGCGCTGCCCGGCGGCAGCCCGCTCAACGTCGCGGTGACCGCCGCCCGGCTGGGGGTGCCGACGGCGCTGTCCGCACGGCTGGCCGACGACGCGTTCGGCCGCCTGCTGCGCGCGGCACGCCGAGCACAACGGCGTCGACCTCGCTCCCGCGGTCGACGCCGCCGAGCCGACGACTCTCGCCGTCGTCTCGGTCGGCCGGACGGCGGCGGCGCCAGCTACGACTTCTACGTCGAGGGCACCGCCGACTGGCAGTGGCGGGTCGGGGAGCTGCGGCTCGACGAGCGGGCGAGGATCGTCCACTTCGGGTCCCTGGCCTCGTGGCTGCCACCGGGTGACGAGGTGGTGCGTGCCGCGGCGGCCGCGGCGGGCGCGTTGGTGAGCTACGACCCGAACGTGCGCCCGCGGCTGCTCGGCTCGGCCGAGAACGGCCGGCGACGGGTGGAGGCCGGTGTGGCCGTCGCCGACGTCGTCAAGGTCAGCGACGAGGACCTGGAGTTCCTCTACCCGGACGACGACGCGGCCATGGTCGCCGCACGGTGGTTCGGACGTCGGCGCGACGCTCGTGGTGGTCACCGCGGGGGCGGACGGAGCCACGGCCTTCCGCCGCGGGCGCGACCCGCTGCACCGGGACGCCGCACCCGGCGGACGTCGTCGACACCGTCGGTGCCGGCGACGCGTCGATGGGCGGCCTGCTCGCTGGGTTGTACGACGTCGGCGCGACGTCGGCCGCTGCCGTGACCGGCCTCGACGACGGCGCGCTCACGGAGCTGCTCGACGAGGCGCTGCTGGTCGCCGCGCATCACCTGTGGCCGGGAGGGCGCCGACCCGCCCACCCGCGAGGAGCTCGACGCTGCGCGCACGCCGACCTGACCCGCTGCGAGCCCGTCAACGCCGGCCACCACCGAGGCACTCAGTAGACCGAACGCGCCGGATCCGTACTTCCGCGCACGACGAGCTCGGTGCTGAGCACCACGGACCGCTCTGCGAGCTCCTCCCCGCCGGCCAGCGCCAGCAGCATGGAGGCCAGCTCCGTGGCCTGCTCGACGACCGGCTGCCGGATCGTCGAGAGGTCCATCAGCTCCGCGGCGGCGTGGTCGTCGAAGCCGATCACCGCGACGTCGCTGCGGGACCCGGAGGCCCGCACGGCGCAGCGTCCGCAGCGCGCCGTAGGCCATCTCGTCCGACTCGGCGAACAGCGCGTCGGGCACGTCGCCGCGCTCGAGCATCGCCTGCACCGCCGCGGCGCCGCCCTCGACGGTGAAGTAGCCGAGCTCCTCGAGCGCCGGCTCGGGCGCGATACCGGCGGCGCGCAGCGCCGTCCAGGTAGCCGAAGCGCCGGTGCAGCGGCGGAGTGAAGCGCATCGGGTCGTCGGTGTCGCCGCCGATCAGACCGATCCGGCGGTGACCGAGCCCGGTGAGGTGCGCGACCGCGGCCCGGGCGGCCGCGACGTCGTCGATGCGCACCGACGGGAAGTCGAACTGCTCGACGCCGAGCAGACCGACGACGCAGTCCAGCCCCCGCAGCGCCTCGGCCTCCGCCTCGCTGAGCACCAGGCTCGACGACGACGAGCGCGTCGACGCGCTTGCGCACCGGCAGCGTCTCGAAGAAGCGGGCCCGCCCCGCCGGGTCGCCGAGGTTGTACAGCAGCAGGTCGAAGCCGGCGGGGTGCAGGACGGCCTCGACGGCGCCGAGCACCTCGGCGAAGAACCACCGGTTGACGAACGGCACGACGACGCCCACCGTCGCCGGTGCGCCCGCTGGCCAGCCGGGCGGCGAACGGGGAGGCGACGTAGTCCAGCTCGCGGGCCGCGGCGAGGACCCGGTCGCGGGTGGCCGGCGCGACGTCGGGCAGGCCCCGCAGCGACCGGGACACGGTGGCGATCGAGACCCCGGCGCGCTTGGCGACGTCCTCGATGCTGGCGCTCATCCCGGCGGTCCTCCGGTGGCCGCCGGCTGTCCGGCGGCTACGGCCGGAAACGCTATCGCACCGCAGCGGCGCACTCCCGCACCGGGCAGACTGACAGCGTGCGCACCCTCTACCGCAACGGCCGGGTCCACAGCCCGGCGGCGCGGCGAGGCGAGCGCCCTGGTCGTCGACGGCGCCGACGTCGCCTGGGTCGGTGACGACGAGCGCGGGCGAGGTCGTCGGCGCGGACGCCGTGGTCGACCTGGACGGCGCCCTGGTCACACCCGCCTTCGTCGACGCGCACGTCCACGCCACCGCCACCGGTCTGGCGCTGACCGGCCTCGACCTGTCGGCGGCCACGAGCCTGGCCGACGCACTGGACCGCGTGGAACGCGCCGCCCGGGCCAACCGCGGCCGTCCCGTGCTCGGCACGGGGTGGGACGACTCGGCCTGGCCGGAGCGGCGCCCGCCGACCGCCGCGCGAGCTCGACCGGGCCGGCTACGGCGGGCTGGTCTACCTCTCCCGGGTGGACGCGCACTCCGCCGTCGTGTCCTCGGCGCTCGCCGCCACCACCGGCGTCGACCGCGCGCGACTCGCCGCCGGCCCGTTGACCGGGGAGGCCCACCACGCGGTCCGCGCCGCGGCGTTCGGCGCCCTGACGCCGGGCGCAGGTCCGCGACGCGCAGCGCGTCACCCGGCGCCGTGCCGCCGAGCTGGGCATCGGCTGCCTGCACGAGATGGCCGGCCCGGAGATCTCCAGCGCCGACGACGCGGCCGCGCTGCGGCGGCTCGCCGCGGAGGAACCGGGGCCGGAGGTCGTCCTCTACTGGGGCGAGCTGCACGGCATCCCCGCCGCGCGGGAGCTCGGCGCGGTCGGCGCCGGCGGTGACCTGTTCTGTGACGGCTCGATCGGCTCGCACACCGCCGCGTGGCGCGAGCCGTACGCCGACGCGCCGGACACCGCGCGGCGAGCTGCGCTTCGACGCCGAGCAGCTCGCCGAGCACGTCGTGCGCCTGCGCGGAGGCGGGGCTGCAGGCCGGCTTCCACGTCATCGGCGACGCGGCCGTCGACCTCGTCCTGGACGCCGTCGAGCTGGCGTCGGTGCGCCTCGGCCGCAACGCCGGAGCCGGGCCACCGGCTGGAGCACGCCGAGGCGGTCCGCGACCCGCAGCGGTTGGCGCGCAGCGGGCTGCTGGCGTCGGTGCAGCCGGCGTTCGACGCGGCGTGGGGCGGCCCGGACGGGATGTACGCCCACCGCCTCGGCGCCGAGCGCGCCCGCGGGCTCAACCGGTTCGCCGAGCTCGCCGCCGCCGGCGTCCCGCTGGCGTTCGGCTCCGACGCCCCGGTGACACCGCTGGACCCGTGGGGCGCGGTCCGCGCGGCGGCGTACCCGTCGCGACCCGGCGGCGGCGATCAGCCCGCGCTCGGCGTTCGCGGCGCACACCCGCGGCGGCTGGCGCGCGGCCCGGCGCGACGGCGAGGGCGTCCTCGCTCCGGGCACCCCGGCGACCTTCGCGGTCTGGCGGGCGGGCGAGCTCGGCGTCGACGCCCCGGACGAGCGGGTCGCGCGCTGGAGCACCGACCCGCGGGCCGCCGTCCCCGGTCTGCCGCTGCTCGCGCCGGGGGAGCAGCTGCCGAGCTGCCTGCGCACGGTCGTGCGCGGCGAGATCGTCCACGACCTGCTCGGCTGACCCCTCGCCGTCGCCGAGGACGGGCTGCACAGGCGGCACCGGGCCGCGGCCGGGATACTGGGCGCGGTGCTCCGTCCCGTCCCGCCGCCCCGGCTGCCGCTCGGCGGTGCCGTGCTGGTCGCGGTCGGGCGCGGGTTGCTCGGGGTGCTGGCCTTCCCGCCGTTCGGGCTCTGGCCGCTGGCCGTGGCCAGCGTCGCCTCGCTGAGCGTCGCGGTGCACGGCCGGCGCAGCCGCACCGGCGGCGGGTCTCGGCTTCGTCTACGGCGCGGCGTTGTTCGGGCCGCTGCTGCACTGGTCGGGCGTCTACGTCGGCCCGGCGCCGTGGCTGATCCTCGCCGCCGCGGTGGCGGCGTTCACCGCCCTGGTGGGGCGCGCTGCTGCCGCTGGTGCAGCGGCTGCCCGGGGCCCCGGTGTGGATCGCGGCGGTGTGGGTGCTCGAGGAGTACCTGCGCGACCGCCTGCCGTTCGGCGGCTTCCCGTGGGGACGGTGGGCCTTCAGCCAGGCCGAGTCGCCGCTGCGGTGGTTCGCCGCGCTCGGCGGCGCGCCGCTGGTGACGTTCGCCGTCGGCGCTCGCCGGTGGTGGTCTGGCGATGGCGCTGCTCGTCCGCGCCCGCCGGACGCACCCGCGGTGTCGCCACCGGGACGGCTCGTCCTGCTCGCCGTCGCCGCTGGTGCGGCCTCGCCGCCGGCGTGGCGCTGCGGCCGGCGTCGGACACGGTCGGGCCGCACCGCCACCGTCGCCGTGATCCAGGGCAACGTCCCGCAGCGCGGCCTGGAGATCGAGACCCGCGAACGACAGGTGCTGCAGAACCACGTCGACCAGACCCTGGCGCTGGCCGCCCGGGTCTCACGCCGGCACCGCGGAGCGGCCGGAGCTGGTCGTCTGGCCGGAGAACTCCTCCGACGTCGATCCGTACCACGACACCGAAGCGGCCCGCCTGATCAGCCAGGCCGCGGACGCGGTCGACGCGCCGATCCTGGTCGGCGCCATCCTCGACGGGCCCGGGCCGGACCACATCAGCAACGCCGGCATCCTCTGGTTCCCCGGGACGGGACCGGGCGGCGACCTACACCAAGCGGCACCCGGTGCCGTTCGCCGAGTACATCCCGCTGCGCTCGCTCGCCCGCGCCGTCAGCGAGCAAGGTCGACCTCGTCCCGAAGGACATGGCGGCCGGCACCGGCAACGGCCTGCTCGCCGGCGGCCCGTTCCCGATCGGCGACGTCATCTGCTTCGAGGTCGCCTACGACGGGCTGGTGCGCTCCTCGGTGGCCGCCGGCGCGCAGCTGCTGGTCGTCCAGACCAACAACGCCACGTTCGGGGTGACGGGGGAGACCTACCAGCAGCTGGCGATGTCGCAGCTGCGCGCGGTCGAGCACGGCCGGACGGTGCTCCAGGCGTCCACCAGCGGGGTGTCCGCGGTCATCGGACCCGGACGGCCAGATCCGGCAGCGCACCGGCGCCCTGTACACCGCGGGCGTGCTGGAGGCACGCGTGCCGCTGTCCACGGCGACCACTCTGGCCGACCGGGTGGGCTCCGCCGTGGAGCTGGCGCTGGCCGGGCTGCGGTCCTCGCCGCGGCGCTCGCGGCGCTCGTGTCCCGGCGGCGCCGTCCGGCCGCGAGCCGGCGCCGTGACCGAGAAGCTGGTCGCCGCGTGACGCCCGAGGACACCCGGGTCCTGGTCGTCATCCCGACCTACGACGAGCGGGAGAACCTCGAGCCGATCGTCACCCGCGTCCTGGCCGCCGTCCCGGGCGCGCACGTCCTGGTCGTCGACGACGGCAGCCCGGACGGCACCGGCGAGCTCGCCGACGCCCTCGCGGCGGCCGATCCACGGGTGCACGTGCTGCACCGGCGCGGCAAGGACGGCCTCGGCGCGGCGTACATCGCCGGGTTCGACCGCGGGCTGGAGGACGGCTACGACGTCCTGGTCGAGATGGACGCCGACGGCTCGCACGCCCCCGAGCAGCTGCCGCAGCTGCTCGCTGCTCTGGCCGACGCCGACGTGGTGCTCGGCTCGCGGTGGGTGCCCGGCGGCGCGGTGGTCGAACTGGCCCCGGCGGCGCGAGCTCCTGTCCCGCGGCGGCAACCTCTACACCCGTCTCGCGCTGGGCATCGTCGCTGCGCGACGCCACCGCGGGCTACCGGGCCTACCGCCGCGCCGTCCTCGAGAAGATCGACTACTCCGGCGTGGCGTCGGAGGGGTACTGCTTCCAGATCGACCTCGCCTGGCGGGCGCTGCAGGCGGGCTTCCGGGTCGTCGAGGTGCCGATCACCTTCGCCGAGCGCGTCCGCGGCGAGAGCAAGATGAGCGGCTCCATCGTGCGCGAGGCGCTGTGGCGGGTCACCGGTGTGGGGCGTGCGGCACCGCGGCGCCCAGCTCCGGGACCGGGTCACCGATCTCACCGGAGGCACCGGAGCCACCGGCGCCAGCAGGACCGGCCGAGGCGCGCGGCCCGGCCGCCGGACGCACTGACGCCCGGGTCCGCGGGGACCCGGGCGTCGGCCGTCGTGGAGTCGGGACCTCAGGCGGACTTGGCGCCGCGGCGGGCGCGCAGGACGTCCAGCCGCTCGGCCAGGACCTCTTCGAGGTCGGCGACCGTGCGCCGCTCCATCAGCATGTCCCAGTGCGTGCGCGGCGGCTTGGCCTTCTTCGCCTCCGGCGCTGGGCCGTCGACCAGCGTCGCAACCGAGCCGTCGAGCCGGCACTCCCACGTCCCGGGGATCTCCGCCTCCTCGGCGAACGGGATCGTGAACTCGTGGTCGCGCGGGCAGCGGTACGCCGCCATGATCCGCGGCGCCGGCTCCGCGCCGTACTCGGTCTCGTAGCTCACGGCGCCCAGCCGGCTACCCCGCAAGGTCCGATCAGCCATGGGGGAACCCCCTCGTCTCGTCTCGTCTCGGGTCCGCTCGCGGGCCCCGTCGCCCAGCTCGGTCACCCGGCTCGGTCGGTGCGTCCCGCGCTCGGTGATCCCGCGGTCCTTGCACTGACAACGTCGATCCCACCCAGATGATTCCCCCGTAGGCTGCCTCCGTACCCGCGCTGCCCGGCTTCGGCCGGTTCGTCGACGCGGTTCGGTGCGGTACACCACCCGACAGGAGAGTTGTTCGTGGCCCGACGCAGGCGCGGTTCCCTCCTCGACCGGTCCGGTCTGACCCCCGACCGGGCGCGCGTCCTGGCGCTGTCGATCGGGGCGATGCGGGTCGGCATCGGCGCGGGCTTCCTCGCCCTGCCGGTGACGTCCGTGCGGATCCTCGGCCTGGACACCGCGACGGCGTCGCGGGTCACGTTCCTGGCCCGGATGGCCGCAGCGCGCGACGCGGCGCTGGGCGCGGGCACGCTCTGGGCGACGGGGCGCGGGCGTGGCGCGGCGGGTTGGCTGCTCGCCGGCGCGGCGTGCGACCTCACCGACGCGACCGTCATCGCCCTCGCGGCGCGTCAGCGCCGGCTGGACCCGCTGCGCTCGGCGCCGGCGGTGGCCTCCGCGGTCGCCGCCGCCGCGCTGGCCGGCGCCGCCGCCGCCACGGTCGGGCGCTGAGCGTCGTCGTTCAGTCGTCCAGGCGCAGCTGACCGGCACCGGCCTGCGCACCCGCGGGCCCGACCGGCGCCAGCGCACCGTGCGGCGAGCGGTCCGGGTCCGCGCTCACGCCGCCGCGAGGCCGAGCAGCGTGCGCAGGTGCCGGGCCGGGGGCGAGCCGGAGCCGAGCACCGTGTCGTGCACTTCCCGCGCGCCGGCACCGGGCCGGGCGCGGCGCAGGTCCGCGACCAACCCGCGGACCTCCAGGTACCCGACGTAGTAGGTGCACAGCTGGGTCGAGGTCAGTTGGACCCGGCGCCACTTGCCGAGCGCCTCCCCGTCTTCCTGGAACGCCGCGCTCGCGCATCAACCGCAGCGCCTCGCCCTCGTCCAGGTCGTCGCAGTGGTAGCGGACGTCCAGCACGGCGTTGAGCGTCATCCGCAGCTGCATCTTCAGCTGCTGCATCCGCAGCGCCGCCGGCTCTGCTCCGTGGACGCCGGGGTAGCCGGCGTCGGCCATGAGTTCCTCGGCGTACACCGCCCAGCCCTCCACGAAGGTGCCGCTCCACCACACGGCGCGCACCGGCGTCGCGCCGCGGTAGCGGTTGGAGTGCATCAGCTGCAGCGCGTGCCCGGGCATCGCCTCGTGGACGGTCAGGTCGTGCAGCATGTGCGTGTTGTACTCGCGGTAGAAGCTCGCCACCTGCGCCGGCGTCCACCCGGCCGGGGTGGGGGAGACGGCGAACTCGGTCGGCAGCGCAGCGGTCTCCAGCGGCCCGGGCGGGCGGCAGTAGGCGACGGAGACACCGCGGTCGATCCCCGGCATCTCGACCACCTCGACCGGGTCGTCATGGACCGTGACGAGGCCACTCCCGCGGACGAACGCCGTCGTCGCCGTCAGCGCCGCACGACACGAGTCCAGGACGCCGGCGTCGTCGGGAGCGTCCCTAGCGAGCTGGTCGAGGACTTCCGGCACCGTCCCGCCGAGCGCCGCCGCGGTCTCGGTGATCCGGGCGCCGACCCGCTCGAGGTCGGCCTCGGCGCGGCGCAGGAGGTCCTCCGGCTCGAGATCGGTGTCGAGGGTCAGCGCGAGCTTGCGGGCGAACAGCTCGGCACCCAAGCGCGGACTGCGCTGCGCGTTGTCGGCCCGATCGGCGAGCCAGGCCCGGTGCTCCACGAGCGCAGCGCGGGCGGCGGTCACGGCGTCGGCGAGCCCAGGCGCGTCGCCTCCCGGAGGCAGCCCGTCATCGAGCAGGGCCACCGTCGCGCCGAGTTGGTCGAGGGCGGTGTCGAGGTGGACCCGGGACATCATGCCGAGCCGCTCCCGCCCCGCGGCGAGGAAGGACGGTGTCGCCCGCAGCCGGCCGGCCAGCGCCTCCATCCGTTCGGGCAGCGGCGCGAAGTCCCTGCTCAGCAGGACCCGCAGTCCGGCGCCGGGGTTGCCGCGCATCGGGTCCCAGGTGTCCTCGGCCAGGACGTCGAGGTCGAGTTCTTCCGAGCGCAGGGCGGTCGTGAGGACGGCGCGGTCCACGGCCTGGTCGGGGTTGCCGTCCTGGACGTCGGCGAGCCGGCCGAGCTGGGCGCGGACCTCGCGCAGGCGGTCGTCCGCGGAGCCGGGATCCGGCAGCCGGTCGTCGCCGCGGTGGTCGCCGAGAAACGTCGCGGTCACCGGGTCGGCCGCCAGGAAGGACTCGAGGACCTCCGTCACCAGCGCCGGGAACCCCACCCGCCGCAGCCTATGACGCCCGCCGCCTGGGCGGGCTGCACGGCCGCCGCCACAGCCGGCACCCAGGTGTCTCCGGCACGCTGGCGCCCGGAGGGGAGTAGCCCCCGACTCCGCGACGTCGTCATCACGGCCCGGCCCTGTCCGGCCCCGGCGTCCGGGCCCGTGCAGGCGCCGCGGGTGGGCGAGACTTCCGGCGAACGGCGTGCGTGCGCGCCGATGACCGGAAGGACGTCGCGTGCACGTCGAGCCGTGGGTCTGGGCGGTCACCATCGCGGCCGCCGTGCTCTTCCTGGTCGTGGACGTCGTCGTCCTCGGCCGCCGTCCGCACGAACCGACCTTCGGCGAGTCCGCCCGCTACCTCGCGGTGCTGCTCACCGTCACCGCGGCGTTCGCGGTCGGGGTGTGGGTGGTCAGCGGTCCGACGTACGGCGGGGAGTTCGTCGCCGGCTGGTTGACCGAGTACGCGCTGTCGGTGGACAACCTGTTCGTCTTCCTCATCCTCTTCGCGCGCTTCGGGGTGCCCCGGGAGCTGCAGAGCACGGGCCTGACGATCGGGATCCTCGTCGCGCTGGTCCTGCGTGGCGTGTTCATCGCGGTCGGCGCCGCGGCCATCAACGCGTTCAGCTGGGTGTTCTACCTGTTCGGCGCGTTCCTGGTGTACACCGCCGTGAAGCTCGCCCTGGAGGCGCGTCGGCACCGCGGTGAGAGCGGGACGGGCGACGCCGAGCAGGAGGACGGTCGGCTGCTGCGGTTCCTGCGCCGGCGGCTGCCCGCGACGGAGTCGCTGTCGGGGACGAAGCTCGTCGTCCGCGAGAACGGCCGGCGTCTCTTGACGCCGTTCGCGTTCGTCATCGTGGCGCTCGGCCTGACGGACCTGCTGTTCGCGCTGGACTCCATCCCGGCGGTCTACGGCCTGACCCAGGAGCCGTACCTCGTCCTGACCGCCAACATCTTCGCCCTGCTCGGGCTGCGCCAGCTCTACTTCGTGCTCGGCGGCTTGCTGCAGCGACTCAGGTACCTGTCGGTGGGCCTGTCGGTGCTGCTCGGGTTCATCGGCGTCAAGCTTGTCCTGCACGCCGTGCACGAGAACACGCTGCCGTTCGTCAACGGCGGTCGTCCGATCTCGGCGGTTCCCGAGATACCGACCTGGCTCTCGCTGATGGTGATCCTGGGCGTCCTGGTGGTGACGGCGGTGGCGAGCCTGGCGCGGTCGTCCGCCGAACGGCGGTCCGTGACCGCGTGAGCGCTGGTCAGGACGCCGGCGAGGGCACACCGGTCACCGGCTCCGCCGGAGTAGGCGCGTCGGTGACGCGGGTGCCGGGATGGAACAGCGCGGCGACGAACGCCGCGGCGAGTGCGACCGCCACCGCGAGCAGCACCGCGCGCATCGCCCAGCCGAAGTCGGTGCGCACCGCGGCCATCACCCGGTCGCGGATCGCGGGGATGCTGTCGGCGGCGGAGCCGGACCCGCCGGAGCCGCCGCCGCTGGCGCCGATCAGCCCACGAGACCGAGTCCCTGCCAACCCCAGCCGATCCGCGTCCCACCGAGGTACGGCAGACCACCGGGGTTGACGAGGATGCTGTTCATCCAGCTCCACAGTTCGCCCGTGCTGTTCGTCGCAACGAGATCGGCGTACCCGTCGCCGTTGACGTCCGCGGACACCACACGGGTGAGAGGCTGCCATCCGTTGCCGATCCGGACGGCGCCGGCGTACGGGAACCCACCACCGCTCGCGGCCCGCGTGTTCCCCCAGAGCCAGAGGTCGCCGTTGCCGTCGATCCCGACGAGATCGGCGTACCCGTCTCCTGTGACGTCGGCTGCGATGACCTGGCGGAAGCCCTGCCAGCCGGTGCCGATCTGACGCCCGCCGCCGTACGGGAGCCCGCCGCTGGCTGAGTTCTGCCAGTACCACAGCGTTCCGTCCGACCTCTCCGCGACCAGGTCCGCCCGGCCGTCACCGTTGACGTCCGCTGCGTGGATCTGGCTGAAGCCCTGCCATCCGGTGCCGATCTGCACTCCACCGTTGTACGGTCCGCCGCCGGACCGGGCGGCGTTCGCGTAGTACCACAGCGTGCCATCTGGACGCGTCGCGAGCAGGTCCGCGTAACCGTCGCCATCCACGTCGGCCGAGACGATGTCACCGTTCGCCGGCCAGTCGTGCCCGACCTGGAGACCACCGCTGTACGAGGGGAGGTTCGCGTCGCTGCCCTGGGTGTTCAGGTAGTCCCACAGCGTACCGTTGGACTGAGTGGCCAGCACGTCCCCGAAGCCGTCGCCGCTGGTGTCGGAGACGTGGTCTGAGCCGTGCGCCGGCGGCGTCACGGCGTTCACGTAGCGGTACATCTTGAACGGCCGAGCTCCGATGGGGTACTCCGGCCAGGAGTAGACGGAGTCGCCGGGC
The DNA here is from genome assembly GCA_963758325.1 of uncultured Actinomycetota bacterium. GTDB lineage: Bacteria > Actinomycetota > Actinomycetes > Mycobacteriales > Jatrophihabitantaceae > CAVWUZ01. The sequence continues at coordinate 796,504 of CAVWUZ010000002.1, read as the reverse complement.
CAGTCGTTGTTGTTGCTGCCGTCGCTGCCCTGTTCCAGGACCTCGACCAGGGTGTGTTGCGGGTTGAGCCACTGCTTGAAGACCTGGACGTGGCCACCGTCGCCGCCGGTGTCGGGTCCGAGCACGCCGAGCAGGTCGCCTGGACGCATCTGCGCCGGGTCCGTGATCTCGACGACGTCGTTGATCAGCGCAACGGTGTTCGGCCCGGGCGCGGGAAGGCCGAGCGACATCGAGACGAAGCCCGAGCAGTCCCCGCGGTAGGCGACACCACCCGGACCCGGGTACGTGCGCGACTGGGAGTACAGGACCGACTGGTTCCCGACCCACGTCAGCGCGCGGGCGAAGATCTGCGATCGGCTGATGACCGGGCCGACGCCGCTAGAGACGAGCGACTGGTCGGTGGCGGCCGGCTGTTCGTGGAGCACCCGGCCGTGCGGCGCCGCGGGTAGCGCCGGGGCGGCGGTCGCAGTCGTGCCGCCGATGACGGACAGGGCCATCAGCGCGACGGCCGGGACGAGACGACGAGTCGTTGCGTTGAGCACGACCGGCATCATGGCCCCGCCGTCCGGGGAGCGCAGCCGACCGGACCGGTTTGCCGGGATGAACCAGGACCAAGTTGGGCAATTGCACCGCCGGATATTGACACGGACGCAACATCAGCCGCAGGAGTCACTCTCGTCGCGTCAAGTTTCGACCGGATGCGCGACTCGCGGTGTGCCACCATCGACCGGGTGACCCGCCGCGCGGACGCTCGTCAGCGCCGGGCGGACCTCGCCCGGTTGCGTCAGGTCCGCGACCGGATCGACCGGGAGTACGCGCAGCCTCTCGACGTCGAGGCGCTCGCCCGAGGGGTGCACATGTCCGCCGGGCACCTGAGCCGGGAGTTCCGCCGGGCGTACGGCGAGTCGCCGTACGGGTACCTCATGACGCGCCGCGTCGAACGGGCGATGGCGCTGCTGCGCCGCGGCGACCTCAGCGTCACCGAGGTCTGCTTCGCGGTCGGCTGCTCGTCGCTGGGGACGTTCAGCACCCGCTTCAGCGAGCTCGTCGGGGTGCCGCCGAGCACCTACCGGCGACGCGCGGGCGGCGGAGACGCCGGCGTGCCCCCGTGCGTGGTCAAGCAGGTCAGCCGACCGGTCAGGGATCGAGAAGCGCCGGTGCTGGGGACCGACCTAGCGTGACCGCCATGGACCTCACGCTGCAGGCGAGCATGCTCCCGCACGACGACCCCGAGGCGTCGCTGGCCTTCTACCGCGACGCGCTCGGTTTCGAGGTGCGCAACGACGTGGGCCGCGGGCGCATGCGCTGGATCACCGTCGGCCCGCCCGGACAGCCCAAGACGTCGATCGTCCTCCACCCGCCGGCGGTCGACCCCGGCATCACCGACGACGAGCGGCGCGCCGTCGTCGAGATGATGGCCAAGGGGACCTACGCGATGGTCCTGCTGGCGACCAAGGACCTCGACGGCACGTTCGAACAGCTCGTCCGTCGCGGCGTCGAGGTCGTGCAGGAACCCACCGACCAGCCCTACGGCGTCCGCGACTGCGCCGTGCGCGACCCGGCGGGCACCCTGATCCGGATCAACCAACTCGCCTGACCGGAAGTGGAGTTCGCACCGTCGTGCAGGCGGTGAACGCTCCCGTTCTTGCCGTGGTGCGGCAACGGCCGGGCGGTGGTCCGCCCGGCCGTTCGTCGCTGCTGCTGCGTGGTTGCGGCTCGCCCGCCGGTGGTCAGTAGCTGCCGTTGGTGACGGTCACGTCGTTGTTGTTCGCCGTGATCGTGTTCATGAAGGTGGGCACCGAGTTGTTCGACAAGACCACGGTCCGCTGACCGAGCGGGGTGCCGTTGTCCGTGAAGAGCAGCTTCTCCGTGAAGGAGCCGACAGTGTTGCCGTTGGGGGCGAGCACGTTGAAGGTCACCTTGCCCTCGGCGAGGTCGTCGTTGGTCGTGCTGAGGTCGATCTCGGTGGAGTCGCCGTAGTGCAGGACGGTGCCGGCGGCCGGTGCCGAGTCGAAGGTGCCCTGGTCGTAGCTGGCGATCTGGACGGCGTCGCCGTTGTTCGCGCCGTTGACGGTCATGAACGCAGCGAAGCTGTCCCCGCTCTGCGTGGCGCTGACGCGGCCCGCGTGGCCCGCCTGGTTCGCCTGGCCCGGCGCGGTGGTGGCAGCCGACGCGACCCCGGCACCGAGCATGCCCAGAGCGGCCGCGGCCAAGGTGACTCCAGCGATCCTGGTCGACGTCTTCATGACGATCTCCTTGTGGTCTGAGTGGCATCGGCCTCGGTGGCCGGTGTCTGTGCTGCTGACAAGAACCACTCTCGGCCGCAACCGGGTCGCGCACCGTCGGCCGACCAGGCCACCGCACGGAGGAAAAACACCACTCCGATCGGAGGACACAGGCGGGGCACACGCGCAGGGGCACGGCCTCGGTGCTGTGCGTGCGCGTCATCGAACAGGCTGTGCTTCCACCCGCTCGACGAGTAGTGCGCCCTCCGCACAGGACGGCGCACTGTCCTCGCGGTGGTGGGCGCTCGGCTTGTTCGCGTGGTGCGGCAACGGCCGGGCGGTGGTCCGCCCGGCCGTTCGTCGCTGCTGCTGCGTGGTTGGGGCTCGCCCGCCGGTGGTCAGTAGCTGCCGTTGGTGACGGTCACGTCGTTGTTGTTCGCCGTGATCGTGTTCATGAAGGTGGGCACCGAGTTGTTCGACAAGACCACGGTCCGCTGACCGAGCGGGGTGCCGTTGTCCGTGAAGAGCAGCTTCTCCGTGAAGGAGCCGACAGTGTTGCCGTTGGGGGCGAGCACGTTGAAGGTCACCTTGCCCTCGGCGAGGTCGTCGTTGGTCGTGCTGAGGTCGATCTCGGTGGAGTCGCCGTAGTGCAGGACGGTGCCGGCGGCCGGTGCCGAGTCGAAGGTGCCCTGGTCGTAGCTGGCGATCTGGACGGCGTCGCCGTTGTTCGCGCCGTTGATGGTCGTGAACGCAGCGAAGCTGTCCCCGCCTTGGGTGGCGCTGACGTGCCCCGCGTGGCCCGCCTGGCCCGGCGCGGTGGTGGCAGCCGACGCGACCCCGGCACCGAGCATGCCCAGAGCGGCCGCGGCCAAGGTGACTCCAGCGATCCTGGTCGACGTCTTCATGGCGATCTCCTTGTGGTCTGAGTGGCATCGGCCTCGGTGGCCGGTGTCTGTGCTGCTGACAAGAACCACTCTCGGCCGCAACCGGGTCGCGCACCGTCGGCCGACCAGGCCACCGCACGGAGGAAAAACACCACTCCGATCGGAGGACACAGCGGTGATCCGGCGTCGCCCAGCCGAGTTCACCGAACAGCGGTGTTGCGGGCATCGACGTGGCCGAGGGAGTGGATGACCGTATCGGGGTCCCCGCCGGTGAGGACGGCGTGTCGTCGAGCGCGCGAGCGACGAGGCACGGCGACCGCACGCGGCACGACCTCGACGGGCGGTACGGAGTCGGATCGGGGGAGTGGCGGCTGGTGTGGGGGCCGCGGTGGCGCACTGTCGGCCCGCCCACTGGGGTCGGTAGGGTCAGGTCCTTGTGCTGTCCACCTTCATCGACGGCCGTCCTGTACTGCCTGCGGAGTCCGATGTGGACGAGGTCGCGGCGACCGGGTCGCCGCCGAGCGAGCAGCCGGCGGATGATCACCCCGTCCTGACCGACCGGCGCCGCCCCCGGCGGCGGGTGCCCCTGCGCCGCAGGTCGGCCGGGTCGGCGCTCGAGGGGACCCGTGCCCCGGGCCCAGCTGCGGTCGACGATGTTGACGAGGGGGTCCGCGCCGAGGTCCCGCCCCGGGTCAACTGGGAGCTCGATCCCGCGCTCGACGACAGCGCAGTCGAGGACGTCTCCGGGACCGAGGACGTCGTCGCCCTGGACGACCCGGTGGGCGCCGTGTCGTCCAGGACAGCGCTCACGGCCTGTCTGGTGATCGTGCTCGCGGTCTCACTCTCGGTTGCACTGTCCGCGCTGGTCCACCCCTCGGCGCCCCTGTACCGCACCGGTGTGACTGTCCACCTGCTGTCGGTGGTCCTCGGTCTCGGTGCGGTGCTGCTCATCGACTGGCACGGACTGCTGTGGTTGCTCAGGCGCCGAACCCTTGGTGACGGCCGCCGCCTCGCCGACGCCGCGGCACCGCTGATCTGGTCGGCGTTCGCGGGCCTGCTGGCCTCCGGCACCGTGCTTCGGCCGGACCTCTCGGCGACGCTCACCTGGGTCAAGCTCGCGGCGGTGCTCGTCATCGGGTTGAACGGGGTGGAGGCCACCGCGTTCGCGCACCGGCTGCTGCGCTTCCCGCCGGACTCCTCGCTGAGCGGGCTGCCGGGGCGGGTCCGGGCACGGCTGGTCGCCTCGGCCCTGACCTCGCAGGCCGGCTGGTGGGCCGCGGTGGTCATCGGGTTGATCACCGACGCGCGTCGTCACTGAGCTCTCGACCGAACGCCGGCTGGCTGCGCGGGCGGGGGCGGCGTTCGAGGGGTGCCTAGAGTTGACGGGAAACGTGACGGGGCAAGGGAGTGACCGGTGGGTCGGCACAGCGTGCAGCGCGGGACGCCTCCGGCGACCCCGGCTCCTGCGTCCGCCCGGCTGCGCTGGGCGGCGGTCGCCATGGCCGTTGTGGCCGCCGCCGTTGTCACCGTCGTTCTGGTCCGTGTCACCGGAGGCGGGTCGTCCGGTCCGACCCCGACGACCAGCCGTGCGGTTGCGGTCGGGTCCGGGGAGACGTGCGCCAGCAGCGTCACCGTCGTGTCGGCGAGTTCCTTCGCCCCAGCGCTGCAGCGGATCGCCGAGGGAATCGCGAACGGGCCGACGTGCGTCGGCGTCCGGGTCGTCGTCGCCGACGGGAAGAACGCCGAGTCGGTGGTCGGCTCCTCGAAGGCGGACGCGTGGATCGCCGATGACGCGTCGTGGAGTCAGCTCCCCGGCCCGGCGAAGCTCGCGACCGGCGGCGCGGCCGGACAGGTCGTCGCGACGAGTCCGGTGTACTTCGTCACGCAACGCGGTTCGACGTTGCCGGACGCGGACCACTCCTGGCTCGGGTTGGCCCGGACGCTGGCCCAGACCGGACCGTGGAAGCTGACCGTGCGCGACCCGGCGGGCAGCGGCGACGGCATGGTTCCCCTCGGTGGGCTCGCTGAGGCGTTGCTCAACAGCGACGGCCCGTTGATCTCTGCGCTGGACCTGTTGCGCACCTGGACGGCCGCGGCAACGGTGACGACCTCGGCGCCCGCGCTGCCCACCCAGCCGGGGCAGGTCGGCCTCGTCCCCGAGTACGCGCTGCTGCACGCCGGGTCCCTCGACCGCTACAGCGTGGTCAGCCCCAGCGACGGGACCGGCCTGCTCCGCTACACCTGGCACCCCACGGCGGCCGCGGAGGCCGACCCCTCCCGAGCCGCGTCCCTCGACCGGCTGCGAGCGGCCCTGGAGGGCAAGAAGGCCGCCGCCGCGCTCACCGGCGCCGGTCTGCGCGGCGCCGACTGGCCGGCCGCAGCACCACCGGCGGCGGCGGTCGCCGAGCTCCCGGTCCAGACCGGACGGGCGATGCCCACCGTCTCCGAACACTTCATGTACCACGTCCTCGCGACGTGGAACCCCGAGCTCCGGCGGTCGAACATGCTCCTCGTCATCGACGTGTCAGGGTCGATGGCCGATCCGGCGCCCGGCAGCCCGACTCCCAAGATCGCCCTGGTGCGCCAGGGCGTCGGCCAGGTGGTGCAGCTGCTGCCGGACGACGCCCTGCTCGGACTGTGGCAGTTCGGCTCGCGGCTGCAGCCGCCACAGGACTGGCAGCAGTTGGTGGCACCAGCGCCGCTGGGCGCCGGCCAGCGCGCCGCGCTCACGGCGGCAGGCAACGGGTTGCAGGCGAAGGTGACCGGGACCGGATTGTTCGACACCGTCCTAGCCGCTTACCAGTACCAGCAGGCGCACTTCCAGCCGGACATGCCGAACGAGGTGGTCGTCTTCACCGACGGCATCGACGAGGACGACCCCGGCGGCATCTCGGCGCAGCAACTGCACGACGGGCTGGCCGCCACCGACGCGTCCAAGCGGGTCCAGCTGAGCCTGTTCGGGATCGGGTCGACCCTGCCCTCGGACTCGCTGACCGCCGCGCTCGCGCCCGTCGGAGGACAGGTCGACCTGCTGAACAGTCCGGACGAGGTCAGCGGCGGGTTCGTGCACGCCGTGTCGGGCGCGCTGTCCGGCGTCCCCGGCTGAGCGGCACGGACGACGCCGAGATGCCGCGACCGCGCGAGGTCGACCTGAGCGTTCTGCCCCTCCGGCTGTTCCTCGCGGTCGTCTACCTCTACGCCGGGTTCTCCAAGATCGCCGACCCGCGGTTCCTGGACTCCTCGTCCCCGCGCTCGCTGTCCGCCTCGGTGGCAGCCGTGCGTCACGACACGCCGATCGGCGCCCTGCTCGGCCCGGTCCAGGCACACAGTGCGGCGTTCGGGGTCCTGATGGCAGCGGCGGAGATCGCGGTCGGGTTGGGTGTCCTGCTCGGGCTGTTCACGCGAGTCGCCTCGGCGGGCGGGATGGTCCTGGCGTTGATCTTGTGGTTGAGCGTCAGCTGGCACGCCGACCCGTGGTTCACCAGCGCCGACTTGGTCTACCTGGTCACGTTCATACCGTTGTTGATCGCAGGAGCGGGGGCGTGGTCGCTCGACGAGTGGCTGCTGCGCAACCGCCTGCGCAGCGGATCGGCCGCGGGGGACTGGACCCGGCGGACCGTCCTCGCGTCGTCCGTCGCGCTGCTCGGTGCGGCGGTCCTGGGCGCTGCCGCCGTGGTTCGACCCTCTCGGCGGGGGACCGCCAGCGCGGCCCGAGGCCCGCAGACACTGGTGCCGACCGGGCAGGTCCCGCTCGGCGGGGCCGTCCAGGTCAGCGCGCCGGACGGTGCACCGGTATGGGTGCTGCAACTGCGTCCCGGCGCCTTCACCGCCTATGACGCACGCTGTCCGCACCAGGGCTGCGCCGTGCTGTTCCAGACCGCCGACACCGGCTTCGTCTGCCCCTGCCACGCGTCGCGGTTCGACCCGACGGGCCACCGTCTGTCCGGCCCGGCGTCGCGCGGGCTCACACCCATCCCGGTGCACGCCGTGGGCGGCGACATCCAGACCATCTGACGGCCGGGAGCCCAGCAAGCCAACGACCGGCGCAGCTCAGTACGCAAACGGCCGAACATTGTTGGCCGCTGTGTGACGCCGGGTCCGAGGACGACGCCCCGGAAGCGACCCGGCGTACGGCGACCAGCCTGCTCTGCACGAGCCGCCTGAGCTCGGTGATCCGCGCACCGTCCGGATTCGGACCACCGGGCTGACAGCGCCAACGCGGCGCGTGCCCCGCCGTCCTCGACGCAGGCAACACGCCGATAATCGACATTATGTCAATATGCAGAGAGGGAGCTGGCCGCTCTTCCCCACCTCTGTCTGCCCGCCACCGCCAGCTCGAGTCATCGGCCGACGGGTGCGATGCAACGATCCGGTTGCGTGTCCGACGCGCCCGGGGTTGACCCGGTTCGCCAGGCCCGGGCTGTGGTAGCCATAAGTGTGGCCGAGAGTCCGCTGCTGGTCCTGGAGAAGGTCGTCAAGACCTTCGGGTCCTTCCGCGCGCTCAACGACGTGGACCTCGCCGTCGACCGCGGCGAAGTGGTCGTCGTCGTCGGCCCGTCCGGCTCAGGGAAGTCGACACTGTGCCGGTGTGTCAACCGCCTCGAGACGATCGACAGCGGCCGCATCGCCGTGGACGGCCAGCCGCTGCCCGCCGAGGGTCGGGCGCTCGCCGCCCTGCGGTCCGACGTCGGCATGGTCTTCCAGTCCTTCAACCTGTTCGGCCACAAGACCGTGCTGCAGAACGTCACCCTCGGGCCGATCAAGGTGCGCGGCGAGTCGCGGGCCGAGGCGGAGCAGCACGCTCACGAGCTGCTCACCCGGGTGGGTGTCGCCGAGCAGGCGGGCAAGTACCCGGCCCAACTGTCCGGCGGTCAGCAGCAGCGCGTCGCGATCGCCCGGGCGCTGGCGATGCGGCCCAAGCTGATGCTGTTCGACGAGCCGACGTCGGCTCTCGACCCTGAGATGATCAACGAGGTGCTGGCGGTCATGGTCTCGCTGGCGCGCGAGGGCATGACGATGCTCGTCATCACCCACGAGATGGGCTTCGCCCGCCAGGCCGCGGACCGGGTCGTGTTCATGGACGCCGGCTCGATCATCGAGACCGCGCCGCCGCACGAGTTCTTCCGGGGCGCGCGCACCGAACGTGCCCGGGACTTCCTGTCGAAGATCCTCACGCACACTCCCGAAGGGCAGTCGGCATGACTCCTCCCCCGGTTCGGCCGCGGCACCGCACGCTCGGTGCCGTCGCACTGGTCGCCCTCGTCGCGGGTGTGTCCCTCACCGGCTGCGCCAGCAGCAGCAAGCTGTCCAGCGCGGGCGGGTCCGGCGGGAGCACGAGCGGCGCCGCCAACGGCGGCGACACGCTGGACAAGCTGCTGGCCGACGCCCCGGTCGCCTCCTCGATCCCGAGCGGCACGCTCATGGAAAAGATCAAGTCCGCGGGCGTGCTGAAGGTCGGCGGCACGGACTCGGGACCGGTGTTCTCCATCAAGGACCCGGTCACCGGCAAGCTCACCGGCTTCGACGCCGACCTGTCGCAGATGCTCGCCAAGTACATCACGGGCAAGCCGTCGACGAGCTTGACGATCACGAGTGTCGCCACCCGTGAGGCGCTGTTGCAGAACGGGACCGTCGACACCGTCTTCGCCACGTACACGATCACTCCGGCGCGCGCCCAGAAGGTCGACTTCGCGGGGCCGTACTACGAGTCCGGTGACGCCATCCTGGTGAAGAAGTCGAACACGTCGATCACCAAGGTCAGTGACCTCAACGGCAAGACCGTCGCCACCGAGTCGAACTCCACCGCCGCGGCTGACATCGCCAAGTACGCCCCTCAGGCGAAGGTGCAGCTCTTCGCCGACGACAACTCCTGCGTCCAGGCCGTCGAGCAGGGACGAGCTGACGCCTACGTGCTGGACCAGGGCATCCTGCTCGGCGATGCGACGAAACTGAACGACGTCAGGGTGGTCGGTGAGCCGTTCACGAAGGAGCCGTACGGCATCGGAACACCGAAGCAGGATCCCGAGATGAAGAAGTTCGTCGACTCCTGGCTGCAGCAGATCGAGCAGGCCGGTCTCTGGCAGCGGCTCTACCAACTGACCATCGGCAAGGTGATCACCGGACCGGCGCCGACGCCGCCGCAGATCGGCTCCGTCCCGGGCTCGTGATCGGTGAGCTGCTCCCGGACCTGTTCCGCGGGCTGGCCACCACGCTCGAGCTGACGCTGCTGGCGTTCGTCGGAGCGGTGGTGCTCGGGACGGTGGTCGCGGTCTTCCGGGTCGGACCGGTGCCGCCGCTGCGGTGGGTCGGCACCGCGTGGGTCGGCGTCTTCCGGAACCTGCCCGCGCTGGTCCTGCTGGTGCTGTGGGTGTTCGGGTTGCCGAACGTCGGCGTGACGACCGGGCTGTTCACCTCCGCGGCGATCTGCTTCAGCCTCACGTTCTCCGCGACCGTGTGCGAGCTCCTGCGCTCCGGCATCGCCGGCGTCCCGATCGGCCAGGCGGAGGCGGCACGGGCGATCGGGCTGCGGTTCGACCAGACGCTGCGGTTCGTCATCCTGCCGCAGGCGTTCCGCGACATGGTCCAGCCGATGGGCAGCGTGTTCATCGCGATCGTGCTGAACACGTCGTTGGCCGCGGCGGTCGGCGTCGCCGAGCTCACCTACCAGTCGCAGACGTTGACGCTGAAGTACGCCGAGGCGTTCCTCACCTTCCTCGTCGCCGCGGTGTTCTACGTCGTCATCGCCCTGCTTGCCGGCGCCGTCACGGGCTGGCTGGAACGCCGGGTGCGGGCATGAGCGACCCGACCCGGGTGCTCTTCGACGTCCCCGGGCCGCGGGCGCGGCGGCGGATCCGTATCGCCGCAGTCGTCGCCGTGCTCGTCGTCGCCGCTGTGGTCGCCCTGGCAGTGCGCCAGTTCGCCGCGCACGGCCAGTTCGCCTCGCAGAAGTGGCTGCCGTTCCAGGTCGGCGTCATCTGGCGGAAGTTCCTGCTCAGTGGCCTGCTCAACAGCATCAAGGTGACCGTGCTGGCGACGGCGTTCACCCTGCCTCTCGGCGGCCTCGTCGCGCTGGCGCGGCTCTCGCGCACCCGTCTCGTGTCCTGGCTCGCGCGCGGGTACATCGAGCTCTTCCGCTCGCTGCCGGTGCTGCTGCTGCTGTACGTCTTCCAACTCGGGCTGCCGCGCGCAGGGCTGACGCTGCCGGTCTTCTGGCAGCTCACCATCCCGATCGCGATCAGCGCCGTGGCCTACGTCGCGGCGCTGGTGGGCGCGGGCGTGGCGGCCCTGGACCGCGGGCAGACCGAGGCGGCGATGAGCATCGGGCTGGGGTACTGGCAGATGATGCGGCTGGTCGTCCTGCCGCAGGTGCTGCGCCGGCTGGTCCCGGCACTGGTGACGGAGGTCGTCGCCATCTTCATCGCCACGACGCTCGGGTACGCCGTGAGCTACACCGAGCTGCTGCACAACGCGCAGACGATCGGCCAGTACTACGAGGTCCCGGTGCAGGCGTACCTGGTCGTGGCGGCGATCTACATCGCCGTCAACGGGACGCTGTCGCTGATCGCCTCGCGCCTCCAGCGCCGCCAGCGCGGCGCCCGGGCGGTGACGTTGCAGGCCAGGATGGGCACCGTGCGCTGACCCGGCCCAGCCGACCGACCGCCGTGCCGGCGGACGAGGAGGGCCGAACTTCGGTGATCATCTGGCGACACCGGGGACACTCCCCGACCGATCCCAGATGATCATGGATCGGGGACCGACCGACGTCAGGCCGGCCGGCGCGCCTGCAGCGTGTACGTCAGCGGCACCCGTTCGGGGTGCTCGAGCAGCCGGTACTCGCCGTCCTCGCCGAGCTCCATCCTGCCGGGGAACGCTTCCCACGGCACGGACCGGTGCTCTTCGAGGGCGGTCAGCGTCAGGCCCTCGCCGAGCAGCGCTGACACGATCTCGCCGAGCCCGTGGCCCCAGTCCGCGCCGCGGGTGTGCACGAACTCGTGGTCGGTGCCGACGTAGGTCCCCTGCTCGTCGAACACCGTCGGTTCGGGCTGCTCGAAGTAGGGGTACTCGACCGCCAGCCGACCGTCGCGCTCCTCGAGGGCCCACATCATCGGGTGTCCCTCGCGCAGGAACAGCCGGCCGCCGGGCGCGAGCAGGGTCGCGACCACCCGCGCCCAGGCCCGGATGTCGGGCAGCCAGCAGATCGCCCCGACCCCGGTGAAGACCAGGTCGAACACCTCGTGCGGCAGGACGTCGGTGGCTGCCGAGAACTCCGCCTGGACGTAGTCGATGTCCGCGCCGCACCGGCGGGCCAGATCGCGTGCCGTCTCGATGGCCGGGCCGGAGAAGTCCAGCCCGGTCATGCGCGCCCCCAGCCGGTGCAGCGACAGCGTGTCCGTCCCGATGTGGCACTGCAGGTGCACACCGCGCTGACCGCGGAGATCGCCCAGCCGGGGGACGTCGAAGGCGACCACGTGCGAGAGGTGCTCCGGGTCGTCGAGGAAACGTTGCAGGCCGTACTCGGCGGAAGCCGCGTGCGGCGCCACCCGCTCGTCCCACTTCGCACGGTTCAGGTCGATCCAGTCGGTCACGCGGGTCCTCCCGCCACTCGGACGCGGAGCTTCGCGGGCGCCCGGGCCAGCCAGGCGTCGGTGACGATCTCGCGCAGCTCGTCGGCGTCGATGACCTCCAGCCGCACCAGGACCGCCGGGTAGCCGTCGAAGTGCGGGGTCGTGAAGTAGACGGCGGGGTCGTCGGCGATCAGCGCGTCCTTGACGCCGAGGTCCGCGACTCGGGCGCCGAGCACCGGCCCGGGCTGCTCGCTCAGGCCGAGCGCCGCCAGGTCGGTGCGAGCCAGCGGCCGCTCCCAGACGAACAACGTGTCGGCGACCCGCCACTGGGCTCGGTCGCGGCTGACCCGCTCGCTGGTCCCGGGCAGGGCCAGCGCGAGCCGGCGCACGTCCTGCCAGTCGGCCACGGGCGGCAGCGTAACGGGGGCAGCGACCCCCGCACCGCGGTATCACCGCGCGCCACGAGCGCTCCTCGCCGGCATGACGACCGACCTGTCCGCCGACGACCCGTTCGGGCCGACCCACCGCCACAGCTCGTCGCGTTACCGGGAGCTCCGGGAGTGCCGCTGGTCCTGCCGGCCGCCGTCCCCGCACGCCGAGGAGCTCCGGCTCACCGACGGTCTGAGAACCGGCAGGACCGGCACACCCGGCGCGGCGCTCGTCCCGGGTCGGCTACCAGCTGGTGAACAGCGGCCGGCCCTCGGCGTAGCCCGACGCGCTCTGCACGCCGATCGAGCGCCCGCTCCGCGAACTCCGCGAGCGTGTGCGCCCCGGCGTACGTGCACGCCGAGCGGACGCCGGCGGTGATCCCGTCCAGCAGGTCCTCGACGCCCGGACGCTGCGGGTCGAGGTACATCCGGCCCGACGAGATCCCCTCCTCGAACAGTGCCTTGCGAGCGCGCTCGAAGGCGCCCTCGCCGCTGGTGCGGCTGCGCCACCGCGCGCGCCGACGCCATCCCGAAGCTCTCCTTGTACTGCCGGCCGTCGGCTGCGGTGTGCAGGTCGCCCGGTGACTCGTAGGTCCCGGCGAACCACGACCCGATCATCACCGACGACGCGCCGGCGGCCAACGCCAAGGCCACGTCGCGGGGGTGGCGCACTCCCCCGTCGGCCCAGACGTGCGCGCCGACCTCCGCGCGGCAGCGGCAGCGCACTCGAGCACGGCGGAGAACTGCGGACGGCCGACGCCGGTCATCATCCGGGTGGTGCACATGGCGCCCGGGCCCACGCCGACCTTGACGATGTCGGCGCCGCCGGTCGACCAGGTCCCGCACGCCCGTCGGCCGACACCACGTTGCCGGCGACGATCGGCACGTCGGGGGCGAGGGCCCGCACCGCGGCCAACGCGTCGACGCATCCGCTGCTGGTGGCCGTGCGCGGTGTCGACGACGAGGACGTCCACGCCGGCCTCGAGCAGCCGCGCCGCCTTGCCCTTGACGTCGCCGTTCACGCCGATCGCCGCGCCCGACCCGCAGCCGGCCCGCCGCGTCGAGCGCCGGCCGGTAGACGGTCGCGCGCAGCGCCGCCGTGCGGGTCAGCACGCCGACCAGCCGGCCCGCGCCGTCGACCACCGGGGCCAGCTTGCGGTTCGCGGCGTCGAGCCGCTCGAACGCCTGCTGCGGCGCGGCGGTGTCCGGCAGCGTGAGCAGCGCGCGGCTCATCACCTGGTGCAGCTGGGCGAACCGGTCGGCGCCGAGGGTGTCGGCCTCGGTGACGATGCCGACCGGGCGCTGAGCCGCGTCGACGACGACCACCGCGCCGTGCGCGCGCTTGGGCAGCAGGGCCAGCGCGTCGCCGACCGGGCTCGCCGGCCCGAGGGTGAGCGCGGTGTCGACGACCAGGTGCCGCTGCTTGACCCAGGACACGACCTCGGCGACGACCTCGACCGGGATGTCCTGGGGCAAGATCGCCAGCCCGCCGCGGCGGGCCACCGTCTCCGCCATCCGCCGGCCCGCGACCGCGGTCATGTTCGCCACGACGATCGGGATGGTCGTGCCGATGCCGTCAGCGGTGGCCAGGTCGACGTCGAAGCGCGAGCTGACGTCGGAGCGGGCCGGGACCATGAAGACGTCGTCGTAGGTCAGCTCGAACGGCTGGTTGCCTGCGGGCGGGTCGACGAAGCGCACGCACCAGCGTATCGGCGGGCGACGCCCCGGCGACGCCGCTGCCGTGCGGTCCCTAGGCTGAGCGCCGTGACCGTCGCGGTGCTCGACATCGACGGTGTCGTCGCCGACGTCCGGCACCGGCTGCACTCACCTCGACCAGCGCCCCAAGGACTGGGACGCCTTCTTCGCCGCCGCCGCCGACGACCCCCCGCTGCCGGAGGGTGTCGCGCTGGCCCTGCAGGCTCGCCGCGGAGCACGAGCTCGTCTGGCTGACCGGCCGGCCCGCGTGGCTGCGCGGCGTGACCCGGACCTGGCTGCGCGGGCAAGGCCTGCCGGTCGACGAGCTGTGGATGCGGCCCGCCGGCGACTACCGCCCGGCCCGGCTGTACAAGTTGGGAGTGCTCGGCCGCCTCGCCGCGCGCGGCGATCGTCGGCGTTCGTCGACGACGACCCGGACGTGGTCGCGGCCGCCCGCGAGGCCGGGTTCCCGGCCGTCCTGGCCGACTGGGTGCCCCCACCCGGCGACGCTCGCGACGCTGCGCGCCGCACAGGAACGGCAGCGCCGGTACGTGACACTGGGGAGAGCGCGATCAGCCGACGGTGTTCCGGCTGCACGACACGCCCGAGCTCCAAGCGACTGTTTGACAACAACGATCATGCGCGCACATCCTGAGTACTCGGAAGCCCTTACATCACCCCTAGCATCCCGAGGCACTCGATGATGCACCGTGACGACGCCGGAGAACCCGGCCCGCGCCATACCTGTCACACACCCCGCCTGCCCGTCCGCCGACGCCGCCGACCGCGACGCCGCGCACGTCGTCGCGTCCCACCCGGAGCAGGGCTGGAGCCTGCTGTGCAACGGCGTCGTCCTGTTCGAGGACATGGGCGAGCTGCTGCCCAACGGCACCTGCACCGGCTCGCGCCGCCGCGAGCTGCTGTCCTGCGCCGCGCACCGCAGCTGAGCGCTTCGGCACCGCGGCTGACCACCGGCGGCCTGATCACCGGCGGCGTGTTGCGCGCCGCACGCACGACAGCTCGCCGGTGATCGCCGGCGGACGGCTCAGGCGTACTGCTCCACCGGCGGGCAGGCGCACACCAGGTTCCGGTCACCGAACGCGCCGTCGATGCGGCGCACCGGCGGCCAGTACTTCGCCGGCCGGGTCGACGCCGCGCCGGGTACACCGCCAGCTCCCGCGAGTACGGGCGAGCCCACTCCCCCACCACCGACGCCGCGGTGTGCGGCGCGTTGCGCAGCGGGTTGTCCTGCGCCGGCCACTCGCCGCGACGCGACCCGGTCGATCTCCGCCGCGGATCGCGATCATCGCGTCGACGAACCGGTCGAGCTCGGCCAGGTCCTCGGACTCGGTCGGCTCCACCATCAGCGTGCCGGCGACCGGGAACGACATCGTCGGGGCGTGGAAGCCGTAGTCGATCAGCCGCTTGGCCACGTCGTCGACGCTCACGCCGGTCTCCCGGGTGATCGTGCCGCAGGTCGAGGATGCACTCGTGGGCGACCAGCCCGCGCTCGCCGCGGTACAGCACCGGGTAGTGCTGCGGCCAGCCGGGCGGCCACGTAGTTGGCGGCGAGGATCGCCGCGCCGGTGGCCGCGACGAGGCCGTCCGGGCCCATCATCCGCAGGTAGGCCCAGCTGATCGGCAGGATCGACGCCGACCCCCACGGCGCCGCGGCGACCGCGCCGCGGGCCGGTCGCCGGCCCGGCGGCCGGCTGCAGCGGGTGGTTCGGCAGGTAGGGCGCCAGGTGCTCGCGGACCGCGACCGGCCCGACGCCCGGGCCGCCGCCGCCGTGCGGGATGCAGAACGTCTTGTGCAGGTTCAGGTGCGAGACGTCCGCGCCGAACACGCCGGGACGGGCCAGCCCGACCATCGCGTTGAGGTTCGCGCCGTCGACGTACACCTGGCCGCCGGCCTCGTGCACCAGCCGGCAGACCTCGCCGATGTGCTCCTCGAAGACGCCGTGCGTCGAGGGGTAGGTGACCATGACCGCGGCCAGGGTGTCCGCGTGCTCGGCGATCTTGGCGCGCAGGTCGTCGAGGTCGATCTCGCCCTGGTCGCCGCCGGTCTTGACGACGACCACCCGCAGTCCCGGCCATCACCGCGCTGGCGGCGTTGGTGCCGTGCGCGCTGGCCGGGATCAGGCACACCGCGCGCTCGGTCGTCGCCGTTGGCGCGGTGGTAGGCGGCGATCGCCAGCAGCCCCGCGAACTCGCCCTGGGAGCCGGCGTTCGGCTGCAGCGACACCGCCGCGTAGCCGGTGATCTCGGCGAGCCAGCGCTGCGAGGTCGTCGATCAGCTGCCGGTACCCGGCAACCTGCTCCGGCCGGCGCGAACGGATGCATGCCGGCGAAGCCGGGCAGGCTGATCGGCTCCATCTCGGTCGTCGCGTTGAGCTTCATCGTGCACGAGCCGAGCGGGATCATGCCCGCGGTCGAGGGCGTAGTCCCGGTCGGCCAGCCGGCGCAGGTAGCGCAGCATCGCCGTCTCGCTGTGGTGCTCGCGTGAAGACGGGGTGGGTGAGGAACGGCGAGGACGCGGCGCAGCGCGTCGCGGCCAGCGTCGACGGCACCGTGGGTCGAGTCGCTCGACGGCGTCGGCGCCCGGTCGGACGCCGAACGCCGCCCAGACCGTCGACGAGTCGCCGCGGCGGGTGACCTCGTCGCAGCTGATGCCGACGGTGTCGGCGTCGACGCGGCGCAGGTTGATCCCGCGCGCTCGGCGGCGGCGCGCGACGACCGCGTCGGCGCGCGCCGGGGACACGCGGACGGTGACGGTGTCGAAGATCGGGCCGTCGCCGACGTCCACCGCCGCCCTCGGCGAGCCCGGCGCGCAGGATCTCGGCGAGGCGGTGCACCCGGCTCGGCGATGCCGGTCAGGCCCGTCCGGGCCGTGGTAGACGGCGTACATCCCGGCGATGACGGCGAGCAGCACCTGGGCGGTGCAGATGTTGCTGGTGGCCTTCTCCCGGCGGATGTGCTGCTCGCGGGTCTGCAGCGCCAGCCGGTAGGCCGGCTTGCCGTCGGCGTCGACCGACACGCCGACCAGGCGTCCGGGCAGCTGGCGCTCCAGGCCGGCGCGGACGGCCATGTAGGCCGCGTGCGGACCGCCGAAGCCCATCGGGACGCCGAAGCGCTGGCGTGGTGCCGACGGCGATGTCGGCGCCGGCCTCGCCGGGGGCCTGCAGCAGCGTCAGCGCCAGCAGGTCGGCGGCGACGATCGCCTGCGCGCCGCGGCGCGTGGGCGGCCTCGACGAGCGGCGCGAGCTCGCGGACCCGGCCGGTGGCGCCCGGGTACTGCACGAGGACGGCGAAGACGTCGCCGTCGGGCAGCGGCTGGTCGAGGTCGTGGGTGACGACGGTGAGCCCGAGCGGCGTGGCGCGCGACTGGCAGGACGGCGAGGGTCTGCGGGAAGACGTCGGCGTCGACGACGATCGTGTTGCCCGGCCGTGCCGCGTGCCGGCGCGGTGGGCCAGCGTCATCGCCTCGGCGGCGGCGGTGCTCTCGTCGAGCAGCGACGCGTTGGCGACCGGCAGCGCGGTCAGCTCCTCGACCATGGTCTGGAAGTTGAGCAGCGCCTCGAGCCGGCCCTGGCTGATCTCCGGCTGGTACGGGGTGTAGGCGGTGTACCAGGCCGGGTTCTCGAGGACGTTGCGCCGGATGACGGCCGGCGTGACCGTGTCGTAGTAGCCCAGGCCGATCATCGACGTCATGACCCGGTTGCGGCCGGCCAGCTCGCGCAGCTCGCGCGCGGCCTGCTCCTCGTCCGGCCGCGGCGGGCAGCGCCAGCTCCAGCTTCTCCCGGATGCTCGCCGGCACGGCGTCGGCGAGCAGGTCGTCGAGGCTGGCGTAGCCGAGCGCGTGCGAGCATCCGCGCTGGTCGGCCGGGTCGCGGTGCCGATGTGGCGGCGCGCGAACGGGCCGGCGGACTCGAGCTCGGGAGGCTGTCGTGAGCAGGTCGGGCTGGTCACTGCGGCAGGCTCCCGGGACGGATCGCGGACGCGACACGGCGGACGTCAGCCCCCGTCTGTCGAGCCCGGATGGCTCTCCAGAGCGGCCTAGCGCGCGCGGTCCGGGTGCCTGAGAGGTTCCGGGGAGGTTGCCCCTTCGGCGCTGAGGGTCAGCTCTCCCGCGCGCGATCACCAGCCGCTTCCGAGGCTACCAGCGCGCCGGGCGCCGGCGGCGTGAGCGTCCACGTCGTGCCGCGCTGTGCGGCGCCCCAGCGCCATGCGACAGCCAGCAGCGACAGCGGCGCTCACCGGTCATCACGGTCATCGGCGGTGCATCGGTGACCGGCGGCGCTGGCGGCGAGGTGCTCAGGCGGTGGCCGAGCGGCGGGCGCGGCGGGCGGACAGCTCGTCGGACGCGGGCGTGCCTGCGCCCGACGGCGCGTCCGGCGCCTCTGCCTCGGCGGCACCCTCGGCGCGCTCGCTCGGCAGCTGCGCCAGCGAGCCGACCAGCTCCCGCAGGGCGCCGCTGACGGCGATCCCGAACACGCCCTGGCCGCCCTGGAGCAGGTCGACGACCTCCTCCGACGACGTGCACTCGTACACCGTGGTGCCGTCGGAGAGCAGGGTGATCTGCGGCCAGGTCGTCCACGCCGCGGGCGCGCAGGGTGTCGACGGCCAGGCGGATGTTCTGCAGCGAGACGCCGGTGTCGAGCAGCCGCTTGACGACCTTCAGGACGAGGATGTCCTTGAACGAGTACAGCCGCTGCGACCCGGAGCCGGACGCCGAGCGCACCGACGGGGCGACCAGCCCGGTGCGCGCCCAGTAGTCCAGCTGCCGGTAGGTGATGCCGGCCGCGGCGCACGCGGTCGGCCCGCGGTAGCCGACGGAGGCGTCGCTGGGCCGCACGTCGGCGAACTGCTGCTCCGGGAACAGGCTGTCCTGCTTGCCGCCGAGTCGCTGCGGATCGGAGTCCGGCGTGTCGCCGCCACGGCCTGCTCGCTCGGCGGCATGTCGCCTCCGACTCGCCGTCGCCGGCGTCGCGCACGCGCAGCGACACGGACGGAATTCCACGACGGGATTCGTGGACTCTCGACGGTAGGCGTGTCAGCCCGACCGGGTCAACGCGACGCGCCGCGTAACCCTCGACCAAAGCTCGACCGCAGGTCGAGGAGACCGCCGTCAGGCACCCGGAGGCGAAGTCGTCCGGCGAGACGTTGTCGAGGAACTCCCGGAACTTCTCGACCTCGTCCTCCTGCTCGTCGGGGATCTCCACCCCGGCGGCGTCGAGGACGGCGTCGGTGCCGAGGATCTCGACCTCGCACCGCAGCGCCAGCGCTATCGCGTCCGACGGCCGGGCGCTGACGGTGACGCCGCCGGAGAAACGCAGTTCGGCGTAGAAGACGTCGTCACGCAGCTCGGTGATGTGCACCGCTTCGAGCCGGATGCCCAGCGCCTTGATCACGTCGCGCAGCAGGTCGTGGGTCAGCGGCCGGACGGTCTGCACGCCCTGCTGCTGGAACGCGATCGCCGACGCCTCGACGGCGCCGATCCAGATCGGCAGGTAGCGCACGCCGTCCTCCTCGCGCAGCAGGACGACGGGCTGGTTGGCGGGCAGCTCGACCCGCACCCCGATCACCCGCAACGGATGCACGAGCGGCCCTCCTGCAGCGCGGTCCGAGCGGACTGGATCTGGCCGACGCTCCGAGGCTGGTCGGCACCGGCGCGGCGTCGAGCGCCGTCCCGCTCAGCCGCTGAGCACGCCCCGCAAGCCGATCTGCACCAGCGCCGCGTGCAGCCGCACCGACAGCGCGGCGAGCTCGCGAACGGTCTCCTCGGCGCGCGAGCGGGCCTCGGCGTTGCGGTGCTTGGCGATCGGCCCGACGACCTGGGCGAACAGCCCGACCTCGCGCTCGGCCGCGGTGCGGAACGAGCGCAGGTGCCGACCCTCGATGCCGTAGCGGGCGAGCTCGGCGACCACCTGAGCCGACGGCCAGGGCGTCGTCGTCGTACAGGCCGCCGGGCCGGGCGGTGACCAGGCCGAACTGTTCGGCTTCGGACAGCTGGTCCGGTCGCAGGCCGGTCGCGTTGAGCAGCTCCGCGCGCGACATCCGCAGCGCCGCGCGCGGACGGCCGGAACGTCTCGGCGGTCGGGCGCGTTGTCGACGATCGCGACGTGCGCCGGGCGCGGTGCGCCGCCGTTGCGCCGCGGCCGGGACGGCGCCGCGGTCCATCGCCTCGAGCTGGTCCTTGATCACCCGCAGCGGCAGGTAGTGGTCGCGCTGCTGAGCGAGGACGTAGCGCAGCCGGGCACGTCGGTCGCGGTGAACTTGCGGTACCCCGACGGCGTCCGCTCGGGCTGGATCAGCCCCTCGGTCTCCAGGAACCGGATCTTGCTGATCGTGAGGTCGGGGAACTCCGGCTTGAGCCGGCGCGAGGACGTCGCCGATCGACAGCGTCGCGCGCGCCGCTGCGGCGAGCGGCGCTCATGCCGAGGTGCTCACGCTCGTCCGCTCCGGCCCGCCCCGACACCGGCGCGGACGGCGGCGGTGAGGTAGACCAGCCGGAACTTGCCGATCTGCACCTCGTCGCCGCCGCTGAGCGGCGCGGACTCGATCCGCTCCCGGTTGACGTAGGTGCCGTTGAGCGAGCCGACGTCGTGCACGGTGTAGCCGCTGCCCTCGCGGCGGAACTCCGCGTGCCGGCGCGAGACGGTGACGTCGTCGAGGAAGATGTCGCTGTCCGGGTGCCGGCCGGCGGTGGTGACGTCCTGGTCGAGCAGGAACCGGCTGCCGGCGTTCGGGCCCGCGCTTGACGACCAGCAGCGCCGAGCCGGGCGACAGTGCGTCGACCGCACCCTGGTGGGCCTCGGTCGAGAACTCGTCGCCGTCGCTCGGCGCCGCTGACCGGCAGCCCGGTGATCACGCTCGTGGTCTCGGGACCCGCCGGCCCGGAGCCGCCGGGACCGCCCGGGACACCGGACACGCCGGAGGCCTGCGGCATCGGCGCGCCGCAGTTGGCGCAGAAACGGGCGTCCGAGGGGTTCTCGGTGCCACAAGACGTGCAGAACACGCGGTGTCCCTTCAGGCGTCCGGCCGGGAGGCGTCCCTGAGGCAGGAGCGCGACCCAGCGGGGTCGGGGGGAGGTCGGCTGCAGCGGGGCGTCGGGAGCACCGGCCGCGGGGCGGCGGGGGCGCTGCCGAGCGTAGATGCGCCGTCGGCGGAGGGTCAATCAGACGTCGAGGTCGACCCCGTCAGCCCCGCCGACGGCCGCTGCGGGACGGCTCACCCGGTGAGCTCCGTGTAGGCGCCGGCGTCCATGAGGTCCTCGAGCGCGGCGGGGTCGGCGAGCTCGACCTCGAACAGCCAGCCGTCCTCGTAGGGGCTCGTGTTGACCAGCTCCGGGGTGTCGTCGAGCGCGTCGTTGCGGGCGGTGACGGTGCCGGCGACCGGGGCGTAGACGTCGGACACGCTCTTCGTCGACTCGATCTCCCCCACGGCCGTGCCGGCGGCGACGCTGCCGCCGGTGTCGGGCAGCTGCACGAAGACGACGTCGCCCAGCGCCTGCTGGGCGTAGTCGGTGATGCCGACCCGGACGGCGCCCGAGCCGGTGCTGCGCACCCACTCGTGCTCGCTCGTGTACTTCAGGTCCTCGCGCACCTCGGCCATGCAGCGCACCCTAGGACACGCGCCGGGAGGCCCCGGTGATCGCCCGTCTGCGCTGCTGCGCTCAGTGGGTCGCGGCGACGCTCGCCACGACGCCGATGACGATGAACGCCAGCAGGGCGACGACGACGACCATGGCCAGCAGGCGCCGGGAGGAGCTCGCCGGGCGCCCGGCGGACCGGCTCACGGCGTGGTCACCGCGTCGGTCACAGCGTCGGTCTGGTTCCGCTCAGCGGCACCGAGACGGTGCGCGACGCCGTCGAGGACGCAGGCCAGACCCGCCTCGAAGGTGTCCCCCGCGTCGGGCGGGTCCTCGAACAACCGGGCCAGGACCGGGTGGTCGCCGTCGGCGACGGTGCGCACCAGGTACTGCGCGGTGGCCACCCGGTGCTCGGTGTCCGGGCGCACGACCGAGCGGTGCGAGGGCTGCAGCAGCTCGATCTGGACGAACCCGTAGGCGTAGGCCAGCACGGTCGTGACCACCTGGGTCATGCCCGCGACGTCGAGGCCGAGACCGTCGACGGTCCTCAGGCTGAGCTCGGTGATGCGCAGCCCGTTCGGCCCGGACGGCGGGCGGGACCCGATCAGCGACATCATCCAGGGGTGCCGGCTGGCGACCTCCTTCGTCGACCGGGCGACGGCGGCGAGGTCGTCGCGCCAGTGCCCCCCAGCGACCGGGTCCGGGTACTCCAGCTTCCCGTAGGCGACGTCGAGCATGAGGTCGAACAGGTCGTCACGTGAGGTGATGTAGGCCGACAGGCGCGGCGCAGGGACGCCGAGGCGGGCGGCGACGCGTTTCAGGGACACCGCGTGCAGGTTCTCGTGGTCGGCCGCGGCGAACGCCGCCTCTGCGATCTGCTCCGAGGTGATCGGGACGCCGCCCTTGCCGACGACGAGGGGACGCTGCCAGATCACCGTCGACGGCGGCGGTCCGGACGCGGACGCGGAGCCGGTGCTGCCCTGCGTCGTGCGTCGCGGTGCCGCACGTGTCACCGGCGGTGCCCCCTCCTCGGACGGGTCCGCCGGACGCACCTCGCGGTGCGTCCGGCGGACCTCACGGCTCGCGCCGAGTATCGCCTACTCGCTGCGTCCCGTCACCGCGGGCGCCGTCCGGGACGGCGGTGCGGCGCCGCCGGCACCAGCGGCAGCACCGTCGACGGCGCAGGGCCGCCGGCGGGAGCCACCGCCCCCGGTGCGGGCCGCCCCGCGACCGCAGGACGCCGCCGCCGTGCGAGCAGCAGCACGAGCCCGAGCAGGCCGACCACGGCGAGGCCGGGCGCGAGGACCGAGCTCGCCGCGCCCGCGACGGCCAGGCCGAGCACCGTCGCCGCGGTGGCGACCAGGCCGACCGCAGTCGTCCAGATCGCAGGCCCCGCGGTGTCGCCGCCGCCAGGGTTGTCGCTCAGGACGCCACCGGACGCAGCGGTACTCCAGAAGGCCGCCGGCACCGCGGTCGCCGCGGCGCCGCCGGACCCGTCCGAGTCGTCGGACCCGCCGGAGCCATCCGCCCCCGACGTCGCCGTGGACGTCGAGTCCGAGCTCGCGTTCGCCGCGCCGGTGTTGCCGCCGGTGGTGGTGTTGGCCGTCGACGCGTTCCCGGACCTGCCGCTGACCGCAGTGCCCGACGCCGAGGAGTCGGCCGCCCCGCTGGTGCCGCCGTCGGCGGTGTTCGTCACGTCCCCGGAGTTGCCGGACAGCACCGTGACGTCGCTGCCACCGGAGCCGCCGCTGTACGGGTCGCCGGTCGCTGCCGCCATGACGGCCCCGGATCCGCCGCCGGCCGCGCCGGTGTCACCGGAGGCACCTGTCGCCCCGCCGCCGGCCGCGTCACCGCTGCCGGCCTGCGAGCCGGGCCCGGCACCCGCCGAGCCGCTGCCGCCGGTGCCGGCGTCGCCACCGGAACCGGTCCTCGACGTGCCGCTGGTGGCGTCGGCGCCGGAGTCGGCGCCAGAGGACGCCGCACCCGAGTCGCCGCCGGAGCCACCCGCGCCGGTGGTCGCCGTCGACGTGGACGTCGAGGTGGCGGTCGCGGTTCCGGTGTCCCCGCCGTCGGCGGTGTTCCCGGTCATCGCGTCGCCGGTGTCACCGGAGGTCGCCGTGCCGTCCGCGGACGACATGGCGTCCCCGGACGTCCCGCCGTCGGCCGAGCCGGTCACCGTGCCGGAGTCCCCGGAGGTGACCGTCACCGTCGACCCGCCGGAACCGCCGGAGCCGGTGGCTCCGGCGTCACCCGTGCTGCCAGTGACCTCGCCGGTGTTGCCGGACAGTCCGAGCACCAGCCCGCCGTCGGCCGACCCACTGGTCGCCGCGGAGGACGGGTCGCTGGACGCCGCGCCGCTGTCCCCGGACACGGCGTCCCCGCCCACCTCGGTGCGGGAGTTGCCGCTGGCCGCAGTGGCGCCGGACGTCGCGGTGGAGTCCGCGTCGCCGGAGGAGCCGCCGGACCCGCCGTCGCCGCTGGTGGCCGTCGACGTCGCGTCGGAGGTCGCCGTCGCGTCGCCGGTCGTGCCGCCGGTCGCGGTGTTGCCGGTGGTGGCGTCGCCAGTGGTGCCGGACGTCGCTGCACCGGTGGAGGTGGAGGACGCCGCCCCGGACGTCCCGCCGTCGGCGGTGCCGTCGACGTCCCCGGAGTAGCCGGACCCCGCGGCGAGCTCGGTGCCGCCGGAGCCGCCTGAGCCGGTGCCACCGGTGGACCCGGTCGAGCCGTCGACCGCGCCGGTGTCCCCGGACAGGCCGAGGACCAGGCCGCCGTCCACCGAGCCGCTCGCTGCCAGCGAGGACGGGTCCGAGGACGCGTCGCCGCTGTAACCGGTGTCGGCGTCGCCGCCGGCCCGCGCCCGCGAGTTGCCGGACGTGGCGTCGGCCCCGGACATCGCCGCGGAACTGGCCGCGCCGGAGTTGCCCCCGTCGCCGCCGACGCCGCTGGTCGCCGTGCTGTCCGCGGTCGAGTCGCCGGTGGCCGCGCCGGTGTCCCCGCCCGTGGCGGAGTTGCCGGTCGTCGCGTCGCCGGTGCCGCCCGACGTCGCCTCGCCGGAAGCCTCCGACGTCGCGTCGCCGGACGTCCCGCCGCTCGCGGACCCGCTGACCGCGCCGCTGTCGCCCGAGACGTCGAGCGCGGTGGTCCCGCCGGACCCCCCGCTGCCGGTGCTCCCGGTGTCGCCGGTGGTGGCGGTCACCGTTCCGGTGTCACCGGACGCGCCGAGGACCAGGCCGCCGTCCGCGTCGCCGCTGGACGCCTCCGAGGCCGGGCCGCTCGAGGCGTACCCGCTGTCACCGGAGACGGCGTCGCCGCCGGCCCGCGCGCGGGAGTTGCCCGAGCTGCCGGAAGCGGCGGACTCGGCCGTCGACGTGGCGTCGCCGGAGCCGCTCCCGGAGCCACCGTCGCCGGTGACCGCCCCCGAGCCGGCCGTCGAGCTGCCGCCGGCGTCGCCGGTCGTGCCGCCGGTCGCGGAGTTGCCGCTCGTTGCCGCGCCGGTGGTGCCGGACGTCGCGACGCCGAGTGCCGTCGAGGTGGCCGCGCCGGAGGTCCCGCCGTCGGCCGTGCCGGCGACGTCGCCGGAGTAGCCGGAGCCCGCCGCCAGGTCAGCACCGCCGGAGCCGCCGGATCCCGCGGAGCCGGTGTCGCCGGTGTCACCGGTCACCGCGCCCGTCGCGCCGGACGCACCGCTCACGCCGCCGCCGTACGCCGACCCGCTGATCGCGACCGCGGACGGGTCACTCGAGGCGTCGCCGCTGTAGCCGGAGTAGGCGTCACCGCCGGCGCGAGCCGTCGAGTTGCCGCTGCTGCCGGCCGCGTCGGAGGACGCGGTCGAGTCCGCGGCTCCGGACGGCCCGTCGCCGGTCCCGGTGGTCGCCGCGGAGTCCGCGCTCGAGTCCGCCGTGGCGGCACCGGTGGTCCCGCCGGTGGCCGAGTTGCCCGTCGTCGCGTCGCCGGTGTCCCCGAACGTCGCGATGCCGCCGACTTCCGAGGTGGCGTCGCCGGAGACGCCGCCGTTGGCGGAGCCCGTGACGTCGCCGGAATCGCCGGACACCAGCGTCCCCGAGGTGTCACCGGAGCCGCCGCCGCCCGTGCCGCCGGTGTCACCCGTCGTCCCGGTCACGTCGCCGGTGTCACCGGAGACGCCGCCGACCAGGCCGCCGTCGACCGCCCCACTGCCGGCGTCCGCCGAGGGCGAGGCGGAGGCGCTGCCGCTGTCACCCGAGACGGCGTCGCCGCCGGCGCGGGCTCGGGAGTTGCCGCTGTCCGCGGTGGCCGCGGACTCCGCCGAAGAGCTGGCGTCGCCGGAGGGGCTGCCGTCGAAGGTGGTGCCCGTGGTGTCGGACGAGCCACCGCTGCCCGTCGCCGACCCAGTGTCGCCGGACGTGCCGCCGTCGCCGCTGGCGGCGATCGACGTCGCATCGGAGCTCGACGTCGCCGCACCGGTGTCACCGCCGTCGGCGGTGTTGCCGGCGCTCGCGGCACCGGTGGTGCCGGACGTGGCCTCACCGAGGACGACGGCCGAGGCGTCACCGGAGCTGCCGCCGTCGGCGGTGCCGTCGACGTCGCCGGAGTAGCCGGAGGCCGCGTCGAGCGTGGTGCCGCCCGACCCGCCGCTGCCGGTGTCGCCCGTGGTGCCGGTGTCGGCGGCGACCGCGCCGGTGGCGCCGGAATACCCGCTGACCGCCCCGCCGTAGGCCGAGCCGCTGATCGCTACCGCGCTCGGGTCGCTCGAGGCGTCCCCGCTGTAGCCGGAGTAGGCGTCACCGCCGACGCGCGCCCGCGAGTTGCCGCTGGTGGCCCCCGACTCGGACGCCGCGCTGGACGTGGCCGTGCCGGAATTCGCGCCGGCCCCGCTGTCGCCCGAGACCGCCGAGGAGGTCTGGTCACCGCCGGAGCCGGTGCCGCCGGAGCCGGTCACCGCCCCGGAGGACGTGGACGCCGTGCCGGTGGCGTCGCCGGTGCTGCCGGAGCCGCCGCCGGTCCCGCTGATCGCGCCGGACAGGGCGGCCGATGTCGGGGACGCGTCGCCGGTGGTGCCGCCGGTCGCCGAGTTGGTGGTGGTCGCGTCCCCGGTGTCCCCGGACGTCGCGAGACCCGCCGCACCGGCCGTGGCGTCACCCGACACGCCGCCGGCGGCGCTGCCGGTCACGTCCCCGGAGTCACCGGAGACGAGCGTCTCGTCGATGCCGCCGGAGCCCCCGCCGCCGCTCGAGCCGGTGTCGCCGGTGGTGCCGGTGACGTCGCCGGTCTGCCCTGAGGCGCCGGTGACGCTGCCGCCGTCCGCGGAGCCGGACTCGGCTCCCGAGGAGGGCGCCGAACCGCCGTCGTCCGCGGCGTCGGCCGCGCCGCCGACGGTGGCGCTGCCGCTGTCGCCGGAGACGGCGTCCCCGCCGGCGCGGGCGGTGGAGTTGCCGCTCTGTGCCGCGGCGCCGGACTCGGCGGCAGAGCTCGCCGTCCCGGAGGACGCGCCGTCGCCGGACGAGCCGGAGGCGGCCAAGGCCCCGGCGGTGCCGCCGCTGCCCGATCCGCCGCCGCCGCTGACCGGGCCGGAGGACGTCGTCGCCGTGGCGGTGGCGTCGCCGGTGTCGCCGGAGCCGCCGCCGTCACCACTGAGCGCGACGGACGTGCCGTCCGAGCTGGCGTCGGCCGCGCCGGTGTCGCCACCGGTGGCGGAGTTCGTCGTGCTTGCGCCGCCGGTCGTGCCGGAGGTGGCGGCGCCCGCCGCGAGCGAGGTCGCAGCGCCCGACGTCCCGCCGTCGGCGGCACCGGACACCGTGCCGGAGTAGCCGGAGCCCAGCGTGGCGGTGATGTCACCCGAGCCGCCGTCGCCGGTCGAGCCGGTGTCCCCGGTGGTCCCGGTGGTCCCGGTGACGGCGCCGGTGGTCCCGGAGGTGCCGTCGACCGATCCGCCGTTCGCGGACCCGCTGAGGGCCAGCGAGGACGTGGACGTGCTGGCGTCGCCGCTGTAGCCGGAGTAGGCGTCACCGCCGGAGGTGGCACTCGAGTCACCGCTGCCGGCGAGAACGCCGGAGGACGCGGTGGAGTCCGCGTCGCCGGACGTCGCTCCCGCGCCGGACCCGCCCGAGGCCGCCAGTGCGCCGGCGTCGCCGCCGTAGCCCGAACCACCGGTGCCGCTGGAACCCGAGCCGCCGGTGCTGCCGGAGCCGCTGGTGGCGGTCGACGTGGCGTCGCCCGTGCCGCCGGACGTGCCGCCGGCGCCGCTCACGGCGCCGGACAGCGTCGAGGACGTGCCGCTGGCGTCGCCCGTGGTGCCCCCGGTCGCGCGGTTGGTCGTGCCGGCGTCGCCGGTCCCGCCGGACGTCGCGATCCCGAGGGTCTCGGACGTGGCGGCGCCGGAGGTCCCGCCGACCGCGGAGCCGTCGACGGCGCCGGAGTCCCCGGACGTCGCGGTGAGGTCGATGCCGCCGGACCCGCCGCCGTCGCCGGCGCCGGTGCTGCCGGTGCTCGCCGTGACGTCGCCGCTGTCCCCGGACACGCCGGTGACGTTGCGGCCGTCGGCCGAGCCGCTGGCGGCGCCGGAGGACGAGGACGTCGTGGCCGCGCCGCTGTCGCCGGACACCGCGGTGCCGCCGGCGTCCGCGCTGGAGTCGCCGGAGGACGCGGAGGCCTGGCTGCCGCCGACCGACGTCGCCGCACCGGAGGCCGCGCCGTCGCCGGAGCTGCCGGACAGGCTGAGGCCCAGGGCCGTGCCGCCGGCGCCGGACCCACCGGTGCCGGTGCTGCCCGTGCCGCCGGTGTCGCCGGACCCGGTGGTCGCGGTGGCCGTCGAGTCGCCGGTGGTGCCGGAGCCGCCGCCGTCGCCGCTGGCCGCGCCGGAGACCCCGGTCGAGTCGGACGTGGCGGCGCCGGTCGGGCCGCCGGTGGCGGTGTTGGTCGTGGTCGCGCCGCCGGTGGTGCCGGAGGTGGCCTGGTCACCCGCGCCGTCGAGCCCGCCCGTGGCGGAGGTCGCCGCGCCGGAGGTGCCGCCGTCGGCGGTGCCGGTCACGTCGCCGGTGTAGCCGGAGGCCAGGTCGACGCCGGTGTCGCCGGAGCCGCCGGCCGGGTCACCGGTGTCCCCCGGAGCGCCGTCGACCGTCCCGGAGTTGCCGGACGTGCCGTCGACGGTGCCGCCGTTGGCCGAGCCGCTGGCCGCGGCGCTCGACGACGACGTGGTGGCATCGCCGCTGTAGCCGGAGTAGGCGTCGCCGCCGACCGTGGCGGAGGAGTCGCCGCTCGTCGCGGCCGCCTCGGAGCCGCCGGCGGAGCTGGCGTCACCGGAGCTGCCGCCGGCGCCGGAGTCGCCGGACAGCGCGCCGGACAGCGCGGAGCCGCCCTCGCCGGACCCGCCGGTCCCGTTGGAGCCGCTGGCGCCGGTGCTGCCCGAGCCGGTCGCCGACGTCGCCGTCGCCGCGCCGGTGTCACCGGACGCGCCGCCGGCGCCGGAGGTCGCGACGGACGCGCCGGAGGAGGTCGACGTCGCGTCGCCGGTCGTGCCGCCGCTCGCCGAGTTGGTCGTGGACGCGTCGCCGGTGTCGCCGGAGGTCGCCGACCCGGTGGCTGTCGACGTCGCGTCACCGGACGTGCCGCCGGTGGCCGAGCCCGACACCGCACCGGTGTCGCCGGAGGTCAGCGTGACGTCGATGCCGCCGCTGCCGCCGCCATCGGTGGTGCCGGTGGCGCCGACGACCGCGGACACGCCGCCGCTGGTGCCGGAGGTGCCGGTGACGGTCCCGCCGTCGGCCGAGCCGCTCTGCGCGGTGGAGTCCGTCGTCGTGCTGGCCGCGCCGCTGTCACCGGAGTACGCGTCGCCACCGGAGCTCGCGCTCGAGTCACCGGTGAGCGACGAGGCGCCGCTGGAGCCCTGGGAGGCGGCCGCGCCGGAGCTTCCGCCGTCGCCGGAGTTGCCGGAGGCGGCCACCGCGGTGGCATCGCCGCCGACGCCGGACCCGCCGCTGCCCAACGCGCCGGTGTCCCCTGAGCTGCTGCCGGAGCTGGCGGTGGCGTCCCCGCTCCCGCCGGACGCTCCGCCGGCACCGCTGGTGGCGCCCGAGTCGCCGGTGGAGGTGGCGTCGGCGGCACCGGTGTCGCCGCCGGTCGCGCGGTTCGTGGTGGCGGCGTCGCCGGTGGTGCCGGAGCTCGCCGTCCCGGTCGCGGTGGACAGGGCATCGCCGGACGTCCCGCCGTCGGCGGAGCCGTTGACGTCGCCGGAGCGGCCCGAGGCGAGCGTCACGGACACGCCGCCGCTCCCGCCGCCACCGCTGGTGTCGCCCGTGCCGCCGACGGTGGCGCTGACGTCGCCGGTGTCACCGGAACGGCCGTCGACGGTTCCACCGTTGGCGGAGCCGCTGGTCGCCGAGGACGTGGGTGCGGCCGACGCGTCACCGCTCGTGCCGGACGTCGCGTTCCCGCCCGCCCTGGCGCTGGAGTTGCCGCTGGCCGCGTCGGCGCCGGACTGCGCGCCCGACGTCGCGTCGCCCGAGGCGCCGCCGGCGCCGGAGTCGCCGGAGGCCACTCCGGACGTGGCGGAGCCGCCCTCGCCTGAGCCGCCGGTGCCGTTGGAGCCCGCGCCGCCGGTGTCGCCCGAACCCGTGCTGGAGGTCGAGGTGGCCGCGCCGGTGTCGCCGGAGGCGCCGCCGTCGCCGCTCGTGGCGGTCGAGGTGCCGGTGGACGTGGCGGTGGCGCCGCCGGTGGTGCCGCCGGCCGCCGTGTTGCCGGTGGTGGCGTCGCCGGTGCCGCCGGAGACGGCGCTGCCGGTCGCGGTGGAGGTGGCGGTGCCGGACGTGCCGCCGTCGGCCGAGCCGTCGACGTTGCCGGAGTCACCGGAGGTCAGCACGACGCTGATCCCGCCGGAACCGCCACCGTCGGTGGTCGACCCGGTGCTGCCGACCTCGGCCGAGACCGCGCCGGTGGTGCCGGAGGTGCCGGTGACCGAGCCCCCGTCGGCGGAGCCGCTGGTCGCGCTGGACACCGGGGTGGCCGTCGCGGAACCGCTGTCACCGGTGGTCGCGTCGCCGCCGACGTGGGCGCGCGAGTCGCCGCTGGTCGCGCCGGCCCCGCTGGCCCCGCTGGAGGTGGCCGAGCCGGAGCCCGCGCCGTCACCGGAGTTCCCGGACACGGCGCCGGAGCCGGCGGTCCCGCCGGCGCCCGAGCCGCCGGTGCCGGTCGCGCCGGACCCGCCGGTGCTGCCCGAGCCGGTCGTCGCCGTCGCGGCGGCGGGCCCGCTCGCGCCGGACGGGCCGCCGGCGCCGCTGGTCGCGGTCGAGTCGCCGGTGGACGTCGCGCTCGCATCGCCGGTGTCGGCGCCGGTGTCGCCGCCGTTCGCGGTGTTGGCGGTGGTGGCGTCGCCGGTTGTGCCGGACGTCGCGCTGCCCGTGGCCGTGGAGCTCGCGTCACCACTGGTGCCGCCGTTGGCCGAACCGGTGACGTCGCCTGAGTTCCCGGAGCGCTCCACGATGCTGATGCCGCCGCTGCCGCCACCGCCGGTGGCGTCGCCGGTCCCGCCGACGAGGGCGAGGACGTCGCCGGTGTCACCGGAGGTGCCGACGACGCTGCCCCCGTTCGCCGAGCCGCTCGTCGCGGAGGACGTCGGCGACGCCGAGGGGGCGCCGCTGGCGCCCGAGGTGGCGTTCCCGCCCGCCGTGGTGGTGCTGCTGCCGCTGAGCGCGCTGGCGCCGGAGGTCGAGCTGGAGTCGGCCGCCCCCGAGGCGCCGGCCGCGCCGGAGTCCCCGGAGCCCGCCGTCGCGCTGGCGTCGCCGCCGGCGCCGGACCCGCCGGTGCCGCTCGCGCCGCTGCCGCCGGTACTGCCGGAGCTGGTGCTGTCCGTCGCGTCGGCCGAGCCGCTGGCGCCGGAAGAGCCGCCCGCGCCGGAGGTGCCGGTGGACGTGCCGGTGGACGTGGACGTGGCGGCGCCGGTGGTGCCCCCGGTGGCGGAGTTGTGGGTGGTCGCGTCGCCGCTGCCGCCGGAGGTCGCGGTGCCGCTCGCGCTCGACGACGCCGCGCCGGAGGTCCCGCCGTCGGCGCTGCCGTTGACGTTGCCGGAGTCGCCGGAGGTCAGGACGATCGCGATCCCGCCGGTGCCGCCGCCGCGCCGGGCGGTGCCGGTCTCCCCGGGGACGCTGGTGACGACGCCGGTGCTGCCGGAGACGAGGTCGACGAGCCCACCGTTGGCGTTGCCGCTGCCCGAGCTCGAGCTGGGCGTCGTCACGGCCGCGCCGGTGTCGCCGGTCAGCGCGTCGCCGCCGGCCGTGGTGCTGGTGTCACCGCTGGTCGAGTCGGCACTCGAGTCGGCGCTGGACGACGCGTCGCCGGACGTCCCGCCCGGTCCGGAGGTACCGGTCGTCGCGTCGGAGCTCCCGGTGCCACCCGCGCCGGAGCCGCCTCCGCCCGCGGTCGGACCGGCGCCGGCCGCAGGCGTCGCGCCCGCTGCCGGGGATGCCTGCTGGGCTGCGGTGACGACCGGGACGGCGGGGACGACCGCCGAGCCGGCCGCGCTGCCGGACCCGCCCGTGCTGCCCGAGCCGCCCGAGGTCGAGCTCGACGACCCCGAGCCGGCGCCGGAGCCCGAGGACGAAGAGCTCCTCGCGGCGCCGGACGACCCGGAGGAGCCGCCGCCGCCGGACGTCGCGGTGGACGTGCCGCTCGAGGTCGAGCTCGACGAGCCGGAGTTCCCGCCGGTGGCGACGTTGCCGGTCGACGCGTTGCCGCTCGAGCCGGACGTCGACGACCCGCTCGACGTCGAGGTCGACGACCCTGACGTGCCGCCGTTGCTCGAGCCGGTGACGTTGCCCGAGTTGCCGGAGGTCACGACGACCGCGACGCCGCCGGTGCCGCCGCCGCTCCCGCCGCCGCTCCCGCCGGACGCCGTGCCGGTGCTGCCGCTGACGCTGCCGGCGCTGCCGCCGCCGGCGCTACCCGACGTCGAGGTGGACGTCGGGCTCGAGGTCGCCGACCCGGTCGAGCCGGACGTCGCCGACCCGCCGCTGGTCGTCGTACTGCTCCCGGAGGTGCTCGACGAGGAGGACGAGCTGGACGAGCTGGCGGTGCCACTGCTGAGGGCGGCGGAGGCGACGGTGCTGGCCGGTCCGGTCGACGCCGCGTGGTCGGGGTTCGGACCGGCGGCGAGCTGGGCGGCGAGCGCGAGTTCGATGATCATGGACACTCCAGGTGTCGTACAACGGGGTCGAGCGGCTCGGGTCCGAGGGCGGGATCCGCGAGCGAAGTGACGCCGGTGGTGAGGCGCCCAGACGCGTGCCCGAGAGGGCGGACGACGGTTTCGTCAGGGGTCGGCCGTGCGGTGGATCAAGGACTCACGAGACGCCGCCCCCTCCGCCAGACCGCCACCCACATGAGCACGACGACGAGCAGGATCGCGGCCGGCACGGCGATCCCGAGCAGCCGCAGCAGGTCCAGACCGGACCCGGGCGCGCCCAGGCCGGTGGCGGACGCTGCGGCCGCGGAACGACCGGTGGCGGACCCGGCGTCGGTTCCGGTCGCACCGCTCGGGCCGGACGGCGCCGAGCCGTCCGCCGCGGCGGGGACCGACGCCCCGGTCGACCACAGCGCGGTCACGGCGTCCGCACCGGGAACCGGCCCGGTCAGCGGGTCGACCGGTCCGCTCCCCCCGCGCGTCACGGTGACGGACGCCGCGCCGACGTCGGCGCCGACCCGGACCACGACGCTGCCCGCTCCGGCCGGGCCGGTCACGACCGTGCCGCCCGATCCCGGACTCCCGGACCTGCCCGGGCCGGAGGTACCGGGGCCGGGACCGTCGCCGGGACCGTCGCCGGGACCGGGACGCTGGAGCTGCCCGGCGACACCGCGGGCACCGTCGCGATGCCCAGGACGAAGCCGGAGTCCCCGCTGCGGGTCGCGACGCTCACCCAGGTCGTCGGCGCGACCACGATCGCGGTGGCGTCCCCGGTCGTCCCGGACGTGCCGACGACGGCGCCGGGGCGCCCGGCGCCCGGGGCCACGACGAGGTCCGTCGCGCCGCTGGCTGTGCCGGCGACGTCCAGGCCGAGCTGGAGCGTGGCGGCGCCGCTCGCCCCGGTCTGCGCCGAGACGGTGGCCGTGCCGCCGGGCGACCGCGATCGACAGCGCGCCGCCCGTGGCGCCGCTGGTCGCCACGGCCAGCACCGGCACCGGGGTGCCGGCGCAGCTGATGGCGCACGTGATCGTCGCGTCGCCGGAGTTCCGGAGCGGGCGGAGTCGGTGGACCCGGCGCCGGCGATGCCGATGGCGACGGCCGCCCCGGTGGTGCCGCTGGTGGCCGAGAGCGTCGTGCCGCCCGATGCGGCCGGCAGGCCCCTCCGGCGGTGACGGCGAGCCCGACCGTCCCGGAGGTGGCCTGCGCGACGGCGCGGTCCGGCGGCGGTCACGGCGACCGACAGCGCGCTCCCGGTCGCACCTGGGCGGACGGTGACCGTGCCCGCGGCGGACGGGGCGGACGGGCGCTGCTGGAGCTGCTGGAGGAGGTGGCGATCGGCTCGCAGGTCAGGGCACCGGTTCCGGTGCGGGCGACGGAGCTGGCGGCGCCGTTGACGGCGATCGCGATCGCGGTGGCCGCGCCTGAGGTGGCGGCGGGCCGGCAGGTCGAGGAGACGGGAACAGCGGAGGAGCCGGCGGTCAGCGAGCCGCACGGAGGTCCGCGGGCCGACACCGAGCTCGTGTCGCAGGAGATCGCGGGGATCGAGGCCGGCAGACTCGACGACCGCGTCCGCGAGTCCGCCGATGGAGATCGCGATGGCGATGGCCAGCGGTGTGTCCTGGCCGGCCCAGCCCGCGACACCCGCGCCGGCCCCGGCGAGCGCACCGGCCGGGCCGGGCGCGACCGGCGGCAGCGGCGAGGTCGGGACCGACGTCCCCGGCGCCCGGCGCCCACCCGTCACCCGCTGCCTGCCGGTGCCGTTCGCGGTGACGACCGGACTGGCGGTCGGGGCGCCCGGGACCGAGCTGGAGCCGGACGGGCTGCCGCCCCAGGTTCCCGACACGATCGGGTGGGCACCGGAGCCACCGGCCGTCGCAGCGCTCCCGCCGACCGAGCCGGCCGACCCGGCCGTGCCGGTCGAGCCGCTGGCGACGGGGCCGCCGGAGACCGCGACGCTGACCGTGACGTTCGTGCCGGTGCCGGCCGAGGTCAGCGTCCCGGCCGTGACCGGCAGGGGTGTCCCGGCCGGCGCGCTGACGCCGAGCAGCTGGGTCAGGAACGACCGCACCAGGGCGATCAAGTCGGTGGCCGTCAGCGACCCGCCGTCCAGGACCAGGTGGCCCGGCAGGACGCTCGTCGCGGACGCGCCGCTGCCGGCGGTCCCGCCGGACGTGGCGGTCGCCGTCGCGCTGCCGTTGCCGGAGACACCGACCGCGGTCGCGTCGCCTGACGTCGACCCGGACGAGGCCCCGGTCGACCAGCCGCCGGGGACCGCGACGGCGTACGCGTTGCCGTTGATCGCGATCGAGACGGCCACGGCGCAGGAGCAAGAGCCGTTACCGAGCGTTACCGCCGAGACGGTCCCCAGCGCGGGGGAACCGGCCAGCGCGCCGCTGTTCTCGAGGGCCGAGACGAAGCTCGCGACGGCGGCGTCGACCGCGCCTGTGACTGCCGCGGACGTCGGGGCCGGCGCCGGCGTGGACGCCGGGTCGACGGAGGCGTACCCGACCCGACGTCGGGGTGGACGCGGTCCCGGTCGTGGCGGTCGTCGTGGCCGTGGTGGACGTCGTGGACGTGGCGGTCGTGGCGGTCGTGGTGGGCGTGGTGGGCGTGGTGGGCGTCGTGGGCGTCGTGGGCGTCGTGGGCGTCGTGGGCGTCGTGGGCGTCGTGGGCGTCGTGGGCGTCGTGGGCGTCGTGGGCGTCGTGGGCGTCGTGGACGCGTGGGCGCGTGGGCGTCGTGGGCGTCGTGGACGCGGTGGACGTGGTGGCCGGGGTGGCCGGGCTGCCCGGTGCTCGTCCCGACCGGCGTGCCCGAGGCCGGCGTCGTCCCGGTCGTCGTCCCGCCGCTGGGCGCGGCCGTCGGCGCCGGCGTATCCGATGTCCCCCCGGGAGGCACAGCGTCGGTGTCGGCCGGCGCGCTCGAGTCCGATCCGCTGTCGGTGGCGCCGCCGGCCGTGGTCGTTGCGACAGCTGGACTGGTGGTCGTGGTGGCAGGGTCCGCAGCGTCCGGGGTGGGCGTGGTCGGCGTGGTCGGCGTGGTGGTGTCCCCCGCCGCCGTGGCGGTGGGTGCGGTCGAGGTGGCCGGCAGCGCGTCGGCGTGCGCCCGACCGCTCTGCCCGGCGAGGACCAGCCACAGCGCCCAGAGCGCCGCGGCGAGCAGACATCCTCTCGCCAGCGTCGCGAGCACGCGCCGCGGGGCCACCGTCACCAGACATCCCCCCACTCGGTCGGGGACGGATGCCGCGGACGTTAGCCTGGTGATCTTGTCCGCGACAAGGGTCCGCGAACTCGCGTTCCTCTCCGGGCAACATCGCGTCGGGCGTGCTGTCCCGGTCCACCGTGTTGACGCCGCGGCGACCGCGGCCGTGCGTGGAACGCGTCGAGGGCCGGGTGCGGCCGTCAGTGGCCGGTCGGCGTCGCGTAGGTCGGGGTCGGCAGCGCTCGGGTGGCGCTGATCGTCACGGTCGGCGACCGGGTCACGTCGGCCTGCCCGCCGGCGGCGCGGACGCTGGCCGCGACCCCGCCCGGGATGTTGAGCGCGGTGTCCAGCGTTGCCGGGTCGCCGATCGCCAGCACCGTGTACGGCGGCGCGAGGGCGGTGCCGTCCACGACCACGGACGCACCGCGGTCGGTCAGCGCGCTGGCCGTGCTCAGTCGGACCGGACCGAACTGGATGGCCTCCGCGCCGGCGCCGCGCAGCTCCTCGACGACGTCGAGCAGGTCCTCGGCCTTGAGCGCACGCCGTGGGTCGGTGATCCGCACCTCGACACCGGGCCCGGTCGCCGGCACCGTCCCCAGGAGCACGCCGAGGTCCTGCGCCTGCTGCTCGGCCTGCTGCCGGGCGGCGCTGTCCTGGGTGTCGCTCTGTTGCAGCTGACCGAGGGTGGTGCGCAGCTCGGCGATCTGCTGGTCGAGGCGGTCGGCGCGCGCGTTCTGGTCGTCGAGGATGCGCACGAGGTCGTCGTCGCGCAGCCCGGACAGCGCGTCCGAGCCCGAGCTCGAGCGGACCTGGACCGCGAGGGCGAAGCCGAGGAGCGCGACGAGCACGGCGATCAGCGCGACCGCGAGGCGGTGGGAGCCGGCGGCGCGCGACGGCGTGTCTGCACCCACGATCAGGCCCGGAAGACGTGTCGGCGGATGGCGGCCGCGTTGCCGAAGATGCGGATCCCGAGCACCACGACGACGGCGGTGGACAGCTGGCCGCCGACCCCGAGCTTGTCGCCGAGGAAGACGATCAGCGCCGCCACGACCGCGTTGGAGACGAACGAGACGACGAAGACCTTGGCGTCGAAGACCCGGTCGAGGCTGGCCCGCACCGCCCCGAAGACCGCGTCGAGGGCGGCGACGACCGCGATCGGCAGGTACGGCTGGAGCCACAGCGGCACGGTGGGGTGCAGCAGCAGGCCGGCGACGACACCGACGGCGAGGGCGACGGCGGCGAGGACCGCGCTGACCGCGTTCACCGGGCCGGCCTCGCCGCGCGCAGCGGGATCGGCGCCGCCGCCGGCAGGTGCAGCGAGTCCTGGCCGGCGAAGTCGAACCCGACGCCCTGCGCGCCGGCCAGGGTCTGGTCACGGCTGGCGACGCTGCTGTCGGCGAAGGAGGTGGCCAGCCGGTCCGCGTCGCCGATCGCCTCGATGCGGTACGGGGAGCTGACCGGTTGGAAGTCGACGAGCACCGCCTGACCGGCGAACCGGATCGCGGACACCGGGGTCAGCCGCATGCCGTTCACCGCGATCGCCTCTGCACCGTCGGCCCACAGCTCGTTGACGACACCGCGGACGTCACGGTCGGTGATGACGCGGGTGGTCGCGAGCGGGGTCGTCCCCGGCCGGGCAGCTCCGGTCGGCGCCGCCGTCGCGGTGGTGCTCCCGGCGTCGGTCAGGGTGACGCGCAGCCCCGGACCGGTCACGGCGAGCGTGCCGGCGAGGACCTCGCTGCGCTGGATCTGTTCGCGGAGGGCGTCAGCGCTCCCGCCGAGGGCCTGGTCACGCAGCGTGCCGATCTGGGCGTCGAGCTGCTCGGCGGCGCGGGACAGGGTGGCGTCGTGCGCCTCGGCGGCGCGCACCCGCGCCACCAGCCCGGCGTGCACCTGCGACTCGGTGGGGGCAGCGCGGGAGGTCTGCACGAGAGCGACGACCAGGACGAGACCGGCCAGCACCGCGCCGAGGACGACCAGGACGCGGTCGGAGCGCGAGGTCGTCCCGTCGCGCCGCGCGGCCGCCTCCGCGTACCCCGGGTCGAGCGTGTTGGTCACCAGGTCCAGCAGGTAGGACTGGGCATCGGCGGGAGCACCGGGTGGGGTCCCGGGTGCGCGGGTCACTTCGCCGCCGTCTCGGCGCGCAGGACGGCGGCGACCTCCCGCAGGTAGATCACGCCGGCGACGAGGTAGAGACCCGTCCCCCAGATCGTCAACGCCCACGCGATCGGCCGGGCGATGTCACCGACCGTGCTCGACTCCGCCCCGAGCAGCAGGAACGGGAAGGCGTAGAGCAGGACGAACGTGGCCGCCTTGCCGATGTAGTGGACCGGGAGGGCGAGCAACCCGCGCCGCCGCAGCAGGGGCACGGTCGCCAGCAGGACGAGGTCGCGGCCCACCAGGACGGCGGCGAGCTGCCAGGGGACGACGTGACGCAGCACGAGTCCGACGAGGGTGGCGAGGATGTAGAGCCGGTCGACCAGCGGGTCGAGCAGCGCACCCAGGCGGCTGACGCTGTTGAGCCGGCGCGCGAGCACGCCGTCCGCCCAGTCGGTGAACCCGGACACCGCCAGGACCGCCAGTGCCGGCAGGTCCGCGTGCGGGCCGAGCAGCAGCCACAGGAACAGCGGCACCCCGAGCAGCCGCAGCGTGCTGAGCAGGTTCGGCCACGTCAGGACGCGGTCGCTCGGCGTGACGGGGGACCCGGGCCTCGCGTCGTTCCGGGGACCGGGCTCCGGCTGCGCCGGCGGGCCGGGGACGGCCGGGCGCGCCTGCGCCGTCATCGCCGCTCCCCCCGTGCGTCGGCCGCTCCTGCCGCCTGCACTCGGTGTGCCGCCTGAGCGGTCCGGCCCTGTCCGTGGTCCCTCCGAGTTTCCCACACCGACAGGCCCTGGCCGCGGCGACGACCGCGCCGAGGGGCGTCCCAGTCCGCGCCGGGCCCGTCGGTAGGCTCCCCGGCGTGCTGCGGGGTCTGATCCGCCTGACCCGACCCAAGCAGTGGGTGAAGAACGTCCTCGTCGCGGCGGCGCCGCTCGCCGCGGGGACGTTGTTGCACCCCAGCGTGCTCGCCCACACCATGCTGGCGTTCCTGGCGTTCTGCTTCGCCAGTGGGGCGACCTACTGCTTCAACGACGTGGTCGACGCGGAGTCCGATCGCCGTCACCCGACCAAGCGCCACCGCCCGGTCGCCTCCGGTGCGGTGAGCCCGCACGCGGCCGTCGCCCTCGCGACGCTGCTCGCTGTCGCCTCGTTGGCGATCAAGGGCCCGTGGCAGTTCCGGGCGTGCATCGCGGCGTACCTGGTCCTGCAAGTCCTCTACTCCACGGTGCTGAAGCACCAGCCGGTGATCGAGCTCGGCCTCGTCTCGAGCGGGTTCCTGCTGCGCGCGGTCGGCGGCGGACTGGCCACCGACCTGCCGATCTCGCGGTGGTTCCTCATCGTCGCGTCGTTCGGGTCGCTGTTCATCGTCACCGGCAAGCGGCTCTCGGAGCTCACCCGGGCCCAGGACACGGGCGCGGCGATGCGCCGCAGCCTGACCTACTACCCGCTGTCGTACCTCCGGATGGTGCTCGGCGTCTGCGCGTCCGTGACGATCGCCTCGTACTGTCTGTGGGCGTTCGAGGTCGGCGCGGAACACCGTGGCAGCGCATGGACGGCGATCAGCATCGCCCCGTTCGTCCTGGCGATCCTGCGCTACGCACTCGACACCGATCAAGGACGGGCGGAGGAGCCGGAAGACGTGATCCTGCGGGACAGCTCGATGCAGGCGCTGGGCGTGCTGTGGCTCGGCGCGTTCGCCCTCGGGGTGCTCACGTGAGCGCCCCGACCCTGCTGACCGGCTGGGGACGGGCGACGGCGTCACCGTCGACGGTCGATCTGGAGCACTCCACCGCCGCTGTCGTGGACCTGGTCCGGCGCTGCCTCGACGGCGGGGCGCCGCGGGGGCTGCTGGCCCGAGGTCTCGGCCGCAGTTACGGTGACGCGGCGCTCAACGCCGGCGGGCGTGTCCTGTCGACCGAGCGGCTCACCGCCGTCGGCGAGATCCACCCGGACGGCGTCGTCGACGTCGGGGCGGGAGTGAGCGTCGCCGACCTGCTCGCCCTGAGCGTGCCGCGCGGGTGGTTCGTCCCGGTGACGCCGGGGACCCGCTTCGTGTCCGTCGGCGGAGCGGTGGCCGCGGACGTGCACGGCAAGAACCACCACCGCGACGGCAGCATCGGCCGGCACGTCGAGGAGCTCGACCTCGTGGACGGCACGGCCACGCTGCACACCCTGCGCCCCGGTGACGCCGCGTTCGAGGCGACCCTCGGCGGGATGGGTCTCACCGGGGTCATCACCCGGGTCCGGCTGAGGATGCGGCCGATCGAGACCGCGAGCGTCACCGTCCACACCCGGCGTACCCCCGACCTCGAGGCGACCATGGCCGCGCTGGAGGAGGCGGACCGCAGCCACCGGTACACCGTCGCCTGGTTGGACACCCTCGCCCCCGGTCGCGCCCTCGGCCGGGGAGTGCTCACCAGCGGTGACCACTCGCCCCGCGTCGGCGCCGAGGGCGGGCGCCCGACCGCCCTCGAGGAGTACGGCAGCTCCCGGATGGTCCCGGCGCCCCGCCTCGTGCCCTCCGGACTGGTCCGCACGTCCACGATGCGCGCCTTCAACGAGGCGTACTACCGGCGCGCGCCCGGCACCGCCGAGGTCGGCCAGGAGAGTTTCGGCAGGTTCTTCTACCCCCTGGACGTCGTCGAGGGATGGAACCGGATCTACGGTCCGCGCGGGTTCCTGCAGTACCAGTTCGCGGTGGCCGACGCCGCGGTGGTCCAGGGCGTCCTCGAGATGTTCCGTGCCGCCAAGGTGCCCGGGTCGCTGGCCGTCCTCAAACGCTTCGGCCCGGCGTCGCCCGCGCCGCTGTCCTTCCCCGCGCCGGGCTGGACGCTCGCGCTGGACATGCCCGCGCTGCCCGCGGTGCACACCGTGCTGGACCGGGCCGACGAGCTGGTCGTCGGCGCCGGCGGGCGGATCTACCTCGCGAAGGACTCCCGGATGCGGCCCGAGCTGCTACCGCAGATGTACCCCTCGCTCGAGCGCTGGCGTGCCGCCCGGGCCGTGCTCGACCCGCACGGCCTGTTCGTGTCCGATCTGTCCCGGAGGCTCGGCCTGTGATCGACGCAGTGGGTGCGCCCCAATCGGTTCTGCTGCTCGGCGCCAGCTCGGACATCGGAGCGGCCATCGTGGCCGAGCTCGCCGGCCGCCGCCGCCTGACCCGGGTTGTGCTGGCCGGGCGCCCTTCCGGCCGGCGTGACGCCGCCGTGGACCGGGTTCGGGCGTTGCCCCCGCTAGGCGGCGCCGCGGTCGAGGTGGTCGACTTCGACGCCACGTCCCCGCACACCCACGCGGACGTGCTCGGCCCGGTGTTCGACGGTGGCGACGTGGACGTGGCCGTCGTGGCCTTCGGCGTCCTGCCGACGCCCGACCACGCCGCCGACCCGCAGCGTGCCGCGGAGGTCGTGACGACCAACTTCACCGGCTCGGTCGCCGCGCTGACAGTGCTCGGCGAGCGCATGCGGGCCCAGGGTCACGGCGTCCTGGTCGTGCTGTCCTCCGTCGCCGGGGAGCGGCCGCGCCGGTCGAACTACCTCTACGGCGCCACGAAGGCCGGCCTGGACGCGTTCGCCACCGGACTCGGCGACGACCTGCACGGCAGCGGCGTCACGGTCCTGGTGGTGCGGCCCGGGTTCGTGCGCACCTCGATGACGGAGGGGATGACGGAGGCGCCGCTCAGCGTCGATGCGACCGACGTCGCGCGTGCCGTGGCGGCCCACCTGCGCGGGCCGAGTCGGACGGTGTGGGTGCCCGGCACGCTGCGGGTGGTCATGTCGGCACTGCGGCACCTCCCCCGGCCGGTGTTCCGGCGGCTGCCCATCTGAGCAGGCGTCCCGACGCCAGCCCGGGTCAGCGCGCAGGGCGCCACACCGCGACGAAGCTGCCGCAGCTGAGGTGGGTACCGGTCAAGCGCGCGAGCAGCTGCGGTTCCAGGCCGGACTCCACGACGATCGGAGTCGTGCCGGCGACGGCACTCGGCAGCGCCGGCAGCGCCGGCAGACTCGTCGTACTGACGGTCTGGAACATCACCAGGTAGTCCCCGCGCCGGTCGAGCTCGGAGGCGACGTCGAGCATCCGCTGCCGGACCTTCGGCGTCATCTCCAGCGGTAGCGGCCAGTCGACCGGGAACGGGTTGCTCAACCCGAGCGCGGGGTAGACGAACGGGTTGTCGGGCAGGACGGCGACGGAGCGCGCGGGATGCTCGCGGACGCACTGTGCGATCTGCCCGATGTACTGCGCGGTCACCGGGTTGGTGCGGATCTTCGCCATCGACGGCGCGACCGGCCCGAGGCCTGCGGTCAGCGCGCTCTGCGCCCGATCGCGGTAGGGCGCATGGTCGTGCTCGGTGACCACGAGACCGGCGGCCAGGCCCACGGCGACGAGCCCGACGACCGCCCCGGACGCGACCCGCGACGGCCGGCGCCCCGGGCGCGCCGCGCGGTCGCCGGCGCCCGGGGTCCCGCCCACGGCCGGCTCCGGGTCGGCGCGCCACATCCGGCGGTGACCGTCCAGGACGGCGTACGCCGTCCCGAGCGCCATGCTGCCGGCGACGAGCGTGGGGCTGTCCGCTCCCCAGGACAGGCTGGCCATGGCGGCGAGCACGACCAGCGACAGCCCCCGCCACGGCACTGCCCGGCGCTGCACCCCGTCGACGACCGTGGCGAGGAGGAGCAACCACAGCACGACGATCGCCCAGCTGCCGGCGAGCAGGAGCCGCCCGGCCCAGACGACGTAGCCGACCAGTGCCAGGTAGGCGCCCGACACCACCAGGTCCGCCGCCCGCGCCCACACCGGCGCGCGGTCCCGGCGGAACCTGAGCGACGCGAGGACGCCGGCGAGCACCAACGCCGTCAGGAGCCCTGGCCGGCCGAGGACCGGGTAGCTGGCCGGCACCACGGACCAGATGTCGACCAGGCGCTGGTCGGTGACGGCGTTCGCGCTGCCGAGCTGGTCGATCATGTCACCGAGCCCGCCAGCCGCGGTGACGACGACGACGTACGCGACGGGGAAGGCGGCGAGGGCGAGCAGGTCGCCGACCGTGGCCCGGAGCCGGGCGGCGGTCCAGCGGCCACGGGCTCGGACGGCCGGGTGGGCGACGAGCATCGCCAGGCCGACGACGACCGCGGGCGCGAAGCTCTGCTTGCACATGACGGCGACGCCGAGCAGGAACAGCCCGCCGCACCGCGGCAGCGCCCGTTCGGTCCGCAGCCCGACGTCCAACGCCCACCAGCCGAGGGCGGAGAGCAGGATCCCGTCGATGGTGTGCCAGGCCATCAACGGGAACATCCCGAGGTTCACCAGGGCCGCCGCGGCGGTCGCCCCGGTGAGCAGTGGTCCCCACCGCACGACCGGCCGGCCGGTGGCGAGCACCGTCATGGCGACGGCCGAGACCACGAGCTCGAGCATCGTCACGATGCAGGACGCGAGGAACAACGGCCCGGGCACGGCGAAGTCGATGACGTGCAGCACCGCCGAGCCCATCGGGCGCACCGACGCGGCGTCGGCGTGCGGCACCTGCCCGTGCAGCAGCCGCCAGCTGCCGGCGAGGATGAACCCCTGGTCGGTGGGGTTGAACCCCATCCGCCCGACCCGTTCGACGGTCCACAGCGTGAGCGCGAGGATCCAGGCGACGTGCAGGGTGAGCCGGGCGGCAGTCCGGGGACGGCGGGCCGCGGGCGTCAGCTCGGCCTCGGGGACCAGGGTGGCGTGCGACACGGACCGTCCTCTCGGCGTCGGTTCGGGCGGTGCTGCGCTCGGTGCCACTGTTCCAGAAGGGCG
Source organism: uncultured Actinomycetota bacterium (assembly GCA_963758325.1). Lineage (GTDB taxonomy): Bacteria > Actinomycetota > Actinomycetes > Mycobacteriales > Jatrophihabitantaceae > CAVWUZ01. The sequence continues at coordinate 752,894 of CAVWUZ010000002.1, read as the reverse complement.
CGGTGGGTCCGAGCAGCGCGGCCGGGGCTGGCACGATGTCGCGGTGCGTCCGGCCCGCCCTGCGCTGGCGGTCACCGCCGCCGTCGTGCTGAGCGCGGCGTGCGGCAGCGCCGGCCGCCCGGCCTCCACGCCGGTTCGCCGCTCTTCGGTGACCGTGTCGGCCGCGGCGAGCGCGCCCGCGCCCGCCGCCCCACCGCCGACGAGGACCGCGCCGGCGCCGAGCCCCTCCGGCGCACGGACCTCACCGGCTGCCCCGCCGCCGGCGGCTCCGGCCGCCCCGGTCGCGGCGGCGGCGACCGCGCCCGTGATCGTTGTCGACCCGGGACACAGCCCGACGATCACCTCCGTCGACCCCGGCAGCGGCCTGGTCGACTCCGACTACGAGAACGAGCCCGAGATGCGCGACGTCTACTCCGTCGCGCTGCTCGTGCAGGCGCGGCTGACGGCGGCCGGGTACCGGGTGGTGCTCACCAAGAACTCGGCCACCGACCGGGTCAGCCTCGGGCAACGCGCCGCGATCGCCGACCGGGTGCACGCCGCACTCGCCCTGAGCATCCACGACCAGGCCGGCGCCTCCGGCGGCATCGCGTTCGCCGCCGGCAACAACACCGTCTACGTGCAGTCCGTGGGCGACTACCGCACGACGCCGGCAGGGCGGCGGGTCGTGTTCACCGACGCGGGCCTCGCGGCGGCGAGTCACAGCTGCGGCGCTGCGTTCCAGAGCGCGCGGGCCGCCGCGGAAGGGCACCCGGTGCGGCTGATGGGCGACGTCGGCTACGACCTCGGCACCCGCGGCCTGGCGTCGGGCAACACCTGGATCGTCCAGCTGCTCGCGCACGTCCCGTGGGTCTACAACGAGGCCGGCGGCAACAGCCCCGGGCAGGTCGGGTTGAGCGCGGCGGACCGCCAGCGCTACGCCGACGGGCTGGTGGCCGGCGTCGAACGGTGCGTCCCGCTGCACGGTTAGCGGTGTCGCGGACCGGGGTACCGGACCCGGCGTGACCAGCGAGCAGCCGCCGGGCGACGACGAGCGACTCGAGGACGGCCGCTACCGGCTCGACCGCGACTACGAGGACGCTGCCGGTTACGGGCCGGCGCCGGGCGAGGACGAGGGCGGCTTCGGTCAGGAGTCCGGCGCGTTCGCCGACAACGACCAGGCGCAGACCGACGAGGCGGAGGGCCACCCCCGCGACCAGGACGCCGAGCGGGCCTGACCGGTCCGGGTCGGCGTTCCGCTCGGGTGCGGATGTCACGTCCCCGCGCCGGCGGGTGTCCCATGGGCGACCGCACCTCGTCGTCCTCGGAGGACCGGATGGCCCGCATCCCGCTCGACCCGCCGCAGACCCTGACCTCCCGCCTCGGCAGCTGGTACTCGCGCCGGCGCTTCGGTGCCGTCCTGGAACCGGCCGTGGCGCTCGCGCACAACCCCAAGGTGCTGCGCTCGAACGTCCGCGCCGAGACGTCTCTGGCGAAGTGGGACCGTCTGCCCGAGGACCTCAAGCACCTCGCCGAGATGTCGGCGGCGGTCACGGTCGGCTGCTCGTGGTGCGTCGACTTCGGCCACTGGGTGAGCGTCCAGGGCGGCGTGGACCCGCAGAAGGTCCGCGACGTGCCGCGCTGGCGCGACAGCGACGCGTTCACCGACCTGGAGCGTCGGGTCCTCGAGTACGCCGAGGCCGCGTCGCTCACCCCGCCGACCGTGACGGACGAGATGGTCGCCGGGCTGCGGGCGCACCTCGACGACGCGCAGCTGGTCGAGCTGACCATGATGATCGCGGTGGAGAACCAGCGCTCCCGTTTCAACAGCGCGCTCGGCCTGACGGCCAGGGGTTCCGTGACCGCTGCGAGGTCCCCGCGTGACGGCGGCTGACGGTGCCGCGGGCGCGGCGGTCGAGGAGTTCGCGGCCCACCGGCGGCTGCTGTTCTCCGTCGCCTACGACGTGCTCGGCAGCGTCGCCGACGCCGAGGACGTCGTCCAGGAGACCTGGCTGCGGTGGTCGCGGGTCGACGTCGGCGAGGTGCGAGACCCGCGGGCGTACCTCGTGCAGGTGACGACCCGCCAGGCCCTGAACCGGTTGCGCGCCGACCGCGCCCGGCGCGAGACCTACGTCGGGCCGTGGCTGCCCGAGCCGCTGGTCGCCGAGGACGACCCGGCGGCCGAGGTGGTCGACGCGGCGGCGCGGGCGGAGTCGGTGTCGCTGGCCGTCCTGGTGGTGCTCGAGACGCTGTCACCGCTGGAGCGGGCGGTGTTCGTGCTCCGCGAGGTCTTCGGCATGTCCCACGAGGAGGTCGCGCGCTCGGTGGAACGGTCACCGGCGGCGGTGCGGCAGATCGCGCACCGGGCCCGCGAGCACGTCCAGGCCCGGCGTCCCCGCTTCGACAGCGACGCCGCGGAGCAGCGCCGGGTCACCGCCGAGTTCCTCCGCGCCTGCACGGCCGGCGACCTGGACGCGTTGCTGGGGATGCTCGCGCCGGACGTGGTCCTGACCTCCGACGGCGGCGGGCGCACGCACGCGGCGCTGCGGCCGATCCGCGGCGCGGACAAGGTCGCGCGCTTCCTCGTGGCCGTCACGGCGGACGCCTCCGGCGGCGGGGTGCCGCGGTTCGCGCGAGTCAACGGCGAGATCGGCGTCGTCGGGGAACAGGACGGGACGACCACCTGGGTGGGGCTGCTCGGCGTCGTCGACGGCCGGATCAGTCAGGTCTTCGCCGTCCTCAACCCGGACAAGCTGGCACATCTGGCAACGGCAAGGGTCGGGACGGCGGGATTCGAACCCACGACCCCCTGACCCCCAGTCAGGTGCGCTACCAAGCTGCGCCACGTCCCGGTCGTGCCCCGCCACCCTACTTCAGCGGTCGCGGCTGTTCCGGGACCGGACCCGCACCGAGATCTCGATCGGCGTGCCCGCGAAGTCGAAGTCCTCGCGCAGCCGCCGCTCGAGGAACCGGCGGTAGCCCGCCTCGAGGAACCCGGTGGTGAACAGGACGAACCGCGGCGGGCGGGTGTCGGCCTGCGTCGCGAACAGCACCCGCGGTGCCCGGCCCGCCGCGCGGCGGCGGCGGTGTCGCCGCGACGACCTCGGTGAGCCAGCTGTTGAGCCGGCCGGTGGAGATGCGGCGGTCCCAGGACGCCAGGCTGGTCCGCAGCGCGCCCGCCAGCCGGTCCACCGACGCGTCCGGTGCTTGGCGGAGACGTTGACCCGCGGCGCCCACTGCGACCCGGGCCAGGTCCCGGTCGATCTCGCGGGCGAGCTGCAGACGCGCGGTCCTCGTCGACGAGGTCCCACTTGTTGAACGCGATCACCAGCGCCCGCCCGGCGTCGATCACCGCCGAGATGACGCGCTGGTCCTGCTCGCTCAACGGCTCGCCGGCATCGAGCAGGACGACGGCGACCTCCGCCGCCTCGATCGCGCTCGCCGTGCGCAGCGACGCGTAGTACTCCATGCCGGCGGCCTGCCGGACCCGCCGACGCAGCCCCGCGGTGTCGACGAAGCGCCACACCTCGCCGCCGAGCTCGACCAGGCTGTCGACCGGGTCGATGGTGGTGCCCGCGACGGCGTCGACGACCGAGCGCTCCTCGCCGGTCAGCCGGTTCAGCAGGCGAGGACTTGCCGACGTTGGGCTTCCCGACCAGCGCGACCCGGCGCGGGCCGCCCTCGACGTCCTCGCTCCCTCGGTGCGTCGGGCAGCTGCGCCAGGACGGCGTCGAGCAGGTCGCCGCTGCCGCGGCCGTGCAGGCCGCTGACCGGGTACGGCTCGCCCAGCCCGAGTGACCACAGCTCGGCGGTGTCCGCCTCGGCGCGCTCGTCGTCGATCTTCGTGGCGGCGAGGACGACGGGGACCGGAGCCGCGACGCAGCGTGCGGGCGACGGCGAGGTCGGTCCCGGTCGCGCCGGTGCGGCCGTCGACCACGAACAGCACGAGATCCGCGGTGGTCACCGCACGCTCGGCCTGCGCCGACACCATCGCCTGCAGCCCGCGCGCGTCGGGCTCCCAGCCGCCGGTGTCGACCAGGGTGAACCGCCGCCCGTTCCACAGTGCGTCGTAGGCGATCCGGTCCCGGGTGACGCCGGGGACGTCCTGCACGACGGCCTCGCGGCGGCCGAGGATGCGGTTGACGAGCGTCGACTTGCCGACGTTCGGACGCCCGACGACGGCCACGACGGGAGCGCCGCCCGCACGGTCACGCCGTCACCGGTCACGCCGTCGCCGGTCACGCCGTCGCCGCCACGAGCGCGGCCAACGCGCAGCCGGACCTGCTCGGCGGCGTCGGCGGAAGCTTGCGGTTCAGCGGCCGCTCGTCGGGCCACCGCTCGACGCGATCGGTTCGCCGACCACGACCCGCACCGGAGGGCGGCGCAGCGTGCGGCGGTGGGTGACCTCCGACGTGCCGTGGCAGGCCACCGGGACGCACGGTCGCCCCGGAGCGCAGCGCCAGCCAGCCGACGCCGGGACGGGTGGTCGCGGCGAGACCGGGCCGCGGGAGCCCTCGGGGAAGATGCCGACCACTCCGCCGGCGCGGAGCAAGCCCAGGCACAGCCGCAGCGGCGCGGGGTCGACCGTCTCCACGCACGACCGGGACCTGCCCGCTGGCGTGCAGCAGCCCGCGCAGTCCCGGCAGGAACGCCTCGGCTTGACCAGCCACGTCGCCGGCCGGGACACCAGCCCGAACAGCAGCGGGCCGTCGACCACCGAGCGGTGGTTCGCGGCGAGCAGGAGCGGACCGGTGGCCGGGACGCGGTCGAGTCCCACCGACTCGACCCGGCTGATCGCCCGGGTGATCCGCACGGCGAGTCGCTGGTGCCGGCGCAGCGCCGCCGAGCCCTCCACCCGGTCCTGCAGCGACGGCCCGAGCGGGCGGTCAGCCATCGGCGACCGGCGCCACCGACGTCACCAGCCCGACCAGCCGCTCGACGACCTGGTCCACGTCGAGCTCGGTGGTGTCCAGCTCGACGGCGTCCGCCGCCTTGGCGAGCGGGCTGGCCGCCCGCGAGCTGTCGAGCCGGTCGCGCCGGTCGATGTCTGCGGCCACGGCGGCCGGATCCGCGTCGACGAGCTCACCGGCGCGGCGACGGGCGCGGGCCTCGGCGCTGGCCGTGAGGTAGACCTTCGGCCGGGCGTCCGGCCAGACGACGCCGCCGATGTCGCGGCCCTCGACGACGATCCCACCGTCACCGATCAGGGTGCGCTGCTGCTCGACGAGCAGGCTGCGGACTCCCGGCAGCGCGGACACCGCGCTGACAGCCGCGGTCACCGGCGCGCCCGCGGATCTCGCCGTCCACCGGGTCCCCGTCGAGGCTGACCCGCGGCGAGGCCGGGTCGGTGGAGACGTCGATCGCCGCGTCGGCGACGAGGGCGGGCACCTTCTCCGCGTCGGCCGGGTCGCCCGCGTCCATCCCGGCGCGCAGGACGGCGAGGGTCGCGGCGCGGTACATCGCCCCGGTGTCGAGGTAGCGCACGCCGAGCCGGGTGGCGAGCCTGCGAGCGACGGTGGACTTCCCGGTGCCGGACGGCCCGTCGAGCGCCACCACCCCGCTGAACCGCACGGGACGCAAGCCTACTGAGAGCCGGGCGGGCGACCGGACGGCGCCAGCTCGACGGCGGCAGCGAGCGCCGTGAGCTCGTCGACGTCGAGCGGTCGGGAGGCACCCGGGCGCAGCGCACCCAGCCGGACCGGGCCGATGCGGGTGCGGACCAGCCGGCTGACCGGATGCCCGACCTCGGCGAGCATCCGCCGGACGATCCGGTTGCGGCCCTCGTGCAGCGTGATCTCCACCAGCGCCTGACCGCCGGTGGCCTGCACGGTGCGGAACGCATCCGCTCGAGCCGGGCCGTCCTCGAGCTCGATCCCGGCGCGCAGCCGGCGCCCGACCTCCCGCGACACCGGCGCCGGCGACGGTCGCGAGGTAGGTCTTCGGCACCCCGAACGAGGGGTGCATGCAGCCGGTGGGCCAGCTCGCCGTCGTTCATCAGCAGCAGCAGCCCCTCGCTGTCGCCGTCGAGGCGTCCGACGTGGAACAGACGCTGCCCGGTGCCGACCTGCGCGCCGACACCCTCGCGGACCAGGTCACCGACGTTCGGTCGGCCGCGGTCGTCGGCCATCGCGGACAGCACGCCGCGCGGCTTGTTCAGCGCGAGGTAGACGACCTCGTCGCCGTCGTCACGCAGCTGGATCCGCCGGCCGTCGACGCGGACCTCGGCGGTGGCTCGGGTCGACGCGGGTGCCGAGCTCGGTGACGACCCGGCCGTCGACCTCGACGCGGCCCGCGGTGATCAGCTGCTCGCTGGCACGCCGGGAACCGACCCCAGCCGCCGCGAGGACCTTCTGCAGCCGGATGCCACCGGGACGGGGCTCAGCGTTCACCGAGCTCCGCGAGGTCCCGCGACCGTCGAGGCTGTCGAGTTCCGGCAGCAGCGGCGCGAGGGACGGCAGCTCCTCCAGCGAGTGCAGCCCCATCTTCTCCAGGAACAGTTCGGTCGTCCGGTACAGCCCGCCGCCGGTGACCGGGTCGGCGCCGGCTTCGACGATCAACCCGCGAGTGACCAGCGTGCGGACGACGCCGTCGACGTTGACCCCGCGGATCGCCGAGATCCGCGCGCGGGTGACCGGCTGCCGGTACGCGATCACGGCCAGCGTCTCGAGCGCCGCCGGGGACAGCCGGCCGCGCTGCCCGTCGAGCAGGAACCGTTCGACCGTCTCCGCGTGCTCGGGACGGGTGTAGAGGCGCACCCCGCCGGCGACGTCGCGCAGCTCGATGCCGCTACCTCGGGCGTCGAGCTCGTGCGCCAGCTCGTCGAGGGCGTCGCGGACCGCGGGCACCGGCTGGTGGACGGCCACCGCGAGCTGCTCGACCGACAGCGGGGTGTCGACGACGAACAGGACCGCCTCCAGGGCGCCGCGCAGGGCGGCCGGCTCCACCGGCAGCGCCAGCGCGTCGGACTCGGCGTCGAGACCGGCGTCGAGACCGGCGTCGAGATCGGCGTCGTGCCCGTCGTCTGGCGACGGGTCGGTGGGCGTCATCCGTACTCCTCGTCGACGTCGGCCGCTGGGTCGGCAGCGTCGGCCGCGTCGGCGACTCCGGCCGCCGGGCCCGGCTCGGTCCAGCGCACCCGCAGCTCGGCGAGCGCCCCGGCCTGGTCGAAGGCGACCGCGCCCTCACGGTAGAGCTCGAGCACGCCGAGGAACCGGGCCACCACCTCCATCGTCGAGTCGCAGTCGGCCACGAGCGCGCGGAAGGTCAGCGCGCCGCCGCTGTGGAGCAGGCCGCGCAGGACCGCCATGTGCTCGCGCACGCTCACCCGCGGCGCGTGGACGTGGTCGGTCGCGATCGTCGGCACCGGGCGCGGCGCCATCGCCGCCGTCGCGAGCTGCGCCAGCCGCTCGGGACTGACGTCGAGGACGAGCTCGGGCAGGGCGGCGGCGAAGCGGGGTTCGAGCTCGGCCGAGCGCCCGTGCCGCCGCCCCTCGGTCCGGTGCAACTCCCCGAGCCAGGCGGCGGCGAGCTTGTAGGCGCGGTACTGCAGCAGCCGGGCGAACAGCAGGTCGCGCGCCTCGAGCAGCGCGAGGGCGTCCTCGTCCTCGACGTCCGCGCTGGGCAGCAGCCGGGCGGCCTTGAGGTCGAGCAGGGTGGCGGCGACGACGAGGAAGTCGGTCGCCTGCCCGAGGTCCCAGTCCTGCGCGGCGCCGAGGTGGGCCAGGAACTCGTCGGTCACCTGGGACAGCGCCACCTCGGTGAGGTCGAGCTGGCGGCGGCTGATCAGGCTGAGCAGCAGGTCGAAGGGTCCCTCGAAGTTGTCGAGCCGGACACTGAACCCACCCGCCCCGCCTGCCCCGGTGGAGCCGCCGGAGCCGTGGGCAGCGGCCGCGTGCTGTGCCGGTGCCGCGGCCGAGCCCGTCACCGCCCGTTCGCGGGGTCGCGCGCGACGACCTCGCGGGCCAGCGCACGGTAGGCCTGCGCTCCGGCCGAGGTCGGCGCCCAGCTGGTGATCGGCTCGCCGGCGACCGTCGTCTCCGGGAAGCGCACCGTCCGGGCGATGACGGTGTCGAACACCGCGTCACCGAAGGCGTCGAGGACGCGCTGGAAGACCTCACGGCCGTGCAGCGTGCGCCCGTCGTACATCGTGGCGAGGATGCCGGTGAGCTCCAGGCGCGGGTTGAGCCGCTCGCGGACCTTGTCGATCGTGTCGATGAGCAGCGCGACGCCGCGCAGGCTGAAGTACTCGCACTCCAGTGGCACGATGACGCCGTCGGCGGCGGTCAGCGCGTTGACGGTGAGCAGGCCGAGCGACGGCTGGCAGTCGACGAGGACGTGGTCGTAGTCGCCGAGCACCGGCGCGAGCACGCGCTGCAGCGTCGACTCGCGGGCGACCTCGTTGACCAGCTGGACCTCGGCGGCGGACAGGTCGATGTTGCTGGGCAGCAGGTCCATCCCGGAGACCTGGGTCTTGAGCAGCACGTCGTCGGCGGTGACGCCCCGCTCCATCAGCAGGTTGTAGACCGTCCGGTCCAGCTGGTGCGGGGCGACACCGAGCCCGACCGACAGTGCGCCCTGGGGGTCGAAGTCGACGAGCAGCACCCGGCGGCCGTACTCGGCCAGCGCCGCACCGAGGTTGATCGTCGACGTCGTCTTGCCGACGCCGCCCTTCTGGTTGCACAGCGCGGTGACGCGAGCCGGGCCGTGCCGTTCGAGCGGGGCGGGCTCCGGGACGTCGCGGCGGGGACGCGCGGCGGCGGGGTCGGCGGACTTGGCGTCCGACCTGCCCTCCACGGAGAACAGCTCACCGGCCTTCGGCTGGTTCATCGGGCGACCGAACCCTCCACTGGACCCCCCGCATGCTGGCCGCCGGTACGCGGGGCGACGCTACCCCACGGCGGCGGCCGCTCGGCTGCTGCAACGCCGTGCCTCGACGCGACGCCGCTCCTCACGCGCGGGCGCGGGGATGCGCGCTCGCGTACACCTCGCGAAGCTGGTCGACGGTGACCAGCGTGTACACCTGCGTGGTGGTCACCGAGGCGTGCCCGAGCAGCTCCTGCACGACCCGGACGTCCGCGCCGCCCTCGACGAGGTGGGTCGCGAAGGAGTGCCGCAGCGTGTGCGGCGACAGGGCGCCGGGGAGCCCCGCCTTGTCCGCGGCCGCGCGCAGGACGGTCCAGGCGGACTGGCGCGACAGCGGGCCGCCCCGGGCGTTGAGGAACAGCCGCGGCGTGCCGCGGCCGGCGGCGGCGAGCACCGGGCGGGACCGGACGAGGTAGGCCGAGACCGCGCGGGCGGCGTACGAGCCGAGCGGGACGCGGCGGTGCTTGCCGCCCTTGCCGACCAGGAGCACGGTCTGGCCGCCGGCCTCCGCGGGCACGTCCAGCCCGTCGACGTCGTCGACGTCGAGGCCGACCGCCTCGGAGATGCGCGCGCCGGTGCCGTAGAGCAGTTCCAACAGCGCCCGGTCCCGCAGCGCCAGCGGTGTGTCGTCCATCCCGGCGGCGTCGAGCAGCCGCTCGACCTCGTCCACGGTGATGGCCTTCGGCAACCGCCGCGGCGGCGTGGGCGGGCGGACCTCGGCGGCCACGTCGGTGGTCAGCAGGCCGTCGCGCAGCGCGAACCGGTGCAGCCCGCGCACCGCCACGACCGCCCGAGCCGCCGACCCCGCGGCCAGCGGCGGGTGCTCCGCGTCACCCTCGCGCAGGTGGGCGAGGAACGCCGCGACCGTCGTCGCGTCGACGTCGTCCAGCCCGGAGGTCCCGCGGGCGGCCAGGAAGGCGGTGTAGCGGGCGAGGTCGCGCCGGTAGGAGCTCAGCGTGTTGGCGGCGCTGCCCCGCTCGACGGCGAGGTGGTCGAGGTAGGCCCGCACCGCCGCGGTCGGCGGCAGCGCGCGCCCGGCGAGCGCGGTCACGTCCCCAGTGGCCGGACGACGGCGCCGGTGGCGGCGTCCCGGTCGGCCCACGGCGCGTCGCCGGGGCGCAGCCCGCGCCACTCGCGGGCCCGCGCGGCCGCGGCGGCGAGGATGCCGGCGCACGCCGCGGCGTTGCGGATGTCCCCGGCGAGGACCCGGGCCACGGCGTCGGACAGCGCCACCCGGGCGACGGTCATGTCGACCTCCTCGTGCTGGGGGTCGAACTCGCCGGTCGCGTCGGACAGCTCCCGCGCCAGGTAGATCCGGATCGCCTCGTTGGTCATCCCGGGCGTGCTCAGCAGGTCGACCAAGACGTCCCACCGCCCGGCCTTCAGCCGCGCCTCTTCGAACAGCTCCCGCTGCGCCGCGGCGAGCACCGGCTCGCCGGGGTTGTCGAGCAGCCCCGCGGGCAGCTCGTCGAGGTAGGCCCGCACCGGCTGGCGGTACTGGTGCACCAGGACGATCCGCTCCTCCTCGTCGAGCGCGAGGATGCCGACCGCGCCGGGGTGCCCGACGACGTCACGGGTGGCCACCGTGCCGTCCGGCATCCGCAACTGCTCGCTGCGGACCTCGATGACCTTGCCGCGGAAGCGGACCTCCGACTCGACGGTCGCGTAGCCCCCCTGACCGCCGTCGGTCATCTAGGACACCGCCGGGACGCCGGTGCGCGACCCGTTGACCGCCTCGAACGGGATGTCGACCGGCAGCCGCTCTGCCGCCGAGTACGCCAGCGCGGCGTCGACCAGGCCGCGGAACAGCGGGTGGGCCCGCGTCGGCCGGGACTTGAGTTCCGGGTGCGCCTGGGTGGCGGCGTAGTACGGATGGACCTCCCGCGGCAGCTCGACGAACTCGACCAGCCGACCGTCCGGCGAGGTGCCGGAGACCACGAGTCCGGCGGCCTCCAGGGCGTCGCGGTAGGCGTTGTTGACCTCGAAGCGGTGGCGGTGCCGCTCGGACACCTCCGTGGCGCCGTACGCCTCGGCGACGACCGAGCCCCGGCGCAGGACGGCGGGGTAGGCGCCCAGGCGCATCGTCCCGCCGAGGTCGGCGTGGCCTGCGACGGCGTCGACCTGGTCGGCCATCGTCGCGACGACCGGGTCCGGCGTGTCCGGGTCGAACTCCGCGGAGTTCGCGGCGGCCAGCCCGCCGAGGTTCCGGGCGGCCTCGATGACCATGCACTGCAGGCCGAGGCACAGGCCGAGCGTCGGGATGCCGTGCTCCCGGGCGTACCGCGCGGCGCCGATCTTGCCCTCGATACCGCGCACGCCGAACCCGCCGGGGATGACGACACCGTCGACGCCGGCGAGCGCCACCGCGGCGCCGGTCGGCGTCTCGCAGCTGTCGGCCGGCACCCAGGCGATCCGCACCTTCGTCCGCCGGGCGATGGCCGCCGCGCGCAGCGCCTCCGTGACGGACAGGTACGCGTCGGGCAGGTCGATGTACTTGCCGACCAGGGCGATCGTCAGCTCACTGACCGGGTTGTGGATCCGGTCGAGCAGGTCGCCCCACACCGTCCAGTCGACGTCGCGGAACGGCAGGCCGAGCCGGCGCACCACGTAGGCGTCCAGGCCCTCGCTGTGCAGCACCTTCGGGATCTCGTAGATGCTCGGCGCGTCGATCGCGGAGACGACGCCGTCGGCGTCGACGTCGCACATCAGCGAGATCTTCCGCTTGACGTTCTCCGGGATCTCCCGATCGCTGCGACACACCACCGCGTCCGGAGCGATGCCGATGCTGCGCAGTGCGGCCACCGAGTGCTGCGTCGGCTTGGTCTTGAGCTCCCCGGACGGCGCGAGGTAGGGCACCAGCGAGACGTGCAGGAAGAAGCAGTTGTCCCGGCCGATGTCGTGGCGGACCTGGCGCGCGGCCTCCAGGAACGGCAGCGACTCGATGTCGCCGACCGTGCCACCGATCTCGGTGATGACGACGTGCGGCGGGCGGCCGTCCGGGCCGGGATCGGCCATCGCCCGGATCCGCGCCTTGATCTCGTTGGTGATGTGCGGGATGACCTGGACGGTGTCGCCGAGGTACTCGCCGCGCCGCTCCTTGGCGATGACGCTCGAGTACACCTGGCCGGTCGTGACGTTCGCCGAGCCGATGAGGTCGGTGTCGAGGAAGCGCTCGTAGTGCCCGACGTCGAGGTCGGTCTCGGCGCCGTCCTCGGTCACGAAGACCTCGCCGTGCTGGAACGGGTTCATCGTCCCGGGGTCGACGTTGAGGTACGGGTCGAGCTTCTGCATCGTGACCCGGAGCCCGCGCGACTTCAGCAGGCTGCCGAGGCTGCTGGCGGTCAGGCCCTTGCCGAGCGACGAGGCGACCCCGCCGGTGACGAAGAGGTGCTTGGTGGGCTGTCCGGGCCTGCGATCCACGGGAGCCCATCCTACGTCCGGCGACCCCCGCCGCGCCGCTCTGACGGGCCCGGGCACGGGCGCGCCGCGCTACTTCGCCGGTTCCGGGACGAGCGTGTCTGCGCCGTCGGCGGTGCCGAAGTGCCCGACGGTGTTCTTCAGGACCCCGGCCATCGCTAGCGGGGTGGCGATCTGCCCCATCGCGGTGTCGGCGTTGTCGACTGTGGACACGGCACCCTTGTCGACGTCGTCGGCCCGGACCTCGGCCACCAGCCCGGCGCCGGACGCGGACGCCTGGTCACCGGCCACCACGACGTGCCCGCCGGTCGAGTCGAGCTGGGTGACGGTCGCCAGCTGCGTCTTCGCGCCGGCGTCGCCGGCCGGCAGCGTGCCGCCGGCCACGACGAGGACCTGTGCCGCCGGGGTGACGTCGCCGCTCTCGACCTTGAGCATGTGCAGCCCGGCGAAGGCGCTGAGGACCTGCGGGACGTCGCTCTGCTGGCCCTTGCCGAGCAGCACGTAGGACAGCAGCGCCCCGCCGAGCACCCCGGCGTCGGTCGTCTGCGGGAGCGTCAGGCCGAGCGGGTGCACGTTGACCGTCAGGTTGGTGATGTCGCCGGCACGCTTGGGGTCGGTGTAGTCGCTGGTCAGCTGGACCCGGCCGGTGACCTTCGCCCCGGCGGCGGTGAGCTGCTTGCTGAGGGCGTCCTTGACCGCGCTGTCCGCGCCTGGCATGCCGAGGAGGACGACGTTCTGGTTCGCCAGCGTCCCCTTGACGATTGCCGGGCCGTACTCGCCGGCGAAGCGTTGCGCGTCGCCGGCCTGGTCCTGCGACAGCTTGAGCTGGGCGGCGAGTGAGGACCGGTCGTTCTTCAGGGTGTCGACCTGGTTGCGCAGGTCGTTGGTGATGGGGCCGTTGAGCGCCGTCGTGCCGACGACGATGCCGAGGGCGAGGGCGAGGAACACGCCGATCAACGACACGACGTGGTAGCGGAACGAGATCACGTGAACAGTCCTTGGAGCCACTCGGTGAAGCGGTCCCACTTGTCGACCATGAGGTCGAGGTAGGTGCGACCGACGTCGGACACGGCCACCGCCGCGCCGAGCGCGACGAAGGCGGCCAGGACGAGAAGCAACAGCGCGGCGGCGGAGATCCGGCTGCGGTGGATCTGGCTGACGGCCCGGGCGTCGACGAGCTTGCCCGCCACCCGCAGCCGAGTGAGGAAGTTCGACGCCATGCCGCCGCGGCCCTTGTCGAGGAACTCCATCAGGCTGGCGTGGGTGCCGACGGTGACGATGAGGCTGGATCCTCGCTCGTCGGCGAGCAGCAGCGCGAGGTCCTCGCTGGTCCCCAGCGACGGGAACACCAGCGCGTCGATGCCCAGGTCCTGCGCGCGCGCCAGTCCGGGCGCCTGACCGTCCGGGCTGGCGCGGACGACGACCTCCGCGCCGGAGGTCAGGACCTCGTCGGAGAGGCCGTCGACGTCGCCGACGATGAGGTCGGGACGCAGTCCGGCCTCGCGCAGCACGTCCGCGCCGCCCTCCACGCCGATGAGCACCGGCTTGTACTCCCGGATGTAGTGCTTGAGCCGTTTGAGGTCGGCGGCGTAGTCGTAGCCGCGCACGACGACCAGGGCGTGCCGTCCGGTGAGCTTGGTCCGGATCTCGGGGACGCCGACGCCGTCGAGGAGCAGCGCCCGCTCGCGCTGCATGTACTCGACGGTGTTCGCGGCGAACGCCTGCAGCTGCGTGCTGAGCCCGGCCTTCGCCTCGACCATGAGCTCGGCGACGGAGACCAGGGTCTGCCGGGTGCCGGTGGCGATGGGGTCCTCGCCGACGTAGACGGTCTCCCCGTCCACGCGCAGGACCGTCCCCTCACGGACGGCGGCGAAGATCTCGGCGCCGACGTTGTCGAGCAGCTCGATGCCGGAGGCCAGCAGCAACTCCGGACCGAGGTTCGGGTACCGCCCCGAGATGCTGGGCTGGGCGTTGACGACCAGCTTCACCTTCGTCGCGGCCAGCGACTCGGCGGTGACCCGGTCGAGGTCCACGTGGTCGATCACGGCGATGTCGCCGGGGTTGAGCCGACCGACCAGCCGAGGGGTGCGTCGATCCAGCCGCGCCACCCCGGTGATGCCGGGGAGCGTCTCGGTGCGTCGGCGCAGCGCGACCCTCATGGCGTTCCATGGTGCCATCGGGGACCGACGCCGCCGGGGCGCCACGCGGTCGGCGGGTCGCTCCGGTGAGCTCGTCACCGGCCGGCCGGGGCGTGCCGGGCGTGCTCCAGCAGCTCCGCGGCGTGCTTCCGGGCGGCCGGCGTGTCGGCGCCGGACAGCATCCGGGCGAGCTCGGCGAGCCGGTCGTCGCCGTCGACCACCCGCACGTCGCTGACGCCCGCGTCGTGGACGCCCTTGTCCACGACGAGGTGCCGGTCGGCGTGCGCGGCCACCTGCGCGAGGTGGGTCACGACGAGGACCTGGTGCCGGCGGGCCAGCCGCGCCAGGCGGCGCCCGACCTCCACCGCGGCGCGCCCGCCGATGCCGGCGTCCACCTCGTCGAAGACCAGGGTGGGGACGGGGTCGGTGCCGGCGAGGCTGACCTCGAGAGCCAGCATGATCCGGGAGAGCTCGCCGCCGGAGGCGCCGCGGCCGATCGGCAGCGCCGGCGCGTCGGGCGAGGACCGCAGGAGCAGCTCGACGTCGTCCGCCCCGTCGGGTCCGACGCCGACCACGGCGCCGTCGAGCCGCACTGCGAGCTGCCCCGCGACGGCGGGGCGTGGCTGCACCCGCACGAGGAGCTCGGCGCCGGCCATCGCCAGTCCGGAGAGCTCGCCGGTGACCGCGGCCGCGAGCTCCGCGGCAGCGGCGGCGCGCCGTCGGGTGAGTTCGGCGGCGGTCCGGGCGAGCTGGGCGGCGGCGCGGTCCCGCTCGGCGGCCAGGCGGGCGAGCGCGTCGTCGGAGACGTCGAGATCGGCCAGCCGCGCGCGAGCGTCGTCCGCCCAGGCGAGCACGGCGTCGACGTCCTCGCCGTACTTGCGGGTCAGCGTGGCGAGGACCGAACGGCGCTGCTCGACGGCCGCGAGCCGGGCGGGGTCGGCGTCCAGGCCGTCGACGTAGCCGGCCAGCTCGGCGCCGAGATCTGCCGTCACGGCGGCGAGGTCGCTGAGACGTCCGGCCAGGGCGTCCAGCTCGGGGTCCGCCCCGGACTCGTGCTGCAGCGCGCGCCGCGCCGCGCCGAGCAGCCCGACGACGTCTGCGGCGTCGGCGACAGGGTCGTCCGGGTCGCCGAGCAGCGCGTCGTGCGCGGTGCGGGCCGCCGAGCGCAGCGCGTCCGCCCCGGACAACCGAGCGGCGAGGGCGGTCAGCTCGGCGTCCTCGCCGGGGCGGGGCGCGGCGGCCTCGATCTCGCCGATCCCGTGCGCCAGGACGTCGGCCTCCCGGCTGAGGTCGCGGGCGCGAGTGGCCCGCTCGTGGAGGGTCCGTTCGGCGGCGCGCCACCGGGCGTAGGCGTCGGCGTGCTCGTCGGTGTCGAGCGCGGCGAAGCGGTCGAGGACCGCCCGCTGCTCCCCGGCGCGCAGCAGCCGCACCTGGTCGGACTGGCCGTGGACGGCGACCAGCCGGTCGGCGAGCTCGGCGAGCAGCCCGACCGGCACGCCCGCGCCGCCCAGCGCGGCGCGGGACCGCCCGCCCGCGGTCACGGTGCGGCGCACCAGGAGCGTCCCGTCGTCGTCCAGCCGGCCGCCGGCGTCCTCCACCCGGGCGGCGAGGTCCGGGTCCTCGGGCATCACGATCCGGCCCTCGACGCTGGCGTGCTCGGCGCCGGCGCGCACCCGGCCGGCATCGGCCCGCCCACCGAACAGCAGCAGCAGGCCGGTCACGACCATCGTCTTGCCCGCCCCGGTCTCGCCCGTGACGACGGTCAGGCCGGTGCGCCGGTCGGCGCCGCGCTCGTCCGGCAGCCTGGACCTCCGGTCGGCGCCGAGCGGGAGGACGGCGTCGTCGATGACGCCGAGCCCGCGGATGCGCAGCTCCTCCAGCACGGCTGGAGGCTAATCCGCCATCGGGGTCGGTCCCCGACCGCGGCGCGCGCGCTCGCCGGCGCCGTCGCGGAAGCCGCGGACGGGCAGCTGGAACTTGGTGACCAGCCGTTCGCCGAAGTTCCAGTCCGCGAGCCGGGCGATGCGGACGGGCAGCGCGCCGCGGCGCACGCTCACCTGGGCGCCGGGCGGCAGGGCGACGGTGCGCCGGCCGTCGCAGCTCAGCACGCCAGCGTGCTCGCGCAGCAGGTCGAGCGTGATCACCGACTGCGGGGCGACGACGACCGGCCGGGAGAACAGGGCGTGCGCGGCGTTCGGGACGACGAGCAGTGCATCGACGCTCGGCCAGACGATCGGCCCGCCGGCGGAGTACGCGTAGGCGGTCGAGCCGGTGGGCGTTGCGCAGAGGATCCCGTCGCAGCCGAAGCGCAGCAGCGGCAGGCCGTCGATCGCCACCCCGACCTCGAGCATCCGCTCGCGCTGGGCCTTCTCCACCGACGCCTCGTTCAGCGCCCACGTGCTGCCGAGGACCTCGTCACCGCAACGGGCGACGACGTCGATCGTGGTCCGCTCCTCGACGGTGTACCGGGCGTCAGCGACGGCGGCGACGGTGTCGAGCAGTTCCTCGGGCTCCGCTTCGGCGAGGAACCCGACGTGGCCGAGGTTCACCCCGAGCATCGGCGCCCGCGCCGGGCGGGCGAACTCGGCGGCGCGCAGGAAGGTGCCGTCACCGCCGAAGACCAGCACGATCTCGACGTCGCGGGCGGCGTCGGCCTCCTCGACGACGGTGACGGCGGAGCCGCAGCCGCAGGCCTCGGCCTCCGCGGCGAGCATCCGCACCTCGAAACCCGCCTTGTGCAGGTGGGAGGCCGCGGTCGACGTCAGCTCACCGATCGGCCCGCGGGCGGCGTGCGCGACGACGAGAGCGGACCTCATCGCATCGCCTCCGTCCGCCCGTCGCCGGCGTTCCCGGCGCCCTGCTGGACCGCCTGCTCGACCGCTGCCCGGTCGAGCAGGGAGTCCTCCGGGCCCACCGTACGGCGCAGCCACAGGAAGAACTCGATGTTGCCCGACGGGCCGGGCAGCGGACTGCGGCACACCCCCACCGCCGGCCACCCCAGCGCCGCCGCCTGGTCCGCCACGCCCAGGACCGCCTCGAGCGTGCAGTCGAGGGTCGCGGACGACGCCACCGCGGCCGAGCCGTTCGCGACCGACCTCGAACTGTGGCTTGACCATCGGCAGCAGGTCCCCGTCGCCGGTGGTGCAGGCCGCCAGCGCGGGCAGCACCAGGCGGAGGGGGATGAACGACAGGTCGGCGACCGTCAACTGCGCCGGGCCACCGATCGCGTCGGGATCCAGGTCGCGCACGTTGGTGCGGTCGACGACGTGCACCCGGGCGTCGGTGCGCAGCGACCAGGCCAGCTGGCCGTAGCCGACGTCGACGGCCACCACCTCGCGGGCGCCGCGCCGGATCAGGACGTCGGTGAACCCGCCTGTCGACGCCCCGGCGTCGAGACAGCGCCGCCCGACGACGTGGACGCGGCCGAACCCGTCGAGGGCGCCGGCGAGTTTGTGGGCGCCACGGGAGACGTAGCCGGGGTCGGCGGCGTCGTCGACGACGCGCAGCGGGGTGTCGGCGTCGACACCGGTGGCGGACTTGGTTGCGATGACGCCGCGGACCTCGACACGGCCGGCGGTGACCAGCTCGGCGGCGTGCTCGCGGGAGCGCGCCAGCCCGCGACGGACCAGCTCGGCGTCGAGGCGCCGTCGCCGGTTCACCGGCCGGCCTTCGACGCGGGAGGCACCCGGCGCCGGTCAGGCGTCGATGTCGGTGAGTGCAGCGCGGAGCGCGGCGTGGACGCGGTCGAACGTCACGGGGTGCTGCTCGAGCGGAGACTCGTCCAGGCCGACCAGCTCCTGCACCGCGGCGCTCGACCGCGGGAAGGCCGGCCGGCCCAGTCCCCGGCTCGTCGGCGGGCGGTCGCGCAGTCGTCATGATGCGTGCACCGTACTGGTGCCCGGCCGCCAGGCCAGGTCATCCGCGCCGATACCGTCGAACGGGCAGTCCCGGCAGTCCCGGCGGTCCCGGCAGTCCGGGAGTCCGAGCGGTCCGGGAGATCTCGGAGGAGGACGACGCGGCGATGGCGACGGTGGCGCAGTGCGAGCGGGCGATGCACCGCCTCGCCGACATCCTCGCCGGCGTCGACGAGTCGACCCGCCGCAAGGCCGTCCTCGACCGCACGCTGAGTTGTCACATCCGCGACCTGGACGTCGTCTACCGCGGTGAGCTCCGCGACGGCCACCTTCGCGACATCCGCCAGGACGGCGCTGCCGGCGCCGCCGGGGCTGCCGGTGCCGACGCGGCGATCCGGCTCGCGCTCAACAGCGACGACCTCATCGACCTCACCGACGGCACGCTCCCGTTCGGCCGCGCCTGGGCCAGCGGGCGGGTGAGGATCGAGGCGAGCGTGCTCGACCTGCTGCGCCTGCGCGCGCTGGTCTGACCCGCCGGCGGCCGGCGTCAGCCGACGCCGAACCCGTCGACGACCTGCTGCGCCGCCGCGTCGGCCGCCCGGACGGTCACCTGGCGCCCGCTGCTCGGTGCCTCCCGGTCGACGAGGTCCCAGCCGGCGGCGCAGGCCGCGCGCAGCGCATCGAGACCGTCGTCCGCGGGGTCGGCGTCCCGCTCCACGGACCCACGCCCCTGCGTGGCGAGCCGCCGCAGGACCACCCCGTCGTCATCCGCGCGCGCCGACCACGTCCCGCACGTGACCGTGCTGCCGTCGGCCTGTACGGCCGGGGCAGCGGACAGCAGGACGCGGAGGTCCTGACCGAGATGGTCCGGTCGCTGGTTCGGCGCCGCCGCGAGCAGATCAGAGGGCGTGGTCACTCCGGTGAGGACCAGCACGCTCGCACACCCGACCGCCCGGGCGCCCTCGATGTCGGTGTCGAGTCGGTCGCCCACGACGAGCGGGCGCCTGGCGCCGGAGCGTTCGACGCTCTCGCGGTGCATGGCCGGATCAGGCTTGCCGGTGGCGACCGGCGTGACGCCGGTCGCCGTCTGCAACGCCGCGACCAGCGACCCGTTCCCCGGGAGCGGTCCCCGCGGCGACGGGACGGTGGGATCGAGGTTGGTGGCGACCCAGCTCGCCCCGTTGCGGATGGCCACCATGCCCTCGGCGAGCATCCGCCAGTCGAGGTCGGGCGAGTAGCCCTGCACGACGGCGACCGGCGCCTGGTCGGCACTCGAGACCGGCCGCAAACCCCGTTCCTTCAGCGCCTCGACCAGTCCGGTCGTCCCGAGCACGAGCACGGCCGACCCCGCGGGCAGCCGGTCGGCGAGGTAGTGCGCGGCCGCCTGCGCCGAGGTGATCACCTCGTCGGGCGTGGCCGCCACTCCCAGCGACGTCAGGTGGTCGGCGACCACCTTCGGCGGCCGGGCGGCGTTGTTGGTGACGAACGCCAGGCGCATCCCGGCCGACCGCACCGCGGCGAGGGCGTCCGCTGCGTGCGGCACCGCGTCAGGGCCCACGTACACGACGCCGTCGAGGTCGAGGAGCGCGACGTCGTAGATGGCGCACAGCGGGCCGTCCGAGGCGCGCAGGCTCATCGGAGGTCCCGGTCCGGGCGGGGCAGCGGAGCGCGAGATGCTCGACGGACCGGCACAGGACGCGACGATAGCCGGGCTGCCCGATCCGGAGCCCGTGGTCCTCCCGCCGGGCCGAGTGCGCGCCGCTGCGTACGATCCCGAGCCGTGGACCGTTCCGCCCGCGGCTTGTCGCTGGCCCCCTTCCGGGCCGCCCGCTACGACGTGGACCGCGAGCGCCTCGCCCGGCTGCTGTGCCCGCCGTACGACGTGGTCGACGAGCCGACCCGCCAGCGCCTTGTCGAGGAGGACCCCGACAACGCCATCCGCGTCATCCTCCCGCGAGGCGGGGACGGTGCTCCGGATCCGTACGATGCCGCCGCGGCCCGGATGTCGGCGTGGGCCGGGTCCGGACTTCTTCGCGCCGACGACGCCCGTGCTCTCTACGTCTACGAGATGCAGGAACCCGGTGGGTCGCCGACACGCGGGCTGCTGGGTGCCGTCGAACTGCGGGACCCGGCCGACGGCGTGATCCTCCCGCACGAGGACACGATGGCCGGGCCGGTCGAGGACCGCCTGGCGCTCATGCTGGCGACCGAGGCGAACCTCGAACCGATCTACCTCGTCTACGACGGTGGCGGCGCAGCGACGCAGGTGGTGGAGTCGGTCACCGGCGCGCCAGCGATCGCCGACGCCACGACGCCGGACGGGATCACCCATCGGCTGTGGGCCGTGCGGGACGCCGAGGCGAGCGCCGCGGTCGACGAGGACCTCTCCACCCGGTCTGCGCTGATCGCCGACGGACACCACAGGTACGCGACCTACCGGGAGATGCAGGTGCAGCTTCGCGCGCGCTCCGGGGCCGGCCCCTGGGACCGTGGCCTGACGCTGCTGGTCGACACGGCCGGCTACGGCCCGCAGGTCCACGCGATCCACCGGGTGCTGATCGGTCTGCCGCTGGACGAGGCGCTCCGCCGGGCCGACGGCGCGCTGCGGTCGACGGCGGTCGGCGATGTCGAGGACGGCCTCGCGCGCCTGTCCGGGCTCGAGGACTTCGCGGCCGTCCTGACCGACGGCGCGTCCGCGGTGGTCGGTGTCCCAGCCGGGACCTCAGCTGGTGCAGCAGGCGGTGCGCCCTGGTGAACCGCCGGCCCTCGCGGCGCTGGACGTCAGCGTCCTGCACCGCGCCCTGGTCCCGCGGGTCTGGGGTCTGGCAGACACGGTCGACGCCGTCGGTTACGCGCACACCGTCGACGAGGCGATCGCGGCCGCACGCGCCAGTGGCGGTACGGCGGTCCTCCTGCGAGCGACGCCGGTGGACGCGGTCGCCGCGGTCGCGGCCGTCGGTGCCCGCATGCCTCGCAAGTCGACGCTGTTCACGCCGAAGCCGGCCTCGGGACTCGTCTTCCGCCGTTTCGCCGACCAGGCGAACGGTGAGCAGAGCGACGACACGCACGGTCATCCGCGCCGCAGCTTGCGCAGCGACTCGACTTCGATCTCGTAGCGGCTCACCAGCCCGGCCGCGCCCCGCCAGAACCGGCGCTGCACCCATCCCGTCACCTCGAGCCGGTCGCCGTCGGCGCACCTGCGGAGGGACTTGCGCACAGCGGCGTCCCGGGCAGCGCAGTCCAGGACGTCGGTCCGACCGCGAGCGGAGGGCGGACGGGCGACGAGCAACTGGAAGGTGCTCACGTCGGCCCCGTCGGCGAGCCTGCGGTCGAGGGCGGGACCGGTCAGGGTCCCGCGCAGGAGCACGCAGTTGTCGGCCTGGTCTGTCTCGGTCATGCCGACATCCCAGCGCCGACGACGGGGCGGCGGTACGGGCGGACGCCTCCCTGTGGACGACGACCGGACCTGTGGACGACGCGGCCGGCTGTGCTCGTCCGCAGCGCTCAGAGCAGCGCGGCAGCGCGTTCTGCAGCGTCGGTCTCGCCCTCGGGGTCGAGCGCCGCCGCGGCCGCGAACCACTGGGCGGCCTCCTCGGTGCGGCCCAGATCGGCGAGGACGTCGGCGTAGACGTACCAGAGCCGGCTGGATCCCGGCCGGGGCCGGTTCCGGTCGAGTCCCCCGCGGGCCAGGACCGCGAGCGCCGCCTCCGGCTGCCTGAGGTCGCGGCGAGCGCCCGCCAGGACCACCAGCAGTTCCGCGAACCGCTCGGCGTCCAGGCGTCCGACACCGGGATCGCTGAGCATCCGCAGCGCTGCCTCCGGCCGGCCGAGCGCCCGTTCGCAGTCGGCCATCACCGGGAGGTTGCCGGGGTCGCCGGTGATCCTGCGCGCAGCGCGGAGTTCGCTCAGCGCCTCCGCCCACTCCCCCGCGTGGTAGGCGGCGATGCCGGCCGCCTCGCGCACCGATCCGATCCGCGCCGCCCGACGCCGGGCGGCGCGGGCGTGTGCCAGTGCGCGCGCCGGGTCCGAGTCGAGCGCCTCCCCGGCGGCGACCAGATGGCCGGCGACGACGTCCGCGTTCGCCTTCGCGAGGCTGCGCAAGCTCGGCGCGGACGGACGGGTCGAGTGCCCTGGGATCGGTCGACGGACGGGATGGTGGGCTCGTCGGGCGTCGGCGACGACGACGCCGGTCGGACGTGCGCACTCCCCCGGCCGGCATCCGATCGCGGACGACCGGATGCCGGTCGGCTGGCCCCTCGGGCCGGTGCGGCCTCGCGACCGCGAGATGCCGGCGCGCCGCGCCCGCGGTCGGTCCGCCCGCGCTCCGGCGCGTTCCGCTCGACGCCGACCGGGGTCGCTCCGTGCGCGATCCGCTCCGTCGCGCCCAGCACGCGGCGCGCCGGAGTCACCGCCCCGAGCGCCGGCCCCGCGGGTGTCGCGGCGTGGACGGCCATCGCCGCGCGAGGCGCTGTCACCCCGGCGCTCGCCAACTCGCCCGGTGCCCGACGCAGCGCGTGCCCTCGTCGCCCCCGCGGCTCCACCCGCGCGCGGACGCGCCCCGGGCCCCGGAGGATCCCTGACTGCGGCGCTCGGGGCGCTCGGCAGCGCTCGGGGCGCGTCGGGGCGCTCGGGGCGCTGCCGGCGCGCTCGGGGCGGTCCGCGCGCTCGGGGCGGTCGGCGCGCTCGGGGCGCGCACGGCTCGATCGAGCCGCCCCGGGTCGATCCGGGCGCGCCCGCTGACCTTCCGGAGCCGGCACCGGAACTGCCGCCCCTGCGGGGCTGGGGCCGATCGCCGCGTGGCGGAGATGGTGACACGGTGAGGCACCTTCCTGAGACAACGCAAAAGGCCGCTCGGGATGACCCGAGCGGCCTTTTGTCGTGAAGTGAGTCCGGCGACGTCCTACTCTCCCACGCAGTGGCCCGCGCAGTACCATCGGCGCTGAGAGGCTTAGCTTCCGGGTTCGGGATGGGACCGGGCGTTTCCCTCTCGCTATGGTCGCCGAAACACTATGGAGATGTCGGTCTCCCCGCCGACAACGGCGGGGACCGCACCTCGGGAACCGCACAGTGGACGCGTGCCCTTCCGCAGCAGCGGAAGGTGTGTGTGGCAAGTCCTCGGCCTATTAGTACCGGTCAGCTCCATGCGTCACCGCACTTCCACTTCCGGCCTATCAACCCGGTGGTCTAGCCGGGGGCCTTACTCCACGAAGGATGGGAGATCTCATCTTGAAGCGAGCTTCCCGCTTAGATGCCTTCAGCGGTTATCCCTTCCGAACGTAGCCAACCAGCAGTGCTCCTGGCGGAACAACTGGCACACCAGAGGTTCGTCCGTCCCGGTCCTCTCGTACTAGGGACAGCCCTTCTCAAATCTCCTGCGCGCGCGGCGGATAGGGACCGAACTGTCTCACGACGTTCTAAACCCAGCTCGCGTACCGCTTTAATGGGCGAACAGCCCAACCCTTGGGACCTACTCCAGCCCCAGGATGCGACGAGCCGACATCGAGGTGCCAAACCATCCCGTCGATATGGACTCTTGGGGAAGATCAGCCTGTTATCCCCGGGGTACCTTTTATCCGTTGAGCGACACCGCTTCCACAAGCCGGTGCCGGATCACTAGTCCCAGCTTTCGCTCCTGCTCGACATGTCTGTCTCACAGTCAAGCTCCCTTGTGCACTTGCACTCGACACCTGATTGCCAACCAGGCTGAGGGAACCTTTGGGCGCCTCCGTTACATTTTGGGAGGCGACCGCCCCAGTCAAACTACCCACCTGACACTGTTCCTGATCCGGATCACGGACCGAGGTTAGACATCCAATTCGACCAGAGTGGTATTTCAACGTTGACTCCACCAGTACTGGCGTACCAGCTTCACAGTCTCCCACCTATCCTACACAAGCCGAACCGAACACCAATATCAAGCTATAGTAAAGGTCCCGGGGTCTTTCCGTCCTGCCGCGCGTAACGAGCATCTTTACTCGTAGTGCAATTTCGCCGAGTCCGTGGTTGAGACAGTCGAGAAGTCGTTACGCCATTCGTGCAGGTCGGAACTTACCCGACAAGGAATTTCGCTACCTTAGGATGGTTATAGTTACCACCGCCGTTTACTGGCGCTTGAGTTCTGAGCTTCGCCACCGAAGTGGCTAACCCGTCCCCTTAACGTTCCAGCACCGGGCAGGCGTCAGTCCGTATACATCGTCTTGCGACTTCGCACGGACCTGTGTTTTTAGTAAACAGTCGCTTCTCGCTGGTCTCTGCGGCCGGCCAGCGCTCGGGAGGAGAACTCCGTCACGCCAACTGGCCCCCCTTCTCCCGAAGTTACGGGGGCATTTTGCCGAGTTCCTTAACCACAGTTCACTCGATCGCCTTGGTATTCTCTACCTGACCACCTGTGTCGGTTTGGGGTACGGGCCGCTCAGAGCTCGCTAGAGGCTTTTCTCGGCAGCATAGGATCATCGAATTCGCCTCATTCGGCTATGCGTCCGTTCTCAGGCTCGTGTGGTGCGGATTTGCCTACACCACGCCCTACAACGTTGCCCCGGTATTATCCACTGACCGGTACGACTACCTTCCTGCGTCACCCCATCGCTTGCCTACTACTGGTTCGGGTCGCGCGATCCACCGCCTCACCCGAAGGTTCGGCGGCTTCTGGCGCTTAGCATTACCAGGTTCAGCATGGGCGCTCTTTCGCGGGTACGGGAATATCAACCCGTTGTCCATCGACTACGCCTGTCGGCCTCGCCTTAGGTCCCGACTTACCCTGGGCGGATTAGCCTGGCCCAGGAACCCTTGGTCATCCGGCGGGGGAGTTTCTCACTCCCCTTTCGCTACTCATGCCTGCATTCTCACTCGTATGCCGTCCACGGCTGGGTCACCCCGCCGCTTCCCTCGGCACACGACGCTCCCCTACCCATCCACACATCTGGCCGACCGCCCGAGGACGACCGGCAGAGTATCGTGTGAATGCCACAGCTTCGGTGGTGTGCTTGAGCCCCGTTACATTGTCGGCGCAGAACCACTTGACCAGTGAGCTATTACGCACTCTTTAAAGGGTGGCTGCTTCTAAGCCAACCTCCTGGTTGTCTGTGCGACTCCACATCCTTTTCCACTTAGCACACGCTTAGGGACCTTAGCTGGTGATCTGGGTTGT
>CAVWUZ010000002.1:0-722500 GCA_963758325.1 uncultured Actinomycetota bacterium | reverse complement strand
GGGCGCCGGGTCCGCGACGAGTTCGATCTGAACGGACTCCGGTGGCAGGCCGGCGGCCAGGAGGTTCGCCCGGCTGGTGCGCAGCGCGAGCAGGTCGCGATCGACGAGCGTGAGCCGCGGCGCCCCGCAGGCAGCCAGCAGGACCGGGAGGTGCCCCTGGGCGGGGCTGACGACGACCGGGTGGGACAGGTCGACGTCGCGCTCGGTGAGCAGCGCCGCCGCGAGCTGCGTCGGGAACCCGACCGTGTCGAACTCCGGCAGCCCCCAGGACGTCGTCAGGCCGAGCTCGCGTCCGCCGAGGCTGACGGTGACCCGAGCGCGGGTCGCGTCGCCCCGGGCGAAGCCGTCCAGCCCGGGCGGGGTGGCCGGGGCGGTCGCCCGGTAGACGCTGCAGGTGTAGCCGCGCCCGGCACGACGGGCGAGGACCTCGAAGTCCGGCGGTTGCAGGACGTCGGCGATCTGCGGCGCGATCCGGTCGATGCCCACCACCGCGGCGACCCCGGCGGGCGTCAGTCGGTGTCGGGCGTCGCGGACCAGCGCCGCGATGACGCCCGGCCCGGCCTTCGCCGGGACGTTGGACACGACGAGGTCGAAGTCCGTGCCGTCGACGTCGTCGTAGCCGAGGCTCGGGTAGGCGCGCACCCGTGGCAGCCCGTTCAGCACGGCGTTGTACGCGGTGAACGCGACGGCCAGTGCGTCCCGGTCGACGCAGTGCACCTCGGCGTCGGGGTTCCACGCCGCCAGTAGCAGCCCGATCGGGCCGTACCCGCAGCCCACGTCGAGGACGCGGCGCAGCCCGCGGATCCCCGGCTGCTCGGCGAGCACGCGCAGCAGCAGTGCGGTGCCGACGTCGATGTCGTGGCTGCTGAACAGCTCCTGGGCGACGGCCAGGCGCAAGCGTGCGCCGCTGTGCGCGAGGGGGACGACCTTCTTCAGCCGGCCGGCGACGACCGGGGGCGCGTCGGGCAGCTCCTCCGGGCGGGGGCGGCGGGCCATCGACGGTCACCCTATCCAGCCGCCGGGCTGCCGCCTCCGGAGCGGCCGGAGCGTGCCCCGCGCCGCGCGCCGGCCCGGTACACCGACACCGTCGCCTCACCGGGCAACCAGAAGCGCCAGGGTCGCTCGGCGGCACGGCTGATGCCCACCCGCGGGCCGGCGACGACGTCGGGCGCCGGCGCGGCGGGCAGCGACTCGAGGACGACCGGCGAGCCGGGGTCGCAGAGGTCGACGCCGTTGGTGCTGCCCGACAGGGCCAGGCAGCCGGCCAGCCGGGCCGGGCCGCGGGCGAGGTCGGCGTCGACCCTGGCGGCGGGTCGGCGGGCGCGCGCGACCTCGCGACCGCGCACGACCTCGCCGGCACGCAGCAGGACGGCGGCGGCATGCCCGTCGCCGCCGCACACGACGTTCGCGCACCAGTGCATGCCGTAGGTGAAGTAGCAGTACAGGTGGCCGGGCGGGCCGAACATCACCGCGGTGCGGCGCGACAGGCCGCGGAAGGCGTGGGAGGCAGGGTCGTCGGCGCCCTCGTAAGCCTCCACCTCGGTGAGCCGCACCGCGACCGCTCCGGCCGCCACCACCGCGCCGAGCAGCCGAGGCGCGAGGTCGACGGCCGGGCCGGCGAGCTCCTCGCGGGCGACCGGCATCCTCAGGCCGGGCCGGTCACGCCGGCCCACTCCGCCTGCGCGCGGATGGTGTCGGCGAGCGCCGCCGACTGCTCGGCGACCCGGTCCGGGGAGGTGCCCCCGACGGCGGAGCGGGCGCGGAGCGCGCCGGGGACGGTGAGCACCTCGCGCACCTGCGGGGTGAGGCGCGGATCGATCGCGGCGAGCTCGTCGTCGGTGGCGTCCGGCAGCTCGATGCCGCGCTGCTCGCAGAAGGCCACGAACGCACCGGACACCTCGTGCGCCTCCCGGAACGGGACGCCGCGGCGGACGAGCCACTCCGCGACGTCGGTCGCCAGCGCGAAGCCCGACGGCGCGGCCGCGGCCATGCGCTCGGCGTCGACGTCGAGGGTCGCGAGCAGCCCGGTGAGCGCGGGCAGCAGCACGAGCAGTTGGTCGACGGTGTCGAACACCGGCTCCTTGTCCTCCTGCAGGTCGCGGTCGTAGGCCAGCGGCAGACCTTTCAGCGTGGCCAGCAGGCCGGTGAGGTTGCCGATCAGCCGGCCGGTCTTCCCGCGGGCGAGCTCGGCGATGTCGGGGTTCTTCTTCTGCGGCATGATCGACGACCCGGTGGACCAGGCGTCGTCGAGACGGACCCAGCCGAACTCCGGCGTCGCCCAGAGGACGACCTCCTCGCCGATCCGCGACAGGTGCACACCGAGCAGGGCGGAGGCGAACAGGAACTCGGCGGCGAAGTCGCGGTCGGACACGGCGTCGATCGAGTTGGCCGCCGGGCGGTCGAAGCCGAGCTCGGCGGCCACCGCCGCGGGGTCGAGCGGCAGGGACGAGCCGGCCAGCGCGCCGGCGCCGAGCGGGGACACGGCGGCGCGCCGGTCCCAGTCGCGCAGCCGGTCGACGTCGCGGGCGAGTGCGTGCACGTGCGCCAGGAGGTGGTGGGCGAACAGCACCGGCTGGGCGTGTTGCAGGTGGGTCATGCCGGGCATCGCGACGCCGCGGTGCTGCTCGGCCAGGTGCAGCAGCGCGGTCTCGAGATCGGCGATCGCCCGCACCAGGGCCCGGACCTGGGCGCGCAGGTAGAGCCGCAGGTCGGTGGCGACCTGGTCGTTGCGGCTGCGCCCGGCCCGCAGCTTCCCGCCGAGGGTGCCCAGGCGTTCGAGCAGGCCGCGTTCGAGCGCGGTGTGGACGTCCTCGTCCTCGAGGGTCGGGCGGAACGTGCCGTCCGCGACCGCGCGTTGCAGGTCGTCCAGCGCGCCGAGCAACCTACCCAGTTCGTCGTCGGTGAGCAGGCCCGCGCGGTGCAGGACGCGGGCGTGCGCCCGGGAGGCGGCGAGGTCGTGCGGCGCCAACCGCCAGTCGAAGTGCACCGACAGGGACAGCGCCGCCAGCGCGTCGGACGGGCCGCCGGCGAAGCGCCCGCCCCACAGCCGGTTGCCGGCGGGACGCCGCTCAGTCAACGCCGGCCTCGATGGCGGCGCTGTCGAGGACGGTCTCGTCGGTGCCGAAGCGCGCCTCCCCACGCACGTAGGCGGCGATGCGGTCGGCGCCACCGAGGGTGAGGCCGCCGGCCGCCAGCTCACCGAACAGGTAGGCCTGGGAGAGCTGGCCGGCCGGGTCGCCGGCGTACTGCTCGAGCTTCGCCCGGGAGTCGGCGATGTCGAGGTTGCGCATTGTCAGCTGGCCGATCCGGTCGACCGGCCCGAACGCGGCGTTGTCCCTCCGCTCCATGGACAGCTTGTCCGGGTGGTACGACAACGAAGGACCGCGGGTGTCGAGCACGGTGTAGTCCTCCCCGCGCCGCAGCCGCAGCGTCACCTCGCCGGTGACGAGCGAGGCCACCCAGCGCTGGATGGACTCCCGCAGCATCAGCGACTGGGGGTCGAGCCAGCGGCCCTCGTAGAGCAGGCGCCCGAGCCGGCGGCCCTCCCCGTGGTAGTTCGCGATGGTGTCCTCGTTGTGGACGGCGTTGAGCAGCCGCTCGTAAGCGATCCACAACAGCGCCATCCCGGGTGCCTCGTAGATGCCCCTCGACTTGGCCTCGATGATCCGGTTCTCGATCTGGTCGGACATGCCGAGCCCGTGCCGGCCGCCGATGGCGTTGACCTCACCGACGAGCGCGACCGGGTCGTCGTAGCGCACTCCGTCGACCTCGACCGGGCGGCCGGCGACGAAGCGCACCGTGACGTCCTCGGCGTCGATCCGGACCGCGGGGTCCCAGAAGCGCACACCCATGATCGGGTCGACGGTCTCCAGGGACACGTCGAGGTGCTCGAGTGTCTTCGCCTCGTGGGTGGCGCCCCAGATGTTCGCGTCCGTGGAGTACGCCTTCTCGACGCTGTCGCGGTAGGGCAGCTCGCGCGCGGCGAGCCAGCGGCTCATCTCCGCCCGCCCGCCGAGCTCACCGACGAAGGCGGCGTCGAGCCACGGCTTGTAGATCCGCAACCCGGGGTGGGCGAGCAGGCCGTAGCGGTAGAAGCGCTCGATGTCGTTGCCCTTGAACGTCGACCCGTCGCCCCAGATGTGGACCCCGTCGACCTCCATCGCCCGGACCAGCATCGTCCCGGTGACCGCCCGGCCGAGCGGGGTGGTGTTGAAGTACGCCCGCCCGCCGGAGCGCACGTGGAACGCTCCGCACGCCAGGGCGGCCAGGCCTTCCTCGACGAGCTCCCGGCGGCAGTCGACCGCCCGCGCCAGCTCCGCGCCGTACTGGACGGCGCGGGCGGGGACGCTCGCGATGTCGGGCTCGTCGTACTGGCCGATGTCGGCGGTGTAGGTGCAGGGCACCGCGCCCTTCTCGCGCATCCACGCGACGGCGACCGAGGTGTCGAGACCGCCGGAGAAGGCGATGCCGACCCGCTCGCCGACCGGCAGCGAGGTGAGGACCTTGCTCATGCGACGGCTCCGCTCATTCGACGGCTCCCCCGGCCGGGGACCGGCCGAACTCGGTGAGGCGGCGGACGACGACGTCGCCGCCGCCCGGGTCCCGGGCGATGACCAGGATGGTGTCGTCGCCGGCGATGCACCCGAGGACCTCCGGCAGTGCCGCCCGGTCCAGGGCGGAGGCCAGGAAGTCGGCGGCGCCCGGCGGGGTCCGCAGGACGACGAGGTTCGCGCTGGCCTCGGCGCTGACGAGCAGCTCGGCGAGCAGGCGGGCCAGGCGCTGCGGAGGCGCGTCGGCGGGCTGGCGGGCCGCCAGCGGCGACCCGTCCTGCGGGACGACGTAGGCGGGCAGCCCCCCGTCGGGGGTGCGCAGCTTGACCGCACCGAGCTCGTCGAGGTCGCGGGACAGCGTCGCCTGCGTGACCGGGAAGCCGGCATGGGAGAGCGCCGCGGCGAGCTCGGCCTGCGAGCGGACCGGCCGGGTGGCGAGGATCTCGACGATGCGAGCGTGCCGCGCCGCCCGGGTGGGCGGCCGCACCGACACGCTCACGAGCGCTCCACCAGCCAGGTGAGCAGCGCCTTCTGGGCGTGCAGGCGGTTCTCCGCCTCGTCCCACACGGCGCTGCGCGGCCCGTCGATCACCTCGGCGGCGATCTCGCGTCCGCGGTAGGCCGGCAGGCAGTGCAGGACGACGGCCTGCGGGGCCGCGCGGTCCAGCAGCGCCTGCGTCACCGCGAACGGCCGGAGCTCGGCGTCCCGGTCGGGATCGCTGTCCTGTCCCATCGACGTCCAGGTGTCCGTGGCGAGGACGTCCGCACCGTCGACGGCCTCGTCGGGGTCGGTGGTGACGAGGACGCTGCCGCCGGTGTCGGCGGCCCGCTTCTGCGCGGCCGCGACGACGGTCGGGTCCGGCGCGGCCGAGGCCGGACCACCGACGCGGACGTGCATCCCGGCCGTCGCCGCGCCGAGGAGGTAGGACTGCGCCATGTTGTTGGCGGCGTCGCCGACGTAGGCCAGCACCCGGCCGTCGGTGCCGCCCAGCCGCTCGCGCACCGTCTGCAGGTCGGCGAGGACCTGACAGGGGTGGAACTGGTCGGTCAGCGCGTTGACGACCGGGACGCTGCTGTTGCCCGCCATCGCCTCGATCCGGGCCTGGCCGCTGGTGCGCCACACGATGGCCGACACCTGCCGGGCGAGCACCCGGGCGGTGTCCTCGACCGGTTCCCCGCGACCGAGCTGGCTGGACCCCGCGTCGATGACCAGCGGGTGACCGCCGAGCTCTGCCACGCCGACGCTGAAGGACACCCGGGTGCGGGTCGAGGGCTTGTCGAACAGCAGCGCCACCGACCGCGGCCCGGCCAGCGGCCGGCGGAGGAACGGGTCGCGCTTGAACTCGACCGCGAGCTCGAGCACCGCACGCTGCTCCTCGGGGGTCAGGTCGTCGTCGCGCAAGAAGTGCCGCGTCATCCGGCCACCTCGTCCAGTGCGCCCTTCATCATCGGGACGGCGGCGTCGACGTCCGCCTCGGTCAGGACCAGCGGCGGCGCGAGCCGAACGGTGTCGGGGCGGACGGCGTTGACCAGCAGCCCGCGGCGGCGGGCGGCCGTCTCCACCTCGGCGGCGCGGGGCTCGGCGAGCGCGACGGCGCGCCACAGCCCGGAGCCGCGCACACCCGCGACGAGCGGGCTGTCGATCGCCTGCAGGACGCCGGCGAGGTGCTCGCCGACCCGCTTCACGCCGTCCAGGAGGTGCTCGTCGGCGATGGTGGTGAGCACGGCCAGGGCGGCAGCGCACGCCACCGGGTTGCCGCCGAAGGTGCTGCCGTGGTCGCCCGGGGCGAACAGGTCACCGGCCGGGCCGAGCGCGAGGCAGGCGCCGATCGGCAGCCCGCCGCCGAGGCCCTTGGCCAGGGTCAGGACGTCGGGGCGGACGCCGTCGGCGAGGCTCGCGAACCAGCTGCCGGTCCGGCCGACGCCGCTCTGCACCTCGTCGACGACGAGCAGCGCGCCGACCTCGTCACACACCTGCCGCGCGGCGGCGAGGAAGCCCGGCGGTGCGGGCACGATGCCACCCTCTCCCAACGTCGTCTCGAGGAACACCGCGGCGGTGCGCTCACTGACGGCGGCGCGCAGCGCGTCCACGTCCCCGTGCGTGACGAAGCTCACCGGGCCGGGCAGCGGCTGGAACGGCTCCCGCTTCGGCGGGTTGCCCGTGATCGACAGCGCGCCCATCGTCCGGCCGTGGAAGCCACCCTCACTCGCGACGATCTCGGACCGTCCGGTCTTGCGGGTCAGCTTCAGCGCGGCTTCGTTCGCTTCCGCACCACTGTTGCAGAAGAAGACCTTGGCCGGGACGCCGAGCAGCTCCACCAGCCGTTCCGCCAGCCGGATCCCGGGCTCGTGCATGTAGAGGTTCGAGGTGTGCGCCAGCTTCCCGACCTGTTCGGTGACGGCGGCAACGACGGCGGGGTGCGCGTGTCCCAGCGACGAGACGGCGATGCCGGCGACGAAGTCCAGGTACTCGACACCGTCGACGTCCCACACCCGCACGCCGCTGCCGTGGTCGAGCACCAGGGGCGGGATGCCGTAGTTCGGCATCATCACCGCGTCCCAGCGGTCCTGCCAGCTCATGACGGCACCACCATCGTCCCGATCCCCTCGCTCGTGAACACTTCGAGCAGCAGCGCGTGCGCGACCCTCCCGTCGAGGACGTGCGCGCGCGGCACGCCGGCCCGGACCGCGCGCAGGCACGCCTCCATCTTGGGCACCATCCCGCTGGACAGCGTCGGGAGGAGCGCCGCCAGCTCGTCGGCGTTGATGTGGCTGACGACGTCGTCCGTGTTCGGCCAATCGGCGTATAGACCCTCGACGTCGGTCAGCACGACGAGCTTCTCGGCGCCGACCCCGGCGGCGAGCGCGGCGGCAGCGGTGTCGGCGTTCACGTTGTACGTCAACCCGTCCGCGCCGCGCGCGACGGTGGCCACCACCGGGATCCGGCCGGCGTCGAGCAGGGCCTGGACCGTGCTGGGGTCGACGTCGACGACGTCACCGACCTGGCCGACGTCCACCTCGACGCCGTCGACGACGGCGGGCCGGCGCTCGGCGGTGAACAGTCCGCCGTCCTCCCCGGACAGTCCGACGGCGAAGGGTCCGTGCGCGTTGACGAGGTTCACGACGTCACCGTTGACCTGGCCGACGAGGACCATCCGCACCACGGACATCGCCTCGGCAGTGGTGACGCGCAGGCCGCCGCGGAACTCGCTGGCGATGCCGAGCCGCTCGAGGTGCGCGCTGATCTGCGGGCCGCCGCCGTGGACGACGACCGGGCGCAGGCCGGCGTACCGCAGGAAGACGACGTCTTCCGCGAACGCCCGTTGCAGCTCCGGTGAGCTCATCGCGTGCCCGCCGTACTTGATCACCACGACCTTGCCGTGGAAGCGCGCGAGCCAGGGCAGGGCGTCGACGAGGACGGCGGCCTTGTCGGCGGCACCGAGCTCGCTGGCACGCACGGCGGTCGTCACGACGAGTACGCCGAGTTCTCGTCGACGTAGGCGTGCGACAGGTCGGTGGTCCACACCGTCGCCGTCTCGCTGCCGGTGTGCAGGTCGACCTCGATGTTCACGTCGCGGCCGGTGAGGTCGCACCGCTCGCGCGGCTCCCCCGCGGCGCCGGCCCGGCACACCTGGACGCCGTTGATGGCGACGTCGACGGCGTCCGGGTCGAAGTCCGCCGACGTCGTCCCTACCGCGGCCAGGACGCGCCCCCAGTTGGGGTCGTTGCCGAACAGCGCGCACTTGAGCAGCGCGTTGCGTGCCACGGCGCGGGCGACCTCGACGGCGTCGTCCTCGTCGGCGGCGCCGGACACCGTGATGGTGACCTCCTTGGTCACTCCCTCGGCGTCGGCCAGGAGTTGGGCGGCCAGGTCTCGGCAGACCTCCTCGACGGCGGCGGCGAGCTCGTCCGGCGTCGGCGTGACGCCGGAGGCGCCGCTGGCGAGCAGGACGACGGTGTCGTTGGTCGACATGCACCCATCGGTGTCCAGGCGGTCGAAGGTGCGGCGGACCGCGTCGCGCAGGGCGGCGTCGAGTGCCGCGGCGTCGGCGTCGGCGTCGGTGGTCAGGACGCAGAGCATCGTCGCCAGGCTCGGCGCGAGCATGCCGGCGCCCTTCGCCATCCCGCCGAGCGGTCCATCCGCTGCCGGCGTGCGTGGCCTGCTTGGTGCGGGTGTCGGTGGTGCGGACGGCCTCAGCGGCGGCCGTCCCCGCTGCCGCGTCCGCGGCGAGCACCGCGGCGGCCCGCTCGACGCCGGAGAGGACGGCGGCGACGGGCAGCCGCTCGCCGATCAGCCCGGTGGAGCAGACGGCGACGTCACCCGCGCCGACCTCCAGCACCTTCCCGACCCGCTCGGCGGTGGCGTGCGTGTCCGCGAACCCGGCGTGCCCCGTGCACGCGTTGGCGCCGCCGGAGTTGAGCACGACAGCGCGCAGCCGGCCGTCGACGGCGGCCTGTTGCGTCCACAGCACCGGCGCCGCCTTCACCCGGTTGGCCGTGACCACGACCGCGGCCGCGTCCGACGGGCCGTCGTTGACGACCAGCGCGAGGTCCGGCGCGCCGGAGGCCTTGATGCCGGCGGCGACGCCCGCGGCCCGGAAGCCGCGTGCGGCCGTGACGCTCACTCGGGACCCCCGCGCAGGCGTGAGCGCTGAGCGCGGTTCCGTGGGGCCCCGTTCACGGCGCGGTGCCGTCCGCGGTGAGGCCGGCCGTCTCCGGAAGTCCGAGCATCAGGTTGGCGTCCTGCACGGCCTGCCCTGCGGCGCCCTTGCCGAGGTTGTCGACGGCGCACGTGACGACGACGCGTCCCGAGTTCCTGTCGACGGCGGCCTGGAGGTGCGCGGAGTTCGACCCGGCCGTGGCGGCGGTGTGCGGCTGCTGGCCACCGGGCAGGACGTGCACGAACGGCTCGTCGTCGTACTGGTCGCGCAGGATGGTCCGGATCTCGTCCGCCGTCGGAGTACCGACGGGGCGGGCGGTGACCGTGGCGAGGATCCCGCGTGGCATCGGGGCGAGCAGCGGGGTCAACGACAGTGTCCGGGCGCCGGTCGCCTGGAGGATCTCCGGGACGTGCTGGTGCACGCCGACCTTGTACGGGGACAGGTCGCCCATCACCTCGCTGCCGAGCAGCTGGGGGGTGGGCGCGCGGCCGGCGCCGGAGGTCCCGCTGGCGGCGACGACGACCACGTCGTCGGGCTCGACCGCGCCCGCGGCGACCAGTGGCGCCAGCGCCAGGACGGTCGCGACGGCGTAGCAGCCGGTGTTCGCGACCCGGTCCGCGGCGGCGATCCGGGCACGCTGCCCGGGCAGCTCCGGCAGGCCGTAGGTCCACGCTCCGGCGTGCTCGCCGCCGTAGTACTGCGCCCACGCCTCCGGGTCCTGCAGCCGGTGGTCGGCGCCGAGGTCGACGACCTTGACCGCGGCCGGGAGCTCCCGCGCCAGCGCTCCGGAGGCGCCGTGCGGCAGTGCGAGGAAGACCAGGTCGGCGTCGGCGAGCGCCTCCGGCGTGGTGTCGGCCAGGGTCAGGTGCGCGAGTGAGCGCAGCTGCGGGTGCACCTCGCCCAGCAGGCGCCCGGCCTGACCTCGCGCCATGACGGCGGTGACGTCGAAGTCCGGGTGTGCGGACAGCAGGCGGAGGAGCTCACCGCCGGCGTACCCGCTCGCCCCGGCGACCGCGACCCGGCATCCCATCGCACCATCATGCACCAGGACGCAACTCTATGCACGGGCGGGGGCAGTCACGCCCGGAGGACGGCACCCGTGCGTTGCCCGGCGAGTGCCACCGCGGCGTCCCGGACGCCGGTCGCCTCCTCGACGGTCAGCGTGCGGTCCGGGGCGCGCAGTCGCAGCGAGAACGCGAGCGACACCGCGTCCCCGCCGAGGCCCCGGTAGACGTCGAACAGGCGCACGGACTCGAGCAGCTCGCCGCCGCCCTCGCGCAACGCCGCCTCGACGTCGGCCGCGGGCACCTCCTGGCCGACGACCAGCGCGACGTCGAGCAGCACCGGCGGGAACGTCGACAGGTGCGGAGCCGTCACCGGTCGCGCCGCCGGGAACGCCGCGAGGTCGAGCTCCATGGCGCAGCTGCGCGGGGGGAGGTCGAGGGCGGCGGTGACGCGCGGGTGCAGCTCGCCGGCGTACCCCACCACCCGGGCGTCCAGCACCAGCTCGGCACACCGGCCGGGGTGCCACGGCGCCGACTCGCCGCGGCGCACGGTCAGCTCGACGCGGCACGTGCGGGCGACCGTCCGGGCGGCCTCCACCGCGTCGGCCCAGGTGGCGGCGCGGCCGGGACCCCACCAGCCGCGTCGCTCGAGCTCACCGGCGAGGACGACCGCGGCGTGCCGGGGCTGGTCCGGCACCGAGGCGTGCAGTGCCGCGAGCTCGGCGTCCGAGGGTCGGTGCGCGACGCCCGGGCGGGGCACTGGCGGCAAGTCCGAGGTCGGGCCGAACACCTGGCCGATCTCGTACAGCGCGAGGTCTCGAGTACCGCGGCCGATGTTGCGCAGCAAGATCGTCAACAGTCCCGGCAGCAGTGTGCTCCGCAGCTGCGGTTCGGCGTCGGACAGCGGGTTGGCCACGAACGGTGCCCGCCGCCGCGGGTCGTCGGACGGCAGTCCGAAGTCGTCCCAGATCCGGGGCGAGACGAACGGGTTGCCGAGCGCCTCGGTGTAGCCGGACGCGGCCAGCGCGCGCCGGACCGCGCGGTGGGTCCGCTGGAGGTCGGTGAGTCCGCGGCCGGGCGGCGGGGTCGGGAGTGCGGACGGCACCCGGTCGTACCCCTCGAGGCGGACGACCTCCTCGACGAGATCGGCCGGCATGCGGAGGTCTGGCCGCCACGACGGCGCGCGGACCGTCAGCTCGTCGGTGCCGGACGCCACGGAGACGTGGCACCCGACCTGCTCGAGCCGGCGGACGACGGACGCCGTGGGGATCTCCAGGCCGGCCAGCCGGCCCGGGTAGGCCGCGGACATGGTCACGACCGCCGGCGCCGGCCCGTCGCCGACGACGGTGACGCCGCCGGCGTCGACCGCGCCGCCCAGTTCGGCGAGCAGGTCGACGCAACGCTGCAGCGCGACCGCCGCGATCTCGGGGTCGACCCCGCGCTCGAACCGCTTGGCGGCCTCGCTCGGCAACCGGTGCCGGCGGACCGCGCGGGCGATCACCGACGGGTCCCAGTGGGCCGCCTCGAGGACGATGTCGGTGGTGGTGTCGGAGACCTCCGTCGACGCCCCACCCATGACGCCGGCGAGCGCGATCGGGCCGGTGTCGTCCGTGACGAGCAGGTCCTCTGGGTCGAGCGCCCGCTCGACGCCGTCGAGCGTGGTCAGCCGCTCGCCGGGACGGGCCCGGCGCACCACGACCGGCCCGGACAGCCGGGCGCGGTCGAAGGCGTGCAGCGGCTGGCCGGTCTCGAGCATCACGTAGTTCGTGACGTCGACGGCCAGCGAGATGGGTCGCATGCCCACCTGCCGCAGACGCGCCTGCAGCCAGTTCGGGGATGCGGCGTTCGGGGCGAGCCCGCGGACCGCGCGGGCGGAGAACCGGTCGCAGCCGGCCGGGTCCTCGACCCGGACGTCGTACGCGCCACCGTCGGGTGCGGGGACGGCGACGGAGGCAGCGACGTCCCGGTAGCCGGCGTCCAGTGCGGTGGCCGCCTCCCGGGACAGCCCGCGCACCGACAGGCAGTACCCCCGGTCGGGGGTGACGGCGATCGTCAGGACGTCGTCGGTCAGCCCCAGCGGCCCCCGGGCGTCCTCACCCGGCGCCCCGGCGGAGGACGGCAGTACGAGGATCCCCGCGGCGTCCTGCCCGATCCCGAGCTCGCGCGCGGAGCAGATCATCCCGTCCGAGACGTGCCCGTAGGTCTTGCGCGCCGAGATGGCGAACGGGCCGGGCAGCACCGTCCCCGGCAGCGCGACGGCGACCAGGTCACCGACGGCGAAGTTGTGCGCGCCGCAGACGATGCCGCGCGGACCGTCCGCGGTGTTGTGCTCGCCGACGTCGACCGCGCACCACCGCACGACCTTGCCGTTGCGCTGTGGTTCGTCGACGTACGAGACGACCCGGCCGAGCACCAGCGGTCCGCTGATCGCCTCGCCCGCGGCCTCGATCTGCTCGACCTCGAGCCCGACCCGGACCAGCGCGTCGGCCAGGACGCGCGGCGACGTCGCGCCGATGTCGGCGTACTCGGCGAGCCACCCGACCGGGACGGAGACGACTCCCCCACCGGGCATGTCAGGCCTCCGTGCCGAAGGCCTGGGTGAAGCGCACGTCGCCCTCCACGATGTCGCGCATGTCCTCGGCGTTGTTGCGGAACATCATCGTCCGCTCGATGCCCATGCCGAAGGCGAAGCCGGAGTACCGGTCCGGGTCGATCCCACAGGCCGCCAGCACGCGCGGGTTGACCATGCCGCAGCCGCCCCACTCGATCCACCCCTCGCCGCCGCAGGTGCGGCACGGCCGGTCCGGGTTGCCGATCGACTCGCCGCGGCAGACGAAGCAGAGCAGGTCCGGCTCGGCCGACGGTTCGGTGAACGGGAAGTAGGACGGGCGCAGCCTGGACACGATGCCGGGACCGAACACGGCCTGCGCCATGTGGTCGAGCGTGCCCTTGAGGTGCGCCATCGTGATGCCCTCGTCGACGACGAGCCCCTCGAGCTGGTGGAACACCGGGCTGTGCGTCGCGTCGAGCTCGTCGGTGCGGTACACCCGCCCGGGACAGACGACGTAGATCGGCGGTTCCCGGGTGAGCATCGTGCGGGCCTGCACCGGGCTGGTGTGCGTGCGCAGCACCAGACCGCTGTCCCCGCTGTCGACGAAGAAGGTGTCCATCATCGAGCGCGCGGGGTGGTCCGGGCCCATGTTGAGTGCGTCGAAGTTGAACCACTCGGCCTCGAGCTCGGGCCCCTCCGCGATCTCGTAGCCCATCGCGACGAACACGTCGCCGAGGTACTCCTGCACGGTCGTCAGCGGGTGCCGGGCGCCGGGCAGCCGGCGGTCCCACGGCAGGGTGACGTCGACGGCCTCCTCGACGAGCACCCGGGCGTCACGCTCGGCCTCGAGCTCGGCGCGGCGCCGCTGGTAGTCGGCGGTGACCTCGGTGCGGGCGGCGTTGACGCGCCGGCCGGCGTCGGCCTTCGCCGCAGGTGGCAGCGCGCCGATCTCCCGGTTGGCCAGGGCCAGCGGCGAGCGGTCACCGCGGTGCGCGAGCGCCGCGGCGTGCAGTGCCTCGAGGGAGTCCGCGGCGGCGAAGGCCGTGCGCGCGGCGGCGACGGCGGCCCCGAGACGGTCGGGACCCAGGGCGGAGACCTGGACCGGGTCGTAGTCGGGCGCGCTCACGACCGGCCAGTTTATGGCGTGCGCGCCACGCGGTTCGCCCCGCGGGCGCCCCGCCGCAGCGGCCTCAGGCGACGACGCGGCCGGCGCGGCGGGTGTCGACGCCGTCCATCACGCTGCGGACGTACGCCGACTTGTCGCCCTCGGCGCGGCTGAGGACGGCCAGCAGCTCCTGCCGCTCCGCGGGGGTGGCGAACAGGGACAGGTCGCGGGCGAGGCGGCGGCGGTCGGCGGTCTCCGCCCGGAGGGCGGAACGGGAACGGCGGTACTCGGCAAATGCAGTCTTCATAGTCACGACTCCAGTCTCACCCATGCGTCAAATGACTGAAGCGCATCCGACCGATACGCTCACGGCATGGACACGAGCGCGCTGCGATGGTTCCAGCAGGTCGCCGACGGCGTCACGGTGACGGAGGTCAGCGCGGCGAGCGGGATCAGCCAGCCCGGCGTGTCGCGGGCGCTGGACCGGCTCTCGGCGGAGGTCGGGACGCCGCTGCTCCAACGGACCGGGCGCATCCTGCGCCTCACTCGTGCCGGCGCGGCGTTCAAGCGGCACGTCGACGTCCTGCTGCACGCACTCGACGACGGGCTCGCCGCCGTCGAGCAGCTCGTCGACCCCGAGAGCGGGGCGGTGACGCTCGGCTTCCAGCGTTCGTTCGGCAGCTGGCTCGTCCCGCGCCTGCTGGCGGACTTCTCCGCCGAGCACCCGGCGGTGCGCTTCGAGCTCCGGCAGCTGCCGGACGCCGACATCGTCCCGGCGCTGCAGGCCGGCGACGTCGACGTGGTGATCAGCACCGTGCGCACCAGCGTCGCGGAGCTGGAGTGGCGGCGGCTGCTCGTGGAGCCGTTGCGCCTGGCGGTGCCGGCCACGGCAGCCGTGGCGGCGCGCGAGCGGGTGGGACTCGCCGACGTCGCCGACGAGCCGTTCGTCGCGCTCAAGCGCGGCCGCTCCCTGCGCCGCCTGGTGGACGACCTCTGCGCCGACGCCGGGTTCGCCGCACGCGTCGTCCTGGAGGCCGACGACGTGTCCACGGTGCGCGGGCTGGTCGGCGTGGGGGTCGGCGTCGCCGTGCTGCCGGCGCCGGTCGCTGCCGGGGCAGGTGTGGCGGTGCTGCCGCTCACCGACGCCGGCGCACACCGGGACGTCGGCGTGGCGTGGCACACCGGCCGGCCGCTGCTGCCCTCGGCGCGGATGTTCCGCGACGACGTCCTGGAGCGGCGGGCGTCGACGACCGTTCCCGGTACTGCGGCCGACGCCCCATGAGGCGGACGCGAGGTGCTACCCGGGCTGGCCGCCGTGACCCTGCTGGCTGCCCCGGCGCCTCCTGTGCGACGCCGGGGAGCACACTCGGTGCATGAGCGAGACAGGCACCGACAGCGCCGGCGGCAGCGCCCGGGCCGAGGACGGTGCCGCGCCCGAGCGCGACGCAGCCGGCCTGCCCGCGGACGACGAGCGGAACTCGCGCGAGAAGGTCGAAGACACCGGCGAGCCGGAGCGCGACGCTCTGGGCAACGCCGACGGCGCGAGCTGACCGCCGGCAGCCCTACTCGGCAGGCGAGGCGACCGCCGCCGTCACCAAGGCGGTGACCTTCTCCTCGACGGCCGGCGTCCACCCCGCCAGCGCGAAGGAGACCGGCCACATCTGGCCGTCGTCCAGCCGCGCGGCGTCCTGGAAGCCGAGGGTCGAGTAGCGGTAGCCGAACTTGGCGGAGTCCTGGAAGAAGACGACGACCTTGCCGTCGTCGTCCGCGTACGCCGGCATCCCGTACCACGTCTTCGGCGCGAGGTGCGGCGCGACCGTGGTCACCACCACGTGGACGCGCTCGGCGAGCGCCCGGTCGTCGGGTGCCATGTCGGCGATCCGGTCGAGGACCGCCTGCACGCCGTCGGCCCGCTTGGCGCCTTTCTTGCCCTCGGCGCGCAGCTCAGCGGCGCGCTCCTTCATCGCGGCCCGCTCCTGCGCGGTGAAACCTCCGGAGGCCGTCTGGTCCTCGGTGCTGGTCATGACGCCGAGGCTAGGACGGGCCAGCCCGGACGACTTCTCGATCCCTGACCGGTTCCTCGACGACGGTCGATCCGCCTTCGCCGGCCCCGTCCGCTCACCGGGCAGTCGCCGCGGGGCCGCGGAGCAGGCAGACTGGCGCACGCGATGAGCACACCGGCCGAGATCGCGTTCCCCGTCCTGGACGAGCGGCAGCTGGCGCGCCTGCGCGCGCACGGCGAGAGCGTCGACGTCGCCGCCGGCGAGGTGCTCTTCCGCGCCGGCGACCGCAGCTACGACTTCGTCCTGGTCGAGACCGCCGCCGTCGACATCGTCCGCGAGGCGACACTCGACCTGCCGGAAGCCGTCGTCGGGCAGCACGGCCCGGGCCGCTTCCTCGGCGAGCTCAACCTCCTGACCGGACAGTCGACCTACCTCACCGCCCGCGTCACCGACGGCGGCCGGGTCACCCGGGTGCCGCCCGCGCAGTTCCGGCGCCTCATGGACGAGGACCCGGAACTGTCCGACATCGTCCTGCGCGCGCTCCTCAGCCGGCGCGAGTACCTGCGCTCCGGTGAGGGCGCGCGGAGCATCGAGCTCATCGGCAGCCCCTTGTGCTCGAACTCGCTGGCGCTCCGGACCTGGGCGGCGCGGCTCGGGATCCCGCACACCTGGATCGACGTGGACAGTCCCGACGGCGCCAGGCTGCTGCGCCTGCTCGACGCCGGCGCCGGTGAGTTGCCGATCGTCGTCACGC
The DNA here is from genome assembly GCA_963758325.1 of uncultured Actinomycetota bacterium. GTDB lineage: Bacteria > Actinomycetota > Actinomycetes > Mycobacteriales > Jatrophihabitantaceae > CAVWUZ01. The sequence goes on along the minus strand of CAVWUZ010000002.1, from coordinate 705,873 downwards.
CGACCGGTGTGCTGCGCCGGGCCACCGCCGGCGTGCTGTCCGCGCACCTCGGCCTGGCGTACCGCGGCGACGGTGTCGACGGTGGCGACGGTGGCGACGGAGCCGACACCGTCCACGACCTGCTCGTCGTCGGTGGGGGGCCGGCGGGACTCGCCGCCGCGGTGTACGGCGCCTCCGAGGGTCTGCGGACCGTGCTGCTCGACGGTGTCGCGCTCGGTGGGCAGGCTGCGGCCAGTTCGCGGATCGAGAACTACCTCGGCTTCCCGTCCGGGCTCAGCGGCGCCGAGCTGACCGGGCGTGCCATGGTGCAGGCGCAGAAGTTCGGTGCCCGCCTGAACAGCCCGTGTGAGGTCGTGACGCTGCAGGCGGACGGCAGCCACCTCGACGCCACGCTGTCCGACGGGGCGCACGTCGCGGCGCGCGCGGTCATCGTCGCCAGCGGCGCCCGCTACCGTGCCCTGCCGCTCGAGCGGTGGTCGCAGTTCGAGGGCACCGGGATCTTCTACGCGGCGACCGAGATCGAGACGCGCAGCTGCGTCCCGCGACCGGTGGCCGTGGTCGGCGGCGCGAACTCCGCCGGCCAGGCCGCCCTGCACCTCGCCTCGCGCGGCAGTTCTGTGCACCTGGTGGTGCGCGGTCCCGACCTGTACCGCGGGATGTCCGCCTACCTCGCCGACCGGATCCTCGCCGAGCCCGCGGTCCGGGTGCACCTGGGCAGGGTCGTCACCGCGCTGCACGGCGGCCCACCGCTCGACGCCGTCACGGTGACAGGACCCGACGGCGCCGAGACGCTCGACTGCGTCGGACTGTTCTGCTTCATCGGTGCGGAGCCCGCCACGCGATGGCTCACCGGTGTGGCGACCGACGGCTCCGGCTTCGTCCGGACCGACGCCCAGCTCAGCGCGGAGGACCTGGGCGACGTGTGGCAGCACCTCGGGCGCCCGCCGCTGCCGTTCGAGACCAGCCAGCCCGCGGTGTTCGCCGTCGGCGACGTCCGTGCCGGGTCGATGAAGCGCGTCGCCGCGGCCGTCGGCGAGGGCGCCAGCGCCGTCCGCTCGGTGCACCAGGTGCTCGGCGCGGCCGTCGGCTGACGCCGGCGCGGCTCCCCCGCCGGGCCGCGCCGATGCCCGACCATGACGTCGACCGCGGACGGCGTCGGGAGGTCGGATGGCGGGACGGCCGTCGGGCCTGCGCTACGCCCCGGGCCTCGACGGTGTCCGGGCGCTCGCCGTCGCGGTGGTGCTCGCCTTCCACGCCGGGATCGCCACGGTGCCCGGCGGGTTCCTCGGCGTGGACGTGTTCTTCGTCCTGTCCGGCTACCTCATCACCGCGCTCCTGCTCACCCGGTGGTACGACACCGGACGGGTGGACCTGCGCCGGTTCTACCTCGGACGCGCCCGCCGGTTGCTGCCCGCGGTGGTGGTCATGTTGATCGTCGTCGTCCTCGCCTGCTCGCTCGTGGCGCCGGACGAACTCGGCCGGTTGCGCGGCGACGTCGTGGCCGCCCTCGCGTATGCGACGAACTGGACCCAGATCGTCTGGAACCGGTCGTACTTCGCCGCGCTCGGTCGGCCGTCGCTGCTGCAGCACCTGTGGTCGCTGGCGGTGGAGGAGCAGTTCTACCTGCTCTGGCCGCTGGTGCTCGTGGTCTGCCTGCGCTGGGGCGGGCGGCGGGTCCTGCTGGCGGTCGCCGCGGCCGGGGCGCTGGCCTCGAGCGTCGCGATGGCGGCGCTGTACTCCCCCGGGACGGACGCCGCCCGCGTCTACTACGGCAGCGACACGCATGCCGCGCCGCTGCTCGTCGGCGCCTGCCTCGCCGTGGTGACGGTCGGGCGGGCGGTGCCGCGGGCGGTCGTGCTGGACGTCGGAGCGCTCGCCGGTGCCGTCGCACTCGGGTGGTGCGTGCTGCGGTGGACGTCGGACACGCCGGCGCTCTACCGCGGCGGCTACCTCCTCGTCGGGCTCGCCACCGCGGCGGTGGTGATCGCCGCGGGCACGCCCGGCACCTGGACCGGGCGCGCCCTGGGCGTGTCCGCGCTGCGCTGGGTGGGCGTGCGGTCGTACGGGATCTACCTGTGGCACTGGCCGGTCTTCACCCTCACCCGCCCGCGCCTCGACGTGCCGCTGACCGGACTGCCGCTGCTGGCCGGCCGGTTGGCAGTGACCGTCGGGCTCGCCGCGGCGTCGTACCGCTGGGTGGAGCGGCCGATCCGCGAGCACGGCCTTGCGGTGGTGGCCGGGCAGGTGCGCCGGGCGGCCGCGCGGGCGCGACGCTCGGTGCTGCTCCCCGTCGCTGCGGGCGCCACGGTGCTGGCAGCCGGGATGCAGCTCGCCACCGCGTCCGGCCCCGGCGGCACCGCCGTCGCGAACGACCAGGGCACACGCCCGACGGTGCACATCCAGGCCGCACCGCGTCCCGCGGCCGCCCGGTTCCCGACTCCGGTGCGGGTGACGTTCGTCGGCGACAGCCAGGGCATGACGCTGCTGCTCAACCGGCCGGCTGGGCTCGAGACGAGCCTCGAGCTGCACGACGGGACGGTCGAGGGCTGCGGGGTCATGCTCGGGCGGATCACCAGCCGGCGCGGCGAGCAGCGCGACCTCGGCGCCGAGTGCGGGGACTGGCCGCAGAAGTGGCGCGCGGCAGTCACGTCGACGCGGGCGCAGATCGCGGTGGTCGAGATCGGTGCCTGGGACGTGTTCGACGACACCGTCGACGGCCGCACGCTGCGCTTCGGCACGCCGGAGTGGGACCGAGAGTTCACCGCGCGACTCGAGACGGGGACCGGGTTGCTCACCGCAGCGGGCGCGCAGGTGGCGCTGATGGGCGTGCCCTGCTACCGCCCGGTGGACGGCGGCGGGCTGCTCGCCCTCCCCGAACGTGGTGACGACGCGCGGACCCGACACCTCGACGACCTGCTGCGCGCCTCGGCGGCGCGCCGGCCGGACCGGGTGTTCTTCGTCGATCCGCCGCACGAGTTCTGCGACGACCCGGCCATCGCCAGCAACCTGTCCTACCGGTGGGACGGGGTGCACTACTACAAGCCCGGCGCGGCACTCGTCTTCCGGGCCATCGGCCCCCAGCTGCTAGCGATCCCGCCACCCTGAGCGCTACGGCCACAGGGACGCTATCGTCCGAGAATGGACCGAACCCGTCCGATCTCCGCGGCCACGGCGGTCGTCCCACTCGTCGCGGTGGTCGTGGGGCTCGCCGCGTGCGGGAGCTCGTCGTCGTCCTCGGCAGCCGGGTCCTCCGCCCCGCCGTCCTCGCCGGCGTCAACGTCCTCGTCGCCGTCCTCGTCGCCGTCCTCGTCCCCAGCGTCCTCGGCCGCGAGCTCGTCCGCCGCCGCTCCGGCCGCCACGCCTCGGCTCAAGGCCATCGTCGTCCAGGCGAGCGACCTGCCCGACCAGTGGACGGCGGCCCCGAACCCGCAGGCGGGCTCGTCGGACTCCACCGACAGCGAGCGCCAACTGCTCGCCTGCGTCGGCGCGAAGGACACGTCACCCGACGAGGTGGGCAAGGCCACCTCCGACGTGTTCACCAGCGGGAAGGCGCAGATCGAGTCGGACGCCACGGAGTACCGCTCCGACCAGGACGTGCAGTCCGATGTCGCACTGATCAGCAACCCGAAGCTGCAGTCCTGCTTCGAGCAGCAGCTCAAGACCCAGCTGACGTCCTCACTGCCTGCCGGCACGACACTCGGCGCGTTCCAGGTGAAGGTCGCTTCGGGCAGCAACGGGGGCCCGGCCAACGTCGCCGGCATCGTCTCGGCGGCCTTCCAGGTCACCGGACCCACCGGCACGGCGACCGGCTACGTGGACGACGCACTGATCAGCGGGCCGCGGACCGAGGCGTCCGTGACGTTCACCGGGATCGGCGCGCGGGTACCGCAAGACCTGGAGTCGCAGTCTCGTCTCCGCGGTCGCCAAGCGGGCCGCCGCCGGCTAGGAGGATCGCCGACGCTGGGCGCGGGCGCTGGCGTAGAGGCACACCGCGGCCGCCGCGGCGAGGTTCAGGCTCTCGGCGCGGCCGTGGATCGGGACGCGGACCCGGCGCTCGGCCGCGGCGAGCACGTCCGGCGGCAGGCCGTGCGCCTCGTTGCCCAGCAGCCACATCGTGGGCCGGGCGAGCACGCCGGCGTCGCTCAGCTCGTCGAGGTCGTCCTCGCCGGACCCGGCGGTGGCCAGCAGCTGCAGCCCGGCGCCGCGCGCCGCCGACAGGACGTCCCCGGCGTCCGGGCAGACGGAGAGGGCGACGTGGAACAGGCTGCCGGCGCTGGCCCGCACCGCTTTGCCGTTGTAGGGGTCGACCCCGGAGCCGGTGAACGCGACCGCGGCGGCGCCCGCGGCGTCCGCGGTGCGCAGCACGGCGCCGGCGTTGCCCGGCTCCCCAGGCTCCACCAGGGCGGCCGCCAGCCGGACCCCGGCCAGTGCGAGGGGGACGTCGACGCGCCGGCACACCGCGACCAGTCCCTGCGGGGTGACCGTCTCGGACAGCGCTGCCGCCGCGCGCTCGCTGATCTCGTCCACCCGCGGTGCGCCGCGAAGGAGATCGCGGTGTCGGTCGATCGCGGTGGCGGTGGCGAAGACCGCGTCGACGGCGTCGGCCGCCAGCGCCTCGCGGACGGCCTGGGCGCCCTCGGCGAGGAACAGCCCGGTCTCGCGCCGCGCCGGACGCCGGGTCAGGCGCCGCGCGGCCGCGAGCCGGGCGTTGGTGTCCGAGAGCAGGAGGTCAGGCCGCCGACGCCGCGGACTGCGCCGAGCGGTCCGACTGGGACGACTGGGCCGCAGCGCCGCCCGTGCCCTCGGCGTGGACCGCCTGGCGGGCCACCTCGACGAGCGCGGTGAACGCGCCCGGGTCACTGACCGCGAGCTCGGCCAGCATCTTCCGGTCGACGGTCACACCGGCCAGCCGCAGGCCCTGCACCAAGCGGTTGTAGGTGATGTCGTTCGCCCGCGCGGCCGCGTTGATGCGGGTGATCCACAGCTGACGGAAGTCGCCCTTGCGCGCCTTGCGGTCGCGGTAGGCGTACGTGGAGGAGTGGAGCAGCTGCTCCTTGGCCTTGCGGTAGAGCCGCGAGCGCTGGCCGCGGTAGCCGCTGGCCGCCTCGAGTGTGCTGCGGCGCTTCTTCTGGGCGTTGACCGCCCGCTTGACGCGTGCCACTGGGGATCCTTCGACTCAGGCCGCCGGGACGGCGGCTCGGTGGTGCGTGCGGTGCTGCGTGGGGTGCTGCGCGCGGGTCAGCGCCCGAGCAGCTTCTTCACGCGCTTGACCTCGGCCTCGCTGAACTCCGTGGTCCCGGTCAGGCGACGGGTCAGGGTGCTCGGCTTGCGCTCGAGCAGGTGACGCTTGCCGGCGCGCTCGTGCAGGAGCTTGCCGCTGCCGGTGACCTTCACCCGCTTCTTCATCCCGCTGTGGGTCTTGTTCTTCGGCATGGTTCGTCCTCGTGTCGGTACTGCGTCGTCGTCGTTCGTCGTCGTACTGCAGCGCTACGGCGTCGGCGCGGCGTCGACGTCCGCCTCGTCGGCGGCGCGACGCACCGTCCTGGCGTTGCGGTGCGGCGCCACCACCATGATCATGTTGCGGCCGTCCTGCTTCGGCGAGCTCTCCACGAAGCCGAGCTCCTGGATGTCGTCGGCCAGGCGCTGGAGCAGCCGGAACCCGAGCTCGGGCCGGGACTGCTCGCGCCCGCGGAACATGATCGTGACCTTCACCTTGTCGCCCTGCTTGAGGAACCGCTCGACGTGACCCTTCTTGGTCTCGTAGTCGTGCGGGTCGATCTTCGGGCGGAGCTTCATCTCCTTGATGACGGTGAGGGCCTGGTTGCGCCGGGCCTCCCGCGCCTTCTGCGCGCTCTCGTACTTGAACTTGCCGTAGTCCATGAGCTTGCAGACTGGCGGGCGGGCCATCGGGGCCACCTCGACCAGGTCCAGGTCCGACTCGGCCGCGAGCTCCAGGGCCTTGCCGATCGGCACGATGCCGACCTGCTCGCCCTCGGGGCCCACGAGACGTACTTCGGGGACGCGGATCCGGTCGTTGATCCGGGGTTCGGAGCTGATGAGACCTCCTGGGTGCTGACGGTGTTCGGTGCGCCGGCCGCGGACGCCGAACGGCCCCGTGCGCAGCTCGCGCTCGGGGCCGTTGCTCAACCGACCAGTCCGTCACCCGCGACGAACGCGGGTGCACCGCCCGGCGCCGGGGACCGACGCCGACCGGAGTGGACCGGACCCGGCTCGCCCCGGGAGGCGGCGCGGGTGGGAGGCTGAGGAACGGCTTCCGCTTGGGCACCCCCGCCTGCGGCGGGAGCTGGTCGCAATGTCAGGGTAGCAGCGTGCCGCCCGACATGGATCCGTCGACGACCAACGCCGCCACCGCCGAAGGAATTCCCACCGTTCCCGGTGAGGCCAGCCCGGCACACCCCACCGACGCCATCCCGCTGCCCCAGGACGGGCTGGCGAAACTGCACGAGCTGGACGACCTGCCGGTGCGCGAACTCGCCGCGATCCCGGCCGTCGAGGTGGTCACCCGCTGCGCCGTGCTGCTCATGAGCGCCGCGGCGGAGAAGCTCGGCCTCGCGCCGGACGGCGAGCCCGTCGTCGACCTCGACGAGGCGCGCAAGCTCATCAACGCGCTCGCCGGGCTCGTCGCGGCGTCGCAGGACCAGTTGGGGCTGCACCGCCAGCCGCTGCGCGACGGGCTGCGCACCCTGCAGGCCGCCTTCCGTGAGGCGGCGGCCTTCCCGGACCCGCCGGGCGAGGGCCCCGGCGAGCGCTGGCTGTAGCGCGGGCCGCTCGATCGTCGGCGTCCGTGTCCGTCCGGCCGTCCGCGTCTGCACGGCCGTCCGCGTCTGCACGGCCGTCCGCGTCTGCACGGCGTCCGTGTCTGCACGGCCGTCCGTGTCTGCACGGCCGTCCGCGCGTCTCCGGGTCGGCGAGTGGTCACTTGTCCTCGCCGGTGGCCACTTGCGCGCCGAGTGGGCGTCGTTCAGCTGCCCACTCGGCGCACATCGGACCACTCGCGCAACACGTGGCCACTCGCCGGGCCGGCTGCGGACGGAGCCGAGCCCACTCGCGCAACACGTGGCCACTCGCCGGGCCGGCTGCGGATGGAGCCGAGCTAGGACGCCGCCGGCGTGCCGCGTGCCTCGGCGTACAGAGCGCGCAGGCCGCGCATGACAGCGATCGCGTGCTCGCGGTCCCACCGCTGCACCGCCCACAGGGTGAGCATCTCGCCGCCGGGGAGCTGGATCCGGGCGAAACGGACGCCGCTCGGGAACTCGACGCCGCGCACCATCGACCACGGCACGTCCCGCCAGGTCCCGAAGAACGCGCGGAACCGCAGACCGCGCTCGTCGGCGACCAGGCGGGGGCGGGTGAACGGCCAGAACGCCGCGCCGGCCAACACACCGATCAACGCCGTCGCCACCTGGTCGCTGCCGGAGAACGTCGCGCCGGCGTTGGCGTGCGGCATGACGACGGCGACGACCTGGAAGACGGCGAAGACCGCGACGCCGACCGCCACGGCGGCCGCGGCCGTGCGACGGGGGCGGGCGGTGACAGTCACAGCCGGCACGCCGTGATCGCGGTGACCAGGATGCCGCGGGCGCCGAGCTCCCAGAGCTCGTCCATGATCCGGTTCGTCTCGGGTCGCGGCACCATCGAGCGCACCGCCGACCAGCCCCGCTCGTGCAGCGGCGACACCGTCGGCGACTCGATCCCCGGCGTGATCGCGACCGCTCGCTCCACCAGGTCGTCGCGGATGTCGTAGTCCATGAGGACGTAACGCCGGGCGATGATGACGCCCTGCAGCCGGCGCACCATCTGGTCGACCTGGGCTGACGCCGGAGCGCCGCGCCGGCGGACCAGCACCGCCTCGGAGGTCAGCAGCGGTTCGCCGAACACCTCCAGGCCGGCGTTGCGCAGCGTCGTGCCGGACTCCACGACGTCGGCGATCGCGTCGGCGACCTCCAGCCGGACCGCGGTCTCGACCGCTCCGTCGAGCCGGATGATCGTCGCGTCGATGCCCTGCTCGTCGAGGAACGCGCTGACGACACCTGGGTAGGCGGTGGCCACCCGCTTGCCCTTGAGGTCGCGCGCAGTGGCCGCGGCGCCGGGCAGCCCCGCGAAGCGCAGCGTGGAGCGGGCGAAGCCGAGCTGCAGGACGGTGTCAGCGGCCGCCCCGGAGTCGACGAGCAGGTCCTGGCCGGTGATGCCGACGTCGAGGCGGCCGGAGCCGACGTAGACGGCGATGTCCCGCGGGCGGAGGAAGAACAGCTCCGTCTCGTTCTCCGCGTCGACGACGACGAGTTCCTTGCTGTCGTGGCGCTGGCGGTAGCCCGCCTCGGTCAGCATCTGGCTGGCGGGCTCGGCCAGCGAGCCCTTGTTGGGGACGGCGATCCGCAGCATCAGAGGTGCCGGTAGACGTCGGCGAGCGCCAGCCCGCGCCCGAGCATGAGCACCTGCACCCGGTACAGCAGCTGGCTGACCTCCTCGGCCAGGCGGTCCGCCGACTCGTGCTCAGCGGCCATCCACACCTCGCCGGCTTCCTCGAGGACCTTCTTGCCCTGGGCGTGGACGCCGGCGTCGAGCGCGACGACGGTGCCGGAGCCCGCCGGGCGGGTGCGCTGGCGGTCCGCGAGCTCGGCGAACAGCTCGTCGAAGGTCTTCATGACCCGTCCGAGACTACCGGTGCGACGCGGACGGCCCGGGCACTCCGGGCGCCCGGGACGTCCGGAGTGCCCGGGTCCGCTAGCGTGACGCGGCACCGACCGGCGGACCCGAAGGAGCCAGGGTGGACGAGCCGCCGAACGACACACCCGGGTCCGGGGCCGACGAACCGCCGCCGTGGGAGCGGGTGCAGTGGCAGCCGCCACCGGTCGATCGTCCGACGCCGCCGGCGGGTCCGCCGCCGGGCTCGGCGGGTCCGCCCCCGCCGACGTTCCCGGGTCCTCCGGGCACGTACCAGTTCCCTCCGCCGGGCTGGGACGAGCCGCCGTCCGGCGGGCCGAACGCCCCCGGCGGGTCGAACGCCCCCGGCGGCCCCGGTGCCGCCGGGAGCGACTCCGGCGAGGCGGGCGCGTCCTCGCGGCGGCGCACCGTCGTCATCGCCGTGGTCGCGGCGGTCGTCGTGCTCGTCGCGGGCGGCATCGCGGCGGCGCTGGCGCTGTCCGGTGGGAGCGACTCGCCCAGCGCGGCGTCCAGCGCGCCGGCGCCGCCGACCAGCGGCGGGAGCGGCCCGACCGGGTTCCCGTCCTCGATCCCCGGCTCGAGCTCCGCAGCGACATCGGGATCCGGGCCGAACTCCGCGTCGGCCGGCGCCGGCAGCCGGCTCGATCTCGTCCTCACGACCCGGGACCTGCCGGCCGGCACGGACTGGACCCAGCGCAGCGAGGGTGAGCTCAGCAACGAGGCCGGCACCGGCCAGCGGCTGTGGGCCAGTAGCACCGGCGACCAGGCGCTCGAGGTGGACGTCCTCGACGACGGCACCGCGGCCCGGGCGACCGCCGACTACCCGGAGTTCCGGGACAGCAGCGGCAACACCCTGGCCGCCGTCACCTCGACGCCCCCGTGCCCGACCGGGGCGCCCGCCAACTGCACCACCCGGGTCGGGACGACGCGCGACGGCAAGGCCGAGGCGATCCTCACCTACCAGTACAAGCAGGCGCTGGTCGGGATCGTGCTCGTCAACGCCGGTGCGGACGTCGACGTCGACTACCTCAGCAAGGTCGGGTCCGCGCAGAACGAGGCGCTGACCCGCGTCCTCGGCTGAACCCGCGTCCTTGGCTGAACCCGCGTTCTCGGCTGACCCGCGTCCTCGCCCAGCCGGCGCGGCCTCAGCCGAGGTCGACGATCGCCGCGACCGGGCCGCCGCCGTCGGGGCCCTGGTGCGCCGCGGACACCGAGACGAAGACCGCCGGGTCGCCGGTCACCGCGGCGGCCACGCCGCCGACGCACGCCTTGATCTGGCGGTGCCAGTGCACGTCGGAGTCGTCGAGCATGGCGTTGCGCCGGCCGCGGACCTGGCCGTCCTGGCTCGCCTCGCACTTGAGGAAGACGTTCACCAGCCGGCCGTCGAGGTCGGCGGGACGGGCGCGCTCCGGCAGCTCCAGCCCGGCGCTGCGGATGGCGTCCCAGATGCCCTCGGCGTCGAGCGCGTCGCGCATCACGGCGTGACCGATGCGGTAGCGGCCGCCGACACCGCGGGCGTTGCCGACCACGACGACCTGCGCCCGGTCGAGTTCCACGCCGGAGGAGCACGACGCGACAGCGGAGTACAGCGAGCGGTCGCCCATGATCTGCGCGTCGGTCGGCATGTCGATCTCGCCGAGGGCGACGGCGACGCCGAGCGCGGTCGTGCCGTTGGAGACGTCCATCGACGTCAGCGTGTCCTCGGTGGCCACGTCGTGCCCGCGGCTGCGGGCGTCCCGGATGGTGTCGATGGTGAGCAGCGGGGTCTTCGTCTGGACGTAGTGGACGTCGGCGGGGTCGGTGATGCCGGCGAGCTGCATCGCGGCCTGCACCGCGTCGGCGACCTTGCGCACCATCGCAGTGCGCCCGATGTCCTCCGGCAGCAGCGGCTCGCTCAGCGCGTACCCGACGGTCAGGCGTGGCTCGTCGGTGCGCTCGGCGCGGTCGGCGGGCAGCGTGGCGAAGACCGTGGCGTGCGGGCTGATCACCCCGTCGGTGCCGCCGGACCAGACGATGGGGATCCGCCGCACGTCCTGCGGGTCGCGGCCGTGCGCGACGAGGGTCTCGCGGAACGCCCGGTCGGCGATGATGCGGGTGTAGTCGTTGACGCCGCCGTTGCCCTCGGTCTTGCCGATGACCGCGACCACGCGGCGGGCGTCGAGCACGCCGTCGGCGAGCAGCTTCTCCAGCTCGCTGGCGTCGGTGACCGAGTGCAGCGGGATCTTGCGGACCTCGATGGGATCGGGCACGTCTACTCCTGTCCTGTGACGATCGTTCCGGCCTGGCGGTGCACCGCGTCGGCGATGCGAGTCCAGTGAGGTGATCGCGGCGAGCACGCCGCCGCGCTCGACGAAGCGGCACGCCGCCTCCACCTTCGGGGCCATGCTGCCGCCGGCGAACTCGCCGCGCGCGGCCAGGGTCCGCAGCTCGGCGACGCTCACCCGTCCGAGGGGGCGTTCGTCCGAGGTGCCGTAGCCGGTGCAGGCCGCCTCCACGTCGGTGGCGATCACGAGGACGTCCGCGCGCAGCGTCGCGGCGAGCAGCGCCGCGGTGAGGTCCTTGTCGACGACGGCCTCGACGCCGCGGTAGCGGCCGCCCGGCTCGGCCACCACCGGGATGCCGCCGCCACCGGAGCAGACGACGGTGAACCCGGCGTCGAGCAGCGCGGCGGCGGCGTCGACGTCGAGCAGCGCCAGCGGCTCCGGGGACGCCACGACGCGCCGCCAGCCGCGGGTGCCGCGGTCCTCCCAGCTCTGGCCGTGCTCGACCATCCGGCGCGCCTCGTCGGCGGGCAGGTAACGCCCGATCGGCTTGCTCGGGTGCCTGAAGCCGGGGTCGGCGGCGTCGACGAGGGTGCGCGACACGAGCGCCGCCGAACGCGGCAGCACGCCGAGCAACAGCGCGCCGATCGTGCCCTGGGTCTGCGCGCCGCACCAGTCCAGCGGCACCGGCGGGACGACGTCCGCGGCGAGCTCGTTCTTGACCAGCAGGTTGCCCACCTGCGGGCCGTTGCCGTGGGTGACGACGAGCTGGTGCCCGGCGTCGAGGACGCGGCGCAGCGGTAGCGCGGCGCGCTCGACCGCGGCGCGTTGGTCCTCGGGGCGGGCGCGGCCGTCCGGCGCGATCATCGCGTTCCCGCCGAGCGCCACGACGACCCGCACGGCGGGCAAGCCTAGGCCCCCGTCACCGCCCCGGCGCTCGCGGTCGCCGGCCGCCAGCCGATCGCCGGCGCGATCTCGCGGACGATCGTCTCGAGCATCCGGGCGTTGTACTCGACACCGAGCTGGTTGGGCACCGTCAGCAGCAGCGTGTCCGCCTCGCGGACCGCCTCATCACGGGCCAGCTCGTCGGCGACGACGTCGGGCTCGCCGGTGTAGCTGCGGCCGAAGCGGGAGCGGACGCCCTCGAGCAGCCCGACCTGGTCGGTGTCGCCGCGGTGGCCGAAGTACGCCCGGTCGAGGTCCGAGGTGATCGGCAGGACGCTGCGGGAGACCGAGACGCGCGGCTCGCGCGGCCACCCGTGCTCGGCCCACGCCGCCCGGAAGGCCCGGATCTGCTCGGCCTGCAGCTGGTCGAACGGCACGCCGGTGTCCTCGCTGAGCAGCGTGGAGCTCTGCAGGTTCACCCCGATGGACGCGGCCCACGTCGCGGTGGCCCGGGTGCCCGAGCCCCACCAGATGCGCTCTGCCAGGCCGGGTGACTGCGGCTGGACCGCCAGCCCCGCCTCGATGCCGCCGGTCTGCGCCGGATCGGTGGTGACGACGGCGCCGCCGCGGATCGCGGCGAGGAACAGCTCGGTCTTGTCCCGCGCGACCCCCCCGGCGTCCTGCCCGTCCGCCGGGCGGTAGCCGAACGACTCGTAGCCGCGCAGCGCGATCTCCGGCGAGCCGCGGCTGACACCGAGCTGCAGCCGGCCGCCGCTGATCAGGTCGGTGGCGGCGGCCTCCTCGGCCATGTACAGCGGGTTCTCGTAGCGCATGTCGATGACGCCGGTGCCGATCTGGATCCGGCGCGTCCGCGCGGCCATCGCGGACAGCAGCGGGAACGGCGAGGCGAGCTGGCGCTGGAAGTGGTGCACCCGCACGAAGGCGCCGTCGACGCCGAGGTCCTCGGCGGCCTGCGCGAGCTCCACCGTCTGCAGCAGGGCGTCCGCGGCGGTGCGGGTCTGCGAGCCCGGGGAGTCCTGCCAGTGACCGAAGCTCAGGAAGCCGATCGTCGTCGTCATGCCGCTGCCAACGCCGCTCGGGCGCTCAGGGATTCCGGGCGCCGTCGAGCCAGTCGACGTCCGCCGCGGTGCGCCCGCCCGCCAGCCGCGCGTAGCCGGGACCCCGGTCGAAGAACGGCCGGTCGGCCGGCCGGGCGGCTCGCAGCTCGTCGCGCCGGGCGGCCGTCGCCGCGGCGTCGACCTCGTCCCCGTCCAGGACGACGCCGTAGGCCTCGCGGGCGGCGTCGCGGGACACCTTGCGCCACCGCACGTCGCGCAGCACCGCCGCCGGGTCCCGCTCGAGCGGGTCGCCCCACCCCCCACCGCCGGTGGTACGGATGCGGATGACCTCGCCGGCGCGGACCGGCTCGGCGTCCGCCAGCGCGTCCACGTCGCGCTCGTTCGGGCCACCGGGGTCGATCGTGACCGAGAAGGGACGCCCGGCGAGCCCGCCGTTCACGCCCCAGCAGGCCAGGATGGAGCGGTCCGCGATCGACATGAACGACGCGTTCCGCAGGACCCGGATGTGCTTGTCGTAGCCCAGCCCGCCGCGGTAGGTCCCCGGGCCGCCGGAGTCGACGGCGAGCCCGAGGCGTTCGACCCGGAACGGGAAGCGCGACTCGGTGAACTCCGTCGGCAGGTTCCGGCTGTCCGGCACGACGTGGATGGTGTCCTCGCCGTCGGCGTAGTACCGGCCGCCGGAGCCGCCGCCCAGCACCTCGCGCATGAGGTACGGCCGGCCGTCGGCGTCCTCGCCGTAGACGCCGGTGTAGCGGATCGTCTCCTGGTCGGCGGGCATCCGCCCGTCGACCGCCTTGGCCAGCACGCCCGCGAGCACGCCGAGCAGCCGCAGGATGACGAACGTTCGGGCATTGGTCGGCGCCGGGAACACCGGCGTCAGCAGGGTGCCGGGCGGCGGGAAGCGGAGTTCGAGCAGCGGGACGACGCCCTCGTTGACGTCCAGCTCGGCCATCCGCTCCGGCGAGTCCGCAAGGTTGCGCAGGATCGGCGCGAGCCACTTGGCCAGGAAGTTGCCGTCCGCGTAGTCGCCGCAGTGGTTGATCGGCCCCTTCGCCTGCGGGCCGGTGCCGGTGAAGTCGAGGACCAGCCGGGCGTCCGGCGTGCGGGTGAGGGTGATCCGCTGGGTGTGCAGCCGCGGCGGGTCGACGCCGTCGTGCTCGGCGTAGTCCTCCCAGGTCCACGTCCCCACGGGGATCTTCGCGATCACCTCACGCCGGAACGTCTCGGTGGTGGCGTCGATGATCGCGTCGAAGGCGTCCTCGACGGCGCCGCGCCCGTAGCGCCCGAACAGCTCGCCCAACCTGCGGGCGCCCATCAGGCAGGCCGAGCACTCCGCGTCGAGGTCGGCGGCCAGCGACTCCGGCATCCGGCTGTTCCGGGTCATGATCGCCAGCGCCGCGCGGTTGGGAACACCGGCGTCCCACAGCCGGATCGGCGGCACCATCAGCCCCTCCTCGAACACGCTGCGGGCCCCGCTCGGCATGCTGCCGGGCACCGCGCCGCCGATGTCGTCGTGGTGGCCGAAGGCCTGCACGAAGGCGACTACCTCGTCGTTGTCGGTGGCCGGGTCGAACACCGGGACGGTGACGCACAGGTCGGGCAGGTGCCCGATGCCGCCCTCGGAGAGGTAGACGTCGTTGTGGAAGAACACGTCGCCCGGCCGCATCGTCTCGATCGGGAAGTCGCGCACCACCGGGTGGACGAGCGCGCTGTAGGAGCGGCCGGTGAGCTTGCGCAGCCGCCGGTCGTGGATGCCGGCGCGGAAGTCGTGCGCGTCGCGGATCATCGGGCTGCGGCTGGTGCGCGCGATCGCCGACTCGACCTCCCGCTCGATGCTCGCCAGCGAGCCCCGCACGATCTCCACCAGGACGGGATCGCTCACCTCGACGCCTCCCGTTCCGTGCTGATCTTGGGGATCGAGCGGGTGTCCGCCCGATGCACAAGATCATCGGCGGTGGAGCGGGTGATGACCAGGCAGCCGAGCTCGTCGACCGTGGCGCAGTAGCCGGGGTGCAGCGGCACCGTGGAGCCGAACTCCTCGATGACCGCCGGGCCACTGATCACGCTGCCGGCGCCGAGGTCCGGGCGCCAGTGCACCGCGGTGTCGACCGGCGCGCCGTCGAAGCGGACCGGGCGCCGCCCCCGCGGCGCCGACGGCTCGGCGGCAGGAGTCTCCGGGAGCACCGGGAGCACCGGCCGGGCGATCGGCCCGACCCCGCTGACGCGGAGGTTGACCCACTCGACGTGCTGGCGCGGGTCGCCGGCGAAGTCGTAGCCGTAGAGGCGGCGGTGGGCGGCGTGGAACGCGCCGGCGACGGCGTCCGCGGCCGCGGCGTCGAGCGTCCCGTCCGGCACCGGCACCCGGACCTCGAAAGCCTGCCCGGCGTAGCGGAGGTCCGCCGACCGCTCGAACCGCTGCACGTCCGGCGGGAACCCCTGACGCTGCAGCGCGGCGCCGGCCTCGCGGTGCAGCTCGGCCAGCACCGCGCCGACCCGGTGCGCGTCCAGCCCGGCGTGCGGCATCACCGCGGTGCGGACGAGGTCGGCGCGCACGTCGACGGTGAGCAGCCCGAACGCCGAGACCGTCCCCGGCTCCGGCGGCACCAGCACGGTCGGGACGCCCAGCACGTCCATGAGCCGGCAGGCCAGCAGCGAGCCGGAGCCGCCGAACGTCGTCAGGGTGAAGTCGCGGACGTCGAGCCCGCGCTCGACGGTCAGCCGGCGCAGCGCGTTCGCCTGGTTCCACGCCGACACCTCGAGGATGCCGGCCGCGCAGGCGGCGTCGGCCATCCCGAGCCGGCCCGCGAGCTCCGCGACGCCGCGGGCGGCGGCCTCCGCATCCAGCGGGATCCCGCCGCCGAGCAGGTGCGGCGGCACCCGGCCGAGGACGAGGTGGGCGTCGGTGACGGTGACCTCCGTGCCGCCGCGGCCGTAGCAGAGCGGCCCGGGCTCGGCGCCGGCACTGCGCGGCCCGACCCGCAGCGTGCCCTCGGGCGACACCCAGGCGACCGATCCCCCGCCGGCACCGACGGTGACCACGTCGATCATCGGGATCTTCGACGGGTAGGCGCCGACAGTCCCCTCCGTCGTGAGCGTCGGCGTCCCGCCGACGACGACCGCGACGTCCGTGGAGGTCCCGCCGCCGTCGAGGGTGAGCACGCGGTCGAAGCCGGCCCGGCGGGCGATGGCGGCCGCACCCAGTGCCCCGGCGGCCGGTCCGGACAACACGGTGGTGATGGGCCGGCGGGCGACCTCGGTGGCGTCGGCCACCCCGCCGTTGCTGCCCATCACCCGGAACGGCACACCGTCGGGCAGCCGCTCGCGGATGGCGGCCAGGTAGCGAGTGACGACCGGCTTGACCGCGGCGTCGACCAGGGTCGTCATCGACCGCTCGTACTCGCGGTACTCACGCAGCACGTCGCACGACAGCGACACCGTGGCGGCGGGGTGCTCCCGAGCGAGGACCTCCCGCATCCGCTGCTCGTGCGCCGGGTCCGCGTAGCTGTGCAGGAAGCAGACCCCGATCGTGTCCACCCCGGCAGCGCGGAGGAACCGCGCGGCCTCGACCGCCGACGCCTCGTCGAACGGGCGCACCTCCGCCCCCGCGGCGTCGAGCCGGCCGCCGACGGTGCGCACGAGGTCGGGCGGGACGATGCGCTCCGGCTTCACCCAGAACCAGCTGTTGCCGTACCCGTCCGGCACCGACTGCCGGGCGATCTCCAGCACCGACTCGTAGCCCTCGGTCGTGACGAACCCGAGCCGACCGGTGCGTCCCTCGAGCAGCTGGTTCGTCGCCACGGTCGTGCCGTGGCTGACGTCGGAGATCTCGGCCGGTTGCGCGCCGAGCAGCTCGAGCACCTGGCGGACGGCGGCGAGGAAACCCTCCGACGGGTCGGCCGGCGTCGAGGGCACCTTGGTGGTGACGGTCCGCCCGCTGCGTTCGTCGACGGCGACCGCGTCGGTGAAGGTGCCGCCGGTGTCGATCCCGACGCGGACCATCACGGCCGCCCTACGATGCGCCGGTGCGCCGGCGGCCGATCGCCCTCGCGGCCGCCGGTCTCGGCGTGCTGCTGGCGGCGCTCGTGCTGCAACCCGTGCTGGTCGCCTCCATCAACGTCGCCGCGGTGCCCGACCCGCCGGGGTTGCCGATCGCGGAGCCGGTCGCGCCGGTGCGCACGATCGGGCCGCTGTTCGCCGGTGACGCGCGCGCGCCGGACGCCGTCCACCACTGCACGGGCAGCGTCATCGACAGCCCGGCGCGCGACCTGGTCCTGACCGCGGCGCACTGCGTGACCGGCAGCGGCACGGACTTGAGCTTCGCGCCGGGCGCCGCCGACGGTGCGACGCCCTACGGCGTGTGGCACGTGAGCGCGGTGTACCTCGACCCGGCGTGGACGGCGTCGGCCGACCCGCGCTACGACTACGCGTTCCTGCAGCTCGCCCCGGACGGTGGACGGCGGCTGGAGGACGTGACCGGCAGCGAGGTGCTCGACACGACGCTGAGTTCCCCGGTGACCGTCGTCGGCTACCCGGCCGGGACCGGTGGGCGACCGGTGGCGTGCCGGACGCCGGTGTTCCGCACCGGGGGCTACCCGACGTTCCCCTGCCGCGCGATCGTCGGCGGCGCGAGCGGCAGCCCGTGGTTGCGACCGGTACGCGGCGGGCCGCCACACGTCGTCGGCGTCGTCGGCGGCCTCGAGCAGGGCGGGTGCCAGGACTTCATCACCTACTCCTCGCCGTTCGGCCCGGACATCGTCGCCCTGTGGCAGCGTGCCGGGCGGCAGGAGTCGCCGGACGTCGCCCCGCCGGTGCCCGACCTGCAGTGCTGAGGAGCTCACCACCCGCTCAGTCGACCAGGTCGGTGTCGGGGTCGCCGCCGACGTGGAACGGCGAGGCGGCCGGTCCGAGCAGGGCGTCGGCGTGCCTGCGGATGAGCTCGAGGTTGCGGTCGGCGAGGTGGTCGAAGGACTGCGCGACGCTGATGCCCGGCGTCAGTGTCGCGAGCGCCGTCGCCGGGTCCAGCCGCGCGGACACCCAGCACTCGTGCGACGCCGCCCGCGCGACGACCTCGGCGATCGGCGTGACGACCATCGAGTTGCCGAAGTAGATGACACCCGCGGGGTCGATCCCGGTCGCGTTCGCGCCGATGACGTAGACGTGGTTGTCGTAGGCACGCGCCCGGTTGGTGAGCTCCCACAGGTCGGCCGAGCGGAGCAACGCCGACGGCCGGCAGAGGATCTCCGCTCCCTTGATCGCGGTGATCCGCGCCAGCTCCGGGTAGTCGCCGTCGAAGCAGATGATCACGCCGATCCGGCCGAGCTCGGTGTCGACGACCAGGACGTCGTCGCCGGGGGTGACCCACCCACCGCGGTCGGCCCGCTCGATCCCGAACGGGTGCGTCTTGCGGTAGACGCCGCGCAACTCGCCCGCGGCGTCCAGGACGACCGCCGCGTTGTACACGACGCCGCGTGCCGGTCCGCGCTCGTAGGTCCCGAGGACGAGGTGGGTGCCGGTCTCGGCGGCGAGCTTCGCGAACGGGTCGAGCACCGGGCCCGGCAACTCGCTCACCAGGTCCCACAGCTGCTCGGGCCCGACCCCCGGCGTGAACCCGGTGGTCACCGACTCCGGCAGCACGACCAGTTCCGCGCCGGTGGCGGCCCGGCAGGCACGCACCATGTCGACCGCGCGCTCGGTGTTGCGGCGCACCGAGTCCACCGTGAGCGGTCCCGGCGTCGGCGCGAGCTGCACCGCCGCCACCGTCAGCGGCCTCACCGCCGCCGTCCCAGGACCGCGCCGAGCAGGACGCCCGCCAGCGCCGCCGCAGCGCCGACGGCCGCACCGGCGACGAAGTCCGAGCGGCTCGCGGCGCGGGCGGGGCGGCGCAGGGACCTCCGCGGGGCGCCGGCCGTCTCCGTCCCGCCGCCGGTCCCGCCGGTCCTTCCGGTCCCGCCGCCTGTCCCGCCGGCCGTCCCGGCGCCGGCGACCTCCGTCGCCGCCCGGCCGGTGAGGACGTCGTCCACCGCGCCGAAGAACTCCCCCGCCATGCGCCGGGCCACCGCGGTGAGCATCCGCTGGCCGACGCCGCCGACCATCCCGCCGACGACGGCGTCGGCGTCGTAGGTGAGCCGGGTGCCGTCGTCGTGGGCGTGCAGCTCGACCCGGACGTCGGCCGACACCGTCCCCGGCGCGCCGGCGCCACTGGCGTGGCAGGACGAACGACGACGGGTGCTGCTGGTCGCTCAGCCGGACCTCTCCCGCGTACGTGCCGCTTGATCGACGCCACGCCGGCCCGCACGACCATCCGGTACGCATCCGGTCCGATCTCGTCCAAGCTCTCGCATCCGGGGATGGTGCGGACCAGCACGCCCGGGTCGTTGAGCGCCCCCCACACGTCGTCGACCGGGGCGTGCAGCACCGCATCGCCGGTGACCTTCACCCGGACCCCTCCCTGAGCTGTCGCAGCTCGAACAACTCGCTCGGCGAGATGGGCATGGACGTGATGGACGATGCCCTCGGCGTCCTCGATGGCCGACGCGAACACCGCCGCCGACGGGATGACCCCCGCCTCCCCGGCGCCCTTGATCCCCAGCGGGTTCAGCGGCGACGGCGTCTCGAGGTGGTCGATCTCGATGCCGTCCGGGACCTCGGTGACGTACGGCATCAGGAAGTCCATGAACGACGCGTTCTGCAGCTGGCCGTGCTCGTCGTAGACCATCCGCTCGTACAGCGCGCCGCCGACGCCCTGCGCGACACCGCCGTGGATCTGGCCCTCGACGATGCGCGGGTTGATCAGCGTGCCGCAGTCGTGCACCACGCAGTACCGCAGGATGCGCACCTCGGCGGTGTCCGGGTCGGTCTCGACGACGACGGCGTGCATGCCGGTGGCGAAGGTGGAGTGGGTCGGTGAGTAGTAGTCGCGGCCCTCGATGCCCGGCTCGTCGTCCTCCGGGACGGGGGCGGCGTCGGGGTCGCCGACCGCGAACTGGGTGGCCGCCTTGGACGCCTCGTCGAAGGCGTAGCGCAGTGGGTTGGACAGCACCGCGACGGTGCCCAGGCCGATCGACGCTCCGGGCACGCCGCGTACCCGGACCTCGCCGTCGACCAGCTCGAGGTCGTCCGGGCTCGCCTCGAGCGCCTCGGCGGCGACCCGGAGGATCTTCTGCTTGCGCGGCGCGCGCGGCCAGGGCGATCGCCGAGCCGCTCATCACCGCCGCCCGAGAGGCGAACGTGCCGACCGCGTACGGGAAACGCCGGGTGTCACCGGTGACCACCTCGACGTCGGCCAGCGGCACGCCCAGCTCGTCGGCGACGATCTGGGCGAACACCGTCTGGTGGCCCTGGCCCTGCGACGTCAGCCCGGTCGCCACCTTCACCTTGCCGGTGGTCTCCACCTGGACGTGGCCACCCTCGTACGGACCGACGCCGGTGCCCTCGACGTAGCAGGCCAGCCCGATGCCGATCCGGCGTCCCTCGGCGGCCGCCGCTGCTCGAAGTGCTTCGAAGTCGTCCCAGCCGACCAGCTTCTTCAGCTTGTCGAGCAACGCCGGGTAGTCACCGGAGTCGTAGATCAGCGGCCGGCCGTCCTGGAAGATCAGTCCGTGGTCGTACGGCATCTCGTCCGGCCGGATGAAGTTGGCCGCCCGCACCTCGGTCCGGTCCCGTCCGAGGTAGCGGGCGATCGCGTCCATCGTGCGCTCCATCGCGTACACGCCCTGCGGCCGCCCGGCGCCGCGGTACGGCGTGACGATGACCGTGTTCGTGTAGAGGCTGTCGAACGTGACGCGGTAGGCGCGCCGGCTTGTACGGGCCGAGCAGCTGGGTCGAGGTGATGATCGGCACGATGAGGCCGTACGGGATGTAGGCGCCGTGGTCGTGCCAGATCCGCACGTCCAGTCCCGAGCAGCCGCCCGTCGTCGTCGAAGCCGACCTCGACGTGCTGCTGCTGGCCCCGCTCGTGCGCGGCGGCGATGAAGTGCTCCCGGCGGTCCTCGACGAACTTCACCGGCCGGCCCAGCGCCCGGGCGGCGAACGGGACGAGCACCTCCTCCGGCCACGGGTGCACGATCTTGACGCCGAACGCCCCGCCGACGTCCGGGGTGATCACCTCGACCGCGGACAGGTCGAGGCCGAGCTTCGCCGCCACCGCGGCGCGCACGCCGGTCGAGGTCTGCGTCGAGGACCAGACCCGGAGTCGGCGGGCGTCGCCGTCCCAGCGCGCGAGCACGCCGCGGCCCTCGAGCGGCGTGGACGCCGAGCGCTCGATGGTCAGCTCGAGGGTCGAGCCGGTGCGGCGCGGCGGCGATGGCGGCCGGGGCGTCGCGACCGTCCGGGTCGGGATGCTGCTGCGTCATGCGGGCGGCGATGTTGCCCGGGACGTCGTCGTGCACCAGCCGGTCGGCGGCGCGGGCGGCGTCGAGGCCGACGACGGCGGGCAGCGGCGCGTAGTCGACGACGATCCGCTCGGCGGCGTCCTCGGCGACGTAACGGTCGGTGGCCACGACCATGACGACGGGCTCCCCGACGTAGTTCACCTCGTCGCGGGCCAGCGGGTACGGCATCCGGGCGTGCGTGAGCGCGGGGTGCGGGATCAGCAGCGGCAGCGGGTCGGCGAGCGGCCCGTCGAGGTCGTCGTAGGTGTAGACGGCGACGAGGCCGTCGACGTCGAGCGCGCCGCTGACGTCGATGTCGAGGACTCGGGCGTGGGCGTGCGGCGAGCGGACGAACGCCGCAGCCAGCGCGTCGGCGCCGAGGTCGTCCAGGTAGGCGCCGCCGCCGCGGAGCAGTCGCGGGTCCTCGACGCGGGGCACGCGGCTCGCCGAACAGCTTCGTGGTCACGGGGCCTCCACCCCGGTCAGCTCCGCCGCGCGCAGCACGGCCGCGACGATGTTCTGGTAGCCGGTGCACCGGCACAGGTTGCCGGCGATCATCTCCCGCGCCTGCTCACGCGTCGGCTCCGGTGTCTCGCGCAGCCCGGCCGTGATCGTGGTGAGGAACCCGGGCGTGCAGAAGCCGCACTGCAGGCCGTGGCAGTCCTGGAACGCCTGCTGCACCGGCGACAGCGTCCCGTCCGGCGTCGGCCAGCCCCTCGACCGTCGTCACCGACCGGCCGTCCGCGACTGACCGCGAGCAACAGGCAGGAGCGCACCGGCTCGCCGTCCAGCAGCACCGTGCACGCGCCGCACACCCCGTGCTCGCAGCCGACGTGGGTGCCGGTGAGGCGCAGGTCATGACGCAGGCAGTCGGACAGCAGCCGACGCGCCGGGACCGTGACGTCGTGCGCGGCGCCGTTGACGTACAGCCGGACGTCGACGAGCTGCTCGCTCATGCCGCCGCCGTCCGCGCCGTGGCCCGCACCGAGTCCGCCTCGGCGACCGCGCGCCGGGCCAGGGTGATCGCGAGGTGGCGCCGGTAGGCCGCGCTCGCGTGGATGTCCGCCTCCGGCCGGACCGCGTCGGCCACCGCGTCGGCCACGTCGCGGAGGTCCTCGACGGTGACCACCTGCGGGGTGGGCGCCACCGACAGGAAGCCCAGGCGGGCGCCGTCCGGGCCCACCACCGCGGCGACCCCGCACACGGCGTAGTCGCCGTGGCGGCGCGACACCTCGCAGACCGCCACTGCGGTGTCCGGCGCGAGCGCCGGCACGAACGCCTCGACGGCGAGCTCGCCCGGCGCGACCGCGGACTCCAGTGGGCCGCGGAAGAAGTCCGCCGCGGCGACGTCCCGGACGCCCGCCGTCGACGCGATCCGGACGCTGCCGCCGAGGACGGCCAGCACCGCCGGGAGCTCGGCGGCGGGGTCGGCGTGGACGAGGCTGCCGACCGACGTCCCGCGGTTGCGGATCGTCGGGTGTGCCACCAGCCGCAGCGCCGCGCGCAGCAGGGGCTGCACCCGGGCGGCGTCGGCGGACCGCTCGACCGCGGCGTGCCGGGCCAGCGCCCCGATCCGCACCCCGTCGGGATCGGCCCGGACGTAGGCCAGCTCGTCGAGCCGGTTGATGTCGACCAGGACGTGCGGCGCCGCGAGCCGCATCGAGAGCAGCGGCAGCAGGCTCTGCCCGCCGGCGAGCACCTTGCCGTCCTCGCCGACCTCGGCCAGCACGCCGAGCGCCTCGTCGAGCGTCTCGGGCCGGGCGTAGGAGAACGGCGGGGGTTTCATCAGGTGTCAGTGTGCGCGTGCCGCCCCGCCGGTGGGGCGCGGCGCGTCCTCGCGGAACGGTGACAGCTCGCCCTCGGGCGTCTCGACGTTGCCGGTCGAGATCATGGCACCGCCTTCGTACGCGCGTCCGGCGACCTGCGGCTCGCCGCGCAGGTGGGCCGGGGCGAGCCAGCGCACGAGGTGGTACGCGACCAGCGCGACGATCGTGCCGAGCGCGATACCGCCGATGGAGAAGTTGTCGGTGAACTTCAGCGTCACCCCGCCGATGCCGGCGATGATGCCGGCGGCGAGCGGGACGAGGTTGACCGGGTTGGCGAAGTCGACGCGGTTCTCGACCCAGATCTTCACGCCGAGCAGCCCGATCATCCCGTAGAGGATCACCGTGATGCCGCCGAGCACGCCGCCGGGTGTGGCGTCGACGATGGCGCCGAACTTGGGACAGAACCCGAGCAGGATGGCGACGACCGCCGCGACGTAGTACGCCGCCGTCGAGTAGATCCGGGTGGCGGCCATGACCCCGATGTTCTCGGCGTAGGTCGTCGTCGGCGAGCCGCCGAACAACGAGGAGAACGCCGTCCCGACGCCGTCGCCGATGAACGCGCGGCCCAGGTACGGGTTGAGGTCGTCGCCGGTCATCTCGCTGACCGCCTTGACGTGGCCGGCGTTCTCCGCGAGCAACGCGATGACGCTCGGGAGGATCAGCAGGATGAACGTCCAGGAGAAGCTCGGCAGGTGCCAGCCGACGAGCTCCTTCCCGTCGGCGCCGATCGTGGTCTTGTGCGGGAACCCGATCCAGTCGGCAGACCGGACGCCGCTCCAGTCGACCCGGCTGTGCGTGACCGGGTTCGGTCCGGTGGGCAGCACGGAGGTGATCTTGCCGAACAGGTGGTCGAACAACCAGGAGACGACGTAGCCGAAGATGAGGCCCAGGAAGATCGCGATCCGGGACCAGAAGCCGCGGAAGAGCACGGCGGCGGCGATGACGAACGCCATGGTCAGCAGCGCCACCCACTGGTCCTGCGGCCAGTAGGTGTTGGCGACGACCGGGGCGAGGTTGAACCCGATGAGCAGGACGACCGCGCCGGTGACGGCCGGTGGCAGCACCTTCTGGACGACCTCGCCGCCCAGCACGTGCACCACGACGCCGACCGCCGCCAGGACCAGGCCGGCGATGAGGATGGCGCCGGTGACCTCCTTGGAGTTGCCGCCCTGCGCGCGGATGGCCGTGACGCCGGCGACGAAGGACGCGGACGTCCCGAGGTAGGAGGGGATCCGCCCGTTGACGATCAGCAGGAAGAGGATCGTGGCGACGCCGGACATGAGCACGGCGAGGTTCGGGTTGAGTCCCATGACGACGGGGAAGACGAACGTCGCACCGAACATGGCGACCACGTGTTGCGCGCCGAGCCCGACGGTGCGGCCCCAGCTGAGCCGTTCCCCCGGCCGCACGACCTCACCGGGAGGTGGGGTCCGACCGCCGTAGACGAGCTTCCACCCGAACGCCGACATGAGCGCCTCCTCCGGTCGTGGATGCGCGGACAGTACAACCGGCGGAGCACGTTGCCGAGGACGACGCGTCGCGGCGGCGGCTCAGTCGAGCCAGGCCCGGGCCGCCGCGCACAGCGCCTCGACGCCGATCCGCAGCGTCGGGTCGGGTACCGGGGCGTAGGTCGGCGAGTGGTTGGACGGCAACCCGGCGACCACCTCGCTGATCTCCGGGACGGTCGTGGCGCCGGCGAAGTGCGCCGGGTCGGCGCCGCCCAGCAGCCAGTAGACCAACGGGGCGCCGGCTGCGGTGGCCAGCTCACCGACGTCCTCGCTGCCGGTCACGAGTCCCGGGTCGACGACCAGTCCGGGCCCGACGACGGACTCCAGCGCCGGCAGGGTGCGAGCGGCGGCGGCCTGGTCGTTGACCGCGGCAGGCGCCGCCTCGACCGGCTCGATCACCGGCGCCCGGTCCGCGCCGGCCGCCTGCGCCTCCGCGTTGACGATCCGCTCGACGGCGGCCAGGACCCGCTCGCGCACCGACGGCGTGTAGCTGCGGATGTTGACCAGCAGCTCCGCCGAGTCGGGGATGATGTTCGCTCGCGTCCCGGCGTGGATCGCGCCGACGGTGAGGACCACCGTGTCGGTCGCGGCCACGTGGCGGGACACGACGGCCTGCAGCCTGATGACGGCGGACGCCGCCATGACCACGGGATCGGTCGTCGTCTCCGGTCGCGAGCCGTGTCCGCCGCGTCCGAACAGGGTCACCTTGAGCGAGTCGGTCGCCGCGAACGCGGGACCCGGCCGCAGTCCGATCACCCCGGCGGGCAGCGGCGTGACGTGCTGACCGAGCACGACGTCCGGGCGCGGTACGCGGTCGTACAGGCCGTCGGCCACCATCGCCCGCGCGCCGCTGACGCTCTCCTCCGCCGGCTGGAACAGGGCGACGAGCGTGCCCCGCCAGTCGTCGCCGGCCGCGAGCCGCTCGGCGGCCCCGAGCAGGCAGGTGACGTGGACGTCGTGCCCGCAGGCGTGCATGGTGCCCTCGAGTGTGCTCGCGTAGGGCAGACCCGTCGCCTCGGGAACCGGTAACGCGTCCATGTCGGCGCGCAGCAGGACCGTCGGGCCGTCGCCGCGGCGCAGGACGCCGACCACGCCGGTGCCGCCGATGCCGCTGTGCACCTCGTACCCCACCCGCCGCAGCGCATCGGCGGCGATGCCGGCGGTGCGTCGCTCGGCGTACGCGAGCTCGGGATGGCGGTGCAGGTCCTCGTAGGTGGTCCTCAACCCGCTGACCGTCGCCGCGTCCACGCGCGGAGCATAGGTCCGCTGGGACGCCCGGACGGTCCCGCCGTCCCGGCCGCCAACCTCGACACGCACGTCGAGCAGGGTCGGGCACAGTCACGCCGGCTCGGTGATCACGCTCTTCGACCCGCGGACCAGTACGCACCCGATCGGCACGCTGCTGCAAAGGGCGCGGGTGACCGGCGCCCACCGGGCGGTCGGCCTCCGCGTCTGCCTGCTCGCCACCGACCCGCCGGCGCCCTGCTGGCCTTCGCCGGCGCGGACCGCTGAGTCAGGCGTTCGGCGGCGGCGGCGTTCCTCGGGCCGGCTCGGCCAGCGGCGGCGGCGTCAGGAACGCCGGCGGGCCGTCCAGGTCGAGGAAGTCGAGCAGGTCGTGGGCGGCCGCGTCGCGGCGGGTCAGCGGTGGGAGGTTCCACTTGCGTTCGATCGTCGCGAGGACGGACGTGTGGTCGTACACCTGGTGTGAGACGTGGCCGGCTCTGGCGAACGGTGAGACGACGATGCACGGGACACGGAAGCCGTAGCGGTCGTAGCCGCCGGGCTGGTCCGGCGGGACGTGGATGTCCGGTGGCACGTCGTCGGGTGGCACCGCCGGCGGGGGTGGCACGTGGTCGTAGTAGCCGCCGTGCTCGTCGTAGACGATGATCAGGACGGTCCGGGGCCACGCCGGGCTGCCCATGACGGCGTGCACGACGCTCGCGGTGAACGCCTCCCCGAGTTGCACGTCCTGCGTCTCGCCCTCGGACAGCACGAACGCCTCGGGCGTGATCAGGCTGACGTCCGGCAGACGGCCGCTGCGGCAGTCGGCGTAGAACTCGGGCATCGGACGGACCTTCGTCGGGTGGTCGAGCAGCGCGCGCGGGTAGAGCCCGATCTCCGGGGCCTCGGCGAAGTAGTTCAGCCAGCTGATGTCGTGCCGCTCCAGCGCGTCCCAGATGACGCCGCCCGGCGGGTTGGGTGCGAGGGGGTTGAAGAACGTGGTCGCGACCATGCCGTGGGCGGTGGCGGCGTGCAGGAAGCGGCGGTTCGGGAAGGTCTGCGCGAGGCAGGACGCGAAGTAGCGGTCACCGATCGGGAACGTGCGCGCCAGGGCGTAGTAGAACGGCAGGTCCTCCTCCGTCCAGTACCCCATCGGCAGGCTGCTGTCGGTCGTGCGGACGAAGCCGTCGTTGGCGCCGTTGTCCCACTGCAGGTGGCTCGCGTTCCAGTGCTGGTCCAACCCGTGCCACGGTTGCCACGGGGAGCTCAGGTGGTGCACCTGCACCGGGTTGCCGTCGCGGTCGGGGTTGCTGTTCGTCGGCCGGCCCGCGGCGTCGAGGGTGAACCCGTCGCCCCGCTCGAGCATCCCGAAGTAGTTGTCGTAGGAGTGGTTCTCCTTCATCAGCACGACGATGTGCCCGATCTGCGGCAGCAGGTCCGTCCCTTCGGGCTGGTCGGGGTCCGGCGGTCTCGGGGCGCTGGGTTCGGCCACGTCCGGAAGTCTGCCCATCTTCGGTGAACACCGGACCGCGGGCCTCAGTTCTCGGCGACGTGGCTCCCGTCGAGTCGGTCCCCGCCGGCGCGGTCGTTCCCGGCCGCGGCGGGGAGGCGCCCGAGCTGGTGCTCCCAGCCGGCGCGGTGGTCCCCGAGGTGAGTGGCGGGCAGGCCGCGATGGGTGAGCACGACCATCGTGTCCTGGCCGTCAGGGGTCAGGACCACCTCGACCGTCGAGGTCCCGGGCGGCAGGTCCTCGCCACCGGCGATGCCCCAAGTGAAGACCACGCGGTACGGCGGCTCGACGGTGAGGTAGACGCCGCGCGTCTGGCTGTCGCCGAAGTCGAGGACGAACGCACCGCCGGGCCGCGGATCGAGCTCGGCGCGCTGACCGATCCAGGCGACGATCAGCGCCGGGTCGGTGAAGTAGGGGAAGACGACCTCGGGCGGGGCCGCGATGTGCTCGGTGGCGAGGATGACGTCGCTGCGGATCTCGGCGGTCACGGCTGCCCCTTCCGTGCTCGGGGGTGCGCGGTCTCGACGGCCTGCTTCAGCCGGCCGAGGGCGTCGGGCCAGAACTCGGCGAGCAGCTCACGCACCGGCGTCAGCGCCTCGTTCCGCAACGCGTAGAGGCGACGGGCGCCCTCGCGGCGTTCGGTGAGCAGACCCGCCTGTTTCAGCACGCCGATGTGCTGGCTGACGGCCTGCTGGGTGAGGGGGAACGCCGCGGCGATCTGTCCCGCCGGCAGCTCGGCGTGCTGGACGAGGCGCAGGATCTGCCGGCGGTGGGGGTCGGCCAGCGCCCGCAGCACCGCGTCGGGTGCTGCGGGCGCTCCCGGTGCTTCCGGCGCCGGCTGCGGCGGCCTGGCCATCGGCGGTGGGGGTCAGGCCTCGAACGGGGTCCCGGTGCCGGTGTCGACGAGCGCCTCGATGCTGGACAGGAAGTACGTCCAGCCGGTGGAGCAGTCGTCCCAGCACTCGAGCCGCGGGGTCAGCCCGCTGTGGCGGAACCGCAGCTCGGTGCCGGCACCGTCGGGCAGGACCTCCCACTCCAGCGTCGTGCCGAGCCACTCCGGGGTGTGCCAGGTGGGTGTCGTCCCCTCGGCCACGACGGGCACCCAGACGACTCGGGTCGGGCCGGCCTCGACGACGCGCACCGCGTTGACCCCGTTCCCGCCGAACCTGGCGACGAGGGTGCCTCCGACCGACCCGTCTCCCTCTGTCGGGCCCCACCAGCGGCTGACGCCGGCGGCGGAGGTGAACAGCGCCGTCACGGCGGCGGGGTCGTCGGACAGGCGCAGGACGGCGGTGAAGTCCTCGGTGTCGGTACTGACGGTGCTGCTCATGGTCGACCTCCTGGTCGGGCCCGTTACCGGTGTCGTCTTGTACAAGTGGGCGCTTGTAACCGTAGGCGTGGGGACGCCGCCCGTCAAGGCAGGTGCGTTCGACCGGGGTGGGTCATCGCTACCGCAGCCAGGTCGCCGTCTGATCGAGGACGGCGCCGCCGTCGAGGTCGCGCAGCGACAGCCCGGCGAACTGGGTCGCCGTCGCCGAGGTCTGGGTGCGGAAGGGCGGCTCGTCCATGGTCGCCACCGCCACCACCGCCGCGGCGGCGTCCGGCGCCGACTGCGCGGTCGCGAACACCGCTGTCGTCCGCCGCAGGTAGGCCTCGAGCAACCCGCGATAGGGGTCGGTGTCGTCGGTCGGTCGGACGCTGTCGTCCGGCAGGCCGGCGCCGGTGTTCGACACGAACTCGCTGGCGACGGCGGCCGGCTCGACGACGCAGATGTCGACGCCGAAGCGGGCGACGACCGGGGCCAGGGACTGCATGAGGCCCTCCACCGCGAACTTCGCGGCGCAGTAGGCGTCGGCGAAGGGTTGCCCGACGACGCCGCCGACGCTCGTCACCGTGACCACCCGACCCCTGCCGGCGGCGCGCATGGTCGGCAGCACCAGCCGGGTCAGGCGGGCGACGGCGAGGTAGTTGACCTCCAACTGCTCCTGCAGCACGTCGTCCTCGAGCTGCTCCAGCGGCCCGACGAGCCCTCGCCCGGCGTTGTTGACCAGGACGTCCAGCCGACCGTGACGCGCCAGGGCGGCCTCGACGCACGATCGGGCCTGCGTCGCGTCGGTGACGTCCAGGTCGACGATCTCGAGGTCGGCGGCCGCGGCCGCGGCCGCGCTCCGCAGCGCCTCGGCCCGCGTCGAGTCGCGGACGGTCGCGACGACCCGCATCCCCGCCGTCGCCAGTCCGACAGCAGTGTGCAGCCCGATCCCACTGGAGGTCCCGGTCACCAACGCCACGGGTTGCTGTCCGTCACCGCCGCGCGAGATCACGCGGCCATCGTGCCGCATCCGGGTTCGGCGGAACTCGCTGTCACGTCCGAGGCGCGGCCTGCCCGTCACTTACCACGAACTCGTCTCCCAGACGAGGAAAAGGCGGGTGATCATGCGGCCCGGCGCGGCCTGCCCGGCACCGACCGCCGCCGCCGTCGCTGCCGCGGCGGGGCTAGCGTTCCGCGCATGCAGACGGCGGTGACGAGGACGACCGTGCACGCCTCGGCGACGGCGCGGGTGGCAGCGGTCCTCGAGGGTGCACCGCGCGCGGTCCGCGAGCTGGGCCGGTCCTCCTCCACCGTCTGGTACGAGGTCGCACCAGCGCGCGTCGTGGTCCTCCAGGGCGCGGGACCGGTCAGGCTGCCCTGCGCGCTCGTCACCGCGCAGCCGGTCGTCCTCGACGGGGAGGTGACGGTCGGTGACGGGACGTTGGCGGGCGCCAGCACGGACATCCGTGTCAGCCGGACGGTGTCGCTGCGCGTGCCGGAACTGCCGCCCCCCTCCGCGGGGCGCGTCCGGCAGGCCTGCCAGGTGGTCGACCCGGCCGACCCGGACCTGGCGCTGCTCGGCTCCGGACCCGGGCTGACGCCCTACGCCGACGACGTGATCGCCGGCCACCTGGCGGCAGCGCGGGCGTGGCGGCTCGACGTGGACGGCCTGGCCCGCGGCGCCAGGACCGCAGCGCCGACCCGGACGACGGCGCTGTCCGCGACGCTGCTCGCCGCCGCGGCCGACGGCGAGGTCGTCGCACCTGTGACGGCGCTGCTGCGCGCGCTGTCCACCGACGGTGCCGACGTCCGGGCGGCGGTGGACCGGTTGTGCGAGGTCGGAGCGTCCTCGGGACGCGGCATGGCGGCCGGCGTGCTGTCAGCAGCGGTGCGGGTGGCGCGGGCGGTGACGGCGTGAGCGAGCTGGTCGAGCTGCGCGCCGGTGCCTATGCCGACTCCGTGACGCTGATGCAGGTGAGCCGCGACGTCGGCGCCCGAGACGGCGTCACCGCGGCCATGGTCGCCATGGGCACTCCGCTCAACGTCGAGCTGGTCGAGGCGATGGGTTTCGCGTTGCCCGACGGAGTGGACGCCAACCGGCTGCTCGTCGCCATCCGCGCCGACGACGAGGACGTGCTGGCCGCGGCCGTCGCCGCCGTCGACTCCGGGCTCGCCGCCCGCCCCACCGCCGCGAGCGGCGCCCGGGCGGACCTGCCGCCCCGGACCGTCCGCGCCGCGGCCGCGCGCGGAGGCCCCGCACCGGCGCTGGCGCTCGTCTCCGTCCCGGGCCAGTGGGCGTTCGCCGAGGCGATGGACGCCCTCGACGCCGGCTGCGACGTGATGCTGTTCTCCGACAACGTCCCCCTCGAGCAGGAACTCGCGCTCAAGCGGACGGCCGCCGAGCGCGGCCTGCTCGTCATGGGACCCGACTGCGGCACCGCCGTCGTGCGCGGCGCCGGACTCGGGTTCAGCCACACCGTCGACACCGGGCCGGTCGGCATCGTCGCCGCGTCCGGCACGGGCTGCCAGCAGCTGCTGTGCCTGCTCGACGCCGCAGGGCTCGGCGTCAGCGCGGCGCTCGGCGTCGGTGGGCGCGACCTGTCCGCAGCGGTCGGCGGCCTGGGCGCCCGGGCCGCACTGGACGCCTTGGACGCCGACCCCGAGACCGAGCTCGTCGTCCTGGTCTCCAAGCCGCCCGCCCCGGAGGTCGCGGCCCGGCTCCGCGCGTACACGAGCCGGCTGACCACACCCGTCCAGTTCGCGCTGATCGGCGAGACCGACCTGACGGCCGCGGCGGAGCGGGTCCTCACCGCACGCGCGATGCCCGTCCCGTCCTGGCCGCGCTGGCGGGGTCACCCGGTCGAGCCCCGGCCCGGCGTGCTGCGCGGCCTGTACACCGGCGGCACCCTCTGCGAGGAGGCCATGACCATCGCGGAGGGGCCCCAGTACGCGGTCGGACCGGTCGCGTCCAACGTGCCGCTGCGCCCCGAGGACGCGCTCCCCCCGTCGCTGCACTCCCCCGACTCCTCGATGATCGACTTCGGCGACGACACGCTCACCGCGGGCCGGGCGCACCCCATGATCGACCCGGGCCTGCGCAACGCACACCTCGCCGGCGCCGTCGCCGCACCGGACACCGCGGTCGTCCTGCTCGACGTCGTCCTCGGCCACGGCGCACACCCCGACCCCGCCGCCGAGCTCGCGCCGATCGTCGCCCGCGCCGGCTGTCCGGTCGTCGTCAGCCTGATCGGCGCCCGCCGCGACCCGCAGGACCTGGGCGCCCAGGCGCGACGCCTGCAGGACGCCGGCGCGCACGTGTTCGCCTCGAACGCCCAGGCCGCCCGCTTCGCCGCCGGGTTGGTCGCCCGATGAGCGAGCTGCTCGCCCGCGAGCTGCAGCTCGTCACCGCCGGCGTCGGCCTGCTCGCCGACGCCGCGGCCGCCCAGGCGGTGCCGGTGCGCCGCGTCGACTGGCGCCCGCCGATGCCCGGCGTCGACCCGGCCGCGCTGGCCCGGGTGGTCGGCGACCCGCGGCGGCAGACAGCGAACGCCGAGGCGGTGCGGCGGATGACCGGCACCCGCGCGCTGCTCGTCGACGTGCTGCCCGCCGGCGACGTCCTCGGCCTCGGCCCGACGGACATGCTCCACGCCGGGCCGCCGATCGACTGGGACCGCGCGTCCGGGCCCCTGCGCGGCGCACTGCGCGGCGCCTGCCTGCTCGAGGGCGTGACCGACGACCCCGAGCAAGCGCCGGTGGACCGCCTCCACCTCGAGCCGTGCCACTCGCGTGCCGCGGTGGGCCCGATGGCCGGCGTGGTGAGCCGGTCGATGTGGGTGTCCGTCGTCGAGGACCCGGACACTGGGGCGCGCGCGTACTGCTCCCTCAACGAGGGTCTCGGACGGGTGCTGCGCTACGGGGCGTACTCCTCGGACGTCATCGACCGGCTGCGCTGGATGTCGTCCGTGCTCGGACCACTGCTGCAGGCAGCCGTCCGGGCGGCCGGCCCGGTCGACGTCACCGCGATCCTCGCGCAGATGCTGCAGATGGGCGACGAGGCCCACAACCGCAACCGCGCCGGCACGCTGATGCTGCTGCGCGACCTGCTGCCCGCGATGGTCGCCTCCGGCCGGCCGGCGGCGGAGGTCGCCGAGGCCGCGCGGTTCATCGGCGGCAACGACCACTTCTTCCTCAACCTCGCCATGCCGGCCTGCAAGCTGGCCCTCGACGCCGCCCGCGACGTCCCCGGCAGCACCCTCGTCGTCGCCATGGCACGCAACGGCACCGACTTCGGCATCCAGGTCAGCGGCACGGGCGAGCGGTGGTTCACCGGGCCGGCGCAGGTGCCCGACGGGCTCTACCTCGGCGACTTCGGCCCGGACGACGCCAACCCCGACATCGGCGACTCGGCGATCACCGAGACGGCCGGCCTCGGCGGGTTCGCGATGGCCGCGGCGCCGGCGATCGTCCGGTTCGTCGGCGGCACCGTCGAGGACGCGCTCGCCACGACGCGGCGGATGGCCGAGATCACCCTGGCCGAGCACCCGGCGTGGCGGATCCCGGTCCTGGACTTCCGCGGCACACCGTGCGGGATCGACGTCAGCCTCGTCGCGCGTACCGGGATCCTGCCGCAGATCAACACCGGCATGGCCGGCAAGGTCGCCGGCACCGGCCAGGTCGGCGCCGGACTGGTCACGCCACCGGCGGAGGTCTTCCCCGCGGCGCTGGCCGCACTGGCCGACGCCGCGGCCGCCCTCGGGGGACGTGCGACCCTGCCGGCGTGACGAGCCTGGAACTCGTCGTCCTGCCCGGCGGCCGGCTCGTCATGGGCGAGGTGCTCGCCGACCGGGCGCTCATCCAGCGCAGCCCGCACCCGTTGCCGCGCCTGCGCGAGGACGGGACGATCCACGACCGTCTGCCGTCGCTGCGCTGATCCGGGCCACAGCCGGGTACCAGAGGATGGACGGTCACGGTCGAGTGGCGGGAGGAGGACGTCCGGGTGCGGGAGCAGGAGGTCGTCGCGGCACCCGCGGCACCCGCGGCACCCGCGGCACCCGCGGGACGCGCGGCTGCCGGGCCCGCTCGGCGGCACCTCTACGAGATCGACGTCGTCCGCCTGCTGACGTTCTTCTGCGTCATCGGGGTGCACACCGTCCCGCTGACCACCAGCCCGCAGGACCGGCTCGCCGGCGCCGTGACCGTCCTGCTGCACTTCACCCGGGACACGTTCTTCCTGCTCAGCGCCTTCGTCCTGACCTACTCCCAACAGGGCAAGTCGCTCCGCTTGGGACGGTTCTGGGCGCGCCGCTTCTACTACATCGGCGTGCCCTACGTCGTCTGGACCGTCGTCTACTGGCTGCTGCACTCGGACCTGGCGCACGGGCACGACCCGTCGCTGGCGGCGCTCGGGTGGGACTTGCTCGAGGGCAACGCGGAGTACCACCTGTACTTCCTGCTGGTGTCGATGCAGCTGTACCTGGTCTTCCCGCTGCTGCAGTGGCTGCTGCGTCGCACCGCCGGGCACCACGGCGCCCTGTTCCTGGTCAGCGGTGCGCTGCAGATCGCCGGGCTGGCGCTGATCCTCTACCTGCGCTGGCCGCCCGGCCCGCTGACCACGCTGCAGGAGCACATCTACGAGCTGCTCCCGGCGTACCAGTTCTACTTCATCACCGGCGGCATCGCGGCCGTGCACGCCGAGGCGCTGCGCGCGTGGGTCACCGACAACACCCGGCTGCTGCTGCTCGCACTGGCCGGCGGGGCGGCCGTCCTGCTGGGCGAGTACGCCGTGCGCCTGGCACAGACCGGTGACCCGCTCGCCGCCTCCGACCCACTCTCCCCCGGCGTCGTGGTGTGGAGCGTCCCGCTCTCCCTGGCCTTCCTCGCCCTCGGTGCCAGGTACGCGCGACGCCGCTCCGGCCGCCTGCTCGACCGGTTCGTCGACACCGCCTCCGTTGCCTCGTTCGGCGTCTACCTGGTGCACCCGCTGATCCTCAACGCGGTCCTGGCGCGCTGGCTCGGGTACGGCGCCGGCCCGATCGGCGCGCCGGCGTCCACCTTGATCGCCTGGGTGGTGACGTTCGCGGCGTCGTTCGTCATCGCGGCGGTCCTGGTCCGGACCCCGTTCGCGCTGGCGCTCACCGGCCGGGCGCGGGTGCGGCGAACCGCCTAGTCGTCCCTAGCGCGTGGCCTCCCGCCATCGCGTGAGGTCGGCGGGGGTGTCCAGGTCGGTGGGGTCGCCCTCGCACGGCACGTCGACGACGAGCTCGGGGTGGGCGCGGAGGAACTCCCGGGCGCCGGTGTCGCCGTCGGCCAGGGCCGCGACCCCGTCCCAGGTGTCCGCGCGGAACAGCACCGGGTGACCGCGCCGGCCGCCGTAGGTCGCCACCGCCACCGCCGCGTCCACCCGCAGCAGCGCGCGGACGGCGTCCGAGCCGACGCCGGGCAGGTCGACCAGCAGGACCACCGCCCTGGTGCCGGTGGCCGCGGCCAGCCCGAGGCGGAGCGAGGAGCCCATCCCGCGCTCGGGAGCGGTGTTCTCGACGACGCGGGCGCCGCGCACCGTCGTCCCGGGACGCACCACGGCGACCACCTCGTCGCAGCCACCGTCGCGCAGCACCGCGACGGCGCGGTCGACCAGGCGGGCCCCGTCGACGACGAGCTCGGCCTTCGGACGACCGAGCCGCGACCCGGAGCCGGCTGCCAGGACGATCCCGGTGGCCGCGGCGGGGCTCACTGCGGCAGGTGGCGCAGCACCACTGCGGTCTCGAGCGCGGCCGCCGCCGCCTCGTAGCCCTTGTCCTCCTTCGCCCCGGCGAACCCCGCCCGGTCGACGGCCTGCTGCTCGGTGTCGCAGGTGAGCACGCCGAAGCCGACCGGGACGCCGGTGCGGACCGCGACCGACGTCAGCCCGTCGGTGGCGGCGGAGCAGACGTAGTCGAAGTGCGGCGTCCCGCCGCGGATGACGACCCCGAGTGCGACGACGGCGTCCACCCGGCCCGCCAGGCGCGCCGCCGCCACCGGCAGCTCGAAAGCGCCCGGCACCCGGATCTCGACGACGTCGCGCACGCCGGAGTCGGTCAGGGCGCGGCGGGCGCCGTCCAGCAACCCGTCCATCACCACGGTGTGCCAGCGGGCGGCGACGACCGCGACGCGCAGGTCCTCCGCGCCCTCGACCCGGCCGGCGTCCGGCGCGCCCTGACCGCCCACGGTGTCAGCCCTCCATCTGTTCGGGGTTCGCCACCGCGACCGGCTCGTCGCTGAGCTCGAGGTCGTGGCCCATCCGGTCGCGCTTGGTCTGCAGGTAGCGCAGGTTCTCCGGGTTGGCGTGCGTGGGCAGCGGGACCCGCCCGAGCACCGAGAGCCCGTAGCCCTCGAGCCCGGCGCGCTTGGCGGGGTTGTTCGACAGCAGCCGCATGGTGCGCACGCCGAGGTCGACGAGGATCTGCGCGCCGGTGCCGTAGTCGCGGGCGTCCGCGGGCAGCCCGAGCTGCAGGTTCGCCTCGAGCGTGTCCGACCCGGAGTCCTGCAGTTGGTAGGCCTGCAGCTTGTGCAGCAGCCCGATCCCACGGCCCTCGTGCCCGCGGATGTACAGCACCACGCCGCGGCCCTCCCGGGCGACGGCGGCCAGTGCGGCGTCCAGCTGCGGACCGCAGTCGCAGCGCAGCGAACCGAAGACGTCGCCGGTGAGGCACTCGGAGTGCACCCGGACCAGCACGTCCTCGCCGTCGCCGACCTCGCCGAAGACGAACGCGACGTGCTCGCGCGCGTCGTAGCTGGAGGCGTAGCCGACCGCGGTGAACTCTCCGTAGCGCAGCGGGACCCGGGCCTCGGCGACCCGCTCGACGAGCTTCTCGTACCGCTTGCGGTAGGCGATGAGGTCGGCGATCGAGATCAGCGCCAGGTCGTACTCGTCGGCGAACACCCGCAGCTCGTCCGCGCGCGCCATACCGATCGGGTCCTTGCGACTGACCACCTCGCACAGCACGCCCGCCGGGTGCAGCCCGGCGAGCACCGCGAGGTCGACCGCGGCCTCGGTGTGGCCGGGCCGGCGCAGCACGCCGCCGTCCTTGGCCCGCAGCGGGACGATGTGCCCCGGCCGGGACAGCTCGGCGGCCGTGGTGGCAGGGTCGGCGAGCAGCCGGATCGTGTGCGCCCGGTCCGTGGCGGAGATGCCCGTCGAGACGCCCTCGCGGGCGTCGACGGTGACCGTGTACGCGGTGCCGCGCCGGTCCTGGTTGACCCGGAACATCGGCGGGAGGTCGAGCCGGTCGGCGTCGGCCTCGGTGATCGGCACGCAGATGTAGCCGGAGGTGTGCTCGACCATGAACGCGACGAGCTCGGGCGTCGCGAGCTCGGCGGCGAAGATGAGATCGCCCTCGTTCTCCCGGTCCTCGTCGTCGATGACGACCACGGGCCGCCCGGACTTGACGTCGGCGATGGCCCGCTCGATGGAGTCCAGCCGCAGGTTCCTCACCGCGTCACCAGCCGGGCGACGTACTTGGCCAGGACGTCGACCTCCAGGTTGACCGGGTCGCCGGTCGCTTGCCGCCGAGGACGGTGGCCCGCAGTGTCTCCGGGATCAGTCCGACCTCGAACCAGTCGTCGCCGACCGCGGTGACCGTGAGGGACACCCCGTCGACCGCGATCGAGCCCTTCTCGGCGACGAACGGTGCCAGCTCGCCGGGCATGCCGAAGCGGACGGCCTCCCACCGGTCGCCCGGCGTCCGTGAGACGACGACGCCGACGCCGTCGACGTGACCCTGCACGACGTGGCCGTCGAGGCGGCCGGTGACGGGCACGGCACGCTCGAGGTCGACCTGCTGTCCCGGCCGGACAGCGCCGAGGTCGGAGCGGTCGAGCGTCTCGCCCATCACGTCGAAGTCGAGGACGTCACCGTCTGCGGCGACCACGGTCAGACAGACGCCGTTCACCGCGATCGACGCACCGTGCGGGACGTCCTGCCCGACCACAGCGCTCCGGACCCGGAGCACCGCCGAGTCGCCGCGCGGTTCCAGCGCGACCACTTCGCCGAGCTCTTCGATGATGCCGGTGAACACCGCTACTCCTCTTCCGGCCAGCGTGGCCGTGCGACGACCTTGACGTCGGGCCCGAGCCGCTCGACGGAGGTCACGTCCAGTGTGACCGCGTCGGCGAGCGTCCCGATCCCCGCGTCGACGAGGACGGCGGGACCGGCGCCGAGCAGCGTGGGCGCCAGGTAGCCGACCACCTCGTCGACGCACCGCGCCTCGACGAACGCGCCGGCCAGCGTCGGGCCCCCTTCGAGGAGCACGTGCCGGACACCGCGGTCGTGCAGCGCCTTGAGCGCGAACCGCGGGACCGCGGTGTCCAGGCGCAGGGACGGGGCGCTGGAGTCGAGCATCCGGGCGATCGGCAGCACCCGGTGCCGGCGGTCCAGGACCACCCGCAGCGGCTGGGCGTCGGCCGGGCGGTCGTCGGCGTCGCGGACGGTGAGCTGCGGGTCGTCGGCCAGCACCGTCCCGCTGCCGACGACGACCGCGTCGACGCTGGCGCGCAACGCGTGCACGTCCGCGCGCGCCGGCGCGGAGGTGATCCAGCGCGAGCTGCCGTCGGCGGCGGCGACCCGGCCGTCCATCGTGGCGGCGTACTTCCAGGTCACGAACGGCCGACCCGAGCGCAGCGCGGACAGCCAGGGCCGCAGCGCCCCGCCGGCAGCTTCGTCGGCGAGCACACCGGCGACGACGTCCACCCCGGCCGCGCGCAGCCGGTCCGCGCCGCCGGCCGCGACGAGGTTCGGGTCGTCGACGGCGTAGACGACCCGGGTGACGCCGGCCTCGACGAGCGCCGCGGTGCACGGGCCGGTGAGTCCGGTGTGCGCGCACGGTTCGAGGGTGACGACGGCGGTGCCGCCGCGGGCCCCGTCGCCGGCGGCGGCGAGAGCGGCGACCTCGGCGTGCGGGCCGCCGGGCGGCGCGGTCGCGCCGGCGCCGACCACCCGTCCGTCGGCGCTGAGGACGACGGCGCCGACCGGCGGGTTGGGGCTGGTCCGGCCGCGCACGGAGTCGGCGAGCACCAGCGCGCGGCGCATCGCCGCGAGCTCGGTCTCGGTGACGTCCGTGGCGTCCGACCTGGCCACTCAGCTCCCCGTTCGTCGTGACATCGCTGCGCGAGCCTTAACGCGCAGCGATTCGACGGCCTTCCCGGGATCCTCGGCGCCGTAGACGGCGGTACCGGCGACGAAGACGTCCGCACCGGCGTCGGCGGCCTGCTCGATGGTGTCGGCGTCGATGCCGCCGTCGACCTCGAGGAACAACCGGAGGTGCCCGGTGCTGATGTGCCGCCGGGCGAGGCGGACCTTGTCCAGCAGCTCGGGGAGGAACGCCTGGCCGCCGAAGCCGGCCTTGATCGTCATCACCAGGAGGGTGTCGAAGTCGCGCAGCAGGTCCAGGTGCGGCTCGAGCGGGGTGTCGCGGTCGACGGCGAGCCCCGCCATCGCCCCGCCGGCGCGGATCGCCCGGGCGGTGGCGCGGGCGTCGGCGGCGGCCTCCACGTGGAACGTGACGTTGGCCGCGCCGGCGTCGGCGTACTGCGGGGCCCAGCGGTCGGGGTCCTCGATCATGAGGTGGCAGTCCAGCGGCAGGTCCGTCGCGCGCCGCAGGCTGGTGACGACCGGCAGCCCGATCGTCAGGTTGGGGACGAAGTGGGCGTCCATGACGTCGACGTGCAGCCAGTCGGCGTTCGACACCGCGTCGGCCTCGTCGGCCAGGTGCGCGAAGTCCGCGGCGAGGATGCTGGGCGCGACGAGGGGCTCGGGCGATCCGGGGCGCACCTGGCCGAGTCTAGGGAGCGCCGGGGCCGCGCCTCAGGCGCGGATGATCGCGCAGAACATGGCGTCGGTCGCGTGCCGGTGCGGCCAGAGCTGGACGGTCGGCCCGTCGCCCAGTTCCGGCACGTCGGGGAACAGCGGCCGGGCGTCGACGACCTCCCGGTCGCCGTCCAGCGCCGCGACCACGTCATGCGTCTCGGCCAGGTGCGGTGAACACACGACGTAGGCCACGACGCCGCCCGGGCGGACCAGCCGTAGGGCCGCGTCGAGCAGCTCGCGTTGCAGGGCCGCCAGCGGCGCCACGTCCTCCGGGCGGCGGCGCCACCGGGCCTCCGGCCGTCGACGCAGCGCCCCGAGCCCGGTGCACGGCGCGTCGACGAGGACGCGGTCGACCCCGCCGGTCGCGTCGGACAACTCGCGGGCGTCGCCGACCCGGACCTCGACGTCCCACCGCGCGGTCGCCCGCCGGACCAGCTCGGCGCGGTGCGGGCGGATCTCGTTCGCGACGACGCGGGCGCCGCGTGGTGCGGCCAGCGCCGCGAGCAGTGCGGTCTTGCCGCCCGGGCCGGCGCACAGGTCCAACCACAGCTCGTCCCGCCCGTCCACCGGCGCGGTGGCCAGCGCGATCGCGCAGAGCTGGCTGCCCTCGTCCTGCACGGCCGCGCGGTGCTCGCGCACCGCGGGCACCGCGGCCGGGTCCCCGCCGGCCAGCCGGACGGCGTACGGCGACCAGGGCCCGGGCTCACCCGGCAGCTCCGCTCGCTCGACCAGTCCGGGGTAGGCCACCAGGTGCGTCACCGGGCGCGCGTCGTCGGCCTCGAGCGCCGCCGTCGGGTCCCCGCCCAGCGCGTCGGCGAACGCGCTGACGACCCACTCCGGGTGTGCGGTGCGCAGCGCCAGCCGCTGCTGCGGTGTCCGCGCCAGCGCGTCCGCCCACCCCTCCCAGTCGCGGCGGGCCACCGCGCGCAGCACGGCGTTGACGAAGCCACTGGCGCGCGCCGCACCCACCTCCCGGGACAGGTCGACGGTCGCGGCGACCGCGGCGTGCGGGGGGACCCGGGTGCGCAGCAGCTGGTAGGCGCCCAGCCGCAGCACCTCGCGCACCCGGTCGTCGACCCGGTCGAGCGCCCGGCTGGAGCAGGCGGCGAGGACGGCGTCGAGGGTGCCGGTCGCGCGCACCGCGCCGTAGCCGAGCTCCGTGGCCAGTGCCGCGTCGCGGCCGTCCAACCCGGCGCCCGCGATGAGCTCGGGCAGTCGGAGGTTCGCGTAGGCGCCGTCCCGGGACACCGCGCGCAGCAGCTCGTAGGCGACCCGGCGGGCCGGGTCAGCCAAGGCGATCACCGGGCTGCGGGCGCGCACCGCGCGCCCAGTCGGCGGCCGGCATCGGCCGCTTGCCCGGCGGTTGGACGCTGCCGAGAACCACGGCGGCGCTGCCGGTACCGACGCTGACACCGCCGCGGCCCGCCACCAGCTCGCCGGGGCCGAGGGAGCTCGCACCGGCCGGCTCGACCGGGCCGAGCTTGAGCCGCTCGCCGCGGAACGTCGTCCAGGCGCCGGGTGCGGGCGTGCACGCCCGCACCAGCCGGTCGACCCTTACCGCCGGCGCCGCCCAGTCCACCCGGGCGTCGTCGACAGTGATCTTGCCGGCCACCGAGACGCCCTCCGCCGGCTGCGGCCGCGCCTCGAGCGTGCCGTCCTCGATGCCGTCCATCGTCGCGCGGAGCAGTCGAGCGCCACTGTGCGCCAGGCGCTGCAGGAGCTCGCCGGCGGTGTCGCGCGGGCCGATGGGCTCGGTGACGACGCCGAACACCGGGCCGGTGTCGAGGCCGCGCTCGATCCGGAACGTCGACGCGCCGGTGATCTCGTCGCCGGCGAGGACGGCGTGCTGCACCGGTGCCGCGCCACGCCAGGCGGGCAGCAGCGAGAAGTGCAGGTTCACCCACCCGTGCCGGGGCAGCTCCAGTGCCGACGGCGGGAGCAGCGCGCCGTAGGCGACGACGGGGCAGCAGTCGGGTCGCAGGTCGGCGAGCTGGCCCAGGAAGCCGGGATCGCCGGGACGGGCCGGGGTCAGGACCGGGATGCCGACGTCCTGCGCGAGCTCGGCCACCGGTGACGAACTCGCCCGCCGGCCGCGGCCGGCGGGCGCGGGCGGCCGGGTGACGACCGCGACGACGTCGTGCCGGGAGTCCAGCAGCGCGCTCAGCGCGGGCAGGGCGGCCGCGGGCGTCCCGGCGAACGCGAGTCTCAGCGCGCCCGCCCGAGCGCCGCGTGCGGGCTGGCCTTGATGGTCGGCACGTGACCGTCGAACCACTCGGCCTCGCGGATCGCCTTCAGTGCCAGCTTCCGGCTCTCGGAGTCGAGCCGGTCGACGAACAGGACCCCGTCCAGGTGGTCGGTCTCGTGCTGGATGCAGCGCGCGAGCAGGGCGCTGCCCTCGATGCTGACCGGGTCGCCGTGGGCGTTCTGCCCGTGGGCGACGACGTGCTGGCGGCGCCGGCAGTCGAAGCTGACACCGGGTACGGACAGGCATCCCTCGGGGCCGTCCTGGTCCTCCTCGGACGGGAAGTGCAACACCGGGTTGACCAGGTGACCGCACTCGTCCTCGCTGACCCGGTAGGTGAAAACCCGAAGCCCGACGCCGATCTGCGGAGCGGCGAGGCCGACGCCCGGGGCGTCGACCATCGTCTCGGTGAGGTCGGCGACGAGGGTGCGCAGCTCCTTGTCGAAGGTCGTGACGCGCTCGGCGGGGGTGCGCAGCACCGGATCGCCGAACAGGCGGATGGGCTGCACCGTCACGGGGCGCCAGTCTACGGACGCGGCGGCGCCGCCCGCCGGGTCAGGGACCGAGCTCGACGGTGCCGGCGATGCAGGTCACGGACCCGCCGCCGGTCCAGAGGGTGCCGTCGGCGTCGGCGGTGATGTGCACGCGCCCGTCGCGGCCGAGCGCGGTCCCCTGCCGGGCGACGTAGGGCGCGGACAACCGGCCGGAACTGGTGAGCCACGCCGCGACCGCGGCGTTGAGGCTGCCGGTGACCGGGTCCTCCACCGGCTCGCCGTCGACCTGGAAGAACGCCCGCACCTCGAGCTCGGCCGGTCCACCCGGTCGGTGCAGGCCGACCAGCCCGACGTCGAGGTCGAGCCCGGCCGGTCGGCGCAGGCGCAGCACCGCGTCGGCGTCGGCGAGCAGGAGCGCGATCCAGCCCGGCCCGTTGTCGGCCCACGCCGCGTCCAGGACGTCGTCCGGCGCCAACCCGAACGCGCCGGTCGCGCGGGCGAGGGTCTCGGCGTCGACCGGGCCCGAGCGCCGCAGCGCAGGTCCGGCGAACGCCAGCCCGTCGGCGGTCCGCCGCAGCTCGACCAGCCCGGCGCCGCACTCCTGCACGATCGTGCCGTCGCGCCGCGGGACGCCGCCGGCCTCGAGCCACGCGTGGGCGCTGCCGAGGGTGGGGTGTCCGGCGAAGGGCAACTCCGTCGACGGGGTGAAGATCCGCAGCCGGTAGTCGGCGGCCGGGTCGCTCGGCGGGAGGACGTACGTCGTCTCCGACAGGTTGGTCCAGTTCGCGAACCGGCGCATGTCCGGCTCGGACAGCCCGTCGCCGTCGAGCACGACCGCGACCGGGTTGCCGCGGTACGCGGCGGTCGTGAAGACGTCGACCTGCCGGAAGGGGCGCGCGCTCACCGGCCTCACTCTCCCATCCGCGGGACGACGTTCGTGACCGTGCTGGGCCGGCCGGGTCCGCCGCCGGCGCGTGAGCGGTACTCCGGCACGCCGACGCAGGTGAACAGCAGCCCGCCGACGTCGGCGCCGAGCAGCGCCGGGATGTCGCCGTCGAGGAACGTCATCCCCGACGCAGCCGCCCCCAGGGCGTAGGCCATCAGGTGCAGCCGTCCCTCGACGACGCCGGCGAACAGCTGCGCCGCGCGGTAGCCCCGCGCGTCGAGGCGGGACAGGTCCGTCGCGCCGACGACGACGAAGCAGCACTCGGCGGCGAGGTTCTGGTCGAGCGCCACCCGGTAGAGCTCGTCGCGCAGGTCACCGGCGCGCGTCCAGGTGTCGAGGTCCGGCCAGCGGTACACGCCGGGCGCGGTGTCGTCGACGGCGTGCACCACGACCCAGTGCGGGACGTCGATCCCGCGCAGGGCGGCGGCCAGGGACGCCGTGAGCACGGCGCGGGGCAGCCGGCCCGCCGGGTCCATCAGCCGCTGCGAGCCGCGGCGCAGCACGACCTGCTCGAGCGGCTCGCCGGTGTCCCGTCCCGGTGCGGCCGCCCGCGCCGGTGCGCCGCGCTCGAGGGGTACCCCGAGCTCGGTGGTGTCGCCGGCGCGCTGCGCGGAGGTGGCGAGCGGCATCTCCACGGGAGCGGCGTCCACCTCGCCCGTCGCCGCGGGGCCGGTCGACTCGAG
Source organism: uncultured Actinomycetota bacterium (assembly GCA_963758325.1). Lineage (GTDB taxonomy): Bacteria > Actinomycetota > Actinomycetes > Mycobacteriales > Jatrophihabitantaceae > CAVWUZ01. Next base: position 662,015 of record CAVWUZ010000002.1, on the reverse strand, counting down.
GGCGGGGCCACCGCCGCCGAGTGTCACCAGGGCGACCGGGAACTCGTGCACGCCGTCGGCGCCGACGAGGGCGGACACCGCCGCGTCCGGGAACCGGAGGACGAGCGCGGCGGGGACGCCGGCGGAGTCCGCCGCGGCCAGCGTCTGCGCCAGCATGGTCCCGGCGTCCCAGTACAGGTGCCGGTAGCCGCGTTCCCGGTACTTCCACCCGGTGCGCCAGGGCACGCTGGTGACCACCAGCGTCGGCGCCCCATCGTGCGGTGGCGGCGCCAGCCGCACCAGCTCGTGTCGTTCCGGGTCGTACCAGTGGACGCCGGACGGCAGGGCGGTCCCGTCCGGGACGGCGACGTACAGCTCGGACGGGAAGCGGCCGCCAGCTGATCCGGCGGCCCGGAACGGGATCCGCCGCCCGCCCGGCCGTTGACCGATCCGGACGACGCCGGCGGACAGGAACAGCAGCCGCGCCAGCTGCGGCAGGTCCAACTCGGCGCGCGGGACGTCGGCGGTCCCGGCGAGCACCGCCGTCGCGGGCGCCGTCGTCGTCGGGAGCCGCTCCGGGAGCGGGATCCGCGGAAGTCCGTCGTCGTACCGCTTCCACCAGTACGGCAACGTGGCGGGGTCCTGCGGGACGACGTCGACGAGCCGCTCGTCCCGTGCCGCGCCGTCCCAGTCGGCGAGTCCCTCGTAACTGGTGAGGCGGTGCAGCAGGTGGGTCGCGGTCTCCGCAGGCACCGGCGGACGGTACCGGACAGCGGGGGTGTTCATGCCAGCTCCGCGGGGTCGAGGACGACCTTCACCGGATCGGGCGCCTTGCGCGCGGAGCGGACCGCCGCCGCCGCGTGCAGCGACCGGGCGAGCTCGAGACCCTGCGCGCGCGGGACGCGGACGAGGGTGCGCTGCGTGCCGTCGGGCAGCGGCACCGGTCCGATCACCTGGTGCGGCTCGGGCAGTGCGGCAGCTGCCAGCAGGTCGGCGACCGCGGCAGGCTGACCGGACAGCGCGGCGAAGCGCACCGCCGGCGGGAAGCCGAGCTCCGCGCGCTCGGCGAGCTCCCGGGCGCCGTGCCCGGCCGGGTCCCAGCGGACCAGCGCCTGCGCAGTCGGGACGCCGGCGTCGGCGGTCAGCACGACGGTCGCCTTCGGGCGGGCGAGCGCGGCGGCGTTGGCCCAGCGGCGCAGCGCCTCCTCCCCGGCGCGCAGGTCGGCGCGGGACAGCAGCGCCCACGCGTCCAGCAGCAGCACGGCGCCGTACCCGCCGTCGGCGGGCGGCTCTGCGCCCGGGGTCGCGACCACCAGTCCCGAGCCGCCGGGGACCGTGTCGAGGACGGCGCCGCCGCCGGAGGTCCGCACCGGCACGCCGGGGAACGCCCGCCCTAGCTCCTCGGCGGTACGGGCGGACCCGACGACGCTCGCCCGCATCCGCGTCCCGCCGCAGGTCCGGCACCGCCAGTCCGCCGCCGGCCGGCCGCACCACCGGCACGCCGGCACCCCGGCCTGCGCGTCCTGAGCGGCCAGCGGGCCGCCGCACACCGCGCAGCGGGCCGGCGTCCGGTCGCGCACGCACGCCAGTGCCGGCAGGTAGCCGCCACGGGGCACCTGCACCAGGACGGGGGTGTCCGCGGCCAGAGCGGCGCGGGCCGTCCGGTAGGCCAGGCTCGGCAGCCGCGCCGTGGCCGCCGCGGGATCGCGCGCCTGCTCGACGTCGTCGCCGAGGGCGACCACCCGCGGCCCGACGGCGCGCAGCGCCGCCCGGTCGGCGCCGATGTCGTGCGCCCACCGCGACTCGACCAGCAGTTGCGCCTCGGCGGTGCGGGCGTGGCCGCCGATGAGCAGCGGCCGCCCCGGACAGCGACGCGCGGAGCACCAGGACGTCGCGGGCGTGCGCGTACGGCGCCCGCGGCTCGGCGTGCAGGTCGTCGCCGTCGTCCCAGACGGCGAGCAGCCCCGGGTCGGCGACCGGCGCGTAAGCCGCTGCCCGCGTCCCGATCACCGCGCGGACGCTCCCTCGCCGCACCGCGAGCCAGCGCCGGTACCGCTCGGCCGGGCCCAGGTCGGCGCTCAGCGCCACGTGCCGTCCGGGTCCCACGGCCGCCAGCAGCGCCGCGTCGACCCGCGCGAGGTCCCGGGCGTCCGGCAGCACGACCACCGCGCCGCGCCCGGCCGCCAGTGCCACGCCCACGGCGTCGGCCAGCCGCGCCGGCCAGTCCTCCCCCGGCAGCGCCGACCACACGGCCCGCGCCGGGCGGCGCTGGGCCACCGCGGCGAGGAACGCCGCGCCCGCCCGGTACTGCCCCCAGCCGTCCGTGCCGACCGGCGCCGCGGGCGAGAGGTCCGCCGGCGAGAGGACGGGCGCGGCCGCCTCCGCCCGGGCGTGCCGCGGAGGCACGCCCAGCCGTGCCACGTCGACGAACGAGCCGGCCCACCGGTCGGCGACGGCGCGGAACAGGCGGCTCGTCTCCGCGGTCAGGACCGGCCCGTCGCCGACCACCCGCTCGAGCCACGCCAGTCGGCCCTCGTGCGCGGTGCCGGGTAGCCGCTCGAGCACGTACCCGTCCACCAGCCGCCCGGCGAAACGGACCCGCACCCGCACCCCGGGGACGGCGGCGGCGGCGAGGTCCTCCGGCACCGCGTAGTCGAACGGGCGGTCCAGGTGCGCCAGCGGCACGTCGACCATCAGCCGCGCCACCGGGTCGACGGCGGCCGGCTGCCGGACGGCGGCGGGAGGCACGGGACAGGTCTAGCAGCGGTGTCCGACAGGACCGAGCGCGGCGCGGCACCGGCGCTCGGTGTCCGGCAGCACCATCAGCGGACGCCGACGACCGCGGTCGCCGCGAGGTCCTCGTCGCGCCGGACGCCCGCCCGCAGACCGGCCGCGCGCACCAGCTCCGCGGTGGCCGGCGCCTGGTCCCGGCTGGTCTCCAGCAGCAGCGCCCCGCCGGGCTCAGCCACGCCCGGCGCGCCGGCGGCGACCCGGCGCTGGACGTCCAGCCCGTCCGGCACCGCCGTCGAGCGCGACCGCGGTGCTCGTGCTCCCGCGCCTCCGGCGGCATCTCCGCGATCTCCGCGGTCGGGACGTAGGGCGCGTTGACGACCAGGACGTCGACCGCGCCGCGCAGCCGCCGTCGGCAGTGCGTCGAACAGGTCCCCTTCGAGCACCCGCGCTGCCCAGCGAGCGCCGGCGCGCAGGCGACCGCCACCGGGTCGACGTCCGCCGCGTGCACGACGACGTCCGGACCGCTGCGCTGACGACCGCGAGGGCCAGCGCGCCGGACCCGCAGCACAGGTCCACCACGACCCCGCCCGGCGGCGCAGCCGCACCGCCTAGATCGACCAGCAGCCCGCTGCGTCGCCGCGGCACGAACACCCCCGGCACCACCGGCACCCGCAGGCCGCGGAACTCCGCCCAGCCGAGCAGGTACTCCAGCGGCTCGCCGGCCACCCGCCGGGCCAGACGCCGTTCGAGCTCGGCGGGGCCGTGCGGTCGACGCCAGCGCAGCAGCCGCGCCTCGTCCTCGGCGAAGACGCAGCCCGCGGCGCGCAGCCGCCCGACGACCGCGGCGGACGATCGCTCAGTCGTTGACCAGCTTCGCCAGGTCCTCGGCGCGGTCGGTGCGCTCCCAGGTGAAGTCCGGCAGCTCCCGGCCGAAGTGGCCGTAGGCCGCGGTCTGGCGCGTAGATCGGCCGCTTCAGGTCGAGGTCGCGGATGATCGCCGCCGGGCGCAGGTCGAACACCTGGCGGATCGCCTCGGCGATCCGGTCCGGATCGGCGGTCTCGGTGCCGAAGGTCTCCACGAACAGCCCCACCGGCTCGGCCTTGCCGATCGCGTAGGCGACCTGCACCTCGCACCTGGCCGCCAGCCCCGCCGCGACCACGTTCTTCGCCACCCAGCGCATCGCGTACGCCGCCGACCGGTCGACCTTCGAGGGGTCCTTGCCGCTGAACGCGCCGCCGCCGTGCCGGGCGTAGCCGCCGTAGGTGTCGACGATGATCTTGCGGCCGGTGAGCCCGGCGTCACCCATCGGCCCGCCGATCTCGAACCGCCCGGTGGGGTTCGACCAGCAGCCGGTAGCCGTCGGTGTCGATGCCCGAGCCCGTCGACCTCCGGGGTGATGACGTGCTCGGCGATGTCGGGCTTGAGCAGCGTGTCGAGGTCGATGTCGGCGGCGTGCTGGCTGGACACGACGACGGTGTCGAGGCGCGTCGGGGCGGCCGTCGACGTACTCGATGGTGACCTGCGTCTTGCCGTCCGGACGCAGGTAGGGCACCGTGCCGTCCTTGCGCACCGCGGACAGGCCGCGCCGCCAGCCGGTGCGCCAAGGCGATCGGCAGCGGCATGAGTTCGGGCGTCTCGTCGCAGGCGAAGCCGAACATCAGCCCCTGGTCGCCGGCGCCCTGCTTGTCCAGCGGGTCCTCGACGCCCTCGACCCGCGCCTCGTAGGCCTCGTCGACGCCCTGGGCGATGTCCGGCGACTGGCTGCCGATCGACACGCTCACCCCGCAGGAGGCGCCGTCGAAGCCCTTGCGCGACGAGTCGTAGCCGATCTCGAGGATGCGCTCGCGGACGATCGTCGGGATGTCGGCGTACGCCTCGGTGGTGACCTCGCCGGCGACGTGGACCTGCCCGGTCGTGATCAGCGTCTCGACCGCGACGCGGCTGTTCGGGTCCTGCGCGAGCAGCGCGTCGAGGATCGAGTCGCTGATCTGGTCGGCGATCTTGTCCGGGTGTCCCTCGGTGACGGACTCGGACGTGAACAGGCGACGGGTCAAGTGCGCTCCAAGTGCTGTCGTGCAGACGATCGGGCGCAATCAACGGCAGCCGGTCGTACCGACGCGGCCTCACGAGCGCGCGTGCGCCAGCCGCGCTGCGACGGCGTCCCACACCGCGGCGGCGAGGACGGTCTTCGGCCCGAAGCCCGACCTCGCGCTCGCTGCCGTCGGCGCCGAGGATCGACCGCGGCGTTGCCGGCCTGGCCGAACGCCTTGCCCGGCCCGACGGCGTTGACGACCATCAGGTCGCAGCCCTTGCGGGCCAGCTTGGCGCGGCCGTGGGCGAGGACGTCGCCGGTGTCGTCGCCGGTCTCGGCGGCGAACCCGACCAGCACGGACCGGCCGCCCGGCGCCGGTCACTCGGCGGCGGGCGGCGACCAGCTCGGCCAGGACGTCGGGGTTCGGCTCGAGCGCGATGGGCGCGCGGCACCCCGGCGGTCTTCTTGATCTTGTACGCGGCGGCCGTGCGCCGGCCGGAAGTCGGCGACCGCTGCGGCCATCACCACGGCGTCGGCCTCGGCGGCGGCCTTGTGCACCGCCGTCGCGCAGCTCCAGCGGCGCTGCCCACCCGGACGACCTCGCGTCCCGGCGGGGTCGGGCAGCTCGGTGTTGGCCGCGACGAGCGTCACGCGCGCGCCGCGCGCGGCGGCGACCGAGGCCAGTGCGAAGCCCTGCTTGCCGGAGGAGGCGTTGCCGAGGAACCGCACCGGGTCGAGCGGCTCGCGGGTGCCGCCGGCGCTGACGACGACGTGCCGGCCGACGAGGTCCGGCGGCAGCGCGTCGGCGGAGGTGCAGCAGCAGCTCGGCCAGCGCCGCGATCTCGGCGGGCTCCGGCAGCCGGCCGCGGCCGGTGTCGGCGCCGGTGAGCCGGCCGACGGCCGGCTCCAGCACCGCGGCGCCGCGGCGGCGCAGCATGCGCGACGTTGTCGGCGGTGGCCGGGTGCTCCCACATCTCGGTGTGCATCGCCGGGGCGAACAGCACCGGGCAGCGCGCGGTCAGCAGCGTGTTCGTGAGCAGGTCGTCGGCCAGGCCGTGCGCGGCGCGGGCGAGCAGGTCCGCGGTGGCGGGCGCGACGACGACGAGGTCGGCCTGCCGGCCCAGCGCGACGTGCGGGACGTCCTCGGCGCCTGTCCAGACGTCCCCGGCGACCGCGGTGGTGCGACAGCGCGGCCCAGGTGGGCGCGCCGACGAACTGCAGCGCCGACGCGGTCGGGCACGACGGTGACGTCGTGCCCGGCCTCGGTGAGCTTGCGCAGCAGGTCCGCGGCCTTGTAGGCGGCGATGCCGCCGCCGACGCCGAGGACGATCCGCGCGCTCAGGGCATCGCCTAGCGAGGCGTCGGGCTGCGGCGGCGGGCTTCCACTCGATGAGGTCGCTGTTGATCTCGCGCAGCGCGATCGACAGCGGCTTCTCCTGCGGCGCGGTCTCGACCAGCGGGCCGACGTACTCGAGCAGGCCCTCGCCGAGCTGGCTGTAGTAGGCGTTGATCTGGCGCGCGCGCTTGGCGGCGATGATGACGAGGGCGTACTTCGACTGGGTACGGTCGAGCAGCTCGTCGATGGGCGGGTTGGTGATGCCCTCGGGTGCGGACACGCGCAGCACTACTTTCGCGTCGGGAACGAGGATGGCGCGCTGCGTGCAGGATCCGGTCAAGCGGTCCCTCGGCAGGCGGCCTCGATGGAGTCTACCAATTCGGCCGCCGCGCGCCGGACGTCGTCGTTGACGATGACCCGGTCGAACTCGGGCTCCGCGGCCAGCTCCACCCGCGCCCGCTCCAGCCGCGCGGCCACCACCTCCGGCCGCTCGGTGGCGCGACCGACCAGCCGGCGGCGCAGTTCGTCCCACGACGGCGGGGCGAGGAACACGAAGTGCGCCTCCGGCATCGCCGCGCGCACCTGCCGGGCGCCCTGCAGCTCGATCTCCAGCAGCGTCGGCACGCCCGTCGGCCAGCCGCTGCAGCACCGGCTCGCGCGGCGTGCCGTAGAGGTTGCCGGCGAACTCGCGCCCACTCCAGCAGCTCGCCCGCGGCGATCATCCGCTCGAACTGGTCGCGGTCGACGAAGTGGTACTGCACACCGTCCTGCTCCCCGGCGCGCGGCGCCCGGGTCGTCGCCGAGACCGACACCCAGACCTCCGGGTGCTGCGCGCGCACCGCGGCGACCACGGTGCCCTTGCCGACACCGGACGGTCCGGACAGCACGGTCAGGCGGGCGGCCACGCCGCGAAGACTATGCCGCTCCGGTCACCGCCTCCGTCCGCAGGACGCCCATCACGACCAGGTCGACGTGCCGGCCGTCGCTCCACACGTGCCGGCGCAGCCGGCCCTCCTCGACGAACCCCGCCGCGCCGTACGAGCGCAGCGCGCGCTCGTTCGTGGCCAGGACGTTCAACCACACCCTCGTCAGGTTGAGGTGCCGGAAGCCGTAGCCGGTCAGCGTCGACACCGCGTCACGCCCGAAGCCGCGACCCCAGTACTCGCGCTCGCCGATCGTGATGCCCAACTCCGCGGTCCGCGCCACCGCGTCCAGGTGGAACAGCGCGCACTGGCCGATCAGCGCACCCTCCACGTCGATCGCGAAGTTGTGGCCGCCGTCGGCCGCCTGCTGGTCGAAGAACCGGGCGACACCGGCCGCCGAGCGCGGCCGCGGCGGATCACCGCCGCCCAGCAGCTCCACCTCGAGGTCGTTCGACCAGCGGGTGAAGGCCGGGTAGTCCGCCGGTTCGATGGTGCGGAGCACGACGGAACGTCCGGTGAGCACGGGCACGGATCGTAGGGAGCCGGGACGCCGGCGTGCACCCCGATACATTCCAGCCCGTGCGCATCGGAGTGACCCGCGAGCCGCCCGGCGAGACCCGCGTCTCGGCGACACCCCGAACGGTCGAGCAGCTGCGCGGGCTCGGCTACGGCGTGCTCGTCGAGACCGGCGCCGGCCTCGCCTCGAACTTCGCCGACGAGGCCTACGCCGCCGCGGGTGCGCACGTCGTCGACACCGCGGACGCCTGGGACTGCGACGTCGTGTTCGCCGTGTCCGCGCCGGCCCCGCAGCGACTGGACCTGCTGCGGCCCGGCGCCGTCCTGGTCGCGCTGCTGTCCCCCGCGCCTGCGCCCGGACCTGGTCGACGAGCTCGCGCACCGCCGGGTCACCGCACTGGCGATGGACGCGGTACCGCGGATCTCGCGCGCCCAGTCGCTGGACGTGCTCAGCTCGATGGCCAACATCGCCGGCTACCGCGCGGTGATCGAGGCCGCGCACCGCTTCGGCCGGTTCTTCACCGGGCAGGTCACCGCCGCGGGCAAGGTCCCGCCGGCGAAGGTGCTCGTCGCCGGCGCCGGAGTCGCCGGACTGGCGGCGATCGGCGCGGCGAGCAGCCTCGGCGCGATCGTCCGGGCCACCGACCCGCGCCCGAGGTCGCCGACCAGGTGCGTTCGCTCGGCGGGGAGTTCCTCGCCGTCGAGGTGGCGCAGGTGGCCAGCTCTCGACGGCTACGCCCGGGCGACGTCGGCGGACTACGACCGGCGCGCGGCGGAGATCTACGCCGAGCAGGCCGCCGACGTCGACATCGTCATCACCACGGCGCTCATCCCCGGACGGCCGGCGCCGCAGCTGCTCACCGCCGAGCACGTCGCGCTGCATGAAGCCGGGCAGCGTCGTGGTCGACATGGCCGCCGCGCAGGGCGGCAACGTCGCCGGCACCGCGCGCCGGCGAGGTCGTCGTCACCGACAACGACGTGACGATCATCGGCTACACCGACCTGCCGGGCCGGTTGCCGACGCAGGCCTCGCAGCTGTACGGCACGAACCTGGTCAACCTGATGAAGCTGCTGACGCCGGGCAAGGACGGCCAGGTCGTGCTCGACCTCGACGACGTCGTCCAGCGCGGCGATGACCGTCGTCCGTGACGGCGAGACGCTGTGGCCACCACCACCGGTGCCGTGTCGGCGGCACCGGTGGCCGCCGCCTCGGGCGCGACGGCGCCGGCGCGTGCGGCCGCCGGCGCGCCGGCCGACCCGCTGGACGCCGGGGCGCCGGCTCGGCCTCATCGCGGCCGGCATCGTCGTCGCTGTTCCTCGTCAACGCCGTTCGCGCCCGCAACCGCTCCCGGAGCACTTCACCGTGTTCGTCCTGGCGGTCGTCGTCGGCTACTACGTCATCGGCAAGGTCCACCACGCGCTGCACACGCCGTTGATGTCGGTCACCAACGCGATCTCCGGCATCATCGTGGTCGGCGCGCTGAGCCAGATCGGACGCGACGACACGGTCATCCGGGTGCTGGCGTTCGTGGCGATCCTGCTGGCCAGCATCAACATCTTCGGCGGGTTCGCCGTGACGCGCCGGATGCTCGGCGATGTTCTCGAGGGGCTGAGGCGGGTGTCCGCCACCTCGATCGCCGACGCCGCGTACATCGTCGCCGCGCTGCTGTTCATCATGAGCCTGGCCGGGCTGTCGCACCACGAGAGCGCGAAGCAGGGCGTCGTCTACGGCATCGCCGGCATGGCGATCGCGCTCGCCGCGACCATCGGCGTGGCCACCCGGCACATCGCCGCCGTCGGGCTGGTCCTGCTGGTCGTCGCCGTCGTGGTCGGCGCCGCCGTCGGCCTGTGGCGCGCGCGGGTGGTCGAGATGACGGGCATGCCCGAGCTCATCGCGCTGCTGCACAGTTTCGTCGGCCTGGCCGCGGTCCTGGTCGGCTGGAACGGGTACTACGACGTCGAAGGACGCACGGCGGGCAGACGCGAGTTCAGCGGCTCGCTGCTGCGGATCCACCACGCCGAGGTGTTCATCGGCGTCTTCATCGGCGCCGTCACGTTCACCGGCTCGCTCGTCGCCTACCGGCAAGCTGTCGGCGCGGATCAAGCTCGGCGCCGCTCGTCCTGCCGGGCAAGAACGCGCTCAACCTCGGCATGCTCGCGGCGTTCGCCGGGCTGACCGTCGGCGTTCGTCGTGTCGCCCGCACTCTGTGGCTGCTCGCCGCGGTGACCGTCGTGGCGCTGGCGCTCGGCGTGCACCTGGTCGCGTCCATCGGCGGCGGCGACATGCCCGTCGTCGTCTCGATGCTGAACAGCTACTCCGGCTGGGCGGCGGCGGCGTCCGGTTTCCTGCTCGACAACGACCTGCTGATCGTCACCGGCGCGCTGGTCGGCTCCTCCGGTGCCTACCTGTCCTACATCATGTGCCAGGCGATGAACCGCTCGTTCCTGTCCGTCATCGCCGGCGGCTTCGGCATCGAGGCGGCGTCGACGGACGACCACCGACTACGGCGAGCACCACGAGATCACCGCCGAGGAGGCCGCCGAGCTGCTCACCCAGGCGCAGCTCGGTCGTCATCACGCCGGGCTACGGCATGGCGGTCGCGCAGGCGCAGTACCCGGTCGCCGACCTCACCCGCCGGCTGCGCGAGCGCGGCATCGAGGTCCGCTTCGGCATCCACCCGGTCGCCGGCCGGCTGCCCGGGCACATGAACGTGCTGCTCGCCGAGGCGAAGGTGCCCGTACGACATCGTCCTGGAGATGGACGAGATCAACGACGACCTCGCCGACACCTCGGTCGTCCTCGTCATCGGCGCCAACGACACCGTCAACCCCTCCGCGGCCGAGGACCCCGGCCAGCCCGATCGCCGGCATGCCGGTGCTGCGGGTGTGGGAGGCCAAGGACGTCGTCGTGTTCAAGCGCTCGATGGCAGCCGGCTACGCCGGCGTGCAGAACCCGCTGTTCTTCCGGGACAACACCCACATGCTCTTCGGCGACGCCAGCGAGCGGGTCGAGGACATCCTCAAGGCGCTGTGACCGCGGCAGGCGGCGGGGACGGCGCCCTCCTAGGCTGGTCGGGTGGAGTTCCGTCGCCTCGGCAGGTCCGGTCTGGTCGTCTCCGTCGTCGGCCTCGGCTGCAACAACTTCGGCATGAAGCTCGACGACCAGCAGACCCGCGAGGTCGTCGACGCGGCCCTCGAGGCCGGCATCACCCTGTTCGACACCGCGGACTCCTACGCCGGTCCGAGCAGCGCCTCGGCGCGGCGCTGCAAGGGCCGGCGCGACGACGTCCTCATCGCCACCAAGTTCGGTGGCGACGTGCGCCGGCGCGGGATCGGACAACGGCGAGGACTGGGGCGCGCGCGGCGCACGCCGCTACGTGATCCGCGCGGCCGAGGCGTCGCTGCGGCAGCTCGACACCGACTGGATCGACCTGTACCAGATGCACCGGCCGGACTCCGCCGACGCCGATCGAGGAGACCCTGTCGGCGCTCGACGACCTGGTGCGTGCCGGGAAGGTCCGCTACCTCGGGTCGCTCGAACTTCAGCGGGCTGGCAGATCGCCGAGGCGGAGTGGCAGGCGCGTTCACGCCACCTCGACCGGTTCGTCAGCGCCCAGAACGAGTACAACTGGCTCGAGCGCGACCTCGAGGACGACGTCGTCCCCGCCCTGGAGCACTACGGCATCGGGCTGCTGCCGTACTTCCCGCTGGCCAGCGGACTGCTCACCGGCAAGTACCGCCGCGGCGCAGGAGCGCCCCGGCCGGCTCGCGGATCGCCGCGTGGGGACAGCAGTCGGACCTCACCGACGACGGCCTTCGACGTCGTCGAGGCGCTGGAGAGGTTCGCCGCCGACCGCGGCATCGGGCTGCTGGACGTCGCGATCGGCGGTCTGGCCGCCCAGCCGGCGGTCGCCAGCGTCATCGCCGGCGCCACCTCCCCGGACCAGATCCGCGCGAACGTCGCCGCCGGATCGTGGCAGCCGACGCTGTCGGAGCTCGCCGAACTCGACGGATCACCCGACGGGACTGACCCGCCGCGATCCTGTCGGTGACCCGCGCGCTAGCGTGACCTGCCTCACCACTTGTGCGAGAAAGGTCGCCGATGCCCTTCCGCCGGAGGACCCGAGCCCGGCTCGCCGCGCTCGTCGTCACCCTCACCGTTCCGCTGGTCGCCGCCGCCCGCGGCGCTGGCCACGCCGGCGGCGCCCGCCGCGCCGGGCACGGCCACCGCGCCGAGTTGGCGACCGGGGTCGCTGACCGGGATCTTCCCGACCAACGACCTCACCGTCCGCGACCCGACGCCAGCTCACCGGACGGCGGGTGAACCTGCCGCTGCCGAACTGCACCACGCGCCCGACGGACTGCAACTCCGTGCGGCTGCTCGACCAGCTCGACGGCTTCGACCTCGACCCGCGGATCTCGCTGAGCTTCGACCGGGCGGTCGACCCGGCGCAGGTCGCCGGCGCGGTCACGCATCGTCAAGCTCGGCTGGCCGATCACCGCGACCGGCGTCGACCGGGTCGTCTACGACGCGGCGAGCCACACCGTCTACGCCCACCCGAAGCAGCAGCTCGAGCCGGACACCACGTACCTGCTGACGCGTGCGAGGCACCTGGCGGTTCAGCGTCTTCACCACCGAGAGCGCCACCGCCGACCTGCTGTCGATCCGCCGCCAGCTCGATGACGGTTCCGCCTTCCGTGCCGCCGGGCATCTCCACCGCGCAGGCCGGGCTGCACATCGACGCCGACGTGCCGGCAGCCGGGACGACGCTGCAGTACGTCGAGGACCTCGGGGGCGGCAAGACCGCCACCGTCCCGGTGCCCGAACACCTCCTCGACCGGCGCTGGGCGCTACGTCTTCGGCCACTTCGCCGCCCCGTCCTGGCTCGACGCCGACGTCGTCATCCCGCAGCGGCCGACGCGGACCGGTCCGGCCGTCACCGGCCGCGGAGACGCTGCCGTTCGTCCTGATCGAGCCCGCGGGCACGCCCCCGCCGGGCGGCTGGCCGGTGGCGGTGTTCGGCCACGGCTTCACCCGAGACGACCGCGACCTGTTCCTGGCCGCGGACGTCAACGCGTCCCAGGGCATCGCCACGATCGCCACCGACGTCGTCGGCCACGGCTACGGACCGGGCAGCGCCTGGCTGATCTCCGGCGTCGACCACGCGCAGTCCCGGCGTACGCCCGCGGCGTCGACCAGAACGGCGACGGCACGATCACCAGCACGGAAGGCGTCCTCGGCGCCGTCGCAGCCCTCCCCGGTCGCGGACGTCAGCTCGCGGGACGCCCTGCGCCAGACGGTGGCCGACATCATGACGCTGGTCCGCGCGATCGGCCGCGGCGGGCGTGAGTCGGACTCGCGGCGAGCGCCGGCGTCGACTACTACGGCCAGAGCTTCGGCGGCATCTACGGCACGATGCTCGGCGGCGTGGACCCGAAGGTCCCGCAGCTCGTGCTCAACGTCGACGGTGGGCCGATCAGCGAGATCGCGCGGCTGTCGCCGTCGTTCCGGCTGCTCGTCACCCAGGACCTGGCGGGACGGCAGCCGTCCCTGCTCAACGGCGGGCCGAGCGGCTTCACCGAGTCGATGCCGCTGCGCGGCCAGCCGCCGGTGACGAACCCGGCGCCCGGGGCGCTCGCCATCCAGGCGGCGCTGGCGCAGGAGACCTGGATCGACCGGTCCGGCAGCCCGGAGACGTACTCGCCGCTGCTCCGGCTGCGGCCGCCGGCCGGGAGCCCCGCCAAGAAGGTGATCTTCCAGAACGCCTTCGGTGACCAGACGGTGCCCAACCCGACGAACTACACCGTGCTGGCCGCCGGGCAGCTCTTCGACCGGGAGAGCCTGTACCGCAACGACAAGAACACCGCGCTGGTCCCCGGCACGACGACGCCGTACTCGGCGACCAACCCGCACGGGTTCCTGCTGGATCCGTTCAACCCGGCGAGTCTCGAGGGCCAGAGCCAGATCGTGACGTTCTTCCTCTCCGGCGGCACGGCCACGATCAACCCGGACCCGAGGCTGTGGGAGGTGCCCATCGACGACCCGGCGGAGTTGCTTCCGCTGAACTTCACGCCGGTCTACCCACCCATCCCGGGGCAGTAGCACGGCCGGTGGCGGCGGGTTCCAGGGGCCGCCGCCACCGCCGCCGGGCATCACCGGGAGGGGAACTCGAGCCGACAGTCGCCACGAACTCGTCCCACAGACGAAGGAACGGCGAGTGATCGAGCTCAGTCGGCGGCCGGCCCCGAGGGCCGCCCGCCACGCGGTCGGTCAGGCGCGGAGGAAGACGAACTCGTCGGCGGCGCGCCGCACCGCGTCGCGCAGGGCGCCGACTCCCGGGCCGGCGCGCAACACCTCCCGCGACACCGCGGGCAGCACCGCACCGAACGCCCCACCGAACAGCCGCCGGACGTCCTCAGCGCTGCCGCCCTGCGCGCCGACGCCGGGCACGAGGAACGGCCCCGGGAAGCCGGCCAGGTCGACTCCGGCCAGCTCGGGGAACTCGGCGCCGAGCGTCGCGCCGACCACCGCGCCGATCGACGCGTGACCCAGGGCGACGTCGTTGGGCGGCCACCTCGTCCAGCACCCGCGCGCCCACCGTCAGCCCGTCCGCGCCGACCGCCCGCTGCACGCGCGGCCCCTTCCGGGTTGGACGTGAACGCCACCACGAAAGCGCCGACGTCGTGCCGCCCCACCAGTTCGAACACCGGCGCCAGCGCGCCGACCCCGAGGTACGGCGAGACGGTGATCGCGTCCACCGCCAGCGGCGCGCCCGGCGACAGATACGCCGCCGCGTAGGCGGCCATCGTGCGTGCCGATGTCGCCGCGCTTGACGTCCAGCAGCACCAGTGCGCCCGCCGACCGCAGCGCGGCGACGGTGCGCTCCAGGACCGCGATGCCCGCCGAGCCGAACACCTCGAAGAACGCCGACTGCGGCTTGACCACCGCGCGCCGTCGACCCGAACGCGTCGACGCAGGCGTCGCAGAAGCGCGCCAACCCGTCCACCGACTCGGGCAGCTCCCACGCCGACAGCAGTGCCGGGGTGCGGGTCGATGCCGACGCACAGCGGCCCCCGCTCGTCCACCGCCGCGTCCAGGCGGGCACGGAAGCTCATCGCGAGCTCACCCGCGCCTCACCGGGCGCTCATCGGGACCTCACCGGACGCCGCCCGGCCGCGGGCCGGGAGCGGGACGTGCGCGTACCCCACGGCGTCCGCCACCGACGCGAACCCCCGCTCGGCCAACGCCTGCTCCAGTTCGGCCAGCACCCGTGGCCGGCGCGGACGGGTCGCCGAACACCGCCGTCCCGACCGACACCGCCGACGCCCCGGCCAGCACGAACTGCAGCGCGTCGAGCCCGGTGCGGATGCCGCCCATCCCGAGGATCGGCAGGTGCGGCAGCGCGGCGTGGACCTGCCAGACGCAGCGCACCGCGACCGGCCGGATCGCCGGGCCGGACAGTCCGCCGGTCACCCCGCCGAGCGCGGGCGCCATCCGGTCGACGTCGATCACCATGCCGAGCAGCGTGTTGATGAGGGACAGCCCGTCCGCCGCCGGCGTCGGCGCACGCCCGGGCGATGTGGACGATGTCCGTGACGTCGGGCGACAGCTTGGCGAACACCGGCACCGCGGGGTCCGCAGCGCGGCGGACCGCCGAGACCACCCGGGACGAGGCGATCGCGTCGCAGGCGAACACCTGGCCGCGGTTCTCGACGTTCGGGCAGCTGATGTTCACCTCGAGCATGGACACCGCCGGGTGTCCCGACAGCCGCCGCGCCAGCCCGACGAACTCGTCGGTGTGGCCGCCGGCGATGGAGACGACGGCGCGCGCCCCGCGCTCCTCCAGCCAGGCCAGCTCGTTCGCGATGAACGCGTCGACGCCGGGACCCTGCAGGCCGATCGAGTTGAGCATCCCGCTCGGCGTCTCGGCCATCCGCGGGGTCGGCCGCCCGGACCGGGGCCGCTGCATGATCGACTTCGTCACGACCGCGCCGAGTGCCGACACGTCGAAGAACTGGTCCAGCTCCCGCCCGGCCGCCGCGCACCCCGACGCCGTCAGCACCGGGTTCGGCAAGGTCACCGCACCGAGGCGTGCGGTCATGTCGACCGTCTCCGCCTCCGCGACGGCCGGCTCCCGGATCGTCGTCTCCACCACGTCAGCGCCCCCCCATGGCGTCGGCGCCGACCAGGTCGTCCGGAACTCGTCCGACATCGGCCCAGCGGACGCGGTCGGCGGAGAAGACCGGGCCCTCCACGCACGACCGGACGAAGCGGGACCGCCCGTCGTCCCCGCGCACCGGCAGCACGCACGTCATGCACACCCCGATGCCGCAGGCCATCGCCTCCTCCACCGCGACCTGCGCGGGGACGGCGCACCCGCGCGCCACGTCACCCACCGCGCGCAGCATCGGCATCGGCCCGCAGGCGTAGACACCTGGGCGCCGGAGGCGGCCACCACCTCGGGCAGGACGTCCGTGACCTTGCCCGCGCCGGCCGGCCGAGCCGTCGTCGGTGGTCACGACCACCGACCCCGCGGTGCGCCGCGCGACCAGCTCACCGAACAGGCGCGCGGCCGTCGACGCGCCGATCACGAACGTCCACCGGCGAGCCGGCGTGGATCAACGACCGCGCCAGCGGGATCAACGGCGCGGTGCCGTAGCCGCCACCGACGAGGACGGCCGGCACCGGGTCCTTCGGCAGCGGGAACGGCGTCCCGAGCGGGCCGATCAGGTCCAGCTGACGTCACCAGGTTCCCGCTCGGACAGCCACTGCGTGCCGGCGCCCTGGACGGCGACGACGAACTGCACGGTGCCCGCGAAGTCCCCGCTCGGCGTCGCGCCGTAGAGCGCGAACGACCGACGGAGCAGCAACCCCGACGTCGGGCCGCCCACGGCGACGGCGACGAACTGCCCGGGACGGAACGCCGCAGCGACGCCCGGAGCCACCACGGTGAACTGCAGGTACTCCCCCACCTGCTGGACGGCGAAGACCTCGCCGCGCTCCTGCACCGGGCTCACGGCGCCATCGCTTCGCGCGCGGTGGCCAGCGCGCGGTGCACGTCCTGCAGCGACCGCACGCCGACCTCGCCGCGGATCAGCTCCTCGATGCCCTGCACCGCCGCGGCGGCGGCCTGCACCGTCGTCAGGCACGGGATGCCGGCCGCGACCGCCGCGGTGCGGATCTCGTAGCCGTCCAGGCGCGGACCCGAGGACCCCCACGGGGTGTTGAGCACCAGATCGACCTCCCCGGCCAGGATGCGCGCGACGATGTGGTCGCCACCCTCGCTGAACTTCGCCACCACCTCGGCCGCCACGCCGTTGCGGCGCAGGACCTGCGCCGTCCCGCTCGTCGCGACGATCCGGAAGCCGAGGTCGGCGAGCCGGCGCACCGGGAAGATCGCGGCCCGCTTGTCGCGGTTGGCGATCGAGACGAACACGGTGCCCTTCACCGGCAGGGAGCCGTAGGCGGCGGCCTGGCTCTTCGCGAACGCCGTGCCGAAGACGGCGTCGAAGCCCATCACCTCGCCGGTGGACTTCATCTCCGGGCCGAGGATGTTGTCGACCTGGTCACCCCGGGCGGTGCGGAACCGGTGGAACGGCAGGACCGCCTCCTTCACCGCGATCGGCGCGTCCGCCGGCAGGTCACCGCCGTCGCCCGTCGCCGGCAGCAGCCCCTCCGCGCGCAGCGAGGCGATGGACGCCCCGACGGCGATCCGCGCCGCCGCCTTGGCCAGGGGGACGGCGGTCGCCTTCGACACGAACGGCACGGTGCGGCTGGCCCGCGGGTTCGCCTCGAGGACGTAGAGCGTGTCCCCGGTCAGGGCGTACTGGACGTTGAGCAGACCGCGCACGCCGACCCCGGCGGCGATGGCCAGCGTCGAGCGGCGCACCCCTGCGATGTCCGCGGCGCCCAAGGTGATCGGCGGCAGGGCGCACGCGGAGTCGCCGGAGTGGATGCCGGCCTCCTCGATGTGCTCCATGACGCCGCCGAGGTACAGCTCCTGGCCGTCGTAGAGCGCGTCGACGTCGATCTCGACGGCGTCGTCGAGGAAGCGGTCGACGAGTACGGGGTGGTCCGCAGTGATCTCCGTCGCCCGGGCGATGTAGTCGGCGAGGTGCTCCTCGGCGTACACGATCTCCATGCCCCGCCCGCCGAGGACGTACGACGGCCGCACCAGGACCGGGTAGCCGATCCGCTCGGCGACCGCCCGGGCCTCGGCGAACGACGTCGCGGTGCCGTGCTCCGGCGCGGGAAGCCCCGCGTCGGCGAGCACCCGGCCGAACTGGCCACGGTGCTCGGCGAGGTCGATGGCCTCCGGCTGCGTGCCGAGCACCGGCACGCCGACGTCCTTGAGACGCTGCGCGAGCCCGAGCGGCGTCTGCCCGCCGAGCGTGCAGATCACACCGGCGACGGTGCCGCTCACCCGCTCGGCGGACACGACCTCGAGGACGTCCTCGAGCGTCAGCGGCTCGAAGTACAGCCGGTCGGCGGTGTCGTAGTCGGTCGACACGGTCTCGGGGTTGCAGTTGACCATGACGGTCTCGAACCCGGCGGCGCGCAAGGCCATCACCGCGTGCACGCACGAGTAGTCGAACTCGATGCCCTGGCCGATGCGGTTCGGCCCGCTGCCGAGGATGAGCACCTTCGGCCGCTCCGGCTGGGCCGCGACCTCGGTCTCCTCGTCGTAGGACGAGTAGTGGTACGGCGTGCGCGCGGCGAACTCCGCCGCGCACGTGTCCACCGTCTTGAACACCGGCCGGATGCCGCTGCGGTGGCGCAGCAGCCGTACGCCGTCCTCCCCGGCGAGCTCCGGTCGCAGCGCCGCCAGCTGCCGGTCGGAGAGCCCGTGCCGCTTCGCCCGCCGCAGCAGCTCCGGGGTCAGCGCGGGGGCGTCGACGAGCTCGTCGCGCAGCTCCACCAGCAGCGCGATCTGGTCCACGAACCACGCGTCGATCCCGCTCACCGCCGCGACCTCGTCCACCGACGCGCCAGCCCGCAGCGCCTGTTCGACGACGTACAACCTGCCGTCCGTGGGGATGGCAGCCTCTGCCAACAACTCCGCAACCGGACGAGACTGCTCCGAAGTGGTCCAGAAGCCGGCACGCGCGGTCTCCATCGACCGCAGGGCCTTCCCCAGCGCCTCGGTGAAGTTGCGACCGATCGCCATCGCCTCGCCGACGCTCTTCATGTGCGTCGTCAGCACCGGATCGGCGCCCGGGAACTTCTCGAAGGCGAACCGCGGCACCTTGACGACGACGTAGTCCAGCGCCGGCTCGAACGCCGCCGGCGTCTCCAGTGTGACGTCGTTGGGGATCTCGTCCAGGGTGTAGCCGACGGCGAGCTTGGCGGCGATCTTCGCGATCGGGAAACCGGTCGCCTTCGACGCCAACGCCGACGAGCGCGACACCCGCGGGTTCATCTCGATGACGATCATCCGGCCGTCGGCGGGGTCGACGGCGAACTGGATGTTGCATCCGCCGGTGTCCACGCCGACCGCGCGCAGCACCGCGATGCCGAGGTCGCGCATCCGCTGGTACTCGCGATCGGTCAACGTCATCGCCGGCGCGACGGTGATCGAGTCACCGGTGTGGACGCCCATCGGGTCGACGTTCTCGATGGTGCAGACGACCACCACGTTGTCGTTGCGGTCGCGCATCAGCTCGAGCTCGTACTCCTTCCAGCCGAAGACGCTCTCCTCGACGAGCACCTCGTGCACCGGGCTCGCCGCCAGGCCGCGCGCGACCATGGTGCGGACCTCGTCCGCGGTGGACGCGAGCCCGGAGCCGGCTCCGCCCATGGTGTAGCTCGGCCGGACCACCACCCGGTCGCCGACGCCTGCGGCGAACTCGGCGGCGTCGTCCAGGCTGTGGCACACCCGCGACTCCGGGACGTCCCCACCGACGGAGCGGACGATGTCCTTGAACCGCTGCCGGTCCTCCCCGCGCGCGATCGCCTCGATGTCGGCGCCGATGAGCTGCACGCCGTGACGCTCGAGCACGCCGCGCTCGTGCAGCGCGACGGCGAGGTTCAGCGCGGTCTGGCCGCCCAGGGTGGGCAGCAGCGCGTCGGGGCGCTCGGCGGCGATGACCTTCTCGACGAACTCCGGCGTCAACGGTTCCACGTAGGTGGCGTCGGCGAACTCCGGATCCGTCATGATCGTCGCCGGGTTGGAGTTGACCAGCGTGACCCGGAAGCCCTCCGCGCGCAGCACCCGGCAGGCCTGCGTGCCGGAGTAGTCGAACTCGCACGCCTGGCCGATGACGATCGGCCCGGAACCGAGGACCAGGACGTGGCCGATGTCCGTCCGCTTCGGCATCAGGCGCGCTCCAGGAGGTCGACGAACCGGTCGAACAGGTACCCCGCGTCGTGCGGTCCGGCCGCCGCCTCCGGGTGGTACTGGACGCTGAAGGCGCGCACGTCACGCGCCCGCAGACCCTCGACGACGCCGTCGTTGAGGCACACGTGGCTGACCTCGACCGCACCCAGGTCCGTCTCGACCGCGGACGCGGTGGGCGCATCGACGGCGAAGCCGTGGTTGTGCGCGGTGATCTCCACCTTGCCGGTCGCCCGGTCCTGGACCGGCTGGTTGATGCCGCGGTGGCCGTACCCGAGCTTGTACGTCCCGAACCCGAACGCGCGTCCGAGGACCTGGTTGCCGAAGCAGATCCCGAACACCGGCACGTCCCGCCGCAGCAGCTCCCGGACGGTGGCGACCGCGGTGTCGGCGGTCGCCGGGTCCCCCGGCCCGTTGGCGAGGAACACCGCGTCCGGCGCCGCCGCGACGACCTCACCGGCGGACGACGTCGACGGGACGACCGTGGTGGTGATGCCCCGCTGCGCCATCCGGTGCGGCGTCATGGCCTTGATGCCGAAGTCCAGCGCGGTGACCCGGAACCGCTGCGCCCCGACCGCGGGCACCGTGTACGGCCGCGGCGTGGTCACCTCCGCGGACAGGTCCGCGCCGGCCATCGGCGCGGCGGCGAGCACCTCGGCGAGCAGCTCGTCCCGGTCGGCGCCGGTGGAGTCGATCCCGCAGCGCATCGCGCCGCGCTCGCGCAGGTGGCGGGTGAGCGCCCGGGTGTCGATCCCGGCGATGCCCACGACCCCCTGGGCGGCGAGCTCGTCGTCCAGCGAGCGGCGCGCCCGCCAGGACGACGCGCGGCGGGCCGGGTCGCGCACGACGTAGCCCGCGACCCAGACCCGGCGGGACTCGGCGTCCTCGTCGTTGACGCCGGTGTTGCCGATGTGCGGCGCGGTCTGCACGACGACCTGCCGGTGGTACGACGGGTCGGTCAGCGTCTCCTGGTAGCCGGTCATCCCGGTGGCGAACACCGCCTCGCCCACCGTGCGGCCGGGAGCGCCGTACGCCTCGCCGACGAAGGTCCGTCCGTCCTCCAGCACCAGCAGCGCGCCCACTAGACCGCACTCCCCGCGTGTCGCCGGCCGCTCCGCGCCGGCGGGATGCTCACGGCCGACGGCCCACTCACACCGCAGCCCACTCGTTGATCTTCATGACCCAGTCCGGGTAGCTGGCCTTGTCGTCCGCGCGGAAGCCGGTGTCGAGCTCGGCGTCGCGGGCGCCGCCGGCTCGCCAGCGGACCACCAGCAGCCCGCCCGCGCCGACGACCTTCCCGGCCAGTCCGGGCGCGAGGCGGGCGTCGACGACGTCGGTCGCCGGGATGAACACCGACTCGGCGCCCTGCCGCTCGAAGAGCACGCCGTCCCGGTGCAACGACGCCGTCGCGGCGGCGCGGGCGCCGAGCCCGCCGTGCACGACCCGGTCCTGCCAGCTCGAGGCGTAGGCGGTGCCGACGTACATCCCCTCCTGCGGCGCGAGCAGCGCCTCACCGAGGTCCACCGGCGGCGATCGGCAGCTCGCCGAGGCCGGCCTGCCGGCGGCCGCGGTTGCGCCAGCCCTGCCGCAGCCCGACCAGCACCAGGCCGAGCGCGATGGCGCAGAGCAGGACGAGGAAGGCCCGGATCACGCCGCCACCGGTTCCACGAGCCGCCCGTCCACCACCGTCGGCTCGCCCCGCAGCAGCGTCGTGACCACCCGGCCGGGCAGCGTCCGCCCGGCGAAGGGCGTGTTGCGCGAGCGCGAGGCGAGCTCACCCGGGCGCACCGTCCACGTCGCGGACGGGTCGACCAGGCACAGGTTCGCCGGCGCCCCGACCTCGAGCGCGGCGCCGTGACCGGCGAGCCGGCCGATGCGCGCCGGCGCGGCGCTCATCCGCTCGGCGACGCCGCGCCAGTCGAGCCGTCCCGGGCGCACCATCGTCTCGAGCACCACCGACAGGGCGGTCTGCAGGCCGAGCATCCCGGGCAGCGCCGCGCCCCACTCGGTCTCCTTGTCCTCCAGCGCGTGCGGGGCGTGGTCGGTGGCGACGACGTCGATCGTCCCGTCGGCCAGCCCGGCGCGCAGCGCCTCGACGTCGGCGTCGCGTGCGCAACGGCGGGTTGACCTTGTAGACCGGGTCGTAGGTCTCGGCCAGCTCGTCGGTGAGCAGCAGGTGGTGCGGCGTCACCTCCGCGGTGACGTCCCAGCCCTTCGCTTTCGCCCACCGCAGGATCTCCACCGAGCCCGCGGTCGAGACGTGGCACACGTGCAGCCTGGAGCCGACCGAGCCGGCGAGCAGCACGTCCCGGGCGACCACCGCCTCCTCCGCCGCCGCCGGCCAGCCGGCCAGACCCAGCCGGGCCGACACCACGCCCTCGTGCATCTGCGCGCCGACCGTCAGCCGGGGCTCCTCGGCGTGCTGGGCGACGACGCCGTCGAACGCCTTGACGTACTCCAGGGCGCGGCGCATCAGTGCCGGGTCGGCGACACAGGAGCCGTCGTCGCTGTACACCCGCACCCGCGCGGCACTGTCGGCCATCGCGCCGAGTTCGGCGAGCTGCGCGCCGGCGCGGCCGACCGTGACCGCACCGACCGGCTGGACGTCGACCAGCCCGGTCTCGCGGCCGAGGCGCCACACCTGCTCGACGACGCCGGCGGTGTCGGCGGCGGGGTCGGTGTTGGGCATCGCGAAGACGGCGGTGTACCCGCCCAGCGCCGCCGCCGCGGACCCGCTGGCCACCGTCTCGGCGTCCTCCCGGCCCGGCTCGCGCAGGTGGGTGTGCAGGTCGACCAGTCCCGGCAACAGGACGGCTCCCCCGCCGTCGACCACGCGGTCCGGGACGCCCGTCCCGGCCGGACCGACCGCGGCGATCACGCCGTCGGCGACCAGGACGTCCGTGGCGTCCTCGCCGTACGGGCGGACGTCCCGCAGCAGCAGCGAGCTCACTCGCCACCGCCGAGGAGCAGGTAGAGCACGGCCATCCGGACGGACACGCCGTTGGTCACCTGCTCGACGATCGTCGAGCGTTTCGGGTCGTCGGCGACCTCGGCGGCGATCTCCATGCCGCGGTTCATCGGCCCGGGGTGCATGACGATCGCCGAGTCCGGCAGCGCCGCCATGCGCCGCGCGTCCAGCCCGTAGCGCCGGGAGTACTCCCGGGCGCTCGGGAAGAAACCGCCGGCCATCCGCTCGCGCTGCACCCGCAGCATCATCACGACGTCGGCCCCGGGCAGGGTCGCGTCCACGTCGTAGTCGACCCGGACAGGCCAGCTCTCGACGCCGACCGGGAGCAGCGTCGGCGGCGCCACGAGCGTGACGTCCGCGCCGAGCGTCGACAGGAGCAGGACGTTCGAGCGTGCCACCCGGGAGTGCAGGACGTCGCCGACCAGCACCACCCGGAGCCCGTCGAGGTCGCCGGACCCTCCGCGCAGCCGCCGGCGCATGGTGAACGCGTCGAGCAGCGCCTGCGTCGGGTGCTCGTGTGTCCCGTCGCCGGCGTTGACGACACTGCCGCGCACCCACCCGGCCAGCCGGTGCGCGGCGCCGGACATGGAGTGCCGGACCACGACGGCGTCGGCGCCCATCGCCTCGAGAGTGAGCGCGGTGTCCTTGAGCGACTCGCCCTTGCTGACGCTCGAGCCCTTCGCGGCGAAGTTGACGACGTCCGCCGACAGCCGTTTCGCGGCGAGCTCGAACGACGTCCTGGTCCGCGTCGAGTCCTCGTAGAAGAGGTTGACGACGGTGCGCCCGCGCAGCGGCGGCAGCTTCTTGACCTCCCGGCCGGTGAGCGTCCGGTCGAGCTGCTCGGCGGCGTCCAGGACGGCGACGGCCGCCTCCCGGTCCAGGTCCGCGGCGGAGAGCAGGTGTTTCACCGGGCAGCCTCCTCGAGGTGGACGCCGTCGTGGCTGTCGACCGGGGTCAGCGCCACCCGGACCGACTGCGTCCGCGAGGTGGGCAGGTTCTTGCCGACGTAGTCGGCGCGGATCGGCAGCTCGCGGTGACCGCGGTCGACCAAGACCGCCAGCTGCACCGCGCGCGGCCGGCCGAGGTCGCGCAGCGCGTCCAGGGCGGCGCGCACGGTCCGTCCCGAGTAGAGGACGTCGTCCACGAGCACCACGACCCGGCCGTCGATCCCGCCGGGCGGCTCGACGGTCTGGCCGAGCGGGCGGACCCCGCGCAGGCGGAGGTCGTCGCGGTAGAGGGTGGTGTCCAGGGTGCCGACCGGCAGGCGGACGTCCTCGAAGGCCGCGATGCGCGCCGCGAGGCGCTCGGCGAGGGGGACGCCGCGGGTCGGGATGCCCAGCAGGACCGCGTCGAAGTCGACCTTGGCGGTGGACTCGAGGATCTGGTGCGCCATCCGGTCGACGACCCGGGCGACGTCGGCGGGCCCCAGCACGGCGTCGGGGACGGTGTCCGGTGCGGTGTCCGGTGCGGTGTCCGGTGAGGTGTCCGGTGAGGTGTCCGGCAGCGGCCGGGCAGCGTGCGGCACGCAGGCCTCCTTCTCCGCCTCACGGGACGGCTCTTAAAGGATGTCTGTCCGCGTGATGGTAGCCCAGCGGCCCGGGCGTCCAGCGCGCCGCGCCCTCTCTCGCTGGTGTTCCGCTGAGCGGAATTGTTGACGAGATAATCACCTGCGGTTACGGTGGCGGCCACTGTCAGCGAACTACAGTCACGCGAGGTCACCAGTCGTGGAACCGCACACCGCCAGCCCCCTGCTCGGGGACACCAGCACAACGCCGGACGTCATCGTCCCGGGCCCGACCGGCGCCTCGGACGGGGCCGTGGGCGGCGCCGTGGACGGCGCGGTCGACGGCGCCGTCGACGATGCCGTCCCGTCGAACCGCGAGTACGCCAAGGCGCTCGGCGCCCGGCTGCGATCGATCCGCGCCCAGCAGCACCTGTCGCTGCACGGCGTCGAGCGCAAGTCCGGCGGACGGTGGAAGGCCGTCGTCGTCGGCTCCTACGAGCGCGGTGACCGCGCGGTGTCGGTGCAGCGCCTGGCCGAGCTCGCCGGGTTCTACGGCGTGCCGGTCGGTGAGCTGCTGCCGAAGGAGGACCAGCGTCCGCCCATGACGGCGCCGGCACTGCACAAGATCGTGCTCAACCTGGAGAAGCTCTCGTCGGTGCCGGCCGAAGACGCCGGGCCACTGCTCCGGTTCGCGGCGGCCATCCAGCGCCAGCGCGGCGACTACGGCAATCGCGTGCTGTCCATCCGGGGCGAGGACCTGCGCTCGCTCGCGATCATGTACGACACGTCCGTGGAGGGCCTGGCCGAGAAGCTGGTGCGCTGGCAGGTGCTGGCGCCGGACAGCCTCATCCTCGACCGCGAGTGATCGGGGCCATGCCGCCGGGGTGATGCGCGCCGGCGGTGGCTCGGGCGTGATGGTCGGCGTGCGCGAACCCACGCCGCCGGTCGCGGGAGCGCCGAGGCGCCGGACCGGCCCGTTGCTGCTGGGTGCAGGAGCGGTCGGGCTCGCGGTGTACGGGGCGATCGCCGTCGGCCTGGCGCTCGCGATCGGCGCGGAGACCCCGGCGTCCACGCTCGCCGTCGCGGTGGCGGCCAGCGTCGAGCTGGCGGTCTTCTACCTGGCGCACGTCTACGCCGACACCCTCGGACGTCGCTACGACCGCCCCGGCGCGGGGTGGGGCGAGCCGTTGCGGTACGCCTGCCGTCACGACGTCGCGCTCGTGCTCGGCGGACTTCCGGTGCTGGTCGTCTACCTCGTCGTCGCGGCGGCCCGGCGCTCGGTCGACGGCGCAGCGACGGTCGCGCTCGTCGGGCTCGTCGTCCTGCTCGGCGGGTACGGCTGGCTCGCGGCGCGGCGGGGATCTGCGTCCCGGCGCGCCGCGCTGGCCCAGGCCGGCGTCACGGCCGTGCTGGGTCTCGGCGTCCTCGCGCTCGAGCTCCTGCTGAAGTGACGGCTCAGGCGCCGAGTGTCAGCCCGGTTCTCGTCCGGGTTGGGGCAGCGCCGTCAGGCGTCGAGCAGGAGCTGGTACCAGCTCGTGTCGACCCAGCGGTCGAACTTCCGGCCGACCTCGCGGAACGTCCCGACGAACTGGAAGCCGAGACCCTGGTGCAGCGCCGTCGACGCCGGGTTGGGCTGCG
The DNA here is from genome assembly GCA_963758325.1 of uncultured Actinomycetota bacterium. Classification (GTDB taxonomy): domain Bacteria; phylum Actinomycetota; class Actinomycetes; order Mycobacteriales; family Jatrophihabitantaceae; genus CAVWUZ01. The sequence continues at coordinate 636,050 of CAVWUZ010000002.1, read as the reverse complement.
CGACGACGGCGACGGCGCAGTGCACTCCGTCGGCACGGAGCAGCGACAACAGGTGGGAGTACGCCGTGCGCCCGAGCCCGCGACCCAGGACGTCGGGCGCCAGGTAGATCGACGTCTCGCGGGTCAGCGAGTAGGCCGGTCTCGGACGGAACGCGGTCGAGTACGCGAAGCCCACGACCGCGCCGCCCTCCTCGACGACCACCGTGTGGTCACCGGGCTCATCGCTGGCGATCTTCGACAGCCAGTACGACGTCGGCGGATCGGTGACATCGAAGGTCGCCGTCCCGATCCGTACCGCGTGCCCGTAGACCGTCGCGATCGACGCGGCGTCGGCGGGCACGGCGGGACGCAGGACGGGCACGCCGTCACGCTAGGCCGGGCACGACCCGACTGAACGGCCGGTCACAGCTCGATCGTCCGGCCGCGCTCGGCGGCGGGCAGCGCGCGGTGCTCCGGGACGGGCGCGGGCCGCGGCGGGCGCTCGCTCGGCAGCCGGTCGTTGGCCATGAGGACAGCGCACCAGGGCAGGACGACGCCGCCCACGACGAAGGCCAGCGACAGCAGGAGCGTGACGGGCGCGACGAGGACGGCGCCGAGCACGCAGCCCGCGCGCAGCGCCATCATCAGGCCGTAGCGGTGCTCGCGGTGCCGCAAGCTCTGCTCCGGGCTCATCGGCGCGGATGTGATGACAGCGGGTCGGGGGGACGTCGGGCGGTGGGGGAAGGACGGGTGCGGGAGGTGCGGAGCGGTCACACCTGATCAACACGGGCGACTAGGGTGGCATGTCCGGGCGCGGTGTCTCGCGCGTCACCGTCAGTCGCGGGGCGCCGTCCGGCTGTACCGGACCTCGAGGACCGCGCGCGTCGCCCCGCTCGGCCGGAACGGCTTGGCGATGCCCACCGGCTCCTCGTCGACGAACCCGGCCAGCTCGTAGAACCGGCGCGCGCGGACGTTGTCGCGCAGCACCCAGAGCCGCACTGTGCGGTGGCCGCCCGCCTCCAGGCGGTGCAGGGCTTCGCCCATCAGCGCCCGCCCGACGCCGGCGGACCAGTGCGTCGGCGCCACGTACAGGCCGGAGACCAGGGCGTCGGTGTCGTCGCCGGGCCACTCGGCGCAGTCGTCGGGCTCGCGGTCGTAGCGACGGGTCGTCGAGAAGCCGACGACGACACCGTCGTCGTCGGCCACCGTTCGGGTCGGACCTTCGTCCCAGCGTTCGAGGTAGCGGGCGGTGTCCCGGTCGGCGTCGAGGCCGTCGAGAACCGTGTCCTCGAGGATGCCGCGGTACGCCGTCCGCCAGCCGGCCACCCGGACGCGCGCGATGCCCGCCACGTCAGCGCGCTCGGCCGGCCGGACGACGATCACGGTCCTGAGCCTGCCAGCCCCGGGTCGTCAGGCGCGGGCTGCGCCACGGCGACGGGCGCGCGGACGGCGCTGCCCGTCGCGGAGCTCGTCCCAGTCGAGACCCACCAGGGAGCCGACTGCCGCGACGAGTCCGTCGAGCGCGGCGCGCAGGACGGACGTCGGCCGGGCGGTGTGGGCCAGTGCTGCGGTCGTCATCGGACGGTCCTCCTCCCGGTCGTGTCTGCTGATGCCTCCACAGTGGACGCCGGGACTGGAGGCCGGCTGAGCGACGGCACAGCAATGCCTAGGCAAACCATGGGTGTGCGCTGTGCGACCACGGCCATCGTCAACACAGCTTGACACCGGCGCGAGTGTCAAGCAGCCTTGACGGCATGAGCGAGCAGACGCGGATCGCCGACGAGGCGGCCAACGCGGACCCCGCCGTGGGGCTGCGCGGGGTCCGGGCGTTGCGAGAGCTGGCCGACCGTCTCGAGGCGCGCCACGTCGAGCGCGCTCGTGACGCCGGCTGGTCCTGGCAGGACATCGCGGCGCAGCTGGGCGTGACCCGCCAGGCCGTACACCAGAAGCACGGCCGGCGGCTCGGACGAGGGAGGTAGACGTGGTGCTGCGGTTCACCGAGGACGCGCGCGAGGCGGTGCGGTCGGCGCAGGAGGAAGCGCGCCGGCTCGGGCACCGCTGCATCGGCGTCGACCACCTGCTGCTCGGCCTGGCCGAGCAGAACACCGAGCACACAGAGAACGAGGACACCGCGGACGCCGCGGAGGCACTGGCCGCGCGCGGACTACAGCCCGACGCGGTGCGCCGGGTCCTGGTCCGGCGCGCCGGCGGGGCACTGGACGCCGACGCGCTCGCCGCCGTGGGCGTCGACCTGACGCGGGTGCAGGAGGCGGCCGAGGCCCAGTTCGGCCCCGGGGTACTCGACGGTCCAGCGGGACCGCTGCGGACCGGTCACCTCCCGGTGTCGGGGCGGCTGGAGGCGGCGTTCGGCCGCGCCGCCGACGCGGCGCGCCGCCGAGGGCAGTCCCGGATGACCGGGGTGCACCTGCTGCTCGGCGTCCTCGAGGACGACGGCGGGCCGGCGGTCGCGGTGGTCCGCGAGCTCGGCGTGGACCCGGCCGGGCTCGCCGCCGAGCTGCGCGGCCGGCTGGACCGCACCCCGGCCTGACCCGCGGCAGGCACGATCCCCGCGGGTCTGGGTGCTACGCGACCGCGGGACGCTCGCGGAGCACCCGGCCGAGCACGCCGTTGACGAACCGGGGCGAGTCGTCGGTCGACAGCGCCTTCGCCAACTCCACCGCCTCGTCGACGGCGACCGCGTCCGGGACGTCGGCACGCCAGAGCAGCTCGAAGAGCGCGACCCGCAGCACCGCGCGGTCCACCGCCGGCATCCGCGCCACCGACCAGCCCTCGGCGAACGCGGTGAGGATCTCGTCGATGCGCGCGCGATGCGCGGTGACGCCCTCGACCAGCTCGACGGTGTAGTCGTTGACCGGCGGGTCGGCGAGCGCGACCCGGTCGGCGAGCGTGGTCACCGCGTCGGCGTTGCGGAGGTCCGCCTCGAACAGCACGTCGACGGCACGCTTGCGCGCCTTGCTCCGGGCAGGCATCGGGCGAGAGGTGACGCGGTCAGCTGTTGACGCGACCGAGGTAACGCCCGTCGCGGGTGTCGACCTTGACCTTCTCCCCGGTCGAGACGAACAGCGGCACCTGGATCTCGGCGCCCGTCTCCAGTGTCGCGGGCTTGGTGCCACCGGTGGAACGGTCGCCCTGCAGGCCCGGGTCGGTGTGCGAGATGACCAGCTCGACGCTGGTCGGGAGTTCGACGTACAGCGGAGCCTCCTCGTGGACGGCGACGACTGCCTCGGCGTTGTCGAGCAGGTAGTCCGCCGCCGTACCGACCGTGGCCGCCGGGACGTGCAGCTGGTCGTAGGTCTCGCCGTCCATGAAGACGAACTCGTCGCCCTCGCGGTAGAGGTAGGTCATCGCGCGCTTGTCGACGGTGGCGGTGTCGACCTTGGTGCCGGCGTTGAAGGTGCGGTCGACGACCTTGCCGGACAGCACGTTCTTGAGCGTCGTGCGGACGAACGCGCCGCCCTTGCCGGGCTTCACGTGCTGGAACTCGGTCACGGTCCACAGCTGGCCGTCGAGGTTGAGCACCAGGCCGTTCTTCAGGTCGTTCGTCGTCGCCACTGCGCGGAGTCTACCGAGGCGACAGGGCGCTCCGGACCGCTCGGCTCGCGGCCCGGCTCACGGCGCGACTCGTGGTGCGACTGGTGGTGCGACTCATGGTGCGACTCATGGTGCGACGACGCGGACGGCGGGCCAGCGGGCGCGGACCTGCTGCCGCTCGAGCCGGGCACGCGACTGCTCGCGGGTCGCCCCGGCGGGGTTGCGGCGCCACACCCCGCCCATCAGGTCCTCCAGGCCGAGCGGAGCGAGGACCTCGAAGTGACCCAGGCGGCGGACCGCCACGCACAGCGCCGTCTCCGGCCAGGTGGACACCGCCTCCTGCACGGAGGAGAACGGTTTGATCGGCTGGCCGCCGTAGCGGGTGTGGAACCAGGTGTGGACCGCGGCCTGGTTGGTGGCCTCCCAGGGCACGCCGGGCAGCAGCTCGTGCAGGCGCTCGGTGCCTGCGCGGTCGCGCTCCGGGGAGAGGTCGTCGGGGTCGAAGAACGCGACGTGCACGTTGCGCACGGCGGCCGGGTCGAAGCCGCCGTTGAGCCGACCCCACACGACGTCGCGCAGCACACCGGCGGCGAGCCAGGCGTCCGGCAGCGCCGCCTGGCCGCCCTCACCGACGGCGAACAGCAGCCGGTTGACCCACGGCTCGTTCGTCAGGGCGGTGACGAGCCCGGTCTCGAGGTCACCGGCCACCGGGCCCGCCGTCCTGCGCGTCGGCGGCCGCATCGGCCCCATCAGCCACCATCGGCCCCATCAGCCGCATCGGCTCCGTCACGCGCATCGGCTCTGTCGGCCGTGTCGAGCTGCGAGGCGATCCACGACAGTGCCAAGACGTACCCCTCGACTCCGAGGCCGGCGATCACCCCGCTGGCGACCGCCGACACGTGGCTGTGGTGCCGGAACGCCTCCCGAGCATGCACGTTGCTGATGTGCACCTCGACCAGCGGGGCCCGGCGCTCGGCGCACGCGTCGCGCAGCGCGATCGACGTGTGGGACCACGCGCCCGGGTTGAGGACGACCGGCGTCGCGGTGTCGGCGGCACCGTGCAGCCAGCCCAGCAGCTCCGCCTCGCTGTCGGTCTGCCGCACCTCGACGTCCAGGCCGAGCTCCGTCCCGGCGGCGCGGCACAGCGCCACCAGCTCGTCGTGGGACGTGCCGCCGTAGACCTCGGGCTGGCGGCGGCCGAGCCGGCCGAGGTTCGCGCCGTTGAGGACCACCACGTCGCGGCTCATCCGCTCACCTCGCTGTAGGCCGCCGCGAGCACGGCGGGGTCGGGGTCGTCGACGGTGGTGGGTCGGGCCAGGCCGTCGAGGACGACCATCCGGATCCGGCTGCCGCGCGCCTTCTTGTCCCGGCGCATGCCCTCCCGCAACGAGGGGAAGGCGTCCGGGCGGTAGGTCGTGGGCAGGCCGAGTGCGGTCAGGACGCTGCGGTGCCGGTCGGCGGTGGCGTCGTCGAGCCGGCCGAGCAGCCGCCCGACCGCCGCCGCGTAGACCAGGCCGATGGACACCGCCGCGCCGTGCCGCCACCGGTAGCGCTCGGCCCGCTCGATGGCGTGGCCGAGGGTGTGCCCGTAGTTGAGCACCTCGCGCCGGCCGCGCTCGGTGAGGTCCTCGCCGACGACGTCGGCCTTCACCGCCACCGAGCGCTCGATGAGCTCCTGCTCGGCGGGATTACCGGCGACGACGGCGCCCGCGGGGTCCGCCTCGAGCAGCTCGAGGATCCGCGGGTCGGCGATGAAGCCGCACTTGACGACCTCGGCCAGGCCCGCGGCGTAGTCGTTGGGCGGCAGCGTCTCCAGGGCCGCGAGGTCGCACAGCACGCCGGCCGGCGGGTGGAAGGCGCCGACGAGGTTCTTGCCCGCGTCGGTGTTGACGGCGGTCTTGCCGCCGATGGCCGCGTCGACCATCCCGGCGAGCGTCGTCGGGACCTGGACGACGCGCACCCCGCGCAGCCACGCCGCGGCGACCCAGCCGGCGAGGTCGGTGGTGGCTCCCCCGCCGAGCCCGACGACCGCGTCGGAACGGGTGATCCCGATCTGGCCGAGGACGTCCCAGCAGAAGCCGGCGACCGGGAGCGACTTCGCGTCCTCGCCGTCGGGGACCTCGACGACGTGCGCATCGAGCCCGGTGCCGGCCAGATCGGCGCGCACCGCCTCGGCGGTCTCCCGCAGCGTCGGCGGGTGGACCACCGCGACGCGTTGCGCGGCGCCGAGCAGGCCGGGCAGCTCGCCGAGCAAGCCGCGCCCGATCACGACGTCGTACGGACTCGGACCGTCGACGCGGATCCGCCGCACCCCGGTGGACGTCATCGTCGGCCGGCGGCGGCGAGGACGCGGACGACGTCGCCGGCGACCTGCTCGGGGCTGCGGCCGTCGGTGTCGACCGCCAGCCGGGCCACCGCGCGGTAGTGCGGGTCCCGGGCGGAGGCGAGCTCGGCCAGCCGGGAGACCGGCGACCCGGCGAGCAGCGGCCGCCCGTCGCCGTCGCCGACCCGGCGCGCCAGCGCCGTCATCGACGCGTGCAGCAGGACCACCGGGACGCCGGAGTCGAGCAGTGCGCGGCGGGTCCCGGCGCTGAGCACCGCCCCGCCGCCGAGAGCGACCACCGCGTCGCCGTCCTCGAGCGCCTGCCGGACGGCGGCCTCCTCCGCCGCGCGGAAGGCCGCCTCGCCGTCCTCGGCGAAGATCCGCCCGACCGGCCGGCCGAGCCTCTGCTCGACCACGTCGTCGGTGTCGGTGAACCGGACGTCCAGCAGCTCGGCGAGCGCACGTCCGGTCGTCGTCTTGCCCGAGCCCGGCAGCCCGACCAGGACGACGTGCGCGCTCACCGCGCCGCTCCGAGGACGCGGGCGGGCGCCAGCCCCCGCTCGGCGAGCCGGGCGAGGTAGGCGTCGGCGTTGCGCCGGGTCTCGACGACCGCGTCCCCGCCGAACTTCTCCAGGACGGCGTCGGCGAGCACCAGCGCGACCGCCGCCTCGGCGACCACCCCGGCGGCCGGCACCGCGCACACGTCGGAGCGCTGGTTGATGGCGACGGCGGGCTCCCCGGTCGCCACGTCGACGGTGGCCAACGCCCGCGGCACCGTCGAGATCGGCTTCATCGCCGCCCGCACCCGCAGCGCCTCCCCCGTCGTCATGCCGCCCTCCGTCCCGCCGGAGCGGCCGGACACCCGGCGGATCCCGCCGCCGGGGGCGTGCTCGATCTCGTCGTGGGCGCGCGAGCCGGGCAGCCGCGCCAGCTCGAACCCGTCGCCGACCTCGACGCCCTTGATCGCCTGGATGCCCATCAGCGCCGCGGCAAGGCGGGCGTCGAGACGCCGGTCGCCCTGCACCGAGCTACCCAGACCGGGCGGCAGGCCGTAGGCGAGGACCTCGACGATCCCGCCCAGGGTGTCGCCGGCGCGCTTGCTCGCGTCGATCTCCGCGATCATCGCCTCGCCCGCGGCGTCGTCGAGGCAGCGCACCGGCGACGCGTCGACCCGCTCCTGGTCCTCCGGGCCCGGTACCGCCCCGACCGGCGCGGACACCGACCCGATGGCCACGACGTGGCTGACCACGCGTCACTCCGACCGCCTGGGACACGAAGGATCGCGCCACCGCGCCGAGCGCCACCCGCGCCGCCGTCTCCCGGGCGCTGGCCCGCTCGAGGACGGGCCGGGCGTCGTCGAGGTCGTACTTCTGCATGCCGGCGAGATCGGCGTGCCCCGGGCGGGGCCGGGTCAGCGGCGCGTTGCGGGCCAGGCCGTCGAGCTCGTCCGCGCTCACCGGGTCGGCGGACATGACGACCTGCCACTTCGGCCACTCGGAGTTGCCGACCCGGACGGCGACCGGGCCGCCCATCGTCACGCCGTGCCGCACGCCGCCGGTGAGCTCGACCTCGTCGGCCTCGAACGACATCCGCGCGCCGCGCCCGTAGCCCAGCCGGCGGCGGGCCAACTGTGCCGCGAGGTCCGCCGTCGTCACCGCCACGCCGGCCGGGACACCGTCGAGGACGGCCACCAGCGCAGGGCCGTGCGACTCCCCGGCGGTCATCCAGCGCAGCACGCGGACAGTCTCTCAAACCGGTGCGAGGACCCCGGGCGCGCGAGAGGTTGCGCGCGCGAGACTGGGCAGGTGGCCGGCTTCGACGCGGTCGTGCTCGCCGGCGGGCGGGCCCGCCGACTGGGCGGTGCGGACAAGCCGGCGCTCGAGGTCGGCGGCCGGCCGCTGCTGGAGCGCGTCCTCGCCGCGGTGGCCGGCGCCGACCGGCGGGTGGTCGTCGGCCCGCCACGGGACCTACCGGCCGGGGCCGTCGGGTGCCGCGAGGTGCCGCCCGGCGGAGGGCCGGTCGCGGCGCTCGCCGCCGGACTCCTCCGGACCGCCGCGCCGGCTCGTCGTCGTCCTCGCCGCGGACCTGCCGGCGGTCGCCCCGGCGGTGCCGCTGCTGCTGTCCGCGGTGTGCGGGCACGACGTGGCGGTGCTGGTGGACACCGCGGGCCGCAGGAACCCTCTCGTCGCCGCCTGGCGGCGCGACGCCCTGCAGCGCGCGCTCGCCCGGACCGGCGACCCGGCCGGCGTCCCGGCGCGCCGGCTGCTCGAGGAGGTCGACGCCGTGCCGCTGCCGGATGCGGACGGCTGGGGCGCGGACTGCGACAGTTGGGAGGACCTCCGGGCGGCCCGCGCCCGGTGGGGAGCCGGAGGAGCCACACCGTGAGCGAGCACCCCGACCCGTTGATGGACTGGGTCACGCAGGCGGCGCGCGCGCTCGGCGTCGACCCCGCCGCGGTCGACGTCCCGCTGCTCCTGGACGTCGCGCGCGACGCGGCGCACGGGATCGCCCGCCCAGCTGCCCCGCTGACCACGTTCCTGGTCGGTGTCGCCGCCGGCCGGCAGGGCGGCACCGCGCAGGACACCGCAGCCGCCGCCCGGATCGTCGCCGACCTGCTGGACGACGGTCAGTCGGCGATCAGCGACTCGCCCGCGTAGACGTTCATCCGGCCGCCGCGCACCATCCCGGCGAGCAGCAGCCCGTGCTGCCGTGCGAGGTCGACGGCCAGGCTGGACGGCGCCGAGACCGCGACGATGCCGGCCACCGCGGCGGCCACCGCCTTCTGGACGATCTCGAACGACACCCGGCCGCTGACGACGAGCAGCAGGTCCGTGGCCGGCAGCCGGCCGTCGAGCAGCGCCCGGCCGACGACCTTGTCGACGGCGTTGTGCCGCCCGACGTCCTCCCGGACGGCCAACAGCTCACCGCCCGCAGTGGCGAGCGTCGCGGCGTGCACGCCGCCGGTGCGGTCGAAGGCGCGCTGACGCGCGCGCATGGCGTCGGGCAGGCCGGTGAGCACCGCCCGGGGCACCGTGAACCCGCCGCTGTGCGGCGCCGCCCACGCCAGCGGCGCGAGGTCCAGGACGTCGGCGCTGCAGACGCCGCAGGAGGCGCTGGTGACGAAGGCGCGCGGCCGCGGCGGGGCGACGCCGTCGCGCAGCAGGGCGTGAACTCGGTGCGGGCCGTCGGCGGGGTCGTGGCACTCACGCAGCGTCCGGACGTCGGCGGGGACCCGGACACCGGACTCGACGACGAGCCACCCGGCGGCCAGTTCCAGGTCGTGCCCGGGTGTGCGCATGAGCGTGGCGAGGACCTCCGGCTCGCCGCCGGGGCGCCCGCCGTCGAGCACGAGCGTCAGCGGTTCCTCCACCGCGACGTCGTCCGGCGCCGAACGACGCTCGTCCTGCTCCAGCCGGACGATCGCCCGGCGGGTCGTCATGACCGGCACGACGGCGACGCTACGCCGGCTCGGGCACCCCGCCGGGGTCGCCGCCGGGGTCGTCCGGTGTGGGCTCGATCGGCGGCGGGGGCAGCGGCTCCGGCGCGTCCGGCAGCAGTTCGCCCGGGTCGTCCGGGACCGGCTCGTCCGGGTCGATCACCGGCTCCGGCTCCGGCAGGGGTTCCACCATGGGCGGCAGTCAACCAGCCCCCGACCAGACCCGGCGAGCAGCGTGCGGGCGCGCACCGGCGCGCGCGGCCACGGCAGGATGGCGCCGTGCGCTCCGCCGACGGCCTGCACCGCAACAGCCGCGCGGTCGCCGACGCCCTCGCCGCCGCGGGCGCGCGCGGCGCCGTCCGGCAGCTCGTCGACTCCGCGAGGACCGCGGCCGACGCCGCCGCGGCCCTCGGCTGCCCGGTCGGCGCGATCGCGAACAGCCTGGTCTTCCTCGCCGACGGTGCGCCGGTGCTCGTGCTGACCAGCGGCGCGCACCGGGTCGACACCGCTCATCTCGCGGGCCGGCTCGGGGTCGGCGCGGTCCGCCGCGCGACTGCGGAGGAGGTCCGCGCGGCGACGGGTCAGCCCATCGGCGGGGTGGCGCCGGTGGGCCATCCGACGCCGGTGCGCACGGTGGTGGACGTCGCTCTCGCCGACCACGACGTGGTCTGGGCGGCCGCGGGCACGCCGCACACCGTCTTCCCGACCTCCTACGACGAGCTGCGCCGGGTCTGCGCCGCAGAGCCCGTCACGGTGGTCCCCGGAGGATCGAGCACGGAAGGATTGAGCACCGACTGATCGAGCGCCGACTGATCGGGCACCGACTGGTCGAGCGCGGCGCGCATGGCCGCGACCGGCGCCGCAAGGCCCGTCATCAGCCGCACCTGCGCCGCCGCCTGGTGCAGCAGCACCGCCAGGCCGCCGACCGCCGTCCCGCCCGCCGCGGTCACCGCCTGTGCCAGCGGCGTCGGCCAGGGCGCGTACACGACGTCGAGCACCGCTTGCCCGCCGCGCCAGGCGCGGGCGGCGAACCGGTCCGCCGCGCCCGACGGCAGCGTCGAGACGACCAGCTCGGCGTCACGCAGGTCGGCGTCCAGACCGGCGAGGGTCACCTCGACGCCGGCCCGGGACGCGGTGGCGAGCAGCTCCCCCGCCCGCGACCGGTCGCGGACCAGGACCGTCACCGAGGCGGTGCCGAGCTCGGCCAGCGCGACGACGACGGCCTGGGCAGTGCCGCCGGCGCCCAGCACCGCGACTCGCGACGGCCGCAGTCCCGCGTCCTCCAGCGCGCCGAGCACACCGTCGACGTCGGTGTTGTCCGCGCCCCAGCCGTCACCCTCGCGCCTCAGCGTGTTGCCCGCCCCGACCAGCGCCGCCCGCGTCGAGACCGCCCCGGCCACCGACAGCACCGCGCGCTTCAGCGGCATGGTGCACGAGAACCCGGCCCACTCCGGCCCGCAACGGGCGAGCAGCCCGGGCAGCTCGTCCACGCCGCAGTCGATCGCGTCGTAGCGCCAGCCGGTGAGTCCGAGCGCGGCGTAGGCGGCCCGGTGCAGCGCGGGCGAGCGGGAGTGCCCGACCGGGCGGCCGAGAACGGCGGCACGCCGCCGTCCGTCCGGCGCCGCGGCGACAGCGCTCAGCCGGCGCACCCCCACCCGTTCTGCGCGCAGGTCTTCGCGGCCGCGGCGAACGCGTTCTCGTCGTCGAAGAACCCCAGGTGGCCCTGGGCGTCGATGTTCACGTACCACTGCCAGTCACCGGCCGCCGGGTCCGCGGCGGCCTTGAGCGAGGCGGCGCCGGGACTGTCGATGGGCGTCGGCGGCAGCCCCGGATGGGTGTAGCTGTTGTACGGCGAGTCGAGGGTCTCGAAGCGGACCTTCGCCGGGTCCAGACCGGCGATCTTCGCGCCGTAGACGCTGGTGGCGTCGATCTGCAGCGGCCGCCCCGCGGCGAGCCGGTTGAGGATGACCCGGGCCACCTTCGGGCGGTCGTCGTCGAACTTCGCCTCACCCTCGATGATCGACGCGATGATCAGCGCGTTGTACGGGGTCAGGCCGTTCGCCTCGGCGTCCTGGGAGAAGCCGAGCTGCCGGTCCTGGCCGGCGAACGCGCTCACCATCGTCGCCAGTGCGTCCTCCGGGCCGGTGCCGGGGTCGAAGGAGTAGGTGTCCGGCCAGAAGAACCCCTCACCGGAGCTCGGCGCCGCCCGGCCGGTCGTGTACGACACCGGCAGCCCGAGGCCGGCGACGTTCGCGGCGGCGGCCTTGACGTCGGCGACCGGAACGCCGAGCGCCTGCGCGACGCGCTGCTCGACGTCCAGCACGGTCACGCCTTCGGGGAGCACCACCCGCTTGCTCACCCGGGCGCTGGGGTCCAGCAGCAGGCCCAGCGCCGCGCTGGCCGACATCCGGTGGCGCAGTTCGTAGGCGCCGGGCTGGATGCCGCGCGAGCGGTCGTCGGCGTCGGCGGCGTTGGTGAACGCCCGCACGCTGGCGACCACGTCCGCGTCGTGCAGCGTCTGGCCGATGGCTCCGGCGTCGTCACCGTCCTTCACCCGGACCAGGACACTGCCGGTCCCGGTGCCGGTGTAGTCCTTGGCTGCGAAGCGACCGCCGAGGCTGCGCCAGCCGAGGACGCCGGCCACGAGGAGGAGAGCCAGCAGGAGGACGAGGACGACAGTCGAGCGCCGCCGCCGGGTGCGGGCGCGCCGCGCGCGGCGGCGGGCGGTGCGCTGGCTGCGCGCCGTGGCCGGCTGCTCCTGGTCCTGCTCGTCCACGTGGTCGTGATCGCCGAAGATCATCACGCGCGGGTCGGCGCCGTGCCCGTCGTGCTGGTCGTCCTCGACCACTGGCCACCTCCGTCCCACCCGCGTGTCGCGGGGCGCGCCGAGCGAGCTGTCCGACCTGATCCTCGCCGACGCGGGGCGCTGTCCGGCGGACCGGCACGGCTCAGCGCTGCGCGTCGAGCCAGCCCTGCAAGATCTCGACCGCCGCGGCCTGGTCCACCACCGCGCGCCGGGCGCGGCCGCGGACCCCGCGTCCGGCGAGCGTACGCTCCGCGACCACGGTGGTGAGCCGCTCGTCGGAGAGCACCACGGGCACCGGCGCGATCCGCGCCGCGAGCGTGTCCGCGTAGTCGCGGGCCATCCCGGCGGACGGGCCGTCCCGGCCGGCGAGCGTGCGCGGCAGGCCGACGACGACGCCGACCGCCTCGTACTCCGCCACGAGGCCCGCGAGGCCGTCGACGTCCGCGCCGGAGCGCCGGTCGCGCGCCAGCGTCGTCACCGGGACAGCGAGGACGCCGCGCGGGTCGCTGCGGGCGACGCCGACGCGCACCGTGCCGACGTCGACACCGAGCCACACCCCGTCGGGCACCGCGGCACCGGGACGGGTCAGCCGGCGGCGGCGAGCCGCGCCCGCACCGCGGCGAAGCCGTCCGCCACCTTCCCGGCGTCGCCGCCGGCGCCCTGCGCGAGCTCCGGCCGGCCGCCGCCGCGGGCGCCGAGGGCACCGGCGAAGGTCGTCACCACGTCGCCGGCGCGCACTCCGGCGGCCACCGCCGGGTCGTTCGCCGCCGCGACGAACGCGGCTCCGCCACCGTCGGCGGGTGAGGCCAGCAGCACCAGCGCGGGCTGCCCTCCGCCGAGCCGGCCGCGGACGTCGAGCGCCAGCGCCCGCAGGTCGCCGCCGCCCACCCCGGCGGGCGCCTGCGCCGCGACCAGCGCGACGGGCCCGACGCGCTCGGCCGTCGCCGCCAGCGACCCGGCACTGGCCAGGACGGCCGTCGCCCGGGCGCGCTCGAGCTCCTTCTCCGCGGTGTGCAGCCGGTCGAGCACCGCCGCGATGCGCTCGGGCAGCTCCTCCGGACGTGCCTTGAACTCCCCCGCCAGCTGCTGCACCAGGACGTGCTCGCGGGCGAGGAACCGGAACGCGTCCATCCCCACCAGCGCCTCCACCCGGCGCACGCCCGAGCCGATCGAGGACTCGCCGAGCAGCTTCACCGACCCGATGACCGCGCTGGTGTGGACGTGCGTGCCGCCGCACAGTTCGCGCGAGTAGTCGCCGATCTCGACGATGCGCACCTGGTCGCCGTACTTCTCCCCGAACATCGCGATCGCGCCGAGCCGCTGCGCCTCGGCCTGGTCGGTGACGTACCAACGGACCTCGAGGTCGCGCAGCAGCACCTCGTTGATCTCGTCCTCGATGTCCCCCAGCACGCTCGCCGGGACCGCCGACGGCGTCGTGAAGTCGAAACGCAACCGTCCCGGCGCGTTGAGCGAGCCGGCCTGCGCCGCGGTGTCACCGAGGTTGCGCCGCAGGGCCGCGTGCAACAGGTGTGTCGCGGAGTGGCTGCGGGACACCGCCTTGCGTCGGGTGACGTCCACCTCGGCCAGCGCGGGGTCACCGGGGCGCAGTTCGCCGCGCACCACGCGGACCCGGTGTGCGATGAGCCCGGGCAGCGGGGTCTGCACGTCGGTGACCTCGAGCTCGGCCTCGCGGCCCGGCGCGCTGACGGTGATGCGCCCCCAGTCCGGTTGCTGGCCGCCGCCCTCGGCGTAGAACGGGGTCGTGTCGAGGACGAGGTCGACCTCGTCACCCTCGCCGGCCGCCTCGACCAGGCCGCCGTCGGCGATCAGCGTGCGCACCGTCGACTCGCGGGCGACCTCCCGGTAGCCGGTGAACTCGGTGCCTCCACGGGCCAGGGCGCTGCGCCAGACGGTGGTGTCGACGTGCCCGGTCTTCTTCGCCCGCGCGTCGGACTTCGCCCGGGCGCGCTGCTCGGACATCAGGCGGCGGAAGCCCGGCTCGTCCACGGTGATGCCCTGTTCAGCGGCCATCTCGAGGGTGAGGTCGATCGGGAAGCCGTAGGTGTCGTGCAGGGCGAACGCCTCGTCACCGGAGAGCCGACCACCCGGCGGCAGTGCCGCCACGGCGGTGTCGAAGAGCGTCGTCCCCGCCCGCAACGTCGACCGGAACGCCTCCTCCTCCTGGTAGGCGTAGGCGGCGATCCGGGCGAACTCCGTCGTCAGCTCGGGGTACGCCTCGGCCATGCAGTCGCGCGCCACCGGAAGCAGCTCCGGCAGCGCCGGGTCCTGGTAGCCGAGCAGCCGCATCGCCCGGATGGCTCGGCGCAGCAGCCGGCGCAGCACGTAGCCGCGGCCCTCGTTCGAGGGCGTCACGCCGTCGCCGATGACCATCAGCGCGGAGCGGACGTGGTCGGCGACCACCCGCAGCCGCACGTCGTCCGGGTCGGACTGGCTCGCGGCGTGGCCGGAGTGCGCGCCGTACCTCTTGCCGGCGAGCTCCGCCGCACGGTCCAGGATGGGGCGCGTCTGATCGATCTCGTACAGGTTGTCGACGCCCTGCATCAGGGTCGCCATGCGCTCGAGCCCCATGCCGGTGTCGATGTTCTTCTTCGGCAGCTCGCCGAGCACCGGGTAGTCCGACTTCGCAGGACCGGTGCTGCCGCCGCGCTCGTTCTGCATGAAGACGAGGTTCCAGAACTCCATGTAGCGGTCCTCGTCCGCTTCCGGACCACCTTCGATGCCGTAGTCCGGTCCGCGGTCGTAGTACAGCTCGCTGCACGGGCCACACGGTCCGGGAATGCCCATCGACCAGAAGTTGTCGTCCATCCCGCGGCGGACGATGCGCTCGCGCGGCAGCCCGACGACGCGGTGCCAGATGTCGATCGCCTCGTCGTCGTCCAGGTAGACCGTCGCCCAGATCCGCTCGCCGTCCAGCCCGTACCCGCCGTCGGCGACGGCACTGGTCGCCAGGTCCCACGCCATCTCGATGGCGCCCTGCTTGAAGTAGTCGCCGAAGCTGAAGTTGCCGTTCATCTGGAAGAACGTCCCGTGCCGGGTCGTCCTGCCGACCTCCTCGATGTCCAGCGTGCGCAGGCACTTCTGGACGCTCGTCGCGCGCAACCACGGCGCCGCCTGCTGGCCGACGAAGTAGGGCACGAACTGGACCATGCCGGCCGCCACGAACAGCAGGTTCGGGTCGTCGAAGGGCAGCGGGACCGACGGCACGACGGTGTGCCCGGACGCCTGGAAGTGCTCGAGGAAGCGACGACGGATCTCGGCGGTCCTCACGATGTCCTCACGGTCCTCACGCCCTCGTCACAGGGTCCTCACTGGACGGTCACCGCGCCGCCACACACTCGTGATCAACGCCGATGACCAGCGCCCGACCTTAGGACATCGCGGTGTCCGTCGCACCGGGGAACGCGCCCGCGCGGTGGGCATCGGACGGCGTCCGCCCGCTGTACGCTCCACGCCCGGACGCCGGGGCACCCGGACACAGGAAGGGGCGCTGTGACCGGATCAGCCGAAACGGTGCTCGCGATCAGCGGACCGCTCGACTGGTCCCTGCTCACCGGTCTGGTCCCCAAGATCCTGCTCGTGCTGGGCATCGTCGCGCTGGTCGTCCTCGTCGCGAGTCGGGCGCGCGCGTGGTGGCTCTGGCAGGTGTGGCTGGTCGCCGCCATCGCCGTCGGGCTGACAGTCGGTGTCGGCCTGTTCGTGGATCGGGTCTGGCAGCCGTTCCCGGACGACCTGGCGAACCAGAACCTGTACTGGATCGCGGTCGGCCTGTTCGGCGTCGGCCTGGCGGTCGGCCGCTTCGCCGGGTGGGGCTGGTGGGCGCGGGTGGGCTCGCTGGGCCTCCTCGTCCTGGTGGTGGCGATGGCCGCGAACCAGATCAACGGCTTCTACGGCTACTACCCGACGACCCGTTACGCGCTCGGACTCGAGGCGACCACGCCGCTGGCGACCGGCACGAAGGCCGACGTCGTCGCGCCGCCGGCCAACGGGAGCCTCGAGTCGGTCTGGCACGCCCCCGCGGACATGCCGGCGCAGGGATCGCTGGCGAGCAACGTCGTCATCCCCGGGACCAAGTCCGGCTTCCAGCCGCGCGGTGCGTTCGTGTACACCCCGCCGGCCTACAACTCGGCACCGCGCGCGCTGCTGCCCGTCCTGATCCTCATGCACGGCCAACCCGGTGACCCGAGCAACTGGGTCAGCGGCGGTCAGATCGTCTCGACGATGGACGCCTACGCCAGCCGGCACCACGGCCTGGCGCCGGTCGTCGTCATGCCGGACGTGACCGGCGGCGGGGACGCCAACCCGATGTGCATGAACTCCCGGCTCGGGCAGATGCAGACCTACCTCAGCGAGGACGTCCCCGACTGGATCAGGTCGACGCTGCAGGTGGACACCGACCCCAAGGTGTGGGCGGTCGCCGGGTTGTCCTACGGCGGCACCTGCTCGCTGCAGCTCGCGCTCAACGTGCCGCAGCAGTTCCCCACGTTCCTCGACATGTCCGGGCAGGACGAGCCGACGCTGGGTACCCGCGAGCAGACGGTGCAGGCCGCCTTCGGCGGGGACGAGGCGGCCTTCGAGGCCGTCAACCCGGCAGATCTGATGCGCACGCACAAGTACCCGGGCACCGCCGGCGTGTTCACCGGCGGCCGCGACGACAGCGAGTTCACGCCGCAGCAGCAGAAGATCTACGGTGAGGCCAAGGCAGCCGGGCTGGACGTCCGGTTCGAGCTCGTCGACGGCAGTCACGACTTCACCGCGTGGAACGAGGGGTTGGACTCGAACCTCGACTGGCTCGGGCAGCGGATGCACATCACATGAGCACGTCATGAGCGATCTCCAGCAGGCCGTCCGCGACGACGTCGCGGCCCCCGTCTCCCTGCGCGCGGCGAGGTGGCCGACCGCGCTCCGGCGCAGCGCCGCGTCCGCAGCCCGTGCGGTCGGCCACTCCCCCGTCGCGCTCGGCTACATCGTCGCCCTGTGGCTGCTCGGCGCGGCCACCGGCAGCCTGCGGTCCGGGCCGTCGTTGCACCGGCACCCGGGCGGGCGGCCCACCGGCCTGCTGACCGACGTCGGGACCGGGGTCCAGGCGCTGGCCGAGGGCAGGGTGTGGACGCTGCTGAGCGCCGGACTGTGGTGCCAGGGCATCGTCAGCTACGTCCTCGGCCCGGTGTTCGTGCTCGCCACCGTCACCCCTGCCGAGCGTCGGCTGGGACGACGTCGCACCCTCGCGCTGCTCGTCGCGTTCCAGGTGCTCGGCGCGGCGGTCGCCATCGCGCTGGTCAAGCTCGGGGCCGTCCTCGGCAGCCGCTGGCTCTCGGTCCTGGCCGACCACCTCTGGGCCGTCGGCCCCGCGACCGGGGCCGCCGGCGTCGCGCTGGCGCTCACCGCCCGGCTCACCCCGCTGTGGCGGAGGCGGGTCCGGCTGGTGCTGGTCTTCGGGCTGGCCATCCTCGCGCTCTTCCTCGCGGGGCTGCAGAACGTGATCGCGCTGTGCGGCGGCCTCGTCGGGCTGACGCTCGGCACCAGGCTGTTCCGCAGCGAGGCTGCCGCCCCGGGCAGCCCGGCAGTTCGGCGGGTCCGGCCCACCTACGTCGAGACGCGCGTGCTGGTGGCACTCGCCGTCGCCACCTCGGCGATCGGTCCGGTCATCGGCACCGTCGCGGTGAACAAGAACGGGCCGCTGACGCAGCTGCGCAGCCTCGTCGTCACCCGTCCGCCCTCGCTGCGCGAGGTCCGGGTGGCCTGTGCTCCCGCCACCGAGGTGTCGGCCGGCGTGTGCCGGGCCGCTCGCGCGTTCCACAGCTACCCCGCCGTCCCGGCACTGCTGATCAGCCTGGTGCCGGCGCTGCTCCTGCTGGTCCTCGCCGAGGGACTGCGCCGCGGTCGGCGCCTGGCCTGGACCACCGCCGTCCTGGCCAACGTCGCGTTCATCGTGCTGGCGGCCTGGCAGCTCGCCCAGACGCTGCACGCCTTCCGCGCCACCGGGTTGAGCAGCCGGCACGACGTTTGGCAGTACGGCGTCTCCGCGACGCTGCTCCCGGTGGCGGTGCTGGTCGTGCTCGTCCTGACCCGCTCCCGGTTCGAGCGCCCGGTCGACGCCGCAGCGCTGCGCGCGTTCTGGTTCACGCTGCTCGGGGTCGCCGTCGCGCTGTCCGTCGTCTACTTCGCGGTCGGTCACGCGATCCGGGACCAGTTCGACCCGCCGGCGAGGTTCGGCGACTTCGTCGCCAGCTGGCCCAAGCGTTTCCTGCCCCCGGCGCCGCTGCAGCTGGTCGGTGCGTCCTACGTGCCGGTGGGCACGGTCGCGAAGCTGCTGTACGTCTGGATCGGCATCCTGTTCTGGCTGGTCGCCATCGTGGGGCTGCTGCTGGTGTTCCGCCGCACCACCCGCCCGGCCGATCCCGGCGAGGCCGCGACACGGCACATCCTGGTCGAGGACGGCGGGACCTCGCTGTCCTACATGGCGACCTGGCCCGGCAACTCCTACTGGGTGAACCCCGATCACAGCGCCGCGGTCGCCTACCGGGTCATCTCCACGGTGGCCGTCACGGTCGGCGATCCGATCGGGCGGCCGGCGGCCCGCACCGCCGCCGTCGCGCAGTTCGCCGCGTTCTGCGACACCCAGAGCTGGACGCCGTGCCTGTACAGCGTCACGCCGGCGACGAGGACGGCGACCGACGCGCTCGGGTGGTCGGCGCTGCAGGTGGCGGAGGAGACGTCGATCCCCCTGCCCGGGCTGAGCTTCCAGGGCAAGAAGTGGCAGGACGTCCGCACCGCGATCAACAAGGCCGGCAAGGCGGGGATCACCGCGCAGTGGTGGACCTACCCCGCGGCGCCGGCCGGGATCCGCGAGCAGATCCAGGCGATCTCCGAGGAGTGGGTCGCGGACAAGGGCCTGCCCGAGATGGGCTTCACGCTCGGCGGGCTGGCTGAGCTCGACGACGACGACGTGCGGATGCTCGTCGCCGTCGACTCCGACGGACTGGTGCACGGCGTCACGAGCTGGATGCCGGTCTACCGCGACGGCGCCCCGATCGCCTGGACGCTGGACTTCATGCGCCGGCGCGCGGACGGGTTCCGCGGCGTCATGGAGTTCCTCATCGCCTCGGCGGCGCTCGGGTTCAAGGACGAGGGCGCCGAGTACGTCAGCCTGTCCGGCGCGCCGATGGCACGGGTCGCCGGCGCGAACGACAGCTCCTCGGGCGGCTCGGAGGTGCCCGTGCAGCGGCTGCTCGACCATCTCGGCCGGTTGCTCGAACCGGTGTACGGGTTCCGCTCGCTGCTGTCGTTCAAGGCGAAGTTCCAGCCGGTCTACCAGCCGATGTACATGTGCTACCGGGACCCGTTGGCGCTGCCGAGCATCGCGAACGCCATCGGCAAGGCGTACCTGCCGCACATGTCGGCGAAGGAGACGATCGCGCTCCTGCGCGCACTGACCTAGCTGGTGGAGATGGCCGGCCTTGCACCTGCGTCTTCCGCCGAGGCGGATGCTCTCCTCGTTGAGCTACATCCCCATGATCGCGGATCGGGACGTTAGCACCGGCGCCGAGCAGCTGTCGAGAACCCCGCCAGGCGCCGCGTCACCCGCCGCTCGGGTCCTCCGCGCGGGCGGTCGACGAGGGCGCAGCGGACGGGAGCGCACCGAGGCGGCCGTCGAAGCCGGCGCCCTCCCGCAGGCTCGCCTCCTCCTCCCGCATCGCGCCGCGCACGTCGGCGGCGAAGTCGCGCAGCGTCTCCGACAGCTCGCTGACGCCGCTCGACACCGTCTCGGCGATGCCGCGCGGGGACACTCGCTCCGCGGCGCGGGAGAGCTTGCGCATGACCAAGACGCCGACGGTGACGCCGAGCGCGAGCCAGAACAGCCGCCGCACCGCTCAGCGCCCCCGGCGCAGGGTGCGCCGCCGGCGCCCGCCGCTCGCCTCGGCGGTCCGCCGCTCCTGCACGGTGCGCCGCACGCCGTAGCTGAACGCGGCCACCTTGATCAGCGGGTTGCCGAGCGTGCTGGACACGATGGAGGTCAGCGCCGCGGCGTTGCTGGTCATGGACTCCACGCCGCGCAGCGTGCCGTCGACGTGGACCAGCTGGGCGTTCACCGACTCGAGCGTGGTGTGCGCGTTGTCGAGGATCGGCGCGGTCCCCTCGTGCGTCTTGCGCAGCGCCAGCGTCGCCTCGTCGAGCGTCCGGCCGAGCTTGAACAGCGGGATCGCCAGCAGCAGGACGAGCAGGACGAACGCCCCCGCCGCGATCAACGCCGCGATCGCACCACCGGACACCGGGCAGCCTCCTGTCACTCGCCGTCGGACGCGCCGACCCTACCGGGTGCCCCCCGGCCGTCCCGCCCGCGCACGACCGCCCGGAGCGCGGTCAGCCGCTCCAGCGCGGCCTTCTCCGCACCGCGTCCGGCCGGCACGTAGTAGTCCCGGCCGACCAGCTCGTCCGGCGGGTACTGCTGCGCCACGACGCCCTCGGCGACGTCGTGCGGGTAGACGTAGCGCCGGCCGGAGCCGATCCGGCGCGCCCCGGGGTAGTGGGCGTCGCGCAGCGCCGGCGGGACCGCGCCGGCCAGGCCACCGCGCACGTCGGCGGCGGCGGCGTCGATCGCCCGGACGACGGCGTTGGACTTCGGCGCGAGCGCGATGTGGATGGCCGCCTGCGCGAGGTTGATGCGCGCCTCGGGCAGGCCGATGAGTTGGACCGCCTGCGCGGCCGCAGTGGCGACGAGCAGCGCCGTGGGGTCGGCCATGCCGACGTCCTCGCTGGCGTGCACGACCAGGCGGCGCGCGATGAAGCGCGGGTCCTCGCCAGCTTCGATCATGCGGGCGAGGTAGTGCAGGGCAGCGTCGGGGTCCGAGCCGCGCAGGGACTTGATGAACGCGCTGATGACGTCGTAGTGCTGGTCACCGTCGCGGTCGTAGCGCAGCGCCGCGGTGTCGACGGCCTGCTCGAGCGTGGGGAGGTCGACCTCCGTGCGCCCGGCCGCCGTGGTCGCGCCCGCGGCCGCCTCCAGCGCGGTCAGCGCGCGCCGTGCGTCGCCACCGGCCAGGCGCACCAGGTGAGCGCGGGCGTCGGCGGCGAGGGTCACCGTCCCGGCCAGGCCGCGCTCGTCGATGAGCGCACGGTCGACCAGGACGTCGATGTCGGCGTCGGGAAGCGGCTGCAGGCTCAGCAGCAGGCTGCGCGACAGCAGCGGCGACACGATCGAGAAGAACGGGTTCTCGGTGGTCGCCGCGACGAGCGTGATGACGCGGGCCTCGACCGCGGCGAGCAGCGAGTCCTGCTGCGTCTTGGAGAAGCGGTGGATCTCGTCGATGAACAGCACGGTCTCCCGGCCGAGTCCGCGCTCACGCCCGGCCTGCTCGATGACGGCGCGGACGTCCTTGACGCCGGCGTTGAGCGCCGAGAGCTGGACGAAGCGGCGGTCGCTGGCCGCGCTGACGATCCGCGCCACCGTCGTCTTGCCGGTGCCGGGCGGACCGTAGAGGACGAGCGAGATCGGCGCGTCGCCTTCGACGAGGCGCCGCAGCGGCGACCCGGGCGCCAGCAGGTGCTGCTGGCCGACCACCTCGTCGAGCGTGCGAGGCCGCATCCGCGCGGCCAGCGGCTCGCGCCGGGAGGGATCGGCCTGCTCGAACAGGGTCACGACGGAACGATAATTGCGCCGTGATCTCCCTCCGCCTCGCCCGCCGCCTGAAGGACGCCGGTCTGCGCTGGACGCCCGCCTCCGGCGACCGGTTCGTGGTCGCCGACCGCGGCATGGACGACGACGTGTTCGTGCTGGCGGACATGACCGTCGACGTGCACCGGCTCCCGCACGGCGCGGGCTACACCGAGGTCATCGGGTTCAACGGGACGACGGAGTGGGCGCTGGACTCCGTCCAGCAGCAGGACACCGTCTGGCTGCCCAGCGAGGGGCAGCTGCGCGAGCTGCTCGCCGGGACCTTCCGCCGGCTCGAGCGCGACGGCGACGGCTGGCGCATCGACACCGTCGTCAACGGCCGGGCGTCCAGCGTCTCCGCCACCGACCCGGCCGAGGCCTACGGCCTGGCGCTGCTGGCCCTGATCACCGGGGACGTGCCCGAGCCCGCCATGCCGTAGCGGCGCCCACCAGGACCAGGGCCGCGACCGCCAGCGCCGTCGCGCGCGCCGAGCGGGGCAGTTCGGGGGCGGCGATGCGGACGCGCTCGCTGCCGGCGACGAGCCGCCCGACGGGGGAACGGACGCCGGCGCCGAAGGTCGCCACGGCGCGCTGCGGCGTCTCCACCGAGACGGTCACGCCGGCTGCTGCCAGCGCGTCGGCGGCTCCGGCGGCGAGCGCCCGCGGGACCGGGAGCCGTCGACCCGGGACCCGGTCGAGGACGACGTGCAGGTGCGTCCCGTCCCCGGTCACCCGGGCGGGGATCCCGTCGAGGTCCAGCTCGAGGTCGGCCGTGACGTGCAGCGGCCGCGGGGTGCTCACCCCTTCGAGGCGCTCTCGGTGGTGGTGATCCGCAACGTGCCGTTGAGCCGCCACGTCGCCCGCGGCGCGTCCGGGCCGGTCTCCCGAGGCACCTCGACGGTCATGTCGACGAACTCGTAGTTGATGGCCGCGCCCTTGCCGGTCAGGTAGGTCCACATCTCCTTGCCGAGGTCGGCGAAACTCGTGCCGTCGTGGGTCTTGATGTCCCGGCCGCCGGTCGCGGCGTCGGTGCTGGTCATCGTCATCTCGGTGCTCCTCGGGTGATGGGGTGGCTGCGCGCCTTCGTCGTGCCTACGCCCCCCGCCGTGACCGGGGATGCGCGGATGTGCGCGCGGACAACGGCGGCGGCGAGGTCGTGGACGACGGCGTCATTGGACAGCGGCGTGCTCCGGGCAGCCCGCGCCGGACGTGGAGCACGCCGAGCCTCAGGGCGCGGTCGGTGCGCCCGCCCCGTCCCCGCCGCCTTCCGCGACAGCGTCGATGCCGGCTTCCTTGCGCTGCTCCGCCGTGATGGGCGCCGGCGCGCCGGTCAGCGGGTCGTAACCGCCGCCGGTCTTCGGGAACGCGATGACCTCGCGGATCGAGTCGACGCCGGCCAGCAGCGCAGTCACCCGGTCCCAGCCGAACGCGATGCCGCCGTGCGGCGGCGCGCCGTAGCCGAACGCGTCGAGCAGGAAGCCGAACTTCTCCTGTGCCTCGGCCGCGTCGAGGCCCATGACGTCGAAGACCCGCTGCTGCACGTCGGCGCGGTGGATACGGATCGAGCCGCCGCCGATCTCGTTGCCGTTGCAGCACGATGTCGTAGGCGTAGGCGAGCGCGTGCTCGGGGTCCGTGTCGAAGGTGTCGAGCCACTCCGGCTTCGGCGAGGTGAACGCGTGGTGCACCGCCGTCCACCGCCCGGTGCCGACCGCGACGTCAGAGGTGTCTTCCACCGCCTCGAACATCGGCGCGTCGACGACCCAGACGAACGCCCAGCGCGACTCGTCGATCAGCCCGAGCCGTCGGCCGATCTCCAGCCGGGTCGCGCCGAGCAGCGCGCGGGCCTGCGCCGGCCGGCCGGCCGCGAAGAACACGCAGTCGCCGTTGGCCGCACCGCTGGCCTCGACCAGCCCGGCTCGTTCGGCTTCGGAGATGTTCTTGGCGACCGGGCCGCGCAGGGTGCCGTCCTCCTGCACCAGCACGTAGGCCAGACCGCGGTGACCGCGCTGCTTGGCCCAGTCCTGCCAGGCGTCGAGCTGCTTGCGCGGCTGGGACGCCCCGCCGGGCATGACGACCGCGCCGACGTACGGCGCCTGGAACACCCGGAACGGGGTGTCGGCGAAGTAGTCGGTCAGCTCGACGAGCTCCAGGTCGAGGCGCAGGTCGGGCTTGTCGGAGCCGAAGCGGCGCATCGCCTCGGCGTAGGTCATCCGCGGGATCGGCCGAGGCAGGTCTCGCGTCGGCGAGCTCACGCCACAGCGCGCCGAGGACCGCCTCGCCGACCGCGATGACGTCGTCCTGGTCGACGAAGCTCATCTCGATGTCGAGCTGGGTGAACTCCGGCTGCCGGTCGGCGCGGAAGTCCTCGTCGCGGTAGCAGCGCGCGATCTGGAAGTACCGCTCCAGGCCGCCGACCATCAGCAGCTGCTTGAACAGCTGCGGCGACTGCGGCAGCGCGTACCAGGAGCCGGGCGCAGCCGGGCGGGCACCAGGAAGTCGCGGGCGCCCTCGGGCGTCGAGCGGGTCAGCGTCGGCGTCTCGACCTCGACGAACCCGCGCTCGTACAGCACCTCGCGGGCGACGCGGTTGACGTCGCTGCGCAGCCGCATCGCGGCCGCCGGGCCGCTGCGGCGCAGGTCGAGGTAGCGGTAGCGCAGCCGGACCTCCTCGCCGACGGTGACGTTGTCGTCGAGCGGGAACGGCAGCGGCGCGGCCGGGTTGAGCACCTCCACGAGCTCGGCGGCGACCTCGACCTCGCCGGTCGGCAGCGCGGGGTTGACGTTGCCTTCGGGCCGCAGCCGCACCTCGCCGGTGACCGCGAGGCACCACTCGTCGCGCAGGTCGTGGGCGACGTCCAGGGCGTCCTCGCGCACCACCACCTGCGCGATGCCGCAGCGGTCGCGCAGGTCGATGAACGCCACGCCGCCGTGGTCGCGGCGGCGGGCCACCCAGCCGGCGAGGGTGACGGTCTGGCCGGCGTCGGCGGCGGGGAGCGTGCCGGCGTCGTGGGTGCGGATCACGGAGAAGTCTCCAGGGAGGACGGGCGGACGAGGGTGGGCGCGAGGTCCGCCGCGGGCGGTGTCCAGGCGTCGGCGTCGGCGGCGACCTGGTCACCGCTGCGGATGTCCTTGACGCTGTCGGGCTCGCCGTCGCGGCCGGGGAACCACACGAACGGGATGCCGCGGCGCTCGGCGTAGCGGATCTGCCGGCCGTACTTCGGCGGCCGAGCGGCGACCTCGGTCGCGATCCCGCGCGCCCGCAGCCGCTGCGCGAGCGCGTCGGCACCCGCCCGGGACGACTCGTCGGGCAGCGCGACCAGGACGGCCGAGGGCACCGGGCGGGACGCGGTGACCAGGCCGCGCTGCAACAGCGGGATGAGCAGCCGGGTCACGCCGAGGGAGATCCCGACGCCGGGGTAGGTCGTCCGCCCGTCGCTGGCCAGCGAGTCGTAGCGGCCGCCGGAGCAGATCGACCCGAGCGCTCGAACCCGTCCATCCGGGTCTCGAACACCGTGCCGGTGTAGTAGTCCAGGCCGCGGGCGATCCGCAGGTCGGCCACGACCCGCAGCCGCTCGTCGGACAGCCCGGCGCAGCCGTCGACGACGGCGGCGAGCTCGTCCAGGCCCCGCTCGAGCAGCTCGTGCGCGACGCCGAGCGCGCGCACCTCGCCGACGAACGACGTGTCCGGCGTCGGATCTCGGCCAGGCGCAGCACGAGCTCGCCTGCCGGTCGTCGAGGCCGGCGTCGTCGCGCAGCTGGTCCGCCGATCGCCGTCCGGCGGCAGCTTGTCGAGCTTGTCGATCGACCCGCATGACCGCGGCGGGGTCGGCCGCGCCGACGCCGCGGTAGAAGCCCTCGATCAGCTCTGCGGTTGTTGACCTGCAGCCGCAGCGGCGGCAGCTCCAGCGCGCGCAGCGCCTCGGCCATCACCCGGGCGATCTCGACGTCGTGGTGGAACGGCAGCTCGCCGCGGCCGACGACGTCGATGTCGGCCTGGGTGAACTCCCGGTAGCGGCCCTCCTGCGGCCGCTCGCCGCGCCACACCTTCTGGATCTGGTAGCGGCGGAACGGGAACTCGAGCTTGCCGGCGTTCTCGAGCACGTAGCGCGCGAACGGCACGGTGAGGTCGAAGTGCAGCCCGAGCTGGCGGCCACCGCCGTCGCTGTCAGCCGAGTCCGGGTCGGCGTGCAGCCGGCGCAGGACGTAGACCTCCTTGTCGATCTCGCCGCGCTTGCGCAGCAGCTGGTCCAGCGGCTCGACGGCGCGGGTCTCGATGGAGGCGAACCCGTGCAGCTCGAAGACCCGGCGCAGCCGGTCGAGGACGGCGAGCTCGACGAACCGCTCGGCCGGCAGCAGCTCCGGGAACCCGGACAGCGGGCTCATGTCGGAGCCCCCGCGGGGCGCGAGCGGAACGAGCGGTTGTGCGGGGCGCGTTCATGCCGGCAGCTCCGCAGGAACGGGTTGCTGCGCCGCTCGCGGCCGATGGTCGTCGACGGGCCGTGGCCGGGGTGCACGACCGTCTCGTCCGGCAGCGGCAGCACGACCTCGCTCAGCGAGCGCTGCATCGCCGCCATCGACCCGCCGGGCAGGTCGATGCGCCCGATCGATCCGGCGAACAGCACGTCGCCGGAGAACAGCAGCTTCGGCGGAGCCGGAACACGACCGAGCCCGCCGTGTGCCCGGGGGCGTGCGCGACGGCGAACTCCAGCCCGGCCAGCTCGAGCCGGCGCGCCGTCGGCAGCTCGCGGACGTCGTCGGGCTCGGCGAAGCGTCAGCCCGGCAGCCCGAACAGCGGCGTCCCCGGCCGGGCGCCCACGCCGGACCACGGGTCGGTGAGCTGGCCGCGGTCGTCCGGGTGGATGTAGGCCGGGACGTCGCGGGCCTGGCACACCGGCAGACCGAGAACGTGTGGTCGAGGTGGCCGTGGGTGAGCAGCACCGCCACCGGGTGCAGCCGGTGCCGGCCGACGACGTCGTCGAGCCGGTCCTCGACGCCGACCCCGGGGTCGACGACGACGCACTGCTCGCCCGGTCCGGGCGCGACGACCCAGCAGTTGGTGCCTGCGACCAGTGCCGGGAAGCCTTCGACCAGCACGGTCACTGAGGCCTTCCTGTCAGGATGCCGGCCCAGCCTAGTTGCCGGCGCCGCCCGGTCCCGAAGCGCACGTCGGCGCCGGACGGCGCCGCCCAGGGACCGCACGGACGCGTTCCGTACACTCCCGCAGCGGTCGGCGTCCGCCGTCGCCGGCCGGATCCACCCCCTGCGGAAGGACTCCCGTGCCGACGAGCAAGCAGCGCCGCGACGCCGCGCGCCGCCACCTGGAACGCCAGCTCGAGCGCCGCCAGCAGCGCGAGGCGGCCCGGCGGCGGTTCACGCTGTGGGCGTCGGTGATCGGCACGGTCGTGCTCGTCGCGGTCGTCGTGGGCGTCGTCGTGGCGGTCAGCCGCGACCACTCCACCAAGACCCCGGCTGCGGCGGCGACGCCGTCCGCCTCGGCGTCGACGTCCGCCGCACCCGCGGCGAAGACGGCCGGACCGTGCGGCTACACCGCCTCGAACGCCGCCGGGAACCCGAACCTCAAGGACGTCGGCGTCCCGCCGGACCCGACCCGTCGCCCACCACCGCCCGCACGATGACGATCACCACCAACAAGGGGCCGATCACCATCGCGCTCGACGCGGCGACGGCGCCGTGCAACGTGCAGAGCCTCGCGTACCTCGCCGGCAAGGGTTCTACAACGGCTCGTCGTGCCACCGCCTGGTCACCAGCGGCATCTTCGTCCTGCAGTGCGGTGACCCGTCCGGCACGGGCAGCGGCGGCCCGACCTACACCGTCAAGGACGAGAGCCTCGCGAAGGCGAACTACACCACCGGCGTCGTCGCGATGGCCAACAGCGGCGCGAACACCAACGGCAGCCAGTTCTTCATCATGTACAAGGACTCGACGTCGCTGCCGAAGAACTACACCCTGGTCGGCACCGTCACGGCGGGCATGGACATCGTCCAGCAGGTGGCCGCGGGCGGCGACGACGGCGCGAACGGTCAGGGCGACGGCAACCCGAAGGTGCCGCTGAAGTTCGTCACCGTCACGGTGGCCCCACCGGTCGCCGGCAGCGGGACCTTGGTCACGCCGAGCGCCAGCGCGAGCCCGAGCGGCTCCGGCAGCCCGACGACGTCGACCAGCCGCCTGAGCCGCGGTCACGCCCAGCCGCGTCAGGCGGCGTCAGCGGCGCGCGGTCAGGCGGCGTAGACGCGGTAGACGTCGTAGACGCCCTCGACGGTGCGGATCGCCTGCAGCAGGTGGCCGAGGTGCTTCGGCCTCGGCCATCTCGAAGGTGAACCGGCTGACCGCGACGCGGTCGCGGTTGGTGCTGACCGTCGCCGACAGGATGCTCACCCGCTCGTCGGACAGCACCCGGCTGACGTCGGAGAGCAGGCCGTGCCGGTCCAGCGCCTCGACCTGGATCGACACCACGAACACCGAGTCGGTGGACGGCGCCCACTCGACGTCGACGAGCCGCTCGGCCTGCTGCGTGCAGCGCCGTCGCGTTCGTGCAGGAGCGGCGGTGCACCGACACGCCGCCGCCGCGGGTGACGAAGCCGAGGATCTCGTCGCCGGGCACCGGCGTGCAGCAGCGGGCGAGCTTGACCCACACGTCGCGTCGGACGCCCTTGACCACGACGCCGGAGTCGCCGCCGCTGCGCCGGGTGGTCGAGTGGGACGGGCGGTCGTCCGAGGGCAGCGACCGTCTCGGCGATGTCCTCGACCGCGCCCTCGGCGCCGCCGAGCTGGGTGACCAGCTCTGCACGATCGACTGCGCCGAGACGTGGCCCTCGCCGATCGCGGCGTAGAGCGCGGAGACGTCGGCCAGGTGCATGTCGCGGGCGAGGGTGAGCAGCTGGTCGCCGCCGAGCAGCCGCTGCATCGGCAGCGCCGGCCTTGCGCATCGCCTTCGACAGCGCGCGTCTTGCCGGCGTCGATGGCGTCCTCGCGGCGCTCCTTGGCGAACCACTGCCGGATCTTGGTGCGGGCCCGCGGTGACTTGACGAAGCTCAGCCAGTCGCGCGACGGCCCGGCGTTCTCGGCCTTGGAGGTGAAGATCTCGACGGTGTCGCCGTTGTCGAGCGTGCTCTCCAGCGCGACCAGCTTGCCGTTGACCCGCGCGCCGATGCAGCGGTGGCCGACCTCGGTGTGCACGGCGTAGGCGAAGTCGACCGGCGTCGAGCCCGCGGGCAGCGCCATGCACGTCGCCCTTCGGCGTGAAGACGTAGACCTCGCTGCGCGCCGAGGTCGTAGCGCAGCGAGTCGAGGAACTCGTCGGGCTCCTGCGCCTCGCGCTGCCAGTCGAGCAGCTGGCGCAGCCAGCCCATCTCGTCCGAGACGGCCGACGGCTCGGCGACCGGCGACGTTCTTGTGCTCCTTGTACTTCCAGTGCGCGGCGATGCCGTACTCGGCGGTGCGGTGCATCGCGTGGGTGCGGATCTGCAGCTCGACCGGCTTGCCGCCCGGGCCGATCACCGTGGTGTGCAGCGACTGGTACATGTTGAACTTCGGCATCGCGATGTAGTCCTTGAACCGGCCGGGCACCGGCTGCCAGTTCGCGTGGATGACGCCGAGCGTGGCGTAGCAGTCGCGTTCGGTCTCGACGAGGACGCGGATGCCGACCAGGTCGTAGATGTCGGTGAACTCGCGGCCGCGGACGATCATCTTCTGGTAGATCGAGTAGTAGTGCTTCGGCCGGCCGGTGACCGTCGCGCCTTGATGCCGCCGTCCTTGCAGGTCGGCGTTGATCCGCTCGATGACCTCGGCGAGGTAGGTGTCGCGGGACGGCGCCCGCTCGGCGACCAGCCGGACGATCTCGTCGTACCGCTTCGGGTAGAGCGTGGCGAACGCGAGGTCCTCGAGCTCCCACTTGACGGTGTTCATGCCGAGCCGGTGCGCCAGCGGGGCGAGCACCTCGAGGGTCTCGCGGGCCTTGCGCTCCTGCTTCTCCGGCGGCAGGAAGCGCAGCGTGCGCATGTTGTGCAGCCGGTCGGCCAGCTTGATGACCAGCACGCGCGGGTCGCGCGCCATCGCGACGACCATCTTGCGGATCGTCTCGGCCTCGGCGGCCTCGCCGAACTTGACCTTGTCGAGCTTGGTGACGCCGTCGACGAGGTGCGCGACCTCCGGCGCCGAACTCCGCGCTGATCTCGTCGAGGGTCAGCCCGGTGTCCTCGACGGTGTCGTGCAGCAGCGCCGCGACCAGCGTGGTGGTGTCCATGCCGAGCTCGGCGAGGATCGTCGCGACCGCGAGCGGGTGGGTGATGTACGGGTCGCCGCTCTTGCGCAGCTGGCCGCGGTGGCGCTCCTCGGCGAGGTCGTAGCCGCGCTGCAGCAGCCGGGCGTCGACCTTGGGGTGGGCGCCGCGGTGGATCGCGAGCAGCGGTTCGAGGACCGGCTTGACCGGCGGTCTGCCGCGGTCGCGGCGACCAGGCGGCGGGCGAGCCGGTCGCGGACCCGGCGGCGGTGCGCGCGCACCGGCGGCGACCATCGGGGACCCGCTCGACGGTGGTCTCGACGGGGGTCGGTCTCGACGGGAGTGTCGCGGCGCCAGCCCGGCGGCACCGGGCGCAGGCGTCTGCCTCGGCCGGAACGGCGGGGACGGCCTGCGGAGCTCACCGGCGGCTCCCTCGGGCTCAGGGCTCGGTCGCGCCCAGTCTACGGCAGACGGTTTACAGCGCGCAGACAGCGCGCAGCACCGTCAGCGGTGCAGTCCCGGCGAGCTGCTCGCGGCCGCCCAGGTCGGTCGAGCTCGATCAGCACCGCCAGCCCGGTGACCGTCGCGCCGGCCTCGGCGCAGCAGGTCGGCGGCGGCGCGCAGCGTGCCGCCGGTGGCCAGCACGTCGTCGACCAGCTAGCACCCGCCGGCCGTCGAGCACGCCGACCGGGCACCTCGATCTCGGCGCTGCCGTACTCGAGCTCGTAGCTGCGCGCGCACCGTCGGCGGCGGCAGCTTGCCGGCCTTGCGCACCGGCACCAGCCCGCAGCCGAGCTCGCGGGCGAGCGCGCCGGCGAGAGGAACCCGCGCGCCTCGACGCCGGCGACCAGGTCGACGTCGCGCCGCCGGCGCGCGGCCAGCGCGGCGATCGACGGCGCCGAACGCGTCGCCGTCGGCGAGCAGCGGCGTGATGTCCTTGAACAGGACGCCCGGCTTGCGGGAAGTCGGGGACGTCGCGCAGCAGCGCCGCGATCCGCTCCGCGCAAGCTCGGCGTCAGCCGGCGTCGTCATCGCCGGCGCGGTCGCTGCGTGCGGCCGGGCGCCGGGACGCGCGGCGCCGGGCGCCGGGCCGCCGGCTGCCGCCGTGGCCGCGCCGGCCCGACCGCCGGCCGCACCGCTCCGGCGCCGGCGAGCTCGGCCTCGCGCCGGCGCGGCCTCGCTCGGCGCGCTTCGCGGTCACCCGCTTGGTCAGCGCCTGGTACGCGCGGCTGCGCGCTCGGTCAGGTCGACGACGATCGGCGTCGCCAGGAACAGCGAGGAGTACGCGCCGGAGGCCAGGCCGACGAACAGGATCAGCGCGAGGTCCTTGATCGTGCCGACGCCGAGCAGGCCGGCGCCGACGAACAGCAGCCCGGCGACCGGCAGCAGCGCGATCAGCGACGTGTTGATCGAGCGCATCAGCGTCTGGTTGACCGCCAGGTTCGCCGCCTCGGTGAACGTCATCCGCGAGCCGGCGAGCAGGTCCCGGGAGTTCTCGCGCGACCTTGTCGTAGACGACGACCGTGTCGTAGAGCGAGAAGCCGAGGATGGTCAGCAGGCCGACGACCGTCGACGGGCGTCACCTCGAAGCCGACGAGCGAGTAGATGCCGGCCGCGACGACCAGGTCGTGCAGCAGCGCGACGATGCCGCCGACGGCCATCCGCCACTGGAACCGCAGCGAGATGTAGATCGAGACGACGACAGGAAGACGATCAGGCCCTCGATCGCCTTGATCGTGATGTCGTGGCCCCACGACGAGCTGACGGTCGTCGCGCTGATCTTGTCCGACGGCGGATGTGCGAGCGTCGACTCGACCTTCGTCGTCAGCGAGCGCCTGCTCGGCCGGCTGCAGCGTCTCGGTCTTGACGACGATCTGCCGGGTCGCTGCCGCGAGCCGACCTCTGCGGCGGCGTCGGCCGGCGGCGTCGCCGGCGTCGGTGAAGGCGCGTCTCGACCTGGTGGTGGTCAGCGACGGTGCCGGCCGACCTGGATCTGGAACTGGGTGCCGCCCTTGAACTCGACGCCGACGTTGAAGCCGCGGAACGACGAAGCTCAGCACGCAGATGACGATCAGCACGACCGCGGAGGCGAGGTACCACCGCTTGCGGGTGCCGATGAAGTCGATGCGCGTCTCGCCGCGGTAGAGGCGGCGCCACGACTGACATCAGCCGGCTCATGACCGACCGTCCTCGTCGCTGCTGCTCGCGCAGCCGTGCCCGGCGGGCGGCGGCCCGCTCGGCGGCGGTGCCCGGCTCGTGGGCCGGCCGGCTGCCGGTCGGCGACGTCGTCGCCGGCGCCGGCGACGGGCGCCGGAGTCGATCGAGCCGCTGTCGCCGGTGTCCTCGGCGTGGTCGGCGCCTCGGTCGAGCTCATCAGGCTCTGCCGCGGCGTCCCGCTCCAGGACCGCGACGGCGGTCGGCGCCGCCCGACGGCGTCCGCCCGGCGGCCGCCGCGCGGCGGCGGGCCGGGCGCGCTCCGCCGCCGGCCGGGACGGCGCGATCTCGCCTCCGCCACGCCGGCGCGCGCACCGCGTTGAGGCCGGTGAACCGCGGCGAGCCGAACGCGCGGCTGCGCGAGAGCAGCGAGACCATCGGGTGGGTGAACAGGAACACCACGACCAGGTCGAGGATCGTCGACAGGCCCAGGGTGAACGCGAAGCCCTTCACGTCGCCGGCGGCGAAGTAGTACAGGATCGCCGCGGCCAGGAACGACACGGTGTCGGCGGACAGGATGGTGCGCCGCGCCCGCACCCAGGCCCGCGGGACGGCGACGCGCATCGACCGGCCGTCGTGCACCTCGTCCTTGATTCGTTCGAAGAACACGACGAACGAGTCCGCGGTGATGCCGACCGCCACGATGAAGCCGGCGATGCCGGCGAGGTCGAGGGTGAAGCCGATCTGCGTGCCGAGGACGACCAGGCATGGCGTAGGTCAGGCCGCCGGAGACGAGCAGCGACGCGATCGTCACGAGGCCGAGCGCCGCGGTAGTAGATCAGCGAGTAGAGCACCACCAGGCAGCCCGATGCCGCCGGCGAGCAAGCCCGCCTTGAGCTGCGCGGTGCCGAGCGTCGCCGAGACGGCTGGTGCTCGGTCAGCGTCGTGAAGCTCAGCGGCAGCGCGCCGTACTTCAGCTCGTTGGCGAGCGTCGTTGGCGCTGTCCTGGGTGAAGCTGCCGCGTGATCTGGTGGCGTGCCGTTGATGCGCCGCCTCGTTGTGCGGCACGGAGATCACCTGGCCGTCGAGGGTGAACCCGACGTAGTCCGCGCACGGCGTCGCGCTGCTGCCGCAGCGCAGCTGACCGGCTGGATGTTGCCGCCGGTGTCGACTGTGGTGCGCCGCCGTGTAGTCCGCCCACGCCTTCTGCACCGCTGGCCTTGAGGTCGAGCGCCACGGTCCACTGC
This sequence comes from uncultured Actinomycetota bacterium, assembly GCA_963758325.1. Taxonomy (GTDB): domain Bacteria; phylum Actinomycetota; class Actinomycetes; order Mycobacteriales; family Jatrophihabitantaceae; genus CAVWUZ01. Next base: position 602,641 of record CAVWUZ010000002.1, on the reverse strand, counting down.
GCGCTGCCGCCGTGCCGCCGGGTTCGGCGCGACGCGCCTGCGCGGGGCGATCTGGCTGCCCGGGACGACCACCGGCCCGAGCAGGTAGACGTAGTTCGGCGCCGTCTTCGGTCGCAGGCCAGCAGTAGGCTTCTTGGGGTCGGCCGGCGCCTGGTTGTCGCACTGGTAGGTGGCCAGCGCGGCCTGCAGCGCGCTCTGCTGGGTCGGCGGTCGAGCTTGTTGAACGCGCTGTCGGAGGTCGGCACCGGGAAGCCGAGGTTCGCCAGCGGGTTCGGGCTGGTCCCCTTCGCCGGAGCCGCCGCGGAGCCGGACGGCGAGGGCGGTGGGCGTCGCCGCCGCCGAGCCCGCCGGCGCGGCGGTGCGACGTGGCGGCGGGGCTCGCGGCCGGGCTGGCCGCCGGGGAGGTGCTGGCCGCCGGGGCGCCCAGTGGCGTGGCGTCCGCGTCCTGCGGCGACTGGCTGGCCGAGCGCTCGGCGAGGCGACCGGCTGGCGGAGGCCGGGGCGCTCGTCGCGGCGCTGGTCGGCGCTGCGGACGCCGGACGGCGCCGGCGGACGCCGGACGGCGCGGCGGACGCCGGACGGCGCCGCCGAGCCCGACGGCACCGGCGTCTGCTGCGCGGCCGCCGCACCGACCGCGACCGGCGGCGCGACCACCGGCGCGGAAGTTCAGCTGCGCGGCCTTGCCGAGCGAGGCCACGTCGGTGCTGTGCCGCCCGGGATCGAGACGACGATCTGGTCGCGGCCCTGGATGACGACCGTCGGCCTGGTGACGCCGGTGCCGTTGACCCGGTCCTCGATGATCTGCGCGCGCCTCGTTCATCTGAGTCGCGCGGACGGCGGCGTGCCCGTTCGGGGTCTTGCGCCTGGTAGATCACCTGCGCGCCGCCGACGAGGTCGATGCCCGAGCTTCGGCGTGTGCCGCGCGCCGGGCAAGAAGACGATGCGCGTACAGGACGACGAACAGGCGAGCAGCGCCAGGAAGTATGCGCCCGACGCGCAGCGTTCCGGGGGTGGTGCCACGGGGAAGATCTCCTCGGCTGGTAGCGGCGCTCCGGGTGGTGCCTTCGACGGGCAGCGGTTCGGGCGCGCCTCGAGCGGCCGGCCGCCGACCGGGACCGCAGGCGGCACGCAGTATGACCGACAGCGCGGTCCCGCGGCGCGGATCGAGCGGCTCAGAGCTCTCCGGGTGCGGGCTGCGGCGTCGTCCGGCGGTGCCGCCCGGACCGCGTCCGGGCAGTGACGCGGCGTCGCGCAGCGCCGCGAGCGCCCAGCGTGACCTCGACGCCGGGCGCGATCGCCAGCTGCACGGTGTCGTCGTCGTGCGGGCGACGCACCGTGCCGTACAGGCCGGAGGTCGTCATCACCTCGGTGCCGACGGCGATCGCGCGCTGCTGGTCGGCCTCGCGGACGGCGGTCTGGCGGCGCCGGGCCCGCTGGGCGAGCAGCGAGCAGCCCGACGATGACGACGCAGCAGGATGAGCAGCGGCAGGTCGTCACGGCGGACCTTCGGGAGCGACGAGCGTGGCGAGCGTCGCCGCGAGCGTAGGCGCGCCGGTACGCGTCCCGCGTCCGCGCCGGCCGTGGTTCAGCCGTCGAACAGGGTCGGGCCCGCCGCGGCCGGGGGCGCCGAGCCCGAGGTGGGTCCAGGCGGCCGGCGTGGCGACCCGGCCGCGCGGCGTGCGGGCGAGCAGCCCGGCCCGCACCAGGAACGGCTCGGCGACCTCCTCGACGGTCTCGATCTCCTCGCCGACCGCGACGGCCAGCGTGCCGACGCCGACCGGGCCGCCGCCGAAGCGGCGCACCAGCGCGTCGAGGACGGCCCGGTCGAGGCGGTCGAGGCCGAGCTCGTCGACGTCGTAGACGGCCAGCGCGGCGCGGGCGATCGGCGCGGGTGACGACGCCGTCGGCGCGGACCTCGGCGTAGTCGCGGACCCGGCGCAGCAGCCGGTTGGCGATGCGCGGCGTGCCGCGCGACCGGCCGGCGATCTCGGCGGCGCCGTCCGGCGCGCAGCGCGACGCCGAGCAGCGCGGCGGAGCGGTACAGCACCTGCTCCAGCTCGGCCGGGTCGTAGAAGTCCATGTGGCCGGTGAAGCCGAACCGGTCGCGCAGCGGCCCGGTCAGCAGCCCGGCGCGGGTGGTGGCGCCGACGAGCGTGAACGGCGGCGAGGTCGAGCGGGATCGCGGTGGCGCCCGGGCCCTTGCCGACGACGACGTCGACCCGGAAGTCCTCCATCGCCATGTACAGCAGTTCCTCGGCGGGCCGGGCGATGCGGTGGATCTCGTCGATGAACAGCACCTCGCCCTCGGTGAGGCTGGTGAGCAGCGCCGCGAGGTCGCCGGCCCGCTCGATCGCCGGGCCGCTGGTGACCCGGATCGGCGCGCCCAGCTCGGCGGCGATGATCATCGCGAGGCTGGTCTTGCCGAGCCCGGGCGGCCCGGAGAGCAGGACGTGGTCCGGCGGCCGGCCGCGGCGCAGCGCGCTCTCGCCAGCACCAGCTGCAGCTGCTCGCGCACCTTCGGCTGGCCGACGAACTCGGTCGAGCCGCTTCGGCCGCAGGCTCGCCTCGACGTCGCGCTCGTCCGGCGCCGGCGAGCGGGTCGACGACGTCCTCGGCACGACGTCCTCGGTCGGCGCTCGCTCGCTCGGCGTCGCGGCCCGAGCAGCTGGATGCGATGCGGCGGCAGCAGCGCGTCGGCACGTCCGGCGCGTCGATGCTCGCGCGCCGTCCGTCGGCGTCGCACGTCGGCGGCGACGACGTCGATCGCCTCGCCGGCCTCCTTGCCGGAGAAGCCGAGCCCGGCCAGCGCGTGCGCGAGCTGGTCGCGCCACGGCGCGACAGCGGCGACCGACCGCCGGTCGACCGGCGTCGCCGCCGTCGATCGCGCCGATCCGGTCGCGCAGCTCGACGACGATCCGCTCGGCGCCCTTGCGGCCGATGCCGGGCACCTGCGTCAGCGCGGCGAGGTCGCTGGTGGCGATCGCGCGGCGCAGCTCGCGCGGCGGGTGCACGGCGAGCATCGTCTGCGCCAGCTTCGGGCCGACGCCGTTGGCGGTCTGCAGCAGCTCGAACAGCGCCCGCTCGTCGTCGTCGGCGAAGCCGTACAGGGTCAGCGAGTCCTCGCGCACGACCAGGCTGGTCGCCAGCCGGGCCGGCTCGCCCGACCCGCAGCCGGGCCAGCGTGCCGGGCGAGCAGGACACGGCCAGCCCGACGCCGCCGACCTCGACCACCGCGCCGTCCGGGCCGAGCGCGGCGACCGTGCCGCGCACGCTGGCGATCATCCGGTCCTGCCGTCGACGCGCCGCGGCGCCGCAGCCGCTGCTGGGCGCTGCCGCGCCACACGCTGGCAGATCGCCAGCGCCAGCGCGTCGGCGGCGTCGGCCGGGCGCGGCGTCTCGGCCAGCCGCAGCAGCCGGGTGACCATCGTCGCCACCTGCGCCTTGTCCGCGCCGCCCGGAGCCGGTGACCGCCGCCTTGACCTCGCTCGGCGTGTGCAGCGCGACCGGGACGCCGGCCCGGGTGGCCGCGACGATCGCCAGCCCGGCCACCTGCGCGGTGCCCATCACGGTGCGGACGTTGTGCTGGCTGAACACCCGCTCGACGGCGACGACGTCCGGGCCGAACCGCGCGATGCGCGGCGGCGAGCGCGTCGGCGATGCGCGACCAGCCGGGCGCCGACCGGCGGCGTCGGCCGGGGTCCGCACCACCTCGACGTGCACCAGTCGAGCGGGCGGCCCGGGCGCGCCGTCGACGACGCCGATGCCGCAGCGGGTCAGGCCCGGGTCGACGCCCAGCACCCGCACGCGCGCACCTCCTCGTCGAACGGACGTTCGGCAGCCGTACGGTCACGGCGGCGGTCCGGCGACCGGCGGCGCGCGGCACGACACGCCGGTACCGTGGCCGCGATGTCCGCCTACGACCGCAGCGACCCGGTCCGGCCGCGGCGCGCCGTCCGGCCGAGCCCGCTGTTCCTCGCCTTCGTCGCGGTCGCCGTCCTCGGCGGGGTGCTCGCGTGGCAGGCCGGCAGCGACACCGCGCGCTCGCGCGGCTCGGCGTGTTCCTGCTCGTGGTCGCGCGGCTGGGTCGTCGTCGCTCTGCCTGCACGAGTTCGCGCACGCCTACGCCGCCTACCGCGCCGGCGACCGCAGACGTCGAGGCCGCCGGCTACCTGACGCTCAACCCGTTCAAGTACGCCCACCCGGTGCTGTCGATCGTGCTGCCGCTGCTGTTCATCGTGCAGGGCGGCATCGGGCTGCCCGGCGGCGCGGTGTACCTGCACCGGCACGCGTTCCGCAGCCGCGCGCAGCAGAGCCTCGCCGCGCTCGCCGGCCCGCCGTCGAACGTCGTGCTTCGCGGTCGTCCTGCTGCCGTTGGTCCGCACCCAGGCCGACGCCGGCGGACACCTGCGTCGTTCTGGAGCGGCCTGGCGTTCCTCGGGTTCCTGCAGGTCAGCGCCGCCGTGCTCAACCTGCTGCCGATCCCGGGCCTCGACGGCTAGGCGATCATCGAGCCGTACCTCAGCCGGCAGACGGCCGCCGCTCGGCGACAAGATCAAGCCCTGGGGCATGCTCGGCGTGTTCGTGCTGCTGCAGGTCCAGCGGCCTGAACACCGCGTTCTTCGACGTCGTCCACTGGCTCTACGGCCTGTCCGGCGCGCCCGCAGCTGCTGTGGCAGGTCGGCGACACGCTGTTCCGCTTCTGGCAGCTCGTCGTGAGCGGCGCTCAGCCGACCTCGACGGCCTCCAGCACCTCGTCGCTGACGTCGAAGTTGGCGTAGACGTTCTGCACGTCGTCGCAGTCCTCGAGCGCGTCGACCAGCCGCAACACCTTGCGCGCGCCGTCCTCGTCCAGCGGCACCTGGACGCTGGGCAGGAACGACTGGTCGGCCGACTCGTAGTCGATGCCGGCGTCCTGCAGGGCGCGTGCGCACCGCGCACCAGGTCGCCGGCCTCGCTGACCACCTCGAAGGAGTCGCCGAGGTCGTTGACCTCCTCCGCGCCGGCGTCGAGCACGGCGGTGAGGACGTCGTCCTCGCTGAGCGTCGTCCTTCGGCACGATGCACGACGCCCTTGCGGTTGAACAGGTACGACACCGAACCGGGATCGGCCATCGAGCCGCCGTTGCGGGTCATCGCGGTGCGCACCTCGCTCGCGGCGCGGTTGCGGTTGTCGGTGAGGCACTCGATGAGGACGGCGACGCCGTTCGGCGCCGTAGCCCTCGTACATGATCGTCTGCCAGTCCGACGCCGCCGGCCTCGGCGCCGGAGCCGCGCTTGACGGCGCGGTCGATGTTGTCCATGGGGACGGAGTTCTTGCGGGCCTTCTGGATGGCGTCGTAGAGGGTCGGGTTGCCGTCGGGGTCACCGCCGCCGGTGCGCGCCGCGACCTCGATGTTCTTGATCAGCTTGGCGAACAGCTTGCCGCGCTTGGCGTCGACCACCGCCTTCTTGTGCTTGGTGGTGGCCCACTTGGAGTGGCCGCTCATCGATCTCGTCCCCTGGCTCTCGCGTGCACAACCCGTCCATCCTACGGACGGGTGAACCAGCCGGAGACGATGTTGGTGGCAGGACCGGTGGCCGCCGGCCGGGCCGGCCCGGTGACGCTCGCCGTCGCCTCCTGCGCGGCCCCGGGACCCCAGCGCACGAGCGCCCGTCCCGTCGGGTCGGGACCGTCCCAACCGGCCCACCGCAGGGTCGCGACGGCGCGCTCGCCCGCAGCCAGCTCGGCGAAGCCCGGTTCGCGCCACTCCCGCGTCGTCACGGTGTGGACGTCCAGGGGCCGGCCGTCGGCGTCCAGCGGCACGACGGTCGGCTTGCCGGAGAGCCGGCAGGCGGCGCCGACGCCCACGGCCTCGATCCGGCCGGCCAACCCCCCGTCCCCGGTGGCCTGCCACACGATCGTGAACTCGACGTCCTCCGGACCGCACTCGGACACCTCGGCGGCGTCGATCGCGTCGACGTCGTCAGCCATGGCGCACCAGGTCGACGAAGTAGCGGTGGACCCGGCCGTCCCCGGTCAGTTCCGGGTGGAACGACGTCGCGAGCAGCGGGCCCTGCCGCACGGCGACGACGCGGCCGTCCTCGGCGCCGCCGTGGACGACGCCGAGCGCCTCCGCCGCGGGACCGAGGTCGCTGACGAACGGGGCGCGGATGAACACCGCGTGGACCGGCCCGCCGGGGATGGCCGCGATGGGCACGTCACCCTCGAAGGAGTCCACCTGCCGGCCGAACGCGTTGCGCCGCACGGTCATGTCGATGCCGCCGATCGTCTCCTGGTCCGACGGCGCCTGCTCGAGCCGGTCGGCCAGCAGGATCATGCCGGCGCACGAGCCGTACGCCGGCAGCCCCTCGCCGAGGCGCTTGCGCAGCGGCTCGAGCAGCTCGAACGCCGCCGCGAGCTTCGCCATGGTCGTCGACTCACCACCGGGCAGGACCAGCCCGTCGACGGAGTCCAGTTCGGCGGGCCGACGCAGCGGCACGGCCTGCGCCCCGGCGTCGGTCAGCGCGCGGAGGTGCTCCCGGACGTCGCCCTGCAGGGCCAGCACACCGATCCGCGTCAGCGCGCCCCCCGGATCACCAGGGAGGCCAGCAGCTCGTCGGTGGCCGCGGTGACCGCGGCGACCGCGGCGTCGAACGCGGCCTGGTTGTGCGCGGCCGGCGCCCGCATGCCGGCGATCTTGCGGACGTACTGGAGCGCGGCGGCGCGGGTGTCCTCCTCCGTGACGTCCTCGGCGTACGGCGGGCGCAGCGTCTTGATCGAGCGGCACATCAGCGGCTCACCACCCGCGCTCGGCGAGCCGGTGCGGCTCCGGGATGGCATCGACGGTGATGCCGACCATCGCCTCCCCGAGCCCGCGGGACACCTTCGCGATGACGTCCGGGTCGTCGTAGAACGTCGTCGCCTTGACGATCGCCTCGGCACGCTGCGCGGGGTTGCCGGACTTGAAGATCCCTGAGCCGACGAAGACGCCCTCGGCGCCCAGCTGCATCATCATCGCCGCGTCCGCCGGGGTCGCGATGCCGCCGGCCGTGAACAGCACGACCGGCAGCTTGCCGGCGCGAGCCACCTCGGCGACCAACGGGTACGGCGCCTGCAGTTCCTTCGCGGCGAGGTACAGCTCGTCCTCGGGCAACGACGTCAGCCGGCGGATCTCGGCGCGGATGGTGCGCATGTGCGTGACGGCGTTGGACACGTCGCCGGTGCCGGCCTCACCCTTGGAGCGGATCATCGCCGCGCCCTCGTTGATGCGCCGCAACGCCTCGCCCAGGTTGGTCGCGCCGCAGACGAACGGCACGGTGAAGCGCCACTTGTCGATGTGGTGGGCGTAGTCGGCCGGCGTCAGCACCTCGGACTCGTCGACGTAGTCGACCCCGAGGGACTGCAGCACCTGCGCCTCGACGAAGTGGCCGATCCGCGCCTTGGCCATCACCGGGATCGAGACGGCGGCGATGATCCCGTCGATCATGTCGGGGTCGCTCATCCGGGCGACCCCGCCCTGCGCCCGGATGTCGGCCGGCACGCGCTCGAGCGCCATGACGGCGACGGCGCCGGCGTCCTCGGCGATGCTGCGCCTGCTCCGGCGTGACGACGTCCATGATCACGCCGCCCTTGAGCATCTCGGCCATGCCGCGCTTGACCTGGGCGGTCCCGAGCACCCGCTCGGTGGGGTTCTCACTCACGTAGTGATCCTACGGTCGCCCGCACCTGCCCGAGGCGCTCCGTTCAGGACAGCGGGGCCCCTTTCGCCGCGAGCACCACCCACGCCCCGCCCGGCGCGAGCGGGATCGGGTGCCCGCCGGCGTCGAGCAGCCGCGTCGGCGCCCCGGGGTCCGGCCGCGACCACGTGCCGTCGAGCCGGACACCGTCGCGGAAGACCGCCACCGGGCCGCTGCCGACCGTCGAGGTGTACATCGACGGGGTGCCGTGGACGTCGACGTCACGCCGGTCGACGCTCACGTCGCAGAACTGGACCACGACGTTCGGCGTCGCCACGGGCGCGCCGTCGGCCTGGGCCTGCCGCGAGCCGCCGATCGTGCGGACCCAGCGCGCGGTGCCGGGGTCCCAGACGAAGCCCACCGGGGTCGAGCCGACCGTCGTGGACAGGGTCGCGGCCGGGCTCCCGCCGGCCGGCAGGGCCCCCCAGGTCAGCCCGATGTCGCGCACCCCGTCGCCCGGCACCGCCGCGGCGACCGCCGTCAGGTCGGCGGTGAGGTTGTACGGCGCGCAGCACCCGACGCGCGCGAACCCGGGTCCGCGCCGGTCGTCGATCGTGCTGTGCAGGGGCGACGCGTCGAGGTTGGCGAGCACCTGCGGGGCGGCGCCGGACGCGGCGAGGGTGATCCGGCCGAACTGCGCGAGCAGCTCCGGGTCGGCCATCCGCACGCTGCGCACCGCGCCGACGGTCGGCTTCGCCGAGGCGTACACCGCCAGGAGTCGAGTCAGCCCGCCCTCGACCTGCTCGACGTAGACGATGTCGGCACCGTCGATGTTGCGCTGCGGCCGGCCGCCTGCGGTGTCGTCGATCTTGACCGCCACCACGGGACCGGGTGGGCACCGGGCCGACGCCGGTGAGCGGGTCCACGGTCAGCGCCGCAGGCGACGCCGGGGCCGGCGGGGGCGTCGGCGTCGGCGGCGGGGTCGAGGTGGTCGTGTGCGGTGGCCACCGGGTGCACCGGCGCGGCGAGCGGGACGGCCTTCCCCGAGCAGCCGGCCAGCACGCCCGACCCGACACCGGACGCCAGCAGCGCAGCGGCCAGTACGGCGGTCCTGCGCGGCGTCCGGCGGCGGCTCATGTCGGGGGCGGCACCGTCCCTCCGGGTACTCGAGGCCGCCGGACCGGCACCGGCTCCGGCGGCAACGTGTCGTCGATGTCGAAGAACTGTGGCAGTTCGCGGTGCCCGGCCAGGTGCAGCGCTCGCGGCATCCGCCTGGCGCGCAACGTACGGGTGTCGCGGACAGCGTCGTTGTAGAAACGCCGGGCGATCTGCACGCGCAGCGCCGCCTCCCGCAGTTCGGCGGCGGTCGGCGGCGGGCAGGTCGGGCCAGCTGACGGCCAGTCGCGGTCAGCGCTCGGCCGACCTCGTTCTCGGCCGCCGGACGCTGCGCGCGGCCCGCGGCTCAGGGCCGCCTGGGCGACGCGCTCACAGTCCACGCGTTCACCGTCCTCGAGGTGCTCGCCCGCGGTCTCCGCGACGTGCGCCAGCGCCGCCGCGCGGCGGACCAGTTGGGCGTCCATCGCGGCCTGCGCGGCGTCGACCCGGGCGTGCAGCCGGTCCAGGCGGGTCGTGGTGAAGGTCACCCAGGCCGTGGCCAGCACGGCGAGGAGCACCGCGACCACCAGCCAGGCGACGGGCAGCATGCTGCGCGATGGTAGGCGGCCGACCGATGCGCGGGCTGCCTCACCACCGGCCGGGAAGGGCCGCGCCCGCGCCGGCGATCGCGAGCTCGTAGACCCGCAGCACCTGCGCCACGACCCGCGGCCAGTCGTAGGGCTGGACGGCCCGCTCGCCTGCCGCGGACAGCGCGGCGCGCCGGCCGGGGTCGTCCAGCAGTAGCCGCCAGCGCGGCGGCCAGCGCGCCCGCGTCGCCGGGCGGGACGAGCACGCCCGCGCGACCGCCGTCGAGCACCCGCCGGAACGCCTCGAGGTCGCTCGCGACGATCGGGGCGCCGGCCGCCATCGCCTCGAGCAGGACCACGCCGAAGCTCTCCTGGCCGGTGTTCGGCGCGCAGTAGACGTCCACGCTGCGCAGCAGTCGGGCCTTGTCGTGCTCGCTGACCTGGCCGAGCAGGTCGACCCGGGCCCCCAGCCCGACGGGCAGCGACTCGCGGAACTCCTCGGCGTCGCCCCGGCCGGCGACGAGCAGCCGCAGTTCCGGGCGCTGCGCGGCGAGGTCGGCCACGGCGGCGGTGAGGACGTCCATGCCCTTGCGCGGCTCGTCGTAGCGCCCGATGAAGCCCGAGGGTGCCGCCGGCGCGCGGGTGCCCGGGCAGCGGGGTCGCCGAGGCGTAGCGGGCCACCGCGACGCCGTTGGGGATGACGACCGCATCGGCGCCGAGGTGCTCGACGATGACCTTGCGGGCGGCGTCGGAGACGGCGATCCGGCCGGTGAGCTTCTCCAGGAACGGCTGCAGGACGGTGTCGAACACCGACAGCGACGCGGGAGCGGGTCGTCGCGACGTGGAAGGTCGCCACGAGCGGGCCGTCGTGGATCATGCAGCGTCAGCAGCGACAGGCTCGGCGGCGCGGGCTCGTGGACGTGCACCACGTCGAACTCGCCGTCGCGCAGCCAGCGCCGCACCCGCGCGGCGCGGACAGGAACCCGAACTGCACCCGGGCGACCGAGCCGTTGTAGGGCACCGGCACCGCGCGGCCGGCGGCGACCACGTACGGCGGCAGGCCCGACCGAGTCCTCGTCGCCCGGGGCGAGCACCGAGACCGCGTGCCCGAGCCCGATCAGGGTCTCGGCGAGGTCGCGCACGTGCGCCTGGACCCCGCCCGGGATGTCCCAGGAGTAGGGGCAGACCAGCCCGATCCGCACCCCCGCTCAGCGTCCCTGGGTCCTGGCGGGACCGGTGGCACCGGGGGCGCCGGGGGCGCCGGGGGCGCCGGGGGTCCCGGTGGCGCTGGCCCGCAGGTCGGCGGTCCACACCTTCTGCAGCATGTGCCAGTCGGCCGGGTGGGCGGCGATGCCGGCGGCGAACGCGTCGGCGAGCGCCTGGGTGCCGGAGCGGACCTGGTCGGCGAGCCGCTCGCCGGACAGCTCGATCGGCGCGCCGATCCGCTGCCCCCAGCCGCCGTCCGGGGTGAACCAGAGCGACACCGGCAGCAGCGTCGCGCCGGTCCGGGCCGCGAGCAGCGCGGGCCCGCCGGGCATCCGGGCGGTCTCGCCGAAGAAGTCGACCTCGATGCCGGTGCGTGACAGGTCGCGGTCGGCGACCAGGCACACCAGCCCGCCGGCCCGCAGCCGCTCGGCCAGCACGTCCGACGGCGACCGCTCGCCCCCGGTCGGCGCCAGCACCTCCATGCCGAGGCTGCGGCGGTACTCGACGAACCGGTCGTACAGCGACTCCGGCCGCAGCCGCTCGGCGACGGTGGTGAACGCTGCCGTACCTCGAGACGAGCCAGACGCCGGCGACCTCCCAGTTGCCCAGGTGCGGCAGGGCCACGACGGTGCCGGTGCCGCGCTCCTGCGCCTCGTCCAGGTACCGGGCGCCGTACGTCGCCCGGTCCACCCGGTCGGCGAGGGCACGCACGTCCATCCGCGGCAGCCGGAACGTCTCCAGCCAGTACCGGGCGTAGGAACGCATCGCGTCGGTGAGCAAGCAGCGAGAGTTCGTACTCGCTGAGGCGGTCACCGGTGACGCGGCGCAGGTTGCGCCGCAGCTGCCGCACGCCGGCGCCGTTGCGCACGGTGGCGGAGTCGGCGACCGACCGGAACACCCGGGCCGCCACGGGCTCCGGCAGGCCTTTCACCGCCGCCCAGGCCGCGGCGTACGAGGCGTCGACGACCGAGTCGCGCGCCGCCGTGAGCTGCGCGACCCAGGCGGCGTTCAGCCGCGCGCCCCGCTGGAGACCCGACAGGTCACGCAGGGACGTCATGCGGCCGGCGTGGGACGCAGCTCGAGCCGACGCGACTGCTCGTGCACCGTGGCCAGCCGCTGCACCACGGTGACCGCCGAGGCGGCGACCAGGACCCACAGCGCGATCGCCTGGACGTAGGGCACCCGCAGGTGCTCCCCGGACAGGCCGGTCGCCGACCAGGACGATGATCAGCCGCTCGGCCCGCTCGGCGATCCCGACCGTCGCGGTGAGCCCGGCCGCCTCGGCGCGGGCCCGGATGTAGGACGTCAGCGACCCGAGCACCAGGCACAGCAGGCGCGCCGCCAGCATCCAGGGCTGGTCGTGCCGGGCGAAGTACCAGGCCGAGCGCCGCCGAACACCGCGGCGTCGGCGATCCGGTCGCAGGTCGAGTCGAGCACGCCGCCGAACGCGGTGCTGCGACCGCCGGCCCGGGCGACGGCGCCGTCGAGGACGTCGAGCATCACGCAGCCCCAGATCAGCATGGTCCCGGAGAACCACCAGCCGCGGGTGAAGAACACCAGCGCGCCGGCGACCGCGCCCGACCGTGCCGACGACGGTGATCGCGTTCGGGGACACCCCGGCGCGCGCCAGTCGCTCGCCCAGCGGGGTCAGGACCCGGGACACCGCCGCGCGGGCGTGGATGTTGAGCACTGGATTCGGTCGCCCCGCTCGGTCGGCTGTGCCGTCTGGCACCGGTCGGTGCTGGCGAGGATATCGGCCCCGGGGGCACACCCCGTCGCTTGTCGCCGCGCGGGCATCGGGTGTCGAATGACACACCCGTCCTGATCACTGCGTACCGGACGTCTCGCCCCGGGAGGCCACTTGTCGACCAAGAAGAGCGCGACGCGGGTCCCGGCGGCCGTGTTCGAGTCCGCCGAGCGGCCGGAGAGACCTCGCAACGTCGCGCTGGTCGGGCACTCCGGCTCGGGCAAGACGACGCTGGTCGAGGCGCTGCTCGCCGCCACCGGCACCATCCCGCGCGCCGGCACGGTCGCCGACGGGACGACGGTCAGCGACTCGCGACCCGGTCGAGGTCGCCCAGCAGCGCTCGGCGTGCCTGTCGGTGTGCCCGGTGCGGATCGTCGACGCGGGCAGCACCGCCGGGCGCTCGGTCGTCGTCAACCTGCTCGACACCCCCGGCAACCCGGACTTCACCGGCGAGCTGCGGGCCGGGCTGCGCGCCGCCGACGCGGCGCTGTTCGTCGTCTCGGCCGCCGACGACGTCGACCCGATCACGGTCGCGCTGTGGGAGGAGTGCGCGGCACTGGGCACCCCGCGCGCGGTCGTCATCACCCGGCTCGACGCCCCGCGGGCCTCACTGACCGACGCGCTCGCCGCCTGCCAGCAGCACGTTCGGCGGCGCCGACGGGCAGGCGGTACTGCCGCTGTACCTGCCGGTCGGCGACGCCGGCCGCACGCGCTGGTCGGGCTGCTCACCCGCACGGTCTACGACTACTCCGCCGGCTTCCCGCCGGCGCAGTCCCCGCTCGACGACGCAGTCGCGGTCGAGGGCGACGTCGCGAGCGCGCGGGCCGCCCTGATCGAGGCGATCATCGACAACAGCGAGGACGAGACGCTGCTCGAGCGCTACCTCGGCGGCGAGGACATCGGGGTCGACGTGCTGATCGCCGACCTCGAGACCGCGGTCGCGCGCGGCACGTTCTACCCCGTCATCCCGGTCTGCGCCGCCACCGGGCTCGGGCTGGCCGAGCTGCTCGAGCTGCTCGTCGGCGGCTTCCCGTCGCCGGCCGAGCTCGACCCGCCCCGGCCGCGCTGCAGCCTCGACGGCACGCCCGGACCGGCGCTCGCCGCGGACCCGGACGGCCCGCTGGTCGGCGAGATCGTCCGCACCACCGTCGACCCCTACCAGGGCCGGCTGTCGGTGGTGCGGCTGTTCTCCGGCACGCTGCTGCCGGAGACGCCGGTGCACGTCTCCGGGCACGGCGGCGCGGCGCGCGGCCACCCCGACCACGACGTCGACGAGCGGGTCGGGCAGATCTTCTCCCCGCTCGGCGCGCAGCTGCGCCCGGTCGAGCGCGCGGTCGCCGGCGACATCTGCGCGATCAGCCGGCTCGGCACCGCGGAGACCGGCGACACCGTCTCGGCGAAGGCCGAACCGCTGCTGGTCGAGGCGTGGGACATGCCCGAGCCGCTGCTGCCGGTCGCGGTCCAGGCCGCGACCCGCGCCGACGAGGACGCGCTGGCCAAGGCGCTGGCCCGGCTGACCGCCGGCGACCCGACGCGTGCGCGTCGAGCGCAACGCCGAGACCGGGCAGCTGGTGCTGTGGTGCCTGGGCGAGGCGCACGCCGACGCGGTGCTCGAGCGGCTGCGCGCCACCGGCGCCGCGGTGGCGACCGTGCCGCTGCGGATCGCGCTGCGCCAGACGTTCGCGGCCGAGGCCCGCGGCCACGGCCGGCTGGTCAAGCAGTCCGGCGGGCACGGGCAGTTCGCCGTCGTCGACGTCGTCGTCGCGCCGCTGCCGCGCGGCATCGGGCGTGCAGTTCCGCGAGCAGGTGGTCGGCGGCGCGGTGCCGTCGCAGTTCATCGCGCTCGGTGGAGAAGGGCGTGCGCGCCGCAGCTCGAGCACGGCCTGGACAACGACCGCGTCCCGGTCGTCGACGTGCTGGTCACGCTGGTCGACGGCAAGGCGCACAGCGTCGACTCCTCCGACGCCGCCTTCCAGACCGCGGCGGGTCTGGCGCTGAAGGACGCCGCCTGCCACGCGGCGCGGTCGTGCTGCTCGAGCCGCTGGCCGACGTCGACGTCACGGTGCCGGACGCTCACGTCGGCGCCGTGCATGTCGCGACCTGTCCGGCCGGCGCGGGCGGGTCACCGGCACCGAGCCCGATGCCGGCGCGCCCGCCGGGCTGGAGCGCACCGTCGTGCACGCCGAGGTGCCCGACGCGGAGCTGGCCCGCTACGCGGTCGTCGCTGCGCTCGCTCACCGCGGGCACCGGTCGGTTCCGCCGCCGCTTCGCCCGCTACGAAGTCGTACCGTCGACGGTGGCGGCCGGACTGCGCGAGCGAGTCGGTGGGCGCCGGGCACTGACAGCGTCGTTCAGCGGCGCCGGCGGCGCGCCGTGCCGAACAGCTCGCGGGTGATCTCGCGCCCGAGCGTGGCCGCCGCGGAGCGGGCGAAGCTGGTGAACACCGGCGACGCCGAGCACGCCGCCGACGCCCGCCGCCGGCCCTGCTCGCGGTGCGCGAGCGCTCCGGCCCTGGCTCGCGGCTGCCGCTCGCGCGGCTGCTCGGACTGCTGCGGCTGCTCGCGGCTCGCTGCGGCCGGCGCTTCGGCGGCGGCGGGGCGAGCCGGGCGGCGAGCCGCTCGTAGGCCGAGTCCCGGTCGAGCGCCTGCGCCGTACTTCGGCTGCAGCGGCGAGCGACGCCACCGCCTGCTGCTGCGCGGCCGGGTCGATCTGCGCCATGAGCGAGCGCGGCGCCCGCAGCCGGGTCCACGCGACCGGCGTCGGCGCGCCCGACTCGGACAGCACCGTCACGATCGCCTCGCCCGTGCCCAGCTGCTGCAGCGCCTCCTCCAGGTCGTAGTCGGTGGTCTCGGGTAGGTGCGCACGGCCTTCGCGCAGCGCGGCCGCGTCGTCCGGGGTGAACGCGCGCAGCGCGTGCTGCACGCGGTTGCCGAGCTGGCCGAGCACGGAGTCCGGGACGTCGGTGGGGTTCTGCGTGACGAAGAAGACGCCGACGCCCTTCGAGCGGATCAGCCGCACCGTCTGCGTCACCGCCTCGAGGAACGCCTTGCTGGCGTCGGTGAAGAGCAGGTGCGCCTCGTCGAAGAAGAACACCAGCTTCGGCTTGTCGAGGTCGCCGACCTCGGGCAGGTCGTGGAACAGGTCGGCCAGCAGCCACATGAGGAACGTGCTGAACAGCCGCGGCTTGTCCTGGACGGCGGGCAGTTCGACCGCGGTGATCACGCCGCGGCCGTCCGGCGTGGTGCGCAGCAGGTCGGCGGTGTCGAACTCCGGCTCGCCGAAGAAGACGTCGCCGCCCTCGTTCTCGAGCGTGATCAGCCTGCGCAGGATGACCCCGGCCGTCGCGGACGACAGCCCACCCAGCGCGGTCGAGCTCCGGCTTGCCCTCGTCGCTGGTCAGGTACTGGATCACCGCGCGCAGGTCCTTGAGGTCGAGCAGCGGCAGGCCGGCCCTGTCGGCGTAGTGGAAGACCAGGCCGAGCGAGGACTCCTGGGTGTCGTTGAGGTCGAGCACCTTGGACAGCAGCGTCGGCCCGAACGAGGTCATGGTCGGCGCGCACCGGGACGCCGGTGCCCAGCCCGCCGAGGGCGAGGAACTCGACCGGGTAGGCCGGTCGGGGTCCACGTCGTCGCCGATGTCGGCGGCGCGGCTGGTGATCCGGTCGTTCGGCGCGCCGGGCTGGGCCAGCCCGGACAGGTCACCCTTGACGTCGGCGACGACGACCGGCACGCCGAGCGCCGACAGCTGCTCGGTCATGCACCTGCAGCGTCTTGGTCTTGCCGGTGCCGGTGGCGCCGGCGATCAGGCCGTGCCGGTTGAGCATCGCCGGCGAGATCCGGACCTGCGCGGCGGGGTCGGCGCGGCCGTCGACGACGACGGCGCCGAGTTCGAGGGCCGGGCCGGCGACGGCGTAGCCCGCCGCGATCCGCTGCGCGGCGCGTCCCTGCGGCCGGAGTTCTGTGGCGTCCGTCATGTCGCGGCAGCTTAGGGACAGCCGCGCTGGCACGCTAGCATAAGCGCGTTATATGATTCGTCCTATGCAGGACGACGTCGAGCCTGGCCGCCGCGGCGCTCGAGCGGCTGGCGCTCTGGCTGCCGGGCCGCGACGCGCGGCACGTCTCCGCGACGACGGTGTCGGCGCTCGAGCACCCTCGCCCGCGAGGGCGGCATGCGGGTCTCCGACCTGGCCGGCGCGCGAGGGGATCACGCAGCCGGGGATGACCGCGCTGGTCAACCGCCTCACCGAAGCGGGCTGGGCGCGCAAGCTCGCCGACGACACCGACCGGCGCGCCACGCTCGTCGAGCATCACCGACGCCGGGCGGGCGGCGCTCGCCGAGCGGCACGCCGCGCGCACCGCGGTCGCTCGTCGACGGCATCCGCCGCGCTGGAGCCGAGCCGACCAGCGCTGCCTCGTCGCCGCCCGCGCGGCCCTCGACGCGCTGACCCGCCTGCCAGAGCCCCGGCCGACCGGCCACTCGCCCGTCGACCGCGTGAAGGAGCCGCCTCGTGAACGCCACGAGCCACCGAGCGACCCGGCGCTGCCGCGCGGCCCGAGCCCGTTCCGTCAGCCCAAGGCGGTCTGGGCGGTCGCCTTCGCCTGCGTCATCTCGTTCATGGGCATCGGGCTGGTCGACCCGATCCTCGCCTCGCTGCGCACGAAGCTGCACGCCACGCCCGGCGCAGGTGGAGCTGCTGTTCACCAGCTACCTGGTGGTCACCGCGGTCGCGATGCTGGTCACCGGCTGGGTGTCCAGCCGGATCGGCGCGAAGCGGACGCTGATCACCGGTCTGGTGCTCATCGTCGTCTTCGCCGCCCTCGCCGGGTCGTCGAACTCGATCGGCGGCATCGTCGGCTTCCGGGCCGGCTGGGGCCTGGGCAACGCGCTGTTCATCGCGACCTCGCTGGCCGTCATCGTCAGCTCGGCGACCGGCGGGTTCGCCGGCGCGATCATCCTGTACGAGACCGCGCTCGGCGTCGGCATCGCGCTCGGCCCGCTGCTCGGCGGTGAGCTCGGCGGCGATCAGCTGGCGCGGGCCGTTCTTCGGCGTCTCCGCGCTGATGCTGATCGCGCTGGTCGCCACGGCTCGTCCTGCTGCCCGCGACGCCGCGCACCGGCGCGCCGCCAGGGACTGTCCGAACCGCTCCGGGCGCTGCAAGCACCGCAGCCTGGCCGTCACCAGCGTCGTCGGCCTGCTGTACAACTGGGCGTTCTTCACCGTCCTGGGCTACACGCCGTTCCTGATGGACATCTCCAGCCCGCAGAAGCTCGGCCTGGTGTTCTGCGCCTGGGGCATCCTCGTCGCGTTCTTCGCCGTCATCGCCGCGCCGCGGCTGCAGCGCCGCTTCGGCACGCCGCGCACGCTGTACGCCAACTTCGTCCTGATGGCGCTGGACATCGCGGCGATCGCGATCTGGCCGGACCGGCCGGTCGTCGTCATCGTCGCGGTGATCGTCGCCGGCGCGTTCATCGGCGTGAACAACACCCTGGTCACCACCGCGGTCATGTCGATCGCCCCGGTCGAGCGCCCGGTCGCGTCGGCGACCTACGGGTTCGTGCGCTTCATCGGCGGCGGGCTGGCGCCGTTCGTCGCTGGCAAGCTGGTCGAGCGGTACAACGCGCACGTCCCGTTCGTCCTGGCCGTGGGCACGCTGCTGCTCGCGACGGCGACCTTGAGGACGGTCCACCGTGCGCTGGACGCGGCCGACCGCGGGGAGATGCGCGCAGCCCGAGCCGGACCGGCTGCGACCGGTCGAGCGGGAGGACGCGACGGAGGTGGCCGCCGGTCTCGGCGCCGAGTGACGCTCGGTCAGCGGTCGGGCAGGTTCAGCTTGCTCAGGTCCGGCAGCTGGGTGCCCGGCGGCAGGGACGGCATGCCGCCCGGATCCCGCCCGGCAGACCGCCGAAGCCCCCCGGGGAAGCCGGCCGGCACCGCGCGGCGGCGTCGGGCCCGGGACCCCTGACGCCCCTTCTTGCCCTTGCGCTTCTTGCGCTTGCTGCCGGCCTTGGTCTGCTTGCGCTTGGCGCCCGGGAAGCCGAGCCCGCCCGCCCATCTGCTGCATCATCTTGCGGGCCTCGAAGAACCGGTCGACGAGGTTGTTGACCTCGCTGACCTGCACGCCGGAGCCCTTGGCGATGCGCAGCCGCCGCGAGCCGTTGATGATCTTCGGGTTCGTCCCGCTCGCCCGGCGTCATCGACCGGATGATCGCCGCGGTGCGGTCGAGGTCCCGGTCGTCGATCTGGCTGATGGCGTCCTTCATCTGGCCCATGCCGGGCAGCATGCCGAGCAGGTTGCCGATCGGGCCCATCCGGCGGATCGCCATGCAGCTGGTCGAGGAAGTCCTCGAGCGTGAACTGGTTGCCGGCCGCGAGCTTGGCGGCCATCTCCTCGGCCTCGTCCTCGTCGAAGGTCTGCTGCGCCTGCTCGATCAGGGTGAGCATGTCGCCCATGCCGAGGATGCGCGAGGCCATCCGGTCGGGGTGGAAGACGTCGAAGTCCTCGAGCTTCTCGCCGTTGGACGCGAACATGATCGGCTGGCCGGTCACGTAGCGGACCGACAGCGCCGCACCGCCGCGGGCGTCGCCGTCGAGCTTGGTCAGCACGACGCCGGTGAAGCCGACGCCGTCGCGGAACGCCTCGGCGGTGTTGACCGCGTCCTGGCCGACCATCGCGTCGACGACGAACAGCATCTCCTGCGGGCTGCGACGGCGTCGCGGATGTCGGCGGCCTGCTGCATCATCTCGGCGTCGATGCCGAGCCGGCCGGCGGTGTCGACGACGACCATGTCGTGCTGCGTGCGCCGGGCGTAGCTCGATCGAGTCGCGCGCGACCTGCACCGGGTCGCCGACGCCGTTGCCCGGCTGCGGGCGCGTAGACGTCGACGCCGGCGCGCTGCGCCGACGACCTGCAGCTGGTTGACGGCGTTGGGGCGCTGCAGGTCGGCACGCCACCAGCAGCGGCGCGTGGCCCTGCGACGCGCAGCCAGTGGCCGAGCTTGCCGGCCAGCGTCGTCTTGCCCGAGCCCTGCAGGCCGGCGAGCATGATCACCGTCGGCGGGGTCTTGGCGTACTGCAGCCGGCGGGTCTCGCCGCCGAGGATCGCGACGAGCTCCTCGTTGACGATCTTGATGACCTGCTGCGCCGGGTTCAGCGCCTGGCAGACCTCCTCGCCGCGCGCGCGCTCCTTGAGCGGCGGCGATGAACTGGCGCACGACCGGCAGCGCGACGTCGGCCTCGAGCAGCGCGATGCGGATCTCGCGCGCGGTGGCGTCGATGTCGGCCTCGGACAGCCGGCCCTTGCCGCGCAGGCTGGTGAAGACGCCGGTCGAGCCGGTCGGAGAGGGTGTCGAACACGGCTCCGCCGAGGCGTACGGGTCGCGCCGGGCGGCGCGCGGCTCAGAGCAGGCCGCGACCGCCGTCGACGTAGATCACCTGGCCGGTGACGTACCCGGACTCCTCGGCGGCGAAGAACAGCGCCGCGTTGGCGATGTCGGCGGGCACGCCGCCGCGGCGCACCGGCACGTCGGACGCCGACCGCCTCGCGCATCTGCTCGATGGTGGTGCCCGATCGCGCTCGGCGGTGGCCTTCGTCATCGCCGTCTCGATGAACCCGGGCGCGATGGCGTTGGCGGTGACGCCGAACGGGCCGAGCTCGATCGCCAGCGTCTTCGTCAGCCCCTGCAGGCCGGCCTTCGCGGTCGAGTAGTTGGCCTGGCCGCGGTTGCCGAGCGCCGAGGTCGACGACATCGAGACGATCCGGCCGTACTTCGCCTCGACCATGTGCTTCTGCGCGATCTGGCTGGCACAGGAACGCGCCGCGCAGGTGGACGTCCATGACGGTCGTCCAGTCGTCGTCGCTCATCTTGAACAGCAGGTTGTCGCGCAGCACGCCGGCGTTGTTGACCAGGATGTGCAGCCCGCCGAACTCGCCGACCAGCGTGTCGACGGCGGCCTGCACCTGCTCGCGCTTCGAGACGTCCGCGCCGAGTCCGATCGCCTGGCCACCGGCGCCGGTGATCTCCTTGGCGACGGCGTCGGCCGCGTCCTGCGAGCAGGTCCAGCACGCCGACCTTGGCGCCGTCGGCGGGCGAGGGTCGCGGCGATCTCGGCGCCGATGCCCTGCGCGGCGCCGGTGACCAGTGCGACGCGGTCCTGTACTCCAGCCATGCGCTACCTCTCGTTGTCGTCGAGGGTGCGTCAGCTCGGACGTGCGGGTGAGCCGGCGGACGCCGGCGAGCCAGCGGTCGGGGTCGCCGGCCTTCTGCGCGTAGTAGGTGGCGACCTCGGGGTGCGGCAGGATGAGGAACCGCTCGGCGGCCAGGCCCGCGACGACGCTGTCCGCGACCTGCTCGGCGCTGATGATCGCCCCGGAGGCCTGCACGGCCTTCGCGGCCGGGTGCGCCCGGCGTCCAGCCGTCCATCAGCAGCGGGGTGGCCACCCCGAGCGGGCACAGCACGCTGACGCCGATGCCCCGGTCGCCGTAGGTGACCGCCAGCCACTCGGCGAACGCGACGGCGCCGTGCTTGGTGACGGTGTAGGGCGCGTCGGCCGGCGAGGTGAGCAGGCCGGCCGCCGAGGCGGTGTTGAGCAGGTAGCCGCGGCCCGCGCTCGAGCATCGACGGCAGCACCGCGCGGGCGGCGTACACGTGCGCCAGGACGTTGACCGCGAAGATCCGCTGCCCACGCTTCGGTCGTCGGTCTCCACCCCGCCGCCGACCGCGATGCCGGCGTTGGAGCAGAACAGGTCGATCCGGCCGTGGTCGGTCAGCGTCCGGGCGACGAGGTCCCCGACGGCGCTCTCGTCGGCGACGTCGGTCGTCTCGGCGCGTCCCGCCGACCTCGGCGGCGACCCGTTCGGCGGCCGCACCGTCGAGATCGCTGACCACCACCTGCTCCGGCGCCGTCCGCGGCGAAGCGGCGCGCCATCGCCGCACCGATCCCGCTCCCGCCACCGGTGATGACGACGACGGCCCCGGAGACGTCCACGCCGCGACCTTATCCTGGCGCCCGTGACCGACTCGCCCCGGATGGTGGTGGTCGTCGGCGGCGTCAGCGGCACCGGCAAGTCGACCGTGGCGACGGCGCTGGCCGAGCGGCTGGGCTGGCCGATGCTCGAGGGCGACACCGTCCACCCGTCGGCGAACATCGCCAAGATGAGCCGCGGCGAGGCGCTGACCGACCAGGACCGCACGCCGTGGCTGCTGGCGATCGCCGACTGGATCGCCGTCCAGGACCGCGCCGGGGAGAGCGCCGTCGTGACGTGCTCGGCGCTCAAGCGCAGTTACCGTGACCTGCTGCGGGCCGGCCACCCCGATGTGCGGTTCGTGTTGCTGACCGGGTCGCGGGACGCGCTCGACGCAGCGGATGAGCCACCGCAGCGGACACTTCATGCCGGTGTCGCTGCTGGACAGCCAGCTCGCGACGTTCGAGCCGCTGCAGGACGACGAGCCCGGCGCCGAGGTGTCGGTCGAGCAGTCACCCGAGGCGGTGCTGACCGCCGTTCTCACCGCACTGCAGCTGGACTGAGCGCTACCCGACGGAGGCGCCGACCAGGTCGCCGATGCCGAACGTCACCGCCGCGGCGAGCGCGCCGAGCACGAGCTGACGCAGCCCGGTGAACCACCAGCTGCGGGCGGTGAACCGCGAGGTCACCGCGCCGGCGCCGAACAGCGCCACCAGCGAGATGATCGCGGAGATCAGGACGCCGTGCGCGCCGAGCAGGTAGGGCAGCAGCGGCAGGAGCGCCCCGACGCTGAACGAGGCGAACGACGAGAACGCGGCGACCCACGGGCTGGGCAGGTCGTGCGGGTCGAAGCCCATCTCCTCCCGGGTGTGCACGATCAGCGCCTGCTCGGGGTCCAGGGAGAGCTGGCGTGCGACGCTCTCGGCGGTGACCGGGTCGACGCCGCGCTCGACGTAGGTCTGCGGCGAGCTCGGCGATCTCGGCCTCGGGGTTGTGCCGCAGCTCGTGCCGCTCGACGGCGACCTCCGCCAGTGCGGACTCGTTCTGGCTCTGCACCGAGACGTACTCGCCGGTGGCCATCGAGAACGCGCCGCCGACCAGGCCGGCCAGCCCGCCGAGGACGACGGTGTGCGAGGAGGTGCCCGCACCGGCGATCCCGGCGATCAGCGCGAAGTTGGAGACGAGACCGTCCATCGTCCCGAAGACGGTGGGACGCAGCCACCCGCCGGTGACGTCCCGGTGTTCGTGGTCGACCACGGCCGGGGACGCGGCGCCGAGCCCGACGGTGTCGCGCTGCTGGGTCACGGCACGGTCTCCTCGGCGCTGTCGGGTGCGGCGTCGGCGGGCGCGTGGCGCGAGCACGGTGGTCTCGCGGCCGGAGCGGAACCCGCCGTGGGCGAGGAAGTAGCACCAGCGCCACGACGAAGACGACGATGGCGGTCCAGTCGTTGAGCCGCAGGCCCCACAGGTGGTGCGCCGGGTCGGTGCGCAGCGCCTCGATCCAGCCGCGCCCGGCGGTGTAGCCCATGGCGTACAGGGCGAAGACGGTGCCGCGTCCCATCCGGAACCGGCGGTCGGCCCAGACGAGCGCGAACGCCAGCGCGATGTCCCACAGCGCCTCGTAGAGGAACGTCGGCTGGAAGTAGCCGAGCGTGGTGCTGCCGCCGGGTGTGCAGGGCACCGCGCGTCCGGCGACGAGGTCCATGCAGTGGATCTGCAGGCGCCACGGCACGTCGGTCGGGCCCGCCGTAGAGCTCGTTGTTGAACCAGTTGCCCGACCCGGCCGATCCCCTGCGCGGCGACCACGCCGGGCACCGCGGCGTCGGCGAAGGCGCTCGGGCGCAGGCCGTGCCGCCGGCAGCCGATCCAGGCGCCGACCGCGCCGAGCGCGATCGCCCCCCAGATGCCGAGCCCGCCGTCCCAGACCTTCACCGCGTCGATCGGCCGACGCCCGGCGCCGAAGTACAGCTGGTGGTCGGTGATCACGTGGTAGAGCCGCCCACCGATGATCCCGAGGACGATCGCCCAGACCGCGACGTCCCACACCTGGTCGTCGGTGCCCCCGCGGGCGCGCCACCGGCGGCGGGTGACCGCGACGGCGAGCAGGATGCCGACGACGATGCACAGCGCGTAGCCGCGGATCGGCAGCGGCCCGAGATGCCAGACGCTGCGCGTCGGGCTCGGGATCGCGGCGAGCGGCTGCACGCCGTCACGGTAGTCGAGCCCGGCGGGTCGGCCTGCCGTCGTCGGTCCTATCGTCCGAGCGGTGCGCGCACTCGTGGTGACCCGGCACGGCGGCCCCGACGTCCTCGCTGTGGAAGAGCGCGACGACCCGTCGCCGGGCCCGGACGAGCTGCTGGTGCGGCCGGTCGCCTCGGGCGTCAACTTCATCGAGGTGTACCAGCGCGAGGGCGTCTACCCGACCCGGCCGCCGTTCGTGCTGGGCGCGGAGGGCGCCGGCGAGGTCGTCGAGGTCGGGGCGGACGTCCGCGGCGTGCGCGACCGGTGACGAGGTGGCGTGGGCGGCGGCGCCCGGCAGCCACGCCGAGCTGGTGCGGCGTCCCCGCGGCGGCCGCCGTCCCGGTGCCGGACGGGGTCGCCGGCCGAACTCGCGGCAGCGGTCATGCTGCAAGGGCATGACCGCCCACTACCTGGTCACCTCGACCTACCCGGTCGCCGGCGGCGACGCGGTGCTCGTGCACGCCGCGGCCGGCGGGGTCGGGCAGTTGCTCGTGCAGATGTGCCGGGCCCGCGGCGCCCGGGTGATCGCGACGGTGTCGACGGCGGCGAAGGAGCAGACCGCCCGCGCGCTCGGCGCCGAGGTCGTGCTGCGCTACGGCGAGGACCCGGCGACGGCTGGCGGCGGCGGTGCGCGAGGCGAACGGCGGCCAGGGCGTGCGGGTCGTCTACGACGGCGTCGGCCGCGCGACCTTCGACGCGTCGCTCGCCTCCCTGGGGCGGCGCGGGATGCTGGCGCTGTTCGGCGCGTCGAGCGGGCCGGTGCCGCCGTTCGACGTGCAGCGGCTGAACGCCGGCGGGTCGCTGTTCGTCA
This sequence comes from uncultured Actinomycetota bacterium, assembly GCA_963758325.1. Classification (GTDB taxonomy): domain Bacteria; phylum Actinomycetota; class Actinomycetes; order Mycobacteriales; family Jatrophihabitantaceae; genus CAVWUZ01. The sequence continues at coordinate 578,334 of CAVWUZ010000002.1, read as the reverse complement.
CCCGCCCGACCCTCGCGGACTACACGGCGACCCGCGAGGAGCTGCTGTGGCGCGCCGGCGACGTGCTGGCCGCGGTCGCCGACGGGACGCTGCGGGTGGAGATCGGCGGGCGGTACGCGCTGGCGGACGCCGCGCGGGCCTACGCCGACCTCGAGGGCCGACGCACGACCGGCAAGCTGCTGCTGACCCGCTGAGGGCGAGCCACACCCTTGATCATCCGCCATGTCTTCGTTCACCAGAGGAGTTCCTGGCGAGTGACGGGCGACGAACGCCGCGGGTCAGCGGCGGCGGACGCCCGCGGCGAGCTCCGCGGCCAGGCGTCGCCGCCGCCTCGACCCCGGCGGGTCCGGGCGCGTCGAGCAGCCGGCGCACGAACGCCGAGCCGACGATGACGCCGTCGGCGAAGGCGGCGACCTCGGCGGCCTGGTCGCCGTTCGACACCCCGAGCCCGACGCACACCGGCGACGTCGACGCCGCGTAGCGCGCGCACCCGCGCGACCAGCGTCGCGCGCCGCGCCGCCGACCTGCGTCGCGGGTGCCGGTGACGCCCATCGTCGAGGCGGCGTAGACGAAGCCGCGGCACTGCCGCGGCGGTGGCCGCGATGCGGGCGTCGGTCGACGACGGCGCGACCAGGAAGACGCGGTCGAGGTCGTGCTCGTCGCTCGCGGCGAGCCACGCGCCCGCCTCGTCCGGGATCAGGTCGGGCGTGATCGCGCCCGACCCGCCGGCGTCGGCGAGGTCGGCGGCGAACCGCTCGACGCCGTAGCGCTCGACCGGGTTCCAGTACGTCATGACGACCGCGGCGGCGCCGGCGTCGGCGACGGCGCGACACCGCGCGCAGCACGTCGGGCAGTCCGACGCCGGCCCGCACCGCGGGGTCGACGGCGCGCCTGGATCGTCGGGCCGTCCATCACCGGGTCGCTGTACGGCACGCCGACCTCGACGACGTCCGCGCCGCCCGTCGACCATCGCCCGCATCGCGTCGATCGACGCGTCGACGTCGGGGTAGCCGACCGGCAGGTAGCCGATCAGGCGCGGCCGCGGTCCCTCGCGCGCGCGGCCTTCGCGCCAGCGCGTCCGCCAGCGCGCGTCATCAGTCGAGCGTCCGAAGTAACGGGACGCGGTCTCGACGTCCTTGTCGCCGCGCCCGGACAGGTTGACCAGGATGACCGCGTCCGGGCCGAGCTCGCGGCCGAGCTCGCAGCGCGCCGGCCAGCGCGTGCGCCGACTCGATCGCCGGGATGATGCCCTCGGTCTCGGCACAGCAGCGAGAACGCGTCCATCGCCTGCGTCGTCGGTGATCGGGCGGTACTCGGCGCGGCCGATGTCGTGCAGGTAGGAGTGCTCGGGGCCGACGCCCGGGTAGTCCAGGCCGGCCGAGATCGAGTGCGACTCGATCGGTCTGCCCGTTCTCGTCCTGCAGCAGGTACGACCGCGCACCGTGCAGGACGCCGGGCGCGCCGCCGGTGATCGTCGCGGCGTGGCGGCCGGTCTCGACGCCGTCGCCGCCGGCCTCGAAGCCGACCAGCCGCACGGACGTCGTCCGGGACGAACGCGGTGAAGATGCCGATGGCGTTCGAGCCGCCGCCGACGCAGGCGGCGACCGCGTCGGGCAGCCGGCCGACGCGCTCGAGCACCTGCGCGCGCGCCTCGTCGCCGATGACCCGCTGGTACTCGCGGACCATCAGCGGGAACGGGTGCGGCCCGGCGACGGTGCCGAACACGTAGTTGGTGGTGTCGACGTTGGTGACCCAGTCGCGCATCGCCTCGTTGATGGCGTCCTTCAGCGTGCGCGAGCCGGTGGTGACCGGGACGACCTCGGCGCCGAGCAGCCGCATCCGGGCGACGTTGAGCGCCTGCCGGCGGGTGTCCTCCTCGCCCATGTAGACGACGCAGTCCAGGCCGAGCAGCGCGGCCGCGGTCGCGGTGGCGACGCCGTGCTGGCCGGCGCCGGTCTCGGCGATCACCCGCTTCTTGCCGATCCGCTTGGTCAGCAGCGCCTGGCCGAGCACGTTGTTGATCTTGTGCGAGCCGGTGTGGTTGAGGTCCTCGCGCTTGAGCAGGACGCGGGCGCCGCCGGCGTGCGCGCCGAACGTCGGCGCGTCGGTCAGCGGGGACGGCCGGCCGGTGTAGTCGCGCAGCAGGCGGCGCAGCTCGGCGGTGAACGCCGGGTCGGCCTGCGTGGCGTGGAAGGCGGCGGTGAGCTCGTCGATCGCGGCGACGAGCGCCTCGGGGACGAAGCGGCCGCCGTAGGGACCGAAGTGGCCGGTGGCATCAGGGGTGACGGGGGCGGGCGCGGACAACAGCTCGGTCATGGTGGGGACTCCGGGACGGGCGGAACGGCAGGGCGGGGACGGGAGCGGTCAGTCCCGCCATCGCTGCCGAGTGCCCTGCCGAGTGTCCACGGCCGCGAGCCTACCGGCGTCTCAGCGCGAGGCCCGCGGCGTCGCGGGGTGCGCGCCGGCGGTGACCAGCTCGGCGACGGCGTGCCGCGGGTCGCCGGTGGTGACCAGCCCCTCGCCGACCAGCACGGCGTCGGCGCCGGCGGCGGCGTACTCGATGAGGTCGAGCGGACCGCGCACCCCGGACTCGGCGACCTTGACGACCCGGCTCGGCAGACCGGGGGCGATGCGCTCGAAGCGGCGCCGGTCGACGTCGAGGGTGTGCAGGTCGCGGGCGTTGACGCCGATGACCCGGGCGCCGGCGTCGAGCGCGCGGGTGGCCTCGTCCTCGGTGTGCACCTCGACCAGGGCGGTCATGCCGAGTGACTCGACCCGCTCGCGCAGGCCGATCAGCGTGTTCTGGTCGAGCGCGGCGACGATGAGCAGGACGATGTCGGCGCCGTGCGCGCGGGCCTCGTGCACCTGGTAGCTGCTGACGACGAAGTCCTTGCGCAGCACCGGGACGCCCACCGCGGCCCGGACGGCGTCGAGGTCGGCGAGCGTGCCGCCGAAGCGGCGCTGCTCGGTGAGCACGCTGATCACCCGGGCGCCGCCGGCCTCGTAGGCGCTCGGCCAGTTCCGCCGGGTCGGCGATCTCGGCCAGGCGCCCCTTGGACGGGCTGCGCCGCTTGACCTCGGCGATCACCCCGACGCCGGGCGCGCGCAGCACCGCGAAGCGCGTCCTGGGCGGCCGGCGCCGCGACGGCGGCGGCCTTGACCTCGTCGAGCGGGACGACCGCGCGGCGGGCCTCCACGTCGGCGCGGACTCCGTCGACGATCTCGTCGAGGACGCTGCCCACGGATCCGCCCGCCTCCCCGTCTGTTCTCCTCGTGCGGTGTCGCGCCCTGCGGGACCCGCTGCGGCCCGCGCCGACCGACCGGTGGACTGTAACCAACAGCAGGCCTGCGCCCGGGCGCGGGTCACCCGCCGGAGGGCAGCCGGACGGTGAACCGGGCGCCGCCCTCGGCAGCGTGACCGGCCTCGACGCTGCCACCGAGACGGGTGACCAGCCCGTGGACGATCGCCAGGCCGAGCCCGGTGCCCACCTGGCGCACGCCCCGGTAGCGGTCGTACAGCGCCGATCGGTCGAAGGCGACGGCGAGGTCCTCCGCGCTCAGCCCCGGGCCGCCGTCGCGCACCTCGATCGACGGCCGCGCCCGGCTCGGGCCGCACCGCGAGCACGATCGGCGCGCCCGCCGGCGTCACCCGCAGCGCGTTCTCCAGCAGCCCGTCCAGCACCTGCCGCAGCCGCGTCGCGTCCGTGCGCGCGACGAGCGGGGACTGCGGCGTGTCGAGTGCGAAGCGGACACCGGAGCTCCGCGCAGCGCGCGTCCCACACCGCCGCGGCGTCGGCGGCCAGCCGCGTCACGTCGACGTCGGCGAGGTCGATCCGGAAGTCCTGCGCCTCGAGGCGGGCCAGGTCGAGCAGGTCACCGACGAGGCGGGCCAAGCGTTGGGACTCGGCGAGGACGACGGCGCCGACCCGGCTGGTCTCCTCCGGCGGGACGACACCGTCGGCGAGGGACTCGGCGTAGCCGCGGATGGCGGTCAGCGGCGTGCGCAGGTCGTGCGAGACGGACAGCAGGAACTCCCGCTGGCGGGCCTCCGAGTCGCGCAGGTTGCCGGCCAGACGGTTGACGGCGTCGGCGACCTCGGCGACCTCGGCGGGGCCGCCCGCGGTGAGGACGACGTCGCGCCGCCCGTCGGCGAGGGCGTGCGCGGCGGCTGCGGTGCGGCGCAGCGGGCGCGCCAGCCGCCACGCGACGAGCAGGCCGAGCAGGGCGGCCAGCGCCACCGCGATCGCCAAGGCGACGAGCAGCCGGCGCACCGCGGTGTCCCGGAACGCCAGCGCGTCGGTGCGGCGCTGGACGAGGACCACGCCGCCCGAGGCCAGCGGGCGCGCCTCGATGAGCACCGGCACGCCGTCGACCGTGCGGGCGGCAGACACCGATCGGCCGCCCAGCACGCGGGTGGCCTCCGCCGGCGTCAGCGCGTCGCGGACGAGCCGGTTGGGGCCGGTGACCGTCCCGGACGGCGACACGGTCCCGATCGTGATCCGCAGTGCGCGCAAGGTGATCCGCGCTCGTGGCGTCACGTCGTTGCGCGGCCTCGTCGGCCACCTGCGCGAGCGCGGCGCGCGCCGAGCGCAGCGCCTGCTGCCGGGTCAGGCTGACCGCCAGGACGCCGGCGACCACGGCGGTGACGACCGCGACCAGCGCGGCGAGCAGCGAGATCCGCAGCGCCAGGCCGCCGCGCCGGCGCCGGCGGCCCGGCGCCGGCTGTCACGTCGACGGCGTCGGCGGAGTAGCCGACGCCGCGCACCGTGCGGACCGGGCTGGCGTCGCCGAGCTTGCCCCGCAGCTGCGCGACGTGGACGTCGACGGTGCGGGTGCCGGCGACCGGGCTGTAGCCCCACACCCCGCTGAGCAGCTGCTCGCGGGACACCACCCGGCCGGGGCGGCGCATGAGGTAGGCGAGCAGGTCGAACTCGGTGGCGGTCAGGGCGACCTCCCGCTCGCCGGCCCACACCCGCCGCCGGTCGGGGTCGAGCCGGACCGCGCCGACCTCGAGCGCGCCGCTGTCCGGGTGGTCGCGGGAGCGGCGCAGCACGCTCGTCACGCGGGCGACCAGCTCCCGCGGGCTGAACGGTTTGGTGACGTAGTCGTCGGCGCCGAGCTCCAGGCCGACGATCGCGGTCGACCTCGTCGTCGCGGGCCGTCACGAACAGCACCGGCGTCCAGTCCTCGGCGGCGCGCAGCCGGCGGCAGACCTCGACGCCGTCCATGTCGGGCAGGCCGACGTCCAGCAGCACCGCGGCGGGACGCAGCCGGCGCACCGCCTCCAGCGCGTCGGTGCCGGTGGCCGCGATGCTGACGCCGTAGCCGGCCTTGCCGAGGTTCATCCGGATGACGTCGGCGATCGCCGGCTCGTCCTCGACCACCAGCACCAGTCCGCGGGGCTCCGGCACGAGCGCACTGTAGGCCGTCGATCCAGGTCGTCTCCCGGACCGCGCCGCTGCTCGAGTCCGTCGTCGGGTCGTCCCCGCGGTCCAGCGCGGTCCACAGCGACGCGTCGGTGGGCGGGGCCGCCGTCCCGCCGGCGGGCGCCTCGTAGCGGGCCGACATCGCCGACCAGCGCGCGCCGCCGACCACCGCGAGGACCGCGCCGACGGCGATCAGGACGCCGCCGAGCAGCGAGAGCACCGGCCAGGCGGCGTGCACCTGCACCTGCAGCCGGCCGTCGCCCAGGCCGACACCGCTGCCCGCGCCGGTGACCAGGTCGACCGCCCGCGTGCCGGACACCGGCCGCAGGCCGAGCACGGAGCGCCAGACCAGGGCGAGACCGGCGACGGCCAGGACCGCTCCGACGACCCGTCGGGCGGTCCCGCGCGTGGCGAGCAGCGCGACGGCGCCGGCGAGCGCGACCACGGCCAGCGCCGTCGCGACCGCGTCGAGGCGGTGGCCGGCGACGTCGACGACCGCGTCGGCGAGCGGACGGGGCCGCGCCGCCCGCACCGTCTGCCACGTCCGGGAGCCCGCGAACAGGGCGAACGCCGCGCCGAGCACGACCGAGCCGAGCGCGACGGCGGCCGACCTCCGGCCGGCGCCGGCGGCCCGCGTCGCGCCGGCCCGGGTCACCGTCCGGCGACCGGGCGCAGCGTCTCGGCCGTGGCGATCGCCTGCAGCACCGCACGCGCCTTGTTCCGGGTCTCGAGCTCCTCGAGCTCCGGGACGCTGTCGGCGACGACGCCCGCGCCGGCCTGCACGTACGCCGTCCCGTCGCGCATGATCGCGGTGCGGATGGCGATGGCCATGTCGAGGTCGCCGGTCGGGTCCAGGTAGCCGACGGCGCCGGCGTAGATCCCGCGCCGCACCGGTTCGAACTCGTCGATCAGCTCCATCGCGCGGACCTTCGGCGCGCCGGTGACCGTCCCGTGCGGGAAGGCGGCGGCCCACACGTCGAGGGCGTCGCGTCCCTCGGCCACCGTGCCGGTCACCGTCGACACGATGTGCCACACGTGGCTGTACCGCTCGACGACGCCGAAGTCGACGACGGCGACGCTGCCCGGCCTCGCACACCCGGCCGAGGTCGTTGCGGGCGAGGTCGACGAGCATGACGTGCTCGGCGCGTTCCTTCGGGTCGTTGACGAGCTCCTCGACCAGCTCGGCGTCCCGCTCCGGCGTGGCGCCGCGCTTGCGGGTCCCGGCGATCGGGTGGATGGTCGCCTGCCGGCCGTGGACCGTGACCAGCGCCTCCGGGCTGGAGCCGACGATGTCGAACCCGTCCAGGCGCAGCAGGTACAGGTAGGGCGACGGGTTGAGCGTGCGCAGCACGCGGTAGACGTCGAACGGGTCGGCGCTGGTCTCGGTCTCGAACCGCTGCCCGGGCAGGATCTGGAACACCTCGCCGGCGCGGATGGCCTCGATGGACTGCTCGACGGCGCGCCGGTAGCCGCCCTGCTCGGTACGCGAGCGGGCGGGCTTGGGCTCGACGTCGTCCCGCACGGCGACCGTCGACGGCGCGGGCGCGGCGAGCGCCCGCTGCATCTCGTCCAGGCGCCGGGTCGCATCGGCGTGCGCCGCGTCGGACGTCGGCCTCGCTCATCTCGGGGTGCAGCAGGGCGTTCGCGATCAGGACGACGGTGCACTCGTGGTGGTCCACGGCCGCGAGGTCGGTCACCAGGAGCATCGTCAGCTCGGGCAGTCCCAGGTCGTCGACGGCCTTGTCGGGCAGGCGCTCGAGGTGCCGGACGACGTCGTAGGCGAGGTAGCCGACGAACCCGCCGGTGAGCGGCGGCAGCCCGGGCAGCCGCGGTCCGGTCATGGTCCGCCAGGCGGCGCCGAGCACGTCCAGCGGCGCTCCGGTCGTCGGGAGTCCGGGCGGGACGTCGCCGGTCCAGGCGGCAGCGCCGCCCTGCTCGCGCAGCTGCGCGACGGCGCGGACGCCGACGAAGGACCACCGGCTGAACGACCGGCCGGGCTCGGCGGACTCGAGCAGGAACGTGCCGGGACGCCCGGCGGCGAGCTTGCGGTAGACGCCCACCGGCGTCTCGGCGTCGGCGAACAGCGTGCGGGTGACCGGGACGATCCGGTGTGTCCCGACGTAGGAAGCCAGCTCCTCGACGTTCACCGCTCGCTCACCGGTCCGCCTCGAGCGTCCCGGCGTCGAAGCAGGTGCGCTCGCCGGTGTGGCAGGCGACGCCGAGCTGGTCGACCTGGACGAGCAGCGCGTCGCCGTCGCAGTCGAGCGCGACGGACTTCACCTGCTGGGTGTTGCCCGAGGTCTCGCCCTTGACCCAGTACTCCTGCCGGGACCGCGACCAGTAGGTGGCGCGGCCGGTGGTGAGGGTGCGGTGCAGAGCCTCGTCGTCCATCCAGCCGACCATGAGGACCTCGCCGGTGTCGTACTGCTGGACGACGGCGACGACGAGCCCGCTGGCGTCGCGCTTCAGCCGGCGCGCCAGGGCGGGATCGAGGGACGCGGGCACGGCGTCGATGGTGCCAGGTCCGGCGTCACCGGCACGCCGGTCGGCGCTCCCGCGGCACGGCGTCCACCTCACGGCAGACTGTTGCCGCGTGACCGACTGGACGACGAGGATCCTCCATCCGCAGCGCGCCGCCGAACCGGGGTTCCGGTCCCTGGTGGCGCCGGTGTACCGGGGATCGACGACGCTGTTCCCGAGCGCGGCCGCGGTGAGCACCGACTGGCGACACGAGGCGGGGTACACCTACGGGCTGCGCGGGACGCCGACCACGCGGGAGTTGGGGGCGCGGCTGGCCGAGCTCGAGCACGGCTGGCGGACGTTCGTCACCCCGGGCGGTCAGGCCGCGATCGCGCTGATCGGCCTGTCGTTCCTCGGTGCCGGCGACCACGTGCTCGTGCCCGACAGCGCCTACGGGCCGAACCGCGGGTTCGCCGAGGACGTGCTCGCCCGCTTCGGGGTGACGGTCGAGTTCTACCCACCGCTGGACGGCGGCGCCGTCGAGGCGCGGCTGCGACCGACCACCCGGTTGGTGTGGTGCGAGAGTCCGGGGTCGGTGACCATGGAGGTGCAGGACGTGCCGGCGATCGCGGCCGCGGCGCACCGGCACGACGCCGTCGTCGCCCTGGACAACACCTACTCGGCGGGCGTGTTCTTCGACGCGTTCGCGCACGGGGTCGACGTCACGATGCAGGCGTTGACCAAGTACGTGGGAGGCCACAGCGACCTGCTGCTCGGCGCGGTCACCGTCCGGTCGGAGGAGGCCTACGAGCGCATCGGGGCCACCCACGACCGGCTGGGCCTGGCGGCCTCACCGGACGAGTGCTCGCTCGCGCTGCGCGGGCTGGACACGCTCGGCGTTCGACTCGCCGCCCTGGAACGCAACACGCTCCAGGTGGCCACCTGGCTGGCCGAGCAGCCGGCGGTGGCCACTGTGCTGCATCCCGCGTTGCCGTCCTGCCCGGGGCACGAGTTCTGGCGCCGGGACTTCACCGGTTCCACGAGTGTGTTCTCGATCGTCCTCACCGAGGGCACCGACTGGGACGCCGTCGTCGCCTTCGTCGACGCGCTGCGGCTGTTCGGGGTCGGCTACAGCTGGGGCGGCGTGCACAGCTTGGCCGTGCCCAACAAGGATCTCGCCCGACACCACGGCCACCCGTACGGAGATCGGCTGGTCCGACTGAACGTTGGACTCGAAGCACCGGACGACCTCATCGACGACCTCGCGCAGGCCCTGGAGGTCGCCGGGCTGCAGCCCTGACGAGACCTGCACTCGCTCCCGCTCGAGCGACGTCGCGCGCGGCTCGAGCGGACGGCGCGGATCCTGCCACGGGCTGCGCCGTGGCGGACGCACGCGCCAGTCCGCCTCGGTCGTGACCCCTCACCGGCGCCAGTCCGGTCCGGCGGCGCCAGGCTCAGACGAGCTCGTAGAGCTCGTACACGAGCAGGGCGTCGGCGCGGATCCCCTTCCCGACCGCCTGGACGGTGTTCAACCATGCCAACGCCGGGTCGTCGGTCTCGAAGGTCGGTGTGACGTACACCGGTGCCCCGGTGGCGGGCAGGGCCGCAGACTTGCCGCGGTACCGCACGGTCAGCGTCCCACCGTCGCTGGCGAGCAGGAGCCGAGCGTCGACGCTGACGCTGCCGTCGGCGTGCAGTGTCAACCAGTCCGCGGACGTTCCCGCTTGCCGCGCGCGCACCCGGTCCCCGCTCAACCGGCAGTCCGCTGCCTCACCGATGAGCCGGGCACCAGCCGGAACACCGTCCAGGCGCGTCTGGCGGGCGATGTCGATGTGCAGCGTGGCCAGCGGTCGCAGCTCGAGGGTCACGTCACGATCCTGGCAGCCGCCCGCTCAGCGGTCGGCGGGCAGCTGGTCGCCGTTCGATGAGCTCCCGCGAACTGCTACGCGGTGGCCGAGCTCGACGCCGGCGGCGCGGCGCTGGCCGACGGCGTGGCCGCCGGGATACCGAGAGCCAGACGGACCTGGTTCGCGGCCGCCGCCCGGGCGGCGATGGTGGCCTGGTTCTGCGTCAGGACTGTCTTGATCGCCGCCACGCTGGGCGCTGCGGCGGCGGCCTGGAACACCGGCTGTTCCTTCGCGCCGGTCTGTTCGAGGTTGGTGATCGTGGCCTGGACGGCGCCCGGCCAGCTCGCCCGCTTCAACCCCGCGATCAGGGTCGACTCGTCGGTGGCGACCTTCGCGGCGGCCTGCTGCACCTGCGCGACGGGTGTGGCGACAGGTAACCGGAGGAAGCCCTCGAGGTCGCTGTTGATCGGCGCGGTCAACGACAAGTACTGCTGCGCCGCCGGCGAGATTGCCCCGCCGGACCCCGCAGCCGCGGACGACGCTGCACTGCTCGGCGACGTCGCCCGCGAGCCTGACGGGGCGGGTGAGGACGACGACGTCCCGCCGCCTGCTGTGCTCGACGAGCTGCACCCTGCCACCGTGAGCGCCACGGCCGCCGCGAGCAGTGGCGCCGCCCAGCGAGGCCGCACCGCCGCCTGCCCGTCCGAGACCCTCTCGAGCAGTCCTGTCCGCACCACACTGACCCCCCGGCCGCCCACGTCCTGAGCCGGCGGTCCCGATCCAGCGACGCATCACCAACCGGGGATTACTAGCAGCACGAGCTTGACCCGGCAAGTACGACGACGACGGCCAGCCCCGACCGACGCCGGTTGACCGCGTCGGGGTCTGGAGCGAACCTCGAGTCGTGACGACGAACCGGTCAGCGCCGTGGGCGCGCGTGACACCGGTGCTCGCCGTGGCCGATGTCCGCCGGGCGGCCACCTGGTACGCCGACGTCTTCGGGCTGGTCGAGCACGTCCGCGTCGGCGAGGCGCACCGCGTGCAGCTCGGAGTGGACGGCGAGCGCGCCGAGGTGATCGTGCGCGAACTCAAGGACGGCGAGCAGGTCACCGGGACGACGTCTCAGACGATGCTTCGCGTCGAGGACGTGGACAGTGTGCTGACGGCTGCCCGAGCGGCTGGTGCCGAGGTCGACGGAACGGCGCGTGACTTCGCGTACGGAGAACGGCAGGGCGGTGTGGTCGATCCGTTCGGCCATCGGTGGGTGCTGACGCAGACAGTGCGCGACGTCGATCCGGGTGAGTGGGGCGGCGAGACCGTCGTGGCGCGTCGGTAGACGCGTGGTGCAACAGTTCGGGTCGATGCACGGCGGGTCGCGGACGCTGCACTACGACGTCGTGCCGGGCTCCGGCTCCGGCGAGCTGGCCGGGATCGCCGGCGACCTGCAGCTCGAGGTTCCCGAGCGGTCATGACGCGGGAGACGTCAGCGCGACGACGAGCCGGCGCCCCGATGGCTGTGGCGTCCTCGCTGTTGCGAGCTCAGGAGTCGGTGGTCGTCGCCACGATGGTTCTCGCGACGTCGCTGAGGTCGTCGTTCAACTGGTGATCGCGTCCGGGCAGCCGGTGGAGTACTGCCTGCGGGATCGCCCTGGCGTACAGGTCGGCATGTGACGGTGGGGTCGTCCGGTCCTGCAGTCCCTGGAAGACGTGTACCGGCACGCCGTGCGGCAGCCGGGCGCCGAGGTCGCGAGGCGTCTCGAACTCCTCGCTCGGCCAGCCGCCCGCGCCGACGAAGGGCGCTGCGATCAGCAGGATCGCCCGGAGCTCGCGCTCAGGTGGCGTCTCGGCGAGCGTGTTGACCAGGACGGCGCCGCCGACCGAGTGGGCTGTGACGAGCGCGCCGTCGGCCAGGCCGGTGATCTCCCGCTGGATGGCTCCGCTCCACTCGGCGTAGCTCGGGTCGTCCTCAACAGGCATGCGCGGGTAGCGGACGTCGTAACCGGTCCCGAGCTCGCGCCGAAGGCTGTCGACGAGCTTGGCGTCCCAATCGTCGTGCGCGCCCGCGCCGCCGCCCTGGACGAACAGCACCTGCCGGGGAGCTCCCACCTTCACCCACCTTCACCCCGCCGGCGCCGTGTTCGGCGGCCCGTGCCCAGCGCGGAGTGTCCGGTCGTCAGGAGCCTCTTCATGGTCCCTCTTCCGCTGATGTCGGAGCACCACGGGCGCGGTTGCCAGCACTACGACGTCCCAGCTGCACGGGAATCATCGGACCGCGTGCCCGCGTCCCGCATTCCGGTCGGCGCTGGCAGGAGCGTCCTCGGTGATCACCAGCCAGGGACTCGTCCCAAGGACCAGGAGAGAGCGAGTGTCAGCGGAGGAAGGACGCCCGCGCGGCTACCCCTCTTCGCCGACCGTGCCGTCGAGGAGTTCACGGACGATGTCGAGGTGGCCGACGTGCCGCGCGTACTCCTGCAGCACGTGCAGCAGCACGCGCTCGAGGGTCGGCGGGTCGGCGCCGTCCCAGCGGGGACTGGCAGCGCCCACCTCCGCCAGGTCGTGCCCCTCCACCGTGGCGCGGGTGCGTGCCGCCCGGTCGGCCAACTCGGCGAGCAGCGCCTCCCGTGTCTCGCCCGGGCCGACGTACCAGCGGCCCTCCCGCTCATCTCCCCACGGCTCGGGGATGGCGCGTCCCTCGAAGCCCCATTCCAGCCAGCGACGCTCGACGAACGTCACGTGCTTGATCAGCTGCAGTGGGGTCCAGCCCGACGGCAGCGGACTGCGTCCCAGCTCGTCGTCCGGCAGGCCGCTGACCTTGGCGGCGAGGACGGAACGGAAGTAGTCGAGATAGCCGAGAAGGACGGCCGCGCGGCTTCCGGCGGGCGTGGTCGGCGAGGGGAACGGGACGCTCACGCCGCACAGCCTCACCCACGGACGCCCGCCCTGTCCGACCCGCGCAGTCAGGCGGGCAGGCGGACGGTCACCGTGCTGCCGGTCTCGACCGTGCTCGCGAACGACACCGTCCCGCCGTGCGCTTCGATGATCGAGGCGACGATCGCCAGGCCAAGGCCGCTGCCGCCGCGCGCCCGGGTGCGGGCCTTGTCGGCGCGCCAGAAGCGCTCGAAGACGTGCGCGGCCTCCTCGGGCGGCAGGCCCGGGCCGGAGTCGTGCACCGCCAGCTCCACCGCCGAGCCGGCGTCGGAGACGACGCGGCGTGCGGCCAGGCGGATCGGGCCGCCCGGCGCGGTGTGCACCGCGGCGTTGGTGATGAGGTTCCGGAGCACCCGGACCAGCTGGTCCGGGTCGGCCAACACCGTCAGCCCCGGCTCGACCACCGCGTCGATCGGCCGGTCGGGATGCGCCGCGCGCGCGCCGGCCACGACGTCGTCGGCGAGCGCCGCCACGTCCAGCACCTCGCGCGCGGGCGAGGCGCCCTGGTCGGTGCGGGCCAGCAGCAGCAGGTCGTCGACCAGCCGGGACATCCGGGTGCCCTCGGACTCGATGCGGTCCAGCGCCTCGGGGTCGAGCTGACCACCCTGTCGGCGCTGCATGCGCGCCAACTCCGCGTAGCCGCGGATCGACGTCAGCGGCGTACGCAGCTCGTGCGACGCGTCGGCGAGGAACTGCCGCATCCGCGCCTCGCTGGCCACGCGCGCGGCGAACTGCGCCTCGACGGCGCCGAGCATCGTGTTGACCGAGTCGGCGAGCTCGGTGACCTCGGTCCCGGTCCGGTGTTCCACCGGCACCCGCCGCTCCAGGCCGCTGCCCTCGGGCGACAGCTCGGCGCTGACGTCGCGGGCGGTCCGTGTCACCCGGTGCAGTCCCCGCAACTGGAAGCGCACCCCCGCCGCGGTCAGCACCGAGGCGAGCACCACGGCGCCGGCGCCGATGCCGACCTCGAGCAGCAGCAAACGCTCGAGCGTGCGGTCCTCGTCCGCAGTGGACAGCCCGGTCGCGACCATCAGCGGCGAGCCCTGCACCGCACGGACCGCGACCCGCAGCCGGGTCCCGTCGACGGTGGTCACTGTGTCGTTGTCCGCCGGACTGCGCTGCAGGCGCTCCACGTCGGACGGGCGCAACTGCATGACCGCCAGGTCCTGGCCGGTGCCGCCCTGGATGGTCAGCCCGATCTGGTCGTCACCCTGGAGCAGCGCGATCCACTGCTTCTGCGGTGCGCGGTAGCCGCCCGGGCCGTTGAACGGGCACGCCTCCGGCCCGAACGACGACGACGCCTGCTCGCAGCCGGCGATCCTGCGGGCGTTGGCGTCGGCGATCGGGCCGAGTTGCTGGTCCAGCCGGTTGGTCAGGTACGGCCGGAGCAGGGCGTACGTCGCGCTGCTGGTGATGACGACGATGAGCACGACGAGGGCGACGACGCCCGCGACCAGCCGCCCGGTGAGCGTCCTCGGCAGCAGACCGCCCAGGCGACCGACTCGCGACCGGGCCGACCGGCCGGGCTGCGGCTGCCGGCCGGAGGCCGTCGACAGGTCGGGTGCCACCCACGGACCGGGCGGCGCCGGCGGCTCGCCCGGCGGGGGTCCCTGAGCGGCGGCGTCCGGCGCGACGAGCTCGGGCTGGACGCCGGGCGCAGAGCTCACGCCCGGCAGCGCGGGCTCACGCCCGCGGCGCCTTGATGACGTAGCCGGCGCCGCGGACGGTGTGGATGAGCTTGGGATCGACGGCGTCGACCTTCTTGCGCAGGTAGCCGACGTACAGCTCGACGATGTTGGACTGGCCCTGGAAGTCGTACTTCCACACCCGGTCGAGGATCTGCGCCTTCGACAGCACGACGCGCTCGTTGCGCATGAGGTAGCGCAGCAGCTCGAACTCGGTGGCGGTGAGGTGCACTTCCTCGCCGGCGCGCGTCACCTCGTGGCTGTTCTCGTCCAGCTCCAGGTCGGCGACCCGCAGCAGTCCCTCGCGGCCCTCGGCGGGCGCTGCGCGGCGCAGGACCGCGTGCACCCGGGCGAGCAGCTCCTCGACGCTGAACGGCTTGACGACGTAGTCGTCGGCGCCGGCGCGCAGGCCGCTGACCCGGTCGTGGGCGGTGTCGCGGGCGGTCAGGAAGATGACCGGCACCTGGGAGCCCGCTGCGCGCAGGCTCTGCAACACGCCGTGGCCGTCGAGGCCCGGCATCATCACGTCGAGGACGACCAGGTCCGGCTCGTGCTCGGCGACGGCCGCCAGCGCGGACTGGCCGTTGTCGGCGGTGACGGTCTCGAAGCCGTCGAAGCGCAGCGCCGAGGACACCAGGTGCGTGACGTTGTCCTCGTCGTCGACGACCAGCACGCGGCGCTTGCCACGCGAGGCGGTCGAGGCGGTCATCGACGTGCTCACTGTCGCGGTGCTCATCGTTCAGGTACCTCCACCGGCTCGTCTCGGGCTGTGCCCAGACTGAGCGGGGCCCGTGAGGCCACACTGAGCGCCGCCTGTGAGCAGCCTATGTCCTGGCGCCGTCCGGAGCCGACAACCGCGGCGCATCCGTGACGGTGACCCCGGCAGCCGCGAGCAGCGCCTCGGCCAGGGCCACGACCTGGTCCGGCCCGACGCTCGCGCCCGCCAGCGCCAGTGCCCCGCGCACTCCGTCCAGCCGGGAGCCGTGCAGGTCGACCTCCGACAACCGGGCGTCCCGGACGTCCGCCCCGCTCAGGTCGCAGTCGAGCAGCGCCGTGCGCTCGAGCCGCGCGGCGTACAGCTCGGCCTCGCGCAGCGACGTGCCGGCGACGACGACGGTGTCGGCCCGGGCCATCCGGAGGTTCGCCAGGTCCGCCCGGCAGTCGGCGAGCAGGACGTGGCGCAGGTCGCTGTCGCTGAGGACGACGCCGGTCATCCGGCACCCGGTGAACTCCACCCGTTCGAGCACCGCGCCGTCGAGCACGGCCCCCGACAGGTCGCAGCGCTCGAAGCGCACGTCACGGCCCCGCCACCCGGTCAGCCGCCGGCCGGACAGGTCGACGCCGGTCAGCAGACACTCCCGCAGCTCGACGTCGGCGCACTCGCCCGGCACCACCAGCTCGGAGTCCGCCCGGACGCCGTCCCACCGGGCGCGCGGTTCCAGCGTCGCCGGCGCGGCGTCGAGGTGGTCCGGTCCCGGCAGGTCGGGACGGTCCGGAGCGCTGCGGCGCGGTCGGCGACTCACCCGACGCGCAACCGGCGGACCTCGATGCCGTCGGCGGCCAGCGCGTCCTTGACGGTCCCGACCGTCAGCCGGCCGAAGTGGAAGACGCTGGCTGCGAGCACCGCGTCGGCGCCGGCCCGCACCGCGGGCGGGAAGTGCTCCGCCGCACCCGCTCCCCCGCTGGCGACCACCGGCACCGTGACGGCGGCCCGGACGACTGTGATGAGCGGCAGGTCGAAGCCGTCTCGGGTGCCGTCGGCGTCCATCGAGTTGAGCAGGATCTCGCCGGCGCCGAGCTCGGCGCCGCGCGCCGCCCACTCGACGGCGTCCAGGCCCGTCCCGCGCCGCCCGCCGTGGGTGGTGACCTCGAAGCCGCTGGGCGTCGCCGGTGACCCGGACGGCACCCGCCGCGCGTCCAGCGACAGGACGAGCACCTGGTCGCCGAAGCGGTCGGCGATCTCGGCGAGGAGCTCCGGTCGGGCGATGGCGGCGGTGTTCACGCCGACCTTGTCCGCTCCCGCCCGGAGCAGCGCGTCGACGTCGGCCACCGATCGCACCCCGCCGCCCACGGTCAAGGGGATGAAGACCTGCTCCGCCGTGCGTCGTACGACGTCGTACGTCGTCTCGCGGCCGCCGGAGGACGCGGTGATGTCGAGGAAGGTCAGCTCGTCGGCGCCCTCGGCGTCGTAGCGGCGGGCCAGCTCGACGGGGTCGCCGGCGTCGCGCAGCCCGACGAAGTTGACGCCTTTGACGACCCGGCCGGCGTCGACGTCCAGGCAGGGGATGACGCGGACGGCGAGACCCATGCCTGCCAGTTTCCCAGTTGGGACCCCCTTGCCATCCACCCGTTTCGTCCTAACGTCGGGGGCCTGGCACCGGCCGGTGTCGGGCACCCGTCCAAGGAGGACGCAGCCATGGCTGGTAACCGAGTGGTCGTCTACAAAGCGCCGGGTGAGGTGGCCGTCGAGTCCGTCGAGTACCCCACCCTGGAGGTCCCCGACGACGTCGCCTCCGGCATCGGGCTGAAGAAGCAGGCGCCGCACGCCGCCATCCTCAAGCTCGTCACGACCAACATCTGCGGCAGCGACCAGCACATGGTCCGCGGTCGCACGACGGCCCCGGCCGGGCAGACCCTCGGCCACGAGATCACCGGCGAGGTGGTCGAGGTCGGCGACGACGTGCTGTTCCTCAAGCAGGGCGACATCTGCTCGGCGCCGTTCAACATCGCCTGCGGCCGCTGCCGGATGTGCAACGAAGGCAGGACCGGGATCTGCCTGAACGTCAACCCGGCCCGGGCCGGCGCCGCCTACGGCTACGTCGACATGGGCGGGTGGCTCGGCGGCCAGGCGGAGTACGTCATGATCCCGTTCGCGGACTTCAACCTGCTCAAGTTCCCCGACCGCGACCAGGCGCTGGACAAGATCCTCGACCTGACGATGCTGTCCGACATCTTCCCGACCGGCTACCACGGCGCCCTCAGCGCCGGCGTCGGCACCGGGTCGACCGTGTACGTCGCCGGCGCCGGCCCGGTCGGTCTCGCTGCCGCGTACTCCGCGCAGCTGCTCGGCGCCTCGGCCGTCATCGTCGGCGACATGGTGGCCGACCGGCTCGCCCAGGCACGCAGTTTCGGCTGCGAGACCGTGGACCTCAGCACCGAGGGCGACCTCGCCGACAAGATCGAGGCGATCGTCGGTGAGCCGGAGGTCGACGCCGCGGTGGACGCGGTCGGCTTCGAGGCCCGCGGCCACGGCGGCGCCGGCGAGGAGCCCGCGCGGGTGCTCAACGACATCATGACCGTCGCCCGGGCCGGCGCGTCGCTGGGCATCCCCGGCCTGTACGTGACCGGCGACCCCGGTGCTGCGGACGAGAACGCGAAGGTCGGCCAGATCGGTGTCCGCCTGGGTCTGGGCTGGGCGAAGTCCCACGCGTTCGTCACCGGCCAGTGCCCGGTCAAGCGGTACAACCGGCAGCTGATGAACATGATCCTGGCCGATCGGGCGCACATCGCGAAGGCCGTGAACGCGACGACGATCAGCCTCGACGACGCCCCGCGCGGCTACCAGGAGTTCGACCAGGGTGCGGCGAGGAAGTACGTCATCGACCCGCACGGGATGGTGCCGAGCAGCGCGGCGGCGTAGCGCCGGCGCCGCGTCTCGGGGGCGGTCAGCAGGACAGTCAGGAGACCGCGAGACCGGCCGCGAGCAGGACGGCGTACGCCAGGGTGAGCACCCCGGTGCCTGCCAGTGCCGGCACCAGCTCGCGGCCGGTCCGCCCGGTCAGCACCGGCCGCAGCGGGCCGGCCGCGAGCGGCGCCGCCAGCAGGGCCAGCAGCGGCCAGCCCGAGCCCACGACGACTGCCTCGACGACGGCCAACGACCCCGCGGCGCCGAGCAGGCTCCCGTACAGCCGCCGGGTGGCCGCATCGCCGAGGACGACGGCGAGCGTCCGCTTGCCCGTCGCGGCGTCGGACGGGATGTCGCGCAGGTTGTTGGCGACCAGCAGCGCGCACGCCAGGCAGCCCAGGGCGGCGCCCGCCACCCACGCCGCGAGCGGCAGCCGCGACGTCAGGACGTACGCCGTCCCGACCACGGGGACCAGACCGAAGAAGACGAACACCGCCGGCTCGCCCAGCGCCCGATAGCCGTACGGTCTCGGACCACCGGTGTACCCCCAGGCGGCCAGCCCCGACGCCAACCCCACGAGGAGCAGCCACCAGGAGGCCAGTGCGGCCAGCACCAGCCCGGCGACGCCGGCCACCGCGAACGCGAGCAGCGCCGCGGCCAGGACCCGGCCGGGCGACGCCGCTCCGGAGCCGACCAGTCGCAGCGGCCCGACCCGGTCGCGGTCGGTGCCGCGGACGCCGTCGCTGTGGTCGTTCGCGTAGTTCGCGGCGACCTGCAGCGCGAGCGCGACGACGAGCGCCAGGAGGACGCGCGGCCAGCTGAGCCGGTGCGTCCCGACCAGCCACGCGGCGACGCCGGTGCCCGCCACGACCGGCGACACCGCGACGAACAGCGTCCGGGGCCGGGCGCCCTGGAGCCACTGCGCGGCGGTGGCCACCCGGTCAGGCGGCGCGGGCGGCGGCCAGCGCCTCGGGCAGCGTGAACGCCCCGGCGTACAGCGCCTTGCCGACGATGGCTCCCTCCACCCGGGCGAGTGCGGCGATGGCGCGCAGGTCGTCCAGGGACGCGACGCCGCCGCTGGCCACCAGCGCGGCCGGCGTCCGCTCCCCGACGGCGCGCAACAGGTCGAGGTTCGGCCCGGTCAGCGTCCCGTCGCGGCGCACGTCGGTGAGGACGTAGCGGGCACACCCGTCGTCGTCCAGGCGGGCGAGGACGTCCCACAGCTCGCCGCCGTCCTCGGTCCACCCGCGGGCGGCGAGGGTGGTCCCTCGAACGTCCAGGCCGACGGCGACCCGCTCGCCGTGCTCGGCGATCGCGGCGCGCACCCAGTCGGGCGACTCGAGCGCGGCGGTGCCGACGTTGACGCGGGCGGCGCCGGTGGCGAGCGCGGCGCTCAGCGAGGCGTCGTCCCGGATGCCGCCGGACAGCTCGACCGCGACGTCCACCTGGCGCACCACGTCGGCGAGCAGGTCCCGGTTCGAGCCCCGGCCGAAGGCGGCGTCGAGGTCGACCAGGTGGATCCACTCGGCGCCGTCGCGTTGCCAGGCCAGCGCCGCCTCGAGCGGGTCGCCGTAGGACGTCTCGGTGCCCGCCTCACCGCGGACCAGCCGGACGGCGGCGCCGTCGGCGACGTCGACGGCGGGCAGCACAGGACAGCTCGCTCACAGCGTGCGGACCCAGTTCTCGAGCAGCGCCGCACCCGCGTCACCGGACTTCTCGGGGTGGAACTGCGTGGCCGACAACGCGCCGTCCTCCACCGCGGCGACGAAGTCCTCACCGTGGTGCGCCTTGGTCACGAGCCCGGCACCCAGCGTCGCGGACGGCGTAGGAGTGCACGAAGTAGAAGCGCGCGTCGCCGGGCAGCCCGGCGAACAGCGTCGAGCCGGTCGGCGCGTCCACGGTGTTCCAGCCCATGTGCGGCAGCACCGGCGCCTGCAGCGGCTCGACGCGGCCCGGCAGCAGCCCGAGGCCCGCGGTCTCGACGCCGTGCTCGAGCCCGCTGTCGAACGCCACCTGCATCCCGACGCAGATGCCGAGCACCGGCGCCCCGGCGCGGAGCCGGTCGCGCAGCAGCGGGCCGGCGCCGACGGCGTCCAGCCCCGCCATGCAGGCCGCGAACGCGCCGACGCCGGGGACGACGACGCCGTCGGCGCGGCGGACGGCGTCGGGGTCGGCGGTGAGCTCGACGTCCGCGCCCACCCGCTCCAGCGCGCGGAGCGCGGAGCGGACGTTGCCCGAGCCGTACTCGAGGACGACCACGGCCGGCACGCTCAGAGCACACCCTTCGTCGAGGGCACGCCGTGCACCCGCGGGTCGAGCTCGAGGGCCGACCGCAGCGCGCGCGCCACCGCCTTGTACTGCGCCTCGGTGATGTGGTGCCAGTCCCGCCCGCCGTGCACGACGACGTGCAGGGCGAGCGCGGCGTGGTAGGTGAACGACTCGAGGACGTGGCGGGTGAGCGTGGTCGCGTACTGGGCGCCGATGGTGGGCGGCGCGCCGTCGGGCTCGCGGTGGACCAGGTACGGCCGCCCGGACAGGTCGACCGCGGCCTGCACCAGCGTCTCGTCCATCGGGATCAGCGCGTCGCCGAACCGGCGGGTGCCGGCCTTGTCGCCGGCGGCCTGCGCGAACGCCTGGCCGAGCGCGATGGCGGTGTCCTCGACGGTGTGGTGCGCGTCGATGTGGAGGTCGCCCTCGACCTGGACGGTGAGGTCGAACAGCCCGTGCGTGCCGAAGGAGCCGAGCATGTGGTCGTAGAAGCCGACGCCGGTGCTGACGTCGGTGCGTCCGGCACCGTCGAGGTCGATCTCGACGAGCACCTTCGTCTCGCGGGTCGTGCGCTCCACCCGGCCGCTGCGGCTCACAGGACTCCCTCCAGAGCGGCGCGGAACGCCGCCATCTCCACCGGCGTCCCGATCGACACCCGCAGCCAGCCTTCCGGCCCGACCTCGCGCACGAGCACGCCGCGGTCCACCAGCCGCTGCCAGACCGAGTGCCGGTCGGCGAAGGTGCCGAAGAGGACGAAGTTGGCGTCCGAGTCGGCGGCCTGCAGGCCGGTGCCGCGCAGCCAGGCCACCGTCGCGTCCCGTTCCTGACGCAGGTCGTCGACCCGCGCCAGCAGCTCCCCCGCGTGCGCGAGCGCGGCCCGCGCTGTGGCCTGGGTGACCGCGGACAGGTGGTAGGGCAGCCGCACGACCCGCAGCGCGTCCACCAGCTCCGCAGCGGCGGCGAGGTAGCCCACCCGCCCGCCGGCCAGCGCGAACGCCTTGCTCATCGTGCGCGTGACGACCAGGCGCGGGTGGCGGTCCAGCAGCGTCAGGGCGCTCGGCGTGCCGGCGCGGCGGAACTCGCCGTACGCCTCGTCGACCACCACGAGTCCCGGCGCCGCCTCGCACAGCGCCTCGACGCAAGCCAGCGGCAGCGCCGTCCCGGTCGGGTTGTTCGGCGAGGCGAGCAGGACGACCGACGGCCGCTCGCGCTCGAGCACCGCGCGGGCCTCGTCCAGGTCGAGACCGAAGTCCTCCGCGCGGCGGCCGAGGACCCAGCGGGTCGCCGTGTCGCGGGCGTACTCGGGGTACATCGAGTACGTCGGCGCGAAGGACACCGCGGTGCGCCCGGGACCGCCGAAGGCCTGCAGCAGCTGCAGCATGACCTCGTTGGAGCCGTTGGCCGCCCACACCCGCTCCGGCGTCAGGCCGGCGCCGCCGTCGCGGTTCAGGTAGGCGGCGAGGTCGGCGCGCAGCGCGAGCGCCTCCCGGTCGGGGTAGCGGTTGAGCGTGGCGGCGGCCTCGGTGACGGCGGCGACGATGTCGGCCACGACGGCGGGCGAGGGCGGGTAGGGGTTCTCGTTGGTGTTGAGCCGCACCGGCACGTCGAGCTGCGGCGCGCCGTAAGGCGTCTGGCCGCGGAGCTCGGGGCGGAGCAGGTCCGCGAGCGGGCTCGCGGTGGTGGCCGTCATCGCGGCAGCCGGACGGACACTGCGGCGCCGTGCGCCGGGAGGTCCTCCGCGTCGGCCAGGGCGAGCACGTGCGGCGCCACCTCGGCGAGGGCGTCCGCGTCGTACTCGACCAGGTGCACGCCCTTGAGGAACGTCTGCACCGACAGCCCGCTGGCGTGCCGCGCCGTGCACCCGGTGGGCAGGACGTGGTTGGACCCCGCGCAGTAGTCGCCGAGCGACACCGGCGAGCTCGGCCCGACGAACACGCACCCGGCGTTGCGGACCCGCTCGGCCCATCGCCGGGCGTCGGCGGTGATGACTTCGAGGTGTTCGGCGGCGTAGGCGTCGACCACGGCCAGGCCCTGCTCCAGGTCGCGGACCAGGACGGTGGCCGATTGCGGGCCGGACAGCGCGGCGGTGATCCGCTCGACGTGCTTGGTGAGCGCGACCTGCCGCTCGAGTTCGACGTTCGACGGCGTCCGCCAACTCCGGGGCGTCGGTGACGAGCACGGACGCGGCCAGCGGGTCGTGCTCGGCCTGGCTGATCAGGTCGGCGGCGACGTGGACCGGATCCGCGGTGGCGTCGGCGAGGACCGCGATCTCCGTCGGCCCGGCCTCGGAGTCGATGCCGACCACCCCGCGGAGCACCCGCTTGGCCGCGGCGACGTAGAGGTTGCCGGGGCCGGTGACCATGTCCACGGGCTCGACGTGCGCCAGGAACGCGATCGCCTGGGCCCCGCCGACGGCGTAGACCTCGTCCACGCCGAGCAGTGCGCAGGCGGCGAGGACCGTCGGGTGCGGCAGTCCGCGGAAGGATGCCCAGGACTCCTTCTGCGGCGGTGAGCACACCGCGATGGACTCCACGCCCGCGACCTGGGCGGGGACGACGTTCATGACGACGCTCGAGGGGTACACGGCCAGTCCGCCGGGGACGTACAACCCGACGCGCTCGACCGGCACCCACCGCTCGGTGACCGTGCCGCCCGGGACGACGTCGACGCGCACCTGCTCGCGGCGCTGCGCCGCGTGCACGATCCGTGCCCGACGGATGGACTCCTCGAGGGCGGCACGCACCGCGGGGTCGAGCTGGTCCAGGGCGGCCTGCAGCGCCGCGACCGGGACGCGGGGATCCGGGACGTCGACGCCGTCGAAGCGCAGCGTCGCCTCGCGCACCGCGTCGTAGCCGCGGGCCGCCACCGCGTCGATCAGCGGGGTGACCGCCGCGACCCCGGCCCGCACGTCGAGCTGCGCCCGCGGCAGGACGCCGGCCAGGGCACGAGAGTCCGCGGCCGGCGGGTCGCGGAGGTCCCGGACGTCCAGGCGGCGCAGCACCTGCCCGATCCTACGGGCGGGCGGGGGCCCCCGCCCCGGGTTACGGTGGGCCCGTGGCCGGTGACACGGACCCGGTCGTGCCGGTCTTCCCGCTCGGCACCGTCCTGCTCCCCGGCGCGCCGCAGGCCTTGCACGTGTTCGAACCGCGCTACCGGGCGATGCTCGCCGAGGTCACCTCGGGCGACCGGCCGCGGCGCGCGTTCGGGATCGTCTCGCTGCACCGTGGCCTGGAGGCGGGCGTCACGGTGAACACCGTCCTGTCCGACATCGGCACACTCGCCGAGATCCTGGACCTGCGCCGGTACGACGACGGCACGGCCGACCTGCTGACCGTCGGCAGCCGCCGCTTCCGCGTGCTCGAGATCGGCGAGACGCCGTCGGGCTACCTGCGCGCCCGCGTCGAGTGGCTGGGCGAGCCGGAGGGCCGGATCCGTGCCGGCGACGTCGCCGCCGCCCAGGACCAGGTCGAGCTGTACCGCGACCTGCTGTCCCGGCTGCTGGAGCGCGACGACGACCTGGAGCCGCTGCCGACCGACCCGGTTCGGCTGTCCTACGCGCTCGCCCTGCGCCTGCAGCTCTCCGTCGCCGACCGGCAGCGCCTGCTCGCCGCCCCGGACGCCGCCGGGCGCATCCGGATGGCGATGGCCCTCCTGCGGCGCGAGACCGTGCTGTTGCAGCGGACCCGCAGCGTGCCCGTGCCGCTGCAGACGCTGGCCCTCGCCTCCGGCAGCAACTAGCCCGGCAGCAGCCCGGCGGCAGCACCGCCGCAAGCCATCAGGAGGGAAGCTGCGGGACGGCGGGTACCGGCTCGTCGTGCGGCGCCGGGTCGGCGACGACGCGCCCGAGGTCGTCGTCCGAGCTGGCCACTGCGCAGACGCCGTAGACGAACAGCGCCAGGGCCGCCTCCCCGAGCAGGAACACCGGCGCGTGCACCCGGACCGGCGGGGTGACCAGCGTCCCAGGCGTGCCGCTGCTCGTCCCGCCGCCGGTCAGCCGGCCGACCAGGTCGGTCAGCGCCGCACCTGCCAGACCGCCGACCAGCAGTCCGACCGGGACGACCGGGCCGCGCACGCTCCGGCGCGTCCACGCCAGGAGCGCCGCCACGACGCCGATGGCGCCGGTGATCAGGAGGAACCGGCCGTCGCCGGCCATGAAGCTCTCCTTCTCGTCCGGGATCAGCCCGCCGGAGGTCACCAGACCCACCGTCCGCGGCGCCCAGGCCTGCCACACCCAGCCCGCGGGCGCACCGACGACCGCCAGCACGCCGACGAGCAGCCCGGCGGCACGCAGCTCGGCGCGCGGCAGGCGGGACACCTGGCCAGTCTCGCAGGCGCGGTCGGCGGGCGTCGGCGCGCGGAAGATCACGGACGGTCGAGCAGGACCCGCAGCTGCTCGAACCGGAAGTCCGACGTCGTACCGAGTTGGTCGCAGTAGGTGTCGACGACGTCGCGGACGAACTCCTGCTGCTCCGCCACGTCCGGGAGCCGACCGGTCCAGTCCCTGAACCCCACCGCCGCCCACTGCCCGAACGCCGCGCGGGACGGGAACGGCCAGACGTGGGTGCGTTGCTCGGCCGAGCGCACGCTGAAGCCGGCGTCAGCGCACCAGGCCTGCAACTCGGCGCGCGCCGGGTGGGTGAACGGCGCCGCGAAGCCGGAGAACCGGGGACGCCACCTCGACCGAGAGGCGACGTCCATCGCCGTCTGCTCGAGGCTGGCCGCCGCCCCGGCGGCGGTCGCGCCGACCAGCTGCAGCAGCGCCACGCCGCCCGGCACGAGCGCCCGGTGCAGCCGGCGCAGCACGTCGGGCAACTCGGCGCGCGGTACCCAGTGCAGCGCGTTCAGCGAGATCGCGCGGTCGAAGGCGCCCTCGTCCTCGAGGTCCTGCGCGCGCTGGCAGCGGAACGCCAGCCGTCCCGGGCGTGCCACCTCGCTCGCCGCGGCGATCATCCGAGGTGAGGCGTCGACGCCGAGCACCTGCCCGCCGGGCAGCCGGTCGGCGATCTCCGCGGTGCGCCGGCCGTCCCCGCAGCCGAGGTCGAGCACCGCGACGGCGCCGGGAGGCAGGAACTCGCTGAACGCGGCCAGCGCGTCGGCGCCGACCGCGTCCTGCAACCGGCTCAGGCGCCGGTAGTCCTCGCCGCTCCAGTCGGCCACGCTCAGCCCGCCGCGGGTCGCACGAGGCGGCCGTCGGCGACGACCGCGGTCGGTGCGCACCAGACGCCCGGCTCGTCGAGCGGGTCGCCGGGCAGGAGGACCAGAGCGGCAGGCTCACCGACGACGATCCGGCCGGTGCGCCGGCGTAGTCCCGGCGCGCGGGAGGCGGCGACCGACGCGGCGCGCAGGGCGCCGAGCCGACCGAGTCCGGTGTCGGCGAGCCGGTCGAGCTCCCGCGGGTCCACACCGGGACGAGCGTGCCGGCCGCGACCGCCGGTGCCGCCGGTGCCGCCGGTGCCGCCGGTGCCGCCGGTGCCGCCGGTGCCGCCGGTGCCGCCGGTGCCGCCGGTGCCGTAGCGCAGCTCGACACCGGCCCCGACCAGAGCGGCGGCGTTCGCGGCGGCGACGCGCCCGCGGCCGGTCGAGAACCTCAGCTGCAGCGCGCTGACCACGCCCACACCGGCCGCGGCGACGCGGTCGGCGAGGGCCTCGGTCAGCGGCTCGCCGGGGACCCGCGCCAGCTCGTCGACGCCCGCGTCGAGCGCGCGGGCGACGTGCTCGGCGGAGTCCGCGAGCGCCGTCACGGCCAGCCCGGCGTCGTGCGCGGCCCGGACCACCGCGCCCAGGACCGGCGGGGCGAGCGCCTCGCCACCGGGGTGCTCGTCGAGCAGCGACACCGCCACGACGTCCGCGCCCCCGGCGGCGAGGCGGTGCACGACCTGGCGCGCCGCCGCCACCGACGGCACGGCCACCGACGCCGGAGCGGACCCCGTCGCCGTCAGCAGCGGACCGCTGACCGCCACCTCGGGGCGGCCGGACGGCGGGCGCCGGTGGCCGGTGCGCCACAGGCGCGCGCTCGCAAGCGGCGCGGACAGGTCTCGCACCGCTCCCAACCCGCCGGCCAGGCAGCCGTCCGGGCCGGGCGGGCGGCGGGCGGCGAGCCGGACGGACGCGTCGACCAGCGCCGGACCGATCCACGCCTGCGTGCCGCCCCACACCGGGACGTCGCCGGGGACCCGGGCGGCGTCCGCCGGACCGAGATGACGCACGATGCCGGCGGCGTCGACGAGCACCAGCTGCCGCGGCAGCGGGCCCGCGTCACCGCCGGGCCACACCGTCCCGGTGAACGCGAGACCGCGTCCGAGCCCGTCGCCGAAGTCGCTGTGAGCGTGCCCGCCGGCCGGCTCGCGCCGCCGCGGCAGCCGGGCCAGCCAGCCGCGGCGGTGCCGGAGACCGGCGACGAGAGCACCGCCGACACCGGCGCCTCGACCGACCTCGGCCGCGGCGGCGGCCCGTGGGCTCACGCCGACACGGCGCCCGGACCGAGCAGGGCCTTGAGGTCCCCCATCAGGGCCGGCGACGCCGTCACCCGGTAGCCGTCCGCGACGCGCAGGGTGTGCCGCCGTTCGCCGCTCGTCCCGCTGACCAACGCCAGGTGCACCTCCGTGGTGCCGGGATGCGAGGCGAGCACGTCCTTGAGCCGCTCGACGATCGGCGGGGTGCACCGTCCGGGCGCCAGTTCGACGGTGACCGGGCCGGCCTCCCGCACGCTGAGGTCCGGCACGGTCAGGTCGCTCACGATGACTTTCACGGTGTCGTCGCGGGCGTCGGTCCGCCCGCGGACCACGACGACGGCGTCCTCGGCGATGTGGATGCCGACCTGGGCGTAGGTCGCCGGGAAGAACATCAGCTCGATCGAGCCCTCGAGGTCCTCGAGCGTCGCCTGCGCCCACGGCGAGCCGGTCTTCGTGACCCGGCGCGTCACCCCGGACAGGATCCCGGCGACGGTCACCGTCTGGCCGTCCCCGGGTTCGGCGAGGACGGTGGCGATGGACGTGTCGGCCGCGGCCGCCAGCACGTGCTCGATGCCGTGCAGCGGGTGGTCCGAGACGTACAGCCCGAGCATCTCGCGCTCGAACGCGAGCAGCACCGACTTGTCCCACTCGCCGTCGGGGACGCGTACCGCGAAGACGTCGACGGCGTCGGCCGTCCCGCTGGCGCTGCTCTCGCCGGAGCCGAACAGGTCGAACTGACCTATCGCCTCGGCGCGCTTGGTGTCCAGGACCGCGTCGACCGCCGGCTCGAAGGCGTGCATCAGCCCGCGCCGCGGATGGCCGAGCGAGTCGAACGCGCCGGCCTTGATCAGGGCCTCGATCACCCGCTTGTTGCAGACGACCGCGTCGACCTTGCGCAGGAAGTCGCCGAAGTCGGTGAACGCGCCACGTCCGCGCCGGGTGGCCTCGATCGAGGCGACGACGTTCGCCCCGACGTTGCGGACCGCGCCGAGACCGAAGCGGATGTCCCGGCCCGTCGGGGTGAAGTCCGCGGCGGAGGCGTTGACGTCCGGCGGCAGCACCTTGATGCCCATCCGGCGGCACTCCGCGAGGTAGACCGCCGACTTGTCCTTGTCGTCGCGCACGCTGGTGAGCAGCGCGGCCATGTACTCCGCCGGGTAGTTCGCCTTGAGGTACGCCGTCCAGTAGGACACCAGCCCGTAGGCCGCGGAGTGGGCCTTGTTGAAGGCGTAGTCGGAGAACGGCAGCAGGATGTCCCAGAGCGTGCGGACGGCGCCCGCGGAGTAGCCGCGCTCGCGCATCCCGACGCTGAACGCCTGGTACTGCGCGTCCAGCTCGGCCTTCTTCTTCTTGCCCATCGCCCGGCGCAGCAGGTCCGCGGCTCCCAGGGAGTAGCCGGCGACGCGCTGCGCGATCGCCATGACCTGCTCCTGGTAGACGATCAGGCCGTACGTGTCGCCGAGGATCTCGGCCAGCGGCTCGGCGAGCTCCGGGTGGATCGGCGTGACGGGTTTGCGGCCGTTCTTGCGGTCGGCGTACTCGTTGTGGGAGTTGGCGCCCATCGGGCCCGGCCGGTACAGGGCCCCGACCGCGGAGATGTCCTCGAAGTTGTCCGGTCGCATGCTGCGCAGCAGCGCCCGCATCGGCCCACCGTCGAGCTGGAAGACGCCGAGCGTGTCCCCTCGTGCCAGCAGCTCGTACGTCGTCGGATCGTCCAGCGGGAGGTCCTCGAGGACCACGGTCTCGCCCCGGTTCGCGGCGATGTTGCGCAACGTGTCGTCGAGGACGGTGAGGTTGCGCAGCCCCAGGAAGTCCATCTTGATGAGGCCGAGCTTCTCGCAGGTCGGGTAGTCGAACTGCGTGATGACCGCGCCGTCCTGCTCCCGCTTCATGATCGGGATGAGGTCGGCCAGCGGCTCGGAGGACATGATCACGCCGGCGGCGTGCACACCCCACTGCCGCTTGAGACCCTCGAGCCCCTTCGCGGTGTCGACGACGCGCTTCACCTCGGCGTCCGCCTCGTACAGGGCGCGGAACTCGCCGCCCTCACCGAAGCGGGGATGCTCCCGGTCGAAGATCTTCGCCAGCGGGACGTCCTTGCCCATCACCGGCGGCGGCATGACCTTGGTGATCCGCTCGCCCATCGAGAACGGGTAGCCCAGCACCCGGGCGGAGTCCTTGACGGCCTGCTTGGCCTTGATCGTGCCGTAGGTGACGATCTGCGCGACGCGGTCGTCGCCGTACTTGTCGCTGACGTAGCGGATGACCTCGCCGCGGCGCCGCTCGTCGAAGTCGACGTCGAAGTCCGGCATCGACACGCGGTCGGGGTTGAGGAACCGCTCGAAGATCAGTCCGTGCCGCAGCGGGTCCAGGTCGGTGATCCGCATCGCGTACGCCGCGATCGACCCGGCGCCGGACCCGCGGCCGGGCCCGACCCGGATGCCGTGCTCCTTGGCCCAGTTGATGAAGTCGGCGACGACCAGGAAGTACCCGGCGAAGCCCATCTGCGCGATGACGCCGACCTCGTAGTCCGCCTGCCGGCGCACCTCGTCCGGGAGGCCGCCGGGGTAGCGCACGAGCAGGCCGCGCTCGACCTCCTTGACGAACCAGGACTGCTCGTCCTCCCCCGCCGGGACGGGGAACCGCGGCATGTACGTGCCGTTGCCCTCGGTGAACTCCACCTGGCAGCGCTCGGCGATGAGCAGGGTGTTGTCGCACGCCTCGGGCAGGTCGTGCTTGTCGGCCCAGAGCGAGCGCATCTCGGCCGGCGTCTTGAGGTAGAAGTCGTGGCCGTCGAGCTTGAACCGCTTCGGGTCGGCCATGGTCTTGCCCGACTGGACGCAGAGCAGCACCTCGTGGGCCGCGGCGTCCTCGGCGTGGGTGTAGTGCAGGTCGTTGGTGGCGACGACGGGCAGCGCCAGGTCGCGGGCGAGCCGGAGCAGGTCGTCGGTGACCCGGCGCTCGATGTCGAGACCGTGGTCCATCAGCTCGACGAAGAAGTTGCCCGCGCCGAAGAGGTCCCGGAACTCGGCCGCGGACTGCCGCGCCCGCGCGTAGTCCCCGATCCGCAGCCAGGTCTGCACCTCCCCGGAGGGGCAACCGGTGGTGCCGATCAGCCCGGAGGCGTACTCGGCGAGCAGCTCCCGGTCCGCGCGCGGGCGGTAGAAGAAGCCCTCCGTGCTGCTGCGCGAGGCGAGGCGGAACAGGTTGTGCATGCCCGCGGTCGACTCGGCCAGCAGCGTCATGTGGGTGAACGCCCCGCCGCCGGAGACGTCGTCGTCGCCGCCGGAGGCCCAGCGCACCCGGGTCCGCTCGTAGCGGGACGTGCCGGGGGTGAGGTAGGCCTCCATGCCGATGATCGGCTTGACGCCGGCCGCCGTGGCCTTGGAGTAGAAGTCGTGTGCGCCGAAGACGTTGCCGTGGTCGGTCATCGCGAGCGCCGGCAGCCCCATCTGCGCCGCCGCCTCGAACAGCTCACCCAGCCGGGCCGCCCCGTCCAACATCGAGTACTCGGTGTGGACGTGCAGGTGGACGAACGAGTCGTGTCCCGCTGGTCCACTCGCGGCCGTCACGGCAAGGAAGCTACCTCCCGCCACCGACACCCTCCCGCGTGTCGCCCGGCCGTGTCGCGAAGATGGTCCGGTGACGACTGCCGAACAGATCGTCGACGCCCTGCGCGCCGACCCCGGGCATGCGCTGGTGGCGCTGGACTTCGACGGCACGCTCGCCCCGATCGTCGCCGACCCGGCGGACGCGCGCCCGGTGGCCGGCACCGCCGAGGTCCTGACCGCCCTGGCGGACCGTGGCGTCCAGGTCGCGGTCATCACCGGGCGCGACGCCCGCACCGTCCTGGAACTCGGCGGGTTCGCCGCGGTTCCCCGGCTGGACGTGGAGGGCCTGTACGGTGCCGAACGCTGGCGCGGCGGCGAGCTCGACACCCCGGACACGCCCGACTCCATGCGGCGCCTGCGGGAGGAGCTGCCGCCGGTCGTCGAGCAGCACGCGGGCGACCCGTCGGTCTGGATCGAGGACAAGCGGCTCTCACTGGTCGTCCACGGCCGGCTCGCGCCGGACCCGGAGGCCGCGCTCGACCCGCTGCGAGTGCCAGTGGCCGAGCTCGCCGACCGGCTCGGGCTCGAGCAGCACCCCGGCCGGGGTGTGATCGAGCTCCGCCTGCCCGGCTACGACAAGGGCGGCGCGTTGGACCGGCTGGTCGAGCGGTACGCCCCGACGGTGGTCGTGTACGCCGGCGACGACCTCGGCGACGTGCCGGCGCTGGACGTACGTGCGGCGGCTGCGCGGGGACGGGCGCCGCGCGTTCGCGGTGGCGATCCGGACGCCGGAGACCCCCGAGGTGGCGGCCGCGGCCGACACGGTCGTCGACGACCCCGGCGCGCTGGTCGCGCTGCTGCGCCGCGCGCTGCCCGGTCCCTGATCATCTCCGACCGGACGGGGCAGCCGTGCCGGGCGACCCCGGCGAGGACTCAGTCGAGCGCGTCGAGCTGCGCCTGGAACCAGGGCCCCGGCGGCAGGCGGACCGCGGCCACCCGCAGCCGGGCGGCCCGCTCCGCGCGCTCGGCCGGCGCCATCGACAGCGCCTGGTGGAGCGCGTCGGCGGTCTGGACGACGTCGAACGGGTTGATCACGAGGGCGTCGTCGCCGAGGACGTCCACCGCACCCGTCTCCCGGGACAGCACGACCGCGGCGTCCCGCTCGGACAGCGTGATCGCCTCGAGGACGACCAGGTTCATCCCGTCCCGGACGGAGTTGACCAGCACGACGTCGGACATCCGCAGCGCCGCGAGCGAGCCCGGGTAGTCGTGGCCGATGTTGAGCACCAGCGGCGTCCAGTCGTCGGTGCCGAACTCGTCGTCGATCTCCGCCCCGACCCGCTCGACGAGCGCGACGTACTCCCGGTACTCCGGCAGGTCCTCGCGCGAGGGGTAGTCGAACACCGCGTGGACGACCTTGCCCCGCCACTGCGGCCGGGTGCGCAGCAGTTCGCGGTAGGCCAGCAGGCCGCGGTAGACGTTCTTGGACAGCTCGGTGCGGTCGACGCGGCCGATGACCTTCCGGTCACCGATCACGCGGGTGAGCCGCCGGGAGGCGGCGAGGACGTCGCGCTGGGCGGCGCGCTCGTGCAGCTCGTCGGCGTCGGTGGCCAGCGGGAAGACCTCCAGCCGGGCCCGGGGCTCCCCGCCGACGGCCTCGCTGTAGCAGGCGCGGAACTGCTCGGCCCAGCGCCGGGTGTGGAACCCGAGCAGGTCCGCCTCGGCCATCCCGCTCAGGACGTCGCGGGCGACGTCGTCGGGCAGCATCCGGAAGTAGTCCGACGGCACCCACGGGGTGTGCGTGAAGTGGCTGATCCGCAGGTCCGGGCGCATCTCGCGGAGCATCCGCGGGACGAGGAACAGGTGGTAGTCCTGCACCATCACCTTGGCCCCGCCGCCGGCCTCCTCCGCGAGCGCCTGGGCGAAGCTCCGGTTGTACCGCTCGTAGGCGGCCCACATCCGCCGCCAGGCGCTGTCGAACACCGGCGTCCGGGCCGGCTCGTAGAGCTGGTGGAGGACGAACCACAGCGTCGAGTTGGCGATGCCGTTGTAGGACTGCCGGTAGGTCTGCGCGTCGATGGGCAGCATCCGCACCTCGAAGTCCCCGCCGAGGGCGTCGGCCACCGCGGGCACCGCGGACAGGTGCCCATCGCCCTCACGGGCGAGCTGGCGCTCCCGGTCGGTCATCGCGGCGCACACCCACACCGAGTCCGGCGCCGCGACGAGCGCGGACTGCATGCCGCTGACCAGCCCGCCGCCGCCGCGCTCGACGACGTCCGGCCCGCCGTCGGAGGACTCGTCCACCGAGATGGACAGCGGACCACGGTTGGCGGCGACGACGAGATCGGCGCCTCTCTCCGGACCGGTCATGCCGATTCCTCCTCCAGGACGTCCAGGGCGTGCTGCAGATCGGCCGGGAACGGCGACACGTAGCTGACCCACTGTCCGGTGCCGGGGTGCTCGAAGCCCAGCTCGCGCGCGTGCAGCCACTGCCGGGTCAGCCCGAGGTGGCGGGCCAGGACGGGGTCGGCGCCGTAGGTGAGGTCGCCGACGCACGGGTGACGGACGGCGGCCATGTGCACCCGGATCTGGTGCGTGCGCCCGGTCTCGAGCCGGACGTCGAGCAGTGTGGCCGCCCGGAAGGCCTCCACCGTCTCGTAGTGGGTGGTGCTCGGGCGCCCGCCGGCGACGACGGCGAACCTGTGATCGGCGCTGGGGTGCCGGTCGATCGGTGCCTCGATGGTGCCGCGGACCGGGTCGGGGTGGCCCTGGACGAGCGCGGCGTAGCGCTTGTCGACGCTCCGCTCCTTGAAGGCGCGCTTGAGCGCGGTGTACGCCCGCTCGCTCGCGGCCACGACCATCACCCCGGTCGTGCCGGCGTCCAGGCGGTGGACGACGCCCTGCCGCTCGGCCGCGCCGGAGGTGGAGATGCGGTACCCCATCGCGGACAGGCCGGCGACGACGGTCGGTCCGGTCCACCCCGGGCTGGGGTGCACCGCGACCCCGACCGGCTTGTCGACCACGACGACGTCGTCGTCGGCGTGCAGTACGCGCAGCCCGTCGACCGGCGTCGGCTCCGGCGGCACCGGCAGGTCCGGGGACGGGAGCTCCACCTCGAGCCAGGCCCCGCCGTGGACCTTCGCCGAGCGCGCCGGCGGCTCCCCGTCGAGCAGCACCCGGCCGTCGTCGACCAGCCCGGCCGCCGAGGTCCGCGACAGGCCGAACAGCCGTGACAGCGCCACGTCCAGGCGCAGCCCGTCGAGTCCGTCGGGGACGGGCAGCATCCGGGTCACCGGCGCCGGCCGCCGTCGAGCTCGACCCCGCGCAGGACCTGGACGGCGGCCAGCACGGCTCCGACGACGATCGCGGAGTCGGCGAGGTTGAACACCGGCCAGACCTTCCCGTCGGGGCCGAACACGCTGATCCAGTCGACGACGTGGCCGCGTCCGACGCCCGGCGAGCGGAACAGCCGGTCGGCGAGGTTGCCCAGGGCTCCGCCCAGGATGAGCCCCAGCGACACCGCCCAGCCCGCCGAGCGCATCCGGCGAGCCGTGCGCAGCAGGACGACGACGACCGCGACGGCGATCAGGGTGAGGACGGCGGTGACCCCGGTGCCCAGGGAGAACGCCGCCCCGGAGTTGCGGGTCTGTTCCAGGTACAGCGCGCCTCCGAGCAGGCGGCGTGCCGGCTCGGTCTCGTCGAGCGTCGCCACGACGACGGCCTTGGAGGCGACGTCCGCCGCCAACGCCAGGACGGCCACCATCCCGAACAGCCGGACCCGGCGCGGGCGTTCGAGCGTCGGCGCCGCGGCGGAGGACGTCGGGTCGTCGCGGCCGGTCACCCGGCCATTGTCCCGGACGGTCAGCGGCGCTCTTCCCGCTGCTTGCAGGTCACGTCGAGGGTCGCCATCGGGAACGCCTGCAGCCGCGCCTTCGGGATCGGGTTGCCGCAGCTCTCGCAGAAGCCGTAGGTGCCGCGGTCGATGCGCTCCACCGCGCGCTGGATCTGGGTCAGCAGGTCGAGACGGTTCGCCGCGATCGACAGCTCCTGCTCGCGCTCGAACGTCTTGCTGCCGGCGTCGGCCTGGTCGTCGCCCGCGCCGTCGGCGCCGGAGGCCTCGCGGTCGTTCAGCTCGCGCATCGAGCGGTCGTACTCCGACTGGAGTTCGGCGAGCTCACCCACCAGTTGCTGCCGCACGTCGGCGAGTTCCTCGGCGGTCCAGTCGCTGCCCTCCGGGACGGCGGGCGCGCCGGTCGTGGTGGCGGTCTTCGATGGCAACGGGGCCTCCGGTGCGGGGGTCTTGGACGCGGCGGTCTTCGACGCGGCAGTCTTCGGGACGGGCGACTTCGAGGCGGGCGGCGTGCGTGCGGGGGCCGTGGCCGGTGCGCCGGTCCGGGCACCCGCGGTGGCCCGGGAGGTGTGCCCAGAAGCGCGCAGCGGATCTCCGTGCGGCGGCACAGTCTTCTCAGGATCTTCCCTGGTCCGTCGACCGGACGCCGGGGCGTCCTCGGCTGCCACCCCGGCCGTGGCCTTCCCTGCCGCGGGCCGCCTGGCCGGCGCCTTCGCGCGCCCCTTCGCCGGAGCGCTCGGGCGCTCGTCCGGCGTCGTGGAGGGCGCCTTCTTGGCGCTGGCAGGGCGCTTCACCGGCGCCGTCGCCGGCTCCGCCTCCGCGGTCTTGGCCGCCTTCGCTGTCTTCGCCGCCTTCGCCGTCGTCGTGGACTTCGCGAGCGTGGCCATCCACGGTCCTTCCGCCGGCCGGATCGGGCGCCGCGAGGATACGAGCGCGCCCCCGGCCGCGCCAGTGATCTCCGCGAGGAGCCACCTGCAGCGCGAGTGGTCCGTGGGGCGTCGAGCGGGCGCCGACCACCGCGGTCCGGATACCATCGACGTCGCGTCGACGAGGACGAGTAGACGTGGACCCACCTGACGAGCGACCCGGGGACGGTGCGAGCCCGGGCGGGATGGCCGCGGCCGAAATCACCTCCGAGCACCGGAAGAAACGGCCCCCGATCGGAGCCGGACTAGACCCGGACCCGAACGAAGCGGGCGCCCGCGTGCGGGCGTCAACGAGGGTGGTACCGCGGTGCCCCGGTCGCCGGCCGGGTCGTCGTCCCTCGGCCGAGTCCACCCGACCGACCGAAGGAACCGCCGCGTGACCGCCTACCAGCCGCTGCCGCCGCACGTCGACCTCCCCGCGCTGGACCGCGAGGTCATCGACCGGTGGAACGCCGAGAAGGTCTTCCAGCGCAGCCTCGACGCCACCGCCGGCGGCCCGGCGTGGGTCTTCTACGAGGGACCGCCAACGGCCAACGGCACGCCCGGTGTCCATCATGTCGAGGCGCGCGTCTTCAAGGACGTCTTCCCGCGGTTCAAGACGATGCAAGGGCACTCCGTCCCCCGCAGGGCGGGCTGGGACTGCCACGGCCTGCCGGTCGAGCTGGCCGTGGAGCGCGAGCTCGGTTTCACCGGCAAGCCCGACATCGAGCGCTACGGGATCGCCGAGTTCAACGCCCGCTGCCGGGAGTCCGTCCAACGCCACGTCGACGAGTTCGAGTCGATGAGCGAGCGGATGGGGTACTGGGCCGACTACGCCGACGCCTACTGGACGATGCGGCCCGACTACATCGAGTCGGTCTGGTGGGCGCTCAAGCAGGTCTTCGAGAAGGGGCTGCTGGTCGAGGACTTCCGCGTCACCCCCTACTGCCCCCGCTGCGGGACCGGGCTGTCCGACCACGAACTGGGTCAGGAAGGCGTCTACACCGACGTCGTCGACCCGTCGGTCTACGTCCGGCTGCCGCTGACGTCCGGCCCGGAGGCCGGGCGCGCCGACCTGCTGGTGTGGACGACGACGCCCTGGACGTTGGTGTCGAACACCGCGGTCGCCGTCAACCCCGCGGTGACGTACGTCGTCACGGAGACCGACCGCGGGACGTTCGTCGTGGCGGAGTCGTTGCTGGAGCAGGCGCTCGGCGAGGGCGCCGAGGTCCTGCGCCGCTACGCGGGCGCGGACATGGAGGGCTGGCAGTACCGGCGACCGTTCGATCTCGTCCCACTTTCGGACGCCAACTACGTCGTCCTCGCGGACTACGTCACCACCGACGACGGGTCGGGGCTGGTGCACCAGTCCCCCGCGTTCGGTGCGGAGGACTACGCGGTCGCGCGCCAGTACGGGCTGCCGGTCATCAACCCCATCGGCCCGGACGGGCGGTTCCGCACCGACGTCCCGCTCGTCGGCGGCCAGTTCTTCAAGGACGCCGACGAAGTGCTCGTCGCCGACCTCCGCGCGCGCGGGCTGCTCGTGCGGCACGTGCCCTACCAGCACGCCTACCCGCACTGCTGGCGCTGCCACACCGTGCTGCTCTACTACGCGCTGCCCGCGTGGTACATCCGCACCACCGCCATCAAGGACCGGTTGCTCGCGGAGAACGAGGCCACCACCTGGTACCCGGCGACGATCAAGCACGGCCGGTACGGGGACTGGCTCGAGAACAACATCGACTGGGCGCTGTCGCGCGACCGGTTCTGGGGAACTCCGCTGCCGGTGTGGCGCAACGACGCCGACCCCTCCCGCGTCGTCTGCATCGGCTCGCTCGCCGAGTTGGAAGAGCTGTCCGGCGTCCGCTTGCAGGACCCGCACCGGCCGTTCGTCGACGACGTGACGTTCACCAGGGACGGTGAGCCGGGGACGTACCGCCGCGTCCCGCAGGTCATCGACGCCTGGTTCGATTCCGGATCGATGCCGTTCGCGCAGTTCGGCGCGCCGCACCGCAACGCCGAGCAGGCGCGCGCCGCGTACCCCGCGGACTTCATCTGCGAGGCGATCGACCAGACCCGCGGCTGGTTCTACACGCTCATGGCGATCGGGACGCTGGTCTTCGACCGCAGCTCGTACCGCAACGTCCTGTGCCTCGGCCACATCCTGGCCGAGGACGGCCGCAAGATGAGCAAGCACCTCGGCAACATCCTCGAGCCCATCCCGCTGATGGAGCAGCACGGGGCGGACGCGCTGCGCTGGTTCATGCTCGCCGGCGGGTCGCCGTGGTCCTCGCGCCGGGTCGGGCACAAGGTGCTCGAGGAGATCGCGTCGAAGGTGTTGCGCACCTACTGGTCGGTGGCGTCGTTCCAGTCGCTCTACGCCCGTGCCAACGGCTGGGAGCCCGGACAGGCGCCGAGCGGGGACCGCACCGTCATGGACACCTGGGCGCTGTCCCAGGTGCACGCCCTGGCGATCGAGGTCACCGCGGCCCTGGAGGACTTCGACACCGCGCGCGCCGGCAAGGCACTGGCCGGCTACATCGACGACCTGTCCAACTGGTACGTCCGCCGCTCGCGCCGCCGGTTCTGGGAGGGCGACCCCACGGCGCTCGCGACGCTGCACGAGTGCCTGTACGTCCTCACGCTGCTGCTCGCGCCGTTCGTCCCGTTCGTCACCGAGCGGGTGTGGTCGGCGCTGTTCGCCGGGCAGGACCGGCTGCCCGAGTCGGTGCACCTGGCGAGCTGGCCGGTCGTCGACCCGGACAGCGGCGTGCTCGACGCGACGTTGGCCGAGCAGGTCGCCCTCGTCCGCCGGGTCGTCGAGCTCGGCCGGGCGGCGCGGGCCGAGTCCGGGGTGAAGACGCGTCAGCCGCTGGCCGCCGCGCTGGTGTCCGCACCCGGGTGGACGCAGCTGCCCCCGCAGCTGCAGCGCGAGGTCGCCGAGGAGCTCAACGTGGTGTCCCTGGCGACCCTCAGCTCGGACACCGACGAGCTGGTCGAGGTGAGCGTGAAGCCGAACTTCCGCGCGCTCGGGCGGCGTCTGGGCACCCGGACGCCGGCGGTGGCCGCGGCGATCACGGCCGCGGACGCCCGCACGCTCGCCGCGGCCCTGGCCGGCGGCTCCGGCGCCGTCGAGGTCGACGGCGAGCGGGTGGACCTCACCCCGGACGACGTCGTGGTGTCCGAGACACCGCGCTCGGGATGGGCGGTGGCCACCGCGGGACCGGACACCGTCGCGCTCGACCTGGAGCTCACCGCGGAGCTGCGCCGGCTCGGGCTGGTCCGCGACGTCGTGCGGTTGGTGCAGGACGCCCGCAAGAGCGCGGGCTTGGACGTCACCGACCGGATCGAGCTGTGGTGGACCGTCGGCGGCTCACCGGACGCCGGCACCGCGATCCGGGAACACCGCGACACGCTGGCCTCAGAGGTGCTGGCCGTCGAGGTGACCGAGGGCCGGCCGGCCGGATCCGCGTTCGAGAGCGGGGACGACGAGCTGGGCCTGCGGTTCTGGCTGCGCCGCGCGGGCCGGCCGGACTGAGCCGGCCGGCCCGGCCCGGCGTCAGGACGATCGGCTCAGGCCGTGCGTTCGGACCCGGCGCCGACGATCCCGTCCGCCTGGCCGTTCGGGTTGGGCCCCGACGCGGGCTCGGCCCGGCCGCCGGCGTCCAGGTCGCGCAGCTGCGACTCGAGGTAGCTCTTCAGCCGCGAGCGGTACTCGCGCTCGAAGGTCCGCAGCTCCTCGACCCGCCGCTCGAGCGCAGCCTTGCGCTGCTCGAACTGCGCGGTGATGGTCGTGGCGCGCTGCTCGGCGTCCTGCACGGTCTGGCTCGCCCGCGCGGTGCTCTCCCGGTCCAGCTGCTCGACGCGCTCGCGCGTCTCGCGCTCCAGCGTCTCGGCCCGCTGGGTGCTCTCGCGCTCGAGCTGCTCGGCGCGCTGACTGGCGTCGGTGACGGTGGCCTGCGCGTTGTTCTGCGCCTCGGTGAGCAGCCGCTCGGCATCGGCACGCACCTGCGCCAGGTGCTGGTCGGCTGTCTGCTGCGCCAGGGCGAGCATCTGGACGGCCTGCTGGTGGTGGTCGGCCGCGGCCACGCCCGCGGCGGCGCTGGCCTGCTCGGCGGGACCGCCCTGCGCGGCGCGCTGCTGCACCTCGGCGGCGGCGCGGCGGGCCTCGTCGGCCTGGCGCTGTGCCTCCGCGAGCTGCTCGCGGCTCTGCGTCGAGTTGCTGCTCGGTCTGCGCGAGCTGCTGCTGGACCCCGACCAGCTGCTTCTGCGTCTCGTCCTTGCCCTGCGACATCGCCCGCTCGAGCTCGCCGAGGTGGGACTGCAGCCGCTGGTTCTCCTCCCGCAGCCGGGCCGATTCCTCCTGCGCCGCGGACAGCTGCGCAGGGTCGGCCCCCGCGCCCTCGCCGTCAGCGGCGGCACCGGCGGCACCGGCGGCACCGGCGGCGCCGCCGCGGCCGCGCAGCTCGTTGTTCTCCTCGATGAGGCGGGAGAGCTCCACCTCCACGATGTCGAGGAAGGCGTCGACCTCTTCCTCGTCGTACCCGCGCTTGCCGATCGGCGGTTTCTTGAAGGCCACGTTGTGGACTTCGGCGGGTGTCAGCGGCATTCGGTCACCTCGGTCGATGTCGACGGGACATCCCTGTCCGGTCCCGCGCTGGAGTCGCGCGTCAGTCGCGCCTGCGAGCCATCCTAGGCGGCAGCGCGCCAGCGCTGTCAGCGCCGGTTCGAGCGCCGGTCCAGCGCCGGTCCGGCGCCGGTCCAGCGCCGGGTCAGCGCTGTGTCAGCGAAGGCTCAGTGCCACCTGTCGGAGGACCACGACAGCGATCAACAAGACGGCGATCGACAGGTCCAGGGAGACGCCCCCGAGCCGCAACGGCGGGATGAGCCGGCGCAGCAGCTTCATCGGCGGGTCCGTGCTGATGTACACCAGCTCCACGCCGACGGCCGCCACTCCTGCCGGGCGCCAGGACCGGGCGAACTGTCGGGTGATCTCGACGATCAGGCGGGCCAGCACGAGCAGGAGGTAGAGGTAGAGGACGAGTCCCACCACGTCCCAGAACAGCGACATCAGGCGTACCTCACGCCGACCATCGTGCCAGCCGGCGCGAGGACGGCCTCAGGACTGGTTGAAGAAGCCGCCCTCGGCGATGCGCGCCTTGTCCTGGGCGGTCACGGTGACGTTGTGCGGGCTGAGCAGGAAGACCTTCGCCGTGACGCGCTCGATCCGCCCGTGCAGCCCGAAGGTCAGCCCGGCGGCGAAGTCGACCAGCCGCTTGGCGTCCGCGTCGTCCATCTCGGACAGGTTCATGATCACCGGGACGCCCGAGCGGAACGACTCGCCGATGGTGCGCGCCTCGTTGTACGTGCGCGGGTGCAGGGTCGTGATCCGGTAGGCGCTGCCGTCGTCCCCCTCGTGCGCCGTGGCCACGCCCACCGCAGTGGCGCCGTGACCGTGACCGTGACCCTGACCGTGACCCTGACCGTCGGAGTAGCTCTCGTCTCCGTAGGTGGAGGTGCGCCCGTAGCCGTAGCGCGCCACGGCGTCCTCCCGGGCGGTGTCCCGGGCGGTCTCGCGGCGGGCCACGGTCGCCACCGCCCGCTCGGGCTGGGCGGCCCGCTCGTACTCGCGGTCGTACCCGTCCGGGCCGACCGTGCCCGCGAGGTCGTCGTCCTCGACGAGGCCGAGGTAGACGCCCATCTTGCGCATCGCTCCGGGCATTGCGGGTCCTCCTAGGACTGTCCCGACTGGAGATGATCTTTGGGAACTGGCCCGACGCTATCCGACCGCGGGGGCGCGGTGGCCGAGCAACGCCGAGCCGATCCGGACGTGTGTTGCGCCGTGCCGCACGGCTGACTCGAGGTCGCCGCTCATGCCGGCGGAGACCGCGTCGGCGTCCGGGGCGACGTCGCGCAGACGCGCTGACACCGCCGGCCAGGCGGGCGAAGGCGGCGTCCGGGTCCGCCCCCAGCGGCGCCACCGCCATCACCCCGCGCAGACGCAGCGCCTGCTCGCCGAGGACCTGCTCGGCCAGCGCGGGGACGTCGTCCGACGCCGCGCCGCCCCGGCCTGGATCGCTCGCGTCGAGGTCGACCTGGACGAAGACGTCGAGCGGCGGGCGCTGTGCGTTCGCGACCGCGCGGGCCAGCGCACTGACGAGCGCCGGCCGGTCGAGGGAGTGGACGGCGCTCGCGTAGCGGGCCACCGAGCGCGCCTTGTTCGTCTGCAGCTGCCCGACGAAGTGCCAGCGCAGCGGGTCGTGCCGCCCCGTCTCGGCGCGGAGCCGGGCGACCTGCTCGACCTTGGGACGGGCCTCCTGGTCGCGGTTCTCGCCGACGTCGAGCAGGCCCAGCTCGGCGAGCACCACCACGTCCTCCGCGGGGAAGGTCTTGGTCACGGCGATCACCGTGATCGAGCGCGGGTCCCGGCCGGCCGCCGCCGCCGCGTCGGCCAGCCGGGTGCGCAGCGCCGCGACCGCGGTGACCAGCTCGGCCCGACGCACGCTGCGCTCCTCGGCGCGCGGGTCGGGCCGGCTGGTCATCGGGGGCGGCTCATCGTCGGTCGGTCAGCCCTTGAGGAAGTCGGGGACGTCGAGGTCGTCCTCCGGCGGAGCCGCGGGAGGCCCGCCGTTGACCCGGGCACCGCTGGCGACCGGCACCGACCATCCCGTCCCCTGCGGCCCGGCGCCCCGACCGGCGGGGTACCCGGCAGCGGACCCGCCGGGGTGGCCGGCGACCGCGGGCTCCCGAGGGTCACGCCCGCTGTCCCGGCCCGCCTCGCGGCCGAGCTCGCGACGGGGCACTTCGACCTTCTTGTACGGCAGCTGGCCGGAGTCGAAGCCGGCGGCGATGACCGTCACCTTGACCTCGTCGCCGAGCGTGTCGTCGATGACCGCACCGAAGATGATGTTGGCGTCCGAGTGGGCGGACTCGGCGACCAGCGACGCCGCCTCGTTGATCTCGAACAGCCCCAGGTCGGAGCCGCCGTAGATCGACAGCAGCACGCCGTGCGCACCCTCCATGCTCGCCTCGAGCAGCGGGCTGGCGATGGCGATCTCCGCCGCGGCGCGGGCGCGGTTGTCGCCGCGGGCCGAACCGATGCCCATCAGCGCGCTGCCGGCGCCGCTCATGACGCTCTTGACGTCGGCGAAGTCGAGGTTGATCAGGCCCGGCGTCGTGATCAGGTCGGTGATCCCCTGGACGCCG
Source organism: uncultured Actinomycetota bacterium (assembly GCA_963758325.1). Taxonomy (GTDB): domain Bacteria; phylum Actinomycetota; class Actinomycetes; order Mycobacteriales; family Jatrophihabitantaceae; genus CAVWUZ01. The sequence goes on along the minus strand of CAVWUZ010000002.1, from coordinate 536,131 downwards.
GAGAGCAGGACCTGGTCGGCGCTGCGGAAGGCGTCCATCACCGACACGGTGCGCTCGCTGATCTGCAGCAGGCGGTCGTTCGGGATGACGATCAGCGTGTCGCACTCCGCGCGCAGCGCCTCGATGCCCTGTTCGGCCTGCGTGGCGCGCTTCTTGCCCTCGAAGCTGAACGGCCGGGTGACCACGCCGATGGTCAGCGCGCCGAGCTTGCGGGCGATGCTCGCGATGACCGGAGCGCCGCCGGTGCCGGTGCCGCCGCCCTCGCCGGCGGTCACGAAGACCATGTCGGCGCCCTTGAGGACTTCCTCGATCTCGTCGCGGTGGTCCTCCGCGGCCTTGCGCCCGACGTCGGGCTGGGCGCCGGCGCCGAGGCCGCGAGTGAGTTCACGGCCGACGTCGAGCTTGACGTCCGCGTCGGACATCAGCAGCGCCTGGGCGTCGGTGTTGACCGCGATGAACTCGACGCCCTTGAGCCCGACTTCGATCATCCGGTTGACCGCGTTGACGCCGCCGCCGCCGACACCGACGACCTTGATGACCGCGAGGTAGTTGTGGGGTGGGGTCATGCGCTCTCTCCCTGATCGCCGCTGTGAACCCTAACCCTCAGCTTGACGTCGATAGTTATGTCAACCTGCGAGCTGAGTGCCAAGTTAGGTCGGCCGGGTGGCGCTGCACCGCAGGCGCGCCGGGACACGCCGAGCGAGTCGGTGGACGTCGGCGCCGTCTGCGTCGGGCCGGGCCGGCCTGCGCGCGCTCAGCGGACGACGACGACGTCCGGGTCGCTGACGTCGATCGTCGACGCGGTCGGCTGGGCGGCGAGGACGGCGGCGAGCAGCCGCGCCTTGTCCGCGCTGCGCTCCGGCCCTCCCCAGTGCACCTGCCGCCGGTCGCACAGCACCAGCGTGACGTCGCGGCCGCGCGCCTGCGCCACCGCGATGCCGCGCTCGCTCGGCGGGCGGCAGCGCGCCGGCGACCGCGGCGAGCGCGCCGCCGGAGACCCGGGGGTCACCGCCGCCGAGGTCGAAGCGCGGCAGCCCGGGCGGCGCGGCGGCGACGTCCCGGAACCGGACGCCGGCCGCGTCGACCAGCACTGCCCGGCCGTCGACGGACACCCAGCCGACCGCCGTCCGCTCCACGACGGTGATCACGACGGTCGACGGGAAGGAGGTGTCCACCCGGGCGGAGGCGACCGCCGGGACGGCCTCGACGCCGGCGCCGGACCGCGGTGGTGTCCAGCCGCGCCAGCGGTGTCCCGTCGGCGATCGCCGCGGCGGCCCGGACCCGTCCCGGGTCGAGCGTCGTCGCGCCGCGCACCGTCACCGTCCGCGCGCCGAGGACCGGGCTCGCGAAGACCAGCCACAGCGCCAGAGCGATCACGACGAGGACCGCCGCACCGCCCAGTACCGCTCGCAGCCAGCGACGCCGGCGGGGCGCGGGCTCGGTCCGCGGCGGCGCCGCCGGCTCGACGGTCGTCGTCACCGCCCGGCCTCCCGCGCGCGCAGCAGCGTGAGCACCGGTTCGCAGAGCTGGTAGACGGTGCCGATCCCCATCGTCAGGACCAGGTCGCCGGGGCGGGCGAGCGCCGCGATCCGAGCCGGCGCGGCCGCGAAGTCCGGCTCGTACACCACCTCCCCGGCCGGCAGCGGCACCCGCTCGGCGACCAGCGCCCCGGTGACGCCCGGGATCGGCTCCTCCCGGGCGGGGTAGATGTCGAGCACCACCGCGACGTCCGCCGGCGGCCAGCGCCGTCCCGAACTCGGCGGCGAAGGTCTGGGTGCGGCTGAACGTCCCGGGCTGGAAGACACGCGATGACCCGGCCGGCACCGGCGGCGTCGCGCGCGGCGCGCAGCTGCGCCTCGACCTCCGTCGGGTGGTGGGCGTAGTCGTCGTAGACGCGGACGCCGTCGGCGATGCCGTGCAGCTCGAAGCGCCGGTGCACCCCGCCGAAGCGGCGCCACGCGTCGACGACGGTGCTGAGGTCGAGGCCGAGCTCGGCGGACACCGCCAGCGCCGCCGCGGCGTTGAGCGCCATGTGCGCGCCGACCACCGAGTCGACGACGACCGCCCGCTCCCCCACGGCCGCCCCGGACACGGTGAACGCGACCGACGACGGGCCCGTGCGGACGTCGCGGACGACGACGTCGCAGGCGGGGTCGAGCCCGTAGGTGACCACCCGGTGACCGGTGTCGCGGGCGTGCGCGGCGACGCGGCGGGCGCCGGCGTCGTCGGCGCAGGCGACCAGGAGACCGCCCGGCGCGATCCGCTCGACGAACAGGCGAACGCCCGGTGGATGCCCTCCAGGTCGCCGTGGTTCTCCAGGTGGTCGGCCTCGACGTTGGTCACCACCGCCAGCTCGGGACGGGCGAGCAGGAACGACCCGTCGCTCTCGTCGGCCTCGACGACCGCCAGCTCGCCGGCGCCGACGTGGGCGTTGCCGCCGTCGGCGAGCTCTGCGCCGAGGGCCCACGACGGGTCGACGCCGCACGCCCGGGCGCCGGCGGTGAGCAGCGCCGCCGTGGTCGTCTTGCCGTGCGTGCCGGTGATCGCCACCGTCCGCCGGTCCTCGAAGGCGGCGGCGAGGGCGGCGGCGCGGCGCAGCACCTGCAGCCCGGGACGCGCGCGCGCGGCAGCCAGTTCGGGATGCGCCGGCGGGATCGCCGTGGAGTACACGACGGTGTCGGCGGAGTCCAGGTGCTCCGCGGAGTGTCCGAGCACCACCGTCGCGCCCGCCGCCCGCAGCGCGTGCAGCGTCGGCGACTCGCGCTGCTCGCAGCCGCTGACGGAGATCCCGCGCTCGAGCAGGACGCGCGCCAGCGCGCTCATGCCGGCCCCGGCGATCCCGATGAGGTGCACCCGGCCGAGCGAGGCCAGCGGCGGGACGACGTCCGTGGCGGCGCTGCGCACCAGGGCGGCGCCCGGTGCGGCCCAGTCGGCGGGGCGCCCGGCCGCGGCGTCGGCGGTGGGCCGGTTCACCCGGCACCCCCGGAGCCGTCGCTGCAGCCGTTCGCGGAGCCGTTCCCGGCCTCCCGGAGCCGTCGCCCGCGCCCGCGGGCACCGGGTCGCGAACGAGGTCCAGGACGTAGCGGGCCAGGACGACGTCGGCGTCCCGGGAGCCGGACCGCGCCGCGGCGGCGGACATCGCGGTCAGCCGCGGCGGATCGGTGAGCAGCGGCACGAGGATCGCCGCCACCCAGCCCGCGGACAGCGCGGCGTCCTCGACGAGCAACCCCCCGCCGGCAGCGACGATCGGCGCGGCGTTGAAGCGCTGTTCCCCGTTGCCGTGGGGGTAGGGCACGTACACCGCCGGCAGCCCGACTGCCGTCAGCTCCGCGCAGGTCATCGCCCCGCAGCGGCACAGCGCGAGGTCGGCGGCGGCGTAGGCGGGCGCCATCCCGTCGACGTAGGGCAGCACGACGTAGGGCGGGGAGCCGGCGGCGACCTGCACCGGGTTCTTCGGTCCGGCGACGTGCAGCACCTGGATCCCGGCGGCGCGCAGTGCCGGCGCGGCTCCGGCCGCGGCGGCGTTGATCGACTGGGCGCCCTGCGACCCGCCGGTCACGAGCAGCGTCGGCAGGTCCGGCTCCAGCCCGAACCGCGCCCTGGCGGCGGCACGCTCGGCGGCGCGGTCCAGGGTGGTGACCGCCGGGCGCAGCGGGATCCCGATGGCGCGCGCGTGCGGCAGCCGGACCTCCGGCGAGGCGGTGAACACGTGCCGGGTCATCCGGGCGGCGAGCCGGTTGCCGACACCCGGGCGGGCGTTGGCCTCGTGGACGACCAGCGGGATCCCCCGCCGGCGCGCCGCCAGGTAGGCGGGGACGGCGACGTAGCCGCCGAAGCCGACGACGACGTCGGCGCGGACCCGCTCGAGCACCGCCTCCGCGGCGCGCACCGCCGCCCGGAGTCGTCCCGGCGTCGCGAGCAGCGCGCGTCCCGGCCGGCGCGGCAACGGGACCGGCGGGACGAGCTCGAGCGGGTACCCGCGGGCGGGGACGAGCGTGGTGTCCAGACCCTTCGTCGTGCCCAGTGCGGTCAATCGGGCGTCGGGGGCCAGCCGTCGCACCGCGTCAGCGAACGCCAGCGCCGGCTCGATGTGTCCGGCCGTGCCGCCCCCGGCCACGACGACGCTGGGGCCGGCGGGCTCCCTCATCGCCGCGCTCCCGCGCGCGCCGAGCGTCGGGCCGGACGCCGGGCGGGCGGCCGGTAGCCCTCCGGTGCGCTGAGCAGCAGCCAGCGCATCGCACGCCCGCGGGTGCCGGTGCGCACCGAGCGCCGCGCGGCGCTGACCGCCGCGGGTTCGTGCCGGGCGAAGGAGGTCAGCATCCCGAGCACGACGCACGAGGCGAGCAACGCCGTCCCGCCGGCGCTGATGAACGGCAGCGGGATGCCGGTGACGGGGAGCAGGCCGGTGACGTAGCCGACGTTGATGAGCGCCTGCCCGCACAGCCAGACCGTCGCGCCGCCCGCGGCGAGCCGGACGAACGGGTCGGCGCTGCGGCGGGAGATCCGCATCCCGGCGTGCGCGAGCAGCGCGAACAGCGCGAGGACCAGGACGCAGCCGATGAGGCCGAGCTCCTCACCGATGATCGCGAAGACGTAGTCGCTGCTCGCGTTCGGCACCCAGCCGTACTTCGACGTGCCCTGCCCGAGGCCCACCCCGAACAGGCCACCGTTCGCGAGCGCGTACAACCCCTCCACGGTGTGGTAGCCGCTGTTGTTGGCGTCCTTGAACGGGTGGACGAAGGTGGTCAGCCGCTCGAGCCGGTAGGGCTCGGCGACGGCGAGGACCGTCACCGCCGCCGCGATCGCGGCCACCACGGCGGCGAAGTAGCGCAGCGGCATCCCGACCGTCCACAGCAGCCCGAGCAGCACCAGGACGAAGCACAGCGTCGTCCCGAGGTCCGGCTCCAGCATCACCAGCGCCGCGACGAGCGCGAAGCCGGGGAGCAGCGGGACGAACAGGTGCCGGGCGCGGCGCAGGGAGCCGAGCTGCTGTTTGCGCGCGAGCAGGTCCGCCCCCCACAGCAGCATCGCGAACTTGGCCACCTCGGAGGGCTGCAGCTGCAGCGGGCCGAGGTCGATCCAGCGTCGGGCGCCGAAGTTCTCCACGCCGATGCCCGGTACCAGCACCGCCACGAGCAGGACGACGGCGAGCACCAGGACCGGGTACACCAGCGCCCGGTAGGCGCGCGGCGGCAGGCGCAGGGCCAGGAAGAACAGCGGCACGCCGACCAGGACGAACTCGATCTGCTTGACCAGCGGGTCCCACATCGCGCTCGAGTCGGCGTCGTGCGAGGCGGCGATCGTCGTCGAGGCGGCCATCATCATCCCGATGACGAGCAGTCCGACGCCGGCGAGCAGGAGCAGCTGGACGGAGGCGAACGGCCGGTCCAGGTAGCGCCGGCCGCTGCGGCGCGAGGACGCGACCCAGCCCCGCGACGAGGACACCCAGCCGCGGACGCGGCCGAGCGAGTCGAGTGCGGTCACGCCCCCGTCTCCGGCGCATCCGCACGTGCGCGCACGGCCGCTGCGAACGCCGCGCCGCGCGCCGGGTAGCCGGTGAACATGTCGTAGGAGGCCGCGGCCGGGGCGAGCAGCACCGTGTCGCCGGGACGCGCGAGCCCGGCCGCGGCGCGCACCACCTCGGTCATGGCCCCATCGTCGGTCCTGGCGACGTCGATGATCGGGATCTGCGGCGCGTGTCGCCGCAAGGCCGCCGCGACGAGGTGGCGGTCGACGCCGAGCAGCACCGCGGCGCGCAGGCGGCCGGCCACGGTCGCGACGAGCTCGTCGGGGTCGACGCCCTTGAGCTGACCGCCGGCCACCCACACCACGCTCGGGTAGCTCGTCAGCGACGCGAGGGCGGCGTGCGGGTTGGTCGCCTTGCTGTCATCGACGTAGTGGACGCCGGCGACGGTGGCCACCGGCTGGTTGCGGTGCGGGTCGGGGACGAACCCGCGCAGCCCCGCGGCCACGTCACCGGCGGCGACGCCGTGCGCGCGGGCCAGCGCCGCGGCGGCGAGCGCGTTGGCGACGTTGTGCGCGCCCGCGGGGCGGACGTCGGCGGCCGGCAGCAGTTCGACGCCCTCGGCGTCGAAGGCAGCGTCGACGAGCGTCCCGTCGGCGACGCCGAGCCGGCCCGGTCCCGGCGCGCCGAGGGTGAAGCCGACGCGCCGGCCGGTGGCGCGCGAGTCGGGGCCGTCGAGCAGCCGGGAGACGTAAGGGTCGTCGAGGTTGCCGATCGCGACGGGCGTGTCCCACACCTTCGTCTTGGTGAGCGCGTAGGTGGCCATCGACCCGTGCCAGTCCAGGTGGTCCTCGGCCAGGTTCAGCAGCGCCCCGGCGGCGGGGGCGAGCGAGGTCGACCAGTGCAGCTGGAAGCTCGAGAGCTCCACCGCGAGCACGTCGTAGGGCTGCGGGGCGGTGACCGCGTCGATGACGGACACCCCGACGTTGCCGACCGCGAGCGTCCGCAGGGCCGCCGCGCGCAGCACCGACTCGAGCATCCGCACCGTCGTCGTCTTGCCGTTGGTCCCGGTCACCGCGAGCCACGGCGCCGGGTGCGCGCCGCGCAGCCGCCACGCCAGCTCGACCTCGCCGAGGACCTCGCGGCCGGAGCGCACGGCGGCCTGCAGCAGGGGGTGCGTCGGGGGCAGACCGGGTGAGGTGACCACGTCGTCGACCTCGCCCGGCACCTCGGCCAGCTCGCCGCGCCAGGACGCGCCGCGGGCGACCAGGTCCGCGACGGCCGGTGTCTCCACCCGGTCGGTGAGCAGCACCCGCGCCCCGCGGACGAGCAGCGCCCGCGCCGCGGCCTCACCGGCGACCCGGACACCGCAGACGAGCACCGTCCGGCCGGCGAACCGGTCGCCGGGCCCGTCAGCCATTCCCGACGAAGTCCGCGTAGAACAGACCCATCCCGAACGCGACGGCCAGCCCGGCGATGATCCAGAACCGGACGATGATCGTGACCTCTTCCCACCCGGCGAGCTCGAAGTGGTGGTGGATCGGCGCCATCTTGAAGACCCGCCGGCCGGTGCCGTAGCGGCGGCGCGTGAACTTGAACCAGCCGGTCTGGATGATCCCGGACAGCGTCACGACCGCGTAGAGCCCGCCGAGGACGACGAGCAGCAGCTCGGTGCGGGACAGCACCGCGAGCGCGGCCATCAGCCCGCCCAGCGCCATGGAGCCGGTGTCGCCCATGAAGATCTGCGCCGGGGAGGCGTTCCACCACAGGAAGCCGAAGCAGGCCGCCATCGCCGAGGCGGCCACCAGCGCCAGGTCGACGGGGTCGCGGACCTCGTAGCAGCCCGGGTGGAAGGTCGGCGCACACGGGTTCCGGAACTGGATGAACGTGATGAGCGTGAAGGCACCGAAGACCATCGCAGCGGCGCCTGCGGCGAGCCCGTCCAGGCCGTCGGTGAGGTTCACCGCGTTCGAGGTCGCCGCGAAGATCAGGTAGCCGAGCACGACGAAGCCCACGCTGCCCAGTCCGGCGAACGCGAGGTCTCGGACGAAGGACAGGTGGGTCGACGCCGGGGTCAGCCCGTACTGGTTGCGGAACTGCAGCGCCAGCGCCGCGAACACCACGGCGACGAACAGCTGCCCGAGGAACTTCGCGCGCGCCCGCAGGCCGAGGCTGCGCTGCCGGCGGATCTTGATGAAGTCGTCGAGGAACCCGACGACGCCCAGCCCGACCATCGCGAACAGCGCCAACAACCCGGACGCCGTCGGTCCGCGCCCGTCACGAACCGCGATGACCAGGTGCGCGACGATGTAGCCGATGATCGTCGAGCCGACGATCGCCACCCCGCCCATCGTCGGGGTGCCCCGCTTCACCATGTGCGTCGGCGGACCGTCCTGGCGGATCTCCTGCCCGAAGCCGCGCCGGCGGAAGAAGCGGACGACCAGCGGGGTGCAGAGGATCGAGGAGAGCAGCGCCACGAGCGCGCCCGCGAGGATCGTCTTCACCCGCCGTCCTCTCCCGCCGGCGTCGTCCGCCCTGTCCGCTCTGCCCGCTCCGCCCGCTCTGTCGAGTCCGTCAGCGCCAGCGCGACCCGTTCGAGTCCGGCCGCCCGGGACGCCTTGACCAGCACTACGTCGCCCGGGCGCAGCTCGCGCCCGAGCAGCTCGAGCGCGGCGTCGACGTCGGGCACCCAGGACGACTCGCCGTCCCACGAGCCTTCCAGAGCCGCCCCGCCGGCGATCAGCCGCGCCTCCGCGCCGACCGCGACGAGCCGCGCGACGTCGAGGCGCACCGCCAGCCGGCCCAGCGCGTCGTGCTCCGCACCGGCGTCGGCGCCGAGTTCGCCCATCGGCCCGAGCACCGCCCAGGTCCGGCGAGCCCGGGAGCCCCGGGCTGAGCGTCCCAGCGCGGCCAGCACCTTCAGCGCGGCCCGCATCGACTCGGGGTTGGCGTTGTAGGCGTCGTTGATCACGGTGACGCCGTCGGCACGGTCGGTGACCTCCATGCGCCACCGCGACTCCGGCCGGGCCTCCGACAGCCCGGCGGCCACCTCGGCCACGGGCAGTCCGCACTCCAGGGCCACCGCGGCGGCCGCCACGGCGTTGGAGACCTGGTGGGCGCCGACCAGCCGCAGCGCGACCGGCTCGCCCCGGAGGCTGAACCGGGCCCGGCCCAGCTCGTCCAGCTCGACGTCCTCGGCCCGGACGTCGGCGTCGCCCTCGCCGAAACTCACGACGCGTGCGGCGGTGCGCGACGCCATGGCCCGCACCAGCGGGTCGTCGCCGTTGAGGACCGCGACGCCGTCCGGCCCGAGCGCCTCGACGAGCTCCCCCTTGGCCTGCGCGATGGCCTCCCGGCTGCCGAACTCGCCGAGGTGCGCGCTGCCGACGTTCAGCACGACGCCGATCCGCGGCGGGGCGATCCGGGCCAGGTGGGCGATGTGCCCCAGGCCGCGCGCGCCCTTCTCCAGCACGAGGTAGCGGGTGTGCTCGTCGGCCAGCAGGACGGTCGTCGGGTGACCGAGCTCGTTGTTGAAGCTGCCCGGCGGCGCCACCGTCGGGCCCAGCCGGCGCAGCAGCCCGGCCACCAGGTCCTTCGTCGTCGTCTTGCCGGCCGAGCCGGTGATGCCGACGACGGTGAGCTCCGGCAGCCGGCGCACCACCGCCGAGGCCAGCGCGGCGACGGCGGCCAGGACGTCGGGCACCTCGATGCTCGGCGCCGCGACCGGCCGGCTCACCAGCGCGGCGACCGCGCCGGCACCGACCGCTGCGTGGACGAAGTCGTGCCCGTCGGCGTGCTCGCCGGCGAAGGCGAGGAACAGCCCACCCGGGGCCACCAGGCGCGAGTCGAAGACGACCGGGCCGCTCACGACGGCCCCGGGGTCGGCGCCGCCGGACAGCCGGCCGCCGACGATCCCGGCCACCTCGGCGAGCGTCAGCGGGATCACGGCATCGCCCCGGCGCTCACCGCGAGCGCGGCGCGCAGCACGTCACGGTCGTCGAACGGCCAGCACCCGGCCGGCGACCTCCTGGCCGGTCTCGTGGCCCTTGCCGGCGACCAGGACGGTGTCGCCCGGCCGGGCCAGCGCGACCGCCGCCCGGATGGCCTCTCCGCGGTCACCGACCTCGAGGACCTCCGCGCGCCGGGGGGCCGGGACCTCCCGGGCGCCCTCGCAGGACCGCCGCGCGGATGGCCGCCGGGTCCTCCGAGCGCGGGTTGTCATCGGTGATCACCAGGACGTCGGCGTCGCGGGCGCCGACCTCACCCATCAGTGGCCGTTTGCCGCGGTCACGGTCGCCGCCGCACCCGAGCACCAGGACCAGGCGCCCGGCGGTGAGCGGCCGCAGGGCGCGCAGTGCTCCCTCCACTGCGGCCGGTTTGTGGCTGTAGTCGACGACGGCGAGGAACGGTTGACCCGCGTCCACCCGTTCCATCCGGCCCGGCACGGTCGCCGCGGCGACGGCGGGGGCCGCGGCCGCGGCGTCCAGACCGGCGGCGTCCAGGACGGCCAGGGCGAGCACCGCGTTCGCGACGTTGTACCGCCCCGGCACCGCGCAGCCGGCGTCGAACGCTCCGTGCGGGGACACCACCCGGAACGCGGTGCTGCCGTCGGGGCGCTCGCGCACGTCCTCCGCCCGCCAGTGCGCGGGTCGTTCGGTGGTACTGACCGTGACGGTGTCCGGCCCGAGGAGCCGCCGGCCCCACGCGTCGTCGACGACGACCACCGCGCGCCGGGCACGGCCGTCGAACAGCCGCGCCTTCGCCGCGAAGTAGTCCTCCATCGTCGGGTGGAAGTCGAGGTGGTCCTGGGTGAGGTTCGTGAACGCGCCGACGGCGAACTCGGTCCCGTCGACGCGGCCCATCGCCAGCGCGTGGCTGGAGACCTCCATGGCGACGTGCCGGCAGCCGCGCTCGCGCATCACGGCGAGCAGCGCCTGCAGTTGCGGCGCCTCGGGCGTCGTGAAGGACGTCCTGAGCTGCTCGGCGCCGATCGCGGTCGTCACCGTGCCGACCAGCCCGGAGGGTGCCGGCAGCGCGGCGCGCAGCAGGTGGGTCGTCGTGGTCTTGCCGCTGGTCCCGGTGACGCCCAGGACGGCGATCCCCCGGCTGGGGTGGCCGTACACCGCTGCGGCCACCGGCCCGAGCGCGGCGCGGACGCCGGCGGTGACGAGCACGGGTGTCCCGTCCGGGACCGCGGCGGCGCCGTCGGCGTCCGTGAGGACCGCCACTGCCCCTGCTGCGACGGCGTCGGCGGCGAAGCGGGCGCCGTGTGCCCGGGCGCCCGGGACGCCGGCGAACAGGTCGCCGGGGCGGACGTCGGCACTGCTCGCGGTGATGCCGGTGACCGCCGCGGAGCCGTCCTCACCTGCCCGCACGACGGCGCCGGCGGGACCGGCGAGTGCCGCGAGCGCGACCGGTACTGCTCCCGCCGGGCGTGGTGCTGGCGGGGCTGTCACGTCAGCAGACGGTACTGCCATGGATCCGGCGGACCGCCTCGTCGCAGACCATCAGCGGGACGTGCACGGGCAGCGAGCCGGTCGGCGGGACGTGCGCGTGCTGCAGCTCGTACCCCGCGATGTCGTGGAACACCGGCGCGGCCACGTCGCCGCCCTGCAGGCCGTGCGCGGGGTTGTCGACCATCACGGCGATGACGAACTTCGGGTCGTCGGCGGGCACCATCCCGGCGAAGGTGTCCCAGTTCATCCACGTGCTGTAGGCGCCGCCGTGCGCCGGGTCGGGCTGCTGTGCGGTGCCGGTCTTGCCCGCCACGCGGTACCCGTTGATGCCCGCCTTGACGCCCGTGCCGCCGGCCATCGTCACCGACTCGAGCATCGTGCGCACGGTGCGCGCCGTCTGGGCAGTGACGACCCGGACGCCACCCGGGCGGACGGTGGGCTGCAGCTCGCCTCCGGAGTCGCGGACAGAGGCGCACGATCCGCGGCGGGACGCGCACCCCGTCGTTGGCGATCGTCTGGTACATCGAGGCCAGTTGCAGCACGGTCATGGCGACGCCCTGGCCGATCGGCAGGTTCGCGAAGCTGGACTCGGACCACGTCGCGGGGTTCGGCAGGATCCCGGCGCTCTCCCCCGGCAGTTCGATGCCGGTCGGCGAGCCGATGCCGAACTTGCGTTCCTCGTCGTACCAGGCCTGGCCGCCGAGCTTGTCGGCGATCATCAGCGTCCCGACGTTCGAGGACTGGGCGAGGATGCCGGTGGCGGTGTAGGGATCGACCGGGTGGCCCCAGTCGTCGTGCACGACGACCCCGCCTGTCGCGATGTTGTCGGGCACCTGCAGCTCGGTCGACGGGGTGATCAAACCCTTCTCCACCGCGGCGGAGAAGGTGACGACCTTGTTGACCGAACCGGGTTCGAACACCGTTTGCACCGGGGCGTCGAGGACCGTGCCGGACGAGACCGTCGACGGGTCGGCGGAGTTGAACGTGCCGTTGGCGCCGAGGGCGAGGACCTCGCCGGTGGAGGCGTCGAGGACCGCGACCTGCGCGCCCCGCGCACCGGACTGCTGGACCGCGCTGTCGAGCTCCTTCTGCACGACGTACTGGAGGTCCTGGTCGACGGTCAGCGTGACCGTGCCGCCGTTGCGCGCCGGGCGACGGTCGTTCGGCCCGCTCGGGCTCATGTCGCCCTGGTTGTCCATGGCGTAGGTGACCGACCCGTCCGTGCCGGCCAGGACCTGCTGGTAGGTCTGCTCGATGCCGGCCGCGCCGCTGCCGTCGGAGTGCACCAGGCCGACGACGTTCGCCGCGGTCGTCGCGCCCGGGTAGTCCCGGACGGTGGTCGGCTGCGTGTAGACACCGGGGATGCCGAGGGCGGCGACCTTCGTCGCCACCATCGGCGACTGCGCCCGCGCGACGACGGCGTACCGGCCGGGCTGAGCGAGAGCGGCGGCGACCTGCAACACCGGCTGCCCGGTCGCCTGCGCCAGCCGCGTCGCGTCGGCCAGCCGGCGCTCGGCGGGGACCTGCGACGGGTCGATGGTGATGTCCTGGGCGTCGGTCGTGTAGGCCAGGACGGTGCCGTCCCGGTCCACGATCGACCCGCGCAGCGCGTGCAGCGCGACCGTCTCGAGCCGTTGCGCCGCCGCGGCACCGGCGTAGCCGCCCTGGTCGATGCCCTGCAGCTGGACCAGCCGGCCGCCGACGACGAGCAGCAGCACGCAGAGGACGGCGAACCCGGTGCGCAGCCGGGTGTCCGTGCGTCCGAGGGTGAGCTCGCGGCGGCGCCGACGCGGGGCCGGACGCGGCCGGGGCGCGGTCCCGCGCGGAGGGATCCGCGGCGGGACGCGAGGTGGGGTCCGAGGCGCCGTCCGGCTGCCGGAGCGCGGCGGGGTCAGCGTCGGCGGGGTCATCGCGGCCCTCCCGGCAGCGTGCTGGCAGGGACCGGGAGCGCCGTCGGCGTCAGCGTTGCTGTGGCGGTCGGGGTCGCGGTCGGGGCGGGCGGGGACGCGGTCGGGGTCGGGGTCGGGGTCGGGGTCGGGGTCGGGGTCGGGGTCGGGGCGGGCGGGGACGCGGTCGCCGGTGGGGCCGGGGCCGGGGGCCTCGTCACCGGCACCGCGTTGCCGAGGACGCGCACCGCGCCGTCCGGGGCCTGACTGAGGAACGCCGGGTTCGGGTCCGGCACCATCCCGAGCCGGCCGGCCGCCGCGGCCAGCGCTGCCGGCGCCGCGCTCGCGGCGACGTCCTGGCGGGCCTGGACGACGGCGGCGGCGAGGTCGGCGTTGCGCCCGAGCAGGTCCACGCGCCGGACCTCGCCCGCCGCGGACGCGGTGTTCAGGGCGAGCAGCAGCGCCATCCCGCCGACGAGCAGGCCGACGACGAGGACGACGTACGGCGCGCGCCGCGGGCCCGCCGCTGCCGTCACCGGGGAGCTCACGGGCGAGCTCACGAGGCCTCCCGCACTCGCTCGGCGGCACGCAGCCGCACCGAGGTCGCCCGGGGGTTCGCCGCGAGCTCGGCGTCGGACGCGGTCTCGCCCCGGGTGAGCAGCCGGAACGGCGGCCGGCGCTCCTCCAGCGCGACCGGCAGGTCCGGCGGGGTGGTGTCCCGGGTGACGTCGGCAAGGGCGCGCTTGACCAACCGATCCTCCAACGACTGGTAGGACAGGACGACGATCCGGCCGTGCAGGCGCAGCGCCGCCAGCGCCGCGGGCAGCGCCGCGCGCAGGGCGTCGAGTTCGCCGTTGACCTCGATCCGCAGCGCCTGGAAGGTCCGCTTGGCGGGATGGCCACCGGTGCGGCGGGTCGCCGCGGGGATGGCCGTGCGGACGATCTCGGCGAGCCGGGCGGTGGAGGTCAGCGGCGCGGTCCGGCGCTCACGGTCGATGGCCTGCGCGATGCGCCCGGCGAAGCGCTCCTCGCCGTACTCGGAGAGCACCCGGGCGAGCTCCCGCACCGGGTAGGTGTTGACGACCTCGGCCGCGGTCGGGCCGGCGTCCGCGTCCTGGTCCATCCGCATGTCCAGCGGTGCGTCCTGGGCGTAGGCGAACCCGCGCTCGGCGACGTCCAGCTGCATCGAGGAGACGCCGAGGTCGAACAGCACCCCGTCGACGCGCGGCAGACCGAGCTCGGCCAGGACGTCCGGCATCCGGTCGTAGACGGCGTGCACCAGGTGGGTGCGCCCGGCGAAGGGCGCCAGCCGGCGGGTGCTGCGGGCCAGCGCCTCGCTGTCGCGGTCGAGCCCGACCAGGGTCAGCGCGGGATGGGCCGAGAGCAGCGCCTCGGCGTGGCCGCCGAGCCCGAGCGTCGCGTCCACCAGCACCGCGGAGGGGTCGGACAACGCCGGCGCGAACAGCGCCAGCACCCGCTCGAGCAGGACGGGGACGTGCCGCGGTTCCATCCGGTCGTCCTCCTCCTGCCTGCTGTCGGGTGCGGGTCCGTGCCCGCCCGGGTCCCCGCCCGTCCCGCCTGGCGCCGGGGAAGTGACGCCAGGAGAGGACGGGAGGAGGCCGGGGCGGACACGAGGGACGGGCAGCGGGTCGGCGGGTCGGCGGGTCGGCGGGTCAGAAGACGCCGGGCAGGACCTCCTCGGCCTGGTCGGCGTAGCTCTGCTCTCGACTGGCGAGGTACTGCTGCCAGCCGGCCGCGTCCCAGATGTCGACGCGGTTGTAGGCGCCGGTGACCACGCAGTCCTTGGTCAGCCCGGCGTAGTCCCGCAGCAGCGGGGGGACGACGACGCGGCCCTGGCCGTCGGGCACCTCGTGGGAGGCGCTGGCGAACAGGATCCGGGCGAAGTCGCGGGCCCTGCGGTCGGTCGGGGAGGACTCCCCCAGCTGCTCGGTCCGGCGGGCGAAGGTCGCGAGGGGATAGACGTACAGGCAGCGGTCCTGGCCCTTGGTGATCACGAGGCCGTCCTGCAGGTCGGCGCGGAAGCGGGCCGGGAGTGCGAGGCGTCCCTTGTCGTCCAGGCGCGGGGTGTAGGTGCCGAGGAACACCGGCCCCACTCCCCCACCCGCTCGCTCCGGTCCGTCGGGCCATCATCCCCCACGGCTCCCCACTGTACCCCACATTATGCCACTGACCGGCTCGTTGCGCGCGTGTTCCGCCCGTTCGCCCGTACTCGCCGACCCGGTCCGGACCGCTGCGAGTTGCCGCACCGGCGAGGCGCTCGGGAATACTCATGGAGTGGACGACCTCCTGCCGCGCGATCGCAGCGCCGGTGCCGGGCTGGCGCCGGCACCCGGACGCACCGTCGAGCCCGCGGACGTCGCCGACGCCGGCAAGCGGATCGCCGCGAACATCGAGCAGGTCATCGAGGGCAAGGCCGAGACCGTCCTGGTCGGGATCGCCGTCCTGCTGGCCGAGGGCCACCTGCTCATCGAGGACGTCCCCGGCGTCGGCAAGACCAAGTTCGCCAAGGCGCTGGCCCGCTCGATCGACTGCTCGGTGCGGCGGGTGCAGTTCACCCCGGACCTGCTGCCGAGCGACGTCACGGGCGTGAGCGTCTACAACGGCGAGACCCGGGACTTCGAGTTCAAGCCCGGGCCGGTGTTCGCGAACATCGTCGTCGGTGACGAGATCAACCGCGCCTCACCGAAGACGCAGGCGGCCCTGCTGGAGTGCATGGAGGAGCGTCAGGTCACCGTCGACGGCGTCACCTACCACCTCGAGGCGCCGTTCCTCATCCTGGCGACGCAGAACCCGCTGGACATGGAGGGCACCTACCCGCTGCCCGAGGCGCAGCGCGACCGGTTCACCGCCCGCATCTCGATGGGCTACCCGGACCGCGCGGCGGAGATCGCGATGCTCGCCGAGCACGCCGCGACGGACCCGCTCGACGACCTACAGCCGGTCTCCGACGCCACCGAGGTGCGCGCCCTGATCGGCGCGGTCCGCCGGGTGCACGTCGCCGACGAGATCAAGGCCTACGCCGTCGACCTCGCCGAGGCCACCCGCCGCCGGCCGGAGCTCCGCCTCGGCGCGTCCCCGCGGGCGACGCTGCAGCTGCTGCGGGCGGCGAAGGCGTGGGCGTCGCTCGACGGGCGCGACTACGTCATCCCTGACGACCTGCAGCGGCTGTGCTCGTCGGTCCTGGCCCACCGGCTGCTGCTCAACGCCGAGGCGCACATCGCCGGACGCACGCCCGAGGACCTGCTCGCGGGCATCGTCGCGAGCACGCCGATCCCGGTGGCCGCCCGGTCGTGAGCACGGCCGCACCCACGGGTCGCCCGTCGCGGGTCGGGTTCACCACCCGCGCCAGCTGCCTGATCGCTGCCGGCGTCACCGCCGTCCTGTGCGGGTTGGCGTTGGGCGAGGTCGACCTCACCCGCGCCGGCTGCCTCGCGCTCGCCGTGCCGGTCGTCGCCGCCGTCGTCGTGCACCGTTCCCGGCTCACGTTGGTGGCGGCCCGCGCTGCGGACCCCGCCCGCGCGTCCAGCGACGTGCGGGTGGTCGTCCACCTGACGATGACCAACCGGTCGGTCCTGCCGTCGGGCGCGCTGATGCTCGAGGACGTGCTGCCCGAGCGCGTCCCGGGCCGGGCGCGCTTCGTGCTCGACGGGCTGGGCGGGCGCGAGTCGCGCACGGTGGCGTACACGATGCCGACGCTCGCCCGCGGGCGGTACCGCGCCGGCCCGCTGCGCCTGCGGGTGATCGACCCGTTCGGCCTGGTCGACCTGACCCGGGCGTTCCCGGACACCAGCGACTTCCTGGTCACCCCGCGCGTCGAGCAACTGCCCCCGCTGATGCCACCGGTCTCCTTCGACGTCGGCGAGAACGTCGGCAGCCACTCCGTGGGCGCCCGCGGCGCCGACGACGCCTCGACCCGCGAGTACCGCACCGGCGACGACCTCCGGAAGATCCACTGGCGGTCGACGGCGCGGATCGGGCTCGCTGATGGTGCGCCAGGAGGAGCGGCCGTGGCAGGGGTCGACGACGCTGCTCGTCGACCTGCGCGCCGCCGGGCACATCGACGCCGCGCACGGCGGGGAGGACGACGAGCGGCTCACGAGCAGCCTCGAGTGGGCGATCAGCGCCGCGGCGAGCATCGCCAACCACGTGATGCCCGCCGGGCGGGAGCTCGGCATCCTCGACGACCCGCAGCGCGTGGGCATCGCGGCTCCGGGCGGCCGGGGCCGCTACTCCTCGGCCGCGGCGTTCGTCGACGCCATGACCGACGCGCGGGCACTGCCGATGGCCGACCTGACGCCGTTCGGGCCGGCGCTGCGGGCGGCGGGGCGGGAGGCGACGCTGCTGGCGGTACTGGGCCGGCTGGACCCGGTCAGCGTCCGGCTGCTCGCCGACGCCCATCCCCGCGGCGGCTCGGTGCCCGCGTTCGCGATCCTGCTCGACGTCTCCTCGTGGGCCGGTCCCGCCGGCGGCGTCCTGCCGGAGGCACCCGCCGCGCGAGCCCGACGCGGCCTGGCAGCGAGTCCGCCGCGGTGTTGCGGGCGGCCGGCTGGCAGGTCGTGCCCGCCCGGCGCGGCGACACCGTCGCCGATGCCTGGACCCGGCTGCTCATGGGCGGCGCCGCAGCGCGCGGGACGGCGGCGAGCGCCGCCGTGCGCACGGCCGCCGACATCGGGTCGGTGCGGTGAGCGCCACCCGGACGTCCGCCACCAGCGCGACCGCCGCCGGCCGTGCGGCGGACGTTGCGCGCCTACCTCGCGGTCGCCCTCAGCGCGTTCCCGCTCCTGCAGATCTTCACCGACAGCGGCTGGCTGATCGACGTCTGGCTGGCCGGCGCCGTCACCCTGCTCCCGGTCGTGCTGCTGCGGTTGTGGTCGCCCCCGCGGCTGCTGCAGCTGCCGGCCGGCGCGGCGCTCGGGCTGGTGTGGCTCACCGCGCGGTACGCCCCGACGCACGCCTGGGGCGGGCTGGTCCCCTCCGGCCGGACCTGGCAGGACGTGCACGCCCAGCTCGTGACGCTCAGCGACATCGTCCGTACCCGCACCGCCCCGCTGCCGACCACGCCGGAGATCCGGCTCGTCCTGGCTGCGGGCTTCGTCGCGCTCGTCCTGATCGTCGACGCGGTCGCGGTGGTGCTCCGCCACCCCGCCGTCGCCGGGCTGCCGCTGCTGGTCATCTACACCGTCAGCGGTGCCGTCCCCCGGCAGGCGGTCACCTGGGTGTTGTTCCTGCCGGCCGCCGCGGGGTTCCTGCTGCTGCTCAGCTCGGACAACGCCGACGTCCTGGGCCGGTGGGGCCGCATGATGCCGCGCCACCGCGGTACCGACGACGGCGGCCGGCCGGTGACGACCCTGGCCCGCGCGGGACGGCGGATCGGCGTCATCGCGATCGCCGCGGCCGTCGTCGTCCCGCTCCTGCTGCCCGGGCGCGACCGCAACGCCATCTCCGACGCACTGCACAACCCGACCGGGACCGGCAGCGGCACGGGGACCGGCACAGGATCGGGGATCGCGCTGAACCCGTTCGTCACCCTGCAAGGGCCAGCTCGTCCGGGACCAGCCGCAGACCCTGTTCACCGTCACTGTCGGCGAGACCGCCGGGACCGAGCCGTTCTACGTCCGGGCGAACGTCCTCGACGTCTACAACGGGCAGGCGTGGGTCACCGGCGGGCACGGGCAGACGCAACGGCCGCTGCCGGCGTCCGTACCCGACGCAGTTCCCCGAACCGGGACCGACCGCGGCGTTCCAGGCGCGCTTCCAGATCCAGGACCTGCGCGACAGCCCGCCGCTGTTCGCCTCCCCCACCGCGACCCAGGGCCTGCCCGGCCGCTCGGCGTGGAGCCCGGAGGACGCCGCCGTCGTCGACTCGACGGTGTCCACCGGCGACGCGTACAGCGAGACGGTGCGCCAGCTGCGGACCTCGCCGGGAGCACTGCGCGCCGCGCCGACGGCCACGGGGCGGCAGTACGAGCCGTACCTGCAGCTGCCCGCGATCGTCCCGCCGCAGGTGACGGACCTGGTCCGGCGGCTCACCGCGGGTGCCGGCTCCAGCTACGACGAGGTGACGGCGATGCTGCGCTACCTGTCGCCGGCCAACGGGTTCACCTACAGCGTGCAGACGGCGCCCGGCGACTCGGGCAGCGACCTCGTCGACTTCCTGGTGAAGAACAAGACCGGCTACTGCCAGCAGTACGCCGCGAGCCTCGCGACCATGATGCGGATCGCCGACATCCCGTCGCGGATCGTGCTGGGGTACACGCACGCCGCGCCGGACGCCAGCGGCCGGTTCACGGTGTCGACCAGCGACGCCCACGCCTGGGTCGAGGGGTACTTCCCGACCATCGGCTGGGTCCCCTTCGACCCGACGCCGCTCACCGGCACCGACGCCGGGCGGGCGGTGCCGCTGCCGTGGTCGCCGAACGGCGCGCAGAACCCGTTGCCCACGGCGAGTGCGAGCGCCGGCCCGAGCGCCGCGAGCAGCAGCGACCCGACGCAGAACCGCCCCGGCGCGGCGCCGACCACGGCGGCGGCGGGCGTCGGGGTCCGCGGCGGTGGCGGCGGACACCGGCTGGTCGTGCTGGCGGAGGTCCTGGCGGTCCTGGTCGCTGCTCGCGATCCTGCTGGCGGTGCCGGCGCTGCTGCGCCTGGTCCGCCGGCGGCGCCGCCTGCGCGCCGGCCGGGCCGGCGACCCGGACGCGCTGTGGGCCGAACTCGCAGCGACGGCGACCGACCTCGGTCACGTCCTGTCCCCGGCGCGGACCCCGCGTCAGGTGGCCGGGGACCTGGGCTCCGGCATCGACCAGGACTCGCAGGCCGCGCTCGGCAACCTCGCGCTCGCGGTGGAGCGCTCGCGCTACGCCGCGACGCCGGCGGCCGCCGGAGGGTTGCTGACGACGCTGACGACGGCGCCGACCGACCAGGTCGAGGACCTCACCCAGGTCGAGTCGGCGTTGCGGCAACGGCGGACCGGGCGCGAACGCGTGCTGGCCCGGCTGCGGCCGGCGTCGCTGCGACGTTCGGGAACCGGCTCGGCACTCCAGCGCGGCTGGGACCGGGTCGTCGACCGGGTCGCCCGGGCGCCGCGCCGGCACTGAGCTGCCGGCGATCAGCTCTCGTCGAAACGACGGCGGAGCCGGTCCTCCATCCGGGAGCGCAGTCCGGAGTTGCGGCCCTTGCCGACCCGGTCCGGCCGTCCGGGTGAGCTGGGCGTCGGAGGCGTGTTGTTGCGGCTGCGGAGCATCGCCACCGCGTAGGTGCACGCGGCGACGATGAGGACGAAGCCGATGACACCCAGGACGACGAGCTTGAACGCCAACCCGAAGAACACCGTCGCCAGCCCCGCGAGCACCCCGAGGACGCTGAGCGCGATCCAGCGACGCGTTCGGGATCGGGCGCGCGCCGAACGCACGGCCGACGCGAACTTCGGGTCCTCGGCGTACAGCGCCTGCTCGATCTGATCGAGAAGGCGCTGCTCGTGGTCGGAGAGCGGCACGGTGCCCTCCTTCGGACTCGAGCGCCGGACAGCGACCGTGCTGCCGGCGAGCGGTGGCGACAGAGAAGGTAACCACGAACCTCGACGAGGACCTCCACGGAGACCTCGGCGACGAACCTGGTACCGCGAGCATACGAGCCGAAATCAGCGGCGCGAAAGCTGATCGCGCGCCGGGTGCACGACAGCGGCGGCTCCTGCTGTGCCGACTACCGACGGTGGGCGTCAGGGGTGGCCGCGCGGGTGGCGTCACGGCCCGCGCCGCGGTCGGCGTCGAACGCGTGACCCGACCAGCGTGGCCGGCCGGACCGCCGCCTCACCGAAGCGTTCCCGCGCCCGCTCGGCGGCCCGCTCGGCGTCTTCGGCGCCCGCCGCCGGCCGCCCGACGTCGAGGACGTCGTCGAGCGGCAACTGCTCGGTGACCTCTCCGGCGGGCAGGAGACCCTCCAGCTTGACGCCGACCAGCCGGATCCGCGGCTGGTCCAGGTCGAGCCCGCGGTACAGCTCGAGCGCCGCCGCGTGCACGACGCCGCTGACGT
Organism: uncultured Actinomycetota bacterium; assembly: GCA_963758325.1. GTDB lineage: Bacteria > Actinomycetota > Actinomycetes > Mycobacteriales > Jatrophihabitantaceae > CAVWUZ01. The sequence continues at coordinate 515,279 of CAVWUZ010000002.1, read as the reverse complement.
CGGTCGGCACGTCCAGCGTTCGCACCCGCGTCACAGTGCGGAAGTCCGCGAAACGGATCTTGATGCCGACCGTGCGGGCGACGAAGCCCCGCTCCCGCGCGCGGGACGTGACCTCGCCGGAGAGCCTCAGCAGCTCGGCCGCGACCTGCGCCTCGGTGGTGAGGTCGACGAGCGTGGTGTGGTCGGAGCTGATCGACTTCTCGACGTCCTGCGGCCGGACCGGGCGCGGGTCCTGCCCGGCCGCCAGGGCGGCCAGGTGCTCCGCGGCGGCGGCGCCGACCGCGCGGCGCAGGACGTCGGCCGGGACCTCGGCGAGCTCGCCGATCGTCCGCACCCCGAGGCGGTGCAGCGGCTCGGCGGTGCGCGCCCCGACGCCCCACAGCGCGGTCACCGGCAGCGGGTGCAGGAACGCCAGCGTCTCGGCGGCGGGCACGACGAGCATGCCGTCGGGCTTGCACCGGGCCGAGGCGAGCTTCGCGACGAACTTCGTGCGCGGCCACACCGACCGAGCAGGTCAGCCCGAGCGCCTGCTGCACCCGGGCCCGGACGTCGACGGCGATCCGTCCCGGCCGCCCGAGCAGCCGCGTCGCGCCGGACACGTCGAGGAACGCCTCGTCCAGCGACAGCGGTTCCACCAGCGGGGTGACGTCGCGCAGGATCGCCATCACCGTCGCCGACGCCTGCGCGTAGGCGGCACGGTCGGGCGGGACGACGACCGCGTGCGGGCACAGCCGCAGCGCCTGACCCATCGGCATCGCGCTGCGCACGCCGAAGCGACGCGCCTCGTAGGACGCCGCCGCGACCACGCCGCGTCGCGCGCCGCCGACCACCACCGGCAACCCGCGCAGCTCCGGCCGGTCGCGGATCTCGACGCTGGCGAAGAAGGCGTCCATGTCGACGTGCAGGACGTGGCACCCGGTGTCGTCGCCGTCGTACTGCCCGGCGCGGCGGGGCAGGTCGGCGCTGCGGCCCATCGGGGACTACCGGTCGGGACGTCGGGCCAGCACGTGCACCCGCCCGGCGATCTCGCGGTACGGCGAGCGGGTCGCCGACGCCTCCTCCAGCCGGTCGAGGAGGTCACCGCCGGCATCGGCGCCCGGCACCAGCTCGGTGAAGATCCCCACCCCGGACACCGACTCGACGGTGCAGCCCAGGCGTTGCAGACCGGTGACGACGACGTCGGGGTCCAGCCGGCCGGCCGCCGGCGCCTCGAGCTCGGCGAGCGCCGCCGCCAGCTCACCGGCCAGCGCCCGGGCGAGGACGGTCGCTGCGGGGTTGACGACGAGCACGCTGACCGCCCCGCCGGGGCGGGCGGCCGCCACCACGGCCCGCAGCGCCAGGGCCGGGTCGACCACCTCCTCGAGCACGCCGTGGGCGAGGACCAGGTCGAACCCGCCGGCCGGCGCCTCGTGCACGAGCCCGTCGTCGGCCAGGGTCTCCACGTCGCCCTGGACGCCCTCGACCAGCTCGGCGACGCCGGCGTCGGCGGCACGGCGGCGCAGGATGGCGAGCGCGTCGGCGCTCGCGTCGACCACCGTCACCTGGATCCCAGCGCGGGCCAGCGGAACGGCGAAGGCGCCGGTGCCGCCACCGCAGTCCAGGACCCGGAGCGTGTCCGCGTCCCGGCGGGGACGCCGTCGAGCGCGGCGGTCAGCACCCGCCACACCGGCCGCACCCGGGCCGGGACCTGCTCGGAGAGCGGGACGCCGGGCACGGGGCGACCCTAGGCCATGGGTCCGACACCGTCCGGTGTCCGGACGACGTCCACCACGTCCCCGACGACCACGACGCTGGGCGCCCCGAAGCCGGCCTCGGCGACCACGTCCGGCAGCCGGTCCAGCCGCCCGCGCACGACGCGCTGGCCCGGCAGCGTCGCCCGGTGCACCACGGCGGCGGGCGTCGCGGGGTCCCGCCCGGAGGCGATGAGCCGCTCGACGGTGCCGGCCAGGCGGTCCATCGACATCAGCAGGACCAGGGTCGACGACCCGCGGGCGAGCGCCCGCCAGTCGAGCTCCGAGCCCGGGTCCCGGCCGGGGTCGAGGTGGCCGGAGACGACGGTGAAGTCCGCGGCCACCCGGCGGTGGGTGAGTGGGATGCCCGCGGCGGCGGGCGCGGCCAGCGCGGAGCTCACGCCCGGCACGACGGTGACGGCGATGCCCGCGTCGAGGCAGGCGAGCAGCTCCTCCCCGCCCCGCCCGAAGACGAACGGGTCGCCGCCCTTGAGCCGCACCACCCGCTTCCCGGCCGCCGCCCGGTCGACGAGGATCTTGTTGATCTCGTCCTGGGAGAGGTTCTGGCGGTGCGGCGCCTTGCCGCAGTCGACCACCTCGACGTCGTCGGACAGCTCGTCGAGCAGCGCGCGCGGCGCGAGCCGGTCCACCACGACCACGTCCGCCTCGGCGACGAGCCGCCGGCCGCGCACGGTGATCAGCCCCGGGTCGCCCGGGCCGCCGCCGACCAGAGCCACGGACCCCGGCCGCGCGGTCCGGCTCCGCACCGGCCGGGCCGCCGCGGACAGCCGCCCGGCGCTCAGCGCGGCCCCGTCCAGCGCCGCCGCGATGACGTCACGGAGCGCCTGCGCCCGGCGCGGGTCGTCCCCGCCGTTCACGGCGACGGTCACGCCGCCGTGCCGCGCCACCGCCGGCACCCGGGCGCTGCCCGCGGCCGCGGCGTCGGCGCGCACGCAGAACAGCCTCCGCCGTTCGGCGTCGGCGGCGACCTCCGCGTTGACGTCCGCGACGTCGGTGCAGGCCACCGCGAGCCAGGCGCCGTCCAGGTCGTCCGCCCGGTACGCGCGCGCGCGGAGCTCGACCGGCAGCTCGCGGAGCTCCTCGGTGAGCTCGGGCGCCACCACGACGACGTCCGCGCCGGTCTCCACCAGGGCGCGGGCCCGCCGGGTGCCGACCGTCCCGCCGCCGACGACGACCACCCGCCGGCCGGTGAGGTCGAGCAGCAGCGGGAACCCGGACACCCCTGCATTGTCCGTGGTCGGCGCCGCGCGCGGGATGTGCGACCCTGGAGTCGTGGTCCCGTCCCGCGAGGTCCCGCTGCAGCGGCTGCCGCTGCTGACCGCGCGCCGTCACGTGGACCTGCTGCGGATCACGGCCGCGGCGTGTCGCGCTGAGCGCTGACACCCGCCTGCTCCGCCAGCCACCTGCAGTGAGGACCCGCGCATGCCCGCGCGCCGAGGACAGGGTCAATGGGCCCTCGGCTACCGCGAACCGCTCAACCCCAACGAGCGCAGCCAAGCGCGACGACGACGGCCTGGACGTCCGCCAGCGGATCGTCGACATCTACCAGCACACCGGTTTCGCCGGCATCGACCCGGCGGACCTGCGCGGCCGGATGCGCTGGTACGGCCTCTACACCCAGCGCGCGCCAGGGCATCCCCGGCGGCCGCACCGCCGTCCTCGAGCCCGAGGAGCTCGAGGACGAGTACTTCATGCTGCGCATCCGCATCGACGGCGGCGCGCTGACCAGCGAGCAGCTGCGGGTCGATCGGCGAGCATCGCGCGCGACTTACGGCCGCGACGTCGCCGACATCACCGACCGCCAGAACGTGCAGCTGCACTGGATCCGGATCGAGGACGTCCCGGCGATCTGGGAGCGCTCGAAGCCGTCGGCCTGTCCACCACCGAGGCGTGCGGCGACACCCCGCGGGTCATGCTCGGCTGCCCGCTGGAGGGCGTCGCCGCCGACGCGGTCCTCGACGCCGGCCCCGCGCTGCGCGAGACGGTCGAGCGCTACCTCGGCGACCCGGCGTTCTCCAACCTGCCGCGCAAGTTCAAGACGTCCGATCTCCGGCTGCGCGCGGCACTGCACCAACCACGAGATCAACGACGTGGCGTTCGTCGGCGTCATCGGCCACCGACGGCGAGGCCGGCTTCGACCTGTAGGTCGGCGGCGGGCTGTCGACCAACCCGATGTTCGCCCAGCGGCTCGGCGTGTTCGTCGAGCCGGACGAGGTCAGCGAGGTGTGGGCCGGCGTCACGTCGGTGTTCCGCGACTACGGCTACCGCCGCTCGCGCAACCACGCGCGGCTGAAGTTCCTGCGTCGCCGACTGGGGCGCGGCGAGGTTCCGCGAGGTCCTGGAGAAGGAGTACCTCGGCCGGGCGCTGCCCGACGGCCCGGAGCCGACCCCGTCGCCGGCGGTGCGCGACCACGTCGGCGTCGAGCGGCAGGGCGACGGCCGCTACGCCCTCGGCGCCTCCGCCGCCGGTGGGCCGCACGTCGCGGCACCGCGCTGGTCGCGCGTCGCCGAGCTCGCCGACCGGCTCGGCGACGGCCGGGTGCGCACCACCGCCCAGCAGGGACTGGTCGTGCTGGACGTCGCCGGAGCGGGACGTCGAGCCGAGCCGTCGCCGAGCTCGACGCGCTCGGGCTGGCCGGTGCGGCCGTCGGCGTTCCAGCGCGGCACGATGGCCTGCACCGGGATCGAGTTCTGCAAGCTCGCCATCGTCGAGACCAAGCGGCCGCGCCGACAGCATCCGCCGCCGAGCTGGAGCGGCGGCTGCCCGACTTCGACACCCCGATCACGATCAACGTCAACGGCTGCCCGAACTCCTGCGCCCGCTTCCAGGTCGCCGACATCGGCTTCAAGGGCATCGTCGCCCGCGGGCCGGACGGCGAGGACGTCGAGGCGTTCCAGGTGCACCTCGGCGGCCAGCTCGGCGCCGAGGCGGCGTTCGGGCGCAAGTTCCGCGGCCTGAAGGTCACCGCGGACGAGGCGGCCGACTACGCCGAGCGGGTGCTGCGCGGCTACGTCGAGCGCCGCGAGCGACGGCGAGTCGCTTCGCCGCGTACGTGACCCGGGCCGACGAGGCGTGGCTGCATATGAGCGTGCGCGCAGGGAGCTCAGGGCGCGGAAGAATGACCGAGCGCGCCGCGCCGTTCTACTGCCCGTACTGCGGCGAAGAGGACCTGCGCCCGTTCGGCGAGACAGCACGGCGAGTGGCGCTGCGGCGCCTGCCTGCGGGTCGTTCCGGCTGGGCTACCGCGGGCTGACCGCACCAGGTTTCGAGCCGTTCGACGCAGCGCCGTCGACCGCGAGCGAGGAGGACGCAGTGAGCGCTCCCGACATCGAGCGCGGACGGTCTGCGCCGAGCTGGCCGAGCGGGCCGGCACGCGAGCTGGAGGACGCCTCGGCCCTGGAGATCCTGGGCTGGGCGTCCGACGACCTTCGGCGCCGACCTGGGCGGTCGCCTCCTCGATGGCCGACGCCGTCGTGCCGCACCTCGCCTCGCGGGCGCAGCCCGGCGTCGACGTGCTCTTCCTCGACACCGGCTACCACTTCGCCGAGACGATCGGCACCCGCGACGCGGTCGCGGCCACCCTGCCGGTGACGCTGCGGACCGATCACGCCGCGCAGCAGCCGTCGCCGAGCAGGACGCCGAGTACGGCCCGCGGCTGTACGACCGCGACCCCGACCTGTGCTGCGCGATGCGCAAGGTGGCGCCGCTGCGCGCGGCGCTCGAGCCGTACGGCGCCTGGGCGGCCGGGCTGCGCCGCGACGAGTCGCCCACCCGCGCCCGGGTCAAGGTCGTCGAGTGGGACGCCGCACCGCGGCATGGTCAAGATCAACCCGATCGCCCGCTGGACCCAGGACGACGTCGACGCCTACATCGCCGAGCACGGCGTCCTGGTCAACCCGCTGCTGTCCGACGGCTACGGCTCGGTGGGCTGCGAGCCGTGCACCGCCGCGGGTCGACGGCGACGACGCCCGCGCCGGGCGCTGGGCCGGCTCGGCCAAGACCGAGTGCGGGATCCACGCCGGCTGACCCGCTCGGCCGCCGCTCTCGGCGGCCACCCCCGGCGGCCACTCCCGGCGGCCACTCCCGGCGGCCACTCCCGGCGGCCACTCCCGGCGGCCGACGCCGCGCGGTCCCTAGGGTGGACGGCATGTCGGGGCACCCGCCGGTCGTCACGGCGGACATCTGGCGGGTCCCGCGACGAGCCGTCCCGGGCGCGCTGCTCGCCGTCGCCCGCGACCGCGGCCGGCTGCGCCGCTCGGCCGGCGCCGGCTTCGCCAAGGTGCTCGGCACCGCCCGGTCCTTCACCGGCCGCGACGCCGACCTGACCCGCTGGGTGGTGCTGACGACGTGGTCCGACGCCGCCGCCGCGGACGCCGCGCGCCGCGGCCCCGTCGCCGGGGCTGGGCACGGCGCAGCGACGAAGGCTGGCACGCCGTGCTGCGCCCGCTCGCCACCCGCGGCCGCTGGTCGCGCCGCGCACCGTTCGGCGAGCTCGCCCCGAGCGCCGCGCAGCGCGCGGACTGGAGCGGACCGGTCGCAGCCGTCACCCGTGCCCGGCTGGACCCGCGCCGGATCCGGACCTTCTGGCGGGCCGTCCGCCGGCCCCGCTGCCGACCTCGCCGACCGGCCGGGCCTGCTGCTCGCCGTCGCCATGGGTGAGGCGCCGCTCGGGGTCCAGGGGACGTTCAGCGTGTGGTGCGACGCCGCCGCGCTCCAGCGCTTCGCCTACCGCGGGGCGGCGCACCGCGAGGTCGTCCGGCGCACGCACGACATCGGGTGGTACGCAGAGGAGCTGTTCGCCCGGTTCGCCGTGGTCGAGGCCGTCGGCACCGTCGACGGCCGGGACCCGCTGGCCGGCTCGGTCGGACGCGGTCGGGGGTGCGGCGTGAGCGTCTCCCCCGCCGTCGACGACGTCCGCATCGAGGCCTGGACCGGCGCCCAGCTCGGGGCGCGGGTCGACGAGGCGATGCGCATCTACGCCCTGGCGATGGGCTACCCCAGCCTACGCCGCGGGCCAGCGCTCGATCAGCGCGCGCCGGCACACCGGCAACGCCGGCTTCGCGTGCCGCGCGGCGCTCGCCGCCGACGGCCGGCTGGTCGGCTTCGGGTACGGCTACACGACCGCGCCCGGGCAGTGGTGGCACGACCTGGTGCGCCGAGCGGTCACCCGCGAGGTCGCGCACGAGTGGCTGACCGACGCGTTCGAGCTGTCCGAGCTGCACGTGCTGCCGGGCTGGCAGGGCGCCGGCGATCGGGCGGCGGGTGCTCGTGCTCGCTCGCCGCCGGGCTGCCGCACCAGGCGATGCTGCTGTCCACGCCGGACGCGGACACCCGCGCGTTCCGCCTGTACCGGGCGCTGGGCTTCGTCGACCTGGCGCGCAACTACCTGTTCCCCGGTGACGCGCGGCCGTTCGCGGTCCTCGGCGCCCGCCTGCCGCTGCGCGAAGTGCGCCCGGGCGGGCTGGTCCCCGCGTGAGCAGCGCGACCCGCGCACGTCCCCGCCGCCCGGGGCTCGGGTGCCGTGCTGCGGTCGGTCGCGACGCCGGGCGGGACGGTCATCGCGCTCGGCGTGCTGCTGCAGATCGTCGTACCCGCTGGTCCACGGCCCGGCGCGGAGCGCGCTCACGGTGGCGATCGTGCTGGTGATCGCCGCCGGCTGCGTGGTGCACGCGGCCAGCACCCGGGGTCCGGTGACCGGCGGTGGCGCTGTTCCTCGCGACCGCGCCGGTCGGCTTCGCCGCGGAGCTCGTCGGCGTGCACACCGGCGTGCCGTTCGGCAGCTACCGGTACACCGGCGGGCTCGGGTCCCGGCGTCGGCGGACGTGCCGCTGCTGATCGGTCCGGCCTGGACGATGATGGCCTGGCCCGCGGCCGCGGCCGCGCGTCGGCTGGTCGCGTTCCCGGCCGGCGCGTGTCGTCCTCGGCGCCTGGGCGCTCGACGGCCTGGGACGTCGCGCTCGACCCGCAGATGGTCACCGACGGGCACTGGCGGTGGACTCGACACCGACCCGTCGCTGCCCGGTGTCGCCCGACGTGCCGCTGACCAACTGGCTCGGCTGGTTCGTCGTCGCGCTGGTCATCTCCGCGCTCGTGCAGCCGCTGGTCGACCGGCGTGCCGGGCGCCGACACCGCACCGCTGGCGCTGTACCTGTGGACGGCGGCGTCGAGCGTCCTGCTGCTGCTCGGTCTTCCTGCCGCGCCCGGCAGCGGCCGGGTGGACGGCGCTGGCGATGGGCTCGGTCGCGGTGCCGCTGGCCGTGCCGCTGTGGCGCCGGCGCGGTGCCGCGATCCGGGACGGCGCGGTGACGAGCTCGGCCTTCGCTCGGCGGGTGGTCGGTGCCGGGACGGCGCTCGCCGCCCTCGGCGCCGCTGCACGCCGCGCTCAACGCCGGCCTGCTGCGCCGCCCGGAGCCGCGCGGACACCGTCGCGTGCGGCGCGCGTCGGTGCTGGTCCCGGCCCGCGACGAGGCAGGACGCCATCGGCGCCTGCGTCGCCAGCGCTCGTCGGCCAGGCCGGCGTGCGCGAGGTGCTCGTCCTCGACGACGAGTCCCGACCGACGCCACCGCGGCGCTCGGGCCGCCGCCGCGGGGGCCCGGGTGCTCGCCGGCGGCGCCGCTGCCGGCGCGGCTGGCTCGGCAAGCCGCACGCCTGCGCCGCAGCTCGCCGCCGCCGCCGATCCGGGCAGCGACGTGCTGGTGTTCGTCGACGCCGACGTCCGGCTCGCTCCCGGCGCGGTCGCGCGCCGCCGTGCGGCTGCTCGACACCGCGCAGCTGGACCTGGTCAGCCCGTACCCCCGCCAGCTCGCGTCGGCGCTGCTGCCGACGGCTGGTGCAGCCGCTGCTGCAGTGGTCCTGGCTGACCTTCGTCCCGCTGCGGCTGGCGGAGTCGGCGCGGCGGCCGTCGCTGGCGGTCGGCAACGGCCAGTTCCTCGTCGTGCGCCGCGCCGCCTACGCCCGCGCCGGCGGCCACGCCGCGGTCCGCGGCGAGGTCGTGGACGACGTGGCGCTGGCCCGCGCGGTCACCGCGGCCGGCGGCCGGGTCGCCGTCGTCGACGGCACCGACTGGGCGACGCTGCCGGATGTACCGCGGACGGGCGGGAGCTCGCCGACGGGTACGGCAAGTCGCTGTGGGCGGCGTTCGGCTCGCCGGCCGGCGCGGTCGGCGTCGCCGCGCTGCTGACGCTGGCCTACCTGGTCCCGCCGCTGGCCGCCGCTCGGCGGGTCGCCGCTCGGCGCGGCCGGCTACGCGGCGGCGGTGCACCGGCCGCGTGGTCGGCGCCCGCCGCACCGGCGGCCGGGTCTGGCCGGACGCGTCTCGCGCACCCCGCGTCGATCGGCGCTCTGCTCGTGCTGACCGCCCGCTCCTTCGCCCGCCGCGACGCCGTGCGGTGGAAGGGCCGCGCGGTGACCCCGGCCGGGGCTGCCTGATGGCGCGGGTCGTCGTCGTCGGGGCCGGGGTCGGCGGGCTGGCCGCGGCGGCGCGGCTCGCGGCCGGCGGGCACGACGTCACGGTCTGCGAGGCCGCGGACGACGGTCGGCGGCAAGCTCGGCTGCGCACGAGCAGCGCACCGCGGCCGGGACGTTCCGGTTCGACACCGGCCCGACGCTGCTGACCCTGCCGCAGGTGTTCACCGAGCTGTTCGCTGCCACCGGTGACCCGCTGGACGCCGTGCTGCCGCTGCGCCGGGTGGAGCCGATCGCGCGGTACCGCTTCGCCGACGGCACCGTGCTCACGTACGACGTCGGACCTCGACGCGCAGCGCGGCCGAGTTCGACCGCGCGCTCGGGCCGCGGGACGGGCGCGGCCTGGCAGCGCGTCCTCGACCGCGGCGAGCGGATCTGGGACGCCGTCGAGCACCCGGTGCTCGGCGCCGAGCTCACCGGTCTGGGCTTCGCCCGGCAGCTGTCCCGGCTCGGGCGACCTGCGCGCGGTCGCGCCCGGGCGCACCCTGCGCTCCACTCGCCCGGCGCCTGCTGGACGACCCGCGACAGCGGCTGATGCTCGAGCGGTACGCCACCTACGAGGGCTCCGACCCGCGGCGCACGCCGGCCGCTCTCGCCGTCGTGCCGTACCTCGAGCACCGCTTCGGCGCCTGGTACGTCGAGGGCGGGCTGCACCGGCTGGCGCTCGCGCTGGCCGACCGGGTGCGCGAGCGCGGCGGCCGGGTGCGGCTCGGCACGCAGGTCAGCGCCGTCGAGGTCGACCGGCGGCCGGGTGCACCGGGTCCGCCTGGCCGACGGCGGCGCTCCTGCCCGCCGACGTCGTCGTCTCCAACGCCGACGCCAGGCTGCTCTACGGCGAGCTGCACTCCCCGGCACCGCCGCGCCGGCACGTGCCCGCGGCGGACTCGCTCAGCGGTTTCGTGCTGATGCTCGGCGTGCGCGGGCACGCACGCCGGCGCTGGCGCACCACAGCGTCCTGTTCGGCGGCCGAGGACTACGACGCGGAGTTCGACGCGATCTTCGGCCGGCCGGGCCGACCGATCACCGACCCGGTCCTGTACGTCAACGCGCCGGACGACCCGCAGGTGCGCCCGGACGGCCACGAGGCGCTGTACGTCCTGGTCAACGCACCGCGGCACGGCACCGACGGCCGGCGCGGCGAGCTGGACTGGACGGCGCCGGGGCTGGCGCAGCGCTACGCCGACCACGTGCTCGACCTGCTGGCCGCCCGCGGCCTCGCCGGTGCGCGACCGGCTGCTGTTCTGCGAACTCCGCACGCCGGCCGACCTGGAACGCGAGACCCTGGCGCCCGGGCGGGGCGATCTACGGCAGCGTGCAGCACGGCGCGCTGGCGACGCTGCGCCGGCCGCGCAACCGCTCACGCACCCGCGGGCTGTTCCTGGTCGGCGGCTCGACCCATCCCGGCGGCGGACTGCCGCTCGTGACGCTGTCCGCGCGCATCGTCGCCGACGCGGTCGGGCCGGCCTGAGCGTCGGGCAGGATCGGCGACCATGACCGACCTGTTGCCCCTGGACCCCGACCAGCTGCTGACCACCACCCGCTCGGTGCGCAAGCGGCTGGACCTCACCCGCCCGGTCCCGCTCGACGTCGTGCGGGAGTGCCTGGAGGTGGCACTGCAGGCGCCGACGGGCAGCAACCGCCAGGGCTGGCACTGGCTGGTCGTCACCGACCCGGAACTGCGCCGCGGGATCGCAGTCCACTACGCGCGCGCCTTCACGGCCTACCGGGACTCCCCCACCTACGCCGGACGCCGCCCCACCGGTGAGGCCGACCGCGACGCCACCCAGCAGCGCGTCGCGGACAGCGCCTCCTACCTGGCCGAGGTCATGGCGGACGTCCCGGTGCTCGTCATCGCCGCCATCCACGCCGGCCCGGAGCTGCCGCGGGGCAACCAGGCGGGGCTGTGGGGATCGCTGCTGCCGGCGGCGTGGAGCCTGCAGCTCGCGTTGCGGGCGCGCGGTCTCGGCAGCGCGTGGACCAGCCTGCACCTGCAGTACGAGCGGGAGGTCGCGGAGCTGCTCGGCATCCCGCCCACCGTCCGGCAGGGCGTGCTGCTGCCGGTCGCCTACACCGTCGGGACGAGCTTCCGCCCGGCGCCGCGCCAGCCGCTCGACACGGTCCTCCACGTCGACGGCTGGTGAGCTCCCGGTCCGGTCATCCGCCGGACGGTCCGCCGCGGCGCCGGGGTCCGCGGGCCATCTGGGCGAGCCCGAGCGCACCGAAGGCGCACGCCACCGCCGCCGAGACGTCGGCGGGCCAGCGCCGCCCGGTCGCCGACACCGTCGCGATCGCCACGACGGCGCACACCAGCCGGGTCGGCCGCTCGGCGACGGTCACCTGGGTCCGCCGGGACCGCACCGCCAGGCGCACCAGCTCCGGCGCCAGTCCGGCCAGCGCGGCGCCGGCGACGAGCGGCCGGCGGCGCGCCGCAGCGGCCGAGCGCGCCGGCGTAGGCGAGGTCGGACAGCCGGTCGGCGACGCGGTCGGCGACCGCCCCGGAGGCGGTGGCCCGGTCGGCGACCACGGCGACCGCGCCGTCGAGGCCGTCGCACACCGCGGAGGCGACCAGCAGGCCCGCGCCGGCGCGCCGCGGTGCCGCGACCGCCCCGGCGCCGGCCAGGACGACGCCCGCGGCCGTCACCGCGGTCGGCGGGACGCCGGCGCGCGCGAGCGGCGTCGCGGCGGCCCACATCACCCGCAGCCACCCGCCGAGGAAGGGGTACCGGCCGGGGTCCATGCCACCGTGCACGGCCGACCACGCGGCCTGCGTTCCGAGCGCGCCCGCCTCACGCCGCGGTCAGCTGCAGCGCCGCCCACACCTCGCGCGTCGCGGTCGAGCGGTTGAAGGTGATGAAGTGGATGCCCGGGACACCCTCGTCGAGCAGCCGCTCCGCGAGCCGGGACGCCTCGTCGATGCCCAGCGCCCGCACCGCCGCGGGGTCGTCGGCGACCGCGGCGAACTTCTCGGCCAGCGCCGGCGGGAAGGGCGCGCCGGACAGCTGCTCGGAGCGCTCGATCGTGCGGATCGTCGTGACCGGCATCAGGCCGGCGATGATCGGCACGTCGCAGCCACCGGCGGCGACCCGGTCGCGCAGCCGCAGGTAGTCCTCGGCCTGGAAGAACATCTGCGTGATCGCGTAGTCGGCACCGGCGCGGCACTTGTCGATGAAGCGCGCGGTGTCGTCCTCGACGCCGGCCGAGCGCGGGTGCCGGAACGGGAACGCCGCCACGCCGACGCAGAAGTCGCCGTGCGCCTGGATCAGCTCGACGAGTTCGGCGGCGTAGCGCAGCCCGCGCGGATGGGCCAGCCACTCGCCGGTCGGGTCGCCCGGCGGGTCGCCGCGCAGCGCGAGCATGTTGCGGATGTCGGCGTCGGCCATCCGGCCGAGGATCGTGCGCAGCTCGGCGACCGAGTGGTCGACGGCGGTCAGGTGCGCCACCGGGAGCAGCGTGGTGTCGGACGCGATCCGCTCGGTGATCTCGATGGTGCGGTCGCGGGTCGAGCCGCCCGCGCCGTAGGTGACGGACACGAACGAGGGCCGCAGCGACTCGAGTTGGCGGATCGTCTGCCACAGCGCGGCGTCGTCCGTGGCGGTCTTGGGCGGGAAGAACTCGAAGGAGAACGTCGGCCGTCCCGCCGCGGCGCCCTCCAGCGCAGCAGCTACCGTGCGCACCGTCCGGGCCACCCCGCCAGCGTAGTGTCCGGAGGCGTGCAGGATCCCGGCGACGTCGTCGCGCGCGTCGACGCGGCGCTGAAGGAGTACCTGGACGGCAGGTCGGCCGCACTGGCCGCCATCGGGGACGACCTCGCCCCGATCGCCGACGCCGCCTGCGACTTCGTCCTGTCCGGCGGCAAGCGGCTGCGTCCGACGTTCGCGTACTGGGGCTGGCGCACCACCCGGGGCCTGGACGAGGACGACAACGCGCTGCTGGTGCGCCGCCGCGGCGCTGGAGCTGCTGCACGCGTCCGCGCTCGTGCACGACGACGTCATGGACGACTCGGACACCCGCCGCGGCAAGCCCGCCGCGCACCGCGCGCTTCGCCCGCCTGCACGACTGCGGCGGCGCTGGCTCGGCGACGACCGGGCGTTCGGCGAGTCGGCGGCGATCGTGCTCGGCGACCTGCTGCTGTGCTGGTCGGGCCAGGTGTTCGCCGACGCGCACCTCAACGAGTCGGCGCGCGAGGTGTGGGACCGGATGCGCGAGCAGGTGATGGCCGGGCAGTACCTCGACCTGCTGGAGCAGGCCCGCGGTCGGACGTCGGTCGACGCGGCGCTGCGGGTCGCCGCGTACAAGACCAGTCGCTACACCGTCGAGGGCCCGCTCCAGCTCGGCGCCGCCGCGGCCGGCGCACCCGCCGCGGGTGCGCGCCGCACTGCACGGCTACGGGCTCGCCCTCGGCGAGGCGTTCCAGCTGCGCGACGACGTCCTCGGCGTCTTCGGCGACCCGGACCGTACCGGCAAGCCGAGCGGCGACGACCTGCGCGAGGGCAAGCGCACGGTGCTCGACGGCGCTCGCCGCGCAGCGCGCCGATGCGGAGCAGGCGGCGCTGCTGGCCGCCGGGCTCGGCGACCGCGACCTGGACCAGGCGCGGGCCGAGCAGCTGTGCCAGGTCATCGTCGACACCGGGGCGCTGGCGAGCGTCGAGGTCCGCATCGCCGCCCGCGCCGCCGAGGCCCGCGCGGCGCTCGCCGAGCCCGCGATCGATGCCGGACGCGCGGGACGCGCTCACCGAGCTGGTCGCGGTCGCGACCGACCGGCGCAGCTGAGCGCGGCCGCAGTACCGTTCGCCTGGGTGTCCAGGGGCCGACCTGCAGCGCGCCGAGCACGTCGTCGTCGTCGGCGCCGGGCTCGGCGGCCTGTCCGCGGCGATGCACCTGGCCGGCGCGGGCCGGCGGTCACCGTCCTCGAACGGGAGTCGGTGCCCGGCGGGCGCTGCGGCCTGCTCGTCGACCGCGGCTACCGCTTCGACACCGGCCCGACCGTCCTCACCATGCCCGAGCTGCTCGACGACGCGTTCGCCGCCGTCGGGTCGTCGGTGGCCGAGCACCTCACGCTGCACCGGCTGAGCCCCGCCTACCGTGCCCGGTTCGCCGACGGCTCGCAGATCGACGTGCACGCCGACGTCGCGGCGATGGCGGCAGAGATCGAGCGCGCGTGCTCGCCCGCCGACGCTGCGGGCTACCTGCGCTTCGTCGACTGGCTGCGCGAGCTGTACCGGCTCGAGATGCCGCACTTCATCGACCGGTCACTGGACAGCCCGCTGCAACTGGTCGGCCCGCCGCTGCTGCAGCTGGCGCGCCTCGGCGGGTTCCGGCGGCTGGCGCCGAAGATCGGCCAGTTCGTGGCGGACGAGCGGCTGCGGCGGATCTTCTCCTTCCAGGCGATGTACGCCGGCCTCGCGCCGACCCAGGCGCTGGCGATCTACGCCGTCATCACCTACATGGACTGCGTCTCCGGCGTCTTCTTCCCCGAAGGCGGCATGCACGCCGTGCCGCGGGCGATGGCCGCGGCCGCCCAGCACGCCGGTGTCGAGATCCGGTACTCGACGCCGGTCGCCCGCATCGAGCTGTCCGGTGACCGCGCCACCGGCGTCGTCACCGCCGACGGCGAGCGGGTCGCCGCCGACGCCGTCGTCGTCAACGCCGACCTCCCGACGGCCTACGCGACGCTGCTGCCCGCGCAGCGCACGCCGTGGCGGGTGCGGCGTCTGCGTTACTCACCGAGCGCGGCAGTGCTGCACGTCGGGATCGACGACGCCGGTGGCCGACGCGCACCACACGATCTCCTTCGGGAACGCGTGGGAGTCGACGTTCGACGAACTGATCCGATCCCGGACGACGATGAGCGACCCGTCGCTGCTCATCACCTCCCCGACGGCCACCGACCCGTCCTTGGCGCCGCCCGGTCGGCACACGTACTACGTCCTGTTCCCCACCCCGAACCTCGACCCGCGCAAGCGCGACAACCTGAACTGGTCCGAACTCGGACCGCGCTACCGCGACCACATGGTCGCCACGCTGGAGGCGCGCGGGTTCACCGGCTTCGGCGACGGCATCGAGGTGGAGCACCTGACCACGCCGGCGGACTGGCTCGCGCGGGGCATGGCGGCCGGCGCACCGTTCGCCGCCGCGCACACGTTCGCGCAGACCGGGCCGTTCCGCTCGGCGCCGGTGGACCCGTCGATCGGCAACCTGCTCTTCACCGGGTCGGGCACCCAGCCGGGCGTGGGCGTGCCGATGGTGCTCGTGTCCGGCCGGTTGACCGCGCAGCGGATCACCGGCGCTGCCCGTCCCCGGCGTGCGGCCACCGTCGTGGTGTGACGCGGTGACCGTCCTGCGCCCCGCCATCACCGCCGCCGCCGAGCTCGATGCCGCCGGCATCACCAGCCCGGCCCTGCGCCACGCCTACGCCCGGTGCCGGCGGCTGAACGCCGCGCACGGCAAGACGTACTACCTCGCCACGCTGCTGCTCCCGCCGGCCAAGCGGCCGTACGTCCACGCGCTGTACGGGTTCGCACGACACGTCGACGACATCGTCGACGACTTCGCCGGGACGCCGGAGGAGCGCGCGGCGGACCTCATCCGGTGGAGCGACGACTTCCTCACCGACCTGGACTGGGGGACGACGAGCGACCCGGTCGCCCGCGCGGTGATGGACACCATCCGGCGCTGGGACGTCCCGCACTCCTACTTCGCGGACTTCTGCGAGTCGATGCGGATGGACATCACCGTGACCGAGTACGACACCTTCGAGGACCTGCAGAAGTACATGTGGGGCTCGGCGGCCGTCATCGGGCTGGAGATGCTGCCCATCCTGGGGCGCGCCGACGAGTCGACCGGGTGGGACGAGCTCGCACCGTACGCGACCGACCTCGGCGTGGCCTTCCAGCTCACCAACTTCATCCGGGACGTCGGGGAGGACCTCCGCCGCGGGCGGATCTACCTGCCGCAGGAGTCGCTGCGGATGTTCGGTGTCGACCGCGACCGCCTCCTGCGCGGCCGGGTCGACGAACCGATCAAGAACCTGCTGGCGTACGAGATCGAACGGACGCGGGACGTCTACCGGCGCGCCGAGCCGGGCATCCCGCTGGTCCACCCGACGTCGCAGGACTGCCTGCGGGTGGCGGCCACCCTGTACGGCGAGATCCTCGACCGGGTCGAGGCCGAGGACTACCAGGTCCTCGCCGGCCGGGCCACGGTGCCGCTCGCCCGGCGGGCCCGGGTGGCGGCCGCCGGGCTCAGCCGCGCCCGCTCGGCACGTCGCGCCGCACCGGACGGGGCCGCTGACGCGAGGCCCGGCGGACCTCCCGGCGGCCCAGCCACACCCAGCACGACAGCGTCACCAGCACCATGGAGAAGCCGAACAGCAGGTCTTCGGCGGGGGCGAACGCGATCCGGATCCCGCTGAACGCTGCCGGGGCGTAACGGACGAACCCCGTCCCGGCGAGGACGCCGTTCATGACGAGCTCGAACGCCAGCACGATGGCGTAGGCGGTCCAGAACGCCTTGCGCCGCAGGAGCGACGTCCGGAGGACGACGAGGTCGAGCGCGACGGCCAGCGCGACCGCGAGCACGGCGAGCTGGGTGTAGCTCACCGCAGCACCTCCCGGGGCAGCGTCGGCTCGGGCGCCGCGTCGGGCTCGTCACCGATCCGCCAGTCCGGGCGACGGGCCCGCACCGCCTCCAGCGTCAGGACCGCGCAGGTCGGCGTGACGACGAAGAACAGCAGCTCCTCCAGGGGCAGCCGGCCGGGGAGCAGGACCCCGGTCATCCGCGACAGGTCGTAGGTCCAGTGCCCGCGCGCGATCGCGTACTCGTCCCACGCCCCGAAGAGCACGACGACCGGCAGCAGGGTGAGCGCCAGGCGGCGCCACCGGGCGTAGACGTGGGTGTGCAGGACGAGCTCCAGCGGGGCGGTGCCGATCAGGCAGGCCGCCAGCAGCGCCAGGTACAGCAGGTGCCGCACGTCAGTAGCCGGCCACCTGCGCGCGACGCTTGACCTCGCTGCCGCGGTTGGCGCGCAGGGCGTCGATCGGCGTGCCGGGCAGCGAGTCGTCCGGGCGGAAGAGCCACTCGACGATCTCGGCGTCCTCGTACCGGGCGTCACGCAGCTGGGTGATCACCGCGGGCAGGTGCTTCACGACCGCGCCGTCCTGGACGAACCGGGCCGGGATGCGCCGCACCCCGCCCGCGTCGCGGACGGCGACGAGCTGCCCGTCGCGCAGCAGTTGGTGGACCCGGGTGACCGGCAGGCCCAGGGCCTCGGCGACGTCCGGGACGGTGGTGAGCTCGACGGCGGACAGGTCGGTCGGTGCCACGCAGTCAGGGTGCCACGGGCGTGACGGCGCCACCCAGTCGCGGCCCGTCGGGCGTGACGGCGAACAGCGCCTCCGTCCGGTACTCGACGGTGGCCGCGCCGCCGGCGTCCTCGAGGACGGCGCGGACCCGGTCGGACAGGGCGGCCATCCGCGCCGGCGGCAGCTGGGCGTGGTCGCTGTAGGTGGCCAGCAGCGCGACGTAGTCGGCGGCCGACTGGGACGCCCGCCAGCGGTAGTCGCCGGCGCCGCACCGAGGCGAACCGCCCGCTGGACGCGAGGTCGTGCTGAACACCGTCCGCGGTGGCGCCGGACGCGCGGTGGGCGACCGACTCGACCAGCTCCGGCGCGAGCTCGGCGTAGACGGCGTCCACGGCGTCGCGCCACCGGCCCCGCCAGGCGGCCGTAGTTCCAGAACAGCGCGAGCGTCCTCCCGGGGCGCAGCACCGTCGCCGCGAGCGCCGGGCCGCTCACCGGGTCCACCCAGTGCCAGGCCTGCCCCGCGACGACCAGCTCGAACCGGCGGCCGGCCGGGTCCCACCGCTCGAACGGCGTCACCTCGACGGCGATCCCGGACGCCCGCGCGAGGTCGGCCATCCGCGCGTCGGGCTCCAGGCCGAGGACCTCCAGGCCACGCGCGGCCAGCGCACGGGCGACGATGCCGGTGCCGCAGCCGACGTCGAGCACGCTCGCGCCGGCGTCGGAGTCCGGCCGCCACGTCGTCGAGCAGCACGCCCGGGTAGCGCGGCCGGAGCCGGTCGTACTCCGCGGCCACCGCGCCGAAGGACTCGGCACGGCGGCGGTCGGTGTGCAGCCGCTGCGCTCACCAGTCCCCCTCGCTCCGCGACCTTCCACGCGTGCTCCGGTGGCGCCGGCGAGCGGGCGCAGTCGGTGTCGGTGTACGGGTGTGCGCCGCCGACGAACTCGGCGAGTGCGGCGCCCGCGACGACCCGGCGCGGGAACGGGCGCGGCCGCCGCGGCCCGGGTGACCGCGGCCACCGGCAGCCCGCCGAGCGACCCCGCGAGCAGGACGTTGCCGTAGCGCCGGCCGCGCAGCACGGCGGGATCCGCCTCGAGCAGGACGTGGCCGAACACCTCGACCAGCCCGGCGCCCACCCGCCGCAGCCACGCCAGCGGCGGGCCGTCGGCGACGTTGGCGAGCAGGACGCCGTCGGGTCGCAGTACCCGGGCGCACTCGGTGAGGCTCTCCCGGGTGGTCAGCTCGGCCGGGACCCGGCCGCCGAGGAACGCGTCGAGCACGACGAGGTCGGCGCTGGCCGTCCCGAGCGCTGCCAGCCCGGCACGGCCGTCCTGCGCGCGGACCCGGATCCGGGCCTCGCGGGCGAACGGCAGCCGGCGGCGGACCTCCTCGGTCAGGGCGGTGTCCGGCTCCAGGACGATCTGCGGCGAGCCGGGGCGGGTGGCGGCGACCCAGCGCGGGAACGTCGCGGCGCCGCCGCCGATGTGGGTGGTCGCCAGCGGCCCCGGCGGCAGCGCCGAGACGAGCTCCGCGAAGCCTTGCAGGTACTCGAAGTCGAGGTAGCTCGGGTCGTCGAGGTCGACGTAGGACTGCCGGACCCGGTCGACGAGCAGCAGCCACCCGCCGGGCCGGTCGGCGTCGGCGAGCAGCTCCGCCTCGCCCGACGCGACCGGGAACGCGCCGGGCAGTCGGCGCCAGTCCCCGTCGCGTCACGCCCACCGCGCCGAGCCTACGGTCGGCGGGTGTGCGCAGGCCCGGCCCGGCGACGGTGCCGCCCCGTAGACTTCCCGCGTGTCGACGAGTCCCGACCTGGCGGTGGACCCGCTGGTCGGACGCGTCCTCGAGGGCCGCTACCGCATCCTGTCGCGGATCGCCCGGGGCGGGATGTCGACGGTGTACTCCGCGGTCGACGAGCGCCTCGACCGCCTCGTCGCCGTCAAGGTGATGGCCGACTCGCTGTCGGCCGACCCGGTCTTCGTCGACCGGTTCACCCGCGAGGCCCGCGCCGCGGCCCGGCTCACCCACCTCAACGCGGTCGCGGTGTTCGACCAGGGCCGCGACGGTGGCCACGTCTTCCTCGTGATGGAGCTGGTCAACGGCCGCACCGTGCGCGACCTGCTGCGCGAGCGAGGGCGGCTGTCCCCGGCGCAGGCGGTGTCGCTGATGGAGCCGGTGCTCGACGCGCTGGCCGCCGCGCACCGCGCCGGGCTGGTGCACCGCGACGTCAAGCCGGAGAACATCCTGCTCTCCGACGACGGCGTGGTGAAGGTCGCGGACTTCGGCCTGGCGCGCGCCGTGGAGTCCGGCCGCGCCGCGGACCTGGCCGCCTCGGCCTCCGCCTCGGCGGCCATCACCGGGGCCGGCGCGATGATGGGCACCGTCGCCTACTGCTCGCCGGAGCAGATCACCCGTCAGCGCACCGACCCGCGCTCGGACGTCTACAGCCGCCGGCGATCGTGCTGTTCGAGCTGCTCACCGGGGCGCCGCCGTTCATCGCCGGCTCCGCCGGTGGAGATCGCCTACCAGCACGTGCACGGCAGCGTGCCGCCGCCGTCCCTGCGCGCCCCCGAGCATCCCGCCGCAGCTCGACGACCTGGTGCCGCCGCGTCCACCGCGCCGACGCCGGGCGGGCGCCCGCTCGACGCCGG
The DNA here is from genome assembly GCA_963758325.1 of uncultured Actinomycetota bacterium. GTDB lineage: Bacteria > Actinomycetota > Actinomycetes > Mycobacteriales > Jatrophihabitantaceae > CAVWUZ01. The sequence goes on along the minus strand of CAVWUZ010000002.1, from coordinate 495,116 downwards.
CGCCTTCCTCGCCGAGCTCGCCGACGTCCGCGCCGACCTCGGCCTGCCCGTGCTCGGCGTGCCGCGCCGCCGCGGCGTGCGGCGCCGCGCCGAGGGCACGACGGCTGCCGGACGACGGAGCGGCCGACGACGTCCGCGCTCGGGTCCCGGCCGGAGCACGCCGCGACGGCCCGGATCGCCGACGTCCGCCCCCGGCCGCACGACACCACCGTCGTGGATCCGGACCGGCGCCGCAGCCCAGCCGGCCGGCGCGCCGGTGAGGACGGCGGCGGGACCGCCGCGGCGCGCCGGCGCGCGGGGCGCACCCGCTGCCCTCGCGTCGCCGCGCCGGCGGCGGCGCGGGCTGCTCGTCCTGCTGCTGGTGGTCCTGGCCGGCTCGGCGTGGCCATCGGCCGGCTGGTGGTTCGCCTCCGGGCGGTACGCGCAGCGTCCCCGCGGTGAGCGGCGACGACGCGGGCACCGCCCGAGCGGCGTTGTCCGACGCGGGGCTCGCGGTCGGTGCCGCGCCGCAGCAGGAGTTCAGCGAGAACGTCCCCAAGGACCACGTGGTCCGCACCGACCCGGCCTCGGGCACCCGGACGCACCGCGGCGAGACCGTGACGCTGTTCCTCTCCCGCGGGCCGGAGCGGTACACGGTGCCCGACGTCACGTGGCGGCACCGTGGCCGCCGCACGAACCGCGCTCGCCGGCATCCCGGTGCAGCTCGAGCGACACGACGGCCTACGACGACACGGTGCCGCGCGGCGCCGTCATCGGCACCCAACCCCCGGCGGGCAGCGCGGTGCGGCGCGGCTCGACGGTGACCGTCGTCGTGTCGAACGGTCCCCCGGTCATCGCCGTGCCGTCGTCACCGGCAAGCCGCTCGGCCGACGCCACGTCCGCGCTGAAGGCCGCGGGGTTCGCGGTCACGACGGCCGCAGGCGTACAGCGACGACGGTCCCGGCCGGCGTGGTCGTCAGCCAGAGCCCCGGCGCGGGCAGTCGGCGGTCAAGTTCTCGACGGTGACGCTCGTCGTCTCCGCGGGCCCGCAGTTCGTCACGCTTCCCGGCGTCGGCGGCAAGAGCGCCGACGCGGCGCGCGCCGCGCTGCAGGCGGCCGGCGTCCAGGTGCAGGTCAAGAAGGTCTTCGGCGGCCTGCTCGACATCACCGTCGGGCTCGACGTCGACCCGCAGGACAAGAACAGCGCAGGCCAGGTGCGCCGGGGCGCCACCGTCACCATCTAGGTCGCCTGAGCCGGGCGCCCGCGCCTCGCTCCCGCGTGGGGGCGCACGTGGCCCTCGGCCGGGGTCGGCTGTTCGCCCGCGTCGACGAGGTCGGCGCCGAGGTCGTCCAGGTGTTCACCGGCAACCCGCGCGGCTGGGCGCGTCCGGCCGTCGGATCCCGCCTCCGACGAGCGGTTCCGCGCCGGGTGCGCGGAACGGGGCCTGCCGCTGTTCGTCCACGCGCCGTACCTGGTCAACCTCGGCTCGCCGACCGAGCAGACCCGGGTCCGCTCCGCCGACGCCCTGGCATCGACGCTGCAGCGCGCCGCCGCGCTCGGTGCGGAGGGCGTCGTGGTCCACGCCGGGTCAGCGGTCCAGGCGCCGCGGGCAGCGGCGCTGCGGCACGTGCGGCAGGCGTTGCTCCCGCTGCTGGACGCCGCGCCCCGTGCCGCTGCTGGTCGAGCCGACCGCCGGCGGCGGGGCGGCGCTCGCCTCGGACGCCGACTCCCTGGCCGAGTACCTCGACGCGCTGGGCCGGCACGAGCGGCTCGGGCGTCTGTCTGGACACCTGCCACGTCCACGCCGCCGGGCACGACCTGCACCGGGACCCGGTGGGCGGCCTGCGCGCGGTCGTCGCCGCCGCCGGGGCCAACCGGATCGGGCTGGTGCACGCGAACGACAGCCGCGACCCGGCCGGCTCCCGCCGCGACCGGCACACCGCGGTGAGCAGGGGCACCATCGGCGCGGCGGCGTTCCGGGCACTGTTCCGGACCCGGGCGCTGCGGGGCGTGCCGGTGGTCGTCGAGACCGAGGACGCCGACCACGCCCGCGACATCGCGACGCTGAAGTCCCTGCGCGACGGCTAGGGTCCCGCCGTGGTCATCGTCATGGCGCCGTCGGCGAGCGACGCGGACATCTCGAGCGTGGTGGCGCACATCGAGACCGCGGGCGGTCAGGCCTTCGTGAGCCGCGGTGTGATGCGCACCATCGTCGGCGTCGTCGGGACCGAGGACGTGCTGGAGGCGCTGACCGCCTCCGGCACGGTCGGGCTGCCCGGCGTCGCGGAGACGATGCGGATCACGGCGCCGTACAAGCTGGTGTCCGCGGAGAACCACGCCCGGCGCACCACGATCCGGGTGGGCGGCGTCCCGGTCGGCCCGGACACCTTCACCTTGATCGCCGGGCCGTGCGCGGTGGAGGGCTACGAGCAGACGCGGGACTCGGCACTGATGGCCCGACGGGCGGGCGCGACACTGCTGCGCGGCGGTGCCTACAAGCCGCGGACCTCGCCGTACGCGTTCCAGGGTCTCGGCGTGGAGGGCCTGCGCATCCTCGCCGCGGTGCGGGACGAGGTCGGGCTGCCGGTGGTCACCGAGGTCACCGACGTGGCCGACGTGGACGTCGTCGCCGAGCACGCCGACCTGCTGCAGGTCGGCACCCGCAACATGCAGAACTTCGCGCTGCTGCAGGCGGTCGGGCGCACCGGCAAGCCGGTGATGCTCAAGCGCGGCCTCACCGCCACCTACGAGGAGTGGCTGATGGCCGCGGAGTACGTCGCGCAGCGCGGCAGCCTCGACATCGTGCTGTGCGAGCGCGGGGTGCGCGGCTTCGAGCCGGCGATCCGGAACATGCTCGACGTGTCGGCGGTGCCGATGCTGCAACGGCTGTCGCACCTGCCGGTGATCGTGGACCCGTCGCACGCGGCCGGCCGGCGCGACCTCGTCGTCCCGCTCGCGCGCGCCGCGATGGCCGCGGGGGCGGACGGCGTCATGGTCGACGTCCACCCGCATCCCGAGACCGCGTTGTGCGACGGGCCGCAGGCGCTGTCCGACGCCGAGGTCGACGAGCTGTCGGCCGCGGTCACCACCATCCCGCCGCTGCTCGGCCGGACCTCCGCCGCGCACCTCGCCGGCTGACCGTCACCGGCATCCGTCGTCCCTGAGGTGCCGGGTGAAGAACCGGGCGGTCTCGTCGACCTCGAACCAGGGGGTCCCGGCGTGGCCGCCCGTGTTCGCGTGCAGCGTCGTCTCCCTGCTGCCACACGACTCGAAGAGGTCCAGGACCGGCTGGCGTGGCATCCCCTCGTCGTCCCACTGCAGCAGGACCTGCACGGGGACGGTGAGCTCCCGCGCCTCCTCGCGCAGGACGTCGGGCACCAGACCCGTGCCGAACAGGACAGTCGCCGAGATCCGCGGCTCGACCACCGCCAGCCGGATGCCGATGGCGGTCATCCCTCGTACCCGACCGGGCCGCCGACCTCGGGTAGCGACAGCAGGCGTCGAGGGACGTTCGCCGTTCCGGGACCGAGCGTTCGACGAGCGGGAGGACCAGGGCGTCGACGAGCTCGTCGACGCTCGCGCCAGCGCCGCCGCAGTCCGCCACGGGTCTGCTCGTCGGCGTCGCAACGGGGCCGGTCACCGCACCCCGGGGCGTCGACGGCCGCCGCCGCGAAGCCGTACCGCGCCGCGTAGTACCGCGCCCGCGCCACCAGCCGGGGCCTCCGCTCGGAGAAGCCGGGGGTGTGGCCGATGACGATCAGCGGCGCGGCGCGGATCCCGACGTCCACAGGACACCGGGGACCTCGCCGAGGGTGAAGTCGCGTTCCAGGACGCCGTCGTCGAGGCTGTTCGCTGGTGAAGTCCATGGTCGTGCCCTTCGGGAGCGCTCCCGGCGGCGCTCCCGGACGACCTGTCGCCCGACCGTGACCCCAGCGGGGAGCACCGGTGTCGACGTGTCCACAGGTCCCACCCCCGCGCTCCCCCGCACGGCGTCCGGGAAGCTAGCGGAGCGCCGCGCCCGTCCGCCACCGGCTTCCGCGGACCCGGAGGCCGTCGGGTCGGGACGGTCAGCCGTGCTTGGCCTGCAGGAGGCGTTCGACCGCCCGGGGCGCCGTGCGCTCGAAGTCGTTGAGCCGCACCCAGGTCGGGGTGACGACGATGCGCACCATCGAGTCGTACAGCGCGCGCACCTGCTGCTCGAACCCGGCGTGCTGGTCCTCCGGCAGCGTCCGGAACGACGCCTCCAGGTACTCGTCGGGGACGCCGTCCTCCTCGCACAGCTCGGCGGTCCCCCGGACGAGCAGGCAGCACGGCGGGGGTGAGACGTCGATGGTCAGGGCGATCCGCGGGTCGTGCTGCAAGGCGTGGACCTTGTCCGAGCCCGGGATGGTGAAGAACACGAACTCGCCGTCCCGCAGCAGGTAGCCGACCGGGACGGCCCGCGGCTCCCCCGCGGCCGTGACGTAGGCGATCTGCATGATCGGTTGCTGCTCGACGAGGTCGACGGTGACCGAGTCGGTCAGCACCTCGGTGATGCGGGCGATGTCCACGTCCTGCCTCCGGATCCGGGTCGTCGCCGCCGGCGGCGAGCAGCTGGGCGGCAGTAGTGGAGACGTCGGAGGTCCGCGGAACTGATCGGGTCCTCCTCGGCGATCGGCGAGCGGGAGGCCCCCGACCTCGGCCGATGAGTTTCGCCGGCTGGGCCGTCTACCACCGTGTACGCCATCGACCCACCGACCGGAGATCACCGTGACCACTTCCCCACACCCCGGACGCACGCTGTTCGTGAACCTGCCCGTCGCGGACGTCGGCCGGAGCAGGGCGTTCTTCGCCGCGCTCGGGTTCGGCGTCGACCCGAGGTTCACCGACGAGCGGGGCGCGTGCCTGCCGATCGGTGAGCACGCCGTCGTCATGCTGCTCGACCGCGAGAGGTTCGCGGACTTCGCGACACTGCCGATCGCCGACCCCACCACGCACACGCTGGCGCTCTACTGCTTCAGCGTGAGCTCGCGCGAGGAGGTCGATGCGGTGAGCGCCGCCGCGCTCGCGGCGGGTGGCACGGAGGCCGACGGCGCCGAGGACCTCGGCTTCATGTACTCCCGCAGCTTCTTCGACCCGGACGGCCACGGCTGGCAGGTCATGTGGATGGACCCGGCCGCCGTGGAGCCGGGCTCGGAGGCGGTCGCCAGCGTCGCGGCGGACGCCGCCCCGGCCTGAGCTCAGCGCGCGACGGGTGGTCGCCCGGTCCAGCAGCGAGCTCCGGGACCGGGCCGGCGCGACGGGTCGACGTCGTCGATCATCACGCCGCTCAGCGGGTCTTCTCAGGGATCACAGCGGCGGCAGGGCCTCCGGCAACCCGAGGGCCGTCGCCGCGGCGGGGTCGCGGAAGGCGGTGATGCGGGTCAGGCCGCGGCGGTCGAGCGCCAGGACGTCGAGCGCGACGAACCGGGCCGGTGCCTCGGGGTCGGCGCTGCTGTAGACGGCGACTGCGGGCTGCGCGTTGCACGACGTCACCCGGGTGCGCAGGCCGGTGGGGCGCCGGGTCGGGACCAGCCACGACCCGGCCACGTCGGCGCGCCCCCGCGCGGTCTGCGGGTACGGCGGCATCTCGAAGACGACGTCCTCGGTGAGCAGCCGGGTGAGCATCGGCGCGTCACCGTCCTCCAGTGCGGCCGCGAACAGCCGCACCAGACCGGTGACGTGCGCGTCCCCGAGACCGCGCAGAACGGCCTGCTGGCTCTCGACCGGGCGCAGCTCGTCGAGCCGGGCCCGCGCCCGCTGCAGCGCGCTCGTCACCGCGGCCACGCTCGTCCCGAGCACGTCGGCGACCTCCGCGGCACGCAGTCCGAGCACCTGGCTCAACACCAGCGCCGCGCGCTGGCGCGGCGGCAGCAGCTGCAACGCCGCCACGAAGGCCAGCTCGACCGACTCCCGGCGGTCGAACTGCGCACTCGGGTCGGCGAAGCCGGACGGGACGCCGAACGCCTCGTCGGGGTACGGACCGACCCAGTCGAGCTCCTGCTCGCCGTCGCCGACCCCCGCGGGCAGCACCCGCTGCCGGGACGTGCGCCGCAGCGCGCTCAGGCAGACGTTCGTCGCGATGCGGTACAGCCAGGTCGACAGCCGGCTCCGCCCGTCGAAGCGGTCCAGGGCGCGCCAGGCCCGCAGCAGCGTGTCCTGGTAGGCGTCCTCGGCGTCCGCCCAGGACGCGAGCATCCGGTAGCAGTGCGCCTGCAGGTCGGCGCGGTGCAGCTCGACGAGCCGCCGGAACGCGTGCTCGTCACCTGCCTGCGCGGCGACCAGCAACTCACGCTCGGCATCGCCGTCCCGATCGGGTCCCACGTCGGTTGGACTCCACCCGGACCGTGGAGTCATCGCGACGCGGGCGGCCCTCAGGCGCCGACGAGCGGGCGCAGCACGTCCAGGGCGCGGTCGACGCCGGCGTCGTCGACGTCCAGGTGGGTGACCAGGCGCAGGAACCGCGGGCCCGAGGGCGGACGACCAGCACGCCCTGCCGGGCCGCGGCCACCGCGACGGCGGCGGCGTCGGCCACGTCGAGGACGACGATGTTGGTCGGCACCCGGGACGGGTCCGCGCCGAGGCCCTTCGCCAGCCGCTGCGCCCGGTCGTGGTCGTCGGCGAGCCGGTCGACGTGGTGCGCCAGCGCGTACCGGCCGGCAGCGGCCAGGATGCCGACCTGACGCATCCCGGCGCCGTAGCGCTTGCGCCACACCCGCGCCTCGGCGATCCGGTCGGCCGACGACACCAGCACCGAGCCCGACCGGCGCGCCGAGGCCCTTGGACAGGCAGACCGACACGGTGTCGAACCCCTCGGCGAGCGTCGCCATCGAGCGGCCGGACGCCACGGAGGCGTTCCACAGCCGCGCGCCGTCGAGGTGCAGTCCGAGGTCGTACCGTCGGGCGAGGGCGATGACCGCGTGCACCTGCGTCGGGCTCCTGCACGGTGCCGCCGCCGAAGTTGTGGGTGTTCTCGACCGCGATCGCCGCGGTGGACACCAGGTACGGGCCGGCGTCCGGGGCGATCAGCTCCCGGATCCGCTCGGCGTCCAGCCGGCCCTCGTCCGCCCGCCAGGTGCGGAACGTGATGCCGGAGAACACCGCCGCGTGCCCGAGCTCGGCGCGGGCGACGTGCGCCATGGTGTCGCAGACCAGCTCCTGCCCGGGCGCGACGAGCAGCCGCATGCCGAGCTGGTTGCCCAGCGACCCGGACGGGACGAACAGCGCCGCCTCGAAGCCGAGCAGCTCGGCGACCTCGGCCTCGAGCGCGTTGACCGTCGGGTCCTCGCCGTAGACGTCGTCGCCGACCTCGGCGTCGGCCATCGCCCGGCGCATCCCGGGCGTCGGCCGGGTGACCGTGTCGCTGCGCAGGTCGACCGGCCGGTCCATCGCGTCAGCCACGCGAGCGCCGTTCGGCGACGAGCCGCTCGGCCACCCGGAACGCCAGCTCCAGTGACTGCTCGTTGTTCAGCCGCGGGTCGCACGCCGTCTCGTAGCGCCGCCCAGGTCCGCCGCGGTCAGCTCCGCCGTCCCGCCGATGCACTCGGTGACGTCGTCGCCGGTGAGCTCGACGTGCATGCCCACCGGGATGGGTGCCCAGCGCGGCGTGCACGTCGAAGAAGCCGTCCACCTCGTCGATGATCCGGTCGAGGTGCCGGGTCTTGACCCCGCCGACGGTCTCCTCGGTGTTGCCGTGCATCGGGTCGCACTGCCAGACCACGAGGTGACCGGTGGACTGCACCTTCTCGACGATCGGCGGCAGCGCGTCGCGCACCCGGGCGTTGCCCATCCGGCTGATCAGCGTCAGCCGGCCCGGCTGGTGCATCGGGTCGAGCCGCTCGACGAGCTCGGCGGCGAACTCCGGCGTGGTCGTCGGGCCGAGCTTGACGCCGATCGGGTTGGCGATCCGGGACACGAAGTCCAGGTGCGCGCCGTCGAGCTGGCGGGTCCGCTCCCCGACCCAGACGAAGTGCCCGGACAGGTCGTACGCCCGCCCCTCCTCGACCCGGGTCAGCGCCCGCTCGTACTCCAGCATCAGCGCCTCGTGCGAGGCGTACAGCTCGACCGAGTCCAGCGCCGCGTCGTGGACGCCGCAGGCGCGCATGAACCGCACCGCCCGGTCGATCTCGCCGGCCAGCTGCTCGTAGCGGGCACCGGTCTCGGTGTCGCGGGCGAACTCGGTGTTCCAGGCGTGCACCCGGTCCAGCGAGGCCAGCCCGCCGCCGGCGTAGGCCCGCAGCAGGTTCAGCGTGGTCGCGGCGGTGCTGTAGGCGCGCAGGATGCGCGCCGGGTCGGGCGTGCGGTCGCCGGTCAGGTCGTTGACCATGTCGCCGCGGTAGGACGGACGGCCGCTCGCGTCGATGTCGGACGAGCGCGGCTTGGCGTACTGCCCGGCGATCCGCCCCAGCTTGACGACCGGCATCGACGCGCCGTAGGTCAGCACCACGGCCATCTGCAGCAGCACGCGGACCTTGCCGGCGATGTCGGCCTGCGAGCTGGTGTGCGAACGTCTCCGCGCAGTCGCCGCCCTGCAGCAGGAACGCCTCGCCGCGCGCGACGGCGGCCAGCCGCTCGCGCAGCTGGTCGACCTCGCTGGCCACGACCAGCGGCGGGGAGGCCGCCAGGGTCGCCGCGGCCGCTCGCAGCGCCTCAGGGTCGGGCCAGCTCGGCTGCTGCGCCGCCGGCAGCTCGCGCCAGGCGTCGAGCCCGAGCTCGGCGGCGACGAGCGGCGAGGCGGGCAGCGCGGTCACACGGGGCCTCCGCGAGAGCGCGAGTGCAGCGAGCGCTGTCGTGGGGTGCTCACCCGGTCAGGGTACTGACGCCCCCCGGGGCCCCCGACCTCTCGTCCCGCCTGGCGATGATCTTGGGCTCCGTGCGGATGTCCGCACGGAGCCCAGGATCATCCCAGGTAGCGGTCAGCCGAACAGCTCGACGACCGCCTGGCCGAACGCCTCGAGGTCGTCCGGCTTGCGGCTGGTGACGAGGGTGTAGCCGTCCTCGCTGTCGCGGTGCACCTGCTCGTCCACCCACTGGCCGCCGGCGTTGCGGATGTCGGTCTGCAGGCTCGGCCAGCTGGTCAGCGTCTTGCCCCGCACCACGCCGGCCTCGATCAGCGTCCACGGGCCGTGGCAGATCGCCGCGATCGGCTGGCCGGCCTGCGCCCACTCCCGCAGGAACTGCACCGCGGAGTCGTCGGTGCGCAGCATGTCGGGGTTCGCCACCCCGCCGGGCAGCACGACGCCGTCGTAGTCGTCCACGGACAGCTGGTTGGTCTCCACCGTCGCCTGGAAGACCTCGCCCTTGTCCAGGTGGTGGAAAGCCTGGACGTCGCCGGCCTTGGGCGCGACCAGCACCGGTCGTCCGCCGGCCTGCTCCACCGCCTGCCAGGGCTGAGTGAGCTCGACCTGCTCGACACCCTCGTTGGCCACCAGGAACGCGATCGTCTTGCCGTTGAGTTCGTTCGCCATGTCCGGGTGATACCCGTTCCGCCCACCGGCGACGCCCGGCCGTCAGCCGAAGAAGACCTCGGCCTCGGCGTAGAACTCCGGCGGCACCGTCTTGAGCTCGGTGGTGGCGTCGGCCAGCGGCACCCGGACGATGTCGGTGCCGCGCAGGGCGACCATCGTCCCCCAGTCGCCGTCCGTGGCGGCGTCGATCGCGTGCAGACCGAACCGGGTGGCGAGCACCCGGTCGAACGCCGACGGCGTGCCGCCGCGCTGGATGTGCCCGAGCACCGTCGTGCGCGCCTCCTTGCCGGTGCGCTGCTCGATCTGGCCGGCGAGCCATTCGCCGATGCCGCCGAGGCGGACGTGGCCGAACGCGTCCAGGCCCTTGTCGACGGTGGTGTTCTCGCCGTCGTCCGCGGTGGCGCCCTCGGCCACGACGACGATCGGCGCGTAGTGCGAGCTGAAGCGGCTCTCGACGTACGCGCACACCCGCTCGAGGTTGAACGGCTGCTCCGGGATGAGGATGACGTTGGCGCCGCCGGCCAGGCCGGCGTGCAGCGCGATCCAGCCGGCGTGCCGGCCCATCACCTCGACGATCAGGGCGCGGTGGTGGGACTCGGCGGTCGTGTGCAGCCGGTCGATGGCCTCCATCGCGATGTTGACCGCGGTGTCGAAGCCGAACGTGTAGTCGGTGGCGTTGAGGTCGTTGTCGATCGTCTTCGGGACGCCGACGACGTTGACGCCGAGCTCGTGCAGGCTGCGCGGCGACGCCGAGGGTGTCCTCGCCGCCGATCGCGACCAGCGCGTCGACGCCGAGCGCGTGCAGGTTCGCGCGGATCTGCTCGACCCCGCCGTCGATCTTGAACGGGTTGGTCCGGGACGAGCCGAGGATGGTGCCGCCGCGCGGCAGGATGCCGCGCACCTCCGCGACGCCCAGCGGCATCGTGAGGTTCTCCAGCGGGCCCTTCCAGCCGTCGCGGAAGCCGACGAACTCGTGGCCGTAGACGCCGACGCCCTTGCGGACGACGGCGCGGATGACCGCGTTCAGGCCGGGGCAGTCGCCGCCGCCGGTCAGGACTCCGATGCGCACGGCCGGGAAGCCTAGTGGGACCTAGCGAGGTCCTCCGTCGCCGCCGTCCCGGACGCCCTCGATGACCCGCCACCGCTGCAGGTTGTGCCGGGCGTCGGCCAGCGCGTCGTGCTGGTCGCGCCCGGGCTCCGGCAGCGTCGGGCGGCCGGCGTCCTCCCAGCGCTGGCGCAGTTCGTGGGTGAACCGCGGGACCTCCCGCGGCAGCGCGCGCATGTCACCCCACAGCTGCACCAGCGCGACGTGGTCGTAGGCGGCCACCCACGCCCACAGCTCGACGTCCTCACCCGGCGCGGTCAGGAACTCGAGCAGGTCGCTCGCGGAGGCGGTCGCGACTGCGCCAGGCCGGGTCCGACGGCGAGGGGAGCTTGTCCAGGACGTGCCGGCGCACCCAGTCGATGGCCCGCTGCGGGTCGAACTCGCTCGACACCGCGTAGAACTCGCGGCCGCTCTCGTCGACGACCCCGATCGAGACCAACTCGATCGTCCGGCCGTCCTCGATGAACTCGCAGTCGTAGAAGTAGCGCCGCGGCGCCGTCATCCCGCCTGCTCGACCGGGCCGATCCGGTCGCCCGCCTCGCCGAACCGTGCCCGGCCGGCGGTCCCGGCCGGCGGCCGGCGCGCGCCGAACGCCACGGGACCCCCGGCGGCGGCTTTGACCTCGGCCGCGTACCGGTCGACGTACTCCTGGCCGGACAGCTGCATCAGCTGGTACATGATCTCGTCGGTGATCGACCGTTCGACGAAGCGGTCGCCGGCCATCCCCTCGTACCGGCTGAAGTCCAGCGGGCGGCCGAACCGGACGCCCGGGCGTGGACGCAGCCGCGGTACCCGCCGGCCGGTCGGCTGGATGACGTTGGTGCCGATCATGGCGACCGGGACGACCGGGACGCCGGCCTCGAGCGCCATCCGGGCCACGCCGGTCTTGCCGCGGTAGAGCCGACCGTCCGGCGAGCGGGTGCCCTCGGGGTAGATGCCCAGCAGATAGCCCTCGCCGCAGCAGCCGCACGCCGGTCTCGAGCGCGCGCTGGGCGGCGTCGGCGTCACCGCGGTCGATCGGCACCTGTCCGACGCCGGCGAAGAACATCCGGGACAGCCGGCCCTTGATCCCCGGCGTGGTGAAGTACTCGGCCTTCGCCAGGAACGTGACCTTGCGCGGGACCAGCACCGGCATGAAGAAGGAGTCGCAGAACGACAGGTGGTTGCTCGCGAGGATGGCCGGGCCCTCGCGGGGGACGTTCTCCAGGCCTTCGGCCCACGGCCGCCAGACCACGCGCAGCGCTGGCCCGATCAGCGCGAACTTCGCGAGCCAGTACAGCACCCGGTCAGTGTCGCACCCGGCGCGCGTCGCGGCAGAATGGGCTGCCGCACGACGTCGCGTGCGGCACCGTGCAGGACCGAGCGAGCGGGAGGGCACCGGACGTGGGTCTGCTGCCGGGGGCCGAGCCGTTCCGGGCCGATGGAGGTCCGATCGGGGTCGTGCTCAGCCACGGGTTCACCGGGACGCCGGCCAGCATGCGGCCGTGGGCGGAGCACCTCGCCGCCGCGGGCTGCTCGGTGCGGCTGCCGCTGCTGCCCGGTCACGGCACGCGTTGGCAGGACGCGAACCGCACCACCTGGCGGGACTGGTACGGCGCGGTGGAGCAGGCGCACACCGAGCTCGCCGAGCGGTGCGAGGCCGTCTTCGCCTGCGGCCTGTCGATGGGCGGCACGCTGGTCACCCGGCTGGCGCAGGAGAAGGGCGACGGCGTGGCCGGGCTCGTCCTCGTCAACCCCAGCTACGCGACCGAGCGGGCCGACGCCCGATTCGCCAAGTACGTCTGGCCGGTGCTGCCGTCCCGGCCCGCCATCGGTGGGGACGTCAAGAAGCCTGGCGCTCCGGAACCCGCCTACGACCGCACGCCGGTGCGGGCGTTCGCTTCACTGCAGCAGCTGTGGGGCGTCGTGCGGGCCGACTTCGCGCGGATCACGGCACCGGTCCTGCTGTTCCGCTCGCGCGAGGACCACGTCGTCGAGCCGCTGAGCGCCCGGCTGCTGCTCGAGGGCGCGACCCGCACGAGCGTGCGCGAGGTGGTGCTCGAGGACAGCTACCACGTGGCAACCCTCGACAACGACGCGCCGGCCGTCTTCGAGGGCAGCTGGGCGTTCATCCGGGAGATCGCCGCCGAGGCGGCGCCGAGCCCGTGAGCGAGAGCCCCGCCGCCGCGGGCCGCCCTCCCGGACCGCCGGGGCGGCTCGACAACGGCCTGCACGCCGACCGGTTCGTGCCCCTGGTCGATCTCGCCGTCGACACCGTCCCGGCCGTCCTGGACGCGCTGCGCCGGGCCCGGATCGCGGCCTACGCCGACCCCCCGGGCGCACTCGGCGACGGCGACGGCCCCCGACTCGGCCGCCTGTCCGTCGCCGCCGCCGAGCGCTCCGACGCAGCCCCGATCGTGGCGTCCGTGCTGCGCACCAGCGGCGTGCCCGCACGACGCGACCCCTGGGACGGGCTGGACGCCGGCACCACCGACGAGGCGTTCGCCGCGCTCGTCGCCGACTGGCCGGTCGACACGATCGCGGCGGTCCGCGCCGCCGAACGCGACCTCACCCGCGAGGACGCCGAGTGGCGGGCGCGCCTGCAACTGCCGGCACTCAGCGACGAGGTGGACCTCGAGGAGGAGCACTACGTCCCGCCGCCGCCCCCGCCGTTGCCCCGGCTCGCCCTGGCCACCGTCGGGGCCCTGACGGTCCTGGTCGCCGCCCTGCTCGTGATGGTCTTCGGTGGGCGTCTCGGGTTGGAGGGCGAGCTGCCGTTCCTGCTCGGCGTCGCCGGCGTGCTCATCTCCGCCGGGATACTCGTCATGCGGCTGCGGGAACGCCCCGACGACGAGGACGACGACGGCGCGATCGTCTGAGGACGTCACCGCGAGTTCGTCGCGCCGTCACCGCACGCGCGGTGATCGTTCATCCGCCGCGCCGACCCTGGGCGGCGGAGGTGATCATCATGGAGACCACGCAGGAGTCGGTGCTCGTGCTGTGGTGCCGGCTCACCGGCACCGAACCGACGGAGCTCGGCCGCGAGGAGCGGGACGCCTTCCTCGCCCGCCCGCAGGTGCCGGAGCTGGCCGCGACGCCGTACGCGGTAGCGCTCGACGCCGGCATCTCGGCTGCCCGGCGGGGCTCGCTGCCGCTGGAGCGCTGGCTCGACGCCGTGCGCACCGTCCGCCCCGCCGCCGCCGTCTGACCACCACGCTTCACGAGCGCAGCGTCAGGGCAGCTCGGCGACGACCAGGAGCGGGCGGTGGTCGCTCGCGACCTGGACGTCCGGGGAGTCCAGGACCTCCGCGCTGCGAAGCCCGATCCGCGGGTCGACGAAGACCCCGTCGATGCGCCGCACCGGGTCGATCGCGCTGTAGGTGAACCCGTCCCCGGAGCCCACCGCGGCGAACGCGTCCGTCCCCCGGCCCTCGAGCAGCTGCCAGGTCGGCGAGCCCGGCAGGTCGTTGATGTCCCCCGCCACCACCGACGGCGCCTCCTGCGGCGCGACGAAGCCGTCGATCGCCTCGTGCAACTCCCGGGCGTGCCGCAGCCGGGGCTCCCCAGCGTCGGGCAGGTAGTCCAGGTGCGTCCCGCCCAGGACGAACCGCGACCCGCGCAGGCTGAGCAGCGCGAGCGCCGTGCCCCGCTGGTGCAGCCCGCGGTCCTTGCTGAACGCCACGTCCCGGGTGCCGTGCACCTCGACCGCGAGCCGGGACAACAGCAGGTTCGCCCCGCACACCCGGCCGCCGCCGACGACGACCAGACCGCTCTCGCGTGCGAGCGCCGCACACTTCGAGCGCCACCGCAGGAAGCGCGGCGCCTCCTGCACGCAGACCACGTCCGGTTCGGCCGCCCGGATGACCCGGGCGACGGCCTCGGCGTCGTCGCGCAGCGCCCGGACGTTGTAGCTGAGCACACGCAGGACCGGCACGCTGCGCGATCCTGCCCGATGCCCGCACCGCCCGGTGAGGCCGCCTGACGGGCGTGGGTAGCACCAGCGCATGGCCGACGACGACCGCACCGACATCCGCCGCCAGTTCGAGGAGGCGGTCAACATGACGCCCAAGCAGCTGGAGACCTGGCTGCGCAGTGACGAGTCCCGCGCCGTGGGGCAGAAGAGCGGCTCGGACGAGAGCACCGGCCACGCCGAGGGCCGGCGCATCGTCGAGCTGAAGTCGACGAAGGTCGCCGACCTCTCCGACGACGACTACGCCCACATGCGCAAGGTGGTCGGGTACGTGCACCGGCACCTGGCGCAGCGCCCGGACGGCGACGTCTCGGACACCCGCTGGCGCTACTCGCTCATGAACTGGGGACACGACCCGCTCACCTGAGCGGTCGGTGACCGTCAGCGGCGCCGGCGGGCCAGGTCGGCAGCGCCCACCAGGCCGGCGTCCGGGACCGAGCTCGGCGCCGAGCACCGGCGCCACCGGCCGGAAGCCGCGCCCGGTCAGCCGCTGCCCGAACTCCTCGCGCGCCGGTCGCAGCAGCAGGTCACCCGCCTCGGACACCCCACCCCCGATGACGAACACCGCCGGATCGATGATCGCGGCCAGGTTGGCGATGCCGCGACCGAGCCAGCGGCCCATCTCGGTGTAGATCTCCACCGCGGACGGGTCCCCCTCCCGCGCGGCCGCGGTGACCACCGGGCCGGTGAGCCCGGCGGGGTCCCCGCCGGCCAGCTCGAGGAGCCGGTGCGCGGCCAGCGGGGACACCTCCGCGAGTTCCCGGGCGTCCCGCGCCAGCGCCGTGCCGGAGGCGTACATCTCCCAGCAGCCGCGGTTGCCGCACGGGCAGCGCCGGCCGTCCGGGACCACGGTCATGTGACCGAACTCCGAACTCACGCCGTAGGCGCCCCGGTACAGCACGCCGCTGACCACCACCCCGCCGCCGATGCCGGTGCCGAGCGTG
Source organism: uncultured Actinomycetota bacterium (assembly GCA_963758325.1). Taxonomy (GTDB): domain Bacteria; phylum Actinomycetota; class Actinomycetes; order Mycobacteriales; family Jatrophihabitantaceae; genus CAVWUZ01. The sequence goes on along the minus strand of CAVWUZ010000002.1, from coordinate 479,653 downwards.
ACGCAGACGACGACCCGCGCTCCGCGGGCGGCACCGAACCGGTACTCCGCCCAGGCCGCCGCGTTCGCGTCGTTCTCCACGACCAGCGGCAGCGGGATCCGCCCGACGAGCGCGTCGCGCAGCGGCTCGTTGCGCCAGGCCAGGTGCGGGGAGAACAGCACGGTGGCGCGGTCGGTGCCGATCCACCCCGCCGCCCCGATCCCGACGGCGACGACGTCGTTGCGGGCGCCGAGTTCCGCGACGACCTCGGCGATCACGTCCTCGGTGCGGGCGACGTCCTCGGCGGGGGTGTCGCGCCGTTCACGGTCGAGCACGATGCCGGCGTCATCGACGACGCCCGCGGCGACCTTCGTCCCGCCGATGTCGACACCGATCGCCAGCGGCACGTCAGCCCCGGTCGTCCGGCGTGCTGTCCGGACCGTCGAACTCGACGCGCTCGACCCGCCGCGGCGCGCCGTCCCCCGCGGGGCGCGGCGCCGGAGGTTCCGGGGACCCGGAGCGCTCGGCGAGCGCGTCAGCGATCCCGCGCACCGCGGACACCACGGCCGTCCCGGCGTCGAGCAGCCGGGCGGTCAGTTCGGGGTCCTCCCCGCGCAGCACGGAGATCAGCCGGCACAGCGGGCACAGGCTGCACTCCGGCGCGCCGGTGGCGATGCCGCCGTGTCGATGTCCGGCGCCGGCGCCGGCGCCGTCGTCCGCGCCGGCGCCCGCGTCGGCGCCCGCGTCGCGCGCCGGCGGCGGGAAGGTCCGCGCGGTCCAGTCCTGCAACGCCGACGCCAGGCGGGCCGCCTCCTCACCGAGCGGCCCGACCGGCGAGCCGGGAGACGCCGTCACGAGCCCGGCTCCGTCGGCCACAGCGCGGGGTCGCGGTGGAAACGCACGGTCAGCCGGCCGTCCGCGGCCTGGCCCGTACCGACCGAGCAGCGGCGCAGCACGCTGGGCAGGGCGAGCACCCGGCGCCGCCCACCGACGGTCAGCGCGAGGTCGTCGCCGACCCGGGTCGCGTCCACCGCCCCCGGCGCCGCGAGCGGCAGGTCGACCTCGAGGACGAAGTCCTCGCCGTCGGGGCGCACCTGCAGCAGCGGGCGCTCCGGCGCCGGCGCCGCCGGATCGGTGCCGGGCAGCGCGCCGTACAGCTCGTCGGCGACCTCGCGCAGGGCGAGCTCCCCGACCGGCTCGTCACCGCGGTGCCCGACCTCGACGATCGGTACGTCCTCGAACGACGTGCGCACCGCGGCGAGCTGCCTCGCCTGGGCCTCGGCCCATCGGGTCCGCCACGGGTCGTCGCCGATGGGGACCGCGCGGTCGACCACGACGCGGTTGACCACCACGCCGTCCACGGCGTAGCCGTACAGCGCGAGTGCGGTGTACGTCCGTCGGGTCTCGGCCACCGCGACGGCCTCCGGGGTCAGTACCAGCCGCACCGACGTCGTCGCCGGGTCCGACAACAGGCTCCGCAGCGCGGCGAGCTCGGCGTGCAGGGCGAGCAGCGCGGCGAAGACACCGTCCGGCGGCAGCGCCTCACCGCGCCCGAGCAGCGCCGCGAGCGGGCGCATGCCGCGCGCGATCCGACGCTGCGCGGGGATGACGCGCTCGATGTACCAGCTCAGCGCCTCCGGCAGGGCCAGCAACCGCAGCGTCTCCGCGGTCGGCGCGCAGTCGACCACGATGGCGTCCCAGTCGCCGGAGTGCGCGGCGTCGGAGAGCGCCAGCAAGGCGAGCACCTCGTCGATGCCGGGCAGGACCGTGAGCTCCTCGGCGGTGACCGGGTCGGCGCCGCTGCGTTCGAGCAGCCGCAGCAGGTAGGACTGCACGTCACGCCACGCGGTCTCGAACCGGCGCTGGGTGTCGACCTGCAGCGCGGACAGCCCGTCACACACCTCGCGCGGCGCGCCGTCCAGCGCCGTCCCGAGCACGTCGCCGAGCGAGTGCGCCGCGTCGGTGGAGACGACCAGGGTCTTGACGCCGCGGTCGGCCAGCCGCAGCGCCGTGGCCGCGGCGGTCGTCGTCTTGCCGACGCCGCCCTTGCCGGTGACCAGCAGGATCCGCACGCGCTCAGGCCCCGGAGGACGTGGTCTCGACCCGCCGCTTCAGGCCGCGCAACGCGGTGTCCATGACCACGCGCTCGGCCTTGCGCTTGAGCATGCCGAGCATCGGCATCGCCAGGTCCACGGCGAGGGTGTAGGTGACCGTCGTCTGGGCGCCTGAGCGGTGCAGCGTGTACGAGCCCTGCTGCGCGCGCTGCATCTGACCGGCCACGAGGTGCCAGTGCACCGCCTCGTCGTCGCGCCAGTCGTACTCGAGCTCGTACTCGTCGCGGAACACCCGCGCGTCGACGGTGAACGCGACGCGACGGGCGCGGCCGTCCGGGCCGTCCTCCACCACCTGGGCGCTCTGCACTGATCCGGCCCATTCCGGGTAGCGGTCGAAATCGGCGATGACGGCCATGATCGCTCCGGGCGGCGCCTCGATCGTGATCGATTGCGTCGACTCGTCGGCCATGGGCCGAGGCTACCGGCGCCGCTGTCCTCGCCCCCCGGGCATCGCCCGGGCTACCGTGACGCGCACGCCGCGCCCGCGGCGGCCACCGACCGACCAGGGAAGCGCAGGAGAGGCGCCGTGCGCGAGTTCGCCGTCGAGAGCCCGGACGCCGTCGCCGCGGCCGCCGCCGAGACCCGCAACGTCGCGGACGTCGTCCTCCGCGCGGCCGAGCAGACCCCGTCGCACGTCGCGCTCCGCCGGAGGGTCGACGGCGCCTGGCAGGACGTGACGTCCGCGCGCTTCGCCGACGAGGTCCGCGCGCTGGCGAAGGGCCTGATCGCCGCGGGCGTCGGCCACGGCGACCGCATCGCGGTGATGAGCAGGACCCGCTACGAGTGGACGCTCGCCGACCTCGCCGGGCTGATGATCGGCGCCGTCGTGGTGCCGATCTACGAGACCTCCAGCGCGGAGCAGGTCGAGTGGATCCTCGCTGACTCCGGCGCGGTCGGAGTGTTCGTGGAGACCGCGGCGCACGAGGAGCTCGTCCGGTCCGTCCACGCCGCCGTCCCGGACCTGCGGGAGATGTGGGCCTTCGACCGGGGCGTCGTCGCGGAACTCCTCGAGCGCGGGCGTGACGTCCGCGACGAGGAGGTCGACCGGCGGCGCGCGGCGGTCTCCCCCGAGGACCTCGCGTCGATCATCTACACCTCCGGCACCACCGGCAGGCCCAAGGGCTGCGAGCTCACCCACGGCAACTTCGTCGACGAGGCGCTGCAGCTGCTCGAGGGTCTCGGCGAGTTCTTCAACCGCGAGACCTCGACGCTGCTGTTCCTGCCCCTCGCGCACGTCTTCGGCCGGGCGATCGAGATCGGCTGCCTCGCCGGCGGCTGCACGCTCGGTCACACCGATGACGTGAAGAACCTGGTCGCGGACCTCGCCGAGTTCCGGCCGACGTTCGTCCTGTCCGTCCCGCGGGTGTTCGAGAAGGTCTACAACACCGCCAAGCAGCGCGCCCACGGCTCCGGCCGCGGCCGCGTCTTCGACCGCGCCGAGTCCGTCGCCATCGCGTACTCGGAGGCGCTGGAGCGCGCGTCGGTGCCGTTCGGGCTGCGCGCCCAGCACCTGGTGTTCGACCGACTGGTCTACGGCAAGCTGCGCGCCGCGCTCGGCGGCCGGTGCGTGGCGGCGGTCTCCGGCGGCGCGCCGCTCGGCGCCCGGCTCGGCCACTTCTTCCGCGGCGTCGGCGTGACGATCTACGAGGGTTACGGGCTCACCGAGACGTGCGCCGGGGTGACGGTGAACCGGCCGGAGGCGATCCGGGTCGGGACGGTCGGCACGCCGGTCGGCGGCGTCGGCGTGCGGGTCGCCGACGACGGCGAGCTGCTGGTCCGCGGCGGGATGGTCTTCCGCGGCTACTGGCGCAACGAGGCCGCGACCCGGGACGTGCTCGACGCCGACGGCTGGTTCGCCACCGGCGACATCGGCGAGATCGACGACGACGGCTACGTCCGGATCACCGGCCGGAAGAAGGAGCTCATCGTCACCGCCGGCGGCAAGAACGTCGCCCCGGCCGTTCTGGAGGACCGGGTCCGCGCGCACTGGTTGGTGAGCCAGTGCCTGGTCGTCGGCGACCAGAAGCCCTACGTCGCGGCGCTGGTCACGCTCGACAGCGAGGCCTTCCCGCAGTGGCTCGAGAAGGCCGGGCGCCCGGCCGACACCGCGCTCGCCGACGTCGTCGACGACGACGAGCTCCGCGCGGAGATCCAGGCCGCCGTCGACGACGCGAACAAGGCCGTCAGCACGGCGGAGTCGATCCGACGCTTCACCGTGCTCACCGAGGACTGGACCGAGCAGTCCGGCCACCTCACCCCGTCGATGAAGCTCAAGCGCAGCGTCGTGGTCGGTGAGTACTCCGCGAAGGTCGCCGAGTTGTACGACAGCGGACGGACGACCGGAGCCAGCGCCCGGTCGTAGCGGCGCTCAGGGACCGAGCAACGCACGCAGGCGTTCGGCGACGACGTCCCAGCGCCAGTCCCGCACCACCCACTCCCGGCCTGCGCGGCCGGTCCGGGCGGCGAGCTCGCGGTCGTCCAGGAGGCCGGCGACGGCGTCGGCGATCGCGTCGAGGTCCCGCCCGTCGACGACGGTGCCGGTGACGCCCTCGCGAACGGCGTCCGGCGCGCCGCCGGAGCGTCCGGCGACGACCGGCAGGCCCGTGGCCGACGCCTCGAGGTAGACGATCCCCAGCCCCTCGACGTCGAGCCCGCCGCGGCGGGTGCGGCACGGCATGGCGAAGACGTCACCCGCCGCGTAGTGAGCGGGAAGCTCCGCCTCGGGCACCGCGCCGGTGAACCGGACGGCGTCGGCCACGCCGGTCGTCGCCGCCAACCGGCGCAGCTGCGCCTCGTACGGCCCGCGGCCCACGACGAGCACGACCGTGCCGGGCACCCGGCGGCGCACGGCCGGCAGCGCGCGGATCAGCGCGTCCTGACCCTTGCGCCGCACCAGCCGCGACACGCACACCACCACCGGGACGCCGTCGAGCCGGTGCCGGGTGCGCACGGCGGCGGAGTCGACGTCGGGTCCGAAGCGGTCCACGTCCACCCCGGGCGCCAGCTGCGCGAGGACCGGGTGCGGACCGAGCGCCGGCGCCAGCCGCTGCCGGGTGTACTCGCCGAGGTGGGTGACGACGTCGCTGCGCGTCACCGATGCGGCGCAGCAGCGCGCGGGCGCCGGGCAGCAGCGCCCACCCCACCTCGTGGCCGTGTGTGCTCGCGACGACCCGCTCGACTCCGGCGCGACGCAACGCCGGCGCCATGAGCGCCAGCGGTGCGGCCGCACCGAACCACACCGCCGTGGCGCGGTGGTCCCGGGCGGCGCGTACCACCCGGGCGGTCGCGGCCGGTGTCGGCACGAGCAGCCCGGTCGGGTGCCGGGTGACGGGGAACGGCTGGACGGCGTCGAACCCGTCCGCGCCGGGGGACGTCGAGGCGTACACCGCGAGCTCGCCCGGAGCGGCGACGGCGAGCCGCACGGCGAGGTTGTGCACGAACGACTGGATGCCGCCCTGGCGCGGCGGGAAGTCGTTGGTGACGATCAGCGTGCGACGCACGAGGACGTCCTCCCCGCGCGCCGCGCGCCGATGGTCAGTGGCTGCGGGTCAGCCGATGTGCGTCGCTCCGACGAAGCTGCTCATCATCGCGGAGATCGACTGCACCTTGACCAGCTCGCCGGTCTCGGGAGCCGTCACCATCATCCCGTTGCCGACGTACATCGTGACGTGGCCGATCGGCGAGTAGTAGAAGAGCAGGTCACCGGGCTGCAGCTGCGACACCGAGACGTGGGTGCCGTAGCCGTACTGGCCGGCGGCGCTGTGCGGCAACGAGACGCCGCCGGCCCGCCACGCCGCCGACGTCAGCCCGGAGCAGTCGTACGAGCCCGGACCGGCTGCGCCGAAGACGTACGGCTTGCCGATCTGCGCGAGCGCGAAGCTGACCGCGGCCTGCGCCGACCCGCTGGCGGCCTGCACCGGGGCCGTCGGCGCCGGGGCGGCGGAGGCGCTGCTGGAACGCGCGGGAGCCGAGGCGGCCGCGCGAGCTGGGGCGGGCGTCGCGGTGGCGGTCTGCTGGCGCAACTGGTCGACCTGCTGCGCGCTGGCGGTGTTGCGGGCGGCGTAGGCGGCCTGCTGCTCGGCGTTGAGCTTGGCCAGCGTCGACTGGTACGTCCCGATCGACGCCTGGACCTCCTGGCGGGTCTTCGCGACCTTCGCCTGGGTCGCCTTCGCCTGCCCGAGCAGCGTCTCAGCGGTGTGCGTGGCGCGGTCGGCAGCAGCCTTCTTGGTGTCCAGGACGGCGATGACGTCGGCGCGGTGCGCCCCGATCACGTCGAGCGTGTTGAGCGTCTGGACGTAGTCGTCGCCGCTGGAGCTGAGCAGCAGCGCCCCGGTCGAACCGAACGTCGAACCCTCGTACTCGCTGGTGACCGTCTCGGTCAGCTGACCGCGGGCGGCCGCGTAGTCGGCCACCGCCTGCGCCGCCTGGGTGCGCGCCTGGTCGGCAGCCTTCTGCTTGGTGCCGACGTCGATGGTCGCCGTGTCGAACTGCTCGGTCAGGATCGAGCTCTGCTTGGCGAGCACGTCGAGCTTGGCGGTGACGTCCGAGATGGACGACGACGAGCCGGCGGCGGTCTGCCCGGGGTCGCCGTACGCGGCGGTGGGCACCAGCAGCCCGACGGCGATCGCCGCGGGCGCGGCCACGCGGATCGTCCGCCGGAGGCGGTGCCGGCCGAGGCCTCGACGGGAGGCCGGCTGCTCGACTGTGGAGGTGTGCGGGGCGCTTTCGGGCGTGCGTGCATCCAGGGGCAGTGCCACGGGAGGCAGAACTCCGTTCTTCCGTTGAACCGCCTACCGAGTTAGCTGACGGGTTCGGGCGGGAAGCAAGCCCTACGGCACCGGTCGGGCCGGTGCCGATTCACCCCAGGTAACGCAGGTGGGTCCCCGGTTCGCGAAGCACGGGTCGCCCGGGTCGGGCGCGCACCGTGCCGGTGCGATTCGGCGGTGACCTACCGGTGGCTGCCGTCTGACAGCCGTGGGACCGGGAGGTCTCCGAAACCCTACGGGACCGTTGACCAGTCGGGCAAAGTGCCCTCCACAGGCCGGCCGTGCGATTCCCCACACGGTTCCCGGCGCACGTCACAGGGCGTCCCGGTGCTCTCACGCTGTGCGACGCCGGGTGTCTCCGGCCGCCGGCTCCGGGACCGTCGACCCGAGGACCTCGACCCGGTCGAGCAGCCCCGCGCGCAGCAACACCGACACCGCCCGCCGCTCCTGCTCGTCGAAGTGCGGGTCCGCCCGGCCCCCGGCCTCGCCGACCGGGCTCCCGCTCGGTCGCAGCTCGAGCAGCCCGATGACGCAGGTCTCGCACCCGGACCCGCGGGCGCGGCAGGTCGTGCAGTCGATCCACATGGCGTCCTCCGTGCAGTGGCGACCCGGCGGGTCGATCCCGGCGGACGCTAGGTGCCACCCCCGACAGAAAAGCCGGCTGAGCCCGGGTCGGTGGCGCGGGCGGCGAGCGAGCGCCTGACGCACTCGGGGTCGGGAGGTCGGTGACCACGCGCCGACGCGCCGGAGGTCCCGGCGCCCCGGGAACGTCAGACCCGGCACCTAACCTCCGGCCATGGCGTCGAGCTCCGTGCGACCCGCAGCGGTACAGCTCGCGCTGGACGAGATGGGGCAGCCGCTGCGCGAGACGGTCTTCGTGGTGGTCGACCTGGAGACCACGGGCGGCTCGGCGGGCAGCGACGCCATCACCGAGATCGGCGCCGTCAAGGTCTGCGGTGGTGAGGTGCTCGGTGAGTTCCAGACGCTCGTCGACCCCGGGCGGGGCATCGACCCGTACGTCAGCGTCCTGACCGGCATCACCGACGCCATGGTCGCCCGCGCGCCGTCGGTGGCGACGGTGCTCCCGGCGTTCCTGGAGTTCGCGCGCGGCGCGGTGCTGGTCGCGCACAACGCGCCGTTCGACGTCGGGTTCCTCCGCACCGCCTGCGCCGCTCAGGCGCTGGCGTGGCCGGCGCCGGCGGTCGTCGACACCGCCGTGCTCGCCCGGCGGGTGCTCACCCGCGACGAGGTCCCGAACTGCAAGCTCGCGACCCTGGCCGCGTACTTCCGCGCCACGACGCAGCCCGTCCACCGGGCGCTGGCCGACGCGCGGGCCACCGTCGACGTGCTGCACGGGCTGCATCGGCCCGCTGGGCAACCTCGGTGTCCAGTCGCTGCCGGAGCTCACGGCGTTCACGTCGGCGGTCAGCGAGGCGCAGCGGCGCAAGCGCCACCTCGCCGACGGCCTGCCGAACGGCCCGGGCGTGTACGTGTTCCGCGACGGGCGCGGCGCACGCGCTCTACGTCGGCACCAGCCGTCACGTCCGGGCCCGGGTGCGCCAGTACTTCGTCGCGAGCGAGACCCGCAGCCGGATGGGCGAGATGGTGGGGCTCGCCGAGCGGGTCGAGGCCCTGCCGTGCGCGCACGCGCTCGAGGCGCAGGTCCGGGAGCTGCGCCTCATCGCCGCGGCCAAGCCGCGCTACAACCGCCGCTCGAAGTACCCGGAACGCTCCGTGTGGCTGAAACTGACCGCCGAGGCGTTCCCCCGGCTCTCGATCGTGACGGCGGTGCGCGACGACGGCGCGGCGTACCTCGGCCCGCTGCGCGGCCGGCAGCAGGCCGAGACCGTCCGCGACGCCATCCACGACGCGGTCCCGCTGCGCCAGTGCAGCGACCGGCTCTCGCTGCGACGGGTGGTGCGCGCGGCGTGCGCCCTGGCCGGGATCGGACGCTGCGGCGCGCCGTGCGAGCGCCCCGCCGACCGGGCGGACTACGAGCGCCTCGTCGAGCTGGTGCGGACGGCGTGGAGCGGCGACGTGCGCCCGCTCGTCGACCCACTGCGGCACCGGATCGACGCCCTGTCCGCGACGCAACGCTTCGAGCAGGCCGCGGTCGTCCGCGACCGGATGCTGGCCCTCGTGCGGGCCTGCGCGCGGATGCAGCGGCTGGCCGCACTCACGTCCGATCGAGGAGCTGGTCGCCGCCCGTCCCGACGGCGACGGCGGCTGGCACCTGGCGGTGGTGCGCCGCGGCCGGCTGGCGGCGGCCGGCGCCGCGACGCGCGGCGTCGCCACCGTTCCTGGTGATCGACCAGCTGCTCGCCGGCGCCGAGCACGTCGTCCCCGCACCCGGCCCGCTGCCGGCGGCGCTGGCGGAGGAGACCGAGTGCGTGCTGCGCTGGCTCGAGGAGCCCGGCACCCGGCTGGTGCACGCCAGCCAGCCGTGGTCGTCCCCCGCGCACGGCGCCGGAGGCGTCCGCGAGCGTCCTCTCCGGCGTCGATGCCGCCGCGCCGCGCCGCCGACCCGTTCGCCGACCGGCGGCCGCTGCGGGTCGTGGCCCGGCCGGCGCGCCCGGCCCGCGCTACGGTCGGCGCGTGATCACCGCGATCGTCATGGTGTCGGTGCGACCGGACCGGATCCCGGAGGTGGCGCAGGAGATCGCCGACCTGGACGGCGTCAGCGAGGTCTACTCGGTCTCCGGGGAGTTCGACCTGGTCGCGATCGTGCGGGTGCGCGAGTTCGACCAGGTCGCCGAGGCGATCGCCGGGCGGCTGTCTCGGGTGAGGGTGTACTGGCCACCGACACCCACATCGCGTTCCGCGCCTACTCCCGGCACGACCTCGACGCGGCGTTCGCCATCGGCTTCGACACCTCCGACTGAGCGACCCCAGCAGGTCGACTACCGCGCGCCGAGCTCGGCCGCCACCTGCCGCGACACCGTCACCCAGCGCTGCAACAGGTCGGCCGCGGCGCCGGTCGTGATCGACTCCCTGGCGACCTCCAACCCGGCCGCCAGGGCCTCGTCGAGGGGCCGGTCGAGGTCGTCGTCGTGCGCGACCACCGCGGCCGCCGCGTTGAGCAGCACCGCGTCGCGGACGCGCCCCCGCCACCGCCGAGGACCTCCTGGACGACCGCGGCGTTCGTCGTGGCGTCGCCGCCCCGCAGGTCCTCCGGCCGGGCGGCGGCGATGCCGAACCGCGTCGGGTCGACGGTGGCGGGACGGACGGCGCCACGCCCGGCCACCCAGACCTGCGTCGTCGTCGTGGTCGTCAGCTCGTCCAGCCCGTCGTCCCCGCGGACCACCAGGACCGAGTCGCCGCGACCGGCGAAGACCTCGGCGAGGATCGGCGCCATCCTCGCGTCCGCGCAGCCGACCGCCGCCGCCGGCGGACGGCCCGGGTTGGTCAGCGGGCCGAGGAAGTTGAAGAACGTGGGGACGCCGAGCTCGCGCCGCGGCGCGCCCGCGAACCTCATCCCGGCGTGGAAGACCGGCGCGAAGCAGAACCCGATCCCGACCCGTGCGACGGTGGCGGCGACCCCGTCGGCGGGCAGGTCGATGACGACGCCGAGCCGTTCCAGGACGTCCGCCGCGCCGCAGGCGGAGGACGCGGCGCGGTTGCCGTGCTTGACGACCTGTCTCCCGGACCCCGCGACGACCAGCGCGGCCATCGTCGAGATGTTGACCGTCTGCGCTCCGTCGCCGCCGGTGCCGACGATGTCGACCGCTCGGCCGGCCACCGGGACCACGCGGCGCCCGGGCGAGCATGGTGCGCACCAGTCCGGCGACCTCGGCCGGTGTCTCGCCCTTGGCGCGCAGGAGCACCGCGAACGCCGCCAGCTGCGCCGGCGTGGCCTCCCCGGACATGATCTCGTCCATCGCCCACGCCGTCGCGCCGGCATCGAGTGCCCCGGCCGGACAGCAGTGCGCCGAGCAGCGCCCGCCACGACGTCGCGGGGGCGTCCACCGTGCTGCCCGTGCCGCCCGCGCCCATCGTGGCGACGGGGTCCACCGGGCTCATCTGCACACCGTGCCGATCGCCGGCCGGCGCACGACCGGCTAGCGGACGACCGGGACGCCGGCCAGCCGCTTGCGCAGCTCCCCCGCGACGACCTCGGCGGCATCGACCGGGTCCAGCGGCTGGTTCATCACCGCGTCGGCCAGCGACCAGCTGGCCAACCACGCGTCCTGGCGCCGGGCAACGAGGACGACGATCGGCGGGCAGTCGTCGATCTCGTACTTGAACTGCCGCGCCAGCCCCATGCCGCCGGTCGGCTGCGCCTCGCCGTCGAGGATGACCAGGTCGATCTCGCCGAGGTCGATCTGCTCGACGACCTCCGCGCTGGTCGCGCACTCGATCCAGTCGATGCGCGGCACGTCCGGCGCGGGCCGGCGTCCGACCGCGCTGCGCACGGCCGCCCGCAACTCGGACCGGTTGCTGTAGACGATCACCGTGACCCGGGCGGCGGCGGCGGGCGAGCTCATGGCACGGATCCTAGGAGGACGCCGGCTGTGGCCGGGGCCAGCCGGTCACGACCCGCCCCGGTCGCGCCGCACCGGGTGCGCCCCGGCTCCCGGTCGCGGTCGGGGGTGGGGCAATAATGCGGGAGTGACCTCCGGCGCAGCCCGACCGCGCAGCCGCGGGCGTTCGAGAGCAGCCGGGTGCACTCGCTGACCCGTCCGAACCTGGTCAGCGTCGGCACGATCGTGTGGCTGTCCAGCGAGCTGATGTTCTTCGCCGGGCTGTTCGCCATGTACTTCACGGTGCGCTCGGTGCACTCGAACGACTGGCCGATGCACCTCGCCGAACGGCGACCCCATCAAGATCAACGTCTGGTACTCGCTGCCGTTCACGTTGATCCTGGTGCTGTCCAGCGTCACCTGCCAGTACGGCGTCTTCGCCGCCGAAAGCGGCAACGTCTTCGGGCTCCGGCGCTGGTTCCTCGTCACCTTCCTCATGGGCGCGATCTTCATCGCCGGCCAGGGCAACGAGTACCTGACCCAGATCCACGACGGGAACACCCTCTCGGCCACCGGCTACGGCTCGGTCTTCTACCTGACCACCGGCTTCCACGGCCTGCACGTCATCGGCGGCCTGATCGCCTTCGTCTTCTACCTGACCCGTACGACGCTCGGCCGCTTCACCCCCGCACAGGCCACCGCGGCGATCGTCGTGTCGTACTACTGGCACTTCGTCGACGTGGTGTGGATCGGCCTGTTCGCGACGATCTACATCATCAAGTGACCGCATCATCGAGTGCGGGATGACCATCGGCCCGAGCGCGAAGGAGACGTCGTCCGTGACGGATGACCTCGACGCCGACCTCATCGAGGCGGGGCTCGACTTCGCCCCGGCGGTGTCCGCGACCGGTGGCGACGGCGCCGACACCTCCGTTGCTGCGCGGCGGCGTCGGCCGGCACGCAGCCGGCGCTCCCAGGAGCGCCCGCGCCCGGTGGCGTCGCCGGCTGGCCGGCGCGGTCGTGCTGCTCGTCGCCCTGGTCGGCATGGGCGGGGCGTACGCGCTGTTCTCGACGACCTCCGGGGCGGCGGCGCCGACCAGACCCCGCCGACGTCGAGGCCGGCCACCAGCTCTTCGAGGCGCAGTGCATCACCTGTCACGGCGCGAACCTGCAGGGCGTCGTCGGCCGCGGGCCGTCGCTCGTCAACGCCGGCGGCGCCGCGGTGTACTTCCAGGTCAGCACCGGGCGCATGCCGCTGGCCAACCAGGGCGCGCAGGCCGACCGCAAGACCCCGCGTTACACCGAGCAGGAGGTCGAGCAGCTCGCCACGTACGTCCAGACCTACGGCGGCGGCCCGGCGATCCCCACCGGCAACCTGCGCGACGGTGACCTCGCCGAGGGCGGGGAGCTGTTCCGGCTCAACTGCGCGCAGTGCCACGGGGCCACCGGCCGCGGCGCCCCGCTGTCGGCGGGCAAGTACGCCCCCGGGCTGTACGACGCCACCGACACCCAGATCTACACCGCGATGCTCAGCGGGCCGGAGAGCATGCCGGTCTTCGGTGACAACCAGCTGACCCCGTCGCAGAAGCGGGCCATCGTCAACTACGTCCAGACGCTGAAGGCCCAGAAGGACCCGGGCGGAGCCGGGCATCGGCCGGATCGGGCCGGTGTCCGAGGGCCTGGTCATCTGGATCGTCGGCATCGGCGTGCTGATCGGCACCATCCTCTGGATCGGAGCCAAGTCGTGACCGACCCGCACGCCATCGGCCTCGGGCAGCCGCCGACCGAGGACGAGCTGCGGCAGATGACGCCCGAAGAGGCGATGGTCGCCGGCGCCGAGGTCGACGGCGTCCACATCGTCCACCGGCGCGAGCGCTTCCCGATACCCGGCACCAAGGCCGAGCGCCGGGTGGAGCGCGCGGTGGCGAGCGCTCTTCGTGTTGGCGGCCGCTGGCCGGTGTGGCGTTCATCGTCGTGTTCATCGCCTGGCCCTACAAGTTCCACCTGCCCGGCACCCCTCAGCGGTTCGCCTACTACACCCCGCTGCTCGGTGGCCTGCTCGGACTGATGATGGTCGCGCTCGGCGTCGGCGCGGTCCTCTGGGGCAAGTGGCTCATGCCGGAGGAGGAGGTCGTCCAGGACCGGCACGACGACCCGACCGCCGAGCCGGACAAGCTCATGACCGCCGCCACGCTGGAGGTGGGCCTGCGCGACACCGGCCTGCCCCGGCGGCGACTGCTGCTCAACAGCCTGCTGCTCGGCGGCGGGGCGCTGGCCACCGTGCCGCTGGTGGCCCTCGTCGGGGGCCTCGATCCGCCGCCCCGGCACGGCGCTGGACCACACCCTGTTCGACCAGCCCAAGGACGAGTTCCCCAACGGCGTGCCCATCGTCTACGCCGACGGGCGCCGGGTGACGACGAACGACCTGCAGCCCGGCGGCGTCGAGACGGTCTTCCCGGGCGTCCCCGGCGGCATCACGGAGGCGTCCTCACCGACCCTGCTCATCCGGCTCCGGCCGGGCCAGCGGGAGCAGCCGCGCAAGGGACAGGAGGACTTCAACTTCGGCGACTACGTCGCCTTCTCGAAGATCTGCACCCACGCCGGGTGCCCCGCCTCCCTGTACGAGCAGCAGACCGGGCGCCTGTTGTGCCCGTGCCACCAATCGCAGTTCGACGTGTTGCGCGACGCCAAACCGGTCTTCGGCCCCGCGGCCCGCAGTCTGCCGCAGCTACCCTTGGGGGTGGAGGAGATCGACGGTGTCCAGTACTTCGTGGCCAGATCGGACTACACCGAGCCGATCGGCCCGAGCTTCTGGGAGCGGTCGTCGTGACCCGGCCGCACCTCCCGACACCCGAGACTGACCGGTCTTCGAAGGACTAGCGCCATGACGGCAACTCAGCCCCGCACCGCTCCGCCGCGGCGGACGAGCACGCCGCGGACCGTCCAGGGCAAGGCGGCGGAGTTCGTCGAGGACCGCCTGCGGATCGCGACGCCGCTGCGCAAGAACCTCAACAAGGTCTTCCCGGACCACTGGTCGTTCATGATGGGCGAGATCGCGCTGTACTCGTTCGTCGTCCTGCTGCTCACCGGCACGTACCTGACCTTCTACTACGACCCGTCGCAGGCCGAGACCGTCTACCACGGCAGCTACATCCCGCTGCAGGGCGTGACGATGTCGCAGGCCTACGCCTCGACGCTGCACCTCTCGTTCGACGTGCGTGGCGGGCTGGTCATCCGGCAGATCCACCACTGGGCCGCACTGCTGTTCCTCGCCGCGATGATCGTGCACATGTTCCGGGTGTTCTTCACCGGGGCGTTCCGCAAGCCGCGCGAGTTCAACTGGCTGATCGGCCTGTCGCTCATCGGCCTGGGCATCATCGAGGGCTTCGCGGGGTACTCGCTGCCCGACGACCTGCTCTCCGGCACCGGCCTGCGGATCGCCGACGCGATCATGCTGTCCATCCCGGTGGTGGGTACCTACGTCTCCTTCCTCGTCTTCGACGGGCTGTTCCCCGGCACCGCGATCATCGGCCGGCTCTACATCGCCCACGTCCTGCTGATCCCGGCCATCCTCGCCGCTCTGGTCGGTGCGCACCTGGCGCTGGTGGTGCGGCAGAAGCACACGCAGTTCGCCGCGCCCGGCCGGACCGAGCAGACGGTGTCCGGCGAGCGGGTGTTCCCGATCTACGCCGCGAAGGCCGGCGGGTTCTTCTTCCTCGTCGCCGGCGTCTGCTGCGCCCTCGGCGGCCTGGCCCAGATCAACCCGGTGTGGCTGTTCGGCCCGTACAACCCGGCCCAGGTGTCCTCGGGCTCGCAGCCGGACTGGTACATGATGTTCCTCGACGGTTCGACGCGCCTGTTCCCGTCGTGGGAGATCCGCCTGTGGGGTCACACCGTGTCGCCGCTGTTCTGGCCGACGGTGGTCCTGCCGGGCATCCTGTTCACCATCGCGGGCGTCTACCCGTTCCTCGAGGCGAAGCTGACGAAGGACCGCGGCCACCACAACCTGCTGCAGCGGCCGCGGGACGTGCCGGTGCGGACCAGCCTCGGCGTCATGGCGATCACCTTCTACGTGGTCCTGACGCTGTCCGGCGCCAACGACCTCATCGCCAAGGCGTTCTCCATCTCGCTGAACGCCATGACCTGGGGTGGCCGCATCGCGATCCTGGTGCTGCCGCCGATCGCGTACCTCATCACCTACCGCATCTGCCTCGGCCTGCAGCGCCACGACCGTGAGGTGCTCGAGCACGGCATCGAGACCGGCATCATCAAGCGGCTGCCGACCGGGGAGTTCATCGAGGTCCACCAGCCGCTGGGCCCCGTCGACGACCACGGCCACGGTGAGCTGCCGTACGCCGGTACGGCGGTGCCCAAGCGGATGAACCAGCTCGGCGCCGGAGCGCTCAGCCACGCCCGCGGGTTCCTCTGGCCGGTCAAGGAGAAGCCGGAGATCGAGGCGGCGCTCCGCGAGCTGGACCCGCCGGAGACCGAGCAGCGCCAGCACGAGCTCACCGACTGAGCACCACCGCGCCGTGCGACGTCGGCCCCGGTCCCTCCGGACCGGGGCCGGCGTCGTGCGTGCTGGTCGACGCGGACAACATGCCAGCGCGACGGCTGCAGCCGGTGCTGGACGCGGTCGCGGCCCTGGCCGCCGCCGGGAGGTCGGTGGCGGTGATCGCCAGCGGCCGGCCCGCCGTCCTCGACCGGCTGAGCTGGCCACCCGGGACGGTGCTGCTTGCGAGCAGCGGATGGCAGCGCGCGGACGTGGCCCTCGCCGATGCCTACCGTCCGAGCGGTGACCCGCTGGTGCTCGTGACCGGCGACGGCGACTTCGCCCTGCTGGCGGCGCGACACCCGGGACCCGTCCTGGTCGTGAGCGACGCCGCATCCGGACGACTGCGGGAGGCGGCCACCGTCGTCGACCCGGTCCGCGACGGCACCGCGGGCATCCTGGACTGGGTGACCGCGGTGACCAACTGCTGAGCGGGTCGTGGTCGGCGCGAGCCGCGGGAACGGCCGACGGCCTGCCTAAGCCGTCACGGAGGCCGTCACGGAGCGGGCCGGCGGCCGCCGGTGTAGTACTCGAAGAGCAGCCCGCCGGCGGTGAACAGGATGAGAGCGACCCCGAAGAGGAACAGCCAGGCCTGGACGAAGGCCAGGCCGATCCCGGCCACCGCTGCCGACGCGGCGATGCCGAGCGGCCAGTAGCTGGCGGGGCTGAAGAAACCCAGCTCGCCGGCGCCCTCGGCGATCTCGGCGTCCGAGCGGTCCTCGGGGCGCGGGTCGATGCGCCGGGAGACGAAGCCGAAGAACGAGCCCGAGATGCCCAGCAGGCCACCGGACAGGATCAGCGCGGTGACGCCCGCGACCTCGACGTGGTGCAGCTGGATGCCGGTCCACAGCCCGTACATGAGCGCGGCGACCCAGCAGAAGACGGCGATGATCAGGAAGATCCGGGACTCGGCCTTCACGACGCTCTCCCGTCAGTTGCCCGGCCGCCGCGCGGTCCGGTCGGTGTTGAACGGATGGGTCGTGATCGCCTGCGGCGGCTGCCCGACCTGGCTCAGCGCCTTCGCCTGCCGGTCGGGGTCGTCGGGACCCAGGCTGATCAGAGCCTGCAGGTAGGACCGGTAGACGCCCGGGTCGACGACGCGGACCTCGAAGTTCATCTGCGAGTGGTACGTGCCGCACAGCTCGGCGCAGCGCCCGACGAACGCGCCGTTCGACGTGGCGGTGAAGTCGAACTGGTTGTCCCGCTGGGTGCTCTCCGAGCCGTACGGGATGACGTCGCGCTTGAACAGGAACTCCGGCACCCAGAACGAGTGGATGACGTCCTCGGAGTGCTCGACCACCCGGACGGTCTGCCCGCGCGGCACGACGAGGATCGGGATCTCGTCACTCGTCCCGACCGTGCTCACCGGCGCCGTCGTCCCGGAGTACGCGATGCCCTGGCCTTGGTACTGCTTGTAGTCGAACTGCCAGTTCCACTTGAACGCGGTGACCTGGACGACCGTGTCGGGGTTCTTGTTGACGATGTCGACGTAGTTCTCGGTGCGCGCGGTGAAGAAGAACAGCCCGCCGATGATCAGGAACGGGATGACGGTGTACAGCACCTCGATCGGCAGGTTGTACTTCGTCTGCCGAGGCAGTTCCTCGGTGCGCTTCCGGTAGCGGATGCAGCACCAGAAGATGGCGCCCCAGACGATGACCCCGACGACGAGCGCGGTCACCGACGACCACGTCCACAGTTCCCGGATCCGGCGCGCCTGGTCGGTGACCCCGCGGGGGAAGCCGAAGCGCAGTTTGTCTTCGATGTCCGCCCGGGAGCAGCCGGCCAGGACGGGCACCAGCGCGCCGATCAGGAGCAGCAGCTTGCCCGGCACGGCTCGGTGAGGACGTCCGCGGCGCACGGTTCGGACTGTACTGGACCGGCGTGCCCCGACCCGGACGGGGACCTGCGGGTTTGGAGCCCGGGATACTGGAACGGTGTGCGGACTGATCGGCTTCCTCGGTTCTGACGCCCAGGGCGGTCCCGGCGGCAGTGTCGCGGCCGCTGTCGAGGCGTCCCTGGTGGACATGCGCCACCGCGGGCCCGACGAGGGCGGGACCTGGTCCGACGACGACGTGGTGATCGGCTTCCGTCGGCTGTCGATCATCGACATCGACTCGAGCCACCAGCCGCTGCCCTACCTCGACGGCCGCTACCAGCTGATCTTCAACGGCGAGATCTACAACTACCTCGAGCTGCGGGAACGACTCGCCCGCGACTTCGGCGCCACGTTCGAGACCG
This sequence comes from uncultured Actinomycetota bacterium, assembly GCA_963758325.1. GTDB lineage: Bacteria > Actinomycetota > Actinomycetes > Mycobacteriales > Jatrophihabitantaceae > CAVWUZ01. Next base: position 461,544 of record CAVWUZ010000002.1, on the reverse strand, counting down.
ACGGCGACAGCGAGGCGATCGTCGCCGGGTACCACCACCTCGGCGAGAAGATCGTCCGCGAGTTGCGGGGCATGTTCGTCTTCCTCATCTGGGACCGCGCAGGAGCGGGTGCTGTTCGGCGCCCGGGACTGGTTCGGCATCAAACCGCTGTACACCTACAGCCGACGCCCGCGGCACGTTCTTCGCCAGCGAGAAGAAGTCGCTGCTCGACGTCGCCGGCTCCGACCCGGCCGGGACCGGCGCGGGCCCGGTGGACCCGGCCGCGCTGCAGCACTACCTGACGCTGCAGTACGTCCCGGAGCCGGCATCGATGCACGCCGGCGTCCGCCGGGTCGAGTCCGGCACGTGGTTCCGGATGCGCCCGGGCGAGGCGCTCCGCCCGCGCCGGTACTTCCACCCCGACTTCGACGTCCGCCCTGTTGACGAGCCGGAGAAGCTGTACCGCCAGATCGCCGAGGCGCTCGAGGACTCCGTCGAGAAGCACATGCGTGCCGACGTCACGGTCGGCTCGTTCCTGTCCGGCGGCATCGACTCGACGGCGATCGCGGCGCTGGCGAAGCGGCACAACCCGAACCTGTTGACGTTCACCACGGGCTTCGAGCGCGAGGGGTACTCCGAGATCGACGTCGCCGCGGAGTCCGCGGCCGCCATCGGCGTCGAGCACATCACGAAGGTCGTCAGCGCCGCAGGAGATGATGGACACCCTGCCGCTGATCGTGTGGTACCTCGACGACCCCGTCGCCGACCCGGCCCTCGTGCCGCTGTACTTCATCGCGCGCGAGGCCCGCAAGCACGTCAAGGTCGTGCTGTCCGGCGAGGGCGCCGACGAGCTGTTCGGCGGCTACACGATCTACCGCGAGCCGATCTCGCTGCGCCCCTTCGAGCGGGTCCCGCGGCCGGTGCGCCGGGGCCTGGCGGCGGTGTCCGAGCGGCTGCCCGAGGGCATGCGCGGCAAGGACCTGCTGCGCCGCGGATCGATCGGCATCGAGGAGCGCTACTACGGCAACGCGCGGATCTTCCGGCCCGACGAGATGGGCGGCCTGCTGCGCGGCTACGACCCGGCGGTGTCCTACACCGACGTGACGCGCCCGCACTACGCGGCCACCGAACACCTCGACGGGACCACCCGGATGCAGTACGTCGACCTGTTCACCTGGCTGCGCGGAGACATCCTCGTCAAGGCCGACAAGATGACCATGGCCAACTCGCTGGAGCTGCGGGTGCCGTTCCTGGACACCGAGGTCTTCGCCGTCGCGTCGACGATCCCCACCAGCGAGAAGATCACCCGCGAGACGACGAAGTACGCGCTGCGCCGGGCACTGGCCGACATCGTCCCCGCGCACGTGCTCGACCGCGCCAAGCTCGGGTTCCCGGTGCCGATCCGGCACTGGCTCAAGGACGTCATGTACGACTGGGCGCGCGAGATCGTCACCGCCTCCCAGGCCGACGAGCTGATCGACCTGCGACGAGGCGCTGCGGCTGCTCGACGCGCACCGCACCGGGCCGGTGGACTACTCGCGCAAGATCTGGACGGTGCTCGTCTTCCTGCTCTGGCACGCGATCTTCGTCGAGCAGCGGATCCACCCCGACGTGCCCGAGCCGGTCTACCCCGTCCGACTCTGACCGCCCGGTCGGTCAGGCGGCCAGGTGCGGGGCGAGCTCGGCGGCGCTGTCCGGACCGTAGGACTCGGCGAGTCGGCGGAGGAAGTCGGCCCGGTCGACGGTGTACTCCTGGGTGCCGACGGTCTCCAGGACCATCGTCGCGAGCAGTCCGCCGACCTCGGCCGAGCGCTCCCACGACAACCCCCAGCCGCGGGCGGTGAGGAAGCCGGCGCGGAAGCCGTCGCCGACCCCGGTCGGGTCCAGCTTGGCGTACTCCTGCGCGGCGGGGACGTGCACCGGGGCCATGTCTCGGCCGACGATCTCGACACCCTTGTCGCCGAGCGTCGTCACCCGGACCGCCACCCGCTCGGCGAGCTGGTCCTCCGACAGCCCCGTCTTCGACTCGAGCATGGACTTCTCGTAGTCGTTGGTGAACAGCAGCTGCGCGCCGTCGATCAGGCTGGAGCAGCTCCTCCCCGGTCATCCGGGCGATCTGCTGCGACGGGTCGGCGGCGAAACGGCGCCCTCGTGCCCGGCACTCCTGGGAGTGCCGGACCATCGCGGCGGGGTCGTCGGCGCTGACCACGACGAGCTCGGCGCCGGTGCGCCGGATCGCCGGCTCGAGTTCGATCTCGCGCGCCTCGCGACATCGCGCCGGCGTAGAAGGACGCGATCTGGCACATGTCGTCGTCGGTGGTGCAGACGAACCGGGCGGTGTGCCGGGTGCCGGAGACGTGCACGCTGGCGCAGTCGACGCCGTGCCGCTCGAGCCAGGAGCGGTACTCGGCGAAGTCCTCACCGACCGCGCCGACCAGGACGGGCCGCTCCCCCAGCTGCGCCATGCCGTAGGCGATGTTGGCGGCCACCCCCCCGCGGCGCACCACGAGGTCGTCCACCAGGAAGGACAGCGACACCCGGTGCAGCTGCTCGGCGAGAGGGAGTCGCTGAACCGGCCGGGGAAGTGCATGAGGTGGTCGGTGGCGATGGAGCCGGCGACGAGGACGGGCACGGGCGCCGACACTACCGGGGCGGCGGCGGGAGAAGCCCCGGACGACGAACGGCCGGGCCCCGGCGAGGGGCCCGGCCGTCCCAGGACGACGCGGCGATCAGCCGCAGAAGCTGTTCCCGCAGGCGCAGCCGCCGGAGGCGTTCGGGTTGTCGATGGTGAAGCCCTGCTGCTCGATCGTGTCGGTGAAGTCGATCGTCGCGCCGGCCAGGTACGGGGCGCTCATCCGGTCGACGACCACCGGGACGCCGGTGTCGCCGAGCTCGACGTCCCCGTCGAGCAGGCGCTCGTCGAAGAAGAGCTGGTACTGCATGCCGGAGCAGCCGCCGGGCTGCACGGCCACGCGCAGGCGCAGGTCGTCGCGGCCCTCCTGCTCGAGCAGCTGGCGCACCTTGCCGGCGGCGGCGTCGGTGAGGACCACCGAGGTCGCGGGCGGGGCAGCCGGCTCCGAGAGGGCGATCGGCGTGCTGACGGTGTCGGTCATGGTCTCCCCAGACGGGTCGAACGGTGCGGTCTGTGCTGGAACCGGGTCGGCCGGACAGCCATTCCCATCCTACTCAGCGCGCGCCGTCGGCGGGCTCGGCGACGAACCAGCTCGGCGCGTCGAAGCGCTCGGCGGCGAAGCGCCGCTCGACCGCGTCGGCGGCCCGGTCGACCCGGTCGACGGGCACCAGCGCGAGGACGTACCCGCCGAACCCACCGCCGGTCATCCGAGCGCCGAGCGCCCCGGCGTCGAGCAGCGTCCCCACTGCGGCGTCGATCTCCGGCGTCGTGATCTCGAAGTCCTCGCGCATCGAGGTGTGCGAGGCGGTGAGCAGCTCACCGATGTCCGCGACGGCGTGCTCTCGCAGCAGCGCGGCCACCTGCTGCACCCGCGCGTCCTCGGTGACGACGTGCCGCGCGCGTCGGCGCAGCTCCTCGGACGACAGCCGGGGCAGCAGCTCGCCGAGCTGGTCGACGCCGATGTCCCGCAGCGCGGGGACGCCGAGCTCCCGGGCGGCCTGCTCGCACGACGCGCGCCGGGCGCCGTACCCGCCCTCGGCGTTGCGGTGGCGGACGTGGGAGTCCAGGAGCAGCAGCGCCAGCCCGGCCTCCCTCGGCCGGAAGGGCACCTGTTCGACCTCCAGGGTGCGCATGTCGCACAGCAGCGCGTGGCCGGCCGTGCTGAGCAGGCTGGCGAGCTGGTCCATCCCGCCGGTCGGCGCGCCGACCAGGTCGTTCTCCGCCGCGCGGGTCACCGCGACCAGCTCCCGGCGGTCGAGGTGAAGGCCGAACAGCCGGTCCAGCGCGAGCCCGACCGAGCAGCAGACCGCCGCGGACGACGACAACCCCGACCCGAGCGGCACGTCGCTGTCCAGCTGGACGTCCAGGCCGGGCAGCCGGTCGACGTGGCCACGCTCGACCAGCGCCCACACGACGCCGGCGGCGTAGGCGGCCCAGCCGTCGGAACCGTCGAGCCAGTCCGCACCCGGGCGCACCTGTGCCAGCGGCACCCGGGCGGGGGCGTCCTGGCGACCGGAGCGGACGGTCAGGAGGTCCTCGTCGCTCGTCCGCACCCGGGCGCGGCATCGGCGCTCGAGCGCGAACGGCAAGGCGAACCCGTCGTTGTAATCGGTGTGCTCGCCGATCAGGTTGACCCGGCCCGGCGCGTCGGCGGTCGCGGTGCGGGCGGTGGACGCTCGGGGACCGGGCATCGGGCGATCGTAGGGCGAGCCCTCGAGGCGGTCTCGGTGGCGGCGTGCCGGTTACCCTCGGCGGCGTGAAACTCCTCCCGCGCCGCGGCAGCAGCGACTCCGGCGCGGCCGGTAGCGCGCCAGGGCGCCACCGCCGTGGCAGGCGGCACCGACACCGCCGACGGCACGGGCGAGCGCCTCGGCAGCAAGGGCCGGCCGACGCCGAAGCGCCGGGAGGCCGCGCCGAAGCGCGGGCCGGTCAGCGCGCCGCGCACCCGCAAGGAGGCCGCGCAGCGGCAGCGGGAGATGACGAAGGAGGGACGTGGCCGCGCCCGGACCCGCAAGGACATGAGCAGCGCGGAGTACCGCCAGGCGCTGCGCCGAGGCGACCCCGACATCCTGCCCCCGCGCGACCGCGGGCCGGCGCGCAAGCTCGCGCGCGACTACGTGGACTCCCGCCGGATGCTCAGCAACTACCTGCTGTTCGTCTTCCCGCTGATGTTCCTCAGCGTCCTGGTGCCGACGTTCAACTACATCGCGATCCTGCTGCTCCTGGTCTTCGCGCTCGAGTGGTACCTGACCGGCCGCCGCATCCGCGCGCTGGCGGTCGGGCGGGGGCACGAGCTCCGCAGCGGGCCGTGGTCGCTCGGCTTCTACGCCGGCAGCCGCGCCTACCTGCCGCGGCGCTTCCGCGTCCCGGCGCCGCAGGTGCGGATCGGCGACGACATCTAGGACGCCATCTAGAGACGACATCCAGGACGACATCGAGGACGACGTCGAGGACGGGTCAGGCAGGCTCGGCGGAGCCGTCGTCGGCCGGCTCCAACGACATCGGCCCGTAGACCACCGCACCGTCGTCGAGGAGCGTCACCTGGCCGACGCCCTGCTCGGCGAGCTCCCGCCAGTGCTCGCCGAGCCAGCTCTCGGCGTCGGACTGACTCGGTTGCACCGGCGCGCTCGGCGTGGCGAGCACGCTGCCGTCGGCGGACTCCAGTTGCCAGCTCCAGCTCATGCGTTCGGCGCTCCTGCGGTCTCGACGGGATGCGCGGTCAGCCAGCCGGCGACCGCCGCCGGCTGGGTGTCCGGCGGGAACACCGGGCTCATCCGCGGGTAGACGAACAGCACGGTGCGCGGGTGAGCGAGCAGCTCGCGGTCGAACTCCGCACCGGAGGACGCGGTCAGTCGCCGCGCCGGGAGGGCGAGTCCCGGCAGGTGGTCGGCGGCGCCGTCGTCCGGAGGCGCCGGGAAGTCGGCGGGCGGCCGCGGGGCGGGGAGCCCGTCGCGCGGATCCGGACTGGTCGGGCTCACGGTCTGACACGCTAGTGCGGTGACCGACCTGACCGCGGTGGGTGCCGAGGTCGGGTTCCCCGACGTCGTCGCCGCGGGGTCGTTACCGGAGCGGGCGCTGGCGCCGCTGGGCCGGCTCGGCGAGCTCGCGCGCTGGCTGGCCGAGGTCCAGGGTGTCGCAGTCCCCCGCCCGCCGGCCCGCCCCCGCGTCGTCGTGGTGCCGGCCGAGCACGGCACGGCGGCCGCCGGGGTGTCCGCGTCCAGCGCGCAGGACGTCCCGGGCGGCCGCCGCGCGGCTGCGCAGCGACGCCGCGGGACTGCTCGAGCAGGCCGGCGCCGGGTGCACGCTGCTCGACCTGAGCCCGGCCGGAGGACGGATCGATCGCGAGGACGCCCTGCCCGCCGACGCGGTTCAGCAACTGGTCGCCGCGGGCGTAGCGGCCGCCGACGCGGAGGTCGACGCCGGCGCCGACCTGCTGCTGCCCGTCGCGCTCGGCGCGGGCGCGACGACGGTGGCGGCGACGTTGGTCAGCGTCCTGACCGGCCGGGAGCCGGTCAAGGTCGTCGGCCGGGGCGCGGGCATCGCCGTCGACGACGCGAGCTGGATGAGGAAGGCCCTCGTCGTCCGCGACGCCCGGCGGCGCGGGATGCCGGTGCGCCTGGACGCTGCCAGGCTGCTCGCCGCGGTCGGCGGCCCGGACACCGCGGCGCTCGCCGGCTTCCTGCTGCGCGCGGCGGCGCGTCGCACGCCGGTCCTGCTCGACGGCTCCGCGGTGGCGGCGGCGGCGCTCGTCGCGCAGTCCGTCCAGCCCCGGGCGATCCGCTGGTGGCACGCCGCGCACCGCAGCCCCGAGCCCGCCCACCAGGTCGCCCTCGACCGACTCGGGCTCGCGCCGCTGCTCGAGCTCGAGCTGCGCGTCGAGGACGGGACCGGGCCGCTGCTGGCGGTGCCGCTGGTCCGGGCGGCGGCGGCGCTGGCCGCGCGAGCGGACGTGATCGTCGCCGGGATCTCCCTGGCGGTGACGACGCTGACCGTCCTCCCGGTACCGGGCAGGCGTGACACGGGTCCACCGGGGCGGCGGGCGGCTGCCGTCGCGATGTCCCTGGCACCGGTGGTCGGCGCGGTGCGTCGGCGCCCTCGCGCTGGGCGCCGGCTACGGGCTGTGGCGCGCCGGCGCAGCTCCCCTGCTGGCCGCTCTGGTCGCCGTCGCCGTCCTCGCGCTGCTCACCCGCGGGCTGCACCTTGACGGACTCGCGGACACCGTCGACGGCCTCGGTTCCTCCGCCGGGCCGGAACGGGCGCTGGCGGTCATGCGCTCGCCCGAGGTCGGCCCGTTCGGCGTCGTCGCACTGGTGCTCGCGCTCGGGGTGGACGCGGCGGCGATCGGACAGCTGCTCGGCGCCGGGCGGTGGGGCGCGGCCGTCGTCGGGATCGCCTGCGGTCGCGTCGCGATCACCACCGCCTGCCGGCACGGCGTCCCCGCGGCCCGCCCGGACGGGCTCGGCGCGCTGGTCGCCGGGACGGTGCCCACGGCGGTGGCCGGCGTCTGGGTGGCCGCCGCGGTAGCCGCGGCAGTGCTGCTCGTCCCGGGGCGCCGGCTGGTCGCCGCGGTCGCCGTGCTCGCCGGCGTCGCGGTGGGACTGCTCGTCGAGGCGCAGGCCCGGCGCCGCCTCGGCGGCGTCACCGGCGACGTCCTCGGCGCGTGTTGCGAGCTCGCGACCGCGGTCGCGCTGACGGTGCTGGCCGTGGCGGCTGCCTGAGCGGACCTACCGCACGTGCGACGGGACGAACGGCGGCGTGACGAGCCGCGCCGCGCGAGCGTCGGCCGCGCACGTCGAGCAGCACCTCGTCGCCCTCGCCCAGGCCCGAGCGACGTGTCGAGCAGCGCCAGCCCGATGCCCCGGCGCAGGGTCGGGGAGAACGTGCCGCTGGTGACCGTCCCCGACCGGGTCCCGTCCGCGGTGAGGACGTCCATGTGCGGACGCGGGATGCCGCGTCCCTCGCACGAGCAGGCCCCGCAGCGTGCGCCGCGGGCCGGCCTCCTTCTCGGCGGCCAGCGCGTCGCGGCCCCAGAACGCGGCTTCTTCCACCCGACCGCCCAGCCGGCCCGCGCCTGCACCGGGGAGATGTCCGGGGACAGGTCGTTGCCGTGCAGCGGGTAGCCCATCTCGGTGCGCAGCGTGTCCCGGGCGCCGAGGCCGGCGGGCATGCCGCCGCGGGCAGCGGACCTCCTCGACCAGGGCGTCCCACACCGCCGGCGGCGTCGTCCCAGGACGGGCACCAGCTCGTAGCCGTGCTCGCCGGTGTAGCCGGTGCGGCAGATGCGTAGCGGCCGGCCGTCGAACGCCGATGTCGACGAAGGACATGTACGGCAGGTCGGCGGGCAGTCCGAGCGCGCCGAGCACCTCGGCGGACGCCGGCCCCTGCAGGCCAGCACCCCGAAGCCGCGGTGCTCGTCGCGCACCGTGACGCCGTCCGGCGCGGCGGCGGCCAGCCGGGCGACCACCTCGGCGGCGTTGGCGGCGTTCGGGACCAGGAACAGCTCGTCGTCGCGAGACGAGGTAGGCGATGAGGTCGTCGACCACGCCGCCGTGCTCGGCGCAGCACAGCGTGTACTGCGCCTGGCCGGGCGCGATCCGGCCCAGGTCGTTGGTGAGGCAGGCGTTGACGAAGGCCCGCGCGCCCGGCCCCTCGACACCGCGCCTTGCCCAGGTGCGAGACGTCGAACAGGCCCGACCGCCTCGCGCACCGCGGCGTGCTCGCGCAGCACCCCGCCGCCGCTCGCCGCGTACTCGATCGGCATCTGCCAGCCGCCGAAGTCGGCGAGCTTGGCGCCGAGGTCGACGTGCCGGTCGTACAGCGGGGACCGCAGCAGCTCGCTCACGCCCCGGGACGCTACCGACGGGTGGCTCCTAGGCTCGCCGGCGTGCCACCCCTGCCAGCCGCGCCAGCCGTGCCACTGCGCCCGCCCGCTGCCGACCCTGCCGGCCCTGACGACCGTCGCCGCGTGCGCCCCCTCGCCGCCCGGGCGGTGCCGGTCGTCCTGGCCCGGCCCGGCGGGGACGGCGCCGAGCTGCTCCCGGGCGCGCAGCCCGTCGACGACGCCCTCGGCGGCCGGCTCGCCGCGGCGCTGCGCGCGGTCGGCGCCCGCGGGGCACGCGGACGAGGTCCACCTGCTGCCGACGATGGGGCTCGCGCCGTTCGACGCTCGTCGCGGTGGCCGGGTGCGGCCCGGAGGTGCGTCGACGTACCGGAGTCGCGAGCGGGTGCGGCGGGCGGCGGCGCGGCGGCCCGCCGGCTCCGCCGACGTCCGCCGGCGTGCGCGAGCTGCGGCTGTGCGTCGACGCCGCGGTGAGCGCCGCGGCCGCCGAGGGCGCGCTGCTCGGCGCCTACCGCTTCGACGGTACTACCGCAGCGACGCGCTGAGCCCGCGCTGCGCCGGGTCTGCGCGCCGGCGCCCGCGCGGCAGCTCCGGCGCGCCGGCGGTCCTCGCGCGGGCAGTGGCGACCACGCCGCGACCTGGTCAACACTCCCGCGCAACGACCTGTACCCGGCGACGTTCGCCGACCGGGCACGCGCGCTGGCGGAGGAGGCGGGCCTGCGAGGTGGAGGTGCTCGACGAGCGGGCGCTGCGCCGCGGCGGCTACGGCGGGCTGCTCGGCGTCGGCGGCGGGCTCGGTCCACCGCCGCGCCTGGTCCGGCTCGTCCACCGCCCGGCCGGCCGACGGCGGACCGGGCGGCGGGTCGCGCTGGTCGGCAAGGGCATCACCTTCGACTCCGGCGGGCTCAACCTCAAGACGATCAGCACCTGTCCTGGATGAAGTCCGACATGGGCGGCGCCGCCGCCGTCCTCGCCGTCGTCGTCGCCGCCGCGCAGCTGCGGCTGCCCGGTCGAGGTGGTCGCCACGCTGCCGATGGCGGAGAACCTGCCCTCGGGCAGCGCCTACCGGCCCTCCGACGTGCTCACGATTGCGCGGCGGGCGCACGGTCGAGGTCGCCGACACCGACGCCGAGGGCCGGCTGGTCCTCGCCGACGCCCTCGTCCGGGCGGCGGAGGACCGCCCCGACGAGCTGCTCGAGATCTCCACGCTCACCGGCGGACAGATCGTCGCGCTCGGCGCGCGCACGCATCGGCGCGATGGGCGAGCCGGCGCTGCGCGACCGGGTCGCCGAGCTGGCCCGGCCGCCGGTGAGGCGGTGTGGCCGATGCCGCTGCCGCCCGACCTGCGTCCCGGGCCTGGACTCCCCGGTCGCCGACCTGGTCAACGTCCCGGGTGACCGGTGGGGCGCGATGCTCGTCGCCGGGCTGTTCCTCGCCGAGTTCATGCCGCCGGGCGACGCCCGTGGGTGCACCTCGACATCGCCGGACCGTCGTGGAACCCCGGCACCGCGCACGGTCACACCCCGTCCGGCGGCACCGGAGCGGCCGTCCGCACGCTGCTCGCGGCACTGGAGGACCTCAGCGAGGACGGTCGCCCGGACGCTGCGCAGCCCTGACGCGCCACTGCCGGTAGCGGGCCCGACCCGGCGTCCAGTTCCGCGCGGCCGGCTGGTCCGGCATCGTCCGGATCGCCTCGCCGGCGCTGCGCCGCGGCGGCCGGTGCGCGACCTATGGCGAGCTCCGCGCGCTCCCACAGCCGCCGCGTAGGCGCGGGTCCGCACCCGCTCGGCGTTGACCGACACCCAGGCGCACAGCGCGGCCAGCGGCAACTCCAGCAGGAGCGCCGACACCAGCGCCATCAGGAGCTCCGCCCGGTTCGGGCTGGTGACACGTCGAACCAGGCGTCGACGACGAGCAGGGTCGCCGCGACCGCCGCCAGCGGCCCGGTGGCCGGCGTCGGGTCGCCGCGGCGCCGAAGCCAGGCGCCGCAGCGCGACGACACATCGCGACGTCGAACCCGACCCAGGCGACGTCGTAGTGGGCGGCGCGGGCGTGCCGGGGCAGCACGACGCCAGGTAGACGATCCACGGGACGAGGGCGACGGCGCACAGCCGCGGCCAGTGCGGCGACCCAGCGCGGGGACCGGCAGCCGCGGGCGTCCCGCCGCCCCGCGGGCGCGACGGCGTCGCACCGGCGGCCACCGGTCGACCGGCGGCCGGCACCGGCGGCGTCACAGCCGCGGCGCTCCGGGTCGTCGGCGGCGCCGGAGCCGTCGGCGGTCCGTCCGTCCCCGCCGCGGGTCGTCAGCGCCACGCCGCGCGCGCGCCGGCGCTCTGCACCGCGCCGGCGCGCCGGTGACGCCGTCGGCCGCTCGTCATCGCGCCGCTGCGCGTCCGGGCGGCCTTCTGCGCGGCTGCTTGCCGCGACGTCCACTCCCGCATGCGAGCGGGATACCCAACGCGCTGCGCGTCGTACAGCGGTACCGCGTGCTCGGTCGGCGAAGCGCTGCGCCTGTCGGGCGTCCTGCACCCGGCGCCGCGTCCACTCGCCGGTGACCGCGACCAGGACCACCGTCGTCTCGGTGACCGCGGTCCGCGGCTCGAGATAGCCTCGACGCCGGGGTGCGGTGGCGACGAACGCCGACAGGTGGGCGATGTCCGCCGCGTCGCCCCGCGCGCCTGCGCCGGCCGCGGCGGCGCCGAGCGCGCGCAGCTCGCAGCCGAAGACCGCCGGTCCCCGAGACGCATCGCGGCGCTCGTGCACGATGGCGTCGCTGTAGGCGGCTTGGCTGTGCCGCGCGGGCAGTCCGTCGCCCGGAGCGGCCGCGAGTGCCAAGATGTCAGCACGTCTCTTGGAGGAACAGTGCCCGACAACCCGTTCGACGTCGTCGTCCTCGGCGGGGGCAGCGGCGGCTACGCGGCCGCGCTGCGCGCCGCCGAGCTCGGCAAGTCCGTCGCGCTGATCGAGAAGGACAAGGTCGGCGGCACCTGCCTGCACCGCGGTTGCATCCCGACGAAGGCGCTGCTGCACGCCGGTGAGGTGGCCGACGCCGCGCGCGAGAGCGAGCAGTTCGGCGTCAGGGCCACCTTCGACGGCATCGACATGGCGGGGGTCAACACCTACAAGGACTCCGTCGTCACCCGGTCTCTACAAGGGCCTGCAGGGCCTGGTGAAGAGCCGCGGCATCGTCACCGTGCAGGGTGAGGGCCGGATGGTCGGCCCGCACACGGTCGCCGTCGGCGACGACACCTACACCGGCGAGCATCCTCGTCCTCGCCAGTGGCTCGTACTCGCGGACGCTGCCCGGCCTCGAGATCGACGGGCAGCGCGTCGTCGCCAGCGAGCACGCGCTGAGCTGGAGTCGGTCCCTACCTCGGTCGTCGTGCTCGGCGGCGGCGTGATCGGGTGCGAGTTCGCCAGCGCGTGGAAGTCCTTCGGCGTCGAGGTGACCATCGTCGAGGCGCTGCCGCACCTCGTCCCGCTCGAGGACGAGGCGAACTCCAAGCTGCTCGAGCGGGCGTTCCGCCGCCGGAAGATCGACTACAAGCTCGGCGCCCGGTTCGAGCGCGTCGAGCACACCGAGTCCGGCGTGCGGGTGCACCTCGAGGGCGGCGACACGCTCGAGGCCGACCTGCTGCTCGTCGCCGTCGGCCGCGGCCCGAACTCCGCCGGACCTCGGCTACGAGGAGAACGGCGTCAAGGTCGACCGCGGCTTCGTCGTCGTCGACGAGTACTGCCGCACCAGCGCCGACGGGCGTCTACGCGGTCGGCGACCTCATCCCGACGCTGCAGCTGGCGCACCTCGGCTTCCAGGAGGGGATCCTCGTCGCCGAGCACCTGTCCGGCCTGCCGGTCGTGCCGATCGACTACGCCGGCGTCCCCCGGATCACCTACACCGAGCCCGAGGTGGCGTCGGTCGGGCTGACCGAGGCGCAGGCGGCCGAGCGGTTCGGATCGGACAAGATCACGACGCTGACGTACGACCTCGGCGGGAACGGCCGCTCCCAGATCCTCAAGACCCAGGGTGCGGTCAAGCTCGTCGCGCAGAAGGACGGCCCCGTGCTCGGCGTGCACATCGTCGGCAGCCGGGTCGGCGAGCTCATCGCCGAGGCGCAGCTGATCTACAACTGGGAGGCGCTGCCGAGCGAGGTCGCCCAGCTGGTGCACCCGCACCCGACCCAGTCCGAGGCGATCGGCGAGGCGCACCTGGCGCTGGCCGGCAAGCCCCTGCACGTCCACGGCTGACCTGCCGTCCCGCCGCCCGCCGTCCCGCCGTCCCGCCGTCCCGCCGCCGCAAGGAGTCCCTGCATGTCGGTCTCCGTGACCATGCCCCGCCTCGGTGAGAGCGTCACCGAGGGCACCGTCACCCGGTGGCTGAAGCAGGAGGGCGAGACCGTCGAGGCCGACGAGCCGCTGCTCGAGGTCTCGACCGACAAGGTCGACACCGAGGTCCCCTCCCCGGCCTCCGGCACGCTGCTGGCGATCAAGGTGCAGGAGGACGAGACGGTCGACGTCGGCGCCGAGATCGCCGTCATCGGCGACAGCGCCGAGGCCGGCGCGGGCGCGGGTTCCGCCGACGGTGGCGGGGGCGCTGCGGCCGCCGCCGAGCCGGAGCCCGAGGAGCAGCCGCAGGCCGAGCCGGAGCCGCGACAGGCGGCCGAGCAGGTCGCCGAGCAGGCGGCGCCGGACGCGGAGCAGGCGCCGACACCCGACCGCCAGCCCGCCGCCCAGCAGCCCGACCCGCGACCGACAGCCCGCCGCGTCGCCCACGGACGCGCCGCCGCCGGGACCCGCGCCGTACGCCGGCGCCGCGCCGCAACCGACCGCGGCGGGTTACCCCGAGCCGTCGGCGGGTCCTGCGGAGACCACCGGTGGTGCCGAGGCGTCCAACGCGGGCGGCGGCGACGCTCCGAGTTCGGACGGTGCCGGTCCCTCCGGCGCGGACGGCGCCGACGCCAATGACGACGAGGTCGCCGGCACGTACGTCACGCCGCTCGTCCGGCGTCTGGCGAGCGAGCACGGCGTCGACCTGGCGAGCGTCCAGGGCACCGGGGTCGGTGGCCGGATCCGCAAGTCCGACGTCCTCGCCGCGGCCGACCGCGAGCAGGAGCGACAGCAGCAGCCCTCCGCACCGGCACCGTCGGCACAGGCCGAAGCCGGATCGGCGCAGGCCGCACAGCCCGCGGCCGCCTCGGCTCCGTCGGCTCGATCGGCTCAGCCCGCCCGGGGCCGGGTGGAGAAGATGTCCCGGCTGCGCACCGTGATCGCCACCCGCATGGTCGAGTCGCTGCAGACCTCGGCGCAGCTCACCACCGTCGTCGAGGTCGACGTCACCCGGATCGCGCGGCTGCGCGCGCGGGCCAAGGGCGACTTCGAGGCCCGCGAGGGCGTCAAGCTGTCGTTCCTGCCGTTCTTCGCCATCGCGACGGTCGAGGCGCTGAAGGTCCACCCTGCGGTGAACGCGTCCATCGACATGGACGCCAAGACCATCACCTACCACGACAGCGAGCACCTGGGCGTCGCCGTCGACACCGACCGCGGGCTGCTCGTCCCGGTCATCCACGACGCGGGCGACCTCAACCTCGCCGGCCTGGCCCGCAAGATCGCCGACCTGGCGCAGCGCACCCGCGAGAACCGGGTGGGTCCGGACGAGTTGGGCGGCGGGACGTTCACCCTGACCAACACCGGCAGCCGCGGCGCGCTCTTCGACACGCCGATCATCAACCAGCCGCAGGTCGGCATCCTCGGCACCGGCGCGGTCGTCAAGCGCCCGGTGGTCGTCGACGACCCCGACCTCGGCGAGGTCATCTCGATCCGCTCGATGGTCTACCTCGCGCTGACCTACGACCACCGCATCGTCGACGGGGCGGACGCCGCCCGCTTCCTGGTCACGGTCAAGGAGCGGTTGGAGGGCGGCAACTTCGAGCGCGCCCTCGGGCTGTGAGGGCGCGTCGATGAAGGTCCTGCTCGCGGGCGGGTCGGGCTTCCTCGGCGCGGCGCTCGCCGAGGAGCTGACGCGCCACGGCTCCACCGTGACCCACCTGGTCCGTCGCCCTGCCCGCGGCGCCGGCGAGCGCGAGTGGCATCCCGAGCGCGGTGAGCTCGACGCCGGCGTCCTGGACGGGGTCGACGCCGTCGTCTGCCTGTCCGGCGCCGGCATCGGCGACAAGCGGTGGACGGAGTCCTACCAGCGCACCCTGCGCGACAGCCGGCTGCAGCCGGTCGGCGCGCTGGCCCGCGCGATCGCCCGCGAGGGATCACCGCGCACGTTCCTCACCGCCTCGGCGGTCGGCTACTACGGCGACACCGGCGAGCGCGTGGTCGACGAGACCGCCCAGCCCGGAGACGGGTTCCTCGCCGGGTTGTGCGTCGAGTGGGAGGCAGCCGCCGAGCCCGCCCGTGCCGCAGGCGTCCGGACCGTCGCGCTGCGCACCGGTCTGGTCCTGGGCCCGGGTGGGCTGCTCGGCAGGCTCAAGCCGCTGCTCCTGCTCGGCGCGGCCGGCCCGTTCGGCGACGGGCGCCAGTACCAGCCGTGGATCTCGCTGCGCGACGAGGTCGGCGCGATCCGGTTCCTGCTGGAGCACGACGGCATCAGCGGGCCGGCGAACCTCACCGGTCCGGAGCCGGTGCCGAACCGCGAGTTCGTCCGGACACTGGCCGCCGCGGTGCACCGACCCGCGGTCGTCCCCGCGCCGGGGTTCGCGCTACGGGCGGTGCTCGGCGGTTTCGCCCAGGAGGGGCTGCTGTGGGGGCAGCGTGCGGTGCCCGCGGCGCTCACCGCGGCCGGCTACCCCTTCCAGGACGCCACCCTCGACTCCGCGGCTCGCTGGGCGCTCGGGCGCGCCTGAGCCGGGCGGCGACGGCGGACACCGCGAGGTAGAGCAGCGGCACCGCGGGCCAGACGAACCACCCGAGCACGCTGTAGGCGCTGAGACGCTCGGAGTGCAGCAGCTGCCAGCCGATCCCGGCCGGCATCCAGCCGTAGAGCAGCAGGAGGGTGGCCCGTCGCCACCGCAGCGGCACCTGGTCCCCGGATCGCCGCGAGCTCGATCAGCTGGGGCTGCGGAGCAGCCCCGAGCCGTTGTCCCGGCGGACGCCGGCCGCGATACCGCCGGTGAGCCGGCTCGCGCCGCCGCTGGACAGGGCGAGGTCCCGCGCCGACAGCGGACGGGCGACGGACTCGAGCGACTGCCGCTCGGCGTTGACGCCGTAGACGAACGCCGTGAGGCCGCCGAGGAACATCAGCACGGACCCGATCGTGTAGCCCCAGAACAGCGGGTTGCGGTCGGGCGTGGCCCCGGATCCCGCCGCGCCGACGAGCTTGCCGAACAGGAACGGCGCGATCACGCCACCGAAGAACTGGGACACCGCGAAGAACAGCGAGATCGCCTTCGCCCGGATCTCCAGCGGGAACACCTCACTGACCGTCAGGTACGCCGAGGACGCCGCCGCCGAGGCGATGAAGAAGATGACGCACCACAGGACCGTCTGCGTGGTCGCGTTCAGGGCGCCGTTCTTGAACAGCAGACCGGTGACGAACAGCAAGATGGCGGACGAGCAGTAGGTGGTGCCGATCATGATGCGGCGTCCGACGGTGTCGAACAGCTTGCCGAGCAGGACCGGACCGAGCAGGTTGCCGACCGCGAACGGGAAGATGAAGTACCCGACCGCGCCGCCGCTGATCCCGTAGAACTTGCCGAGGATCAGCGCGAACGTGAAGAAGATGGCGTTGTAGAGGAACGACTGGGTCACCATGAGCATGAACCCGAGGAACGCCCGGCTGGGGTAGTCGTGGGTGATCACCCGGGCCAGCTCGCGGTAGCCCGGTTCGGTGCGCGGCTCGACGACCAGCGCCTGGTCGGGCGCGACCTCGGGGAGCTGCGTGCCGTTCGAGACGATCTCGCGTTCGATACCGTCCACCACGACGTCGGCTTCGTCCGGGCGGCCGTGGGTGAGCAGCCACCGCGGACTCTCCGGGATGTGTCGACGCAGGCCCCACACCATCGCGCCGATGATCGGCCCGACGAGCAGGCCGAGCCGCCAGCCGAAGTTCGCCCCGAAGATGCTCTCGTTGAGGAACGCGATGTTGGCCGCCGCGCCGATCATCGCCCCGAGCCAGTACGTGCCGTTGATGGTCAGGTCGACCCGTCCGCGGTAGTCCGCGGGGATGAGCTCGTCGATCGCCGAGTTGATGGCCGCGTACTCACCGCCGATGCCGAGTCCGGCGATGAACCGGGTGATGATGAAGAACGCCAGGTTGAACGAGAACGCCGTCAGCAGGTTGCCGGCCAGGTAGATGCCGAGCGTGACGATGAACAGCTTGCGCCGCCCCAGCTTGTCGGCCAGCTGGCCGAAGTACAGCGCGCCGCAGACCTCGCCCAGCAGGTAGATGGACGCGGCGAGACCGACCTGTCCGGCGGTGATGTGCAAGGTGCCGCGTTCGGTGAGCCGCTCGCCGATCGCGCCGGCGACGGTGATCTCGATGCCGTCGAGCACCCAGGTGATGCCCAACGCGATGACCACCCGCCAGTGGAAGCGGGACCACGGCAACCGGTCCAACCGGGCCGGCACCAGACTCCGGATGGGCTGGGACATCGCCCGCGACGCCGTCATCGCAACCTCCGATGAAAGGCACGACTGCGCTGTTGAGAATCGTGCCCGCGCTGTGTTCCCACTCACAAAGACCGTGTAACGGGCAGTCCCGGTCGGGATCACGCCGTGCTCTGACCGACGATCCGGGCACCGCCGTCGGCGGGCGCCAGCGTGATCACCAGGACCGTCGGACCCGCGCCGGGCACCGCGCGCTCGGGCGCGCCCGGGCAGCGCAGCACGGTCGGCGGTAGCACCGCCTCCGCGGTGAGGACGACCGCCGTCCCAGCGGGGTGCCAGGACCGGACGGTGTACCGCGTCCGCAGGCCCGGCAGCGAACACCCGGCGGGGACCTCCGCGGCCAGGGTCGCCCGGTCGGCGTCGAGCAGCGGCCCCGGCGCGTACACCCCGGCGAGCAGCCCGCCGTCCCCCGCGGCGAACGCCCGCGCCCGCACGGTGTCCAGGCCATCGAGCTGGGTCCGGACGTCCTCGGTGGTGCGTGGGACGCCTGCCGTGCCGGCCGGCGCCGCCGGGACGACCCCGGACAGCGCCGGAGCGCCCGCCGCGCGCTGCACGCCCGGGTGCGGTGCGCGCAGGACGTGCACGCCCACTGCCGTCAGGCCCGCTCCGACCACGAGGACGAGCGCGCCGACCGCGGCGGGGCGTGAGGCCACGAAGGCCCCGCGGCTGCGCACCGGCGGCAGGGTCGGCCGCGGCGTCGAGCGTTCGGTGTGGGTCAGCAGGCCGCCGACGCCGTCCGGCGCCCGGGTCGACGACGGCCGGGCGAAGTCCGGGCGTCCGGCGTCGTTCACCGCGCCGCGCCGGCCGGAGCGGCGCGCGGCGGCGCGCCCGTCGGCGGGGCGGGGTGCGGCGTGCCGGGGCACGTGGCGGTCGTCGCGCAGCTCCCGGACCGCGACCGGATCCCCCACCGGTGCGTCCGGGACGCGGCCGGCGCGAAGGTCCACCGGGGTCGGGGGCACGCTGCAGCGCAGGTCGAGCGCCACGTCGGCCGCCGTGGGCCGGTAGGCCGGGTCGTCGGCCAACGCCCGGCGCAGGACGTCGGCGACCGGCTCGGGCACCCCGGACAGCCGTGCCGCCACCCCGCCCGGGCCGAAGTCGGCCCGGGCCGCACGCTCGAGCAGCAGGCCCCGGTCGGCGAGCTCGGCGTCGTCCTGGGCCCACGGCGGCAACCCGGTCAGGGCGTGGAGCGCCACGGCGCCGAGGGCGAAGACGTCGCAGCCCGGCACCGGCGCCGAGCCGGCCGCGATGACCGGATCGACGTAGGCCGGCGTGGCGCCGACCTGGACGGCCTCGCCGACCAGGCGCGCCAGGCCGAGGTCGGTGAGCATCGGCAGCCCGATCTCGGTGAACACCACGTTCGCGGCGGAGACGTCGCCGTGCTGGACGCCGTGCGTGTGCGCGTGCGCCAGGGCTGCGGCGACCGGTGACAGCGCCGTGACCACCTCGCCCGGGGTGAGCCGCCGCCGTCGCACCAGCAGATCGGCCAGCGACCCGGCGGCGGCCAGGTCGAGGACCAGCACGACAGCGTCCGGTAGCGGCAGGACGCCGTGGAGGCGGACCAGGTGGGGGTGGTCGAGCACGCTGAGCACAGCCGCCTCGGAGCGGGCGCGGGCGACCCGGTCCGCCGAGCCGAGCGGGATCCGCTTGAGCGCGACGCGCTCCCCCGTCCGCGCGATCCGGGCCTGCCAGACGTCACCCGAGGACCCGCCGCCGAGGCGGCGCTCGACGACGTAGCCGGGTAGGACGGGCGGAGCGAGCGGCATGGCCGGGGACGCTATCCAGTTCCGGCGACTCCCCGTCCGCGTTGTCCACAGGCCGGACGAAGCTTCCCGGCAGCGCTCAGGGCGCCCCGCGCGCCAGCCGGGAGGGCAGCCAGATCCGTCGGCCGATGTCCGTGCACAGGGCCGGGACGAGCACCGAGCGGACGATGATCGTGTCGAGCAGCACGCCGAACGCCACGGTGAAGCCGACCTCCGCCAGGAACACCAGCGGCAGCACGCCCAGCACCGCGAACGTCGCCGCGAGCACGATGCCGGCCGAGGTGATCACGCCGCCGGTCAGGGTCAACCCGCGCACGATGCCCTGGCGCGTGCCGAACTCGAGCGACTCCTCGCGCACCCGGGTCATCAGGAAGATGTTGTAGTCGATCCCCAGCGCCACCAGGAACACGAACGCGAACAGCGGGAACCCGGGGTCGGCGTTGGCGAAGCCGAAGACGTGGTTGAAGAAGAACGCGGCGACCCCGAGCGACGCGCTGAAGGACAGCACCACCGTGAGGATGAGCAGCAGCGGCGCGACCAGCGCGCGCAGCAGCAACGCCAGCACGACGAGGATGACGACCAGGACGATGGGGATGATCAGGTTCCGGTCGTGCCGCGACGCCTGCAAGGTGTCGTAGTTGATCGCCGTCTGCCCGCCGACCAGGGCGTCGGCGCCCGGGACGGCGTGCACCGCCGAGCGGATCCGCGTGACGGTGTCGGACGCCGCCGTCGTGTCGTAGCGGTCGACGAGTTGGGCGTTGACGAGCAGGCGCCCGTCCCGCGGCGTGACCTGGTACTGCTCGGGCACGCAGCCGCCGCCCGCGCCCGACCCGCCCCCGCCGGAGGCGGCCGCCCGGGCGAGCTTGGTGTAGTCCGGCGCGACGCACACCGCACCGGGGCCCTTCGCGACGCCCTCGATCGGCGTCACCGCGGAGATGACCTGCTCGACGCTGTCGGCGTTCGTCGCGATGACCGCCGGCGCGCCGGAGCCGGCCGGGAACGTCGCGTCGAAGATCCGCTGGCCGGTCACCGCGTCCGGGGTGTTGGTGAAGCTGTCGGTGATCGACAGCCCGCTGGTACGCAGGGTCGGCAGCAGCGCGACGCAGGCCAGCAGGACGACGGCAGTGGCGATCCAGGCCACCCGGGCGCGCCGGCTGAGGGCCTCGGCGAAGCGTCCCCAGACCCGGTGCGAAGCCAGGCCGCTGGCCTGGTCGACGTGCGGGACGCGGGGCCAGAACACCCACCGGCCGAACAGCGCCAGGAACGCCGGCAGGAAGGTGAGCATCACCAGCACGGTGCAGCCGATGCCGATCGCGCACACCGGCCCGAGGCTGCGGTCGGAGTTCAGCTCGCCGAAGGTCAGGCACAGCAGCCCGAGGATCACCGTGGCGGCCGACGCCCCGATCGCCGGCGCCGCACCCCGCCAGGCGCGGATCATCGCCGCGACTCGGCTGTCGTAGTTGTGCAGTTCCTCGCGGTAGCGGCTGATGATCAGCAACGCGTAGTCGGTGCCGGCGCCGAGGACGAGCACCGAGAGGATGCCCTGGCTCTGTCCGTTGAGGGTCAGGACCTGGTGCTTTGCCAGCTGGTAGATCACGAGCGCCGCCGCGCCGAGCGCCAGCACGGCGCTGAAGAGCGGGAAGAACCACAGCACGGGACTGCGGTAGACGATCAGCAGGATCACGACGACGACGAGCGCCGCGACGCCGAGCAGGGCGCCGTCGATGCCGCTGAAGGCGTCGATGAACGCGACGAGCAGGCCGCCGACACCCGCACTGTGGATCACCAGTCCGGGCGGGGCCCCGGCCCGGACGGTCTCGAGCACCTTCTTCTCGACCTTGACCAGGTCGTTCGCCGTTGACCGCGACGTCGCCGTTGCGGCCGATCAACGGCGCGGAGATGCTCGCGGTCGTGCCGTCCGCGCTGAACGACGGCGGCGGCACCTGGTCGGCGGCGATGCCGGGGATCTTCCGCACGGCGTCGACGTCGGCGGTGATCTTGGCTCTGTCCTCGGCGGTGAGGCCGCCGTGACGCTGGTAGACGACGAAGCCCGGGACCGTCTGCACGGTGGCGAACGCGCGGCGACTCGGTGTCGACCTTCGTCGACTCGGCGCTGGCCGGCAGGTAGGCCGCGTTGTCGTTCTTCTGGACTTCGCCGAGCTTGCCCTGGTACGTCCCACCGAACAGGCCGACCAGCAACATCAGCAGTCCGACGAGGGCCACGCCGATGGCGGCGCGCGGGACACGTCGCCGCGGCGGGTCGGTGTCGGTGCGGACCGGGTCCGCCGGCGGGTCGGGGATCCGACCGGCGGTGTCAGTGCGCGTCATCGGATGCTCCCGCGGGGTGTCGAAGAACGGCCGCCGGATGCTCCCAACCCGCCGGGAGCGTTGTCGAGCGGGTTCACAGCTGCGACACAGTCGCAGGGACCGACCGCGGCGCCCGCGTAGTCTGGCCGCCGTGACGGGAGGCGGCGCGGCGGAGGCGGACCTGCGCGTCATCCGCGCCGGACTCGTCCCCTACGAGCAGGCGTGGCGGATGCAGCGCGAGCTGCACGACGCCCGCGTCGACGGCGCCGGACCCGACACCGTCCTGCTGCTCGAGCACCCGCCGGTGTTCACTGCGGGCAAGCGCACCGAAGCAGGGGAGCGGCCGGTCGACGGCACCCCGGTCGTCGACGTCGACCGCGGCGGCAAGATCACCTGGCACGGTCCCGGGCAACTCGTCGGCTACCCCGTCCTGGCCCTGCCCGACCCGGTCGACGTCGTCGCCTACGTCCGGCGGATGGAATCCGTCCTGATCGCCGTGTGCGCCGATCTCGGACTGCCCACCGAGCGGGTCGAGGGCCGCAGCGGTGTGTGGTGCCCGGCATCGGAGGGCCGCCCCGCCCGGAAGGTCGCCGCCATCGGCATCCGGGTCGCCCGCGGCGTCACCCTCCACGGCTTCGCGCTGAACTGCGACCCGGACCTGAGCTGGTTCGACCGGATCGTGCCGTGCGGCATCCCTGACGCGGGCGTCACCTCCCTGTCCGCCGAGCTCGGGCGGGACGTGACCGTCGCCGAGGCGGTCCCCGTCGTGGAGCGGCACCTCGCCGGCCTGCTGGTCCCGTCGGCGGTCCGGTCGGCGATCGCGCCGGCGGTTCCCGCCGGCGCCGCCTGACGGCGGATGGGCCGCCACACCACACCTGCCGCTGACCTGCGCGCCGCGCGGCTCAGCCGCCTGCTCGCGCTCGCGGTCCTGTGGCTCGGCGGGCTGGCGGTCGGGTTCTTCGCCCTGCTCTCGGTCGCAGCGACCTTCAGCTGCAGCACGGGCGACCACGGCCTCGCGTGCCGCCCCGCTGGGACGACCCTCGGCGCGGTCCTCGTCCTCGCCGTCGTCGCGGTGGTGACGGCGACCACGCTCGCGGCGGACGCCCGCCGGCCCGGACGGTTCGCCGCGGTCGTCCTGCTCGGGTTCGCGGCACTCGGCGGCTGCTACCTCGCCGCGCGGGCCCTGCTCGGCACCGCGTGAGCCGCCGGAGCGGCCCGGGCGTCCGCGTACCCTCGGCCGGGTGACGAGCCAGGACCTCTCCCGCCCGGCGGTCGTGCCGGACGGGCGGCGGATGCTGCGCGTGGAGGCCCGCAACGCGGCGGTGCCGATCGAGCGCAAGCCGTCCTGGATCAAGACCCGGATGCGCACCGGCCCGGAGTATGCCGCGCTGTCCGAACTGGTCCGGCGGGAGGGCTTGCACACCGTCTGCCAGGAAGCCGGCTGCCCGAACATCTACGAGTGCTGGGAGGACCGGGAGGCGACGTTCCTCATCGGCGGCAGCCAGTGCACCCGGCGGTGCGACTTCTGCCAGATCGACACCGGCCGTCCCGCCCCCCTGGACCGGGACGAGCCGCGCCGGGTCGCTGAGAGCGTGCGCACGATGGCGCTGCGCTACGCGACGGTCACCGGCGTCGCCCGCGACGACCTGAGCGACGGCGGGGCGTGGCTCTACGCCGAGACCGTCCGGCAGATCCACCAGCTCAACCCCGGCACCGGCGTGGAGCTGCTCGTCCCGGACTTCGACGCCGTCCCCGCCCAACTGGCCGAGGTGTTCGGCTCGCGACCGGAAGTACTGGCGCACAACGTCGAGACCGTGCCGCGGATCTTCAAGCGGATCCGGCCGGCGTTCCGCTACGAGCGTTCGCTCGAGGTCATCAGCATGGCGCGCGCCGACGGGCTGGTGACCAAGTCCAACCTCATCCTCGGGATGGGTGAGCAGCGCGCCGAGATCAGCCAGGCGCTGGCCGACCTGCACGCCGCGGGCTGCGAGCTCATCACGATCACCCAGTACCTGCGGCCCACGCCACGCCACCACCCCGTCGAGCGGTGGGTGAAGCCGGAGGAGTTCGTCGAGCTGGCCGACGAGGCCCGCGAGATCGGGTTCGCCGGCGTGCTCAGCGGGCCGCTCGTGCGCAGTTCCTACCGCGCGGGGCGGCTGTACCAGCAGGCCGTCTCGGCCCGCGCGCTGACCTGACGCCACCGCCCAGCGGCGCGGCCGGCGCAGCAGCGGACAACTATCCTGGGCACATGGCCAGGACGGGCGGAGCGAGCGCGGCGACGTCCGCACGGGGGAAGAACGCGAAGAAGCAGAAGCCCACCCGCGCGGACAAGAAGGCCGCGCGCGTCGCCCGGCGGCAGCAGCGCCGCGAGACGTGGCGGAACCTGCGCCAGGCGTTCACGCTCACCCGCCGCAGCGACCGGCGGCTGATCCCCTACCTCGTCCTGATCGGGGTGGGCGCCGCCGCGGTCGTCTACCTGATCGCGTTCTTCCTGCTCGGCAGCCCGTGGCTCGGGATCCCGGTCGCCGTCGTCATCGGCCTGGGCGCCGCGATGCTGCTGTTCAGCCGCCGCGCCCAGCGCAGCATGTACACCCAAGCCGAGGACCAGCCCGGCGCCGCAGCCTGGATGTTGCAGAACCAGATCCGCGGCGACTGGCGCACCACCCCGGCCGTCGCCGGCACCGCGCAGCTCGACGCCGTGCACCGCGTCCTCGGCCGGCCTGGCATCGTCCTGGTCGGCGAAGGTGACCCGCGCCGGGTGCGCAGCCTCATCGCCCAGGAGAAGCGCAAGATCGCCCGTGTCGCCGGCGACACGCCCATCTACGACGTCGTCGTCGGCCGCGGCGACGGCGCGGTCCCGCTCGGCAAGCTCAACGCCCACCTGCTCAAGCTGCCGCGCAACCTCGATCGCAACGAGGTCTCGACGCTCGAGCGCCGCATGTCCGCGCTGGCCGCCGTCCGGCAGCCGATGCCGCAGGGCCCGCTGCCGCCGGGCGCGAAGATGCGCAACGTCCAACGGACCGTCCGCCGCCGGTCGTGACGCGGCCGTGACGCAACCGTGAGCACCGGCGCCGCCACCTACCGCGGGCAACGGATCGGGCTGCCCGAGTCCGGGCGGGGCTCCCTCGCCCCGGCGGGCGTCCGCATCATCGCGTTCGTCCTCGACGTCCTGGCCGCGGCGCTGGTCGCCGGGCTCGTCTACCAGCTCGGCCACCACACCGGCGACGCGGCGTCGCGGCTACCGGGCAGCTGGAGCCTCCTGCCGCTCGCGCTCGACTACGTCGGCGGGGTGCTGGTGTTCGGCCGGACGCTCGGGATGTACCTGTTCGGGTTGCGGCTGGTCCGGGTGAACGCCGACGTGGCGGTCGGCCCCGTCGCCGTCGTCTGCCGCACCGCCCTGCTCTTCCTGCTCGTCCCGGCGGTCGTCTTCGACAAGGACGGGCGGGGCCTGCACGACCGCGCGACGGACACGGCGGTCGTGCGCGCCTGACGCGCCGGGTCGGCGCACCGGGCGCGCGTAATGTCCGCGAAACACTCGAGACACCGCGCGGCAACTGCCCGCTCCTACGGTGAGCTCTTCCCACCGACCGGAGGACGGATTGTTCACCAGCACTGACGAGGTCCAGTCGTTCATCAAGGACAACGACGTCAAGTTCGTCGACGTGCGGTTCTGCGACCTTCCCGGCGTGATGCAGCACTTCAACATCCCGGCCTCGATGGCGGACGACTCCTTCTTCGCCGAGGGCCTGGCCTTCGACGGCTCGTCGATCCGCGGCTTCCAGACGATCAACGAGTCGGACATGGCGCTGCTGCCCGACGTCACGACCGCGGTGGTGGACCCGTTCCGCTCCGAGAAGACCCTGAACATCAACTTCTTCGTGCACGACGCGATCACCCGCGAGATCTACAGCCGTGACCCGCGCAACGTCGCCAAGAAGGCCGAGGACCACCTGCGCGCCTCGGGCATCGCGGACACCGCCTACTTCGGGCCGGAGGCGGAGTTCTACGTCTTCGACTCCGTCCGCCACGACACCAACGCCCAGTCCGGCTACTACTTCCTCGACTCGGAATCGGGCTTCTGGAACAGCGGCGCCGAGGAAGGCGGAGCGAACCTCGGTTACAAGGTCCGCCAGAAGGGCGGCTACTTCCCCGTACCGCCGACCGACCACTACGCCGACCTGCGTGACGCGATGGTCGTCGCCCTCGGCGACGCCGGCATCCAGGTCGAGCGCGCGCACCACGAGGTCGGCAGCGCCGGCCAGGCGGAAATCAACTTCCGGTTCAACACCCTGCTCGCCGCCGCCGACCAGGTCATGCTGTTCAAGTACATCGTCAAGAACGTCGCCTGGAAGCACGGGCGCACGGCGACGTTCATGCCGAAGCCGCTGTTCGGCGACAACGGCTCGGGCATGCACACCCACCAGTCGCTGTGGGCCGGTGGCCAGCCGCTGTTCTACGACGAGGTCGGCTACGCGGGGCTGTCGGACACCGCCCGGTACTACATCGGCGGGCTGCTGCACCACGCCGCGTCGCTGCTGGCGTTCACGAACCCGACGACGAACTCCTACCACCGGTTGGTGCCGGGCTTCGAGGCTCCGGTGAACCTCGTCTACTCCGGCCGCAACCGCTCGGCGTGCTGCCGCATCCCGATCACCGGGAACAACCCGAAGGCCAAGCGGATCGAGTTCCGCGTCCCCGACCCGTCGTGCAACCCGTACCTGGCGTTCTCCGCGATGCTCATGGCGGGTCTCGACGGCATCCGCAACAAGATCGAGCCGCACGAGCCGGTCGACAAGGACCTCTACGAGCTGCCGCCGGACGAGGCGAGGTCGATCCCGCAGGTGCCCGGGTCGCTGGAGAAGGTGCTGGACGCCCTCGAGGCCGACAACGAGTACCTGCTCGAGGGCGGGGTCTTCACCGAGGACCTCATCGCGACCTGGGTCGACTACAAGCGGACCAACGAGGTCGACCCGATCCGGCTGCGACCGCACCCGCACGAGTTCGCCATGTACTACGACATCTAGGGCGGCGACATCGACGACGGTCGCGGACGGCCGGTCATCACTGCCTCTCGGATCCCCGTCGCCGCCCGGACGGGGCTACCGTGCCGGG
The DNA here is from genome assembly GCA_963758325.1 of uncultured Actinomycetota bacterium. GTDB lineage: Bacteria > Actinomycetota > Actinomycetes > Mycobacteriales > Jatrophihabitantaceae > CAVWUZ01. Next base: position 435,305 of record CAVWUZ010000002.1, on the reverse strand, counting down.
CGTGCGGCTCGTCCTGAACGTCGTCTGGCTCGTGCTGGCCGGCTTCTGGATGGCGGTCGGCTACGTCGTTGCCGGCGTCGTCTGCTGCCTCCTCATCATCACGATCCCGTTCGGCATCGCGTCGTTCCGGATCGCCAGCCTCGCGCTGTGGCCGTTCGGGCGGACGGCGGTGCGCCATCCGCAGGCGGGCGTGCTGTCGGCGATCGGCAACGTCGTCTGGCTGCTGGTGGCGGGCATCTGGCTGGCGATCGGGCACCTCGTCACCGGCGTCGCGCTGTGCCTGACGATCATCGGCATCCCGCTCGGGCTCGCCAGCTTCAAGCTCATCCCCATCTCGCTGCTGCCGCTCGGCCGGGAGATCGTCCCGGTGGACGCGCTCACCTGGTCCCCGGCCGGTGTCGCCCCCGCGCGGTAACGTCCCGGGCGTGCCGGCCACCCACAGCGTCACCAACCAGGTACCGCCGCTGACCGGCACGGACGTCACCACCTCCGCCGCCCTGCTCGAGGGACTGCACCGCGAGGGCGCCGGCTGGGCGGAGGCCGAGGTGCGCCAGCTCGGCCGACTGGCCAACGGTGACCAGGCGCAGCAGTGGGCGCGGCTGGCCGACGAGCACCCACCGGTCCTGCACACGCACGACCGCTACGGCCACCGCGTCGACGAGGTCGAGTACCAGCCCGCCTATCACGAGTTGTTGGCGGTCGCCGTCGCCCACGGCCTGCACGCCATGCCGTGGCACGACCCGCGCCCGGGCGCGCACGTCGCCCGCGCGGCCGGTGTGTTCGCGTGGGGGGCGAGCGACGCCGGGCACCTCTGCCCCATCTCCATGACCTACTCGGTCGTCCCCGCGCTGCGCGCCGAACCCGCCCTGGCCGCGGACTACGAGCCGCTGCTCACCACCGGCGAGTACGACCCCGGCCTGCGCCCGCCGCTGAGCAAGCGCGGGCTCCTCGCCGGCATGTCCATGACCGAGAAGCAGGGCGGGTCGGACGTGCGCGCCAACACCACGCGGGCCGTTCCCACCGCGGACGGGTCGTACCGCCTCACCGGGCACAAGTGGTTCACGTCCGCGCCGATGTCGGACCTGTTCCTCACCCTCGCCCAGGCGCCGGGCGGCCTGACCTGCTTCCTGGTCCCCCGCGTCCTCCCGGACGGCGCCCGCAACCCGTTCGCGCTGCAGCGGCTGAAGGACAAGCTCGGCAACCGGTCGAACGCCTCGGCCGAGGTCGAGTACGACGCCACCCTCGCCTGGCGGGTCGGTGACGAGGGCCGAGGCGTGCGGACGATCATCGAGATGGTCACCCTGACCCGGCTGGACTGCGCGCTCACGGCCGCGACGGGCATGCGGGTCGGCCTCGCGCACGCGCTCCACCACGCCGAACACCGGCGGGCGTTCGGCGCCCGGCTGGTCGAGCAGCCGGCGATGACCAACGTCCTGGCCGACCTGGCGATCGAGTCCGAGGCGGCCACCACGCTCGTCCTGCGCCTGGCCGGCGCCGTCGACCGGGGGGTGCGCGGTGACCGGCAGGAGGCGGCCTTCCGGCGGCTGGCGCTCGCCGTGGCCAAGTACTGGCTGTGCAAGCGGTGGTCGGGGCACACCGCGGAGGCCCTGGAGTGCCTCGGCGGCAACGGGTACGTGAGGAGTCCGGCATGCCGCGGCTGTACCGGGAGGCGCCACTGGTGTCCATCTGGGAGGGCTCGGGCAACGTCGCGGCACTCGACGCGCTGCGTGCCCTGGCCCGTGAACCGGAGGCGACGACGGCGGTGCTGGCCGAACTCGACGCGGCGGCCGGCGCGGACGGGCGGCTGGACGACGCGGTCGCCCGGGTGCGCAAAGAGCTCGCCGACGGCAGTGACCTGGAACACCGCGCCCGGCGGGTCGTCGAGCTGCTGGCGCTCACCCTGCAGGGCTCGCTGTTGGTCCGGCACGCCCCGCCGGCCGTCGCCGACGCCTTCTGCGGCTCCCGGCTGGGCGGGGACTGGGGCGCCTCCTACGGCACCCTGCCGCCCGGGGTGGACACCGCGGGAATACTCGCCCGCGTCCGTCTGCTGACCTGATCGACCGCTGAACGTCGGCCGTGTGCCTGTGGGGTGCACGCCGCCTGCTCTGCCACGATGGAGGCCATGTCCGGGACGGCGCCCCCTGCGCCCGTCGCACACGATCGTGCGGCGGGAGTCGCGGCGATCCCGCTTCACCGGCCTGCTGCCGTCCCGCTACGTGCGCTACCGCGCACCGCGGGCTGGCAGGAGCTCGCCATCATCGCCGTCGGGTACTGGCTCTACGAGCGGGTGCGCAACCTCGTCCCCGAGCAGGCCTCCGTCGCCTACCGGCACGCTCGCGGCGTCCAGCACCTGCAGGACGCCCTGCACCTGAACTTCGAGCTGTCCATCAACCGGTTCGTCGCCGACGCACGCCTGGCTGGCACAGCCGGTGAACTACTACTACGCGACGCTGCACTTCTTCGTGACCTTCGGCGTCCTCATCTGGCTGTACCGCCGGCACTCCCACGTCTACCGCGGCGCCCGGACGGTGCTCGCCGCGTCGACGATGCTCGGCCTGGCCGGCTTCTTCCTCTACCCGCTCGCGCCGCCGCGGCTGCTGCCGCAGTACGGGTACGTCGACACGGTCATCGCCTTCCACACCTGGGGTTCGCTCGCCGACCCGGACATCGCGGCGCACTCCAACCAGTTCGCCGCGATGCCGAGCCTGCACATCGCGTGGGCGCTGTGGTGCCGGCATCGCGGTGTACAAGTGCGCCCGCCGGCCGGTGGTCCGGGTCCTCGGGCTGCTCTACCCGTTGGCCACGCTGTTCGTCATCGTCGGGCACGGCGAACCACTTCGTGCTCGACGCCGTCGTCGGCGCGCTGGTCATCCTCGTGTCGTTCCTGCTGCAGTTCCTGCTGTCCGGGCACGGCGCGTTCGTCCCGCCGATCGACGCGCCCGACGGGCCGCTCGGCGAGCTCGCCGCCGGACGCGGTGAGCCGTCCGAGCAGTGGCCCGCCCGACGCTCAGCCGTAGAAGACCTCCTCGACGACCCGGCGGGCCCGCCGGGCGGCACGGCGGTAATCGTCGACGAGCTGCCCAGGAACGAAGCCGGCTGGCTCGCCGAGCGCGCGGCCGACGGCCACCAGCAGCGGTCCTGACGTCGGCAGCTGGTCGCCGGGCCGGTTGCGCACCAGCATGATCGCGTTGCGGACCGCGGTGGCCGAGCCGCCACGCCGCCGCCAGCGTCGCGGCCTGATCGGCGCGTCAGCAGCCCGGCCTCGCGGGCCGCGTCCAGCGCCGCCAGCGTGCGCGGCGTGCGCAGCCCGGCGGACCTCGGCGCCCGCGCGCAGCTGCAGCAGCTGCACGGTCCACTCGATGTCGGCCAGCCCGCCGCGACCGAGCTTGGTGTGCGTCGTCGGGTCGGCGCCCGCGGGGCAGCCGCTCGGCGTCCACCCGGCCCTTGAGCCGGCGGATCTCGGCCTCCTCCGCCGGCGGACAGCCCGCTCGCGGGCGGTAGCGGACCTGCGTCGGCCAGCTCGGTGAACCGGGCCCCGAGTTCCGCGTCGCCGGCCACGACCCGGGCCCGCAGCAGCGCCTGCGCCTCCCACGGCGAGGACCACCGCTCGTAGTAGCGGCGGTAGGCGGCCAGCGAGCGCACCAGCGGCCCCTGGCGGCCCTCCGGGCGCAGGTCGGCGTCCAGGCGCAGCGGAGGGTCGTCGGCCGACGGCGCCGACAGCAACGCCCGCAGCCGCTCGGCGACGGCCAGCGCGGCGGGGGTGTCGTCCTGCTCGGCGGTGACGAACAGGACGTCGGCGTCCGAGCCGTAGCCGATCTCCGCACCGCCGAGCCGGCCGGCGGCGACGATCGCGAACGGCACGTCGTCGCCCTCCCGGGCGACCTGCAGCGCAGCGTCCAGGCTCGCCTCGGTCACCGCGCTGAGCGCCTCCCCGACCGCGGCGACGTCGGTGGCTCCGGACGGCGCAGCAGGTCCGCGCAGGCGATCCGCAGCAGCTCGGTGCGCCGGACCGCCCGGATTGCCCGCACCGCGGCGGCCGGGTCGTCCTGCCGGGCGGCCGCCTCGCGCATGGTCGCCCGCACCTCCGCGAGCGGCCTCGGCGGCGCCAGCGCGGCGTCGTCGGCGAGCAACTGCAACGCCTCCGGAGCGCGGCCCAGCAGGTCGGCGACGTAGCGGCTGGTGCCGAGCAGGAACGCCAGCCGGCTGGCGACCGTCCCCTCGTCGCGCAGCAGCCGCAGGTACCACGGCGTGGCGCCGAGCTTGTCGGAGACCTGCCGGTAGGCCAGCAGCCCCGCGTCCGGGTCGGGCGCGTCGGCGAAGTCGGACAGCAGGACGGGCAGCAGCGTGCGCTGCAGCGCCGCGCGCCGCGACACCCCGGCGGTCAGCGCGCTCGATGTGCCGCAGCGCGCCGCGCGGATCGGCGAACCCGAGCGCAGCCAGGCGGCGGCCCGCCTCGGCCGGCGTCGAACCGCAGTCCCTCGGTGGGCACCCGGGCGACCGCCTCGAGCAGCGGGCGGTAGAACAGCTTCTCGTGCAGCCGGCGGACCTCGCGGGCGTGCAGCGCCCACTCGGCGTGCCAGACCGCCCCGGCGTCGCCGCGGACGGTCCGGGCCGGAACCCCATCGCGCGCGCCAGCCGGCCCAGCGCCGCCGCGGTCGGTCGGGCACGACGTGGGTGCGCCGCAGCCGGACCAGCTGCAGCCGGTGCTCGGCGGTGCGCAGGAACGCGTAGGCGTCGGCGAGGCTCGCGGCGTCGTCGCGGCCGACGTACCCGCCGTCGCGCAGGGCGTCGAGCGCGGCCAGGGTGCCGCCGACGCGCAGCGCCTCGTCGGCGCGGCCGTGCACCAGCTGCAGCAGCTGCACCGCGAACTCGACGTCGCGCAGACCGCCCTCGCCGAGCTTGAGCTCCCGGTCGGCGACGTCGGCGGACAGATGTGTCGACGACCCGCCGGCGCATCGCCCGCACGTCGGCGACGAAGTCCGGGCGCTCGGCGGCGCGCCAGACCAGCGGTGCCACGGCCGGCGCAGTACGCCGCGCCCAGCTCCGGATCACCGGCGACCGGCCGCGCCTTGAGCAGCGCCTGGAACTCCCACGTGCTCGCCCACCGCCGGTAGTAGGCGACGTGGCTGGCAGCGTGCGCACCAGCGGACCCTGCCGCCCCTCCGGGCGCAGGTTCGCATCGACCTGCCAGGCCGATGCCGCCGCACATCTGCATGAGCTGGGACGCCAGCGCGGTCGCCGTCCGGCAACGGGGTGCCGTCGCCGCAGACGAACATGACGTCCACGTCGCTGACGTAGTTCAGTTCGCGGCCGCCGGTCTTGCCCATGCGCGATCACCGCGAGCCGGCAGCCCTCGGCCGGGCCGACCTGCGCGGCGGCGACCGCGAGCGCCGCCCCCAGCAGGGCGCCCGCGAGGTCGGCCAGCCGCTCGCCCACCGCCCGCACGTCCAGCTCGCCGGCGAGGTCGCGGCCGGCGACGGCCAGCAGCTCCCGGCGGTACGCCGCCCGGAGCGCCGCGACGGCGTCTGCACCGGTACGTGCGGCGCGACGGCCGCCGGCGCCGGTCACCGGGTCGGCGTCGTCCGCCCCGACGGCGGCCGCGATCCGGGCGGCGGCCCCCTGCGCGTCGTCCGGCTCGAGGAGGACAGCGACGTCGTCCGGGGCGGCGGCGAGGTGCTCGGCGAGCGCGGGCGAGGCGCCGAGCAGGCCCAGCAGCCGCGCCCGTACCTCCGCCCGGTCCGCAGCGCGGTGGCAGGCGCTCGGCAGGACCCCGTCCTCGCGCCGTCCGTCCTCGCGCCGTCGGTCCTCGCGCCGCGCGGCCGACAGGAGCGCGGCCAGCCCGGCCGCGGCCGCGTCGGGGTCCGCGGTGCGACCCAGCGCGGCCAGGACGACCGCGGCGGCGTCGTCGACCGGGCGCCGGCCGCGGCGTCCCACAGCTGCGGCAGGCTCGTCCACCGACGCGCGGGTCGGCGAACCCGAGACGGGTCAGCAGGGCTGCCGCGCGTCCGGGTGGCGCGCTCACCGCGGCGGTGCGGTCACCGCGGCACCTACGGCCGCCGTGCGCATGGGCAACGGCGTGCGGCCCCGAGCCGTGCGCGGGCGACCGGGCAGAGTCCGCCTCCGCGGCCAGCGCCGCGCGGATCGCCGCCGGATCGGTGACCGGTTCCGCGGTCGAGGTCCGCAGCGGCCGGGCCGCCCGGACCGACGCCGGGGTCGGCGACGACGCGCGCGAAGGCGGCGGCGAACGGCCGCCAGACCTCGGCGATGTCGTCGTGCGCGGCGTCGCTGCGGGCCAGGATGGCGTCGAGGTCGTAGCCGGCCAGCGCGGCGGCGTCCTCGGCGGCCCATCGGCGCACCGTCGCCGGGGTCGTCTCGATGTGGAACTGGATGCCCCAGGCCAGCCGGCCGAGCCGGAACGCCTGGTTCTCGCACCCCGGCGAGCTGGCGAGGTGCACCGCGCCGGCGGGCAGCTCGGTCACCGCGTCGACGTGCCACTGGATCACGTCCGGGGTGATCGGCAGCTCACCGAACAGCGGGTCGGTCGCGGCGTTCGCGCGCTTGGCGACCAGCTGCGCGCCGTACTCCGGCCCGTCCGGGTTGCGCTCGACCCGGCCGCCGTGCGCGGCCGCGAGCAGCTGGCCGACCGAGGCACACGCCGAGGGTCGGCACGTCCCGGCGTGACCGCCTCCCGCAGCAGGGCCCGCACCGCCGGCAGCCAGGGCGCGACGTCGTCCTGCAGGGCGCGCATCGGCCCGCCCATCACGACCAGCCCGTCCACCCCGTCGAGGGAGTCCGGCAGCCGGTCGGGATCTCGCACGTCGAGCGTCGCGCCGGCCTCGGCGAGCCAGTCCCCCAGTCGCTCGACGGGATCGGCTGGGTCGTTCTGGACGACCAGGATCGGTGCTCACAGCGCCGGCAGGTAGCGGCGCAGTTCGAACGGCGTGACCTCCGCGCGGTAGTCGATCCACTCCTCGCGCTTGTTGCGCAGGAAGAAGTCGAAGACGTGCTCGCCGAGGGTCTCGGCGACGAGCTCGGAGCCCTCCATGACCCGCAGCGCGTCGGCGAGGTTGTGCGGCAGCTCCTCGTAGCCCAGCGCGCGCCGTTCGGTGTCCGACAGCGCCCAGACGTCGTCCTCCGCGCCCGGCGGCAGCTCGTAGTTCTCCTCGATGCCCTTCAGCCCGGCGGCGAGCAGCACCGCGAACGCCAGGTACGGGTTGCACGCCGAGTCCAGCGAGCGCATCTCCACCCGCGTCGAGTTCGCCTTGCCCGGCTTGTACATCGGCACCCGCACCAGCGCCGAGCGGTTGGCGTGCCCCCAGCAGACGTAGGTCGGCGCCTCGACCAGCTCCCCGCGCGCGGCGAAGCCGAACAGCCGCTTGTACGAGTTCACCCACTGGTTGGTGACCGCGGTGATCTCGCGGGCGTGGGCGAGCAGACCGGCGATGAACGCCCGCGCCGTCTTCGACAGGTTGAGCGGATCGCCCGGGTCGTGGAAGGCGTTGCTGTCGCCCTCGAACAGCGACATGTGGGTGTGCATGCCGCTGCCCGGGCGGTGCCGGAACGGCTTGGGCATGAAGGTGGCGTGCACGCCGTGCGCGAGCGCGACCTCCTTGATCATGTACCGGAACGTCATGATGTTGTCCGCCATCGACAGCGCGTCGGCGTAGCGCAGGTCGATCTCCTGCTGGCCCGGCGCGACCTCGTGGTGGCTGAACTCGACGGAGATCCCGGCGTCCTCGAGCGCGTTGACGGCGTCGCGGCGGAAGTCGTGCGCCGCGTCGTGGCTGGTCATGTCGAAGTAGCCGCCGCTGTCGAGCGGCTGCGGCTCGCTGCCGTCCGTCGGGCGGTCCTTCAGCAGGAAGAACTCGATCTCGGGGTGGGTGTAGAAGGTGAAGCCGCGCTCGGCGGCTCGAGACAGCGTCCGGCGCAGCACGTAGCGCGGGTCGGCGAACGACGGGGAGCCGTCGGGCATCTGGATGTCGCAGAACATCCGCGCGGAGTCCGCCGGGCCGCCCGTCCCGCTCGGGCAGGACCTGGAACGTCGCCGGATCGGGCCGGGCGATCATGTCGGACTCGCTGGCCCGGGCGAAACCCTCGATCGCCGAACCGTCGAACCCGATGCCCTCCTCGAACGCGCCGTCCAGTTCGGCGGGAGCGACCGCGACGGACTTCAGCGTGCCGAGGACGTCGGTGAACCACAGCCGGACGAAACGGACCTGCCGCTCCTCCAGGGTGCGGAGGACGAACTCCTGCTGACGATCCACCCGGCCGATGGTAGGGCGTGCGGCCGGCGTCCCGGTGACGGCGCCGTGACGGTTCCGCGACGTCGAGTGCGCGCGGGTCGGTCGCGGGGTCGCTCGCGGGTCAGTGCAGCGCGCTGCCGGCCACCCACTGGTCCCACGGGACGGTCCAGTCACCGTTCTGCCAGACCTCGAGAGGCGCGCCGCCGGTGTGCACGACCTGCACGACGTCGCCGATCTGCGCGTTCTGGTAGAACCACTGAGCGTTGTCGCGGTTGAGGTTCAGGCAGCCGTGCGAGGTGTCGGTGTTGCCCTGGGCCCAGACCGTGGTGTCGAGCTCGTGCAGGTAGACGCCGTCGGTGCTGATCTGCGTCGCCCAGTAGATGTTCTCCTTGTAGCCGAGCTTGGAGTTCACCGGCAGCCCGTAGGTCGAGGAGTCCATGAGGACGGGGTTGCCCTGGCCGATCACCGTGTAGGTGCCGGGCTGGGTCCAGAAGGAGATCGTGGTGCCGTTGACGTCGACGCTGCCGCCGCGGCCCATGGACGTCGGCATGCTGCGCATGAGCTGGTCGTTGAAGTACACCGCCACCTGGTGGGTGGTGTCGTCGGCGATCGAGACGTGTTTGGCGCCGATGACGAACGACGTCGACACGTCCTGCTGGCCGTACAGCCCCTCGCCGGCGGCGCCGACGTCGACGCCGTAGTCCTTCGCCGTCACGGTCACCTTCGTGCCGGAGGCGTAGTAGTTCTGCGGCCGCCAGTGCACGTTCTGGTCGTCCATCCAGTACCAGGAGCCCGTGACCGCCGGCGTGGTCGTCACCTGCAGCGTCTTCTCGGCCTTGGCGCGGTCGACCTTCTCGTCCCAGTGGACGGCGACCACCATCCCGACGCCGTAGGTGCCGCCGTCCTGGATCGCCGAGCCGCCCGTGGTGTTGATGTAGGGCAGCGTCATGTTGGCGGGCTTCAGCGTGCTGAACGTCGAGGTCGAGGCGGCCACCGCACCGACGGCGTTCACCGCGTGGGCGACGAGCGAGTAGGTCTTGTCGTAGCCCAGCGGCTCGGCGGAGGTCCAGGTGGTCCCGTCGGCCGCCACCGCGCCCTTGACCGCGGTGCCGGTGGCGTTGGTCAGCGCGACGTCGGTGAGCCGGCCGCCGGCCGAGCTGACCGAGATCGGCGAGGCCGGGTTGACGTCGGCGGCGCCGTTGGCGGGGTTGAGCGTGAAGGTGGCGGGAGGCGTGGCCGGCGAGCTCCTGGTGGCGGGCGCCGAGCTCGGCGCACCGGAGCCGGCTCCGCCGCCCGTGCCCGCGGCGGCGGCAGTCCCGTGCCCGGTGCCACTGCTGGAGCAGCCGGTCACGATCGTCCCGAGCAGTGCCAGCACCAGGAGCGCCACGGCGCCACTGCCCCACCGACCGCTCCGCCGGCCGTACCGACGGCCGCTCGGACGACCCTCGGGACGGCCCCGTCGCCTGCCAGTCACACACCCTCCCCTGCCCCCGGGACCCGTCCGGAGGACCGCGTCGGACCGGACGGTCCAGACGTCGGGCACCGGGACGCGCCCCACGGGCACGAAACATGATGACCGACATCGACGCGTGAGACCGGCGACCCGCGAGTCGTTGCCAGGTCGTTACCGACCTCGGCCGGCCCAGGATCGCCTCCGGGGCCGACCGTCACGCTCCGCAGTCATTCTGCCGTAGACCGGGCGATCCGCCGAACCGAGCGGTGAGTGTCACCTGAGTGTCGCGCGCGGGAGACTGGGGACATGCCCCGGTTGCGCGTGGCGCTCGCCCAGATCGACCTCACCGTCGGCGACGTGCCCGGCAACGCCGCCGCGGTGCTCGCCCGCACCCGGGAGGCCGCCGCCGCCGGCGCCCACCTGGTCGCGTTCCCCGAGATGACGCTGACCGGGTACCCGCCCGAGGACCTGGTCTTCCGCGAGTCGTTCCGCGCCGCCTCCCGCGCCGCGCTGCGCCGGCTGGCGGACGATCTGGCGGCCGAGGGACTCGGCGGGGTCGGCGTGGTCGTCGGCTACCTCGACGAGGACGGCGGTCCCCGGCGACACGCCACGCTGTTCAACGACGAGCGCTGCGGGCCGCGCAACGCGTGCGCGTTCCTGCTCGGCGGCGAGGTCGTCGCCAGGTACTTCAAGCACCACCTGCCGAACTACGGGGTCTTCGACGAGGACCGCTACTTCGTCCGGGGCGACCGGCTCGTCGTCGTGCGCTTCCACGGCGTCGACGTCGCTCTGACGATCTGCGAGGACGCCTGGCAGGACGGCGGGCCGTTCGCGGTGGCGCGGGCCGCCGGCGCCGGGCTGGTCGTCAACATCAACGGGTCGCCGTACGAGCTGGAGAAGGACGACGTCCGGCTCGAGCTGATGCAGCGCAAGGCCGCCGAGGCGGGGTGCACGGTCGCCTACGTCAACCAGTGCGGCGCCCAGGACGAGCTGGTCTTCGACGGCGACTCCCTCGTGGTGGCCGCCGACGGCGAGCTGCTGCTCCGCGCGCCGCAGTTCGTCGAAGGCGTCTTCGTCGCCGACCTCGACCTGCCCGCCTGCTCGGCGGACCTGCCCGACAGCGTCGCCGGGATGCGTCTCGAGCGCGTCGACACCGGCACCGCCCCCGTCGAGGCCGCCGGGGACGGCGAGCGGTGCGCGGCGACGTCGCCGAGGGCCTGTCGGACCCGGCCGAGGTGTGGACCGCCCTGGTGCTGGGGGTGCGCGACTACGCCCGCAAGAACGGCTTCCGCTCGGTCGTGCTCGGCCTGTCCGGCGGCATCGACTCCGCCGTCGTCGCGGCGATCGCCGCGGACGCCCTCGGCGGGGACGCGGTGTACGGGATCGCTCTGCCCAGCGCGTACAGCTCCGAGCACTCGCTGGCCGACGCGGAGGACCTCGCGCGCCGCCTCGGCGCCCACTACCGGGTCGTCCCGGTGGCGGACATGGTCGCGGCGTTCGTCGACGGGCTCAAGCTGACCGGTCTGGCGGAGGAGAACGTCCAGGCGCGCGTCCGCGGCACCACCCTGATGGCCCTGTCCAACGCCGAGGGCCACCTCGTGCTCGCCACCGGCAACAAGAGCGAGCTCGCGGTCGGCTACTCGACCATCTACGGCGACGCCGTCGGCGGGTACGCCCCGATCAAGGACGTGCCGAAGTCGATGGTCTGGGAGCTCGCCCGCTGGCGCAACGCCGAGGCCGAGGCGCGCGGCGAGACGCCCCCGATCCCGCCGAACTCGATCAGCAAGCCGCCGTCGGCCGAGCTCCGGCCGGGCCAGCTCGACACCGACTCGCTGCCGGACTACGCCCTGCTCGACGCGGTGCTCGCCCGCTACGTCGACGGCGACGCCGGCTACGCCGAGCTGGTCGAGGCGGGCTTCGACGCCGAGCTCGTCGGCCGGGTGGCCCGGATGGTGGACGCCGCCGAGTGGAAGCGCCGGCAGTACCCGCCCGGCCCCAAGATCAGCTTCAAGGCGTTCGGGCGCGACCGCCGGCTGCCGATCACGAGCCGCTGGCGCGAGGCCGCCCCGGCCGGTAACCGCCTGCCCACCTCGGTGGACCTGCCCGCCGAGCGCAGCGCGACAGTGACGAACTCCACCGGGTAGCTGACACGCACGCGCGGACGGCGCACGATGTAGGGCGTCCCTTCCGACGTGCCCGGGGACCGGCGAGCCGGCCCCGAGGAGAAAGCGGGATCCCTCATGAGTGCTCCGACTGCTGCGTCCCTCTACGGCGGCGTGACCACCCGCCGCGTGACCATCCGCGACCTCCAGGCGGCCAAGGACGCCGGCGAGCGCTGGCCGATGCTCACCGCCTACGACTACTCGACGGCGCGGGTCTTCGACGCCGCCGGCATCCCGGTGCTGCTGGTCGGCGACTCGGCGGCGAACGTCGTCTACGGCTACGAGACGACAGTGCCGGTGACCGTCGACGAGCTGCTGCCACTGGTGCGCGGGGTGGTGCGCGGCTCGTCCCGGGCGCTGGTCGTGGCCGACCTGCCGTTCGGCTCCTACCAGTCCTCACCGGCGCAGGCGCTGGACACCGCGGCGCGCTTCCTCAAGGAGGGCGGCGCGCAGGCGGTCAAGCTGGAGGGCGGCCAGCGGGTCGCCGCGCAGGTCGAGGCGCTGGTCGCGGCAGGGATCCCGGTCATGGCGCACATCGGCCTGACCCCCCAGTCGGTCAACGCGTTCGGCGGCTACCGCGTCCAGGGCCGCGGCGACGAGGGCGCGCACCGGCTGGTGCAGGACGCCAAGGCGCTCCAGGCGGCCGGTGCGTTCGCGGTGGTGCTCGAGGTCGTGCCGTGCGAGGTCGCCCGCGAGGTCACCGAGCACCCTGCACGTCCCGACCGTCGGCATCGGCGCGGGCCCGGACTGTGACGCCCAGGTGCTGGTCTGGCAGGACATGGCGGGGCTGTCGTCCGGGCGGCCGGCGAAGTTCGTCAAGCGCTTCGCCGAGATCGGCGCGACGCTGCAGGACGCCGCCGAGCGCTTCGGCGCCGAGGTGCGTACCGGCGCCTACCCCGGCCGCGGAGCACGAGTACCACTGATCTCGCCGAACCGGCTCGCGCGGCGTTGCACAATCGGTGTCGTGCCCGCCGCCGTCGACGTCGTCGACCTGGTCAAGCGGTACCCGAAGCGACCGGTCAACGCCGTCGACGGGGTCACCTTCACCGTCGAGACCGGTGAGGTGTTCGGCTTCCTCGGCCCGAACGGCGCGGGCAAGTCGACGACGATCGGGATCCTGACCACCCGGGTCCTCGCCACGAGCGGGCAGGCCCGGGTCGCCGGCATCGACGTCCTGGGCGACCCGGTGCGCGCCCGGTCGCGCGCTCGCCGTCGTCACCGCAGCGGGTCAACCTCGACCGGCAGCTGTCCGCGCGGCAGAACCTGCTCTTCCACGCGCACTACCACGGCGTGCCGAAGGCGGTCCGGGAGCGGCGCGCCGACGAGTTGCTGGAGCAGTTCGGGCTCGGCGACCGCGGCGCGGACAAGGTCGACAAGTACTCCGGCGGCCAGGCGCAGCGCCTGATGATCGCTCGGGCGCTGATGCACCGGCCGGCGGTGCTGTTCCTCGACGAGCCGTCCACCGGGCCTCGACCCGCAGGCGCGGCTGTTCGTCTGGGACCGGATCCGCGAGCTGCGTGCCTCCGGCGTGACGATCATGCTCACCACGCACGACATGGACGAGGCCGCCGAGCTCTGCGACCGGGTCGGCATCATCGACCACGGCACGCTGCTCGCTCTCGACACCCCGGCGGCGCTGACGCGGACGCTGCCCGGCAGCGCCTACCTCGACGTCCGCCTCGACGGCGCCGCGTCGCCGGAGCTCGGCGGGCTGCCCGGTGTGGTCGCGCGCCGAGGAGCAGCCCGACGGCCAGGTCGCGGCTCTACGTCGACGACGACCCGTGCCGGCTCGTGGTGCCGCTGGCCACCGCCGCGGCCGCGGACGGCCGGCAGCTGGCCGACCTGGCCGTCGGGCGGGCCAGCCTCGAGGACGTGTTCATCTCCCTGACCGGACGGGGTCTGCGATGACGTCCACCCGACGAGGCGCCGCAGCAGCCGCCGGATCGCGGCGCGCGACGACCGGCCGAGCCCGCTGCGGGCGTTCGGCGCCGTGCTGTGGCGCGACGTGTTCGTCACCGGCCGCGAGCTGCCGGTCTTCCTCGCCCAGGTGCTGCTGCAGCCGCTGTTCCTGCTGTTCGTGTTCGGCAAGGTCCTGACCACGATCGGCGCGGCGCAGGCCGGCTACGCCGACCTGCTGTTCCCCGGCATCATCGCGCTGACGACGATGCTCACCGCGTTGCAGGGCACCGCGCTGCCGCTGGTGCTCGACTTCTCGCTTCAGCCGCGAGATCGAGGACCGGTTGCTGGCGCCGCTGCCGGTGATGGCGGTCGCCGTCGAGAAGATGCTGTTCGCGACGCTGCGGGCGGTGGTGGCCGCCGCGGTGATGTTCCCGCTCGGCTACTGGATCCTCGGCTCGCTGGCCATCCACGCCGGCCGGCGTGCCGCTGCTGGTCCTGACGATCCTGGTCGGGCTCGCTGCTCGGCGCCGCGATCGGGATGACGCTCGGGACGTTCGTGCCGCCCACCCGGATCAACATCATGTTCGCGCTGATCCTCACGCCGCTGATCTTCACCGGGCTGCGACGCAGTACCCGTGGCCGTCGCTGTCGCACCTGCGGTGGTTCCAGGTGATCACCGCGCTCAACCCGCTGACCTACGTCAGCGAGACGATGCGCGGCGCGATCGTGCCCGACGTGCCGCACATGAGCGCCGTGGGTCACGGTGCCGGTCATGCTGGCGTGCACGGTCGCTGTTCGTCCTCACCGGGATGGCGGGGTTCCGCCGTCGCGCGATCGACTAGACCGGGCGGTCAGGCCGGCGGGCGTCGCCGCTGCGGTCACCGTCGTTCCAGTCGCGGTCCTCCTTCTCGAACTTGCCGCTCCCGCTCGGCGATCCGGTCCAGGACGCCGGCGGCCTCCTGCGCGGCTGTCGTACGGGCCGAGCCGGTTGTGCTGTCGGACTCCTCGAACGGCTCGACCCGGCGGTGGTCCAGGCACCACCAGAAGGTGTCCTTGAGGTCCTCGGAGGCCACGCTCACTCCGTCCCGAGCCAGCGGAAGAACCCCGGCGGCACGACCACGTCCGACGGGCCGAGCTCGCCGACCGACGAGCGGCCGAGGCCGATCAGGCACGACTCGATGCCGCCGCGCAGCAGGTCCAGGACGTTCTCGACGCCCGCCTGACCGTTGGCGGCCAGCCCCCACAGGTACGCCCGGCCGATCATGACCGCTCGCGCGCCGAGGGCGAGCGCCTTGACCACGTCGCTGCCGCGACGGATCCCGCCGTCGAGCAGGACCTCCACCTGACCGCCGACGGCCTCGGCCACCGCCGGCAGCACCCGGATCGTGGCCGGCGTCCCGTCGAGGTTGTTGCCGCCGTGGTTGCTCACCGAGATGGCGCTCACGCCGGCGTCGACGGCGCGGCGGGCGTCGTCGACCCGGTGACGCCCTTGAGCATGAACGGCCCGCCCCACTGCTCGCGCAGCCAGGCGACGTCCTCCCAACTCGGCATCGCGGAGGCCATCCAGCGGCCGTAGACGCCGAAGAAGGTCGGCGCCAGCCGTCCCGGGTCGGCCATGTTCGGGACGGTGAGGTCCGGGATGCCGCCGCCGCGGGCGAAGTCGAGCAGCCACCGGGGCCGGGTGATCCCCTCGGGCGCGAACCGGACGAGCTCGCGGGCGGTGATGCGTTCCGGGATGTGCGGGCTGCCCCAGTCCCGACCCGTGCTGAACGACCAGTCCAACGTGGCGATCAGCCCGACCGCCCCGGCGGCGCGGGCGCGCTCCACCCGGCGCGACATCTCCTCGCGGTCGCCGATCCAGTACAGCTGGAAGAACGTGCGCGGGTTGGCGGCGGCGACCTCCTCGACCGGCTTGCTGGCGAAGGAGCTCAGCCCGATCGCGGTACCGCGGGCGGCCGCCGCCCGGGCGACGGCGACCTCACCGTCCGGGTGCACCGCCTGCACACCGGTCGGCGAGATGACCACCGGCAGGGCGATGTCCTGACCCATGACGGTGGTGGCCAGATCGCGCTTGTCGGGCAGGCCGGCGGCGTGCGGCGCGAAGCCGAGCTCGTCGAACGCGCCGACGTTGTCCGCGACGGTCAGACCCTTCTCGGCGCCGGCCAGCAGCGCGCTGTACACCGACCTCGGCAGCCGTCGCTTCGCCCGGCGCTGCGCCTCCGCCACCGTCTCGAACCAGCCGCCGGCCATGTCAGCGAGCCTAGACATCCCGCGAGCGGTGCTGCCGGGGTCAGCCGCGCCGCTGCTGGCGCAACGTCTCGAGCAGCCGCAGCCACATCTCGCTGGCCGTCGGGAAGCTCGGCACCGCGTGCCACAGCACCGCCACCGGCACCTTGCCGATGACCGCGACCGTGGCCGAGTGGACCAGCTCGGCGATCCCCGAGCCGACGAAGGTCGCGCCGACCACCGTGTCGGAACCGCGATCGATGACCAGCTTCGCGCGGCCGACGTAGTCGTCGCGCAGCAGCGACGCGCCGCGCGACGGCGGCGAGGTCGTACTCGACCGTCTCGACGTCCACGCCGGCCGCGCGGGCCTCCGCCTCGGTCAGGCCGACCGAACCGACCTCCGGGTCGGTGAAGGTCACCTGCGGGACGGCGCCGTGGTCGGCGAGGTCGCGGTACCGGCTCGCCCTCGAGCGGGCGGCCGGCGGCGCGGGCGGCGATGACGTCGCCGACGATGCGCGCCTGGTACTTGCCCATGTGGGTGAGCAGTGCCCGCCCGCAGAGGTCGCCGAGCGCGTAGAGCCAGTCGGTGCCCGGGACGAGGAAGGTGTCGTCGACGTCGAGGAACCCGTGGGCGTCCGGCTGCGACGCCGACGCGTCGACAGCCCGATGTCGTCGCTGTTCGGCGTGCGACCGGCGGCGACGACGATCTCGTCGGCGGTGACCGTGCTGCCGTCGCCGAGCGTGGACGCTGACCTCACCGCCGTGCGTCCTGCCCTCGCCGGTCTCGCGCGCGTCCTCACGGGTCACCCGCTCGACCTCCGCGCCGAGCCGGACGTCGATGCCCGCCTTCGTCGAACGCGTCGGCGACGATCTCGCCCGGCGAACGGCTCGTTGCGCCCGAGCAGCGACGGCCCGGCCTCGACGAGCGTGAGCTGCTCCGACGCCGAGCCCGTGCAGCCAGGTGGCCGACTCGCAGGCGACCACGCCGCCGCCGACGATCACGACCCGGCGTGGCACCTCGTGCAGGTTCGTCACGTCGCGCGAGGTCCACGGCAGCGCCTCGCGCAGGCCGGGCACCGGCGGCACCGCCGCCCGGGTGCCGGTGACGAGGACGACGGCGTGCCGGGCGGTCAGCGTGCGGGTGCCGCCGTCCGGGGCGGTCGACCTCGACCTGCCGCTCGCCGGTCAGCCGGCCGCGGCCGCGGACGACGTCGATGCCCGGGCCGAGCGCCCACTCGACCTGGTGCCGGTCGTCGTGGTGGGAGGTGAAGTCGTCCCGGCGCGCGAGGACCGCCTCCACCTCGAGTCGCCGATCGCCGACGACCTGCTCGACGCCGGGCATGTTGCGGGCGGTGTCCAGCAGCTCGACCGGGCGCAGCAGCGCCTTGCTCGGCATGCACGCCCAGTAGGAGCACTCGCCGCCGACGAGCTCCTGCTCGACGATGACGGCGGACAGGCCGGTGCCGTCGGATGGCGTAGTTGGCGGCGTTCTCCCCCGGCGGTCCGCCGCCGATGACGATGACGTCCCACTCGCTGCGGTCGGGGTCGAGCTCGGCCATGCGGCGCACGCTACCGACGGATCTTGTCCCGGGCAGCCGACGCCGGTAGGACGGGAGGATGACCGTCAAAATCACCGTCATCTACGGCGTCCCGAAGGACACGGAGGAGTTCGAGCGTCGTTACACCGCGCACAAGGAGCTGGTCTCGCGGATGACGCAGGTCCAGCGCGTCGAGTACGGGAAGGTCCTGCCGCCGGAGAACGGCAGCCCGCCCCCGCGGTGGCGCACCGCCGACCTGTACTTCCCGGACTACGACACCGCGGTCGCCGCACTGGGGACGCCCGAGGGCCGGGCCGCCGGGTCCGACGCGACGGAGATCGCCACCGGCGGCGTGGAGTTCCTGTTCTCCGACGTCGAGGGCTGACCGCGGCGCCGGCGCTCGAGCCTTGAGGCGGCGGTCGGGGCGGCGCCGGCGTCGGGGCGGCCGGCGGTCGGGGCGGACGGACGAGTCGACCTGTAAGCCGGATCCTGTCCCGGCACCGCCTCGCGGCGGGGCCGGGTGGCGGCCATCCCTCTCGGCCTGCCGTCGCCGGCAGGCTCCAGCGGTCCACCCGCAGGCTCGGGCGGGCCGCCCTCCCCGGCCCGCAGGGGGCCGTGACGCCTGCGCAGGACGCCGGCGGACCGGCGTCCCTCTCGACCTTGCTCCGGGTGGGGTTTACCGAGCCGCGCCGGTCACCCGGCGCGCTGGTGGTCTCTTACACCACCGTTTCACCCTTACCGGGAGGACGGATCCTCCCGGCGGTCTGTTCTCTGTGGCACTGTCCCGCGGGTCGCCCCGGGTTGCCGTTGGCAACCACCCTGCCCTGTGGAGTCCGGACTTTCCTCGGCGGGCCCGGCTGTGGGACCCGACGCGGCCGCCCGGTCGGCTCGTCCGCCGCGCCGCCGAGCTTAGCGCTCCAGTCCGCCACCGAGGTCTCTGGCCAGGCACCGGCGACACTTGCCACGAATGCGTCGCTGGGACGAGTTCCCGGCAGGTGATCATGGAATCGCGGGGCGAGCGGGGCGGCCCCGACCTGCTGCTCGCCAGTACGGTGACGAGGACGGGAGGAGACGCCGTGCCCCAACCCGAGGGCGCCGAGCTCGACGCCATCCGCGAGCGGCGGGCGCAGCTCCGCGAGAAGTACCTGCGACCTCTGCCGGAACGCCCCGCGACGACCGTGCGCGGCGTCCACCACATCGCGCTGATCTGCAAGGACGTCGAGGAGACGATCCGCTTCTACCAGGAGTTCCTCGGCTTCCCCCTGGTCGAGCTCGTGGAGAACCGGGACTACGCCGGGTCGAGCCACTTCTTCTTCGACCTCGGCAACGACAACCTGCTCGGGTTCTTCGACTTCCCCGGCCACGAGCACCCGCCGTTCCAGGAGACGATCGGCGCCGTGCAGCACCTGGCCATCTCGATCTGCTCGGACAACTTCCGCGCCGCGAAGCGGAAGCTCGACGAAGCCGGCGTCGACTACGTCGGCCCGGACCGCGGCGTGGAGAACTCGCTGTACTTCCGCGACCCGAACGGCGTGGGGATCGAGCTGTACGACGAGCGGGTCGGTTGGTTCGAGGGCGAGCACCTCGTTGCCGACTGAGCCCGGCTGAGTGGGCGGCGGCCTCGCCGAGGCGCTCGCGCTCGTCCTGCTCGCCGGGGTGCTCGGCGCGGCGGTGCTGCGCCCGCGCGACCTCGACGAGTCGGTCTTCGCGGTGCCCGCCGCGGCGCTGCTCGTGCTGGTCGGCGCCGAAGCCCCGCACGCGGCCCTCGACCGGGTCCGCGAGCTCGCGCCGACCGTGGCGTTCCTCGTCCTCATCCTCGCGTTCGGGCACCTGTGCGCCGCAGCGGGCGTCTTCGACGTACCTCGGCGCCCTCGCCGCGCGGCGCAGCCGGGGCAGCGCCGGACGCCTGCTGGCGCTCGTCGTCGGGCTCGCGGCGGTGGTCACGGCCGTGCTCACGCTCGACGCCACCGTCGTCCTGCTGACCCCGGTCGTGCTCCGCACCGCCCGTCAGCTCGGGGTGCCGGCGCGGCCGCACCTGTACGCGTGCACCCAGCTCGCCAACGGCGGCTCGCTGCTGCTGCCGGTGTCCAACCTGACGAACCTGCTGGCGTTCAGCGCCGCCGACCTCAGTTTCGCCCGGTTCACCGCGCTGATGGCGCTGCCGTGGCTGGCGACCGCGGCGCTCGAGTGGGCCGGGCTGCGGCTGTACTTCCGCGACGACCTGCGCGTCGCGCGGGCGGCGCCGAGCGTCGAGGTCGAGACGCCCCGGTACGCGCTCGCGGTCGTCGCGCTGACGGTGGCGGGCTTCGTCGTGACGTCCGCACTCGACGTCGCTCCGGCCTGGGCGGCCGGGGCCGGCGTCGTGCTGCTCGGCGTGCCGGCGCTGGCGCGGCGACGGACCCGGGTCCGGGACGTCGTGGGGGCGGCGAACCTCGGCTTCGGCGTGTTCGTGCTCGCGCTCGGGGTCGTCGTCGACGCGGTGACCCGGCACGGGCTGGTCGGACGCGCTGCGGCACGTCCTGCCCGGCGGGACGGACCTGCCTGCGCTGCTCGGGGTGGCGTTCGTGGCCGCCGTACTGGCCAACCTCGTCAACAACCTGCCGGCGACCCTGGCGCTCGTGCCGTTGACGGCGGGCTCCCCGGTGGCGGTGCTCGCCGTGCTCATCGGCGTCAACGTCGGCCCGAACGCGACCTACGCCGGGTCGCTGGCGACGCTGCTGTGGCGGCGGCTGCTCCCGGCGCGCAACAAGCCGCGGGCCGGCCAGTTCCACGCCTACGGCCTGATGTCCGTGCCGGTGATCATCGTGGTGGCGACCGTCCTGCTGTGGGCGGTCAGCTGAGGTGGCACGTGTCGTTGACCAGCCGGACGGAGGCGTTGCCGTCGGCGTAGAGGTCCACCCGGGAGATGGACGCGGTGTCCAGGTGCAGGCGGAACAGCGCGGTCGGCGGCGCGTCCAGCGCCAGCTGCAGGACGACCTTGATCGGCGTGACGTGGCTGACCACGACGACGCACTGACCGGGGTGCGCGCTGATGACGGCGTCGCGGGCGCGGCGGACCCGGCGGGTGACCGCGGCGAACGACTCGCCGCCCGGCGGCGCGACGTCGGTGCCGCCGAGCCAGCGGGTCAGCGCGTCGGGATCGCGTTGCTGCGCCTCCGCGAAGGTCGACCCCTCCCACTCGCCGAAGTCGGTCTCGGCGAACCCGTCCTCCACCTCGACCGGCAGGCCCAGCACGTCGGCGATGGGGGCCGCTGTCTCGCGGGCACGGGGTAGCGGTGAGGCGACGACGGCGTCGGGTGCGCGCAGCGCGCCCGCGCGGACGCGGGCGCTCAGCGTCGCGCCGAGGGCCGCCGCCTGGGCGCGGCCGGCTTCGTCCAGCGGCAGGTCGTTGCGGCCGGAGAAGCGGCGGGCGGCGGAGTGCTGCGTCGAGCCGTGACGCACCAGGACGAGTGTGGTTGCCGTCCCGGTCGGCGGTCCCCAGCTCACCGGCGCTCCCGCCGGCGCCGGTGCTGCCGCCGGTGCCGCCGCGGGTCCCGGGTGGGCCCGGCGGGACGGACGGCCGGCCGCGGCGTCCATCGCCTCGTTCGCGAGCCGGTCGGCGTGCCGGTTCTCCTCGCGCGGGATCCACTCGAACCGGATCGCGCCGAACCGGGACGCCAGCTGCGCCGCCTGGCGCGCGAGCGGTCGCAGTGCCGGGTGCTTGACCTGCCAGCGGCCGTTCATCTGCTCGACGACGAGCTTGGAGTCCATCCGCACCAGGACGTCGTCGGCGCCCAGCTCCGCGGCGGCCTCGAGCCCGGCGAGCAGCCCCCGGTACTCGGCCACGTTGTTGGTCTCCACGCCGATCGCGTCCTTGCGCTCGGCGAGGACCTCGGCGCTGGCGGCGTCACGGACGACCGCGCCGTACCCGGCCGGACCGGGGTTGCCGCGGGACCCGCCGTCGGCCTCGACGACGACCGACCCGCCGCTCACAGCCCGGACTCTGCCGTCCGAACCAGGATCCGCCGGCAGTTGTCGCACCGCAGCACGTCGTCCGGCGCCGCCCGTCCGCGCCGCGGACAGGTCGTTCCCGGACAGCTCGATCCGGCAGCCCTCGCAGCGGCGCTGCCGCAGCGCCGCGGCGCCCACGCCGCCCTGTTGCGCGCGCACCCGCTCGTAGAGGGCGAGGAGGTCGGCGGGCAGTTCGGCGGCGACCCGTTCACGCTGCCCGGCGCGATCAGCCAGCGCGGCGTCGATCTCGCTGAGGGCGGCGTCCCGGCTGGCCTCGGCGGCGGAGCGCCGGGTGTCGAGCTCGCTGCGGCGCTCGGCGAGCTGGACGTCCTCGACCTCGAGCGTCTCCCGCTGCTCCATGACCTCGAGCAGCTCGTCCTCCAGGGTGGCCTGGCGGCGCTGCAGCGTGGCGACCTCGTGCTGGAGGCCTTCCAGCTCGCGGGACGGAAGGCCGCCGGCGGCCAGCCGGGACTCGTCCCGGCCGCGGCGGGCACGCACCAGCTCGACGTCCTTCTCCAGCCGGGCCAGCTCGGCGGAGACGTCGTCGACGCGGGCCTGCAGGTCACCGCCGGCGATCGCCAGCTCACCGGCGCGGGCCTGCAGGTCCTGGAGCAGGGCGAGCTCCGGCAGCGTCCGGCGGCGGTGTGTCAGCTGGGCGACCGCGGTGTCGACGGCCTGCAGGTCGAGCAGCCGCAGCTGGGCGGCGGGGTCGGCCTTCACGCGACGGGATCCTCCTCGGCTGAGCTCGGGGCGCCGGGGCCGACCGACAGCGTCCACGGGTCGGTGACCCGCCGGGAGACGGTCGTGCGGAGCTCGGGCAACTCGGCGCGCAGCCGGACGGCCAGCGCGTCGAGCCACGGCGCCTCGGTCGCCCAGTGCGCAGCGTCCACCAGCGCCATCGCCTGCGCGCCGCGCTCGGTGACCGCCTCGTTGACCGGGTGGTGGCGGAGGTCGGCGGTGAGCAAGGCGTCGGCGCCGGCTCGCCGGGCGTCCTCGATGGCGGTGTCTCCCGCCCCGCCGAGGACGGCCACGGTGGAGACCGGGCGATCCGGGTCACCGGCCGCGCGCACGCCGTGGGCGGTGGCGGGCAGGACGGCGGCGACGTGCTCGACGAAGCGCCGCAGCGGCATCGGCCGGGGCAGGGCGCCGACCCGACCGAGCCCGCGCCCGGTCGGCAGCGGCGCCATCGGAAGGAGGTCGAACGCCGGCTCCTCGTACGGGTGGACGGCGCGCAGGGCCGCGACGACGGCGCGGCGACGTGAGGGCGGGACCACCATCTCGACCCGGGTCTCGGGCACCACCTCGACCTGGCCGGCGGTGCCGATCGAGGGATGGGCGTCCGGGCCGGGTCGGAACGTCCCGAGGCCGTCGACGCTCCACGCGCACCGGTCGTACTCCCCGAGCTGCCCGGCGCCGGCGTCGGCCAGCGCGTCGACCAGCGGTTCGGCGTCCGGGACCGGGACGTAGACGACGACCTTGTCCAGCGCGTCACCTGGGTCGGGCTGCAGCGGCCGGAGCTCGCCGAGACCGAGCCGTTCGGCGAGGGCGTCCGAGACGCCGGGGGCGGCGACGTCGGCGTTGGTGTGCGCGACGTGGAGTGCGAGCCCGGCGCGCACCATCCGGTGCACCATCGCGCCCTTCGGCGTCGTCGCCGCGACGGCGTGCACCCCGCGCAGCAGCAGCGGGTGGTGGACGACCAGCAGCTGCGCACCGCCGTCGAGGGCCTCCTCGACGATGGCGGGCACCGGGTCGATCGCCAGCAGGACGGCGTCGACCGGCTGGTCGGGGTCGCCGCACACCGTGCCGACGGCGTCCCACGGCTGCGCCCACGCCGGGTCGTACCAGCGGTCGAGGACCGCGACGAGCTCGGCGAGCTTGGGCACGGGTAGCGAACCTACCCGCCGTCACCGGGCGGCAGCGGTGTGGCTCCGCGCAGCAGGTGGCGCGCGGAGCGGCGGACGAACGCCCGCTGCCACGGCGTCTCGACCGCGCGCGGGTGGTAGCGCGAGCGCACCCAGCCGACGGCGTCGGCGGCGGGGACGCCGTCGAGCACGGCCAGGCAGGCGAGGACCGTGCCGGTCCGGCCGCGACCTCCGGCGCACGCCACCTCGACCCGCTCCGACGGTGCGCGCCGCCACAGCTCGACGATCCCGTCCCGGGCATCGTCGGCGTCGGCGGGCAGCCACATGTCGCGCCAGTGCACCCAGCGCGCGTCCCAGCCGGGATCCGGCGGCGGCGAGCCCAGCGGGTAGAGCCCGAACTGCGGCGCCGGCCCGAGGACCCCGCCGTGGCGCAGGCCGCGGCCGCGCACCAGCCGCCCGGAGGGCAGCCGTACCACCCCGGCGGCGGTGGCGTCCCAGGGCGCGCAGGTCATCGGCGGGTCCGCTCCCCGCCCGCGGGCGGTGTCAGGTGGGGTCAGCGCGGCGTCAAGGCCGTGTCACGGTCCGGCACCGCGGCGTCAGGAACTCGTCAAGACTGCCGCACGCGCCGCGCACCCCGACGTTCGATGGCTCCCGGGAGTCGGCGAGGTCGAGGAGGAGTCGTGCGGGACCTGGTGTTCGTGCTCGTGACACTCGCGGTGTTCGCGCTGCTGGCGTTGATCGCCCGGGGGGCGGAGCGGCTGTGAACGCCGAGAACCTCGTCGGCCTGGTCCTCGCCGTCCTCGCCGCGGTCTACATCGTCGTCGCGCTGCTGTTCCCGGAGCGCTTCTGATGTCGGCGACCGTGGCGGGGATCGTCTTCGTCGTCGCGGTGCTGGCCCTGCTGGCGGTGGTGCACGTCCCGGTGGGCGACGCGATGGCCCGGATGTACCAGGGGACGCGGCACCTCCGGGTCGAGCGGTTGGCCTACCGCGCGATGGGCGTCGACCCGGACGTCGAGCAGCGCTGGAGCACCTACCTGCGCAGCGTGCTGGCGTTCTCGGCCGTCTCCGTGCTGGGCCTGTACCTGCTGCTCCGCGTACAGCAGCACCTGCCCTTCGGCCTCGGCTTCGCCGGGATGGAACAGGGGCAGGCGTTCAACACCGCGGCCAGCTTCGTGACGAACACGAACTGGCAGTCGTACTCGGGCGAGTCGACGCTGGGCTACGTCGCCCAGGCCGGCGGCCTGGCGGTGCAGAACTTCGCCTCCGCGGCGGTCGGCATGGCCGTCGCGATCGCGCTCGTGCGCGGCTTCGCCCGCGCCCGCACCGACCAGGTCGGCAACTTCTGGGTCGACATGACGCGGACGTGCGTCCGGGTGCTGCTGCCGGCGGCGGTCGTCGTGGCGGTCGTCCTGGTCGCGGGTGGGGCGATCCAGAACTGGCATTCCGCGCACGAGGTCACCACCCTCGCCGGCGCGCACCAGACCCTCACCGGCGGCCCGGTCGCCAGCCAGGAGTCCATCAAGGAGCTCGGGACGAACGGCGGCGGCTTCTACAACGCCAATTCGGCACACCCGTTCGAGAACCCGACGGCGTGGACGAACTTCATCGAGGTCTTCGCCCTGCTGGTCATCGCCTTCTCGCTGCCGCGCACGTTCGGCCGGATGGTCGGCGACAAGCGTCAGGGCTGGGCGATCGCCGGTGTGGTGAGCGTCCTGTTCGTGCTGAGCGTGGTCGCGATCAACCTCGCCCAGCTCGCCCACCACGGCACGGTGCCCACTGCCGTCGGGGCCTCGTACGAGGGCGTGGAACAGCGCTTCGGTGTCTCGAACTCGGCCACGTTCGCCTCGGCCACCACGCTGACCTCGACCGGCGCCGTCAACTCCTTCCACGACTCGTACACCAGCTTCGGCGGTCTCGTGACGCTGCTCGACATGCAGCTGGGCGAGATCGCGCCGGGCGGCGTCGGCTCCGGGCTGTACGGGATCCTCGTCCTGGCGGTGATCACCGTCTTCGTCGCGGGCCTCATGGTGGGGCGCACGCCGGAGTACCTCGGCAAGAAGATCGGGCGCCACGAGATCACCTTCGCCTCGCTCTACTTCCTCACGACACCCCTGGTCGTGCTGCTCGGCACCGGCATCGCCATGGCGCTGCCGGGTGAACGGGCCGCGATGCTCAACACGGGGGCGCACGGCCTGTCGGAGGTCCTGTACGCGTTCACCTCCGCGGGCAACAACAACGGCTCCGCGTTCGCCGGCATCAGCGTCAACACCACCTGGTACAACACGGCGCTCGGGCTGGCGATGCTGCTCGGCCGGTTCGTTCCCATCGTCTTCGTGCTCGGCCTGGCCGGCTCGCTGGCCGGCCAACAGCGCGTCCCGGTCTCGGACGGCACGCTGCCCACGCACAAGTCCCAGTTCGTCGCTGCTGGTCACCGGCGTCGCGCTGGTCGTCGTCGCTCTCACCTACCTGCCCGCGCTGGCGCTCGGGCCGCTCGCCGAAGGGCTGCACGGATGACGCTGCTGAGCCCGCCCGCCCCCGTGGCGCCGGCGCCGTCGCGGGTGGGCGGCGGACTGCTGGAACCGGCGATGCTCTGGCGCTCGCTGCCGGACGCCGTCGTCAAGCTCGACCCGCGCACCCTCTACCGCAACCCGGTGATGTTCCTGGTCGAGGTCGGGTCGGTCTACACGACCTGGCTGGCGATCCGCGACCACACCGCGTTCGCCGTCATCACGACGATCTGGCTGTGGGCGACGGTCCTGTTCGCCAACCTCGCCGAGGCCGTCGCCGAAGGACGCGGGAAGGCCCAGGCCGACACCCTGCGCCGGGCGAAGACCGCCACCCTCGCCCGCCGCCTGGAGGGCTGGGCGCCGGGCGGCGACCCGGCCGACTGCGTGGAGACCGCGGTCAACGCCCCGGACCTCCGGCACGGCGACGTGGTCGTCGTGGACGCCGGGGAGGTGATCCCGGGCGACGGCGACGTCGTCGACGGCATCGCCAGCGTCGACGAGTCGGCGATCACCGGCGAGTCCGCGCCGGTGATCCGCGAGTCCGGCGGGGACCGCTCGTCGGTCACCGGCGGCACCCGGGTGCTCTCCGACCGGATCGTCGTGCGGATCACCCAGCAGCCCGGGCAGAGCTTCATCGACCGGATGATCGCGCTGGTCGAAGGGGCGTCCCGGCAGAAGACGCCGAACGAGATCGCGCTGAACATCCTGCTGGCGTCGCTGACGTTCATCTTCCTGCTCGCCGTGGCGACGCTGCAGCCGCTGGCGATCTTCTCGAAGGCGCAGCAGCCGGGCGTGCCCGACACCGCGGCCCTCACCGGGGACGGCGTCACCGGCGTCGTCCTCGTCTCGCTGCTCGTGTGCCTGATCCCGACGACGATCGGGGCGCTGCTCTCGGCGATCGGCATCGCCGGGATGGACCGCCTGGTGCAGCGCAACGTGCTGGCGATGTCCGGCCGGGCGGTCGAGGCGGCCGGGGACGTCGACACCCTGCTGCTGGACAAGACAGGCACCATCACGCTCGGCAACCGGCAGGCCGTCGAGGTCGTCCCCGTGGCCGGCACCGACGACGTCGCACTCGCCGGCGCCGCGCAGCTCGCGAGCCTGGCGGACGAAACGCCCGAGGGCCGCTCCGTCGTCGTGCTCGCGAAGAGCCGCTACGGGCTGCGCGAGCGGCCGGCCGGCGAGCTGGCCGGGATCAGCTTCGTCCCCTTCACCGCCCAGACGCGCATGAGCGGCGTCGACCTCGCCGACGGCCTCGGCGGTGCGGGGGGCGGCCGGCGCATCCGCAAGGGCGCGGCGAGCGCGGTCCGCCAGTGGGTGCGCGAGCTCGGTGGGAGTGTCCCGGACGAACTGGGCCCGCTCGTGGACGGGATCGCCGCCGCCGGCGGCACCCCGCTGGTGGTGGCCGAGCAGCGCGCCGGCGAGGCCTGCGTGCTCGGGGTCATCCACCTGAAGGACGTCGTCAAGTCCGGTATGCGCGAGCGGTTCGACGCGCATGCGGGCGATGGGCATCCGCACGGTCATGATCACTGGGGACAACCCGCTGACGGCGAGAGCCATCGCGGACGAGGCCGGCGTCGACGACTTCCTCGCCGAGGCCACGCCCGAGGACAAGATGGCGCTGATCAAGCGGGAGCAGACCGGCGGCAAGCTCGTCGCGATGACCGGTGACGGGACGAACGACGCCCCCGCGCTGGCCCAGGCCGACGTCGGGGTCGCCATGAACACCGGGACGTCCGCGGCGAAGGAAGCCGGCAACATGGTCGACCTGGACTCCGACCCGACGAAGCTCATCGAGATCGTCGAGATCGGCAAGCAGCTGCTCATCACGCGCGGATCGCTGACGACTTTCTCGATCGCGAACGACGTCGCGAAGTTCTTCGCGATCATCCCGGCGATGTTCGCGGCCGTGTACCCGGGGCTGGACGAGCTGAACGTCATGCGCCTGCACTCCGCGCAGAGCGCCATCTTGTCGGCCGTCGTCTTCAACGCGCTGGTCATCGTCGCGCTCATCCCGCTCGCCCTGCGCGGCGTGCGCTACCGGCCCGGTACCGCCGCGGCGATGTTGAGCCGCAACCTGTGGATCTACGGCCTCGGCGGTCTCGTGGTCCCGTTCGTCGGCATCAAGCTCATCGACCTCGTCGTCCAGTTCGTCCCCGGGATCCGGTGACCGGCATGACCAGCCTGCCGAGCTGGCTCCGCCAGCACCTCGCCGCACTGCGCGCCCTGGTCGTCCTGACCGCCGCACTCGGCGTCGCCTACCCAGCTGCTGATCACGGGCATCGCCCAGCTCCCCGGCCTGCGGCAGAAGGCGGACGGTTCACCGATCACGGTCGCCGGCCGGGACGCCGGGTCGTCCCTGATCGGACAACTGTTCACCGATGCCAGAGGCGACGCCGATCCCGAAGTACTTCCAGTCGCGTCCGTCCGCGGCCGGAGACGGTTACGACCCGACCGCCACGTCGGCGCTCGAACCTCGGACCGGAGAGCGTCGTCGACACGCTGCCCGACCCCGCCGACCCGACGGACACCGGCAAAGCGTCGCTGCTGACCCAGGTGTGCAGCCGCAGCGCCGCGGTCGGCGCGCTCGAGGGCGTCGACGGCCGGCGGCCGTTCTGCACCGCGGACGGCGTCGGCGCGGTGCTCTCCGTCATCCGGGCGCACGGGCCGGCCACGCCGGTCGTCCGGGTGGTCAGCGTCAACCAGGCCTGCCCCGCCGTCCCGTTCGTCGGGCAGTACGACGGCGTCCCGGTCAGGTGCGCCCAGTTCGGCGACGACGTCACCGCCGGGACGATCGTCCCCGTCCGCGGCGCCGGCCGCGCGTGGCCGGCCAACCCCGTCCCGCCGGACGCGGTGACGGCGAGCGGCAGCGGTCTCGACCCGGACATCTCCGTCGACTACGCCCTGTTGCAGGCACCCCGCGTCGCTCGGGTGCGCGGCGTGTCCCTCCAGGTCGTCCGCTCCGACATCGATCGGGCCACCACAGGTCGCACACTGGGGTTCATGGGCGAGCCGGCGGTCGACGTCGTCACGCTCAACGCCGCTCTCGACCGGCTGCACGGGTAGGCACCGGAGGTGGCGCGCGGCACCCTGCGCATCTACCTCGGCGCCGCGCCCGGCGTCGGCAAGACCTACGCCATGCTCGACGAGGCGCACCGGCGCGCGGAGCGAGGCGGCGACGTCGTCGTCGCCGTCGTCGAGACCCACGGCCGCGCGAAGACCGCCGCCCAGGTCGGCGACCTCGAGGTGGTCCCACGTCGGAGGATCAGTTACCGGGGAGCGGAGTTCGAGGAGATGGACCTGGCCGCGGTGCTGCGCCGCCGGCCGGAGGTGGCCTGCGTCGACGAGCTGGCGCACACCAACGTCCCCGGCGCCGGGCACACCAAGCGCTGGGAGGACGTCCAGGACCTCCTGGAGGCCGGTGTCACCGTCCTGAGCACGGTGAACGTCCAGCACCTCGAGTCGGTCAACGACGTCGTCGAGAAGATCACCGGCGTCCGGCAGCGGGAGACGGTGCCCGACGCCGTGGTGCGCGCCGCCGAGCAGGTCGAGCTGGTCGACATCACCCCGGAGGCGCTGCGCCGCCGGATGGCCCACGGCAACGTCTACCCGGCGGAGAAGGTCGACGCCGCGCTCGGCAACTACTTCCGGATCGGCAACCTCACCGCGCTGCGCGAGCTGGCGCTGCTCTGGCTGGCCGACCGGGTCGATGACGCGCTGCAGGCCTACCGGCGCGACCACGACATCGGCGCGACGTGGGAGACGCGGGAACGGGTCGTCGTCGCGCTGACCGGCGGGCCGGAGGGCGGCACGCTGATCCGGCGCGCCGCGCGGGTCGCCACCCGCGGCGGGGCGGACCTGCTCGGGGTCCACGTCGCGCGTTCGGACGGACTGACCGGCGCCGACCCGGCTGCCCTGGCCGGCCAACGGCGGCTGCTGGAGGACCTCGGCGGCTCGTTCCACCAGGTCGTCGGCGACAACGTGCCCGCGGCGCTCATCGACTTCGCCCGCGGCCACAACGCGACCCAGCTCGTCGTCGGCGCCTCGCGCCGCTCGGCGCTCGCGGCACTGCTCGCCGGACCGGGCATCGGCGCCACGACGGTGCGCCTGTCCGGCGACATCGACGTCCACATGGTCACCCACGAGCGGGCCGGCGGCGGGCGACGCCTCCCCCGCCCGACCGGCGGGCTGCCGCGTCGCCGCCAGCTCGAGGCCGTGGCACTCGCCGCACTGCTGCTGCCACTGCTGACACTCCTGCTCGCCCAGCTGCGGCCGGAGCTCAACCTGACCAGCGACCTGCTCGCCTACCTGCTGGCGGTCGTCGGGGTCTCGCTGGTCGGAGGACTGCTGCCGGGCCTGGCCGCCGCGGTGGCGGCCAGCCTGCTCCTCAACTACTGGTTCACCCCGCCGCTGTACCGGTTCACGATCGCCGAGCGGAACAACGTCATCGCCCTCGTGGCGTTCGTCGTCGTGGCCGCCGCGGTGAGCGTCGTCGTCGACCTCGCGGCCCGCCGCACCCGGCAGGCGGCGCGGGCCTCCGCGGAGTCGCAGACGCTGGCCACTCTGGCCGGGACGGTGCTGCGCGGCGCGCCGACGCTGCCGGCGCTGCTCGAGCGGCTGCAGGAGGCGCTGTCGCTCGACGCGGCGGCACTGCTCGAGCGGGTCGACGGGCGGTGGCGGACGGTGTCGTCGACCGGGACCGCGCCGGCCACGCCCCAGGAGGCCGACGCGGTGGCGACCGCGGGGGACGAGCTCGCGGTCGCGGTGCGCGGTCGCCGGGTCCGCGCCGGCGACCAGCGGATGCTGACCGTCTTCGCCACCCAGGCAGCAGTCGTCCTGGAGCAGCAGCGACTGGCGGAGGCCGCCGCGGCCGCCGAGCCGCTGGCCGAGGCCGACCGGATGCGCACCGCCCTGCTGACCGCCGTCAGCCACGACCTGCGCTCACCGCTGGCATCGGCCACCGCCGCCGTCGACAGCCTCGGCAACGACGCCATCGCCTGGACGGCCGCCGAGCGCGCCGAGCTGCTCGCCACCGCCCGCGAGTCGCTGGCCGAGCTGACCCGGCTCGTCGACAACCTGCTCGACATGAGCCGGCTCCAGGCCGGGGCGCTGTCGGTGTTCCCGCAACCGACCCGGCTCGACGACGTGGTCCCCCTCGTCCTCGACGCGCTCGGACCCGACGCCGACGTCCTCACCATCGACGTGCCGCCGGAGGTGCCCGAGGTGCTCGCCGACCCGGCGCTGCTCGAGCGTGTCGTCGCCAACACCGTCGCCAACGCCCTCCGCTTCTCCCCCACCGGCCACCCGCCGCACCTGGCCGCGAGCGCCCACGGCGGCGACGTCGAGCTGCGCGTCGTGGACCACGGTCCCGGCGTCCCCGAGCAGGACCGGGAGCGGATCTTCACCCCCTTCCAGCGGCTCGGCGACACCGACGCTGCGACCGGCGTCGGGCTGGGGCTCGCCCTCGCGCGCGGGCTGGTGGAGGCGATGGGCGGCGCGCTGGTCCCGGAGGACACGCCCGGCGGCGGGCTGACGATGGTCGTCCGGTTGCGGCGTGCCTCCGCCGACGTCCGCGCTCCACAACGCGAGGCGGTGCCGTCATGACCCGGGTGCTCGTCGTCGACGACGAGCCGCAGATCCTTCGTGCGATGCGGATCAACCTGACCGCCCGGCGCTACGACGTCCTCACCGCGGCGACCGGCCGGCAGGCGCTCGACGCCGCAGCGCGGAGCGGCCCCGACGTCGTCGTCCTCGACCTCGGCCTGCCCGACATGGACGGCGTGGACGTCGTCGCGGCGCTGCGCGGGTGGAGCGCCGTGCCGATCATCATCCTGTCCGGCCGCACGCACAGCGCCTGGAAGGTGCGGGCGCTCGACGCCGGCGCCGACGACTACGTCACCAAGCCGTTCAACGTCGACGAGCTCGCCGCGCGGGTGCGCGCGGTCAGCCGCCGCGCGACGGGCGGGGACGAGGAGCCGGTCGTGCACCTCGGGACGGTGACCGTCGACCTCGCCCGGCACCGGGTGCGCCGCCGCCAGCCGGACGGCACGGACACCGACGTCCGCCTGACCCCGACCGAGTGGCAGCTGGTCCGCACCCTCGTGCGAGAGCAGGGCAAGCTCGTCACCCAGCGGGACCTGTTGCGGGCTCTGCGGGGTCCTACCTACGACGACGCCGGCCACCTGCTCCGGCAGTACATGGCGCAGTTGCGCCACAAGCTCGAGCCCGACCCGTCCCGGCCGCGCTACCTGCTCACCGATCCGGGGATGGGCTACCGCTTCCAGCCCGACGACGACGCGGAGCTCCCTCCGCCGTGAGCACCGGAGGACGGGCGGCGAGCAGGTCGAGGACGCGCTCGTGGGCGGCGTCCACCGCGTCGGCGGCGCCGGTGGCGACCAGGTCGAGCAGCAACCCGCGGACGACGGCGAGTCCGAGCCGGGCCAGCGGTGGGTCGACGCCGTCCGGCGAGCGGTCCGCCACCGCCGTCAGCCAGCCTCGACGGCACCGGGCAGCACTCGCGCGAACGGCTGCTCGCCCTGGACCGAGCGGGCGTAGCACTCGTAGGACAAGCGCTCGAACGGGCGCAGCTCCGGTGCTCGGAGCACCGCCCACATGGCGCGGGCCGCCTCGAGCGGATCGTCTGGCAGCGCCGCCAGAGCGTCCTTCTGCGCGGGTGTTCGCGGCTACTTGGCAGCGGCAGGTGGGGAGATCGTGAACTCGCCGTAATTGGGTGTGTGTGTGAAGGACATTTCGAAGGTGGTGCCGGGGTTGTACTGGTAGGCGTAGGCGCCGTCCTGCAACGGGTCCTGGGTGAGGGCCAGCCCGAGGTTGCCGACGCCGGTGGCGCCGACCCCGACGGCGTCCACGGCTGAGTAGTGCTCGTTCAGCCACATGTCCTTGGTCGCGCCGGGAGCGATGACCGCGTTCGCCGTGCGCAGCTGCGGGGTGCCGTCGGTGAAGTCCCAGTCCCCGCCTTGGTAGGTGTAGATCGTCACCGGCTGGGAGCACTTGTTGGTGAGCTTGAAGTAGAACGGCGGCTCGTCGCGCAGCTGCCCCCGCGTGTGGCCCGGCGCGTTGGCTGAGGGCCGCGCCGCAACACTTGTCACGGCGTTCGGGGTGGCGGCGGTCGCGGTGGCGGCGCCGAGGCCGCACAGCGCGGCGGCGGCCACCGCCGCACCGGCGATCTCAACGGTGAGCTTCATGCGAGCTTCCTTCGTGGAAACATCCCGTGCCCGGGTGTGCGTGAGTCGGTCAGCTCTGACCGTGCCCCCTCGCGCCCCGGGTTTCCTCGCCCGGTTGGCCGAGCGACCGGTGGAACACGAACTCCACCGATCGGCGACACGCGACAGCGGCCAGGGCACGTCATGCCGCCGCGCCTGCCGCCCGCCGGCGTGAACCCGGCACCATCTCTACAGCCGCCATCCAGCTGAACGGCACCCTGACCGCGTCCGGCACGTACCAGACCAGCTGAGGGCCACAGTTTCCTGTTCCAGGAGGCCCAATCGGCGTCGCTCTGCCTCCGGGAGCGCGTTCAACACTTCGCAAGCGAGCCGTAGGCGTCCTCCATGCTCTCAGAGTGGACGGCGTACTCGCTCCCGTCGCCGAGCCGCGCCTCCCAGAGGCCTTCGTCCTGTCGCGGTAGTGCGGTGCGCTCATCGGCCTTCTTGACATGGCAGGGTCGTCAGAGCAGCGGTCGGCCCACCATAAGGTTGACGCGGCAACGAGTGAGTCGTACGGTCTGCCGGTCGAGGCGGCGACCGGAACTCTTGGGGGACTCCGGCGGCCGCCTCGGCCGCGTCTCCTGAGTACCGCCCGCAAGCAGCAGCAGCCCCGGTCCGCCGCACTGGACGACCGGGGCTGCTGCGTTCTCCGGTCACGCCACCCCGGTTGTGGCACGTGCCTGGCACACGCGCCCAGGTAACCGTCTGTAGG
Organism: uncultured Actinomycetota bacterium; assembly: GCA_963758325.1. Lineage (GTDB taxonomy): Bacteria > Actinomycetota > Actinomycetes > Mycobacteriales > Jatrophihabitantaceae > CAVWUZ01. The sequence goes on along the minus strand of CAVWUZ010000002.1, from coordinate 401,492 downwards.
CCAGTACCTGTGGGGGTTGTAGCCGTGGGCGCTACTGGGATCGAACCAGTGACCGCTCGGGTGTAAGCCGAGTGCTCTCCCGCTGAGCTAAGCGCCCGTGCGCCAGCCGGTCACAGTACAGGCGGACCGCAGCGGTAGCGGCGGTACGTGGCGCTGCTGACGGGCGTCGCTGGCCGGCCCGCTGCTCCTCGCCCGGTCAGCGGGCCGGCTGCCCGTCCCGCTGCCGACACGCAGGCGTGCCGACCAGACGAGCCGCGCCGCGCCTTCGCCCGGCGGTCCGACCAGCTGCGCTGCGGCGGCGCTCAGGCGGCGGTCAGTGACGCGATGGCCTCCCGCCAGCGCTCCGGGTCACGGCCCTCCCCGGGGCCGTTGACCTCGGCGAAGCGGACGACGCCGTCGGTGTCGACGAGGAAGGTGCCGCGGTTGGCGATGCCGGCCTGCTCGTTGAAGCAGCCGTAGGCCTGCGCGACGGCGCCGTGCGGCCAGAAGTCGGACAGCAGCGGGAAGCCGAACCCTTCCCGCTCGGCGAAGACCTTGTGCGAGTACACGTTGTCGACGCTGATCGTGAGCGTCTGCACCGCGTCGTTCTGGAAGTCGGGGAGCTCGTCGCGGACCGCGCACAGCTCGCCGGTGCAGATCCCCGTGAACGCCGCGGGGTAGAAGATCAGCAGGACGACCTGCCGGCCGCGGAAGTCCGACAGCGACACCGTCTCGTTGTTCTGGTCGCGGAGGGTGAACTCCGGCGCCGGGTCGCCGACGTTGATCACGGCTCGGGACCCTACTTCGTCGCCGGGCGGCTCTTGCGCCCGACCAGCCGGGCCGCGGACCACTCCGCGCCGATCTTCGCCAGCGATGTCTGCGACAAGCCCGCGGTCGTCGCCGCCTCCCCGATGTCGGACGGTTCGACGTAGCCGGGGGTGCCGCGCTTCGGCGTCACCAGCCAGATGAACCCGTCGTCGGCGAGAGGCGCGATCGCGTCGACCAGGACGTCGGCCAGGTCGCCGTCCCCGTCGCGGAACCACAGCAGGACGATGTCGACCACGTCGTCGGCGTCCTCGTCGAGCAGCTCCTCGCCGGTGATCTCCTCGACGGCGGAGCGCAGGTCGTCGTCGACGTCCTCGTCCCACCCCATCTCCATGACGACCATGCCGGGCTTGATTGCCATGCGCTCGGCCACCGACGACGCCGTCACCGTGGCGGCGTCCCCGGCGCCGGGGGTGGAGCTCACGACCGGTCCTCCTCGAACGACACAGTGCAGCGGATGCAGGTCCCGAACGGTATCGCCTGCGGCGCCCGCCGTGCGCGCTGGTGCGACGGTTCCCGCGCTCACCCCGGGTACTGCTGACCGAGGTGGGGGTGACGAGGGACACTGACGGGGTGACACGTGATCGGTTCAGCATCATCACCGACGGCCTGCCGAGCCAGCTGCCGGACACCGACCGGGAGGAAACCCGGGAGTGGCTGGAGTCGCTGGACGCCGCGATCGACAGCGACGGTCGCCAGCGGGCTCGCTTCCTCATGCTCAAGCTGCTCGAGCGCGCCCGCGAACGCCAGGTCGGGGTGCCCGCGCTGCGGAGCACCGACTACATCAACACCATCCCGCCCGAGCGCGAGCCGTGGTTCCCGGGCGACGAGGACATCGAACGCCGCATCCGCGCCTACATCCGCTGGAACGCCGCCGTCATGGTGTCCCGGGCGAACAAGATGGTGGGCGTCGGTGGCCACATCGCCACCTACGCCAGCGCCGCCTCGCTGTACGAGGTCGGCTTCAACCACTTCTTCCGTGGCAAGGACCTGGCCAGTGGCACCGGCGACCAGGTCTACTTCCAGGGCCACGCCGCGCCCGGCATCTACGCGCGGGCGTTCCTCGAGGGCCGGCTCACCGAGCAGCAGCTCGACGGGTTCCGGCAGGAGCAGTCCAAGGCGCCGCACGGGCTGTCGTCCTACCCGCACCCGCGGCTCATGCCGGAGTTCTGGGAGTTCCCGACCGTCTCGATGGGGCTCGGCCCCATCTCGGCGATCTACCAGGCGCGGTTCAACCGCTACCTGAACGCCCGCGGTCTTGCCGACACGTCGAACTCGCACGTGTGGGCGTTCCTCGGCGACGGCGAGATGGACGAGCCGGAGTCGCTGGGCGCGATCGGCGTGGCCGCCCGCGAGGAACTCGACAACCTCACCTTCGTCATCAACTGCAACCTGCAGCGCCTCGACGGCCCGGTCCGGGGCAACGGCAAGATCATCCAGGAGCTGGAGTCCTACTTCCGCGGCGCCGGCTGGAACGTCATCAAGGTCGTCTGGGGACGCGACTGGGACCCGCTGCTGGCGCGCGACGCCGACGGCGCGCTGGTCAACCAGATGAACAACACCCCCGACGGGCAGTACCAGACCTACACCGTGGAGAGCGGCGCGTACATCCGGGAGCACTTCTTCGGCGGTGACTCCCGGCTGCGCCGGATGGTCGAGGACATGTCCGACGACGACCTGCGGCGGCTGTCGCGGGGCGGGCACGACTACCGCAAGGTGTACGCGGCGTTCGCCGCCGCGCGGGCGCACGTCGGCCAGCCCACCGTCATCCTGGCGAAGACGATCAAGGGCTGGACGCTGGAGAGCTTCGAGGGCCGCAACGCGACCCACCAGATGAAGAAGCTGACCGTCGCGGACCTGAAGGCGTTCCGGGACCGCTTGTACCTGCCGATCTCGGACGAGGCCCTCGAGGCGGATCTCGCGCCGTACTACCACCCGGGCGAGAAGTCCGACGAGATCGCGTACATGAAGGAGCGCCGGGCCGGGCTCGGCGGCGCGCTGCCGAAGCGGATCGTGCGGGCCAAGCCGCTGGAGCTGCCGGGCAAGGCGGCCTACAAGGAGTTGCGCTCCGGCTCGGGCAAGCAGCAGGTGGCGACGACGATGGCGACGGTCCGGCTGTTCAAGGACCTCATCAAGGACAAGCAGATCGGCGCGCGGTTCGTCCCGATCATCCCCGACGAGGCGCGGACCTTCGGACTGGACGCCATCTTCCCGACGGCGAAGATCTACTCGCCGCACGGGCAGGAGTACGAGGCCGTCGACCGGGAGACGCTGCTGTCGTACAAGGAGTCGACGTCCGGCCAGATCCTGCACGAGGGCATCAGCGAGGCCGGCTCCATGGCGTCGCTGATCGCGGCCGGCACGTCCTACGCCACGCACGGCCAGCCGATGATCCCGTTCTACATCTTCTACTCGATGTTCGGCTTCCAGCGCACCGGCGACCAGTTCTGGCAGCTGGCCGACCAGCTCGGTCGCGGGTTCGTCCTCGGCGCGACGGCCGGGCGGACGACGTTGACCGGCGAGGGGCTCCAGCACGCCGACGGGCACTCGCTGCTGCTGGCGTCGTCGAACCCGGCGTGCGTGGCCTACGACCCCGCGTACGCGTTCGAGGTCGCGCACATCGTGCGTGACGGCCTGCGCCGGATGTACGGCGTCGGCGCTTTCGGGTCTCCGGAGTCGGACGCGGACGTCTTCTACTACCTCACCGTCTACAACGAGCCGATCAACCAGCCCGCCGAGCCCGAGGGGCTGGACGTCGAGGGGCTGCTCAAGGGCATCTACCGCTACTCCCCCGCACGGGCGACGGAGGGACGGCCGCAGGCGCAGATCCTCGCCTCAGGCGTGGCGCTGCCGTGGGCGCTGGAGGCGCAGAAGATGCTCGGCGAGCAGTGGAACGTCGATGCCGACGTCTGGTCGGTCACGTCGTGGACAGAGTTGCGTCGTGACGCCGTGCGGTGCGAGGAGACGGCGCTGCTCGAGCCGTCGGACAACCCGCCGGTGCCCTACGTGACGCAGGCCCTGCGCGATGCCGGCGGACCGTTCGTGGCGGTCTCGGACTGGATGCGCGCCGTCCCGGACCAGATCGCCCGCTGGGTGCCCGGCGACTACACGTCACTGGGTACCGACGGCTTCGGGTTCGCCGACACCCGCGGTGCCGCCCGGCGGTTCTTCCACGTCGACGCGGAGTCGATCGTGACGACGGTGCTGGCGTCACTGGCCAAGCGCGGCGAGGTCAAGCCGGAGGCGCCCCGCGAGGCGCTCGAGCGGTACCGGCTCAACGATGTGACGGCCGCCGGCGTGGGCACGGTCGGCGGCGACGCCTGAGCCCGTTGCTCCCCCGTTCGCGATGATCTTGGGGATCCGGTCGACTGTCCGCCGGATCCCCAAGATCGTCCCGGTGTCAGCCGGAGCTGCTCGCCTCGATGGTGCGCGAGTCGGACGTCGTGCTGATCTCGACCTTGCGCGGCTTGGCGCGCTCGGCCACCGGCAGGCTGAGGGTGAGCACGCCGTTCTCGTAGGTGGCCTTGATGCGGTCGGCGTCGATGCCGTCGCCGAGGGCCAGCTGGCGCTGGTAGGTGCCGGTGAAACGCTCACTCGAGATCCACTGGACGCCGTCCTCGGTGCGCGGCGTCCGCTCGGCGCGGATCGTCAGCGTGCCGTTGTCGACGTCGACGGACACCGAGCCGGGATCGACGCCCGGCAAGTCGGCGTGCAGCACGTAGTGGTCGCCGGACCGGTACAGGTCCATCGGCATGAAGCGCGGGCTCCGCGCCGTCCCGGACGGCACACCCAGCAGCGACTCCGTCATCCGGTCGATGTCACGGAACGGATCGAAACGCAGCACGGTTCTCACCTCCCGAACCGACACCGCCTACCACCTCAGCGGGCGGTACACCGTGCACCACTGTTCTAGCACTCTCAGCCCGCGAGTGCCAGAGGGTGTGTCCTAGGTCAGCGCCCACACCAGGAGCTCGGCGTCGGACACCGCGGTCACCCGGACGGCGGTGGACCTGCCGCGGAGCTCGTCGCCGTCACCGAGCTCGCCGGCGCCCTCCACGGTGGTCCGACCGCGGAGCACCGAGACGTGCAGCAGCGGTGCCGCCGGCACGGTCGACGACGTCCCGGCGGGGAGCGGCACGACGTGCAGCGCCACTCCCGCGCGCCGCAGCGGCCGGGCGGGGCCGGTCGCCGGGTCGTGGCGGGCGTACCGCGGCGGTCCGACATCGTCCGGCACCAACCACGCCTGCACGAAGCGCACCGGCCGCTCGTCGGCCGAGCGCTCGACGTGCTCCACGCCGGTCCCGGCCGACAGCAGCTGCACCCACCCCGCCGGCGTCATCGCGCGGTGCCCGGCGGTGTCCTCGTGCCAGAGCGTCCCGCTCACGACGTAGGTGACCAGCTCGACGTCGCGGTGCGGGTGCCACTGGTACCCGGGACCCGGTGGTACGTACTCGTCGTTGTTGGCGATCAGCGGACCCGAACGAGACGTTGTCCGGGTCGTAGTGCGCGCCGAAGGAGAACGAATGGTACGTCGTCGTTCCATCGGCGGTAGTGACGGAACGGTCGGCCGCGCGCCGAACCTCCAACGTCACGCTGGGCGCCGCGTGTGGTCGGCCGTCCACGCCAGCAGGTCGTCGAGCGGCCCAGCTGTTGACGATGTCTCGGCACCGGGACGCCGCACGCGGCGGCACGCTCGCATCCGTACGGCTGCCAGTCGAGCTGACCGGGGGCGTGGGCGTCGGTGTCGATGGAGACCAGGCACCCCGCCTCCACCGCGAGGCGTAGCAGCCGCTTGGGCGGGTCGAGGCGTTCGGGTCGGGAGTTCACCTCGACGGCGACGCCGAACCGCTCGCAGGCGGCGAACACCACGTCGGCGTCGAACTCCGATTCCGGACGACCGCGGCCGGTCACCATCCGGCCGGTGCAGTGCCCGAGGACGTCGGTGTGCGGGTTGGCGATCGCGGCGACCATCCGCGGGGTCATCTCCGCCGACCGGCGCGCGGAGCTTGCTGTGCACGCTCGCCACGACGAGGTCGAGACCGGCGAGCAGCTCGTCCTGCTGGTCGAGCGATCCGTCCTCGAGGATGTCCACCTCGATGCCGGTGAGGACCCGGAACGGCGCGAGCTCGGCGTTGATCTCGGCGACGAGGTCCAGCTGGGCGCGCAGCCGGTCCGGTGACAGCCCGCGCGCGACGGTCAGCCGTGGCGAGTGGTCGGTGAGGACCATGTAGGCGTGGCCGAGCTCGCGGGCGGTCTCGGCCATCTCCCGCATCGGTGATCCGCCGTCGGACCAGTCGGAGTGGGTGTGGAGGTCGCCGCGCAGCGCGGACCGGATCCGCTGGCCGCCCTCGGCGACGGGCGTGCCACCGGTGTCGAGCAGCCGCCGCAGGTAGACCGGGACCTCGCCGGCGAGGGACTCGGCGACGCAGCGCGCGGTCACCTCCCCGATGCCCTTGAGTTCCTGCAGCGTGCCAGCCGCGGCGCGGGTGCCCAGCTCGTCGCCGTCGAGGGCGGACACCGTCGCCGCAGCGGTCCGGAAGGCGCGGACCCGGTAGGTCGGCTCCCGGGCGCGCTCCAGCAGGTACGCGATCTGGCGCAGGTCGGCGACGGGGTCGCGCGCGCTCATGGTCGCCCAACCTATCCGCGTGCCAGGCTGCAGGACGTGGAGCGGGCGGAGGCGGTGCACGCGGACACGCGCCGCGCGGCCAGCGGCGAGACGATCCGCCGGGTCGAGCAAGCGGCCGGCCGGCTCGCGACCCTGTCCGTGGCCCGGATGGACGACGAACTGCCGTGGTTCCGGGCGCTGCCGGCCGACCAACGCTCATGGGTGATGTTGGTCGCCCAGGCCGGCGTGCAGAGCTTCGTGGAGTGGTTGCGCACCGGCGACGACGTCCCCCGCCTGACCGGTGACGTCTTCGCCTCGGCGCCTCGCGAGCTCGCCCGCTCGGTGAGCCTGCAGCGCACCGTCGAACTGGTGCGGCAGACGATCTCCGTCGTCGAGGAGCAGTTGCCCAGCCTGGCGAGTCCGTCCGACCAGCCGGCGCTGCGCGAAGAGGTGCTGCGGTTCAGCCGCGAGATCGCGTTCGCGGCCGCGCGGGTGTACGCCGGGGCGGCGGAGAGCCGGGGGTCGTGGGACGTCCGGCTCGAGGCGCTGGTCATCGACCAGCTGGTCAGTGGCGCCGGAGCCGGCGTCCTCGGCGCGACCGCGGGCGAGGGACCGCTGTCGCAGGTGGCCGCGCTCGGCTGGCGCGTCGGGGGCCCGGTGGCGGCGGTGGTGGGGACCGTGACGGACCGGCCGGAGCAGGAGGTCTTCACCGACGCGCACCGCATCGCCCGCCGGCTCGGGCTCGACGCGATGGTCGGCGTCCACGGCGGTCGGCTGGTGCTCGTCCTCGGCGGCGTCGGCGACCCGCCGGCGGCCGCGGCGGCGGTCCTGCAGCTGTTCGGCGCGGGGCCGGTGGTCGTGAGCGACGCGGTCGCCGACCTGTCGGAGGCCAGCGCCGTCACCCGGGCGGCGCTGGCCGCGTTGCGGGCGGCGCCCGGCTGGCCGGGGGCGCCCCGGCCCGTGACACCCGCCGACCTGCTGCCGGAGCGGGCGCTCGCCGGGGACCCGGACGCGGCCGCCGAACTCGTCACCGAGGTCTACGCGCCGCTCGCCGGCGCCGACGGGGCGGTCCTCGACACGGTGGCCACGTTCCTGGAGACCGGCGGCTCCCTGGAGCACACCGCGCGGACGCTGTTCGTCCACCCCAACACCGTCCGGTACCGGCTGCGCCGGGCGGCGCAGCTGTGCGGGCACGCCCCGACCGACCCCCGCGGCGGGTTCACGGTCCGGCTGGCGCTCGTCCTCGGCCGCCTGGCGAGCGCCGCGGGCGGCGTCGGCGGCGTCGGTGGGATTGGCGGAACTGGCTGACCCGGACGCCCAGCCTGCCCCTCAGGTCCGCGGGGCGTTGGAGGATCCCTACAACATCCTGCCGCCGAGAACTGTCGGTGCCGCTCTTCCGCCGGGGGCGGGGAACCGGGCAACCTGGACAGCGTGCTGGCCCTCCTCGCCCCCGGACAGGGCGCCCAGTCGCCGGGCATGTTCGCGTCGTGGCTCGAGCTGCCGGGCGTCGCCGACCAGGTCGGCGAGTTGTCCGAGGCCGCCGGTCTCGACCTGCGCCGTCTCGGCACCACCGCCGAGGCCGACGAGATCAAGGACACCGCCGTCACCCAGCCGCTCCTGGTGGCGCTCGGCGTCGTGGTCGCCGCTCAGTTGGACCTGACGCACTCCGCGGACTCGGTGGTGGCCGCGGGGCACAGCATCGGTGAGCTCACCGCCGCCTGCGCGGCCGGCGCGCTCGACGCGTCCGCCGCGGTGGCGTTCGCGGCGCGCCGCGGCGCGGCGATGGCGGCCGCCTGCGCACTGGAACCGACCGGCATGTCCGCCGTCCTGGGCGGCGACCCGGACGAGGTCGCGGCGGGCATCGAGGCGGCCGGGCTGACGCCGGCCAACCGCAACGGCGCCGGCCAGATCGTCGCCGCGGGCGCGCTGGACCGGCTCGCCGCGCTCGCCGACGCCCCGCCGGCCGGCGCCCGGGTCCGCCCGCTCGCCGTCGCCGGCGCGTTCCACACCGCGTACATGGCCCCGGCCGAGGCGGCGCTCGCCGGCTACGCCGAGACCGTGGACGTCCGCGACCCGCGGCACATCCTGCTGTCCAACGCCGACGGTGTCGCGGTCTCCCGCGCCGCCGACCTCGTCGCCCGCCTCGTGCGCCAGGTGACCCGGCCGGTGCGGTGGGACCTCTGCCTGCACACGCTGCGCGACCTCGGCACGACGGCGGCCGTCGAGCTGGCGCCCGCCGGCACGCTGACCGGGATCAACAAGCGCGAGCTGCCCGGCGTGGAGCTGCTCGCCGTCAAGACCCCCGACGACCTCGAGCGGGCCCGGACCCTGATCGCCAGCCGGCCGGAACACGGCCAGGGCGAGCACACGCCGGACTTCCGGGTCGTCGTCACCCCCGCCAAGGGCGTCTTCACCCGCGCGGGCGAACTGCGCGAGGGCGCCAGCGTGACACCGGGCAGTCGGGTGGGCACGGTGAAGACGAACCGGGACGAGTACCCCGTCGTCGCCCCGGCCGCCGGGACGTTGACCGAGTGGCTGCGCCACGACGGCGACATCGTCAACGCCGGGCTGCCGGTGGCCCGCCTCTCGGCCGGAACGGAGCACTGAGGATGCCGTTGCGCACTGCCGCCCGTCCCGCCGCGGCTCGGCTGCTCGGACTGGGCCACTACCGGCCGGCGAACGTCGTCACCAACGACGACCTCGTCGCCCGCGGGGTCGACACCAACGACGAGTGGGTCCGCTCCCGCGTCGGCATCGAGTCGCGCCGCTTCGCCGACGCCGACGAGGGCGTCGTCGACATGGCCGAGGCGGCGGGCGCGAAGGCGCTGGCGTCCAGCGGCCTGGACGCGGACGACGTCGACCTCGTCATCACCGCCACATGCACGATGCCGACCACGGTGCCGACCGCGTCGCCGCAGCTCGCGGACCGGCTGGGCATCCGCGCTCCCGGCGCGTACGACGTCAACTCCGGCTGCGCCGGGTTCGTCTACGCCCTCAACGCCGCCACCGCCGCGGTCGAGACCGGGCAGGCCCGCAACGTCCTCGTCGTGGCCTCCGAGCGGTTCTCCGGCTGGATCGACTTCCAGGACCGCACGACCTGCGTCATCCTCGCCGACGCCGCCGGCGCGGCCGTCGTCGGGCCGTCGGACGAGCCGGGTATCGGCCCGGTCGTGTGGGGCAGCGACGGCGCGCAGGCGCAGACGATCACCATCAACGAGGACACCCGCTTCTTCCAGCAGGAGGGGCAGGCGGTCTACCGCTGGGCGACGTCGCAGATGACGCCGATCGCGCTGGAGGCCTGCCGCCGCGCCGGCGTCGAGCCCGCTGAGCTCGCGGCGTTCGTCCCGCACCAGGCGAACCTGCGGATCATCGACATGCTCGCCAAGCGGCTCGACGCGCCGAACGCCGTCGTCGCCCGCGACATCGTCACCTCCGGGAACACCTCGGCGGCGACGATCCCGCTGGCGCTGTCCCGGATGGTCGAGCGCGGCGAGGTCCCCTCCGGGGCGCCGGTGCTGATCCTCGGTTTCGGCGCCGGGCTCGCGTACGCCGGCCAGGTCGTGCTCGCGCCGTAACAGCTGTGACATCAGCACCGCCCAGGGTGGGTGGTGCCCGACGAAGGGAACCCCGCGTGCCCAGTACCGACGAGATCCGCTCCGGCCTCGCCGAGATCCTCAACGAGGTCGCCGACGTCTCGGCGAGCGACGTCACCGACGACAAGTCGTTCGTCGACGACCTCGACGTCGACTCGCTGTCGATGGTCGAGGTCGCCATGGCCGCCGAGGAGAAGTTCGGCGTCAAGATCCCCGACGACGAGCTGCCGAAACTCAAGACCGTCGGCGACGCCGTGACCTACATCGAGCAGAACTCCTGACCGGTCCGGGACACACGATGACTGCTGCCACCACCGAGGACGTCGTCGTCACCGGGCTGGGCGCCACCACTCCGCTGGGCGGGGACGTCGCGAGCTTCTGGTCCGGGCTGCTCGAGGGGCGCTCCGGCGTCCGGGCGCTGACCCAGGACTGGGCGGCGGAGCTCACCGTCCGCATCGCGGCACCGATGGCCACGGACCCGGTCGAGGTCCTCTCGCGCGTCCAGGCCCGGCGCCTCGACCGCAGCGAGCAGGCCGCGCTGGTGGCCGCCCGGGAGGCCTGGTCGGACGCCGGCTTCCAGGGCCCCTCGGACGCCAACGGCCTGGAGCCCGAGCGGGTGGCGGTGGTCATCGGCACCGGCATCGGCGGTGTCACCTCGCTGCTCACGCAGTACGACATCCTGAAGGAGAAGGGCCCCGGCAAGGTCTCGCCGCTGCTCATCCCGATGAACATGCCGAACGGCCCGGCGGCCTACGTCGGGCTGGAGATCGGCGCCCGCGCCGGCGTCCACACCACCGTCTCGGCGTGCGCCTCCGGGTCCGAGGCGATCGCCTACGCGCTGGACCTCATCCGGCTCGGGCGCGCCGACGTGGTCCTGGCCGGCGGGACGGAGGCGTGCATCCACCCGCTGAACATCGCCGGGTTCGCCCAGATGCGCGCGATGTCGACCCGCAACGACGAGCCGGAGCGGGCGTCCCGGCCGTTCGACAAGTCCCGCGACGGGTTCGTCCTCGGCGAGGGCTCGGGCATGGTGCTGCTCGAGCGCCGGTCCTCGGCGGCCGCGCGGGGACGGCAGCCGTACGCCGTGCTCGGCGGCGCCGGGATCACCGCGGACGCCTACCACATCACCGCGCCCGACCCGGAGGGCTCGGGCGCCGGACGGGCGATCCGCACCGCGGTGGAGGACGCCGGGCTCACCCCGGACGACGTCGCGCACGTCAACGCGCACGCCACGTCGACCCCGGTCGGTGACACCGCGGAGGCGAACGCGATCGCCGCGGTGCTCGGCGACCGGACGGTGGTGTCGGCGACGAAGTCGATGACCGGCCACCTGCTCGGCGCGGCCGGCGCCATCGAGTCCATCGCCACCGTCCTCGCCGTCCGCGACGACGTCGTCCCGCCGACGATCAACCTCGACGACCCGGACGACGACGTGAAGGTGGACGTCGCCCGCAACGAGGTCCGCCGTCTCACGGTGTCCGCCGCCGTGAACGACTCGTTCGGTTTCGGCGGACACAACACCGCGCTGCTGTTCCGCAAGGCCTGATCCGCGCCTCACCACACCCGTCCCGTCGTCCCCCCGGGGAGCCCATGACCGCCACCGTCGAAGCGCCACCCGTCGACCTGCGCGACCCGGAGCTGCGGCTGCGCCGGCTGCTCGACGAGGACTCACTCCAGCCGCTCGCACCGCGCGACAAGAGCGGCGTGTACGCGGTGCGCGGCACCATCGACGGCTGCCCGGTCACCGCCTACTGCAGTGACGCGACGGTCATGGGCGGCGCGATGGGCAGCGAGGGCTGCCGGCACATCGTCGACGCGATCGACACCGCCGTGCGCGAGCGGGTGCCGGTGATCGGGGTGTGGCACTCCGGCGGCGCGCGGCTCGCCGAGGGCGTCGAGGCGCTCCACGCGGTGGGCCTGGTCTTCGCCGCGATGATCCGCGCGTCGGGCCGCGTCCCGCAGATCTCGGTGGTCCTCGGCCCCGCCGCCGGCGGCGCCGCCTACGGCCCCGCGCTCACCGACCTGGTGATCATGTCGACCGGGGGGCGGGTGTTCGTCACCGGGCCCGACGTGGTCCGCAGCGTCACCGGCGAGAACGTCGACATGGAGTCCCTCGGCGGCGCCGACACCCACGGCCGGCGCAGCGGCGTCGTCCACGTCACCACGGACACCGACGACGAGGCGCTGGCCGCCGCCCGGAGCGCGACGTCGCTGCTCGCGGCGCAGGGGCACTTCGAGCTGGACCAGCTCGGTCCCGACCCGGACCTGGGCCGGGTGCTGCCGGACAACCCGAAGCGGGCCTACGACGTCCACCCGCTGATCGAGGGTCTGCTCGACCCCGGTGCGGCGTGGCTCGAGCTGCACGCCAAGTGGGCGCCGAACGTCGTCACCGGCTTCGGCCGGCTGGCGGGGCGGACGGTCGGCGTCATCGCCAACAACCCGCTGCGCCTGGGTGGCTGCCTGGACTCCCCGTCGGCGGAGAAGGCGGCGAGGTTCGTCCGCACCTGCGACGCGTTCGGCGTGCCCCTGGTCGTCGTCGTCGACGTCCCGGGCTACCTGCCCGGGGTGGGCCAGGAGTGGGACGGGATCGTCCGGCGCGGGGCGAAACTGCTGCACGCCTTCGCCGAGGCGGTGGTGCCGCGGGTCACGCTCGTGACCCGGAAGTCCTACGGCGGCGCCTACATCGCGATGAACTCCCGGGCGCTCGGGGCCACCGCCGTCTACGCCTGGCCGACGGCGGAGATCGCGGTGATGGGCGCGTCGGCGGCGGTCGGCATCCTGCACCGCAAGAAGCTCGCGGCCGCACCGCCCGGGGAACGTGAGGCGCTGCACGCGTCGCTGACCGCCGAGCACGAGCGGATCGCCGGCGGGGTCGGCCGCGCGGTGGAGCTCGGCGTGGTGGACGAGATCGTCGAACCTGCCCGGACCCGGACGGCGCTGGCCACCGCTCTGGCGCACGCGCCCGCCGGCCGCGGGGCCCACGGCAACATCCCGCTGTAGCCGCGACCCGCGGTCGCGAGGTGGTCGTGGGTGGTCAGACCACCTGGTGCAGGAGGCTCACCGGGGCGCCGTCGCCGGCGCGGCGGTAGGGCTCGAGTTCGGCGTCCCACGCCGTCCCGAGCAGCTCGCGCAGGCCGTGCGCGTAGTCCTCGGCGCTCCGCGCCCGGGTCAGCAACCCCAGCAGGCGTTCCTCGCCCACCAGCACGTCGCCGTTCGCGGACGTGACGCTGCGGTGGAAGCCGCGCCCCGGGACGTGGGCCAGCCGCTCGCCGTCGCTGGCGGCGGTGCCGTCCTCGGTGACCTCGTAGACCAGCATCGGCCACGCCCGCAGCGAGCCCGCGAGCCGCGCCCCGGTGCCCACCGGTCCGGCCCAGGGCAGCTCCGCGCGCAACGCCGTACGGCCCGCCGGCTGCGCCGTCCACTGCATCCTGGTCGGCCGGCCGAGCACGCCGGCCAGCGCCCACTCGACGTGCGGCGCGATGGCGGACGGGCAGCTGTGGACGAACACCACACCGCGGGTGCCGGCACCCGTGCGCGCCGGACCCGTCCCGGCAGCCGTCCCTGTGGTCACTGCACACCTCCGCTGTCGAACGGCGACGCCTTCCCCAACGCGTCGTCGGCAGCTCGGTGAGCTCGGTACCGGGCTCATTGTGACGGATGGGACGGCTGTTGCGCCACCGCAGCGCCCCGGCCGGTGTCGACGCGCCGGTTGCGGACCACCGACGAGGCCAGCGACGCCAGGATGAACACCACGCCGATCGAGCCGGTCACCACCTCCGGCACCTCGTAGCGCAGGCTCAGGAAGATCATCACCGCGAGCGCGCCGATGGCGTAGTGCGCGCCGTGCTCGAGGTAGGCGTACTGCTGCAGGGTCCCGGCCCGCACCAGGTAGACGGTGAGCGAGCGGATGACGAGCGCGCCGATGCCCAGCCCCGCGGCGATCACGAAGATCTCGGTGCTGATCGCGAACGCGCCGATGACGCCGTCGAAGGAGAACGACGCGTCCAACACCTCGAGGTAGAGGAACAGCGCGAGGGCGGTCCGCCCGGTCACCGGTCGCGCGTCCTGCTCGCCGTCGCCGCTGAACAGCGAGTTGACCGACTGGACGATCAGCCAGGTGAGCGCGCCGAGCAGGCCGGCGCCGAGCACCGTGCCGTAGTGCGGCCCGGCAAGGACCGAGGCGCCCACGTACAGCAACGCCAGCCCGGCGATCACCGGCAAGCCCGGCAACCGGCCGGCGGCCTCCGCCGGGCGCTCCACGAACGGCAGCCACTTGAGGTCACGCTCGCCCAGCAGGAAGTCGAGGAAGATCAGCAGCAGGAACATCCCGCCGAACGACGCGATCGCCGGGTGCGCCTCGGTCAGCCGCGCCGCGTAGCGGTCCGGGTCGTCGAGCGCGAGCTGGAGGACCGAGATCGGACCGATGTGCGCGGTCACCGCGACGATGAGCAGCGGGAACACCAGCCGCATCCCGAACACCGCGATGACCACGCCGACGGTGAGGAAGATGCGCTGCCACCGGGCGGACATCCGGGCGAGGACGGTCGCGTTGACGACGGCGTTGTCGAAGGACAGCGAGATCTCGAGGACGGAGAGGATCGCCACGATCGCCAGCGCGTCGGGGCCGCCGAGGACCAGAGCGGCCGCCAGGACGGCCAGGCTCGCGACGGCGGTGACGCCGAAGATCCGCAGCAGCATCGCTCAGACGTTGACGCCGAAGCCGGCGGCGATGCCGTGCACGCCGTCCTTGCTGGCGTCCTCGAGGGCGTGGAACTTCCACCGCCCGGCGAACCGGTACAGCTCCCCCAGCACAGCCGCGGGTCGCTCGGGCAGCTCCGAGGCCTCGTAGCGGGCGATCTCCGCGCCGCCGTCGGCGTCGAGCAGGCGCAGGTAGGTGCCGCGCAGATCGGCCAACGAGAGCCCGGCCGGCTCGTACACCGACACCGCGAACCGGATGCGCATCACCTGCGGCGGGACCTCGAGCAGGGCGACCGAGACGGCCTCGGTGTCGCCGCGCGTCGACTCGGGGCGGGCGTCGCCGAGCAGGCGCACCGACCCGTCCGGGCTGACCGGGTTGTTGTAGAAGACGAAGTGCTGGTCGGAGAGCACCTGCGCACCGACGCCCAGCAGGAACGCCGAGACGTCGACGTCGGGCCGGGCGCCGGGACGCGGCTGCCAGCCGAACGCGACCAGCACGCGGATGGTCTCCGGGCGCTGCTCGAACAGCGAGAAGACGTCGCCGCGGGCCAGCGTCACGTCCCGTCCCCCGCAGACCGCACGGATCGCGGGAGGCTCATGCGGCGGCCAGTCGCTGCAGCTGCTCGGGCGTCAGCGTCAGCGATCCCGCCGCGACGTTCTCCTCCAGGTGCGCCACCGAGGTGGTCCCGGGGATCGGCAGGGTGACCGGCGACGTCGCGAGCAGCCAGGCGATCGCGGTGGCCACCGGGGAGGCCTCCAGCTCGGACGCCACGGACGCCAGTACCTCGTTGCGGCGCACCGAGCCGACGCCGAGCGGGAAGAACGGCAGGTACGGGATGCCGAGCTCGGCGCAGCGGCCGAGCACGGGGGCGTCGCTGCGGTCGACGTAGCTGTAGGAGTTCGAGACGCAGACGATGTCCGTGCGCTCTCGCGCCGCGTCGAGCTGCTCCAACGTGACGCTGGACAGCCCGACGGCGCCGATCTTGCCCTCGTCCTGCAGCCGGCACAGGGTGTCGAGGGCCTCGTCGAAGGTCGTGGCGTCCGTGTCGACCCAGCGCAAGTGGCAGGCGGCGACCGAGTCGACGCCGAGCAGCCGCAGGTCCCGCTCGCAGCCCTCCCGCAGTTCGGCCGGCGTCAGGGCCGGCAGCCAGGACTTGTCCGGTCCGCGGCTGCCGCCGAGCTTGGTCACGATCTGCAGCCCGTCGTAGGGGTGCAACGCCTCGCGCACCAGCTCGTCGGCGACGTCCGGGCCGTAGTACCAGGCGGTGTCGACGACCCGGACGCCGAGCTCCACCGCGCGGCGCAGGACGGTGATGGCGGCATCGCGGTCGCGGGGCGGACCCCAGACGCCGGGCCCGGGCAGCCGCATCGTCCCGTAGCCGATGCGGGGGACCTCGACGCCGGCGAACTGGATGGTGTCCACCGGGTCGACCCTATGCGGCGCGCTGATCTACCAGTGCACCCCGGGCAGCAGCCGGGCCAGCACGACGGCGCCGCGCGACAACGCCTCCGGGGCGTTGACCGCAGGTTGCTCGCCGTCGGCGCCCTGGCCCTTGGCGGCCGCCGCCGAGTCCGGGAACGCCAGGTACGCGGTGTGCAGGACGGCGTCCACCAGGCGCGGGGCGACGGCGTTGGCAACCGCCGCGGCGGTGCCGAGGGGCGTCCCCCACTGCTTCGGCCGCTCCTCGAGCGCGCGCACGATGACTTCGCCGGCCTCCTCCGGGCTGAGCGTGGGGAACCGGTCGTAGATCTTCGTGGGGGCGATCATCGGGGTGCGCACCAGCGGCATGTGGACGTTGGTGAAGCTGATGCCGTCGCCGAGCACCTCGCTGGTGGCCACCCGGCTGAACGCGTCGAGCGCGGCCTTGGACGCCACGTAGGCGCTGAACCGCGGGACGTTGGTCTGCACGCCGATCGACGAGACGTTGACGATGTGCCCGAACCTGCGCTCGGTCATCGACGGCAGCAGCGCCAGGATGAGCCGGACCGGCGCGAAGTAGTTCAGCGCCATCGTCCGCTCGTAGTCGTGGAACCGGTCGTACGACAGCCGGATGGAGCGCCGGATCGAGCGGCCGGCGTTGTTGACGAGCATGTCGACCCCGCCGTGGTCGGCGAGCATCTGCTTCACGACGGCGTCGACGGACTCCTGCGACGTGAGATCGACCGAGTAGACGTAGGCCTGTCCGCCCGCGGCGAGGATCTCGTCGCGGACCTTCTCCAGCTCCTCCGTGCGCCGGGCGAGCAGCAGCGGGATCCCGCCGCGCGCGGCGACCTGGAGAGCGGTCGCCCGGCCGATGCCCGACGACGCGCCGGTGATCGCGACGATCCGCCCGTCGAGCGGACCACCCGGACGCGGCCGGCGGAACCGGTACGGGTCGAGGTGCTCGGCCCAGTAGCTCCACAGCCGGTGCGCGTAGTTGGCCAGCGAGGGCGGCGGCGCGACGCCGGCGGCGGCCAGTTCGGCGCGGGTGGCCGTGCTGGCGAAGGTGCACATGAAGGTGCTGTGCGGCACGACCTCCGGCGGGATCGCGAGCGTGCGCAGCGCCAACGACGTCCCGCTCCGCACGCCCGGCACGCGCGACAGCAGCGACCCGCCGACGTGCAACAGCCGGGCCGACCCGGGCGCCGGCAGCGTCACGACCACCTGCGGCGCGCCGGCGACCCGGGCGAAGGCGTTGTAGACGTCGGTGAGTCGCTGCGGTGTCGGGTTCACCAGGTGGAACGCCCGCCCGTCGAGACCCGGACGCCGGATCAGCGCGGCCAAGGCGTCGGCCACGTAGTCGACCGGCACGGTGTTCGAGGCGCCGAGGTCCGGCGCCACCAGCGGCAGCTTGGGGCCGGGCAGCTGCGCCAGCCAGGCGATGGTCGGGAAGAAGTAGTACGGCCCGTCGATCTTGTCCATCTCGCCGGTGCGGGAGTCACCGAGCACGATCGAGGGCCGGTACACCCGCCACGGCACGGTCGACCCCGCGGACGATCCGTTCGGATTCGAACTTCGTCCGGTGGTAGGGCGACGGCAGCGGCTGGCCCTGGTCGAAGTCGTCCTCGCTGAACGTCCCGGTCGCGTCGCCGGCGACGGCGACCGACGAGACGTGGTGCAGCACGCCGACGCGCAGGTCCTCGGCCAGCTCGACGACCCGGCGGGTGCCCTCGACGTTGACCTCGTCGTTGCGCTCGTCGGAGGCCGTCATGTCGTACAGCGCGGCGAGGTGGACGAGGTGGTCCACCTTCCCGCGCAGCGCCGCGCGGCGGCGGTCGGTCACACCGAGGCGCTCGGTCGTGAGGTCGCCGGGCAGCGGGTGGACCCGCTCGCTGCCCTCGATCTCGGCGAGCGCGCGCTGCAGCCGTCCGGCCGACTGCGGCCGGACGAGCGCGTGCACCTCGGCGCTCGGGTCCCGGAGGATCCGGGTGAGCAGGTGGCGCCCGATCAGGCCGGTCGCCCCGGTGATGAGGTAGGTCGTCATCGTCACCCCTGCTGTCCGCTGCTCGGTCCCCGGCGAGTTTCCCACGCGGCGACGGCGTCAGACCACCGGCGGGACGAGCGCCTCCACCAGGTGCGGGCCGGGTTCGGCGACGGCGGTGCGCAGCTGGCGGACCAGCTCGTCGGCCTTCTCGACCCGGACCGCCGGGACGCCGAACCCGCGTGCCAGTGAGACGAAGTCCAGGTCGGGGCGGCGCAGGTCGAGCACGTCCTTGGAGCGCTCGCCGCCGGCCGTGCCGCCGACGCGCTGCATCTCCATCCGCAGGATCGCGTACGCCCCGTTGTTGACCAGCACGGTCGTCACGTCCAGCTGCTCGCGCGCCTGCGTCCACAGCGCCTGGATCGTGTACGCCGCGCTGCCGTCGGCCTCCACGCAGACCACCTTGCGGTGCGGTGCCGCGATCGCCGCGCCGGTCGCCG
Source organism: uncultured Actinomycetota bacterium (assembly GCA_963758325.1). Lineage (GTDB taxonomy): Bacteria > Actinomycetota > Actinomycetes > Mycobacteriales > Jatrophihabitantaceae > CAVWUZ01. The sequence continues at coordinate 382,891 of CAVWUZ010000002.1, read as the reverse complement.
CAGGCAGCCCCTGTCCGATCGCGCCGCCGGTCAGGGTGAGGACGTCGTGCGGGGCGGCGCCGGCGGTGTAGTGCGGCAGGAAGGCCCCGGACGTGATCGCCTCGTCGACCAGCACGGCGTCCTCGGGAAGTGTGGCGCCGATCGCCGCGGCGAGGGTGGCGATGTCGAGCGCGCCGCTGGGATCCTCGATCCCGGCGGCTGACTCCGCGAGGCCCGCGGACGCGGAGCTCGCGCCCAGCTCGTCGGCGAGCGCGGTGAGTGCCGCCGCCGCGTCCCCGCCCGGACGCGCCAGCGCGGTGAGCTCGCAGCCGTCCGGGACGAGGTCGCTCGGCCGGTCGGGGTAGGCGAAGAACGCGACGGGCGGGCGCGCGCCGACCAGGACGAGGTGTCGGACGCCGGCGAGCTGGTCCAGCGCCTGCTCGGCGAAGTACGCCAGCCGCGGCACGTCGGGGACCCCGGCGCCGCGACGCATCCGGCGCGGGAAGGTCTCCGCGACCAGCCGCGCGCCGGTGGCCTTCGCGATCCGGCTCGCCGTCCGCAGGCCGTCCTCGTCCAGTGCGGTGTCGCCGAGGAACAGCACGGTCGGCTCACCGCGGCGCAGCAGCTCCGCGATGGCGGCGACGGCGTCGGCGTCCGGGACGGCACGCGCCGGCGGCGGCGGGGTCGACGCCGGGCGCGCGCCGTCGCCCCACGACACGTCGGCCGGGACGACGAGGGTGGCCACGTGGCCGGCGCACGCGGCGCGGACCGCCGCGGCGGCGTCGGCGCCGAGCTCGCGCTGGTGCCCGGTCACGTGCACCCACCCCGACACGGCCCGTGCGATCGAGACGATGTCGGACTGCAGCGGCGCGTCGTAGCGGGCATGGCCGGTGGCGTGGTCGCCCACGAGGCACACCAGCGGCGTCCCCGCCCGGCGAGCGTTGTGGAGGTTCGCCACGCCGTTGGCCAGGCCCGGTCCCAGGTGGAGCAGCGCGCTGCCGGGGCGGCCGGTGATCCGCCCGTACCCGTCGGCGGCGCCGGTCGCGACGCCTTCGAACAGGGTGAGGACGCCGCGCATCTCCGGTACCCGGTCCAGCGCCGCGACCAGGTGCATCTCGGAGGTGCCGGGATTGGTGAAACAGACGTCCACCCCGCCTGAGACGAGCGTGCGGAGCAGGGCCTCGGCGCCGATCACAGGGTCATCACGCTGCCCATTCTGCGGGGGACGCGGTCGAGCGCCGCTGGACGTCGTCGAGCGCACGAATGGTCGTGGCCGCCGAGACGGGTGAGCGGCGCTACGGATCGGCAGGTCGTCATAGCGAGGCATCGATGTCCCGACCGCGGCGCGCAAGGCAGTCGGTCGGGTGCCGAACGACAGGAGACAGGCACGGGAAGTGGTGATCGACTGGGAGAGGTTGCGCCATCGTTACAGATCGACATCCGCCGGATGTCTTGACCTGACGGGGAACGTCCCGTAGAACAGTGAGACAACGTTGTCCGAACGGTCGGCGTGCCCCGATGGAAGGAAGCGCATGAACGACAGAATGCGTCGTGTCACACGGACACCTCGCTCCGCCCGGCTCGCGGTCGCCGCGGCAGGCCTTGTCGCGGGGTCCGTGGCGCTCGCCGCGTGCAGCTCGTCCTCCAGCTCCAGCGCGAGCGCCGGTGGTGGCGCATCGGGCGGCAGCTCCGGCGCGAAGGTCGGCGTCTCGCTGATCCTCAAGACGCTGACGAACCCCTACTTCGTGTCGATGGAGAACGACGCGCAAGAAGGAGGCCGCGCAAGGACAACGTCAACCTGACCGTCGCCGCCGGCAAGCAGGACGGCGACACGCAGACCCAGATCAGCGCCATCGACAACGCGATCTCCCGCGGCGACAAGGGCATCCTGATCACGATCAACGGCGACGCGGTCAACAGCGAGCTGCAGCAAGGCCAAGCAGGCCGGGCTGTTCGTCGTCGCGCTCGACACCGTGCCGACCCCGGCGAGCGTCGTCGACGTCACCTACGCCACCGACAACGAGCAGGCCGGCAAGCTCATCGGCCAGTACGCCGCGAGCCAAGCTCGACGGCAAGAAGGCCGTCATCGCGATGCTCGACCTGTACAACAACCAGGTCGTCTCGGTGGACATCAACCGCGACCACGGCTTCCTCGAGGGCATGGGCATCGACCCGGGCAGCAAGACCCAGAACGGCCAGGAGGCCAAGTCCGGCAACTACACCGCCGGCAAGGGCGGCGACTACCAGATCGTCTGCCACCAGCCGACGCAGGGCGCGATCCCCGGCGGCAAGACCGCGATGGAGAACTGCCTGTCGAGCAACGGCGACATCAACGTCGTCTACACGATCAACGAGCCGGCCGCCGACGGCGCGATCCAGGCGCTGCAGGCCGCCGGCAAGAACAACGTGATGGTCGTGACGATCGACGGCAGCTGCAAGTACATCAACAGCCTGGTCAAGCAGGGCAAGTTCGCCGCGGACTCCGCGCAGTACCCCGGCAAGATGGCCAGCCAGGGCGTCCAGGCGATCGCCCAGCTCGCCCGCGGCGGGCAGAAGCCGAGCCTGCCCAGCGGGTCGGACTTCATCAACACCGGCACCGCCCTGGTGACCGCGAACCCGATCTCCGGCGTGCAGTAGCCAGACCCCGAGCCAGGCCGGCTCCGCCTGCTGGGGCAGCTGACCTTACCGGCACCGGCCTGCCGGGGCGCGCGCGACACACGCGCCCCGGCAGGACCCGCTCGACCTCCCCACAGCCCCGATCCGGGACCGTCTCGTAGGAAGGACACCGTCCCATGACCCAGGCACTCGAGGCGCCCGGCACCGCCGAGGACATCCTTCATGCCGAAAGACACGCCGGGGCGGCGGATGCACAACCTGCTGCACCGCTTCCCGCCTGAGCCCGCTGGTCGTGTTGATCCTCGCCGCGATCATCTTCAGCATCGCGAACGACCGGTTCGCCCGGCCGGCGAACCTCTCGATCGTCCTGCAGCAGGCGGCCGTCGTCGGCTCGCTCGCCGTCGGTCAGACGCTGATCATCCTCACCGCCGGCATCGACCTGTCGATCGGCGCCGTGCTGGTGCTGGCGACGCTGGTGATGGCGAAGCTCGTCTCCGACAACGGCGTGCCCGGGTGCTTGGCGCTGCATCGTCGGCTTCCTCGTCGCGGTGGTCGCCGGCCTGCTCAACGGCCTCCTCGTCACCCGCATCAAGCTGCCGCCGTTCATCGTCACCCTGGGCACGCTGAGCATCTTCACCGCGATCAGCCTGATCTACGCCGGCGGTCAGACGATCTCGCTGGACCCCGGGCACATTCCTCACCTTCACCGGCAAGACCTTCGGTATCGGCAGCTTCCACATCACCGTCGGCGTGATGTTCATGGTCCTGCTTTACGTCGGGTTCGCCTTCGCACTGCGGCAGACGGCCTGGGGCCGGCACCTCTACGCCACCGGCGACGACCCCGAAGCCGCCCGCCTGGCCGGTATCCGGACCAACCGCGTGCTGCTGAGCGCGTACGTGGTCGCCGGCGCCGTCGTCGGCGTCGCGGCCTGGATCCTCGTCGGCCGCATCAACGGCGCCGACCCGAACGGCGGCCCGAACGCCAACCTCGAGAGCATCACCGCTGTCGTCATCGGCGGCACCAGCCTGTTCGGTGGCCGCGGCGTCGTCGTCGGGTCGCTGATCGGGGCGCTGATCGTCCAGGTGTTCGACAACGGCCTGGCGCTGGCCGGCGTCGACCCCAACTACCAGGTGCTCGCCGTCGGCATCCTCGTCATCGCCGCCGTCGCCGCCGACCAGTGGATCCGGAGTGTCAAGTCATGACCGAGTCACCGTCAACCGGTCCTCGAGGCCCGCGGCCTCGTCAAGACGTTCGGCCACGTGGTCGGCCTGGCCGGGGTCGACCTGCAGCTCTACCCCGGCGAGGTGCTCGCCGTCATCGGTGACAACGGCGCCGGCAAGTCGACGCTGATCAAGTGCCTGTCCGGGGCGATGACCCCGGACGCCGGCGAGATGCTCGTCGACGGCCAGCCGATGCGCTTCCCCAGCACCCAGGAGGCCCGCGAGGCCGGCATCGAGACGGTCTACCAGACCCTTGCGGTCGCGCCGGCCCTCGACATCTCGAGCAACCTGTTCCTCGCGCGGGAACAGCGCCGCCGGGCGTCCTCGGCTCGGTGTTCCGCATGCTCGACAACGGTGGCATGCGACGGCAGGCGAAGCAGCAGATCGACGAGCTCGGCATCAGCACCCTGCAGAACATCAACCAGGCGGTCGAGACGCTCTCCGGTGGGCAGCGGCAGGCGGTAGCCGTGGCCCGGGCCGCGGCGTTCGGCGGCAAGGTCGTCATCCTCGACGAGCCCACCGCCGCGCTCGGCGTGCGGGAGACCGGCAGGTGCTGCGCCTGGTCCGCGACCTGCGCGAGCGGGGTCTCGGCATCATCTTGATCAGTCACAACATGCCCAACGTGTTCGAGGTCGCGGACCGCATCCACATCCAGCGGCTCGGGCGCGGCGCCGGCGTGATCACGCCGAAGTACGCACACCCCGGCCGAAGCCGTCGCCATCATGACCGGCGCGACGACGCTCGCCCAGACGCCGGGCTCGGCGGCCGGCGCGACGGCCGCTGCCGCGGCTCACTGACGAACCAAGGACGGCGACCGGTGTCGGTGCTCGAGCAGTTTTCGCGTGCCGGGGCAGGTCGCCGTCGTCACCGGCGGCAACCGCGGCCTGGGACGGGCGTTCGCGTCCGCGCTGGGCGAGGCCGGCGCCACTGTGATCGTCCTGGCCCGCGACGCGGCGGCCAACGACCGCGCCGTGGCCGAGTTGCGTGACGGCCGGCGTCACGGCTGCCGCGTACCCCGCCGACGTCGCCGACCGGGCGTCCGTCGCCGCGGCCGCCGAGCGGATCACCGCCGACCACGGCCGGGTCGACATCCTGGTCAACAACGCCGGGACCTGCATCCACCGGCCGGCGCTGGAGGTCACCGAGGACGAGTGGCGGACCGTCCTCGACGTCAACCTGACCGGCGTCTGGAACGGCTGCCAGGTCTTCGGCGCGGCGATGGTCGCCGCCGGCCGGGGAGTGATCGTCAATGTCGGCTCGATGTCCGGCGAGATCGTCAACCGCCCGCAGTGGCAGCCGGCCTACAACGCCTCGAAGGCGGCGGTGCACCACCTCACGCGGTCGCTGGCCGCCGAGTGGGCGCCGCACGGCGTCCGCGTGAACGCGGTCGCGCCGGGGTACGTGCGCACCGACATGTCGCCCGATCGACGACCCGCGCTACCACGACCGGTGGGTCGGCGACACCCCGATGCAGCGCGCGGCCGACCCGGACGAGATCGCGCCGGCCGTGCTCTTCCTCGCCAGTCCCGCGTCGTCGTTCATGACCGGGCGGTGGTGGTCGCGGACGGCGGGTACACGGTGTTCTGATGATCAGCCCGAGCCCGCCCCTACCGACTGTCGAGCGGCGGGAACGTCCGACCATGAAGGACGTCGCCGCGCTCGCCGGGGTGAGCATCAAGACGGTGTCCCGAGTGGTCTCCGACGTCCCGACCGTCGCACCGGAGCTCGTCGCCCGGGTGCGGGACGCCGCCGACAAACTCGGCTACCGGCCCAACCTCACCGCGGCGAACCTGCGGCGCGCCGACCGGCGGACCAACACCATCGGGCTACTGCTCGAGGACGTCAGCAACCCCTACTCCTCCGCGGTGCACCGCGCCGTCGAGGACTACTTCCGCAGCCGGGACGTGCTCGTCCTGGCCGGCAGCCTCGACGGGGACCCGGCGCGGGAACGGTCGATGACCCGCACGCTGATCGACCGGCGGGTCGACGGCCTGATCGTCATGCCCGCCGCGCAGGACCACCGTTACGTGGTCGCCGAGCAGCAGGCCGGCACGTCGTTCGTCTTCATCGACCGGCCGCCCACCCCGCTGCTCGCCGACGCCGTCGTCACCGACAACCGGGCCGGCGGGCGACATCGCCGTCCAGCACCTGCTGCAGACCGGCCGCCGGCGGATCGCCTACCTCGGCGACGACGCTGTCACTGCCCACCGCCACCGAACGGTTCACCGGGTACCGGGAGGCCCTGCGCCGCGGCGGGCATCGAGATCGACGACCGCCTGGTCCGACACGGACTGCGCACCGCCGCCCAGGCCCGCGCCGCGGCCGACGAGCTACTCGACACGCACGCCGCCCGAGGCGGTGTTCGCCAGCCAGAACCTCGTCACCATCGGCGTCCTCGAGGCGCTCCACGCCCGCGACCTCCAGGACCGGGTCGCGCTCGTCGGCTTCGACGACGTGCCACTCGGGCGCACTGATCCGTCCCGGTATCACGGTCGTCGCCCAATCCCCCGCCGAGATCGGCCGGCTCGCCGCCGAGCGCCTCGCCAGCCGGATGGCCGGCGACGACACGCCCGCCGACGATGGTCGTCGTGCCGACGCAACTCGTCGTGCGCGGCTCCGGTGAGCTGGTACTGCCGCGCTGAGCCCGCCGCGTCAGGCCGAGCGTCCGGGCTGACCATGATGGTGCTGTGGAGCCCGTCGAACCGCCGCCCGTCACCTTCGCCGAGCTGGGTCTGCGCCCGGAACTCCTCACGGCCCTCGACGGGCTGGGCTACGAGGAGCCGACGCCCATCCAGGCCGAGGCGATCCCGCCCCTGCTGGAGGGTCACGACCTGCTCGGTCAGGCGGCGACCGGCACGGGCAAGACGGCGGCGTTCGCGCTGCCGGTCCTGCAGCGCCTCGTCACCCGGTGGCGGCGCGGGACCGTCGGCGCTCGTCCTCGTCCCGACGCGGGAGCTGGCGATCCAGGTCGCCGAGGCCACCCACCGCTACGGCCGGGCGCTTCGGCGCCCGGGTGGTGCCGGTCTACGGCGGGCAGCCGATCGGCCGGCAGCTCCGGGCGCTGGAGGCCGGCGCGGACGTCGTCGTCGCCACCCCGGGCCGCGCGCTCGACCACCTCGGGCGCGGCACGCTCGACCTCGGCGACGTGCGGACCGTCGTCCTCGACGAGGCCGACGAGATGCTCGACATGGGCTTCGCCGACGACATCGAGGCGATCTTCGGCGCGGTCCCGACCGAGCGCCAGACCGTGCTGTTCTCGGCGACGCTGCCGGCCCGGCTGACCGGCATCGTCACGGCGCACCTCCACGACCCGGTACGGATCCGTATCCGGCGTGAGCGGCCCGCCGCCGGCGAGGCGCCGCGGGTGCGGCAGACGGCGTACCTGGTCAACCGCGCCGGCGAAGGCGTCTGCGCTGGGCCGGCTGCTCGACGTCGAGGCGCCCACGGCGGCGATCGTCTTCTGCCGTACCCGGGAGGAGGTCGACGCGCTCAGCGAGACGCTGTCGCTGCGCGGCTACCGCGCCGAGGCGCTGCACGGCGGCATGGCGCAGGAGCAGCGCGACCGGGTGATGGGCCGGCTGCGTGCCGGGACCGCCGACCTGCTCGTCGCCACCGACGTCGCCGCCCGGGGACTCGACATCGACCAGCTCACCCACGTCGTCAACTACGACGTCCCGTCCGCGCCGGACGCGTACGTGCACCGGATCGGGCGGGTCGGCCGGGCCGGCCGGGAGGGCGTGGCGATCACGCTGCTCGAACCGCGGCAGCACCGGCTGCTGCGCACCATCGAGCGCGCCACCGGTCAGCGGATCTCCGTCGAGAAGCTGCCGACCGTCGCCGACCTGCGGGCGCGCCGGCTCGAGCTCACCCGGGCGGCGCTCGCCGAGACCCTGCTGGACGACGACCTCGAGCGCTACCAGGGCGTCGTCGACGCGCTCGCGGACGAGTTCGACCTGGTCGACATCGCCCTCGCCGCGGTGAAGCTGGCGCACGAGGCCACCACGCCGGCCGGCGCCGAGGACGACGTGCCCGAGCCCGAGCCGGCTCCGGAGCGGCCGCAGCGCGGCCGGCCGCCACGGCAGGCTCCCGGCGACCAGGTGCGGATCTTCGTCGGCGCCGGACGGGCCGCCCAGGTCCGTCCGCAGGACCTCGTGGGCGCCATCGCGAACGAGTCGTCGCTGAGCGGTCGGCAGATCGGCGCCATCGAGATCGCGCACAAGTTCTCGACGGTGGAAGTGCCGGCCTTCGCGGCGGACGAGGTGATCGAGGCGCTCCGCGCGACGACCATCAAGGGCCGGAAGGTCCGCGCCGAGCGGTACCGCCCGCGCACCTGAGTCGGTCCGAACGCCGGTCGGCGGACGCACGGCGAGTGGTCACTTCGGGCGCGAGTGGCCACTTCGGGCGCGAGTGGGCAGCGCTTCGGCGCCCACTCGGCGCGCAAGTGGCCACCCGGCGGACAAGTGGCCACTCGAGACGGCGCGGCCACGGGGCCGTGCGACGGGATCGTCGGCGGGACGTGTCAGCATGGGCGCGTGGCGTCGCGGGTCGTGCTGGCGGTGGACGGCAACTCGCTGGTGCACCGCAGCTACCACGCCCAGGCGGCCACCGGCCTCCGCTCGGCGCAGGGTCGGCCGATGTGGGCAGTGCGCGGCCTGCTGTCGCAGCTCGTCGTCGCCTGCGAGCGGTTCACGCCGGACGCGGTGGTGGTCGGCTTCGACGATCCCGACGTGTCTCACCGCCGCACCCGGTGGCCGCACTACAAGGCCGGGCGCGCCGACAAGCTCGAGACGCTCGTCGACCAGCTGCTTCTCGCCGCGGACGTCCTCCGCGCGATGGGCGTCGCCGTCGTCGTGCCGCAGGGGTGGGAGGCCGACGACGTCCTGGCCACGGTCGCCGCCGGGGCCGCCGCCGAGGGCGCCACCACCATCGTCGTCACCTCCGACCGGGACGCGTTCGCGCTGATCGACGGATCGACGTCGGTGCTGCGGATCCTCAACGGCGGGGTGGACGCCTCACCCCTGCTCACGCCCGAGCGGCTGGTGCTGCTGCTCGGCATCCGGCCCGACCAGTACCGCGACTACGCGGCGCTGCGCGGCGACAGCTCGGACAACCTCCCCGGTGTGGTCGGCATCGGCGCCAAGACGGCCGCGAAGCTGCTCACCGCACTCGGCACCGCCCGGGCGGCGTTCGACGACCTGGACGGCGACGGGTCGGCCGTGCAGGCCGCCGTCGGCCCCGCGGCCGCGCGGCGGCTCGGCTGCCCCGAGGCGCGCGCGGCATGGGAGCTCAACTGCGAGGTCATGGCCATGCGCCGCGACGTCCCGCTCGCGCCGTTCGAGCTCGGCGGCCGCGCAGGCCCCGGGCGGCTGCCGCTCGCCGCCGAGGCGGTCCAGGCCGCCTTCCGCGACCAGCAGCTGACCTGGACCACCGCAGCGGCACTGCGGGCGTTCGCGCACCAGGAGGTGGCCGTACCCCCGCGGACACCGGTCGTCGAGACGTTCGTGGCACCACCGGTGCGCCGGCCGCTCCCGCCGCCCGCCCCGGACGTCGCACCCGCCGCAGGCACAGCAGTTGGCGCTGTTCTAGCCGTTCATCCGCCGGAACGCCGCCTCCACGTCGGGCGGGACGACCCGGCGCTGCCGCAGCGCCGGCGGGAGCCGCCGCGCCAGGCCGCCGAGCGCCCGCACGACCTCGGGGTCGTGGGCCCGGCGCGCCAACGCGAGCGTGTCCGCCGCGGCGACCGGCAGCGGCCGCCGCAGCCAGCTCGTGAGCACGTCGTTGCGCTCCTGGGTCGCCCAGCGCCGCGGTGACACCGGCGCCTCCGGCCCGTGCCGGGCGACGACGTCGTCGAGGTAGCACAGCACCCAGCCGTGGGCGGCCAGGTCGAGGACCAGCAGGTGCTCCTCGCCGCCGAAGTGCAGCAGGGGCGAGAAACCGCCGCAGTCGAGGAACGCCGAGCGGCGCAGCACCGCGGCGAACGCCGGGAAGCTCAGCACCGGCGGTCCGGGCAGCTCCGGCGGCGCGCCGAGCACGGCGGTGCGCATCTTCGCCGACACGTCGTCCAGCGCGCGGTCCTCGCCGAGCAGCACCCGGGCCACGACGACGCCGACGTCCGGCGAGGCGTCGAGCGCCGCGGCCGCCCGCGGCAGGGCGTCCGGCTCCCACCAGGAGTCGTCGTCAGCGAAGGCGACGTACCGGGTCGCAGCCCGGGCGACGCCGACGTTGCGCGCGACGGCGCCCCAGTTCGAGGACAGCCGGACCAGCCGGACGGCCGGGAAGTCGGCCGCCACCATCGCCGCGCTGCCGTCGGAGGACGCGTTGTCCACCACGACGACCGGCGGCCGGCCCGGCAGCTCGGTCAGCCGGGTCAGCGTGCGGTGCAGCGACGTGCAGCGGTCGCGGGTGGCGACCACCACCGTGGGCAGCTCGGGCATCGCCCGAGGTCCTACCCCGTCAGGGACCTCGGGACGCAGCGCCTCCGGACGCAGAGCCTCGGCACGCAGCGCCTCCGGACGCGGTGCGTCAGGACGCGGTGCGGCGGGCGAGGGTGGCCGCCGCCGTCGCGGCGGTGTCCTCGGTCGGTGGCAGCGGGCCCAAGGGCGGCACGTCCAGCCGGGCCAGCGCGGCCCGGGCCACCAGCTGCTGGTGCGTCGCGGTGCGCTGCGAGCGTCCGCGGCCGATGAAGCTCACCGCCCAGTGCAGCACCGTCGTGATCCGGTTCTTGAAACCGACCAGGTAGAGCACGTGGATGACCAGCCACAGCACCCAGGCGATGAAGCCACCGAAGCGGAACCGCCCCACGTTGGCCACCGCCTTGAACCGGCTGATCGTGGCCATGCTGCCCTTGTCGAAGTAGTGGAACGGGCCCTGCGGCGCGCGGCCCTGCACCCGCCGCTTGATCGTCTCGGCGGCGTGCTTGCCGGACTGCATCGCGACCTGCGCGACGCCGGGGTAGTCGTTGAGCGCCATCATGTCGCCGACGACGAACACGTCCGGGTGCCCCGGGACGGTGCAGTCCGGCTCGACCTTGAGCTGGCCGCTGCGGTTGAGCTCGGCGCCGCTCTGGTCGGCGATCTTCCGACCCAGGGTGGACGCGCGCACGCCGGCGGCCCAGACGACGGTGCGGGCCGGGATGCGGTCGCGGCGGCCGGAGTCGTCCTGCACGGTGATGCCGCGCGGGTCGACGTCGACGACCTTGGCGTTGAGCCAGACGTCGACGCCGAGGTGCTCGAGGTGGTTGGCGGCGAAGTTCGACAGCCGGTCACCGAACGTGCCGAGCACCGAGCCCATGGCGTCGACCAGGACGATGCGGGTCTTGCGGGTGTCGATCGACCGGAAGTCGTCGGGGAGCGCGCGCTTGGCGAGCTCGGCGATCTGACCGGCCATCTCGACACCGGTGGGGCCGGCGCCGACCACGACGAAGGTCATGTACTCGTCGCGGACCGCCGGGTCGGGCTCGATCTCGGCCAGCTCGAAGGCGCCGAAGATCCGCCCGCGCAGCTCGAGGGCGTCGTCGATGGACTTCAGGCCCGGGGCGTGCAGCTCGAAGGCGTCGTTGCCGAAGTAGGACGTGCTGGCGCCCGCGGCGACGATGAGCGAGTCGTACGGCGTGACCGTCTCGATGTCCGCCGCGACCGAGGTGACGGTCTTGCGCTCGAGGTCGATGCCGTAGACGTCGCCGAGGACGACCCGGACGTTCTTCTGCCGGTGCAGGATCTCGCGCGTCGCCGGGGCGATCTCGCCCTCGGACAGGATGCCGGTGGCGACCTGGTACAGCAGCGGCTGGAACAGGTGGTGGCCGGTGCGGCTGATCATCGTGATGTCGACGTCGGCTCGCTTGAGGTGCTTGGTGGCGAACAACCCGCCGAAACCGGAGCCGATGACGACGACCTGGTGGCGCCGTCCGCCGGTGGTCATGCTCACTGAGGTACTCCCCTGTCGTGTGCGTCGCTCGGTACAACGCCGAACCGCTCCCGACTGATACCCGGATCGGCGGCCCGGCTGCCCGCGGCGCTGTGACGTGCGTCAGCCGGCCGCGGGCAGCTCGAGCCCGTACACCCGGGCGGCGTTGCCGGCCAGGACCAGGCCGGCGGTCTCCTCGTCCGGGCACAGCTCGGCGACCGCGCGGGCGTTGCGGGCGATGCCCGGGATCCCCGGCCAGTCCGTGCCGAAGACCATCCGCCGGGTGAGCCGGGCCCAGTCCTGGCGGGCGTAGTACTGCGGTAACCGGGACGGCGGCAGCCCGGACAGCTCGATCCACACCCGCTCGCTGCTGAGCGCGAGGAACGCCGCGGCGTCGTACCACCAGCCGCGCCCGCCGTGCGCCAGGACGACCTGCAGCGAGCGGAAGTCGCGCACGACGTCGTCGACGGCCACCGGGTCGCCGTAGCGGTTGGTCGCGCCGGGGAACGTCGACGTCCCGCAGTGCAGCACCAACGGCACACCGGCGGCCTGGCAGACCTCGTACGCCGGGTAGAGCGCGCGGTCGTTCGCGGCGACGCCGGCGTGGACCGGATGGACCTTCAGCGCGACGGCGCCGAGCCCGAGCTGGCGCGCCACCTCCTCGTCGACCGGGTGGTGGTAGTGCGGGTTGACGTTGGCGATCACCTTCACCCGCTCGGGGTCGGCCGCCGCGAGGGGGAGCATGTCCTCGATCGACTGGATGCCGGTGGCCTTCGGGCTGTACTCGGCCAGCACGCACGCCACGTCGACGCCCTGTGCCTCGAGGTGGGCGGAGAACCGCTCGGGGACGACGGTGCCGTCGGCGTCGTACACCTCGTCGAGGACGGCGGTGCCGAAGCCCTGCGTCCAGCGCTGCGGGTCCATCCGCAGCGTCGGCAGCCGGGCGGCGTGGAGGTGGACGTCGACCAGCGGGCGGCCGTCCAGCATCAGGGCGCGGGCACGGGCGCGGCTGGGTCGAGCAGCACCGTCGCCGCCGCGGCGCGCAGCTCCACCCGTCGGACCTTGCCCGTGGACGTCGTGGGGTACTGCTCGACCAGAAGCACCCGGCGCGGTCGCTTGAACGACGGCAGGCCCTCGCGGCAGAAGGCGACCAGCTCGTCCTCCCGGGCGTGCGCGCCGGGGAGGAGCAGCACGTACGCCACCGGCTTCTCCAGCCCGTCGGCGTCCGGCGCCGCCACGACGACGGCCTGCGCCACGGCGGGGTGGGCGAGCAGGCGCGCCTCCACCTCCGCCGGCGACACCCAGATGCCGCTCGCCTTGAGCATGTCACCGGTGCGGCCGAGGCAGCTGTAGTAGCCGTCGCCGTCGCGGACGTACGTGTCCCCGGTGCGCAGCCACTCCCCCTGGAAGACCGCGCGGCTGGCGTCGTAGCGCGCCCAGTACCCGGTGGCGGCGGAGTCCCCGCGCACGAGCAGGGTGCCCGGTGTCCCGTCGGCGACGTCCACGCCGAGCTCGTCGACGATCCGCAGCTGGTAGCCCGGCACCGCCATGCCCGTGGATCCCGGTCGGACGGCGCCCTGCCGGTTGGACAGGAAGATGTGGAGCATCTCGGTCATGCCGATGCCGTCGAGGATGTCGACGCCGAAGCGGCTGGTCCACCGTTCGTAGAGCGCCGCGGGCAGTGGCTCCCCCGCGCTCGCCGCGAGCCGGACGCCGCGCATCGCGTCGCTCGCCAGGTCCGCGCGCAGCATGTTCGCGAAGAACGTCGGCCCGCCGAAGAACAGGGTCGCACCGCACTCCCGGACGCGCGCGGCGATCCCGTCCGGCCGGGCCGGCGCCGGCTCGAGGATCGACACCGCCCCCACCGACAGCGGGAAGAGCACCGAGTTGCCCAGCCCGTAGGCGAAGAACGCCTTGGCCGCCGACAGGCACCGGTCGTCCGGACGGATCCCCAGCACCTTCCTGCCGTAGGTCTCGCACACCACGCGGACCGCGCCGTGGCGGTGCATCGCGCCCTTCGGCAGGCCGGTGGTCCCACTGGTGTACAGCCAGAACGCCGGGAAGTCCTCGGTCGTGAGGTACACCAGGTCCCGGCCGCCGGCGTCCAGGAGGTCGTCCAGGCGGTGCACCGGCACGGTGGCCGCCATCTCCCCGCCGCCCGCGACGACGACCGCCGCGAGCTCCGGCGCGGCCGCGACCGCCTGCGTCGCCGTCGCGGTGAACTGCGTGCTGACCGCCAGCACGCGGGCCCGCGAGTCGCGCAGCAGCTCCGCCAGTCCGTCGGCGTGCAGCATCGTCGACACCGGGACGGGGACCGCGCCGATCCGCATCGCCGCCAGGTAGACGGTGACGAACTCCGGCGAGTCCGCCATGCACATCAGCACGCGCTGCTCGGGGGCCACGCCGATCGCCCGGAGGCCGGCCGCTGTCCGCTGCACCCGGTCGAGCAGCCGGGCGTACGTGACCCGGCCGGCCGGCCCGTCCAGCGCGACCCGCTCCGCCCCGCCGGCGTCCACCTGCCGGTCGAGCAGGTAGGTGCAGGCGTTGAACGTCCCGCTCACCGCGACCCGCTCAGGCCAGGTGGACGTAGTCGTACTCGAACGGCTTGCCGTTGATGCCCTGGCGCGGCGGCGCGATCCATGCCGCGATCCTGCCCCGCTCGTGGACGGGCTGCATCAGCGACTTGACGTGCGTCTTGTCGACGTCGGTGGGCAGGTAGCGGGACCTCTGGCGCTCCCAGTCCTCGGCGGAGAGCAGCTCACCATCGGGCGTCGCCTCGATGGCGGCGAAGGCGCCGACCTTGCGGTTGAACGCGACACTGGGCAGCTTCAGGCGGAAGGACAGGCCGCCCTGTTCGAGGATCTTGTTCCACCGGTTGACGCCGCTCTGGCAGTCGCTGATGTACTCGCGACGCAGGTCGGTGTTCAGCCCCACGAGGGCGGGCACCTCGGTCTGCGACAGCTCCCCCTCGACCAGCGCGTCGACGAGGATGCCCTCGTCGGTCAGCTGGTGGTCGTCGCGGCGCCGCTCCTCCATCCAGCGTCCCTTGAGGCCGGCGGTGTAGTAGTTGGCGACGTTGGTCGACGTGTCACCGCCGAACAGGTCGAGCGACACCGAGTAGTGGAAGTTGAGGTACTTCTGCACGACGTCGAGCGGGATACCGCCGTGCGGTCCGATCTCGTACGTGTCGTGCTCGCGGACCAGCTCTACGGCGCGGGTGACGACGCGGTCGATACCGGTCGTCCCCACCATCATGTGGTGCGCCTCCTCCTTGAGCATGAACTCGCAGGTCCTGCTCAGGGGGTCGAAGCCGGATTCCTTCAGTGTGCCGAGTTGGTACTTCCCGTCCCGGTCGGTGAAGTAGGTGAACATGAAGAACGACAGCCAGTCCGGTGTCTCCTCGTTGAACGCGCCGAGGATGCGCGGGCTGTCCTCGCTGCCGGAGTTGCGGTGCAGCAGCTCCTCGGCCTCCTCGCGGCCCTCCCGGCCGAAGTGGGCGTGCAGCAGGTAGACCATCGCCCAGAGGTGGCGTCCCTCCTCGACGTTCACCTGGAACAGGTTGCGCAGGTCGTACAGGCTCGGCGCGGTAGCGCCCAGGTTGCGCTGCTGTTCGACGCTGGCGGGCTCGGTGTCGCCCTGGATGACGATGAGCCGTTGCAGGTCCGCCCGGTACTCGCCGGGGACCTTCTGCCACACCGGCTCGCCCTTGTGCTCGCCGAAGCCGATCCGGCGGTCACCCTCCCGCTCGGCGAGGAAGATCCCCCAGCGGTAGTCCTTCATCGGGACGTGGCCGAACTGCGCCCAGCCCTCCCGGCCGACGTTGACCGCCGTCCGGAGGTAGACGTCCTGGGTCGGCAACGTCGGGCCCATCGACTCCCACCAGTTGAGGAAGTTGGGCTGCCAGGACTCGAGGGCCCGCTGCAGCCGCCGGTCCTCGTGCAGGGCGACGTTGTTGGGGATCTTCTCGGAGTAATCGGTGGCGGTCGTCATGGTCAGGCTCGCTTCCTGTCGAACTCCGGGCGGCGGCCGGTGCCGAACCGGCGCAAGGCGCCGTCCTCACCGGACGCGTTGGGACGGGTGAAGATCCAGTTCTGCCACGCGGTGAGCCGCCCGAAGATCTTGGTCTCGAGCGTCTCCGGTCCGGGGAAGCGGTAGTTCGCCTCGAGCCCGGTCAGGGCGTCCGGGCTGAAGCTGGCGCGTTCCTCCAGCGTCATGCGGACCTCCTCGTCCCAGTCGATGTCGTCGGGCGCGGAGGTGACGAGTCCGAGCTCGAGCGCGGTGTCGGCGTCCAGTGGCTCGCCGGCACGCTTCTCGACGGCGGCCAGCGCCGTCTCGTCGCCGAGGAACCGGGTCTGCAGCCGGGTCAGGCCGTTGGCCATCGGCAGCGGTCCGAGGTTGAGGTCGCCGACAGTGATCGCCGCCGGGGCAGCGTCGGGGTCGACGTCGTCCCGGGGGTCCTCGAAGGCGCCCGCGAGCTGGAAGGAGCGGTCGGCGGCCAGCGCCAGCTCGAGCAGGGAGCCGGCGAAGCAACTGCCCGGGTCGACGAGGGCCAGCAGCGACCGGCTGGTCACGTCGAGGCGCTTCAACGTCCGCTTGAGGTAGAGCGTGACCTCTCGGACGAACCAGTCGTCGGCGTGGCGGACGAGCAGGGCGTCGGAAGCGAGTACGCGCCCGGCGTCCCCGCGGGTCCGGAACAGCCAGGTGCCGAGCTCGAGCTCGTTCGTGCGCAGGTCGAGGACGAGGTCGTCGAGCTCACGGGTGACGGCCAGCGGCCAGAAGTCCGCGCCGGCGGCGTGGATCGCGTCCAGGTCGGCCGGCGGGTCGGCGTCCGGGGCGGAGACCGTGATCTCGACCGCGCCGGTGTCGCGACGCAGGACCGCCGCGACGTGGCGGTAGCGGACGGCGTCGTCCGTTCGCACCTTGTGCAGTGGCGTCAGCCCGATGCCCGACGCGTCGGCCGGCCGGTCGGACCCGGCCGCCAGCTGCCGGGCACGCGTGGCGACCGTCTCGTCCCAGGCGGCGCGGGGCACGGCCTCGTCGACCAGGCGCCAGGCCACCGCCTTGCGCCCGGGCAGGCCCTCGGACTTCGTGGAGAACGCGTCGGCCAGGTCGCGGCGGACGTGGCGCTTGTCGACCACCC
The DNA here is from genome assembly GCA_963758325.1 of uncultured Actinomycetota bacterium. GTDB lineage: Bacteria > Actinomycetota > Actinomycetes > Mycobacteriales > Jatrophihabitantaceae > CAVWUZ01. The sequence continues at coordinate 366,033 of CAVWUZ010000002.1, read as the reverse complement.
GGGTCAGTCCGCCGGTCCCGGGGAGCACGCCGAGCAGCGGCAGCTCCGGCAGCGACACCGCCGAGGAGCGGTCGTCGACGAGCAGGATCCGTTCGCACGCCAACGCCAGTTCGTACCCGCCGCCGGACGCCGTGCCGTTGACCGCCGCGAGCCACACCTGGCCGGAGTGCGTGCTCGCGTCCTCCATCCCGTTGCGGGTCTCGTTGGTGAACTTGCAGAAGTTCACCTTCCACGGGTGCGGCGACGCGGCGAGCATCCGGATGTTGGCGCCCGCGCAGAAGATCCTGTCCTTGGCGCTGGTGAGCACGACCGCCCGCACACCCGGGTGCTCGAACCGCAACCGCTGGACGACGTCGTAGAGCTCGATGTCGACGCCGAGGTCGTAGGAGTTCAGCTTCAGTTCGTAGCCGGGGCGCAGCCCCGCGTCCTCGGCGACGTCCATCGCGACGGTGGCGACCTCGCCGTCGACGGACACCCGCCAGTGCCGGTAGCTCGCGGGGTCGACGCGGAACTCGACACGGCCGGTCACGGCGTCAATGTTCTACACCGGAGCGCGCCGGCGTCAACCCTGTCGTAGCATGTCGCCGCCCCGCGCGGCGGTGCGCTTGGATTCGACGGTGTGGGGGACGGCCGGTGACGAGCAGCACGGCGCCGACAGCGGCGCCACGACTGTCCCGGCGGCACGCGGCGGGCGCGGAGAGCGCGCGCGGGCTGTTGTTCACGGTGCTGGGTGAGTTCGTGCTGCCGCACGGCGGTGCGTGCTGGACCTCGGCGGTCATCGACGTCCTCGGCCGGCTCGGTGTGGAGGAGAAAGCCAGCCGGCAGGCGCTGATGCGCACCGCCGCCGACGGGTGGCTGACCGCGGAGCGCTTCGGGCGGCGCAGCCGGTGGTCGCTCACGGACGCGGCGCGCGACCTGCTCACCGAGGGCAGCGAGCGGATCTACGGCTTCCGCGCGGCGGCCGACGGCTGGGACGGGCGGTGGGTGCTCGTGCTCGCCCGGGCGCCGGAGACCGAGCGCACCGCGCGGCACCGGGTCCGCACCCGGCTGACGTGGGCCGGCTGCGGCAGCCCGGCGCCCGGTGTCTGGGTCAGCACGCACGCCGACCGGCTGGAGGAGGTGCGGCGGGTGCTGGCCGACTCGGGCATCCTCGCCGAGTCCCAGCTCTTCACCGCCGAGCACGCCGGCGGTGGCAGCCTGCCCGGCCTCGTCGCGCAGGCCTGGGACCTCGACGGCCTAGACGCCGGCTACCGGGACTTCCTGGCCGAGTTCGCCGCGGCCGGGACGGGTGACCGACTGACCCGCGTCGCCGAGCTGGTGCACGCCTGGCGCCGTTTCCCGTGGGTCGACCCGGTGCTGCCGACCGCGCTGCTGCCGCCGCGGTGGAGCGGCGTGCGGGCGGCGGCGCTGTTCGCCCAGCAGCACGCCCGATGGTCGGCGCAGGCCGCCGCCGAGTGGTGCCGGATCAACGCGGTGGACTGACCCGCGCCGCGCCGCGCCGGTGTTCGGCGCGGCGGGCGCTCAGCACAGCGGGCGGTCGATGTCGCCGTGGCCGGTGCCGACCCGGCTCAGTCCCGGCAGCGGCGGGCGGCCGGTGGAGTTGCCGGGGTCGCGCCAGTGGTCGAGTGACAGCCCGGTGAGGCGCTCGAGGAGGCCGATGTCGTCGAGGAAGTCCGGGATGAGTGCCGCGCGCTGCCCCGACGTCAGCGGCGCACGGGTGCGCTGATGGCGCTGCAGCGCCCGCTGTCCGGTCCGCTCCACCGACGCGCGCACGCCCGGCGGCAGCCGGCGGGTCACCGGTTCGCCGGCCCGGAGCAGTCCGGCGATGGCCGCGTCGACCCGCGACGTCCCGACCTGGGCGGTGACGTTCGCGGCCGGCAGGTCGGACACGACACCGGTGTCGACGCCGAGGAAGGCGCACACCCGGTCCAGCGTCCCGCGCGGGTCCTCGCGCACCTGGCGGTAGACCAGGACGAGCACCTGCTCCGGCGCGAACAGCTGCCGCAGGTGCGCCACCGCGGCGCCGTAGCGGCCCTGGCGCCGGTAGCCCCAGAACGGTCCCCACCCGGCGGCCATCCGCTCGTCCTCCAGGTCGCAGGCCCGGACGAAGTCGGCCTCCGGCTCGAGCCCCGCCGAGCGCAGGTGCATCCAGTTCGAGTGCGCACGGTCCACCGGGTCGCGGACGACGGCGATCAGCCGGGCGTCGGGGACCAGGGCGCGGATGCGGCGGTGCGCCCCGGAGTCGGCGAGGTACAGCGTCGTCGACTCACCGCGCCGCACGCCGGGCGGGGCGGGGTCGAACAGTGCCTCGTAGTCCGCTCGCCGCCAGACGTAGCTGCGGTAGGTGGCCTCGTCACCGGGCCCTCCGCCGCGCGGCGGCGGCCCGTCGGTGAGGAAGAACTTCGGCTCCTTGACCCGCGACAGGAACAGCTGCGGATGCCGGGCCAGGGCGACGTGCAGCGCCGTCGTCCCGGCCTTCGGTGCACCGAGCAGGAAGAAGTCCGGCAGTGCCACGGGCCCTCCACCGGGTTGTCTACTGAACCGGTAGAGTACAGGCGTGAGCGCGCCCGCCGTCCCCGTCCCGACGGCAGCGCTGCTCCCCCGGCTGATCGGCGCCGAGCTCGTCGCCGGTCCACCGCAGCCGCGCCCCGGCGCGTGGGCGGGCGCGCCCAGCGCCGTCCTGGTCGGCTCCGACGTCCATCTGGCCTACCGCGTGCGCCTGCCCATCGGCCACGGCCGGGGCATCGCCAACGTCGTCGCGGCCTCGGCCGACGGCGTGCACTTCGACACCGTCGCGACCGTCGAGCGGGACCGCTTCGGCGCCGACTCGCTGGAGCGGCCCGCGCTGACGGTGACGCCGGAGGGCCGGTGGCGGCTCTACGTCAGCTGCGCGACGCCGGGGACGAAACACTGGCGGGTCGAGCTGCTCGAGGCCGACACACCCGCCGGTCTCGCGACGGCGCCGGCGCGCACCGTCCTCCCGGGCTCGCCGGAGCGCGCGGTGAAGGACCCGGTCGTGCTCCACGACGGCGACCGGTGGCACCTCTGGGCGTCCGTCCATCCGCTCGAGAGGTGGGACGACGCCGACCGGATGTGGACCGAGCACGCGACGAGCGCCGACGGCGTCGCCTGGACCTGGCAGGGGACGGCGCTCGCCGGGCGCCCGGACGCCTGGGACGCCCGCGGGGCACGGATCACCAGCGTGCTGGACGTCGGCGACGGCGTCGTGGCGACCTACGACGGCCGGGCCAGTGCGGCGCAGAACTGGGAGGAGCTCACCGGCCTGGCACACGGCTCCCGGACGTCCGACGGAGGTTTCGGAGCGTTCACCGCCGTCGACGCCGCCCCGCTCGCCTCGCCGCACGCCGCCGGCGGGTTGCGTTACGTCTCCGTCGTCCCGCTCGGGGACGGCCGGGTCCGGCTGTACTACGAGATCACCCGCGCCGACGGGTCGCACGAGCTGCGCACCGAACTCGCCGACTGACCGGAGTCCGGCGCCCGCCCGTCTCTCGCCGAAGACTCGTCCGTGGCACGAAGAACCGGCGGGTGATCACCGTGCGCGCGGCGGCGCCGTCGGGGCAGCCGCCACTAGCGGCGGACGCCCGGGTTGCGGCGGGCGATGGCGGCGGACAGCACGGTGGCGAACGCCGTCCACGCCGCGTACGGGACGAGCGCCAGGCCGGCGCGCCGGTCGACGCGCGCCGCGCGCCGCACGAGGTCGGCGGAGCTCACCGCAAGCACCGCGCACTCCACCGTGGCCGTCCGCGGAGCGCGCAGGCGGAAGAACAGCCACGTCCACGCCGCGTTCAGCACCAGGTTCGACCCGAGCGCCCGGGAGAAGACGGCCGGCTCCTCGCCCGCCGCGTCCGCGCCGTCCACCACCACCGCGCTGCTCACGGCGAGGTCGATGTAGAGCGGCGTCCAGACGAGTGGGAACGCCAGCGGCGGCGGCTGGAAGGCCGGCTTCTCCAGAGCGCGGTACCAGGCCGAGTCCATCCCTCCGGCGGCACCGCCGAGGACGGCCGCCGCCAGGGCGGCCGACCCGGTGCGGACCAGCGTGCGACGCCTCATGGTCGGTGCGGGCCGCCGGCGAGGCGGGCGAGGTAGTCGTTGTACGCGTCCCGCTGGCGCTCGTCCTCGTCGAGGTCGACGTCGTCGAGGTCGTCGGCGACATCGGCGTCGTCGGCGACGTCGGCTCGGCGGGAGGTGTGCTCGGCGAACTGCGCGCGGCGGGCGTCCTCCAGCCAGCTGAGGCTGCCGCGGCGGTCGGTCTCGGGCAGCCGCAACCACAGCACGACCAGCAGGATCATGATCGCGACCATGATCCCGTCGCCACCGACCCACATGATCGCGCCGCCGGTGCGGGTGTCGATCAGCGGGTCCACCTCCAGCCCGGGCGCCGGCATCATCGCGATCGGCGTCTGCTGCTGCAGCAGGACGATGCCGGTGATCGTGTCGACCGCCATCGCCAGGGCGAGGAACAGCCAGCGCAGCGGGATGCCGAGGTGCCAGCGGATCGGCTCGTCACCGACGACGAGCAGGAAGAACTGCACGCCCACCGCGAGGTAGAGCACGTGCTCGAGCTGCCCGAGCGCCGCCGAGCGCATGACCGTGTCCATGAACCCGGTCAGGTGGGTGCCGACGATGACCACGGCGTAGGACGCCAGGGCCACCGGTGGCGCGGTCAGGAGGGCCACCGGCCGGCTGCGCAGGACCGCGCTCACCCGCGCCGCGCCGCTCGGCGGGCACGCCGTCACGAGCAGCCGCAGCGGACGCCCGGCGACCAGTAGCGCCGGCGCCACCATGATCAGCAGCAGGTGACCGATCATGTGCGCCGAGAACAGCGCCATGTCGTAGACCGCGATCCCGCCGCAGGTCGCGTAGGCGGACACCAGCGAGGCCGGCCGCGAACGCCGCGGTCCGCGCGAGCGGCCACACCGTCCCGCGCCGGCGGGCCAGCGCGACACCGGTGGCGTAGCCCGCCGCCGAGCACGACCAGGACGGCGACGGCGACCGCGTCGAGGTGCCACGCGGTGACGAGCCGGCTGCCGAGCAGCGGCCCGGCCGGGCCCGCGCCCTGCCGGTACAGCGCCTCCGCGGTGTGGACGTGCCCCCCGCCGGCCGTGCAGGTGGTGCACCACGGACGTGCCCAGCGCGACGAGGACGACCGCCGCGAGCGTCCACGCTGCGGCGACCAACACCTGCGGCCCGTGCGCCGCCGGAGGCCGGCTGCGCGGGCGCGGTCGGGCGGTGGCGTCCACCCGTCCAGGATGCCTCAGAGCGCGCGCAGCACCCGCAGCGAGCCGCAGCGGCCGTCCTCGGCGAACCGCCGCGACGCGAGCGCCGCCTCGACGACGTGCCACGGCGCCTGCCCGCCGTCGGCCGGGTCGGGGAAGACGTCGTGGACGAGCAGGCGGCCCGCCCGGGCACCAGGTGCCGGGTGAACGCGCGGTAGTCGTGCTGGGCGGTGTCCTCGGTGTGGTTGCCGTCGAGGAACAGCAGCGCCGTCGGCGTCGTCCACCACCGGGCCACCAGCTGCGTCGGCGCGACCACGGGCGTCACGACGTCGACCAGGGCCTCGTCGAGCGTCCGCCGGAAGCGCGGCAGCGTGTCCAGCCGGCCGGTGCGTGGGTCGACCAGCGCCGGTCGTCGTGCCACTGCCACCCCGGCTGGTTCTCCTCCGAGCCGTGGTGGTGGTCGACGGTGACGAGCACCGCGCCGGCGCGGCGCGCCGCCTCGGCGAGCAGCAGCGTCGACTTGCCGCAGTAGGTGCCGATCTCCGAGCCACGTCCCGGGCGGTGCACCGCACGCGGCGGCGAACAGCGCCGCCGCCTCGTCCTCGGGCAGGAACCCGCGGCGTCCGGGCGACCTCGGCGGCGAGCGCGTCCGGCACGGTCGGTCATCCGGCAGTCATCCGACGGTGACCAGCTCGGCGCACCCGCAGTCCGCGTCGCCGGCGTCTGCGGGCGCCGCGACGTCGCGGAACAGCCCCGATCCGCCGGTCGTGTGCCCGAGCGCGTCGGCGGCCAGCAGGACCGCGGCGGCGGTCCACGTCGTCTGCTCGACCGGCCAGACCGCGGCGTCGTCGACGACGTAGCCGGTCCAGTACCCGCCGCTGGCCGGGTCGCGGAACGCCTGCACGTCGAGCAGGACCTGCCGGGCGCGGGCGGTGTCGCCGATCGAGTCGAGCGCCAGCGCGAGTTCGCAGCTCTCGGCGACCGTGACCCACGGCCGGTCGCCGACGCAGCGCACCCCGCGGCCGGACCAGACGAAGTCGGCCCACTGGGCGGCCAGCAGCCGCTCGGCGGCCGGGCCGCGCACCGCGCCGCCCAGCACCGGGTAGTACCAGTCCATCGAGTAGCCGGGCGCGGTCGGCGAACGCCTCCGGGTGCGCCCGGACCGCGTGCGCGAGACGGTCGGCGGCGGCGCGCCAGTGCAGCGGTTGGACGCCCAGCTCGGCGGCGACGAAGCATGCGCACCGCAGCGCCTGGGCGGCGCTGGCGCTCCCGGTGAGCAGCGCCTCGGTGTCCGCGACGCCGCCCGCGTCGACCGCCCACGCGAGCTCCCCGCCCGGGCGCTGGGCGGCGACGACGAAGTCGACGGCGCGGCGCAGCGTCGGCCACATCGCGGCCAGGTGGGCGTCGTCACCGGTGACCAGGTAGTGGTGCCACACACCGACGGCGACGTAGGCGCACTGGTTGGTGTCCGCGCCGGCGTCCTCGACGACACCGTCACGCAGGCGCAGCGGCCAGCTGCCGTCGGGGCGCTGGGAGCGCGCCGACCAGGCGTAGGCCGCCTCCGCCTCGGCACGCAGCCCGGCGCTGGTCAGGGCCATCGCCGCCTCGACGTGGTCCCAGACGTCGACCTGACCGCCGCCGAACCACGGGATCGCCCCGTCCGGGCGCTGCTCACCCGCGATGAACCGCGCGGTCTGCGCCACCTCAGCGGCGCGTCAGCACGCCGGGCCGCTCAGTCATCGGCGCGCCGGAGGTAAATCACCAGGCTCTTGCCGATCACCGGGTCCAACGCCCGCTCCGCCCGGCGGGTCAGCCCGGGCGCGCGCGTCATGTCCCACACGAGCATCCGGTGGTACGCGCGCACCGGTGCGACGTCCCGGTCGACGCCGACGGCGCACTTGAGCCACCAGTACGGCGAGTGCAACGCGTGCGCCCAGTGGTGACCGACCGGACGCAGCCCGGCCGCCCGCAACCGGGCGACCAGCTGGCGGTACCGGTAGATCCGGACGTGACCACCCTCGTTGCTGTGGTACTGCCGCGACAGCGTCCAGCACACCAGCTCCGGCCCGTAGCGCGGGACGGTCACCGCGACCAGTCCGCCGGGGGCGACGACGCGGGCGATCTCTCGCATCGCGACGGTGTCCTCCGGCACGTGCTCCAGCACCTCGGCGGCGACCACCCGGTCGAACGCGCCGTCGTCGAACGGCATCGCCGTGGCGTCGCCGTGCACGGTGCGCGCGGCGGCCCCGGGCGGGACCTCACCCGCCTCCGCCATCGCGGCGAACATCGCCTCGACGTCCTCGAGCTCGCGCTTGTCGGTGTCCAGGGCGGTGACGTCGGCGCCGCGGCGGTAGGCCGCGAACGAGTGCCGGCCGGCGCCGCAGCCGACGTCGAGCACCCGGTCGCCCGGGCCGACCGGCAAGCGGGCGAAGTCGACGGTGATCACGCGGCGGCCCGCACGTCGGGATCGGTCGGGTCGGTCGTCGCTGCCGGGCGCGCGACCTGCTCGTACACCGCGGCGGTCGCCCGCGCGACGGACTCCCAGCTGTAGCGCTCGAGCGCCGTCCGGGCGGCCGCCTCCCCCATCCGGGCGCGCCACGGCTGCGCGCCGAGCAGCCGGTCGAGCGCGTCCGCCAGCGCCGGCGCGTCACCGGGCGGCACCAGCGCGCCGCACCGGCCGTCGGCGCCGACCAGCTCGGGCAGTGCGCCGACCGCGGACGCGACGACCGGCGTGCCGCACGCCATCGCTTCCACCGCCGGCAGCGAGAAACCTTCGTACAGGGACGGCACGACGGCCAGCTCCGCCGAGGCCAGCAGGGCGGCGAGCGCCGCGTCGTCCAGGCCGGCGACGAAGCGGACCCGGTCGGCGATGCCGGCTGCCCGCAGCACGGCGCGGGTCCGCGCGGCGGGCCGGCCGACGACGACGAGTTCACGAACGGCGTCGGCCCGGGCGACGGCCTCGAACAGCACCGGCAGGCCTTTCAGCGGCACGTCCGCACTGGCGATGCACACGACGCGACCGGGACACCGCGACCGCTCGGGCGGCCGGAACACCGTGGTGTCGACGCCGACCGGGACCACGCCGGATCCGGTCGCGCGGCACGCCGAAGTCCGCGACGACGTCGTCGGCCGAGCGCTGCGACGGTGTGATGACGTGCCTGCTGCGCCGGGCAACCCGTCGCTGCATCGCGGACGAACCCGTACCACCGCCATTTGGTGAGCTTCCGCCAGCCCGGGTGTCGCGTCGATCTCGATCCGCCGGTCCCGGCTGATCGGGTGGTGGATCGTGGTGACGACCGGAAGTCCGAGATCGGCTAGTCGTCAGCAAACCGGGGCCGAGGGTCTGGTTGTCGTGGAGGACGTCGAACTCGCCGGTCCGATCGCGGAGCAGTCGGCGCGAGCCGGAGACTGAACGTCCGCGGCTCCGGGAACCCGCCGGTGCACATCACGGCGTACTCGAGCACGTCGAAGCGGTCGTGGAACTCGCTCAGCCGCGGCCGGCGGAACGGGTCCTCGGGGCGGTACAGGTCGAGGCTCGGCAGCCGGGTGAGCCGGATGCCGGCGTCCAGCTCCGGGTAGGGCGGCCCCGAGAAGACCTCGACGTCGTGGCCGAGTCCGACCAGCGCGCGCGAGAGCTGCCGGACGTACACGCCCTGACCCCCGCTGTGTGGCTTGCTGCGGTACGACGCAAGCGCGATCCTCACCGGCGCGACGTCCTCACCGCACCCGCAGGACGATCTTGCCCTGCGCCTGGCGGTCGTCGAGTTCGTGCAGGGCGGCCGGCACCTCGTCCAGACCGAACGTGCGCCCGAGCACCGGCGTGAGCGCCCCCGACTCGAGATGTGGCACGAGTTCGGACCACTGACGCGCCGGGTAGTCCGGCCGCGAGACCCAGTAGGCGCCCCATCCGACGCCGACGACGCTGATGTTGTTGAGCAGCAGCCGGTTCACCTTCACCGTCGGGATCTCGCCGCCGGTGAAGCCCAGGACGAGCAGCCGGCCGTCGGTGGCCAGGCTGCGCAGCGAGTCGGTGAAGCGGTCGCCGCCGACCGGGTCGACGACCAGGTCGACGCCGCGCCGGCCGGTCAGCTCGGCGACGGCGTCGCGGAAGCCCTCGGCGCGCACGACGTCGTGCGCCCCGGCGCGCCGGGCGACCTCGGCCTTGGCATCGCTCGAGACGACGGCGATGACACGCGCGCCGAGCGCGCGGGCGAGCTGCACGGCCGCGGTGCCCACGCCGCCGGCGGCGCCGTGGACGAGCACCGTCTCGCCCTCCTGCAGCGCCGCGCGGTGCAACAGGGCGAAGTGGACGGTCAGGTAGTTCATCGGCAGGCCGGCCGCGGCGAGCAGGTCGATGCCGTCGGGCAGCCGGAACGTCAGCGCCGGCTCGGCCGCGACGACCTCGGCGAAACCGCCGAGCACCGGGAACGCGGCCACCCTGTCCCCCGGCTCGACGCCGGCACCGGGCGGGGCGCTGCGGACCACGCCGGCGACCTCGGCGCCGGGGACGAACGGCAGATCCGGCTTCATCTGGTACTCGCCCCGGCTGAGCAGGACGTCCGGGAAGGCCACCCCCGCGGCGTGCACGTCGATCAGCACCTTGCCGCCGCCGTCCGCGTCGGGCTCGGGCAGCTCGGCCAGCTCGACAGCGTCCGGACCGTCCACTGAGGTGATCCGGGCGGCGCGCATGAGGGGAGCCTAGAGGCGCCGCTCCGGCGGGCAGCCGGAGGCCGGGCAGCCGGCCGGGCCGGTGGCGCGGCGGGCGCGACGGCCGGCGCCCACCCCTAGCGTCAGTGGCATGACCGAGGTGCCCACCGTCCGCGGACCCGTCGACAGCAGCGAGCTCGGCCGCACGTACATGCACGAGCACGTCTTCGTGCTCACCGCCGACATCCAGCAGAACTACCCCGAGGAGTGGGGGGACGAGGACGCCCGGATCGCCGACGCCGCCGAGAAGCTGCGCGCCCTCGCCGCGCAGGGCGTCCGCACGATCGTCGACCCGACCGTCGTCGGTCTGGGTCGCTACGTCCCGCGCATCGCCCGGATCGCCGAGCAGGTCCCGGAGCTGAACGATCGTCGTGGCGACCGGCGTCTACACCTACGACTCGGTGCCGTTCTACTTCCAGTACCGCGGTCCGGCGTTGAACGACGTGACCGGCACCGAGGTGCCGGACCCGATGGTGGACATGTTCGTCCGCGACATCACCGAGGGCATCGCCGGGACGCAGGTCCGCGCCGGGATGCTGAAGTGCGCCATCGACCACCACGGCCTGACCCCCGGCGTCGAGCGGGTGATGCGCGCCGTGGGCAAGGCCCACCACGCCACCGGGACGCCGGTCACCGTGCACACCCACCCCGGCTCGCGCACCGGCTCGGACGTGAAGCGGGTGCTGTGCGATGAAGAGGGCGTCGACCCGAGCCGGGTGGTGCTCGGGCACAGCGGTGACACCACGGACGCCGACCACCTCGCCGAGCTCGCCGATGCCGGTTTCGTCCTCGGGATGGACCGGTTCGGGATCAACCTGGACACGACGTTCGAGGCGCGGGCGGACACGCTCGTCGAGATGTGCCGGCGTGGCTACGCCGACCGCATGGTGCTGTCGCAGGACGCGTCGTGCTACATCGACTGGATCGACCCGGCGGTCATGGCGTTCCTGCCGCAGTGGAACTACCTGCACATCCAGGACGAGGTGCTGCCGTACGTGCGCGAGCGCGGGGTGAGCGACGAGCAGATCGAGACGATGCTCGTCGACGTCCCGCGCCGGCTGTTCGAGGCCGGCCGCTGACGCCGTGACGGGCGGAGGGCCCGGTCGGGATCGACCGGGCCCTCCGGGGACCGTCCTGCTGCGCGTCCGGGCTAGACGGCGGGCGCCGCCGGCTGGCTGCCGCCGGCCAACGACTGCAGCTCGCGCTGCACCGCGGCGTCGTGCTCCGCCGCGTCGCGCCGTGCCTTCGCCGGGTTCCACCGCCCGACCAGCATCCCGATGAACGGCAAGAACACGATCTGGCCGGCGAAGCAGATCCACCACCACCGCTGCCACTGCCCCGGCGAGTGCTTCTGCGCGGCTTGCACGTCGGCGGCGTTGGCCTGCAGGTACGCCAGGTCGTCCTTCGGGATCATGGAGGTGGCCCGGAGCTGATCACCGGCGGCGGAGACCTTCTTGCCGGTCGTGCCGAGGAACGCGACGTCCGCGGCCGGGATCTGCGCCGCCGACTGCAGCGCCGTGGCCGCCTGCTGCACCTTCGGTCCGGTGGTGAGCAGGAAGGTGAGGTCCGCCTTGGGGACCGCCGCGAGCGCCTGCAGCCGCTGCAGCGCCGTGCCCGCGTCCACCTTGAGCTTGCTGGCGATCTGTCCGACCGCGGAGGTGACCGCGGCGGCGTTGGTCGGGTCGCTGGACAGCGTCAGCAGCGTCCCCTGGTCGACCGCCTGAGCGGTGGTGAGCTGGTCGCGGTACTGGGTGCTCAGCCCGACCGTCCGGACGACGTCGGCCGTCGACACCCCGGAGATGTCGCTGAGCGCCTTGGCCTGCGCCGCCTGGTCGTTCGGGTTGGCGGCGAGTGCGGCCTGCGTCGTCGGGTCGATCTTCTGCAGCGTCGCCAGCTGGTCCTTGTACTGCGCGCCCAGCGTCACCGTTCGTACGACATCGGCCTCTGGGACGCCGGCGATCTCACTGACGGCCTTGGCCTGAGCGGCCTGGTCGTTGGGGTTCTTGCCCAACGCCGCCTGGGTCCCGGGATCGAGCTTCTGCAGTGTGGCGAGCTGCGGCGCGTACGTCGTCGCGAGCTGCTGGACGCGCGGACCCTTGTCGACCAGGGTCCCTGCGGCCGGGATGGCGAAGATCAGACCGATCAGGGACAGCGTGACCACCACGCGGAGCAGCGAGCCCCACACCGCCAGACCCGTCGCCGTCGCCGCGGGGTTGTGCGACTCGACGGTCTCGGTGAAGCCCGCCATCCACGACGCGAACGCCATGCCGCCGCCGACCGCGATGAGCAGGATGATCCAGGCGAAGTGGTAGTAGCCGGTGTCCAGCTGGGTCGTGCGCAGCGCGAACAGTGCGACGCCGATGGCGCTGATCACGCCACCGACGACCATGAACGGCTTGCGCACCTTCAACGCGTCGGACAGCACGCCGGTGACGACCAGTGTGATGGCGTTGCCGATCCAGTACCAGTTGGCCAGCGCGTTCGCCCGCGCCTCGCTGTACCCGAACGTCGTCGCGTAGAAGACGACGAAGAACCCGACTGCGATGTAGTAGAAGAGCAGGAAGACGCTGATGGCGAACGCCGGTCCGACGATGTCGCCGCGGAACATCTGCCGCCAGTGGCCCTTCAGCGCGGCGTCGGCGTCGAGGTTGCGGGCACGGGCCTCCACCAGTGCACGGTCGCGGAGGCTGATCATCAGCTGGTCCCGCAGCTGTGGGGCGAGCTCTCTCAGCCCGACGAAAGCGATCGCGAACACGACCAGCCCGACGATGCCGCAGACCCGGAACTGGAAGCGCCAGTCCGGGTGGGAGGCCAGGGTGTGCGAGGCGACCTCGGTGACCACCAGCGAGCCGATGACCGGGCCGAGCGTCCAGAACCCCATGGCCGACGCCCGGCCCAGCTGCGGCGAGAAGTCGCGGATGAGCGCCGGCGTGGCGACCAGGATGACGCCCTCGACGACGCTCACCAAGGCGAACAGCACCAGGTACGTCACCTTGCTACTGGCGTTGGGCAGACCGAACAGCACGAGCAGTCCGGTGATCAGCAAGCCGTAGACGACCAGGTTCGCGCGCCCCCAACGGTCGGCGAGGCCGGCGGCCAGCGAGCCGATCGCCCCGACGGCGTTGCCGACGACGGACACCGTGATGAAGTACGCCAGCGAGAAGTGCAGGTCCTCGATGATCTTCGTCGAGACCGCTCCCGGGACGTACAGCTCGTAGTACAGGATGATCGTCGCGAGCACGACGATGCCGAGGTAGACCGCCCGCGGGCCGTTGGCCGGGTACCGGTCCAGCTGCCGGCCGAGCAGACCGCCGCGGATGGCCCGCTGGCCGGCCGGTGCCGCCACTGTCGACGCCGATGACATTCGCAGGGGTTCCCTTCACTGAGGCAGGAGTTGATCCACCGTGCCCGGGAGGAAAGGGACACGCAACAGGGCGGGCGGAGCCGGGATCGAATCGATACGGAAACGGTCCGGCAACGACCGGGCAACGATCCAGTTGTGTCTGTCACGGTCCGCGACCGGTCACTGCGCGTGAGCCGCCCGCGGGACCGGCCGCGGACACGTGTGTGCGGTGGCGAACCGGAGCTCGCCACCGCACACCGCGGAACCTCGTCGTGAGCTAGCTGTTCGAGACCTGCTGCTGAGTCGTGCTCTTGACGTCACCGGCAGCTGAGCCGGCCTCGTCCTTGACGTCGGCCGCGGCCGACTTCGCGTGGTCGGCGGTGGTGCTCGCCGCGTCGGTGGCCGCGGCCTTGACCTGCTGGACCGCCTGCTGCGCGGGCTCCTGCAGGTTCTGCGCGAGCTCCTGACCCTTCTCCTTCAGCGGCTGGGCCAGGTCGCCGGCGTGGTCCTTCACCTGCGCGCCGAGCTGCTGCTCCTTCTGCGACGACGGCAGCAGCGACGAGGCGAGCCAGCCGACGCCGAAGGCGATCAGGCCGGCCGCCAGAGGGTTGCCCTGGGCCTGCCGCTGCAGGGCCTGCGGGGCGTTGCTGGCGGCCTCGCGGACGTTGGCGGCGCCGGAGCCGACCGTGTCTGTGACGGACGAGGTGGTGTCACTCAGGCGGTCGCCCAGGCCGGGTCCGGACGAGCCGGTGCCGCCGGAGCCGCCGGAGCCGCCACCGGAGTGCACGCCGGGCACCGCGCCCATGACCCGCTCGCGGACGTTGCTCGCGGTGTCCTTGACCCGCGACACCCGCCGGTCGACGATGCGGGCCGGGTTGACCTTGTCGTTGAGGGCGTCGACGTTGGCGCTCAGGTCCGAGCGGGTGGCGTCGATCTGACGCTGGATCTCTTCGGGACTGGTCATCGGGGAAGCTCCTGTGTCTGTTCGGCCGGTGGGGGCGGCAGGGTCAGTTCGGCTTCAAGGCCTGCGGGATCTGCTGCGCGGTCTCGACGGTGCGCTCCGGTTTCGGGTTGACCGAGCGCAGGTTCTTGCGTCCCACCGCGAACAGGACGGCGGCGATGATCGCCCAGATCACCGCGACGATCAGCGCGCTCCAGCCGTAGCCGGTCCCGCTCCCGATCGCCCACCACAGGGCGATGGACAGGAACAGCACGACGAAGTAGCCGGCGAACCCGGCGCCGCCGAGCATCCCGGCGCCCTTGCCCGCCTTCGTCGCCTCCTGCTTGAGCTCGGCCTTGGCGAGCTCGATCTCCTGCCGCATGAGGGTCGACAGGTCGCGCGTGACGTCACCGATCAGCTGGCCGACCGACGTGTCGCCGGTCTCCGTCCGGGCACCGGTGTCGGTGCCCGTGCCTGCGGCGGTGGCGGACCCGGCGTACGACTCGCCGTACTGACCACCGGTGTAGGCGCCGGTGCCGCCGACGGTCGAGCTCATGCCCGCTCCTGCCCGCCGAGGCCCGGCTCGGCCGGGTAGCCGGTGGACGACGGGTAGCCGCTCGAGGACGGGTAGCCGCCCGAGGACGGGTACGTCCCGCCGACCTGGGTGCCGCCGACGGTCGGCGAGCCGCCGGGCTCGCCGAAGCCGGTCGGGACGTCGTCGTCCAGGACCCCGCCGACCGGGGTGCCGATGATCTGTGTCTCGTCCGCCGGGCGACCGGCGAGCGACTCGCTGCCGGAGCCGTACCCCTGCGAGCCGTAGCCCTGGTACCCCTGCGAGCCGTAGCCACCGGAGGAGCCGGAGTCGGAGGACGAGGCGTCCTTGACGCCGCGGGTCAGGCGGCCGGCGAGGACACCGGCCACCGCCGCGCCGAGGAGGAACGAGCCGGAGCGGCGCTGGGCGAAGCTGCGCAGCTCACCGACAAGGTCACCGGGCTCGCGCTGCGAGAGCCACTCGGCCGCGGTGTGCGCGCGGTCGCCGGCCTGCCGGACGACCTCGGTCGCAAGACCGGTCTGCTCGCCGAGATCGTTCTGGTTGCGGGCCATGGACTGCAGCTCGTCGGCGAGCGCGCGCAGGCTCGACACCGCACGGCCGTGCTGGTCCTGCGCCTGCTGCCGGAGCTGGCCGCGGGCCTCGCCGAGCAGGTCGCGCGCCTGCTGGGTGGCCTCGCCGACCACGTTCTTGGCCTGGTCGGCGGCGGTCTGCGCGACGGCGGTGCCGTGCTGCGCGGCGGTCTGCGCGACCTGCGAGCCGCGGTCCTTCGTCGTCTGCGCGACGGTGGACGCCTTGTCCTTGGCGGCGTCCTTGGCCGAGCCGCCGGACTCGCCGGAGTCTCCCGACCCGGTCGAGCCGGTGGGGTCGGTGCCGGGGTAGTCCGGCGCGGAGTACCCCGGGCTGGAGTAGCCGGAGGCGGGGTAGTCGGAAGCGGGGTTGTCGGAACTCGAGGAACTCGTCGACTGATCGACCACGGGATTCACGTCCTTCGGGGAGTACTGGCGCTGCGTGCTCAGCACGACATGCCCGAAGCGGGCTGCCCGTTTAGCTACCCGGAGGACCCGGTCGACTAACCCGCCGCTCGTCCGGCGTCCGCCGAGGACGTCGTCGGACTAGGCGTCGCGGCGCTGCAGCACCCAGGCGCCGAGGGCGAGGACGGCGACCGTCCACAGGCAGAACACGCCGAAGCCCTGCCACGGCGTGAGCAGGTCGTCGGTGCCCTGCCGGGTCTTGAGGATGAGAGCGCCGGCCTCCGTGGGCAGGTACGCGTGCACGTGCTTGCCGATCGAACCCGGCAACAGCTGCGCCAGCGGGGCGATGACCAGGACGAACGCGATGACGCCGGTGATCGACGCGGCGGTGATGCGGACGATGGCCCCGATGCCGAGGGCGAACAGGCCGAGCACCGTCAGGTACAGCCCGGCCCCGATGACGGGGCGGAGCACGCCGGGATCGCCGAGCGACACCGGGACGTGGGACTTCAGGATCGCCGAGCCGATGAAGAAGCAGGCGAACGAGACGATCTCGCCGAGGACGAACGCCACTACGGCGAGGACGACGGCCTTCGCGGCGAGCATCGGCAGGCGGGTCGGCACCGCGAGCAGGCTGGCGCGGATGACTCCGGTCGAGTACTCGGTCGTGATCACCAGGACGCCGAGGACGGCGATCGCCAGCTGGGACAGCGCGACCGCGGGACCCAGGATGCCCGCGGTCGGGTCGCTGAGCAGGGTCGCCCGGTCACCGGCGTCCGTCTTGTTCCACTGGGCGGACGTCAGGGCCGTGAACAGCACCGTGAAGCCGATCGCGACGATGACGAGGATGATCAGCGCCCAGGGCGTCGACCGGACCGAGCGGAACTTCGTCCATTCCGAGCTCAGCAGCCGGCCGAACCTCCCGCGCCTGCCGGTGTCGGCAGCCGCCGCGCGGGCCGCCGTCGCGGTGCCGGCGCTCATCCGACACTCGCCGCGTACTCGACGCTGTCGCGGGTCAGTTCCATGAACGCCTCCTCGAGCGACCCCTGCTGCGGCACCAGGGCGTGCAGGACGACGCCCTCGCCGGCGGCGAGTTCGCCGACGCGGTCCGCCGGCATCCCGGTGACCACCAGTGCACCGTCGTCGTCCGGGCGCACCGTGCCTCCCGCGACGCGGACCGCCTCGGCCAGTCGCGCGGCCTCGGGCGAGCGCACGAGGACCGATCGCTCGGACCTGCGCTCGACGAACTCCTGGGTGGTGCTGTTGGCGATGAGCCGGCCCCGGCCGACGACGATGAGGTGGTCGGCGGTGACGGCCATCTCGTTCATCAGGTGACTGGAGACGAGCACCGTGCGGCCCTCGGTGGCGAGCCGCTTCATGAGGTTGCGCACCCAGAGCACGCCCTCCGGGTCCAGACCGTTGACCGGTTCGTCGAGCAGCAGGATCTCCGGGTCCCCGAGCAGCGCCGCGGCGATGCCGAGCCGCTGCCCCATGCCCAGGGAGAACCCACCGGCGCGTTTCTTGGCCACGTCCTGCAACCCGACCAGCGCGATGACCTGCTCCACCCGCTGCCGGCCGAGGCCCTGGGACTGCGCGAGGAAGAGCAGGTGGTCGTAGGCCGAGCGCCCGGTGTGCACCGCCCGCGCCTCGAGCAGCGCGCCGACCACCCGCAGTGGTTCGGCGAGCTCGCGGTAGGGCCGGCCGTTCACGGTGGCCGTCCCCGAGTCCGGCCGGTCCAGGCCGAGGATGAGCCGCATCGTCGTGGACTTGCCGGCGCCGTTCGGGCCCAGGAAGCCGGTGACCGTGCCGGGAGTGACGGAGAAGGAGAGGTCGTCGACGGCACGGCGTTGCCCGTACGTCTTGGTCAGCTGGTGAACCTCGATCATGCGGGATCCTCGGGTCGGTGGCGTCCGGGTCCGCGGGGAACCGTATCGGAGTTCGGCTGTGGGTCGCCGGAGACGCCCGGACACGGCATCCTCGGACGTCGTGGACACCGCCGAGACGACCCGCCGTGATCAGGCCGCCCCGACCTCCGTCCCTCGCCACGCGTGGATCGCGGTCCTCGTCGTCGGCCTCGGGTTGTTCGAGGCCGTACGTCACACGTTGATCTCCACCGACAACCCGAACTTCGTCCCGGCGCTGATCCTGCTGGGTGCCGGAGTCGCGCCGGCCACCTTCGTCGCGTTCATCCAGAGCCGGCGGCTGTCGTACGGGCTGACGACCGGCACGGTCGCCATGATCGCCGTCGTCGGCGGCGTCGTCGGTGTGGTCGCCGCCGGGACGCTGGAGTACCGGACGCTGCGGGGGCTCGGCGTGCTGCCGATGGTGGCGGTCGGCGTCATCGAAGAGGCGGCGAAGCTGATCGCGCCGCTGGTCGTCCTGCTCGTCGCCCGGCAGCGCCGCCTGGCCGACGGCCTGCTCGCCGGCGTGGCCTCCGGGGCGGGGTTCGCCGCGCTCGAGACCATGGGCTACGCGTTCGTGACGCTCATCCAGTCCCGGGGGAACATCGCCTCCGTCGACGGGATCCTGCTGCTGCGGGGGATCCTCAGCCCGGCGGCGCACATGGCCTGGACCGGGTTGACCGCGACGGCGCTCTGGTACGCCGCGTCGACACGCTGGCGGGGCTCGGCGCTGCTGACCTTCCTCGGCGTCTACGTCGTCGCGGTCGCGTTGCACACCACGTGGGACAGCGTCGGGCGGCTGCCGTCGTACGCGGTGCTGTCGGCGGTGTCGCTGCTGTTGCTGACCGGGGCCGCGCACCAGTTGCACGTCGCCGAGGTGCGCGGGGAGCAGCCGGGACTGCCCGGGCGCTCGGCTAGGTCCGCTCGCCGTCGAGCGCCCGCCGGGTGAGCACCCGGGCGAGGTGGCGCCGGTAGACCGCGTCGGCGTGCATGTCCTCGCCCGGCTCGCAGTCCTGGTCGGCCAGCGCCGCCGCGTCCGCCGTGGACGCACCGCCGGCGAGCGCGCGCTCGGTGGCCGTCGCCCGGACCGGTGTCGGCGCCATGTGCGCCAGGGCGACCCGTCCGTCGCAGGCGGCGGCCCCGACGATCGCCCAGTCGTTCGCCCGGCGGGTGAACTTCTGGTAGCCCCACCCGGCGCCCGGCCGGCGCGGGACGTGCACGGCGGTGACGAGCTCGCCGTCGGCCAGCGCCGTCTCGAAGTAGCCGACGAAGAAGTCGTCGGCGCCGATGCGGCGGCTGCCGTCCGGGCCGGTGACCGTCACCGCGCCGCCGAGCGCGAGCAGGGCCACGGGCAGGTCGGCCGCCGGGTCGGCGTGCACGAGCGAACCGCCGAGGGTGCCGCGGTGGCGGATCTGCGGGTCGCCGACCAGGCCCGCGGCGTGCGCGAGCAGGGGCGCGTCGCGGCGTACCAGCTCCGAGGTGGCGACCTCGGCGTGCCGGGTGCCCGCGCCGAGAGTCAGCTCCTCACCGTCCTCCCGGATCCCCCGCAGCTCGTCCACCCGCGCCACGTCGACGAGGACGGCCGGCATCGCCAGGCGCAGTTTCATCATCGGCAGCAGGGAGTGGCCGCCGGCGAGCACCTTGGCCTCGTCGCCGTGCTCGTCGAGCAGGGCGAGGGCGTGGTCGGTGGACTCCGCCCGGACGTAGTCGAACGCCGCCGGGATCACGCGCGCGACCCGTCGGAGGCAGACGCGGCGGCGAGGACGGCACGGACGATGTTGTGGTAGCCCGTGCAGCGACAGAAGTTGCCCTCGAGCCCCTCGCGCACCTCGCGCTCGGTCGGGTGCGGGTTCTCGGCGAGCAGTCCGACGGCGGCCATGACCATGCCGGGGGTGCAGAAGCCGCACTGCAGGCCGTGCTCCTGGCGGAAGGCCTCCTGGACGGGGTGCAGCTCCTCCGGCGTGCCGAGGCCCTCGACGGTGGTGACGTCCGAGCCGGAGGCCTGCGCCGCGAGCACGGTGCAGGACTTGACCGACGTCCCGTCGAGCAGGACGGTGCACGCGCCGCACGACGTCGTGTCGCAGCCGACGTTGGTCGCCCGCAGCCCGCAGACGTCGCGCAGGTGGTGCACGAGCAGCAGCCGGGCGTCGACCTCGTCGCTGCGCCGCTCGCCGTTGACGGTCAGCTCGACCAGCACTAGTTCCGCTCCCGTAGCAGTTCGGATGGCGTCCCACACCCGCCGCGGCGAAGTGGGCATGTCGATGTGGCGCACGCCGAGGTGCGCGACGGCGTCGACGACGGCGTTCTGCACCGCCGGCGTCGCGCCGATGGTCCCGGCTTCGCCGATGCCCTTCGCGCCGAGCGGGTTGTACGAAGTCGGCGTGACCATGTCGACCAGCTCGAAGCTCGGTACCTCGGTGGCGGACAGGAACGGGTAGTCGGCGAGGCTCGTGGTCAGCGGGTTGCCCTCGCCGTCGTAGACGACCTCCTCCAGGAAGGCTTGCGCGGCGCCCTGCGCCAGGCCGCCGTGGCGCTGCCCGTCGGCCAGCAGCGGGTTGAGGACGCGGCCCGCGTCGTCCACGGCGACCAGCCGCAGCAGCTGGACGGCGCCGGTCTCGACGTCGACCTCGACCACCGCGATGTGCGCCCCGAACGGGAACGTGGCGCCCGGCGCGCTGAACACCGACCGCACGAGCAGCGGCTCGCCGTCGGCCAGCTGCGCGAGCGCCACCCGCGCGTCCGGGACTCCGGCGACGGAGAAGGAGCTGGTGGCGGAGTCGAAGCGCAGGTCGTCCGGGTTGGCCTCGAGGGCGTCGGCGGCTCGGCTGCGGGCGAGCTCGACGAGCTCGCGGGAGGCCTGCTGCACCGCGGCGCCGCCCTGCTGCAGGCTGCGCGACCCACCGGTGCCGCCGCCGCGCGGGACCAGGTCGGTGTCGCCCCAGCGCAGCGTGATCCGCTCGACCGGGATGCCGAGCTCGTCGCTGGCGAGCATCGCCCACGCCGTCGCGTGCCCCTGCCCGTGCGGGGACGTCCCGGTGAGGATGGTCGCGCTGCCGTCGGCGTGCACCTCGACAGTGGCGTTCTCGTTCGGCGGGCCGGACTCGTCGCCTCCGCCGGTGATCTCCACGTAGCAGGACAGGCCGATGCCCAGCTGCACCCGGTCCCCGGCGTCGCGGCGCGCCTGCTGCTCCTTGCGCAGCTCCTCGTACCCGGCCGCCTCGAGGACGCGGTCCAGGGCCGCCGCGTAGTCGCCGCTGTCGTACACGGCGCCGGTCAGCGTGGTGTGCGGCTCGCTGAACGCGGGCAGCAGGTTGCGCCGCCGGACCTCGGCGGGAGCCATCCCGATCTCGGCGGCGAACAGGTCCATCGCCCGCTCGACGGCGGCGGTGGCCTCCGGTCGCCCGGCACCGCGGTAGGCGCCCACCGGCGTGGTCGACGTCGCGACCGACCGGGCGGCGCCCTCGACACGCGGGAAGGCGTAGGTCCCCGGGGCCATCAGCAGCGTCAACGCGGGCAGCATGGCGCCGAAGCGCGGGTAGGCGCCGCTGTCCTGCAGGACCTCGATCCGGTACGCCTCCACCGTGCCGTCACGGTGGCCGCCGATGGTCAGCGTCTGGACCTGCGCGCGGCCGTGCGTCATCGCGAGCATGTTCTCGTAGCGCGACTCCACCCACCGCACGGGCCGCTGCAGGCGCTGCGCCAGCAGTGCGACCACCGCGTGCTCGGGATCCGCGCCGAACTTCGCGCCGAACGCCCCGCCGACGTCCGGGGTGATCACGCGGACGTCGTCGCGGCTGATGCCGAGCAGGCGGGCCAGTGCACCGCGGCTGCCCTGCGCGCCCTGGTTCGGCAGCCAGACCGTGACCCGCCCGTCCTCGCCCCACACCGCCGCGGCGGCGCGGACCTCCATCGGCGCCGGCGCGACCCGCTGGTTGACCACGGTCTGCTCGACGACGACCTCGCAGCCGGCGAAGAAGTCCGGCGCGAACCCCGCGGGGTCGCCGAACGTGGCGACAGTGTTCGTCCCGGCGTCGGGGAAGAGCAGGACGTCGTCGTCGGCGGCGTTGACCGGGTCGACGACGGCGGGCAGCGGCTCGTACTCGACGTCGACGAGCTCCGCGGCGTCCTCGCCCTGGTACTTCTGCTCGGTGACGACCGCGGCGACCGGCTCACCGACGTAACGGACCCGCTCACGCGCCAGCAGCGGCTGGGTCATCTCGGGCGGCGTCTGGGGCAGCAGCGGCTGCAGCCCGGGCAGGTCGATGTCCGCACCGGTGACGACGGCGAGCACGCCGGGCGCCGCGGCCGCCGCCGAGGTGTCGACCGACCGGATGAGCGCGTGCGCCACCGGCGAGCGCACGAACGTCACGTGCCCGGCGCCGGTCAGCCGCTCGTCGACCAGGTCCTCGGTGTACACGGCGCCGGTGGTGAGGAACCGCGGGTCCTCGACCCGCCGGACACGAGTGCCGAGGATGCTCACGCGGGTTCCTTCCGGACACGCCGCCGCGGGACCGCGGCCGGTGTCGGCGAGGGTACAAGCGATCACGGACCGCGCCGCCGGCCGGCCTCGGCGGAGGCGTCGCACCCTTGCTCACCTGCCACGAACTCGTCCGGCAGACAGTTCCTGGCGGGTGATCGCAGGGATGAGTGCGCCGAGTCAGGGGCGGCGGGACTGCGGGTAGATCGTCTCGCCGCGGGCGAGCATCGCGACGTACTCGGTGATCTTGCGTTCCCGGGCCGCGGCAGTGCGGAGGTTGCCGAGCCGGAAGACCATCGCGAACCGGTTCTGCTTGGTCAGCACCTCGAACGTCGCCTGCGCCGCGGGCACCGCCGCGATCGCTGCCGCCAGGTCCGGCGGCACCTCGGCGCCCGCCTGCCGGTAGGCGGCGTCCCACCGCCCGTCCGCCCGCGCCGCCTCGACCGCGGCCAGGCCGGCCGGCTGCATCCGTCCCTCGTCGATCAACCGGGTCGCCAGCCCGACGTTGCGTTCGGACCACGGGCTGCGCGGCCGGCGCGGGGTGAACCGCTGCAGGAAAGTGTGCTCGTCACGGCGGCGGACCTGGCCGTCGATCCACCCGACGCACAGCGCCTCCAGCAGCGCCTGGTCGTAGGTCAGCGATGTCGTCGTGCCGCCCTTCTTGCCCAGCACCAGCAACACGCCCGGCGCGTCGTCGGCGTACCGGGACAGCCACGCGCGCCAGGCGTCGGCGTCCGGCACCAGCAGCTCGGGCAGGTCGGCCACGGACAGATAGTGTCGGACCGACCCGAACGAGGAGGACACCAGTGACCGCAGTGGCCCGAGTCGTCCCTGAGGACTCCCAGCCGGACACCCCGCCGGACACCCAGCCGGACACCCCGCCGGACACATTGCCGGACACCCTGGCGGCCGAGGACTCCGTGGCAGACCTCGTCGACGAACAGCTCGTCGAAGAGATCTCCATCGACGGGATGTGCGGCGTCTACTGATCGTGGACTTCGACCCCGCGCTGCCCTGGCGGCGCTCACCGTCGGTGGCACTGCGTCCGGAACGGTTCGGCGCGCTGGCCTACGACTTCGGCACCCGCCGCTTGTCCTTCCTGAAGTCGCCGCAGCTCGTCCGGGTGGTGGAGGGCCTGTCCGCCGCCCCCTCGGCGGACGCCGCGCTGGACGCCGCCGGCGTGACTGCAGCGGACCGGCCGACCTACGTCCGCGCGCTCGCCGGCCTGGCGGACAGCGGCATGATCACCGCCCGGCCGGCGGCATGACTGCGACCGCCGGCAGGCTCGTCGAGCAGTTCGAGCGCGGCCTGGACGCGCCCATCTGCCTCACCTGGGAACTCACCTACGCCTGCAACCTCGCCTGCGTGCACTGCCTGTCCTCCTCCGGCCGGCGGGACCCGCGCGAGCTGACGACCGCGCAGTGCGAGGCGGTCGTCGACGAGCTGCAGCAGATGCAGGTCTTCTACGTGAACATCGGCGGCGGTGAGCCCACCGTCCGCCCCGACTTCTGGCACCTGCTGGACTACGCGGTCGCCCATCAGGTCGGCGTCAAGTTCTCCACCAACGGCGTCCGGCTCACCGCCGAGCGCGCCGAGCGGCTGGCGGCCACCGACTACGTCGACGTGCAGGTGTCTCTCGACGGTGCCACCGCCGAGGTGAACGACGCCGTGCGCGGAGCGGGGTCGTTCGCCACCGCGACCGCCGCGCTCGACAACCTGGCGGCGGCCGGGTTCCACGACGCGAAGATCAGCGTCGTCGTCACCCGGCAGAACGTCGGCCAGCTGGACGCCTTCCAGGCCCTCGCCGACCGCTACGGCGCCACGCTGCGGCTGACCCGCCTGCGCCCGTCCGGCCGGGGCGCGGACGTGTGGGACGAGCTGCACCCGAGCGCGCAGGACCAGCGGACGCTCTACGACTGGCTGGTGAACGCCGGCGAGAACGTCCTGACCGGCGACTCCTTCTTCCACCTCGCCGCGCTCGGCGGTCCGCTGCCCGGGCTCAACCTCTGCGGCGCCGGGCGGGTCGTGTGCCTGATCGACCCGGTCGGCGACGTCTACGCCTGCCCGTTCGCGATCCACGACAGCTTCCGCGCCGGTAACGTGCGCGAGCCCGGCGGCTTCGCGCGGGTGTGGCGGGAGTCGGAGCTGTTCGCCTCGCTGCGTGAGCCGTCGGGCGGGGGCGCGTGCGCGTCGTGCGGCGCCTACGACTCCTGCCGCGGCGGGTGCATGGCGGCGAAGTTCTTCACCGGGCTGCCGCTCGACGGGCCGGACCCGGAGTGCGTGCGCGGGTTCGGCGAGACGGCGCTGGCCGACCGGACCCTCGGCGCCGCCCCTCGCCCGACGCAGGACCACTCCCGCCGGGTGCCGGTCACCCTGTCGACGCGCCGGCCGTCCGCGCTGGCGGTGTCACCGTGCACCACGAGCCCGGTCGACCCGCCCTCGCCGGCATGACCGAGCACCGCTCGAGCGCGCTGCGCGCGGCCCGCTGGCCGCAGCTGGCCGGTGCGGCGCCGGTGGTCCTGCAGCCCCTCGGGTCCTGCGAGCAGCACGGCCCCCACCTGCCGCTGGGGACGGACACCTTCGTCGCCGAGACGGTGGCCGCCGACGCGGCCGAGCGCTTGCGGGGGTCGGGCATCGACGCGTGGTGCGCGCCGCCGCTCGAGTTCGGCGCCAGCGGCGAACACCAGGGCTTCCCCGGAACGGTGTCGATCGGGCACCAGGCGCTGGAGCTCGTCCTCGTCGAGCTCGGCCGGTCGGCGTGCACCTGGGCCGGTCGGCTGGTGTTCGTCAACGGCCACGGCGGCAACCTGCCGACGGTGGGCGCGGCGACGGCGCGGCTGCGCGGCGAGGGACGCGACGCGGCCTGGTACCCGTGCGCGACGCCGGAGGGCTCCGACCAGGCTGCTCACGCCGGCCGCGACGAGACGTCCCTGCTGCTCACCCTCGCGCCGGCGCTCGTCCGGCCGCAGCACGCCGAGGCCGGCCCCGCCGCGTCGCTGGCCGAGCTGATGCCGCGGCTGCGGCGCGACGGAGTCGCCGCCGTGTCGCCCAGCGGCGTCCTCGGCGATCCGGTCGGCGCCACCGCCACGCTCGGCCGGGTGCTGCTCGACGGGCTCGTGGACGGCTTGCTCGCCGCGATGTCCGACGGGGCCGTGGACGCCGACGGCAGGCTGCGGCCGCCCGGACCCGGCCGGTGAGCGACCGGCGGGTCGCCGTCGTCACCGGTGCCGCACGCGGCATCGGCGCGGCCATCGCGCGCGGCCTCGCCGAGGACGGCTTGAGCGTGGTCGCCGTCGACGTCTGCGCGGACGACCCGCAGCTGCCCTACTCGCTGGCCACCCGCGACGATCTGGACGCCGTCGCCGCGTCCCACCCCGCCATCACCGCGGACATCGCTGACGTCCGCGATCCTCGAGCGCTCGCCCGGGTCGTGGCCGATGCCGAGCAGCGCTTCGGCGGACTCGACGTGGCCGTCGCCGCGGCGGGGACCATCGCCGGCGGGCGGGCGCTGTGGGAGACCGACCCGGCGGTCCTCGGCGCGCTGCTCGACGTCGACCTGGTCGGGGTGTGGAACCTCGCCACCGCGGCGGTGCCGGCGCTGCTGCGGCGTCCCGAGCCGCGCTGCGGGCGCGTCGTCGCCATCGCCTCGGCCGCGGCGCACACCGGGCTGTACCACCTCGCGGCGTACTGCGCGGCCAAGGCGGCCGTCGTCGGGCTGGTGCGCGGGCTGGCCGCCGACCTCGTCGGCACCGGGATCACCGCGACGGCCGTCTCCCCCGGCTCGACGGACACCCCGACGCTGCGCGCGACGGCGGAGCTCTACGGACTGCCGGACACCGCAGAGCTCGCGTCGCACCAGCTGCTCGGCCGGGCCTTGGCGCCGGAGGAGGTGGCGTCGGCGGTGCGGTGGCTGTGCTCGCCCGGTGCGTCGGCGGTGACCGGGACGGTGGTGCACGCCGACGGCGGGTTCGGCCGGTGACGCCGCCGCCCGCCCGGCTGCCGGACGGCTTCGCGGTGCGGCTGGCCGCGGACGTGGTGCGCCGGCACGGTGGCCGGACGCTGGTCGGCGGGTCGCCCCGGCGCCTGCTCCACCTGCGCCCGGCCGCGGTCGGGTTGCTCGACGGCGACCGGGTCACGGTGCGCGAGGCGCGCTCGGCGGCGCTGGCCCGGCTGCTGCTCGACCGCGGCGTGGCCGATCCGGACCTCGCGTCGCTCGGGGGGCTGCCCGGGGTGCCGGCCGCCTGCGACGTCACCGTCGTCGTCCCGGTCCGCGACCGCCCGGACGGCCTGACCCGCTTGCTGCGCGCGCTCGACCCGGCGCTGCCGGTGGTCGTCGTCGACGACGGCTCGGCGACGCCGGTCGTGGGCCCGCCCCACGTCCAGGTGGTCCGACACCGCACCAGCCGGGGGCCTGCGGCGGCGCGCAACAGCGGCCTGGCGCGGGTGCGGACGCCGCTGGTCGCGTTCGTCGACAGCGATGTCGTCCCCGACCCGGGCTGGCTCGACGGCCTGCTCGGACACTTCGCCGACCCGGCGGTCGCCGCGGTCGCCCCGCGGGTCGCGCCGCTGGAGTCCGGCGGGTCGTGGCTGGCCAGGTACGAGGCGGTCCGCTCGCCGCTCGACCTCGGGCCGGCGCCGGCCTCGGTGGTGCCGCGCGGCCGGGTGGCCTACGTCCCGGCGGCGTGCCTGATCACCCGGGTGGCGGACGTGTCGGGGCTGGGCGGGTTCGACGCCGGGATGCCCGTGGGCGAGGACGTCGACCTCGTGTGGCGGCTGGTGGCCGCAGGCCGCCGGGTTCGTTACGAGCCGGCGGCGCTCGTGCGGCACGAGCACCGCACCACGACGGCGGGCTGGCTGTCCCGGCGGGCGGCGTACGGCTCGAGCGCGGGTCCGCTGGGCCGCCGGCACGGTGACGCTGTCGCGCCGGTCGTGATGACGCCGTGGACGGCGGTGCTGCTCGTCGCGGCGCTCGCGCAGCGGTGGTGGTCGCTGCCCGTCGCGGCCGGCGCGTGGGCCATCGCCACGGTGCGGTTGGCCCGTGCCCTGCACCGCTACCCGGACCCACTGCGGACCGCGGCCGCTCTCATCCCGTACGCCGCGGTAGGGGCGCTGTGGCAGGGCGCGGCGGGCGCGTTGCGGCACTGGTGGCCCGCCGCCGCGCTCGCCTGCGTGGTCTCCCGGCGCGCGCGGCGGGCCGTCGCGCTCGCCGCGATCGCCGAGGGGCTCGCCGACCGCCGCCGCACGCGCGCCGAGCTCGACCCGGCGCGCTACGTGCTCGCCCGCCGCCTGGACGACCTCGCGTACGGCGCCGGGGTCTGGTGGGGCGCCGCACGGGGTCGGACGCTCGCGCCGCTCCGCCCGGTCCGCGCCCGCAGGTAACGTCCCTGGGATGGGCCACGTTCTGGACGGCATCGTCAACCTGCCGCCCTGGCTCGTGCTCGCGTTGACGTTCCTGTTCCCGGCGCTCGAGGCCTCGGTGTTCGTCGGCGTCGTCGTCCCGGGCGAGATCGGCGTCGTCCTGGGCGGTGTCGTCGCCAACCAGGGCAGGCTCCCCCTCTGGGCGGTGCTCGTCGCCGCGATCGCCGGCGCGATCATCGGCGACTCGATCGGCTACTGGGTCGGGGACCGCTACGGCGAACGGGTCCTCCGCAAGATCCCCGACCGCATCCTCGACGACGAGAAACTCCAGCGGGCGAAGGACACCGTGCGCCGCTACGGCGGGCGGGCGGTGTTCGTCGGGCGGTTCACCGCGGCGCTGCGCGCCCTCGTGCCCGGGACCGCCGGGATGAGCGGCGTGCACTACGGCAAGTTCCTGTTCTGGAACGCCATCGGCGGCAGCATCTGGGCCGCCGCCTACGTCCTGATCGGCTACCTCGCCGGCAGCCAGTACCAGCGCATCGAGAAGTACGCCAACTACATCGGCATCGCGCTCGTCCTCGCCATCCTGGTCGTGCTCCTCGTGCGCTGGCGGGTGCGCAAGCGGCGGGAGGTCGCCGCCTCCAGCTGACCGGCCGGGAGCGGAAAGTACTGTCCGGAGCATGCCCGTCGACCCGCACATCCAAGGCCTGCTGGACATGCTCACCGCCATGGGCGCCCCGCCCCTGGACCAGGGCACCCCGCAGTCCGCGCGCGACGGGTTCCGGCTGATGACGGTGGGCATGCGCCAGCCGTCCCAGGTCGTCCCCGTCGGGAGCACGGAGGACGTCACCGTTCCCGGCCCGGCGGGGCCGCTCCGCGCGCGGATCTACCGGCCGGAGGGGACGGACGGGTCGCGGCCCACGCTGCTGTTCGTCCATGGCGGGGGCTTCGTCATCGGCGACATCGACACCCACGACAACCAGGCGCGGGCCCTGTGCCGCGGCACCGGGGCGGTCGTCGTCTCGACGGAGTACCGCCTCGCGCCGGAGGACCCGTGGCCGGCCGCGGTCGACGACGTCATGGCCGCACTCGACTGGGTGGCCGGGCGCGTGGACGAACTCGGCGGTGACGCGAAGCGGCTCGCCATCGGCGGTGACAGCGCCGGCGGCAACCTGTCGGCCGTCGCCGCCCAGCGCGCCTCCGCCGCCGGCGGGCCCCGCCTGGCCGCTCAGCTGCTGATCTACCCGGCCACCGACATGCGCGACGTCGACGACTACCCCTCCCGAGTGGAGAACGCGACCGGCTACTTCCTCACCGAGGACGACATGCGCTGGTTCGACACGAAGTACGTCCCGGCCGACGCCGAGCGGACGGACCCCGGCCTGTCGCCGCTGCTGGCGCCGTCGCTGGCCGGCCTGCCGCCGGCGGTCGTCGCCACCGCCGAGTTCGACCCGCTGCGCGACGAGGGCGACGCCTACGCCCGTGCCCTGGAGGCGGCCGGCGTCCCGGTCCGGCACCGGCAGTACCCCGGGATGATCCACGGCTTCTTCGACCTGGGCGTGCTCTCCCCCGCCGCCGCGGCGGCCGTCGACGCGATCTGCCGCGACCTCACCGAGCTGCTCGGGACGACGGTCGGCGAGCCGATCGGCGAGCTCACCGACTGAGCCGGCCACCCCGCTCGCGCAGCGCGCGGCCGACGACCTCCCGCAGTGCCGCAGCGGTGTCGGCGTGCGCCCGCCCGGCGCCGACCTCCTCGACCAGTGCAAGGACGTCCGCGCCGTCAACCGACACCGCGGGATCACGGTCGCCGACGATTACCAACGCCGGGACGCCCGCCGCCCGCGCCCGCCGCACGACGGCGCCCACCACCTTGCCGTGGAGGGACGTCGCGTCGAGGCGCCCCTCCCCGGTGACGACGAGGTCGGCGTCCGGCAGCGCGGCGTCGAAGCCGACGGCGTCGGCGACGACGTCCACGCCAGGGACCAGCCGAGCGCCGAGGACGGCGAAGGCGCCGGCCAGTCCGCCGGCGGCCCCGGACCCGACGACGTCCTGCGGGTCGACGCCGAAGCGCCGCAGGTAGTCCGCCCGCGTCTTCCGGAGTAGCCCCGTCAGGAGCTCGACCTGGTGGGGTGTCGCGCCCTTCTGCGGGCCGAACACCGCGGCGGCGTCGACGAACCGGGTGGTGACGTCGCAGCACACCGTCACGGCGGCGGCACGCAGCCGGTCCAGAGCGCCCTCGCCGTCGAGCACGTCGAGCATCCCGGCACCGCCGTCGGTCGTCGCCGACCCGCCGACCCCGACGAGCAGCCGCTCGGCGCCGGCGTCCAGTGCGGCGAGCACGAGCTCGCCGACGCCCTGCGTCGACGCCGCCACGGGGTCGTTGCCGGCCGCGCCGCCGACGAGCACCAGACCGTTGGCGCGGGCGGTCTCGAGGACGGCCCGCGGGACGCTGTCCGAGGCGTCCAGCCGCCAGGGCGCGGGCACCGGCCGGCCGAGCGGGTCGGTCACCGTCGTCTCCCGATCCGGGCCGCCGACGACGTCGAGCAGTCCCTCACCGCCGTCGGACATCGGACGCCGGGTGCAGCTCGCCCCGACGTCGGCCGCCGCCGCGGCGACCGCCGCCGCGACCTCCGCGGCGGTCGCGGTTCCGCGGAACTTGTCCGGCGCGGCGAGGACGTGCACCCGGCGGAGTCTGCCTCCCGGACGGACCGGACGCTCGTGCTGCTCCACCCGGCACGGGCGACACGTCAGCTGCCCGCGGGCTCACCGCGCCGCCGGCGGCGGAGGACCAGCCACGCCAGGTCGAGGGTGAACAGGCCGGCCGGGACGACGGCCGCCCGACCGCCCAGGTGCGTGGTCGCCACCGCGCCGAGCACGACGCCGCCGGTGAAGATCCCGATCAGGGCCAGCTGGGCGGCGGCCTCGCGCCACTGCTTCGCCGTCCCGGTGACGGCGGTGTGCACCGCCTCGGTGGCCCGCATGAGGTTGCCTGTCATGGCGATCGGCACGAACGTCCTCGCCCCGACGGTCCGGAACAGCGCCAGCTGCAACCCGGCGAGGAAGCTGATGACGGTGACGACGGCGCCGACCGGCGCCGCGTCCGGCGCGGCCGCGATCAGCCCGAGGACGACCACCTGCACCACGAAGACCCACCGCCGCAACCGCGGCGGGCTGCCCGCAGCGCGCGGTCCGTGCAGCACCCGCGCGATCATCACGCCCGCGATGAACGCGAGCACCGGCCACAGGTGGGTCAGCGGAGAGGCGATGTCGGGCCGGACGAGCCCCACGGCGAACAGGACGACGTTGCCGGTCTGGGCGTTGGCGAACACCTGGTGCTGCAGGAAGGTGTAGGCGTCGAGGGCGCCGTTGGCCGCGACCAGCAACGCCGCGACCTCGTACGACAGGGGACGGGCGGCATCGGTCTTCGCGGCCGCGGTCGTGGTCTCGGCGCTGGTCATGGGCCCAGGGTCGGTCGTTCAGCGGCGCAGCTTCGCCACGCGTCCGAGGTCGCCGGCGGCCCAGCACGCCCCGTCGGCGGCACACGAGACGGTGTCGAACTGTCCGGTGTCGAACGTCGTCCAGTTCCGTCCGGCGTCGTATGAGATGTCCGAGCCGGTCAAGCCAACGGCGATCACCGTGGCGACGGTGAACGGCACCCACGCCACACCGGACCGGTAGCCGGAGGGCTGCGTGCGCGACAGCCTCCACGGAAGTCCGAGATCGGAGGTCGCGGCGACGGTCGTGGCGTCCGCGGGGGCGGCGAAGTCGCCGCCGACGGCCACGCCGAGCAACGGCGTCCGGAACGCCAGCCCGAACACCCCGGCGCTCGCGCCTGCGGTCAGCGGTGTCGACCGGACGTCCCAGGTCAGCCCGCCGTCACGGGAGTGGAACACCCGGGAGACCGTCGTGCCGCCGGCACCGAACCACGCGTCGCGGCCCCAGGTCGTGAGGCACTCGCCGCTCGCCGCGAAGCCGGCCTCACCGGGCAGGGCGTCGGGCATCCCGGCGTTCGGCAGCACCGTCCAGCTCCGGCCGCCGTCGCCGGTCCCGAGGATCCGGAACCGGCCACCGACCGGGTCGCTGAGGACCAGCCCGTGCGACCGGTCGCTGAACGCCATGCAGTCGAAGAACGCGGCCGGCTCGGTGTTCTGGTAGGCCAGCTGCCAGCTGCGGCCGCCGTCGGCGGTCGAGTACAGCCGCGAGTCGGTACCGGTGCCCGCCGCCATCGCGACGGCGTGCGCGGCGTCGAAGCCCTGGACGTCGCGGAACTGGAGCCCGGCCGCGCCGGCGGGTGAGACGTCCTGCCAGCTCCGGCCGCCGTCGACGGTCCGGAGCACCAGCCCGTCGTAACCACCGAGCCACGCGACCGACCCGCTGACCGCGGACAGGCCCCGGAAGTGCGAACTCGTCCCGGTGTCGAGCAGCTGCCAGCTCGGCGCCGGGCGCCGGGCCGCGGGAGCCGACGCGGCGGCCGCAGGCGGAGCGACCACCAGCCCGAGCAGGAGGAGGCAGGCGGCGAGCAGGGCGACCGGGGACCACGGGC
Organism: uncultured Actinomycetota bacterium; assembly: GCA_963758325.1. Lineage (GTDB taxonomy): Bacteria > Actinomycetota > Actinomycetes > Mycobacteriales > Jatrophihabitantaceae > CAVWUZ01. Next base: position 334,003 of record CAVWUZ010000002.1, on the reverse strand, counting down.
GGCGCGTCGGCATGGACCGGCACGCTAGCGCGTCTGGCCGCGTCCGCTGCGCCGTCGCGCCTGCTCGTGTCCGGCGACTCGAGGCCCTACGCTCGAACGCGTGTTCGGTGCACGGTGGGACGACGACCTCGACGGTGCCCAGCTGGCGGCGGCGCGCTCGGGACCGGAGCCTCTGGTGATCGTGGCCGGGGCGGGCACCGGCAAGACCCGGACGCTGACCAGCCGAGTGGTGCACCTGCTGGAGACCGGCGTCGCCGCGGAACGGGTCCTGCTCCTCACGTTCACCCGGCGCGCCGCCGAGGACATGCTGGCGCGCGTCGCGACGCTCGTGCCGCGTCCGGAGGTGGCCCGCCGCGTCTGGGGCGGCACCTTCCACGCCGTCGCCCACCGGGTCATCGCCGAGCACGCGTCCCTGCTCGGGTTGGAGCGGATGAGCGTCCTGGACCCGGGCGACGTCGTCGACCTCGTCGGCATGCTCCGCGAGGACCACGGACTGACGGCCCGCGACACCGCCGCCCGCGCGCCGCGGGCCAGCACCATCGCCGACGTCGGGTCGCGGGCGGTCAACACCGGCCGGCCGGTCCGGGACGTCATCGCCGCGGACGCCCCCTGGTGCCAGCCGCACACCGACGCGGTGCTCGCCGTCCTGCGGGACTACACCGCGCGCAAGCGGGCGCGCGGGCTGCTGGACTTCGACGACCTGCTGCTGACCTGGCGGGCGCTGCTGGACTCCCCGGCGGTCGGCGATCGCCTGCGCCAGCGGTGGACGCACGTGCTGGTGGACGAGTACCAGGACGTCAACCGCATCCAGGTCGACATCGTCCGACTGCTCCGGCCCGGTGGCGTCGGGCTCACCGTCGTCGGCGACGACGCGCAGGCGGTGTACGGCTTCCGCGGCGCGGGCAGCGGTCAGCTGACGGCGCTCGCCGCGTCCTGCGCCGACACGCGTGTGGTCAGCTTGGAGCGCAACTTCCGCTCGCCGCAGGCGCTGCTCGACCTCGCCAACGCCGTGCGTCCCCGGGGTGACGACGCCCCGATCCAGCTCACCGCCGACCGACCCGCGGGCGGACGGGCGAGCCGGCCGCGCCTGGTGCGCTGCCACGACGTCGCGGACGAGGCTCGGCGGGTCGTCGACACGGTGCTGGCCGACGTCGAGGACGGCGGGCGGCTGCGCGGCCACGCGGTCCTCATGCGCTCGGCACACCACAGCGACCTGCTCGAGCTCGAGCTCGCGGCGCGGCGGGTGCCGTTCGTCAAGTACGGCGGGCTGAAGTTCCTCGAGGCGGCCCACGTCAAGGACGTCCTCGCCGCGGCGCGGGTGCTGGTCAACCCGTCCGACGAGCTGGCCTGGGCCCGCCTGGTCCGGCTCCACCGCGGGATCGGTGCGGCCGGCACTCGGGCGGTGGTCGGCCGGCTGGCCGGCGACGGGACGGGGACGGTCGACGAGGCGGGGGCGGTCGACGGCGTCGGCATCAGCGCGGTCGACGTCAACGCGGCCGTCGCCGCGGCGCCGCCGGCGTCCCGGCTCGCTCTCGGGCGCACGCTCGAGACGCTGGTGGGTGCCGCGGACGCTCCGACACCGGCGCAGGTGGCCGCCTGCGTCGCCGCGGTGCGCCCGCTGATCACCGACCGGTACCCCGACGCCGCGGCGCGCCTCGGCGACGTCGACCGGCTCGCCGAAGCTGCCGCCCGGGCGCCCGACCTCGCGACGTTCGTCGCGGAGATCACCCTCGACCCGCCGGTGAGCACCGGGGACCTGGCGGCGCCGCCGCGCCTCGACGAGGACTGGCTGACGCTCACGACAGTGCACTCAGCGAAGGGCCTGGAGTGGGACGCCGTCCACCTGATCCACGCCGTGGACGGGGCGTTCCCTTCCGACATGGCGCTGTCGACGCCGGCCGGGCTCGAGGAGGAGCGCCGGGTGTTCTACGTGGCGCTCACCCGCGCGCGGGACCGGCTGTCTGTGTACACGCCGCTGCGGATGCCGCACCACCGCGCCGCCCGCGACGACCGGCACAGCTGGGCGCCACAGTCCCGGTTCCTCACCGAGGAGGCGGTCGCGACCATGGACGTCGAGGTGCCGCTGCGCACCGCTGCGCCGGACCGGTCGATCGCCGGCGTCCCGGCCGGCTCCGCGGCCGGCTCGGTGCCGCTGGTGCGGATCCCGACGCTGGACGCGCTGTACGAGTGACCCTCCCGCCGGTCATCACCCCCGCGGAATGACGTGCCGCGCCGCCGCCACCGCGATCGTGGGTCCGTGTCCCTGCTGCTCCGGCTGGCGATCCGCCTCGTCCTGCTCGCGCTGATCATCGGCCTCGTCGCGGACCTCGTCCCCGGCATCACGGTGCACGGCGGCTTCACGGCGCAGTTGTGGATCGCGTTCGTGCTTTCAGTGATCAACCTGATCCTGGGTCCGGTGTTGCGCCTGCTCAGCCTGCCGGTGATCGTGCTGACCCTCGGGCTGTTCCTGCTCGTCATCAACGCCGTACTGCTGTCGATCACCGCAGGGCTCAGCAGCGACCTCGACATCGACGGCGTCGGTTCCGCCGTCCTCGGCGGGTTCCTCATCGCGGTGTTCAGCTGGGTGGCGGAGCTCGCGCTGCCCGTGCGTCGCCGTTCCCGGCGGCGCTCCCGCTGACGCGCGCACGTCCCAGGGCCGCGGCGGTTCCGCCCGCCGGCTGCACGATCCCCGCACCCACCCCCCAACCGGAAGAGGCTGACCATGCCCGAGAACCCCGTCGTCTTCGTCCACGGCCTGTGGCTGCACGCGTCGTCGTGGCAGCCCTGGATCGAGCTGTTCGCCGAGCACGGCTACGACGCGCAGGCGCCGGGATGGCCGGGCGACGCCGACACGGTGGCGGCCACCCGCGCGGCCCCGGACGCCGTCGCCGACCGCGGCATCCAGGAGGTCGCGGAGCACTACGCGAAGCTGGTCGCGGGCCTGGACCGGCCGCCCGTCCTGATCGGCCACTCCTTCGGCGGGATGATCGTCGAGAAGCTGCTCGGTGACGGCCACGGCGCGGCGGGCGTCGCGATCGACGCGGCGCAGATCAAGGGCGTCCTCCCGGTGCCGCTGTCCTCGCTGCGCGCGACCCTGCCGGTCTTCCGGAACCCCGCCAACAAGCGCCGCGCCGTCTCGCTGACCGCCGACCAGTTCGCGTACGCCTTCGCCAACGCGGTGGACCGCAGCGAGTCCGACCGGTTGTACGAGCAGTGGACGATCCCCGCGCCCGGCCGCCCACTGTTCGAAGCCGCGGTGGCGAACTTCTCGCCGCACTCACCGGCCGCGGTGCGGACCGACAACACCGAGCGCGGACCCCTCCTGCTGGTCATGGGCGGGCGGGACAACACCGTCCCTGAGGCCATCACCAAGGCGACGCTCAAGCAGTACCGCCGCTCCAGCGCCGTGACCGACCTGATCGAGTTCCCCGACCGCGGCCACTCACTGGTCATCGACAGCGGTTGGCGCGCCGTGGCCGAGTCCTGCCTGTCCTGGCTCAGCGCCCAGGGACTGTGACCGCGGTGGACGTCGAGCGCTCGGAGCTCGCGGGCAAGGTCGTCCTGGTCACCGGCGCCGGACGGGGCATCGGGCTGGCGACGGCGAGGGCGTTCGTGGCGGCGGGAGCCACGGTCGTCGCCGGGTCGCTGACCGTCACCGACGAGCTCGCGGCGCTCGTGGCCGACGGCAGGACCAGCGCGCACGCCGTGGACCTGTCGACCGCGGACGGGCCGGCGTCGCTCGTGGCGGGGTGGCCGCGGCGTCCGGGTGGTGACCATCGATCCCGGGCCGGTGGCCACGGACCTCTGGCTGGGCGCGGACGGCGTCGCCGCGCGCGTCGGGCGCAGCACCGGCCAGGACCCGCGCGAGGTGGCCGCCGCCGCGGCGGCCGGGACCGTCACCGGACGCTTCACCCGCCCGGAGGAGGTCGCGGAGCTGATCGTCTTCCTCGCCGGCCCGCGCGCCGGCAACATCACCGGGACGGACGTGATGATCGACGGCGGGATGCTGACGTCGCTGTGATCGGACGCCGGCACCACCTCGTCGTCGACTGCCCCGATCCGGCCGCATCGGCGCAGTTCTGGTCGGAGCTGCTCGGGCTGCCCGTCACGTACAGGTCGCCGGACTTCGTGGTCGTCGCCGAGAACGACACGAGCTCGGGGTTGGCGTTCCAGCTCGCCCCGGACCACCAGCCGCCGCGATGGCCGGATCCGGACCGTCCGCAGCAGATGCACCTCGACGTGATGGTCGACGACCTCGACTCCGCCGCGGAGGCGGTCGTCGCGCTGGGCGCGCGGCCTCTCCCGGCGGGCGACCACGTCTTCGCCGACCCGGCCGGCCATCCGTTCTGCCTGGTCCGGCGGCCGGGCTGGGCGCCGCCGGTCACTGACGCGTGACCGCCGCACGTCCCGAGCGAGTCGGGCGACAAGCCCGTCCGGGACAGGGGTTGACGATCAGCGACGCGACGCGTTGGCTCCGAACGGGATCACCTCGTCCGAGTGCGGAGGTCACGTGGCCACCACCAGCGCAGTTCGAAAGGCGGGCATCCTGCTGCTCGCCGTGTGTCTCACGAGCGTCGGGCTCGCTGCCGCCGGCGCGACCGCCGGCGCGAGTCCGGCGCGGCACGAGGTGCCGGGGACGACGCCCAAGTGGCTCACCCGGGCGCACGCGGTAGGACGGGCACCGACCGCGGCGAAGGTCGACTTCGGCTTGCTGCTCAAGATGCGTGACGCTGCCTCGGCCGAGGCCCAGCTGCAGCGGATCTCCGCCCCCGGCAGCTCGGACTACGGCACGTGGCTCTCCGACGCGCAGTTCGCCACCAGCTACGGACCTGCCGCCTCCGACGTCGCCGCCGTGCGCCACTGGCTGCAGCAACAGGGCTTCCAGATCCGCACGACCCTGCACAGCGGCATGTACGTCGAGGCGAGCGGCACGGTCGACCAGGTCGAGAAGACCTTCGGCACCACCGTCAACACCTACTCGTACAAGGGTGTCACGGTCCGCTCGAACGCCACCGCCCTGAGCCTGCCGACCACGACACCCGCGGCGGTCGTCTCGGCGATCGACGGTGTGATCGGCGTCGACCAGGGCTCGGCGCTCAAGACCCCGGCCGACGCGCTGCCCGGACCGCCGCCCGGCGCGCGGTACGGCGTCCAGCCGTGCTCGGCGTACTACGGCCAGAAGATCGCCACCGACAAGCCCGCCGCCTACGGTGCCAAGCAGCCGTACGCGGTCTGCGGTTACCGGCCCCAGCAGTACCAATCGGCCTACGGCCTCAGCACTGCGATCGGGCGGGGCATCGACGGCCGTGGGATCACGGTCGCCATCACCGACGCGTACGCGGCGCCGACGATCCTCCAGGACGCGCAGGAGTACAGCCAGTACGTCGGCCAGCCCCGGTTCGCCAACGGCCAGTTCAGCCAGATCCTGCCGTCGTCGTACGACCAGGTCGACGAGTGCGGCGGCTCGGGCTGGTACGGCGAGGAGACCCTCGACGTCGAGGCGGTACATGCGATGGCGCCGGGCGCCAAGGTCGTCTACGTCGGCGGCTCTGACTGCCTGTCGGGACTGGACGAGGCGTGGGCGAACTCGATCGACAACCACGTCGCGGACGTCATCACGAACTCGTGGACCGACGGCACCGACGACATCGACGCGCTCGGCCAGTCCTACGTGGACTTCTACACCCAGTTCGCGCTCGAGGCGGCGCTGACGGGCATCACGGTGAACTTCTCCACCGGCGACGACGGCGACCTGACCGGTGGCGGGGCGAACCCGTCGGCCAAGTCGGTCGAGTTCCCGGCGGACGTCCCGTGGGTGACGGGCGTCGGTGGGACCAGCGTCGGGATCGGCGCCAGAGGCAACTACCTGTGGGAGCACGGCTGGCAGACCGCCTACTCCACGCTGACCGACGGCGCGTGGACCCCACCCCCGCCGGGGACCTACAACTCCGGCGGCGGCGGTGGAACGAGCGTGCTGTTCGGCCAGCCGTTCTACCAGCGTGGCGTCGTCCCGACGTCGATCTCGGAGTACTTCTCGCCCACGCCGCACCGGACCCTGCCGGACATCTCCATGCCGGGCGACCCGAACACCGGGTTCCTCGTCGGCGAGACGCAGGCGTTCCCCGACGGCACCTACTGGGACACCTACCGGATCGGCGGGACCAGCCTGTCTTCGCCGCTGCTCGCCGGCGTGGACGCCGTCCTCGGGTCTGCCATCCACCGCCCGATCGGCTTCGCGAACCCGCTGTACTACTTCCTGTCGCGGACGCCGGCGGTGCACGACATCGTCGCGCCGTCGTCCCCGCTCGCGCAGGTCCGCACCGACTACGCCAACTTCCTCGACGCATCGGAGGGCTACCTGTTCCGGCTGCAGACGGTCGACGTGCAGAGTTCGACCATCCACTCCCGTCCCGGCTACGACGACGAGACCGGTGTCGGGTCGCCGAACGTCGGGTGGCTGCTCGACCTCGTCCCCGGACCCAGGAGCCGCTGACCCAGTCGGCCCCCATGTCCTGACCCGGGCGCGTGGCGGTCCGCGGTGCCGTTCGATCCCCCACGGCGAGGTGCGTCTCGCTACGGTCGGGCGGCCGTGATCACGAGTCCTCGAGATCGCGGGTCCTCGACAGGGAGGCACCATGACCAACCCGACGATCGTCCTCGTCCACGGAGCGTGGGCGGACGGGTCCAGCTGGAACGCCGTCGCACCGGAGTTGCGCCGGAGAGGCTTCGGCGTCCAGACGCCGACCAACCAGCTGCGCGGCCCGTCGGACGCCGCCTACATCTCCTCCTACCTCGCCCAGCGCACGAACGGCCCGGTCGTCCTCGTGGGCCACTCCTACGGCGGCTTCGTGATCACCAACGCCGGGACCGGCGGCGGCGACGTCCGCGCCCTGGTCTACATCGACGCGTTCGCCCCGGACGAGGGTGAGACGGTGTTCCAGATCCTCGGCGGCTCGGGGTCGGCGCTGGCGGTCCCGGACCCGACGACGGTGTTCGACCTCGCCGGCTACCCCGGCGCGCCCGAGGGCGACGTCGAGGCGTTCCTCAAGCCGGACACCGTCCACCAGTCCTTCGCGCAGGACCTGCCGGAGGACGACCGGTGGCTGATCGTCGAGTCCCAGCGACCCGTCACGCTCAGCGCCAACACGACGCCGTCCGCGACCGCGGCGTGGAAGTCGATCCCGAGCTGGGCGGTCGTCGGGACCGAGGACCGGGTGGTCCCGCCGGACACCCAGCGGCACATGGCCGAGCGCGCCGGTGCGACGATCACCGAGGTCGCCGGGTCACACGTCTCGATGGTGTCGCAGCCGCAGGCGACGATCGACGCGATCCTCACCGCCGCGGGCGCCGTCAGCGACTGACCCCGCCCGGACCGGTCCCCGTTCCGGTCGCGGCGGCGAGGTAGCACCCGACGAGCGCGCGTGCCACCAGCTCGACGGTCCCGTCCGGAGGCAGGAACCGTGCCTCGTGCAGCCCTCCGCCGCCGTCGACGCCGACGAACGCCATGAGCGCCGGGAGGACGTTCCCGTAGTAGGAGAAGTCGTCCGACCCGAACGACCGCCAGGTCCGCTCGACCATCACGCCCAGCTCCGTCAACACGCCGGCCGCCGCGTCGGCGAGCGCCGGGTGGTTGACCAGCGCCGGCTCGGCGCTGACCTCGACGACCTCCGCGCGGCAGCCGTAGGCGGTGGCGGTCGCCGTGACGACCTCGTGCAGCGCGGACAACAGCGCCGTCCGGTCGGACGGGTCGGCGGCGCGCAGCGTGCCGGCGAGGGTCACCGAGTCGGGCACGACGTTGGCCATCGTCCCGCCGCGGACGATCCCGACCGTGCACACCGCACCGCGCACCGGATCGACCCGGCGGGACGGGAGCTGCTGCACCGCGAGCACGACCGCCGCGGCGGCCAGCACCGGGTCGCGGACGGTGTGCGGGTAGGCCGCGTGGCCGCCCCGCCCGTGCACGGTGATCCGCGAACTCGTCGACCGAGGCGTTCACCAGCCCCGGCGTCACGTCGACGACGCCGGGCGCGAGTTGGGGCTGGACGTGCGCGGCGACGACGGCGCGGACGGCGCGCTGCTCGCAGGACGCCGCTGCGCACCACGTCGTGCGCGCCGGAGGGGGACCCCTCCTCCCGTGGCTGGAGGAGGACGGCGACCGGGACCTCCGGCGCGGCGGCCGCGACGGCGCGGGCGGCGGCCACCGCGCCGGCGAGGTGGACGTCGTGCCCGCAGGCGTGCATCGCGACGCCGGTGGCGCGGCACGCGACGCCGGTCTGCTCGACCACGGGCAGGGCGTCGAGCTCCGCCGCGCAGGACGACGGCGCCGGGTGGGCCGACCAGCGCCCCGGTGCCGGCGACCGGCTCGCCGGCTCCCCAGCCGAGCGCGTCGCAGCACCCGCACGGTGGTGTCCGCCTCGTCGCCGGACAGCCGGGGATCGGCGTGCAGCTCGTGCCGCAGCGCGACGGCCGCGGGCAGCTCGGAGGCCAGCTGCGCCAGGACGCGGTCGATCACCCGGCGTCCAGCGCGTAGGCGCGCCGGGCGTTGCCGGAGGTGACCATGCCGGCGAAGCGGTCGGCGTCGGCACTCGTCCACGCGCCGTCGCGCACGCCGCCGCGCAGGACGCCGGTCAGCGCCCGCCGGAACCCGAGCGTGCTCACCAGGTACAGCTCCGGCAGTGCGAACGCGTCGGTGGAGAACAGCACGGATCCCCACGGCGCCAGCTCCAGCAGCTCGGCCAGCACGCACCTCCGCGCGCGGGCCGACGTTCTGCACGGCGAGCCCGACGTCGACGAAGACGTGAGTCGAAGACCTGCGCCAGGTACCCGGCGTGGCGGTGGAACGGGTAGTTGTGCAGCAGCATGATCGGCACGCCGAGCGGCGCCGTGGCGCGCAGCAGCGGCATGAGCAGCAGCGGGTCGCACCGGTCGAGGTCGACGTCACGGTCGCCGTAGCCGACGTGGAACTGCAGCGGCTGGCCGAGCTCGAGTGCGGTCCAGATCCCGTGCCGGACCAGGACCGGATCGGCGAGCCGCTCGGAGCCCGACCGCGCCCAGGCGTCCGCGGCGGCCTGCACCTCGGCGTCTCTCGGCCGGGCCGGGTCGAGGTCGAGCCCGACGCGGTAGGCCGCGATCGACTTGAACCCCACCGCGTCCCGGGCCCGCTCGGCCAGTGCCGCGGCGAACGCCGCCGAGTAGTCGGATGCGCCGCGCACGGACTCGGCGACCTGTTCCAGCCGCACGACCTCGTGCCCGCGACCGCCGGTCAGCGCAGCGAGCTCACCCGGCGTCGTCAACGCGCCCGGCTCGAAGCCGGTGTCGACGAGGAAGTCGACGATGCCCGTGGCGCCGACGAGCCGCGCACTGACCTCGTCCACGCCCAACTCGGCGCGGCGCGCCAGGTACTCCTCCGGCGCGGCGTGCGGCGGCAGGTCGAGCAGCGGCGCGCACCAGCGGCGCACCGCGAGCCCGGCGTGAGGTGTCGAACAACGAGCCGTGCCAGCGGCCGCTGCCGTCCGCCTCGGTCAGGTCGGCCTCGAAGGCCGCCCGGTCGAGCGGCCCGCGACGGACGCCGTGGCAGTGGTGGTCGACCAGCGGCAGCTCGTCGACCGGGTCCGCGTCAGGCATCGGCCAGCCGGGCGGACGGGAGCTCCGGCTCCTGCGTCATGAACCCCTCCTCGGCGGCCAGTCGCTCCCCCAGCCGCCGGGCTGCGGCCGGGAACGCCAGCACGACGAGGACGGACAGCACGATCCACGCCGCGGCGGTCAGCGGCAGGTTGCGGGCGACGCCGGCCGCGGGCCAGGGGGACGAGTTGCCGGTAGATCGTGTAGCCGAGAACCACGATCGCCAGCACCGGGATGACGACCTGCCACATCGGCACCGGCAGCTTGCGCTGCACGAACACCAGCCGGATCGCGCCGATCGTCGTCAGCAGGTAGGCGACGAGCAGGATCAGCGTCCCGATCGTCCCGGACCAGGCGAACGTGTTGGTGGCGACCCAGCCGTGCGAGCACAGCACCATCACCACGAACCCGACCACCATCAGCGCGGTCACGAGGCACGCGGCGCGTGCGGGGGTGTCGTTGCGGGACAGCCGCGCCAGCCCCCGGCCGTCGCCGCCGAGGTCGCGGCTCATCGCGTAGAGCAGCCGGGACGCGCCGACCGTGCAGGCCAGGCAGCACCCGAACGCGGTGATGGTGGCGCCGAGGCTGATGATGTCGCCCACCCAGGAGCCGATGAACTTGGTGCCGAGGTCGCCCAGCAGCGAGCCGGAGGAGGTGAACGCCTTCACCCCGGCGGCGTCCGTGCCGAAGCCCATCATCTCGATCGCGGTGACGACGACGAAGAAGACGCCGCCGAAGAGCGCGGTGCCGATGATCGCGCGCGGGATGTCGCGGTGCGGCTGCGCGGTCTCCTCGCCGAGCGTGGAGGCCGCCTCGAAGCCGGCGAAGGACAGGAAGCCGAACACGATGCCGAGGAAGACGTCGCTGGCCGGCGTGCCGGGCGCCACGGTGAACACGCTGAGCGTGAACCGCTGCGAGCCGCCGTCGGGGACACTGCCGCCGATCAGCCGGACGAGGACCACCGCCGAGACGACCAGGATGATCGCGACGGTGATGCCCTCGATGGACAGCAGCGTCGAGGTACCCCGCCGCGCCGGGACGACGGTGAGCGCCAACGCGCCGGCGAGCGACAACGCCGCGATGACGAACGGCGCCCAGTCCGGTGGGCTGTGCCAGATGCCGGTCGAGTCGAGGAACGCGCTGCCGAGGATGCCGGACGCCGAGGCGGTGACGATCCCGTAGAAGCAGTACGTCGCGAACAGTGCCAGGCCGGAGACCGCGCCGGCGCGGGGCCCGAGCGTGCTGCCGACGAACGCGTAGACGGAGCCGGCGTGCTGGTAGTACTGGCACAGCCGGACGAAGCCGTAGCCGACGAGCAGCACGCCGACCGCGGCCAGCAGGAACGCCAGCGGCACCGCCCGGCCGGTGGTGGTCGCCGTCGCCTGGGGGTTGATGTTGGCCGCCATGCTGGGGGCCATCAGCGCGACGGACAGCCCGACGGCCTGCCACACGGTGAGGTTCCGGCGCAACCTGGTCGGCGTCTCGGTCTGCATCACGGCCTCCGATCCGGCTCGATGATCGACGACGATAGCGCCGCGGTCGTCTCCCGTGAGTGTCTCCCGCCCGGTCGACACCCGCCGGAACTCGTCCCACAGACGAGGCAACGGCGAGTCGTCACCGCGGAGTGACCGGTCCGGCGCCCGCCTCGCCGTCCCGCCGGTGCCGCCGCTCCGTTTACGGTGTGAGCCATGAGCGAGGACCGGCTCGACGGGGACGAGCGGGAACGGCGGGCGGCGCAGGCGCGGGCGCTCGTGCCCGCACTGGCCGAGCTGGGTGTCGTCGGCGTGTCCGGGACGTGGGTGGACAACAGCGGGATCACGCGGGTGAAGGCCGTGCCGCTCGCCCGGCTCGAGCACGCCGCGGCGTGGGGCATCGGGATGTCCCCGGTCTTCGACGCGTTCCTCACCGACGACTCCATCGTGTCCGGCCGGTACGCCGGCGGACCGATCGGCGACCTGCGGCTGCACCCGGCACTCGACCGACTCGTGGCCCTCGACCAGCAGCCGGGATGGGCCTGGGCGCCGGTCGACCGGTACACCCAGGACGGTCAGCCGCACGTCCAGGACGCGCGCAGCCTGGCCCGCCGCGCCGTCCGTGAGCTGTCCGAACGCGGACTTTCGGCGCAGGCGGCGTTCGAGGTCGAGTGGGCGGTGGGCCTGCCGGGGACGACGTTCACCCCCGCCGTGTCCGGCCCGGCGTACGGGTCGACGCGGATCGCCGAACTGTCGGACCACCTGCGCGACCTGCTCGTCGCGCTGGAGCGGCAGCGGCGTCGTCGTCGAGCAGATCCACCCGGAGTACTCGGCCGCGCAGTTCGAGGTGTCGGTCGCGGTCGAGGACCTCGTCGGCGCCGCGGACACCCTGGTGCTCGTCCGCGAGACCATCCGCGCCTGCGCGTTCCGGCACGGGCTGCAGGCGTCGTTCTCGCCCAAGATGATCGTCGACGGCGCCGGCAACGGCGGTCACCTCCACCTGTCCCTGTGGCGCGACGACCGGAACCTGTTCAGTGGCGGCGAGGGGCAGCTCGGCCTGACCGCGGAGGCGGAGGCCTTCACCGCCGGCGTGCTCTCCCGGCTGCCGGCACTGCTGGCCATCGGCGCACCGTCGCCGGCGAGCTACCTGCGCTTGATCCCGCAGCACTGGGCGGGCGCGTTCCAGGCGTGGGGGCTGGAGAACCGGGAAACCGCGCTGCGCGTCGTCCGCGGCGCCGCCGGCAGCGAGGGACGTGCGGCGAACCTCGAGGTCAAGGCGTTCGACCTCGCGGCGAACCCCTACCTCGCCGTCGCCGCGGTCGTGTTCGCCGGCCTCGCGGGCATCGATGGCGGGGAGCGACTCCCGCAGCCCGTCAGACGTCGACCCTGCCTCGTTGTCCGAGGACGAACGATCGGCGCGCGGGATCGCGTCGCTGCCGACGTCGCTGGAGGAGGCGACGGCGGCGCTGGAGGCGGACGCCGCGCTCTCGGCGGCGCTCGGCCCCGCGCTCACGGCCACCATCGCCGACGTCCGCCGCGGGGAGATCGCGGCCACCGGCGACGACGCTGCCGACGTCGTGGCCCGGGTGCTCTGGAAGTACTGACGCCGGTGCCCGACCTGGGCGAGGACGACGCGCCTCTGCTGGTGGCGTGGCGGGCGGCCGTGGACTCCGGGCGCGTCCCGTTCACCATCCCGGGCCACAAGGGCCGCGCCGGGGAGGTGTGGCCGACGCTCGGCCGGCTGCTGTCCTCCGACGTGCCGCTGTTCGGGGGGCTGGCGCCGGTGAAGGAGGCGCCGGCCGCCCTGGCCGCCGCGGAGGCCCGCGCGGCGCAGCTGTGGGGCGCCGACCGCTGCTGGTTCACCACCGGCGGGTCGACCCAAGCCAACCAGATCGCCGCGCTGGCGCTCGGGCGCCCGGGTGACACCGTCCTCGTGGGACGCACCGCGCACCGGAGCACGCTGACCGGGCTGGTGCTGGCCGGCCTGGAGCCGGTCTGGGTGCCGGTCGACGACGCCGGCCGGCTCGACGTCGTCGCGCTCCGCGCGCTGCTCGCCGCGCACCCGAGCGCCGCGGGCGTGTTCCTGGTCGATCCCGGGTACCGGGGTGCGCGCTCGGACCTGGCTGCGGTGGTGCGCGCCGCGCACGACGCACGCGTGCCCGTCGTCGTCGACCAGGCGTGGGCGCCGCACTTCGGCTTCCACCCCGATCTGCCGCCGCACGCGCTGCAGACCGGGGCCGACGCCATGGTGACCAGCGCGCACAAGACGTTGCCGGCCTACTCGCAGGCCTCGCTCGTCCTCGCCCGCGGTGACCTGCTCGGCCTCGACCGGATCGATCGGGCGGTCGACGCGCTCGTGACGACGAGCCCGGCCGGCTCCGTGCTCGCCTCCGTCGACGCCGCACGGGCGCTGCTCGCGTCACCGCGGGGCCCGAGGCTGCTCGGCCGGCTGCTCGACCTGGTGACGAGTGCGCGCGACCAGCTGCGCGACGCGGGCCTGGACGTCCCGGCCACCGACGATCCGACGAAGTTGGTCGTGCGGCTGCCCGGTGCGGACGGGCTGGCGATCGAACGAGAGCTCATCGCGGCGGGGATGCCGGTCGAGCTCGCCGAACGCGACGCGCTGATCCCGGTCGTGACGATGCTCGACGACGCGCACACCGTCGAGGCCCTCGTCTCCGCGATCGCCGCCGCGGCACACCGGCACCCGGGCGGTCCGTGGCCGCCGCCCGCGCCCGTGCCGCCGCCGACCGTCGCGCTGTCTCCGCGGCAGGCGTTCTTCGCCGCCCGGGCGACAGTGCCGGCGGCCGCCGCCGTGGGCCGGGTGAGCGCGGAGGTCATCGCGCCGTACCCGCCCGGCGTGCCGGTGCTGACGCCCGGTGAGGTGATCACGACAGCCGTGCTGGACGCGCTGCACGACGCGCGCTCCCGTGGCGCGCGGATCGCCTACGCCGCCGACCCGAGTTTGGCGTCCTTCGAGGTCGTCACCGCCTGACCGCGCGCCGCCGGCCTGCAGCGGTGTCTCTGCCGGTCGAGACGACGTCGGGAGTCACTGCCCGCGGCTGTCGGGGTCCACCCGGGCGTAGCGGAGGAAGTCCACGATGCGGTAGTCGGCCGAGCCGGCACCGAGCACAGGGCGCCAGCGCGGGTTGCGACTGAGGTAGCTGTCCGGGTCCGCTTGCAGCAGCCCGATCATCGTCTCGGCGACGATCCGCCCGCCGACCGGGCCGAGGAACTGCCCGCCGGTGGCGAGGTCGGCCTCGCGCAGCACGTACAGCCACAGCGGCGTCGACCGGTCCAGGTCGTGCCCGAACCCGGCGAGGTCCGCGAGGTCCTGCCGCGCGAGCGGTGCCACGCCCATCCGGCGCGCGACCCGCTGACCGGACGGCAGCGACCACGTGAGGTGGCGCAGCAGCGTGCGCTGCGGCAGCGCGGTCGGGCCGGGGGCGCCGGGGATGTGCGCGATCGCGCCGGTCGGCAAGGCGAACAGCGGCGTCGACAACGTCGTGTCGATGACCTTGTTGGGCCGGACGTCGGTGGAGTGCGCGCCGCCGAAGTCGAAGAACGTCTGCCAGCCGACGAAGCGGCGGGCGGAGCGGAACCCGCCGCGCAGGTCGCCCGGGTCGGTCGTCGGGTTGGCGCCGTCGGGGGTGACGACCCGGGAGTCGAACACGAGCCCGAAGAAGGGTTTCCCGCCATCCCCGGCGAGGTTGGCCCGGTAGGACGGGCGCACCATGCTGTGGCCGAAGCGGTAGGCCGCCCCGCTGAACTCGACCGGGATGTAGGCCGGATCGGGGCGGAACCACCGCGGTCCCCGGTGCAGCACGTCGTCGACGACCGGCTGCCCGACGAAGTTCGGCAGCACCTGGTTGACCACCAGCCACTGGTAGTGCCACTGCACGAGCTGCCGCGCCTTCGTGAACGTGTCGATCGGGTCGTCACCGCGCACCCGGACGTCGTCGACAGCGTGGTTGTGGAAGAGCAGGAACGCCGCGTGGAGACCCTGCACCATGAGGTTGCTGTCGTTGCGCGGGTCGCCGATGACCGCGCTCAGGTCCGCCCGACGTGGTACGTCCTCGAACTGCCCGCCGGACTCCAGGCGGAACTTCACCGGGTCGGCCGGGTCGTACAACTCGGACTGCAACACCGGACCGCCGCCGTACACCGAGTCGAGGTCGAACCGGGCGGTGCGGCCGTTCGGTGACGTTCGCGGGTCGGCCGCGACGCCGAGCTTCGTCGTCGCGTCGAAGGTCAGGTCGTGGTCGACGAACTGCCCGACGAACGTCATGCCGGCCGTGTCGTGTGGGTTGTTGCGGTTGACGAGGCTCAGGTTCGGGTCGGTGATGAGCAGCACCGGCCCGCCGTTCGGCCCGAACAGGTCGTCCTTCGCGTCGAGCGGGCCGCCGGGCGCTCCGATCTCGGTGAGCGCCTGCCGCAGCGAGGCGGTGTTGTCGGCGAACGGCGGCAGGTCGGAGAAGATGCGGCCGAACGTCGCCGACGGGGTCGTCCCGCCCGAGTGGCCGAGCGGGCAGCCGCCGGCCGGTGCCGCGGTCGGCGTGGGCGTCGGCTCGGCGAGGGCGGCAGCCGGGCGGAGCGCCGCACCCGCCGCGGCGGCACCGATGCCCAGCGCGCCGGTGCGCAGTACCTGCCGCCGGGTGGTGCCGGTCGGTGCCGGGCCGGTCCGTGCCGTGCTGGTCCGTGCGGTGCTGGTCGGTGCCGTGCTGGTCGGTGCCGTGCTGCTCGCCGTCATGGCGGCCTCCACGCGTCGCTGCCGTGCGGTCCGCGGCAGCCTCCCAGGCGGCGGGCGCACCCAACAAGGCCAGATCGGTGCCCCAAGGTGGCGTATCCGCGGGCCGGCGCGGAGGCCGGCGTCAGCTGAACGGAGACGTGGGGCGGGGCAGCGGCCGCCCGTCGACGACCAGGTCGACGCGCTCGTTCAGGAACGCCACGAGACCGGCGACGGGCTGCACCGCCGCGGTGGTGAACGCGTAGCTCCACGCGGCGTCGGGTACGACGACGTCGCCGACGCGCAGATCCCAGTACTCCGTCGTCCGGCCCTTGTACGGACACTCGGTGCGGGTGCCGGTCGGGACCAGGTGGCGGAAGTCCACCGCGGTCCGGTCCAGGTAGTACCGCGTCGGTAGTCCGGTCTCGAACAACAGCACCGGCGCGCGGGACTCGGCGAGGACGACGCCGTCGAGTTCCACGACGACGTGCCGGGTGGAGCGGACGGCGTCGACCCGGGTGTACGGGTTGCGGGGGTGGACGAAGACCTGCTCGTCCTCCTCGTACCACTCGTCGAGAGCTGACCACTCGAACCGGGCGGTCCCGGCCACGCCGGGCGCGGCGTCCTCGTCGTAGACGCGCACTGCCCCCGGCCGGTCGGTGCGCCCGTCGGCGCCGTCGACCCGCAGCGCGTGCCGCCGGGCGGTCCCCAGGCGCAGGCGCTGGAGGTGCTGTTCGTCGACGAGCAACGACCTGTCGACGTCGGCGAGCGGGATGTAGTACTGCGGGTAGCGCGGGGACTCCCAGACGTACATCGCACCGGTGGTGTCGAAGACCTGCCGGCCCGCCAGGTAGCCCCGGACGCGTCGGGGCGCCGGCTCGACGTGGCCGGCGGTGTCCGCCATCGGCGGGTAGTCCCGCCACGGCTCGGCCGCCTGCGATCCGCCGCCGTCGAGGCGGGCGCGCTGCTCGAGCTGGTCGGTCACGACCTCACCCCGATCGGTGTGCCGGCGGCGTCGGCGGCTCGGCGGACCGGCGGCTCACCGTACTGCCGCGCCCGCCGGCACGAGACACCACCGCGGCACCGTCGCGTAGGTTCACCCGCATGCCGATGCCGAAGCGGGCCAGCGTCGAGGACTTCTTCGACCGCCTCGAGCCGGTCCAACGACCGCACCTCGAGGCGCTGCGGGCGCTGAGCAAGGACACGGCGCCACAGGCTCGTGAGGTCCTCAAGTGGAACCTCCCGGTGTACGTGCGCGGCGAGAACACGAACCTCTGGATGCTCCAGAACTACAAGAACCACTGTTCGCTGCGGTTCTCACCGCAGTTCTTCGCCACCCAGAAGGCTTCCGTCGAGGCCGCGGGCCACCAGACCGGCGAGGGGTTCATCCGCCTGCCGTACGACCGCGAGCTGCCGGTGGACCTGCTGACCTCGCTCATGCGGGCCCGTCTCGACGCCGACGACGCGACCGCCGGCTGACGCACCGGGCTTCCGCGCGGCGTCCTACGCCGATGCCTGGCGCGCGAGTCCGGCGGCGGCGAGGCGGCGGATCTCCGGCCGGTTGGGCTTCCCCTGCTCGGTGAGCGGGATGCACTCGAGCGGGAGGACGCGCAGCTCGTCGGCGACGCGGTCACCGAACGCGGTGCGCACCGCCGCACGGCACGCGTCCTCCTCGATGCTCCGCCCGGGCCACGCGAGCACCGCGGCGAGGCGGGTGCCGGTCTCCGGGTCGAGGACGATGACCGCGTACCGGACCTCGTCGAGGCGGCACAGCACGTCCTGTAGCCCCACCGGCGTGACGAGCCGGCCGTCGATCTCGGCGCAGTCGGCCGCCCGACCGTCGACGTGCAGGTAGCCCCTGCTCGTCGAGGTGGCCGAGGTCGCCGGGGTGGTACCAGCCGTCGACGAAGTTGGCGGCCTGCTCGACCGGCCGGTGGAAGTACCCGCTCGCCATGGTCGCCGACCGGACCTCCATCGCTCCGCGGACGGGATCGAGAAGGCCGCCCGCGTCCCGGAACCGCAACTCGACTCCTGGCAGGACGCGTCCGGCGCAGGAGAACGTGACCGGGTCGGCCGGGTCGTGCTCGGCGGCCCCGAGTGCGCTCACCAGACCCATCTCGCTGGCGCCGTAGACGTGCGCGAGGACCGGGCCGAGGCGCGCGCGGGCGCGTCTGCGCAGCACTGGCGCGGCCGCCGCCCCGATGTGCGTGAGCGCGCGCAGACTGCTCAGGTCGTGGTCGCCGAGGGCCGGGTGGTCCATCAGCTCGACCAGCTGCGGCTCGACCAGGAACAGGTCGGTGATCCGCTCGGTCTCGATCGCGGCGAGCGTGTCGACCGGGTCGACGCGGTCCTGGAGGACGACGGTGCCGCCGCCGAGCAGGGTCATGTCGACGAGGAGCTGGGTCAGGTAGGCGAGCTTGCCGTTGGCCAGCTGCCGGCGGTCCGGCGGGCTCGACCTCGTCACGCTGCGGCTCCAGGTGGCGAAGTCACGCACGCTGCCCTTCGGCACGCCCGTGGTGCCGCCGGAGGAGATGATCACCGCGAGGTCGTCGGGACGTGCCCGGCTGGCCACGACGGTTGCCGGCCCGGCTGCAGCCAGCCGGTCCAGCCGCAGCTCGACGCCCTCGATCGCACCGACGGACGCCACCTCCGCCTCGGTGTCCGGCAGCAGCTCGAGCGTCTCGGGCCAGACGACGACCAGCCGCGGAGTGAAGTCGACGAGCATGCGCCCCCGCTTGAGCCGCTCCGGCGGGGCGGACAGGAACACCGACGCGGCACCGAGCAGGTGGGTGGCGTAGCGCACCGCGAGGGCGTCCGGCCGGTTCGGCGCGTACAGCGCCACCACGTCGCCGCGCCCGATGCCCAGCCCGTCCAGCGCGTGGGCGTAGCGGTGCACCGCCGCGAGCAGCTCGTCGCCGGAGACGTCGAGGTCGCCGTGCCTGAGGACGGTGCGCGCGCCGGCGGCGGCGAGGCGCTCGGTGAGGTCGTCGACGTACGTCCGCGCGGTCATGCTGGTCCCCCGTCCGTGGCGCCTGACGGCGCCAGCGCCCGTCCCCGACCCGGCAGCCTGCTCGCCGCAGGGCCGCCGCACCATAACCTGGCCGGGTGGACACCGCGTTCACGGCGGAGCTGTTCGAATGGCGCGGGCCCGCGCCGTACTTCTGGTTCGCGCTGCCCGAGGACGTCTGCGATTACGTGCGCGCCGAAGCCGCACTGGCGACCTACGGCTGGGGCGCGATCCCGGTGTGCGTCCGGATCGGGGACACGCACTGGGAGACGTCCCTGCTGCCCCGCGACGGCGGGTACGTGCTGCCGGTGAAGAACGCCGTCCGGTCCCGGGAACGCGTCGACGTAGGCGACACCGTGGCGGTCGCGATGAGCGTGGCCCCGCGCGGCGGCCGGGCGGCGAACAGCACCGGCCCGACCTGTTGACGCGGTCCGGGATCGTCGGATGCCGCCGGGGCGGTGCCTCCAGCTCGGCGGGGAGTCGTTCCAAGCTCGTGGCGATCAGTCCGGCTGTGCCGGAGCGTCTACCCGGACATGACGCGACCCGTGCTGGACAAAGCAAGAGCGGAGCGGTCTCCGGGGGCCGACTTCGTCGTCGACGTGTTCTCGACCCTCGACGGCTTCGGTACCGGCCCGGTCGGGTACTGGGGCAAGGAAGGACCCGAGCTCGTCGCGGAGCGGGCCCGCGTCTTGGGGGACCCCGACCAGACACTCGTGTTCGGTGCGGACACGTACCGGATGATGCAGCGCTTCCACGCCGGGAACTCCGACCCGGGCTCGTTGCCGCTCGACGCGGCTCGGAAGGTCGTCATCTCGAGGACACTCGAGGCGCCGCTGACCTGGCGGAACTCGACTCTCGTCGCGGGGGACGCGATCGACGTCGTCC
Source organism: uncultured Actinomycetota bacterium (assembly GCA_963758325.1). Classification (GTDB taxonomy): domain Bacteria; phylum Actinomycetota; class Actinomycetes; order Mycobacteriales; family Jatrophihabitantaceae; genus CAVWUZ01. The sequence continues at coordinate 314,292 of CAVWUZ010000002.1, read as the reverse complement.
CTCGCTTGAAGGCGGAGTCTCCGGTGCCGCTCCGCTGTCACGGCAGCATCCGGATGAACCGCGCGCTCCTCGCAGCCGGCCTGGTCGACCGCCTGGAAGTGACGGTGTTCCCCGTGATCACGGGGGAGTCCGGCCGGAACCCGGTCCTCGCGGGCCTGCCCGACATCGACCTCGATCTCGTCGACTGCCGGACCTTCGACGGCCGCGTGCACCAGCTGGTCTACCTCCCGACCGGCCCCTGGCGACCCTGACGCCGGCTGGCGCCGGCCGGACGCCGGTCCCGGCGGGTGCGACGATGCCGGACCAACCTCGACATCGTCGGGATCAGCGCCGGCGCGGGCGGGAGCGGGGCTCGGGCCCCGACGCTCGAGGTCGTCCGTCGACGAGCAGGTCGGCCCGCTCGCCGCCCTCCACGCCGAGTGAGGTAACCAACCGGCGGATCGACGCCGACGGGGCGGTCGAGGCGAGGCTGGCGGTGAGGTCGATGAGCCGACGGACCTGCGCGACGTAGCCGGGACAGACGTGGCACTGGTCGAGGTGTCGCTCGACCCGGGCCCTGAGGGCGGCGTCGAGATCGCCGTCGAGGTAGTCGTGCACGAGCTCCACGAGCTGCCGGCAGGCCAGCGCCGCGTCGGCCCGGCCACCACGTCCCGCCCGCGAGAGGCGACGCGCCGTCCCTCGACGGACGTCGGGCGCTTCCGGGGACGAGTTCGGCGGCGGCGCACCCTGGCGGACCGCGGCGTAGTCCTCCACCACCGCCCGCACCCGGCTGCGGGCCCGGTGGAGGAGCACCCGCTGGTTGGTCTCGGAGACCCCGAACAACGCCGCGACGTCCCCGCCGACCAGGCCGAGCCCGTCACGGGCGACCAGGACCGCCCGCTGCCTCACCGGCAGCGTCCCGACGGCCTGCTCGACGATCTCCTGCAACTCGTGAACGCCGTGGACGCTCTCGGGCAGGGCCTCCCAGACGAACGGTGGGACGCGCCAGCCGCCGGCGGCGTCGAACCGGTCCGGGCGGACCGCAGGCTGCCGGAGCTCGACCCGGTCCTGCCACCACTCGCCGGAGAACGGGACGACACGGTCACGACGGGCCCGGGCGCGTCGGGCGTGGTTGACCACGATGCCGAGGACCCAGGTGCGCAGGGCGCTGCGGCCCTCGAAGCGGTCGAGCCCGGTGAGCACCGTCAGCCACGCGTCCTGGACGACGTCCTCGGCAGCGGCCGGGTCGGGCAGCTGCGTGCGCGCCAGTCGGAGCATGCCGGGTGACCAGGCCCGGACGACGGCGGCGATCGCCTCCGACCGGCCGGAGCGCAACGCGTCCCACGCCTGTCGGTCGGACAGCGTGTCCCGAGCGGACTCCGCTGCGCCTCCGGTGGTCACAGTCGGCCATTAGACGCCGTCCTCCCGCTGCGGGTGTCGCGCCGGCGTCCCGGTGTAACACCCGTCCGTCTGGGTGCACTCATCCTCGGGTGCGGCGGCGCGCCGCCGACGCCCTCCTGTCGTTGAGAGACGTCCCCGGAAGGACTCCATCCATGCCCACGCTCCACCGCGTCCTCGGCCTCGGTGCCACCGTCGGTCTTGCGCTCGCCGCAGCGATCACTACCAGCGTCCCGGCCTCGGCCGCGACGCCCACGTCCGCACGACCCGACGGCGGCAGAGCCGTCTTCGTCGCCAACGACGCCGTCACCGGCAACCAGGTCGTCGCTTACCGCCGGTCGGCCGACGGGAGCCTGCAGCAGGACGGCGTGTACGCCACCGGCGGCCTCGGTGGCCGGCTCGGCGGTGCAGCGGTCGACTTCACCGCCTCGCAGGGCGCCCTGACGGCGGACCGCGACCACGGTCAGCTGCTCGCCGTCAACGCCGGCAGCAACAGCCTGAGCGTGTTCGCCGTCGACGGCACCCGGCTGCGACTCCGGCAGACCACCGCGACCGCGGGGTCGTTCCCGGTCAGCGTCACCGCGCACGACAGCCGCGTGTTCGTGCTGAACGCGCGCGACGGCGGCAGCATCCAGGGCTACCTCGACATCGCCGGCCGGTTGTTCCCGGTCCCGGCGTGGCACCGTCAGCTCGGACTGCCCGTCACGTCCGGCAGCGCCGAGTTCACCCACACTCCCGGCCAGGTCGCGTTCACGCCCGACGGGCGGCACCTCGTGGTGACGACCAAGGCCGCCACGAGCAGCGTCCTGGTCTACTCGTTCACGTCCGGACCGTTCGGACTGTTCGCGCAGCTCGGCGCCCAGCCGACCGTGTGGACCGAGGCCGGCGGGGTGCCGTTCGACGTCGCCTTCGACACCGCCGGCCACCTCCAGGTCGCCGATGCGGGGACCAACGCCGTGGACAGCTTCGCCGTCGACACCCGAGGCGTGCTCAGCCCGCTCGGCGTGACGCCCACCGGCCAGCGGGCGACGTGCTGGATCACCGCCAGCGGCGACCTTCTCGCCGCCTCCAACGCCGGCAGCGCCAGCGTGACCACGCTGCGGGCCACTGCGTCCGCCGCCCCGGTCGAGCTGACCGACACCGCGACCGGGCCCGGGACCGTCGACGCCAGCTTCACCCGTGACGGACGGGACCTCTACGTCCAGACCGGCGGCAACGGAGGAGTCGACGCCTTCGCCGTCTCGAGTGACGGCACCTTGAGCGCCGTGGGCAGCGTCGTCGTCCCGAACGGCGCCGGCGGCGAGGGCATCGTCGCCTGGTGACGTCGACCGCCGATGCGGGCACCGGCCCGGGGACGTCGGCCAGGCGCTCGCCCTCGACGACCACGTTGTCGGCCAGCGGCGCCAGCGCACGCAACTCGGCCGCGGTCCGCACCGCCCACCCGAGGACCGGAAGACCACCTCGGCGGAGGTTCTGCGCCCGGCGGGCCAGCGAGTCCTACGGTGAGCGCCGTGGGAGTGTCCGACATCGACTTCCCGATCGGGCTCGACGTGGTCGGGGTCGCGGTCGGCGCGGTGCAAGGGGCGCTCTTCGCGTACACCCGGACCCGGGTGTCGGTGGTCGGGGTCGGGGCGTTCGCGCTGGTGACCGCGGTCGGCGGAGCGGTGATCCGCGACGCCATGCTCGCCGTGCCGAGCGCGGCGCTGACGACGGTGTACCTGATCACGTGGATCAGCGCGACGGTCGTCGCGCTCGCCATCGCGCACTGGGAGCACCGGCTCGCCGCGGCGCTGACGATCCTCGACGCGGTCTACCTCGGCATCTGGACCGTCGCCGGCGCGGACAAGGCCATCCACCTCAAGGCGGGGGTCCCGGCGGTCGTCGTGCTCGGCGTCATCACCGGTGTCGGTGGCGGGGTCGTCCGCGACGTCCTCGCCAGCCAGGTCCCGACACTCTTCCTCGGCGGCCCGCTGTACACCCTCGCCGCGTTGGCGGGCTCCGTCGCGTTCGCCGCGCTGCACTACGGGCCGCTCCCCCGGCCGGTGGACGCGACCGTCGCCGCCCTACTGGTCGTGGCCATCCGCCTGGTCTCGCTGTACAAGCGGTGGCTCCTGCCGGCCGCCAGCGACATGTCGCCGATGCTGTCGAGGTCGTGGTCGCGTCGGGAGCCGCCCGACCAGGGATCCCGGATCCGGTCCAGCTGAGCGGGGCATCGCGCCCACCAGCTGCTGCTCGACGCCGCGATCGCGGACGGCCTGTCGATGGCGCCGCGGCATCGATGAGGCAGCGTTCGAGCCGCCGACCGTCGCTGCGCTCCTCTAACGTACGGGCAGGCGGCCACGCGATCGCGCCCGCTACGCGCACCGAGATCGGACGTGAGCCGCACGTGGAGCACAGCGCGACGCTGCCGGTCCCGCTGCAGTGGTCTTCGCGCTCCGGGCCGAGCCGAGCAGGCTGGCAGCGGTGACCGCGGATCCCGAGAGCGCGCCGGCCGCCGCCGCGAGGTGGACGCTGGTGCACGCGCGACGGGTACACACCCTGGCCGGGCCGCCGACTGAGGCGTTCGTCGTCTTCGGCGAGCGCGTGGTGGCCACCGGTCCGGCCGACCACCTCGCCCGTCGATATCCCGTCCAGCGGACGGTGCGGCTGCCGGGAGTGGTGCTTCCCGGGTTCAACGACGCCCACGCCCATCCGACGATGACCGCCGAGAACCTGCTGAACGTCGACTGCTCACCCGAGGCAGTCACGAACGACGCCGAGCTGGTTGCCGCCCTGCGCGCCGCAGCGTCTCGCACGCCACCCGGACAGTGGGTGATCGGCTCGCGGTACGACCACAGCAAGACCACCGGTGGACGGATCGTCGACCGCGACGTCCTCGACGCCGCCGTACCGGGGCATCCGGTGTTGCTCATCCACGTCGCCGCGCACTGGGGTGTGCTCAACAGCGCCGGGTTGGCAAGAGCAGACCTGCAGGACACGACCGTCGACGTCCCCGGCGGCCGGCTCGACCGCGAGCTCGACGGACGCCTGACCGGCGTCGTGCACGAACAGCACCTGTTCGACATCGCCTACCCGGCCCTGGCCCGCGGCGAGACGGTCGTCCCGCCGTCCGATCCCGCCGCGCGGCTCGCGGCCCTCGGCCGGGCGCTGCGGATGTTCCACGACGCGGGGATCACGTCGATGTGCGATGCGCTGTGCGGTCCCGAGGACCTGGCGTTGCTGCTGGCGGCCCGCCGCGAAGGAACGCTCACGATGCGCACCGGCGCGTTGCTGGCCTACCCGCACGTCGAGCACCTCCTGCGTGCGGGCGTGCACGACGGCCTCGGTGACCACCGGCTCAGGCTCGTCGGGATCAAGGCTTTCGTGGACGGTGCGTGCGCAGGCGGGACCTGCCTGCTGGACGAGCCCTACCTGAACAGCGACGACCATGGGCTGCAGGTCATCGACGCCTCAGACCTCGACGACCTGGTCCACCAGGTCACGGGCGCCGGTCTCGCACTCGCGGTCCACGCCAACGGCGACCGCGCCATCCGGCTGCTCCTCGACGCCCACGAGAACGCCCGCCGTGCCGGCGCGCCCGCGCGGCGGCACCGCGTCGAACACTGTTCGCTGGTCGACGACGACATACTCGCCCGGATGAGATCGTTGCGGCTGGTCGCCGTGCCGTTCGGCAGCTACGCCCGGTACCACGGCGACAAGCTGCTGGGGTACTACGGAGCCGAACGACTCGAGCGGATGTTCGCGCACCGCTCCTTCCTCCAGTGGGGGATCCCCGTCGCCGGCGCCAGCGACTTCCCGTGCGGCCCCTTCGAGCCGCTGGCCGCCATCACCAGCTGCGTGGAGCGCACGGCGCTCGACGGCACTCCGATCGGGACGAGTCAACGCATCGACGTCGCGGCCGCGCTGCGCATCTACACCACGGGATCGGCGTACGCCACGGGTGAGGAGGATGAGAAAGGCGTGCTCGCCCCCGGGATGCTCGCCGACTTCGTCGAGCTCGACGGCGACCCTTGGGACGTGCCCGCGGCAGACATCGCGCGTCTCACCGTCCGGTCCACGTGGGTCGGCGCCAAGCAGGTCGGCGGCGTGTCAGACGACCACGGCGACACCGCTCGCGGCTGATCACCGCATCCCGTCTCGACGACGGCGCGCGGCCCTTCGAGTCACACGGAAGGCACCTTGTCATGTGGGACAGTCCCGGCCCCGCCCTGACCGTGCTCGGCGATCCGCTCAGCACACGCGGGGTGGCGTTCACCGATGAGGAACGTTTCCGGCTCGGGCTGCGGGGACTCCTGCCTCACGCCGTCCAGGACATCGACCAGCAAGTCGCGCGGGCCTACATCGCGTTCAGTCACGAACCGACCGACCTGGCCCGTCACATCACCCTCCGCGCGGTCCAGGACCGCAACGAGACCGTCTTCTACCGCCTGCTCGAAGAACACATCGAGGAGATGCTGCCCATCATCTACACGCCGACCGTCGGCGCCGCCTGTCAACGGTTCAGCGAGATCTACCGCCGTCCTCGCGGCTTGTTCATCGCCTACCCGGACCGCGACCGGATACCCGAGATCCTTCGGAACCGGCCGCGCCGCCACGTCGACGTCATCGTCGTCACCGACGGACAACGCGTCCTCGGGCTCGGCGACCAAGGAGTCGGCGGCATGGGCATCCCCATCGGCAAGCTGTCGCTCTACACCGCACTGGGCGGCATCGCGCCCGGCCGGACCCTGCCGGTCCTGCTCGACGCCGGCACGGACAACGCCGAGTTGCTCGAGGACCCGATGTACCTCGGCTGGCGGCACCGCCGCATCGAGGGGCCCGAGTACGACGCGTTCATCGACGCTTTCGTCACCGCGGTACGCGCCGAGCTCCCCGACGTCCTCGTGCAGTGGGAGGACTTCGCCACACCCCACGCCCTGCCGATCCTCGAGCGCTACCGCGACCGGATGCTGAGCTTCAACGACGACATCCAGGGCACCGCGGCCGTCGCGCTGGCCGCCCTGTCGGCTGGGATCGCCGCCACCGGCTCGCGGATGCGTGACCAGCGCATCGTCCTGCTGGGCGCCGGGTCGGCCGGCGTCGGCGTCGGCGAGCAGATCGTCCGAGCGATGATCAGCGACGGCCTGAGCGATGCCCGAGCCCGCGACCGGGTGCACGTCGTCGACGTCGACGGCCTGCTGACCACCGACCGCAAGAACCTCGACGCGGCGCAGTGCCGGCTGGCCCAGCCGCCGGGCGCCGTGCCGAGCACCGCCCCGACTCGGCAGCCGGACCTCCTCGACGTCGTCACCGCGGTCCGCCCCACCGCGTTGGTCGGCCTGTCCACCGCAGCCGGCGCGTTCACCGAACGGGTGGTGCGGCAGATGGCAGACACCGTTGCCCGGCCGATCGTCATGCCGCTGTCGAACCCGACCAGCCGCAGTGAGGCCCGACCTCAGGACCTGGCCGACTGGACGGGCGGGCGGGCGCTGGTGGCGACCGGATCGCCGTTCCCGGCGATGCGCGTCGGGTCGCAGGACGTCCCGGTAGCGCAGTGCAACAACGTGTACGTCTTCCCGGGCGTGGGACTCGGCGTAACCGCGGTTCGGGCCCGGCGGATCACCGACGCCATGATCACAGCGGCGGCGTCCGCAGTGAGTGCGGAAGCCCCTAGCCGGCACGATCCGCGCGGCGCACTGCTGCCCGGGCGGGCCGCGCTCACGGCCACCGCCACGGCCGTCGCCCACGCCGTCGCCCGAACCGCCGTGGCCGAAGGGTCCGCGCCTGCCCTGCCCGACGCCCAGATCGACCGCGCCGTGCAGGACGTGCGCTGGACCCCGCACTACCCCGAGCTCGACTCGTAGCCCGGCAGCAGCTCGACGCTCGACGTCGTCCACCGCGGCCCGGCTCGGCGGGGTGGCGTCCGGACGACGACCGTTGTCCTCCGATCGGTGGACGGGACGTCACCGGCGTCGTCAGCTGAGCAGCTGAGGCCGCGCGGCTCCCCCGCGCCGAAGCTGGTGATCACACCGAGCCGCACCCCACCAGCGCCCGCAGGAGCCCCGATGACCGCCATCACCGCCACCGTCGCCCGTGTCCGGCCCGTCCTCGCCGGCGCTCAGCGGGACGTCTGGACCACGCCGGCCCTCGCGGTCCTGACGGTCGTGACGCTGACCGTCCTCAGCCTGCTGGTCCTCGCCGGCCACCTGCCGCTGACCTCGCTCGGACACCAGCTGGACCAGCTCCCGCTGCCGGTTCGGCACCTGCTCCTCGGCCCGGCCACGCACGCCTTCGACCATGCGGCCACTCACTGACGCGGAGCCACCGAGATCGCGCGTGCGGAGTCCCGCTGGAACGCGCGACGCCGCGCCCACAGGCGTGGATGATGTCCGCGTGGCGCGCACGGCTCGGGTGGACGTCTCGACACCAGGCACCCGCTTCGCCGGGTTGGTGCCGTTGATGGCCGTCTGCTGCGGCTACTTCATGGTCATCCTCGACGTCACGATCATCAACGTCGCGGCGCCGGCGATCGGCCGCGACCTGTCCGCGTCGTTGACCGACCTGCAGTGGATCGTGGACGGCTACACCGTCGCCTTCGCGGGGCTGCTGCTGGTCGGCGGAGCGCTCGGCGACCGGTGGGGACACCGTCGGATCTTCTGCGTGGGTGTCGCGGTGTTCACCGTCGCGTCCCTGGGGTGTGTCGTCGCCGGCAACGCCGTCACGCTGACCGCGTTCCGTCTCGCCGAGGGCTGCGGCGCCGCGCTGCTCGTTCCCGCCTCACTGGCGCTGCTCAACCAGGCGTACCCGACGCCTGCGGCCCGGGCGCGAGCGTTCGGGTTGTGGGGAGCCATCGCGGGGACAGCGGCGACCGCCGGCCCGCTGGTGGGCGGTGTCCTGACCAACACGCTCGGCTGGCGCTGGGTGTTCGTCATCAACGTCCCGATCGGCGTCTTCTGCCTGGGGCTCACGCTGCGGACCGTCAGCTCGTCGCGGCCGGACCGTACGGTGACGATCGACTGGGTCGGACAGGCAGCGTTGGTGGTCGCCGTCGCCGGGCTGGTCACGGCCCTGAACGAGGTCGGCCGTCAAGGTTTCGGCAGCCCACTCGTGATCGGTGGCCTCGTCGTGGCTCTGATCGGTGCCGCTGTCCTCGTCGGCCGCGAGCGGCTGTCCGCCAGCCCACCCTTGCCGCCGGCGATGTTGGCGTCGCGACCGCTCGTCGGAGGCGTCGGGATCGGGTTCCTGTTCAACTTCGGGTTCTACGGAGCGATCTTTGTGGCGAGCCTGTACTTCCAGCAGCACGAGAAGTTGAACGCCGCCGTCACGGGAGTCGCGCTGTTGCCCGCGGTGGCGGTGACCATGGTCGCGTCGTTGCTGTCCGGGCGGCTGGCCAAACGGTTCCCGCATCGGCGGCTCATGCTGATCGGCCTGCTCATCGCGTGTCTCGGACTCACGCTGTGGGCGCTCACCGGTCCCACTCCGGCGTACGCGATCCTCCTCGTCGCCATGATGGCGTGCGGGTTCGGGACGTCGTTCACCTTGACCGGCGCCACGTCGACGGTCATGGCTGCCGCGCCCGCCCGGTACACCGGCACGGCGTCCGCGGCCCTCAACACCGCGCGGCAGACCGGATCGGCGGCCGGAGTCGCGATCGGCGGCTCGCTCATCGCCGCGCTGGGGCTGACGTCCGGGGTCACGGCGTTCGTCGCGGTGGGCGCCGCGGGGTACCTGGTCGGCGCCATCCTGACTGCGCTCACCATTCCCCGTGCCAACGCGCACTGAGCGCCGTCACGGCAGCGGCCCGTCAGGATGTCGGGCTCGCGTCACACCGGATCACCCGACGGACGCCGTCATGCGGATCGAGACCAGCAGCCCGGGGACGTCGGCGCCGAGCCTCGCGGCGTAGCGGGTCGGCGGGTCGGACGGGAACCACCGGGCGTACTCCTCGTTCATGCCTGAGAAGTCGGCTGGGTCGCTGAGCAGGATTCCCACCTCGACGACGTCATCGAGGTCCGCGCCCCCCGCACGCAAGACGGCTGCGCAGTTGACCAGCGCCTGCCGGGTCTGGTCCTGGATCGTCTGCCCGGTCAGCGCGCCGGTGCGCGGGTCGACCCCGGTCGTCCCGGACACGAACAGGAGCTGCCCCGCCTTCACAGCTTGGCTGTAGAGCGGTGAACTCGGCGCCTCCGAGGTGCTGATGGTCTGTCGTGGCATGATGCTCCTTCGTCCTCGTGCAGGTCGCGCACCGCAGGGCCGGCGCCGCCTGCTGTGGATCTTCGGTCAGAGGTCGAGCACGAGGTCACCGCGCGGGCGGGCGCAGCAGATCAGCGCGGTTCCTCCGGCGGGGTCCTCGACGGGGTCAGGCGCGTAGCTGACCGTCCCCGACAGCACGTCGGTGGTGCAGGTCTGGCACACGCCGGTGCGGCAGGACCAGCGCACCGGGACGTCGCAGGCCTCCGCCAGCTCCAGGACGCTGGTGTAGCCGCTGGCCCAGCGGACGTTCAGGCCGCTGCGCGCGAACGCCACCTCCGGCCCGTCGCCCGGCTCGCCCGGCGGGACGTGCGGCGCGCGCGTCGCCGCCGAGGTGATCCCGGGCCGCTGCGGGGGCAGAGCGCCGAAGACCTCGGTCCACACGTGGGCCCGATCGACGCCGAGGCCCTTCAGGGCAGCGCGGGTCTCGGCCATGAACCCGACCGGGCCGCAGACGTAGGCGTCGGCATCGCGCGGGAGGTCCAGCCCGGCCAGGACGGACGCGGACAGCCGGCCCTGCGTGTCGTAGTCGCTTCCCAGGACGTCACCGGGATCCGGGCGGCTGTAGCAGACGTAGCGGTGCCCGTGCGGCAGGCGGTTCAGCAGTGACCGCGACTCTCGGGCGAACGGCTCCTCCGCGCGGCTGCGTGCCCCGTGCAGCCACCAGGTGTCGCGGACGGATCCGCCGGCGGCCAGCGCGTGCAACATCGCCAGGACCGGGGTCGCGCCGACACCGGCGCTGATCAGCAGGACCGGCCCCGTACCGGGCCGCAGCACGAACGTGCCCCGCGGTGCGGCCACCTCCACCTGGTCACCTGCGCGGACGCGGGCGTGCAGGAAGCTGCTGCCCGCACCGTGCGGCTCCTGCTTGACGCTGATCCGGTATGACCCCGCGTCCGGCGGCCCGGACAACGAGTAGGACCGCAGCAACGGTGGCGCCCCGGTGGCGGGGTGCAAGCGCATCGTCACGAACTGCCCCGGCAGCGCCGGCGGCAAGGCGCTCCCGCCCGGGTCGGTCAGGTGCATCGAGAGCACCGAGGCGCTCTCCGGCTCCACGGCCTGCACGTCCAGCCGGCGGAATCCCGGCCACGCCGGGGGCGGGCTTCCCGCGGTCAGCCCGGCGTTGCCCGCAGCACCGGGCGCCTCCGCCTGGTCAGCGATGGCCTGGAACGACGCCTTCCACCCGTCGGACAGCGCGGGGATGCGCAGTGCACGCCGCACCCGCTGGGCCGGGTGCCCGGGCAGGTAGAGCAGGCCGTCGACCTCGGACACGGTCATGGCCTCATCCCCGCGCGCCACGGTGACGATGTCGTCACCCGCCTGCACCGCCCCCTCGCGGAGGACCCGCAGGTAGAACCCGGGGCGGTGGTGGGCGACGAGCATCGCCGGGATCCGGGGGTCGTCCATCCGGATCCCCACCCGGTAGCAGGTCACTCGCGGCTGGCTGACCTCGAAGAGCGCCTGGCCGATCTCGACGCGGTCGCCGATGCACACCACGTCGTCGGCCAGGCCACGAACGGTGAAGTTCTCGCCGAACTGCCCGTAGGCGAAGTCGTCGCGGCCCAACTCGTGCTGCCAGTACCGGTAGGACTCGAGCTGGTAGACGAACACGGCCCGGTTGGGGCCGCCGTGCCCAGCCAGATCACCCTGACCGTCGCCGTCGATGTTCAGCCGCCGCACCCACTGCGGACCGGCGACCGGTTGTTTCCACACCGCGGTGTGGACCGTCTGGCCACGCCAGGCCACGTCCTGCGGTAGTCCCACGTTGACCGACACCAACCGGCCCACGCGCCGGCCCGGCGCGGACGCTGCGGAGGCACTGTCTGCCTTCACGGTCGGCCTCCTCGACGGATCGGTGCTTCGGCGGACCACGACGTCGGCGCTGGGCCGAGCGCAGGATCCGACTCAGCTGTCGACACCCGGACCTCGCGGGCCTCAGCGTGGCACGACCCGGACGGGGTGGTTGGCGCACGAGCGCAGATCGTCCGAACGGGCCGGGTCGCCGTACGGCCGTCGTACCGCCGGACGCCCCTGCGGACCCCGCGGTCAGGCGGCAGGCGTCGCCCACCGTCCTGCAGCATCAGCCGCCGACGGAGGCTTCCCCCACAACCGCCGCAGGTAGCGCTGTTGTCGGGCGATCTGGTCGACGGGGTCCACGTCGTCGGACCAGAGGAAGCCCTCGAACTCGCTGTGGAGGCGCCCGGCGTAGCCGCCTTCGCGCAGGATGCCGATCACCTCCGGGTACGGCACGCACGGTTCGGCTCCGTCGGCGTCGGCCGCGAAGAACTTGGCGTGGACGTGCCGCAGGTGTGGCAGGACGTCGCGTAGCCCATCCGGTGTGCCGCCCCGGAACAGGGCGAACGCTATGTGTGCCGTCTGGATCGCCTGGGAGCGCTCCGGATCGGTGAGACCAGGCATTTCGGCCAGCTCGCCGAGCGTCGATGACAGCGGGTAGCGGGCGCGCCAGGCCGCGGCGATCGCGACCATCGCCCTTGGCGGTGTCCCGTCGGCGACGGCGTCCGCGGCGAACGGCGCCGGCAGTGCTTCGACGAACGCGCTGAAGTCCTGCAGCAGTCCGAGGCCGGCACATTGCACTCGGTCAAGTGCGCTGATGAGCTCGGCGGCGGCCGGGTCCGTGCGCGGCTCCGTGGCGAGCTCGACGACGATGGCTGTGCCGGTCCGGTCGCTCAGCCGCGCCAGCGCCGGGACGACCTCGGGTGGTGCGGTGTTCAGGCGGAGCATGGGGAATCCGAGGCGACGCGCCACACCGACCTCGGCCTCCACCAGGTCGATCGCGTCCAGCGGGGAGAGCACGCGGGACCGAGACCGAGCCCGTTCCAGGTAGGCACAGTACGAGACCGGAATGACGCCCGTCCTGTCGACGGCGCTACGGAACCGGCGAACTTCGTCGTCGTCCACGTCGGGGTACGTCCGCAGGCCCTGCGCGCCGATGAAGTCGACGCCCTGGTCCGGTCCGAGAGAGGCAACGGTCTCCAGGCACTGCGCCAGGTCCAGCTGCCGCCGCCAGAACGATCCGCCGAGGCTGAACAGCATCACCCCCATGTCCGGCCCGGTCACGCCCTCACCACCGCGGTCGCCCGGTCCACGATCACGGCAGCGCCACCGTCCGGTCCGACCAGGTACGGGATGCGGCTGGCGAGAACCAGCCGCACAGTGTGGTCCCCCGCTCCCGGCGCGCCATCGAGCTCGCCCCGCACGACCGCGGAGTCGAGGACCGGCCACCATCGGTCGTCGAGCTCCGGCAGATCCGCGACCGCCGTCCGGACGCCGCCCAGCTCGACGTTCATCCGGCTCGGATCGACCGGCTCGTCGTCGAGCGCGACGTCCATCGACTCGACGCACGACAGCGGCAACGAGCGGTACCAGTTCAACCGAACAGCCAACTCGAGCTCCGCGCCGGCCAGACGCACGGACTCGATGAGACGACGCGCGAACAAAGAACAGCTCCCTCCGGACGCAGCTTTGGGGATCATCCCCGAACTCTTGCGCCGACTGTCAGCCGGAGACCGGTGGCATCAGCGGGGGTGATGCGCGGCATCAGCATCTTAAGTCCACGACCGATTGACTTCGGTTGTTCGCGTGCACAAGTATCGGGCTCGCCACCTCCCGTTCGTCCGTAAAGGAGCTCCGGTGACCGATCGGGTCCGGGCCGGCATCATCGGCGTCGGCTTCATGGGCACCGTCCACGCCCGAGCTGCACGGCGGGCGGGCGCCGTCATCGTCGGGGTCGTCGGGTCCACACCGGCCAGTTCCCACGCGGCAGACGAGCGGGAGCGCGCCGAACGGGTCATGAACACAGTCGGCGAGCTCATCGACGCTGACGACGTCGACGTCGTCCACATCTGCACACCGAACGCGACGCACGCCGAGCTGGCCCGCGCGGTCGTCGCTGCCGGCAAACACGTTGTCTGCGAGAAGCCGCTGGCGGTGAGCCCCGACGAAGCGGAGGAGCTCGTTCGCCTCGCAGACGACGCCGGCGTGACTGCCACGGTGCCGTTCGTGTACCGCTTCTACCCGACCGTCCGCGAGGCCCGCTCCCGCGTCGAGACCGGCGTCAGCGGGACGGTCAGAGTCGTCCATGGCTCCTACTTGCAGGACTGGTTGGCCGACGCCGCTGACGACAACTGGCGCGTCGACAGCGCCGCCGGCGGGCCGTCGCGCGCGTTCGCCGACATCGGCGTCCACTGGTGCGATCTCGCGGAATTCGTCAGCGGGCACCGTGTCGTCCGGCTGGCGGCTCGGACCGGGATCGTCGTGCCGGTGCGCGGCGGCCGCTCCGTGGGTACCGAGGACACTGCCGCGGTCATCTTCGAGACCGACCGCGGCGCGTTGGGCACGCTGACCGTCAGCCAGGTCACGCCGGGGCGGAAGAACCGGTTGTGGCTGTCCGTCGATTGCGCGGCGGAGAGCCTTGCCTTCGATCAAGAACGCCCTGAAACACTGTGGGTCGGCGGGCGTGACGTCACCCACGAATTGGCCCGCGCAACGAGCGAGTCCGCGGCCGCCGCGCGGTACTCGGTGCTGCCTCCCGGACACCCGCAGGGGTACCAGGACTGTTTCGACGCCTTCGTTGCCGACACCTACGACGCCCTGGCCGGGGCCGCACCGGAGGGGCTGCCGACGTTCGCCGACGGGCTCCGGGCCGCCCGGATCACCGCAGCGGTCCTCGACTCGGCGCGACGCGGTAGCTGGGTGGAGGTGCCCGCATGACGGCCCGGCTGAGCGTCGGTGACTTGGCACCGCTGTTCGTGCTGCCGGACACCGACGGGACGCCGGTCGCCCTGCCCGGGGACGCCGCGGCGACCGTGGTGGTCTTCACCGCCAACGGCTGCCCGTTCGCCCGGGCCTGGCACGATCGGGTGCAGCGGGTCGCCCGCGACTACGCCGACCAGGACGTCCGAGTCCTGCACGTGCTGTGCAACGACGACACCGACCACCCGGAGGACTCTCCCGACGCCATGCGGGCCCGTGTCGCCGCAGGGGAGCTCGCGGGGCCTTTCCTCCACGACGCCGACCAGCAGGCCGCCCAGGCCTACGGCGCCACCGCCACGCCGGAAGTGTTCGTCGTCGACCGTACGGGTGTGGTGCGCTACCACGGCGCCCCGGACGCCGACCACGACGACCCGGTGCAGGACGCCCGATGGGTGCGCGACGCGCTGGACGACGTCCTGGCCGGCCGGCCGGTGCGCCACCCGGCGAGTTCGCCGGCCGGTTGCTCGATCAAGTGGCGGGTCGAGGTGATGTGGTGGGACGGGTGCCCGTCGCGCGCCGATGCAGCCGCGCTCCTCCACAGCGCGCTGTCCGAGCTCGGCCGCGAGGACGTACAGGTGGTCGAGCGCCAGGTCTCCAGCCGCGCGGACGCCGCACGGCTCGGCTTCGCCGGGTCCCCGACGTTCGCGGTCGGACGGCGAGACCTGTTTCCGACCGACGCACCGCCGGCACTGACCTGCCGGGTCTACCAGCGGGCGGACGGCCGCAGCGCACCCCTACCGGACACCGCCGACCTCGCCGAACGGCTGCGCGCCGCGCTGGCCCGGCCCTGGGACCTGCCGGGTTGGGTCGACCCGCGCAAGGCCGCCGCCGGCTGACCTCCCACCACTCTCGACCCGTCGCTCGCCAACGGAAGGACACCGACCATGGGCCCGCTGGACGACCAGGTGGTGCGCGAGGACTCGCTCGTCGCCACCCAGGACGGACTGGACATCGCCGTGTACACCCACTGGTACCGCGCGCTGCCACTGACCTCCCTCGCCGCCGTGGACCTCACCGTCGACGGCGCCCGCATCGATCCCGGGACGCTGTCCGTCACTGTCAACGGCCACCGGTACGAACTCGGACAGCTCACTGACAAGGACGACGAGTACTGGTTCACCACCGACCCGGTAGTGCTGCACGTCCCGGTGCCGACCGCGCCGGGGCGGATGCACTCGGTCCAGCTCGTCCTCGGCCTCTCGATCCCCTACATCCTCACCGGTCCGGACCGGGTCCCGCTGCGGGCCAGCAGCCGGACCGACAAGACGCTGACCGCTGCCTGACACCGGAGCTGCCGCCATGACCGACACCGCGCCTGGCCTCCCCCGCCTCGGCATCACCCTGTTCAGCCTGACCCTCGAGCAGCGCAGGCCGGGGACCGATCTCGCCGCCCTCGTGCGCGAGGTGGCCGCCCGCGACCTCGGTCCCGGGATGGAGATGGTGGCCTTCCAGAGCCTGCGAGGGTGGCCGCGCCTCGACGACGGCACGACCCGCGAGGTGCGCGAGTTGCTGGACTCGGCCGGGCTGACGCCGTCCTGCCTGGCGATCAACCTCGACCTGGCGCTGCGGCCCGGCCGGCTGCTGTCCGACGACGAGGCGTACGAGTACGTCGCGGTGCAGTTGCGTGGTGCGGCCGCCCTCGGCTTCCCCGCCGTCCGGGTCGGTGCAGAGTGCGGACCAACACTGATGACCCGGCTGCTCCCGCTCGCCGAGCAGCTGGGCGTGAAGGTCGGTGTCGAGGTGCACGCGCCGTTGACGATCGACGCGCCACCGGTCGCTGCGCTCAAGGAGCTCTACGACCGGCTCGACACCCCGTGGCTCGGCTTCATCCCGGACTTCAGCGCCAGCATGCGGGCGGTCCCCACCGCGGTTGACGACGCTCACCGCAACGCCGGCATCTCACCCGAACTCACCACCGTGACCAAGCAGCTGTGGGCGGAGCCCGGCCCGACGATGGCCAAGTTCCCCGAGCTGGAGCGGCGGGCCGCTGAGCTGGGCGCCAGCCCGGCGCAGGTCGGCAACCTGAAGATGGTGTTCACCATGCACGGCCGGATGGAGCCGGAGCGGTGGGCCGAGTTCTTCCCGCACGTCGTGCATGTACACGGCAAGTTCTACGGGATCGTCGACGGCGAGGACCCGTCCATCGACTTCCCGGCCATCACCCGGGTACTGCGTGACCACGGATACACCGGCTTCATCTCCAGTGAGTACGAAGCGCACGCGTACACCGACCGTCACAGCGCCTTCGACCAGGTGCGTGCCGAGCAGGACATGCTGAAGCGGCTGCTCGAGGCCCAGCCGGTCGCCGCCCGATGACGAGCGCGCGCGGACCCCGCGTCCTGATCATCGGCAGCGGGCCGACCGGCGCGACGTACGCCCGCCTGCTCACCGAGCAGGTGCCGGACGTGTCCGTGGTGATGGTCGAAGCGGGCCCCGTCGTCTCGCAGCCGCCCGGCACGAACGTCAAGAACATCACCGACCCCGTCGAACAGGCGGCCGCCCGGCGCGCGTCCCAGGGCAGCGCGGCGGCCGGCATCTCCGGCATCCCCGCCGGGGTCAGCGTCGAAGGGACCATCACCGCCCGCGACGGCACCCACCTCATCGGCCATGCCGCGGAGGGATCACCCGGCATGCCCGCCGCCGCGGTGTCGACCTGCGTCGGCGGGCAGGGTGCGCACTGGACCTGCGCCACGCCGCGGCCGATCGGCAGTGAGCGGATCAGCTTCCTCGACGACGCGGAGTGGGAGGAGCACGTCAGCGCCGCCGAGCAGCTGCTGCACGTGACGACCGCCGCGTTCGGTGACTCGCCGCAGGCGACAGCGATCCTCACCCGTGTCCGGGCTGAGTTCGCGTCCGACGGCATCCCGGTGCAGCCGCTGCCGGTCGCTGCGGATCCGCGACCGGACGGCCGGTTGCGTTGGACCGGCACCGATGTGGTCCTCGGCCCACTGGAGGACGCCGACCCTGAGCAGTTCCGGCTGCGGTCCGGGACACGGGCCGTCCGCCTCCTGCGCGACGGCCGCGGTGTGGTGGGCGCCGTGCTGCGCGACCTTGCCACCGGCGCCGAGGAGGAGCTCCGCGCGGACGCCGTCGTCGTCGCGGCGGACGCGATCCGGACGCCGCAACTGCTCTGGGCCTCCGGCATCCGGCCGGCCGCCCTCGGCCGCTACCTCACCGAGCACCCGCTGATCTTCGGGGTGGTGGCGGTACGCCCGGGCGTGCTTCCCCCGACCGACGACGTCACGCCGGTCGACCCGATCCGCGCGGTGGTCTCCGTCCGCTATGACGAGGAACGGCACCCGTACCACGCGCAGCTGATGTACTCGCCGATCAGTCCGGTCCCGCTGCCACCGGACAGCCCCCACCGGGGCAATCCGGCCGGCTACGTCGGAATGGGCTGGGGAGTTCGCAAATGGCCCCGCCGGGAGGACCGGCTGCTGTTCGACGACAGCAGACCGGACGAGAACGGACTACCCAGCATCGCGATCGCGTACGACCTGACCGACCGGGAACAGGCGGAGCTCGACCGTGCTCGACAGCATCAGGCCCGCGCCGCCGGCGTGCTCGGGGAGTTCGTCGAGGGCATGCCGGTCGTCATGCCGGCCGGCAGTTCGCTGCACTACATGGGCACTGTCCGGATGGGCCCGGCCGACGACGGCGCGAGTGTGTGCGACTCCTACTCGACGGTGTGGGGGGTGGACGGGCTGGTGCTCGCCGGCAACGGACTGATCCCGACGGCCAATTCCTGCAACCCCACGCTGACCAGCGTCGCGCTGGCCGTGCGCGGCGCGCAGGCTCTGGCCGCGCGTCTGCGGACGCCATGACCGTGGTCGCCGGTGCAACGCTCGGACCTCCTCGATGAGGGCACTCGTCGTCGGCGCGGGACCGGCCGGCTGCACGGCAGCGGTCGCGCTGACCCGGCGCGGGATCGAAACGCTCGTCGTCGAGGCGGAGTCCGAGTTGCGCCCGGCGGGCGTCGGGCTGCTGTTGCAGAACGCGCCGCTGCGCGCACTGGCTTCCCTCGGGTTGCTCGAGGCCTGTTCGGAGCGGGGGCACCCGCACGACGAGATCGACGTCTGCGACGCCGCCGGTCGACGGCGTTCCGTGATCGCACCACCGTCGCTGGTCGACGGCAGTCCACCGATGGTCGCCCTGTCGCGCAGCGCGCTCGCCGACGTTCTCGTGACAGCCTGCCGGGCCAGCGGCGCGGCACTCCAGCTCGGTACCACCGTCACGGCGCTCGCCGACCGCGGCACTGACGTCGACGTCGAGCTGTCCGACGGCGGCACCCTGACCGTCGACCTGGTGATCGGCGCGGACGGCCTGCACTCCGCGACGCGGGCTCGCGTCCTGCCGGACACCCCGCCACCCCGCCGCACCGGACAGCTGATCTGGCGGGCGGCCGCCTCACGCCCGACCGAGGTACAGCGCTACACCATGCTCGATGGCGGTCCGGAGCTGGGCAAGGTAGGTGTCGTCCCGCTCGGCGACGGCCAGGTCTACCTGTGGCTGCTGCAGCCCGACCGTGGTGCCCCGCGGCCCGCTCCGGACGAGCTCGTGCCGGCGCTCCGCGCGCAGTTGCGCGCCTTCGGCGGACCGGTGCCCGGACTTGTCGAGCTGCTCCGTCCGCCGGTGGACCTGCGCGCGCTGCACGCGCTGCTGGTGCCCCCACCGTGGTCGCGCGGGCGCGTCGTCCTCATCGGCGACGCCGTCCACACGACCACTCCGCAGGTCGCCTACGGCGTGGGCATGGCGATCGAGGACGCTGTGGTCCTGGCCGACACACTCGGGAAGGACGCGTCCGAGGTGCCGGCCGCGCTCACGGAGTTCGCGACTCGACGGTTCGACCGGTGCCGGCGCGTCGTCGAGGCGTCGGTGCAGCTCGGCGCGTGGGAACTCGCGCCGCCGAAGAACCCCGCACTGCCGGGTCGCCTGATCGGCGAGACCCTGGGTGCTCTGTCCGAACCATGGTGACGTTCACTTAATGTTGGAAACATGCAAAACTGATCGCGCCGGCGTAGATGTCCGGTCACGGTCCTGAGACGGAGCGAGATGTCCCGGTTCCCTAGCAGCGTCGACGTCGCCATCGTGGGCAGCGGTCCGACCGGCGCGGCGTACGCGCGCATCCTGAGCGAGCGCAGTCCCGTGGCGAGCGTCGCGGTCTTCGAAGCCGGGCCGGTGCTCACCGACCCGCCTGGGATGCACGTCAAGAACATCGTCGACCCGCAAGAGCGGGTGGCCGCACAACGGCGGTCAGAAGGCCTGCACCCACACTCCGACAGCCCCGAGCGCAACTACGCGGACCCGGCACAGCGCGTCGTCCGTCCCGGCACGCACCTGCTTCCGGAGGGGTACCAGCTGCCCGGCGAGGACGGCATCCCCGCGCTGGCGATGTCGACGAACGTCGGCGGGATGGGCGCGCACTGGACGTGCGCCTGCCCGCGGCCGGGAGAGAGCGAGCGCATCGCCTTCCTCCCCGAGCTCGACGAGCTGATTGCGGAAGCCGCCCGGCTGCTCGCCGTCGATCCGTCGCCCTTCCACGACGCGCCGTACGCCGACGTGGTCCGCGACCGGCTCGCGGCCGAGTTCGACCGCGGACGCTCAGCGGAGCGACGGGTGCAGCCGATGCCGCTCGCGGTGCAACGCCGCTCCGACGGCGGCCTGGTGTGGAGCGGCCCGGACGTCGTCTTCGGCGAGGCCACCCGGCGCAACCCGAACGCCGTCCTGGTGCCGGACGCGCAGGTCCGCCGAGTTCTGGTCGAGGACGGCCACGCGGTCGGCATCCTGGTCCGCGACCGCCGCGATGGCACCGACTCGGAGGTCCGTGCCCGCGTCGTCGTGGTCGCCGCCGACGCGCTACGCACCCCGCAGCTGCTGTTCGCCTCCGGGGTCCGGCCGCGCGCACTCGGCCACTACCTCAACGACCAGCCGCAGCAAGTCTTCGCCGTCCGGCTGCGCGATGTCGAGCGCAGCGCGGCAGGCGAGCACGACCCGCGCGGCGACACGGTGATCGTCGAACAGAGCGGTGTCGCCTGGGTCCCCTTCACCGACGCCGAGCCGTTCCACGGTCAGGTGATGCAGCTCGACGCCTCCCCCATCCCGCTGGTCGGGCCGGACGAGCCCGCGCCGGGCACGATCGTCGGGCTCGGCTGGTTCTGCGCGAAAGACCTCCAGGAGTCCGACCGGGTGGAGTTCGACGACGCCGCAACCGACGAGTACGGCATGCCGAAGCCGACGATCCACTACCGGCTCACCGCCCGCGACCGTGAGAACTTCGCCCGCGCCAGGGACGAGATCCTCCGCGCCGCCCGCGCCCTCGGTGACTTCATCGGCGACGAGCCGCTGCTCCTCACCGCCGGCGCGTCGCTGCACTACCAGGGAACCACCCGGATGGGACCTGCCGACGACGGCACCTCGGTGTGCGGACCGAACAGCGAGGTCTGGGGAGTGTCCGGGCTGTACGTCGCCGGCAACAACGTCATCCCGACCGCGATCGCGTGCAACCCGACGCTCACGTCCGTCGCCCTGGCCGTCGGGGGTGCCCGGGACATCGCGGACCGGCTCACGCAGGCGCAGCGGCCGGCACACACGACCGCAGTGACGACAGGAAGGCGCTGACCATGTTGGAAACCCCGATGATCCAGACCCGCGGGTTCCGCAACCGACCGGACGGTGACGGGTTCGAGCTGCGGCTCCGGCTGCCGTACTACCGCGGGTTGTGGACGAGCCTGATCGAAGGCGCCACGATCACCGTGGATGGCGAAGGGTTCACCGACGACAGCATCCGCTGGAACATCGACGGCCGCAGCGGGTCGGTGTCCGACCTGCAGACGGACACCGACGCCCGCTGGCCGGTCGACGAGCCGGCGGTCCTGCACGTCCGCCGCACCGCGCCGCTGGACATCGGCGCGCACGACGTCGCGGCCGAGCTGCGGTTGCGGATGTCGTACATCCCCGAGGAACTCCAACCCACCATCTGGACCGAGGAGCGCACGCTCGTGATTTCCCGATGACCACGCCGCAGTACCGGTACGGCGTCTCGCTGTACAGCTACACCGGCGAGTACGGCGTGACGATGACCCTGGACGACTGCGTCGAGGACGTCGCCGACCTCGGTGCGACGGGCCTGGAGATCCTCGGCGAGGCGCACGTCGCCGAGTACCCGAACCCACCCAGTGACTGGCTCGACGCGTGGTTCGCCCGGCTCGACAAGTACGCACTCGAACCGACCTGTTATGGGTCCTGGGTAGACACCCGCCGGTTCGGGTCGCGCCCGATGACCGTCGACGAGGCAGTCTGGCAGCTGGAGACCGACATCCGCCTCGCGGCCAGGCTCGGGTTCCGCTTCGTCCGCCCCAAGCTCGGCGTCGTCAGCTCGGACCTCGAGCCGGACCCGATCTGGGACCCCGCGACCGAGCGGGTACTGGGGCTGGCCGCCGACAAGGGCATCGTCATCTGCCCGGAGATCCACTGGCCGAGCGCGATCCGCTCCAAGGTGGTCGACGACTACCTCGGCTTCATCGAGCGCACCGGCACGGAGAACTTCGCGCTGCTGATGGACACCGGCGTGTTCCAGACCGCGATGCACGGTCGGGGAGGCGGCGTCGCGAGCCGTCTGGGTACCGGGTCAGCCCGGCCGCCGGAGGTACCGACCGTCCCGGTGTCCGACCTCGAGGACGTCCTGGACGCGGTGGTGCACATCCAGGCCAAGTTCTACGAGATCGACGACCACCTCGAGGACCACTACATCCCTTGGACCGAGATACTCCAGATGCTCATCCGCCGCGGCTGGTCCGGCTACCTGTCCAGCGAGTACGAGGGCGACTGCGGCGTCGGCCGGGCCTCGGACCAGCTCCGCCGCCAGCATGCCCTGATCCGGCGGTTGTCCGCCGACCTCAGCGACTGACATCCCCGACGGAGGACCCCGATGCCGCGCCCGATCACCCTGTTCACCGGCCAGTGGGCCGACCTGCCGTTCGAGGAGGTCGCCCGGCTGGCGTCGTCGTGGGGGTACGACGGCGTCGAGATCGCCTGCTGGGGTGACCACCTCGACCCCAACCGAGGCGCCACGGATGACGCGTACCTGGACGAGAAGCGCGCGGTGCTGGACAAGTACGGACTGAAGGTCTGGGCGATCTCGAACCATCTCAAGGGCCAGGCCGTCTGCGACGACCCGATCGACGCCCGGCACCGGGACATCCTGCCGGACGAGATCTGGGGCGACGGCGAGCCCGAGGGGGTTCGGCAGCGTGCGGCCGAGGAACTGAAGAACACCGCCCGCACCGCCGCCCGGCTCGGCGTGGACACCGTCGTCGGGTTCACCGGGTCGGCGATCTGGAAGTACGTCGCGATGTTCCCCCCGGTGTCACAGCAGCTGATCGACGCGGGCTACCAAGACTTCGCCGATCGGTGGAACCCCATCCTCGACGTGTTCGACGAGGTCGGGGTGCGTTTCGCGCACGAGGTACATCCGTCGGAAATCGCTTATGACTACTGGACCACCCGGCGGGCGTTGGACGCAATCGGCCACCGGGCGGCGTTCGGGCTGAACTGGGACCCGTCGCACTTCGTGTGGCAGGACCTCGACCCAGTCGGGTTCATCCTCGAGTTCGCGGGGCGGATCTACCACGTCGACTGCAAGGACGTGAAGCTCAACACCGGCAACGGGCGCAACGGCCGCCTCGGATCGCACCTGGCGTGGGCGGACCTCCGCCGCGGCTGGGACTTCGTGTCCACCGGCCACGGTGACGTGCCCTGGGAGACGAGCTTCCGCGCCCTGAACACGATCGGGTACGACGGTCCGATCTCGGTCGAGTGGGAGGACGCGGGCATGGACCGGCTCGTCGGCGCCCCGGAGGCGCTCCAGTTCGTCCGCTCCAAGCTGTTCGACGCCCCAGTGGCGGCCTTCGACGCCGCGTTCGCCCAGAAGCGGGACTGACGCGGTGAGCGACGAGAGGGCGCCGTTGCGCGTGGCGATGATCGGGCACGGGTTCATGGGCGCCGCGCACTCCCAGGCCTGGCGGACCGCGCCGCGGTTCTTCGACCTGCCACGCCGCATCGAGATGGCCGTGGTCACCGGCCGGAACGCCGACTCGGTGGCACGGGCCGCCGACCGGTTCGGCTGGGCCGAGGCCGTCACGGACTGGCGGGAGGTGGTCGAGCGCGACGACGTCGACCTGGTCGACATCTGCGTGCCGGGCTTCGCTCACGCCGAGGTGGCGACCGCCGCGCTCCAGGCCGGCAAGCACGTGCTGTGCGAGAAGCCGCTGGCCAACACGGTGCCCGAGGCCGAGGCGATGGTCGAGGCGGCCGCCAAGGCGGACGGTGTCGTCGCGATGGTCGGCTTCACCTACCGCCGCGTCCCCGCCGTCACGCTCGCCCAGCAGCTGGTCGCGACGGGCCGGATCGGTGAGGTCCGGCAGACCCGCGCGGTGTACCTGCAGGACTGGCTCAGCGACGCTGACGCGCCGCTGACCTGGCGGCTACAGAAGGACGCCGCCGGCTCGGGCGCCCTCGGCGACCTCGGCGCGCACATCGTCGACGCCGTGCAGTTCGTCACCGGACAGGTACTGACCGGCGTGAGCGGAACGATGCGGACCTTCGTTCCCGAGCGACCCGTCCTGGAACAGTCCGTGGGGTTGTCCGGCCGGGCCTCGACGACCCGACGCGGACCGGTGTCCGTCGACGACGCCGCGGTGTTCCAGGGCACGTTGCGCGGCGGCGGGTTGGCGACGTTCGAAGCAACCCGGGTCGCCCCGGGGCGGAAGAACGCGCTCCGCTTCGAGATCAGCGGCTCCGAGGGTGCGATCGCGTTCGACCTCGAGGACCTCAACAGCCTCCAGTTCTTCCGGTTCGACGACCACGACACCGCCGGGTTCCGGCGGATCCTCGTCACCGAGCCCACCCACCCGTACGTCGCCGCATGGTGGCCACCGGGGCACCTGCTGGGGTACGAGCACGCGTTCAGCCACCAGGTGCGCGACCTCGTCACAGCCATCGACGCCGGCGAGCCGGCGCGTCCCACGTTCACCGAAGGTCTGCAGGTCCAGCGGGTGCTCGAAGCCGTCGAACGCAGTTCCAGCGACGGCGCCCGCTGGGTCGCCATCGACAACTGCGAAGAAGTGGAGGTCTGATGGCCTGGACGAAGTGGTCCTACATGGACCACTGGGTGACCGAGACCCCGCAAGGCCCGCAGCCGCCCAGCTTCAACCGGGCGTACATGGACCGGTACGTCAAGCAGCTCGCCGCGCTCGACTTCCGCGGGTTCGACACGTTCTTCTTCTACCTCCCCCTGCTCGCCGGCCTGTACGGCTCGGTGCCGGCGTTCGAGCGGTTCCTCCAGGACAACGGCTTCGACAAGATCACCGGCATCTTCTCTGCCTATCCGAACGCCACCAGGTTCGCCGCGCCGCACCTGCCGGAGACGCACGACCGCATCGTCGCCGACTGCGAACGCACCGCGCAGATGGTCGACGGCCTGGCCGGCGTCGAGAACTTCATCGTCATGCCGACGACCACGTACTTCCAGGTCGAACCGGTCACCGACGAGAAGATCAAGGTGATGGCTGAGCTGTGGAACCGGGTCGGCCGGATGACGCTCGAGCACGGCATGAAGACCACGTGCCACTTCGAGTTCTGGGGCGCGATCCGCACCCGCGAGCAGCTGGACCTGTTCTTCCGCTACACCGATCCCCAGTACGTGTACTTCTTCTGCGACACCGCCCAGCACACGATCGCCGGCGTCGACCCGGTGCAGATGTTCCGCGACTACCGCGACCGGTGCACCGGGTTCCACTTCAAGGACACGCACACCGTGGACACCGCCGAGGCCTACCGGGCACCGCCGGACCCCGAGCTGATGGCCCCCGACGTGACTCGCTGGTTCTACGAGATGGGGACCGACGGCGGGCTGGTGGACTTCCCTGCACTGATGCGCGAGATCGTCACCTCGGGGTACGACGGGTGGCTCACCGTCGAACACGACAAGGCCGAGCTCGGCGGCGGCAGTTACGCGGAGGCGACCTGCGTGGCGAAGTGGTACATCGACAACGTCCTGGCCGCGGTCGAGGCCGAGGTCGGACCCGCGCCTGCTGCGGGGGTGGCACCGTGAAGGACAGCTTGCGCTGGGCGTACGCACTGAACCAGTGGAACTTCCGGCTCGACGTCTTCGTCCGGCACGAGGACCAGAGGCGTGCCCTGAAGACCGTGTCCGTGCTCGGCTTCGACGCCGTCGAATTGGCGTCCGGGACCGGACGGTGGGACAACATCGCCCGTCCCGAGGTCATCCTGCTCAACCACGGCAGTGCGGACGGGTTCCTGCGGTTCCTGCGCGACTGCGGCGTCACCGGGATGTCCAGCATGTTCTGGGATCCCGGTCAACCGGTCGAGGAAGAGGGCTGGGCGTTCTGGTCGACCCGCAGCCGGACCGACCACGACTCGATCGTCGCCGGCGCCCGGCCGTTCGTCGACTTCCTGGCCGCTGTGGGCGCCGAGCAGCTGGTGGTCCGGCCGGTGGGTTCGGCGTGGATGCAGCCCCCGGTGTCGGCGGAGGATCTCGCGGTGATCGGCGAGGTGTGGAACCGGGTCGGTGCGCTGACCAAGGCGGCCGGGTTGCAGTTGGCACTGCACTACGACTGCCTCGGCGCGGTGCACACCGCGGAGGACCTGCGCGGCCTGCTCGCAGCCACCGACCCGGAGGTCGTCGGGCTGGCGCTGGACACCGCGGAGTTCACCGTTGCCGGCATCGACCCCGTCGCCTTCTACGACGAGCACCACCAGCGGGTCACGCACGTCCACCTCAAGGACACCCGGTGCACCGATGCCGGCGGGGAGTACCGAACGCCCGGCGCGGAAACCGCCATGCTCCGCGGCGGCGCCGGACGGCGGATCGAGCGGTGGTTCTACGAGCTCGGAACCGAAGGCGGGCTGGTCGACGTGCCCGGCTTCGTCGCGGCGCTACGGGCCCGGCACTACCCCGGCTGGGTCGTCGTCGAGAGCGATCACGGCGGCAACCCGGCCGAGTTGGCCATGCTCAACGGCTGGTACCTGCGGCACGAACTGAAGGTTGCCCGCCGGTGACCTCCGAGCCGCGACGCAACATCAAGTGGTCCTACATGGACCACTGGCGCCTCAACGGCCCGGCCGGTCCCATCGACCAGTGGCACTCACACCGGACCATGTCGGACTTCCTGAAGCAGATCAAGGCGGTCGGGTTCGACGCGATCGACACGTTCGACTTCCGGTTGTGGCAGATGTACGGCGACTACGGCGGCCCCGCCAAGTACCAGGAGATGGTGCAGGACCACGGCCTGGAACGGATCGTCAACGCGTTCCACGCCGCGGACTACGACCTGCGCAACTACGCCCCGCACGTCCCGGAGACGCACGGAACCATACTCGAGGACTTCCGGGTCACGATGGGCCACTGGTCGGCGATCCGGCTCGACAACATCATCGTCATGCCCGCCACCGTGTACTACGACATGGAACCGATCACCGACGACAAGTTGAAGTACAGCGCGGAGCTCTGGAACAACGTTGGCCGGATCACCGCCGAACACGGCGTCCGGCTGACGTGCCACCACGAGTTCTTCTGCGGCATCCAGAGCGAGCCGGACATCGAGACGTTCTACGCCCACACCGACCCCGAGTACGTCAGCCTGTTCGTCGACACCGCCCAGCACTGCATCGCCTCGGTCGACCCGGTGGCGCTGTACCGGCGACACGCGCACCGAGTCAGCGGCTTCCACTTCAAGGACACCCGCAACGTCGCCGTCGGCGACGACCACCGCCACCGCCCGGACTCGGAGATCATGGCGCCGACCACCGGCAAGTGGTTCTACGAGATGGGCGGACCGGGCGGGCTGGTCGACTTCGAGGCGATGATGACCGCTGTCCGCGACAACGCCTACACCGGCTGGATCACGGTGGAACACGACAAGGCGAACAAGGACGGCGGGGACTTCGCCGAGAGCACCGCGGTCTCCCGCTGGTACGCGGAAAACGTCCTCGAGCGGATCTACCGATGAGCGACACGCGCGTGCGCTGGGGATACGCCATCAACCAGTGGAAGCCGCAGTTCGACGACTTCGTCCGCCGCGAGGACCACGAACGAGCGTTGAAGACCCTTTCCGTCGCCGGTTTCGACGGCGTCGAGTTGACGTCCGGCACGGGCCGGTGGGAGCCGCTGGGCAACCCACAACAGCTGATCGCCAACTTCGGCTCCCTGGGCGCGTTCCGTGACTTCCTCACCGGGTGCGGCGTGACCGCGGTGTCGAGCTGGTACTTCGACCCGCTGCAACGGTCGATGGAACACCTCACGTCGCCGCTGTCGCCGCTGAGCGCCGACGACGTCCCCGGACTCGTCGCCCGCGCCGAGGAGTACGCGGCGGCGTTGTCCGAGCTCGGTGGCTCGGTGCTGGTCGTGCGGGCCGCGCCTCCGGCCGGTGACCTCGACCGTCTCGACGACGCCGCCGTGAGCACGCTGGCCGCGTCGTGGACGGCGGTCGGCCGGGCGACGTCGCGGCACGGGGTGCGGACCGCGGTGCACGTGGACTTCCTGTCCGCGCTGCGCCGTCCCGGCACGCTCGACGCCGTCCTGGACCGCGCCGACGACGACGCCGTAGGGCTGGCCGTCGACACCGGCGAGCAGGCGGCGGCCGGCGTCGACCCGGCCGCGCTGGTCCGGCGCTACGGCGAGCGGGTCTGGCACGTGCAGTACCGCGACGCTCTCGCGACCGACGAGGCCGAGGAGTACCTGCAACCGCACGCCGAGTACGCCGTCCGGGCGCGCGGTGGTGCGCGCGGGGTTCCACGGTGGTTCGCCGAGCCCGGCGCCGTCGGCGGTCTGGTCGACTTCCCAGCCGTCACCCGTGCCCTGCTGGACGTCCGCTACGCCGGCTGGATCGTCGTCGAGAGTGACCCGAGCCCACACCCGGCGACGAGCGCGCTGCTCGCGGGATACCTGGTCCAGCGCTCGCTGCGGCCGGCGATGGCGAGCGAGTCCGCCGAGTCGCACGCGCCCGGCTAGAGCCCAGTCACGCCGCTCGCTCAGCTCCAGGCCGCGTCCATGTCATGCAGCACCTCGTCGACGGTGTTCTGGCCGGTGAGCAGCCCTGTGACGCCGCTACCCAGCGCGTCGTAGACCTGCCCGTTCGACCAGCCCAGGTAGCCCAGCGGCGCGTAGTGCTTGCCGACGATGGCGGCGATCTGGCTGGACTGCGGCAACAGGTCTGACGCCGTGACGTCACCGGTCGGGATGTCACCCTTGGTAGTGGCGAACGTCGTGGACTGCGGTTGCTGCACGAACCACTTGAGTACGTCGGCGACCAGCTTCGGGCTCTTGGTCTTCGCGTTCCCGGCGATGCCGTCGGAGGTCGCCGCGGTGAGGTAGGTCCTGCCGAACGGCGACGGGAACGGCAGGACGGTGAGCGTGACTGCGCCGTGCGCCGCCTTCATGATGTCCGAGGCGCCACCACCTGGGGCGAAGAACCCGAAGATGCTGCCCTGAGCCATACCGTTGGCGAGGGCGTCGAACCCGGCTCCGGCAGCGCCTTGTTGGAAGCACCCGGCCTTGTTCAGGCGGACGATCCCGTCAAGGGCCGCGTGCCAGCCGGGCGTCCCCGCGAACGTCGTCGAGCCGTTCTGCCGCTTGTCGTTCCAGCCCGGGTCCGGCCCGTAGACCGTCGACCCGGCGAGCTCCATCGCGAAGAACGCCGTGTTCGGAGCCTGCGAACCGGCCAGGCCGAACATCGCCTTGCCGTGTGACCTGGCCGTCGCGCACGCGGCCAGCAGCTGGCTGAACGACGAGGACGCGTCCAGGGAGACACCGGAGGCGCGGGCGGCCTTGTCGTTGTAGATGATGCCGGCTGCATCGAGGTCCACCGGCACGGCGTAGGTCTTGCCGGCGACCGTGAAGAGGTCCCTGGCGTCCGACGGGACGGCGCCGACCGTGGCCGGGTCCTTCAGTTGCAGCAGCAGGTCGGCCTTACCGAGCGACGCCACGGAGCCCGCCTCGCCACTGCCAGGGTTGACGTACAGGAGGTCCGGCCCGTTCCCCGCCTGCATCTGCGTGGTCATCGTCGAGTTGTACGACGACAGGCTCAACGCGTTCACCTTGATGGTGACACCCTTGTGCGCCTGCATGTACTTCTGCGCGAGGTCCTGGTACGCGTTCTCGACCGTGTTCGCGGTCTCGATGGAGAACGTGATGCTCTGAGGCTCGGGACCAGAGCTGGTCGAGCTGTTGGAGCCGGACGCGCATCCGGTCAGGATCGTGGCGGCGACGCCGACGGCCACCAAGGCGGCGCACCGGGCGCGGCGACGGTGGTGGACAAGAGACACGGCGAAGACCTTCGGCTCGGCGCAGGGAAGACGACCGAGGCGACAGGGTGGCGCCCGGTCGCAGTGAGTGCCGCACCAATTATGTCGCGAAGCAGCGTAAAAGACCGATCACTGGCGCGTCACGCCACGTCGTGCAACTGACGTGCCGACGGCACCGGTGTCCCGTCGGCGAGCCAGAGCCGTAGCGCCTCCGGACGGAACAGGTTGTGCGCCGCCAGCAACGCCCCGCCCACCGTCCCCTCGGCGAAGTCCAGTGACGCCGTCCGGATCGTGAGGTTGCGCACCGCGAGCTCGATGGCACCGTTGCGCACGGCGTGCCGGAACTCGTCGAAGAACAGCGGACTCCACCGGATCGCACCACCGCCCAGCACCAGCGTCCCGGGGTTGGCGAAGTTGACGACACCGGCGATGGCGGTACCTGCGACCCGCGCGGCGCGGGCGACACCGTCGCGCGCAACGGCGTCCCCTGCCGCGGCCGCCCGGCCAACGTCTTCGGCGCTCAGGTGTCCCTGCTCGGCCAGCCGCGCGGCGAGAGACGGGCTGGCTCCTGCCCGGGCCCTCTGCGTCAGCTCACGGACGAGTGCCCACCCACCCGCGACGGCCTCCAGGCATCCGGTCTTCCCGCACCGGCACGTCACCGCGGGGTCGTCGGTGACCCGCACGTGCCCGATGTCCCCTGCGGCCCCACTGTCGCCACGGTGGAGGCGCCCCTGGGTCACGAGTCCGCTGCCGATCCCGGTGGCGACCTTGACGTAAAGCAGGTCCCGCCGTTCCTGCGGCTCACCGCGCGCCCACTCGCCCAGCGCCATGAGGTTGACCTCGTTGTCCACCCAGACCGGGGCGTCGTAACGGTCGTGGAACCAGGAGCGGACGTCCCAGCCATCCCACCCGGGCATGATCGGCGGGGCGACCACGCGTCCGTTGGCGGGGTCGACCGGTCCCGGCAGCCCGACCGTCACCGCCCAGACCGGCGGGCTGCCGACCCGTCGCAGGAGCTGGTCGAACACCCGCCGGACGGTCCGTAGCACCGGCTCCGGCCCGTCCTGGACGTCGATGGACCGGAACGTCGCCGCCCGGCTGCGCCCGTCGAGGTCGCTCACCGCGGCGTGCAAGGAGACCGCGCCCAGGCACGCGACCAGCACCGCGCCGGCACCTGAGTTGAACCGGACGGTGCGCGAGGGCCGTCCGCGTCGCTGGTGCGAAGCGGCGGGCTCCTCGCCGACCAGGATGCCGAGGTCAACGCCTTCACGCACCCGGTCGTTGACGACCGTGCGACCGAGACCGGTCACCGCCTCCAATTGGGGACGGGTGCCGGCCGAACCGGTGCGGACCAGGTCGACGATCTGCGCCAGGACGAGGACGTCGCGGGCGGATGGCGAAGCCACGAGTGGTCCCTCCTCGCCCTACCAGCATCTTGACTTTAGATGCTTACATACATAATCCTGCTAGGCCAACCACCACGAGGAGGCCCCCGTGCCCGACATCGGTCGTCGACGACTCAGCACGGGCGACGAGCTCAAGGCCCTCATCATCACCGGCCACACGGACATCCACCATGACTGGCGCACGGTGACGCCGATGTTGGCCGACCTCCTGCACGAGACGGGCCGCTTCGACGTGCGGGTCACCGAAGAGTACCGGGGCGGCGGGCCGGAGACGCTCGAACCGTACGACCTCGTCGTCCTCAACTACTTCGGCCGGTTCGAGCCGTGGGGACGCGCGCCCGAACAGCGCTGGGGACCCCGCGCCGAGCAGGCGTTGTACGACTTCGTCGCTGCCGGCAAGGGCGTGGTTGTCTACCACGCCTCGCTGCAGATGGGCGAGGACTGGGGTGACGACTTCGAGCGGATGGCCGGCGGCGTGATGAGGCAGCACTGCAGTCGACGTGCTCCGATCCCGGACTTCCGACTTCACGTCGTCGCTCCGGGCCACCCGGTCACCGCGGGCATGCCCGAGTTCATCCCGCACTACGACGACGACCTGTACGTCAACCTCCAGTGGGCGCCGGACGCCGATGTGGACATCCTCGTCAGCGGCTGGGACAACCCGCTGCGCTACACCCAGGTCCCGGAGGAGTGGGACGCGCTACCCGGGATGGGTCGCGAGCACGCCCTCGTCTGGGCGAACCGGTACGGCGAGGGACGGGTCTTCGCCACCGGGCTGGGGCACGGGCCCGAGGCCATCTCGCACCCGTCGTTCCGCGGACTGTTCGCACGCGGCGCCGAGTGGGCCGCGACCGGCGACGTGTCGGTCCGGCTGCCCGAAGGCTTCGGCCAGCCGGTGCCCGGCGGCGACTGGTGGCCGACCACACTCGAGCCGATGGTGCGCGCCATGTACGACGAGCGGGTCGGCGCGTGAGCCCCGCTGATGAGCGGCTCGCGGAGCTCGAACGCCGCCTGGCGGACGCCGAGCTGGCGGCGACCCGCGCGCAGGCCCGCGGCGACGTCGAGAACGTCTTCTCCCGCTACATGCACTACCAGAACGCGTTCGAAGACGAGCGGATCATCGAGCAGCTGTGGGTCCGACGCGGTACCGACGGCGTCCGCTCCCAGTACAACAACGACGGCGTCTACACCGACTGGGACACCGTCATGGCCTACCACCGGGGCCGTCCGCACCCGGTGGGCAAGCTCATCCTGCACTACACGACAACGCCGGTGGTCGAGGTGTCGGCCGACGGGACAACCGCCAAGGGCCTGTGGTTGATGGCCGGTGTCGAGTCCGGGCTCACCGACCCGGGCGAGGCCGAGAACATCCCGCCGTTCTTCTTCACGCCCCGCGAGGTGGACGGGCAGAAGATCTGGGCGCACTGGGTCTGGTGCAAGTACGGGATCGACTTCCTGCAGCAGGACCGCCAGTGGCGGATCTGGAAGTTCCGCTGCTACGAGGTCGCTCGCGCGCCCTACGACGAGGACTGGATCTCCTTCGCCGCGCACCCGCGGGCCGAGTACGAGGCCAAGCTGATGTACTTCGGCGACGACGGCAAGCCCGTGTTCATGCCACCGGTGGAAGCCCCGACCACGATGCCGTCGGAGCCGTACCGCATCGACGGCCGGCAGGAGCTCGTTCCCGAGCCGCCGCAGCCCTACACCGACTTCGAGGACACCTTCCGGTAAACGAGCCGTTCCGGCGTACCGAGGAACCTGCCGATCACCGCAACGCGTCACGGAGGTGAGACACCGAACGCGCCACGATCCCGTCGATGTCGTCGTGGCCACGCAGGACGTGCCCGGCGCCGGGCACCCGCACGAGAGTGACCCGCCCGCCGGTATCGGCCAGCGCGCGGACGAACGACTGACTCTGTTCGACCGGCACCACCGGATCCGCGTCGCCGTGCACGACGAGGATCGGTGGCGTACCTGCGTGGAGGTGTTCGCAGGGGCTGGCGGCCAGGCGCGTGTCCGGGTCCAGCCCCGCGAGCAGCGCGTCCTCGGGCGGTCGGCGCAGTTCCGGATGGAGCACGGCGGCGATCTCCGGTGGCGGTGGACGCCGCGGTAGAGCGGCGAGGTCGGTCGGCCCGTACCAGTCGACCGCGGCCTGCACGTCGCCCGGCACATCCGTCCGCCCGACCGAACCATCGAGGTCGACACCGGACCACGAGGGTGTTCCGGTCCCGGTGAGGGCGAGCAACAACGCCAGGTGGCCGCCCGCGGACTCACCCCACGCGCCGACCCGACCGCCGTCAAGACCCAGCAGGTCCGCGAAGCCACGCAGGTGTCGGACCGCCGCCTTCACGTCGTGCAGCTGGGCCGGGAAGACGGCCTCCTTCGCCAATCGGTAATCGACTGTCGCCACCGCGAGCCCGGCGTCGAGCAGAGCATCGATCACCTGCCGTGGCCGCAGCGTGTCGGGGAGGGTGTGACGGTCGCCGAACAGCCAACCGCCGCCGTGCATCCAGAGGACCACCGGGACAGCGGTGATGGCCTCCGGTACCCACAGGTCGAGCTGGAGCGGCCGGTAACCGATGAGTTGCGCGTGGACGACGTCCGCGAAGTGGCGGACGCCGTCGGCACCGACCGAGGGTGCTGGTGGGGGCAGGTGGTCCGCCGGGCCGATCCGTGCCGGCATCGACGTCATGGACACCGACGTCACGCCTCGGCGGCCACCGACCTGATCTGCTCGACAGACTGCGCGGACCCCACCGTCGGGAAGTACTCGAGGCCGATCGGCCCGGCGTAGTCGGACGAGCGCAGCACGCCCAGGGTGCGACGCCAGTCGACAGAGCCGCTTCCCGGCTCGCCGCGTCCCGGCGCGTCCGCGATCTGCACGTACTGCACAAGACCCGCCGCGCCGGCGAGTTCGGTCGCGGGGTCCTCGCCCTCGGTGATCGAGTGGTACATGTCGTAGAGGAGCCCGAAGGACGGGTCGTCGACACCGCGGGCCACCGTGACCGCGTCCGCAGTGCGGTCCAGCAGCGCGCCGGGATGATCGACGCGCGTGTTGACGGGCTCGAGCACGAGCGCCACACCCGATCCGCGCGATCGCTCGACCGCCTCAGAGAAGACGTCGACGAGCTTCTGCAGGTTCTGCGGGCGCTTCATCCCGGGGAAACCGATCCCGGAGCCCAGCACGATGCGCGGCGCGCCGAGCGTCCGCGCGTTCTCGATCCCGCGCGCCAAGCCGTCGAAGAACGGGGTGAGGTCCGTGCCCGGCAGGGTGAAGTTCGTCCGCGGCTCGGCGAGGACCGCGGTGAGCGACGTGCCGGTGTCGGACAGCGCCTTCGCCAGCGCGTCCATGTCCCGGTCGAGCGTCCCCCACATCTCGACGGCGTCGAACCCGGCTGCGGCGGCCGCGCGGACGCGGTCGGCGAGGTCCGGCCCCGCGTCGGTGAACAGCAGTTCGATGTTCGGTGCGAGCTGGTACACGGTCACCCCTGGTTGGTGCTGTCGAGCGCCGCGCGGATGCTGCGGCGGATGAGGGCGTGCTGCCGGCGGATCAGTTCCACCGGGTCCGCCTCCCCGAGGTCGGCGAACGCGTGCCCCTCCCATTCACTGGAGAAGAACCCGGAATAGCCGCCGTCGACGAAGACGCGGACGAGCTCCGGGTAGTCGATGGCCGGTTCATCACCGCCGTCGTCGATGTCGTAGAACTTGGCGTGCACGTGCACGATGCGATCCATGATGTCGGCCCACTCGCGCGGATCGACGTGGCCGTGCATGTTGAAGGCGAGCCGCGCGAACGGCCCCAGGCTCTCCGGCGCGATGCCCCGCGAGTCCAGGTAGGAGACGAACTCCGCGTGGCGCTGGTTGATCCCGCTGTCCAGTGCCCAGATCTGCTGGAGCTGCGCCAGGTCCTGCGCCTCGAGTCCCATCCGGGCGAGCTTGCGCAGCAGCGTCGGTGACATGCTGTGCATCGTCGAGCTGAAGTCCGCCACGAAGCCGAGCCGCGGTGATCCGATCTCGTCGTACAGCTCACGGATCTGCAGTACCTGGGGCGAGTTCGGACCCATCGGCGCGTGGATCTCCCACCCGAGCGTCAGGTCCAGCTCCTCGGCGAGCGGCATCAGCCGGCGGATGAGCTCGGGCTTGGCGCTCTGGATCCGCACGAGAGGGAAGCCGAGCGCGCGAGCGCTGCGGAACTGCGCCGCGGTGAACTCGTACTCCTCGTCCGGGGTCATGTCCCGCTCGCGCCGCCGGCCCATGTCGAGGTTGGCGCCGAACGAACTTGGGACGAATCCGTGCCGGTCGAAGGCGTCTCGCCAGTCGCGGACGAAGTCCTCGCTGACGAGCGGGTAGGTGCGCAGCGTCTGCGAGGCGACGATCTCGATGCCCGGGCCGATCCCGGCGCCGGCCACGGTGTCGAGCATCCCGTGCAGGTCGTACCGGCCCGCTGCCCACTCGCTGGTGAGCGAGTACAGGGTCAGGCCGAGCTTGATGTCGCAGCCCGGAACCGCCGGTGCGGCGCTCGGGGCAGGGGCGGTCGTGGTCATCGGGACCGCCCAGCGGTCACGAGCGAGCGGGTGTTGGTCACGTGGTTGGTCACGTAGGTCATCGGCGCGACTTGCATGTACGGCAACCGCAGCTCCACGGTCACCTCCAGCTCGACGGACTGGCCCTCGGCCGGCGGCGGGTCCATCGGGACGACGACGACGAGGCGGTCCTGGATGAACCAGAGCACGTCCCACTGGTCTTGCAGCTCGTCGACGCGGTAGGTCCGCTCGCCGAGTTCGACCCGCAGGTCCTCGCGCGGGACCACCTGGCCGTCGACGCGCACCGCGATGTCGCTCACGCTCGACAGCCACAGGCTGCGGTACCAGGGAACGGTCAGCGCGATCGCCAGGCCGTCCGGCCGGGTGGTCAGGCTGTCCTCGCTGAGGACGGTGTCGCCGGTGGCCATCAGTGACGTACTCCTTCTCGTGTCGTGAGCAGCGTGCGGGCCTCGCCGGCGTCGGTGACGATGCGCGACCCGCTGTGCGCCGCGCTGGACCGGATGAGCGCCTGCTCGGCGGCGACGACGTCGAACGGGTCGTCCCAGTCGTTCCAGTGGAAGCCTTCCCACTCGCTGGAGATCGCCGCCGAGTAGCCGTTGCGGACGTAGAGGTCGACGATGTCCCGGACCGGGACGGACGGTTCGTCGCCGGACGCGTCGATCTCGTAGAACTTGCCGTGGGTGTGGACTGCCCACGGCAGGACGTCGGCCCAGTCCGCCACCGGCGCGTGACCGAACAGGCCGGTGATGTTCACGGCCATCTCGATCGCGCGCTCGCCGGCGCCGTGACGGGAGGCGAACTGGACGACCTGGCCGAACCAGCGACCGTGCTGCTCCTCGGTCAGCGGGGCGCCTTCGCGGTCATGCTCCAGCCACAGCTGCTCGAGGCCGGTGACCAGCTCCTCGTCGTAGCCGAGCCGGCGGTACTTGGTGAGCAGGGTGGAGGGAACCGCGCGCAGCGTCGCGCCCCAGTCCGGGGTGAAGCCGAGCAGTGGTGAGCCGAGCTTCTCGTACCGTTCGACCAGCGCCTGGATGCGCGGGTGCTTCGGGTGCTGATGCGAGTGGATCTCCAGCCCCAATGTCACGCCGTGGCGCTCGGCGACGGGTAGGAGCCGCTCCATGTCGTCCGGCGTGAGGGAGATCTGCACCCGGACCACCGGGAACCCGAGTGTCTGTGCCGCGGCGATCTGTGGGCGCATGTAGTCGACCAACTCGTCGTCGCTGAGCATCCGGTCGCGTCGCAGCCCGGCGTCGGCATTGGCCGCGAGCGCCGTCGGCACGAGACCCGTCTCGTCGAGCAGCGACCGGAACCGGTCGACGAAGCCGGTGGCGAGGTGGGGGAAGCCCTTGATGCTCTGGAAGCCCACCAGCTCAAGCCCCGGCCCCGAACGCCGGCGCGCGACCTCGCGTACGAGCTGGTCGAAGTCGTAGCGACGGGCGTGGAACGCGCGGGTGAAGCTGTACAGCGTCACGCCTTGCACCGGCGTCCCCAGCGCGGTCACGGGGCCACCTCGAGCGCCATGGCCTTGGTGTCCTTCTCCTCGATCTTGAGCACACCCAGGGCGGTGGTGATGTACGGGATGAACAGACTCAACGTGACGCTGACCTCGTGCTCGTCCCGGTCCTTGAGCGCCCGCCCGTCGCCCTCCAGGAGCGCGGAGTCGAGGACGTACCACCAGGCATCGTGCTGCGGGGGAAGCTCGTCGAGGCGCCGGGTGACGCCGTCAACCGTCCACGTGATCGACTCACGGGGCACCAGCTCGCCGTCGATGGTCCACCTGACGTCCGCGACCGACGACAGCGGCAGCGCCCGGTACCACGGCATCCGCACCGACAGACCGATCCGGTCGCCACGGGACACCATGGAGCCTTGCTCGATGATCTGCTCCGGCAGCATGGCGCTCGTCAGCCCTTCAGTCCGCCGGCGTAGCCCTGGATGAACCGCTTCTGCGCGAAGAAGTAGAACGCCAGGATGGGCACCATCGAGACGATGACGACGGCGAAGATGAGGTTCCACTGGGAGACCAGCGAGCCGACGTAGTTGTACATGACCACCGGTAGCGTCTGGTAGTTGGAGCCGTTGAGGAACACCAGCGCGGTGAAGAAGTCGTTCCACACGATCAGACCGGCCAGGATGGCGACGGTGCCGGTCGCCGGTCCCATGAGTGGGAAGACGATGCGGATGAAGGTCCCCGCGCGGGAGGCGCCGTCGACGATCGCGGCCTCCTCGTAGTCCCTGGGCAGTCGACGGAAGAAGCCGCTGTAGAGGAAGACCGACAGCGGCATGAGCATTCCGGAATAGATGACGACCATCCCCCACGGCGTCCCGGTCAGGCCGAGCGTGCGCGCCTCGACGTAGAGCGGCACGATCCCGAGTTGGGTCGGCAGGAGGATCGCGATGAGGAACAGGTAGTAGGTGCGGTTGCTCCAGCGGCTCGTGCTGCGGGTGAGCACGTAGGCCGCCGGCGAGCCGATGACGACCAGGGCGATGATCGTGCCCGCCGTGATGATGACACTGCTGAGCAGCCCCTTGAAGATGCTCGACGACGCGTCGCTCGAGGGAGACAGGAGGTCGACGAAGTTCTTGAACGTGGGGCTCGTCGGGAAGGACAGGGTCGAGCTCTTCAGGACCTGGTCGCCGGTCTTCAGTGACGTGGAGATCAGGATGTAGAACGGAAGCAGCATGGCGACGGTCGCGAGGATGGTCACGACCTCGAGGGCGAGTGTCTTCTTGCTGTAGCGGAACATGGCAGCCGTCCGATCTACATCCGGTCGCGGGTTGCGTACTGCTGGCCCAGGGTGAACACGAGGATGATCACGCTCAGGACGAGGGCGAGAGCCGCGCCGAAACCGAAGTTCCCGAACACGAACGTCTGCTGGTAGACCTCGGTCGCGAGCGTCTGTGTCGCACCGGCCGGGCCGCCGCCGGTCAGGGCCAGGACCTGGTCGAAGATGCGCAGGCCTTGAATGAGCATCAACGTCGTGGCGATGGCGATCGACGGCTGGATCATCGGGACAGTGATGCTTCGGAACCGGCGGAACGTTCCAGCACCGTCCAGTGCAGCGGCCTCTTCGAGTTCGACGGGCACCGTCGCCAGACCAGCCAGGTAGATGACCATGACGAACCCGATGTTCTGCCAGACCATGACGACCAGGACGCAGGCGAGGGCGAGGTGCGGTGATGCCAGCCAGTCGTGACGGAGGCTCTTCAGCCCCACTGCGGACAGCGTCTGGTTGAGCGGGCCGTTGAAGGCGAAGATGAACTTCCAGATGTAGGACACCGCGATCGGCGCGATGACCACCGGCATGAACAGCAGCATCCGCAGCACGTAGCGGGTCTTGAGACCTCGGTTGAGTGCGAGGGCGAACAGCAGCCCCAGGATGTTCGTGAGGACGAGGAAACCGAACGCCAGGATCAGCGTGTTTTCCAGCGCGGTCTTGAGTTGGCTGCTTCGGAAGATCCTCGTGAAGTTGTGGAGACCAACGATGTCGTAGGACCCGACGCCGGTCCAGTTCGTGAAGGCGTAGAAGGCGCCGCTCGCCGTTGTCGCGTAGATGAGCGCAAGCATCAGGGCGACGGCCGGGAGGGCCCACCACCAGCGCCCGTACCCGATCCGTGCCGAGCGTCGGCGCCTGCGTGTCGTCGACTGCTCCGGCTCGACCGCGGGCGCGCGCGTTGCGCCCCGTGGCGTGTGCGTCGTCGTCATCCTGGCCTACCTTCGTCCCGTCGTCCGGAAAACGGAGCGGGTGGGACCGTGGATCGGTCCCACCCGCGCTCGCTCAGTCGCCCCAGGCGTCGTCCATAGCCTTGAGGACGTCGTCGACGCTCTTCTGCCCGGTGAGCAGGCCAGTGACCCCCGAACCGAGCGCGTCGTACACCTGACCGTTCGGCCAGTCGTCGGTCCCGTACGGCCGGTACTGCTTCGCCTGAAGCAGTTGCGCGACCGGCTGGTACTGCGGCAACAGGTCGGATGCCGGGGGGTTGCCGATCGGGATGCTGCCCTGGGCGTCGGCGAACTTCTTCGCCTCGGCGGGGATCACGGAGAACTTGATGAAGTCCGTCACGAGCTTCGGGCTCTTGGTCTTCTTGTTGCCGGACAACCCCAGGTCCGAGGTGACGGCCATGTACGTCTTGCCCTTCGGGGCCGGGACCGGCAGAGCGACCAGCTTCACGGCGCCGTGCGCGGCGTCCATGATGTCCTTCGTCGCGCCACTCGGGGCGAAGAAGCCGAACAACTTGCCCTGCGACGCGCCGTTGGTCAGCGCGTCGAAGCCGGCGCCGGCGGCACCGTCCTGGAAGCAGCCCGCCTTGTTCATGTCGCTGACCGTCTGCAAGGCCTCGTGCCACCCGGCCGTCTTGTCGAACGTGGTCTTGCCCTGCGCCCGGTCCTGGTTCCATCCCGGTGTGGGGCCGTAGACCGTCGACGATGCGAGCGCCATGGTCAGGATGCCGGGGTTCTGCGGCACCGAACCGGCCAGACCATAGATCGACTTGCCCCCGGACTTGACCTTGCCGCACTGGGAGATGACGTCCTGCATCGTCGCGGATGCCGTGACGCTGACGCCGTTCTGTTTGGCCAGATCGTCGTTCCAGATGACCCCGCTGATGGCCGTCGCGCTGGGCAGGCCGTAAAGCTTGTCGTTGTAGCTGTAGCCGGCCATCTCGGCGTCCGGAATGGAGCCCTTCGCGCTGGAGTCGAGCGGGAGGAGCAGGTTGGCTTTCGCGAGCTGGCCGATGGAGGCTGCCTGACCGGTGCCGGCGTTGATGTACATCACGTCCGGTCCATTGCCGGCCTGCAGCTGCGTGGTCAGCGTCTGGTTGTAGGCGTCGAGCGCGACACGGTTCGTCTTGATGGTCACGCCGGGGTGCGCGGCCATGTAGTCCTTCGCGAGCGTCTCGTACGCCTGCTCAGTGGTGTTCGCGCTGGCGTAGGAGAAGGTGATGGACTGCGGTTCGGAGCCGCCAGCGCTGGTCGAGCTGCCGCCGCTGCCGCTGCTACAGCCCGCGAGGAGCAGGCCGCCGGCCAGCGGCAGGGCGACGACCGCGGCGCGCCGACGCGGTCGGCCGATCGAGAACGTCATGGGGAGCCTTTCCGTGATCCGTCATCCGAGATCCGGGGATCCTGGCTGACCGCGTCGGGCGGTCGAGAACCAACGGCAAAAGTGTCACAGAACTTTCGTTCGCACACAACATAAGTTCGCTGATGCGCTGCATTGATCTCACTGATGTCCCGCCGTCCAACAGGGCGTCGCGACGCTGGCCGAAGCTGTGACTGTCCGTCATACTTCTGCTGGACCACGGCAGAACGCCGGCGAGCACGACGGAGGGATCGGCGGATGCCCGCAGAACGTTTGGACAGCCTGGCCGCCGTGCTCGATCTGATCCGCACTCGGCAGGGCGTGACCCAGCCGCTGTTGACCCAGGAGGTCGGTCTCGGCCGCAGCGTGGTGGCTGCGCGAGTCGGCGAGCTCGAGGACGCCGGGCTGGTCGTCGGCGCCGGCACCGGCCCGTCCACCGGAGGCCGCGCGCCGCGGCAACTGCGGCTGCGTTCCGAAGCCGGACTCGTGCTCGGCATCGACATCGGTGCCACACACATGACGGTCGGGCTCGCGGACCTGTCGGGTCGGCTGTCCGGGTGGGTCTCCGAGGCAGTCGACGTGGCAGACGGCCCCGAGGTCGTGCTGCACCGCGTCGAGAAGTTGGCCGAGGGACTGCTGCGCCGGCACCGCGGCGGCACGCCGCTGTGGTGTGTCGGCCTCGGCGTGCCAGGGCCGGTGGAGTTCCGCACCGGCCTGCCGGTGGCGCCTCCGATCATGCCCGGCTGGGACGGGTACCCGATCCGGGAGCGGCTCTCCCGACGCTGGTCCGCGCCGACGTGGATCGACAACGACGTCAACCTGCTGGCGCTCGGTGAGCTGCGGCTCAACCGGCGTGCTGCCGAGGCCCAAGACCTCCTTTACGTCAAGATCGGCACCGGCATCGGCGCCGGCCTGGTGTCCGGCGGACGCGTGCACCGCGGACGCAACGGGTGCGCCGGTGACATCGGGCACGTGGCCGTCGCCGAGGCGGAGTCGGTGATCTGCCGCTGTGGCAACATCGGCTGCCTCGAGGCCGTCGCGGGTGGGGCTGCGCTCGCCCGGGAGGGACGCCGGCTCGCCGAGAGCGGCGGCAGTCAGGTGATGGCGGCGATCCTCGCCGACACCGGCGGCCTGACCGCTGCCGACGTCACCGCGGCGGCCGAACGGGGCGACGCGCCGGCCCGGGCGTTGCTCACGCGCGCCGGCCGCCTGGTGGGGACCACCTTGGCCACCCTGGTGAGCTTCTACAACCCGGGGCTAGTGGTGCTGGGCGGCGGTGTCGTCCGCGCTGGAGACCACGTGCTGGCCGCCGTTCGCGAGTCGGTGTACCGGCGGTCGCTTCCGCTGGCCACTCGTACGTTGCAGATCGAGATGTCGACGCTCGGCGACACCGCAGGGCTCACCGGCGCGGTGCATCTCGCGCTCGACGAGTTGTTCGTCCCCGACCGGCTCGCGCACTGGCTGCCGTACACGACCCCGGCCGGGCGCCCCGAGCTCGCCCATGCCGACGTTCGCGGCTCAGCCGCCTGAGCACCGACAGGTGCTCAGTTGATCACGTGTCGCGGCTCGAGGCACAGCATCTCCCAGACGTTGCCGTCCGGATCGGTGAAGCTGCGCCGGTAGCTGCCGTCCTCGTCGTGCGGCGGTAGCCATGACCTGCCGCCGGCGGACAGCGCCCGCTCGACCAGCTCGTCGACCTCGGCGTGTGTGCCTGCCGTGAGGGTGTTGACCACGGCGGTCACGGCGGAGGGGTCCCCCACCTCGCCGGCGACGTGCTCGGCGAACCGGTCGTGGGTGTGGAGCACCGCGACGATGTCGTCCTCGATGACCACCGACGCCGAACGATCGTCGGAGAAGGCGTCGTTGAACCCGAATCCGAGCGCGCCGTAGAACTTTCGTGCCGCCGCGAGGTCACGCACTGGCAGGTTGATGAACAGCATCCGCATCCGGGGTCTCCGCTCAGCTCGACGTGGTTGGCAACGCGGCGAACGTGTCCGCCACCCAGTCGGCGACGAAGGTCCCGACGTGGCCGAGGTGGTCC
Organism: uncultured Actinomycetota bacterium; assembly: GCA_963758325.1. GTDB lineage: Bacteria > Actinomycetota > Actinomycetes > Mycobacteriales > Jatrophihabitantaceae > CAVWUZ01. The sequence continues at coordinate 271,523 of CAVWUZ010000002.1, read as the reverse complement.
AGGCCGATGTGCTCGGTGGCGCCTTCGTCTGGGGTGAAGACGCGTATCTCTCGCTTGGGGCTGTGCACGGCCTGCTCGTAGGAACGATGGGCGTACTCGACCGGGATCTGCCGGTCCTTCTCCCCGTGCGTGATGAGGAACGGGACGGTGATGTGTTCGACGACTCCGTCGAGGCGGATGTCGTCGGCGAAGGTCAGGAAGTCATCGAGGTCGTCGAAGCCCCACACCCAGAGGACGTGCTCCCAGTAGTGCGGGACCGGCCGCTCCCCCTCGCGCTCACGGCGGCGCCGCTGCACGGCGCCCCAGTCGTGGTTGGCGCCCCACGCCACGCCCAGGGCCAGCCGCTTCTCGTAGGCCAGCGCCCGTGGGGCGTAGTACCCGCCGAGCGACCAGCCGACCAACCCGATCCGGTCGGGGTCGACGTCGTCGCGGGCGAGCAGGAAGTCCACGCACGCAGCCGCCCATGCCTCCGTGTCGATCCGCGCCGTCAGGCCCTGCAGCCGAAGAGCCTCTCCGCTGCCGGGGCAGTCGACCATCAGTGTGCTGATCCCGCGGGCGGCGAGCTCGTGCGCGAACCCGGAGCTGTACATGTGTTCCTTGGTCGAGTCGAGCCCGTTCCACATGATCATGACCGGGGATGGCGCCCCGACTTCGCGGTAGTCAGGCAAGCCAGGAAGGCCCGCACCGGTGGTCGGCGCCGTGGTGAAGTAGGCGGGCAGCGTGGTGCCCGCGTACGGGATCTCGACCCGGCTAGTCGCCGGGTCGATGAGGTCGAATGCCTTCTGCTGCAGCTCGAGCACCCGCCGGTAGATGTCCAGGCGTCCCGGCGCGGACGCGCTCTGCAGCCGCTCGGCCTGACAGAGGTAGTTCGTGGCCCGGGCGTACAGCTGGCCGGCGGTACGAGTGTGCCCTGCCTTCTCAGCGGCCTCCGCCTGCCCGACGAGCTGGTCGGTCAACGCGGTCCACGCCCGCAGGAAGTCCGGCGTGCCGGCGTCCTCGCCGCGCTGGGCGATCTCCTTGATGGGACGGCAGGCCCGGTCGACCTCGTCGATGGTGCCGCCGGAGTTCAGCGTCGCGACGACACCGAGGTTCCAGACGTAGTTCCCGGGGAAGTACTCGAACACGGGTGGTGCTCCTCTCTCAGGTTGCGGCGGGCAGGACGGCCGACCAGCCGCCGTCGACGATGAGGTTGGCCCCGGTGACGTAGGAGGCCTCGTCACTGGCCAGGAACGGTGGCCGGGGTACGGATCATGTTGGGGCTGATGCAGTTGCAGCCCACGCCGCGTGCGGCGCCCTCGGCGGCGATCTGCTTGGTCATCGCGACGACGCCGCCCTTCGTGGCGGTGTGGGCGATACGGGCGTTGGTGAGCGACCCCGTGACACCGGCGGTCGAGCCGACCAGCAGCACGCAGCCGCCGCCGGAGATGAGGTGGGCCAGGGGTGCTTGGTCGCGAAGGACACGATGTCGAGTTCATGGCGCAGGGTGAACGACCAGTCCTCCGCGGAGGTCTGGTCGATCGGTCCGAACCGGGTGGCGCCGGCGTCGTTGTAGAGGATGTCGATCCGGCCGTGCGCGGCGGCGGCGACATCGACCCACGCCTTGGCCGCCGCCTCGTCGGTGAAGTCGAGCGGGTGGGTGCTGGTCATGCGCCCACCTGCCTCGCGGACGAGACAGACGGTCTCCTCCGCGTCGGCGGCGTCGCGGTCGCTGCCGACCACCGTGGCGCCTTCCGCGGCGAACAGCACGGCGGCCGCCCGCCCCTGCCCCTTGGCGGTCCCGGTGATCAAGGCGACTTTCCCCGCAAGTCGGCCGGTCATGTCCGCACGGCGTCACTGATCGACTTGACGCCACCGTGCGCGGTCATGCCGCCGTCCACGGCGATCTCGGCGCCGGTGATGAACGAGGCCGCGTCGGACAGCAGGAACGCCACCAGAGGCGCGACATCCTCCGCCGTGCCGACCCTTCCGAGCGGGGTCTCGCGGACGTTGGCGTCACGAAACGCCGGCGACGCTGAGGCGGTCATCGGGGTTTCGATGTAGCCGGGATGCACGGTGTTCACGCGGACACCGCGCGGGCCGAGCTCGAGGCACGCCACCTTGGCCAGTCCCCGCAGCGCCCACTTGCTCGCGGTGTAGGCCGCCGGGTAGTGCCCGGTCAGCGCGGCCACAGAGCCGACCAGGACGATCGACCCGCCGCCCGACATCAAGGGCACGAGCGTCTGGATCGCTAGCAGCGCGCCGCCGACGTTGACGTCCGCCACTCGGCGCAGGTCGGCGGCTGACACGTCGAGCAGGCGACCGCGCCAGGTGGTGCCCGCGTTGGCGACCAGGCCGTCCACCTGGCCGTAGCGGTCGGTGAGGTCCTTGCCCAGCGCCGCCCATGCGTCGGCGTCGGTGACGTCGAGCTGGCGGTGGTCGACTCCTGCGGCGGCGTCCGCCGCAGGCGGGACGAGGTCGACGCCGACGACTGTGGCGCCGGACGCGGCCAGCAATCGCGCCTCCGCCGCTCCCATGCCGTGCGCGGCGCCGGTGACGACGTGGACCGTCATCGCGAGGCCGTCGCTCGCGCCCGCAGCCGGGGTCGGGGGCGCGCCGGCTGGACCGGCGGAAGCTCGACGCCCGGTACTACCCGGTTGCGGATGGTGCCGATGCCTTCCACGGTCATCTCGACGACGTCGCCGGGCCGCAGCGGCGGCGGCGACAGCTCTCCGCGCAGCCCCCACAGTTCCGCCAGGCAACCGCCGTTGCCGCAGGTGCCCGAGCCGAGGACGTCTCCGGCGCGCACCACGGTGCCGCGCGAGGCGTAGGCGATCAGTTCGGGGAACGGCCACCCCATGTTGGACAGCAGATCCTGCCCCACCGGCTCGTCGTTCACCGACACGCGGAGCTCCAGCGCGAGGAAGCCGTCTTCGTCGACGAGCTGATCGAGCTCATCCGCGGTCACTAGCCATGGTCCGAGAGTCGTGGCCGAGTCCTTGCCCTTGACCGGGCCGAGGCTGACCTTCATCTCGCGCCGCTGCAGGTCGCGGGCTGACCAGTCGTTGAGGACCGTGTAACCGAACACGGCGTCGGCGGCCTGGTCCGGTGTCAGCGAGGCCCCGTCCCGGCCGACCACGACCGCGACCTCGAGCTCGAAGTCCAGCAGCGTCGAGCCGGGCGGCACCGGGACGTCGTCGTGCGCGCCGACGAGCGCATACGGGTTGCTGAAGTAGAAGGTCGGCGCCTCGTACCACTCGGCGACGACACCCTGCTGGCCGTCGACGCTGCGCCGCACCCCCTCGACGTGCTCCTCGAAGGCCACGAAGTCCCGCACCGTCGGTGCCGCGAGCGGCGGCAGCAGCCGAACGTCTCCCAGCGGCGTGACCGGGCTGGCCGCCGCGTCGGCGCCGGCCTCGAGGGCGGCGGGTAGCCCGGACCGGACGACGTCGAGGACGGTGCGACCGTCCGGGAACGCGTGCAGCCCGTCCTCGCCGACGACCCCCGCGTGCTCCCGTCCGCCGTGCACCCACGAGGCGAAGCGCATCAGACCGGAGGGGCGACGAACAGGCCCTTGTCCGGGTCGTTGAAGGAACGCTGCGCGACGAACTCGTTTATCGCGTTCGCCGTCCCCCACTGGTCGCTGACTTCCGGGTTGCTGAAGTCGTAGACGTGCGGGTGCCAGGTGTCCTCGTCGATCAGATCCAGTTCGGTCGTGTACTCGACCGTGTTGCCCTGCGGGTCGAGGAAGTACGAGAAGGTGTTGTTCCCGGCCATATGACGTCCAGGACCCCAGATCTTCTCCACGCCGGCGCGCAGGAGTCGACCGGTCCCGCGCATGTACTCATCGATGCCGCGCATCTCGAACGAAGCGTGGTGCAGCGAGGGATGCGGGCAGCGCGCGATGGCCATGCTGTGGTGCCACGTGTTGATCCGCATGAACCACATCATGTCGCCCATGCGCGGGTGCATGAGCGTGTCCGACAGCGCGAACGCCAGGTGCTTCTCGTAGAACGCCCGCGTGCCCTCGGGATCGGCGGAGTTGATGACGACGTGGGACAGCCGTACCGGGATCGACTCACCCTCCTCGATCTTGCGGTGCTGGCGTACGGCGACTTCGGCGCTGATCTCAACGGTGCGGCCCTCGTTGTCGAAGAACCGGAACCCGTAGCCGCCTCCGGGGGTCTGCAGGTCGGTCGGCTCGTGCACCAGCGTGACCCCGGCCTCGGCCAGCTGGCCGGCCAGAGTGTCGACGTCTGCCCTACTCGCCACCCCGAAGGAAATCAGATCGATCCGTTTGTCGGAGGACTCGCGCAGTCGGACGACGTACTGCTCGGGGCTGCCCTCGGCGGCGAGGAACGCGATACCGGTGTCGTCGTGCTCCGCGCGAAGTCCCCAGGTGTTCGTGAAGAAATCGAGCTCGGTGGTGAAATCGGGCACGGCCAGGTCGATGTGCCGCAAGTGGGTGATCAGTCGCTGGGTCATGGAACTCCCTCTCAGGCCGGCTCGCGGACCAGGTCAGTGACGGTGTGCATCAGGCCGGGGACGTCGCCGCGGACTCCCTCTAGCAGCCACTGCCCGAGCTGGTTCGAGGCGTCGACGACGGTCTTGGCGCGCTCGTAGCGGCGGGCGTGGAACGCATCCCAGAGCTGCCGGTCGACGCTGTCCGCGGCGAGCAGCAGCTCCGCCAGCACCGACGCATCCTCCAGTGCCTGCGCGGCGCCCTGCGCGAGGGTCGGCGGGCAGGAGTGCGCGGCATCTCCGATGACGACGACCCGGCCGCGGTTCCACGGCGGGGTCAGGACGTGGGTCTCGAACCAGGTGTAATTGATCCGCGCCGGGTCGGTCAGCGTCTCACGGATGTCGTCCCACGGGCCGTGGTAGGCCTGGGACAGCTCCCGGATCGTCGTGAGTTGCTGCTCCGGTGTCAGGCCAGAGCGGTCCTGCGCCTTCTCCACGATGTAGGCGTAGAGGGAGTCCTCCCCGGTAGGGCAGTAGCCCGCGATGTAGGACGGACCGCCGTAGTAGAGGTCGGTCCGCGTCACGCTGGCCGGACGCGGGCCGAACGTCCGCCAGATGCCCATCCCGGTGCCGCGGGGCTCGAGCTCGATGCCGATCTGCCGGCGAGTCCAGGACCGCAGGCCGTCTGCGCCCACCACCAGGTCGTAGCGGGTCGTGGTGCCATCGGCCAGCGTCACGTCGACGCCGCCGTCGTCCTGACGCAAAGCAGTCGCGGTGGTCCCGAACCGTACCTTCGCTCCAGCGGTCAAGGCGCGCTCAACGAGGATCCGCGCGAGGTCAGGTCGCGGCATGCCCAGCGTCGCCGGCAGGTCGGGCCCACCGGTCTGGACGTCGGGCATCTCCATGAGCAGGGTGCCGGCGGGATCCGGCGCGCGTAGACCCAGGCTGTCGAAGGCGTAGCCGGCCGCCCGGACGTCGTCCCACACACCGAGTTGTCGCAGGATCCGCAAGGCGTTGCCCTGCAGCGTGATACCCGATCCCACGGCGGCCGGCTCGGGCTTGCTGTCGATGAGATCCACGGCCACGCCGGCCTGGGCCAGCAAGGTGGCGGTCGCGGTCCCTGCGGCTCCGCCCCCGACGACGAGGACGCTGGTCACAGCGGTCATGGCGTTCTCCTACTTCACCGCGAGCGGGTTCACCGGGGCGCCCACGGCGCCGGTGACGGGCAGCGGCGCCGCGGTGAGCCAGAACTCGTACACACCGTCGGCCGCGCAGTCGGCGGCCAGCGCCTCGAAGTCCCACATTTCTCCGACGAACAGCCCGAGGTGCGGGATCACGACCTGGTGTAGCGGCTGGAACGCCGGCACGTCGAACTCGTTGGGGCGCACCTCGAACCCCCAAGTGTCCGTGGCGATCCCGGCGATCTCCCTGTCGTGCAGCCAGTCGGCGGTGCCGAACGACAATCCAGGCGCCGCGCCGCCGGCGTAGTCGGCCCATCCCGTCCCGGCGGCCACGGACCGGCGGGCGTGGGCCAGCTGACCGGTGCGGACGCACAGCAGGTCGCCTCGGCGGAGCAGGACGCCCTGAGCGTCGGCGGTGCGATCGAGATGCTCGTCGGTGATTGCGAAACCGTCAGCGAGCTCGCCGTCGACGCCGAACGCGCGCCCGACGTCGAGCAGCACGCCGCGGCCGGCGATCAGGTCGGCGACGGTCTCGATGCCGGTGACCCGGTCACCGTCGCTCGTGACCACCTGGGCCGCGCGGCGGCCGTTGTACGCCTGGCCGTGGTCGAAGATGTGCCCGAGCCCGTCCCACTGCGTCGAGGCCTGCAACGGCATGGAAATGACGTCATCGGCGCCGCCGAGGCCGTGCGGGAACCCTTGGTCACCGAACTCCGCGTCGGTGCCCGTGTCGAGCATCGTGTGAACCGGGTTGGTGCGCCGTCGCCAGCCCTTCTGTGGACCGTTGCCGTCGAAGCGCTGAGCGAGGGAGAAGCTCACCCCGCGACGCACCAGCCGGGCGGCAGCCACCCGGCTGTCTGCGTCTAGGAAGTTCAGCGTCCCCCGGACGTCGTTCGCCCCCCAGCGCCCTGCGTTGGAGCAGCGCTTCGCGACAGTCGCGATCGCCGTCTCCGGGTCCTTGCGGTCGTGAGGGTCGGAGGGCGGCACCCAGCAAGGATCAGGGCGAAGCGGACAGCCGGGAAGAGCCGATGCCTGATGACGCGCATCGACGTTGTGGATACCCTGCGACCGGATGAACCTGGCGAGCCTGGACCTCAACCTGCTGGTCGCGTTGGACGCCCTGCTCGAGCAGCGCAGCGTCACCCGCGCTGCGGAGCAGCTTTGCCTGAGCCAGCCGGCCCTGTCGGCGTCGCTGGCGCGACTGCGCCGCCACTTCGGCGATCAGCTGCTGACCAGGTACGGCAACGAGTACCGGCTCACGCCGCTGGCGGTGCAGTTGAAGGACCGCACCCGAGCGGCACTGGGCAGCATCGAACGCGTCTTCGCCGCCGAGCCGGACTTCGACCCGGCCACCTCGACGCGCGAGTTCTCGATCGTCCTCAGCGACTATGCGTGCGCCACGTTCGGACCGCAGTTGACGCGACTGCTCGAGAACGAGGCTCCGCACGCGCGGCTGAGGCTGCTCGCCCCGACGCCGTCGGTCGTCGACAACGCAGACGCCGAGTTGCTCGCGACCGACTTGATCGTCGTGCCGCACGGGTTCCTGAGCGACCTGTCCCACGAGGACCTGTACGAGGACGAGTGGCGCTTCGCGGTCTCCCTAGACAATGCCGAGGTCGGCGACGCATTGACCGTGGAGCAGCTCGAGTCTCTGCCCTGGCTGCTCACCTACTTCGGTCCCACCGCGTCGACGCCCGCGATGCGCGAACTGCAGCAGCGGGGCATCAGCCCGACGGTCCAGCTCGTCACCGAGAGCTTCCTGACGGTGCCACGCCTGATCGCCGGAAGCCGGCGGATCGCGGTGCTGCAACGCCGACTGGCCGACCAGCTGTCCGGCGAGCAGGGCGTGCGCACCGTGGCCGGTCCGCTCGACCTCGCCCCCCTCGTCGAGGCGATGTGGTGGCACCCGGTCTACGACAACGACGCCGAGCACGCCTACCTCCGCTCGCTGGTGCTACGGGCCACGGCCGAGCTTCGCGCTCCCGGCCCGGCGACGGGGCGCCACGACCTCGGCAGCTGACCACCACCCGGTGGGCGCACGCGTTCACCGTGAGCGGGTCGGTGTGGCGGCGCACCGGGAAGGGCGCTTCGATGGCGGCATGCGCACGCAGGTCGCCATCGTCGGGGCGGGACCGGCCGGGCTGTTGCTCTCGCACCTGCTCGCGGGTGACGGTGTGGACTCGGTCGTGGTGGAGACGCGCTCGCAGGACTACGTGCTGGCGCGGATCCGCGCCGGCGTGCTCGAGCACTCCTCGGTGGAGTTGCTGCACTCCGCGGGCCTGGGTGGCCGGCTGGCGCGCGAGGGGTTGGAGCACCGCGGGGTGTACCTGCGCTGGCCGGGATCGCGGGTGCACCTGGACTTCCAGGACCTGATCGGGCGCAGTGTCTGGGTGTACGGGCAGACCGAGGTGCAGAAGGACCTCGTCGCGGCCCGGCACGCCGCCGGGCAGCAGGTCCTGTACGAGGTGTCCGACACCGCGGTGCTCGACATCGACACCGACCGGCCGGCGGTGGGTTTCGTGGACGCCGCCGGGACGGCGCAGCGGCTCGAGGCCGACGTCGTCGTCGGCTGCGACGGGTCCTTCGGCCCGTCCCGGGCGGCGCTGCCCGCGCCGGTGGTCCGTGAACGGAGGTACCCGTACGCGTGGCTGGGCGTACTCGCCGACATCGCGCCCTCGACCGATGAACTGATCTACGCCTGGCACCCCGAAGGGTTCGCGCTGCACTCCATGCGCTCCAACGCGGTGTCCCGCTTCTACCTGCAGGTCCCACCCTCAGACCACCCGGCGTCCTGGTCCGAGCAGCGGATCTGGGACACCCTCGCGACCCGCCTCGGACACGGCCAAGACGGCTGGACGCTCACCCCCGGGCCCATCACCGAGACCAGCGTGCTGCCGATGCGCTCATACGTCCAAGCGCCGATGCGGCACGGGCGGCTGTTCCTGGCCGGCGACGCCGCGCACATCGTCCCGCCCACCGGCGCCAAAGGACTCAACCTCGCCATCGCCGACGTCGCACTGCTCGCCCCCGCCCTCCTCGCGCTGCTCAAGGGCGACCCCGGGCCGGCCGACGCCTACTCCGACACCGCGCTGCGCCGGGTATGGCGCTGCACCCACTTCTCCTGGTGGATGACCACCATGCTGCACACCAGCGGCGACCCGTTCGAAGCAGAGCTCCAGCTCTCCCAACTGCGCTGGCTCACCACCAGCGAACACGCCGCCGCCGGCCTCGCCGAGAACTACGCCGGCCTCCCCATCGCCCTCTAACCGTGATCGAGGAAGACGGTCTCGTCGTCGCCTTGGAGGCGGATGTCGAAGTGCAGGGCGCCGTCGATGTCGGTGGCGATCAGGGTGCGACGCCGGGCGTCGGGCAGCGCGTCGAGCAGCGGGTCGGACAGCTCGTCGCCGGGCAGGTAGGCGCGGGTGAACAGCCGGTCGAGCAGGCCGCGGGCGAAGACGGTCAGGGCGAGGAACGGCGCCCGGCCCGGGCCCGGTGCACCCGGGCGCAGCGTGCTGAACCAGTACCGGCCTGTCGCGTCGCTCGGGCAGCGACCCCAGCCGGTGAACGTCCACCCGTCTCGCCGCAGCGAGCCGGGCCGCTGCACCACCCGCCCCTCGGCGTCCGGCTGCCACAACTCGATCAGCGCGTCCGGCACGCCGACCCCGGCGCCGTCGAGCACCCGTCCGGTCAGCCGCACCGCCCCCGGCAGGCCGGGTGGCACCAGCTCCGGGCCGCCCGGGTAGGGCAGGGCGTAGCCGAAGAACGGCCCGACCGTCTGCCCGGGTGTCAGCCCGGGGGGGCCCGCCGCGGTCACGAGCCGTCCTCGGTCCAGGTCCGCCGCGCACCGCTCAGCACGATGTCCCACCGGTAACCGGTGTGCTCCTCCGGCGCGGTCACGTCGTGGTCGTAGCTGGCGATCAGACGCCCGCGGGCGCCCGGGTCGAGCACCGACTGGAAGATCGGGTCGAGGTCGAACAGCGGGTCGCCCGGGAAGTACATCTGCGTGACCAGCCGCTGGGTGAACTCACTGCCGAACAGCGAGAAGTGGATGTGCGCCGGCCGCCAGGCGTTGAGATGGTTCCGCCACGGGTACGGGCCCGGCTTCACCGTCCGGAACCGGTAGCGCCCCTCGGCGTCGGTCAGACAGCGCCCCGCACCGGTGAAGTTCGCGTCCAGCGGCGCACGGTGCTGATCACGCTGATGGACGTACCGGCCCGCCGCGTTCGCCTGCCACACCTCCACCAGCTGATGCGCCACCGGGCGCCCCTCGCCATCCACCACCCGGCCGGTGACCACGATCCGCTCACCGATCGGCTCCCCCACCTGCTGCACGGTCAGATCCGACTCCAGCGCGTCGACGTCCTCGTGACCGAACACCGGCGCCACCAACTCCACACCCTCCGGATCCACCCGCTGCAGCCGCTGACCCGGGTGACGCAGCACGCTGCTGCGATACGGCGGGTAGTCCAGCCGCGGCCCGCTCCCACCACGACCGACCGCCCCAGCGATGCCCGCCATCTCCGCGCTGATCCCCGCCTGCGTCGCCGCCGCGACTCCGGACGGCCGCACCTCGCCCATCCGCCGACGCTAACTGACCAACCCGGCGACGCGCCAAGAAGACCCGTCCGACAAGCCAGCTGCCCCCAGCCGTCAGGTCGGTGCCGGTGGGTGGTCAGAGACGCTTCCACCGAGAAGGGCACGCAGCGCGGCACCTGCCGAGCGCGCGTGATCGCGTTGCTCGCAGGTGCGCGAGACGGTCGCTGCCGTCCGGACGCGGTTGACGATCGGTCGGTATTTCCCGGACAGGGCGTCGGCTCTTCTCTCGCGTCACACATCGACGACCGAGGAGTCGCGCGTGTTCTCGTCCGTGTCCCGTTCCACCACTGCTGCACTGGCCGCCGCAGTGACCGCACTCGGCGCGGCGGTCGTCGCGCTGCAAGGAGTCGCCGCCGCACCTGCGTCCGCGATGAGCATCTGCATGTCCCCCAACCCGCCGGAGTGGTGCTTCAACGAGCCTCCCCCGCCGCCGCCGCCGAGCGTCGCGCGACCCACCGGTCTGACCGTGACCAGTGCCCACTCCACCTGGTCCACGATCACCTGGAACGACACCACCCGCGACGAGAGCGGCTTCCGCGTCACCCGCACCATGCGCCCCACCGCGGCCAGCGCCGCGGCCACCTCGACGACGACCGTCACGCCGAGCGCCGGGCAGACCGCGTTCACCTTGACGCAGTACGACCTGCAGCCCGGGATGACCGTCGTGTGGTCGATCGTCGCGCTCGGCGCCGGCGGCAGGGTCGACGCCGCACCGGTGACGACCGGGATGCTCAGCGTCGACCTGCCCGACAACAGCGTGGCGCTGCCGGAGCTGCGCACGATGCAGCTCGACTGGAGCGCCGGCGCGTTCCCGAACGTCAACAAGGCTCTCGCGCTCAGTACGGCGGCCTACGTCGTCAACCACCCACTCGCCGGCGTCGACCAGGCCCAGACCGGCAGCTGCGGGCCGGCGACCGCCGAAGTAGAACTCGTCCGCCGCGCTCCCGCGCAGTTCGTCACCTCGGTCCGGTCCGTCTTCGACACCGGCGCCTTCACCACCCCCGACGGCACCACCTACACCGCCAGCAGCGCACTGCGCGGCAGCGCGAAGAACCCGAGCGTCACGGAGGCGAACTGGCTGTTCCTCGCGACGCTGCGCGACTCCGGCAACGCCGTCCTGCGGATCACCGGCTCGACATCGGCCACGGACGCCGCGTGGGTCAGCACTCCGGCCGAAGTCGACGACTGGCTCGCCCACGTCGTCGGGCTGCACACCACGACGGCGACCGGCATCGTCTGGCCGTTCACCTCCGGGCAGTCCGTGATGCCCGGCGCCAGGTCCGTCCTCGACCACGGTGGAGCCGTGGTCCTGCTCATCGACGCCAGCCTCCTCGGTCAACAGCCGGGCGTCGTCGCGCTGCCCAACCACTACGTCGACCTCGTCTCCTGCGACCCCGGCGCGACGACGGTGACGTTCACCGTCGCCAGCTGGGGCACCACCTACACACGGACGGTCAGCTGGGGCACGTTCAACGCCCTCGCTTACGACGTGCTGACCGCCAGCTGAACACAGCCTCCACCGACGTGGAGCCGCCGGGCCGTCCGCGGCCGGCGGCTCCTCGGTCGCGGACAGTCTCGCGAGATGCTCCTCGCGCTCGTTGTTACAGTTCGCTGACCTGTCCGGAGGTGTCGCAGTGGCGGACGACCCCGGCCCGGGCTACTCCGGCAGGCACCGGGCGAGTCGCTCCCCAGTCGCTGGAGAGCTTGGGCTGCCGATACACCCTTGGGTTCGCCTGAACCACGTCGCGCTCGGCCTCCCGCTCCCGACGGTCATGTTCGACGTCGCGGAACTGCGCGAGGCGGGCTACGACCCCGCTCAGCTCGGGCTGGTGCGGGTCGGTGATCAGGGGGGCGACTTCGAGATCCCGGTGGCGTCTGTCGACGTCGAGATGAGGTCTCGCTCCGACATCGACGTGTACGAGATCGAGCGGCCAGACGTGAACCGCCCGGCGCGCATCATCGGCGGGGCGTTCGGCCAGCCGCACCCTGAGGACTGGTGGGAGCTGGTCCACGAGGAACGTGAGCTGTGCTTGATCGCCGGTGACACGCCGTCACTGGTCCGGACGGTCGAGAGCGGCCGGCCCGTCGATCTCGCTCTACTGCTGGCGCCAGCGTTCATCGGCCGGGCACGTGGGCTGGTCGTGCGCGCGGACAGCAGCGGGATCGCCACCGCGATGCCCTAGACCGGTGGTGTTCGGGATGGGCAGGTCCACGATGCTCAGAGTTCCGCCGCCAGGCGGTCGGGTGAGGGCGAGCGTGCCGCCGGCGGCCTCGATCCGGACGCGATGCGACGCGACACCCGGGTGGCCATCGCCGAGGTGGCGGTCCGGTTGCGCGGGGTCGATACCGACACCGTCGTCGCGGATCATCAGGCATGCCCCACGATCAGCGATCTCGACGGACACCGTGACGGTCCGGGCGCCGGCGTGGCAGACGACGTGGGCGAGTAGGTCGCGGGCGGCGGCGAACAGCAGGGGGTCGACTGATGTCCGGGTCCCGTCCGGCCAGCCGTTGTCGTGCACAGAGATCGTGAGTCCGCCGCGGGCCGCGGCGTCGGCAGCGACCTGGCGCAGCGCGGCCGCGAGTCCAGCGTGCTCGAGGACGGCGGGATGCAGCTCGCCGACGGTGTCGCGCAGCACCGTGCAGCTCCGGGCCAGCGCGGTGTCGATCCGGTCCAGGGCGTCAGGATCGGTGCCCTCGCGGACGTCGTCCAGGTCGATCCGGGCGGCCAGCACGTACTGCAGAGCGCCGTCGTGCAGCTGAGCGGCCAGCTGGCGCCGTTCACGTGCTTCCAGGGCGAGCAGCTCGCCGAGCAGGCGCTCCCGGTCGCTGATCACGTCGCCGATCATGAGCGCCCGGGACCGTTGGACATGCAACAGCGTCACCGCGCCGGCGCCCGACCCGGCCAACGCGAGCGCGGGGATCACCACGTCAGCCGTTGAGCTGCGCTGCGACAGCCCTGCGATCAGCGCCACGGCGGTGAGCAGCGCGAACACCACCAGGACCGCTCGGAACAGCCCGCTCAGCCGACCGCAGCCGTGTCGATGGGTTGGTCGATCGTCGGGCCGCGTCGCCGACGGAGAGAACCGGCGGCCGCGTGCTGACAGCACCACCACCCCACCGTGGTCGGGCAGCACCGGGGCACCCACCCCCGACCGGACGACCGACCGGAGGACCCGCGCATCCCCCGGTCGGGGGACGTCGGCGCACACGACCAAGATCAGCTACGGGAGCGAACCGCAACTGACCGGGCGTCGCCGGACCGGCGAGCGCTACGACCGTCGGACCAGTCGGCCGAGGATCGGCGCTGCCGCGATGGCGGTTCCGCCGGCGGCGACGGCACCCACGCCGATGTCCACGGACACGCGACCCTGGTTCGCCCAGTACACGTCCCTGAGATCGAGCAGCAGTGCGAACTCGTCGATGATCAGCGCCAGCCCGCAACCGTAGGCGATCGAGACGACGGGGTGGTTGCGGCGCTCGTCGTCGCCGTGCACCGCGACCCCGCCCACGCCGGCGAGCGTGGCGATGCCCCACAGGTAGTGGTGCAGGTGCTCCCCTCCGGTCTGCAGGTTGCCGAAGGGACCGATGCCGGCGCGGATGGCATGGGTGATGCCGCGCACCGCGGCGAAGGTGACCGTGAAACCCAGCCAGGACAGCAGCGCCGAACGCCGGGCCGCGCCCATGTCGTGGTACCCGCGCCTGACTCGGCCGATGGGATCCCGTTCGGCGCGTGCCGCCCCGGTGGTCTGAGCGGGGTCTTCGTCGGCGGGACGTGCGTCACTGCCGTGGGCGGTGGGTGTGAGGTCCCCGGTCATGCCCTGGACGCTAGCGGCAGCGCCCGCGACCACGGCTCCAGTCTGCTGTGGAGGACAGCGGGCTGACGCCGACGGCCCCGCTGCCGGAGGCGCGGACGCCGGACGACGCGAGACCGGGACCAGCCGGATCAGGTGAGTGCGGCACCACTTGTCTGACGGCCGCGGTCACTGCGGGCCAGCAAGGTCCGGCGGGTCGTGGGGCGGGTGGGGCTCGAACCCACGACCCAGGGATTATGAGTCCCCTGCTCTGACCGGCTGAGCTACCGCCCCGGCCGGTCACCCTACGACGGGACCGCCGACGGAAGCGCCGACGGTCATGGCGCAGGCGTCCCACCGCACGACGACACCAGGACGGTTAGTTGTACTGACCCGAGACGTTGGGGACGGCGTGGCTGGCTGACAAGTGCTATGTCCGCCGAGTGCGGTGTGGCCGCGGTGGTGGTCGTAGGTATGGACCCTCGGTGGTCAACGTGTCGTCACCGTATGGCCGCTGTGTCCGTACTCGGCCGTCTGCGGCTAGGCCCGCTGTGTCGTCGATGCCAGTGGCCGCTGCGGTGGAAGCGTCCGAGCTTGCCGTTGGTCTCGCCGATCGGTAGGGCCTGCCCAGGTGTGGATCACTGTTCCGAGCGCTTCCGGCGAACTCGGCTGATGGCAGCAGGCACCGTTGTCCGGTCCTCACGCCGGCGCACTGTGATGCCGTCGACCCGCGACCCAGCGCCTGGGCGGCGGAGCCATCAACTGGGCGGCGGTGTCCTTGCCGCTCGTCGCCGAGTCTCGCTGATCGGTCAACCTGCTGAGTGGCTGCATCCAGCGCGGGTGCATCGTGTGCTAGCCCGCTGACGGCATGGCCCCCTGTCCTTGCGCGGCCGTCGCGGCGGCCGGGCGTTCCGCGCGCTACGACACGCCCGGCCGTGGATCTGCGCGCACCCGCCGCCGTCGGGGATCTTGCCCAGCTTCCTCACGGCGGCAGGTGCACGCAGATCACCCGGCCGGGCCGTCGGCGCCCGTAGCGGCGGATCACCACGGCCGGTCGCGCGATCGAGCCATGCCCGGCGTCGGCCACGCGCTACGGGCCAGCACTCCGCGCTGGATGCACCGCTCGCGGGTTGCAGCCCACAGCGAGTTAGCCGATCCGAGCCGGCCCCCAGCGGCGGATCACCGCCGCACCGTTGCTGACTCCGCCGCCCAGGCCTGGTTCGCCGGTCTGCCGCGGCGACACAGATGCGCCGGCGTGATGACCGATCCACCATGCCTGCCTCGCCGAGTTGACCCCGTTGCGCCCGAAGCCCACCGGGCGGCAGTCGATCGGCGACACCTGGAACCGCTCGGCCGCTACCGACCCCAGCGGCCAACTGGTCATCGATCGACACAGCTTGCCAGCCGCACCCTGGCCGACGTTCGGCCTACGCCCGGCCCTACCGTAACGACAACGAACGACCTCCGAGGCGCTTTCACCAGCCTGGCTCCGCACCTCAACCACCACCGCGGCCACTCCGCACTTGGCGGACAAACACCAGCCAGCCGCCGTCCCCAACCTCTCGTGGTCAATACAGTTAGTCGGCGACCGGCGCCACGGCCTAGCGTCGTCCGACGTGCCGACACTCTTCTCGAGGATCATC
The DNA here is from genome assembly GCA_963758325.1 of uncultured Actinomycetota bacterium. Taxonomy (GTDB): domain Bacteria; phylum Actinomycetota; class Actinomycetes; order Mycobacteriales; family Jatrophihabitantaceae; genus CAVWUZ01. The sequence continues at coordinate 255,872 of CAVWUZ010000002.1, read as the reverse complement.
GCCGGTGAGCTGCCGGGCCACGTCGTCTGGCAGGACGACGTCCTCGTGGCGTTCCTGTCGATCGGGCCGCTCCGACCCGGTCACACCCTCGTCGTGCCGCGCGAGGAGGTCGACAGCTGGCTCGACACGGACCCGGGGCTGCTTGCCCGGTGCACGGAGGTCGCCCAGGTCGTCGGGCGCGCGCTGACCGCCGCCTGGAAGGCGCCGCGCGCCGGCATGGTCATCGCGGGCTTCGAGGTGCCGCACCTGCACGTCCACGTCTTCCCCGCCTGGGACATGGACGACTTCGACTTCCACCGCGCCGGTTCGCCCTCGCCGGAGGAGCTCGCTGCCGCCGCCGAGAAGGTCCGCGCCGCACTGCGGGACGCCGGGCAGGGCGCGCACGTCCCTGCCTAGAGGCGCTCCAGGACGCAGCACTTCGGGCCGCCGCCGGCCTTCCGGAACTCGCGGAGATCGACGGGGACCGGCTCGAAGCCGCGCTCGGCGAGCTGCTGGACGTAGCCACTCGCCTCGGCGGGCAGCACGACGTGCTTGCCGTCGCTGACCGCGTTGAGGCCGAGGACGGCGGCGTCGCGCTCGGCGACCTCGATCGCGTCCGGGAACAGCCGCTGCAGGACGTCGCGGCTGCTCGGGCTGAACGCGCCCGGCCAGTACGCGATCGTCGCACCGTCGAGCACGGTGAGCGCGGTGTCGAGGTGGTAGAAGCGCGGGTCGACAAGGACCAGGCTGACGACCGGTACGCCGAACACGGCCTGCACCTCGGCGCCGGCCAACGGGTCGGAGCGGAACCCCGTGCCGCCGAGCAGCAACCCACCGCCGACCCCGGTCATCAGGAAGTCGCCCTGGCCCTCGTTGACCCGCGACGGGCGGACGACGTTCGGGTAGCCGGCGCGCTCCAGGCCCACCGCGTACGGCTCGGACTCCTCCTGCCGCTCGACGTTCCGGAACCGCGGGGCCATCGCCCGGTCACCGATCGCGATGCCGCCGTTGGCGGCGAACACCATGTCGGGCAGCCCGGGTGCCGGCTCGATGAGCTCGACGTCCGCCCCGATGTCCACGAGCGTCTGCCGCAGTTGCGCCCACTGCTGCTGCGCGCGGTCGGGGTCGACCGGCTCGTCGAGACTCATCCACGGGTTGATCGAGTAGCTGACCGTGAAGTGCGTCGGAGCGCACATGAGGTAACGGCGGGGGCGGGCGGTGCGCCCGCCCGACGGGGACGGGGACGGGGCGGTCAGCGTCTCGGCCACAGCCCAGTCCTACCCGATCGCCATGACGGCGGCACCAGCGCCGTCGGGCAGGAGCCGGGGCAGAAACACGCCCAGCGGCGCGTCGACGCGGACGGTGGCCTGCTCGTCGCCGCGGGTCGGTCCCTGGTTGACGATGGCGACGGGGATGCCGAGCTTCGCTGCCCGCCGCACGAACCGGTAGCCCGACATCACGGTCAACGACGACCCGAGCACGACGAGCGCCGCCGCGTCCTCGACGAGGCCGAAGCAGTGCGCGACGCGTTCGCGCGGCACGGACTCGCCGAAGAAGACGACGTCCGGCTTGAGCGGTCCCCCGCCACAGGCGCTGCAGTCGACCATGACGAACCGGTCCAGCTCGTCGTCGGCGAGCTCGACGTCCCCGTCGGGGTTCACCCGGTCCACGACCGCCGAGAACAGTGGGTTCGCCGCGCGCAGCCGGCGGTCCAGCTCCGCCCGGGCACCGCGGTGCCCGCAGTGGAGGCAGCTCGTCCGGTCCAGGCCGCCGTGCAGCTCGACGACCTCCGAGGCGCCGGCGGCCTGGTGCAGACCGTCGACGTTCTGCGTCACGATGCCGCGCAACAGCCCGACGGCCTGCCACTGCGCCACCGCGCGGTGGCCGGTGTTCGGGCGCGCGCGGACGATCTGCCGCCAACCCAGGTAGCTGCGAGCCCAGTACCGGTGCCGCGCCGCCGGGTCACCGACGAACGTCTGGTACGTCATCGGACTGTGTCGCCGCTGGGCGCCGGTCGGGCCGCGGTAGTCCGGGATGCCCGACTCCGTCGAGAGGCCCGCACCGGACAGCACGACGACATCGCCGTCCTCGACCAGGGCACGCAGTTGCGCGACGGGGTCCTGCGGGTGCATGTCGTCCAGTGTCCACACCACGGTCAGGATGGAGTCGTGAGCACCCCACCGGACCGTCCCCGGGACGCCGCTGGCCGTCCCCGCAACGACCGGCCCCGCGACGGCCTCGGCCGACCGCTCCCCCGCGGCGCCGACGGCGAGCCCCGCCAGCCGGAGGGAGTGCTGCGCACGCCCGCCGGAACGGTCTCGTCGGCGCGGCAGCTGCTCGCGGACGGCAGGCCCTTCCACGCCCACGAGGTGTTCGAGGACGCGTGGAAGGCGGCGGCGGCGCCGGAGGACCGGGCGCTGTGGCACGGCCTGGCGCAGCTCGCCGTCGGGCTGACCCACGCCGCCCGCGGCAATGGCGCCGGCGCCGAGACCTTGCTCCGTCGTGGCGCCGCCACCTTGGGACCGTTGGCCGGTACCCGACCTCACGGCCTGTCGGTGGACGCGCTGCGCCGCTGGGCGGCCGAGTCCGCCGACTCCGTGCGCGACGCACCGGCGTCGGTGGTTGAACTGCCGCCCCTCGACGGCGAACCTGGTCCCGACTGATCACCGGACGAGCTCCGGGTGGCGCGGAGGAGGGGGTGACGCCGTGGGCGCACCCTCGCGCGCCGACCGCCGGGAGCGGTGGGCCGTCGCCGGCCTCGCCGCGCTGGGCGTCGGCGTCCTCGCGATCTGCATCGACCTGGTCGCGCGGCCACCGTCCGCCGCCGCGCCCACGCCGGCCGCCGCCCCGCCCACCAGCGCCGCCGCGGCACCGAGCCAGGCGAGGTCGGCACTACCAGCGGCGCCGGCAGCATCGGGGGCGCCGTTCACGGCCGGACGGCAGCCGGCCGGCTCGCCGACGGCCTCGCCGATGACGTCCCGGGCGGCAGCGGCGGAACGGAGCGCCCAGCGTCCGCAGCGTCCGCAGCGTCGCGCCGTCGAGTCCGACAGCCCGCGCCGGCCACCGTCACCGTCTCCGGCACTCGGGGCGCCGCACCGCCGACCCCGGGCAGCGGGCAGAGCGTCGTCTACGTGGTCCAGCCCGGCGACACGCTGTCCTCCATCGCGGCCTGGCTGCACCTGCACGGCTACGACGACCTGTACGCCGCGAACCGCACCGTGCTCGGCGCGAACCCGTCGGTGATCCGCCCCGGGCAGCAGCTCCTGATCGGCCCGTCCGGGGTGGTCACCGCCCCGGATGCCGGCCGCCGCGCCGCCGCCGGCGACTGAGCCACCGGCAGGTCGCCGGGCCAGGCGTTCGGCCCGACTAGGTGATCGTCAGCCCGCCGTCGACCGCCAGCGTCTGGCCGGTGATGTAGCCGCCCGCCGCGCTGGCGAGGAAGACCACTGTCGCGGCGAGCTCCTGCGGGTCGCCGATCCGCCCGGAGACCAGGCGCGCACCCATCGCGTCGAGATAGCCGTCCGGGTACTGCGCGGTCATCTCCGACTCGAAGAACCCCGGCGCGACCGCGTTGACCCGGATGCCCTTGCGCCCGGTCCACTGTTGGGCGAGGTCGCGGGTCAACCCGATCAAGCCCGCCTTGCTGGCGGCGTACGCCGCCTGCGGCAGCCCGGCCGTCGTGATGCCGAGGATGGAGCTGATGTTGATGATGCTGCTGCCGCGTCCGCATCACCCGGCCGCAGGCCTGCGCCATCCAGTAGCAGCCGTTGAGGTTGACGTCGATCACCTGCCGGAACTGCTCCGGCGTCTCGCGGGTGGCCGGCACCGCGGTGCCGACGCCGGCGTTGTTGACCAGGACGTCGACCCGGCCGAGCTGCTCGACGGTGGCGTCGACGAGGTCCTGGCAGGCGGCGGGATCGGCGACGTCGGTGCCCACCGCGATGGCCTTGCGACCGGCGCCTTCCACCAGCGCCTGCGTCTCGGCCAGCCGGTCGACCCGGCGGGCGCCGAGCGCCACGTCCGCGCCGGCCTCGGCGAGCGCCTGCGCGAAGGCGACACCGAGTCCGGACGACGCGCCGGTCACGATCGCCACCTTGCCGTCGAGCCGGTACAGGTCCAACACGCCCATCTCGCTCACCGTCCTCCGTCGATGCTTGCGGCTGCGCTGCTCGGTGCCCGGGCCGCCGTAGGGGTAGTCGGCGGGCGCCGGGTCGCTGACGCCGCGTCGAGCCTGCGCGGTCTCCTCCGCGCTGAGGTGCAGCCCGGCCGCGCCGAGGTTGTCGGCGAGCTGCTCGCCGGTGCGTGCGCCGAGGATGACCGAGCTGACCGTCGGCCGGTCGGCCAGCCACGCCAGCGCCACCTGGGCCATCGACACGCCGCGCGCTCTCGGCGATCGACGCGGACGGCGTCGACGACCGCCCAGGTCCGCTCCTGGACGGCTGCGCCGGTCGTAGGCCTCCACCCCGCGGTCGGGGTTCTCGCCGAGCCGTGTGCTGCCGGCCGGGCGTTCCTCGCGGGTGTACTTGCCGGTCAGCCAGCCCCCGCCGAGCGGCGACCACGGGCAGCAGTCCGAGGCCGTTCTCCGCGCACGCCGGCACCATCTCCCACTCGATCTCGCGGACGAGCAGGTTGTACTGCGGCTGCAGGGTGACCGGGACGCTGAGCCCGCCGTACGCGGCCACGTCGACCGCCTTCTGCACCTGCCAGCCGGTGAAGTTGCTCAGCCCGACGTAGCGGATCTTGCCGGCGCGCACCGCGTCGTCGAGGAAGCGCAGGGTCTCCTCCAGCGGCGTGTGCGGGTCGTAGGCGTGTACCTGGTAGAGGTCGATGGTGTCGACGCCGAGCCGGCGCAGCGACGCGGTCGAGCGCCACGTCGAGGTGCCGGCGGGACAGTCCGACGTCGTTCGGTCCGTCGCCCATCGGGAAGCGGCCCTTGGTCGCGAGCACGATCTGGTCGCGAACCTCGCCCGGCGCCTTGCGCCAGCCAGCGAGCCGACGATCTCCTCGCTGACGCCGGCGCTGTAGACGTCGGCGGTGTCGACCAGCGTCCCGCCGGCGGCGATGAAGTCGTCGAGCTGCGCGTGGGCGCCGTCCTCGTCGGTCTCCGAGCCGAACGTCATCGTGCCGAGGCACAGCGTCGACACGACGCAGCCGCTGCGTGCCGAGCGGGCGGTACTCCATCAGCCCTCCAGGAACGGGTAGCGGTAGTCCGTCGGCGCGCACGAACGTCTCCTTGATGGCCCGGGTGCTCGTCCAGCGCATGCAGGTTCTGCAGGGCGCCGGCCTTGTCGTTGGTGCCCGAGGCCCGGCCGCCGCCGAACGGCTGCTGGCCGACGACCGCGCCGGTCGGCTTGTCGTTGACGTAGAAGTTGCCGGCGGCGAAGCGCAGCTTCTGCTGCGCCGAGGCGATCGGCTCGCCGGTCCCGGGCCACCACGGCGCCGGTCAGCGCGTACGGCGCGACACCCTCGAGCTGGGTGAGGACGGTGTCGTAGTCACCGTCGTCGAAGACGTGCACGGCGAGCACCGGGCCGAAGTACTCCGTGGTGAAGACCTCGTGCCCGGGGTCGCTGCACCGACCAGGACGGTCGGCCGGACGAAGTAGCCCTCGCTGTCGTCGGCGCGGCCGCCGGCGACGATCTCCAGCTTGGGGTCCTGGCGCGGACGTGCTCCAGCACTCCGGACAGCTTGCCGAACGATCGGTCGTCGATCACCGCGCCCATGAAGTTGCCGAAGTCGGCCACGTCGCCCATCCGCAGCGCGTCGACCTCGCCGAGGAAGTCCTCGCCCATCCGGTCCCAGACGCTGCGCGGGACGTAGGCGCGCGAGGCCGCCGAGCACTTCTGCCCCTGGTACTCGAACGCGCCGCGGATGAGTGCGGTGCGCAGCACGTCGACGTCGGCGGACGGGTGCGCGAGCGACGAAGTCCTTGCCGCCGGTCTCGCCGACGATGCGCGGGTAGCCGCGGTAGTGCGCGATGTTCTCGCCGACCGTGCGGAAGAGCGCCTGGAACGTCCGCGTCGAGCCGGTGAAGTGGATGCCGGCCAGCCACGGGTCGTGCAGCGCGACCTCGGAGACCGCCAGGCCGTCGCCGGTGACCATGTTGATCACGCCGGGCGGGAGGCCCGCCTCCTCGAGCAGCGCCATCGTCAGGTCGGCGGCGAGCTGCTGGGTCGGTGAGGGCTTCCACACGACCGTGTTGCCCATCAGCGCCGGCGCCGTCGGCAGGTTGCCCGCGATGGCGGTGAAGTTGAACGGCGTGATCGCGTAGACGAAGCCCTCGAGCGGGCGGTGGTCGAGCCGGTTCCACACGCCCGGGCTCGAGATCGGCTGCTCTTCGAGGATCCGGCGCGCGAAGTGGACGTTGAACCGCAGGAAGTCGATCAGCTCGCACGCGGCGTCGATCTCGGCCTGGTGCACCGTCTTGCTCTGGCCGAGCATCGTCGCCGCGTTGAGCCGGTAGCGCCACGGCCCGGCGAGCAGCTCCGCGGCGCGGAGGAAGACCGCGGCGCGGTCGTCGAAGGACAGCGCCTGCCAGCTCGGGCGCGGCGGCGCGGCGCGGCGTCGACGGCGTCGCGGGCGTCGTGCTGCGTGGCGTTGCCGAGCGTGCCGAGGACGTGCGCGTGCCGGTGCGGGGAGACGACGTCGATCGGGTCGCCGCCGCCGAGTCGGCGCTCGCCGCCGATCGCCATCGTGAGCTGACGGGGCTCCTTGCCCGAGCGCGGTCAGCGCGGCCTCGATGGCCGCCCGGTCGGCGCTGCCGGGCGCGTACTCGCGGACCGGCTCGTTGACCGGCGGGGGAACGACGGTGACGGCGTCCATGGGTCGGCTCCTCGCAGTGGCGGCGGCCGGCGACGACGCTGTCGACGGCTGGATCCGACCATAGCGACGGGTGACGACAGTCCGGTCGCGCCAACGGGCGTCCGCCTCGCCTGACGTGGGGCGAGCGTCCTGCTTGACTGCTCGCATGTCCGCGATCGATTCCGTCGTCGAGGCGAACGCGAGCCGGGTCCCGCCGGTGTCCGGGCCGCTGCCGGCACCACCGCGGCTGCACCTCGCGGTCGTGACGTGCATGGACTGCCGCCTCGACCTGCTCGCGGGTCTGGGGCTGGAGCTCGGCGACGCCCACGTGATCCGCAACGCCGGCGGCCTGCCCACGCCCGACGTCCTGCGCTCGCTGGCGCTCAGCCAGCGCGCGCTCGGCACCCGCGAGATCGCGGTCGTGCACCACACGGAGTGCGGCATGCAGGACTTCGACGACGCGGGCTTCCGCGCGGAGCTGGCGGAGGGGAGCGGCCTGGCGCCGTCCTGGGACGTCCCGGGCTTCTCCGACGTCCACGCGCGGGTGCGCGAATCGGTGGCCGCGGTCCGGGACTGCCCGTGGCTGCCGCACCGCCACGGCGTGCGCGGCTTCGTCCTCGACGTCGCGACAGGGCGCCTGGACGAAGTGGGGTGACCCGGGGCCTTGCGCCCCCGCCCGGCCGGCGGCATCCTCTCGAACATGCGTTCGAGCTCGGTGGGGGTCGTCCGTCTCGTCCTGTTGCTCGGCGCGGCGTTCCGTGCCGTCGCCCGAGGCGGCGATCGGCGCACCGTCGAGCGGATGCCGCTCCGCTGCCCGGCCGGCCACCGGCTCGGACCCGACACCGTCCTGGTCGGCTGGGTGCCGTGCGACTGCCGACCCCGTCCACGCGGGCCTGCCGGCCACCGGACCTATGCCTGCCAGGCGGCGACGCCGGGCGGGGTCTGCGGTGCCGAGTTGCGGGTGCCGCCCTGCCGAGGTGCCGGCGACGGCCTACTCGGGCGGAACGGCGGGGATGCGGACGAGCAGCAGCGCGACGTCGTCGTCGTGACCGTGCGCCCGCCCGAGCGACTCCAGGACGTGCTCGGCGAGCTGCTCGAGGTCGTGCGGGCCGGAGGCGAGCGCGGACCGGAGGTCGGCGAGCCCGTCGTCGATGTCGCGCTCGCGGTCCTCGACGAGCCCGTCGCTGTACAGCGCGAGCGTGCTGCCCATCGGCAGGGCCACGCTCTGCGCCCGCTGCGGCCCGGCGGTGCCCAGCGGCGTTCCGACGACACCGTCCTCGACGACGGCCGCGCCGACGGCGCCCTGGACGACCGGCGGCAGGTGCCCGGCGCGGGCGAAGGTGAACGTCCGCGCGGCGACGTCCAGCTCCCCGTAGATCGCGGTGACGAACGTCGAGGAGTCCAGGTCGCGCACGAGCTCGTCCAGCAGCACCATGACCTGCGCCGGGCCGAGCTGCAGGCGGGCGTAGGCGCGCAGGCCGGCGCGCAGCTGACCCATCACGGCGGCCGCGCGGACGCCGCGGCCCATGACGTCGCCGAGCACCAAGCCGATCCGACCGTCCGCGAGTGGCACGACGTCGTACCAGTCGCCGCCGACCTCGAGGCCGTCGACGCCGGGGACGTAGCGCGCCGCCGTCTCGATCGCCGGGTTGCCTGCCCGGCTGGGCAGCAGCGCCCGTTGCAGCGTCACCGACACCCGGCGCTGCTGCTCGAACAGCCGCGCGTTGTCCAGCGCGAGGGCGGCACGACGGACGATGTCCGTCGCGAGCTCCGAGTCCGTCGCCGACACCGCCCGGTCACCGGAGCGCACGAGGCTCACCGCGCCGAACACCCGCCCGCGGGCCTGCAGCGGGAGCACGAGCCCGCTCGCCGGTCCCATCCGCCGCATCAACTCGAGCCACCGCTCGTCGCCGGCGGCGAGCGTCTGCCAGACCGCCTCGTCGATCGACGGCAACGCCTGCACGCGGCCGGTCCGGGTCACGTGCCCCGCGCCGTAGGGGCCGTCGAGGTCGACGGTCACGCGACCGAGTACCCGGCGCAGCTCCGGCTCGAGCTGCCGGTCACGGTGCCGCATCCCGGCCAGGCGGAGGCGCCGCTCCTCCAGGAGGTGGACGGTGACCAGGTCGCCGACCTCCGGGACCATGAGGTCGAGGACGGCGTCGAGCGTCTCGTCGACGCCGAGGCCGGCCTGCAGGAGTTCGCCGGTCCGCGCGAGCAGCTGCGCCCGGCGCAGCGCCTGCGCACGCTCCTGCTCGGCGCGGCGTTGCTCGGTCACCTCCATCGCGAGTGCGACGACGCCGACCACCGCGTCCGGAGAACCCGGCGAGGGCCCGGGACCGCTCATCGGCACCCAGGTCGTCCGCCAGGTGCGCCGCGTCCCGCGCGCGTCCGCGATGACGACGTCGTCGGCGGGTACCGGCCGCCCGGTCCGCACGACGGTGTCCACCAGCCGCCGCAGGTCGGCCGCCCCGTCGCCGAGGACGTCCTCGACCAGCCGCCCGACGTGCTCCTGCGGCGTCCGTCCGTTCACCGCGGCAAGCATGTCGTTGATCCGCACGTACCGGCCGTCCGCGTCGAGCACCGCGATCCCGATCGGGGCGGCGGTGTACAGCGCGGCGGCGACGGCGAGGTCCCGGCGGACGTCCTCGGTCAACGCCCCGTCCACGTCCAGCAGCGCAGCTGCGGCGTCCTGCTCCGGACGGGTCATGGCAGGCGGACTTCCTGGAGGTCGGTGCGAGCTCGGCGGGCGGTCGACGGGACGCCGGTCGGCGCATCGCGCCGGGCACCACCCTAGCGCCGCGGACCGCCACCCGACCCGGCCGGACGCGGACGCTGCGCGGGGTTATCGTCCGGATCCGGAGACCACAGCGACCGACGGAGGTGGCACGTGACCGCCAGCACCAGCGCGACGACGGTCCGCGACACGATCGACGACCTGCGCACCCGAGTCGAGCGCCTGCTCGAGGAACACGACCCGGCCAGCACCGACCGGCTGGAGTTCCTCCGCGCCCGCTTCGACGCAGGCCTGGCCTGGGTGCACTTCCCCGAGGGGCTCGGCGGGCTGGGCCTGCCGAGGGCGCACCAGTCGTTCGTCGACGACCTGCTCGCCGCAGCCGGCGCGCCGGACAACTCCCCCCGCCGCATCGGCATCGGGCTGGGCATGGCCGCGCCGACGATCCTCGCCGTCGGCACCGAGGACCAGAAGCAGCGCTTCCTCCGCCCGTTGTGGACCGGCGAGGAGGTGTGGTGCCAGCTCTTCAGCGAGCCCGGCGCCGGCTCGGACGTCGCCGCGGTGGCGACGCGGGCGGTCCGCGACGGCGACGACTGGCTGGTGAGCGGCCAGAAGGTGTGGACGTCGAACGCACACAACGCCCGCTGGGCGCTGCTCGTGGCCCGGACCGATCCTGAGGTGCCCAAGCACGCCGGGCTCACCTACTTCGTCTGCGACATGACGCATGCCGGCGTCGACGTCCGGCCGCTGCGCCAGATCACCGGCGAGGCGGAGTTCAACGAGGTGTTCCTCGAGGACGTGCGCCTGCCCGACGACCTGCGCCTCGGCCCGATCGGCGCGGGGTGGAAGGTCGCCACCGCCACCCTCAACAACGAGCGGGTGGCGATCGGCGGCGGCGCGGCGCCGCGGGAGAGCGGGATGGTCGGCGTCGTCGCGGCCGCGTGGCGCGAGCACCCGGAGTGTGCGCCGCCCTGACCTGCACGACGAGCTCATGCGGCTGTGGGTGGAGGCGGAGGTGTCCCGGCTGACCGGCCAGCGGCTCGCGCAGAAGCTGGCGGTCGGCGTCCCGGGACCGGAGGGCGCGGCGCGCAAGCTGGCCTTCGCCAGACTCGCCCAGGAGCTCAGCGGCCTGGAGGTCCGGATGCGCGGCGCCGACGCGCTGCGGTACTCGGACTGGACGCTGGTCCGACCGGACATCGTCGAGTTCACCGGCCGGGACGCCGGCTACCGGTACCTGCGCGCCAAGGGCAACTCGATCGAGGGCGGGACGTCGGAGATCCTCCACAACATCATCGCCGAACGCGTGCTCGGGCTCCCGCCGGAGCCGCGCACCGACAAGGACCTGCCCTGGAAGGACCTTCCCCGATGAGCGCCGCCGACGTCGCCCTGCTGTACACCGACGTCGAGGACGCCCTGCGCGACAGCGTGCGTGACCTGCTCGCCCGCCGCTGCCCCGCCGCGCGCGTCACCGCCATGTACGACGGTGACCGTGGACTCGTCGCCGACCTGTGGCGCGCGCTGTCCGACGAGCTCGGTGTCACCGGCCTGCTGGTCCCGGAGAAGCTCGGCGGCTCCGGCGCGTCCGCCACCGAGGCGGCGGTCGTCCTCGAGGAGCTCGGCCGCGCGGTGGCGCCGGTGCCGTTCCTGACGAGCTCGGTGGTCGCCACGGCGGCCCTGCTCGACGACACCGCCACGCCGGAGGCCGAGGACCTGCTGCGCGAGCTCGCGAGCGGTGCCCGCACCGCGGCACTCGTCGTCCCGGCCGCGGCCGCCCCCGGCGACGAGGTCCCGGCCGCGCCCGGCACGGTCCGGTCCGTCGTCGGCGCTCTCGAGGCGGACACCCTGCTGGTCCCGGTCGGCGGGGCGGACGGGGTGGCGCTGCACCTGGTGCCGGTGGACGCCGCGACGGTCGAGCCGGTGGTCTCGCTCGACATGACCCGGCAGCTCGCCGACGTCACCGTCCGCGACACCGGCGTGGTCGCCGTCGCCGACGGCGCCGGCGCGCTGCAGCGGGCGCTCCGTCTGGGCGCCGCGCTCCTCGCCTCCGAACAGGTGGGGCTGACGCAGTGGTGCCTGGACACCACCGTCGCCTACCTGAAGGAACGCCGTCAGTTCGGACGCCAGATCGGCGGGTTCCAAGCGCTCAAGCACCGGATCGCCGACGTCTGGTCCGAACTCGAACAAGCGCGCGCCGCCGCCCGGTACGCCGCCGCCACCGCGGCCGCCGGTGACCCCGACGCCCCGGTCGCCGCGGCGCTCGCGCAGGCGTACTGCGCCGGCACCGCGGTGCACGCCGCCGAGGAGTGCATCCAGCTGCACGGCGGGCATCGGGATGACGTGGGAGTACCCCGCCCACCTGTACCTCAAGCGCGCGAAGGCGGACGAGGTGCTGCTCGGCGATCCCGGCGTGCACCGCGCCGCGCTCGCGCAGCTGGTCGACCTGCCGGCCTGAGCGCACCGGTGAGCACCCCGACGGCACCCGTGGACGCGGCCGCGCCGCGCGGTGTCCAGTTCCCGCCCGACGCCGACGGGCGCCGGAGCACCGCGGCGTTCGGCCGGGACGTCGTCGCCGCGGCCCTGCGGCCGGTCGACCCCGTCGGCGCCGCCGCGGCGGAGCGCGAGACCGCCTGGCGATCGGGCTACCTGCCGCACCTGCGTCGCCTGGTCGAGGCGGGACTGCCCGCGCGAGCCGACTGGCTCGCCGTCGCCCGGGCGGGTCTGGACGCCGTCCACTCCACGATGCTCGTCGTCGGCGCGGACGGCGCCCCGGCGCCGCTGGCGGTGCTCGCCGACCCGGCCGCGACAGGCGGGTCGGCGTCCCGGGCGCTGAGCACGGCGGAGGTCTGGGGCAGCGCCGACCCGGAGCGCGAGTTCGTCCTGCCCTACCGCGGCGGACAGCTGCGCGGTGACGAGGTCCGCCGCCTCGTCGACACCTGGATCGCCGCCGGCGTGGCCGAGCCGACAGTGGCCGACGCCGTCGAGCTGGTGCTCTCCGAGCCCGCCCGGTTGCGCCTCGAGGGCCACACCGTCGCGGTCCTCGGCGCGGGCGCCGAGCTCGGTCCGCTCTCGCCCCTGCTGCGCTGGGGCGCGCAGGTGGCCGCGGTCGACCTGCCGCGTCCGGAACTGTGGCGCCGGGTCCTCGACACGGCACGCGCGGGCGCCGGTCGGATGCTGCTGCCGACCACCGACGCGGCGGCCGCCGACCCGGCGCGGACGGCCGGTGCCGACCTGATCCGTGACACCGCCGCGGTCGCCGACTGGCTGGCCAGCGTTCCCGGCACCCTCACCGTCGGCAACTACACCTACGCCGACGGCGGCACCCACGTGCGGGTGTCCGCGGCGGTCGACGCGATCGCCGGCCGGGTGTCGGCCGGGCGGGACGAGGTCGGGCTCGCCTTCCTCGCCACGCCGACCGACGCGTTCGTGGTGCCGAGGGAGGCGGTCGAGGCGTCCGTCGCCGCCTACGCGTCCCGGTCACGGGCGGGCAAGGTCGTCGCACGGCCACTGCGCACGGTGTCCCGCGGGCGGCTGCTGCAGCGCGCCTACCGACCGGACGCCGACCCCGGCATCTGCGACGCGCTGGTCCCGGTGCAGGGCCCGAACTACGCGCTCGCCAAACGCATCCAGCGCTGGCGCGCCGCCGTCGCCCGCGACGCCGGCCGGCGCGTGTCGTTCCACGTCGCACCATCGACGCGGACCCACTCGGTCGTGAAGAACCGGGCGCTGGCCGCGGCGTACGCGGGCGCGCACCGCTTCGGCGTCGAGGTGTTCGACCCGGCGACCGCCAACACGCTCATGGCGGCGCTGCTCGTCGCCGACCTCACCTCACCATCGGCTGCCGCACGAGCACCCGTGGCAGGACGAGGCCCACGCCGCGGTGCACGGCGGGCTGTGGCGTTCGGCGTACGCCCCCCGCAGCGTCCTCGGACTGGCCGGCCTGCTCGGCTAGGCCGCCGCGCGCCGCTGATCCCCGCCCGGTCCTGCTCAGCGCAGCGAGCGCAGCACGTCCGCCAGCTGGTCGACCGCCCAGTCGAGTTCGGCCGGCTCGACGACGAGCGGCGGCGCGAGGCGGATCGTCGAACCGTGGGTGTCCTTGGCGAGCACGCCGCGCTCGGCGAGGCCGAGGCAGACCTTCTTCCCGCTCCCCAGCGCCGGGTCGACATCGACGCCGGACCACAACCCGAGGCTGCGCACCGCCACGACGCCGTCGCCGACCAGCCCGCGCAGCCGCGCGTCGAGATGCGCACCGAGCGAGCGGGCGCGCTGCTGCCACTCCCCCGTGGCGAGCATCCCGACGACGGCCCGACCGACCGCCGACGCCAGCGGGTTGCCGCCGAACGTGGACCCGTGCTGGCCGGGGCGCAGCACGCCGAGCACGTCGGCGTCGGCGACCACCGCGGACACCGGGACGACTCCGCCGCCGAGTGCCTTGCCGAGCAGGTAGACGTCGGCGACCACGTCGCTGTGCTCGGTGGCCAGGGTGCGCCCGGTGCGCGCCAGCCCGGACTGGATCTCGTCGCAGATCATGAGGACGTTCTGGCGGGTGCAGATGTCACGCACGGCGGGCAGGAAGTCCGCCGGCGGGATGATCACGCCGCCCTCGCCTTGCACGGGTTCGAGCAGGACCGCGACGGTGTCGCCGTCGATCGCGGCGGCCACCGCGGACGCGTCTCCGTACGGCACCGTCCGGAAGCCCGGCGTGTACGGCCCGAAGCCCTCGCGCGCGTCCGGGTCGTCGGAGAAGCTGACGATCGTCGTCGTGCGGCCGTGGAAGTTGCCCGACATCACGACGATGTTCGCCCGCCCCGGCGTGACGCCCTTGACCTCGTAGCCCCACTTGCGAGCGACCTTGATGCCGGACTCGACCGCCTCGGCGCCGGTGTTCATCGGCAGGACCATGTCCTTGCCGATCAGCGCCGCGAGCTCGGCGACGAACGGCCCCATCTGGTCGTGGTGGAACGCGCGGCTGACCAGCGTCAGCTTCTCGAGCTGGCCGCGGGCGGCGGCGAGGACCGTCGGGTTGCCGTGGCCGAAGTTGACCGCCGAGTAGGCGGCCAGGCAGTCGAGGTAGCGCCGGCCGTCCACGTCCGTGACCCACGCGCCGTCGGCCGACGCGGCCACCACCGGGACCGGCGAGTAGTTGTGGGCGGCGTGCGCGTCGACGAGGGCGACGTGGTCCGCGCTCGACGACGCGTCGGCAGGACGGGGCAGGACAGCGCTCATGACCTGAGCTCCAGGGTGCAGCACTTCGCCGAGCCGCCGGCCTTGCGCAGCTCGGACAGCTCGACGCCGACCGGCTCGAAGCCGCGCCGACGCAGCTCGGCGATCAGCTCGGTCGCTCCGGCGGACAGGACGACGTGGCGACCGTCAGAGACGGCGTTCAGGCCGAGGACGGCCGCGTCGCGCGCATCGGCCAGCACCGCGTCGGGGTAGAGCTGCTCGAGCACGGCTCGGCTGCCCGCGCTGAACGCCGCCGGGTAGTACGCGATCGTGCTGTCATCGAGCACCGCCAGGGCGGTGTCGAGGTGGTAGTAGTGCGGGTCGACCAGTCGCAAGCTCGTCACCGGCAGCCCGAACGCCTCCTGCACCTCGGCGTGCGCGGCGAGGTCGGTGCGGAACCCGTGCCCGGCGAGGACCCGCTCACCGACGACAAGGACGTCGCCCTCACCCTCGTTGGTGGCGCGCGGCTCGAGGACCTCGGTGAGCGCGCCGCGCGTCACGGCAGCGGCGAACCAGCGCTGGTACGCCGGCCCCTCGGCCTCCCGCTCGGGGAAGGCGAACCGCGCGCCCAGCGCCCGGCCCCCGACCACCACGCCGCCGTTGGCCGCGAAGACCATGTCCGGCAGGCCGGGCTCCGGGTCGATGACCTCCACCTCGTGGCCGAGGTCCAGGTAGGTCCGCCGCAGCGTCTCCCACTGCGCCAGCGCGCGCGTCCACGTCGACCGGGACGCTGACGTCCATCCACGGGTTGATCGCGTAGTTCACCGAGAAGTGAGTGGGCGGGCACATCAGGTACCGGCGGCGGGTGGCCACCCGGTCGGTGCCCGCCGGCGCCTCGGCCGGCAGGCCGGGACGCACGGGGACGGTCGCTGTCATGGCGCCGAGGGTAAGGCCCGCCGCAGACGCAAGCAACGAGCGGCACCGCTAGTCTGACAGGCGATCCGTTGCGCGTCAGCCGCGCTAGTGGCGATCCGTTGCGCAGAAGGAGGTGCGACCGTGGACGACGTCGACCGCGACATCGTCGCCTGCCTGCTGCGCGACGCGCGCGCGACGTTCGCCGAGATCGGCGCGGCCGTCCAGCTGTCCGCGCCGGCGGTGAAACGGCGGGTCGACCGGCTCGTCGAGTCGGGCGCCGTCCGCGGGTTCAGCGCCCTCGTCGACCCCGCCGTCCTCGGCTGGCAGACCGAGGCGTACGTCCAGCTCTACTGCAAGGGGACGGTGTCGCCGGAGGAACTGCGCCGGAACCTGCAGCGCGTCCCCGAGGTCATCAGCGCCTGTACGGTCACCGGCTCGGCGGACGCGCTGGTGCACATCCTCGCTGCCGACGTCCGCCACCTCGAACAGGCGCTGGAACGCATCCGGGACGAGCACAACGTCGACCACACCGAGAGCGTGATCGTGCTGTCACGGCTCATCGACCGCTCCCGCGGCGCGCCGGCCGACACCCCGACGCCGGACGGCTGACGACGCCCGCGCCGGCACGGCCCTGCCGGTCCTGGTTCGCCCTCACCGGGCGGGCATAGCCTGCCGATCGTGAGCGCGCTGCAGGAATCCGTCCGCACCCGACTGGACGCCGCGGGCAAGCCGGTCGTGCGCTGGGGGCTCGGCCATGCGCTCCCCCGCACGGTCATGCGCGCCGCCGCCCGGCGTGGCGACCTGCAGGGCCGTCTCATCGTCGCGGGCAGCGGCGGAAGCGACCCGTTCGCCGTCCTCGAGGAGGTCCGCGCCGCCGGGCCGGTCTACCGCGGCAAGTACGCCTGGGTGACGCCGTCGCACGCGCTCGTGCGCGAGGTGCTGACCAGCAACGACTACCGCGTCGGGGTCGACGGCACGCGCGGGCAGGGTCGGCTCGCGCGCGCCTACGACTGGGCGGCGCAGACGCCGTTCACCGGCCCGCTCGAGCCACCCTCCCTGCTGGTCACCGATCCCCCGGACCACACCCGCTACCGCAGGCTCGTGACCCGGGTGTTCAGCGTCCGTGCGGTCGAGCGGCTGCGGCAGCGCACGCAGCAGATCGCCGACGACCTCCTCGACGACCTGGAGCGCACGACGCGCGCCGGGACCGACGTCGAACTCGTCGCACGCTACTGCGCGCTGCTGCCGGTGACGGTGATCTGCGAGGTCCTCGGCGTCCCGGCGGCCGACCGCGCGACCGTGCTCGAACTGGGCCACGCCTCGTCGCCGAGCCTCGACATGGGCCTGTCCTGGCGGCGCTTCCGCCGGGTCGAGGACGCGCTGGTCCGGTTCGACGCCTGGCTCGGCGAGCACCTGGCGCGGCTGCGGGAGCAGCCCGGCGACGACCTGCTCAGCGAGCTCGTGACCGCCCGCGAGGACGGCGTCGGGCTGACCGAGCGCGAACTCAAGTCGACCGCCGGGCTGGTGCTCGCGGCCGGCTTCGAGACGACGGTGAACCTGCTCGGCAACGGCGTCGCGCTCCTGCGCACCCACCCCGAGCAGCTGCAGCTGCTGCGCGAGCGCCCGGACTGCTGGCCGAACGCCGTCGACGAAGTGCTGCGCGTGGACCCGCCGGTGTTCCTCACCGGGCGCACCGCCGCCCGCGAGACCGAGCTCGGCGGCGTCCGGATCCCGGCCGGCGGACTGGTGACGGTGCTGCTCGCCGCCGCCAACCGCGACCCCGACGTGTTCCCCGACCCGGCGCGCTTCGACGTCACCCGGGCGAACGCGAAGGAGCACGTGTCCTTCTCGGCCGGCCGGCACTTCTGCCTCGGCGCGGCGCTGGCGCGGATGGAGGGCGAGGTCGGCCTGCGGACGCTGTTCGACCGCTTCCCGGAGCTCAGCCTCCGTCCCGGCGCGCGCCGGCGGGACACCCGGATCCTGCGCGGCTACGCCACCCTGCCGGTCCGCCTGCGCTGATCGCGTCAGTCGACCCGCAGTTCGCCGAGTTCGGACCAGTCGGTGCCCGGGACGGAGAAGTTGACGATCCGCGGGGTCTCCGCGAGGTGCGGTGGCAGCTCCCGCCGTGCGGCGTTGAAGTGGTCGGACCGGACGTGCGCCCCGCCGGCCTCGTCGTCACGGAACGCCTCGACGAGCACGTACTCGCTCGGGTCGTCGAGGCTGCGCGACCAGTCGAACCACAGGCAGCCCGGCTCCGCGCGAGTCGCCTCCGTGAACGACCGGCTGATCGACGGCCAGTCGTCGGCCTCCTCCGGCCGGATCCGGAACTTCGCGGTGATGAAGATCATGGGACGAGGATGGCGCGCCCGCGCACCCGCCCCGCGCCCAGGTCGTCGATCGCCTGCTGGAAGTCGGTCAGCCCGTACTTCGCGGTGTGCAGCCGGACCTTGTCCTGCGCGGCGAGGGCCATCAGTTCGACCAGGTCGTTGTACGAACCGACCAGGTTGCCGATGATGTTGATCTCCGTCGAGATGAGGTCGATCGTCGGGACGTCGACGTTCTCGCCGTAGCCGACGACGTGGTAGTCGCCGGCGCGGCGGGTCATCCGGACGCCTTCGCCGGTCGTGCCGTTCTCGCCGACGAAGTCGATGACCTGTTCGGCGCCGTGCCCGCCGGTGAGCTCGAGCACCTCCTGGACGTGGTCGCCGTCGGCCACGACGCCGTGCTGGGCGCCGATCTCGACCGCGAGCTTGACGGCGTCGGGGTTGCGGTCGACGACGATGATCTCGGCCGGGGACAGCGCAGCCATGACCTGGACGCCGATGTGGCCAAGACCCCCGGCGCCGATCATCACCACGCGGTCGCCGGCGCGGAGCTTCCGCGCCGCCTTGGCCACCGCGTGGTACGCGGTCAGGCCCGCGTCGGCGAGCGCGGCGACGTCGGCGGGCTCGAGCGAGTCGTCGATCTTGACCACGCTGCGGGCCGAGGTCAGCAGGTACTCGGCGTAGCCGCCGTCGCTGTCGATCCCGGGGAAGCGGGAGTTCTCGCAGTGCACGTCGTCGCCGAACCGGCACGCCCGGCACAGCCCACAGGTGACCAGCGGGTGCAGGATCACCTTGTCGCCCTCGGCGACGTTGGTGACGGCGTCACCGACCGCCGACACCCAGCCAGCGTTCTCGTGGCCGATCGTGTACGGCAGCGTGACCTGCGACTTCTCGGCCCACTGCCCCTCGAGGATGTGGAGGTCCTGGAGCGGGACGAGATCGTCCGCTGCCTGACCGAGCCCGGGACCACCGTCGCGCAGGCCGCGGAACGGCTCGGGATCGGGCGGGCGACGATCTACCGCAAGATCGCGCAGTACGACATCACGATCCCGGCCCGGCCGGCCCGGTAGCCGCCGCGACGTCCTCGCGCACCGACGCGAGCGCGCGCTGCGGCACCAGCTCCAGTCGGCGCAGCTCCTGGACGCCCCGCGCGGCGAGGACGCCCGCGCCACCGCCGAGCGCCCCGGTCGCGAGCAGCGCCGCGGCACCGGGCGGCAGGACGCGCTCGGCGAGCCGCACGAGGAACGCCGCGGAGGTTCCCGCCGCCATCGCGCCGAGCACCCCGGCTGCGCCCAGCAGCGCCGCCCCTCGCGCGCCTTTCCGCGCCGTCGCGGTCATCTCCGCCTGCGCGAGCCGCAGCTCGTCACGCACCAGGCGGCCGACTTCGTCGGTGAGGCGGGTGACCAGGTCGGCGGTGCTCGGTTCGGGTGTCGTCACGAGGGACTCCTACCCGTCGGACGCCGCCCCCGACCCCGCGACCGCGGGCCGTCGAGGGTCCCGGGCGGCTCCGGGCGGCTCCGGGCGGCTCCGGGCGGCTCCGGGCGGCTCCGGGCGGCTCCGGGCGGCTCCGGGCGGCTCCGGGCGGCTCGAGTCCTCCGACGCCGGCTGCCCGTGCTCGTCGACGCCGATCGGGCCGCGGTAGCGGCCCGGACGCGTGAGGACCGCCGGCCCGATCTGACGGGCGCCCGCGAGGGCGTGCACGGCGCGCTCCACGGCGTCGTTGACGTCGGTCGGCGGGTCGTCCGCCCGGCCGTGGACGACGACGACGGTCAGCAGCGGCCGGTCCGCCAACGCCGGCTCGGCGCGCTTGCCGCTGGTGCGCCCGGCGCGCGAGTCGGACGCGGTGTCCTGGAGCCGGGCGTCGAGCCGGTCGTCGACCTCCGTCTGGGCGATGACGGTGAACGCCGGATCCGGCCAGAACACCGTCTCCCCCTCGTCCGGGTGCTCGGAGGTGGCGCTGACGTCGCGCCCGTCGGCGCCGTAGAGGGCAACGACGTCCCGGTCGGCGAAGTTGTCGGTGGCGACGCGGACGTCGCGGCTGGCACGCAGCAGGCCGTGGTGGCGGAACGTGCGGCCGACCGCGTACCGCTCCTGCTCGATGTCGCCGAAGCCGCCGCGGAAGGACAGCCCGGCCTGGGGCACCACCGCGGAGGCCTGCTCCTCCTCCGGCGTGCGGGGTGTGCGTTGCTCCTCCGCCGCGGGCGCCGGTGGCGCGCTCGCGTGCGAGTGCTCGGATCCGGGCGCGTGCGCCATCGGGTGTCCATTCCTGTCGACCTGGCCGCTCGCCGGGCGCGGCGAGGGTCAGATGTCGAGCTTCCCAGCCTCCGACGGGCCCGAACGGTGAGGCGTGCGGGGACCCGACCGGGACGCGAGATCCGATGCCCGGGAACATCGGGCAGTCCGATCCGCGGACGGTGCGAGCCCGGTGCGCGCGCTGCAGCCGCCCGGCTGAGCCGACTGCGCGGCCGTCGCACACCGACTCGCCTCGTCGCCGCGCCAGGGTGATACTGACCCGCGTCCCGGCAGCGGGGAGGTGACGACGTGAGCGACGGACCGTCCTACCGTCCCGTCGCCCGCATCACCGCGGGACGGGACCTCAGCCTGCTCGCGGTCGGGTTCGGCGTCACCGTGCTGGCTACCCGCCTGTACCTGATGATCACCGGGTACCCGCAGATCGGCGGCGGCACGTTCCACATCGCGCACGCGCTGTGGGGCGGGCTGCTGCTGATCGTCGCGTCGCTGCTGCCTCTCACCTGGGGCAACCGGTGGGTCCTCGTCGTCGCCGCGCTGTGCTCGGGGATCGGCGTCGGGCTGTTCATCGACGAGGTCGGCAAGTACATCACCACTGCGAACGACTACTTCTTCCCGCTCGCCGCGCCGATCATCTACCTCTGCGTCCTGCTCGGCGTCGCCCTCGCCCGGCGCGCGAGCCGTGCCAGGTCGTGGGACGCCCGCGCCCTCACCTACGTCGCGCTGGACCGGATGAGCGCGCTGGCCGACGGCACGCTGACGCGGCGCTCGCGCGCAGAGCTCCTGAACTCGTTGGACCAGATCGAGCGCGATGACCGACCCGACCTCGCCGAGCTGGCCCGAAGCCTGCGGCCGATCGTCAATGAGGCGCCGGTCGAGGAGGAGGCGCCCGCCGTCACCCGGACGCAGCGCCTGCACGCGACCGCGACACGGTGGGAAGCGCGGCTCCTGCCACGCCCGCTGCACCGGCTGATCCTCATCGCCGGCGGCCTGCTGGTCGGCGTCCTGTCCCTGGTCGGCGTCCTGGTCGTCCTGGCACTGCTCTCCGACGACCCGGACGTGCACCTGGTGATCGACGAGCAGACCGTGCCCAAGGGCAGTCACCCGCCCGCCCTGATCGCCTCGGGCATCGGGCAGGCACTCGTCGGCATCGTCCTGCTCACCGCCGTCGCGCTGCTGACGCTGCGCCGCGACCGCGCCGGCACGGCGATCATGCGTGCGGCGCTGCTGTTCGGCCTGGCGGGCGTCAACATCGGCCTCGGCTACGTCGACGCCGAGCTCGTCGTCATCGTGGCACTCGTCGAGTTGGCGGGCTTCGGCCTGTGCCTGCGCTACCGGAGCCGGTTCCTCGTGCCGGACGGAGTTCCACCGGCCGTCCCGCCGGAGCCGGTGCCGGCGGCCTCTGCGGCGACGGCGGCGGCGCGGCACGGCGACGGCGGTCGTCCCCGCCGGCTGAGGCCGCCGACCGTCATGGTGTCGTCGTGTCATCGAGCGCCGCGGGCAGGACAGTCGCCGGGACCAGGAGCGCCCTAGTGCCGTCCCGCGCGAGCGGGTGGGCCGGCGGCGATGACGGTGCGCACCGCGTCGGCGTCCAGGTCGTACGGCCCCGCGCGGGTGAGCAGCCAGCTCACTCCAGGGACCTCCGCCCACGCGCGGGCCGCCGCCGGATCACCGGCCGGCGCCTCCACGACGACGTCGAACCCGTCCAGGTGGCCACGCAGCTCGCGCGTCCGCTCGACCAGGGCGTGGACGTCGTCCAGCGACCGCAGGGAGATGACGAAGACGCCGTCGTGCCGGGCCGCTCGCCGCAGCGGTCGCTCGAACGGCCAGCGGCACGCGATCCACATCGGGATGGTCCGGTCTCGTACCGGCGTCGGGAGGAACCGCACACCGTCGACGGTGTAGTGCTCGCCGCCGTGCTCGACGGTCCCTCCGGAGAACATCTGGTGCAGCAGGTCCAGGCCCTCGTCCAGCATCCGCGCTCGGACGCGCGCGTCGGTCTGCTCGCCGAAACGGCGCATCTCCCCCGCCTCGGCGTCGTCACCGGAACCGAAGCCGAGGACGAGTCGGCCGCGGGAGAGCAGGTCGAGGGTGACGGCCTGCCGGGCGAGGACGGCAGGGCGCCGCCGCGACAGCGGCGTGACCATCACCCCGAGGGCGATCCGCTCGGTCCGCATACTGATCGCCGCGAGGGTGATCCACGGGTCGAGGATGGATCGCACCGGCGGGGTGTAGGTCATGTGGTCCCAGAGGAACAGCCCGTCCCACCCCGCCACCTCGGCGTCCACCGCGAGCGCGGCGAGCAGCCGTGGATCGGCCAGCGCGTCGAACGGCGGCAGGAACAGCCCGTACCGGGTCACGGCGCGCCTCCCGCCGACAACGAGGCATCGAGCGCCGCGGCCGCACGCAGGACGGCGGCGTCGGACCACCGCGCGCCCATCACCTGCGCCGCCACCGGCAGGCCCGTCGCGCCCGTCCCGATCGGGACCGCCGCGGCGGGCAGCCCGGCGAGGTTCGCCGGCAGCGCGAGCGCGCACCAGGCGTCGAACGACGGCGGGACGGGCTGGCCGCCGATCGTCTCCGGCGCGAGCCGGCCGAGCGGGAACGCCGTCACCGGCATGGCGGGGGCGAGCACGACGTCGACCGCCGTCGAACACCTCCGACCACGCGGCGGCGTAGTCCGCACGCGCTGCCTGCGCGTCCAGGTAGTCGCGCGCCGGGACGTCGGCGCCGGCGAGCGCGATCGCTGCCGCGTCGTCGCCGACCAGAGCGCGCGCGCTGCTCGACCAGCCGGCCTTCCGACGCCGCACCCCTCCGGCAGGGCGATCGGCGTCCCACAGCGGCACCGGGTCGGTCGGCTCGGGCATGCGGCACGTCGACCACCTGCACCCCGGCGGCGACCGCGGCGTCGACGGCGGCCTGGAAGGCCGCGCGGACGTCCGCGTCCAGCGCGCCGAAGCCGAGGTCGGCCGAGACCGCGACGCGCAGCCCGCCCCACGACGGTGCCGCGACCGCAGCCAGGTAGTCCGGCGTCCCGACCGTCGGGCAGCGGACAGCCAGTCGGCGCGCGGACGGGCCGGCCATCACCGACAGCGCGAGCGCGAGGTCGCGCACCGACGCCGCGATCGGACCGGTCACCGACAGCGTCGGCCAGCCCCGGAAACCCGGCATCTTCGGGACCAACCCGAACGTCGGCTTGAGCCCGTACACGCCGCAGAACGCCGACGGGATCCGGATCGACCCGCCGCCGTCCGTCCCGACCGCCAGCGGCACCATCCCGGCGGCCACGGACGCGGCCGCGCCGCCGCTGGACCCGCCGGCAGGTGCGCGTCCGGGTCCCGCGGGTTGCGCGTCGCGCCGAACAGCTCGTTCTCGGTGACGCCGCGGTAGCAGAACTCGGGGTTGTTCGTCTTGCCGACGATCGACCGCGCCGGCGTCCACGAGCCGGTCGACGCAGGCCGCCGACCTCGCCGGGACGAAGTCGGCCAGCGCCCGGGAGCCGTTCGTCGCCGGCAGCCCGGCCACCCACACGTGGTCCTTGACCGTGATCGGCACGCCGGCCAGCGGGCCCGCCCAGCGACCGGCGTCGACCTCGCGCGCCGCGGCGAGCGCCGTCGTCCGGCGTCAGGACGGTGAACGCGTTGGTGGTGTCGGCGGCAGCGCGCTCGAGCGCCGCGCCGACCGACGCGACCGCGGACGTCCGTCCCGAGCGGACCGCCGCCGCGATCGCCCAGGCGTCCCCGTCCTCGCCCGTCACGGCTCCTGGTGCTGGTGGGCGGCGAGCTCGAGCTCCTGCTGCTCGGCGCTGCGCGACCCGCGTCTCGGCCGCGACGTCGAGGCGCCGGGACAGCAGCCAGTACAGGATCGCCGGCCACGGGCAGTCCGATGAAGAACGAGATGTCCGCACCGTTCAGTGCGTGCGCGACCGGGCCGACGAACAGCTCGTGCTCACCGTGCCCACGCTGAAGAACGGCACCATCGCCGCGAAGCCGAGCAGGTAGGCGATCAGCCCGCGCCACCCCCACCGGCCGTACATGCCGTGCGGGTTGAAGATCTCGGCGATGGCGTAGTGACCCCGGCGCACGACGTAGTAGTCGACGAGGTTCACCGCCGTCCACGGGATGAACAAGTAGAGGATCAGCAGCAGGAAGTTGTTGAAGTTCGCCGAGGAAGTTCGCCGTGGCGGCGAGTGCGCCGATGACCGACAGCACGGCGGTGATCGCGATGGTCAGGAACCGCACGCTGACCCGTCGGCGTGACCTGCGGCGGACGGAGTCGATCGCGCTGATCAGCGTCAGCGAACCGCCGTACATGTTCAGCGCCATCACCGAGACCAGGCCCGAGCGCGGCGAGCACCAGCACGATCGCGCCGAACCCGCGGAACACGTTGTCGCCGGCGTGATTGGATCTCCGGGATGGCGGTGCCGGAGAACGTCTCGCCGGCCCACGCCGCGAGCACCGACCCGATGATCATCATCCAGCCGCCGCCGAGGGCCGAGCCCCAGTAGGTCCAGTAGAACGTCTTGCGCACCGTCACGCGCGGGCGGCAGGTAGCGCGAGTAGTCCGAGACGTAGATCGCCCAGCTGATCTGGTAGCCGGCGACGACGCCGAACTGGCCGAGGAACGGCGTCGCCTTGAACGACCCGAACGTCGAACGTGCCGGCCGGGTAGTGCAGGAAGAACAGCGCGACGGTGAAGATGCCCGAAGATCGACGAGCATCGCGTAGGTCAGGCACCGCTCGGCCTTGTGGATGACGTCGTAGCCGACGAGCGCGATGACGAACGCGACGACGCGTGACCACGACGACCCACATCTTGGTCGGGCCGTGCGCGGTGCGGTGCATCGACGTCGCCGGCGAGGATGCTGTTGAAGACGTTGAACCCGGCGTACTGCACGTAGGCGAACAGCCAGACCAGCAGCGCGCCGACGTAGCCGAACTGCGGTCGCGACTGGATCATCTGCGGCAGCCCGAGCTGCGGGCCCTGCGCGGAGTGGAACGCCATGAACAGCGTGCCGATGCAGGATGCCCGCGACGATGGCGATGACCGACCGACCAGAACGTCGCCGCCCTCGGTGATGCTGATCAGCCCGACGGCGAGCGTGGCGATCTGCGCGTTCGACATGAACCACAGCGGACCGAGGTGCCACAGCTTGCCGTGCCGCTCGTCGAGCGGGACGTAGTCGATCGAGCGGACCTCGAGGCCGGCGATGCCGGAGGTGGCCTGGTGGTCGTCATGACCGTCACTCTGGACCGAACTGTCAGGGACTGCGCCCGGGTCGATGTCGAGCGAAGATCGACAGCAGTTCGTAGGCGACGTGCGCGGCGGCGATGCCGGTGATCTCGGCGTGGTCGTAGGCCGGCGCGACCTCGACGACGTCGGCGCCGACGACGTCGCAGTCCGGCCAGCGCGCGCAGCACCGCCGAGCAGTTCCCGGGAGCGTCAGGCCCGCCGGCCTCGGGCGTGCCGGTGCCGGGCGCGTGCGCCGGGTCGAGGACGTCGATGTCGACGCTAGACGTAGACCGGCCGGTCGCCGAGGCGCTCCCGCATCCGCTCGACCGTGCCGGCGACGCCGAGCGTCTCCAGCTCGGTGGCGTGGACGGTGGCGAAGCCGAGGTCGGCCGTCTCCGGCAGGTCGCGCGCGCTGTACAGCGGGCCGCGGATGCCGACGTGCAGGCAGTGCTCGCGGGTCGAGCAGCCCCTCCTCGGCCGCGCGGCGGAACGGTGTGCCGTGCGTGTACGGCTCGCCGAAGTAGGTGTCCCAGGTGTCGAGGTGCGCATCGAAGTGCAGCACGGCGAGCGGCCCGTGCCGGTCGTGCAGCGCGCGCAGCAGCGGCAGCACGATGGTGTGGTCGCCGCCCAGGGTGAGCAGCCGGGCGTCCGCGGCTCGAGCTCGCGCGCGGCGGCCTCGATCTCGGCCGATCGCCTCGTGCGATGTCGAACGGGTTGACGGCGATGTCGCCGGCGTCGACGACCTGCTTGTCCGCGAACGGCGAGACGCCGAGCGCCGGGTTGAACGGGCGGAGCAGCCGCGAGCTCTGCCGGATGTGCGCCGGGCCGAAGCGCGCGCCCGGCCGGTAGCTGACGCCGCTGTCGAACGGCACGCCGACCACGGCGACGTCAGCGCCCGGCACGTCCTCGCGCCGCGGCAGCCGGGCGAAGGTCGACAGGCCGGCGTAGCGGGGGACGAGCGAGGCGTCGACCGGGCCGACCGGCTCGTGTGCGCTCATGGCGGGAGTATCCCGTCGGGCTGCTCAGTCACCCGCGAGCGCGACGCCTGCCCGGGGCAGTGCCAGCGCCGCCCAGACGTGCTTGCCGCCGTCGACGTGCTCCACGCCCCAGTTGCGGGCGAGCGCGGTGAGGATGTGCAGCCCACGGCCGCTGGTGTCCAGGGGGCCGACCGGACGAAGCACCGGCTGTCCGGGAGCGTCGTCGAAGACGTCGAGCAGGAACTCGTCCTGCTCGAGGGAGACGGACAGGACGAGCCGGGTGCAACCGGCCCGAACGGAGTTCGCGACGAGCTCGGTGACCGCCAGCTGAGCGTCCTCGAGCAGCTCGTCGTACGGTCCGATGGATCCGTGCGACGGCCGGCCGCTCCACGCGCGCCCCGGTGGCGGCCGCGCGGGGCCGCCCGAGCCGAGCACAGCGTCCGCGTCGAGGAGTTCGCCGACGGCGGTGGCGACGAGTCGGCGGCCCTGCTGCCCGGCATCGCCGTCGCAGGGCAGCTGCGCACTCACGGTGCCCGCCATCGGTCTACCTTCCTGCCCGCCGCCGCACGCTGACAGCAGTCGCACAGCCCATACCCGACACGGTGCGGTTGCTCACGCCGGCACCGGCGAGGTACAAGAGAGGCGAGCGGCTGCCCGGGTAGGCGAAGGCGAGGTGAACGGCCCCGGTGGCGATGGATCGTCTGCTCGACGTGACGGTCGGCCCGGACGGCACGGGTCCCCTCGTGAGGCTGGCCGGCGAGTTGGACTACGGCTCGGCGGAGGCCCTGCGCGCCCGTCTCCTACCGATCGTGGACACCCCCGACAGCACGGTCACCCTGCAGCTGCAGGACCTGCGGTTCTGCGACGCTGCCGGCGTCGACGTCCTGGTGGAGCTGCGGGCCGCCGCCCAGAACGCCGGGACGCGCCTCGTCCTGCGGGACGCACCGCCGTGGCTGCAGCGCCTCCTGCGGACCGCCGAGGTGGACCACCTGCTCGACGACGGCGAGGAACCCGAGGTCGCCGACGAGGACGCCGTCGCCCTCTGACGGCGGCGCGCTCGGTGTCCCGGACCTCTCTCAGCGCGGGTCGGTGAACGGCCGGGGCGGCAGCGGAGGCCGCCCCGTGACCGCCTCGACGAGATCCGCTGCGACGTCGCGCAGTTTGCGGTTGCGGCCTTGCGAAGTGGCCCGCAGGACGGCGAACGCCTCGGCGGCGTCGATCCGCCGCTGACCCATGATGATGCCGAGCGCCTGGTCGACCAGACCGCGGGTCGCCAGAGCCTCGCGCAGCTGCGCCTCGAGGTCGGCCTGATCGGCGTTGCGAAGAACGAGGGTCAGTGCCGTGGCCGCCTGGTGGGCGAACTCCGCGCTGCGCAGGGCGACGGAGTCGGTGAACGTGCTCGTCGTCGTGCTGTAGAGGTTGAGTGCGCCGAGGACCGATCCGTCGACCACCAGTGGCAGGGACAGGGAGCTGCGCACCCCGTAGGTCAGGGCGTGGATGCGGTAGTCGCCCCAGCGCTCGTCGGCTGCCAGGTCCGGCACGAAGACCGGGACCCCGGTGTGCAGGGTCTCCAGGCACGGACCCTGGCCGCGGCCGTACTGGATCTCGTCGATGGCGGCGGCCAGGTCGTTGCTGACCGCGGCGGTCATCACCCCGTGGTCGCGGCGCATGGTGATGCCGCAGGAGACCTCAGGCTTGACAGCGGCGGCGAGGACGGCGACCTCGGTGAGGAAGTCGGCGACATCGGGCCGCTCGAGTAGCAGGTTGTGAAGTTCCCGGTAGGCAGCGGCAAGGTCCGCCTCGATGGCGCGTCGGTCGCCGGCCGGGGCACCTTCCGGGCCGGCCTTGTCGGCAACGGTCGGAGCACGGCCGTCAGGGTGATCGATGTCGGACATCGCGTCGTCCTCTGCCGCGCGGGGCGACGACCTCGAGAACAGGGGACGAGGACGGTCCGGACGCGGCACTCGGCGTTCGCCGGAGGCGGCACCGCCTTGGAACGACGACACACGAGGGACCCTCGGTGCCACAGACGGTACCCCGCTCGGTCAATGGGGACTGCCGGACTGCCGCTGTGCGGTCTAGGCTGACCGTCGGGTGTTGATAGCCGCCCGTGAGCCTGCGCGACGTGTTTCGTTGCGGGTCTGCTCCCTCGTGAGCCACGGAGAGCGGCATGTCGGATCACCTCAGCCTCGTCGGCAGCGTCGTCGACGGCGACCACCCACAGGACGAGTCCTCGCCCCTGCGCGCGGAGCTGGAACGCGTCCGCGAGGCGCTCGCGGGCGCGGAGGACAAGATCCGCAACCTCGAGATCGCGCTGGAGAGCAGTCGCCGGATCGGCGCGGCGGTCGGCATCTTGATGGCGCAACACCGGGTGGGCCTGGAGGCAGCGTTCGATCTGCTGCGGCAGGTCAGCCAGACCGAGCACCGCAAGTTGCGCGACATCGCGGACGACGTCGTCTACACCGGCGCCGTCCTGCAGAACAACCCCGTCCTCCGCTCGGTGGACGCCGCTGCGCGCGCCACCAGGACTCCGGACGCCTCGGCGTGCTCGCAGGCCGGGTGAGCGTGACCGACTGCCATCGGCCCGTGCCGACTGCACAGAGCGCGCCGGCGGCCTCCACGCTCGCCGTCGACGCGGCAGACCTCGGCGACCGGCTGGTGCTGCGCCTCGTCGGCGAGCTCGACTACAGCAGCAGTCACCTGCTGACCGAGGCGCGCGCAGCGAGCAACGGCCTCGGACAGTCCGTGCGGATCGACGTGGACCTGTCAACCGTGACGTTCCTCGACTGCGCCGGTCTCGGCGCACTGCTGGCGCTGTGCCGGGACGAGTCAGGACAGGATCAGCTCGTCCGGATCACCGGCCGCTCCCGTCCGGTGGACCGGCTCCTCGGCCTGGCGGGCCTCGACGACAGCCTCGACGGCGCGAAGGCCGGGTCGGCCCTCTGATCCCGCCGGTCGATCAGCGTTCACGTCAGGCCCGATCGCGGTCGGGCGGAGGAAAACATGTCTTCGTCAAGTCATGAATTGGTCGGGAACGCGAAGAAAGGCGCTCTACCCGCGCCGACCTGGTTCGGTTAGCGTCCGCCCGACGGACCGATCCGGGGCGGACCGACGGACAAGCATCTCGGTCACGGGCGTGTGCGACGTACCGGCCGGTGCCGTGATCACCGTCGCGGGGAACCTGTCGGTCGCTCCCGGTGCCGTCCTCGATGCGCAGAGCGCGCCGTCGACGATCACGGTCGGACGCAACGTGACCGCAGGACGAGGCTCACTACTCGGGTTGGGCTGCCAGCCTCCGTCGTACACGGGCAACTCGGCGCACTCGTGCACCGTCGACCCGGACGGGCACTCCACCATCACGATCAACGGGAACATCACTACCGCGGGTGCGGACACGGTCCTGCTGAACGGACTGACAGTCCGGGGCAACGTCACGCTGGCCGGCGGAGGCGGCGACATCCCCTGGTCGATCAAGAACGACACGATCGGCGGCAACCTGACGGTGGTCGGGCAGACCGTCAACTGGCTCGGTGTGCTCTTCAACCGGATCGCCGGCAACGCAACGCTCGCCGGCGTCACGGTGACCGACACCGACCCGGTCCCGCGCGTCTTCGTGGTCCGCAACACGGTCGGGCGCAACCTGACGTGCATCGGACTCGCCCCGGGCGTGTCCGGCGGGTTCATCCCCGGTGAGGTCAACGTGGTCGGTCGCCGGGCGATCGGTCAGTGCGCTTCGCTGGTCTGATGCCAGCGCAGGACAGTAGCTGCACCACCAGGCGTCCGCGGCTCTGTGGGGTCGGTCAGCTGGACTCGTGGAGCACGTGATCGTCATGGCCGAGGCAGAAGTGCCCGCCGCAGGTCGGGCAGCTCGACCGGGCCCGCGTCGTGCACCGGTCGACCTCGCACCTGCCGTACAGCGGCGTCGGTCCGTACTTCGGGGCGGGGTCGGTGCTGCGTGACGGAACGGAGCGCATACCCCCATCCTCCGCCATGCCGGGCGACCCGCGCGCGGCCCGTCAGCTCGGCCGACCCGCCGGAGCCCGCGTTCGGTTCAGGCCGTCAGTCCCCGACGCCGTTGCCCAGGCTCACGGCGCCGAGGACCAGCAGCAGGACGGCCATCACCGGACGTCGTGTTGCGTCAGCCAGCCACGCAGGTCGGTCGAGGGAGACCCGGATCAGCTGGCGAGCCGGGACTTGAGCATCTGCTTCCCGAGCTCGGCGCCCTTCCTGCTGTCGGCCTGCGCCTTGCGGAAGAACTCCGCGAGCTCGCTGTCACCGGCCTGGTCGGCGTCCTGGATGTAGGTCTCCAGGCGCAGCGCGTTGTCCAGGCAGGTCTGGGTGTACCAGAGGATGTTGTAGTCCTTGTCCTTCGTGCCAGTCACCTGGCCGGAGTCGCCGCTCGTCATGGCTACCACCTCACTCGTGCCGACGAACCTCGGTCTACACCGTGTCCGGCTGCCACACCAGCGTCAGGACTCCGGACCGCCTCGCCGGGACGTCCGGCACCTGCGCCGTCCGGCCAGGCCGGGGCGATGCAGCGGCGTCCGGGGCACGCACCCAGCTCTGGCTAAGGTCGAGTCGACGGGACGGAGACTCATCGTGGCTGGCTCGGACGACTTCGCGTACCGCTCCGCGACCGCGACCGCACGGGCGATACGCCAGCGGGAGGTGTCACCGGTCGAGGTGCTCGACGCCGTCATCGAGCGGATCGAGCGACGCAACCCCAGCCTGAACGCGCTGGTCTTCACGGCTTTCGACGAGGCGCGTGACCGTGCACAGGCCGCGGAGCGGGAAGTGACCTCGGGCGGGGACCTGGGACCCCTGCACGGCGTGCCGACGGCGATCAAGGACCTGTTCGACTTCAAGCCGGGTTGGCCGGCGACGTTCGGCGGGATCCCCGCGCTACGAGATCACCGGCTGCCGATCAGCTGTGTCTGGGCCGAGCGCATGGAAGCGGCAGGCGCGATCATCATCGGGAAGACGAACAGCCCCGTCATGGGTTTCCGCGGCACGTGCGACAACCCCCTGTTCGGTCCGACGCACAACCCGTTCGACCTGTCCCGGAACAGCGGCGGGTCATCTGGAGGCGGCGCCGCTGCCGTCGCCGACGGTCTGCTGCCGCTCGCGGAGGGCACGGACGGCGGCGGGTCCGTGCGCATCCCGGCGTCCTGGTGCAACCTGCTCGGGTTCAAGCAGTCGTGGGGTCGGGTACCCGTCGCGACCCGCCCGAACGCGTTCGGCGCCATCAACCCGTTCATCTTCGAAGGACTGCTCACGCGGACGGTCGCCGACGCCGCCGTCGGCTTGACCGCGCTGTGCGGGCCGGACCCGCGCGATCCCTTCGTGCGGGAGGACAGCCCGGACTTCAGCGCTGCTGCCGAGCGTGGCGTGACGGGACTGCGGATCGCCTACAGCCCTGACTTCGGCGGCTTCCCGGTCGACGCGCGAGTCGCCGAGGTCGTCGAGCAGGCGGTCGCGTCCTTCACCGACGCCGGCGCGCAGGTGGAGACCGTCGACCTGCGTCTACCTCGCGATCAGTTCGAACTCGGCGAACTGTGGTGCCGCATCATCGGCCCCCTCAACATCGACACCCTGGACGGGTTGGCCGCCAACGGGATCGACCTGCTGGGTGAACACCGCGGGCAGATGCCGGCGCCCTTCCTGCGGTGGATGGACGAAGCCCAGCGGACCTCCTTGCGTCAGTACTCGGCCTACCAAGTGATCCGCACCGAGGTCTTCGACATGGTGCAGGCAGTGTTCGCCGGCCACGACCTACTCGTCACGCCGACGTTGGCGTGCCTGCCGGTCCCCAACGCGGCGACGCGCGGGGAGACGCTCGGCCCGTCGGAGATCAACGGTGTCGCGGTCGATCCGAGCATCGGGTGGTGCCTGACGTTCCCGCTCAACTTCACCGGGCACCCGGCGGCCTCCGTGCCGGCCGGACTGGCCGACGGCTTGCCGGTCGGCATGCAGGTCATCGGCCGGCTCGGCGCCGACGCCGACGTCCTCGCCGCCGCCGGGGCGGTCGAGCGGGTCCGTCCCTGGGCGAGCCACTACGAGATCCCCGCCGCGCGGCCGATCGAGTCGTAGGGATCCGGAGCGAGCGGCACGTCAGACCGCCGAACAAGTCGTCGGAGCGGTCGACGCCGCGCTGCAGCGGCCGGGTCCGCGTCGAGGCGGGACACGTCCCTCGGGAGTTCGTCGCGCGGGTGGAGCAACGTCTGTTCGGGCAGGTGCCGGGGGCCGAAGTCTCCAGGTCATCTCCCGCAGCCGCAGCTCGCCCAGCACGGGTGCGGTCTGGGTGTCGGTCGTCGACCGGTAGGGTTTCGGCGATGATCGGGCTCGCCGCCGGACTGGTCCGACGACGGACGGTCACCGGTGGTGCGGGAGAAGGCAGCGCCGTCCCGCCGGACGTGACCTTCGTCCTGCCGGTCATGCGCTGGTCGGGACCGGGTGAGGTCGAGCGGCCAGCCACCGTGCGCTACCGGCGCCGCGCGACCAAGCTCGGCGTCGACGCGGACTCGATGGACCACGCCGACTCCGACGTCCTGCGTTACATCACCAATCCGCCCGGTGACACCGTCCGCGTGCAGCCAGCAGATGCAGACCGGCGAGGGCGACCTGGACTCGACGAGGCACGCGTGTTCGGGTGGGGCGACCAGGCCCGCGAGTCGGGTACCCGCATGCTCGCCGCCATCCGAGAGCTGGTCGCGAAGCACTTCCCGGACGCCGCGACCGTCACGGCGTCTTGATCGATCAGGAGTTCGTCATGCCCACAGCCATCCCGCACTGGATCGCCGGCTCCCGCCGAGACGGCAGCAGCGGCCGCACCGCCCCCGTGACCGACCCGGCGACCGGGGAAGTCAGCGGTGAGGTCGCACTCGCGTCGGTCGACGAGGTCGACGCCGCGGTGTCGGCCGCGGCGGCCGCCTACCCCGGCTGGCGCGACACGTCGCTGACCCGGCGCAGCGCCGTCCTCTTCCGGTTCCGCGAGCTGCTCAACGCCCGCAAGGGCGAGCTCGCCGAGATCATCACCGCCGAGCACGGCAAGGTGCTCGACGACGCCCTCGGAGAGGTGTCGCGCGGACAGGAGGTCGTCGAGTTCGCCTGCGGCATCCCGCACCTGCTCAAGGGCGGGTTCACGGAGAACGCGTCGACGAACGTCGACGTGCACTCGGTGCGCCAGCCGCTCGGGCCGGTCGCGGTGATCAGCCCGTTCAACTTCCCGGCGATGGTGCCGATGTGGTTCTTCCCGGTGGCCATCGCGTGCGGCAACACCGTCGTGCTGAAGCCGAGCGAGAAGGACCCGTCCGCGGCGGTGTGGGTGGCCGAGCTGTGGAAGGAGGCTGGGCTGCCCGACGGCGTCTTCAACGTCGTCCAGGGCGACAAGGTCGCCGTCGACCGGCTGCTCGAGCACCCCGGTGTCGCCGCGGTGTCGTTCGTCGGCTCGACGCCGATCGCCCGGTACGTCTACGAGCGCGGCACGCAGGCCGGCAAGCGTGTGCAGGCCCTCGGCGGGGCGAAGAACCACATGCTCGTGCTGCCCGACGCCGACCCCGACCTGGCCGCCGACGCCGCGGTGAACGCCGGCTTCGGCTCGGCCGGCGAACGCTGCATGGCCATCTCGACGATCGTCGCGGTCGGTGGCATCGGCGACGACCTCGTGGCGCGCATCGCCTCCGCGCGCGGCCTCCCTGCGCACCGGCGACGGGCGGAAGGGCTGCGACATGGGCCCGCTGGTGACCCAGGAGCACCGCGACCGCGTCGCGTCCTACATCGACGCCGGCGAGCAGGCCGGCGCGAAGGTGGTCGTCGACGGCCGGGAGGTCCAGGCCGACGGCGCGGAGGGCGGGTTCTGGCTCGGACCCGACGGTGCTCGACCAGGTCAGCACGGACATGAGCGTGTACACCGACGAGATCTTCGGCCCGGTGCTGATCGTCCTGCGCGTCGACTCGTACGAGGACGGACTGCAGCTCATCAACGCCAACCCGTACGGCAACGGGACGGCGATCTTCACCAACGACGGCGGCGCCGCTCGACGTTTCCAGAACGAGGTCGAGGTCGGGATGGTCGGCATCAACGTGCCCATCCCGGTGCCGATGGCGTACTACTCGTTCGGCGGGCTGGAAGCACAGCCTGTTCGGCGACTCCCACGCGCACGGCACCGAGGGCGTGCACTTCTTCACCCGCGGGAAGGTGGTCACGTCCCGGTGGCTCGACCCGAGCCACGGTGGGCTCAACCTCGGGTTCCCCCAGAACGGCTGACCGTGTGCTCGGCCTCAAGGGCCCGAGAGGACGGGGAGGGTGCATCGAGGCCTGCCCCGACGACGGCCCGAACGGGGAGGTCCCGCTCCGGAGCCTGAGCTCCCCCGACTGGAGATCTTGAACACGTTGACGGTCGTTGATCAGTGACGGAAACCGTTCCTACGACACTTCTCGTCCGTGTCACCGTTGGCCAACGTTGGCCAACGTTGGTCGCTAGCGGTCGTATTGGACGAGAAAAGAATGCATACCGACCTGCGTCGCGCAATGCCTGGGCGCCGAACTGCACGTCGACCCCGACGACCTGGCCAACCCGGTGCAGGCCGCCCTCGCCTCAACCATCGCCTTCACCGTCGGGGCCGTGCTACCGCTGCTGGCCATCCTGCTGCCCCCGACCAGCGCACGCGTCCCGGTCTGCGTCGCGGCCGTACTCGCCGCCCTCGCGCTCACCGGCGTGCTCAGCGCCCGCCTCGGCGGCAGCCCGGCGCGACGCGCCGTCACCCGAGTCTTCATCGGCGGGCTGGCCGGGCTACCGTTCACCTACGCGATCGGGCACCTGTTCGGAACCGCCCTCGGCTGACCGGACCGACTCACCAACGACCCGGGGACCCGCACGCACCCCGGACCTGATCCCGGGCGAGCCACTGTTCCGCTGGAGCCGCGCCGCGCCGCGCAGCAGCGCCGCACGGCGGGCGCTGTCGGTGACACTGCCCGGATGGGTGGGCGCGACAGCGGCGACCGTGCGGCCGATGGAGCGGCGGAGGCTGGCCTGTCGCGGGCTGCGGAGCACGAGGTCGCCCACGGGGCCGGCGAGCGGGCGGTGCCGGCATGGCGGCGGGTGACCGAGACCGAGAGCCGGTGGCCGGTGCTCGTCGCCATCGCCGTCGTGGTGGTGTTGCAGTTGCGGCTCTCGCCGGAGCTCGGGATCCGGCCGAGGTGGCTGCTGCCCGGGCTGGAGCTCGCGCTCGGCGCCGTCCTCGTCGCGCTGAACCCGTTGCGGCTGACGCGCTCGACGACCCTCGGACGGTGGGCGTCGTTGCTGCTCGTGGCGGCAATCACGACCGACAACATCACCTCCGCCGTGTCCCTGGACGCCAGGATCATCACCGGCCGCAGCGGCTCCGACGCCGTGAACCTCTTGGCGAACGCGGCGTCGATCTACCTGACCAACATCATCGCGTTCGGCATCGGGTACTGGGAACTCGACCGCGGTGGCGCGTTCGTCCGGGCCGCGGGGACAGACCCGCACCCGGATTTCTTGTTCCCGCAGATGAGCACACCCGAGCTCGTTGAAGACTGGGAGCCGACGTTCGTGGATTACCTGTACGTGTCGTTCACCAATGCGACGGCGTTCTCCCCCACGGACACCATGCCCCTGGCGCGCTGGGCGAAGGGTCTGATGGGTCTCCAAGCAGCGGTGGCCCTGTCGACCACAGCGCTGGTGGTGGCGCGGGCCGTCAACATCCTCAAGTAGCAGCCCGCCCACGCCGGCCGGCCGCCCGCACGACCCCGAACAGGATCCTTCTTCCGGTGATGGCGCACGCGCTGCTGGCCTTCCTGACGTCCGACGCACGGGCACGCCCGGGACTGGTGGGTGGCTCAGCCCCGGGGCTGGTCGTTGGGGTGGAAGTGGACGTCGACGTCTTCGAAGCCTTTGCTGGCTTCGGCTTGGGCTTGGTCGCGGTAGGCGCGGCGGTCGCCGCCGGTGAGCTCGACGTTGTCGGTGAACGGGGTCAGCAGTGCCCGTGGGTAGAGCTGGTCGACGCGGACGGCGTTGATCTCGATGCTGAACACGACGGCCAGCGCGGCGAGGTAGAGGAACGCCAGCAGCCCCAGGACGAGGGCGAACACGCCGTTGGTGGCGCTCGCGCCTTTGATGACGTGATTGACGTAGGTGACGCCGAACGTCTGCAGGAGCTGCCAGGCGACCGCGGCGGCCAACGCGCCGGGGACGACCTGGCGGACGGTGAGCGGGCGGGTGGTGCCGATCCGGAACACCAGCAGGAAGACTGCGACGTTGACCAACAGCGAGCCCGCCAGTACCAGCACCTTGACCGCTGCGCCCAGGGAGGCGGCACCGCTGGCACCGAGGGTGGACAGCGCGGTCGTGCCCAGCACGGCCAGTCCGGCGCTGGCTAGCAGCAGCAGGCTGCGGCCGCGGGCCTTGATCGGGTTCGGGCGGCGGTTGCGGCGCACCCGCCAGGCGGTGTTCATGGCGTACTGCAGCGCTTGGGCGACACCGAGCCCGCCGTACAAGGCGCCCAGCACGCCGATGATCAACCCGCCGATCCCGCCGCCGACCGCTCTAGGGTGACCCAGTTGCGGGCCGATCACCGGGAACTGCGCCAACGCCGAGTTCAGGATCTGCTGCTGGAGCTGCGGATGACCAGCCAGCACGAACCCGAGAATCGTCGACAGCAGCAGCAGCAGCGGGAACAACGACACGAACGCGTAGTGCGTGATCAGCGCAGCCAAGTACGTGCCCGAGTCGTCGAAGAACTTGTACAGCACAGCCAACGGGAACGCCGCCGAAGGATGACGGCGCTGGAACCCATCCAACCGCTCGGCCAGCCCGCGCCGCCGAACACCCGCGTCCGGGCCAGTGTCCTCGACGGCGGTGTCCGACCACGACCGGGCCATCTCTTCCCCCGTCCGACGGTTGACCTCACCCAACTCTAGGTCTGGCGCGGCACGTCGCTACCGACGCTCGAGTACGCACGCCTCGCTCGTGCGCCCCTCGCGGCGGCGCACGACGACCCGGACCGCGACGGCAGCCAGCGCGAGCGGGGTCAGCAAGTCCGACAGCGCCAGTCCGTGGCCCCGACCGACCGTCCACAGCACTGGGCCTTCGAGCCGACCGTTGACCAGCGGCCATGCCGCTGCGGTGATGAGCACGATGACCGAAGCGTGCCTCGACCGTCCGAAGACCGTGGCGACCGACGCCGCCAACAGCGTGATCAGCACGACGACGGCGACTCCGAGCATCCCGACAGGTAATCGCATCCACCTGAGACCAGTGCCCGGTTGCCAGTTCGCCTTCAGGAGCGACGCAGTCCGGACGAGAACGGCACGCGCCACACTGTCTTGATCTAGCGAAGCATGGTGGGCGTCGACGCCCCAACGCCGAAGTCGAGCTGCTCATCTCGCCAACGACAGCCCGGTGCCGATCTTGCTACCGCCCGACTCCGCGACGTCCAAGCCACCGTCGCCACTGTCCTTCAACCCAGAGCACTAGCCAGCAGCGGGGTGCCGGCCGCTCAGGTCCACGGCTGCGGACTTCCGGAGGGACGTCCCCGCCGCACTGGCCGTCGTCGACGACGTCCCCGGCGGGTGACACGACCGTCATTGCTCGATCGGCGCCGGCGGCTGCGCGGCGACGACTGTCTGCGGGTCGGCGTCCTCGTGGGACAACCCTTCCGCTCGCTCGTGATCGTCGTGGAACTTCAGCCAGTGCAGACCCAGCTCCGTGCGACGTTCTGCCGGCACGCCGTCACGGAACTCCGGCAGGAAGTCCCGCTCCTCTTCGGCCATGTGCTCGGCGTTGACCTCCTGCACCCGCTGCACCGCCTCCCACCAGTCACTCGAGCCGAGCTCTCGTCCGCTCACGTCGGCGACGGCGTGGCGGATGTCGTTGTGTTCGCGCACTGCTGTCACGCCGTCGTCGGCACCGTCCTCGGCGGCACGCGCGAGCATCGGGTAGAAGATCTCTTCCTCGCCGGCGGCGTGCACTTCGAGTCGATCGGCCAGCTGTTGCCACCCGGCTAACAGGTTGTCGGCCTGCCTCAAGTCCGCGAACGCCCGCCGGAACGCCTCGTGCTCGGCGAGCACGAGGTCGGTGATGTCGAACTCGCTCATGACGAGATGATGACCCTCCGCAGCCGCGGCGCTCACCCGCGGGTCCACCCGGGATCCGTGCCCCGCCCGGTCGAGCCTCAAGTTCCTGGCCGCGGCGAACGACCTCCTGCGCGCAAGCATCAATACCTCAGCTACTGGGCGGGCTCGCCGACGAGATCACCGCCGGGCGCAGTGCGACGCCGACTCCGTCCGCAGACAGCTCCATCCCGTCGGTCTCGATGACCGACTCGGTGCGGCGGAGAGTCACGTGAATGATTTGCTTCGCCACTGCCGCTCAGGTCAGCGGCTGCTGCGCGGTCAGATAGCCGGCAACAGCCAGTACGGCGAACCAGATCAGCGTCGCCGCGACCAGCACGGCGTCCGGCACCGCATCGAGGCGCTGCGGCCACAACCTCAGGCCCGCTGACATCCGTGACATCCGTGCCTCCCAGTGCAGGTGACCGCCGGTCAGCTGAAGGCGACGTCGCTGACGACCCAGAGACCGAACCTGCGCTTGACCTGCCCGCGCGGTTTCTGCGACAGCAGGACACCCCGACGACGAGAACAGTTCTCCCGCCATCGATGGTGCCGCTGATCGCCGCGGACAGCGAGCGGCCGTGCGCGCAGAGTTCAGGGAGCTCTCAGACGGTCTCCGTACCCGACTGGACCACGATCGGTCACTCGACGCCGCGGTTGGGTGTCCGCCGAGTGGTACGTGCAGCGATCCATCCCGGACGCCGGTGTGCCGGAGCGCCCCGCCGGGTATCGATCCCTCAGTCTTCACCCCGGGCCGCGATGCGTTGCGAAGGAGTCCGTTGATGCCGACCCGTACCCGCATGACCACCGGCCCGACCACCGGCCCGGCCACGGGCCCGACCGCCTCGGGCAGGACGATGTCTGGCGAGGTCATGCACGACGCCTCCGCCACGGTGCAGGGGGCGGCTCAGGACGTCGCCGCCAACTTCCCGAGAGCCGGTGTCGACACGGTGGAGGTGGGCCGCCAGACCGGCAGCACCACCGCACAGGTGCTGCGCGCACCGGGTAGCGCGGTCCGCACACTGGTCGACGACCTGGCCGGCGCCGCCCGCCGCCCGGACGCCGTGCTGAGCTGGGCAGCGTTGGCCGGGCTGGTCGCGGTCGGTGTGCTTGAGGCTCCGGTCGCCGCCGCGGTCGGCGTCGGGATCGCCGTCGCCGGCGGGGTGCGCCGCGTCCGAGGCTGACTGCCCCCGCTACGGCCGGCGAAGGCGGCGGCGCTGGCCTGTGGCGGCCAGGGCCGACAAGGGCTGGTCAACTCTGAGCGTGCTTGTTGTCGAGGGAGGCTGACGCGGTGTCTGAAGAGCCGAACAGCCAGCAGCGGCAAGACCGCGGGCTGGTGATCAACGCCGGTCCGGTGGTGATCGATGTGCCGCGCACAGTCGGTTACTTCGGGGCGATCGCGGTCGCCACCGCCGCCGGGCTGCTCGACCCGCCACTGGCGGTGTTCATTGCCGCCATCCCCGCGGTGAAGATGTTGCAGACCGCTGGGTTGCCGCAGCCCCTGCGTTTCGTGGGCCAGATCTTCGACGGCGCCGCGCAACCGGTCGGCGGCGACGCCGAAGGCACCGTGCGACTGCAGCAGTCAGCCGCGAACCACATCGACGAGCGAGCCCATCGGACATCGACGCGCCGGTGACCGCGCCCCTGGACGCGGGGCGGGGCTGAGCGGGAACGGCAAGGGTGGCGCGGACGCGAGCGGATCCGGCGGCGCACACCGTGGGCGTGAGGCCTGGCGCGGCGGGAGGCCTCCAAGGCTCACGACGACTGGTCGTCCTCATCGACACGGCGTCCGTGCTCGGTTCACGGGGAGTCGAGCTTGCCTTCGGCGGCGGAGCGGGCGGTGCGGTCCCCGCCCGGGCCGCGCAGAATCCACGCAGCTCCGACCGCGGCCGCCGCGCCCAGCGGCGGGGCGATCAGGTAGATCCACAGCTGGTGCAGGTCGCCGCCGATCAGGGCCGGCCCGAGGGAGCGGGCTGGGTTCATCGAGGCGCCGCTGACCGGGCTGGACCACAGCCCCGCCAGCACGATGTAAGAGCCAACGCCGATCGCGGCGAACTGGCCGACGTTCTGCGCCGCGGAGGAGACCCCGAGGATGACGCTGACCAGCCCGAACGTTAGCAGCAGCTCCATCCCGAACGCCTGCGCGGCGCTGAAACCAGGTTTGGGCACAGTCGCGCCGACATGTGCGGCTCTCCCGAACAACGCGCGCAGCACCGCCGCGGCGCTCAGCGCCCCGAGCAACTGAGCGAACACGTAGCCCGGGACACGGCGCCACTGGAAGTCTCCCCGCAGCGCGAACGCCACACTCACCGCCGGATTGAGATGAGCGCCGGAGACCGCGCCCATGAAAAGAATGATCGACGCGACCATCAGCCCAGGCGCCGTCACCGCGGCGGCGCGGCCGACCGCGTCACGGGTGAGGTCCGCCAGGACCGCCCCGCCGGCCCCGACCAGAACCAGCAGGAACGTGCCCAAGGCCTCACTGAACAACCGCCGCCACTCGTACGACAGGTCCTCGAAGTCCCGCGCCCACACCGGCTGCCCGTCGAACAGATGCGCCACGGAAGCTGGATGCCGCTGCCGCATCCGCTCCTCGACGTCCCGCCCCGCAGAACCATCCGCCCGCACCGCCACCGCGCCACCGAGACCGCCGACACCGCGGACACCGCCGACACCATCGACACTGGTCATCTCACTCCCGTTCCCGCTGGTCCCCCGACATGGTCATCGACGTCGTAGGCCTGCCCGGGTCGAGTCGGGGAATCCGGACGAGCGGACGCACCGCGCTGCCACGTGGGGGGACGACACCGTTCCCCGATGCGGCGCACCGACCCGACGCCGACGGCGAGATCGTGACCAGCCGGTCAGCACCACCACTGGATCGCTGAGCTCCCGGACAGCAACTGTCCGACAGCTTCCTGTCCAGCGACGTCTGCCGGCGGAGATCCGACGCCGTCGACTTCTTCAGACCGCGAACCGGCGCTGGCAGCCAGTACTGGCGCCGACGGTCAGCCGGGGCGAACACCGGTCGCGTCGACACCGCGGGTCGCCTCCCGGCGACTACAGGGAGTCTTCAGTGGCCGCCGACACCGGAGCTGTCCGGCGGCGTGTCACCGGCAGGCGGCCGAGACGCCCGTCGCTGGCTGTAGCGGTCCAAGCCCTCTTGGGCGCTGGTCAAGGCCTTCTGCAGCAGTCCGACGTAGCTGTTCGTGAGGTCTTGGCGCCGGGTCGGGTCGCGGACCGCGGCGATCGCGTTCTGGAACTCGGTCGTGGCTGCCGCCAACTGCTTGCGTGCCTGCGCCAACCGCTCGGCCGGTGAGCGCTGCTGACTGTCACCGTGTCCCTGCTCGGTCATCTCGGGTTCTCCTATCCCGGCGGCTCGCGGCGGCTGAAGCCCAGCGCCGACCAGTCGGGTTGGTCATACCCGGATCCGTCGGCAACGACCCGGTCGAGGCGCCGCGACCAGCCAGAGGTCGGCCAGCTCGCGGACCCTCGTGGCCGGCGTGCCAGCGACACCAGCCGGCGCCTGGCGGTCGGTCAGCTCGGCGTTGAGTGCTCGTTCAACGGCGGCTCGGGACGGGCGGACCTTCGACACCAGCCGGACGCGGCCGTCGTAGTCGCGGAACGAGAAAGGTGATCTTGCTGAACGTCCCGACGGGCAGCGGTGGGCGCCCCGTCACGGGCCTCCCGCACCCCGAGTTTCGGTGAGTATAAGGACGTCCGAGGACGCTAGTGCGTCCACTGGAACCACGAACACTCCGGATTCCGGGACCTTGAGCTCCCCCGACTGGACTCGAACCAGTAACCCTTCGATTAACAGTCGAATGCTCTGCCAATTGAGCTACGGGGGACCGCCGCACGCGCCGAGCCATGGTATCCCACAGCCCGCGGGCGACCTCCCGGCCGGGCCGGGGCCGGGGACCCGCCGGATAGGCTGGACGGACCAGCCGCCGTCCTCGGGAGTCCCCGTGAAACTGCCGTTCCTGTTCGGCGCCGCCGTCGGTTACGTCCTCGGTGCCCGCGCCGGCCGGGGACGCTACGACCAGCTGGTGGTGCTCGCCCGGCGGGTCACCGGCAGCCAGACCGTGCAGTCCACCGCCGGCGTGCTGCAGGCCCAGGTGGACGGGTTGACCAGCAAGGCGAAGGACGTGGTCGCAGCGAACCTGCAGAACGGTCCCCGGCAGGAGCCCTGACGCTCAAGCCCCGCCGGTGGCCGCCAGGGCGCCGATCCGCTCGCCGCACCGCGTCCCGGACGACAGCGGTGTCCGGCGTCCCGGGCTCCAGGCGCGCCCACCAGGTGAGCCCGTCGCGTCCGGGGACCCGCCGGGCGACGAAGCGCGCCGCGCCGCCGGGCAGGGGCTGCAGTTCCGAGCGCGCGACCGAGGCCGTCACCCGGCGCTGCACGGTGGCCGGCAGGTCGTAAGCCGGCTCCGGGCGCAGCAGGACCGGCTGGCGGTCGACGATGAGCAGGTCGTCCACGACGTCGGCCTCGGTCAGGGCCAGCACACCCTCGCGCCAGGTGGCGTACGACACCGCCTCCCAGCCGATCCGCCGTGCTCCCGCGCCGTCGGCGGTCGGCCACCACAGCCCGAGTGTGGTGGCGACGAGCGGTCCCTGCGGAGTCGGCGCCCAGGAGATGATCCGCTCCCCCGCGTCCAGGCGGGCCCGGACGTCGGCGGGCGGCCGCGGCCGGCGCGGCCCGCGGCGGAAGAGGGCCACGCTCAGCCGCCGATCGCGCGCTCGCGCAGCAGCCGCCGCTGCGCCTCGAGAGCGATGAGCTCCCCGAACAGCCGGGCGTGCTCCTCCGGCTTCTCCTGCGGGTTGATCCGCTGCAGCCGGCCCTTCAGGGCGGCCACCTGACGGGAGAGGACGATCTCGCTGCATCCGGGCGAGGATCGCCGCGGCGTAGCGCTCCTGCTCCTGCGCGCCGGCGTGCAACGGCTCGACGGCGAGCGCCGTGACGAAGCTGCGCGCCTCACCGGGCAGCGCGCCGGCGACCGCGTCCAGCCACGCCGGGCCGGACACCCGCCCGGTGGCGCCGCCGGCGGTGTCGATGGCGCGGCGCACGGAGGCGTGCGCGGGCACCAGGAACGCGGCGTCGGGCAGCGCCGCGAACTGCGGGCCGGCCACCGACGGCAGCTGCAGGGCGACCTTGAGCACCTCGCGCTCCACTCCGGCGACCGCCTCGTCGACCGGCTTGCGCGCCGGCTCCGCGGCCGGCTCGTCCTTGCCGGTGCGCACCAGCCCGCGGACGCGGCTGACGACGCGCAGCGGGTCCTCGACGCCCACCAGGCCGGCCAGGCGGCGGGCGTACTCGTCCCGCAGCCCGAAGTCCTTGATCGAGGCGACCAGCGGCACGCCGCGGTCCAGTGCGGCCGCGCGTCCCTCCGCGGTGTCCAGGTCCAGGCGGCCGACCGTCGTCCGCAGCACGAACTCCACCAGCGGCAGCCGCCCGGCGACGAGGTCGCGGACGGCGGCGTCCCCGGAGCGTTGGCGCAGCTCGCACGGGTCGAGACCGTCGGGCTCGATCGCCACGAACGTCTGCGTCATGAACTTCTGGTCGTCGCCGAAGGCCCGCTCGGCGGCCTTCATGCCGGCGGCGTCGCCGTCGAAGGTGAACACCACCTCGCCGGTGAACGCGTCGGAGTCGAGCAGCATCCGGCGCAGCAGCTGGACGTGGTCGGCGCCGAACGCGGTACCGCAGGTGGCCACCGCG
The DNA here is from genome assembly GCA_963758325.1 of uncultured Actinomycetota bacterium. GTDB lineage: Bacteria > Actinomycetota > Actinomycetes > Mycobacteriales > Jatrophihabitantaceae > CAVWUZ01. Next base: position 211,655 of record CAVWUZ010000002.1, on the reverse strand, counting down.
ACCGGCACTCCGGCCAGATGGCAGGCCATGACGTCGGTGTAGCCCTCGACGACGACCGCCCGGTGCTGGCTTGACGATCTCGCGCTTGGCCATGTCCAGGCCGTACAGCAGCTGGCTCTTCTTGTAGACCGGCGTCTCGGGAGTGTTGAGGTACTTCGCCTCGATCGGGTCGTCGTCGAAGATGCGCCGGGCGCCGAAGCCGACGACGTCGCCGCCGACGTCGGCGATCGGCCACAGCAGCCGGCGGTGGAACCGGTCGATCAGCCCGCCGCGCTGCGACGGCCGGGACAGGCCCGCGGTGGTGAGCTCCTCGGCGCGTGAAGCCCAGCCCGACGCAGGTGCGTGGTGAGCGCGTCCCACCCCGACGGGGCGTACCCGCAGCCGAAACGCTCGGCCGCGGTCCGGTCGAAGCCGCGGCCGGTGAGGAACTCGCGCGCCGGCGCCGCGTCCGGGGTGGACAGCTGCTCGGCGTAGAACCGTGCGGCCGCCGCCGACGCTTCGACCAGGCGGCCACGCTGGCCGCGTGGGACCTGCGGGGCGACGCTGCGCCCGCCGGTGTCGACGTAGCGCAGCTGCACCCCGGCGCGGGCGGCGAGCTTCTCGACCGCCTCGCCGAACCCGATGTGCTCGACCTGCTCGACGAAGCGGATGACGTCCCCGCCGGCACCGCAGCCGAAGCAGTGGAACAGCCCGCGCCCGGGCGAGACGGACAGCGACGGCGACTTCTCGTCGTGGAAGGGGCACAGGCCCTTGAGGTTGCCGCCGCCGGCGTTCTTCAACTGCACCTGCTCGCCGATGACGTCGTCGATCGGGGACCGCTCCCGGACCAGGGCCACGTCCTCGTCGCGGATCCGGCCACGCGAGGGGGACGTCGGCACGGCGCCAGTCTAGGTGCCGCGCGGGCGTCCTCCGCCGGGTCCGGAGCCCGGTGTGGATGCTGGCTCCGGGGCGCCGGAGGTCGCGCTGGCCGCCTCGGGCGCCGACACCCCGATCGTCAGCACGGCCAGCAGCCAGGCCTCGACATCGGCCGCGCGACGGGCGTCGTCGGCGGCCAGCTCGCGCAGCGACGGCAGGTCGTCGGGGACGACGAGCGGCCCTGGGGGCGGTCCCTGTCCGGTGAGCTCCTCGGCGCGCGCGTCGGCGCGAGCCACCACCGCCCGTGCCAGCCGGTCGAGGTCCGGGGCGACGGACAGCGGCGCCGACGGCAGTTCGGGGTAACGCAGCTCGAGGAACTCCCCGCCGCGTACCGCGAACCGCCCGACTTCCATCGCGCGGTGCACCTCCGCCGCGTCCAGCCGGGCGTCCGGGCGTTCGCTGCGGTACTGGACGTAGGCGTCCTCCGCGAGCCGCAGCGCGTCACCGGCCGCGCCGCCGACCTCGACGACGCCGGACGCCCCGCCCGCGTCGGGCGCGCCCAGCAGCTCCGCGGCCGAGCCGCGCATCGCCCGGGTCCCGTCGCGGAGCAGCCGGGCGGCGGCACGGCGCATCTCGCCGGCGGCACCGCGCGGCCAGGCGAGCAGTCCCGCGAGGACGCCGGTCAGCGCCCCGACCACCACGTCGACGAGCCGCGCCTCGGCGAGCCGCCACGACGACGGCGCGATCTGGGTGAAGACGAACGCGACCACCAGCGCGAAGCCGCCCTGCCCCCATGCCAGGCCCAGGATGGGCCCGACGGTGAACGCGGCCAGCATGACGAACGGTGTCAGCACGGCGTACACGACCGGGTGGTCGCCGACCAGGACGAGGAACGCGCCACCGATCAGCGACCCGACCAGTGTCCCGACGACCGCCGGCCGCAGCGTCGTGCGGGTGTCCACCGCCGAGGTGCGCATCAGCGTCAGCGCGGCCAGCAGCACCCAGAACCCGTGCGACAGGTCGAGGACCCCGGCGACGGCCCGGGCGGCGGTCAGCCCCAGGGCGCCGCGTAGCGCGTTCTGCAGGAGCACCGACCGCGGCGTCAGGTGCACCTCGAGGCGGCGGAGGTACAGCCAGAGCGGGGAACGGCCGACGTACCAGAAGGGCTGGTCCTTGCGCCGCACCGCCGGGGGCAGGTCGACGGGCGCGCCGAGGGCGACCCGCGTCGACTCGACCACCGCGATCGCGGCGCCCGCGGCGAGGCCGATCCGCCCGCCGACGCGGAGCGCGAGGTCGTCGCCGACCGGACGCCGGGCGTCGTCGAAGTCCGCCAGGACTGCCACCAGCCGGTCGCGGTCCGGCGGCGGCGCCTCGCCGCGGAGGCTGGCAGCGCTCTGGTCGAACTCGTCGGCGATCGCGGTGGACACGTCGGCCACCGCCGGGTGCGGGCCGGTGCCGCACAGTTGGGCGACCACCTGCAGCTGTCGCTGGGCGAAGCGCGCGCTCTCGGTGGCGTGGCTCAGGGCGCGGTCGCGGACGTTCGGCGCGAGCGGCCGTTCGGTCATGGGCAGGTTCGCCAACCGCAGTCGCTCGATGGCCTCTCGCGCGGCGTCGCCGGCGGCCGCCCGCTCGGCGGGGTCGGTCCCCGCCGGACGGTGCGGGCGGACGCCGCGATGCTGCTCAGCGCGTCCGCGAGCCGCAGCGGGTACGGGCGCGGTCCGGGATCGGGCCACAGCAGGCGGTCGGCGGCCACCAGCAGGACGGTGCCGAGCGCGACACCGCCCAGCCGGGACGGCAGCGTGTCCGGCTCGTAGGGCGGGAAGCTGGCGAGGATGTAGAACAGCTGCAGCCCGCTCGCGATGCCGCTCACCCGCGGACCGGCGACACCGGCGAGGACGACGGCGAAGCCGATGACGAACATCCCGGCGCACGCTGCTGCGGTCGACGACGCCGCCATGGTGCCGGCGGTGGCCAGGACCAGCCCGACGCCGCCCGCGCCCAGCATGATCCGATTCCGGAGCGCGGGCGACCCGGTCACCGTCGACAACGCCCCGAGCGCGATCGCCGTGAACAGCGCGTAGGTGGCCAGCACGGGGTCGTGCCAGATCTCGAGTGCCGGGTAGAAGCCGGCCAGCGCCGCCGTCGACACCCGTCCGGCGCGGGCCAGCACGGGCAGTGCCGTCGCGGGGTCGCGCAGCCGGCGCATCCCGGCGCGGGTCACCGGCGCGACGGGACGGTGGTTCGCTGACCGGCTCGCCACGGGGTCCCCTCGCTCGGTGGGCACGGACCGGGACAGTCTCGCCGCCGGCAAGCGCGACGACAACGAGGTCAGGTGAGCGGGCCGACCAGCCGCCGGTGCCAGGCGACGGCGGAACTGTCGGTGAGCTGCGCGACCTGGTCGACGACGACCCGCAGCCGCGCCTGCTCCGTCCCGGCCGCCACCCACGCCGGCGCCAGCGGGGGGTCGAGGCACCCCGGCGCCTCGTCGACGACGGCCTCGACGAGCTCGGTGAGCAGCCGGCGCTGCCCGGCCAGCAGCGCGTCGGCGCCGGGACGCCGCATGACGTAGCGCGCGGCGACCGCCTTGAGCAGGGCGCACTCCGCAGCGGTCTCGGCCGGCACCACCAGGTCGGCGTCGTAGCGCGACAGCGGACCCGGACCGGACGCCGCGCGGGTCGCCGTCACGGCCGCGCGGGCGAAGCGGCCGGTGAGCTCCGACGTCGCGCGCTTCACCGCAGCCTGCGCGGCGAAGGAGCGGTCGAAGCCGGCCAGGTCACACAGCGGGGGCAGCTCGAGCAGCCGGTCCAGGACCGGGGCGAGCTCCGTGCGCCGGCCGGGGCGAGTACAGCTCGGCGGCGACTTCGCACAGGGCGGCCCGCTCGGCGTCGTCGATGCCGGCGAGCCGCACGTGGCCGCCGTAGACCCCGTCCTCGACGTCGTGCACCGAGTAGGCGACGTCGTCGGCCCAGTCCATGACCTGGGCCTCGAGGCAGCGCTGTCCCTCCGGTGCGCCCGCCCGAGCCCAGTCGAACGCCGGCAGGTCCTCGGCGTACACGCCGAACTTCCGCGAGCCGGCACGGCGTGGCCACGGGTACTTGCACGTCGCGTCGAGCACCGCGCGGGTGAGGTTGAGCCCGGCCGGGAGGCCGCGGGCGTCGAGCGTCTTGGCCTCGAGCCGGGTGAGGATGCGCAGCGTCTGCGCGTTGCCCTCGAACCCGCCGATGTCGGCGGACACCGCGTCGAGGGCGTCCTCGCCGTTGTGCCCGAACGGCGGGTGCCCGAGGTCGTGCGCGAGCCCCGCCGCGTCCACGACGTCGGGGTCGCAGCCGAGTGCCCGGCCGACCTCGCGGCCGATCTGCGCCACCTCCAGCGAGTGCGTCAGCCGGGTGCGCGGGAAATCGTCCTCGCCGGGGACGACGACCTGGGTCTTGGCGGCGAGCCGGCGGAAGGCGTAGCTGTGCAGGACCCGCGCCCGGTCGCGTTCGAACGGTCCGCGCTCGCGGTCGTCCGAGCCGGCGCGCTTGGGCGGCTCGGGGACCCGCCGCTCGACGTCCGCAGCGGAGTAGCCCACCTACTGGTCCGCCACCTGGTCGTCGAGCCACTCCGCGAACCGCAGCAGCGTGTCGATCCAGATCCCGACCGTGTACTTGAGCTGCGCCCGCGTCGCGCCGACCTCGAAGTCGAAGCACTGCTCGGCGCAGACGCCGACCATGCCGTCGTCCGGGCAGCACGGTGTAGGCCTTCGGGAACAGCTTGGTCCGGTTCCAGTCGTCGAGCATGAGCGCGACCGGGGCGCGGCTCTCCACCGCGAAACGCCGGTTGAGGTAGAGCCGCGCCTGCAGCACCTCGCGGCGCTCGCCGTAGAAGAAGAAGTAGACGCTGCACTTCTCCCACCGCACGACCAGGTCGCCGTCGTCGTCGAGGGAGTGCCGCAGCCCGTACTCGTCGAGCACCTGCTGCAGCAGCGGCACCGTGGGCGTGACCAGCGTGCCGTTGCCGCCCCGCTCGACGGCCGGAGCGCCGTCGCGGGCGGTCACGCGGCGGACGGCGGCGGAACACCCGGCCAGGCTATCCCGGTTGGTGCGCCGCGACCTGCCGTCCGCGCCGTCGCCCGCGTTCGCCGCGCCCCGATCTCCGGCTCGCCGCCGCCGCGCCCCGCCCCCGCCCCGCTGATCATCTGAGGTCCTCGGGGAACTGTCCCCGGGATCCCCAGATGATCACTCAAGACCGGCGCCCACTGCTCAGTCCTCGGTGACCGCCCGCCCTGCCTCCAGGCGCGCCACCGGGACGCGGAACGGCGAGCACGAGACGTAGTCCAGCCCGACCTCGTCGAAGAAGTGGACGGAGTCGGGGTCGCCGCCGTGCTCGCCGCAGATGCCGAGCTTGAGGCCGGGACGCCGCCGCCGTCCCCGCTCCGCCGCGATCCTGATCAGCTCGCCGACGCCGTCGCGGTCGATCGACTCGAACGGCGAGACGCCGAAGATGCCCTTCTCCAGGTACGCGGAGAAGAACGCCGCCTCGACGTCGTCGCGGCTGAAGCCCCAGGTCGTCTGCGTCAGGTCGTTGGTGCCGAAGGAGAAGAACTCGGCGGCCTCGGCGATCTGGTCGGCGGTCAGCGCCGCGCGGGGCAGCTCGATCATCGTCCCGACCAGGAACTCGAGGTGGACGCCGGTCTCGGTGCGCACGTCGCGGGCCACCTGGATGATCGCCTGCTTCACCGTCTCGAGTTCCTGCACGTTCGCCACGAGCGGGATCATGATCTCCACCCGCGGCACGCCGCCCTCGCGGATCCGCTGCGCCGCCGCCTCGAGGATCGCCCGCGACTGCATCTCGAAGAGGCCTGGGATCGACCACGCCCAGCCGCACGCCGCGCAGGCCCAGCATCGGGTTCTGCTCGTGCAGGTTGTGCACCGCCTGCAGCAGGCGCAGGTCGCCCTCGCGCTTCTCGCCCGCGCGCCTCCGCGACGGCGACCCGCACCGACAGGTCGGTGAAGTCCGGCAGGAACTCGTGCAGCGGCGGGTCGAGCAGCCGGATCGTCACCGGCAGGCCGTCCATCGCGGCGAGGATCCCGACGAAGTCCTCGCGTTGCAGCGGCAGCAGCGCCGCCAGCTGCTCGTCGCGCTCCTCGTCGGTGTCGGCGAGGATCAGCCGCTCGACCAGCTGCCGGCGGTCGCCGAGGAACATGTGCTCGGTCCGGCACAGGCCGATGCCCTGGGCGCCGAAGCGCCGGGCCCGCTCGGCGTCCTCCGGCGTGTCGGCGTTCGCGCGCACCGCCATCCGGCGCCGGCCGTCGGCGTGCCGCATCAGCCGGTCGACGGCGTTCACCAGCTCGTCGGACTCGGTGTCCTCCGGGTCGAGCGTCCCCTCGAAGTACTGCACCACCGGCGACGGGACGACCGGCACCTCGCCGAGGAACACGTCGCCGCTCGTGCCGTCGATCGAGATGACGTCACCCTCGTGCAGCTCCACCCCGTCGCGGGGCGCGCAGGATCCGGCGCTTCGTGTCGACGTTGAGCGACTCGGCGCCGCAGACCGCCGTCTTGCCCATCCCGCGCGCCACCACGGCGGCGTGCGAGGTCTTGCCGCCGCGGCTGGTCAGGATGCCCCGGGCGGCGATCATCCCGTCCAGGTCGTCGGGGTTCGTCTCGCGGCGCACGAGGATGACGTCCTCACCGGAGCGGCTCCACTTCACCGCGGTGTAGGAGTCGAAGACGACCTTGCCCGACTGGCCGCGCCCGGGCGAGGCGTTCATGCCCGGCGGCGATGCGCTTGGGCTTCTGCGAGTAGTCGAACCGCGGGAACATCAGCTGCGCCAGCTGCGCGCCGGTGACCCGCTGGACCGCCTCGTCCAGGTCGAGCAGGCCCTGGTCGACGAGCTGGGTGGCGATCCGGAACGCCGCACCCGCGGTGCGCTTGCCGACCCGGGTCTGCAGCATCCACAGCTTGCCGCGCTCGATCGTGAACTCGATGTCGCACAGGTCGCGGTAGTGCTCCTCGAGCGTTCGCATGATGTCGAGCAGCTCGTCGTAGGACTGCGCTTGTCGATCTGCTCGAGGTCGGCCAGCGGCACGGTGTTGCGGATGCCTGCGACGACGTCCTCGCCCTGCGCGTTCTGCAGGTAGTCGCCGTAGATGCCCTGCGCGCCGCTGGCCGGGTCGCGGGTGAACGCCACCCCGGTGCCGGAGGCCATGTCGAGGTTGCCGAACACCATGGCGACGATGTTGACCGCGGTGCCGAGGTCCTTCGGGATCCGCTCCTGGCGCCGGTAGGTGACGGCCCGGTCGGTGTTCCACGAGTCGAAGACCGCGCGGACCGCCATGTCCATCTGCTCGCGCGGCTCCTGCGGGAACTCCCGGCCGGCGTGCTTGACGACGACGTCCTTGTAGGTCTCGACGAGCTTGCGCATGTCGTCGGCGTCGAGGTCGAGGTCGTTGGCGGTGCCCTTGGCCTCCTTCGCCTCGTCGAGGGCGTGCTCGAAGTGCTCGCCGTCGATGCCGAGGACGGTCTTGCCGAACATCTGGATCAGGCGGCGGTAGGAGTCGAACGCGAACCGCTCGTTGCCCGCCTGGCTGGCCAGCCCGCGGACCGACTGGTCGTTCAGCCCGATGTTGAGGACGGTCTCCATCATCCCGGGCATCGAGAACTTCGCGCCGGAGCGGACCGAGACCAGCAGCGGGTCGTCGGACTGGCCGAGCTGCTTGCCCATCGCCTTCTCGAGCGCCGCGAGGTGCGCGCCGACCTGCTCGGCCAGCTCCGGCGGCTCGGCGCCCGAGGCGAGGTAGGCCCGGCAGGCCTCGGTCGTGATCGTGAAGCCGGGCGGGACGGGCAGCCCGAGGTTCGTCATCTCGGCGAGGTTCGCGCCCTTGCCGCCGAGGAGGTCCTTCATGTCCCTGTTGCCCTGGGCGAAGTCGTAGACGTAGGTGGTCTGTGACGTGGTCAAGTTGCACCGTCCCGGTATCGAGGCTCGTGGCCGTGTCTCGGACGGTAACCCGGCGAACGCGTTCAGGCCCATGGCCTGGCTCACTGGAAGCGCTACCGCTCGGGACCGTGCTCGGGACTGTGCTCGGGACCGTGACCAGTCCCGTGATCAAGTCTTGTGATCGATCTGGCGATCGGCGGGGCAGTTCCCGCGGATCCCCAGATGATCACGGGCCGCCGGCCGGGTCGACGGCGGACGCGGACGGACGGAGTTGTCAGCCGCCGCTGGTGGCCAGCTCGGCGTCGGCGGGGACCGCGCGCGAGGTCCGCGACGCCAACCAGCCCGAGGGCAGCGCGACGGCGCGGGCACCGGTCGTGCGCCCGCGGGGCCGGCCGAGCACGTCCGCCGGGTACGGCTGGTCGGGGTCGAGCCGGGCGAGCAGGTCGTCGAGCTGGGCCGTCGTCGACACCCCGCCGAGTGCCGCGCGGACGTCCGCGCCGACGGCGAAACCCTTGAGGTACCACGCGACGTGCTTGCGGAAGTCCGGCAGCCCGCGGTCCTCGCCGAGCCACTGCGCGAGCAGTCCGGCGTGCCGGCGCATGACCCCGGCGACCTGCCCGAGCGACGGACGCACCCGGAACGCCGAGCCGCTGAACGCTGCCTCGAGGTCCGCGAACAGCCACGGCCGGCCGAGGCACCCCCGCCCGACGACCACGCCCGCGCAGCCGGTCGACGCGACGAGGCGCAGCGCGTCCTCGGCCTCCCAGACGTCGCCGTTGCCGAGCACCGGGATGTCGAGCAGGGACGCGAGCTCGCCGATCGGGGCCCAGCGCGCCGTGCCGCCGTAGAAGTCGGCCGCGGTCCGGCCGTGCAGCGCCACCCAGGTCGCGCCCGCGTCCTGCGCGCGCAGGCCGGCCTCGCCGGAACGTCAGGTGGTCGGCGTCGATGCCGAGCCGCATCTTGACGGTGACCGGCACCGCGCCCGCCGCGGCCCGCACCGCCGACGCGACGATGTCGGCGAACAGGTCGATGCGCCACGGCAGCGCTGCTCCCCCGCCCCGCCGGGTGACCTTGGGCACCGGACAGCCGAAGTTCAGGTCGACGTGGTCGGCGAGCCCCTCGCCGACCACCATCCGCACCGCCTCGCCGACGACGACCGGGTCGACGCCGAACAGTTGCAGGGAGCGCGGTGTCTCGTCCGGCGCGAACTGCGACCATCCGCAGCGTCTTCGGGTTGCGCTCGACCAGCGCCCGGGACGTGATCATCTCGCTGACGAACAGTCCGGAACCGTACGACCGGCACAACTGCCGGTAGGCGGTGTTCGTGATGCCGGCCATCGGGGCGAGCACCACCGGCGGCCCGTCACCGAGCAGCGGGAGGGTCACGGGATCAGCAGCCCGGCAGGCGCGCAGCCAGGTAGGACTCGACCTGGGACAGGGCCACCCGCTCCTGCCCCATGGAGTCGCGCTCCCGGACGGTCACGGCGTCGTCGTCCAGGGTGTCGAAGTCCACCGTCACGCAGAACGGCGTCCCGATCTCGTCCTGACGCCGGTAGCGCCGCCCGATCGCCTGCGCGTCGTCGAACTCGACGTTCCAGCTCTGCCGCAGCTGCGCGGCCAGGGCGCGCGCCTTCGGCGACAGGTCGGCGTGCCGGGACAGCGGCAGGACCGCCGCCTTGACCGGTGCGAGCCGCTTGTCGAGCCGGAGCACGGTGCGCTTCTCGGGGACGCCCTTGGCGTTGGGCGCTTCGTCCTCGGTGTACGCGTCGAGCAGGAACGCCAGGACACCGCGGGTCAGTCCGGCCGCTGGTTCGATGACGTACGGAGTCCACCGCTCGCCGCTCGCCTGGTCGAAGTAGGTGAGGTCGGCGCCGGAGTGCTTGCTGTGCGTCGTCAGGTCGTAGTCGGTGCGGTTGGCGATGCCCTCGAGCTCGGCGAACTCCGTCCCCCCGAACTGGAACCGGTACTCGATGTCGACGGTGCGCGTCGAGTAGTGCGAGCGCTTCTCCGCCGGGTGCTCGTAGAAACGCAGGTTTCCCGGGTCGATGCCCAGGCCCGTCCACCAGTTCCACCGCTGCTCGAGCCAGTACTCGTGCCACTGCTCGTCCTCGCCGGGCTTGACGAAGAACTCCATCTCCATCTGCTCGAACTCGCGCGTCCGGAAGATGAAGTTGCCGGGCGTGATCTCGTTGCGGAAGCTCTTGCCGGTCTGCGCGATGCCGAACGGCGGCTTCTTGCGCGACGTCGTCAGGACGTTGAGGAAGTTGACGAAGATCCCCTGCGCGGTCTCCGGCCGCAGGTAGTGCAGCCCCTCGTCGTTCTCGACGACGCCGAGGTGGGTGCGCAGCAGGCCGTTGAACATCCGCGGCTCGGTGAACTGCCCGCGGGTGCCGCAGTGCGGGCACGCGACGTCGCCCAGGCCGTGCTCGGGGGGGTGGCCGTGCTTGGCCTCGTACGCCTCGAGCAGCTGGTCCTCACGGAAGCGGTTGTGGCAGTGCCGGCACTCGGTGAGCGGGTCGACGAACGCGTCGACGTGCCCGGAGGCCACCCACACGTCCGGGTTGAGGATGACCGCGGAGTCCAGGCCGACGATGTCGTCGCGGCCGGTGACCATCGCCTTCCACCACTGCCGGCGGATGTTCTCCTTCAGCTCCACCCCGAGCGGGCCGTAGTCCCACGCCGAGCGGCTGCCGCCGTAGATCTCACTGGAGGGGAAGACGAAGCCGCGCCGCTTGCTCAGGTTGACGACGGCGTCGTTGCGGTCGGCGGGCACACCTGCTCCTGGGTCGGCTGCTGCGGGGTCGGCTGCTGCGGGGTCGGCTGCTGCGGGGTCGGCTCCAGGGTATCCGGGCGCCGGCGCTGCCGACGCCGCTCGAAGGCCCCGACTCCGCCCTGCACGACGGCGACCAGGACGAGCGCGGCGAGCAGGTCGGTGACGTAGTGCTCGCCGGTGTAGACGAGCGTGAACGCCATCAGCGCCGGGTAGAGCAGCAGCAGCGGCCGCAGCGGGCGCCGGACGCGGCGCCAGAAGAAGAACGTCACCAGCAGTGCCGTCGCCTCGTGCAGCGAGGGGACCGCGGCGACGAGGTTCGCGATCTCCTGGCCTTTGTAGAGCGCCGTCTCGGCCATCTGCAGGTGCAGCACCGACCAGCCGCGCCCGGACAGCCGCTCGACGTACGGCGCGGCGCCGGGGTGCAGCGGGTGCACCGGGCCGAGCAGGCCGCCGCCGACGCGCAGGGACGACGACGGCGGGGCGTGCATGCACCCCGGGTCCACCGGCAGCGCGGAGACGTCCTGCGGGGTGCACAGCGCGGCCGCCCAGGGCGGCGCCGTCGGCAGGAGCGCGAAGAACCCGACGCCCAGCAGGGAGACCAGGACGAAGCGCACCGCCCACCGCCGGAACTCCCGCCGCGAGCGCAGCCAGAGCACGCCTGCCACCGCGTAGGGCAGGAGGAAGAACGACGCGTAGCAGAGGCTGACCGGGACCTCCCACCACGGCGGGTGGCCGAGCTTGAGGTGGTCCTGCAGCCACACCGTCGGCGTCGCCCCGCCGAACAGGAACCGGTCGACGTCGAGCTGCGGCGTCCACACCGCGATGCCGCGCAGGGTGACCGCCACGTGCCGGGCGAAGTCGTACGCGGCCAGGACGAGGGCGAACGGCAGCCAGTCGACGAGCACCGTCCACGCCGAACGCCGGCCGATGCTCGCGGCGAGCAGACCGGCGGCGATCCAGGCGAAGACGACGGTCCGGTCGACCGGGATGCCGTAGCGCCAGCTCCACACCACGAGCGCGACCAGCCAGATCCCCAGCGTCACCCCGCCGACCCGGCGCAGGCGGCGCCGCCGCGGGTCACCCGGGTCGGGGGCGTCCGCCTCCGACCGCTCGAGCGTCGCCGTCACGCGTCAGCCGTTCGCCCGGGCCATCCCCCGCTCAGGTCACTGCCGGAGCTGCGGGCCGGCCCGCCGGGGTCGGCGACGACCAACTCCTCGAACGCGCTGACCTCGTCGCGGGCGCGGGCGAGCAGCGGCGTCGCCCGCACCTTGACGTCGTAGTTGCCGAGCGCGCGCCGGTAGGAGCCGACGTCCCTCCAGGACGTGACGAGCACCCAGCTCGCCGGGTCGTCGGTGGCCCGCCCGACGGAGCCGGACAGGTACCCCGGTCGCGCGGCCAGCGCCTCGAGCGCGGTGCGCGCCTGCATGGCGAACGTGTCCTCGTCGCCGGCGCCGACGTCGTAGCGGGTCACCACGATCACGAGGCGGTTCCCGGATCGACCGGGCCGGCAGCGCCGAAGCGACGGTCCCGGCGGGCGTAGTCCAGGCACGCAGCCCAGAGGTGCCGGCGGTCGAAGGTCGGCCAGGGCACGTCCACGAACGCCAGCTCGGCGTACGCGGACTGCCACAGCAGGAAGTTGGACGTGCGTTGTTCACCGCCGGTGCGGATGAACAGGTCGACGTCGGGCAGGTCCGGTTCGTCGAGATGTTCCGAGACAGTTCGTTCGTCGATCTTGTCCGGGTTCAGGCGGCCGGCGCGCACCTCGCGTGCGATGGCGCGGGCGGCGTCGACGATCTCGGCGCGACCGCCGTAGTTGACGCAGAACTGCAGGGTGAGCCGGTCGTTGTCGCGGGTGTACTGCTCGGCGTCCTCGAGCTGGTCGATGACGCTGCGCCACAGGCGCGGCCGGCGGCCGGCCCATCGGACCCGCACTCCGAGCGCGGCGAGCTCGTCGCGGCGGCGGCGGATGACGTCCTTGTTGAAGCCCATGAGGAAGCGGACCTCTTCGGGCGTGCGACGCCAGTTCTCCGTGGAGAACGCGTAGGCCGAGATCGTGCCGACGCCCAGTTCGATGGCGCCGTGCAGGACGTCCATGAGCGCTGCCTCGCCGGCGCGGTGGCCGTCGGTGCGCGGCAGGCCGTGCTGGTGCGCCCACCGGCCGTTGCCGTCCATGACGATCGCCACGTGCCGCGGCACGAGCGCGGCCGGGATGTCGGGTGGGCGCTGCCCCGACGGGTGCGGCGGCGGGTCCGGCCGGCCGACCCGCGCCCGAGCGGGAGCGGGGGGCGGGGACACAGGAGGCACCCTAACCGTTCACCGGCCAGCCACCTGGCCGTGATCGCGACTCACACATCAGGTCCCGGGAAGCGCCGGCGGGGACGTCCCGCGGTCGACCAGCGGCAGCGATCGCAGTCCGCGTTCCAGGTGCCACTGCAGGTGGGCGGCGATCAGGCCGCCCGCCTCGCGCCGGTCGGCGGCGGCGCTGGCGTCCGCGTGCTGCCAGTCCCCACCGAGCAGGGCCCCCATCAGCGCGACGCTGGCCAGGCCCGGACGTGCCGATCCGGTCGGTCGGCAGGTCGGGCAGACGGCGCCGCCGGCGGGCACGGAGAACGCCTCGTGCGGGCCAGGCGTGCTGCACACCGCGCACTCGATGAGCGCCGGCTCCCATCCCGCGGAGGCCATCGCGCGGATGAGGAAGGCATCGAGGACCAGGCCGGCGTCGTGCTCGCGCCCGGCCAGGGCCCTCATCGCGCCGACCACGAGCAGGTAGAGCCGCAGCGCCGGCTCCCCCTCCTCGGTGAGCCGCTCAGCGGTCTCCAGGATGGCCGACGCCGCCGTCCACGCGCCGTAGTCCCCGGCCAGTGCCGCGCCGTAGGCACCGAGCGACTCGGCCTGGGTGACGACGTCGAAGGTGCGCCCGGTGTACAGCTGGACGTCGATGTGGCTGCCGGGTTCGAGGCTGGCGCCGAAGCGCGAGCGGGTCCGCCGCACGCCCTTGCCGACCGCGCGCACCCGGCCGTGGCGGCGGCTCAGCAGAGTGACGATCCGGTCGGCCTCCCCGAGTTTGTGCACGCGCAGCACGACGGCGTCGTCACGGTAGAGCGGCACCGCTCCAGTGTCCCGCGCGCTGCAGCGCCCGCACCGTCGACGCGGCGAGCAGCGCGACCGCGACGCTGGCGACCGTGCCCAGGACGAACCCGGCGCGGGCGCCGTGCACGTCGGCGACCCGTCCGACCACCGAGGAGCCGAGCCCGTAGCCCACGCCGAGGCCGGTGTTCAGCCAGGCCAGCGCTTCAGTCAGCGTCCCGCCCTCCGCGTACTGCTCGATGACGCCGAAGCCCGCGATGAGCGCCGGTGCGATGGCCAGTCCGGCGAGCACGGCGCAGACGGCGAGCGACGGGACGTCCCACGCCGCGAGCAGCACCACTGGGAGCAGCGCGAACATCCCGCCCTGCAGCCCGAGCCGGCGCAGTACGGGCGCCCGCCAGTGCCGGGCGCCGTAGAAGAACCCGGCGAGGCCGCTGCCGAAGGCGAAGCAGGCGAGCACCACACCGCCGGCGCCCTGCCGCCCGTGCTGGCCGCAGAAGGCGACCATCGAGATCTCCACCGTCGCGAACACCGCGCCGATCGCGACCATGACGCCGGTGACCCAGGCGACCGCCGGCGTACGCAGCGCCGACGGGACCGGGCCGGGTGGGCGCGGCGGCGGCGCGCTGGCGGTGAGCGTGCGCAGCCACAGCGCGCCGCTGGCGACCAGGGCGATGGCGAGGACCAGCGGCGCGACACCGTCGACCTGGGTGGCGAGCACCGTCGCGAGCAGCGGCCCGAGGACGAACACGACTTCGTCCAGTGTCGACTCCAGCGAGTAGGCCGCCGAGAGCTCCGGCCGCCCGGCGAGCACCGCCGACCAGCGGGCCCGCACCAGGGAGCCCACCGACAGGAACGAGGCGCCGGCGACGAACGCGGGGGCGAGCAGCGCCGGCTCGGGCGTCCGGCCGACCAGGACGGCGATAGCGGCGACGGCGAGCACGTGCACCGCCGTCGCGGGCAGCAGGACCGGCGTCTGACCGTGGCGGTCGACCACCCGGGCGAGCAGTGGACTCCCGACCGCGGTGCCGGCGACGTAGCTGCCGCTGAGCAGGCCGGCGAACCCGTAGTGCCCGGTGCGGGTGCTGATGAGCAGCACCAGGGCGAGGGGGTACATGGCGATCGGCAGTCGCATGATCAGCCCGGCACCGCAGAACGGCGCCGCGCCCGGCGTCCGGAGCGCCGCGCGGTAGGAGTCGAGCATCAGAAGCCCAGCCGGTCGAGCTTCTTCGGATCACGCTGCCACTCGCGTTCGACGGCGACGTGCAGGTCGAGGTGGACCCGGCCGCCGAGCAGCGCCTCGATCTCGCGCCGCGCCGTCGTCCCGATCCGCGTCAGCCGCGCGCCTTTCGTCCCGATGACGATCGGCTTCTGACTGGGCCGCTCCAGGTGGATGGTGGCGTACACCTCGGTGAGCTCCGGGCGGCTTTCCCGGGGGTGCATCTCCTCGACGGTGACCGCGATCGAGTGCGGCAGCTCGTCACGCACGCCCTCGAGCGCGGCCTCCCGAATGAGCTCGGCGATGCGGACGTCGAGTTCTTCATCGGTGGTGGTGTCCGCGTCGTAGAGCTGCGGTCCCTCCGGCAGCCGCGCCACGAGCAGGTCGGCGAGCAGGTCGAGCTGCTCGTGCGCGACGGCGGACACCGGGACGACCTCGTCCCACGTGCCGAGCGCGGCGACGGCGACGAGCTGCTCGGCGACCCGCTGCCTCGACACTGCGTCGGTCTTGGTGACGACGGCGAGGACCGGGATGCGGAGCCTGGCGAGCTCCGCGGCGATGAACCGGTCACCGGGGCCGACGCGCTGGTCGGCCGGGACGCAGAAGCCGATGACGTCCATCTCGGACAGCGTCGCGCGGACGACGTCGTTGAGCCGCTGCCCCAGCAGCGTCCGCGGCCGGTGCAGCCCCGGGGTGTCGACGACGACCAGCTGGGCGTCCTCGCGGGTGAGCACGCCGCGGATGGCCCGCCGCGTGGTCTGCGGCTTGGCGCTGGTGATCGCCACCTTGGCGCCGACCAGGGCGTTGGTCAGCGTCGACTTGCCCGCGTTGGGCCGGCCGACGAAGCAGCAGAAGCCGGACCGGAACGTCACGGCGTCCATCGTCCCAGTCCGCTCAACCCCGGATCCCACGGTGGCCGGTGCGCCGCCGGAGCGCCGCCCCGCCGGCGAGCGGTCAGGCCTCGACCAGTGAGCCGTCCGGACGGGCGCGCAGCACGGGCGCCGACGGGGCGACGTCGCGGACCGCGGCGGCGCCGAGCTCGTCGTGCGGGACGTCGGCCACCACGACCGCGGCCTCCAGCCCCGGCGCTCCGGACGACACCGCCATGGCGACGGCGAGCTGCAGGGCGGACAGCTGCAGCGACGGCAGGTCGACCGACGCGGCGGCGTAGGTCCGCCCGTCCCCGTCACGCACCGCGGCGCCCTGCGCCGAGCCGGCCCGCGCCCGCGCGGAGCGGGCGAGCGTCACGAGCTTCCCGTCCTCCGGGGTCGAGGCTCACGCGTGCTCCTGCACGCGCTCGTCCGCCCGGTCGACGGACGTCGAGGACGTCTCCGGCGCCAGCTTGCGGACGACGACGGTGTCGACGCGGTTGCGCCGCCCGCCGACGCTGTCCGCGACGAGTTCGAGGCCGTGCACCTCGGCGCGCGAGCCCGGGATCGGCACCCGGCCGATCGCCTCGGCGAGCAGCCCACCGACGGTCTCGACGTCGTCACGGTCGGGCAGTTCGACGTCGAACAACTCGGCGAGGTCTTCCACCGACAGGCGGGCGGTGACGCGGACGTGGTCGTCGTCGAGCCGCTCGACCGTAGGCCGTTCCACGTCGTACTCGTCGGTGATCTCTCCGACGATCTCCTCGAGGACGTCCTCGATGGTGACCAGCCCGGCGGTGCCGCCGTACTCGTCGATCACGACGGCGATGTGGATGCGCCCGGCCTGCATCTCACGCAGCAGCGCGTCGACGGGCTTGGACTCCGGGACGAACGCCGGCGGCCGCATGACCTCCTCCACCTTGGTCGCGCGGGCCCGGTCGGGGTCCTGGGCGCGGCGGGCGAGGTCCTTGAGGTAGACGATGCCGACGATGTCGTCGACGTTCTCGCCGATGACCGGGATCCGTGAGAAACCGCTGCGCAGCGCGAGCGCCAGGGCCTGCAGCACCGACTTGCCGTGCTCGATCCAGACCAGCTCCGTCCGCGGGACCATCACCTCGCGGGCGATGGTGTCGCCCAGTTCGAACACGGACTGGATCATCTGGCGTTCGTCGTGCTGGACGACGCCGCGCTCCTCGGCCAGGTCGACGATCTCCCGGATCTCCACCTCGGAGGAGAACGGACCCTCCCGGAAGCCGCGGCCAGGGGTCAGCGCGTTGCCGAGCAGGATGAGCAGGGACGCCAGCGGCCCGAGGACACGCCCCAGCACCCGGACCAGCCCGGCCGTCGCGAGGGCGACCCGGTAGGGGTGCAGCCGGCCGATGGTGCGGGGACCGACTCCGACGATGACGTACGAGACGACGACCATGATCGCCACCGTTGCGGCGACGACGTACCACCGCTGGCCGAACACCGACCGCGCGAAGATGGTGACCAGCACCGTCGCGGTCAGCTCGCAGGAGACTCGCAGCAGCAGCAGCAGGTTGGCGTGCCGGACCCGGTCGGCGACGACGGTCGCCAGCGTGCGCGCGTGCTTGACGTCCTCCCGGACCAGCTCGTCCACCCGGGCCACCGAGATCCGGGCGAACGCCGCGTCCAGGCACGCCATCGCGCCGCCGAGCAGCACCAGGACGACGGCGAAGACGAGGACCACCGCGTCGGCGGTCACCGTCCGCCCCGTTTCAGCCCGCTGCCCTGCACGTCGCGCGCCTGACCGCCGCTGCCGGGCACCGGGGTGTGCACGGGTCCGCGGCCGTTCGCGCCGGCGAAGCGACGGACGAGGTCCGCCTGCAGCTCGAACATCTCGCGCTCCTCGTCCTCCTCGCCGTGGTCGTAGCCGAGCAGGTGCAGCACGCCGTGGGTGCACAGCAGCAGCAGCTCCGCCTCAGCACTGTGCCCGGCCTGGCGCGCCTGCTCGCCGGCCACCTGCGGGCAGAGCACGACGTCGCCGAGCAGCGCCACCGAGCCGCCGACGTCCCCCGCCGACGGGCCGTGGCTGTCGGGCGCGTCGGGGTCGCCAGGGTCGCTGAGGTCCATGGGGAAGGCCATCACGTCGGTCGGCCCGGGCAGGTCCATCCACTGCTCGTGCAGCGCGGCCATGGCGTCGGTGTCGACGAGGACGACGGACAGCTCGGCGAGCGGGTTGATCCCGAGCGCGTCGAGCAGGAACTGGCCGAGCTCGGCGAGCGCGACCTCGTCGACGGCGGCGCCGGACTCGTTGTTGACGTCGACGGTCACGGCCGCACCTCAGCGGCGCGGCGACGGCCGACGCGCCCGCCCGGCGGCGTCGGCGGCAGCACGGTCGGCGTGCGCCTCCTGCGCGTCGAACCGGGCGTACGCGTCGACGATCTCGCCCACCAGCCGGTGCCGGACGACGTCGGTGCTCGTCAGCGTCGAGAAGTGCACGTCGTCGATGTCGGTGAGGATGTCGCGCACCACGCGCAGGCCGCTGCGGGTGTCGCCGGGCAGGTCGACCTGCGTGATGTCGCCGGTGACCACCATCTTCGACCCGAAGCCGAGCCGGGTCAGGAACATCTTCATCTGCTCCGGCGTCGTGTTCTGCGCCTCGTCCAGGATGATGAACGCGTCGTTCAGCGTCCGGCCGCGCATGTACGCCAGCGGGGCGACCTCGATCGTGCCCGCCGCCGTCAGCTTCGGGATCGATTCCGGGTCGAGCATGTCGTGCAGCGCGTCGAGCAGCGGCCGCAGGTACGGGTCGATCTTGTCGTACAGCGTGCCGGGCAGGAACCCGAGCCGCTCCCCGGCCTCGACGGCCGGGCGGGTCAGGATGATCCGGTTGACCTGCTTGGCCTGGAGCGCCTGCACCGCCTTCGCGACGGCGAGGTAGGTCTTGCCGGTGCCGGCCGGGCCGATGCCGAACACCACGGTGTGCTTGTCGATCGCGTCGACGTAGTGCTTCTGGTTGAGCGTCTTCGGCCGGATGTTCTTCCCGCGCCGGCTCAGGATGTTGAGGCTGAGCACCTCGGCCGGGCGCTGCGTGGTGTCGGCGCTGAGGATGCCGAGTGCGCGCGTGACCGCGTCCGGGGTGAGGTGCTGGCCGGCTCGGATGAGCTCGAGCAGCTCCTCGAACAGCCGGACCGCGACGGCGTTGTCGGCCGGGGCGCCGGTGATGGTGATCTCGTTGCCGCGCACGTGGACGTCGCTGTCGAGGCTGCGCTCGATGACCCTGAGCAGCTCGTCCCGCGAGCCGAGCAGAGCGACCATGGCCTGGTCACCGGGAACGACGACGGTGGTCGACACGCGTTCGGGGCGTGCAGTGGGCTCCGACAAGTTCCGCTTCCTGGCCGGCGACGTGGTCAGTTCCCAGTGTACGGCGATCGGGCGGCGGCGCCCGCGCACTTCCGGTCACCGTGCCACGGGTACCGCGGTCGCGTGACCACGACCGGCTGACCGGTCAGCGCCAGCGGCCGAGGCGCACCGACAGCGCGGCCAGCGCGGCGGCGCCCGCCGTCGAGGTGCGCAGCACCGGCTCGCCGAGCCGGACGACGTGCGCGCCGGCCAGCTCGAAGGCGTCGAGCTCGTCGTCGGTGAGGCCGCCCTCGGGACCGACGACCACCAGGACGTCACCGTCGGGTGCCAGGACGTCGGGCAGGCCGGCGTCGGCGGACTCGTGCAGCACGAGCGTCGACGCGCTGCCGGCGATCCGGCGGGCCACCGCGGCCGTCGAGGCGGGCGGCAGCACCGCCGGGATCCACGGCCGCCGGCACTGCTTGGCCGCCTCGGCGACGGTGCGGCGCCACTTGACCGGCGAGCGGTCCTCGCGCCACTGGCCGACGCAGCGCGCCGCCGGCCACGGGACGACCTCGTCCGCGCCGAGCTCGGTGAGCAGCTCGAGGGCGATCTCCACCCGGTCGCTCTTCGGCAGCGCCTGCACGACGACCAGCCGCGGCGCCGGCGCCGGCGCGGTGCGCCGGCCGGTCGACCTCGACGGAGACCCGGTCGCCGTCCACGGCCGCGACCGTCCCGGTGAGGACCGTGCCGACACCGTCCCCGAGCTCGACGGCCTCCCCCGGGCGGACCCGGCGCACCCGCGCCGCGTGGTGGCCCTCGGCCCCGGTGAGCTCCGCCCGGAACGGCGCCGGGTCGTCCGGCAGCGGCACCAGCCAGAACAGCGGCGGCGTCACCGCGTCACCGTCCGCGCTCAGCGGCCGAACGCGTCGCGCATCTTGCCGAACAGTCCGGAGCGGGCGTGCTCGGCGACGTCCTCGCCCCGCAGCGCCGCCAGCTGGCGCAGCAGGCGCTCCTGCTCCTCGTCGAGGCGGCTGGGCGTGCGGACCTCGACGTGGACGAACAGGTCGCCCCGCGACGAGCTGCGCAGCTTCGGCACGCCCCGTCCCCGCAGCGTGAGCACCGTGCCGGACTGTGTACCGGGACGGACCTCGACCTTCTCCTCGCTGTCGAGCGTCGCCAGCGGCAAGGTCGTGCCGAGCGCCGCGGCGGTCATCGGCAGCGTGACCGTGCAGTGCAGGTCGGCGCCGTCACGGGTGAACATCTCGTGCGGCAGCTCGGTGACCTCGACGTACAGGTCGCCGGCCGGGCCGCCGCCGGGGCCGACCTCGCCCTGGCCGGTGAGCCGGATCCGCATGCCGTCCTCGATGCCGGCCGGTACGTCCACGGTGATCGTCCGCCGGGCGCGGACCCGGCCCTCGCCACCGCAGGTGCCGCACGGCGACGGGATCTGCTCCCCGGTGCCGCCGCAGACGTTGCACGGCCGGGTGGTGAGCACCTGACCGAGCAGCGAGCGCTGCACCGACTGGATCTCGCCGGTGCCACCGCAGGCCACACAGCGCTGCGGGCGAGGTGCCCGGCGCGCAGCCGGAGCCGGAGCAGGTCTGGCAGAGCACCGCGGTGTCCACGGCGATCTCCCGCCGGACGCCGAACGCCGCCTCGGCGAGCGTCAGCTCGATCTGCAGCAGCGCGTCCGCGCCGGGACGGACCCGGCTGCGACGCTGCCCGCGCCCGCTGGCGTTGCCGCCGAAGAACGCCTCGAAGACGTCGCCGAAACTGCCGAACCCGCCGAACTGGCCGCCGGGACCACCCGGTCCGCCGGGGCCACCGAGCGGGTCGCCGCCGAGGTCGACGATGCGGCGCTTCTCGTCGTCGCTGAGGACCTCGTAGGCGGCCGTGACCTCCTTGAAGCGCTCCTGCGCGCCGGGATCCGGGTTCACGTCCGGGTGCAGCTCACGGGCGAGCTTGCGGTAGGCCCGCTTGATCTCCTCGCCGGTGGCGTCGCGGCGGACACCCAGGATCGCGTAGTAGTCGCGCTGGGCTTGGGTCACGACGCCTCCACCTCCTGACACAGCACTTGGCACTCGTCTACGTCAAGTGCCAGTCTACGGACGTTCAGCGCTCGGCCAGCAGGTCACCGACGTAGCGCGCGACGGCCGCCACCCGCGCCATGGTGTGCGCGTAGTCCATCCGCCGCGGGCCGAGCACGCCGACCGCGCCGACCGCCGCGCCGCGCAGTCCGTAGCCGCTGGCGACGACCGAGGTCGTGGTGAGCCCGGCGTGCTCGTTCTCGTTCCCGATCCGCACGAGCAGCTGCGAGGTCGTCGCCGACTGGTCCAGCAGCCGGAGCAGGACGACCTGCTCCTCCAACGCCTCGAGGACCGGCCGGATCGCCGGGAAGTCGAGCGCGTTCTCGGTGAGGTGGGCGGTCCCGCCCATCACCAGCCGGTCGCTGTTCGGCTCGAGCAGCGTCTCGAACAGCACCGAGGACAAGGTGGCGACCAGGCCGCGAAGTTCCGGCGCCACCGCTCCGGGCAGCCCCCCGACGATCTCCGGTGTCTCCGCCAGGAGCCGGTCGCGCAGCCGGGCGTTGAGCGTGGTGCGCAGGTCGAAGACGGTCTCGTCGCTGACCGCCGCC
This sequence comes from uncultured Actinomycetota bacterium, assembly GCA_963758325.1. Lineage (GTDB taxonomy): Bacteria > Actinomycetota > Actinomycetes > Mycobacteriales > Jatrophihabitantaceae > CAVWUZ01. The sequence continues at coordinate 189,988 of CAVWUZ010000002.1, read as the reverse complement.
GGGAGCTCCACGACCCGCTGCTCGACCCGGCCGGTGTCGGTGATGAGCACGAGCATGAGCCGCGACGGGCTCAGCGCGATCACCTCGAGGTGACGCACCCGGCTCCGTGACAGGGACGGGTACTGCACGACGGCGACGTTGCGGGTGAGCTGCGCCAACGCCCGCACCGCCCGGTGCAGGACGTCGTCGAGGTCGACGGCGTTGTCGAGGAAGGCGTGGATGGCCCGCTTCTCCGCCGGCGAGAGCGGCTTCACCTCGGTCAGCCGGTCGACGAAGATCCGGTAGCCGGCGTCGGTCGGGACCCGTCCGGCCGACGTGTGCGGCTGGACGATCAGGCCCTCCTCCTCGAGCGCCGCCATGTCGTTGCGGATCGTCGCCGGCGAGACACCGAGGTTGTGCCGCTCGGCCAGGGCCTTGCTGCCGACCGGCTCGTTCGTCGAGATGAAGTCCTCGACGATCGCGCGCAACACCTCGAGTTTGCGTTCCTCGACCGCCATCGGACCTCCTCCCGCTCGTCGGTCGATCTTAAGTGCCGCCGGTTAGGCTTCGGGGTTCGGCGGGACGGACGAACCGGGAGTTGACGGACACGTGATCTTCAAAGCGGTACGGGACGGCCGTCCCTACCCCGATCACGCCCTCAGCGCCCGGGACTGGGCCGGGATCGCGCCGCGCCCGGTCCGGCTGGACCAGCTCGTCACCACGAAGCGGACGCTCGCGCTGGACACCCTGCTCGACGACGACTCGACCTTCTACGGCGACCTGTTCCCGCACGCCGTGCTGTGGCGCGGCGACGTCTACCTCGAGGACGGCCTGCACCGGGCGCTGCGGGCGGCGCTGCAGCAGCGGCACACGCTGCACGTCCGCGTCCTCGACCTGGACGCCGTCGGTCGCGCCGCCCGCTGACCGCCCGCCCCGGACGCCGCGGCACGGGGCTCGGCAACGCTCACTCGAGCAGGTCGCGGACCACGGCGTCCGCGAGCAGGCGGCCGCGCTGCGTGAGCACGACGCGGCGGGCCTCTGCCGCGCCGGCCTCGAGCAGCCCGTAGCGCACCAGCGGGGGCACCCGGGAGGCGTCCGGCAGGTCGCTGAAGGGCAGGCCGTCGCGCAGCCGCACCCCGAGCAGCACCGTCTCCGTGCGCCGGGTGCCAGCGTCCAGCGTCTCCCGGCCGGCCGCCGGGCTGACGCCCGCCTCGAGCAGGGACGCGTACCGCGCCGGGTGCTTGACGTTCCACCAGCGCACGCCGCCGACGTGGCTGTGCGCGCCGGTGCCGAGCCCCCACCAGGACGCGTTGCGCCAGTACAGCTCGTTGTGCCGGCACCGGGCGTCGGCGCCGCGGGCCCAGTTCGACACCTCGTACCACTCGAACCCCGCCGCCCGGAGCGTCTCGTCGGCCTGGACGTACCGGTCGGCCAGCACGTCGTCGTCCGGTGGTGGGACGACGCCGCGGCTGACCTGCCGCGCCAGCGCCGTCCCGTCCTCCACCACGAGCGCGTAGGCGCTGACGTGGTCCGGACCGGCCGCGATCGCCGCGTCCAGCGAGGCCTGCCAGTCGGCGTCGGTCTCGTACGGCGCGCCGTAGATCAGGTCGAGGTTCACGTGCTCGAAGCCGGCGGCGCGCGCCTCGGCGACGACCTGCTCCGGCCGGCCCAGGGCGTGGCGCCGGTCGAGCACCTCGAGGACGTGCTTGATCGCCGACTGCATCCCGACCGAGATCCGGGTGAACCCGGCGCGCCGCAGCGAGTCCAGGTACGCCGGGGTGACCGACTCCGGGTTGGCCTCGGTGGTGATCTCGACGTCGGGGGCGAGGCCGAACGTCTCGCCGATCTCGCGCACGACGACGCCGAGGTGCTCGGCGGGCAGCAGCGTCGGCGTCCCGCCGCCGAAGAAGACCGTCGACACCGGCGGCACCGCGCCGCCGAGGACGTCGCGTGCCAGGCGCAGCTCGAGCAGCAGGGTGTCGACGTAGCTGCCGCGGCTCACGCCCGGTCCGAGCTCCTCCGCGGTGTAGGTCGTGAAGTCGCAGTAGCCGCAGCGCTGGGCGCAGAACGGGACGTGCACGTAGACGCCGAACGGCACGTGCCCCGCCGCCAGCCGTGCGCTCGCCGGCAGCTCGCCGGACGGCGGCGGCGGGTCCCCGGCGGGGAGGGCGGACGGCACGACGTCCAGTGTGCCGCCGGATCAGGGCGGCAGCGGGGAGCCCGACGGCCGCGGCGCGGGCGTCGTCACGGGCGATGTCGGCGCCGGGTGCGAGCCGCGGGCGGCGTCGACGGCGTAGCCGACGCCGAGCGCCACCAGCAGCGCGGCCAGCGCCAGCGCGGCGGGACGGCGTACCCGGGCCATGGCGTTCCATGTTTGCATCACAGTCATGAGCGACGACCTGACGGCCGCGTCCGTCCGCCTCGCCGGGGCCGGCGGCGAGGAGATCGAGGCCTACCTGGCGCAGAACTCCGACGACACGCAGCGCGGCGGCGTCGTGGTCATCCACCACATGCCTGGCTACGACCGGGCGACGAAGGAGATCACCCGCCGCTTCGCCGAGCTCGGCCACGACGCGGTGTGCCCCAACCTCTTCCACCGCGTCGCGCCCGGCGCCGCTGCGGACGACGCCGCGGCCGCCGCCCGCGCGCAGGGTGGCAAGCCCGACGACGAGCTGGTCGGCGACGTCGCCGGCGCCGCCGACTACCTCCGCAGCCTGCCGACGCAACAACGGCCGGATCGGCGTCATCGGCTACTGCTCCGGTGGGCGGCAGGCGGTGCTCGTCGGCCTGCTCGCTGGAGGTCGACGCGGTCGTCGACTGCTACGGCGCGTTCGTCGTCGGCGAGCCACCGGCGGGGTTCCCGCTGAAGGTGCGGGCGCTGGACGACCGGCTGGCGGACCTGCGCGCGCCGGTGCTGGGCCTGTTCGGCATCGAGGACAAGACCCCGTCCCCGGAGCACGTGGCCGAGCTCGACACGCGGCTCGAACAGCTGGGCAAGCCGCACGAGTTCCACACCTACGTCGACGCCGGCCACGGCTTCTTCGCCGTCGACCGGCCGTCGTACCGGGTGCAGGCGGCCGTCGACGGCTGGGAGCGGATCGCGGACTTCTTCGGGAGGTACCTCTGATGTGCACCTACTCCACGGAGAACCTGCCCGTGGCCGGCAGCGCGAAGGGTGCCGACGGCTGGTTCCGGCTGACGGAGGCGACGGTCTACTTCGACCACCCGGTGCACGCCCTCGCCGAGCACTCGCTCAACATCGACTTCACCGACCCCGCCCGCGGCCCGGGCGGGCGGGTCGCGGTGGAGCTCACCGAGGACTCGGCGCGGGCTCTGGTGGCCGCGATCGAGCGGGCACTGGCGCTGGCGCCCTGACCGGCGGGGCGGGCGGGGGGCCGCGCGGGGCGGGCGGAGCCGGGCCGCACGGGAGGCAGCGGCACGGTGCAGCAGTTGCTGCGCGCTGCCCTGCAGGAGGTAGACGGCGCTGTCGCTGGCCAGGCCGTATCCGGCCGCGGCTCCCGAGCGCGACCACGCCCGCGTTCGCCGCGCCGGCGAGCGCCAGCGCCATCGACACGCCGGCGAGCGTCCGACGCTGGCACCAGCGGTCACCACCGAACAGCGGCCCGTCGCGACCGGATACGCCCGAAGGGGCAGCGGCGTGCCGGTCTAGGGTCCGATCCGTGCGCGCCGTGTACGCCTCGTCCTTCTCCGCCGACGACCCGCTGTCCGGCCTGACGGTCGGCGAACGACCCGACCCGGAGCCGCCCGCCGGCTGGACCGTCGTCCAGGTCAAGGCGGCCAGCCTCAACCACCACGACCTGTGGACACTGCGCGGCGTCGGCATCACCGAGGACCGGCTGCCGATGATCCTGGGCTGCGACGCCGCCGGCATCGACCCGGCGACCGGCGCCGAGGTGCTCGTCCACTCCGTGATCACCCAGCCGGGCTGGACCGGTGACGAGACGCTCGACCCGAAGCGCTCGCTGCTGTCCGAACGCCACCAGGGCACCTTCGCCGAGTACGTCACCGTCCCGGCGGCGAACGTCCTGCCGAAGCCCGCCGAGCTGTCGTTCGCCGAGGCGGCGTGCCTGCCGACGGCGTGGCTGACCGCCTACCGGATGCTGTTCGTCCGTTCCGGGCTTCGACCGGGGCAGACCGTGCTGGTGCAGGGCGCCAGCGGTGGCGTGGCGTCGGCGTGCATCACGCTGGCCCGCGCGGCCGGCCTGCGCGTCTGGGCGACCGCGCGCAGCGAGGACAAGCAACAGCTCGCCCGGGACTTCGGCGCGCACGAGGCGTTCCCGTCCGGCGCGCGGCTGCCCGAGCCGCGTCGACGGCGTCATGGAGACCGTCGGCGCCGCGACCTGGTCGCACTCGGTGAAGTCGCTCAAGCCCGGCGGCCGCATCGTCATCTCCGGGGCGACCTCCGGTTTCGCACCACCGGCCGAACTCAACCGGATCTTCTTCCTCTCGCTGTCGGTGGTCGGCTCGACGATGGGCACGAAGCACGAGCTGGCCGACCTGGTCTCGCTGCTGGCGACGACCGGCCTGCGCCCGCACGTGGACCGCACGCTGCCGCTGGCCGCTGCGGCAGAGGCCCTGGAGGCCATGGCCGCCGGGGAGCTCGCCGGCAAGATCGTCCTGGAGCCCTGATGGACAGCGCACGGATCGCCGACCTCGACGAGCTGGTCTTCCACCCCTGGTCGGTGCAGGGGCCGCGGGACGTCCCCGCGTTCGTCGAGGGCGACGGCAGCTGGCTCACGACCATCGACGGCGAGCGGTACCTCGACTTCGGCTGCCAGTTGGTCTTCACCAACCTCGGGCCACCAACACCCGGCCATCGTGTCCGCCATCAAGGACCAGGCCGACCGGCTGTGCACGCTCGCGCCGAACTACGCCAGCGACGCCCGCGGCGAGGCCGCCGCGCTGGTGACGTCCGTGGCCCCCGACGGCCTCAACCACGTCCTGTTCACCACCGGTGGTACGGAAGCGAACGAGCACGCCGTGCGGATGGCCCGGGCGCACACCGGTCGGCCGAAGATCCTCTCGGCGTACCGCTCCTACCACGGCGGGACGGCGACCTCGCTCCACCTCACCGGCGAACCGCGGCGCTGGGGCGTCGACACGGGCGCCGCCGGAGTCGCGCACTTCTTCAACCCCTACCTGTACCGCTCGCCCTTCCACGCCACGAGTGAGGACGAGGAGTGCTCGCGCGCGCTCGAGCACCTCGAGCAGGTGATCGTCCTCGAAGGGCCGTCGACCATCGCCGGGCTGATCCTCGAGACGGTGGTCGGCACGCCGGGCATCCTGGTGCCGCCGCACGGCTACCTCGCGGGCGTCCGCGAGCTCTGCACGAAGTACGGGATCGTCTACATCGCCGACGAGGTGATGTGCGGTTTCGGACGGACCGGCGAGTGGTTCGGCGTCGACCTCGAGCGCGTCGCCCCCGACCTGCTGACGTTCGCCAAGGGCGTCAACTGCGGCTACGTCCCCCTCGGCGGCGTGCTGGTCGGCGACGAGATCCACCGGACCTTCACGACGCGGTCCTACCCGGGCGGGCTCACCTACGCCGGTCACGTCCTGGCGTGTGCCGCCGCGGTCGGCACGATCACGGCCATGCAGGAGGAGGACGTCGTCGGCGCGGGCCGCGCGGCTCGGCACCGACGTCCTCGAGCCCGGCCTGCAGGCGCTCGCCGCCCAGCACCCGTCGGTCGGCGAGGTCCGCGGCGTCGGCGCCTTCTGGGCGCTCGAGCTGGTGCGGGACCGGACCACCCGTGAGCCGCTGGTGCCGTACGCGGCCGCCGGGCAGGCCAACGCGCCGATGGCGGAGCTCACCGCGGCCTGCCTGTCGCGCCGGCTGCTGCCGCTGGTCGCCGGCAACCGCATCCACGTGACGCCGCCGCTGACGCTGACCGACGACGAGGCGCGCCAGGGCCTGGCCGTGCTCGACGAGGTCCTCACCATCGCTGACGGCTACACGGCGGCGCCCCCGGCGTGAGCGTCACCGCCGTCGTCTGCTGCGCCTTCGACGCGGCGACCGACGCGGCAGTGCTCGCGGTCCGGGAGCGGGTGCGCGCGTTCGTGCCGCTCCCTGACCGACCACCGCACCGACCGCACCTGACCCTGGCCGCGGCACGGGTGAGGACCCCGCACCGGTCGTCGCGACCGCCGGCGCCGTCGCGACGCGGCACGCGCCGATCCCGGTCCGGTTGTCCGAGGTGGGACGGTTCGGCCGTGCCGGGGTGGTGTGGCTGGGGCCGGGCCGAGTCCCCGCGCTCGCGGCGCTGCAGGCGGACGTCGACGCGTCGTTGCGGACGGCAGGCTGGCCGGACCCGTTCGTCCCGCGCGAGTGGGTGCCGCACTGCACGTTGGCGACCAGGGTGGCGAAGCCGCTGCTCCGCTCGGTGCAGGAGGCGGTGTCCGCCGACTTCGCACCGATCAGCGGGGTGGTCGACGCGCTGTCGGTCATCCTCGTCGGCGGCTCCGGCGACGTCGACCTCGTCCCGCTGGGCGCTAGCGCTTCGCCGCTTCCGCCTGGTCGCCGGTGGACAGCGCGGCGATGAAGGCCTCCTGGGGGACCTCCACCCGGCCGACCATCTTCATCCGCCGCTTGCCCTCCTTCTGCTTCTCCAGCAGCTTGCGCTTGCGCGTGATGTCACCGCCGTAGCACTTCGCGAGGACGTCCTTGCGGATCGCGCGGATGTTCTCGCGGGCGATGACGCGGCTGCCGATGGCGGCCTGGATCGGCACCTCGAACTGCTGCCGCGGGATGAGCTCGCGCAGTTTCGCCGTCATCGCGGTGCCGTAGCCGTACGCCTTGTCCTTGTGCACGATCGAGCTGAACGCGTCGACGGTCTCACCCTGCAGCAGGATGTCGACCTTCACCAGCTCGGCGGCCTGCTCGCCGGCGGCCTCGTAGTCGAGGCTGGCGTAGCCGCGGGTGCGGGACTTCAGCGCGTCGAAGAAGTCGAAGATGATCTCGCCGAGCGGCATGGTGTACCGCAGCTCCACGCGGGTCTCGGACAGGTAGTCCATGCCGTCGAGCGACGCCGCGCCGCGACTGGCAGAGCTCCATGATCGCGCCGATGTACTCACTCGGCGAGATGATCATCGCCTTGACGACCGGCTCGTAGACCTCGTCGATCTTCTTGCCGGTCGGCCAGTCGCTGGGGTTCGTCACGACGTGCTCGCTGCCGTCCTCGAGGACGACGCGGTAGACGACGTTCGGCGCGGTGCTGATCAGGTCGAGGTCGAACTCGCGCTCGAGCCGCTCGCGGACGATCTCCAGGTGCAGCAGGCCGAGGAAGCCGCAGCGGAAACCGAACCCGAGCGCGGCGCTGGACTCCGGCTCGTAGACCAGTGCGGCGTCGTTGAGCCGCAGCCTGTCCAGTGCGTCGCGCAGCAGCGGGTAGTCCGAGCCGTCGATCGGGTAGAGCCCGGAGTAGACCATCGGCTTCGGGTCGCGGTAGCCGCCGAGCGCGGCGCGTCGCCGGCTTCGCGGCGTCGGTGACGGTGTCACCCACGCGGCTCTGCCGGACGTCCTTCACGCCGGTGATGAGGTAGCCGACCTCGCCGACGCCGAGACCGTCGACGGGCTTCGGCTCCGGGGAGATGACGCCGACCTCGAGCAGCTCGTGCGTCGCGCCGGTGGACATCATCCGGATCCGCTCACGCGGGCGTGATGTGGCCGTCGACGACCCGGATGTAGGTGATGACGCCCCGGTAGATGTCGTACACCGAGTCGAAGATCATGGCCCGCGGCGGCGCGTCGGCGTCGCCGGTCGGGGCCGGCACCTCGCGGCAGATCAGGTCGAGCAGCTCCGGACGCCCTCGCCGGTCTTGGCGCTGACCCGCAGCACGTCGTCGGGGTCGCAGCCGATGATGTGCGCGAGCTCCGCGGCGTACCGGTCGGGCTGGGCCGCCGGCAGGTCGATCTTGTTGAGCACCGGGATGACCTGCAGGTCGTTCTCCAGCGCCAGGTACAGGTTGGCCAGCGTCTGCGCCTCGATGCCCTGCGCGGCGTCGACGAGCAGCACCGCGCCCTCGCAGGCGGCGAGGCTGCGGCTGACCTCGTAGGTGAAGTCGACGTGCCCCGGAGTGTCGATCATGTGCAGGACGTGCTCGACGCCCGTCGTCGCGGCTGCGTCCACGGCATCCGGACGTTCTGCGCCTTGATCGTGATGCCGCGCTCGCGCTCGATGTCCATCCGGTCGAGGTACTGCGCGCGCATCTGCCGGCGCATCGACCACCCCGGTGAGCTGCAGCATGCGGTCGGCCAGCGTCGACTTGCCGTGGTCGATGTGGGCGATGATGCAGAAGTTCCGGATCCGGGCCGGGTCGGTGCGGGCGGGCGCGGTCACGCGGGGTCCCCGGTGGTCATCTCTCGCTCTCGGTGGTCGGGCAGGACGCCGGGAGCCGGGAATGCCGGCGGCCGGTGGGCCGGCGGCCCGTCGGGTCGGGCGGCGGCGGCGCGTCGTCCATGGTCGCACGCGGACGGGTTCGGGGTCCGCGCGTGCCGGTGCCGGGCAGGAGCGCCCGCGTGCCGGGTGCCCCGGGGTGCGGGGCGTCGGCGAGGATGTGCGCCATGACGTCATCGACAGCCGACGCCCGCGCCGTGCAGGAGGTCCGCGTCCCGGCCACGTCCCTGCGCCCGGGTGACCTGGTCAACCTGTCCCCCGGCGAGGACGACTGGCAGCAGGTGCTCGGCGTCTACCTGGAGCCCGGCGAGGTCGGCTCGGCCACGCCGGAACTCCGGACGCTGGTGGAGTCGCTCGGCGGCCGGTACGTCGTCGTCGAGCTGACCGACCTGGCGCCGGTCGACAACAACATCTACTTCTCCGGCGGCCAGGCGCTGACCGTCGGCACCGAGGGCGACGACCAGCCGGTGTCCGAGGTGGTCAGCACCGAGGACGGCCTGCGGACCTACCTGTACACGAAGTACGAGCTGGTCACCGTCCGCGGGCACTGACCGTCCGGGCGTCGGGGCCGGCGTCGGTCGGGCTGCGAGTTCGTGAGGCGCCCGTGCCCGCGCCGGTCCGCGAGGCGGCCCGCCGTCGGCCGAGCTGATATCCTGGCGAGGTTGTCCGCAGGTCGGTCCGACGCTGCGGCATGTCGCCGCGTTCGAAGCATCCACGAAGGTTGCTCCGAGCCCTCGTGGCGAACATCAAGTCCCAGATCAAGCGGATCCGCACCAACGAGAAGGCGCGCCTGCGCAACAAGAGCGTCAAGTCGTCGCTGAAGACGGCTGTCCGCCACTTCCGCGAGGCGGCCGACGGCGGGGACCGCGATGCCGCGCTGACCGAGTTCCGCGCCGCGTCCCGGCAGCTCGACAAGGCCGCCAGCAAGGGCGTCATCCACCCCAACCAGGCCGCCAACCGCAAGTCGGCCATGGCGGCCCGCGCCAACTCGCTGTAGTCGCTCGACGTCCCGACGCCCGCCGTCGCCCTCAGGGGCCGGCGGGCGTCGGCGTGTACGTCGCGTCAGCGCGGCTGCGGCGTCATCGGTCCGGGCGTCCGGTGTCCGGGCGATCGTCCTGCGGTCCGGGCGTCAGCGCCGCGTGCGCCGGCGTCCGCGACAGGCGCGGGCGTCAGCCGGACGCGCGGGCGTCCGCGAGGCGGCGGATGGCGGGCTCCAGCGCCCAGCCGGGGTCGACCGCCGCGCCCTTGACGTCGGCGTTGAGCGCGGCGACCACTCCGAGCGCGCGCCGCAGCCCGTCCTCGGTCCAGCCGCGCGCCTGGCCCTGGGCCCGCTTGACCTTCCACGGCGGCATCCCGAGCCGCGACGCCATCGCGTAGGCGTCGCCGCGGCCGGCGGAGCGGACCCGGGCGACGGTGCGCACCCCGTCGGCCATCGCGTCGGCGATGACGACGTGCGGCACGCCGATCCGACAGCGCCCAGCGCAGCGTCTCCAGCGCCGCCCGCGGCGTTGCCGACGACGGCGAGGTCGGACACCGCGAAACCCGTGACCTCGGCGCGACCCCGGTGGTAGGCCCGCACGCTGTCGGCGTCGATGCGCCCACCGCAGTCCGTGGACAGCTGCCTGGCGACGGTGGCCAGCTCGCGCAGGTCGCTGCCGACCGCGTCGACGAGAGAGGCGACGGCGTCGGCGCTGATCGAGCCACCGGCGCGGCGCACCTCGTCCCGGACGAACTGCTGCGCGCTCCTCCGGACGGGTCAGCCGGGCGACACGCGACCTCGTGCGCGCCGGCGCGGCGGGCGGCGTCGAGCAGCGCCTTGCCCTTCGCGCCGCCGTTGTGCTGCAGCACCAGGATGATGCCCTCCGTCGGCTGCTCCAGGTAGCCCGTCACGCTCGGCGAGCGACCGCGGCCCGCACGTCCTGGGCGGCGCGGACGACGACGACCCGGCGGTCGCCGAACAGCGACGGCGCCGAGCCGCTCGGCCAGGTCGGCGACCTCGACCTCGCCACCGGCGGCCTCGCTGACCTCGACGGTGGGATCGAGCTGGCGGGCGGCGTCGACCACCTCGCCGGTCCGGCGCGCGACCAGGTACTCCTCGTCACCGACGAGCAGGACCACGGCGGGCAGCTCGCCACCGGAGCCGGCGGCGCGGCCCGCTCCGGCGTCCGCCTGGCGCTCGGCGCCGGTGGACGCGCGCGGGACGGGCTGGCACGGACACATCCTGGCATCCCCGTCCGACATCTCCGCGGCGCGCTCGGCTGCCGGCGACGGAAGTCCGACCGCGCTCGCGGCGGTACCCCGCTCCACCGTCCGCACCCGGTGTGCCGCCGTCGGTGGCGACCGCCACGTCACCGTCGTGGTCGGTGCGTCGCGCCGGGAGCCGACAGCCGGGCCAGCGCGTCGAGCAGGCTGGGCGCGGGGTGGCCGTAGTCGTTGCCCAGCCCGACGCGAGACCACCGCGACGCCGGCGTGGGCGGCGGCGAGGAACGCCGGGTCGAAGTAGGCGCTGCCGTGGTGGGCGACCTTGAGCACGTCGGCCGTCAGGTCCACGCCGGCGGCGAGCAGGGCCTGCTGGGCGTCGACCTCGGCGTCGCCGGGCAGCAGGAGGCGCACACCGTCGACCGTCGCCCGGAGCACGACCGAGGAGTTGTTCGGGTCGGAGCGGGTGTTGCGGAACGGCGCGGCCGGCGCCAGCACGTCGAGGTGGACGTCACCGACGTCGAGCGACCGGCCGACCGGCGCGCGGCCGAGCCGTGACCGCTCGCGCGGCCAGCGCCGAGCCGACGAGCGCGACGCCGGCACGCGGCTCGTCGAGCGGACCGGTCACGACCTGGCCGACGCGACCGGCCGTGGAGCACGCCGACGATCCCGCCGACGTGGTCCAGGTGGTAGTGGCTCAGGACGAGCAGCGGGACCTCGGCGACGTGGAGGTCGCGCAGGCACCGGTCCATCGGCACCGGGTCCGGGCCGGTGTCGACGACCACGGCGGCGCCCCCGCCGGCGCGGCAGCACCAGACCGTCGCCCTGGCCGACGTCGCAGGCGACGAACACCCACCCGGCAGGCGGCCAGCCGGACACCGCCGCCCGGACCGGCATCAGCATGACGAGCGCGACCACGGCCGAGCCGCGGCGAGCACCCGACGCGGACCGGCGCGCAGCGTCACCAGCGCCCACCGACGCACCGGCGACGGCGAGCAGCAGCAGCCCGCCGAGCAGCGCCCGCCGGCCACGGCAGCGTCGCCCCGTGCACACCACCGAAGCAGGTCGGCGACCGATGACCAGCCACCGACACGGCCAGCCCGCCACCTGCGCCAGCCACGCCGCCAGGCGGGCGCTCGGCACCGCGACGACGGCGGTGACGAAGCCGAGCACGGTCGCCGGCGCCACGACCGGCTCGGCCAGCACGTTCGCCGGCACGGCGACCACACTCACCCGCCCGGAGAACGCGGCGATGACCGGCGCGGTGACGACGTGCGCCGCAGCGGCGACGGCCAGCGGCGCGGCCACGACCGCCGGGACCCGGCGCCGTCGCAGCGCCTCGGCCCAGCGCGGGGCGAGCGCGAGCAGCGCCGCGGTCGCCAGCACGGACATCGCGAAGCCGGCGTCGCGGGCGAGCGGTCGGCTGCCACGCGAGCGAGGACCAGCGACGGTGGCCGCGAGGGCCGGGGCGGCGGCCCGGGGACGCCCGGTCACGACCGACACCAGCGAGATCGCCGCCATCACCGCCGCGCGCAGGACACTCGGCGACGGCCGGGCGACGACGACGAACGCCACCAGGACCGACCATGCCGACCGCCGCGCAGACTCCCGGGCGCAGTCCCGCGCGCCGGGCGAGCAGCAGCACCGTGCCGACGACGATCACGCAGTTCGTGCCGCTCACCGCGACCAGGTGGGTCAGCCCCGCGATGCGGAAGCGCTGCGCCAGCACCGGGTCCAGGCCGGACGGTGTCGCCGTCGACCAGACCGGGCAGCAGGCCACGCGGCCCCTCGGGCAGTCCGGCGGCCGCGCCGCGCAGCCCGGCACGGACCCGACCGGCGGACCGCTGCCACCACGGTGGCCTGCCGAGCGAGCTCCGGCGGCTGCCGGGCGCGACAGGGTCGCCACGAGCAGGTCGGCGCCCTCGGCGGGCTGCAGCGTCCCGGCGACGCGCACGAGCTGGCCGGGCAGCACGTCCTGCCACGCCGCGGCCGCCCCGAACACGAGGACCGGCCCGCTCGCCGGCTGCCGCTCCCCGCCGACCGCGCACCGCCCGGACGGCCGCCTCGACGACGACTCGGGGCACGCCGGAGGGACCGCTGTTCGCCAACCGGCGAGGGTCCGCGGTGACGGCGAGCTCAGCGACGACGGCGGTGCGCGCGGCGGCGAGCCGGGCCACCGGCGAGGCACGCGCCGCGCTCTGGCGGGCGGCCAGCAGGACGGCCACGGCCGCCGCGCAGAAGGCCGCCAGCGCCACGGCGGACAGCAGCGGTCGGACACGAGCGGGGCGGCAGCGCGACGACCCCGACGAGCCCGCAGACGACCGCTGCACCGAGCACGACCGGCGGCGGCCGGCCGAGGCCGAGCAGGGTCACGAGCCACGCGGCGGCGGCCCCGGCCGCGAGCCGGAGGTCGAGTCCGGTCGGCCCGGTACGCAGCGCCGCCTGATCGCTCACACCGTCACCAGCGGACGCAGGTCCGCGAACTTCGCGTCGCCGATGCCGCTGACCTGCCGCAACTGCTCGACGGTCTCGAAGCGGCCGTGAGCCGTGCGCCAGTCGAGGATGTGCTGGGCCAGCACCGGACCGACGCCCGGCAGCGCGTCGAGCTGCTGGGCGCCGGCGGTGTTGAGGTCGACCGGCGCGCCGCCCGGACCCGAGCCACCGGACGCCCCGGACGTACCTGACGTCCCGGCCGCCGCTGCGCCCCGGACGCCCCACCGGGGTCCGCCGCTGCCGGCGACGCCGACCGCGATCTGCTCGCCGTCGGCGACCCGGCGCGCGAGGTTCAGCGCGGTCAGGTCGGTGCCGGGCAGCGCGCCGCCAGCCGCCCGCACGGCGTCGTCGACCCGCGACCCGGCGGGGATGCGGTACAGACCGGGGTGCGCGACCTTCCCGACGACGTCGACGACCATCATCACGGCGGTCGGCGTCGCACTGACCGAAGGACGCGCCCTGTCCGCAGCACGTGCGTCGGCCGAGGGGCGAGCCGAACCCGCCGACCGCACCGGGCTCCCGCCGGTCGTGACCACCACGGCCTGGCCGTGCGGCCTGGACAGGACGAGCCACACCCCGGCGACCACTGCCACCAGCAACGCCGCCGCACCGGCCAGCGCTGCCGTCCGCCGGCCCGGGTCGAGCCGCCACCCGCCGGTGACGCGGGCGACGGACCGCTCAGCGGCTGCGGCGCGCCGGCGACATCCGAGTCCCTCTGAGCCGGTCGTGGACCGCCGGCTGGCCGGCGTCCGCCGGGACCCAGCCGTCCGGGTCGTCCGTCCCGACGCGGTCCCCGAGCAGCTCGCGCAGCCGGTCGGCGATGCGCTCGCGTTCGGTCCGCAGCCCCAGCACGCCGAGGACGCTAGGTCGACGCCGGCGGCCGGAGCGGTGCTACGAGCCGCCCTGTGGACGGCGGCGTGACCTGTGGACGGCGCCCTAGAGCCCTACGCGGACCGGGTCAGCGGCGCACGACCACCGTCGCGACCATGCCGGGCCCCAGGTGGGCGCCCACGACGGCACCGACCGAGGCCACGTGCACGTCGCCCACGGCCGGGATCCGCGCCGCCAGCGTCACCGCGAGCGCCGCCGCCCGGTCCGGCGCGTCGAGGTGCTGCACGGCGAGGTCGACCGGTCCCGCGCCGGCGGCCTGGGCGGTCAGCACGACCAGCCGGGCCAGCGCCTTGGACGTCGTGCGGACCTTCTCCAGCGGAGCGATCTCGCCGTTGGTGAGCTGCAACAGCGGCTTGATCGACAGCGAGGTCGCGAGCCGCGCGGCCGCGGGCCCGATCCGCCCGCCTCGGCGGAGGTGGTCGAGGGTGTCGACGTACAGCAGGGTCCGGGTCCGGTCCACGGTCGACACCGCCGCGTCCTGGACCTCGGCCGCCGGACAGCCGGACCGGGCCGCCGCGCAGGCCTCGAGCACCGCGAACCCGAGCGCCCACCCGGTCGCGCGGGAGTCGACGACCCGCACCGCGCCGTAGGGGAAGTCCTCGGCGGCCAGGCGGGCGGACTCCCACGTGCCGGACAGCCGGGACGACAGGTGCACCGACACGACCGCCGACGCGCCGGCGTCGAGCAACGCGCGGTAGCGGGCCGCGAAGATCCCGGGCGACGGCCGGGAGGTGGTGACCGGTGACCGCCCGCGCAGCGCCCGGACGACGTCCGCGGCGCTCACGTCCTCGCCGTCGGTGCCCTCCCGCTCGCCGACGCGCACGCGCAGCGGGACGGCCGAGGCCCCGGCGGCCGCGAGCTCGGGCGCCGGCACGTCGCAGGTCGAGTCGGTGACCACCGCGACGGCGCCCACTGCGTCCGCCTACCCGACCACGAAGTTGACGAGCCGGTCGGGCACGGCGACGACGCGCCGGACCTCCCTCCCGTCGAGCGCAGCAGCGACCTTCTCGTCCTGGCGCGCCGTCGCCTCCATGGCGGCGCCGTCCGATCCGGCCGCCACCAGGACGACCGAACGGAGCTTGCCGTTGACCTGCACGGGGACCTCGACCGTCTCCTCGACGAGCAGCGCCGGATCGGCGACCGGGAACGGCTCCCACGCCACGGAGGCGGCGTGGCCCAGCCGCGACCACAACTCCTCCGCGATGTGGGGGGCCAGCGGCGCGAGCATCAGCACGAGCGGCTCGGCCACGGCGCGCGGGGCGCCGCCGTGCGGGTAGGCCGGCGTGACGGCGTTGTTGAGCTCGGTGAGCCGGGCGATCGACGTGTTGAAGCGCAGCGTCTCCATGCCGTCCCGCACCGCGGCGATCGCACGGTGCAGCGCGCGCTGGAGGTCGTCCGGGACCGGAGCGTCCGAGACGTGCGTCTGACCGGTCGTCTCGTCGACCACCGTGCGCCAGATGCGCTGCAGCAGCCGGAACGGCCCGACGATCGCCTTGACGTCCCACGGCCGGGACTGCTCCAGCGGTCCGCTGAACATCTCGAACAGCCGGAAGGTGTCGGTGCCGTAGGACGCGATGAACTCGTCCGGCGTGACGACGTTCTTCAGGCTCTTCCCGATCTTGCCGAACTCCTGACTGACCTCCTCGCCGTCCACGAAGAACCGCCCGTCACGCTCCTCGACCTGCGCCGCCTCGACGTAGAACCCGTCGCGGTTGGTGTAGGCCGGCAGCTGCAACATGCCCTGGTTGACCAGGCGGTGGAACGGCTCGGCGCTCGACACGTGACCCAGGTCGTACAGCACCTTGTGCCAGAACCGCGCGTACAGCAGGTGCAGCACCGCGTGCTCCACCCCGCCGACGTACAGCTCGACCCCGCCCAGCGGACGCTCCGACGACGGCCCCATCCAGTAGTGCTCGATGCGCGGGTCGACCAGGACGTCCTCGTTGGTCGGATCGAGGTAGCGCAGTTCGTACCAGCACGAGCCCGCCCAGTTGGGCATCGTGTTGGTCTCCCGGCGGTACGTCTTCGGACCGTCCCCCAGGTCGAGCTCGACCGTCACCCAGTCGGCCAGGCGGCCCAGCGGTGGCTCGGGCACGGAGCCGGCGTCGTCGGGCGGGAACGACCGCGGAGAGAAGTCCGTGGTGTCCGGCAACTCGACCGGCAGCATGGACTCCGGCAGCGCCACCGGTAGTCCGGTCTCGTCATAGACGATCGGGAACGGCTCACCCCAGTAACGCTGACGGCTGAACAGCCAGTCGCGCAGGCGGTACGTCGTCGCACCACGCCCGGCGCGGTGCTCCTCCAGCCACGCGATGATCGCAGCCTTCGCCGCGTCGACCTCGAGGCCGTCGAGGAACCCGCTGTTGATCGCGGGGCCGTCGCCGGTGTAGGCCTTCCCCTGCCATCCCGCCGGCGGCTCGCACCGTGCGCACGATCGGCAGGCCGAAGACCTCGGCGAACTCCCAGTCCCGCTCGTCCTGCCCCGGGACGGCCATGATGGCGCCGGTGCCGTAGCCCATCAGGACGTAGTCGGCGACGAACACGGGCAGGGCCGCGCCGTTGACGGGATTGGTGGCGTAGCGCCGGTGAAGGCGCCGGTCTTCTCCCGAGCCGCGTCGGCCTGGCGGTCGAGGTCGGAGCTGCCCGACGACGCGGGCCCGGTACGCGGCCACCGCCTCGCGCGGGTCGGCGTGCCCCCCGGTCCACGCCGGCGCGGTACCGCCCGGCCACGCCGACGGCGTCAGCGCGTCGACCAGCGGGTGTTCCGGCGCCAGGACCATGTAGGTCGCCCCGAACAGGGTGTCCGGCCGGGTGGTGAACACCTCGAGGTCGCCGGCCGGCGACGGGAAGCGGACGTGGGCGCCGCTCGAGCGGCCGATCCAGTTGCGCTGCATGGCGCGGACCTTGTCCGGCCAGTCGATCAGCTCCAGGTCGCGCAGCAGGCGGTCCGCGTACGCCGTGATCCGCATGTTCCACTGCGCCAGCGGCTTGCGGAACACCGGGAAGTTGCCGCGCTCACTGCGCCCGTCGGAGGTGACCTCCTCGTTGGCCAGCACGGTCCCCAGCCCCGGGCACCAGTTGACGACCGATTCCGCGCGGTAGACCAGCCGGTGGTTGTCGAGGACGACTCGTCGTTCGACGTCGGACAGTTCCGCCCATGCCCGGTCGTACGGGTTCGTTCCCTCGCACGGCTGGCAGGTCCCGGCGTCCAGCTCCGCGATGAGCTCCGAGATCGGACGTGCCGAGTCCTTCTCCGGGTCGTACCAGGAGTTGAAGATCTGCAGGAAGATCCACTGCGTCCAGCGGTAGTACGACGGGTCGGTCGTCGCGATGCTGCGCCGCCGGTCGTGACCCAGCCCCAGCCGGCGCAGCTGGCGGCGGAAGACGTCGATGTTGGCGTAGGTGGTCGTCGCGCGGGTGCTGGCCGGTCTGCACCGCGTACTGCTCGGCCGGCAGGCCGAACGCGTCGAAGCCCATGGTGTGCAGGACGTTCTTGCCGCAGCATGCGCTGGTAGCGCGCGTAGACGTCGGTGCCGATGTAGCCCAGCGGGTGCCCGACGTGCAGCCCTGCACCGGAGGGGTAGGGGAACATGTCCATCACGAACGCGTGCGGCGCGATCGCGAGCCGGTCGAAGCCGTCCGCGAGCGGGCCGGTCGGGTTCGGCGCCTGGAACGTGCCCTCGGCCTCCCACCGGTCCTGCCACGCCAGCTCGATCCGTTCGGCCAGCGCGGCGCTGTAGCGGTGGGCCGGGACGTCCTCGGCGGCCGGGACCGGACCCGAACCGTCGGTTCCCGGCGGCCCGGTGGTCGACGCCACCTGCTGCTCGCTCACGTCCTGCTCCTCGTCGACGATGGCCGCGTGTCGGGACAACAGAAGAGCCCCTGCGATTCGCAGGGGCTCGCCGCACGGACACCGGCTCGGGTCAGTGCGGCCGTCCGAGAAGTCGCGTCATGGCGACGATGCTACCGGGTGCGCGCCCCGTGCCCGTCGTCCGTCGCCGCCGGGCACGGGGGCACCCAGGACGCAGGTTACTTCCCGGTCAGCTGTTCACCGCGCAACGGGTCGGTGTGGCGCCGCACCACGTGACGGACCGCGCTCAGGCCTGTGCGTCGGGTGCGCCGGCCTCGTCGTCGTCCGCCCCGACGCCCAGGACCGGCCGGGGCAGCACGGTGCCCGGCGCACCGATGTTGTGCGCCCAGACCCGCCAGCCGGACTGGTCGCGCCGCACGTCGCTCCAGTGGCAGTTCGCCAGCGGTCCGAGCACCCGGACCCGCTGCGGCAGACCGAGCAGCGCCCCGCACAGCGCCATCGCCGTCGCACTGTGGGTGACGAGCACGGCGACGCCCACCGACGGCAGGTCGGCCAGCGCCGCCACGGCCCGCGCGGCCACCTCGTCGCGGCTCTCGCCTCCGCGCCCGGACACGTCGCGACCCTCGAGCCAGTCGGCGAACTCGTCGGGGTACCGCTCGGCGACCTCTTCCCGGGTCAGGCCCTCCCAGTGGCCGAGCGAGCGCTCGCGCAGCCGCGTGTCGTGGCGGATGGGCAGCCCGGTGAGATCGCCGAGCGGCGCGGCGGTCTGCGCGGCGCGCGGCAGGTCGGAGCTCACGACCAGGTCCGGCTCCAGCGCGGCGACCAGCGCCGCCGCCTCGTAGGCCTGCATCCGGCCGAGGTCGTCCAACGGCGGGTCGGCCTGCCCCTGGAAGCGGCGTTCGGCGTTCCAGGCGGTCCGGCCGTGGCGGAGCAGGACGACCCGGGGCGTCACCGCTCGCCCGCGCCGTCGACCGCGCCGGCGCGCGGGTCGAACGGGATGACCGGGCAGTCGCGCCACAACCGCTCGAGCGCGTAGAACGCGCGCTCCTCGACGTGCTGCACGTGCACGACGATGTCGGAGTAGTCCAGCAGCACCCAGCGACCGTCGCGCTTGCCCTCGCGCCGGATCGGCTTGTGCCCGGCACGCTGCAGCCGCTCCTCCACCGCGTCGACGATCGCCTCGACCTGCCGCTCGTTGCTGCCGGTGGCGATGACGAAGACGTCGGTGATGACCAGCCGCTCGCTGACGTCGATCAGGACGATGTCGGTGGCGAGCTTGTCGGCCGCGGCGTCGGCGGCCAGCACGGCGAGGTTCGAGGCCTCGCTGCGTCGCGGTCACGAGCGACCAGCCTACGGGCGGTAGAGCCGGTGCTTGGCGATGTACTGGACCACCCCGTCCGGGACGAGGTACCAGACCGGCCGACCGGCGGCGACCCGCGCCCGGCAGTCGCTGGACGAGATCGCCATCGCCGGGATCTCGAGCAGCGTCACGGCGTCGGCCGGCAGGTGCTCGGCGGACAGCTCGTAGCCGGGCCGGGTGACACCGATGAACTGGGCCCTGGTGAGCATCTCGTCCGCGTCTCGCCAGGACAGGATCTGAGCCAGCGCGTCGGCGCCGGTGATGAAGAACAGCTCGGCGCCGGGCCGCTGGGCGGCGATGTCGCGGATCGTGTCGATCGTGTACGTCGGTCCCGCCGCGGTCGATGTCGACCCGGCTCACCCAGAACCGCGGGTTCGACGCGGTCGCGATCGACCGCCATGAGGTAGCGGTGTTCGGCGGGACTGACGTCACGGTCGGCCTTCTGCCACGGCTCGCCGGTCGGGACGAAGACCACCTCGTCGAGCCCGAAGCGGTGGGCCACCTCGCTCGCGGCGACCAGGTGGCCGTGGTGGATCGGGTCGAACGTCCCGCCCATGATCCCGACGCGCGTCACCGCACCGGACCTGACCGTCGCCGGTGACGACCCACTTCGTCGAAGTCAGCTCGGCAAGCCCCATCGGCCCGCGGGCGTGCATCTTCTGCGTCGAGATGCCGATCTCGGCGCCGAAGCCGAACTCGCCGCCGTCGGTGAACCGGGTCGAGGCGTTGACCATGACCGCGGCGGAGTCGACCAGGGCGGTGAACCGGCGCGCGGCCTGCAGGTCACGGGTGACGATCGCCTCGGTGTGGCCGGAGGACCACCGCCGGATGTGCGCGATGCGCCTCGTCCAGGTCGTCGACGACGCGGGCGGCGAGGTCGAGCGACAGGTACTCCGCCGCCCAGTCCTCCTCGGTGGCCGCGGCGCGCGCCGTGCGCGGTGAACGCCGCGTCGCCGTGCACCGTGACGCCGGCGTCGGCCAGCGCGCGCGCGAGTCGCGGCAGGAACGCGTCGGCGACTGTCGCGGTGCACCAGGACCGTCTCGGCGGCGTTGCAGACGCTCGGCCGGCTGACCTTCGAGTTGAGGACGATCCGCTCGGCCATGTCCAGGTCGGCGGACGCGTCGACGTAGACGTGGACGTTGCCGACGCCGGTCTCGATGACCGGGACGGTGGCGTGCTCGACGACGTGCTCGATCAGCCCGGCGCCCCCGCGCGGGATCACCAGGTCGACCAGACCGCGCGCGCGGATGAGCTCGTCGACCGTGGACCGCTCCGTGCCCGGGCACCAGCTGCACGGCGTCCCGGGGCAGTCCCGCCTTCTCGGCGGCGGCGGCCAGCACGTCGACGAGCGCCTCGTTGCTGCGGTGCGCGCTCGCCGACCCGCGCAGCAGGACCGCGTTGCCGCTCTTGAGCGTCAGCCCCGCCGCGTCGACGGTGACGTTGGGACGTGCCTCGTAGACGATCGCGACCACGCCGAACGGCACCCGCAGCTGCCGGATCTCCAGCCCGTTCGGCCGGGTGTAGCCGCGCACGACCTCGCCGACCGGGTCGGGCAGGCCGGCGACGTCGCGCAGGCCGTCCGCCATCGCGGCGACCCGGTCGGCGTCGAGCGCGAGCCGGTCGAGCAGCGCCGCGCTGGTGCCCGCGGCGCGACCCGCGTCGAGGTCGGCGGCGTTCGCGGCGAGGACGGTGTCGGTCGCGTCGACGAGCGCGTCGGCCATCGCGTGCAGCGCCGCGTCCTTGGCCGCGCGGGGCAGCGGCGCGAGCTGGGCGGCGGCGTCCCTGGCGCGGGCGGCGACGGCGCGGACGGCGGAGGCGTCCTGCTCGGTCATGCCCCACAGCGTAGAGGCAGCGGCGGTCCGCACCTCCGTGATGATCTTGGCGTTCGGGTTGACACCCGCACGTCCCCAGGTCATCGCAGCAGCATCACGGCAGCAGGACCAGGTCGTCGCGGTGGACCACCTCGCGGCGGAACTCCCCCGGCAGCTCGGAGGTCTTGCGCCCCAGCAGCGCCGGCAGGTCCGCGGCGTCGTAGCCGACCAGGCCGCGCGCGACGACGGTGCCGTCGGCCGCGGTGAGCTCGACCGGGTCGCCGCTGGTGAAGTCCCCGGCCACCCGGGTGATGCCCGCCGGCAGCAGGGACGCCCGGCGCTGCACGACGGCGGCCACCGCGCCGTCGTCGAGCACCAGCCGCCCGCGCGGTGTGGTGGCGTGCCGGAGCCAGAACAGCCGGGACGCCGTCCGGTCGGCACTCGGGTGGAACAGCGTGCCGCCACGGCCGGCCAGCGCGTCGGCGACGCGGTCAGCGGCGCTCAGCAGGACCGGGATGCCGGCGCCGGTGGCGATCGCGGCCGCCTCGAGCTTGGTCACCATGCCCCCGGTGCCGACCCGGGTGCCGACCGCGCTGCCGGCTGCGCTGCCGGCCCGGCCGGTGTCGACGCCGTCCAGGTCGGCCGGTCCGCGGACCTCGTCGATCAGGCGGGACCCGGGCCGGTGCGGGTGGCCGCTGTAGAGCCCGTCGACGTCGCTGAGCAGGACCAGGGCGTCCGCCGCGACGAGGTGGGCCACCAGTGCGGCGAGCCGGTCGTTGTCACCGAAGCGGATCTCCTGAGTGGCGACGGTGTCGTTCTCGTTGACGACCGGCAGGACACCGAGCCCGAGCAGGCGCTCCAGCGTCCGGTTGGCGTTGCGGTAGGTGCCGCGCCGGTGCAGGTCGTCGGCGGTGAGCAGCACCTGGCCGACGGTGAGCCCGTGCCGGGCGAAGGACGCCGCGTACGCCTGGACGAGGAGCAGCTGCCCGACGCTCGCCGCGGCCTGCTGCGTCGCCAGGTCGCGCGGGCGGACCGACCGCCCGAGCGGCGCGATGCCGGCGGCGATGGCGCCGCTGGAGACGAGGACGACGTCGCGTCCCGCGGCGCGGGCGCTCGCCAGTGCGTCGACCAGCGCGTCGAGCCGGGCCGGTTCCAGCCGGCCGTGCGAGGTCAGCGACGAGGAACCGACCTTGACGACGACGCGGTGCGCGCCGGCGATCGCCTCACGGTCCGTCATCGGACCACTCGCCGTCGACCTCCTCGTGCACGCGGCGCGAGCGCTTCGCGGAGAGGCGGTCCGACGCCCGGGCCCGGGCGTTCGTCTCGAGGCGGACGTCGCTGCCGCGGCGCGATCCGGTGAACTCCACACCGCCGGTCGGTTCGAAGTCGAACGTCACGTCGCCGATCGTCACGGCGGCCCCGGGCTCCGCACCCTGTCGCGCGAGCTCGTCCTCGACGCCCAGGCGGGCGAGGCGGTCGGCGAGGTAGCCCACGGCCTCGTCGTTGGCGAAGTCGGTCTGCCGGACCCACCGCTCCGGCTTCGTACCACGCACGACGAAGCCGTCCACCACCGGCGCGACCGTGAAGTCGACACCGTCCACCGCGCGCGGGGTGAGCACGATCCGCTCCGGCTCCGGCTACCGGGCGGGCGGCCCGGTCGGCGGCGACGGCGGCCGCGAGCGCGTACGACAGCTCGTCGAGGCCGTGCCGCGTCGCCGCGGAGATCTCGTACACCGGCAGGCCGCGCTCCTCCAGCTGCGGCCGGACCAGCTCCGCCAGGTCCTTCGCCTCCGGTACGTCGACCTTGTTCAGGGCGACCAGCCGTGGCCGGGCGAGCAGGTCGCCGAAGGTGCCCGCGGTACTCCGCCAGCTCCCTCTCGAGGGCGTCGAGGTCGCTGATCGGGTCGCGTCCCGGCTCGAGCGTCGCACAGTCGAGGACGTGCAGGAGGACCGCGCAGCGCTCGACGTGACGCAGGAAGTCCAGGCCCAGCCCACGGCCCTGGGCGGCGCCGGGGATGAGGCCGGGGACGTCGGCGATCGTGTAGGTGACCTCACCGGCACGGACGACGCCGAGGTTGGGGACGAGCGTGGTGAACGGGTAGTCGGCGATCTTCGGCCGGGCCGCGGACAGCGCCGCGATCAGCGACGACTTGCCCGCGGACGGGAAGCCGACGAGCCCGACGTCGGCGACGCTCTTGAGCTCGAGGACGACGTCGCGGGTCTCCCCCGGCTCGCCGAGCAGCGCGAAGCCGGGCGCTTTGCGCCGCGGCGAGGCCAGCGCGGCGTTGCCGAGCCCGCCGCGCCCGCCCTGCGCGGCGACGAACCGGGTGCCGGCGCCGGTGAGGTCGGCGAGCACGTCGCCAGCGTCGGACACGACCACGGTGCCGGGCGGGACCCGCAGCTCCAGGTCACCGCCGTCGCCGCCGTTGCGGTGGTCGCCGGCGCCCTGCTTGCCGTTGCCGGCGCGCTGGTGAGGGTGGTGGTGGAAGTCGAGCAGGGTGTGGACGTTCGGGTCGACGACGAGGACGACGTCACCGCCGCGACCACCGTTGCCGCCGTCCGGGCCGCCGAGCGGCTTGAACTTCTCCCGGTGCACCGACGCCACGCCGTGACCGCCGTGGCCGGCGGCCAGGTGCAGCACGACCCGGTCGATGAAGCTCGCCACCGGGGCGCTCACCTCCTGACAGGACGAAGGCGGGCACCGGGAGGGACCCGGACCCGCCTTCGAGGGGTACTGCTGTCGACGCCCGGCGCTCTAGGCCTCGGGGACGACGTTGACGGTCTTGCGGCCGCGCCGCGCGCCGAACTCCACGCTGCCGGCGACCAGGGCGAACAGCGTGTCGTCGCCGCCCCGGCCGACGCCCGTGCCCGGGTGGAACTTGGTGCCGCGCTGCCGGACGAGGATCTCGCCGGCGTTGACCAACTGCCCGCCGAAGCGCTTGACGCCGAGGTACTGCGGGTTGGAGTCGCGGCCGTTGCGCGAGCTCGACGCGCCCTTCTTGTGCGCCATCAGGCGTCACTCCCTCGAGTGGCGATGTCGGTGACCTTCAGCTGGGTGAACTGCTGACGGTGGCCCATCCGCTTGTGGTAACCGGTCTTGTTCTTGAACTTGTGGATGCGGATCTTCGGGCCCTTGGTGCGCCCGAGGACCTCGGCGGTGACCGCGACGGCGCCGAGCGCCGCGGCGTCGGACGTCACGCTCTGCCCGTCCACCAGCAGCACCGCCGGCAGCGCGACCTCGGCGCCCTTGTCGGCGTCGAGCTTCTCGACCTCGACGACGTCGCCGACGGCGACCTTGTACTGCTTGCCGCCGGTCTTGACGATCGCGTACATCGGAGCCTTCCCTCGCAGGTGCTGCCCGACGTGCGCGGGCCGAGACGTAGCTGTGGCCTCCGCGGGGACCGAGGAGGCCGTCGCTCAGGATACGGGACCGGACCGCCCGCCGCCAAAGCGCCGGCCGGCATCACGCCGTGACCGACGGGGCGGGCGGGCCTGCCGGGCGGCGGGCCCCGCGCCGGCCGCGGACCGCGCGGGCCGCGATGGCGGCGAGCCCCGGCAGCCCGCCCGGCGCGGACCGCCCGTCCGCGGACTCGTCGGCGTCGTTGGGTGTCAGCTCGACCTGGTCGGGATCCGCGAGGTCGTCGTCCTCGGTGAGGTCGACGCCGAACGGCGACTCCTCCTCCGCGTCGAGCGCCTCCGCGGCGGACAGGTCGTCGTCCTCGCTGTCGGTGTCGTCGTCGTCGGCGTCCACAGCCGCGTCCTCAGCGGCGTCGTCGGGGTCCACGGCCTCGTCCGCGTCCTGGCTGTCCTCGGCATCGGCGCCGTTGGCCGCGCGGTGGATCGCGGCGATCGCGGTGGCGGCTCTTGCCGCCGCAGTCGGCGCTCCTCCTCGGTCTCGCCGTCCTCGGACTCGGCGCCGTCGTCGGCGCTGCTGCCCGCCTCGGCGGACTCGTCGCCGCGACGGCCGCGGCGACGGCGCTTGCCACCGCCGGCACCGCCGCCCGAGCTGGCGCCGGACCCGCTGCCCGACCCGCCGCCGACTCGCCGCCGTCACCGGAGGTGGTGTCCACCGGTTCGGTGTGCACGATGACGCCGCGGCCCTTGCAGACCTCGCACGGCTCGCTGAACGCCTCGATCAGGCCCTCGCCGACACGCTTGCGCGTCATCTGCACCAGCCCGAGCGAGGTGACCTCCGCGACCTGGTGCTTGGTGCGGTCGCGGCCCAGGCACTCCGTGAGCCTGCGCAGGACGAGCTCGCGGTTGGACTCCAGGACCATGTCGATGAAGTCGATGACGACGATGCCGCCGACGTCGCGCAGCCGCAGCTGCCGGACGATCTCCTCCGCGGCCTCGAGGTTGTTGCGGGTGACCGTCTCCTCGAGGTTGCCGCCGGAGCCGACGAACTTCCCGGTGTTGACGTCGATGACCGTCATCGCCTCGGTGCGGTCGATCACCAGCGACCCGCCGGAGGGCAGGAACACCTTCCGGTCGAGCGCCTTGAGCAGCTGCTCGTCGACCCGCAGGTCGCTGAACAGGTCCCGCTCGCCGGTGTGCCGGGACACCCGCTCGCGCAGGTCCGGGGCCACGTCCTCGACGTAACCCGACACCGTCGCCCACGCCTGGTCGCCCTCGACGACGAGGCGGCGGAAGTCCTCGTTGAAGACGTCGCGGACGACCCGGATGGCGAGGTCGGGCTCGCCGTAGACCAGCTGCGGGGCGTTCTTCTGGGCGGCCGCCTTGGCCTGGATCGCCTCCCACTGCGCGGTGAGCCGGGCGACGTCCGCGGTCAGGTCCGCCTCGCTGGCACCCTCGGCGGCGGTGCGCACGATGACGCCGCCGTCCTCGGGGACGATCTTCTTGAGGATGGACTTGAGCCGGTGCCGCTCGGTGTCGGGCAGCTTGCGGCTGATGCCGGTCATCGCGCCACCGGGCACGTAGACCAGGAACCGGCCCGGCAACGAGACCTGGCTGGTCAGGCGGGCGCCCTTGTGCCCGACCGGGTCCTTGGTCACCTGCACCAGCACGGTGTCGCCGGACTTCATCGCGTTCTCGATCGCCCGCGACCTGCCCTCCAGGCCGGCCTTGTCCCAGTTGACCTCGCCGGCGTACAGCACGCCGTTGCGGCCCTTGCCGATGTCGACGAACGCCGCCTCCATGCTGGGCAGGACGTTCTGCACCCGGCCGAGGTAGACGTTCCCGACGTAGCTGGTGTTGCTGGCACGGGTCACGAAGTGCTCGACGAGCACTCCGTCCTCGAGCACCGCGATCTGCGTGCGCCCGGCGCGCTCGCGCAAGGCCATGACCCGGTCGACGGACTCCCGGCGGGCCAGGAACTCCGACTCCGTGAGGATCGGCGGGCGGCGCCGGCTGGTGTCGCGGCCGTCGCGGCGACGCTGCCGCTTGGCCTCGAGCCGGGTCGAGCCCTTGACGCCGCGCACCCCGTCGTCGCCGTCACGGTCGTCGCGGGCACGCTCGTCGCGGCCACGGTCGTCGCGGGCGCGCTCGTTGCGAGCGCGGGGTTGGCGGACGTGGACGACGGTGTTCGGCGGGTCGTCCTCCCGTCCGGCCTCCGCCCCGTCGCCGCCGGAGGAGCGGCGGCGGCGACGCCGGCGCCGGGACGTACCGGTGCCGGCGGTGTCCTCGGCGTCCTCGGCGTCCTCGGCGTCCTCGGCGTCGTCGGTGTCCTCGGTGTCGTCGTCCTCGGCGGCGTCGGCCTCGGTGGTGTCGGCGGTGTCCGGTCGGTGTCGGCCGTGTCCTCGGCGTCGGCCTCGGCGTCCTCGGCGTCCTCGGCGTCGCCTGTGTCTGTGGCGTCGGTGCGCGAGCCGCGGCCGCGGCGACCGCGGCGACGCCGACGGCGGGCGCTGGTGGCCTCCTCCGCCGCGACTTCGCGGACGTCCTCGGTGTCCGCATCGGGCTCCTCGACGGCGGAGTCCGCCACGGGGCCCGCATCGATCGGCTCGGCGGCGCGCTCGGCGGCGGGCAGGGCGACCGGCTCGGCGGCATCCGGCGCGACGGTGGTGGTCTCCAGCGGGCGAGGCGGTCCGGCGGGAGCGTTCGCCGCGCGGCGGCGGCGGGGCCGGGCGGTGACGGCGTCGGCGTCGGCGTCGACGGCCGGCGGCTGGAACAGGACCGCGGGCGCCACCGGAGGCGCCGGCTCGTCCGGTGGAGCGTCCACCGTCTCCTCGACGGCGGGGACTCCACCGGTCGGCTCGGCGGCCGTGGCCTTGCCCGGCGTGCGAGCGGTGCGAGGCGTGCGGGTCCGGGGTGCCCGGGTGGCCTTCACCGGCGCCGCGGGCTCCGCCTCACCGGCGGGAGCGGGCTCTCCCTCGCTGGCGGGAGCCGGCTCTCCCTCGGCGGCGGGAGGCGCGGCAGCTGCTGGTGCCTTACGGGCGCGCTTGGCCGGAGCCTTGCGCGGCGGCGGCGGCGGCGGCGGCGCCGGCTGGTCGTCGGTCGGCGCCGGTGTGGCAGACCCCGCGGCTGGGGCCGCGGCCTTCGCGGCGCGCTTGCGGGGCGCGCGCTTGCGGGGCGCCTCAGCCGTCCCCGCGTCGGTCGCGCCGGGATCGGTGGTGCCGGGGTCGGCGGTGCTGCGATCGGTGGTGTTCGGGTCGGTGTCGGGCACCTGGCGGTCACTCCGTTCGGCCCCCGGGCGCGAGCCGGCGAACCGGTCGCGGCCGCACGGAGGCGGTTGGCGCGGGCGCGTCCGGCAGTGCCGGCGGCCCGCGAAGTCTGTCGAGTCGGCGAGCGACGGCTCGTCAGACGCGGCGGTCCGGGGTCAGCGGGTCGAGGACCCTCCCGGTGTCGTCGAGCAGTCCCTGCGCCAGGCGCACCGCACGGGGCGGCGCTGCCGGGGCGAGACCGTCGACGGCACGCAGCGCGACGAGGACGTCGTCGGGTCGCACAGCGGGTGTCACGTGCCGGACGACCAGGTCGAGTATGGCACGTCCGGGGTCGTCGGACGGGGACACGCACAGGCTGACGACCGCGGCGCGGGCGTCCAGACTGCGCCGGCCGTCCTTGGTCAGCCGCTCCACGGGCACGCTCTGCGCGGCGAGGAACCGCTCGACGGCACGCTCGGCGTCACCCCGGGCGACGCCGTCGAGCTCGACCCGCCAGGCCGACGCCTGGATCCGGTCGGCCAGCGCGCCGGGGCCGGCGTCGGCCGCCTCCAGCACGTCGAACCCGTCCGGCAGCCCGGCGTCCAGGGCGGTGCGCAGCTCCTCGGGGTCGACCCGCCGGGCGAGTGCCACCTCCAGGTACTCCGCCTCGCTGGAGGTGCCGGTCGGTGCGGCACCCAGGTAGCTGATCCGCGGGTGCGGCGTGAACCCGGCGGAGTAGGCCATCGGCACGCCCGCGCGGCGCAGCGCGCGCTCGAAGGTCCGCGCGAAGTCGCGGTGGGAGGCGAACCGCAGCCTGCCGCGCTTGGCGAAGCGGATCCTGACCCGCTGCACCACCGGTGGGGGCGGCGGCCCCTCGGGCTGGCGGCGTGCCATCACCGTGCCACTACGGCGTGCGCAGGAGCGGCAGCAGGGACCGGCCGGTCGGCCCGACCTGGATGTCGGTGCCCATGGACCCGCAGACGCCGCAGTCGAAACACGGCGACCACCGGCAGTCGTCCTGCTCGAACTCGGCGAGGGCGTCCTGCCAGTCGTCCCAGAGCCACTGCTTGTCCAGGCCGGAGTCGAGGTGGTCCCAGGGCAGCACCTCGTCCCCGTCCCGCTCGCGGGTGGTGTACCAGGCCATCCCCTCGGGACCGAGCTCGGCCGAGCTGGCGTCCACCCACCGCGCGAACGAGAAGTGCTCGCTCCAGCCGTCGAACCGGCCGCCGTCGCGCCACACCCGTTCGATCACCGCGCCGACCCGGCGGTCACCGCGGCTGAGCAGTCCCTCCACCAGCGACGGCTCGCCGTCGTGGTAGCGCATCCCGACGTTGCGCCCGAGTCCGCGGTCGGCGTTGATCGCGGCGCGCAGCTTGCGCAGCCGCTCGTCCACCACCTCCGGCGAGGCCTGCGCCGCCCACTGGAACGGCGTGTGCGGCTTCGGCACGAACCCGCCGATGGACACCGTGCAGCGGATGTCCTTGCTCCCGGCGGCGGCCCGCCCGGCGCGGATGACGTCGTGCGCCATCTCGGCGATCTCGAGCACGTCGTCGTCGGTCTCGGTCGGCAGACCGCACATGAAGTACAGCTTCACCTGCCGCCAGCCCTGGGCGTAGGCCGTCGACACCGTCCGGATGAGGTCGTCCTTGCTGACCATCTTGTTGATCACACGACGGAGCCGTTCGGAGCCCCCCTCGGGCGCGAAGGTCAGGCCGGAGCGGCGGCCGTTGCGGCTGAGTTCGTTCGCGAGGTCGATGTTGAAGGCGTCGACGCGCGTCGACGGCAAGCGACAGCGACACCCGTTCGTCCTCGTACCGATCCGCCAACTGCTTCGTGATCGGAGCGATCTCGGAGTGGTCGGCGCTCGACAGCGACAGCAGGCCGACCTCGTCGAAGCCGGTCGCCGCGAGTCCCTGCTCCACCATCCGGCCGACGCCCTCGATGCTCCGCTCCCGGACCGGCCGGGTGATCATCCCGGCCTGGCAGAACCGGCAGCCGCGGGTGCAGCCGCGGAAGATCTCGACGCTCATCCGCTCGTGCACGGTCTCGGCGAGCGGGACGAGCGGCGTCTTCGGGTACGGCCAGGCGTCGAGGTCCATGACGGTGTGCTTGCGCACCACGGCCGGTACACCCGGTCGGTTCGGCGTGACGGCCGCGATCCGGCCGTCCGGGAGGTAGCTGACGTCGTAGAAGCGCGGCACGTACACCCCGCCGGTGGCGGCCAACCGCAGCAGCAGCTCGTCCCTGCACCGCTCGTCGCCGCCCTCGCGCTTCCAGTCGCGGAGGACGTCGGTGATGGCGCCGACCACCTGCTCGCCGTCGCCGAGCACGGCGGCGTCGACGAAGTCGGCGATCGGCTCGGGGTTGAACGCCGCGTGCCCGCCGGCGACGACCACCGGATCGGTCGGGCCCCGGTCGGCGGCGTGCAGCGGGACGCCCGCGAGGTCGAGCGCCGTCAGCAGGTTGGTGTAGCCGAGCTCCGTCGCGAAGCTGACGCCGAGCAGGTCGAACGCGCCGACCGGACGGTGCGCGTCGACGGTGAACTGCGGGACGCCGTGCTCGCGCATGAGCGCCTCGAGGTCCGGCCACACCGCGTAGGTGCGCTCGGCCAGGGCGTCGGGGCGCTCGTTGAGGACCTCGTAGAGGATCTGGACGCCCTGGTTCGGCAGCCCGACCTCGTACGCGTCGGGGTACATCAGCGCCCAGTGGACCTCGACCGAGTCCCACTCCTTCGTCCGGGCGTTGAGCTCCCCGCCGACGTACTGGATCGGCTTGGTGACCCGCGGCAGCAGCGTTTCCAGCTGCGGGAACACGGACTCGACGGGCACGGCTCCCGAGGGTACGGCGGTGTGACAGCATCGACGGCCGTGCGACCGACGGCGGTACCTCCCCAGGTACTGCTGCTCGGGAGCATCGGGTCGGTGCAGTTCGGCGCCGCCGTCGCCGACCGGCTGTTCGACGACGCGGGCCCCGGCGGCGTCGTCTTCCTCCGGCTGCTGCTGTCCGCCGCCGTACTGCTGCCGCTGGCCCGGCCGTCCCTGCGGGGCCGGACGCGGGCCGACCTGCTCGCCGTCCTGACGTTCGGCGCCGTGCTCGCGACGATGAACTGGACGTTCTACGAGGCCATCGCCCGGCTACCGCTCGGCGTCGCCGTGACGATCGAGTTCAGCGGGCCGCTGGTGCTGGCGGTGGTGGGCTCGCGGCGACCGCTCGACGTCGCTGTGGGTGGTCCTCGCCGGCGGCGGTGTGGGACTGCTGGCGCTGCGCGGCCGGTCCGTCGGGGTGACGGCGCTGGGCGTCGTGCTGGCGCTCGGGGCCGCCGTGCTGTGGGCCTGCTACATCCTGCTGTCCAAGCGGGTCGGCGCGGCCTTCGGCGGCCTGGACGGGCTGGCCGTGGCGCTCGGCGTGGCCGCGGTGCTCCTGGTGCCGGTCGGGGTGGTGCAGGGCATGGTGGACCACCACGGTGCGCTGCTGCGCCCACCGGTGCTGATCGGCGGGTTCGGCGTGGCGATGTTGTCCTCGCTCATCCCGTACTCGCTCGAACTGCTCGCGCTGCGCCGGCTGTCCGCGGCGACGTTCGGGCTGCTGATGAGCCTGGAGCCGGCCGTCGCGGCGCTCGCCGGCGTGCTGGTGCTCGGGCAGCGGCTCACGCCGGTGGTGCTGCTGGCCGTCGCGATGGTCGTGGCGGCGAGCGTGGGGACGACGGTGGCCGGGCGGCGCTCGAGCGCCGTCGACCGCGAGCCGGCCGCCGTCGGGTGAGCCTGACCGCGCTGGCGCTGCTCGTCACGGCCGCGCTCTACGCCGGGTTCCAGTGGACGGTCCGGGTCGTCGTCTACCCGCAGTTCGCCCGCGTCCTGCCGGAGGCGTTCCCGGCGTACGAGGCCGCGCACCAGCGGCTGGTCTCGATCGCGGTGGGGCCGCTGTTCGCCGCCCTCGGCGTCGCCGCGCTCGCGGCGTTCGTCCACCCGCCGGACGGCGTGCCCCGCGCCGTCGCGGCCCTGGCGCCGGTCCTCGACGGCGCGCTGCTGGCGGTCACCGGCGCGCTCGCCGTCCCGCTGCACCGCCGGCTGTCCGCCGGCTTCGACGCGGCCACGCACGGGCGGCTGCTGGCCGTGGACACCGTCCGGCTGGTGCTCGCCGTCGCGCTGGTCGGGCTGGGTCTCGGGCTGTTGCTGGCGTGACCGCGCTCAGGTCACCGAGCGCCGGTGCACCGACTGCAGCAGCCCGACGGCGAGCGCCTGGGCGAACATCGACGAGCCGCCGTAGGAGACGAACGGCAGCGGGAGCCCGGTGACCGGCGTCAGGCCGAGGTTCATCCCGATGTTCTGGAACGCCTGGAAGCCGAACCAGCAGACGATGCCCGCGGCGACGATCCGCCCGGTGCGGTCGGCGGCCGCCGCGATCCGCAGCCCCCGCCAGCACACGACCGCGAACAGCGCGATCACGGCGCCGGCGCCGACCAGGCCGAGTTCCTCGCCGGCGACGCTGTAGACGAAGTCGGTCTGCTGCTCGGGGACGTAGGCGCCGCGGGTCTGCGGCGCCGTGGAACAGGCCCTGCCCGAACACCCCGCCGTGGGCGATCGCGATGTGGGCCTGGGTGACGTTGTAGGCCGCGCCCTGGGGGTCGCGGCCGGGGTGGGCGAACGCGGAGAATCGTGCCAGCTGGTACTCGGCGAGCACGCCCGCCTTCAGCGCGAGGACGGCCCCGGCGATCCCGACGACGATCAGACCGATCGTCCACCGGGCCGGCACCCCGGCGGCGACGAGCAGCCCGAACGCCGTCGCGGACAAGACCATCGCCGAGCCGAGGTCGGGCTGCATCATGATCAGCCCGAGCGGGACGGCGGCCAGCAGCAGCGCCAGCACGACGTCCGACGAGCGGGGTGGTACCCCGGGTGGCCGGCCGGCGGCACGCTCGGTGAACAGCACCGCCGTGGCGACGATCAGTCCGAGCTTCATGAACTCCGACGGCTGCACCTCGAACCCGCCGCCGAGACGGATCCAGGCGTGCGCCCCGTTGACCGTCGAGCCGACCGCGAACACCGCGAGCAGCCCGACCAGGCGACGCCAGGTAGACCGCCGGGGCGAGCAGGCGCAGCAGCCGGGCGTCGACGCGGCTCGCCGCGGCCAGCAGGCCGGCACCGAGGATGACGTTGAACAGGTGCCGGAACAGGTAGCGTCTGCGGGTTGCGGCCTTCCTCGAGCATCGTCGTGCGCGTGGCCGACCAGACCAGCAGGGCGCCGATCAGCGCGAGCAGGGCGACCGCGACGAGCAGCACCCGGTCGGTCGGGCGGCCGCGCTGCACCTTCGCGCCAACGGCTCGGGCTGCAGCTGGAACGGCGCGCGCGGGTCGCGCGTGGTGAGGCTCACCGGCCCGATCCGGTGCGCGGCGGGAAGGACGGGACCGCCGGGGACACCGCCGAGGACACCGCCGCGGCCGGTCGGGCCGGTGTCGCGGGCGCCGACGGCGCGGTCGTCGTGGCAGGCGCCGCCGTCGCGGGAGCCGCGCCGAGCCGGGAGAGGTCCGGCAGCGCCGTCTCCGGCTGCGGCAGCACCGCCGGGCGGCCGGCGCCGAGCAGGCCGTCGTAGATCTGGCGCAGCATCGGCGCGGCGGCGGTGGCGCCCGTCCCGGTGTTCTCGACCATGCCGACGACGACGTACTTCGCCGTCGTCTTGCCCGCTGGCGTCCGGTGGTCATCGGCCCCCACGACGCCAGCCACGACGTGTCGTTCTGGCCGTACACCTCGGCGGTGCCGGTCTTGCCGCCGAGCTGCAGTTTGTACGGCGCGCCGTCGAAGGCCAGCGCCCCGGACACGGAGTGGTCGGGCGTGAAGTGCAGGGCGTCCGTGATGTAGTCCAGGGTCGGCCGGCGCGACCGGCACCTTCGCCTTGACGGTCGGGTCGATGGTCCGCACGACGTGGCCCTGCGCGTCGACGGCGGCCCAGCCGAGGGTCGGGCGCCAGAGCGTGCCGCCGTTGACCAGCGCGGAGTAGGCGACGGCCAGCTGCAGCGGCGACAGCGTCGTCTCGCCCTGCCCGATCGCCATGTCGGCGTTGTCACCGGCGCGGTAGCGCCAGCCGTCGGTGCAGTTCTCCTTGGCCAGCTCGGTCAGGTAGGCGTTGTCGGGGTCGCCGGGGAAGCCGGTCTGCGCGTCCTTGCAGTACTGGGCCTTGTCGGCCTGCCAGCGCGCCATCCGGGTCTCGCGGTCGGCGTAGGAGCCGCTGGCCTGCTCGTCGGCGGGCAGGTCGACGCCCGGCGCGCTGCCGATGCCGTAGGCGCTGGCCATCTTCTGCAGCTCCTCGCCGGCCTTGCCGCCGGAGTCCACCGCGGCCTGGTCGCGGTAGTACTCGTTGGCGGCGAACGGTAGAAGAACGTGTCGCAGGAGACCTGCAGCGCCTGCTTCAGCGACAGCGGGTACGAGAACGCCTCGGAGTCGTAGTTGGTCTTCACCCGGCCGTCGATGGTCAGCGACCCGGGGCACGGGTAGGTGTCGGACAGCGATTCCTCGCCGTTGGTGACGATCGAGGACGACGTGATGAGCTTGAACGTCGAGCCGGGTGCGTACTGGCCCCGGCGATCGCGCGGCCGACCAGTGGGTCGTCCGGACCCGGGCGCGGTGAGCTTGGCGTAGTCCGCGGTGCTGATCCCGCCGACGAACACCGTCGGGTCGTAGGTCGGGTAGCTCGCGGCGGCGACGATGCGCCCGGTGTTCGGGTCCATCACGACGACGGCCCCGGAGCGTCGCGGGCCGGCCCAGGACGCTCCGCTGGCGCTGCACCTGGTCGGCCAGCGCCTTCTCCACCAGCGCCTGGACGTCGGCGTCGATGCTCGTCACCAGCGTGTCGCCCTGCTGTGCCGGCACCGACGGTGGTCGTCCCGGCCGGCATGCCCCGGGCGTCGAGCGGGACGAGGTCGCTGCCGTCGGTGCCCCGCAGCAGCGCGTCGTACTCGCCTCCAGACCGGTGCGACCGATGCTGTCGGCGTCGCTGAGCGCGGCGTTCGCCTTCTCGTCCGCGGCGGTGACGGCGCCGGTGTAGCCGAGGACGTGCGCCGCCAGCGAGCCGCCGGGGTAGTCGCGGACGGTCTCCGTCTGGACGCTCACGCCCGGGTACTGCTCGCGGTGCTCGCTCAGGGCGAGCACCGACCGGGTCGGGGGCGTCGGTCGCCGACCGGGACCGGCTGGTACGGCTCGCCGGTCCAGCACGGCGCCGGGACCGTGGGCGAGCAGGGGGTGGTCTGCGCGGTCAGCGCCTGCGGTCGTCGTGCCGAGCAGCGCCGCCAGCGTCGTCAGCACCGCCTGGCCGTGGTCGGGCTGCTCCTGCAGCGTGTCCCGGTCGACGGTGACGACGTGGGTCTCCCGGTTGCCGATGAGGACCCGGCCCTGGGCGTCGACGACCAGGCCGCGCGGCGCGGGGACGGCGATCCGGCCGTCGTGCAGCACGCCGGCGCTCTGCTGCGGCTTGTGCGGGTCGAGGACCTGCACCCAGTAGAGCCGACCGCTGAGCGTCACCAGCAGTGACGCGACCAGGACCGCGAGCACGTCGAGGCGCCGCGAGCCGAACCGGGGACGCGGCGCCCGGCGCCGCTCACCCACCTGTCACCGGCTGGAGCGCCCGGGCGCGGAGCACCGCGCGACCACCGGCGCCAGGACCAGCGCCAGCGCCGCGTCGGCGACGAGCGCGGGCAGGCAGGCGGCCAGCGGCGCGGTGCCGACCGACAGCAGCCGCAGCAGCAGCGCGGTGGCCACGGCGGCGAGCGTGCACGCGGTGCCGGCCACCGCGGCCTGCGCGACCGCGCGGCGGCGGGGGTCGCGCGACATCCCGCACAGCGTCCCCACGCCCAGCCAGGCCAGCGCCAGGACGCCGGCCGGGTGCGTCGAGCCGAGGTCGGCGACCAGGCCGGCGGTGAACCCGAGCGACATGCCGGTCGCGGGCCCCTCGGACAGGGCGACCAAGGCGACCACGACGGCGGGCAGGCTGACCGGGAGCAGGCCGGCCACCGGGCCGACGACGGTGGCCTGCAGCAGCAGCGTGGTGAGGATCGTCGCGAGGGCGGCGGCGAGCCGGACGGGGGTCACCGCGGCCCCGCCAGCGGCGTGGAGGCCGGGGTCGGAGTCGGCGTCGGGACCGGGTTCGGCGCCGGGGCGAGCGGCGCGCGGGTCGCCGGGGGTCCCGCCGACGAGGATGACGCCGACCAGGTCCAGGCCGGTCGGCGAGACCGCCGGGGCGCACGCTCGCGCGGGTCGTGCCGTCCGCGGACGTGTGCACCGCGGTGATCGTCCCGACGGCCAGACCCGGCGACGTAGCTGCTCTGCCCGGCCGGCCCGGAGCGCAGCTCGTCGCCGACGCGCAGGTCGCTGGTGGGGTCGAGCGGGACGAGGGTGTAGCCGCCGGCGCCGGCGCCGGTGGCGACCGCGAGCTGGCCGGAGCGCATGTCGCGCACCCCGACGCCGGAGCCGGGATCGGCGGCGAGCAGCACCGCTGGACGTCCGCGCCGGTCACGGCCACCACCCGGCCGACCACCGCGGCCCCGTCGGTGACGGTCTGCCCGACGAGCACGCCGCTGCGCGCTGCCGGCGTCGAGGGTGACCGTCCACTCGAACCCGCCGCCCGGCCCGGTCGCGAGGACTCGGGCGGGCACGACCCGGTAGCCGCCGGAGTCGGCGGCCAGCTGCAGCGCCTCCAGCTCCTGCGGCGGTGTGCTGCGTCGCGGGCCTGCGGCGGCGAGCCGGCCGCTGCAGCGCGGCGTTCTCCTGCTCCAGCTCGTCGATGCGGCGCGCGTCGAGGTCCGCCGCGCCGGGCACGCCCTGCGACGAAGCGGCGGACCGGCCCGAGCACGGTGTCCGTCCCGCGGTAGAGCGCGCCGAGCGAGCCGCCGACGCCGGTGTGCGCGGCGCGCAGCCGGCCGCCGGCGACGTCGAGCGAGACGAACGCCAGCGCGACCAGGGCGAGCACCGTCGCGGCGATGCGCTGCCGGCGGGTGAGCCTGCGCACGGTTACCGCCGCGGCTCGTCGACGACGACCTTCGACAGCTCTGCGAAGTGCTCGACCACCGTCCCGGTGCCGAGCACGACCGAGTCCAGCGGGCGTTCGGCGACCAGCACCGGCACGCCGATCTCGTGCTCGCAGCCGGGCGGCGAGCCCGCGCAGCAGCGCGCCGCCGCCGGTGAGCACGACGCCACGGCTGACCAGGTCGGAGGCCAGCTCCGGCGGGCAGCGGTCGAGCGTGCCCGCGCACCGCGGCGATGATCCGCATCAGCGGCGGCTCCATCGCCCGGCGCAGCTCGTCGCCGCTGATCGTGACGTTGCGGGGCAGGCCGGTGGCGACGTCGCGGCCGCGGATCTCGGCGCGCAGCGTCTGCGCGACCGGGAACGCCGAACCGACGGAGATCTTCAGCTCCTCGGCGGTCCGCTCGCCGATGAGCAGCGAGAACTGCGCTGCGGACGTGCTCCACGATCGCCTCGTCGAGGGCGTTGCCGGCCACCCGCAGGCTGGTCGCCGCCACGATGCCGCCGAGCGCGATCACGGCGACCTCGGTCGTGCCGCCGCCGATGTCGACGATCATCGAGCCCGGACGGCTGGTTGACCGGCAGCCCGGCGCCGATCGCGGCGGCCATCGGCTCGGAGATGATGTGCACCCGCCGGGCGCCGGCGGCGTAGGCCGTCTCGCTGACCGCGCGCTGCTCGACGCTGGTGATGCCCGACGGGCACGCAGACCACCACCCGCGGGCCGGTGAACATCCCGCGCCGGCGCAGCACCTTGCGCACGAAGTAGCGCAGCATCTCGGCGGTGACGTCGAAGTCGGCGACCACGCCGTCCTTCAGCGGGCGGACGGCGGTGATGTGCCCGGGGGTGCGGCCGAGCATCCGCTTGGCCTCCATGCCGACCGCGACGACGGTGTTCGACGTGGTGTCGACGGCGACCACCGACGGTTCGTTGAGCAGGATCCCGCGACCGCGCACGTAGACCAGCGTGTTGGCCGTGCCGAGGTCGACGGCGAGGTCACCCCCGAGCAGGTCGCCGCTGCGCGGACAGCAGCGCGGAGGGGGCGAGCGCCACGGTGGTGCCTCCCGGGCAGTGCGAGCAGGACTGGTCGCGCGCGATCGTATGGGCGCGGACCGGCCGGTCCGGGGAACACTCGGCGCGTGTCGCTGCTGTGAACGCCTGTGACTGTTGTGACTGGTACGGACTCGGCCTTGCCGCAGCGGTCGCGCGATCAGCAGCCGGACGTCAGCCGAGCGCGGGGAACCACAGCGCGATCTCGCGCGCGGCGGACTCGCGGCGAGTCGCTGCCGTGCACGAGGTTCTGCTGCACCGTCAGACCCCAGTCGCGGCCGAGGTCGCCGCGGATCGTGCCGGGCGCCGCGGCGGTCGGCTCCGTCGCGCCGGCGAGCGACCGGAAGCCCTCGATCACCCGGTGCCCTCGGCGACGCAGCGCGAGCACCGGCCCGGACACATGAACTCCACCAGCGGCTGATAGAACGGCTTGCCGACGTGCTCGGCGTAGTGCTGCGGCGAGCAGGTCAGCGTCGGCGGTGCGCAGCTCCAGCGGCGACCAGCCGGTAGCCCTTGGCCTCGATCCGGCGCAGCACCTCGCCGGTCAGGCCGCGGGCCACGCCGTCGGGCTTGACCAGGACCAGGGTGCGCTCGCTCGTCACGGGAGCGCGACCCTAGCGGCTCAGCTGATCAGCAGCCGGAGCCCGCCGGGCGTGCCGACCAGGTCGTGCCGGATCTTGAGGATGTACAGCCAGATCGCCCAGAAGACGCGCCGCGATGACGGCGAACACCGGGATCCAGCACCGCGGCGGCCATCACCAGCAGCTGCAGCACCGTCCCGACCGCGATGCCCCAGCGCCGGCGCTGCACGAACGCCGCGGCGAGCACGACCACGGCCAGCCCGATGAGCACCGCCGCCCGCGTGCCGCCGAGCCCGGTACGACGTCCGGGCCAGCGCCCGGGGCACGCAGCAGGACGACGAGCGCCTCGAAGCACAGGTTCGCCGGCCAGGGCGCCGCGGGTGGCACGGTCGGCGCGCGTCGCGCGTTCGGCGATCTGCTCCGGGGTCGGCCCGTCGTCCGGGGCAGGCGCGTCCGGCGGTCGGTCATGCCGAGCAGCACCCGGGCCTCGCCGGCGGTGACCACCGAGCCGGTCACCAGCACTCCGGCGCCGGACAGCACGTCCGTCGGCGGTGTCCTCGGCCAGCCGGACCGCGGTCTCGAGGCGTCGTCCAGCCGCGGCTCGACGGTCACCCGGTCGGTGTCGAAGCACCTGCACGGCGGCGGCGGCGAGCTCGTCGGCGGGCAGCGCGCGGCCGGAGGAGTTCTGCGTGACGACGAGCTCGTCGACGACCGGCTCCAGCGCGGTGAGCAGGCCGGCGACGTCCTTGTCGGCCAGGACGCCGAGCACGACGACGAGCCGGCGGAAGTCGAACGCCTCCTGCAGCGCGGCACACTGTGGCCTGCATGCCGGCCGGGTTGTGCGCGGCGTCGAGCAGCACGGTCGGCGCCGAGCGCACCGCCTCCAGCCGGCCCGGCGAGCGCACCGCGGCGAACGCGCCGCGCACGGTGTCGATGTCGAGCGTGCCGGTGCTCGCGTCGGCGCCGAAGAACGCCTCGACCGCGGCGAGCGCGCACGCGGCGTTCTGCGCCTGGTGGGCGCCGTGCAGCGGCAGGAAGAGCTCGTCGTAGACCCCGCCGAGGCCCTGCAGCCGTCAGCGCCTGCCCGCCGACGGCGACGGCGCGGTCGAGGACGCCGAACTCGAGGCCCTCCCGGGCGACGGTGGCCTGCACCTCGGTGGCCCGGGCGAGCAGCGCGGCGGCGGCCTCCGGCGGCTGGGCGGCGAGGATCGCGGTCGCGCCGGGCTTGATGATGCCGGCCTTCTCGGTGGCGATCTGCCCGACGGTGTCGCCGAGGAACTTCTGGTGGTCCAGCGCGACCGGCGTGACCACGGCGACCTCGGCGTCGAGGACGTTGGTGGCGTCCCACTCGCCGCCGAGGCCGACCTCGACGACGGCCGACGTCGACCGGGGCGTCGGCGAAGACCGAGTAGGCCAGCGCCGTCATCACCTCGAAGAACGACAGCTTGACGTCGAAGCGGGCGTCGACCAGGTCGAGGTAGGGCGCCAGCTCGTCGTAGGCGTCGACGAAGCGTCCGGTCGCGTGATCGGCGCACCGTCGAGCACGATGCGCTCGGTGATCCGCTCGACAGGTGCGGACTGGTGTAGCGACCGGTGCGCAGCCCGAAGCCGCGCAGCAGCTCGTCGATCATCCGCGCGGTCGATCGTCTTGCCGTTGGTGCCGGTGAGGTGCACCGCGCGGTAGGCGCGCTGCGGGTCGCCGAGCAGGTCGAGCAGCGCGCGTGATGCGCTCGCGGGTGGGCGACATCCGTCCCTCGCCCCACCGGCGCGACGACCGCGGACTCGACCTCCCGCAGCCGCGCGGCGTAGCGCTGGGCCGTCGCGTCGGCGCGCTCATCGGGGCCTCATCCGCGGGCAGCGCGGCGCGGGCGGCCTCGATCCGGGCGAGTTCGGCGCGGGCGGCCTCGACCCGGGCGCGGACCTTCGCGACGACCGTCTCGGCGGCGCCTTGTCGGTG
This sequence comes from uncultured Actinomycetota bacterium, assembly GCA_963758325.1. GTDB lineage: Bacteria > Actinomycetota > Actinomycetes > Mycobacteriales > Jatrophihabitantaceae > CAVWUZ01. Next base: position 149,836 of record CAVWUZ010000002.1, on the reverse strand, counting down.
AACGCCGCGTTGCCGAGCTTGCGCCTCGTTCTGCTGCAGCTCCTTCTGCGGCCGCGGCCCGCGCCCTGTCCAGCCGGGCGTGCTCGGCGGCGACGTCGATCGTGCCGGACAGGTCGAGCTCGACGGTGACGCCGCCGGCGGTCGTGAGCGACGCAGTGGGGGCGAAGCCGTCCGCCGGGCTCGGTCAGGCGCAGCAGCTCGCGGATCGGCCGCTCGTGCCGCCGGCCCGTCCCGGCGAGCCGCGCCGGGACGGGCCTGCGACGGCGGGACGCCCTGGTCGGAGCGGAACCGCCGGACCTCGGTCACCACCGCCTGCAGCGCGGCGACGTCGGCCTCGGCGTCGAGGTCGATCCGCTCCTTCTCCGGCGCCGGCCAGTCGGCGATCACGACCGACTCCCGGCCGGTCAGGGCCGTCCACAGCGCCTCGGTGACGAACGGCGATCATCGGGTGCAGCAGCCGCAGCACCGTCTCGAGCACCTCACCGAGCACCCGCCGGGTGGTGCGGCGCCGTCGACGTCGTCGGCGAGCGACGATCTTCGCCAGCTCCAGGTACCAGTCGCAGACCTCGTCCCACGCGAAGTGGTAGAGCAGGTCGGCGATCTTGGCGAACTCGTAGTGCTCGTAGAGCTCGTCGACCTCGGCGAGGACGGCCTGCAGCCGGCTGAGGATCCAGGCGTCGGCGCCGCGCGACGTCGTCCGGGCACCGGACCGTCGGTGGTGGCGCCGTTGAGCAGCGCGAACCGGGTGGCGTTCCACAGCTTGTTGCAGAAGTTGCGGGCGCCGCGCACCCACTCCTCGTTGATCGCCTCGTCCGCGCCGGGGTTCGCGCCCTGCAGGAGCGAGAACCGGGTGGCGTCGGCGCCGTAGGCGTCCATCCACACCAGCGGGTCGACGACGTTGCCGCGCGACTTCGACATCTTCTTGCCGTGCGCGTCGCGCACCAGCCCGTGCAGCAGGACGGTGCGGAACGGCGGCGCGCCGTCCATGGCGTAGAGCCCGAACAGCATCATCCGCACGACCCAGAAGAACAGGATGTCGTAGCCGGTGATGAGCAGCGTGGTCGGGTAGTAGCGGCGCAGGTCGGCGGTCTGGTCCGGCCAGCCCAGCGTGCGAGAAGGGCCACAGCGCCGCTGGAGAACCAGGTGTCGAGGACGTCGGGGTCCTGCGTCCAGCCCTGCGGCGGCTCTCGCCCGGACCGAGGCACACCTGCTCGCTGCCGTCGGGCGAGTACCAGACCGGGATGCGGTGGCCCCACCACAGCTGGCGGCTGATGCACCAGTCGCGCAGGTCGTCGACCCAGGCGAAGTAGCGCGGCGCCAGGCGTCGCCGGCTCGACCACCACCCGGCCGTCGCGCACGGCGTCGCCGGCCGCCTGGGCCAGGGTCTCGACCTTGACCCACCACTGGAGGCTGAGCCGCGGCTCGACGATCGGTGTCGCAGCGCGAGCAGTGCCCGACGGCGTGCAGGTACGGCCGGCGCTCGGCGACGATCCGGCCCTCCTCGCGCAGCGCGGCGACGATGGCGCTGCGCGCCTCGAACCGGTCGAGACCCTGGAACGGTCCCGGGGCGGTGATCGACGGCCCGCTCGTCGAGGACGGTGATGCTCGGCAGGTCGTGACGCTGGCCGATCTGGAAGTCGTTGGGGTCGTGCGCCGGCGTCACCTTGACCGCGCCGGTGCCGAACGACGGGTCGACGTGCGGGTCGGCGATGATCGGGATGCGCCGGTCGGTCAGCGGCAGGGCGACCGTCCGTGCCGACCAGGGACGCGTACCGCTCGTCGTCGGGGTGCACCGCGACGGCGGTGTCACCGAGCATCGTCTCGGCGCGGGTGGTGGCGACCACGATGGAGTCGTCCCCGTCGCCGTACCGGATGCTGACCAGCTCGCCGGGCTCGTCGGCGTGGTCGACCTCGGCGTCGGACAGCGCGGTGAGGTCGCGCGGGCACCAGTTGATGATGCGTTCGGCGCGGTAGATCAGTCCGTCGTCGTAGAGTCGCTTGAAGATCGTCTGCACGGCACGGGACAGGCCCTCGTCGAGCGTGAACCGCTCCCGCGACCAGTCGACGCCGTCGCCGAGGCGACGCATCTGGCCGAGGATCTGTCCGCCGTAGGGCTGCTTCCAGTCCCACGCGCGGGCGATGAACTCCTCGCGGGTGTAGTCGAAGCGGCTCTTGCCCTCGGTCTCGGCGAGGTGGCGCTCGACGAGGTTCTGCACGGCGATGCTGGCGTGGTCCATCCCCGGCAGCCAGAGGGTGTCGAACCCGCGCATCCGCGCCCGGCGGGTGACGGCGTCCATCATCGACTGCTCGAGCGCGTGGCCGACGTGCAGGCTGCCGGTCACGTTCGGCGGCGGGATGACCAGGCTGAACGGGGGCTTGCCGCTGCTGACGTCGGCGGTGAAGTAGCCGCGCTCGACCCACCGCTGGTACAGCGGCGCCTCGACCTCGGCCGGCGTGTACTGCGGAGGCAGGACCGGTCGCGCGCTGGAGTGAGGAGCCGTCACACGTCGATCCTACGAACGCCCGCCGCCGCGAATGCCCACGCGCAGTCGACGCTCCCCCGGCGAGCGTGCAGCACCTGCGAGCCCCACGACCGCGTCGCCCCGGCCGGCACCAACCACGGCCCGGCGGCCGTCCAGAGCCTCGACGCTCGTCCAGCACTCCGTCGGCCCGCCGGTGGTCCTGACGCACACCAGCGCGCTGCGCCGCCCGCCGGCCGCCCGGCGCTTGCCCGCGGCCCCTCGATCACCCGCCGTTCCCTCGTCTCACAGACGCATTCGTGGTGGTTGATCAAGGGCCACGCCGTCCGACCGAGCTCGTCGTCCACCGCACCTCGTCACCTGCCGGCGGTGCGAGCGTCGTCCGGTGTCCCGGCTGGACCGTCAGCGCTTCGGCGGCTTCCCGCGCCAGGCGAGTGACTGGGCGTCGAGCGTCCGCACGAGCGGGTCGCCCTCGATGAGCATCCGCTCCGCGAGCGCCACCGCCCGGGCGAGCTGGTCGTCGGTCAGCTGGCGGTAGGCGGCGCCCGCCCCGCGGTCCAGCGTGTCGTACCAGCACCCGCCGACGGCGTCGTCGAGCAGCACCCGCCCGAAGCAGTGATCGGCTCGCAGCGTCCACCGGCCGCGCGCCGCCGCCGCCGGCAGCTCGCGCCGCACCAGCGAGGAGTAGCGCTGCTCCAGCGCGACCCGGTCGCTAGGCGGACTTCTCCCGGCGCTCCCGCTTCGGGGGCTCGCGCGGCACGATCGTCGGGTAGACGTGGTCGAGCACCGTCTCGCGGGTGATGACGACGCGGGCGACGTCCTCGCGGGACGGCACCTCGTACATCACCGACAGCAGGACCTCTTCCATGATCGCCCGCAGGCCGCGGGCGCCGGTGCCCGCGCAGCACCGCCTGGTCGGCGATGGCCTCGAGCGCGTCGTCGCTGAACTCCAGCTCGACGCCGTCGAGCTCGAACAGCTTGCTGTACTGCTTGACCAGCGCGTTGCGCGGCTCGGTGAGGATCTGCACGAGCGCGTCACGGTCCAGCGGGCGCACCGAGGTGATGACCGGCAGGCGGCCGATGAACTCCGGGATCAGCCCGAACTTCATGAGGTCCTCGGGCATGACCTCGCTGAAGACGTCGCGGGTGTCGCGCTCGAACTTCGTCCGCAGCTCCGCGCCGAAGCCGAGACCCTTCTTGCCGACCCGCGACTCGATGATCGAGTCGAGCCCGGCGAACGCGCCGCCGACGATGAACAGCACGTTGGTGGTGTCGATCTGGATGAACTCCTGGTGCGGATGCTTGCGCCCGCCCTGCGGCGGCACGGACGCCGTCGTCCCCTCGAGGATCTTCAGCAGCGCCTGCTGGACGCCCTCGCCGGACACGTCGCGGGTGATCGACGGGTTCTCCGCCTTGCGGGCGATCTTGTCGACCTCGTCGATGTAGATGATGCCGGTCTCGGCCCGCTTGACGTCGTAGTCGGCGGCCTGGATCAGCTTCAGCAGGATGTTCTCGACGTCCTCGCCGACGTAGCCGGCCTCGGTCAGCGCGGTCGCGTCGGCGATGGCGAACGGGACGTTGAGCATCCGGGCGAGCGTCTGGGCCAGCAGCGTCTTGCCCGAGCCCGGTCGGGCCGAGCAGCAGGATGTTCGACTTCGCCAGCTCCACGACGGCTGTCGGCGTTGCGGGGTTTGGTGTCCCCGCCCGCCTGGACCCGCTTGTAGTGGTTGTAGACCGCGACGGCCAGCGTCTTCTTGGCCTGGTCCTGCCCGACGACGTAGCTGTTGAGGAACTCGTAGATCGCCGTCGGGCTTCGGCAGCTCGTCGAAGGCGAAGTCGCTGGTCTCGGCCAGCTCCTCCTCGATGATCTCGTTGCAGAGGTCGATGCACTCGTCGCAGATGTAGACGCCGGGGCCGGCGATCAGCTTCTTGACCTGCTTCTGGCTCTTCCCGCAGAACGAGCACTTGAGCAGGTCGCCCGTCTCGCCGACGCGTGCCACGTTGCTCCCTCTGGTCGTCGGTCCGGCTCCGCAGCGCGGACCGGCCGCTCATCTGCCACACAGCCGGCTCGCTGTCGCTGCGGGTCCCGAACTCCGCACGCTACCCGCAATGGACCCGGAAGTCCGCCGGAATGACGGGAGTCGGCGCGTCGCGCCGACGCGCCGCCGCGGATCAGTCGTTGATCAGCTTGCGGGTGGTGATGACCTCGTCGACGATGCCGTACTCCTTGGCCTGCTCGGCGGTGAGGATCGTGTCCCGCTCGATGTCCTCGCGGATCCGCTCCACCGGCTGGCCGGTGTGCAGCGAGAGCATGTTCTCCAGCAGCGTCCGCATCCGCAGGATCTCGTTGGCCTGGATCTCCAGGTCGGTGACCTGACCCTGGCCCTCACCGGAGGGCTGGTGGATGAGGATGCGGCTGTTCTGCAGGGCGAACCGCTTGCCCCTGGTGCCTGCCGCCAGCAGGACCGCCGCGGCGGAGGCCGCCTGACCCATGCAGATCGTCTGGATCTCCGGCCGGACGTACACCATCGTGTCGTAGATGGCGGTCAGCGCGGTGAACGAGCCGCCCGGTGAGTTGATGTAGATCTGGATGTCGCGGTCCGGGTCGGTCGACTCCAGGACGATCAGCTGCGCCATGACGTCGTTGGCGACGACGTCGTCGATCGGGGCGCCGAGGAAGATGATGCGCTCCTCGAACAGCTTGTTGTAGGGGTTGGACTCCTTGACCCCGTAGTTCGTCCGCTCGACGAACGAGGGCAGGACGTAGCGCGACCTGCGCCGGCGTCCACAGGCTCAGACATGGCTTCGGTCTCTCTCTCTCACGCCGGGGCCGGGGCGTTGCCGTTGGTCATCTGGCCGACCGCGGCCACGACGTGGTCGACGAAGCCGTAGTCGCAGGGCCTGCTCGGCGGTGAACCACCGGTCGCGCTCGGAGTCGCGCTGCACCTGCTCCACGGACTGGCCGGTGTGCTCCGCGATCAGCTTGCGCCATCTCGACCTTGGTGAGCTTGAACTGCTCGGCCTGGATGGCGATGTCGGAGGCCGTGCCACCGATGCCGGCCGACGGCTGGTGCATGAGGATCCGGGCGTGCGGCAGGGCGTAGCGCTTGCCGCGGTTGCCCGCCGAGAGCAGGAACTGCCCCATCGACGCGGCCAGACCGAGGGCGTACGTGGCGACGTCGCAGTCGATGAACTGCATCGTGTCGTAGATCGCCATGCCCGCGGTGACCGAGCCACCCGGGGAGTTGATGTAGAGGTTGATGTCGCGGCTCGGGTCCTCGGCGGCGAGCAGCAGCAGCTGCGCGCAGATCTGGTTGGCGATCGCGTCGTCGACCGGCTGGCCGAGGAAGATGATCCGCTCGCGCAGCAGCCGGTCGTAGACCGAGTCGTTGAGGTTCATGCCCGGCGCCGGGACTGCGCATCTCGAGAACGCGCAGCGGCTGCGCATCGACACGGCTCATCGGAGACCTTCCTGGCTGAGCTGCTGCGGGGCAGGCTGCAGGTGGACGTCGTCGGTGCTGAACGGGCGCTGACTGGTACTGACGGTGCCGAGGTGGCCCGTCGCCGACCCTAACGAGGCAGCTCGACGCCGCACTCCCGCCGTGGCGGCCGGTTTCGCTGACGGCGTGAGGACGCCGCCGGCCCGGGCTCAGCGCGCTCGGCGCTGTCCCCGGCGTCGGCCGCGGTGTCGTCGATGTCGGTCGGCTCTGTCGTCGGTCGTCGTCGGCGTCGTCGGTGTCGTCCGTGTCGTCCGGTGTCGTCGTCGACCTCGATCGCATCGGCGTCCTCGAGGTCGGCCGGCGGTGAGCGCCGACAGGTCGACCCGGTTGCCCGAGGCGTCGGTGATCGGCGGCGTGCTCGAGGACGGTGGCCAGCGCCTTGTTGCGCCGGACGTCGGCCATCAGCGCCGGCAGGCTGCCCGCCTGGACGACCTGGTCGGCGAACTCCTTGGGCGACATCTCGTAGCGCTGGGCCTGCCGGACGATGTACTCGGTCAGCTCGCCCTCGCCGACCGTGAGCTCCTCGGCGTCGGCGATCGCGTCGAGGACGAACTGCGCCCGCACCGACTTCTCGGCCGACTCGCGCAGCTCGCTGGTGAACTCCTCGCGGGTCTTGCCCTGCCTGGTCAGGAACCGGTCGAACAGCGCGTCGTCGTGGTTGAGCGAGTGCACGACGTCGTGCTCGCGCATGTCGACCTCGGACTGCACCGCCGACTGCCGGCAGGTCGACCTCGACGCTGTCGATGAGCTGCTCGAGCACGCGGTCGCGCGCCTGGCTGCCCTGCTCGAGCGCCTTCGCCCGGGCGAGCCGCTGTGCGGAGGTCGGCGCGGAACTCCTCGAGCGTGTCGAACTCGCTGGCCAGCTGCGCGAACTCGTCGTCGGCGCCGGGGAGCTGCTTCTCCTTGACCGACTGCACCGTGGCGGCGACCTCGGCCTCCTGGCCGGCGTGCTCGCCCTGCTGCAGCGTGGTGGTGAACGTCGCGGTCTCACCGGCGCTGCGGCCGACCAGCTGCTCGTCGAGGCCCGGGACCAGGTCGCCGCGGCCGACCTCGTAGGACAGCCCCTTCGCCGAGCCGCCCTCGACCTCGACCGCCGTCGACGGTGGCGGCGAGGTCGAGGGAGACGAAGTCGCCGGTCTGGACCGGTCGGTCGACGCCGGTGAGGGTCGCGAACCGGTCGCGCAGCTCGTCGAGCTGCTCGTCGACGTCGGCATCGCTGACCTCGACGTCGTCGACGGTGACCGAGATGCCGTCGAGGTCCGGGACCGTGATCTCCGGCCGGACGTCGACCTCGGCGGTGAACGACAGCGACTGGCCGTCGTCGAGCTTGGTCACCTCGATGTCGGGCTGGCCGAGTGCCTTGACCCCGCTCTCGCGCACCGCCTCGGAGTAGGCCCGCGGCAGCGCGTCGTTGAGCGCCTCCTCGAGCACCGCGCCGCGCCCGACACGCTGGTCGATGACCCGCGCCGGCGCCTTGCCGGGTCGGAAGCCCGGGACGCGGATCTGGCCGGCGATCTTGCGGTACGCGGCGTCGAGGCTCGGCTTCAGCTCCTCGAACGGGACCTCGACGGCGAGGCGGACCCGGGTCGGGCCGAGGTTCTCGACGGTGCTCTTCACGATGTCCTCCAGACTCCTTCTGGCGGGACGCGGGGGACGTGCGTCGGGACGCGGCGGAGCGCCCGCGACGGATGTCGGCTCGGTCGGGGTGGCGGGATTCGAACCCACGGCCCCTCGCTCCCAAAGCGAGTGCGCTACCAAGCTGCGCCACACCCCGGGCGCTGACTCGCGCCCAGTCTACGGGCGCGGTCCGGCCCGCCCGACCGGGCTACGCCGTGGTGGCGCGCTTGCGCGGGCGTAGCTCAATGGCAGAGCCTCAGTCTTCCAAACTGACGGTGCGGGTTCGATTCCCGTCGCCCGCTCGACCGACGTCCCGGGAGGCAGAGCGCCGTGGACGAGCCCGAGACGCCGCGCTCCCCCCGACGGCACCCGCCGTCGCCGGCGGCGCGCCGGCCGCTCGGTCGGTCCTCCGGCGGACGCTCCAGCCGCGGACGCCCGCCGGTCGGCTGTCCCGACGCGGTCGACCGCCGGCCGGCCGCCCGGCCCGGACCGCACGGCGCCCGCACCCGCGGCGCGCCGCCGCCCCGCGGCCGCCCCGTCCGCGGAGCAGGTCCGGGCGCGAACGGGACGACCCGCGAGCGCGCGCTGCGGGACCTCGTCGGCGCCGGGCCGTCGCAGCTCGGCGTGACAAGGCGCTGCGGGCGCGGGACGTGGACCGCCCCACCGCCGAGGAGCTCGCCGAGGCCGAGCGGACGGTGACGATCGTCCGCCGGAACTGGCGCCCGCCGGCCTGACCCGGTCGCACCCGCCCTGGCCCGGCCGGACCCGGACGGTGTCGCGCGGTCAGCCGCGGCCGCGGGCCGCCTCGAACTCCGCCAGCTGGGCGATGCGGCGGGCGTGCCGCTCGGCGCTTCGGAGAACGGCGTCGCGAGGAAGATCTCGGCGAAGCGCAGCGCGTCGGCCTCCGGGTGGTTGCGGGCGCCGATGCTCATGACGTTCGCGTCGTTGTGCTCGCGCGCCAGCCGAGAGGTCTCGTCGTTCCAGACCAGCGCGGCGCGGACGCCGACCACCTTGTTGGCAGCGATCTGCTCACCGTTGCCGGAGCCGCCGATGACGATGCCGAGTGAGCCGGGCTCGGCGACCGTGCGCTCGGCGGCGGCGATGCACGGCGCCGGGTAGTCGTCCTCCGGGTCGTAGGTCAGGGCTCCGCAGTCGACCGGCTCGTGCCCGAGCTCGCGGACCTGCTCGATGAGGCGTGCCTTGAGCTCGAAGCCCGCGTGGTCGCTGCCGAGGAAGACGCGCACGAGCGCATCATGTCAGGCGGCTGGAACGATGGGGACCGTGCGTTCCGCGCCCGGGCCGCCGGGTCCCGCGACGCTGGTGACGGCGTGGTCGCTGCAGCCGGTGGCGCTCGTCCTCGCCGTCGCGCTGGCCGGCTGGTACCTGCGCCGGTCGCGGGGACGCGCCTGGCCGCTGCGGCGCTCGCTGGCCTTCGGTGCGGGGCTCGTCCTGCTGGCGTGGACGACGAACGGATGGCCGCAGGCGTACAGCAGGACGCTGTACTGGGTGTTCACGACGCAGGTGCTGCTGCTCCTGCTGGTCGTCCCGGTGCTGCTGATGGCGGGCCAGCCGCTCGCGCTGCTCGGGCGCCGGCCGCGGCTGGGTCCGTTCGGCAGCCCGCTCGTCGGGCCGCTGATCGTGCCCCTGGCCGCGTACCGTCCTGCTCTTCGGCGCGGTCCCGGGATGGGCGGCGGGAACGACGGCCGTCGACTGGCTGCTCCCGGTGCTCGTCGTCGCCCTCGGTGCGGTTGTCGCGCTGCCCCTGACCGACGCGGACGACAGCCGCGGGGCGCTGGCCGTCGGGCTGGCACTGGCGGTCGGGATCGTGGAGCTGCTCATCGACGCGGTGCCGGGCATCGTGCTCCGCCTGCAGACGCACCTGGTGTCCGGCTTCCACGACGTCCGGGTCCCGGCGCCGTGGGCGATGCCGGAACTGGCCGACCAGCAGCGCGCCGGCGCCATCCTGTGGGCGGCGGCCGAGATCCTCGACCTGCCCTTCCTCGTGCTCGTGTTCCTGGCCTGGATCCGCGCGGACGCGCGGGAGGCCGCCGCGGTGGACCGCGCGCTCGACGCCGTGCAGCCGGCGCGCGCACCGCGGCCGGACGCTGCGGAGGGCGCGCTGCCGGACACCGGCGAGGGGCTGTGGTGGAAGGACGACCCGGTGCTGCGGGAGCGCTTCCGCGAACACGGTCAGTCCTGACCGGTCGGCGGGAACCCTGTCGCGGGATGCCGGGCGAGCGCTGCCTCGACCGGGATCGGACCGTGGACGTGCGGGAACCCGCCCTCCACTCGCACCGGGCCGACCCGCGCGGGGTCCAGCTCGAGCACCACCAACGCGCTCCGGTCGACGCCGGCGAAGTGCCGCTCCAGCGTGCCGGCGACCTGCCCGGCGTAGGAGCAGTGCACGAACCCCTCGGTGTCGAGCGACCGCGGCCGGTACATCCCGGTCGCCGGCCAGTCCGCCGGCGCGACGACGTGGAACAGCGCCTCGCTCACGCCGTCGCTCCGGTCAGCAGCTCCAGCTCGATCGCGACCTGGTGGTCGAAGAACGCCTCGAAGTCCTCGACGGCGTTCTGCAGCCGGCCGAACAGCTCGAAACTGATCAGCCCGAACATGTGGGCCCACAGGGCCATCCCGCGGGCGAGCACCGACTCCGGCAGGCTCCGGTCCCCCAGCGCGCCCAGGACGCGGCGCAGGTCGGCCCGGACCCCGATCGGCACCCGTTCCCGCCGCGCGGGGATCGTCCCGGCGGCCACGCCGTCGTGCAGGACGTGCACGAGCAGGAACACCGGCCGGCTCGCCGGCCCGATGGTGTCCGCCGGAGCGCGGTAGCCCGGCACCGGGCTGCCGTAGAGCAGCGCGTACTCGTGCGGGTGCTCCAGCGCCCAGGCGCGGGCTGTCCGCGCCACCGCCAGGAACCGGCCCCGGGTGTCCGCCCGCGCCACGGCCGCCTCGGCGGCCTCGACCGCCTCGCCGAGCGCGTCGTAGGCCTCGATGATCAGCGCGGTGAGCAGCTCGTCGCGGCTGGCGAAGTAGCGGTAGACCGCCGACGACACCAGGCCGACGTCACGGGCGACCGCCCGCAGCGACAGGTTGGCGCCGTCGGTGGCCAGGCGCCGGCGGGCCGCCGCCTTGATCTCCTCGGTCATCTCGGCGCGGATCCGGGCGCGGACGGAGACGGCGGTCATGAGGCCAGCCTGACGGCTGGCCGAGAGCGGCGCAACGACTCGAGAGCACTGCTCTTGACAACGCCTGCTCACGAGTGCACGCTGCACTGGATCGAGAGCAGTGCTCTCTCACAGCGAGGAGAACATCATGGGACGTCACGTCGTCGTCGGTTCGGGCGCGGTCGGCACCGCGGTCGCCGGCATCCTGCTCGACGCCGGGCACGAGGTCCGCGTCGTCACCCGCCGCGGCACCGGGCCCGACCGTGCGGAGCGCGTGGCCGCCGACGCCGCCGACCGCGCCCGGCTCGTCGAGCTCGCGGCCGGCGCGGACGCCGTCTACAACTGCGCCAACCCGCAGTACCACCGGTGGGTGACGGACTGGCCGCCGATCGCTGCGGCGCTGCTCGCCGCCGCAGAGAGCTCCGGAGCCGTCCTGGTCACCACCGGCAACCTGTACGGCTACGGGCCGGTGGATGCTCCGATGACGGAGCAGACCCCTCTCGCGGCGCGGGGCACCAAGGGTCGGGTGCGGGCGCGGATGTGGGAGGACGCGCTGGGCGCGCACCGCGCCGGGCGAGTGCGCGCGACGGAGGTCCGCGGCAGCGACTACGTCGGCGTCGGCGCGAACTCGCTGCTCAACCTGCTCGTCGTGCCGCGGCTCGCGCGGCGCAAGACCGCCTTCGTCCCCGCCGACCTGGACGTGCCCCACACCTGGACCGAGGTCACCGACATGGCCCGGATGCTCGTCACGGCGGCCACCGACGAACGGGCGTGGGGACGGGCCTGGCACGTCCCCAGTGCACCGGCGGTGTCCGTCAGGGAGCTGTCGGCACTGGCCGCGGGCGACCTCGGCGTCCCGAACCGGGTGAAGACGCTGCCGTACGCCGCGCTGTGGGCGGCCGGGCTGGTCAACCCGGCCGCCCGCGAGCTGCGCGAGACGCACCACCAGTTCGTCCGGCCGTTCGTCATGGACAGCAGCGCCGCGACGGCCACCTTCGGCCTGACCGCCACCCCGCTCGAGGACTCCGTGCGGCGGGTCACCGCGGCGGCGACCGCCGGCGCCGCCCGAGCGGCATGACCGGGGGGCAGGCGGAGGGTCAGTCGAAGCGCGGGGACTCGGTGCGGGTCCGCTTGAGCTCGAAGAAGTAGGGGTAGCCGGCGAGCAGGCGGGTGCCGTCCCAGACGGTGCCCGCCTCCTCCCCGCGCGGGATGCGGGTGAGGACCGGCCCGAAGAACGCGGTGCCCTCGACGTGCAGGACCGGCGTACCGACCTCGTAGCCGACCGGGTCCATGCCGGCGTGGTGCGACTTCTTCAGCGCCTCGTCGTAGGCGTCGGTGTCCGCGGCGTCGGCCAGGGACGCCGGCAGGCCGGCCTCCTCGAGCGCCTCGACGACGATCGCGCGGTCGAACTCGCGGCCCTCGTCGTGCCGGCGGCGGCCGAGCGCGGTGTACAGGGGGCGCAGGACGTCGTTGCCGTGCTGCTCCTCCGCGGCGATGGCGACCCGCACCGGGCCCCACGCCTTGTCGAGCATCTCGCGGTAGTCCTCGGGCAGGTCGCGGCCCGAGTTGAGCACGGACAGCGACATGACGTGGAACTCGACGTCGACCGGGCGGACCTGCTCCACCTCGAGCATCCAGCGGGAGGTCACCCAGGCGAACGGGCACAGCGGGTCGAACCAGAAGTCGACGTGCGAGCGCGCGGTGGTCGGGCCGGGACCGGAGGAGGCGTCGGGGGGAGTCATGCCGCCACGGTAGTTGAGCGCCGCACCGTCGCGGCAGCGGTCGGCGCACCGGTGCACCGGATGCACCGGCCCGCCCGGTCAGCGCGCCGCGACCGTCCCGTCAGCGCTCCGCGACCGCCCGGAGCGCCCGGTCGGCGTGCGCCTCCATGCTCGTCTCGCTGGCGATGACGTCGAGCACCCGCCGGTCCTGCCCGATGACGAAGGTACCCGCTTGCACGGGCAGGCCGATCCGCCGGCGCAGCGCTCCGCCCTGCACGCCGAACCGCGCCGCCACCGTGCCGTCGGCGTCGCTGAGCAGCGGGTAGTCGAACCCGTGCGCGGTGGCGAACTGCTGCTGCCGCTCGACGGGGTCCACGGAGATGCCCACCCGCACGACGCCGGCCGCGCGGAACTCCGCGGCGAGGTCGCGGAAGTGGCAGGCCTCCTTGGTGCAGCCGCGGGTCATCGCGGCGGGGTAGAAGAACAGCACCACCGGGCCGTCCTGGAGCAGGGTCGACAGCCGCCGGGGCGTGCCGTCCTGGTCGGGCAGTTCGAAGTCGGGCACGACGTCACCGGGCCGCACGCGTCGCCATGATCGCGAGCGTACGGACGGGTCCGGCACAGCCGGCCACGGTCCGTAGAGTCGGGACGCCGACCCGCCCGAGGACCAGCCCGAGGAGATGCCGCCACTGTGGCCGTGCCCAACCTGACCCGCGACGCCGCCCGCGCCCGCGCCGAGCTGCTCACCGTCGAGTCCTACGACGTCGATCTCGACCTCACCGACGGCGACGGCGCCCCGTCGGAGCGGACCTTCCGGTCGCGCACCACCGTCCGGTTCAGCGCGGCACGGCCCGGAGAGTCGACGTTCATCGACCTCATCGCCGCCCGGATCCGCTCCGCCGAGCTCAACGGCAGCGCCGTCGACACCTCCGGCTACACCGAGGAGAACGGGCTGGTCGCTGCCCGACCTGCAGGCGGACAACGTCCTGGTCGTCGACGCGGACATGCGCTACACCAACACCGGCGAGGGCCTGCACCGCTTCGTCGACCCGGTCGACGGCGAGGTCTACCTCTACTCGCAGTTCGAGACCGCCGACGCCAAGCGCGTCTACGCCTGCTTCGACCAGCCCGACCTCAAGGCGCCGTTCACCTTCACGGTCACCGCGCCCGCGCACTGGGAGGTCGGTGTCGAACGGGCGCGTCGAGCGGGTCGACGAGACGCGGGCGCCGCGAAGACCGTCCACTTCCGTACCACCGCCCGGATCAGCCCGTACATCACCGCGGTCGTCGCCGGGCCGTACGCACGTTCACCGACGCCCACGACGGCATCGACCTCGGCATCTACTGCCGGCGCTCACTCGCCGAGTACCTCGATCCCGAGGAGTTCTTCGCCGTCACCAAGCAGGGCTTCGACTGGTACCACGCCAACTTCGGCACGCGGTACCCGTTCGACAAGTACGACCAGCCTGTTCGTGCCGGAGTTCAACGCCGGCGCGATGGAGAACGCCGGCTGCGTGACCTTCAACGAGGACTACGTGTTCCGCAGCAAGGTCACCGACGCCCGCCGCGAGCGGCGCGCCGAGACGATCCTGCACGAGATGGCGCACATGTGGTTCGGCGACCTCGTGACCATGCGCTGGTGGGACGACCTGTGGCTCAACGAGTCGTTCGCGACCTACGCCGCGACGCTGTGCCAGGCGTCGGCGACCCGTTGGACGCAACGCCTGGACGACGTTCGCGAACGTCGAGAAGACCTGGGCGTACCGCCAGGACCAGCTGCCCTCGACGCACCCGATCGCCACCGACGCCCCGGACGTGCAGACCGCCGAGGTCAACTTCGACGGCATCACCTACGCCAAGGGCGCCAGCGTGCTCAAGCAGCTCGGCGCGTACGTCGGCGTCGAGGAGTTCCTGGCCGGGCTGCGGCAGTACTTCGCCGACCACGCCTACGGCAACACCACGCTGGCCGACCTGCTGTCGGCGCTGGAGCACAGCTCCGGGCGCGACCTCGGCGTCTGGTCGAAGCTGTGGCTCGAGACGGCCGGCATCAACACCCTCCGCCCGGAGTTCACCGTCGACGACCAGGGCCGCTTCACCGGCTTCGAGTGGTGCAGAGCGCGCCGACCGACGCGGCGGCGAGCAACGTCCTGCGCCCGCACCGGCTGGCCGTCGGGCTCTACCGCATGCAGGGCGACCGGCTCGTGCGCACCGAGCGGGTCGAGCTCGACGTCGCCGGCGACCGCACCGCCGGTCGACCAGCTGATCGGCGTCGCGCAGCCCGACGTGCTGCTCGCCAACGACGACGACCTGACCTACTGCAAGCTGCGGCTCGACGAGCGCAGCCTGCGGACGCTGCGCGACGGCGGGATCGCGAAGCTTCGACTCCCCGCTGCCGCGGGCGATCTGCTGGTCGGCGGCGTGGGACATGACCCGCGACGGCGAGCTCGCCACCCGCGACTACGTCGCGCTGGTCGCGCTCCGGCGCCGCGCAGCGAGACCGAGATCGGGCTGCTGCAGTCGCTGACCCGGCAGGCGCTGCGCGCGCGTGGAGATCTACGCCGACCCGCGACTGGGCGCCGACCGGCTACCAGCAGCTCGCCGACCTCGCCGCGGACCGCGCTGCGGGACGCCGAGCCGGGCTCGGACTACCAGCTGGCCTGGGTGCACGCGCTGCTCGGCGCGGCCCGCAGCCGCGAGCAGGCTCGGCGCTGGTGCAGGGCCTGCTCGACGGCTCGATCGAGCTGCCCGGGCTGGTGCTCGACGCCGACCTGCGCTGGGCGATCGTGCAGGCGCTGTCCGCCCGCGGGCTGGTCGGGACGGCGGAGATCGACGCCGAGGCCGAGCGCGACCCGTCGGCCGCCGGCCAGCGGCACGCGCTGACCGCGCGGACGCTGCAGCCGGACGCCGAGGCGAAGGCCGACGCGTGGCGGCGCGCGATCGAGGACGACTCACGCTGCCCAACGCCATGCAGGAGGCGCTGATGCTCGGGTTCGCGCTCGCCGCTGCAGGGCGAGCTCCTCGCGCCCTACGCCGAGCGCTACTTCCAGGACGTCGAGCGGACGTGGGCGCTGCGCACGAGCGAGCTCGCGCAGAACGTCGTGCAGGCGACTGTTCCCGACCTGGTCGTCGACGATCGACGAGCACACCCTCGCGCTGGCCGACGAGTTCCTCGCCAAGCCCGACCTGCCGGCGGCGCTGCGCCGGCTGGTCAGCGAGGGCCGGGCGGACGTCGCCCGGGCGCTGCGGGCCCGCGCCACAGACGCGGCAGCGGGCTCGTCGGACTGACTCCCGCGCGGGTCGCCGCGGCTCAGCGGTGGCGGCCCGCGGCGTCGGCGAGCATCCGCAGCCCGGTGACGATGCCGCCGGTCAGGTCGCCGCTGGAGAACGAGGCGCGCATCGCCAAGCGCCGCCAGCGCGCACGCCCGGTTGGGCAGCCGGGTGGCGCTGGCCTCGCCGGTCACGATGTGCAGGACACGCTGGCCCGGGGACACGGCGACGAGCACCGGCCCCTCGACGGTGCCGACCAGGCGGTCGAACAGCGCCTCGGCGCTGCGACGGGTCGGCTCGTCGAGCGCGCCGACGTAGAGCGAGAACGTCAGCCCGGTCTCGCGGCTGGCCAGGGTGAGCGCCTCGTCGATGCGGGACAGCTGCGTCGGGCGTGAACCCGCCGGACTCCTGGTAGACGTCCGCTCCCCGCGGGCCGGACGGCCACCGAGCCGCGGGGCTGCCCGTCCGGCACCGAGCCGTGCCGTGAGGAGGGCAGGTGCGCCCCGGTGTCGTGCGACGGCGCCCGGCCGGCGGCTGATCCCTCGCGCGGGTGGGTGTCCTCGGCCTGGGTGTCTTCGGCCTGGGCGGACCCGGTCTGGGCCTCTTCGGCGTGCGTCTCCCGGCGCTGCGTCTGCCCGAGCTGGGTCGCCCCGGTTGCGCCGTGCGCGCCGTCGGAGGACTCGTTCTGCACCGCAGTGACCGCTGTGGCGCCCGACGAGGCGTCCTCGGCACCGCCCGGGGTGCCCGGCAGGCTGGTCTCACCACTCACCGACGGCACCTCCCACGGCAGCGGTACGGGCGTCCGGACTGCCGGCGTCGGCGCGCGAGGTCCGGTCGGGTCGGCGGCGCGGTCGAGCGCGGCGCGGGTCGACCCGGTCAGTGCCCGGTGCTCGTCCGCGGACGGATGTTCCGCGCTCGCGGTGTGCGGCAGGAACCACACCGGCGGGTAGGTCCCACGGCTTGCCGGGGCGGTAGCGGGTGGGCGTGTGGGTGAGCGACCGGCCGAACACGCGACGGTCAGCACCAGGACGACCGCCGACCGGGAGCCGACGAAGACACCGACGGTCTGGACGACGCTCATCGGACCACCGGCTGCCCGGACCGCTCGACTCCGCGTCCACAGCAGTCACGGTAGCGAACCGGTCCCGGACGCCGCGCTCAGGCGACCTGCGGGCGCCGTTCCTGCCATCGGCAGCTGCGGCCTCCAGCTGCGCGGCGAGCGACAGCAGCGTCGCCTCGTCGCCGGGCCGGCCGACGAGCATCATCGCCGATCGGCAGCCCGTCGGCGCTCACCGCGACGGGCAGCGAGATCGCCGGCTGGCCGGTCGTGTTGTACATGCGCCGTGAAGGGCGTGAACCGCTTCTGCCGCTCGAAGTCGGCGGCCGGGTCGCCGTCGGCGTCGAACCAGCCGATCGGGCGGGGCAGCTGCGCCAGCGTCGGGACGAGCACGGCGTCGTATCCGGCCGTGGCGGCGATCGCGCGGCGGGCGTGCAGCCCGAGCCGGCCGAGCGCGCGGCGTATCTGCGCGCCGCTGACCGCCCGGCCGCGCTCGCGCAGGTGCCGGGTCAGCGGGCGCAGCAGGTCCTCGCGCTCGCGGCGGCACCGGTGCCGTCGCGGCGCCCACCGCCCACACCGTCTCGAAGTCCGGGACCGCCTCCGGCGGGATCGGCGCGGCGGTGTCCTCGACGTCGTGCCCGAGGCGCGCGAGCAGCCGGGCGGTCGCCTCCCAGGCGGCTGCGCACCTCCGGGTCGAGCTCGTGCGCGCATCGGCGAGTCGGCGAACCGGCCGATCCGCAGCCGTCCGGGGTCGCGGCCGCGACCAGGCGAGGTAGGTCTCGCCCGGCGGCAGGGCGGCGGCGCGGTCCGGCGTCGCCGGGCATCGGGAGGGCCAGGACGTCGAGCACCGCCGCGGCGTCGGCGACGGTGCGGGTCAGCGGCGCCGAGCACCGACAGCCGCGCGGCGTCGAAGTCCATCGGGCCGCGCGAGACCCGTCCGCGTGACGGCTTGAGCCCGACCAGCCCGCAGCAGGCTGGCCGGGATGCGGATGCTGCCGCCGCCGTCGCTGGCCTGCGCGAACGGCACGACCCGCGCCGCGGTGGCCGCCGCCGCCCCGCCGCTCGAGCCGCCGGCGCTGCGCGTCGGGTCCCACGGCGTGCGGGTCGGCGGCCCGAGGTCGGTCTCGGTGTAGCAGGGCAGGCCCGAGTTCGGGTGTCGCCGTCTTGCCGATGCTGATCGCCCCGGCCCGGCGCAGCAGCGTGACGACGTTGTCGTCCCAGCTCGGCACGTTGTCCGCGAACGCCGTCGAGCCGAGCCGGGCCGGCACGCCGGCGACCGCGGTGAGGTCCTTGATCGCGGTGGGGACGCCGAGCAGCGGCGGGCAGCCCGTCCGGGTCGTCGGTCCGGCGAGCAGGCGCTCGGCGGCGTCGGCCTCGGCCAGCGCCCGGTCGGCGGTCACGGTGACGAACGCGCCGACTCCGGTCGTCGAGCGCCTCGACGCGGGCGAGGGCGTGCTCGACCGCCTCGCGCGGACTGACCTCCCGCGCGCGGACGGCGGCGGCGAGCTCCAGCGCGGTCAGGTCGTGGAGCTCGCTCACCCGGCGGGCAGCGCCCACTCGGCGGCCGCCCAGTCCGGGTGCTGTGGCCGAGGTAGCGCTGCCACGCCGGGTCGCGCCTGGCCCAGCCCAGGACGACCGCGACGGTCGGCGGTGGCTGGCGCGGCGGGGCGGACAGCTGCCACCCGAGCTCGGCGAGCAGCCGGTCGCCCTTGCGGTGGTTGCACCGCGCGCAGGCCGCGACGACGTTGGTCCAGACGTGCTGGCCGCCGCGCGAGCGCGGCCGGACGTGGTCGATGGTGTCGGCCTTCGAGCCGCAGTAGACGCACGCGTGGCGCGTCGCGGTCGAGCACGGCCCGGCGGGTCAGCGGGATCTCGTGCCGGTACGGCACCCGGACGTAGCGCGACAGCCGGACCACGGTCGGCACGGCGATCGACGGTCCGCGCGGAGCGCATGAGCTGGTCGCCGGCCTCGACGACGACGGCCTTCTCGGCGAGGACGAGCACGACGGCGCGGCGCAGCGGCACGACGCACAGTGGCTCGTACGTCGCGTTGAGCACCAGCGCGCCGGACACCGGCTGCTCCCTCGCGCAACCGGTGCGTCCAGTCAACCCGACGACGGGCCGTGCGTGCACCTGTGATCGTCTCGGCCGCGTCGCCGCGTGACGGCGTCGGCCGCGCCTCCGTGCGGCGCGCGGGACAATGGACGGTGTGAGCGCCCCGGCCGCGGAGCGACCCGCGAGCGTTCTACGACGCTGTCGGCGGCGAGGAGACCTTCCGGCGGCTGGTGGAGCGCTTCTACGCCGGCGTCGCCGCGGACCCGGTGCTGCGGGCGCTCTACCCGGAGGACGACCTCGGCGCCGGCCGCCGAACGGCTGCGGCTGTTCCTCGATGCAGTACTGGGGCGGGCCGACGACGTACTCCGAGCAGCGCGGGCACCCGCGGCTGCGGATGCGCCACGCCCCGTTCGCGATCAACGTCGCCGCCCGGGACGCGTGGCTGCGCCACATGCGCGCCGCGGTGGACTCGCTGGAGCTGCCGCCGGCGCACGACGCGACACTGTGGCAGTACCTGCGCAACGCCGCCGACGCGATGCGCAACATGCCCGGCTGAGCGGCCTCGCTCAGCCGGTACGGCGCGGCTACGGCGCGGAGTCAGCGCCAGTCCACCGCCGGCGCGCTCCTGGCAGCACCGACCCCAGCGCGCTCGACAGCCGCAGCCATCCCGGCCGGACGTCGACCGCCAGCGCGACGCCGGGCGGGACGAAACCCATCCGCACGGCCGCGGACACCGCGCGCAGGCTGACCCGGACGCGTCCTCGGCGCCGGGGTCGTCCGCGGTGATGACCACGGTGTCGAGCAGCGCCTCTGCGGCCTGCGCCCGCAGCGTCGGCGCCTGCCTGCCGCCGGCGTCGCCGGCGCTCGCGGCGGGCCAGCTGGCGAGGGTGCGCGCGCCGGCATCGACCAGCCGGCGGACGTCGTCGGCCGGGACCTGCTCGACGCGACGCCACCCGGTCCGCGGCGGCACCGGCCACCGCCACGCCGCGTCGTCGCCGGGCCGGCGCCGGCCCGCCGTCGAGCCAGTCGGCGAGCCGTTCGACCGTCGTCGTCGCGTCGCAGCGCAGGCGGCAGCCGGTCGGCGGCCACGCTGCGCCCGGCGAGCACGCCGAACGGCAACCGCACCAGGACGGACAGGACTCGGCCGTCCGTGACGCGGACCGCGCGCCGGCGCCGTGGCGATCGAGTGCGGCCGCGCGGGAGAGCAGCGGCGCCGTGTCGCTCAGGGCCGAGCACAGCACCGGGCCGGCCAGCACGTCCGCGCCCGCGGCGGACCCGGCGTCGGCGGGAACGCTCACGACGTGCCCCCGCGCCGGGACGGCGGCCCTCGCCGCGCTCGCGTCGGGTTCTGGACGCGGGTCGTCGGCGAAGCCGGCCAGCACCGCGCGTTCCTCCGCGGTGAGCCGGCGCGGGCGGTCGCTGGCGAAGTCGAAGGTGACGCAGCGGGTGGCCGCGACCGCGGCCAGCGTCGTCGCGTCGAAGACCTCGTAGTGCACGGTGAAGTCGGCGGCCCGCACCTCCCCGACCCACAGCTCGAGCCGCAACGGCTCGGGGTGGTAGACGATCGGGCGCCGGTAGTCGATCTCGTGCCGCGCGATGACCGTGCCGCTGCTGAACCCCTCGTGCCGGTCGAAGAACATCGCGACCCGCGCCTGCTCGAGGTAGGCCAGGTAGGCGGAGTTGTTGATGTGCCGGTAGGCGTCCATGTCCGACCAGCGCATGTGCACCTCGTGCACGAACCGGCTCACGACGCCTCCCTGCCGGCCTCAGTCCCGGGTCAGCTTGCGGTAGGTGACCGCGTGCGGCCGGGCGGCGTCGGCGCCGAGCCGCTCGACCTTGTTCTTCTCGTAGGACTCGAAGTTGCCCTCGAACCAGAACCACTGCGCCGGGTTGTCGTCGCCGCCCTCCCAGGCCAGGATGTGCGTGGCGACCCGGTCGAGGAACCACCGGTCGTGGCTGATGACGACCGCGCAGCCCGGGAACTCGAGCAGCGCGTTCTCCAGCGAGCCGAGCGTCTCGACGTCGAGGTCGTTGGTCGGCTCGTCGAGCAGCAGCAGGTTGCCGCCCTCCTTCAGCGTCAGCGCCAGGTTCAGGCGGTTGCGCTCGCCGCCGGACAGCACGCCGGCCGGCTTCTGCTGGTCCGGACCCTTGAACCCGAACGCCGACACGTAGGCCCGCGACGGCATCTCGACGCTGCCCGACGTGGATGTAGTCCAGGCCGTCGGAGACGACCTCCCAGACGTTCTTGTTCGGGTCGATCCGCTCGCGGTTCTGGTCGACGTAGCTGATCTTGACCGTCTCGCCGACCCGCACCGCGCCGGAGTCCGGCTACTCCAGGCCGACGATCGTCTTGAACAGCGTCGTCTTGCCGACGCCGTTCGGGCCGATGATGCCGACGATGCCGCCGCGCGGCAGCGAGAAGGACAGGTCCTTGATCAGCATCCGGCCGTCGAAGCCCTTGTCGAGGTGGTCGACCTCGACGACGACGCTGCCCAGCCGCGGGCCCGGCGGGATCTGGATCTCCTCGAAGTCGAGCTTGCGGGTCTTCTCCGCCTCGGCCGCCATCTCCTCGTAGCGGGCCAGGCGCGCCTTGCTCTTGGCCTGCCGGCCCCGGGCGTTCTGCCGCACCCAGTCGAGCTCGTCGCGCAGCCGCTTCTGCAGCTTCTGCGTCCTTCTTGCCCTGGACGTCGAGCCGCTCGGCCTTCTTCTCCAGGTAGGTCGAGTAGTTGCCCTCGTAGGGGTAGGCGCGGCCGCGGTCGAGCTCGAGGATCCACTCGGCGACGTTGTCGAGGAAGTACCGGTCGTGGGTGACGGCGAGGACCGTGCCGGGGTACTTGGCCAGGTGCTGCTCGAGCCACTGCACGCTCTCGGCGTCGAGGTGGTTGGTCGGCTCGTCGAGCAGCAGCAGGTCGGGCTGCTCGAGCAGCAGCTTGCACAGCGCGACCCGGCGGCGCTCGCCGCCGGACAGGTGCGTGACCGGCTCGTCGCCCGGCGGGCAGCGCAGCGCGTCCATCGCCTGCTCGATGCGGCTGTCGAGCTCCCAGCCGTTGGCGTGCTCGATCTTCTCCATCAGCTCGCCCTGCTCGGCCAGCAGCGTGTCGAAGTCGGCGTCCGGCTCGCCCATCGCGGCCGAGACCTCCTCGAAGCGGGCCAGCGTCGCCGCGCAGGTCGGCGACCGCGTCCTCGACGTTCTCGCGCACCGTCTTCGTCTCGTCCAGCGGCGGTTCCTGCTGCAGCAGGCCGACGGTGGCGCCCGGCGCGAGCAGCGCGCGTCGCCGTTCGACGGCTGGTCCAGGCCCGGCCATGATCTTCAGCACGCTCGACTTGCCGGCGCCGTTCGGGCCGACGACGCCGATCTTCGCGCCCGGCAGGAACGACAGGGTGACGTCGTCGAGGATGACCTTGTCGCCGTGCGCCTTGCGCACCTTCTGCATCGTGTAGATGAACTGAGCCACGTACTCGCACTTCCGTATCGGTGTGGTGTCCCGTCCAGTCTCCCAGGCGCGCGCACCTGCCCGTGACCTGCCGGCCCGGCCCCGACCCGGGCCGGCAGGCGTCCGGCACCGTGGTGCTCAGCCGACCGGGACGAGCCGGCGCCCGGCGTCCGGGTGCTCGACGGGCAACTCGTCGATCTCCTCGCCGTCGACGCCCGGGGCGTCGTCGTCGAGCGGCGGCAGGCCGTCCTCGGCGACCTCGACCGTCGTCGGGCGCGAACTGCCGCTGCACCCGGGTGAACGCCGCGGTACCGCGCGCCAGGTCGTGGCCGACGGCGTCGGCGTCGATCTGGTAGCTCAGCCGGGACGTCTCCTCCTTCTGGTACTCGCGGCAGTACAGCCGGCCGGCGACCACCACCGGCTGGCCCTTGCGCAGCGACGTGCTGACGTTCTGTGCGAGCGCCCGCCAGCACGTGACGGAGGCGTAGAGCCGCTGGTTGTCCACCCAGGCGCCGCGCTCCTTGTCGTAGCGCCGGGAGGACGACGCGATCCGGAAGCTGAGCACCGGTACCCCGGACCCGGTGTGCCGAAGCTGCGGTTCGTCGACGACGTTGCCGACGACGGTGACGTACGTGTCGTTCATGGTGGGCTCCTCTGTTCCCGAGGCCCCCGGTCGTCGGGGGCACGGCAGCAGCCTCACCGCCTGGTCGACCGGCCGGCAGGTCCACGGACGGATCTGTGGACGGCGGCGGGACCTGTGGACGGCGCCGCCGCGGGCGGGGCGCGGCGCGGGTCTGCGCCGCGCCGGTACCGTTCGCCGCAGCGCCACCCCACGGCCCCCGTAGCTCAGCGGATAGAGCTGCCGCCTTCTAAGCGGTAGGTCGCAGGTTCGATCCCTGCCGGGGGCGCCGGAGCCGCGCTCAGCGCCGGACCAGCCGCCAGGTGCCGGGCAGGGCCACGGCGGCCACCACGATCTTCAGCGCGTCGGTGGCCAGGAAGGGGCGGACGCCGAGCCGCAGCGCGGTGGCGAACGACATGCCCGAGGTCGGCGGCGAGCCAGGTGGTGCCGACCGCGTAGACGACGACGTTGCCGAGCACCATCAGCGCGACCGTCGTGACGACGCGGCGGTCCGCCCGGCGCCGGGCCAGCGCCCCGACGACGCCCGCCGCCACCACGAACCCGAGCACGTACCCGAAGGAGGGACCGCCCCTGCCGGAGGCATGACCGGCGTACCACGGGACGCCGGTCACGCCGGCGAGCAGGTACACCAGCATCGACGCGACACCGCGCACCGAACCCAGCGCCGCACCGGTCAGGAGCACGGCCAAGGTCTGCAGGGTGAACGGCACCGGCGACAGGGGCGTGTGGATCGAGACCTGGGCGGCCAGGCCGGTCAGGCCGGCACCGGAGAGGACGAGGACGGCGTCGCGGACCCGCGCGCCCGGCAGCAGGTCGGCCAGCACCGCGGCGCGGCGGCGGGCGGGCACCGCGGCGGGCACCGCGGCGGACAGCGACACAGGCGGACTCCTGCACGGCGACGAGGGAGGGACGATGCCGGCCCGCGGGACGGCCTGAGCCGCCGGGACCGCGCAGCCGGACCCTACCGGGGAGCCGTGATCGACTCGCGGGTCGCAGCCGGCTCGCGGGACGCGGTGGCCGGCTCGCGAGACGCGGTGGCCGACTCGCGGGAGGCGGTGGCCGGCTCGCGGGACGCGGTGGCCGGCTCGCGGGAGGCGGTAGCCGGCTCGCGGGACGCGGAGCCGAGCAGCGCCGTCATCAGCCGGGCGGCGCGCGCGTCCATGTCGGCGGCCGTCTCCCGCGGATGCTCCAGCCACCACTCGACGAGCGCGGACACCCCGCTCATCCACATCGCCGCCAGCGCCGCGGCGTCGGAGGCGTCGGCGTTCCCGCGGTCGCGGAGGAACTGGGAGCTGCCCGCGGTCGCCAGCTCCCCGACCTGACGGCGGTACCGGCGCACGGTCCGGGCGATCTCGCCGCGCTGCGGCACCGACGGGTCGACCACGACCGACCACATGTGCCGCTGCGGCTCGAGGACGGCGAAGACCGCCTGCAGGACGGCCAGCGGCTGCTCGAGGGACGCCGAGGCGCCCATCTGCGCGGTGATGCCGGCGACCAGCTGATCGGCGATGCGGCGCACGGCGGCGACGAACAGGGCCTCCTTGGAGCCGAAGTAGCGGTACAGGACCGCCTTCGAGACCCCGGACCGGGACGCGATCATCGCCATGGACGCCGACGCGTACCCCGAGCGCGCGAACTCGGCGGTGGCGACGTCGAGGACCTGCTGCTCGCGTTCGGCGCGCTGGGCGGCCCGAGCTCCGAGCCGCTCGACCGACGCCCGAGTCGAGCGCGTCGACCGCGTCGACCGCGGGAGGGGCACCTGCTCGCTGGCGTCCGCGGCAGGCGCACCCTGGTTCGGCACCGGCGGAGCCTACCGCCTCGCGGCGGCCTCCGGACCCGCCCGAAGGGAACGGAACCGGAGCGGGCTCAGTGCCGCGGCGGGGTCAGCGGCAGCTGAGCCGCGACCTCGTCGACCACCTCGGCGAGCGCGAGGTCCTTCGCGGTGACGCCGCCGGCGCTGTGCGTGCTGAGCGCGACGTCGACGACCCGCCAGTGCAGCGCGAGGTCAGGGTGGTGGTCCATCTCCTCGCAGCGCGGGGCGAGCCGGGTGACGAACTCGACCGCGGTCGGGAAGTCGGCGAACTCGATCGAGCGCCGCACGGCCGCCGGGTCGCCGCTCCACCCCGGCGCGAGCCGCTGCAGGGCCTCAGCGACACCGGCCGCGTCGAGGACGTCAGTCACACAGCGAACCGTAACGCGCCACTAACCTCGCGGAGATGAACGACCGGCTGGTCTGGATCGACTGCGAGATGACCGGTCTCGACCTGCGGCGCGACGCGCTGATCGAGGTCGCCGTGGTGGTCACCGACGGTGAGCTCACCCCGGTCGACGACGGCCTCGACGTGATCATCCACGTCGAGGACGACGTCCTCGACACGATGGTGCCGTTCGTCCAGGACATGCACGCCGCCTCCGGGCTGACCGAGGCCGTCCGCGCGTCGACGCTGACCCTCGGCGAGGCCGAGAAGCCGGTCCTGGACCACATCCGCGCCTCGTCCCCGAGCCGAACACCGCCCCGCTGTGCGGCAACTCCATCGCCACCGACCGCGGCTTCCTCGCCCGGGACATGCCCAGCGGTCGACGAGTACCTGCACTACCGGATGATCGACGTCAGCTCGATCAAGGAGCTGGCCCGGCGCTGGTTCCCGCGGGTGTACTACGCCCAGCCACCCAAGGGCCTGGCCCACCGCGCGCTGGCCGACATCCGGGAGAGCATCGAGGAGCTCGCCTACTACCGGGAGACGGTCTTCGTCGCCCAGCCCGGCCCCGGGAGCGCGGAGGCCGAGGCGGCCGCCAAACGGGTGCGCGGCCTGCCGGTAGAGTGAGCGCCCGCGC
Organism: uncultured Actinomycetota bacterium; assembly: GCA_963758325.1. Lineage (GTDB taxonomy): Bacteria > Actinomycetota > Actinomycetes > Mycobacteriales > Jatrophihabitantaceae > CAVWUZ01. Next base: position 124,063 of record CAVWUZ010000002.1, on the reverse strand, counting down.
GGGCCGGTGCCGTTGGCCGGTACGGCCCGCCACGGTGGGTGTAGCTCAGCTGGTAGAGCACCGGGTTGTGGTCCCGGGTGTCGCGGGTTCAAGTCCCGTCACTCACCCCGTCGACGCCGCCGTTTCCCCGTCCCCACGGGCGGGGACAACGCTGGCATGCCCACGAACGACGACATCCCGTCCACCGTCGCCCGGTCCAACGCCAAGGCGCAGCGGACGTGGAAGAAGACCCACGACGCCGCGGTCCGGGAGTACGGCGACGGCGAACGGGCGCACCGCACGGCGTTCGGCGCGCTGAAGCACACGTTCGAGAAGGTCGGCGACCGGTGGCAGCCCAAGGAGGGCGGCCGGAAGGGGCCGTCCGACGAGCACTCGGCGAAGACCGGCGCCGCTGCGCGGCAGTCCCGGACCGACCGCCGGCGGGGTCGACGCCAACGCCACCAAGACCCACCTCATGGACCTGGCGAAGAAGCTCGACGTCCCCGGCCGGTCGACGCATGACCAAGGACCAGCTCGTCAAGGCGCTGCAGAAGGCCAACGACAAGCGGACGGCCGCCGCCCGCACGCGTTCCGAGCCGGTGAAGCGCACCGCCCCCCTCGACGGGTCGCTCACCGTCAGCGCCCGTGGCCAGGTGCTGCCCGAGGTGGCGTGGCAGCGGTACGCCGAGATCGCCCGGTGGCCCCAGTGGTCACCGCAGATCGCGTCGGTGCGGGCCAGCGCCGAACGCATCGCTCCCGGCGTGACCGGCACCGTCCGCAGCCCGATCGGCGTCGGCGTCCCGTTCACCGTCGACGAGGTCGACGAGCCCGGGCGCAGCTGGACGTGGACGGTCCGGATCTGGCCGGTCCGGGTCCGGCTGTCCCACACCGTGCGCCCGGCCCACCCGGGCACCCGGACCGACCTGCAGCTGCACGGTCCGCTACCGGTGCTGCTCGCCTACGCGCCGCTGGCCCGGCTGGCGCTGCGGCGGCTGGTGCGCGCCTGAGTCCTCGCGGCTGACGTGGAGCGGCTGATAGGTTCGTGTGACGGCCCCGCTCCGCGAGCGAGGCCGGTCCGTGTCACCGAAGTACGGGCGCCGCTAGCTCAACTGGCAGAGCAGCTGACTCTTAATCAGCGGGTTCGGGGTTCGAGTCCCTGGCGGCGCACCCTCCCTCGCGCAGGAGGCACCGATGCCTGGTCCCGGCGACCACGTCGACGTCGTCATCGTCGGGGCCGGCTTGTCCGGCATCGGCTCGGCCTGTCACCTGCAGCTCGAGTGCCCCGACCGCGACTACCTGGTCCTCGAGTCCCGCGACGCGATCGGCGGGACGTGGGACCTGTTCCGCTACCCGGGTGTCCGGTCGGACTCGGACATGTTCACCCTGGGGTACTCGTTCCGGCCGTGGACCGCGACCAAGTCGATCGCTGACGGGCAGGCGATCCGGGAGTACGTCCGCGACACCGCGCGCCAGTTCGGTGTGACCGACCGGATCCGCTTCGGCCACCGGGTCGTGCGCGCCGAGTGGGACAGCGACGCCGCCCGCTGGACGGTGCACGCCCAACGCACCGACACCGGCGAGCCGGTCGTCGTGACCTGCGAGTTCCTCTTCACCTGTTGCGGCTACTACCGCTACGACGAGGGCTACTCGCCGGAGTTCCCCGGGCGGGAGCGCTTCCGGGGGACGGTGGTGCACCCACAGCACTGGCCGGAGGACCTCGATGTCAGCGGCAGGCGCGTCGTCGTCGTCGGCAGCGGCGCCACCGCCGTCACGCTCGTCCCGGCGCTGGCCGGCGACGCCGAGCACGTGACCATGCTGCAACGCTCGCCGAGCTACGTCCTGTCGATCCCCTCGGTCGACGGGGTGGCCGAACGCCTCCAGCGGCGGCTGCCGCACCGGGTGGTCTACCCCGTGGTGCGCTGGAAGAACGTCCTGGTCGCCAGCGCGCTGTACCAGCTCTCGCGCCGGCGGCCGGCGTTCATGCGCAAGCTGCTGCAGAAGGGCGTCACGAACGCCCTCCCGGCCGGCTACGACATCCAGACCCACTTCGGGCCCGAGTACGAGCCGTGGGACCAGCGCCTCTGCTTCGTCCCCGACGGTGACCTGTTCCAGGCGCTGCACACCGGGAAGGCCGAGGTCGTCACCGACACCATCGAGACCTTCACCGAGGACGGGATCCGGCTGGCCTCCGGTCGCGAGCTGGCCGCCGACGTCGTCGTCACCGCCACCGGCCTCAACCTCCTGCCGATCGGCGGCATGCAGCTGGCGGTCGACGGCCAGGAGGTCTCGCTGCCGGAGACGGTCGCCTACAAGGGCATGATGCTGTCCGGCGTGCCGAACTTCGCCCTCGCGGTCGGCTACACCAACGCGTCCTGGACGCTCAAGTGCGATCTGGTCGGTCTCTACGTCTGCCGCCTGCTCGACCACATGCGTGAGCACGGCTACCGCAGCGTCACCCCGCGGCGCCCGTCGTCGGGCGAGCTGTCCCCGCTGATCGACCTGAAGTCCGGCTACGTACGACGTGGCGCGCACCTGCTGCCCAAGCAGGGCCCGGACGCTCCCTGGCGGCTGTACCAGAACTACCCGCGTGACCTGCGGATGTTCCGGCACGGGGACCTGACGGAGGGCGTCGTGTTCGCCGGTGCGCGCGAGCCGGTCGCGGCCGCAGCGCCTGCGTAGGCAGGCGCTGCCCCCGGCCGACCAGTGCTCCACCTGGTAGGACAACAGGGTGCCCGACGACTCGTACATCGACGCGACCCTGGCCAAGGCACAGGACGGCGGTGCCGCACCCGTCGAACTCGCCGCCTTGCGCCGGAGGCTGGAGCAGCTGGCCGCGCCGGACGCCGGCCAACTGCCCAGCGACGTCCTGGAGCCGCTGGACGAGCTGCCCGCGCTGGACGACCTGCCGACCCCGGACGACGACGCCGCACGCGAGCTGCTCGACCAGCTCGCGGTCCTCAAGCTCAACGGCGGTCTGGGCACCAGCATGGGCCTGTCCGGACCGAAGTCGATGCTCGAGGTCAAGCCCGGGCACCGGTTCCTCGACATCATCGCCGTGCAGGTCCTCGCGCTGCGCCGCCGGCACGGCGGCCGGCTGCCGCTGCTGCTGATGAACTCGCAGTCGACGCGCGAGCCCTCGCTGGAGGCGCTGCGCCGCCACGACGGGCTGGCCGACCAGGACGTCGCGCTGGACTTCCTGCAGGGCCGGGAACCGAAGATCCGCGCCGAGGACTGGATGCCCGTCGAGTGGCCGGCCGACCCCGCGCTCGAGTGGTGCCCGCCGGGCCACGGCGACGTCTACACCTCGCTCGCCGCCTCGGGCGTCCTCGACCGGCTGCTCGAGGCGGGCGTGCGCTGGTGCTTCGTGTCCAACTCCGACAACCTCGGCGCGCTCGTCGACGTCCGGATCGCCGCCTGGATGGCCGCGGAGGACGTTCCCTTCGCGATGGAGACCGTGCGCGGGACGGCGGCGGACCGCAAGGGCGGCCACCTCGCCCGGTTGGACGGCCGGCTGGTCCTCCGGGAGACGGCGCAGGTACCCGAGGGCGACGAGTCGTTCACCGACGTCGAGCGGTGGAAGTACTACAACACCAACAACCTCTGGGTCGACCTCGCGGCGCTGAAGCGGATGCAGGACGCCGACCCCGGGGCGCCGGACCTGCCGCTCATCGTCAACCACAAGACCGTCGACCCGACCGATCCGGGCAGCACGCCCGTCGTGCAGCTGGAGACGGCGATGGGCGCCGCGATCGGGTCGGTCGACGGCGCCCGCGCGCTGCTCGTCCCGCGCAGCCGTTTCGCCCCCGTCAAGACCACCGACGACCTGCTCGTCGTCCGCTCCGACGCCTACGAGCTCGGCGAGGACGGCCGCATGCGGCCGGCGTTCGAGGGGTCCGCGCCCGTGGTGACCCTGGACTCCGAGCACTTCAAGCTGCTGCGCGACTTCGAGGCGCGCTTCCCCGCCGGCGCGCCGTCGCTGCGGCGTTGTCACACGCTGATCGTCGACGGTGACGTCACCTTCGGCGCGGGCGTCGTCGTCGAGGGAGAGGTCGAGGTGACCGGCCCGCGCCGGGTGGCCGACGGCGAGGTGCTGCGGGCTTGATCGGACCCACCTCCCCACACCGCTGGACTGTGAGGTAGGACATAACCAGACATCGTCGCCCGCCGGGAGGCCGCCGTGCTCCGCCTGCACCCGAACGCCCTCGACATCGTCCTGCTGGTCATCTACTTCGTCGCCGTGCTCGGCATCGGGTTCGCCGCACGGCGTTCGGTCGGTACGAGCGCGGACTTCCTGCTGGCCGGCCGGTCGCTGCCCGCGTGGGTCACCGGGCTGGCGTTCATCAGCGCGAACCTCGGCGCGACGGAGATCCTCGGCATGGCCGCGAACGGCGCCCAGTACGGCGTCGCGACGGTGCACTACTACTGGATCGGCGCCGTGCCGGCGATGGTGTTCCTCGGCATCGTGATGATGCCGTTCTACTTCCGCTCGAAGGTCCGCTCGGTGCCGGAGTTCCTCCGGGTCCGTTACAACGACTCGACGCACGTGCTGAACGCGGCGGTGTTCGCCCTGTCGGCGGTGCTCATCGCCGGGGTCAACCTGTACGCGCTGGCGATCGTCCTGCAGGCGCTGCTCGGCATCAACCTCTACATCGGCATCGTGGTCAGCGCCGTCTTCGTGCTGGCGTACATCGGCGCCGGCGGGCTGTCGAGCGCGATCTACGGCGAGGTGCTGCAGTTCTTCGTCATCCTCGCCGGGCTCATCCCGCTCACCGTGGTGGCCGTGCGCAGTGTCGGCGGGTTCAAGGAGCTGGGCAACAAGATCGTGCACAGCCCGCTGGGCGACGGCGGCCTGCACGCCTGGCACGGCACCAGCATCGGCGCGTCGCACCGTCAACCCGATCGGCGCGAACTGGATCGGCATCGTGTTCGGCCTCGGGTTCGTGCTGTCCTTCGGGTACTGGACGACCAACTTCACCGAGGTGCAGCGGGCGCTGTCGGCGAAGGACCAGTCCGCCGGCCAGCGCACCCCGCTGATCGCCGCCTACCCGAAGCTGTTGATCCCCGCCGTGGTCGTGATCCCCGGCCTGGTCGCGCTGGTCGAGCATCCCGCACTTCGGCACCGGCAACCTGACCTACAACGACGCCATCCCCGCGCTGATGCAGCGACTGCTGCCCAGCGGCGTGCTGGGCGTCGCGATCACCGGGCTGTTCGCGTCGTTCATGGCCGGCGTCGCGGCCAACGTGAGCTCGCTGAACACCGTGGTCACCTACGACCTGCTGCAGCCGTACGTCGCGCAGGGACCGCGAGGACCGCTACTACCTGAACGCAGGCCGGCTGGTCACCGTCGTCGGCGATCGTGATCGCGGTGTTCACCGCGATCCTCGCGTCGCACTTCAACAACATCATGACGTACCTGCAATCGCTGTTCAGCATCTTCAACGCGCCGATCTTCGCGACGTTCATGCTCGGCATGTTCTGGCGCAAGACCTCGGCGTGGGGCGGGTTCTGGGGCCTGCTCGCCGGTGTCGCTCAGCGGCGCGACGATGTTCCTGCTCTACCAGACGGACGCCCTGCACGCCTCGACCGCGATCTACGAGACGTTCATCCAGGCCGGTGTCGCGTTCCTCGTCGACCTGGTCGTCACGCTCGCGGTGACCGCGGTGACCCGGCGCCCCGACCCGGACGCGCTCGGCGACATCGTCTGGAGTCCGGGGCGCAGTCGCGCCATCCCCGAGAAGGCAGGCCCGGTGCCGTGGTGGAAGAAGCCCCTCGTCCTGGGCGGGATCGTGCTGGCCGGCACGGTCGTCCTCAACATCCTGTTCGCCTGAGGAGGCCGGCATGAGCTCCGCCCCGAACGACCACCCCGGTGGGACCGGCAGCCGGATCGGCCGCCTCTTCGACGTCCGCCTGGTCATCGGCGTCGTCCTGCTCGTCTACGGCGTCATCCTGCTGATCACCGGGCTGCTCGACGGCGACGCGGCGATCAAGAAGGCGGCGAACACGCACATCAACCTGTGGACGGGCATCGTGCTGATCGTCGTCGGCGCGGTGTTCCTGGTCTGGATGCGGCTCAACCCGCTCCAGGTCGGGGAGACCGCCGAGACGCCTCCGCCGGACGGCGACCAGGGCGGCGGGGACCGACCGCGGCACTGAACGTCCGCCCCGTCGGGTCCGGCGCCGCCGTGGGTACATCCCCGGGCGATGCCTGAGACTCGCCGACCGCTGGGCGGCTCCTACCCCGTCGCCGTCGCCATCGCGCTGCTGGCGCTGTCACCGTTCATCGTGCTGTCCACGGCCGGCCAGCTGCTACAGGAGCAGTTCGTGCGCGACCTGCACACGTCGATGTTCGGTCTGCAGCTGTCGGACGCGATGTCGAACGCCGGCTACGCGTTCGGCGCCGTCCTCGCGGCCGACCTGGTGCAGCGCCAGCCGGCCCGCCGGCTGTACCTGGGGTGCGAGGTCGGCTTCCTGGTCGGCTCCCTGCTGTGCGCGGTGTCGCACTCGATCACGCCGTTCCTCATCGGCCGCGCGCTGCAGGGACTGGCCACGGGCATGCTGCTCGTCGCGGCGCTCCCACCGCTCGTGACGCGCTTCGGCGCGGACAGGCTGCCGCTGACCGCCGCGATGGTCAACCTCGGGCTGTTCGGGATGGTGACGCTCGGCCCGCTCGTCGGTGGCGTCACCGCGGCGGTGGACCACTGGCGGGGGCTGTTCGTCCTGCTCGCCCTGGTGGCGGTCGTCGCGATCGTGCTCGCCGTCCTCGGGTTCGAGGGCGGCGAGAACGCCGACCCGACGATGCGCTTCGACCCGACCGCGGCACCGGTGGCCCTCGCCGCCACGGTGCTGCCGTTCCTCGGCGTCACCTGGCTCGTGCGCTCGGGGTTCGGCTCACCCGGGTTCTGGGTGCCCGTGGCGCTCGGCGTCCTCGCGCTGCTCGGGCTGCTCGTCGTGCAGTACCGCCGCGACGGCGCGCTGATGCCGCTGAAACTCATCGCGCACACCTTGCCGGTCACCGGGATCGCCACCGCGATGGTCGCCGGCGCCGGCGTCACCGCCCTGGTCGAACTCGCCGTCGTCTACCTGCTGCGGGTCCGGCACCTGGCGCCGGCGACGACCGGGCTGGTGCTGACCACGCAAGTGGTGGGCGTCGTCCTCGCAGCTGCCCTGTTCGCCCGCACGCTGCGCACGAGGTGGCTGCCGGCGCTGGCGTTGAGCGGGCTGGGCGTCGTCGCGCTGGCCGGCGCGGTGCTGCTCGCCCTGTCGCCGGCGCACGCGGTGCCCCTGATCGCTGTCGGCGGGCTGTTGCTCGGGTTCGGCGCGGGCGCCGGCGTGTCCCCGGCGCTGTTCACCGCAGGTCTGTCGGCCCCGTCCAACCGCCTGGGCCCGACCTTCGCCCTGGTGGAGCTCCTGCGCGCGGAGGCGGCCTACCTCGTCGCGCCGGTCGTGCTGCAGCTCGCGATGTCGCGCAAGGACCTCGCCGGCGGCGTGCGGCTGGGCGTCCTGGTCGTCGTCGTGCTCTGCCTGGCCGGCGGGGCCGTGGCCCTCGCGGTGCTGCTGCTCGGCGGCGTGCGCCCGCACCGGCCTGACCTCGAGCGGTGGCTCGAGGGTGAGGAACCGGCCTACGACTCACCTCCGGTGGCCGCCACCGTCCGATCGTTGTGACACCGCACCGGTCAGGCGCACCGATCCTGTCCGGCACAATGGGTGGCGATGTCCGTCGCCATCTCGTCCCTGTCCGACCTCAGCGTCTGGGCCCGTAGCAGCCTCCTCGAGATCGTCCTCATCGTCACCGGCGCGATCCTGCTGACCCGTTTCGCGACGTGGTTCGGCGGCCGCGTCGAGCAGCGGATCGACCGCGACATCGGGCGGAGTGAGGACGCGCTGGTCCGCTCGGAGTCCGTCAAGCACCGGCACGCGGTCGTCGGTGTGGTGACCTGGGCGACGCTCGTGCTGATCTACTGCATCGCCGCGGTGCTGGTCGTGCAGCGCCTCGGCGTGCCGGTCACGAGCTTCGTGGCGCCGGCCACCGTCGTCGGCGTCGCGCTCGGCTTCGGCGCGCAGCGCGTCGTGCAGGACGTCCTCGCCGGCTTCTTCCTCATCGCCGAGCGACAGTACGGTTTCGGAGACGTCGTCACGCTGTCCGCGGTGGGAACGACGACGCCGGTGACCGGGACGGTCGAGGACCTGACGCTGCGCACCACCCGGCTGCGGTCGCTGACCGGCGAGGTGATCATCACGCCGAACGGCCAGATCTCGCAGGTGACGAACCTGTCCCGGGACTGGGCGCGCGCGGTGGTCGACGTCCCGGTGGCGACGAACGTCGACCTGAACAGGGTGACGGAGATCCTGCGCCAGGTCGGCGAGGAGGCCTTCCAGGACGAGCACCTGCAGCGGATGCTGCTCGACCCGCCGTCCGTCATGGGCGTCGAGAGCATCGAGGCAGACACCTTCACGGTCCGGTTGATCGCTCGGACGCTGCCGGGCAAGCAGTTCGATGTCGGACGAGCATTGCGCGCCCGGATCACGGTGGCGTTCCTCGCCGCGGGCATCAGCGTGCCGGCAGGCATGGACGGCGTCGACACCGCGGCCCCGACGGCGTCGACGTGACCCAGCGCCTCCGTCGGCTGCGCCGCTCGACGATGTTCCTCACGGTGTTCTTCGTCGCGGTGCTCGTGCTGTACTTCGTCGTTCGTCCGACACCGGACAACCAGTACGTGCAGCGGGTGACGCCGGCGCCGGTCCGTACCACCACACCGCGGCCGACCCCGTCGGAGACACCGTCGGAGACGCCCACGACGACGGCGCCGGACACCACAGTCCCTGCGCCGTCGACCTCACCGCGGCCGTCCGTGAGTGGCTCCGCGTCGTCGACGTCGGGATCGAGGTCGTCCGGGTCGTCGACCACGTCCCCCGCGCCCGGGACGTCGACGGGCTCCGGCGCCGCGTCCAGCCCGCCGCTGGTGCTGCCGAGCACCGGCAGCGCGACACCGACCCGCTGAGCGGTCATGTCGCTGCGGGACGCCGTCGACCATCCGGACCTCCCAGCCGCGTCGTCGGAACTCGCGGTGGTGGTGACCGCAGACGAGAGTCAGGTTGTCCACGTCGGTAGCTCCGCCGTCGGACCAGCCGACGACGTGGTGGGTCTGGCACCAGGCGGCCGGGACGGTGCAGCCGGGGAACGACAGCCGCCGTCCCGGGCGGCCAGGGCCAGCCGCTGTGCCGGCGAGACCACCGGCGAGCTGCTGCGCACCGTGCCGGCGCCGATCGCGCTCGTCTCGGACAACGGCCCCGCCTACCGCTCGGCGTGTTCGCCGAGCTGTTCACCGGCGAGAATCCGCTGTTGCGGCATGGCCGCACCCGCATCAAGAGCCCACAGACCCCGGCGGTTCTCGGCGCCAGCTACGGCCGGCTGGCCAGCCGTCTCCGGCATGGCCACGTTGGCCTGCCACGCTCGGGTTGATCGGGGCGGCGGGGTGAACACCGCGACGTCCAGCGGGTGGTGGACGCCGAGCTCATCCGGTGGTTCGGCCGTTCGGGCGACGGTGCACCGGCGGCTGCGGGGCGAGGCTCGTGCAGAAGCCAACGGAGCCAACAGGGACCCGCCACCGCAGACAGAGGATCAACCCAATGAAGATCATCACCAAGACCGCAGGAGTCCTCCTCGCCGCCGCCGCCCTCACCGGCGTGGGTGCAGGAGCGGCCATGGCGGCGCCCGCCGCACACGCCACCACCCCCGCCGCCGCCAAGGTCGGCGCGACCCACGCCCAGGTCGGCGCCTCAAGCGACATCTCGCGCCCCTTCAAGATCTACAACTTCACCAACCAGCCGATGTACTGGACGGGGCTGACAGGTGATCAGCACTTCACCCACACCCCCGCGTTCGGAAGTGAACTGCTGCCCAGCCAGTCGGCCGAGTTCGACGTCACCTTCATCGCGTTCACCCAGCAGTGGGACACCATCACCTACACCAGCGCCGACCACACCCAGTCGGCGGCCGAGATCATGCACGTCGACGCGCTCAGCCAGCCCAGCGCGAAGGCCGGCGACACGTCGGGACCCGTCACCATCTGCGACGTCGGCAACAACGACATGGCGATCGAGGTCAATTACTGACTCCCACGACCGGCACGGCAACGGCAACTGGACACTGGAGAGCAACCCGCCGGCCCGCCGCCCCGCGAAGTGACACCCCAACCCGCCACCGCAACAGCATCAACAACCAGCTCCCAGCCCCGGGCACCACGGCCCGGGGCTGTCCAGCTGTGACGACGCGAACCTGACGACCGTGCCGACATCCCACGCCGGGGCTCACCGCAGAACGGCCTCGACGATCGCCGCCAGCCCTCAACCCGGCCCAAGAACCCGACCGTCTCCGGATCCGGTAGGCGTCCCACGAGCCGATCCGCAACCGGCACGGCGATCCTGCCAACTTCTTCACGAAGACACCTCCACGGGTTCAGCCACGCAAGCGGCGGGCACGGGAGGACTTCTTCTCCGATCCACGCCCCACGCTCAGGCTGTCGCTGGTCGTCGGGTCGAGGTTCAGTACCGACACCGGTCGGCGAGGCACGACCGCGTCACCTCTAGGGGTGTACCGCAGGTGGTGGTCGCCACGGTGCGATGAGGACGCGTGGCCGGCCCGGCCGGCGACTGCAGGAGGGCGGGGTGTGATGGCGGAAGCCGTTCGCGACAGAGTGGTCGCCGACGCGTCAGCGACCGACGCCGACCGACAGTGGCGGCGCGACCTGCTCCTGCTGGAGCGGACGCTGCGCGACCGCCGCTCACACCCACTGCGGCGCCGGCCGGCCGGCACGTCCAGAGCACCGGGCGCGACCGTCGCCCCGGGTCACCGGAGCTAGGGCACCAGCGCTAGGAACCGCCGTCCGGACCGTTCTCCTCGAGGTACTCCTCGACGTCGCGCGGCCCGGGGTCCACGCCACGGCCGCCGGGGTGGGCGGCGTAGAAGCCGATCCACCGCTGGGCGAGTTCGGCGCGCAGCTGCCGTGACGCGTGTCGGCGGAAGTCGGGCAGGACCTCGTCCTCCTCCTCGGCGAGGTGCTCGCTGTTCTCCGACCGCGCCTTGCCGACGGCCGACCACCACGGGTCGCTGCCGACCTCGGCGTCGCGCGCCGCGGCGACCGCCTCGCGGATCTCGTTGTGGTCGTGGACCGCGTCGTCGGTCTCGTCGCCGGCGTCCTCGCCGCCCTTGCGCAGCAGGGACGGGTAGAACACCTCCTCCTCGGCCTGGGCGTGGGTGTCCAGGCGTTCGGCCAGCGGGTCCCACGCCGCGCGCAGCTGGTCGCTACCGCGGGCGTCGTCGAGCCGGGCGAAGGCCCGGCGCATCCACTCGTGGTCGTCCATGATCAACGAGGTGATGTCGGCGGTCGGGATGTCCGGGCTCTCCTCCGAGGCGGCGGTCACGCCGAGGCCTGCTTCTGCGCCGTGAGCACCCAACCGCCGGGGCCGGCGAGTTCGTCCGCGGCCGCCGGTCCCCAGCTCCCGGGGGCGTACGGCAGGGGCGTCGGGCGGTGCTCGAGCAGCGGCTCGACGGTCGCCCAGGCCGCGGCGAGGCCGTCCGGGCGGGTGAACAGCGAGCGGTCGCCGAGCAGCACGTCGTGGATGAGCCGGACGTACGGCGGCAGCGGCTCGGCGTCGGGCAGCTGCGCCAGCGGCAGGTCGACCGAGCCGACGTCGAGGTCCACGCCGGGGCCGGGCTTCTTCGCGACCACCGACAGCGACACCGCACCGTCACCGGCCATCGAGAAGGTGAGGACGTTCGCGGAACTCGGGACGTCGGTGAGCGGCCCGTCCGGCGCGCGCATGAGCAGGCTGACCCGCTGCGCGCCGGCCGCCATCCGCTTGCCGGTGCGCAGCAGGAACGGCACGTCGCGCCACCGGTCGCTGTCCACCCACAGTCGCGCCGCGACGAACGTGTCGGTGGTCGAGTCGTCGGCGATCCCATCGATCTTTCGGTAGCCGTCGAACTGGCCGAGCACCACCTCGGAGGGGTCGAGGGGACGGAAGGAGCCGATCACCGTCTCCCGGGCCGACTGCAGGTCCTGCGCCGACAGGCTCGCCGGCGGGTCCATCGCAACCTCCGCCGCGACCTGGAACAGGTGCGTGACGAGCATGTCGAGCACGGCGCCGGTCGCGTCGTAGAAGCCGGCGCGGTCGGCCACGTCGAGCGTCTCCGGCACGTCGATCTGCACCGCCCGCACGTGCGCGGCGTCCCAGATCGCGGCGAACGGCGCGTTGCCGAACCGCATGACGTGCAGGTCCTGGGTGGCCTCCTTCCCCAGGAAGTGGTCGATCCGGTAGACCTGCGACTCGTCCAGGACGGAGTGGACGGTCTGGTCCAGCGCGCGGAACCCGTCCGGCGACGTGCCGAACGGCTTCTCGTAGACCACGCGCGCGCCTTCGGCGAGATGGTGCTCACCCAGCGCCTTCGTCAGCTCCGGGAACGCCACCGGCGGCACCGCGAAGTAGTGCACCAGCTGCGCGTCGGCACCGAGCTGCTCGCGGGCGTGCGCGATGACGTCGAGCAGGCTGCCCGGGTCGTCGCTGGTGAAGCCTCCGCCGGCGAACAGGAGCCGCCGGCTGAACTCGTCCCACGGGCCCTGGTCCGGATGCGGGCCGAACTCGCGCAGCGAGGCCGCGACCCGGCCGCGGAAGTCCTCGTGCGCGACGTCGCCGCGGCCGTTCCCGATCAGCAGCCACTTGTCCGGGAGCAGGTCGCGCTGGGCGAGCGTGAAGAACGCCGGCAACACCATGCGGTGGGCCAGGTCCCCCGTGGCGCCGTACAGAACGAAGACGGTGGGCGGCATGTCGTCGGCCATGTGCTGCAACCTACCCATCGACTAGCTGCGGACGAGCCGGTCCCGCCCGGCGCTCAGGCCGAGCAGGCACATCGGCACCAGCACGGCGAGCAGCAGCGCCACCGGCACCCGCCACCCGCCGGTGAGCGCGTGCGCCGCGCCGAGCGCGACCGGGCCGGTGGCGGCGACGAGGTAGCCGACGCACTGCGCCATCCCGGACAGTTCCGCGGCGTGCCGGGTGTCCGGGCTGCGCAGCGACACCAGCAGCAGCGCGAGCGCGAAGCCGCCCCCCTGGCCGAGGCCGAACAGCGTCATCCACCACCACGCGCCGGCGGCGGGGGCGACGAGCAGCCCGGTCAGTCCGACGACGTACAGACCGATGACGAGGACGATCATCGGCCGTTGGTCGCGGCTGCGGTGCGCCACGACCGGCATGCCGATCGCCCCCGCCATGCCGATGACGTTGGCCCAGGCGAGCAGCCACCCTGCCTCACCGGCGGGCAGCCCGTGGTCACGGAAGATGGTCGGCAGCCACGCGGCGGCGGCGTAGAACTCCACCGACTGCAGCGCCAGGTAGCCCGTCACGGCCCATGCCACGCGGTCGCGCAGCAGCGCCCGCAACACCCCGGGCTCGCCGGCGTCCTGCGGGCGCGCGGGTCGCCGCCGCAGCGCCGGTCCCCAGAGCGCGGCCGCGACGACCACCGGAGCGATCCACAGCTCGAGCGACAGCCGCCACGACAGGTGCCACGCGTCGCCGAGCGGGAGCGTCAGGCCGGCCGCCGCGGCGGCGCCGAGGTTCAGCGAGGCCGAGTAGAGGCCGGTCATCAGACCCGCCCGCCCGGCGAAGTCCCGCTTGATCAGGGCGGGGACGAGGACGTTGGCGCCCGCGATGCCGGCCCCGGCGAGGAAGGTGCCGGCGAACAGCAGCGGCTGCGGTCGCAGGACGCGCAGCAGGATGCCGGCGCCGAGCACGACGAGCGACACCCCGATCGCCGGCTCGATCCCGATCCGGCGGGCCAGCCGCGGCGCCACCGGGGCCAGCGCGCCGAAGCAGAGCACCGGCACGGTGGTCAGCAGGCCCGCCTCGGGGGCACCCATCCCCGTGTCGGCGCGGATCGTCGGCAGCAGCGGGGACACGGCCACGACCGCCGGGCGCAGGTTGAGCGCGACGACGAGGACGGCCGCCATGAGGACGGCCGCGTCCGCCGCGGCGGACCGGGCAGGGACCGGGCGGGTGTCCGCGCTCACGGGGACGGCGCGCGCACGAGGACGTCCCGGCTCAGCTCGCCGGGACGGCGGTGGCCGGACAGTGCCATCGTCAGGTCCAGGTCGGCGAGCAGGCTGCGCAGGACGTGCTTGACCCCGTCCTGCCCGCCGTGCGCCAGGCCGTAGACGAACGGTCGGCCGACGAGCACGGCCTCGGCGCCGAGCGCGAGCGCCTTGACCACGTCCGCGCCGGTGCGGATCCCGGAGTCGAACAGCACCGTCATGCGGTCGCCGACGGCGTCGGCGATCGGCGGGAGGGCGTCCAGGGAGGCGATGGCACCGTCGACCTGCCGGCCGCCGTGGTTGCTCACCACGACGCCGTCCATGCCGGCGTCGGCGGCGCGGCGGGCGTCGTCGACGTGCTGGATGCCCTTGAGGACGATCGGCCCGTCCCACAGCTCGCGGAGCAGCGCCAGGTCGTCCCAGGACTTGTCGACGCCGGTGAACAAGCCGGTCCAGCGCAGCACGGCCGGCAGGAGGTCCTCCTCCGGCGGCGCGGCCAGAGGCGCGCGGAACGCGGGGTCGCTGAACGGGATCGCGGTGCCGACGCCCCGGATGAACGGCAGGTAGGAGCTGTCCAGGTCGTGCGGGCGCCAGCCCAGCGACCAGGTGTCCAGGGTGACCACCAGCGCGGTGTAGCCGGCCTCCTGCGCGCGCTTGAGCAGCGACGCCGTGACCTCGGGCTCGTTCGGCCAGTACAGCTGGTACCAGCGGGGTCCGGCGACGTCGGCGACCTCCTCGAGGGTGTGCGACGACGCGGTCGACTGCACGATCGTCAGCCCGAGCTCCGCGGCGGCCCGGGCGGTGGCCAGCTCGCCGTCGGGGTGCACGATCGACTGCACGCCGACCGGGGCGAGCAGCACCGGCGCCGGCATCCTCGTGCCCAACAGGTCGACGGTGTGGTCGCGGCTGGTCGCCTGGGTGAGCATCCGCGGCACGATGCGCCAGCGGTCGAACGCCGCCCGGTTGGCCCGGGCGGTGGCACCGGACCCGGCCGAGCCTGCGACGTACCAGTACGGACCGTCGGGAAGGACCTCGCGGGCGGAGCCCTCCAGGGCGGTGAGGTCGGTGGTGAACGGCGGGAGCGTCCCGCCGAGGCCGTTGAGGTAGATCTCCGCGGCGTACCCGGAGAACGGTCCGGTCGGGCTCGGAGCGCTCACGTCCTCACTGTGCCAGAGCGGACCTGCGCCGCCGCCGCGGCCGCGGCACCGACGAAGCCGGCGAGCAGCGGCCCGCCGCCGTCGGACTCCGGGTGCCACTGGACACCCACCACCCACCGCCCGGGCAGCTCGAGCGCCTCGACGACGCCGTCCGCCGCGCGCGCCGCCGGGGCCAACCCGGAGCCGAGACGGTCGACCGCCTGGTGGTGGTAGGTCGAGATGTCGTGCTCGCCGGCGCCGAGCAGCGCGGCGAGCGTGCTGCCGGCGGCGACCGTGACGGTGTGCCGGGCGTGCTCGCCGACGCTCGGGCAGTGCATCGTCGACCCGACGCGGTCGGGCAGGTGCTGCTCGAGCGTGCCGCCGAGCGCGACGTCGAGCAGCTGCATGCCGCGGCAGATGCCCAGGACCGGGACCCCGGCGTCCAGCGCGGCGCGGGTCAGCGCCAGCTCCCACCGGTCGCGGTCCGGCCGTGCCGGTTGGGTCGCGGGATGCCGGAGCGCGCCGTAGAGCGCCGGGTCGACGTCGGTGCCGCCGCTGAGCAGCAGGCCGTCGACCCGCGCGACGACGGCGGCCGCCTCGGCGTCGGGGTCCGCGGCGCCCGGTGGCAGGAGGACCGGGACACCGCCGGCGGCGCGGACGCTGTCGGCGTACCGCGTCGGCAGCAAGTGGACCGGCAGGCTCCAGACGTCCCAGTGCGCCTCGTCGACGTCGTAACTGGAGAGGCCGATCAGCGGCAGACGCGCGGAGTGCACGGGAGCCGACCGTACCGCCGCTACGGTGGCCCGGTGGGCCCGTCGGTCGACCTCAACGCCGATCTCGGCGAGGGGTTCGGGGTGTGGCGCCTCGGCGACGACGACGCGCTGCTCGAGCTCGTCACCAGCGCGAACGTCGCCTGCGGCTTCCATGCCGGCGACCCGCTGACGATGCGGCGGGTGTGCGCGGCCGCCGCGGCGCGCGACGTCGCCGTCGGGGCGCAGGTGGGGTACCGGGACCTGGCCGGGTTCGGTCGGCGTCGGATCGATGTCGCGCCGGACGAGCTCGCCGCCGACGTGCTGTACCAGGTCGGAGCGCTGGCGGCGTGTGCGCGTGCTGCCGGGACGGAGGTCCGGTACGTCAAGCCGCACGGCGCGCTCTACACGACCGCGGCGGTGGACACCCGCCAGGCGGACGCGGTGGTGTCGGCGGTCGCGGACGTCGGGCTGCCACTGCTCGGGCCGCCGGGGTCGGCGCTGTCGCAGGCCTGCGAGGGGCGAGGCGTGTCCTTCGTCGCGGAGGGCTTCGCCGACCGTGCCTACCGCACCGACGGGACGCTCGTCCCCCGGGGTTCGCCGGGCGCCGTCGTGACCGACGTCTCGTCCGTCGTCGAACGGGTCCTGCGGATGGTCCGTGATCGGACGGTGTTCGCGGTCGACGGCTCCGAGGTGGCGCTCGAGGTGGACTCCGTCTGCCTGCACGGCGACACCTCGGGCGCGGTCGAGCTCGCCCGGGCGGTCCGTTCCGCGCTGACCGACGACGGTGTCGCCCTGGTGCGGTTCGCGTGAGGCTGCTGCCCTGCGGCGACCGGGCCGTCCTTGTCGAGCTCGACGACCCCGCGACGGTACTGGGCGTCGACGCCGCGCTGCGGCGCTCGGGCGTCGACGGGACGGTGCCGGGCGCGCGGACGGTGCTCGTGCCGCTCGTCGACGGCGACCGGGCGCGGACGGAGCGGTTGGTCCACGCGGCCGTGGCCGAGCCCGCGCCGACTCCCGGCGCCGCGCACGAGGTCCTACTGGACGTCCGCTACGACGGGCCGGACCTGGGGGACGTGGCCGCCGCCGCGAGGCTGACGGTGGACGACGTCGTCGCCCGGCACAGCGGCGGCACGTACACCGTCGCGTTCTGCGGCTTCGCGCCGGGCTTCGCCTACCTGACCGGGCTGCCGCCGGAGTTGCACGTACCGCGGCTGGCCACGCCGCGCGCCCGGGTCCCGGCGGGCGCCGTCGCGGTGGCGGGCGGGTACGCCGCGGTGTACCCGCGGGCCTCGCCCGGCGGCTGGCGGCTGCTGGGGACGACGGACGCCACGCTGTGGGACCTCGACCGGGACCCGCCCGCGCTCCTGACCCCGGGGACGACGGTCCGGTTCCGGCCGACGTGATCGAGGTCCTCGCACCCGGCCCGCTGGCGAGCGTGCAGGACGCCGGCCGCCCGGGGTACGCCGCAGCTGGGCGTCAGCCGGTCCGGTGCCGCCGACCGGTCCGCGGCACGGGTGGCGAACCGGCTCGTCGGCAACGGACCTGGCGCCGCGGTCCTCGAGGCAACCTTCGGCGGGCTCGCGGTCCTGCTGCGGCGGGCCGCGACGGTGGCCCTCACCGGTGCCCCGGCAGCCCCGGACTGGGGGGTGCCGCTCAGCCTCCCAGCGGGCGCCGTCGTCCGGCTGACGACGCCGACGAGCGGGGTGCGGAGCTACCTCGCCGTCCGCGGCGGGATCGCGGTCGCGCCGGTGCTCGGCTCCCGCAGCACCGACACCCTCGGTGGTCTCGGGCCGGCCGTCCTGCGGACAGGCGACCTGCTGCCCATCGGGGCGGAGATCGCCGGGGAAGTCGCTGACGCGAGGGCCACGCCGCGGCCCGCGTCGAGGGAGGCGTTGCGATGCATCCCCGGACCGCGCGACGACTGGTTCGACGTCGCCGCACTGGGCGTGTTGTGGGACACCGCGTGGACCGTGCGCCCGGACAGCGACCGCGTCGGGATCCGGCTCGACGGGCCCACCGCTACGACGGCGTACCACCGGCGAGCTGGCCAGCGAGGCGACACTGCCCGGTGCGCTGCAGGTCCCCCCGGACGGCCGGCCGATCCTGCTCGGACCGGACGCCCCGGTGACCGGCGGCTACCCGGTGATCGCCGTCGTCGTCGACGCCGACCTCGACGCGGCGTTCCAGGTCCGTCCCGGCGAGTTGCTGCGGTTCAGGCGAGCAGCGGGCGCAGGACCACCCACGCGAGCGCCGCTACCGCCGCCGCCGCCGGCAGGGTGAGCACCCAGGCGACCAGGATGTTCCCGGCGACACCCCACCGCACGGCGGACAGTCGCCGGGTCGCGCCCGCCCCCATCACCGAGGTCGTGATCACGTGCGTCGTGGACACCGGCAGGCCGAAGTGCGCCGTCGCGAAGAGCACACCGCTCGCCGTCGTCTGGGCAGCGAACGCACTGGCGGGTGTCAACGAGTAGATCCGTCGGCCGAGCGT
The DNA here is from genome assembly GCA_963758325.1 of uncultured Actinomycetota bacterium. Classification (GTDB taxonomy): domain Bacteria; phylum Actinomycetota; class Actinomycetes; order Mycobacteriales; family Jatrophihabitantaceae; genus CAVWUZ01. The sequence continues at coordinate 105,620 of CAVWUZ010000002.1, read as the reverse complement.
GCGCATGATCCGCCACCCACCGGAGTACGTGCCCAAGGCGATGGCGCCGGCCGAGGCGAAGATGACCCAGAGCGGGATGCCGTCCTTCGCGTCGAGGTGGCCGGACACCACGAGCGACAAGGCGATGACACCCATCGTCTTCTGCGCGTCTTGCGTGCCGTGCCCGAACGCCATCGTCGCCGACGAGACGATCTGTGCGTAGCGGAAACGGGCGTAGGTCCGGTGCGCGTTCGACTTCCGGAACGCCCAGAGCAGGGCCAGCATCACCAGGTAGCCGAGCACCAGCCCGACGAGCGGTGACACCACCATCGGCACGACGACCTTGTCCACCAGGCCCTGCCACTTGACCGTCTGCGACGCCGCGAGGGCCGCACCGACGAGACCGCCGATCAGGGCGTGCGACGACGACGACGGCAGCCCGAACCACCAGGTCGTCAGGTTCCAGACGATCGCGCCGGCGAGCGCGGCGAGGACGACGACGAGACCCTCGTGGCCCTGCGGCGCGTCGATGATGCCCCCGCCGATCGTCTTGGCCACCGCGGTCGAGACGAGCGCTCCGAGGACGTTGGCGACCGCAGCCATCGCGAGCGCGACCCGTGGCGTGAGCGCCCGCGTGGAGATCGTTGTCGCGATGGCGTTGGCCGAGTCGTGGAAGCCGTTGGTGTAGTCGAACCCGAGGGCGACCACGACGATGAGGACGACCAGCTCGGTCAGGGTCACGACTCTTTGACCGCGATCGACTCGACCGCGTGCGCGACGTGCTCGAGCGCGTCCGCGGCCTCCTCGAGCAGGTCGGCGACCTCGCGCAGCTTGACCATCTCCAGCGCCTCGTACTCGCCGCTGAACAGCCGGCTGAGCAGCTTGCGGTAGACCCGGTCGGCCTCGTTCTCCAGCCGGTTCACCTCGATCCAGTACGGCTCGAGGTCGCTGAGGGTCCGCAGTCGCGCCATGGCCGACGCCGTCTCCGCTGCTGACCGACGCAGCAGCGTGATCTGGTCGGCCATCAGCAGCGGGAGCCGTCCGATTCCCGTCAGCACCGCGAAGTCCGCGGCAGCTTCCATGGCGTCGACGACGTCGTCGAGCGCGGCGGCGAGCCGGTAGATGTCCTCACGGTCGAACGGGGTGACGAAGCTGGTGTTGAGCTGCCGGAGGATCCTGTGCGTGACCGTGTCGCCGGCGTGCTCCTTCTCCCGGAGCAGGTCGGCGATGCGCTCGCGGTCGGCGCCGATGTCGACCAGCCCGGACAGCAGTTCAGCCGCTTCGGCGACGTTGCGCCCAGCATCGGTGAACATGTCGTAGAAGGCGTTGTCCCGCGGTGTCAGGCGCAGTGCCACTCGCCCGACCCTAGCCGTTGACCTGTGCGTCACCGGCCGGACACCTCTGCCCGGGCCGTCAACCGAAGACGATGGTCTTGTTGCCGAAGACGAGCGTCCGGTGCTCGAGGTGCGCGCGGACCGCACGGGCCAGGACGACGGTCTCCAGGTCGCGACCCTTGCGCACCAGGTCGGGGACGGCGTCCCGGTGCGACACCGCGGTGACGTCCTGGGCGATGATCGGACCCTCGTCCAGGTCGGCGGTCGCGTAGTGCGCCGTCGCACCGATGATCTTGACGCCCCGGCGGTGCGCCTGGTGGTAGGGCCGCCCGCCCTGGAACGCCGGCAGGAACGAGTGGTGGATGTTGACGATCCGCATCGGGTAGGCGTCGAGGACGCGGGACGTCAGCACCTGCATGTACCGGGCGAGGACGACCAGGTCGGCGCCGACGTCGCGCAACACCGAGAGCAGTTCGTCCTCTTGCGCGGTCCGCGTCCCGGCCGTCACCGGGAGGTGGTGGTAGGGCACGCCGTAGTAGCCGGCGAGAGCGGCGTGGTCGGGGTGGTTGCTCACCACCGCCGCGACCTCGCCGGGCAGCTCACCGCTGCGCCAGCGGGCCAACAGGTCGATCAGGCAGTGCGGCTCCCGGCTGGCCATGAGCACGACGCGCGGCCGCTCGCGCGACGAGCGCACCCGGACCTCCATCCCGAACCGCGTGGCCACCGGCGCGAACGCCCGCCCGATCTCGTCCGCGTCCTCGTCCGGATCGAACTCCACGCGCTGGAAGAAGACGCCGGACTCCCGGTCCACGTGCTGCTCGGCGTGCAGGATGGTTCCCCCGCGGCGCAGCACGAACTCGGCCACGCCGTGGACCAGGCCGCGCTGGTCCGGGCACGACAGCAACAGGACGACGCTCAGCGGCGCACCCGCCACACCAGGTAGACCACGAACAGGGCGCCGACCCCGATGATCACCGCGCGCCCGGCCGGGGACGTCGCCCGCTCGCGCGCCACCTGCTTGGCCTGGTCGGTGAGGCGCTGCGGGTTGGTGCGCGCCGCGATCTCGTCGACGGACGCGGCCAGGACGTCGCGGGCCTGCTCGATGTCGCGCTGGATCTGCTCGGCACTGCGCTCGGGCACCCGCGGAACTCCTCTCGCCGGATCTGGCCGGACGGTCGCGCGGAAGCGTATCGGTAGCCTTCGGCCGTGACCCGCCTCTCCCCGGGCGACCCGGCGCCCGACTTCACGCTCCCGGACGCCGACGGCAGACCCGTCTCCCTCGCCGACCACCGCGGCCGCAGAACCGTCCTCTACTTCTACCCGGCCGCCAGCACTCCGGGCTGCACGACGGAGGCCTGCGACTTCCGGGACAACCTGGCCGAGCTCAACGACGCCGGCTTCGACGTCATCGGCATCTCGCCGGACTCGCAGGTGAAGCTGGCGAAGTTCCGCGACGCCGAGCAGCTGACCTTCCCGCTGCTCGGTGACGCGTCGAAGTCCGTGCTCGAGGCCTACGGCGCGTACGGCGAGAAGACCATGTACGGCAAGACCGTGCAGGGCGTCATCCGCTCGACGTTCGTCGTCGACCCGGAGGGGAAGATCGAGCAGGCGCTGTACAACGTGCGGGCCAGCGGCCACGTCGCCAAGCTCCGCAAGGACCTCGGCGTCTGACCGGGACGTCGGGGCCGTAGCCCAACGGCAGAGGCAACAGGTTTAGGTCCTGTCCAGTGTGGGTTCGACTCCCACCGGCCCCACCGACGGCCCGCTGGCCCGGGAGCCGTCCCGCTGGCGCGCGCCGCTCCAGCGTGCTGCACTGGTCGTCCCGAGCGTGGAGGCCGTCGTGGGCGTGACCGTGAGCGCGACGCTGATGAGCGCGTTGCCGACGTTGCGGTACGAGCCGACCGGCAAGCGGGTGCGCGCCGAGCTGGGCGGGCGGACCGTGGTGGACTCCCGGCGGGCGGTGCTGGTGTGGGAGCCCCGTCGGGTCGTGCCGAACTGGGCGGTCCCGGAGGACGACGTGCACGCGGACCTGGCCGCCGCCGCGGAAGTCGCGCCCGCGGGGGACGACGTCGGCCACCGGATGCCGGGCCGCACCCCGGTGCGGCTCCTGGACCCCTCCTTCCCGTTCGCGCTGCACACCGTCGGCGGGACCAGCCTCGACCTGCAGGTGGAGGGCGCCACCTCGGCCGGTGCCGCCTTCCGGCCGGACGACCCCGACCTGGCCGGCCTGGTGCTGCTGGACTTCGCCGCCATGGACGCCTGGTGGGAGGAGGACGTGCCGAACATCGGCCATCCCCGCGACCCCTTCCACCGCATCGACGTGCTGCCGAGCCGGCGGCCGCTGCGGGTGGAGGTCGACGGAGGCCTGCTCGCCCGCACCGACCACCCGACGCTGCTGTTCGAGACGCTGCTGCCCACTCGCCACTACGTCGCCCGCGAGGACGTCCTCGCGGAGCTGGAACCGAGCTCCAGGACGAGCGTGTGCGCCTACAAGGGCCGCGCGTCGTACTGGACGGCGCGGGTCGGCGACCAGGTGCACCGCGACATCGCGTGGAGCTACGACGAGCCGTTCGCCGAAGCGGCAGGCATCCGCGGCATGCTCGCCTTCTTCGACGAGCGCGTCACGACGACGCTGGACTCGCGGAGCGAGGACCGCCCGGTCACACCCTGGTCGTGAGGCGGCGTGCTCCGGAGCCGCGAGCGCTGAGCCGTGCCGGCTCCGGCTGATCGAACAGGTCGCCGACGTAGGCCAGGCAGTCCGTAACGAACAGTGCGAGCTGGAACCGTTCCTGGGAGTCGCGCACCCGGTCGGCGCGCGTCATGGCTGCGTTCGACATGCGCCGTGGACGCGTCGGAGACCTGCTCGGCCTCCCCCACGAAGACGACGCTGCATCGCAGCTCCGGGATGACGCGACGGCACTCGAGGACCTTCCAGTCGCCTCGACGGCGGCCTCAGTGCCGCGGCGGCAGCGGCCCGTCGACGTCCTCGTGCTCGTGCTGGTCACGCTCGCTGTCCAACGACGGGTCGTGTCCGAGTCCGGCGCCCACGCCGACCAGCTCCCCGCCGGCGCGGGCGGCGCGGATGTCGTGGCCGACGGAGGTCAGGCACTTGCCGTCGGTGAGCCGCCACTTCCACCCGTGCATCTGGCAGGTCATGACGTCCCCGTCGACGGAGCCGAACCGGGTCAGGTCGGCCTTGAGGTGCGGGCAGCGCCGCTGCACTTCCCAGCCGTCGAGCTCGATGGACTCGGCGGCCGCCGTGGCGTCGGACTCGGCGAACCAGCCCTCGGCGTAGTTCAGCCGCTCCTCCGACAGGCACTTGAAGAACGTGTAGATGTACTCGTTGTACGGCCCGACCCGGTGGGCGGAGAACCGGCAGGACAGGAAGAGGCTGTTCACCCAGTCGATCTCGTGCTCGGCGATCAGCTGCTCGAGGTACGCCCGGCGGGTGCGGAACCGGTAGCGCACCTTCTCCCCCGCGTACTCGCGCACCTCGCGGGCGGTGAAGTCGACGACGACGTCCACGTCACCGCGCTGCTCGTCCTCCGCGGTCAGCCGGACGCCGCCGTCGATGCCCGCGGCCATCCGCTCGGCCTCCTCGAGCAGAGGCGTGAACCACTTCTGCAGCTCCGCCAGCACGTCGATCTCGGGGTGCGCCCAGCTCGCGCGCAAGGCGTCGACCTCGGGCAGCCGGCGCCGCTGCACGTCGCGCAGGTAGTCCGACTTCGTCGCGTTCGACGCGAACACCGTGTCGGGGTCCCACGGGTGCTCGACCGGGCAGCCGTCCGCGTCGACGCGCGCCACCGAGCCCGGCAGCAGCAGCCGCCCCTCGCCATGCCCGCGCTCGGCCAGCCAGCGCAGGAACACCGTCTGGTCGGGGAAGATGTTCGACTCGTCGCCGTAGATGTCGTTGAAGCCCCACAGCTCCTCGTCGAGGAAGCACGGCGGGCCGGCGGTCGGGAACACGAACCGGGCGCCGAGCTCCTCGATGTAACGCAGCGTCCGGTCGAACTGCCGCTCCCGCTTCGTCCGCCCCAGCGCCGCCTTCCCCCGCTCGGGCATCTCGTAGACCATCGGGAACCAGATCGCGCCCGAGAACTGGATCAGGTACGCGTCCACCGGCCCGAGCTCGCGGAAGCGGTCGAGGTTCGACGGGCGGGCGTCGTTCTGGTTCAGCAGCGTCTGCTGCCCGTCGTGCAGCCACAGCGACGAGTCGCCGATCGGGCCGTCGGTCGGGCTGGTCAACGACTGGACCATCACCTGCAGCCCGTCCAGCTCCACCACCTCGTCCGAGACCGTCTCGACGATGCGGGTGAAGCCGCAGTCCTTCAGCGCGTCGTGCAGCTCGGTGGTCGGGAACGCCGGCAGCAGCACGGTGGCGTCCTTGCTGACGTACTTGCGCAGGTGCTGCGGGTCGAAGTGGTCGTGGTGCAGGTGGCTGACGAACAGGTGGTCGACCTGCCCGATCCGGTCCCAGTCCAGCTGCGAGTTGTCCGGGAACGGGAACCACGAGCCGAAGTACGCCGGGTTCACCCACGGGTCCGTCAGCACCGTCCCGTGCGCGGTCTCGATCAACACACTCGCGTGTCCGAGTCCGGTGATCCGCATGCCGTCCACGGTAACGGGCGGCCCCTGCTTAGCCGCCCAGCGCCGCCTGCAGCTCCGGCAGTAGCGCGCGCAGCGCCCGGCCCCGGTGGCTGATCGCGTCCTTGGTGTCGGAGTCGAGTTCGGCGCTGGTGCGCTCGTGCCCGTCCGGGACGAAGATCGGGTCGTAGCCGAAGCCGTTGTCGCCTCGCGGGGCCCGGACGACGCGGCCGGGCATCACGCCTTCGGTGACGAGCTCCGTCCCGTCCGGCGTGACGAACGCGGCGGCGCAGACGAACCGCGCGCCCAGCCGCTCGTCCGGGATGTCGGCGAGCTGGCCGAGCAGCAGCTCGAGGTTGGCCCGGTCGTCCCCGTGCCGGCCCGCCCAACGCGCCGAGAGCACGCCGGGCATCCCGTTCAGCGCGTCGACGGCCAGCCCGGAGTCGTCGGCGACGGTGGGCAGGCCGGTGGCCCGCACGCCGGCGCGGGCCTTGATCAGGGCGTTGTCGGCGAACGTCGCGCCGGATTCGGGCTCCTCCGGGTACGGCGCGACGTCGTCCAGCCCGACGACGTCGACGTCGCCGCCCAGGATCCGGCGCAGCTCGGCCAGCTTCTTGCCGTTGCGGCTGGCCAGGAGCACCGTCACCGCGCCAGCGCCTCCTGCTGCAGCCGGCCGAGCTCCGCGCAGCCGGCGACCGCGAGGTCGAGCAGCGCGTCGAGCTCGTCGCGGCGGAACGGGGCGCCCTCGGCGGTGCCCTGCACCTCGACGAACTCCCCGTCGCCGGTCACGACGACGTTCATGTCGGTCTCGGCGCGGACGTCCTCCTCGTACATCAGGTCCAGCCGCGGCTCGCCGTCGATGACGCCGACCGACACGGCCGCGACGGAGTTCACCACCGGCTCGGCGCTGCGCCAGCGCGCCCCGGCCGCGGAGCCACGCCACCGCGTCGGCGAGCGCGACGTAGGCGCCGGTGATCGCCGCGGTGCGGGTGCCGCCGTCGGCCTGCAGCACGTCGCAGTCGAGCGAGATCGAGTTCTCGCCGAGGGCGGCGAGGTCGACCGCCGCGCGCAGCGAGCGGCCGATCAGCCGGCTGATCTCGTGCGTGCGCCCGCCGATGCGGCCCTTCACCGACTCGCGGTCGTTGCGGGTCAGGGTGGCGCGCGGCAGCATCGCGTACTCGGCGGTGACCCAGCCCAGGCCGCTGCCCTTGCGCCAGCGCGGCACGCCCTGCTGCACCGATGCGGCGCACAGCACCTTGGTCTCGCCGAACTCGACCAGCGCCGAACCCTCGGCGTACTTCTGCCAGTCGCGGGTGATCGTCACCGGGCGCAGCTGGTCGGGCGCGCGGCCGTCGGGACGTGCCATGGCGATCACCGTAGGGCAGCGTGTCGCAGGGTCCGGCTGCCGTTGCGCCGACGGGTGGTCCGTTGCGCCGACGGGTGGTCCCTTGCTCCCTCGGGTGGTCCCTTGCTCCCTCGGGTGGTCCCTTGCTCCCCCGGGTGGTCCGTTGGGCGCCGAGTGGGCATCGTTCCTGCGCCCACTCGGCGCGGAACTGGCCACTCGCCGCGGTAGGTGACCACTCGCGGCCCCTGGTGGGCACTCGCGGTCCCGGCGGCGCCAGCGGCGTACCAGCCGGGCGCGAGCGGCGTACCCGGGCGCCAGCGGCGTACCCGCCGGACGCCAGCGGCGTACCGGGCGACAGCGGCGTGCCAGCCGGACGACAGCGGCGTACCAGCCGACGTCAGCGCCGTGCCAGCGGGACGCCAGCGCCGTGCCAGCGCCGGCGCGCACCGTGGCCGGCATGAGCTACGCCATCGAGGCCGAGGGCCTCACCAAGCGTTTCGGCGCCACGCAGGCGCTCGACGGGCGTCGACCTCGCAGCGCGCGAGGGCACCGTCCTCGGCGTCCTCGGACCCAACGGCGCCGGCAAGACGACCGCCGTGCGCATCCTCGCCACCTTGCTGCGCGCCGACGCCGGCACCGCCCGGATCGGCGGCCTCGACGTGGTCCGCGACGCCCGCGCGGTGCGCGCCCGAGCATCGGCCTCACCGGCCAGTACGCCTCCGTCGACGAGGACCTCACCGGCATGCAGAACCTCGTCCTGTTCGGCCAGCTGCTCGACCTGCCGACGGGCCAGGCCCGCGCCCGGGCGCGGGAGCTGCTCGAGCAGTTCGACCTGACGGCCGCCGCCGACCGGGTCGCCAAGACCTACTCCGGCGGGATGCGCCGCCGCCTCGACCTCGCCGCGTCGCTGGTCGGCCGGCCGTCGGTCGTCTTCCTCGACGAGCCGACCACCGGCCTCGACCCCGCCAAGCGGGAGGAGATGTGGGACGTCGTGCGCGGACTCGTCGACGACGGCTCCACCGTCCTGCTCACCACCCAGTACCTCGAGGAGGCCGACGCGCTGGCCGACGAGATCTCGGTCATCGACCCCGGCCGGGTCATCGCGCACGACACCCCGGACGGGCTCAAGCGCGTCGTCGGCGGGCAGCGGCTCTCGGTCCGCCCGGCCGACCCCGGCCGCGCGGCCGACGTCGCAGCCGTCCTCGCCGAGATCGGACGGGGTCGGCCCGAGGCGAACGGCACGCACACCCTGACCGTCGCCGTCGCCGGGGAGGAGGCGCTCCCCGCGGCGGTGGACCGGCTCCGCGCGGCCGGCATCTCGGTCACCGAGCTGTCCCTGCACCTGCCGAGCCTCGACGAGGTCTTCTTCACCCTCGTCGGCCACCCGAACACGACCTCGTCCACGGAGGAGTCCGCCGCATGACCGCCGTCATGACCCGTCCCCGCACCGACCCGCCGCCGGTGCCCCCGGCCGCACCGACGGGTTCGGTGCGCCGCCGGCGCCCGGCACGTCGTCGCGCTCGCCCGCCGCAGTCTCATCAAGACCTGGCGCACGCCCGAGCCCCTGATCGACGTGACGCTGCAGCCGATCATCTTCATCCTGCTGTTCGTCTACGTCTTCGGCGGCGCGCTCGCCGGCGGGGACAGGCACGCCTACCTGCAGTACCTGCTGCCCGGCCTGGTCGGCCAGACCATCGCCACCGCGGGCATCGCGCTCGGCCAGAACCTCAACGCCGACATCGAGAAGGGCGTGTTCGACCGGCTGCGCTCGATGCCGATCGCCCGCTCCGCACCGCTGGTCGGCGCCGTCCTGGCCGACGTCGCGCGCTACCTCGTCCTCTTCGCGGTCAGCTTCGGGTTCGGCAGTCGTCATCGGCTTCCGGATCGAGACCGGTCCGCTGGCACGCGCTCGCCGCCCTCGCGCTGTCGATCGGCTTCGCGCTGTGCTTCTGCTGGATCTCGGTGTGGGTCGGGATGATCGTCCGTACGCCGGGGGCGGTGCAGGGGATCATGTTCCTGCTCGTACTACCGCTGTCGTTCGGCAGCAACGTGTTCGTCCCCGCCTCGACGATGCCGGGCTGGCTGCAGGGGTTCGTGCGCGTCAACCCGCTGTCGCACCTCGTCGGCGCGGTGCGCGGGCTGGTCCTCGGCGGACCGGTGCGCTCGGACCTGCTGTGGACGTTCGGCTGGATGGCGGTCCTGCTGGCCGTGTTCGTCCCGCTGGCGCTGCGGGCCTACCGCCGCAGGGCGTGAACCCGCGTCGACGGTGCGGCGAGCCGCGCCGGGTCGAGGCGGGCGGTGGCGGCCTCCGGGTCCAGCTGCCCGACCCGCCTCGACGGCGGCGGCGAACTCCGGTTCCCCGAGCACGTCGGCCAGCCGCGCCTGGAGTGCGGCGATCTCCCGGGCGCCGGGGTCCGGGGCGCCGCGCAGGACGTCGGCGGCGCCGAGCACCTCCGCGGCCGCCACCGCGTCCCCCGTCGTCGCGGCGTAGTCGGCCACGACGGTTCCCACCGCGGCCAGGACCGGACGGTCCGCCGCGGCCACGGCTTCGGCGTAGGCGACCTCGAGCTCGGCCCGGGCGGTGTCGAGCTGACGTTCGGCGATCGACACCGCGGCCGACGTCGCGCCGCTGATCGCCCGGAGGTGGTGCACCATCGGGTTCGACGGGCGGACGGCCGCGACCCGCCTCCGTGCCTCGGTGAGCGCCGCGCGGGCGCCCGGGACGTCACCGGAGCGCAGCACCGCCTGGGCGTCCAGCGCGGCGACGAAGACGGCCTGCATCCCGCCGCCGGCCCGACCGCGCGCCTCCCGCAGCGCCGCCTCCGCGTCGGCGGCCCGGCCGGCACGCTGCCAGGCGTCGGCCAGCCGCATGAGCAGGAACACCTCGTCGTCGTGCGAGCCGAGCTCCCGGGTCAGCACCAGCGCCCGCTCCAGGAATCCCGCCGCGGCGTCGGCCTCCCCGTCGAGCAGCGCCAAGCCGGCGCTGAGCTGGTAGGCGCTGCCCAACGCCCACCGCTCGCCGATCCGCTCGAACGTCGCGCGGAGTCCCGGCAGGTCGCGACGCACGGCCGCCACGTCCCCGAGGTTCTCCGCGACGAACAGCCGGATCAGCCCGACGACTGCGGCGACCCACGGGTCCGGGTGGTCCACGCCGGGCACCATCGCGTCGTCGAAGCCGTCCATCTGGTTGGCGAACGCGGCCAACGCCGGACCCAGCACCGTGGCCAGCGGGTACCGCGTCCCGTCGACCTCGCCCAGCGTCGCGAGCAGGGCCCGCACCTCGGCCCGGTCGGCGGTCGGACCGGGATCCGTGCCGTCCGAGGAGAAGTCCCGCGCGCTGGCCGCGAACAGGACGACGGCCTGCAGCACCGGTGTCGGGTCCGCCGGGTCGAGCGGACCCGGCTCCACGGCGGTGTCGCGCGCCTCGAGGACGATCCGCATCCAGCCCGCGGCCTCCGCGTGCGTGCCGCGCAGGACCGGGTACCAGCCGAGGTGCGCGGCCATCCCGGCGGCCGCGGCGGTGTCGGTCTCGGCGAGGACTCGCAGCGCCGCGACGAGGTTGTCCCGCTCGGCGTCGAGCCGGTCGAGCCACGCCACCTGGCCGGCGCTGCGGAGGTGCGGCTCGGCGGCGTCGACGAGGCCTGCGAACCAGCCGGCGTGCGCGGCGCGCACCGCGGGCAACGTCCCCCGCTCGGCCAGCCGGTCCAGCCCGTACTCGCGCAGCGTCTCCAGCATCCGGAACCGCGGGCCGGGCGCCTGCTGCAGCAGGGACTTGTCCGCCAGCGACAGCAGTAGCGGCAGGACGTCACCGTCCGGGTGCACGGCGGCGGCGCTGTCCGGGGTGACGCCACCGGGGTAGACGGCCAGACGCTCGACGAGGTCCCGCTCGGGAGGCTCGAGCAGGTCCCAGCTCCACTCGACGACGGCGCGGAGCGTCCGGTGCCGCGGCGGCCGCGGTGCGGCTGCCGCCGGTGAGCAGCCGGAACCGGTCGTCGAGCCGAGCCGCGATGTCCTGGACCGACAGCGTCCGCAGCCTCGCGGCGGCGAGTTCGATCGCCAGCGGCAGCCCGTCGAGGCGGCGCACGATCTCGACGACCGCGCCCACCGTGCGCGGCGTCGACGACCGGGTCGACCCCCGCGGCCGCGCCGCGGTCGGCGAACAGCTGCACCGCCGGGCACGCCAGCGCGTCCTCCACGCCGGCGTCGGCGGCCGGCATCCCGAGCGGCGGGACGGCGACGACCGTCTCGCCGAACACGCCCAGCGGCTCGCGGCTGGTCAGCAGCACCCGCACCTCCGGACAGGCGCCGAGCAGCGCATCGACGAGCTCGGCGACGGCGTCGAGCAGGTGCTCGCAGTTGTCGAGCAACAGCAGCGGCGCCCGTCCGGTCAACGCCTCCGCCAACCGGGTCAGGACGTCGGACGGGGCGCGTCGCGACGGACGGTCGAGCAGGGTGGCCTCGCGCAGCCCGAGCGCCCCGGCGACGGCGGCGGGGACGTCCTGGCCATCGGTGACTGCCGCCAGGTCGACGAACCACACCCCGTCGGGCAGCTCCGGCTCCAGCGCCGCGCCGACCTCGACGGCGAGCCGGGTCTTGCCCGCGCCGCCCGGCCCGACCAGCGTCACGAGCCGGGCGGAGCCCAGCGCGGCCCGGATCCGGGCGAGCTCGCTGCGGCGGCCGACGAAGCTGGTGAGCCGGGCGCGCAGACGCCCGGGCGGCGGTCCCCCGGCTGGGACGGCAGGCTCGACGGGAGCTGCGGTGGGAGTGGCGACGGCGGCCGCGGTGGCAGTCGGGGCGGGCGCCGGTGCGGTGACCTCGCCGCGGAGCACGGCGACGTGCGCCGCCGCCAGCTCGGCCGACGGGTCGACGCCGAGCTCGTCGGCCAGCCGCCGGCGCACCGCGTCCGCCGTCTGCAGCGCCTCCGCCTGCCGGCCCGCGGCCGCCAGCGCCCGCACCAGCGCCGCTGCGACCCGCTCGTCCAGGGGGTGGTCGGACGCGAGCGCGCGCAGCCGGTCGACGGCCGGGGCGCCGCGGCGGAGTTCGGCGTCGGCCAGGGCGAGCTCGGCGCGCAGCCGGGTGTCGGCCACGCGGACGGCCGCCGCGGCGAGCGGGTCGTTCGGACCCGATCCGGCGCCGGCGGCACCGTCGAGCGGGTCGCCGCGCCACAGCCGGGCCGCGGCCGTGAGGTCGCGCAGCGCGGTCTCGAGGTCACCGGCCCGGGCCGCGGCGGTGCCGTCGGCGACGAGCCGGTCCGCTCGCGCGAGGTCGGTGTCGGCGTCGAGGCGGTAGCCGCCCGGCGTCGCCCGCAGCGCTCCGCTGACGCCCGCCTCGTCCAGGACACGGCGTACGCGGGAGACCAGGGACTGCAGCGCGCCGGCCGGGTCGGCGGGTGCCCCGTCCGGCCACACGGCCTCGGCCAGTGCCGGGACGGACACCGGACGGCCGGCGTCGAGGGCCAGCCGGGTGACGAGGCGTCGCAGGCGCGTCCCGGCGACCGGCAGCGGCACGCCCGCCGGGCCGGTCACCTCGAGCGGACCGAGAACGGCGACCTCCACGCCGACCATGGTCGCAGCCCACGCCAGGATGGACGGCGTGGAGACGATGACGCTGACCGTCCGCACCGGTGACCACCCGCGGGTCGTGGACCTGACCGAGCGGTGCGCCGGGTTCGTCGCCGGGCGCGGGGACGGGCTGCTCAACGTGTTCGTCCCGCACGCGACGGCCGGCCTGGCCATCCTGGAGACCGGCGCGGGCAGCGACGAGGACCTGCTCGCCGAGCTGGACGAACTGCTGCCCCGCGACGGACGGTGGCGGCACCGCCACGGCTCCCCCGGTCACGGCCGCGACCACGTCCTGCCGGCCTTCGTCGCCGCCGTCGACGGTGGTGCCCGTCGTCGACGGCCGGCTGCAGCTGGGCACGTGGCAGTCCGTGTGCCTCGTCGACACCAACGTCGACAACGCCGAGCGGACCGTCCGGCTGACTTTCCTCACCGGCTGAGCCGCCGCCGCCCGACCTCGGGAGGAGGCGGTCGGGCTCAGATCTCGTACGCGGCGCCGGCCCGGGCGCACTCGACGGTGCCGTCGAAGCCGACCGCGGCCTCGGCCGCCTGCCGTTCCGGCGAGCCCCACGGCGGGACGTGGGTGACGAGCAGCCGCCCGACGCCGGCCCGGGCGGCGTGCTCGCCGGCCTGCCGCCCGGTCAGGTGCAGGTCGGGGACGTACGGGTCGTCCGGGCCGAACGACGCCTCGCACAGCAGCACGTCCGCGCCGGTCGCCAGCTCGACCAGCTCCGGGCTCTCGCCGGTGTCACGCGGAGTACACCAGCGCTCCGCCCGCCGACGCTCGAGCCGGACGGCGTTGGTGCGCACCGGGTGGTTCATCGGCGCGTAGCGACACCCGGAACGGGCCGAGCTCCCCGTCGGCGGGCGTCGAGAAGGCGAACAGCTCGTGCAGGCCGAGCTTGCGCGCCATCGGGTCGTACGCGGACTCCAGCCGGCCGCGGATCCCCGCCGGGCCGACCACCGGGATCGCGCCGCGTCGGCCGCGTCCGGGCCGTAGCGCAGCGCGACGACGTAGGCGGTGAAGTCGATGCAGTGGTCGGCGTGCAGGTGCGAGACGACGATCGCGTCGATCGTCGTCGGGTCGACGAAGCGCTGCAGCGCGCCGAACGCGCCGTTGCCGAGGTCGAGCACCAGCCGGAAGCCGTCCTGCTCGACCAGGTAGCCCGACGCCGGGCGAGTCCGGGCCGGGCATGCTGCCCGAGCAGCCGAGGACGGTCAGCTTCACGCGTCGCACCAGTTCCGGCAGTTCCGGCCGAGGACGGCTGCGGCCCGAGGAACCGCCGCGACAGCCGGGCGAACGGCTCGGCCGGTCCCGTCGCGCGGAACCACGTGCGCGCGGCGGCGGCGCGTCGTCGGGGCGCAGCAGGTCCGCCTGCAGCAGCACCCGGTAGACGTCCTTGGCCGTCTCCTCCGCGCTCGACACCAGCGTCACCGTGTCCCCCATGACCACCGAGAGCAGGCCGGTGAGCAGCGGGTAGTGCGTGCAGCCGAGGACGAGGGTGTCGACGCCGGCCTGGTTCAGCGGCGCCAGGTACGCCTCGGCGAGCCCGAGCAGCTGCCGGCCGCTGGTGACGCCGCGCTCGACGAACTCGGCGAAGCGCGGGCACGCCGCGGTGACGACCTCGACGCCGGACGCCGCGGCGAACGCGTCCTCGTACGCGCCGCTGGTGATCGTCGCCGTCGTGCCGATGACGCCGACCCGGCCGTTGCGGGTGGCGGCGACGGCGCGGCGCACCGCCGGCAGCGACCACCTCGACCACCGGCACGTCGTAGCGCTCGCGCGCGTCGCGCAGGCAGGCCGCCGACGCGCTGTTGCAGGCGATGACCAGCGCCTTGACGCCGGAGTCGACGAGCTCGTCCATCACGCGCCAGGGCGTGCCGGCGCACGTCGGCGATCGGCTGCGGGCCGTACGGGCCGTGCGCGGTGTCGCCGACGTAGTGCAGCGCCTCGTGCGGCAGCTGGTCGAGGACCGCGCGGGCGACGGTCAGGCCACCGACGCCGGAGTCGACCATGCCCGATCGGCGCGTCCGTCCTCCGCCATGGCCGCGGCCACGGCGCTCAGGATGCCAGATCGGGCGCCGGGCGCCGGGTCCCGCGCCGCCCGCGTCGCGCCCGCCGGTGCAGCACCGCGCGCGAGTCCGACACCGGTCGACGAAGACCGACCAGGTGCAGTTGCCACGGTTCGGTGCCGCGGTCGGAGGTCAACGGCAGCACAGCGGACAGCAGCCCGCCGAAGAACAGCACCACCATCGAGCGCGGCGAGGATCCACAGCACCTTCCGCGCGAACCACGCCCGGGCGAGCAGGTAACCCAGCCAGCCGAAGACCAGACCGCTGCCGCCGACGTACAGCCCGTCGGGCGCGACAGCCCAGCCGAGCAGGCCGCCGACGACGAGGACGACGCCGCTGACACGATCAGCCAGGTGCGCAGCCCGGACAGCATCAGCACCCAGCCGAGGAGCAGGAACGGCAGCGTGTCCGACAGCAGGTGCCCGGCGCTGCGGTGCAGGAACGGCGCCGTGAGCACGCCGCTCAGCCCGGACACCGTGCGCGGTCGCAGCCCGTAGCGCTCGAGCGCGTGGCCGTCGGCGAGGTCGACCAGCGACACCACCCAGACGACGGCGGTCACACCGGCCATGAGCGCCAGCGCGTGCCCCCAGCCGCGGACCTCGAAACGGCTCTCGGCGCGGCCCCCCGAGCGGTCCGGGCCGGCGGGGACGGGCCAGCTCCTGCGGGACCTCCGGCACAGCCACCAGGTTAACCGCCGGACGGTGTCCGGCGCGGTGCGACGACCGGCAGGCCGGGGCCGGTGCACTACCCTGGAGCTTCGTGTCCACCACCGTCGCTGCCTCCCGAGCAGGCAGTGCGGACCGCGCGCCGTGCCTCCCGCTCGGCGTCCGGCGCGGTGGACGACCTGGTCACCGGGTTCCGCCAACGCCAGCTGTGGGCGCACCTGGGATGGCAGGACGTCAAGCAGCGCTACCGACGCTCGACGCTCGGCCCGTTCTGGATCACCGTGTCGATGGCGGTGATGGCCATCGGGCTCGGCGTGCTGTACTCCGCGCTGCTCAACACGCCGGTGCGTTCGCTGCTCCCGAGCGTGCTGGTCGGGTTCCTGGCGTGGAACTTCATCTCGGGCTGCGTCCTGGAGGGCGCGGAGACGTTCATCGCCAACGAGGGCCTCATCCGGCACGTCCCGTCCCCGATGAGCATCTACGCGCTGCGGACCGTCTGGCGGCAGACGCTGTTCTTCGCCGCACAACTTCGTGGTCTACCTGATCATGCTGCTGGTCTTCCCTCAGCACCTCACCTGGGTCTCGCTGTTGGCGCTGCCGGCGTTCGCGCTGCTCATGGTCAACGGCATGTGGATGTCGCTGCTCTTCGGGATCGTCAGTACCCGGTTCCGCGACGTCCCGCCGATCATCGGCAGCGTCATGCAGCTGGTCTTCTACGTCACGCCGATCGTCTGGCAGTTCCAGGTGCTGTCGAACAACCCCCACATCGGCGAGAAGGCGCGCATCGTCGAGCTGAACCCGTTCCTGCACTACGTGGAGGTGCTGCGCGGTCCGCTGCTCGGGCAGCCGTTCGACCGGACCCACTGGGCCGTGGTGATCGGCTGCACCGTCGTCGGCTGGCTCGTGACGCTGGCGTTCTTCCGCAACTACCGCGCCCGAATCTC
This sequence comes from uncultured Actinomycetota bacterium, assembly GCA_963758325.1. Taxonomy (GTDB): domain Bacteria; phylum Actinomycetota; class Actinomycetes; order Mycobacteriales; family Jatrophihabitantaceae; genus CAVWUZ01. Next base: position 89,138 of record CAVWUZ010000002.1, on the reverse strand, counting down.
CTACTGGGTCTGAGCCTCAGCCATGGCACGCATCGAGCTCGACCACGCGAGCGTCACCTTCCCGATCTTCGACGCGAGCTCGCGCAGCCTGAAGCAGCGGCTGCTCAAGAACGCGCGGGCGCTGCCCACCCGCACCGCTGCGGTGGGCACCAGCAAGGCCGGCGGGACGCTCACGTCGGCCAGCGGCGCGGTGCTGATCGAGGCGTTGCGCGACGTGGACCTCTCCCTGGGCAACGGTGATCGGTTGGCCCTGGTCGGACACAACGGCGCTGGCAAGTCGACGCTGCTGCGCCTCATGTCGCGGATCTACGAGCCGACGGCGGGGACCGCGCGCGTCGAGGGCCGCATCGCGCCGGTGTTCGACCTCGGGATCGGCATGGATCCCGAGATCTCCGGCTACGAGAACATCCTCATCCGGGGGCTGTTCCTCGGGATGAGCCGGCGCTTCATGCAGCGCCACATCGATGACATCGCCGACTTCACCGAGCTCGGCGACTACCTGAAGCTCCCGTTGCGCAGCTACTCCACAGGCATGCGGGTCCGCCTGGCGCTCGGCGTCGTGACCGTGATCGAGCCGGAGATCCTCCTGCTCGACGAGGGGCTGGGCGCGGTCGACCACAACTTCATCGAGAAGGCCACCGCGAAGCTGGAGGACCTCGTCGCGAAGGCCGGCATCCTCGTCTTCGCCTCGCACTCCGAGTCGCTGATGGTCAAGTTGTGCACCTCGGCGATCCGGATGGACGGCGGCGCGATCGTCGACTCCGGAGAGGTCCGCTCGGTCATCGACCGCTACGTCGGCCGCGACCGGGCCAGCGTCGATGGCTGAACCGCTGCCCGAACCACCCGCGGACCAGCTCGTCGTCGCCGTCGTCGTCACCTACGACCGCGTCGCGTCGCTGCAGCGCTCCCTGGCCGCGATGGCGGGGCAGACGCGCCCTCCGGACGCCGTCGTCGTCGTCGACAACGCCGCCGACGAGAAGGTCGGCCGAGGTGGTCGCACACTGCGGCCTGCCCGGCACCCACCTCCCGTCTCGGCGCAACCTCGGGGGCGCCGGCGGCTACGCCCTGGGCATGCTGCACGCGCTTGGCGATGGGCGCCGACCTGGTCTGGCTCGGTGACGACGACGGGGCCGCCGCCGGCCCGGACGCGCTCGCCCGGCTGATCGAGGTCCTCGACGAGCGGGCGCTGGCGGCCGTGTCGCCGGTGGTCGTCGACGCCGACGACCCTGACCGGCTGGCGTTCCCGCTGCGGCAGGGACTGCGGTGGCGCCGGTCCCGCCGGCAGCTCGGGGTGACGTTCCTGCCCGGCATCGCGTCCCTGTTCAACGGCGCCCTGTTCCGGGCGGACACCCTCGAGGCGATCGGCGTGCCGGACTTGCGGCTGTTCATGCGGGGCGACGAGGTCGAGGTCCACCGCCGGCTGGTCCGCTCAGGCCTGCCGTTCGGCACCTGCCTCGACGCCACCTACGCCCACCCCAGCGGCACGTCGGAGTTCAAGCCGATACTGGGCGGCCTGCTCAGCGCGCAGGACCCGGCGGACCCCGCCAAGCGTTTCTTCACCTACCGCAACCGCGGGTACCTGATGGCCCAACCGGGCATGCGGTGGCTGCGTCCGCTCGAGCTCGTCCGCTTCGGCTGGTACTTCGTCGTCGACAGGCGCTCCCCGGAGCAGTTCCGGGAGTGGCGACGACTCACCCGACTCGGCCGGCAGGAGCGTTTCCAGCGCCCCTGACCGGCGGCGTGCTCCTCCGCCCCGAGCCGGCCCCGCTCAGCCGCCGGTCGTGAGCCGGCGCCAGTTCTCCCGGCCGGTCAGCTCCGGCATCGCGTCCCGGTAGGCCTGGGCGACCGACTCGCCCTCCTGGGACAGCCGCCTCAGGACCGCCACCGCCTCGCGGGTCAGCCGGACAGTGGTGTCCCGGTCGTACTCGCGCAGCCGGACACCCTCCTGTGAGGAATCGGTGACGACGGCGCGCTGGAACAGCGACACGTGCCACCACTGGTTGTCTCGGGCGCGCACCGCGCCCGAACGGGAACGGCCGGCGACCCAGCAACGTGTAGATGACGCGCTTGAGGTAGACGGCGTTGAGCATCGACGGCTTCGGTTCCGGTGCCGCGTCGATGATCGAGTAGTCACCGCCGGGCACGCCGGGGACGTCCCAGGCGGCGTGCTTGACCGTGTCGGGGTACTTCGCGCGGAGCGCCCGCACGTCCTGGGCGGCCTGCTGACCGCCGTCGCGCAGCCCCGCGGGGCCGGCGAGGAAGTCCTCGATGGCCTTGATGCACGTGGCGGCCAGGCCGTACTGCATCCCGATGAGTTCCTTGGCCAGCTGCCGCGCCATGACCTTGGCCAGGTAGCCCGCCGGTCGGGGGCCGTGCAGCGCGCCGGTGATCATCGAGTTGCGGAAGCTGAAGTACCGCGCCCAGTCGTCCCAGTCCTTGAGCGAGAAGTCGGCGTGCCACACCCCGGCGCCGGGCAGCGTGGTTGTCGGGAAACCGAGCTCACGAGCCCGGATGCCGTACTCGATGTCGTCCCACTGGAAGAACACCGGCAACGGGTACCCGCAGGCGCGCACCACCTCGGACGGGATCAGGCAGGACCACCAGGCGTTGTAACCCGCGTCGACGCGCAGGTCCAGCCGACGCGTCGCCCACTCACGGTCCTTCGTCAGGGAGGTGGCGTGGAGCGACTCGGCGACCGCGACGCCGGGCGCGAGCTGGGCCAGGTCGGCACGCTCGGCGCTGACGTGGAGCTGGTCCGGGTGCATCAGGTACAGCATCTGACCGCCGACGATCACCGGCGCGGTGGTCCGGTTGGCGAAGGCCGTCATGCGCACCACGATGTCCGGCTCGCAGATGACGTCGTCGTCCATGAACAGGACGTTCGCGTGGTCGCCGTCGAGGTCCGATGCCGCGTCGGTGACCTCCAGCAGCCCGCGTGTGAAGCCGCCCGCGCCGCCGAGGTTGGGCTGACGCAGGTAGCGCAGCCGCGAGCCGAGCTGCGCCTCGACCTCGGCGAAGCGCGGACGGGAGGAGACCGCGTCGGTGCCCTGATCGACCACGTACACCGCGTCGATGATCTCCGTGGGTGCCGGGTCACCGGCCAGTGCGCCGAGGGTGTTGAGGCAGTCCTCGACGCGGTTGAAGGTGCAGATGACCACCGCGGTGGGGCGGACCGCCTCCGGGGCCTCGACGGTCCAGGCGACACCGCGCACGGTGAGCTCGCCATCGGTGGTCTCGACGTCGAACCACATCGCGCCGCCGTCGAGGAAGCGGTCGATCGGCGCCGGGAAGCTCACCGTCTCGCTCACCGCGCCGTCGAGCTCGCGGACGTGGAGGGCGCGCGCCGCGCCGACGGAGTCCGAGGCGTACATGGTCACGGTGCCCGACCCGGTGGCGAGGAAGGACAGCTCGGACCTCGGCCGCGTCCGTCCAGCGCTGCCAGTGGCTCGCGGGGAAGCGGCCGAAGTAGGTGTTCGAGCTGACCAGGGACCCCGGCCCGCAGGTCAGCGCCGTGCGGCTGCGTGTTGCGGTTCCCCGTTCGACGGCGACGTACATCTCGTCCGGCACCAGCGGGCTGGGCCCGGTGAACGGCAAGCGCTGTGCGGTCAGCCGGCCGCCGGCCTCGTCCCGGGCGTGCACGACGTCGGGACCTGTGCTGGGCGGGGACATCGTCGTCGACACCGGGTCAGTCTCCCAGGACGCCGTCGAGGGGGCGGCCCTCGGTCAGGTGCGGCGCGACCCGGTTGTCGAACATGCTCAGCGCCGAGGCGATCGCCATGTGCATGTCGAGGTACTGGTAGGTGCCGAGGCGGCCGCCGAACAGCACGTTGCGCCGGCGGTCTCGTCCGCGGCGAGCTCGCGGTACCGGGCGAGCATCTCGCGGTCCTCGGCAGTGTTGATCGGGTAGTACGGCTCGTCGCCGCCCTCGGCGAAGCGGCTGTACTCCCGCACGATCACCGTCTTGTCCTTCGGGTAGTCGCGCTCGGGGTGGAAGTGCCGGAACTCGTGGATGCGGGTGTACGGCACGTCGAGGTCGGCGTAGTTCATCACCGAGGTGCCCTGGAAGTCGCCGACCGGCAGCACCTCGCAGCTCGAAGTCGAGGGTGCGCCAGCCGAGCCGGCCGGCGCTGTAGTCGAAGTACCGGTCGAGCGGGCCGGTGTAGACGATCGGGGCTGCCCGTCGCGGGACTGTCGTCGCGCACGTCGAAGAAGTCGACGTCCGAGACGCACGTCGATGTTCGGGTGCGTCCGCCATCCGCTGCAGCAGCGCGGTGTACCCGTCGACCGGCAGGCCCTCGTAGGTGTCGTTGAAGTAGCGGTTGTCGAACGTGTAGCGCACCGGCAGGCGCGAGATGATGGCGGCGGGCAGCTCCGTCGGGTCGGTCTGCCACTGCTTGGCGGTGTAGCCGCGGAAGAACGCCTCGTAGAGCGGGCGCCCGACCAGCGAGATCGCCTTCTCCTCGAAGTTCTCCGCGGCCGCGGTGTCGCACCTCGGCGGCCTGCTCGGCGACCAGCTCCCGCGCCTCGCTCCGGCGTGAGGTGCCGGCCGAAGTAGCTGCACATCGTGCCGAGGTTGATCGGCATCGAGTAGACCTTGCCGTCGTACACGGTGAAGACCCGGTGCGTGTACGCCGGTGAACGTCGCTGAACCGGTTGACGTAGTCCCACACCCGCTCGTTCGAGGTGTGGAACAGGTGCGCGCCGTAGCGGTGGATCTCGATGCCGGTCTCGCGGCTCGGGCTCGGAGTAGGCGTTGCCGCCGAGGTGGTCGCGCCGGTCCAGGACGACGACCCGCTTGCCCAGCTGGCCGGCCACCCGCTCGGCGATCGTCAGCCCGAAGAACCCGGATCCGACCACCACCAGGTCCGTACGGTCGAACTCCACGCCCACCCTCTCCGCTGTCGGGACACCGGCCGCGATCCTACCTGGGGGTGGTGGCCCGGCCCGGCGCTCAGCTGGGCGGCTGGAGCACCGAGTCGATGATGTACACCGTCGCGTTGCTGGTGCGCACGTTCCCGCAGACGACGTTCGCCTCGGCACCGGTCGGGCCCACCGTGAGCGACGGCGCGACGCCCTTGACGAGGATCGGCGCCTTCTCCAGCGACGTCAGCGACCCGGTCAACTGCTCGGGCGCGAGGCGCTGGGGCACGACGTGGTAGGTCAGGATCTGGGTGAGCTTCGTCTTGTCGGCCAGTACCGCCTGCAGCGTCGCGGACGGCACTTTGGCGAAGGCGGCGTTGTCCGGGGCGAAGACCGTCAGGTCCTGGGCGTTGTTGAGGGTGTCGACGAGACCCGCGGCCTGCACCGCGGTGACCATCGTCGACAGCAGCGGGCTGCCCGACGCCGCGGTGGCCACCGGCACCTTCGCCATCGCGGCGAAGCTGCCGGGGTTCGCCGGGTCGCTCGGAACCTGCGAGCAGCCCGGGCCGAAGGGAGCGCTCGCGGCCGTGCCGGAGGACGACGACGACGCACCGCCCGATCCGGGGGAGGACGCCGACGCGGAGCCGGCCGCGGAGGACCCGCCGCTCGGCCGCGACGAGCTCGCCGACGGCGTCGAGTTGCCCGTCGTGTTGCTCTCGTTGCTGCCGCTGCTGCTGTTGCTGCTGCCGCAGGCGGCCAGGGCGAGGGCGACGGCCCCCACCGCGCCGAGGATCCCGAGGTGGGCCGGGGCCGGATGCGTCATGCGCTCAGCATGCCCAGAAGACGACGGCTTCCCGCCCGCCCGGTGAGCCGCCACGACGGCTCAGGCCCAGAGCTGGCCCTCGAGCCGCTCGGCGGCCTGCTGCAGCGTGCCGGCGTAGGCGCCGGTCGACAGGTACTTCCAGCCGCCGTCGCAGACGACGAACGCGATGTCGGCGCGCTCGCCGCGCGCGGCGACCCGGTCGGCGACCGACAGCGCGGCGTGCAGGATCGCGCCGGTCGAGATGCCGGCGAAGATGCCCTCGTGCTCGATCAGGTCGCGGGTGCGGCGCAGCGCGTCGTAGGACGTCACCGAGAACCGCGAGGTGAGCACCGAGTCGTCGTAGAGCTCGGGGACGAAGCCCTCGTCGATGTTGCGCAGCCCGTAGACCAGCTCGCCGTAGCGCGGCTCGGCGGCGACGATCTGCGACGTCGGGCACCTTCTCGCGCAGGTAGCGCCCGGCGCCCATCAGCGTGCCGGTGGTGCCCGAGCCCGGCGACGAAGTGGGTGATCGTCGGCAGGTCGCGCAGGATCTCCGGGCCGGTGCCCTCGTAGTGCGCCTGCGCGTTGGCCGGGTTGCCGTACTGGTAGAGCATCACCCAGTCCGGGTACTGCGGCGGCGAGCTGCTTGGCCATCGCGACGGCCTGGTTCGAGCCGCCGGCGGCCGGCGAGGAGATGATCCGCGCGCCGAACATCTCGAGCAGCTGGCGGCGCTCGATCGAGGTGTTCTCCGGCATCACGCAGACCAGCCCGTAGCCGCGCAGCTTGGCGACCATGGCCAGCGAGATGCCGGTGTTGCCCGACGTCGGCTCGAGGATCGTGCAGCCCGGGCGTCAGCCGGCCGTCGCGCCTCGGCGGCGCGCGACCATCGCCAGCGCGGCGCGGTCCTTGATCGAGCCGGTCGGGTTGCGGTCCTCGAGCTTGGCCCACAGCCGCACGGGCTGCTCGCCCGTCCCAGCGCGGCGACAGGCGCGGCAGCCCGACCAGCGGGGTGTCGCCCAGCGCGTCGAGCAGCGAGTCGTAGCGGGTCATGGCGACGTGCCGGCGCGGCCAGTGCAGCCGCCGGCGACCGCCGGCAGGATCGTCACCGCGTCGCCGTCCTTGAGCGCGGTGTCCAGCGAGCCGGTGAACCGGACGTCCTCGTCGTTGACGTAGACGTTGACGAAGCGGTGCAGCGCGCCCGTCGTCGGTGATCAGCCGGCCCTTGAGGCCGGGTGGTTGGCGTCCAGGTCGTCGATGAGCGCGGCGAGCGTGTCGCCCTTCGCCTCGACGGACTTCGCGCCGCCGGTGTAGCGTGCGCAGGATGGTCGGGATCTTGACCTCGATGGCCATGCTGGATGCGTGCTCCTGAGGGTGCGCGGATGGTCTGGCTGGTGCAACGCGCTCAGCGACAGTCGTAGTCCACATCGGCCCGGGTGTGACCGAGCAGCGCTCGCTGCGACCGTCACGCGTCGCCATCGACCACCTCGACCGGCTCCTCGGTGACGACGCCGTCGACGATCCGGAACGAGCGGAACTCCGTCGTCGTCTCGGGTCGCGGGTGGAGACCAGGACGTAGTGCGCGTCCGGCTCGCTGGCGTAGGAGATGTCGGTGCGCGACGGGTAGGCCTCGGTGGCGGTGTGCGAGTGGTAGATGACCACCGGCTCCTCGTCGTTCGTCGTCCATCTCCTTGTACAGCGCGAGCAGCTCGGCGGAGTCGAACTCGTAGAACGTCGGCGAGCGCGCCGCGTTGAGCATCGGCACGAACCGCGTCGGCGGTCGCTGCCCTCGGCGCCGGCGACGACGCCGCACGCCTCGTCGGGGTGGTCGCGCCGGGCGTGGGCGACGATCGCGTCGCGAGATCGCCCGGTCGATGCTCAGCACGGTCTGCCGAGCCTACCGATCGGCGCCGGCGCAGCGCGGTCAGCCCATCGCGGCGTTGACCAGCCGGTCCTGCAGCGCGGTGAGCCAGTGGTAGACGACCCGGCGGCCGGCGTCCGGCGCGTCCGGGTCCAGACGGCCCGTCGTCGTCCTCGGTGACGCCGAGCCGGGTGCCGAGCGCCAGCCGCAGGTCGTTGAGCGACGGTGAGCCAGCGCGGCACCGCCTCGGCGTCCGAGCAGCACCTGCCGCACCGCGCGGCGGCAGCTCGGCGCGGCACTGCGCCGAGCCGCTCGAGCTTCGTCTCGCGCAGCGACGTCCTCGGTCAGCGCGCGGAACTCGGCCGCGGCGACCGGGTCGTCGCGCAGCGCCGTCCGGGAACAGCCGCTGCGCGGACCGGGTCGTCGAGCTGCTCGGCGTGCAACGCGCCCGCGAGCTCGTCGAACAGCTGCGCCCAGGACCTCGGCCTCGGTCGGGTCGAAGCGCAGCCGCACGCTGCCCGCGGCGCCGGACGACCCTCATCGTCTGCTGCTGCAGCGTCGCCCACAGCCCGTAGCCGTGCAGGGTCGTGACGTCGAGCTCCATCCGCTCGCGGGTGCCCGACGAGACGACGGCCCGGCCGCGCTGGTGGACGTCGAGCATCAGCTTCTCGGCCTTGGCCTTCGGGTAGCCGAACACGGTCATGAAGACGTGCGTCACGTAGGTCATCAGGTTGATCGGGTCGTTCCAGACGATCGTGACCCACGGCCGGTCGAGGTCCTCGCGGTTCGTCGCAGCTGCTCGTCGGGCGCGTCGGTCGGTGCGCGGCGTGACGGTCTCGGTCACGGACGCCCATCGTCCCACGGCCGTTCGGCGCCCACGGCCGGCCCGCGCCCGCGACTGGCAGGATCGAACGCCGTGACCGACCTCGCGCTGCTCACCGACCGCTACGAGCTGACGATGCTCGGCGCGGCGCTGGCGCGACGGCACCGCCCAGCGGCGCTGCGTGTTCGAGGTGTTCGCCCGCCGGCTGCCCGACGGCCGGCGCTACGGCGTCGTCGCCGGCACCGGCCGGCTGCTCGAGGCGATCGCCGACTTCCGCTTCGACGCCGACGACGGTCGAGTGGCTGCGCGAGGACGGCGTCGTCGACGAGCGGACCGCGGCGTTCCTGCGCGAGCTACCGCTTCGCCGGCGACGTCGACGGCTACGCCGAGGGCGAGCTGTACTTCCCGCAGTCCCCGGTCCTCACCGTCACGCGGCACGTTCGCCGAAGCGGTCGTGCTCGAGACGCTGGCGCTGTCGGTCCTCAACCACGACTGCGCGGTCGCCTCGGCCGCGGCCCGGATGGTGACCGCGGCGGGCGACCGTCCGATCATCGAGATGGGCTCGCGCCGCACGCACGAGCAGGCCGCGGTGGCCGCGGCGCGGGCGGCCTACCTGGCCGGCTTCGCCTCGACGTCGAACCTCGCGGCGGCGCGGCGCTACGGCGTCCCGACGGCCGGCACCGCCGCGCACGCGTTCACGCTGCTGCACGACGACGAGCGCGGCCGCGTTCCGCGCGCAGGTCGCCGCGCTCGGCGCGGACACGACGCTGCTGGTCGACACCTACGACATCACCCGCGGCATCGAGACTGGCGGTCGAGGTCGCCGGGCCCGACCTCGGCGCGGTCCGCATCGACTCCGGCGACCTCGGCGTGCTGGCCCGCCAGGCCCGCGCCCAGCTCGACGCGCTCGGCGCGACCGAAGACCCGGATCGTGGTCAGCGGCGACCTCGACGAGTACGCGATCGCCGCGCTGGCCGCCGCGCCGGTCGACGCCTACGGCGCCGGCACCGCGGTGGTCACCGGCTCCGGCGCGCCGACCGCCGGGCATGGTCTACAAGCTGGTCGAGGTGGACGGGCCGGCCGGTCGCCAAGCGCTCGGAGCACAAGGCAGACCCAGGGCGGCCGCAAGACCGCGCTGCCGGCGTGCACCGCCCGACCGGGACGGCGGTCGAGGAGATCGTCGTCACCGGGACGCCGTCCGGGACGCCCGACGGGGCACGGCTGCTGCAGCGCCCGCTGCTGCGCGGTGGCGAGCCGGTGCCGGAGCTGCCGACCCTGGAGGACGCGCGCACTCGCCTGCGCGAGGGACTGGGCAGCGTGCCGTGGGAGGGGTTGACGCTCTCGCGCGGCGAGCCGGCGATCCCGACCCGCGTGCTGCGCGCCGAGGACCTCGAGCGTGGCGGAGCGCCACGGCGCGGCTCCGACTAGGAGCGGCGGCCCTCGCCGCTGCCGGAGGACGGGGACTCGCTGTCCAGGGGGATGCCCCAGCTGCCCACGTGCGCACCCTCGTCGGGGTCGCGGCCGTCCATCGAGGTGACCGCCCGGTGCGCCCTGTTGCCGGCGTGCGCCTCGGTCTCGAGCCGCTCGAGCAGGTGCGGGTAGTGGCCTCGAACGCCGGGCGCTCGGAGCGGATGCGCGGGATGGAGGTGAAGTTGTGCCGCGGCGGCGGGCTGGAGGTGGCCCACTCCAGGGAGTTGCCGTGGCCCCACGGGTCGTCGGCGGTGACGATCTCGCCGTAGCGGTAGGACTGGTAGACGTTGTAGAGGAACGGCAGCATCGACGCGCCCGAGCACGAACGAGCCGATCGTCGAGATCGTGTTCAGCGTGGTGAAGCCGTCGGTGGGCAGGTAGTCGGCGTAGCGGCGCGGCATGCCCTCGGCGCCCAGCCAGTGCTGCACCAGGAACGTCAGGTGGAAGCCGATGAACGTCAGCCAGAAGTGCAGCTTGCCCAGCCGCTCGTCCAGGTAGCGGCCGGTGAACTTCGGGAACCAGAAGTAGATGCCGGCGAACGACGGCGAACACGATCGTGCCGAACAGCACGTAGTGGAAGTGCGCGACCACGAAGTAGCGTGTCGGACGACGTGGAAGTCGATCGGCGGGCTGGCCAGCAGCACGCCGGTCAGGCCGCCGAACAGGAACGTCACCATGAAGCCGAGCGACGAACAGCATCGGCGTCTCGAAGGTGACCGAGCCGCGCCACATCGTGCCGATCCAGTTGAAGAACTTGATGCCGGTCGGCACCGCGATCAGGAACGTCATGCATCGAGAAGAACGGCAGCAGCACCGCGCCGGTGGTGAACATGTGGTGCGCCCACACCGTCAGCGACAGCGCCGCGATCGACAGTCGTCGCGAAGACCATGCCCTTGTAGCCGAACAGCGGCTTGCGGCTGAACACCGGGATGATCTCGGTGACGATGCCGAAGAACGGCAACGCGACGATGTAGACCTCGGGATGGCCGAAGAACCAGAACAGGTGCTGCCAGAGGATCGCGCCGCCGTTGGCGGGGTCGAAGACCTGCGCGCCCAGGTGTCGGTCGGCGTAGAGCACGAGCAGCGCCGCGGTCAGGATCGGGAACGCCAGCAGCACCAGCAGGCTGGTGACCAGGATGTTCCAGGTGAAGATCGGCATCCGGAACATCGTCATGCCCGGGCGCGCGCAGGGTGATCACCGTGGTGACCATGTTGACGCCGCCGAGGATGGTGCCCAGCCCGGACAGCGCCAGGCCGATGATCCACAGGTCGGCGCCGGCGCCGGGCGAGTTCTGGACGTTGTTCAGCGGCGAGTAGGCGTACCAGCCGAAGTCGGCCGCGCCGCCCGGGGTGAGGAAGCCGGCGCGAGGCGGTGAGCGCGCCGAACAGGTACAGCCAGTAGGAGAAGGCGTTCAGCCGCGGGAACGCGACGTCGGGCGAGCCGATCTGCAGCGGCAGCACCAGGTTGGCGAACGCGAACACCAGCGGCGTCGCGAAGAACAGCAACATGATCGTGCCGTGCATGGTGAACAGCTGGTTGTACTGCTCGGGCGACAGGAACTGCAGCCCGGACGGGCCAGCTCGGCGCGCATCAGCAGCGCCATCACGCCGCCGAACATGAAGAACACGAGCGACGTGACCAGGTACATCCGGCCGATCAGCTTGTGGTCGGTGGTGCGCAGCACCTGGGTGAACATCGAGCCGCGCGGCGCCTCCGGCCCCGACGACGGCCGCGCCTCGATGGGACGCGGAACGAGGGTGCTCGTCGCGACGGGCTCTGCCGTGGTGGTCAAGGTGCCTCCGGCGTCGACTGTTCTCACGACAGGGACAGCCGTCCCCGGCGCTGCTGCCAGAGTAACCGGGTACTGGCAGCCTCCGAAGGGTCGGCACCCGGGTTGTCGGCGAAGGCAAGATGACCCGACGTGACGGCGCCGCACGAACAACTCGACCGATACGTCCGCGCTGCCCTGTCCGAGCTGGTCCCGCCCGGTCCGGGCGGCCCCGACCCGACCGCCTGGGTCACGGCCTTCGACGCCATGGCCGGCAGCCGGCACCTCGACCTGGTCGCCCGTCGCATGCGCGAGCACGGCCGCGGCTACTACACGATCGGCTCCGCCGGCCACGAGTCGAACGCCTTGGTCGCGGCGGCGCTGCGCCCGGACGACCCGGCGCTGCTGCACTACCGCTCCGGCGGCTTCTACCTGGCCCGCTCGCTGCAGGCCGGCCGTCCGCTGCGCGCCGGACTGCGCGACGTCCTGCTGGGCATGCTGGCCAGCACCGACGACCCGGCCAGCGGCGGCCGGCACAAGGTGTTCGGCCATCCGGAGCTCGCCGTCGTCCCGCAGACCTCGACGATCGCCTCGCACCTGCCCCGGGCGGTCGGCGTCGCGTTCGCCATCGGACGGGCCGCGCGGCTGGGCCTGCCGACCCGGTGGCCCGCCGACGCCGTGGCGGTCACCAGCCTGGGCGACGCGGGCCTGAACCACTCGACGGCGCTCGGCGCCCTGAACACCGCCGGGTACAGCGTCCACGCCGGCCTGCCGCTGCCGTTGCTGGTCGTCGTCGAGGACAACGGGTGGGGCATCTCCGTGCCCACGCCGGCGGGATGGGTGGCCGCCGCCGCGCAGCGCCCGGGGATCGGCTACCTGGCCGCCGATGGGGACGACCCCGAGGCGGTCGCCGGCTGCGCCCGGGAGGCCGCCGACACGGTCCGCGCCGAGCGGCGGCCGGTGCTGCTGCACCTGCGCACGGTGCGCTACCTCGGGCACGCCGGCACCGACGTCGAGTCCGGGTACCGCAGCGCCGCGGAGCTCCGGGCCGACCTGTCGCGTGACCCGCTGCTCGCCGTCGCGCGCCGCATCGGGCCGGCGGCGGGCGAGCGGTACGCAGCGATCGGGCGGCTGGTGGACGACGTGCTCGCCGAGCTCGACGACGTCCCCGCGCTGGAGTCCGCCGCCGCGGTGACGGCGGCGCTGCAGCCGCGGCACCCGTCCGCGGTGTCCGAGGCCGCCCGCGTCGGCGCCGGCGAACCGCGCCGGCTGGAGGTCTTCGGCGGGCGGCTCCCCGAGGACGCCGGCGGGATGACGCTGGCGCAGGCGGTGAACGCCGCGCTCGCCGACCAGCTCGCGGCGCGCCCGGAGATGGTCGTCTTCGGTGAGGACGTCGGGCGCAAGGGCGGCGTCTACGGCCTCACCCGCGGGCTGCAGCAACGCTTCCGTGCCACCCGGGTGTTCGACACGCTGCTCGACGAGCAGTCCGTCCTCGGGTTGGGGCTCGGGCTCGGCGTGAGCGGGCTGCTGCCCGTCCCGGAGATCCAGTACCTGGCCTACCTGCACAACGCCATCGACCAGGTGCGCGGCGAGGCGGCGAGCCTGCAGTTCTTCTCCGACGGGGCCTACCGCAACCCGATGGTGGTGCGCATCGCGGGGCTGGCCTACCAGAAGGGGTTCGGCGGCCACTTCCACAACGACAACGCCCTCGCGGCGCTGCGCGACGTCCCCGGTCTCGCGGTCTGCGTGCCCGCACGCCCGGACGACGCGGTGGCGCTGCTGCGCACCTGCCTGGCCGCCGCGTCCGTCGACGGTCAGGTCAGCGTGTACCTCGAGCCGATCGCGCTCTACCACGAGCGGGACCTGCACGTCGCCGGGGACCGGGGCTGGCTGGCCGACTACCCGGTGCCGTCCGTCGACGCCCCGATCGGCACCGGCCGGGTGCACGGGGACGGCGGCGATCTGACCATCGTCACGTTCGGCAACGGGCTGCGGATGAGTCTGCGGGTGGCCGGGCGGCTGGCCCGCGCCGGCGTCGGCGTGCGGGTCCTCGACCTGCGCTGGCTCGTCCCACTGCCGCTCGCTGACGTCCTGCGCGAGGCGGCGGCGACCGGCCGGGTGCTGGTCGCGGACGAGACCCGACACGCCGGCGGCGTCGGCGAGGGCGTCGTCACCGCGCTCGTGGAGGCGGGCTTCGCGGGTCGGATCGCCCGGGTGGCGAGCGCCGACAGCTACATCCCGCTGGGGGACGCCGCCAACCGGGTACTGCTCGGCGAGGACGACATCGAGCGGGCCGCGCGGGAGCTGCTGGGCCGCCCGGCCGGCTGAGCCGCCTCACGCGGCCGCCGGGGACCGGAGCCGGGACGCGGCGGCCCGGACCAGGACGACCGCCCACGTCCGCAACGGGCGCCACGGCTCGGCGAGCTGCTGCAGGACGGCCGGGGTCGGCGTCTCCGGCAGCGACCACAGCTGCCGCACCAGCTCGAGCGCGCGGGGTTCGCAGCTCGGCAGGACGTCGGTGAAACCGGTGGCGCGCAGGACGACGAGTTCCGAGGAGAACGGACCGATGCCGTCGAGCCGGCGCAGGTCCTCCCCCGCCCGCTCCGGCCCCAACTCGAGCAGGCGGGCGGACTCCAGCCTTCCGTCGAGAGCGGCGCGCGCGACCCCGTGCAGGCGGCGGACCTTCTCCGGCGACAGCCCGGGCACCGCGTCGAGTTCCAGCAGCTGCCGTGGTGTGGGGAACGCCGCGAGCGGCTGACCGGCGAGCTCGAAGGCCCGACCGTGCGCCTCGGACAGTGCGCGACGCACGCTCATCATCTGCGCGGCGGGCCGCCGGGCGCTGAGGACCGCCCACGCGGCCGCCTCGTACGGCGAGTGGAACAGCGGGGGCCGCAGCCCGGGCGCGGCCAGCTGCAGCCGCCGGATGACCGGGTCGCGCCGGCCGACCTCGGTGAACACGGTGCCGTCGACGTCGAGGGACAGCATCCGCGCCACCTGGTCGCACACCGCGTCCAGCGGCGCATCGCCGTGCACGGTGCCGAGCACGGTGCCGCCGTCCTGGCGGACCTCGACGCCGACCTGGCGCTCGAAGCCCCCGTCGACGCAGAACGCCAGGCGCAGCACGCCGTCGAACTCGGCGGCCTCGCGCTGGCCGAACCCGAACGACGCGCTCTCGCGCAGCTCGAAGGGGCCGCGGACCGGCAGGGAGAAGACGCGCAGGCTCATGCCGCGGATGCTGCACCGAGGGTCCGACAACGCCGTGCCGCCGCGGGCCCGCGGCGACGGGGGCCGCCCGACACTGGCCAGGAACCCGTCACACGGACGACGAGATGGCGGGTGCTCGAGGAGGGAGTCGCTCGGACGCGGACCCGAGCGCGGTCTGTTCGCTCGTCGCGGACGCGGCCGGTCCGACCACCGCGACGTGGCGACGTGGGGCGGCTGGACGTGATGGGGTGCTGTCCATGGTCGAGTCCACTCGTCTCGAGGCCTTCAGCGACGGCGTGCTGGCCATCGCCATCACGCTGCTCGTCCTCGACCTCCGCGTCCCGGACGTCCCCGCGGGCTCCACCCTCGGCCGCGAGCTCGGGGCGGAATGGACGAGCTACCTGGCCTACGTCGTCAGCTTCCTGGTCATCGGCATCATCTGGCTGAACCACCACGCGCTGTTCACGCTGGTGGCGAGGGTCGACCGGCAGACACTGGTCGCCAACCTGCTGCTGCTGCTCGTGGTGTCGGCGATCCCGTTCCCCACCCGGCTGATCGCCGAGTACGTGCGCGATCCGGGGCCCGGGCGCACGGCCGCGCTGGTCTACAGCGGCACGATGCTGCTGATGAGCTTCGCGTTCAGCGCGCTGTTCCTCACGGTCACGCGGCGCGGCGGCGTCCTGCTGCACGAGCCGATCAGCTCGAGGCAGCGGCTGCGGCGCTGGGCGCAGTTCGGCGCCGGGGGCGTCGTCTACGCCCTGACGCTGGTCGTGGCGCTCGTCAGCCCGCTGGCCTGCCTCGCCGTGCACGGCGTGCTCGCGCTCTACTACTCCTTCGACCAGGTCGGCTCGCGGTTGACAGCTCGTGCGAGCTGACGGTGATCGGCGGGCACCGGCCGGGTAGCCCACCGGCATGGCGGAGTTCAGCAAGGGCGACGACGTGGCGTGGAACAGCCACGGCAGTCAGGCCCACGGCAAGGTCGAGAAGAAGATCACCGAGGACACCGAGGAAGCTGGCCGCAAGGTCAGGGCGAGCAAGGACGACCCGCAGTACCTGGTGAAGAGCCAGAACGGCGGCGAGGCCGTGCACAAGCCGTCCGCGCTGAAGAAGGACTGACCTGAGAAGGGACTGACCCGACGGAGGACTGACCCCTGCCGGGGTCCGTCCCTCGGCGTCGGGTCAGTCCAGTCGGGCGGGCAGGCCGAACCGGGCGAACAGCGCCGGGTCGAGGAAGTGGTGCACGTGCTGCACCCTCCCGCCGGCGAGCTCGAGCACCTGGATCGACCAGGACGCCAGCCCGCCCGCGGGATCCGGCTTGTACTGCGCGTAGGCCGGCGAGCCGTTGACCTGCAGCGGCACCAGCCGGGAGCCCTTGCACCCGATGCCGTGGCCGAGGTACCAGCCGCGGAGGTCCTGCGCACCCTTCAGCCAGATCGGCAGCGGAGGCATGGACAGGCTGGCGTCGGCGGACAGCACCTCGAGCAAGCCGTCGATGTCGTAGGACTCGAAGCAGGCGACGTAGCGCTCGAGCAGTTCCTGCCCTTCCTCGTCGAGGGCCGCGCTGGCCATCGAGGCCGACGGCCGGCGCTCCCCCAGCGCGGTGCGGGCGCGCTGCAGCGCACTGTTCACCGAGGCCACCGACGTCTCGAGCAGCTGCGCCACCTCGGAGGCCTGCCAGCACAGCACGTCGCGCAGGATGAGCACGGTGCGCTGTCGTGGCGGCAGGTACTGCAGCGCGGCGACGAACGCCAAGCGCACCGACTCCTGGCGGGTGACCAGGTCCGCCGGGTCGGCGGTGGGCGGCAGGACGTCGCCATCGGCCGCCGGCTCCAGCCAGGTCGTCTCGGGTAGCGGCATGCCGGGCTCCGTGGTGGCCGGCACCGGAGAGGACAGGTCCATCGGCAGCGCCCGGCGCGAGCGGCTGCGCAGCGCGTCCAGACAGGTGTTCGTGGCGATGCGGTAGAGCCAGGAGCGCACCGACGCCCGGCCCTCGAACCCGTCCCAGGCCTGCCAGGCGCGGACCATCGTGTCCTGCACGGCGTCGTCGGCGTCGAAGGTCGAGCCCAGCATCCGGTAGCAGTAGCCGGTCAGCTCGCGGCGGTAGGGCTCGAACGGCGCGAGCGCCCCGGTGCGCGGGTCTGTCGAGCGGGGATCGGAGGGGCGGAGGTCCTGGTCGACCACATCGGTCATCGCGTACTCCTCGGCAGGAAACGGCTGCGCCTGTCTAGCACCGACCACCGACAGCGGAGTAGCCGCCCTGGGGCGGATCGAGCGTGGCCGGTCGCCGTTCCGGGCCGGACGCGGTATCCAAGGGGGGTGACCGACGTCGTCAACCCGGAGCTCAGCGCCGGCGAGGACAGCTCCGTCCCGGACGGGTCCCGCGCGGCCGCCCCCGGGCAGGACGGGTCGGGGCCGAACGCCCCGGACGGCGGCGGAGGCGATCGACCCGGACACGGCGGAGGTCCGTGGCTGCCGCTGCTCCTCGGCGCGCTCGGCGTGGTCTACGGCGACATCGGCACCAGCCCGCTGTACGCGGTGCAGACGGTCTTCTCGATCGACGGCGGGAAGGTCCGGCCCAACGCGGTCGACGTCTACGGGATCGTGTCGCTGATCTTCTGGTCCATCACGGTGATCGTGTCGGTGAAGTACGTGCTGTTCATCCTGCGCGCGGACAACGACGGCGAGGGCGGCGTCATGGCGCTGGCGGCGTTGGTCCGACGGGTCCTCACGAAGGCCGGCGCCGCCCGCATCGCGCTCGTCATGGGGCTCGGCGTCTTCGGCGCGTCGCTGTTCTACGGCGACAGTGTCATCACGCCCGCGATCTCGGTGATGTCCGCCGTCGAGGGGCTCAACGTCGTCGCGCCGAGCCTGTCGGACGCCGTCGTCCCGATCTCCGCGGTCATCCTCGCGGTCCTGTTCGCCGCGCAGCGCTTCGGCACCAGCAAGGTCGGGACGCTGTTCGGGCCGGTGATGTTCGTCTGGTTCTGCGCCCTGGCCGCCGCCGGCGCCGGCGAGGTGGTCCGGCACCCCGCCATCCTGCGCGGGTTGTCCCCGAGCTACGCCCTCGTCTTCGTCGCCGACCGGCCGTACCTGGCCTTCGTCGCCATGGGCGCGGTGGTCCTGTCGATCACCGGTGCGGAGGCGCTCTACGCCGACATGGGGCACTTCGGCCGTTCGCCGATCCGCCGCGCGTGGTTCCTGCTGGTCTTCCCGTCGCTGACCCTGAACTACCTGGCCCAGGGCGCGCTGATCCTGCACGACCCCAGCTCCCGGACGAACCCCTTCTACCTGCTCCTCCCGCACTGGGCGCAGGTGCCGATGCTCGTCCTCGCCGCGGCCGCGACGGTGATCGCGTCGCAGGCGGTGATCTCCGGCGCCTTCTCGGTGTCCCGGCAGGCGGTCCGGCTCGGCTTCCTGCCGCACCTGCGGGTGCGCCAGACCTCGGCGCAGGAGGTCGGGCAGATCTACGTGCCGGCGGTCAACTGGATCCTGTTCGCCGCGGTCCTGCTCGTCATCCTGACGTTCCGCTCGTCGGCGAAGCTCGCCACCGCGTACGGCGTCGCCGTCACGGGGACCTTCCTCATCACCACGACGCTGTTCCTGGTCGTGGCCCGCCTGCTGTGGCGGTGGGCGACCTGGCGGCTGGTCGTCGTCGGCGTCGTGTTCGGTGCCCTCGAGGTCACTTACTTCGCGGCGAACCTGACCAAGATCCACCACGGCGGCTGGCTGACGCTGCTCATCGCCGTCGCGGTGTTCACGGTGATGATGACCTGGCAGCGCGGTCGCCAGATCGTCACCGCGCGCCGGGTCGACAAGGAAGGACCGCTGGCGGACTTCATCGAGACGCTGCACTCCTCCGACATCCCGCGCGTGCCCGGCACCGCGGTGTTCCCGCACCCGTCGAAGGACACCACACCGCTCGCGTTGCGGGCGAACGTCGAGTTCAACCACGTACTGCACGAGCACGTCGTGATCATCTCCGGCCGCACCGCCAACGTCCCGCACGTCCCGTGGGAGAAGCGGCTGACCCTCGACACCCTCGGTGACCCGGCCGACGGGATCCTGCACGTGGACGCCGTCTTCGGCTTCCAGGACCGCACCGACTTCCCCGAGGTCCTGCGCCGTGCCGCCCAGGCGCCGGCCGAGTCGCTCAAGGGCAGCGAGGGGCTCGACGGCGATCGGAGCGCGCTCGACCCGGACACCGCGTTCTACTTCCTGTCCCGGATCAACCTGCAGCGCACCGACCTGCCGGGGATGGGTGGCTGGCGCAAGCGGCTGTTCGTCGGGCTGGCGCACAACGCGGCCAGTCAGTCGGAGTTCCTCCGCCTGCCGGACGACCGCACGGTCGTCATGGGCTCGAACGTCGAGCTGTGAGCGGCGCCGAGTCCGCCTCGACGCCGAAGACGGCGACGGTGAGGACGTCGGCCACCACCGTGCGGAGCCGGCTGCGCACTCCCGCGGGCAGCAGCGCGCTCGCCGCGGCGACCGGGTAGACCGCCCGGGCGACGCCGGGTTCGGAGTGCTGCCACTCGGTGCCGACCCGGTCGAGCAGCGCCCGCATGGGCGCGTTCTCGTACAAGACGTCCGCGCGGAACTGCTCGATGCCAGCCACCTGCGCCGCGGGCCCGAGAGCCGCCAGCAGCAGCCGGCCGACGCCGCGGTCCTGGACGGCGTCGCCGACGTGGAACGCCACCTCCGCCGTCGGTGGTCCGCCGTCCTCGGACGCGGCGTCGACGCGGACGTAGCGGCCGACCCCCAGCGGCTCGCCGACGTCGTCCAACGCCACCCACGCGAAGTGGTCGACGTAGTTGATGTCGACCAGGAAGTCGATGAGCCGCTCGCTCGGGCGCAGGTCGGTGAAGAAGCGTCGCCGGATCGACTGCGCCGACTGGGCGGCGAGTCCCGCCGCGACGCCGGTGCGGTCGGTCGGCAGGAGCGGCCGCAGCACGGCAGCTGTGCCGTCGCGGAGGGTGACCGGGACGGGCGCGGCGTTCGCCGCGAGCCGCTGCGCCGCGGTGAGCGTCAGCCGGTCGCGGACGGCCGGCAGGTCGAGCAGCCGGCCGAAGCCGACCGGGTCGGCCAGGAGCGCCCGGACCTCCGTGCGGGCCCGGACGGTCGCTCGCCGCGGCGCGCGGGTGAGCATCGCGAGCTCGCCGACGATGGAGCCGCGGCCGAGCACCGCGACCTCCTGCTCGCCGTACACCGTGCGCCGGGTGGCCACCACCGTCCCGGACAGGATGATCGCGCACGCCCGTCCGGGATCGCCTTCACGCAGCAGCACCTGGCCGGGCCGGAACGTCAGCGGCGCCAGGTCGGCCAGCACCGTCGTCAGGATCTCGGGCGGGACCCCGTCGAACAGCGGCAGGTCGGCGACGCCGTCCCGCACGCCCGTCTCGCCCGGGTCGGGACGCATCACGGGGACGCCACGGCTCAGTCGTCCGGCGGCGGCTGGTCGAACCGGACGTCGACCTCCTGGAAGCCCTTGCTCCGCTCGGCTTTCGCGGCGTGGGTGTACGCGCGCCGGTCGCCCGGGGTGAGCTGGACGTTGTCGGTGAACGGCGTCAGCAGCGCGCGCGGGTACAGGTGGTCGACGCGCACGGCGTTGACCTCCATGCAGAGCACCGCGATCGTCGCCGCGACGTAGAGGAACGCCAGCAGGCCGAGCACGACCGCGAACACGCCGTTGGTCGAGCTCGCGTGCCGGACGACGTGGTTCACGTAGAGGACACCGAAGGACTGCAGCAACTGCCAGCCGACGGCCGAACCGATCGCGCCCGGGGCGACGTCGCGCAAGGACAGCTCGCGGGTCGTCCCGAACCGGAACGCGAAGACGAACGCGGCGGCGTTGATGAGCACCGACCCGATCGTGATGCCCACCCCGCGCAGCGGGTGCCCGGACTGGCCGAGCGTCGACAGGTACGTCGTCGCCAGGGCCGTCAGGCCGACCACCGCGAGCAGGACGATGCTGCGCCCGCGCGCCTTGAACGGGTTGGGCCGGCTGTTGCGCGGTACCCGCCAGATCGTGTTCATCGCGTACTGCGTGGCCTGCGCGACGCCGAGCCCGCCGTAGAGCGAGCCGAGGATGCCGATGACCAGGCCCTTGGTGCCGCCGCCGAGGTGCTTGGGCTGGTCGAGCTGGTTGCCCACGACCGGGAACGCCCGCAGCCCCGAGTTGAGCAGCTCCTGCTGCAGCCCCGGGTTGTTGCGGAGGACGAAACCCAGGATGGTCGAGGCCAGCAACAGCAGCGGGAACAGCGAGATGAACGCGTAGTAGGTCAGCAGCGCGGAAAGGTACGCGCCGAAGTCGTCGAAGAACTTGTAGATCACCGCGATCGGGAACCCCGCCCACGGGTACCGGCGCTGGAACCGGTCCAAGGAGCTCGCGATGCTCACCGCGGTGCTGTACCCGTCGCGCCGGGCGCCCTACGCTCGCCCGCCATGGCGGTGTGGGTCGCGTTGCTACGCGGGATCAACCTCGGCTCGCACAACAAGCTCGCCATGCCGGCGCTGCGGACCGCGCTGTCCGACGCGGGGTTCGTCGACGTGCGCACGTACGTCCAGAGCGGCAACGTCGTCCTCCGTTCGTCGCACCGCTCGCCGGCGGCAGTCGCCCGCGCAGTCCAGGGGGTCGTGCGGGAGTGCTCCGGTGTCGACACACCCGTCATCGTGCGCACCCCGGACCAGCTGCGCGAGGTCCTGACCTGGGACCCCTTCCCGCAGCCCGCCGACGCCCGGCCGACCACGGTCCACGTCGTGCACCTGGACCGGACGCCGGCGCCGGCTGCCGTCGACGCCGTCCTCACCGCCGACTGGGGGAAGGACGAGATCGCGGTGCGCGGACCCGAGGCGGTCCTGCACTACGCCGAGTCGATGCACGGCAGCCGGCTGCAGGCCGTGACGGTGCTGCGGCGGCTCGGCGTGGACGGGACGGCGCGCAACTGGCGCACGCTGTGCGCCCTGGTCGGGCTGTGCGGGTAGACGGGGTACACCACCGGGCGTGACCTACGTCGACACCGGGCGCGAGTACACCCGCGACACCCGATACATCGAGACCCGCATCACCGCCGACGGCCGCGACGGCTACCCCGTCGAGCCGGGCCGCTACCGGCTCGTCGTCGCGCGGGCCTGCCCCTGGGCGAACCGGGCGATCATCGTGCGGCGGCTGCTGGGCCTGGAGGACGCGCTGTCGATGGGGATCTGCGGACCGACGCACGACGAGCGGTCCTGGACGTTCGACCTCGACCCGGACGGGCGTGACCCCGTTCTCGGGATCGAGCGGCTGCAGGAGGCGTACCTCCGGCGGGTGCCCGGCTACGAGAAGGGCATCACCGTGCCGGCGGTCGTGGAGATCGCGACCGGTGAGGTCGTGACCAACGACTTCGCGCAGATCACGCTCGACCTGTCGACCGAGTGGCGCGCGTACCACCGCCCCGGCGCGCCCGACCTCTACCCCGACGCGCTGCGCGACGAGATGGACTCCGTCATGCAGGTCGTCTACGCCGACGTCAACAACGGGGTGTACCGGTGTGGCTTCGCCGGCTCACAGCGCGCCTACGACAAGGCGTACCAACGGCTGTTCGACCGGCTGGACTGGCTGTCGTCCCGGCTGTCGACCCAGCGGTACCTGATGGGCGAGTCGATCACCGAGGCCGACGTGCGGTTGTTCACGACGCTGGCGCGCTTCGACCCCGTCTACCACGGCCACTTCAAGTGCAACCGCGAGAAGCTCAGCGAGATGCCGGTGCTGTGGGCCTACGCGCGCGACCTGTTCCAGACCCCGGGCTTCGGCGACACGATCGACTTCGACCACATCAAGCGCCACTACTACGTCGTGCACAAGGACATCAACCCGACGCAGGTCGTCCCGGACGGGCCGTCGCTGACGAACTGGCTCAGCCCGCACGGCCGGGACTCACTCGGCGGTCGGCCGTTCGGGGACGGGACACCACCTCCGCCGCCCCGGCCCGCGGAGGTCGTCGACCCAGCACACACACCTCTGCGGGTGTCCGCCACCTGACACCCGTCGAGGTCTGCTCGCCCGTCCCGGGCTCCTGCGGTGCTCCTCTCGCGCCCGCTCCGCTCCCTCCTCGGAACGGACGCACGGAGCCGCCGCGGAGCCATCCCGGCGCTCACGGACCGTAACCGACGGGCGGTCACGACGCAAGATCGGTGTTAAGTGGCCCGTGTGGTCGGTGGCTGTCCCGCGGACGACTGGGGACGTCACTCCAGCGCGAGGACGTCGACGAGCTCCCGGGCGGCGGCACCACCGGCCTCGGTGGCAGCGGCGAGGGCCGCCGGCACATCGAGATCCGCGAGCAGCAGCCCCAGGACGTCGGCAGGCTGTCCGTCGGGGCGCCCGGCGGCGGAGTACAGCTCGTCGAGCGCCGCTGCCGTGGCCGGCACCGCGTCCTCGTCCCAGGACCAGTCGGCCGACCACGGCCTGGCCAGCAGGTGCAGCCGGACCACTGCGGCCGGCCAGCGGGTGAGCAGGTCGTCGACGAGGACGAGGTTGCCCGCCGACTTCGCCATCTTCTGCCCGTCGACCGCCACCACCCCGGCGCGCAGCCAGGCGCGGGCGAAGGGCCGCACGCCGGTCGCCGCCTCGGCCATCCAGGCCTCCAGCGCGTGGTGCGGGGACGCGAGGTCCGCGCCGCCGCAGTGCAGGTCGACCGACGGCCCGAACTGCGAGAGCACCATCGCCGCGCAGCCGGCGTGCCAGCCCGGCCGCCCGTCGCCCCAGGGGCTCGGCCAGCGCGGACCGTCTGCCACCGCCTGCCACACGGCGACGTCCGTGTCGACGCCGTCGACCGCCACGCCCCGCAGGTACACCGACCCGTCGCGCTCGGACGCCGCGCCGCGGACGAGCAGCGCCGACGGCGAGCTGGACGACGTGGCCGACCGCCTGGGCGACGGTGGGGCTGTAGTCCGGGACGCGGACCCGCAGCGCCGCCATCGTCGCCTCGAACGCCGCCCGGGACAGCGCGGCGAGCATGGTCGCGTCCGTGCCGCGGCGGCGGGCCTCCTCGTAGAGCACCTCGTCGACGTCGGTGACGTTGCGGGCGACGGCGACGGTGTGCCCGGCCCGGCGCGCCACCCGCTCGGCCGCGTCCGCCCACACGTAGGTCGCGGCGTGCCCGAGGTGGGTGACGTCGTAGGGCGTCACCCCGCACACGTACATCCGCAGCCGGCCGACCGCCGTCAGCGGCACGCCGGACAGCACGAGCGGACGGGGCGGGGAGGCGAGCTTCGCCAGGGTCACCCGTGCAGTCTGCCGCCCGAGCGGGGACGCCCTGCGCCGATCGGCCCCCGGCCGGGTAGGCAGAGAGCGACCCGTCCCCGTCCGGAAGGCCGTCGCATGCACTGGGAGTTCCCCGCCACGCCGGCCGCGGTGCCGGCCGCACGGCACCAGGCGACGGCCGCGTTGCGCGGCCAGGTCGACGCCGCCGCGGCCCAGGACGTCGAGTTGGTCCTCGCCGAGCTCGTCACCAACGCGGTCACGGCCGGCGCGAGTGTCGTCGAGATCGACGTCCAGTGCACCCGCAGGGTGGTGCGGCTGTGGGTGGAGGACGACGGGTCGCCGGTGATGCGCACGCCCTCCGGCGTCGACACGGCGGGGCGGGCGTTGCGCGTGGTGTCGGAGATCAGCGCGCGGTGGGGCAGCGGGCACGGCACGACCGGCCGCACGATGGTGTGGGCCGTGCTCCCGACCGCGGACGCGGCGGCGGCCAGCGTCGACTAGCGGCTGAGGAGACGGCGTGCGGGCGTGGGCGCGACCGGCCCTCAGGCGATCGCGGGGCCGCCGCGGCGCAGCGGGGCGCCGAGCCCGTGCAGGTGGCGCAGCACGATGGCGTAGGAGCCGAACAAGGAAGTCTCGGTGTACGTGATGCCGTGCTCGGCGCAGAACGCCTGGACCAGGTGCTGCGCGCGGCGCAGGTTGGCCCGCGGCATGTTCGGGAACAGGTGGTGCTCCACCTGGTAGTTCAGGCCGCCGAGGGCCTGGTCGACGAACCAGCCGCCGCGCACGTTGCGCGAGGTGAGGACCTGCCGGCGCAGGTAGTCGAGCTTGCCTCCGCGCGGCACCGTCGGCATGCCCTTGTGGTTCGGCGCGAACGAGCAGCCCATGTACAGCCCGAACACCGCCTGCATCAGGGTGAAGAACGCGAGTGCACGCAGCGGGTCGAGGACGAGCAGCAGTCCGGCGGTCGCCCCGACGAGGTGCACGGCGAACGCCGCGATCTCGAGCGCCCGGTACCGCCCCGCCCGTCGCGACGGCGCGGTGAACAGGTGCCAGGCGCTGGCCAGGTGCAGGTGCAGTCCTTCGAGGGTGAGCAGCGGGAAGAACAGCACGGCCTGGTGGCGGGCGATGAACCGCCCGAGGCCGTCGTGCTTGCCGGCGACCTGCTCGGTGGTGAAGGCGAGTACGCCGTCGCCGATGTCCGGGTCGTGGCCCTCGTGGTTGGGGTGCGAGTGGTGCCGGTTGTGCTTGTCGACCCACCAGCCGTAGCTCAGGCCGGTGCACAGGTTCCCGGCGGCGATGGTGAGCAGGTCGTTGCCGCGCCGGCTGCGCCACACCTGCTGGTGTCCGCCGTCGTGGCCGAGGAACGCCACCTGGGTGAAGACGACCCCGAACACGACAGCGGTGATCAGCTGCAGCCAGGAATCGCCCAGCAGTACGAAGGCCGTCCAGGCGCCGGCGTACGCGGCGAAGGTGGCGACGATGCGGGCGGCGTAGCTGCCGTACCGGCGCCGGAGCAGGCCCGCCTGCCGGACCTGCTTGGACAGGACGGAGAAGTCACTGCCGCGCCGGCTCTCGGGGCGCCTCTCGCCCACGGCGGGATCGAGAACGGACGTCATGTGACCCGGCCTTCCGGTGGCTGCCGACCTGCTGGTTGCGCGCCGGACCCTCTCAGCATGCATGGCGCCGCCCGCATCCGCCAAGGGGGCCTGGGTCGGTGCACAGCCGGGGTCCCGGTCCGACTGGTACCGTCGAGCGTGCGGCACCCTGCCGCACCTCCCGCGGGCCCTCCCGCGCCCGCTCCGTTGATCGCCGGCCACTGCACCACCCGTGGGCGTTGCGCCGATCGCGGATCATCAGACGTCAGGAAGCCAGTGCCCCGTAGCAGTTCGTCGTCGTCCGTTCCCACTTTCTCCGATCTCGGCCTACCAGCCGCACTCGTCGGGGCCCTCGCCCGCGGCGGGATCACCCGACCGACCCCCGTCCAGGCCGCCACCGTCCCCGACGCGCTCGGCGGCCGGGACGTGCTCGGCCGGGCGCGCACCGGCTCGGGCAAGACCCTGGCCTTCGGGTTGCCGCTGCTCGCCCGGCTCGCGGGCGCTCGAGCGAGCGCACCGCGCGGCCTGGTCGTGCTGCCGACCCGAGAGCTCGCTCAGCAGGTCGAGACCGCGCTGCGGCCGCTCGCCGCGGCGGTGGGACTGCGCCTGTCGGTCGTCGTCGGCGGCGCGCCGATCGGCCGTCAACTCGATGCGCTGCGTCGCGGGGTGGACGTCGTCGTCGCCACGCCGGGCCGGCTGGTCGACCTGCTCGACCGCGGCGCCGTCCGGCTCGACGCGGTGGAGGTCTGCGTCCTGGACGAGGCCGACCACATGGCCGACCTCGGGTTCCTGCCCGCTGTGACCCGGATCCTGGACGCCACGCCGGAGGGCCGGCAGTGCCTGCTGTTCTCGGCGACCCTGGACCGCCAGGTGGACCGGTTGGTGCGGCGCTAC
Source organism: uncultured Actinomycetota bacterium (assembly GCA_963758325.1). Classification (GTDB taxonomy): domain Bacteria; phylum Actinomycetota; class Actinomycetes; order Mycobacteriales; family Jatrophihabitantaceae; genus CAVWUZ01. The sequence continues at coordinate 62,623 of CAVWUZ010000002.1, read as the reverse complement.
CTCTCCCGGCCGGCCGTGCACGAGATCGACGAGGCGCAGACGCCGGTGTCCACGATGCGGCACCGCACGTTCCGGCTCGAGCACGCCGACAAGGTCGACGTGGCCGCGGAGCTCGCCGGACGTCCGGAGCGGACGCTGTTCTTCGTCCGCACCAAGCACGGCGCCGACCGGCTCGCCCGCCAGTTCCGCCGTCGCGGGATCGACGCCGCGGCGCTGCACGGCGACCTCAACCAGAACCAACGCCAGCGGGCGCTCGCCGGGTTCTCCGCCGGGCGGAGCAGCGTCCTCGTGGCGACCGACGTCGCGGCCCGCGGCATCCACGTCGACGACCTCGACCTGGTCGTCCACTTCGACCCGCCGGCCGATCCGAAGGTGTACGCGCACCGCTCCGGCCGGACCGCCCGGGCGGGGGCGAGCGGCACCGTGCTGAGCCTCGCCGAGCCGCACCAGCTGCGCGACCTCGCGAAGCTGCACGCCGCGGCGGGCGTGGATCCCCGGGCCACCACGGTCCGTCCCGGCCACCCTGCGATCGCGGACGTCACCGGAGCCTGATCTCCCGCCGACCACGGCTGCCCCACGGCTGACCGAGGATCGCGCGCAGCCAGGTGCACGCGCGGTCTCCCGTCCCGCAGGGTCCCCCGATCAGCCGGTCGGCGATCCCCCGCACAGTCGGCCGGTCAGTCGAGGTTCGGCGCTCTGGCCGCAGGAACCATTGACCGAGACAGACCAGAGCGTTTCGGCTAACGGGAAGGGCGCGCAAATGAACGTCATCAAGGGATGCACGGCAGTGCTGGCGGCGGTCGCGGTGTGCGGCCTGGGCGTTTCCACCGCCAGCGCTGCAACGCCGGCACAGCTCGGCGGCGACCAGCCGTTCGCCATGTTCACCGTCCACAACACGACGAACTGGCCCCTCGTGATGGACACCAGACAGAACTCCTTCACGACGGCGCCTGCCTTCGGGACGTCACTACCTGTCTACGGCTCGGTAGTACCTCCCAACGACTCGGTGACGTTCACGCTCGAGGGCAACGGACCCAACCACGACGTCTGCGCATCCGGGAGCGCGCACTTCTACGGGAACGCCGGACAGAACACGCTCGACATGAACGTCGACTGCGACGCGGCCCAAGTCGACGCCTACACCCAGCCCAACAGCGGAAGCACGGTGGGCTCGTGCAACTCGTTGACGGCCAAGCCTTCAGAGATCAACGTGTGGATCGGCGGCTGCCCCGGCGGCGGTCCCACCGCGACCCGGCATCCCCACAGCACGCACTGACCCTGGGTGGCGCGTCCGCACGGTCTCCGTGGGTTCGTCGAGTCAGCGGTGCCGGGGCGAACCGCCTCCCTCAGTGCTGACGTCGATGCCCTCGACGGTGTCGACGGCGTCGGTGAGGCCGCGACGGATGAGGCTGGGCACGGGTCGTGGCGGGTCCTGGCGGGGGACGACGGTGAGTCCACCTTTCGTCTCGTAGAGCACGTAGCGCAGATCGCCGAGATCACCGACGCCCTGCTGACGCAACTGGGCGATCAGGTCGGCCTCGGTGATGCCGCACACGCGGAGTTGCCGGTCTCGGACCTGCCCGTCCTGCACCAGCACCCGGACGCGGTGATCGGTCAGTTTGGTGACCGCGGGGAGGTAGCGGCCGAAGGCGACCACGGTGTGCGCGGCGAGGATGGTCAGCAGCGCGACGACACCCACCACCAGCGACTGACTCGAGGCCACCGCGGTCCGGCCGACGATCGCCCCGACCGCGACCGCGGCAGCGAAGTCGATCGCCGTCCACTGCGCCAGCGTGCGCCGGTGTGCCAGGCGCAACCCGATCAGCGCAGTCAGGTACATCAGGGCCGCCTTGGCCGCCGCCGTGCCCAGCGACGCCCAGCCCGCCCACCACCAACCCGACACCGCCGCCTCCTCTCCCAGGTACTTCGATGTTCGCCCAGCTCGGTGCAGGCGGCGTCAGCCGGAGCTTGCGGCCGGGACTGCGCCGCGCAGCGCACGCAGGACGTCGGCGTGGGTGAGCCAGCCGAGCACCTGCCGCTGGTCGTGACCGTCGTGGTCAGTCACAGCGAGGGTGACCGCGTCGCTGGCGTCCAAGGCGTCCAGAGCGTCGGCGAGGCATCGATCGGCGCGCAGCGTGGGCAGCTGCTCGACCGCCGCGGCCGCGGACGTGTCCTGGCGGCAGCCGTCGGCCAGGATGTCGGCCAGCCCCCGGGTCGTCACCGCACCCAGGTAACGGCCGTCCGCGCCGAGAACCGCCACGACGCCCAGCTGCGCGGCCTCGACAAGTCCGGCGAGCTCGGCCAGCGCGGTGTCATGTGGCACCGTGGTCCCGACGGGGCGCATCGCCTGTCCTGCAGTGACGGAGGTCAACGTCGCCGGGGCCGGCGGATCGTCGAGGTCGACCCCGCGACGGCGCAGCTTCAGCGTGTAGATCGTGTCGTGGCTGAGCAGGGCGCTGACACCGGTGGCCAGGACCACCGCGGTCATCAGCGGCAGGATGATGCCGTAGTCGCCGGTCAGCTCGAACATGATGACCACGGCGGTGATCGGCGCGCGGGCGGCGCCGGCGAACACCGCGCCCATCCCGAGCAGGCCGTAGACACCGACCGGTCCCGACAGGCCGTGCCCGAGGTGCTGAGTCAGGTCACCGAAGGCTGCGCCGAAAGCGCCGCCGACGAACAAGCTGGGCGCGAAGACGCCACCGGAACCGCCGATGCCGATCGTGAGGCTGGTGGCCGCCATCTTGCCGAACATCAAGACGACGAGGAACCCGAGCGCGTAGCCGCCGGAGACCGCCCGGGTCAGGACGGGGTAGCCGACGCCGTACATCTCGGGCAGTGCCAGCAGCAACAGTCCGAGCAGCACGCCACCCACCGCCGGTCGCAGCCATTCCGGGCCGCGCCAGGCGGCGTCGCAGCCGTCCTCGACCGCGTAGAGCACGCGCGTGAACAGCACCCCGAGGGCGCCGGCGAGCACGCCGAGCAACGCGAACATCAGGTACTGGGCCGGATGGTCGAGTTGGAAGCCCGGCAGGTGCAGGAACGCGGCGTTGCCGAAGGCAGCGCGTCCGATGACGCTCGCGGTGACCGACGAGAGCACGACCATGCCGAACGAGCGGGCCGTGAAATCACGCAGGATCAGTTCCATCGCGAAGAAGACACCTGCGAGCGGAGCGTTGAACGTGGCCGCGATCCCGCCCGCCGCACCGCAGGCGACGAGCATCCGCAGGTGGCTCTCGTCGGTGCGGACCAGCCGGCCCAGCGTCGAGCCGAGCGCCGAGCCGATCTGGACGATCGGTCCTTCGCGGCCCACCGACCCGCCGCCGCCGATGCACAGCGCTGACGCGAGCGCTTTCACCGCGGCGACCTGCGGCGGGATCCGCCCTCCTCGTCGAGCGACGGCGAACATCACCTCCGGCACTCCGTGGCCGCGGGCCTCGCGAGCGAAGAAGTACACCAGCGGGCCGTAGACCGCACCTGCCACGACCGGGACGCCGATCACGAACCAGCGACCCAGCCCCGGCAGGCCGGGGTGCGCGGCGTGCCCCGCGATCGAGTAGTCGGCGTACCCGGACAGCAGCCGAGTGAACGTCGCGATCAGCCACCGGAACCCGATCGCTCCACCACCGGCGCCCGCGCCGACGGCGACCGCCAGCACGAGCAACCCGTGGTCGGAGGAGCGCAGCGACACGAGCAGACGCGCCGGCTGCAGGAGCCGCGGCAGCCGCGGCCGAGCCCGTCCGCGGGGCGGATGAGCAGGCTCCACTTCGCCAGTCGATTGCATAGACCAACGATTGTATAGTCGCACTGTGGCTCAGGTGGAGTCGACGGACCGCGACGAGGGTGTCGACGAGCTGGTCACCGCGCTGCTCACCGCCTCGCGGGTCCTCGTCGGGGTCTCCGCCGCGTCACTGGCCGAGGTCGAGGCCACCTTGACGCTGACCCAGTTCCGGACACTCGTCGTGCTCAGCGGCTCCGGTGGCCAGCGCCTCGCCACCCTCGCCGACACCCTCGGCGTGACGCCTTCCACCGCGCTGCGCACCGTCGACCGGCTGCTCGCCGCCGGACTGGTCACCCGTGCCGAGAACCCGGCCGACCGTCGGGAGGTCATGCTCGACCTGACAGCCGACGGCGCGGCCATCGTCGCTGACGTCACCGAACGCCGCCGCCGGCAACTGCAACACATCGTCGCCCGGATGGACGCCCGCCGCCGGGGCGCCCTGGTGGCCGCACTCACCGACTTCGCCCACGCTGCCGGCGAACGCCCAGCTCCGGAGACCCCTGCACCACTGGGATGGTGATCATGACAGGCGAGGACAGGCTGGACGCCCCGCAGTCCGCGGCGCCGCGGTTCCGGATCCACTGTGCAGCGCACCAGGGGGACCTGGTCATCGAGCTCGCGGGCGAGCTCGACCTGCCCGCCGAGTCGGCACTGCGTGCTCTCGCCGCCGAGTGCCCGGCCCGTAGTCACGTGGTTGTCGATCTCAGCGGCGTGCAGTTCCTCGACAGCGGCGCCGCCGCCGCCCTGTCTGACCTGTCCGCCGCCATCCACGCCCGCGGCGGTGCCCTCGTGGTCGACCACCTCTCCGCACCGGCTCGGCAGACCCTCGACATGCTCAGGATCGACCGCCACCGTCTGACAGCACCAGACGACACCCGACCATGACCGCCAGCGAGTACGCGCCGGAGTTCACGGCGCTCACCCGGATCGCCGACGCGTTCACCGACCTGGTCGATGACCTCACCGGCGATGGCGCGCACCCGATCGGACCGACCGTAGCGACCGGCAGCCGCACCCGCACGCACGGCGACGACGTCACGCACCGCCTCGACGACCTCCACCTGGCGACCGGCGGGAGGTCCAGCCCTCGACGTCCTCCGACTGCTCCGTGTGCCAGTCCGGACGACCACCGGAGTGCGCAGGTGAGACGGGACGCGACCACACGCGAGAGACGACGGCGGGCCGTCGATCGGGCGGCGGGCTCGCGGTCCAGGTCTGGGTTGTCGGACTCGTGAGCGACGCGCGCGACAGGATGGCAGGCCACCTCGTCACCGAGACGTTGGACTTCGACGGTGGACGGCAGGTGACCGCACACGTCCCGTCGGCTCCGCCGGAGGCGGTCGTGTTCGCCGGCGACGGCCAGCTCATCGCGTCCTGGGGAGACGTCCTCGAGGCAGCCGGCGCACCGCCGACCTTGGTCGTCGGCGCGCACCGCGCGGACGACGAGACGCTGCGGCTCCACGAGTACTCGCCGGGTGGGAGCACGCCTGATCCCGCCTTCGACGCCGAACGTTTCGCGGCGCACGAGGAGTTCTTCCTCGAGGCGGTGCGCCGGTGGACGACGTCGCGCTTCGGCGTCGACCTACCTGCGGGCCGAACGGCGGTGTGCGGCGTCTCGGCCAGTGCCGAACTGGCGCTCGCGATGGGGCTCCGGCACCCCGACATCTACGGCGCCGTCTTCGGTGCCTCGCCGGGTGCGGGCTACCGACCACCGGCCGTGATGCCCGCGCCGCTCCCTCGCGTGTACCTCGTCGCCGGCACACAGGAGCCCTTCTTCCTCGACAACGCCACCCGCTGGGCGGACGCGCTCCGCGACGCACACGCAGAGGTCGTGCTGACCCGGCGGGTCGGCTCGCACGGCGATCCGTTCTGGCGGGACGAGTTCCCTCTCATGGTGGCGTGGGCGTTCGGCGACATCGGGTAGGCCGGTCGTCGGCGGCTGCGCTCCTGCTACCGGAACGACTCAGCTGCGTCCTGGATCTTCCCGACGTAGGCCGCCCAGAACTCCGCGTCGCCGATCCCGTCCCTGCCGCTGCTCGAGTGGCCGTCGATCAGCTCACGGACGATGTCGCAATGGCCCGCGTGGTGGGCGGTCTCGGCCAGGACGCGGACGACGAGTGAGCCGAACGTGGTGTCGGCGCGCGGACCCGGCCACCACGCGACATGCGCCGGAGCGTCGAGCGGCAAGGCGTCGAGGGACTGGTCGGAATGCGCCCACGCCTGCTGGTACAGCCCGATCACGTAGTCACTGCTCTCCTCGGCTCGGGCCCACATGTCGCCGTTCGCCCAGACCGAGCCGTCCTCGTACCACGGCAGCGAAGGACCGGGCCGCCCGACCGAATCACCGAGGTACCCGAACTCCACGCCGGCGAGGTGTTTCACCAGGCCGAGCAGGTTCGTACCACTGGGCGTCAGCGGACGGCGTCGGTCGATCTCTGACAGGCCGGCCAGTGTGGCCAGGACACCGTCGCGAGACTCCTGCAGGTACCGGCGCAGCTCGTCGGCGATCGTCACTGCGGGAACCTAGCGCCGGAGGGTGCACGGCTGTCAGGACGTCAGCGCTTGGGTTCCACTGACCCGCAGCAGCTCGAGCTTCGACGCGTCGTCCGAGTCCGGGGCGGCGGTGTACACCACGATGCGGAGATCGCTCCCGGGCACGGTCAGGACGTCGCAGTCGATCGTGATCGGCCCGACGGCAGTGGAGGTCGCCGTCTTCGTGCTCGACCGGTGCCGCGCGACGTGGGCACGGCGCCACCGGCGGGCGAACTCGGGTGACCTCGCCTGAAGGCGGGTGATGAGGTTCCTCAACGCGACGTCGTCCGGGTAGCGACCGGTGGCCTCGCGCAGGTCCGCCGTCAGGTCGTCGGAGAACTCCTCGGCGTGCGCGTCGTCGAAGTCGATGACGCTCGCGGCCTGCGTGAAGTGCCGCCACGCGATGTTGCGGCCCAGTCCGTCGTCCGCGGAAGGATCCCCGGTGAGCGCGGCCCACATCGGGTTCCACCACAGCAGGTCCCACGCGGCGGAGAACACGCCGATCGGCACGTCGCCGAGCCGGTCGAGCATGCGCTGCACGCCCCGCCCGATGTGGTGCGACACGGCTCGCGGCGAGGGCGGTGCGACGCCGGCCGCGCGGTAGAGGTGATCGCGCTCGCTGTCGGTCAGGCGCAGCGCCCGTGCCAGCGCGCCGAGCAGCTGCGGCGACGGGTTCCGGGCCCGGCCCTGCTCCAGCCGCACCAGGTACTCGACGCTCACCCCGGCCAGACCGGCCAGCTCCTCTCGGCGCAACCCGGGCGCTCGGCGTCGGGTGCCCGCGGCCAGCCCCACCTCCTGAGGGGTGAGCCGGTCGCGCCACGCCCGCAGCGCCTCGGCGAACTCCTGCACACCTCGAGCATGCCGCGTCACGGCGCGACCAGCGTGGTACCGGCAGTGCCTACCTTGATCGGCTTCCCGTACCGCAGGGTGGAGCCATGACGACGACATTCATCACCGGGGCGAACCGCAGCCTCGGACTCGAGACCACGCGCCGGCTCATCGACGCCGGACACACCGTGTACGCCGGCATGCGCGACCGCGCGGACGGCGAAGCCGCCCGCGAGCTCGGCGCGCACGTCGTCGAGGTGGACGTGACCGACCCCGCCTCGGTCGAGGCTGCCGTCGCGCAGCTGCCGGAACTGGACGTCCTCGTCAACAACGCCGGGATCCTCGGCGGCGCGTTCGGCGTCGACGACCTGGACGCCGACGCCATGACGTCCGTGCTCGACACCAACGTGGTCGGCATCGTGCGCGTCACCCAGGCCGCACTGCCCTTGCTGCGACGCTCGGCCAACCCGGTGATCGTCAACGTCGCGTCCGGAGTGGGCTGGCCGCGCTACCTGGTCGACGAGGCGCACGACGAGTTCCCGGTGAAGGCCGTGCCCTACGCGGCGTCCAAGGCAGCGGTCATCGCGCTGACCGTCCAGTACGCCAAGAACCTGCCGGACATGCGAGTGAACGTGTCCGACCCGGGCTACACGGCCACCGACTTCAACCGACACAGCGGGCACCAGACCGTCACCGAAGGCACGGACGCGACCGTGGCGCTGGCGACCGTCGGCCACGACGGTCCGACCGGGGAGTTCCACGACCGCACCGGACGCATCGACTTCTGACCGTCGGACGGGCATCCGGCAGCGCGCACCCGGCCGCCGCCTGGGCCCGTGCCTGTTGAACCGGGTTCACCGCCACACTTGGCGGTGCTGCCGGCACCGACCTCGAGGGCATCCGATGACACTGACCGAGTTCCCGCGTCACCCGCTGCTGTTCGGCCCGTCGCCGGTGCACCGGTTGGACCGGCTGACCGACGAGTTGGGCGGCGCTTCGGTCTGGGCGAAGCGGGAGGACGTCAACTCGGGCATCGCGTTCGGCGGCAACAAGACGCGCAAGCTCGAGTACCTGGTGGCCGACGCACTGGCTCGAGGCTGCGACACGCTGGTCTCGATCGGCGGCGTGCAGAGCAACCACACCCGCCAGGTGGCGGCCGTCGCGGCGCACGTCGGTCTGCGTTGCGTGCTGGTGCAGGAGAGCTGGGTCGACTGGCCCGACGCCGTGTACGACAAGGTCGGCAACATCCTGATCAGTCGACTGATGGGCGCGGACGTGCGTCTGGTGAAGGCCGGGTTCGGCATCGGCGTCAAGGAGAGCTGGGAGGCGGCGCTGGCGGAAGTGGAGTCGGCCGGCGGCACGCCGTACGCCATCCCGGCAGGGGCGTCCGACCACCCGCTCGGTGGCCTCGGCTTCGCGCAGTGGGCCCACGAGCTCGCCGCCCAAGAGGCCGAGCTCGGCGTCTTCTTCGACACCGTGGTCGTCTGTTCGGTGACCGGATCGACGCAGGCCGGCATGATCGCCGGCTTCGCCCAACTCGAGCAGGACGGCGGCCGTCCGCGCCGCGTCCTCGGGGTCGACGCCTCGGCCAGGCCCGCGCACACCCGCGACGCAGGTACTGCGCATCGCGCAGCGGACGGCGCAGGCGATCGGTGTACGGCGTGAACTCACGGCCGACGACGTCGAGCTCGACGAGCGTTTCCACGCGGGCACGTACGGCATCCCCGACGAGGCGACGATCCGGGCGATGCAGCTGGCCGCCCGAACGCGAGGGCATGGTCACGGACCCGGTGTACGAGGGGAAGTCGATGGCCGCGGTGATCGACCTCGTGAGGCGGACGGAGATCGCGCCGTCGTCGACCGTGCTCTACGCCCATCTCGGTGGGCAGCCCGCGCTCAACGCGTACAGCGCGCTGTTCGACTGATCCCTCGGACGGCTCCTCGACGCCGGACGACAGCCCCAGGTCCGTTCCGGAGTCAGGTGAGCTGCATGTGCTGCGCGGCGAGCGCGACGGCACCGAGCATCTCGGCCTGTTCGCCGAGCGCGCCCGCCCGTACCGGGATGGCGCGGCGACGCAGCGCCGTGACGTCGCCGCGAGCTCGTCGCGGACGGCGTCGACGAGACTCGGGCTCGCCAGCAGTCGCCGCCGATGACGACGAGGGCGGGGTCGAGGACCGTGCAGAGCGGACCGAGAGCGCGTCCGACGGCCCGGCCGGCGTCGCAGAGCACCCGCCGCGCGCGTTCGTCGCCGTCCCGGTCGGCGCGCACGATGTCGGCAGGCGTCGTGTCACCGCCGTGGGTGAGGGTCAGCGCGGTGATGAGCGCTCGAGCCCCGGCGACGGTCTCGAGGCACCCGCGGTTGCCGCAGCGACACACGTACCCCCCGGGCACGACCGTGACGTGACCGAGCTCCCCGGCCCCACCGACGGCGCCCTCGTAGAGCCGGCCGTCGAGGACGAGCCCGGCGCCCACACCGTCGGACACCATCACGTACACGACGTCGTCCACGCCCTGCGCGACCCCGAACCGGTGCTCGGCCACCGCGCCGAGGTTGGCGTCGTTGCCGATCTCGACCGCGCAGGCCGGTGCGCCGGCGGAGTTCACCGGCGAGGTCCACCTGCCGCCAGTCGGCGAGGATGACGTCCGGCATCGACGACGTGGGTGGCCGCGGAGACCGGCGCCGACACCGCGACGCCCATCCCCACGATCCTCCTGCCGGTTCACCCCCGACTGGGCCACCAGGTCGGCGGGACTCGTCGACGACGAACGGCAGGACCGTGGCGGGCTGGTGGTCGACGTCCAGACGGTTCACCGACGTCGCCACCACCTCCCCGGCCAGGTCCGTGACGCCGATCCGCACGTGGTCGTGGGCGAGATGGACCCCGACGGCGCCGCCGCCGGCCGGGTTGAACCCGAGCAGGCGGGCGGGCCGCCCGCCGCCGGAGGACGTCGAGCGGTCGGCCAGCTCGACCACCACGGCCTCGTCCAGCAGTTGTGCCGATCAGGGTGGACACCGTCGTCGTCGACAGCCCGGTGCGCTTGGCGATCTCCGCCCGACTCGTGGTGCCGCGGTGGCGGATCGACCTCGAGGACCTGCCGCCGGTTGCGGCGGCGCAGGGCTGTGAGCGATCCCGGGTCGGTTGCGTCCACGGCCACGGCCGCAGTGTAGAGACCTTCATCCGCGCTCCGAACGAACTACGCCAGCGTTGCTTCCACTGTTCTTCCTTGACTCGCACAAACCCCGCACTTACTGTTCGGTCCGGAACACGGCGAGTGAGCAGATCCGTCCGTCGGTCCGTTCCCGTCCGATCCAGGACCTTCCGATCCCCGCGACCGATCCCCGCGACGCAGTCCCTCCCGCCGGCCATCCCCCGGCCTCCAGACAGGAGCGCAGATGCGCACATGGATCTCCGTGACCGCCTCACCGTGGCCGTCGCCGTGGGAGCGGCCACGGCGGTGTCCGCCGTCGGCACAGCCCCGGCCTCAGGCGGCACCGGCCACCCCCATCTACCTCAACCCGTGCGTACTCGCCCGTGGAGCGCGCCACCGACCTCGTGTCGCGGATGACGCTCGCCGAGGAGGCGGCGCAGATGGACAGCAGCCGCGCTGCCCGCCATCCCCCGGCTCGGTGTCGCCGCGTGGGGCTGGTGGAACGAGTCGAACCACGGGGTCAACGCCTCGACGCTCACCCCGAGCGGCAACGCGACCACGCTGACGAACACGACGTCCTACCCCTCGGACCTGTCCATGGGCAGCACGTGGAACCCGTCGCTGGTCTACCAGGAGGCGGGCCTGATCGGTGACGAGGCGCGCGACGTCGTCGCCGTTCAACACCGAGAACCTGGACTTCTACGCGCCGACGGTGAACTTGTCGCGCGACCCGCGCTGGGGTCGTAACGACGAGTCCTGGAGTGAGGACCCGACGCTCACCGCCGACCTCGCCTCGCAGTACGTCGACGGCCTGCAGGGCACCGAACCAGAACGGCGTGCTGCCCGGCGTCGGCCGACGGCTACTACAAGGCCATCGCGACGCTGAAGCACTACGCGGCCAACAACAGCGAGGTCAACCGCCGCACCGGCAGCTCGGACATGGACCAGCGCACGCTGCGGGAGTACTACACCGCGCAGTTCGCCAGCATCATCCAGCAGGCGAACCCCGGCTCGATCATGAGCTCGTACAACGAGGTCAACGGCGTCCCGGCCGCCGCGAGCGTCCAGCTCATGGACACCCTCGCCCGCGAGACCTTCGGCTTCAAAGGCTACTTCACCAGCGACTGCGACGCGGTCTACGAGATCCAGGCCGGGCACCACTGGCAGCCCCCGGGCGCGCCCGCCCCGCTCGACCAGTACGGGCGGACGGCGTACGCCAACGCCGCCGGCGAGGACCTCGACTGCAACGCCGGCTACGCCGACCAGTACAACTACGGGAACACGATCCCGACGGCGATCGCCCAGCACATCCCGACCCAGACCGACATCTACAACAAGGGCGACGTCGACGTCTCCGTCGGTGCGGTTGTTCACGGCGCGCATCGAGACCGGCGAGTTCGACGCCCAGTCGCAGGTGCCCTGGGTCGCGGCCGCCCGCGCGCGGCTCGGCGGGACGACCTGGGTCTCCAGCGAGGCCAACCACGCCATCACCGAGACGCCCGCACCGCCTCGCGCAGGCCCGTGCCAGTCCGCCGACCAGAGCATCGTCCTGCTGAAGAACTCGGCGCCGCAGACGGCGAACGGCACCGCGGGCAGCAAGTTGCTGCCGCTCAAGGTGCCGAGTTCCGGGCCGTACAAGGTCGCGGTGATGGGCTACTTCGCCCACCCGAGCGGCGGGCTGTTCCTGGGCGGCTACTCGAGCATCCAGACCGCGTCCGGCCAGGCCAAGGAGGTCGACGCCTACACAGGGCATCAAGTCCGCGGTCCAGGCGGTCGACCCTGATGCCACCGTCGACTTCCTGCCCGGTGTCACCGGCGGCACGTACCGCCGCCAGCCTCACCACCGTCGACGCGGCCTCCATCGCCGCGGCCAAGGGCTACGACGCCGTGATCGTCGTCGCCGGTACCGACTCCAGCACGTCCGCCGAGGACCACGACCGCACCAGCCTGGCGCTGCCCGGCGCGCAGGCGTCGATGATCAGCCAGGCCGAGGCCGCCAACCCGAACACCGTCGTCTACCTCGAGACGGTCGGCGAGGTGGACGTGTCCGGGCTTCCAGTCGACCTCGCCGGCGCTGCTGTGGAGCTCCTACAACGGCGAGGAGCAGGGCGCGGCGCTCGCCGACGTCCTGCTCGGCAAGGTCAACCCCAGCGGGCACCTGCCCTTCACGCTGGTACGCCGAACGAGAGCCAGCTCCCGGCGATCACCGACTACGCCATCCGCCCGACCGCCACGACGCGACGGGCGCACGTACCTGTACTTCACCGGCGACGTCAGCCTACCCGTTCGGCTACGGCCAGAGCTACGACCACGTTCACGCTACTCGCACATCACGCTGCCGCAGACCTCGGTCACGGCCGACGGCACGATCACGGTCAAGGCGCAGGTCACGAACAACGGCACCGCGGCGGCTCGACGGTCCCGCAGCTCTACGTCACCACGCCGTTCGAGCCGGCGTCGGCGCAGCGGCCGGTCAAGCGGCTCGAGGGCTTCGAGCAAGGTCACGCTGCAACCCGGGTCAGAGCAAGACCGTCACGCTTCAAGCGTCAAGGCCTCGGCGCTCGCGTTCTTCGACGAGACGGCGAACAAGTTCGTCGTCGACCCCGGCGCAGTACGGCTTCCAGGTCGGCTCGTCCAGCGCGAACGCCGACATCAAGCTCACCGGCTCGGTGCAGGTCATCGGGCACGATCGCCGCAGACGCCGACCGTCGTCAACGCCAAGCCGATCGAGACCGGTGACGCAGCGCAGCGCAGCGTCGCGCAGCGGGTGATGTTCGACATCAACACGACGATCGACCCGCAGCTGACCGTGTCGATGACCGACCAGAGCCTGTACGGCTACGTCACCAAGGGCCAGAGCACGCCGCTGCCCGCCGGGTTGACGGTGGCCGTACACGTCGAACCGGCCCGAATGTCGTCCGCGGTCGAGGGCGTACACGCTGCACCGCCGTCGGCAGCGGCATCGCCACCGTCACCGCTACCGTGCGCTACCACGGCGTGATCGGCGTCCACCACTCTTCACCGTCGACGTCGCGCCGCTGCAGTTCACCTCTAACCCGATCGACGGTGTTCCCGGCCGGCGCGCCCAGCAGCTTCACGTGACGACCGAGCTGTCGCCACCCCGACGCTCACCGAGAGCGGCGCCCTGCCGGCCGGATCACGTTCACCGACAACGGTGACGGCACGGCCACCATCGCCGGCACCGCGCCCGCCGACACCGGTGCGTACCCGATCATCATCACCGCGAGAACGGCGTCTCACCGACGGTGACGGCAGAACTTCACGCTCTACGTCGGCACGACCGCCGTCTATCACGTCGCGCCGCCTCTACCAGTTCGTCGCCGGCACGCGCCGACTCCTTCACCGTCACTACCGGCGGCTACCCGGCCGCCGGCGTCACCGAGTCCGGCACCCTGCCGACCGGCGTCACGCTTCACCGACAACGGTGACGGCACGGCGACTCATCGCCGGCACCCCCTCGGCCGGCACCGCCTGCTCGTACCCGGTCACCCTCACGCGCGTGGGACGCCCGATCGCCGCACCGGCGTCGAAGGCGCTGACGGCCGACCGATCGGTGACATCTGGCACTGACCCGGCCAACGCGGCATCCTGTCCTCGATGCGGCGACCGATCCGTCGCACGCAGTCGTGGGCGACGCATCGGAGGTCAGCGTGACCGGCGTGAGCGTGTCGAAGTGGTGGTCGAGGCGACGCCCTCCGGGATCCACCGGGTGGCAGAGGGCGGCGCTGGTCGTGTTCACCGCCGGACCGTTGGTCGCCGTGGCGACCGTGCCCGCGCGCGCGACCGTGCCGCTGACCGGCCAGTCCACATCGGTCACCACCGTCACGACCGGTGGTGCGCGGGCGGTGTTGCCCGCGGCGTTGCCCGCTGAGTCAGCGCTGGAGATCGACAAGGTGCTCAACTCGATCAACGGCAGGGCCCCGGGCCAGAACACGCCCGTCAGTGCCGGCGACATACTGAACTACGACGTGGACGTCAGCAATCTCACCGACTCGGCGGCCTCCACGACACTCACTGAGGTCGTGCCGGAGGCCACGACCTACACCGGAGACGGCGAGGGCTGGTCGTGCCCCAGCGGTGCCGCGGCCGGCACGAAGTGCACGCAGACGGTGACGGTTCCAGCCAACTCCGGGGTCGGACCGCCGTTCACGGTCACCGTCGTGACGCCAGTGCCCGTCGGCACGACGTCTGTGACGAACGTGGTGACCACCTCCGACGGCACCTGCGCGACGTGCCGAGTCTCCAACCCGACGACGGCGGCGCTCGACACCACCAAGACGATCACGACCGTCAACGGCAGGCCCGCCGGCCCCAGCACGACGGTCGCCGCTGGGGATGTGCTCGGGTACTCGATCAGTGTCCGCAACACCGGCGGGTCGACCGGGACGACGACCCTCGACGATGAGGTTGCCGTCGACACCGCCTACACCGGCGCGGCGGAAGGCTGGTCGTGTGCGGCGGGGTCCCCGGCGGGAACAGGGTGCGACCGAGACGTGCAGGTCGCAGCCGGGGCGACGGTCACCGTCGCGTACACCGTCACGGTGGTGAGTCCACTGCCCGCGGCGACGAAGGCGATCGCCAACTCCGTTCTGACATCTGACGGAACGTGTTCGGCCTGCGCCGTGACGAACCAGGTGGCGGTGGTCCCGCCGCCGACCTCGCCACCGACGTCACCGCCGACGTCACCGCCGACCTCGCCGCCGACGTCGCCGCCGACGTCGCCACCGCACCCGCCCACCTCTGCGTCGGTCTCGCCGACAGCACCGGTGTCTCCGACGGCACCGACCGGGTTCCCGAACTCCCCGCCGTCGTCCGGCCCGCCGACCGGGTCGTTGCCCGACACCGGACCCGCCGCGACCAAGCAGCTCATGTGGGCCGTAGGCCTCGGGTCCGTGGGCGTCGTCGTGCTGCTCGCTGCTCGCCGCCGCCGCCGACCCCGCCACGGAGGGTGGTGAGGGCTCGGACTCCTGAGTCCGCCCGAACAGCGGGCGGTCGGGTCAGGTGCTGCGCGGCGCGGCGAACGACGCGGTCGTACACGACGGCGCCCGCGACCCCGCCGACGACCGGCGCGAGCAGGTAGACCGCCCACATCGGGAACGTCCCGCTGACGAGCAACGGCCCCAACGCCCGCGCCGGGTTGACCGCTCCCCCGCTCACCGGGACTCGCTCCATCTCAGCCGAAGTCAGTGCTCCGGACGCCGCCCCCAGGCGATGAACATCAGTGGCGGGAGGAACCAGCGGGACGGATCGTCGAAGGCGGCGAGGCAGTCTGCGTACTCCTGCTCTGACACCACTGCCTGCTGCAGCAACCCTTCACGGACCTGGGCCACCGAGAGCCGCAGGAAGTCCAGCGACGCGTCCCCGCCGCGCCGCATCACGGCCCGGACCGAGCAGCTGACGTCGACCAGCCCCGCCGCAGACATCTGTGCGGGCAGGCGTCGGCCGAACTGCAAGTCGGCTCCGAGGGCGGCGGCAAGCTCTCCGATCGCCGGTCCGACGCGTCGCCACACCGGGTCCTCGAGGTTGCTCACGCCGACCGTGAGGTCGTCGACGTCCTCAACCACGACCAACCCGCCCGGGCGCGCGGCTTCGACCAGGTTCGCCAACGCTCGCGGCCGGTCGGGCACCCACTCGACGACCGCCCGGGCATGCACCAGGTCGAACGCGGCGGAGGCCACCGGGCCGTCGGCCAGGTCGACCTGCTGCACGGTGATGTTTCCTTCAGCGGCGAGCTCATCGAGGTACCTGGTGGTGACGTCGGCGGCGACCACTCGGCCATCTGGTGCCACTCGCTCGGCAAGCCAGCGCGCCACCGACCCGGCGCCCGCGCCCGCCTCCAGGCAGGACCAACCCGGTCCTACACCGAGGCCCTCTAGCGCGGTCGTGGTGCCCTCGTCGTAGAGCTCCGACATCGCCTCGAGCCGGCGGTGCTCGCTGGCGCGGTGGCCGAACAGGTACGAGCTCAACTCAGGCGCTCCCCTCCCGACAGCAGCGCTGTCAGTGTCCGGCCGACCGGCCTCTCGGTGCCACACGGGTAGGCACGCAGCAGCGAGAGCAAGTGGAGTGTTCACCGCCCCAGGGACGGTGAACACTCCACTTCTCCTGTCGATACACCGACCTGACCGGCAGTGAGCGGGCTGCGGGCCGATGCGGCACTGAGCGGTCAGCGGGACGTCGGCCGCGGCGAGCTGTCGAGCATCCGGCCGACGGACCAGGCGGTGTCGCGAGTGTCGGGAGTGAGACCGAGCGCTGCCAGGACGCCGATGCCGAGCAGCACGACGAAGGCGGCGGCGAGGAGGAGGATGGTGATCATGGGAAGCTCCTGAACCGTTGTGGTGGGGACGTGTTCCAGCCTCCCGTCGCGGCACCTGGACGGCGTCCCCCAAGGAGCTGAACGACCGGTGGACCCCGCCCTCGGCCGAGCCGGGAACCCGCCCACTGGGCGAACTCCACGCGGCAGCGGTCCGGGTCGGCAGGTCCACGTCCGATGGCGCTGCTCTACTGCGCTCGTGGCGATGAACGACCCGCAGCCCTTCCGGCTGAGCACCGAGGCCGACGCCCTCGTGGACCTGCGCGCTCGGATCCAGGCGACTCGCTGGCCGGACACACCGGCGGACGCGGGCTGGTCGCTCGGCACCGACCTCGCGTACCTGCGCGAGCTGGCCGACTACTGGGCCGACGGGTTCGACTGGGCGGCGCAGGAACGCCAGCTCAACGGCGTGCCCCATCTGCGCGTCCACGTCGGAGGTCTCGGGATCCACGTGGTGCACGCCCGCGCGACGTCGCAGCCGTCCAGCCCGCTCGCGCTCGTCCTCACTCACGGCTGGCCGGACTCGTTCTGGCGGTACAGCAAGGTGGTCCCGCTGCTCACCGATCCCGCTGCGCACGGCGCCGATCCGCGGGACGCCTTCGATGTCGTCGTCCCGGACATGCCCGGGTACGGCTACTCCGATCGCCCGAGCCGAGCCGCTCTGGACTCGATCGCGGTGGCCGGGCTCTGGGCCGAGTTGATGACGCGGCTCGGCTACGACAGGTTCGGCGCGGCGGGTGGTGACATCGGCAGCCACGTCAGCCGCTACCTCGCGCTCGACCACCCGGCTCGGGTGGTTGCCGTGCATCGCACCGACGGGGGCCTTCCGTCGCCAGCGTTCGACCGGGACGCGCTGACGCGTGAGGAGCGCGACTGGTTCGACGCGGTGACGACGTGGAGCGCGCGCGAGGGCGCCTACGGCGCGATCCACCGCACGAAGCCGCAGACCGCGGCGTTCGGGCTCACCGACTCACCGGTCGGCCTCGCGGCGTGGATCGTCGAGAAGTTGCGCGCGTGGAGCGACTGCGGCGGTGACGTCGAACGGTGCTTCACGAAGGACGAGATCCTCACCAGCGTCACGATCTACTGGCTCACCGCGACGATCGGCTCGTCGATGCGGATGTACCACGCCAACGCCGCGATCCCCGCCGAGCAGCTCGCGCGGCGCGTGGAGGTGCCGTCCGGGTTCTCCCTGTTCCCCGGCGACATCCTCCGTCCACCGCCGGCGTGGCTGGAGCGGACGACCAACCTCGTGTCACTCAACGAGCCCGAGCGCGGCGGCCACTTCGCACCCTTCGAGCAACCGGAGCTCTACGCCGAGGAGCTCCGCGACTTCTTCCGGCCCTTCCGCTGATCAGCCGCCCGGTGCCGACGGCCGGCGGGTGATTCCTCAGCGGCGGGGCGAGCGCGCGTGCCAGCGCTCGCCGAGGGCAACGGTCCACTCGGCGGCGTCGCTGGCGTCCGCCGGCGGCGAGGCGACCACGACCACCTCGGTCACCCCGAGCGCGGCGAGGTCGGGGAGGTCCTCAGGCCCGGCGGGCTTGGTGAACGGCGCGACGACGACGTCCAACTCGGCGAAGTCGCGGCCGCGCTCGGCGCAGAGGGTTCTCAAGGTCTGCACCCGGTCCGTCGTCTCGTCCACGGAAAGATCGAACCCGTACCACCCGTCGCCCCAGGCCGCGGCGCGCGCGAGCGCGGCGTCGCTGTTGCCCCCGACGAGAACGGGGATGCCGCCGCGGGTGGGTTTCGGGTAGCAACGGACGGCGTCGAAGGCGACGAACTCCCCGTGGTGGGTCGAGACGTCGTCGGCCCAGAGCCGTCGCATGGCCGCGACGTAGTCGGCCGTGCGGGCGCCGCGCCGGGCGAACGGGACACCCAACGCCGCGAACTCCTCGCGCGACCACCCGATGCCGACGCCGAGTGTTGTCCGTCCGCCGGACAGGCGGTCCAGGGACGCCGCCTGCTTGGCGACCAGCACCGGGTTGTGCTCCGGCAACAGCAGCACGCCGGTGCCCAGGCGGATCGTCGTCGTGACGGCGGCGGCCGCCGCCAGGGTGATCATCGGATCCAGCCAGTCGGCATCGGCCGGGACGGCGAGCCGCCCGTCGTCGGCGTAGGGGTACCAGGACGTGGGGTCGTCGACGAGGACGACGTGCTCGCCCGTCCACAGCGAGGCGAAGCCGGCCCGCTTCGGCCGCTGTCGCGACCGCCTGGATGACGGCGGGCTGCGCTCCGTTGCCGATGCCGATCGCAGCCAACCCCAGCCGCACGACGCCCGCTCCTCTTCGACCGTGGCCCGCTGCGCGCGTCCCGTACGGCGGTGCATCGTGGACCGAGCGGAATCGTAGGACAGGCACTCCGATCGGAACTGTCGCTGTGCACCGTGGTGGGAATGCGTGCCGCGGGCGGCTGCGCCTACGGGGGAGGTCGTAGCCGGTCGACGAGCAGCTGCACGCGGCCGCGGATGTCCTCGCGAACCCGACGTACGACCTCGAGAGGTTGTCCGGCGGGGTCGGTGAGCTCCCAGTCTTCGTAGCGCCGGCCGGGGATCACCGGGCAGGTCTCGCCGCAGCCCATCGTGATGACGACGTCGGCGTGCGCGACGGCGTCGACGGTGAGGATCTTCGGCTGCTCGGCGGTGATGTCGATGCCGACCTCGCGCATGGCCTGCACGGCGACCGGGTTGAGGTGGTCGGCTGGTTCGGACCCGGCGGAGTAGACCTCGACGCGGTCGCCGGCCAGATGGCGCAGCCAGCCCTGCGCCATCTGGGACCGGCCGGCGTTGTGGACGCAGACGAACAGCACGCTCGGTGTCGGGCTGCCCGGGAGCGGTTCCGGGGTCACCGGCAGCCGCAGGTCGCCGGCGGCTGCGCCGTGTCCGTCGTGGCGGTGCCGCCGCAGCAGTCGGTCTTGGCTGCGGGGTCGCAGCAGGACGCGTGCTCGGCCGAGGTGCAACAGCCGAAGTCGGCGGCCGCTGGGCCTGCCGAGCGGGCGGCGGCAGGCGCGGGCTTGGTCGCGCGGACGATCGCCGCGTGCATCCCGGGGGCGGCCTGGTGGGTGAACTCGACGCTGGCGTCGACGAACCCGACTGCGGTCAGCCCGTCGAGGTACTCGCGGCGGGACAGCGCGCCGGCGATGCAGCCGACGTAGGAGCCGCGCTCGGCCCGCTCGGCCGCACCGAGGTGGTCTTCGGCGACGACGTCGGAGATCCCGATCCGCCCGCCCGGGGCGAGGACCCGGAACATCTCGGCCAGTACCGCGGGCTTGTCTGTGGACAGGTTGATCACGCAGTTGGAGATGATGACGTCGACGGCGCCGGCGGCCAGCGGGATCGCCTCGATCGTGCCCTTGAGGAACTCGACGTTCGTGGCGCCGGCCTTGGCCTTGTTGGCGTTGGCGAGGGCGAGCATCTCGTCGGTCATGTCCACCCCGAACGCCCGCCCGGTCGCCCCGACGCGGCGGGCCGAGAGCAGCACGTCGATCCCGCCGCCGGAGCCGAGGTCGAGGACCCGCTCGCCCTCGTGCAGCTCCGCCACCGCCAGTGGGTTCCCGCACCCCAGGCTGGCCAGCACCGCCTCGGCGGGCAGCTCGTCCTGCTCCCCGCCGCTGTAGAGACCGGCACCGAACGCCGCGTCGACCTCGGCGGTTGCGCCGCAACACGAGTCCGCGGCCGAACTGCCGCCGGTGTCCTGCGCCGGCGCGCAGCATGCCTGGCCGTCCAGCACGGCCAAGGCCTGAGCACTGCTGCCGCTCACCGCCGTCGCCGCGGCGGCGTACCGAGCCCGCACCCGCTCCCGCACCTCGTCGTCGCTGCCCATCGACCCAGCCTCTCGTTTTCCATCGACCATCCTCGATGTGACCAGCATGCAGGACGGATCGACGACTGTCAATGAATGTGGCAGGATGATCGGCCATGGCACGAGCGACGCTCCAGGTGACCTCAGCGCCGGCAGTGTGCTGCTCACCTGTCGTCGGCGCACCGCTCGACGTCGCCGCCGCCGACCAGCTCGCCACCGTCCTCAAGGCGCTCGCCGAGCCCACGCGGCTGCGCCTGCTCTCCCTGGTCGCCGCCCACGCCGACGGAGAAGCCTGCATCTGTGACCTCACCGAGCCCGTCGGACTGTCCCAACCGACCGTCTCCCACCACATGAAGGTGCTCGTCGAGGCCGGCCTGCTCTCCCGCGACCAGAGAGGCAAGTGGGCCTACTACCGGTTGATCCCCGAAGCGATGCACTCCCTCGCGGAGGCCCTGGTTCCGCGTGAGCCAGTGCGCTTGGCACAGACCGTAGGGACGACGGACGATCGGCCGCTCCGTCGGCGGGATTACGGCACACACGCGCCGGGTACCTGAAGTCGCAGATCGTGCTCGACCGTGTCGGACATCGGTCGACTGGCGATCGTCCGGCGATCGCCGGGGGACGTTGAACCGCGACGGGAACGAGGGACACGCCGTTATGGCCGCGACTGCCGCCTCAGCACAGTCCCGATCACCGCAGCCGACGGGTTCCGCGTCACGGACCGAGCCGCGTGGTTCGGTCCCGCCTGGGGTCGACAGGCCGCGCCGCCTGCGCCCGAAGCTCGCCTACGAGTTGCTCGGGTGTGCCCTGCAAGGCCACGCGCTGATCGGCACCGACGTCGCCCACATCGATCCGGCCGACGCGCTGGTCGTGCGTGAGCAGGACGGGCTGCGCTGGTACCGCTGTCTGCGCTGTGACAGCTGGCTGCCGCTCCCCCCGCCGGCGACCCCCGCCCGCGAACGGATGCCGGCGCGGGAGGAGATCGAGCTGCCGCTGCGGGGGCGGCCGCTCCGTGACCGGTTCGTGCTCCGGTTGATCGCGCTCGACCGGATCGTGCACTTCCTGCTGCTGGCCGCGATCGCGGTCGGCGTGCTGCTGTTCGCCCACGACCGTGCCCGGCTGCAGGGCTCGTGGACTCGCATCTTGAACCGGTTGCAGGGCGCCGTCGGCGGTCCGCTGACCGACAGCCGGCACGGGCTGCTGCACGACGTCGACCACTTGTTCGCCATCTCGGGGACCCGGCTGGTCGTGTACGGGGTGGCGATCGCCGCCTACGCCGCGATCAACGGCGTCGAGGCGATCGGGTTGTGGAACGCCCGCCGCTGGGCGGAGTACCTCACCCTGGTCGAAGTGGCCGTGTTGGTGCCGTTCGAGATCCACGAACTGACCACGCGGATCAGCGTGTTGAAGATCCTCACCTTGGTCATCAACCTCGCCGTCGTCGCGTACCTGCTCTACGCCCACCGGTTGTTCGGTGTCCGCGGCGGCGGTCGCGCCGACCGCGCCGAGAAGGACCGTGACACCGGCTGGCACGCCCTGGAGCGCGCCCAACCGGCCCCCGCCCGTTGACCCGCTGCTGCGGTGTCCGCCGTCCTTGAGAGCGCGACCTCGTGGCACCGGCGCCCGGAGAAGCGCCGCCAAGTCTTGTCCGCCGCGTCCCCGCCCGTTAAGTTCTCGCCTCACTCATTCATTTCCGTAGAAAGGTTCTGGCATGAGGCGAGCAATCGCAGTCGGCGCCGCCGCGGTGGCCGCGATCGGGATCTCCGCTGTCGCCGTCCCCGCGGCCGAGGCGTCGTCAGCCCCCTCCGTGGTCGTCGTCGGGAAGGCCGGCCAGGCGAACTGCTCCCGCCCGACGACGTCCTCGATCCCGGACGCGATCAGCCGGGTCGCCGTCGGCGGCACGGTACGGGTCTGCGCCGGCACCTACCCCGGCGGCATCGCCGTCGACAAGCGGATCACGCTGAGCGGGCTGCGCGGTGCCACGATCGACGCCCACGGCGCGCCGTACGGAATCGGCGTCTCGGCGTCCTGGTCGCAGGTGAGCGGCTTCACGGTCGAGAACGCCGACGACCCCGCCGGCCCGGGCGACGGCATCGTCACGGCGGCCTTCGGCGCCACCGGCCCCGTGGTGGCCGACCACGTGACGATCACTGGTAACACGACGACGCACAACACCGGCAACGGCATCGACGTCAATTCCTCGTCCTACGACATGGTGCGGCGGAACGTCTCGAACGAGAACGGTGTCGGCATCAACGTCGCCGACGACCTCGGCGCGCCGGCCGAGCACAACACCATCCTGGGCAACCAGACCAACCTGAACTCCGGCGGCTGCGGCATCGCGCTGGCCGACCACTCCGGGCTCGGCGTCGACGGGAACACCGTGTCGGGCAACGTCGCCGACGACAACGGACTGTCCACTCCGACCGCACCGGATGCGTCCGCGGGCAGCGGCGTCATCCTCGCCAGCCCCGTGCCGGGCGGCAAGGTCGAGAACAACCTGATCGTCGCGAACGAGTTCCACGGCAACGGCCACGGCGGCGTCGTCATGCATTCCCACGTCCCCGGCCAGCAGTTCTCCGGCAACAAGATCATCGCGAACAACATCGGGACGAACAACAACCGCACCGACGCCGACGACCTGGAGACGACGGGCATCTACCTCGGCAGCGCGACCCCGGTGACCCTGACGGTGCTGGGCAACTACATCCACGACAACCACTACGGGATCTTCCTCGACGGCCCCGTCAGCGTGGTGACGCCGGTGGCGAACGCTTACGTCCGGGTCCAGCAGGACGTCGGCCGCGCCGGGAGCTGAGCAACGCGGGCGACGACGGCGCCGTGGTTCCGCGCGGCGCCGTCGTCCCTGCTGACGCAGGTACGCCCGACGTGCAGCACGGTGAGCAGGACGGGCATGACGTCCCAGCCGCTGTGCCCTGGGCCTGGCCGGAACGCTAACGCGCTGGGGCGCCCACCGTGTCGGCCGGGTACGTGACCAGCCCCCAGTTCTTTCACCTGTCGTCCCTATCGCTGCACCGGAATCGGCCGATAACTTGGCCGTCTGATCCGTCCGTGGCGGGTGGTGGACCAGGGCGTCGACAACGACGCCGGACAGGAGATGAACATGGGCTACCAGGACCTCTTGCGCACGGAGGCCGCCTCGCTGCAGGTCGGCGAGATCCTTCGTTCGGCGCCGACCGTGCTGCTGGGCGTGGATCAGGCGGCGGCCGACGTCCTCGGTCGGCTGGGCATCGGCACGGTGTTCGACCTGGCCCGCTCGGCGACGTTCGCTGCCGCCGCCCAGGTCCAGCGCGCCGCGACCGACACCGCCACGCCCGAGGCGCGGGCGGGTGCGCTCCCGGGTGACGTGGTCGCGGTCCCGTCCTCGACGCGTTTGACCGACGCCCCGCACCTCGAGGTCGGAGCGCTGAGGTCCGTGGCGGAGGCCGACCTCGGTGCGGTCCTCCCGGACGCCCTGGACGTCCGAACGATCCGCGACCTGGCGGTGTGGCCGCCGTACCTGGCGGCGCAACAGGTCCTTGCCGAGGCCACGGGTGACTTCCTGATCGGGTCCGAGGAGGTGCCTGGAGACCTGCTCCCGATGAGCGGCCGCTACCCGACCGAGCGGGCGTTCTACTCCACGTTCGTCCTGGCCGACCTGGACGACCCGACGGGCACCGACCGGGTGGCCCTGGAGGACGCCGGCGCCCTGGACCCGCTGGCCGCCGTGGCGGGGACGGGTTTCACCCGACCGGTCCGGGGTGCACGTCTGAGCTTCGCGCAGTCCTGGTACTCGCAGGGCGTTGCCCTGGGTCAGCTGCTGCACAGCCTGGCCCTGGCTCCGGGCGAGAGCACACGCGTGGCGATGATCGACTGGTCCCGTCAGCAGACCGGCTCCCAGGCCGAACAGGGGGGTCAGACCGAACAGCTGTCCGGGGAGACCACCCACAAGCGGGCGATGAGCGAGGTGCAGGACGCAGTCGCACGCGAGGCTCAGAACGGGTTCTCCCAGACCGACGCCGCTGCCAGCCAGCTCCAGACCGGTGGCGGTGGCGGCGTCAGTCTCGGCCCGTTCACCGGCGGCGCCAGCGTGGCCTACGGCAACTCCACCTCCCGGGGCAGCACCCTGACCGGCACGTCCGGGGTACGCAGCATCTCGGCAGACATGAGTCAAGACGTCGCCGACACCACCCATCAAGCCGCGAGTTCAGCGCGGAACATGTTCGCCTCCGTCGTGCGCGAGCTGTCGCAGTCCGAACACGAGGCGGTCAGCACCCGGGTCGTCGCCAACTACAACCACATGCATGCCCTCACCGTGCAGTACTACGAGGTCGTCCAGATCTTCCGGATGACCGTGCAGCTGCACCGCTTCGAGCCGTGCCTGTTCGTGCCAATGAAACTCGTCGACTTCCTCGCCCCGGCCGCCAACGGCACCGAACCACCCGGTGTGCTGGTCACCCGGCGCTACCGTGCCGCGCTGCAGGCCGCCGCCCTCGACGCGCAGACACACTCGATGCTCGACGCCGACGTACGACTCGAAACCGTCATCGAAGTTCGACCGAACGTGCAACTCGCGCTCAACGCGCGTCCCGCCGCACCCCCGCCCGATACCGGGTCCGCCGGCCCCTCCGCCGAGACGCCGCCCGCCGCTGCCCCCCGCACCACCGACCTCGGCAACGCCGCAACCGTGTCCGTGCCAGACGGCGCCACCCTGCAGACCATCCGGGCCTCGTTCCCCTGCCGTCTCGGTGGTCTGACGTTCCGAGCGGGCGGCACCGTCGGGATGCAGTACATGGCCCTGCAGCCGAACGTGGGCAACGAGGGGCAGCCGTTCGCCTCCGACCTCCGCGTCCCGGTGCCTCTGGCGCAAGTCGCCGCCCTGTCCCTCGACACCGCCGGCACCCAGTCCACCGGCTTCGTCACGCTCGTGCTCGGCTACCGGGGATCGACTCTCGAGGTCGACGTGCCCGTCGTCGCCTACGGGTCCAGCTCGACCGAACAGGTCATGACCTTCTACCGCTCCGACCCCGTCCAGGCGTTGCTGTCCCGGCTGGCCGAGGACCCGCTGCACTACAGCCAAGCGGTGTGGCAGGCAATGGACTCGGCCACCATCGCGCTGCTGCTCGCGCCCTACAGCTACGCCGGCCAGCCCCTCGCCCAGGTCGTCGACCCCTCACCAGTCGGGACCAGCGGCAACTTCCTCATCTTCCGGATGCCCGCCGAGGCCCGCGACCTGCTCGACCCGGTCGGGCCGAGCACCGGCCTGGCCGCCGACGAAGCGTGGACCGCCTGGGTGCGCCGACACGCCGACTACAACACCGTCGTAGAGGACTTCGTCCCGCTACCGAGCGGAGGCGTCTTCGCCGAAGCAGTCCTCGGTCGGGCCAACAGCGCCGAGAAGCTGGACATCACCAGGTTCTGGAACTGGCAGGACTCCCCGATCCCGCTGACCGCGCCGGACATCTCACCCGTAGAAACCGGGTCCCGCGCCCGCGACGACACGACCGCCCCGAGCGGACTGGCCGCACCCGTCGTGGCGTTCAACGCGCCGACCACGCTCCCAGATCCGACCGGCATGGCAGCGACGCTGGGCGCCCTGGCCAACGGCGCCATGTTCCGCGACTCCAGCGGCGCCGACACCACCCAGGCCCTCGCCCTCGCTGCACTCGCCGGTGCCGGCACCGGTGCGACCGCCGCCGGCAACCAAGCCCAGGCGTACGCGGCGCTGGCCACGCAGAAGGAAATAGAGATGGCCAAACTGGCAGCCGGGCTGGTCACCGGCGGCGTCGGCGGCTCCGCGGCCACCACCGTGAGCGCGAAAGGCGCGACCATCAACGAAGGACGGTCACTCGACCAACGAGCCGCCGGAGCGGCAGCCGTGGACGGAACCGGCACGACCGGCGGCATCGAGCACGAGGCCCGTGCCGCCGAGGGCGAATCGGCCGCGGCCGTCACCATCCTCGACAAGCTCGCCACGTCCGCGAGCTCCCCGGCGCCTGCACCACAAGACGACGCGGAACCGCCCGCCAGCTCATCCGACAGCGCCTCGACCCCAACCCCGAAGTCCGCACCGCCGGCCAGCACGGACGCCAGCTGACTCGCCCCGGCCCGCGGACACCCGGTCAGAGAACTCGGGTGGCGATTCCCGGATAGGTCCGGACCAGCCCCTGCCGGTCGTAGCGAAGCTCGCAAGAGAAGGCGAACGCGGGCGCGGTGTAGTGGAAGTTCATCCCGCTCGCCTCGGTGTCGGCGGTCAGTCGCTCGTAGGTCTGGTCCAGGCGTGCGACGCCGAGGTCGAGCGCCCGCACGTACGCCGCAGGGGCATCGGCGCGACCCTTGGGCGCCAGCCGTAGGCGGTGCACCGGGAAGGCGTTCGTCATGGCGGAGGACTCGAGGTCGAGGTCGAGACAGCCGGCCAGCTGCGGCGCCGGTACGCCATCGACACGCCACGCCCCGCTGCCGTCGTGCGCCACGTCGGCGGTCGCCGTTCCGGCCAGCGTGTCACTGCTGAGGATCGCGCGCCGGGTACGCCAGGAGTCGTCGAGAGCGATGTCGTACGAGACGGTCCAGGGCCGACCGTCCTCGACCGCCACGGTGCTGCCGCGCACCCGGTAGCCGTCTGCGACGAGCGTGAAGTAGGCGACTTCGAAGCCGTCCCGGGCGTGCTGGTGCCGCCACGCCGCGGCAGGCGGCAGGCGGTCGAACGCCGTCTCGGTCGCGGCGGTGTCCGCCCGGAGCGTCATCGCGGATCGTGAGCCGGAACGTCGATCGGGGCGGACGCTGGGGCGCGGGCGCTGAGCAGGAGGAAGAGCGGCACGCGTCGCCGTCGTGCGAGTTCGGCCGTGTCGCCGTCGAAGCGGGCTGGGTCGGGAGCGCACTCGCGCAGCGCGGTGACCGTGAGCCCCGCGCGGAGGATGGCATCGACGTAGGTCTCGACCGTCCGGTGCTGCCAGGTGACCTCCGACCCCATCCAGACGCGGCGGCGCGCCCCGCACAGGAAGTAGTCGTCGACGGTCCAGTGGGTGCGCGGTCCAGCGACGCGGTTGTCGTGGCTGGTGATCACCGGGTGCACGACGGAGATGATCAGTCGCCCGCCCGGGGCGAGCGCGTCGACGATCGCTGCGAGCACGGGGTCGAGGTCGGCGACGTAGTGCAACACCAGGCGCGCCGTCACCAGATCCACGGAGCCCCGGTCAGTCATGAGGTCTTCCAGATCACCGCGCTGGACCCGCCCGGCTGTTCCGGCCAGCGTGCGTGTGGCCAGCTCCACCATGCGGCGAGAGCCGTCGATGCCCAGGTAACTACGCGCTCCCGCAGCCAGTAGCCACCGGCCGAAGCCCGCATCACCGCAACCCAGGTCCAGGACCCGCAGACCCGCCGGATCACCGAGCTCCGTAAGTACCGCGGGCTGCTCCATGACGACGTTCGGACTGAAGCGGGAGTCCTCGCGACCGGCGGTGTACCGGGCATGCACCCGGGCGTCGTCGTAGAAAGCCCCGCCTCGCGACACCGTCACACCCAGACCGTACGAGCGAGTCGCACCCGCAGCGGGGACGCTGCTCGACGACGTCGTGTGCGCACGGTCGCCTGTCAACCACGGGCAGTGTCAGCCTGAACCGCTCGGCACGCCGGCATGGTCCCCGAACGCCGACCGCGGCGCTGCAGGAGCAGCGCCGCGGTCAGGACGAGAAGTAGGGGGCGAGCGGCGCGGGGGGAGGTGCCGCTCGCCCGCGACACCGTAACTCATTGCGGGCGTACCTGGCGAGGGGGACCCGCGGGGACTCGCCTCAGCTCGCCCGTCGGGGCACGACGGCACCGGCGAGCAGTGCCAGTCCCGCGAGAAGCAGCGCCAGCGCCCAGCCCAGCAGGGCCGGCAGCGCCGGCGCCCCGGTGACGGCCAGACTGCCGGCCAGGCTGCCGGACGCCGGACGGGCGGCCGGCGGGGTCAGCGCGGCGACGGCGGCAGGCGCAACCGCGTGCGGCGTCGTCCCCGTCCGCGTCCCGCTCCCCGTGCGTGCCGGTCCGGACGCCGGGGCCACCGGTACCGGGCGAGGTCGCACGGTCAACAGGGCCGCGGCGGACACCGTCTGCCCGATGGCGTTGGCGAAGACGACCCGGTAGAGGTGGCCGTCGTCGCCGATCAGGGTGACGAAGGAGAGCCGGGCGATCCCGGTCGGGTCAGCGGAGCTGACCCAGCTCCGGCCGCCGTCGGTGGACTTCTGCCAGAACCAGGTGATCGGGAGGTCGGAGTCGGCGACCGACTGGAACAGCACCGGGTCCCCGACGAGCGTGGTGACCGACTGGGGCTGGGCGGTGATCACCGGCCGGCGGCCGCTGAGCAGGGCGAAGGAGGCGCCCGCGACCCCTGGCGCGAAGGTCGCCGTCACGGTGAAGCTGCCGGCCACGGAGCTCGCCACGAGCGGGCCGGCCGTGGCGCGCCCGGCCGCGTCCGTGGTGACCACGGCGGTGCGCCGCGCACCGGGGAACGTCGCCGTGGCCCCGCCTGCCGGGGCGGTGAACGTCACGGTGACCGCGCCGACGGCGTTGCCGTAGGCGTCCAGGACCAGCGCCACCAGCGGCGCGGGGAAGGCCGTGCCGACCTCGGTCGCCTGACCGCCGCCCGAGACGGCGACGATCCGCGCCGGCGGCCCGGGCAGGTTCCGCAACCCGAAGGCCGCGCCGTCCGCGATGCCGGTGACGGTGCCGGCCACGCTGTAGGCGCCGGCGGTGGTCCCGGCGGTCGGGGTCGCCGACACCGCCGTCCCGTCGACCCCGGTCGTCGCCGTGGACGTCGCCGAGCCGGCGAACGACGCCGTGGCCCGCGGCGCGCCACCCACCGCGGACGCCGGCGCGCGGAAGACGACCTGCACGCCGGGGACGGGGTTGCCGAACGCGTCGGTGACGCCGACGCCCAGCGGAGCGCCGAAGTCCGTCCCGACGACAGCCGACTGCGGTGTCCCGCTGAGCGGAACGACGTGGGCAGGCGCGCCACCGCCCAGCGGTCGGTATCGACCGCCGTTGCGGGCGGCGCCGGGCAACGTCATGGTCGAGACGACCTCCGCACGAGCCGGACCGTCTGGCAGCTCGGCTGCCGGCCGCACCCGGCGGTCGACTGCGCCGGCGCCGACCGGGTCGTGCTGCGGTCGACCGCAACCTCGTCTGGGTACTAGCTGCGGGTCGGCGGCGGGAACTCCCGGAGTGACGCACGAACACCTGGGGCCTCGGTCCGACGACGTACCTCGTGATGCAGGACGACGAGGACCTCGCTGAGTACGACATCCTCGGCCATCCGCTGTGGCACTCCTCGGCTACCCGGTGATCCGGGTGCACTGACCACGCCGCTCAGGCGGGACCGGCGTCGGCGTCCCGAACCAGCGGGCGATCCGGGCGGTGCCGAAGTCGGTCTTGTCCTGCAGGTACGCCGCCGACGGGCCGACCAGCCCGCCGGTCGGGCGCTCGCCGGGACGGAACGTGACGTCGACGAGGGCGACCTGGTCCTCGCCGAACTGGAGGTAGCAGACGCCGCGGCCCCCGTACTCGCTGGTCTGCGCCGTCCCGCGGTGCTCGGCCAGGATCCGGTCGGCGACCACCGCGGCCTGGCCCTCGGCGAACACCCCGGCCTTCGGGGTTCCGACGCTGGTGACGTCGCCGACCGCGTAGACGCCCTCGAACCGGGTCTCGAGGGTGCGGGGGTCGACCGGCACCCAGCCGTCGACGGTGAGCCCGGCCTCGACGACGACCGCCGGCGCGCGGTGCACCGGCACGCCGAGGAACAGGTCGTACGGCAGTTCGGTCCCGTCGGCGAGGACGGCCACTCGCCGATCGGGGTCGAGGCGGCGGACGATGCTCTCCGGGCGCCAGTCGATGCCCCGCTCGGCGAACTCGTGCAGCAGCAGCTGTGATGCCGCCGGTGACGGCGGGATCGGCACGCCGAGCGGCATCACCAGTGACAGCGGCGAGCTCTCTCGCAGCCCGCGGGCGCGCAGGAGGTCGTCCATCAGCAGGGCTGTCTCGCTCGGCGCGGGCGGGCACTTGAACGGCGTCGAGGTCACGGCGACCACCACCCGCCCGCCGTCGAAGTCGTGCAGGACGTCCCGCAGCGCGAACGCGCCGGCGACCGTGTAGAACTCGTGGCCGCCCTCGACCAGCCCGGGGGTGGCGCCAGGGTCGAGGTCGGCGCCGAGCGCGATGACCAGGACGTCGCCGGTGAAACTGCCGGCGCTCGTCGTCGCCGTCCGGGTGGCCGGGTCGAGAGCCGTGACGTCGGCCTGGACGAAGCGGACGCCAGGCGTGACCAGGTCGCGGTAGGCGTGCCGGACCGCCGCCTCGTCCGTGCGCCCGAACATCACGTCGAGCTTCGAGTGGCCGAAGACGAACGCCGCAGAACGGTCGATCAGCGTCACTTCGACCTCGTCGCCGACGGCCCTGGAGGCCTCGGACAGCCGCGCCGACAGTTCCAGCCCGCCGAACCCGGCGCCCACCACGACGACGTGCACGGCCGGACGCTACCCCGCCGGGCGGTGTTCGCGGCCGGCGCGCGGCGCTCCTGCCCGGTGACGCCGCGTCGGCTTCCCGGTCGAGGGGACGGTGGCGCCGGCGTTGGACCGCGTGCGGGCGTCCGCCGGCTCGGCGGCCGACCTCGACGCGGTGCACTGGAGCGAGCACCTGTCGTTCAACCGCGCTGCTTTCGACGGCGCCGTCCGGCACGGCGGGGTACCTGCTACCACCGGTGCCGGTGCCGGAGACGGTGGACGCGGCGGTGGCGCACATCGCGCGTTTCCAGGACAGCTTCGACCGGCCGTTCCTCGTCGAGACGCCACCAGCTACGTGCGTCCGCGACTCGGCGACCTCACCGACGGCCAGTTCGTCGCCGCCGTCGCCGAGCGTGCCGACTGCGGCATCCTCTTGGACTTGCACAACGTCTGGCCAACGAGCTCAACGGCCGGCAGCCGGTGGCGGACTTCCTCGCCGAGATCCCGCTGGAGCGAGTGTGGGAGGTGCACATGGCGGGCGGTCACTCGCTGGACGGCGTGTACCTGGACGCGCACGTCGGCCCGGTGCCGGCTGAGCTGCTGGAGTTGGCGCGGTCGGTGGTGCCCCGCCGTCCGGCCTGGTTGAGGATTACGCCGGACGCATCGCGCGGTCCTTTTCCGTCCGGCGGTGGTTCCTGCGGGCGCGGTGTGCGACTCTGGTCGGCCTGACGCGCAGGCCCCTAGCGGGTCGAGTCCTGGGGGGAACGTGGCGGACGGGACGCGTGCGTGGGCACGCCGGTACATGGCGGCGAGCGCCGCGCTGGTCGCTGTCGTTGGGATGGTCGCCGGGTGCAGCGCTACGGTGCCCGGGGCCGGTCGACCGCCGGCCACCAGCTCGTCGCCGACGAGTCCCGTGCCGAGCCCCGCTCGGGCGACGACCACGGTGACGGTGAGCCCGACGGCACCGTCGGACTTCGCGCAACTGTTCAGCCAGGTCCGCTCCGGTGTCGTCCGGATCCAGACCGTCGCCTGTGGAGAGTCCGGGATCGGCACCGGGTTCCTGGTCGCCCCGGACCTCGTCGCGACCGTCGACCACGTCGTCGCCTCGCCGGTCACCGTCAGCCTGTCCACTGACGGCGACCAAGCCGCCGGCACGGTCATCGGCGTCGACCCGTCCAACGACCTGGCCCTGGTCCGCGCCTCCCACCCCCTGGCCGGCAACCTGTTCCACCTGGCCGCCGCCGACCCGCCCGTAGGGACCCGGGTGGCGGCGATCGGGTTCCCCATCGGCGACCCGATCACCGTCACGCAAGGCGGCATCAGCGGCGTGAACCGCGCCATCGACGTCGACGGCCAACACCGTGTCGGGCTCATCGAGACCGACACGCCCGTCAACCCCGGCAACAGCGGCGGCCCGCTGATCGCCGAGGACGGCACGGTCACCGGCCTGGTCGACGCGCTGAACACCCAAGCGAACGGCATCGCCTACGCGGTCCCGGCCCACCTCGCCGCGGACGACATCCGAAACTGGACCGCGAACCCCGACCCGCAGGCGCCGGCCAGCTGCGACGACCCGACCGAGCCGACGCCCGGACAGGCTGAACCCCTGCCCACCCCGCAGAACCCCGACCTGGACGGCACCGACAGCGCCGCACTGATGACCGCCCTGTCGACCTACTTCAACGGCATCAACACCGGTGACTACGCCGCCGCCTGGGCGGTTCTCGGTCCTCGCCTGCAAGCCGGCAGCTCGCTGACCGCGTTCGCCGACGGGCTCACGTCCAGCATCGACTCCGCGTTCACGATCCTCGGCGTCACCGTCGTCGACGCCGACCACGTCACCGTGGGCGTCGGGTTCACCAGCACACAGACCCCCGACAAGGGCCCGAACGGCGACACCTGCGATCGGTGGACCCTCGACTACCAGATGCTCCGCAACGGCCCGAACTGGCTGATCAACCAGACCACGTCCCGCAACGGGCGCAGCCACACCAGCTGCTGAGCGGACGGCCGCATCGGGGAGGCTTCCGATCATCCAGGAGCTGAAGCCCTCGGTCGCTGGAGGCCCCGACTGTCGGCCCTGTCGACACGTTGTTCAGGAGAGCGTTTCCTTCACACGCCGATGCTGTTCGGCGGGACACGCGGACGTGTCGCGGTCGGTCTCGTCCCACCCGCACGCTGGTTCAGGAGTCGACGGACAGCCGCCCCGACGCGGTCCGTGGCGGTAGCGGCGTCCTCGTGCTCCCAGACGCGGAGGACCGTCCTGCCGGCTGTCTTCAGGACGGCATCGGTGTCACGATCGCGCGCCACCGTCAGTGCGAGCTTCGCGCGCCACCAGTCCCGGTTGACGGCCGGCAGATGGGCGTGCAGCGGGCAGAAGTGCCAGAAGCAGCCGTCGACGAACACCGCCAGTCGCAGACGCGGGAAGAGGACGTCCGCCCGCCGCCGCGGCAATGCGGCGGCCCGCAGGGTGTGGTCGACCCGGTAGCGCAGGCCGCGGCGGTGCTCACGCCGGAGCGCCAGCTCGGGCCGGGTGTCCCGGTGCGGCTGCCGCGAGAACCGGTCCCGGACGGCTACCGAGCTTGCCGGCGGGGACGGCGCCTCAGCCGGGATCTTCGTGTGCCAACGCGCCGTCGTAGGTCCGCTGGGCATCGTGATAGGCAGCCGTTCTGTTCGCGAACGCCACTCCGAGCATGAGCGGAACAAGGGAGAGAACCAGCTCAGCTCCTAGCCAGAAGGCGGAGGTCGCGGTCGTCCGTGCCGCGTCGTGGGGCGGCTGGACGAGCCGTCGGAGTAGTCCCGTCGCCAGCGGCAGGCCGAGCACCACTCCAGCGAGCACGGACATGACCGACGCGATTCGGTGACATCTCAGGGCGCATTCACGCGCACGGTTCGCCGGCCGCTTCGGCGTTCTTCACACCGGCGTTGCGCCGAGAGGGGAGCCGCGAGGCCTCGGAAGCGTCGTGACTGGTCATGCAGGGACGGTGACACAGGCGTCCGACAATTTCGGCCGCACCTCACACATGAGCGGCCACCCCTGCTCCGCGGCAGCCCCGTCCCGCCCGCTGGCCCGGCGGCGAGTGTCCGCCGATCGGTGGAGTCCGTACTCCCCGGCCGCTCGGCCAACGGGCCGAGGCAAACCGGGGCGCGACGGCTCACGGTAGGAGCTGACGACCACAGACAGCCGGCGACCCGCATGTCCTGCCTGAAGGAAGCCCACCATGAACCTCACCGCCAAGATCACCGGCGTCACGTTGGCCGCCGCCGTGCTGTGCGGTCTCGGCGCCGCTGCCGCGAGCGCCGCGACCCCGAACGCCGCGGCGATGAACGTCGCTGTGCCGGCCTCAGCCAGCGCCCCGGGCCACGCGCCGGGCCACACGCCGCTGCGGCTGCGAGACGCGAGCTTCCTCCGTATCGACATCTCGGAGCGCGACGGCAACAACACCTACGACACCATCACCATCAACGACCCGAAGATCTCCTGAGCCGAGTCGGTTGCTGGCCGAGACCGGCAGCAGCCGACCGGTGAGGCCCGCCGGCCGGGCGGCGCAGGGTCTCGCACCGCCGCAGACGCGGCGTCCCGCCACGCCGCCCGGCGAGCTGTTGCACTCGGCAAGGTGCGGCCCCGCCCGCCGGCGCGTGTCCGCCCATCGGTGGAGGGCGTACTCCTCCGGCCGCTCGGCCAACTGCCCGAGGACACCCGGTAGATGACGGCGCACGGTAAGAGCTGACTCACTCACACACAGCCGGGCGACCGGATGTCCTGCACGAGAGAAGTTCACCATGAAGCTCACCATCAAGATCGCCGGCGTGGCGTTGGCCGCGGCGGCGCTGTGCGGGCTCGGCGCCGCCACCGCGACTGCCGCCACCACGACCACCACGCCGGCGAACGTCCCGGCGCCAGCCTCAGCCAACACGCCCGGCCACACGCCGGGACAGTTGCGCGACGGCTGCGGGTGCTTCGGGGTCTACCTCGAGAACGACACCAGCTCCCCGGTGACGATCTACACCTACCAAGGCGACGACTGGGACTATGAGGCCTACAACCCGGACTTGGGCACGGTGATCTCTCCCGGACAGAAGGTCGAGGTGGTCCTGGTCGACCACGCCTCAGCCGTTGACGCCGTGGGAGTCGGCGCGACCGGCGTCGGCAACCTCGGGCTGGCCGTCATCCAGGACAACTGGGGCGATTGGAAGTACCAGATCAACGGCGGCACCAGCTTCACGATGACCAAGGACAACCCGAACGGCGTCGACGTCTGGCACATGTCGAACTGAGATCGACACCGGCGGGGCGGCGGCCGTATGGAAGCCGCCCGCCAGCCGTGTGTCCGCCGGTCGGGGAGCTCGTGTTCCACCGCCCGCTCCCAACGGCCCGGAGGAATTCGGGCGCGACTACGCGCCGGTGTACCGCTGCGTCGTTGTCGTCGTCACCTTGTTGCCGTTGCCCGGGGAGGCGCCCCGATAGGTGGTGGTCGTCGTCGTGAGCGTGCCCAGCACGACGTTCACGACGCCGTAGTAGGTGAGGTTGGTGATCTGAGGACTTTCCAGCAGACACGCGACGGCGCCGGGTGAACCGTCAGCGCCATTCCCGCTCCCGGTGAAGGGCGCCGTGACGCCGGTGGTGGTCGCCACGCACGTCGTCGTCCCTGTGCTCTGATCGAAGACGCACCCCGGGCGCCGCCGATGCCACCACCCCCGCAGCGGTGACCAGCAGCAACCCCAGATCCGACCAACCGCCGACGCAACGACACCGCGACCTCCCCCGTGAGCCACCGCGGACGACTGACTCACTGTGCGCAGTTGTCAACGGTCCGTCGTCGGTTAACCGGCGCGGACGGAACCGGCCGACATGGGACAGGCCTGCGGAGCAATCAGCCGGGCCGACGCAGGACGGGCTTCAGGTCGACGATCGGTGTGCCGTCGATCGCCTCTAGCGGCTCGACCCGTAGCCTGCCGTCCTCGATCGCCAACACGGTGACCTGGTGCAGGCCGATCGGGTTGGGTCGCGCCGGCGATCGAGTGCTGAACACTCCTCGCTCGGGACCGTCGGGTTCGTCGCCGGGCACGGTGCTCAGCTCATCTCGGCGAGACAAGTGCAGCCAGGTGAGCACGAGCAGCTCTGTGCCGACGTCGATGTCGCGGAGTCCTTGGCGAGCCTCCGGTCTGATCAGCAGCCAGGCGGCCGGCGCGCCCTGGTCCCCCTGGTTGGGCGCGTGCGCCACTTCGGTGAGCGTGGACTCCACTCGCCCGATCGGTCGCACCTCGAACACTGCCTCGCCCACCGATCTCTCCTTCGGGTCTTCAGGTGCGCTCTTGCGATCAGGAATCCGTGACGAGAAGCGGATGACCCCGCCGCGTCCCATGTGATCGTCAAGCGGCACTGATCGCCCTCCGCGGCGTTCGCCAGATGTGTCGCTGAAGGTTCCGCACCCGGGTCCGTCAGGAAATGGCGCCCGAGCGGCCACAAGGCGTCGGGGCCGCGGTCTGGCGCGTTACGCCTGACCGCACGAGATGACGGCCCAGGTGACGATGCCTGTGTTCT
Organism: uncultured Actinomycetota bacterium; assembly: GCA_963758325.1. Classification (GTDB taxonomy): domain Bacteria; phylum Actinomycetota; class Actinomycetes; order Mycobacteriales; family Jatrophihabitantaceae; genus CAVWUZ01. The sequence goes on along the minus strand of CAVWUZ010000002.1, from coordinate 26,186 downwards.
GCTGCGTCGTTGTTGTCGTCGCCTTCTTGCCGTTGCCCGGGGAGGCGCCCTAACCGGTGGTCTGGCTCTAATGCGCCACGCGGCAAGCAAGCTTGGTGAGACTCACGAGGCCGGTGTACTGCGTCGTTGTCGCTGTCGTCGTCGGCTTGTTGCCCTTGCCCGGGGAGGCGCCCTGGTAGGTCGTGGTGGTCGTTGTCGTCGTGCTCAGCACGACGTTCACGGCGTTGTACGAGTCGAGGGTGGCCTGAGCAGGGAGGTGCAGCGAACACGCGAAGGCACCGGGTGAACCGTCAGCGCCATCTCCGCTACCGGTGAAGGGCGCCGTGACGCCGGTCGTGGTGGTCACGCATGTCGTCGTCCCTGTGCTCTGATCGAAGACGCACCCCGGGGGTGTCGGCGGGTCAGCCAACGCGGGCGCCGCCGAGACCACCACCCCCGCAGCCGTGACCAGCAGCGCAACCCCGGATCCGACCAACCGCCGACGCAACGACATCGTGACCTCCCCCTCGACTTCTCGCGGACGATTCACTGGGTGTGCGCACTTGTCAACAGTCCGTCGTCGGTCTGCTGCGACTGGATTGCGGGGCAGTCGGGTGTGCGGTAGATCCGGGTTTCGAGCAGGGGACTCCAGCCGCGCGGCGCTGGGGTGCTGGGGGTGGGTCTGATGTCGGTGAGTGAACTGTGGCGTGAGCCTGGCCAGCTCGGACGATTGCGAGATGGAGGGGCTCGCCGACGGGTCCCGCGGATGCTGGCCATCGGCGCGGCGGTGCTGACTGCCGGGGCCGGCTGCAGCACCGGAGCGCACTCGGCGTCACCGTCACGTGGCACGCCGGCGGGTTCACGACCGGTCGGGTCGAGCTCGCCGCGGGGCTCGGTGACCGGGTCGGCCAGCAGCGCGGGCGGCTGTGGGAAGGTCGGCGTCTTGCTCCCGAACACGACTGACCCCCGGTGGGAGCAGCAGGACCGCCCGGCGCTGGCGACCGACATCCCGGCGGCGCTGCCCGGCACTCAGGTTCGCTTCGACAACGCGGCTGGCGACGCGGGAACCCAGCAGTCCCAGGCAGCCGCCGACCTGGCCGGCGGGGACTGCGTGCTGCTGGTGACTCCAGTCGATCCGGTGGCTGCCCGGCAGATCGTGTCGGCGGCGGCGGCGAAGAAGGTGCCGGTCATCGCGTACGAAGACATGATCGACTCCGCAGGGACAGCGGACTTCGTCGGCTTCGACGCGGCCGCCGTCGGCCGCCTCCAGGGCCAGTACGTCGTCGATCACTACATGAACTTCGGAGTTGGTGCTCCGCGCAACGTCGCACTGATCAGTGCCGGCCAGACCGATCCGCTCGTCCTGACCGAGCGGGCAGGCGAGGTCAGCGTGCTGCAGCCGGTGATCGACAGCGGGCGGTTGCGCAAGATCTACGACCAGTTCACCCCGGGGGCCGATCCGGCAACCGCCGCGACGGAGATGCAGGGCGCGTTGGTGGCGAACAACCAGAACGTGCAGGTCGTCGCCGTCGGCAACGACGCGCTGGCCGATGCGGTGGTGGGTGTCCTGGTCCAGCAAGGCCTGTCCGGACGGGTGTTGGTCACCGGCTCGGGCGCCACGCTGACCGCGCTGCGCAACGTCCTGCTCGGGACGCAAACGATGACCGTCGAGACCAATCCCGCGACCAGCGCGCGAGCCGCCGCAAGCCTGATCGGCGCGGTCCTGCACGGCGGGGCCAGCTCCGCGGCCGTGAACGGGCAGGTGCACACCAGCGACGGCGGCAGCGTCCCAGCGGTGCTGCAGACCCCGGTCGCGGTCGACCGCAGCAACATCGCGGCGACGGTGATCGCGGACGGCTCGGTGTCCAAGGCGCAGCTGTGTGTCGGCATCGTTCCGGGCACCGCTGGGGTGTGCTGAGCGGGCCCCCGCGCCGGCCGGTGTGCGGCACCAGTCACGGCCGACTGCTCGGAGCCTCCCGCGCATCGAGCCACACGCCCAGCCTGTTCCTGCCGGATCGTTGTCGCCGGGCGGCGGCGTCGGTACGTTGCGGCGGGAACGGCTCGCCGTCCCGACCGGCCCGTCGCGGGTCGGCCCGCGCTGTCGTAGACCGGAGTTGCCGCATGCGCCGCACCGTCCGTGCCGCCGTTCTCGGCGTCGCCTCGACCCTCGCCGTCGTCCTCGCCGTGGCGGGGGCCGTCCCTGCCGACGCGAAGGCGAGCCCGCCGCAGGCGAACGGGCACTCGATCAAGACCTCTCCGTACGTCGCGCTCGGTGACAGCTACTCGTCGGCGGCCGGGGTGAACCCGCTGGTGCCGACGGCTCCGCCGACCTGCAGCCGCTCCCTGGAGAACTACGCCCACGACATCGCCGCGCAGACCGGCGCCGCGTCGTTCACGGACGCGACGTGCAGCGGGGCGAAGACGTCGGACTTCTTCACCTCGCAGGCCAGCGGCGTCGCGCCGCAGATCGACGCGCTGAACCGTGACACCCGGTTGGTCACCATGACCATCGGTGGCAACGACGAGAACGTCTTCGCCAACTCGTTCTTCGGCTGCGTGACCGTGTCCTTGGCCTCGGGGTCGATCTTCGGCAACCCGTGCCAGCAGAAGTTCGGCGACACCTTCGACCGGGAGATCCTCACCCAGACCTTGCCCAACCTGATCCACGTACTGTCCGCCGTGCGGTCGGCGGCGCCGCGGGCGACCGTCGTCATCCTGGGCTACCCGACGATCCTGCCGGCGGTCGGCTCGCCGGCCTGCTACCCGGCGATGCCGATCTCCATGGGCGACGTGCCCTACCTGCACCAGCAGCAGCAGCTGCTCAACGCCGTCGTCCGGGCGGCGGCCGCGCTGACCGGTTCGCGGTTCATCGACATGGCGCCCGCCTCGCAGGGGCACGACGCCTGCCAGCCGGTCGGCCAGCGGTGGATCGAGCCGGCCGTCGCCCCGATCAACGCCTTCCCGGTCCACCCGAACGCCGCCGGTGAGGCTGCGATGGCGCAGCAGACGCTCGCCCAGCTCGGTCACTGAGCGTCGGACGGCCGCTCGACGACGACCGCGTGCGTGGCGGCCGACGCCGTGTTCGAGCCCGTCGGGTGACCGGGGTCAGGCGTCCGGGTGGCGTCTGCGAACGCCGGCATGTGCGGGACGGACGAGGCGTCGCGAGCGGTCTGCCTTCAGACGGCCTGGCCGCAACCGATGAAGCTGAAGCTGACGACGCCGCTGTAGCGCTGCGCCGTTGTCGTCGTCGTCTTCTTGCCGTTGCCCGGGGAGGCGCCCTGGTAGGTGGTGGTGGTGGTGGTCGTTGTCGTCGTGCTCAGCACGACATCCCCCACGTCGTAGTAGTCGAGATTGGTGAACTCAGGGTTCTCCAGCAGACACGCGACGGCACCGGGTGAGCCGTCATCGGAGTTCCCGTTGCCGGTGAACGGGGCCGTGGCGCCGGTCGTCGTCGTCACGCAGGTCGTCGTGCCTGCGCTCTGATCGAACACGCACCCTGGAGGTGTCGGCGGATCGGCCAGCGCGGACGCCGCGGACGCCACGACCCCTGCGGCCGTGACCAGCAGGGCAACTCCAGATCCGACCAACCGCCGACGCAACGACATCGTGACCTCCGCCTCGAGGCACCGCGGACGATCCACTCAGGGTAAGCACTTGTCAACGTTCGGTCGTCAGTTGCTGGCGCTCAGATGGGCGGCGCAGTGAGCCGGCCGAGCGTTTTCAGGGCCGTCCGCGAGCAGCCGCGAGATGCTCGGTCGCCGCGGCGCCCAGGCACACGGTGTCCACCGCGGTGGTGACGATCGTCGCGCCGGCGGCGGCGTACTCGCCGGCCTCCGCCCCGCTGTAGGCGTGCACCCCGACCGGCACCGCCACGCCGACCGCACGGTCGATGATCGTGGTGAGGACCTGACGCAGCTCGCCTCGCCGGTCAGCGCCGGTCAGCCCCACAGCGAGGGCGAGATCGCCGGGTCCGACGTAGATCCCGTCGAGTCCGTCGAGGGCGAGGATGGCGTCGAGATCCTCGAGGGCAGTGGCCGTTTCGATCATGAGGATGACCAGCGGCTCGTCGCTGCCACCGGAGAGTCGGCCGATCGACCGGCCGCCGGCGGGGGCGTACCGGCACGCGGCGACGATCTCCCGAGCGTGCGCGGCATCCCGCACGTTGGGGACGATGACTCCGCGAGCGCCCAGGTCGAGCGGGCGGCCGATGTCCGGGAACAGTGGGCTGCGGGTCCGAACCAACGCGGTCGACCCGGCAGCGGTGATCGCCGCTGCCGCCGCCGGAACCTCGGATTCGCTCAGGGCCCCGTGCTGCAGGTCGAGCACGACGTAGTCCGCCCCGGTGCGGGCGAGGACCTCGGCGGTCACCGCGCCGGGCAACAGGGTCCACACGCCGTAACACGGCTGCCCGCTCGACCATCGCTGGCGTAGGTCGCTCTCACCGGTTGCCACGCGGCCATCGTGCCGCAGCGCCCACTGCTCGCGGTCGGCGAGTCCGCGGGGACCATGCCCACGCTTGTCCGTCCAGACCTCCGCGCCTGCAGCGGTCTGGACGCAGCCTGTACGCGCCGCCCCGGAGCTCAGGACTGGGCACCGCGCTGGTACCAATGACTACTAGGCCGACTTAACTGATCCTGCGGGCGCCTGTAGGCCAATGACGCTGGGTGGAGCTGAGGAGACTCGAACCCCTGACCCCCACACTGCCAGCCCCCTCCTTCCAAGTACGGCTCCGTACTACAGAGGCCGGAATCCGTTGCGCGCTATGGCGGATCTCGGTCGGCCCGGACGGCGGCGAACTAGCTCGAACGGGCCTGTCTTGAAGCAAATGGCTACCAAGATGGCTACCAGATGATCAAGCGCGCAAGACCTTCGGTTGGCGGTCGACGAAGTGAGGCGGCGTTCGATCAGATGAGCGCTGAGAATGAGCCCTTCGGGCTGCCGAACAGCCAGTACGAAAGGCGCTTCTTGTAGCGCAGCACGTGATCCCTTCTTGGAAGGACTTCAGGAAGTCGGTGCGGATGGTCTTAACCCCAAGGGACTCAGTAACGAAGCGTAGGGCCGTCGAGGTCCGGGCTTGTACCGAGGCGGACGAGCGCGGACTTGTCGATCAGCCAGCTCGTGGTCACCGCCAGGCTGCCGACATCACGTCCTCGTCAGCGAGGTCAGCGAACGATTCCGTGAACGCGCGGAGATCGTCGCCGGTGACCGGCGTCGCCGAGCCGGCGGCGTCCTGGGCGAGCTTGCGACGCAGGTACTGGGTGCGCGACAAGCCGAGACGACTGGCGTTGGCGTCGATCGCCGCCAGCACCTCGTCGGGCACGTCGCGGATCAACACGTCACTCACCGCTCACCACCTCGATTGATATCCTAAGTTGTCACCCTGCTGGAGGTTCCGGGGTGGCCGTACGGAAAGGCGTCGGTGAGGCGTCGATCTTCCAGGACGACGACGGCCGCTGGCACGGCTGGATCACAGTCGGCACCCGGGCCAACGGCAAGCCCGACCGGCGACAGTGCCGCTTGCCTCACCCGCGGTCTTTGGAAGAACCTCGGATCCTCGCTGCGATCGCTGTGACGTCGTTCAGGTCGCCCGCCGCAATCGCGATGATGAAGTCGTAGGCCTCATCGTTGGTCATCGTCAGTTTGCGTCCGTTGACGCCCAGAAAGGCGATCAAGCTGGCGAGTGCAAGCCGCTTATTGCCGTCGATCAGTGCGTGGTTTCGGGCGACGGAGTGGATGAGCGCAGCCGCCTTGTCCTCCAGTGAGCCGTAGGCGTCCGAGCCGAAGACGGTCGCCCGCGGCCGCGCCAGAGCCGCTTCCAGTAGCCCGGCGTCGCGCACGACCGGGGGCTCGCCGATGGCTCGCTCGGCCACGTGGAGCAGCTCCGCGTAGCGGAGGTAGATCACTGCCCGAGACGCTCGAGCGCCTCGGTGTAGCGCGGCAATTCCTCGTCAAGTACCCGGTCGAGCAGCTCGGCGCGACTGTGAGTGTCGACGTATTCCCGGATCGCCTCGCGAGCGACGTCTTGCATCGACCGGTGCTCGAGCTCAGATCGCCGCCGCAGCGCCTCCGCCTCGTCGTCGGTCAATCGCAACGTCATAGCCACCCGCCGATGGTATCACGGATGATACCGCAGTGAATCTCGACGACTCTGCAACGTCGGAGGTACGTGCTCCGCTTTGAGGAGTCCGAGTTCAATAGCGGCCAGGCGCCGCCGGCGCAGGGACAGCACACCAGCGTCCCCAGTCCTGAGCTCGCGCCACGTGTAGTCGACGATCGTCGGGCAACACCTGAGGACGCGACCAATATGGCCGCGGCACCACCTCTGGGTGACCGAGCATCCCTCCGCGTCCGAAGTTCGGCTCGTGACGCGACCGCTGGACGCGGAGCTCACCGAGTTGCGGACCAGGTGGCGATGCTGCATGCCAGGAATGCCCGGCTGCACCGCCTACTACTGCGGTCCACACCTGCCGAAGGGAGACCGCCCGGTCCCGGGAAACGGAGAAGATCGACGCGGCGCCGGGTGCGCTGGACGCCACTTCGCCGCCGCGAGCGAACGTAGCCTTCCACGCTACGTTGTTCGGTGCGCGAACCGACGTCTACGCGGTGCTGTGCGAGAGCGCGCGGACGGGCAGGTCGGGCTGGATGCCCGCCGTGCGCGGCGGATGGCTCGCGCTGTTCCGGCGGCTCAGCGCGCAACCACGCTGTCCGACACTGTTCTATATCCGGAGGGTCTGAACGGACGGCGAACCCGAACGGGCGGCATGGGTGCTTGACTGCTGGACTGAGCCGTTGCGGGACCTCGGCCTCCCGGCACAGGCCGAGCCAGCGGGTGGGTTCCCTCCCGGTAACCGGGCCCGGATCACCACGGTGTAGGCCTAATCGCTGTTCGGCCGCGACGTACATTTCGGATCGCGCAAGTTGTACCCTTCCGGCATGGACGTTGCTGTGAGTACGTTGCGGGCGGAGCTGGCGGAGTGGATCGAGCGCGTCCGCGGTGGCGAGGAGATCGTCGTGACCGAGCGCGGGACGCCCGTCGCCCGGCTCGTGCCGGTAACCACCGGACCGCTGCTCGACCAGTTGGCCCGCGATGGGGTACTAGGACGGCCGCAGCGGCCGAGCCGACCTCGCGCCCGCGGCGCGTTACGGGTTCGCGCGCAGGGGTCGGTCTCGGACCTGGTGGACGAGCAGCGCCGCTGACCGATGGCGATCGTCTATTTCGACACCAGCGCCTTCGTCAAGCTGATTATCGAAGAGCCGGCCAGCGACATCGCCGCCACGCTGTGGGACGGCTGCGACGTCGCGGTGTCCAGTCGCCTTGCCTATCCCGAGGTGCGGGCGACCCTCGCTGCGGCCGGCCGCGCACACCGGCTCGACGCTCGAAGTCAACGACAAGCCGAGGCCGCCTGGGAGGACTTTTGGGACGCCGTCCAGCCGGTCGAGCTGACCGCGATGGTCACCGCCTACGCAGGCCAGCTGGCAAGACAGCATGCGCTGCGCGGGGCTGATGCCGTGCACCTGGCTAGCGCGCTGGCGCTCGGGGCCGAGGACACCCTGTTCGCGGCGTGGGACCGCCGGTTGCGCTCCGGCGCCGCGCAGACCCTCCTCCAGGTAGTGCCCGCGCCCGAGCACTCTTGACCCTGCCCGGTCAGCGATCGAACGATCCGGCCTGGCAGCAGTCGTGAGGATGTCCGTTCGGCTCGCGGCTCTAGTCTCCGTGACCAGCCGGTCACTGCGGCAAACGAAGCGTCTGGCAGGAGGTGCTCGTGTCCTACGACCGCGTTACGGACGCGTCGCTCGACCGCGATGCAACCGAACTGCGGGCTGAGGTCAGGCGGCTACGGCTTGAAAACGCGCGGCTGCTGCGCCTGTTGGCTTTGACACCCGAGCAGGCGCGACCGTCCGGACCTGCCCAGACGGCCATCTTCGAGTCGGCGCCCGGCGGCGTTCATGCGGGTTCGCCGCCCGCAGCGAAGGTCGCCTTCTACGCCACGATGTTCGCGGCGCGTCCGGACGCATATGCCATTCGGTGGGACAACCGCCGTTCACGAAAAGGCGGCTGGATGCCGGCAGTCCGGGGCGGCTGGCGACGTGGTTCGCGACCCGACCAGCGCGAGTACCTGCCGCTCACACCACAAGTGATCACCGAACACCTCTCGGGTGATGCCGAGATCGGCCTCTATCCGATGCTGGACGGCGACCGATGCCACTGGCTGGCCGCAGACTTCGACGGCCCCGCCGCCATGCTCGACGCGCTGGCCTACGTCAAGGCAGCCAGATCCGTCCAGGCGCCGGTTGCACTCGAGGTGTCCCGCTCGGGAACCGGCGCGCACGCTTGGCTGTTCTTCTCCTCTGCGGTCCCTGCGGCCACCGCACGACAGATCGGCACGTGCCTTCTCCGAGAGGCCATAGCCCTACGGGGACGGATGAACCTGTCCAGTTACGACCGCCTGTTCCCGTCGCAGGACGTCCTGCAGACCGGAGGACTGGGCAACCTGATCGCGGCTCCACTGGCCGGCATGGCGCGGCGCCGGGGCACAACCGTGTTCCTGGATCTGGCGAGCTTGGAGCCGCACGACGACCAGTGGTCGTACCTGTCGACGCTCGGACGCCTTACACCACGTGAGGCGGACAAGCTCGCCCGCTCGCTGGGGCAGGTGCACGTCGGTTCGGGTGTCGACCGACTGCGGGCGGCGACCTCCACCAGGATCGCGGTGCAGGTTCCACACGCGGTCAGCGCGCGGCTGGGCGCAGCGATCACGGTGCACGCCGCCAACTTGCCACCCGCGTTGCTGGCGACGTTGAAACATGCGGCAACGATGCAGAATCCGGTGTTCTACGAACGGCAGCGGCGGCGGGCATCCACCTGGGGCACGCCGCGCTACCTGCAGAACTTCGACGAAACGCCCTCCGGCGACCTCGTCCTGCCCCGCGGCCTGCTGACCCGTCTCGATCACCTCGTGGCGCAGGCCGGAAGCCGCCTCGACCTCACCGACGAGCGGGAATGCGGTACGCGCCAAGAGTTCGTGTTCACCGCAACCCTCGATCCCGAACAGCAGTCGGCGATGGAGGCTGTACTGCCGCACGACCTCGCCGTGCTTGTCGCGCCGCCCGGCACCGGCAAGACGGTGATTGCCTGCGCGGCTGTGGCCGCACTGGGCGTCTCGACGCTCGTGCTTGTGGACCGCAAGACGCTTGCCGACCAGTGGCGTTCGCGCATCAGAGAACTGTCTGGGCGTCAAGCCCGGCCAACGCGGTGGTGGCCGCGCGAAGACGACCGGCGTGATCGACGTCGCGACCCTGCAGACACTCACCCGACAACAGGATCTCACGGAACTCGTCGGCGGCTATGGACTGGTCATCGTGGACGAATGCCACCACGTACCCGCCGCCGCGTTCGAGCACGCAGTCAAGCAGATTCCCGCACGCCGGTGGCTCGGTCTCACCGCGACGCCATACCGGCGAGACCAGCTGGACGACCTGATCGCGTTGCAACTCGGACCGGTCCGCCACACGCTCTCCCCGACACCTGATGGGGTGTTGTCGGCACGTGGCTCCGACGGACCGCGGCCCACGCCCGTCCTGCGCGTGCACACGACCGCCTACAGGTATTCCGGCACCGCGGATCCCTCCGAACCGGGAGGCATCGCGGCGATCTACAGGGACCTCGCCGCTAACGAAGCCCGCAACATGCAGATCATCGACGACGTGACGGCCGCGCACGCGCACGGTCGCCACTGCCTCGTGCTCACCCAATGGGTCGACCACCTGAAGGCGCTTGACACCCTGCTTCGCCAACGCGACCTGGATCCCGTAGTGCTGCGCGGCGGGACGGGCGCCAAAGCTCGGTCTGCAGCACTCCTGCGGCTCGATCCCGTCAACTCCGACGGTCCGCTGCTCGTCATCGCGACAGGCTCATATGTCGGCGAGGGATTCGACTGCCCGGCTTTGGACACGCTGTTCTTGACCGCGCCGATCGCCTTCAGGGGGAGGCTGGTTCAGTTCGTCGGTCGCATCCTGCGCAGCTACCCGGGCAAGATCGACGCGGAGGTGCACGACTACCACGACGTCCTCACCGGGGTCCTCGCCTCGTCATTGGCGAAGCGAGCCCCCGGCTACACCAGCCTCGGCTTCCCAGATCCCCGTCGAATCACGACCTGACGCTGCGCCCCGACGCCCCCGCGTTGGAGGAATCACCTCGTGCTTATGGTGCAAAGGTAGCGGAAGGCCGCACGGCACCGGCGATTTTGGCCGGTCGCTCCCGATATCACCCGTTGAGGTGGGATTATTGCGCTTTGATGTTGAAGCCTACAAACGTGTTTATCGGGTAGTCATGCTCGTGAGACCGACAATTCATCGCTCGCGAGCCCGTATCTCACGCCACTTCAGCGGCAGATTGGAGACTACGGTTCCTGGTGATAGGCGGTTCCGGTCCGCTGCGCGACGGCGCCGAGTCGCCTGTCACGCGTCCATAGTCGGCAACCGGTCGTGAGCATCGTCGCGGCGATGAGGTGCGCGTCGACATAGCCGATGCCGAGCCCGATCAGGCGGTGGTTGTCGATGAGGCTGAGCACCTCGGCGTTTGTGGCGGTGGTTGCCTGCGGCAGATTTCGGAGCAGATCGAGGATCTCGCTGCGCCGCACGAGGTGGCCGAGCGCCAGTTCACCGATCACCCAAGGGTGTACGAGAACGCCGCCGTCACGAAGAAGATCGGCGAGGTCCGCGTCGCCGGAACGAAAGTGGTCGATCCACACTGACGTGTCGACCAGGATCATGCAGGCGCCGACGACCGACGTCGCGGCACAGCCGTCGCAGCGGGCTCAGTGCCGGCCAGGCTGGCCAAGCGTTGTGCGCTCTCGCGGGCGATCAACGCCTCTAGGGCTTGCCGAATCAGCGCGCTCTTTTCGCGAGTGCCGGTCAGTCGCTGAGCTTCGGCGACCAGGTCGTCGTCCAGCGCGAGCGTTGTTCTCACCGCAACCTCCATGCAGGCACACTTAAGAGCATCGTCTGATGAGCCTAGACGTGCCAGCCATACGTCCTCAAGCCCGACGCCCCCGCAGGCATCCGGGACGAATCCGTCGCCCGCCAGGCCCCACTGCTCCGGGCCACCTACGCGATCCCCAGCACGGCGGCGGCTAGGGCTAGGCCGGCGTCAAGGGCCTGAGCTCACTACTCGCCGCGATGTCGCCACCATCAGCGGCGTCTCCTATCGGTGTCGATGGAAGGCGGTCCACATCAGCGATGTGGTGGTCCAGTGATGCCCGAGGCCCTAGGGGGTCCGCGGCGCTCAGACCTCCGCGATCTCGACTAAATCCTCGAGTCCGGCGAAGTCGGCAACGTTGGGGGTGACGAGGGCCAGGAGTTGGCCAGGGCGACGGCAGCGATCAGCAAGTCGGCGAACCGTCGGCATGGGTGCCGCCCGTGCGCTCGGACGGCGGCATAGACACGCCCGTACGCGCGGGCAGCCTTGATATCGAATGGGCAACGGATCGAACGTGGCCTCGACGCGCTGCAACCGATCCTGTCGACGCTCCCGCTCGGTCTCGTCCGAAGCAGCTGCCGGCCCCGCGGCAAGCTCGGCCATGGTCACAGCCGACACCGCCACCTGCACCGGCAGCGTGTCGGCCGGGATACGGTCGAAGCCGATCACACCGAGGTGTCGAGCAGAGCCCGCTCGAGTCGATCAGGCACGAGGCGGGATCTCCTGGTCGACCTGGCGGTCCAAGTCCTCCCGCATCGCTCGCCAATCCAGCGACGGGGCATGCCGGAACACGTCGGCCACGGTCACGGCATCGACGAACCGCTCACGACGCAAGGGCGCAACTCCCCCACCGGCCGACCGTCGCGAGTCACCACGAACCTTCGGCCCTTGTCGAGGGCACGCATGGATCCGACCGCTGTCGTTGCGCAACTCCCGCTGATCTGCTCGGACACAGTTGCCACCGAAGCACCCGCTGCTACAGGAAGCCCTCAGCCAGGTCCGCGTCGGGCGTCACCCCTGGCCGCTCACCGACCTCTGCCACACTGCCAGCCGTATCTTCGAGTATTGAGGACGTTAGCGGATGAGCGGAAAGCTGTACCGAATAGGCGACCCAGCGCTCGGTCGCACTCCGGCGAACTTGCGCCACCGACCGCGAACTCGGCGATTGGCTACGAGATGGCTACCGGATGATCTTGATTGATCAGCGCTTAGAGCGAATCTGCGTTTAATGCGTCTGGCTGCGCTTCGCGGCTCCACGCTGCCGACATCATCTTGGCGTCCGCGAGGTCCTGGGCGATCTCTGTCCGGTGAGGCAGGTCGCTGCCGTCACTGGCGCCGCTACAGCCGCACCGCCGCCATCACGCAGCTCATGACCAGGTGCTCTTCGACAGTTTGGACGATACCGGCGCGGCCAAGGATTTCTCATGACTAGGATCGTCAATGGCGTGCAAGGTGGCATTCACCGCCGCGATGTGGTTGCGCCGGGAGGAACCCACGGATGCCAATAGGTCACGGCTCGACCGCAAAGGTCTTCATGACCTCGTCACCGTAGTCGTTGATGACCTTGACGGCGATGTGTCCCGTTTCGGGTCTGGGGAACGGCCGGGAAGTGGTCGAGTTGAGGCTCGCCCAAGCGTCGGCGCCTATCTCAGACCTAAGCGCTGTCTTAAGTCGCTTGTATGGGTCGCCACCGCCCGTGAAGTAGCAATGCCGGACGAAAAAGGAATCGCCATCGTAATTCGTGTCAATCATCCACAGTGCGACCTGGCCGGTGTCGTTCCAGCGCACCTCGCCCGTCGTCGGGTCGTACACGTCGACGCCGTTCAGCTCGACGACGACCCCGCCGGTCGTCGTCTCGGGTCAGCGTAATGTCTGGCTCACCGAATACGGTGAACAGGTTGCCAGAGCCCGTCTTTTTCAGCTCATCGCCCATCAATAGGTCGACGTTCATCCGCACGAACAGCAGCTTGATCTTGCCGAACGCTCGCTCACCGGCAACATTGGCGAAGCCGTCGCTGGACGCGGACACGGTGACGCCGTCGGCCTCAGTGACCTCGCCGGTGCTCGCGTCGAAGGCGAAGCCGAGCACGCAGAGCAGGTCGATGTCACGCGCGTCGATGGCCTCCTCGACCGCATCGCGCGCGAACCGCTGGCTGACCGTGCCGTATTGCGGGCCGATCGCGATGCCCACCCGCGCCGGGTCGCCGGCCCCGTTCGCCCGCTGCGCGCCGACCGCCTGGATGAAAGTGCCGGCGTACGGCTCGAGGAAGTCGAACTCGATCCGTTCGCCGCGGCGGCCGTTCTGCACGCCGGCCCGGGCCAGGTTGTCGAGGATCGACTGCTCGAACGTCGGCGCGTCCGGCTGCTCCGCGCCGAGCCGCTCGGTGATCGACTCGCGGCCGGCGTAGTCAGGACCGCCGGCGAAGGCCAGCGAGCGATGCGGGCTCAGGCTCTCGACGGTGAACGGGCCAGCGACCCGGACGTTATTCCTGTCCTCGTACGGACGGTCGTAGAGCAGTTCGTACTCGGCGTGCTCCTTGATCGCCGCGTCGATCTGCTCGCGCGACATGCCCTCATGGATGTCCGGGTTGTTGGCGATCGACTTCAGCGTGATGTGCTGGACCCGCTCGTAGACGAAGCCGTGCCGGATGTCGCCGGTGGGCGGGCTCGACGGCGAGGGCGCGCCGGTGGTCTCGGCCTGCTTCGCGCGGCCCGCCACCGAGTCGGCGGTGAGGTAGTACGGGAACCGGGCGCCCATCAGGCGTTGCCGAGCCAGCGCCAGCGCGACCCGGGAGGTGTCGATGGTGATCCAACGCCGCCCCCACTGCTCGGCGACATACGCGGTCGTCCCCGATCCGCAGGTCGGGTCGAGGACGAGGTCACCCGGATCGGTGGACATCAATAGACAGCGTTCAACCAGTGTAGTTGCGCTCTGGACGACGTAAACCTTCGGATCAGCGCGACTCTGCACACCTCCGGCATCTGGCCATACGTTGCTCATTGTGATCGCAGGAAAGTCATCCAGGTAACGGACATATCGCAGCGTGTTGCCTTGTGGCTGAACGCGACCGGCCATGACCAGACGTTGCATTCCGTCGCGGTGCGTCTTCCATTCGCCAACACGGGGCAGGAACTCTCGAACCCATTGGCGACTCGCACTGGGTAGTAGCCGGTTCGACCCGCGCGCACACGTGGAGACGTCAAGTTGTCGAGCGTGTATCGCGCACCACGATCGTCGACTTGGTCGTACTTGGTTGCCCCGGCGGCGCCCAGAGTCTTCGTGCTGAAAAGTGTCCGATACTTGGCGCGATCTGCGGATTTCGCGTACCAGGCTATGTGCGATGACGTGGCGGCCAAGAACCGACCTGTGGTCGTTGTCGTACTTCGTGAAAGTGATCAACGCAATGAAGTTCTCGCGGCCGAAGACTTCGTCCATCAACGACCGAACGAGATGCACGTTCTCGTCGCCGATCTGCACGAAGCAGCTGCCGGTCTCGGTTAGCAACTCCCGCGCGACGAGCAGGCGGTCCGCAGGTAGGACAAATACGAGTGGATGCCGAGTTCCCAGGTGTCGCGGAACGCCTTGATCTGCTCGGCTTCGCGGGCGGCGTCCTCGAGCTTGCCGTCCTTGACGTCACGCTTGCGGGCCGAGGCCTGCCAGTTGGAGCCGAACCTGATGCCGTACGGCGGGTCGACATAGATCATCTGGACCTTGCCGCGCAGGTCCTCGCGCTCGGCGAGGGAGCCCATCACTTGTAGCGAGTCGCCGAGGATCATCCGGTTCGACCAGTTGGCCTCGTGCTTGTAGAACTCGACGAGGTCCAGGTCGTCCAGGCCGTCGAAGGTCTCGAACAACCTTAGCTCCGGCTCGGGATCGCTGGTACGCGCGGTCCGCCGCAGGTTCTCGACCAGCACGCGGGGGTCGATCTTTTCCTGGATGTAGACCGGCGGCGCGTCGGCGGCCAGCTCGGCCGCGTCCGACATGGCGGCGGCGGACTCGTCGCCGTACTTGCCGCGCCACACCAGCTGCGGGTCGAGCGTGACGTCCCGGTCGACGACGATCTTCCGGGCTCGGTC
The DNA here is from genome assembly GCA_963758325.1 of uncultured Actinomycetota bacterium. GTDB lineage: Bacteria > Actinomycetota > Actinomycetes > Mycobacteriales > Jatrophihabitantaceae > CAVWUZ01. The sequence continues at coordinate 11,152 of CAVWUZ010000002.1, read as the reverse complement.
GATGGCGGGGGTGACGAACTCCTGCGCGTCGGCGGTGGGCAGGTTCGTGCGCTTGTCGCGGTGGGTCGTCGCCTCGACCGGGGTATGCCCGGCGTTGCGCTTAGCGCGCGGTGGCATGGAGGGTCACCTCGTCGAAGTCGAGTGCGTCGGCCGGCCCGAGGATCGGCCCGTCGGCGTACAGGCTATTCATGGCTGCGTTCAGGTCGTCCTTGATCAGCGCTGGGTTGGTGATCTCCACGTAACCCCAGCGCCCGAAGCCGCCGTGGTTGTTCACGGCTGGGCACCAAGCGTCACGTGCGGTCGCCGCCTTAATCGCCACCGGGCCTGGCGAGTGGGCAGACTTTTGCCCGCCGGAGACCTCGACGATCAACGTCCGGTCGAAGTCCTCGCCGTCGGCGCGGCGCAGCCGGAGCAGGAAGTCCGGTAGGTAATCGTGGGAGCGTCCCGCATGCACGTACGGGATCACGAACCCGAGATGGTCGTTCTTGACGTAGGCGGCCACGCGTGGGTCATGCTCGCAGAACGCCATGGCCAGCTGTTCCCAGGTGTTGCCCTGCGGTCCGTCGAGCACGACGTGGCTGATCTCGCAGCGCTCCGCTTCGGTGAGCAGCGCAATCTTGCGGGTCGGGAACGAGACGTCCGCCGTAGAGCCAACGGGATCGAACCGGTGCAGCATCGGCCGCAGCCGGGCCCGCCGGTCGCCGGCGATGCTGGTGACCGCGGCGTAGACCGCGTCGGCGGACTGCCGAAGCCACAGCTCATACTTGGCCAGGTAGCCGAGGTGAAAGCCCGGCTCGACGATCACCGCGCGCTCGATCCAGTTTCGGCACAGCCGGACCAGCGCGGGGTACAACCACGGCCGCGGCTCGGCCTTGACGCCGCCGTCAGCGATCTCGTCGCCGACGGCGAATTGCGCGGCGACGAGCCGCTTGGCAAGTTGGAACGCCACAGCCTGGGCGCGTAGCCGCGCCGGCTCGTCCGCGATCAGCTCAGTGGTGCCGACGATGGGCGCGGCTTCCGTCCACGTCGGAACCGTGTTCGGTCCGATCACGAACGGCTCCAGCTCGTCGGGCAGCCACAGCTGCTCGTCGGGGATCTCCAGCCGGTAGCCGGTCAGCTTCGGGAATGCGATCCGCGCCGCGCTTCGGCCCTCGACCGTGCGGACCAGGGTGACCGGCGGCGGCGGCTTCGGGTCGACGACCGGACGGTCGGCGGGGATGAATGCGAACGGGACGCCGTAGACGTTTGCGTATTCGGCATCGAAGCGGCCCTCGTCGTTGACTGCGTAGGTGCGTCGGCGCAACCCGCGGCCGACGACCTGCTCGCACAGCAGCTGGCTGCGAAACGCGCGGATGCCGAGGATGTGGGTGACGGTATTTGCGTCCCAGCCTTCGGTGAGCATCGCGACCGAGACCACGCACCGGACGTCCGAACCGAGGCTGTCCTTCTTGCCCACAGTGTTCATCACCTCACGAAGCAGGTCCTCGTCGGTGAGCGACTCGGCGTCACCGCCCGGGTTTCGTAGCCGCCCCTGCGCCTTGAACGCTGCGATCTCGGCGGCCGCGGAGTCCTTAAAGTCCTTCTTCATCGCGTCGCCGGACTCCAGTTGCGCAGAGTCGACCAGGATGGTGCGCGGACGGGCCAATGGCGCGCCGTCGGCGAAGTTGCGGAACAGCGGCAGCCGGCCGGGCACCTCACGGTTGGTGCCGTCCGCCGCGGTTATCTCGCTGCCGGCGATCAGGTCGTACACCAGCTTGGACACGGCCGTGTTGGGGCAGACGACGATGAACACCGGGGGCGGCTCGTCCAGTGGGTCGAGTTCGCGCTGCCAATGCTCGAAGGCACGGGTGTAAGACTCGTAAAGGCTGTCTAGCGCGCCGATCAGCTCGGCTGGCGGCACCCAGTTCGTGACGTCGGTGTCCTTGCGGCTGCGCTTGGGCAGGCCCTTGCCGACGCGGTCCCAGAGATCCAGGTAGGTCACGCCGGCGGCCCGCGCGTTGTCGTCGACCGGGATGCGCGGCACCTTGACGATGCCCGATTCGATAGCGTCCATCAGCGAGAAGTCGCTGACGGTCCACGGGAAGATGAAGCCTTCCTTGTATCCCGAACCGGCCAGATAGAACGGCGTCGCCGACAGGTCGTAGATGCATCTGACGCCGACGCGGCGGGCGATGGCTTGCAAGCCGGTGAACCAGACCCGCGCGTCAACGTTGCGTTCCGCGGCCTCTGCGTCCGGCTGCTCGGCGCCCTCGAACTCGGCGTCGACGGTGATGGGCTTGTCCATGTAGCAGTGGTGCGCCTCGTCGTTGAGCACCATCACCTCGCCCGAACGACGCTGCGCGCCAACTCCCCAGCCGCGCAGCACCCGGGACACCATGGCGTCCTCGGTCTCCTCGAACGGATCGCTCGCCTTGCCTGCTCGCAGGAGCTTGCGGGTGGTAGAGGCGACGCCCTTGATCTCCTTGACGTCCTGGCGCTGGAACGCGTGCTAGTTTGTGATAACGATCTGCGCCTTGTTCAGCAGACCGGCGAGCTCGGCGGGGACGAGGCCGCGCTCGCGGTAGTAGTTGTGCTCGTCGTTGGGCTGCAGCACGCGCAGCCGGTCGCGGATGGTGATACCCGGCGTCGACGACCAGGAAGCGCTTGACGAAGCGGCGGTCGCGCGGGCTGGTCACCTTGTTCAGCGTCTGCCACGCGATGAGCATCGCCATCACGACCGTCTTGCCCGAACCCGTCGCCATCTTCAGCGCGATCCGCGGCAGTTCGGCGTTGTGCTCGGCGTTGTGTGCTTCGAGGCGATTACGCCACTCCCGGAAGCCGCGGTGCCGGCCGGCGACCTCGGCGAGAAAGATGGCTGTCTCGGCCGCCTCGCGCTGGGCGAAAAGAATCCGGTTTTCCCGTTCGGTATCGGCCCAGTAGCGCAACAATTTGCGGCTGGTAGCGGTGGCGCCTTCGTAGTCGGACGTCCGCCAGCGCATGAGTTCCAGGCGCAGCTCATTGATGAGGGTGTTCGGTTGGACGATTTCGTGGGTGAGTGTGAACGCGAGCTGCTGACCGGCATCGGCGGGCTTGCGGTCGCGCTTCTTCACGGGCGCGATCGGGATGAACGACTCGCTGGGTCGGCGGCCGTCGACGATCGTTCCGGTGGGTCCTTTCGGGCCGACCTCGAAGTGCCGGGTCGGCGGGTCGTACGGGCCGTTCAGCACTGGGTCGGCGAGCGCCGTGACGGCCGAATCCCGAGCAGTCACCGTGCCTCCATCAAAGTTCAACGCCCACGCAAGCCACGCCAGTCATCGTTCCATCTCGTCGATGCAAGAGGTGTGATCCCGTCTGTCGTTGATCTTCGACGCGCCATACCTAGCTCGAAGGCGGCGTTGTTACAGGCGGTTCTCGCTGCCAGCGCGGATCCGGTCGGCGATGGAGGCGACGTCGTCGAGCTCGCCGGTCGAGATGGCGATGATCAGGTCGTAGGCCTCGTCGTTGGTGAGCGTGAGCCGGCGCCCGTTGACGCCGATGAACGCGATCAGCGCGCCGAGCGCCAACCGCTTGTTGCCATCGACCAGTGCGTGATTGCGAGCGATCGAGTGGGTCAAGGCCGCGGCCTTGTCCTCCAGCGTCGGGTAGGCGTCCTGCCCGAACACCGACGTACGTGGGCGGCCGGCAGCGGCCTCGAGAAGGCCGGCGTCGCGCACCGCAGGGGACTCCCCCATCGCCCGCTCGGCGACGTACAGCAGCTCTGAGTAGCTCAGGTAGATCACTGGCCGAGGCGCTCGAGTGCCTCCGCGTATCGGGGCAGCTCGCGGTCGAGGACCTTGTCCAACAGCTCGGCTCGGCTGTGTGAGTCGACGTATTCGCGCACGGCTTGCCGTGCGACGTCTTGCATCGAGCGGCCTTCCAGCTCTGCGCGCTGTCGCAGCGCAGTTGTCTCGTCGTCGGTCAGCCGAAGCGTCATGGCCACAGTGCGACGGTATCACGTGTGATACCACCGCACCGAGTGGGAGGCCGGCTAGGGGTGTGAAGCGCCGAGACAGTGGTGTGAAGGTCGGCCGCGCGTGGGCGCGGCTGCCACCTGTCGACCCCGCCGGAGACCGCGGTTCGCTCCGTCCCCAAGGTCACCCCCGGAGTCACTTCACGCCCGCAACCGCTGGGGTAGCAGCGGATTGCACGCCCGTGTGAGCCGTCCCGTGAGGCGTGTGAGGCGTGAGGTTGACGGTCTTGCCTCACGGTCTTTTCACACGGCTGCGGACGGTGGCGGCCATGGCCTGTTCCGTCGTCATCGCTGGCAGCACGCGGTCTAACCACCGGCGGTTAGGTGGGGGGAGGCGGTGGCGCCCACTAGTTGAAGGTTCGGCTACCCCCGCCGGTGGGACGGGGTTAGACATCCGGTTAGACCGGTCCGGATGGTCGCGGGAGTGACAACTTCCACCGACGACTGCGGCACCCGCCTGCCGCTCTGCCGCAGCGGCAGGGATGCCTTCGCTCCTCAGTCGCGTACGCGTCCCGAACGGGCGAGGACCGGAGCGGGCAGATGATGAACCTGCACAAGCTCGCCGCCGGGAACGGATACACCTACCTCAGCCGGCAGGTCGCGGCGAACGACGTCGGGGACACCGGCTACGCCAACCTCGGTGAGTACTACAGCGAGCGCGGTGAGTCGCCCGGCGTCTGGCTCGGTCACGGGCTCAGCGGTCTAGACGGCGGTCCGCAGGTCGGCGACGTGGTCGGCGAGGGGCAGATGGTCGCCTTGTTCGGCCAGGGTCGGCATCCCAACGCGGACGCGCTCGAGCAGGCTGCCGCGGCAGACGGCACCGAGGTCGACACCAGCCTGGGCAAGCCGTTCGCGGTGCGCGCGGCGTCGAGTAAGTTCCGGCGTGAACTCGCGGCGCGGATCGTGGCGTACAACCGCGAACACGGGGAGCGGCCGAACGCACCGGTCGCCGCTGAAGCGCGCGCGCAGCTGCGGTCGGACTTGGGACGGGAGTGGTTCGTCCGCGAGCATGGCCGGGAGCCGCTCGACGCCCGCGAGCTGACCGACTTCGTCATCGGTGCGTCTCGGCCGGGCAGGCAGTCGGTGGCCGGCTACGACTTGACGTTCTCGCCGGTCAAGAGCGTCTCGGCACTGTGGGCGCTGGCCGACCCGGCGACGGCGCGGGAGATCGCCGCGGCGCACGACGCGGCGGTGCGGGACGTCGTCGACTGGCTGGAACGGGAAGCCGTGTACACCCGGGTCGGCGCGGGTGGTCCGCAGCAGGTGGACACGCGTGGACTGCTCGCGGTCTCCTTCACGCACCGCGACTCGCGGGCGGGCGACCCCGACCTGCACACGCATGTGGCGATCTCGAACAAGGTGCAGGCCGCGGACGGTCGCTGGCTGGCGTTGGACGGGCGGCCGCTGCATCGCGCGGCGGTGTCGGCGTCCGAGCGCTACAACACGCGGCTCGAGGCTCAGCTCACGGCACGGCTCGGGCTCCAGTTCGTCGAGCGCGCCGCCGAGGACGGCAAGAGACCGGTCCGCGAAGTGGCCGGGATGAACCCAGCGTTGGCACGGGCCTGGTCGAAGCGTCGGCAGATGATCACCGCGCGGCAGCGGCAGCTCGCCACCGAGTTCGTCGGGACGTTCGGGCGCGCCCCCGACTTCGCCGAACAGACCCGGTTGTACGCGCGGGCGACGACCGATACCCGGCAGTCGAAGCACGTGCCGAGGTCCGAGCAGGACCAGCGCGCGATGTGGTGGCGTGAGGCCGCGGTCGTGCTCGGCGGCAGTGAGGCGGTCGCCGCCATGCTGGATGACGTCGGGCAACACCGCCGCGCGGATGCTCCGGTCGGCGCGGACATCGACCGTCGGTGGGTCGAACGCACCGCCGCTGATGTCGTCCGCGCGGTGGGACACGAGTCAAGCACCTGGCAGGCCGGGCGGGTCCGGGCCGAGATCGAGCGCCGCGTCCGGTACGCCGACGTGCCGCTGGCGCATCTCGACGCGGTCGTTGAGGCGACGCTGGCTCGAGCGCTGTCGCCGGAGCTGTCAGTGCGGCTCGGCCGAGACGACGGCATCAGTGAACCCGTTGCGCTGCGTCGGGCCGACGGAGCCAGCGTGTTCAAGGTCGCTGGCGCCGAGCTGTACACGTCGACCGCGGTGCTCGAGGCGGAGGCGCGGATCCTGGTTGCTGCGGCGCGCGCCGACGGCGCGACCGTCACCGCTGAGGCAGTCGAGTTGGCGCTGCTCGAGGCGCGTGCCAACGGCATCCCGATCAACGACGGACAGGCGGACTTCGTCCGCTCACTGGCGACGTCGGGCCGACGGGTGCAACTCGGGCTGGCACCGGCCGGCGCAGGGAAGACGACCGCGCTCGGGGCGCTCGCCTTCGCCTGGACAGACAGCGGCGGCACAGTAGTTGGGCTTGCACCGACCGGCCGCGCGGCAGACGAACTGCGCCGCTCCATCAATGCGCCGACCGACACCGTTGCCAAGCTGCTGGTGTCCGTCGACGCGGAGCTCCGCTCGGGGTGGGTCGATGCCATCGACGCGCGGACGCTGCTGATCGTCGACGAGGCCGGCGCCACCAGCACCGCGGACCTCGACCGGGTCATCGCCTTGGCACTCGACCGGGGCGCGAGCGTGCGGCTGGTCGGTGACACTCGCCAGCTGTCCAACGTCGCCGCCGGCGGAGTGTTGCGTGACATCGCGGAGACCGTCGGCGTGACGTCGCTGGAGACGGTTGTCCGGTTCGCCGACCCGACCGAGGCCCGGGCGTCGCTGGCGCTGCGAGTCGGCGACGCCACGGCGCTCGGCTTCTACCTCGATCACGGCCGGGTGCACGCCGGCGAGCGCGCCTCGGCTGTCGAGCAGGCGTACGCGGCCTGGAGTGCAGACCGCGAAGCGGGCCTCAACTCGATGCTGCTCGCGCGCACCAACGAGCTCGTCCGCGAACTCAACAGACGGGCTCAGCGTGACCTACGGACGTCTGACACGCCGGGGGTGCGACTTCACGACGACACCACTGTTGCCGTCGGCGAGGCGATCATCACCCGGCGCAATGACCGCCGGCTGGCGATCACGGCGACGGACTGGGTGAAGAACGGCGACCGCTGGCGGGTCGACGCGATCAGCGACGACGGTGGGCTGCGGGTCAGGCATGCCGACACGCATCGGTCGGTCACGCTGCCGCCGCCGTACGTGCGCCGTTTCGTCGAACTCGGCTACGCGACCACCGTCCACCTTGCGCAGGGAAACACCGCGGACACCTGTCATCTCGTGCTCACCGGTGACGAGACCCGCGAGACGCTCTACGTGGGGGTCTCGCGCGGCCGGCTGGCGAACCACATGTACGTCGCCGCCGACGCGCCCGGCGACCCGCACGCGGCCCTGGGCCCCGACGTCATCAACCCCTCGACCACCGTGGAGGTCCTCGAAGGGATCATCGCCACTGAGGGCGCCCAGCGCTCGGCCACCACGCAGCGCCGCCTAGACGCCGACCCGATCGCCAGGCTCCGCGATGCAGCGATCCGGTACCGCTCCGCGGTCGAGTCGGTGGGTTCGCCGTCGGCGACCGGGGACGCGCCGCTGCCATGGCTACCTGCGCTGCCGGCGGTTGGTGATCGGACGTGGGCGGCGTACCTGTCACGGCGCCACCAACAAGTCCGCGATCTCGCTGCCGGCCTGCCGGTGGCGGACGCATTGCCGGACACGCCGTGGGTCGCTGCCCTGCAGGCGAGGGACGCGGCGTTGGCGCACCAGCTCGCGCTCTGGCGTGTCACGAACGGTGTCGACCGGTCGGACCTGCGCCCCAGCGGCGCGGACCGCGACGACCCACTGCAACAGCGCTTGGACGCCGACGTGCGGACGGCCGTCGGGGCGCTGATTCCTCGGAATGACCAGTGGCGCGGGCTGTTGGACCGCCTCATCCCTGGGGTCGTCGACGACCCGGACTGGCCGACCCTCGCGGGCGCGCTGACCCGGGCGAGCGATGCCGGCTACGACGTGCGACAGCGGCTGCCAGCCCTGATCGACCGCCGTCCGCTCCCGCCAGCGGCCGCTGCGTCCCTGCTCTACCGCCTTGGCGACGACTGCCCGGCAGCCTTCGGCGCGCCATCGACCGAGGCGTACGTGCCGCCGGCGACGCCGTCTCGTTCTGTTCCGCTGGCCGAGTACGCCCGCTTGCTCAGCAACCCGACCGCCTCCCGAGGAGGGATCCCACGATGAACCACGCCGACTTCACCGACGAGCAGCTGCTGCTCACCACCGTCCAGGCCGCCCGGGTGTTGGGCATCGGCCGGACCACCGTCTATCAGCTGATCAAGGACGGCGACCTGCACCCCGTGCACATCGCCCGCAGCTGCCGCATCTCGTGGGCCGAACTGGAGCGGTACGTCGCCCGGCTCGAGGCAGGCGACCGGCCACCACCGCCTCCCGTCGCGCCTCAGCGACGGTGGCGGCGCGCCACGGACGCGCACGGCCAGCGGGGACTGTTCGCGATCGAGACGCCGGATCCCGCGGCCTGAGCGCTGGTCCCTGTCACCGGGGCGGCGGAGGATCAGCGCAACGGAAGGAGACGGGCATGGCAGGACGCGGAGCGAACGGACGGTCGACGATCGTCAAGCAGGCGGATGGACGCTGGCACGGCTTCGTTTCGATGGGCGCGACGGGCGATGGCCGCCGCGATCGCCGGCACGTCTCCGCCGCGACCCGGACCGCAGCAGTCGAGAAATCGAAGGCGCTTGAGGCCAAGCGCGACGCTGGTGTCGTGGGGACAACCGGCAAGCCCATGCTGGTCGACGAGTGGCTGGACTACTGGGCGACGAACATCGCCTCGGTCCGGGTGCGGCCGCGCACCCTGAACACGTACCGCGCGATGATCCGGATGCACCTCAACCCGTACATCGGCAAGCGGAGGCTCGACCAGTTGCAGCCTGAGCACCTCGAGCAGACGTACAAGCAGCTCCTGGACAAGGGTCTGTCGCCCACCTCTGTGCTGAGGGTGCACCGCATGCTGCACCGTGCGCTGAAGATCGCGATGCAGCGGGAGCGGGCGGCGCGCAACGTGGCGACACTCGTCGAGCCGCCCCGACAGCAGCGGCCACGAACGCCGGAGCCCCTCGACGTGGCGGAGTGCAAGCGTGTACTGGCGGCGGCCGAAGGGCTGCGCAACTCCGCGCGGTGGACCGTCGCGCTGGCGCTCGGGCTGCGCCAGTCCGAGGCGCTGGGACTGCAGTGGAAGGACATCAACTTCGACCGCGGCACCCTCTCGGTACGCCGCGGATTGCACCGGGTGCCCGGAGAGGGGCTGGTGTTCACCGAGCCGAAGACCGACCGCAGCCGGCGCACGATCGCGCTGCCCGGACCGCTGGTCGAGGCGCTGCGCAAGCAGCGCGCCGCCCAGAACGAGGAGCGGCTCTTCGCCGGCACCGAGTGGGACGACTGGGACCTTGTCTTTGCCCAGCCAAACGGCCGGCCGCTGGACAAGCACTCGGACTACGAGGCATGGATCAAGCTGCTCGACCGTGCCGGAGTGCGCCACATCCGCCTGCACGACGGTCGGCATACCGCGGCGACGCTGCTCCTCAGCGCCGGGGTCCACCCGCGCGTCGTCATGGAGCTGCTCGGCCACAGCCAGATGCGGACGACGACGGACATCTACAGCCACGTCTTGCCCGCGCTCGCGCGGGAGGCCGCGGACCGGATGGCCACGACCCTGTGGTCCTGACCCGCCTTCGATATTCCCGTCCTGCACACGGACCGATTTACTAGCACGAGTCGGCTTGGCGGCCCCGGCAGCACTCAGGCGAGCGCATCATTGTGGGACGCAACGGCTTACTGCGGGTACGGCGCGACCTATACAGGCGGCGAGGCCGCGAGGAAGGTTGTGGCACCGGTCTACGCCGGCGGCCTCCTTGCGCGCCGTATCCTCGATAGGGAGTATCACGGGCATGGCCGACTTTGAGCGGGATTGGCTGTCCGCCGTACCGGAGCGTCCTTCCGGGACCCGACTCGTCGACGACCCTGTCTTCGAGCGCGGCGTCGAGCGACTAGACAGCCGAGAGGACGACCGACGTCTCGCCGATGTCTGGTACTGGACCAATCGACTCGCCGAGGTCTGGCCAGACATCGAGCCACAGCTCGATGGCGTGGCGTACGTCTCGCGGATAACTGTGGGCTTCATCGACGAGCTCGATGGAGCGTTCGGCATTATCGTCTACGCGGAACCGCCGCCGGTCGAGCCATCAAATTGGCTCCACGAACGCGAGCCACCTGTCGTTTCAGTCGACGGTTACCGGTTCCCCGTCGTCGTGCGTGAGACCTACATTGATCGCCACTGGTGCACGGCCCCAGAAGTCAATTTCCCGGCGATGGCGCGCGCAACTTGTTGGGTAACATCCCGTTCCAGAAGCTTTGAGGGCTGGCTGGTCCCGCGGCACGCTATAGTTCCGTTGACCTCAGCCGTCCAATTTACCGACGGTGGCAATGGTTTGGTCGTCAGCCACTTCGGCGAATGCATTGATGCCGTCGTAGTATCGAGCAATGTAAGACCGTACAGGCACACACCGACACGCGCCTGTTGGCCCATCGTCGCCGGACAATCGTTGCTCGTAACGGATACCCCCAACGCACACCAACCGGTCGTGGTCATGGACACCGACCTGAATTTGGGCGTCCTTCGGAACGTCATGTTTCCTATCCGATTCAGCACCGACTGGACGGGGCAACCAGGTCAGTCCGGCGCCCTGATTGTTGATCCGGCCAACGGCGAGCCAGCTGGTTCTTACCTCGGTGTATTGCATCCATCGAATGCTAGCTCCGTTCCGTTGGGAGCAAGTCGCCCATCGACCTCTATAGGATACGCTCAGAGCTGCTATCAACTTGAGGCTGCCGCCCGAATGGAGTTTTACCTGTGACCGCAAACGACCCACGCGAGGGCATTGAGGTTTGGGTCAGCACGTCTCGAACGGGCGCGCTAACTCAGGGCGCATCGGCTTTCGAAGTCAGCGACGAGGTCGAGACACATTCGAAAGCCGTCGACAAACTCGTCGACGCCGTCAAAGTTAACTCGAAAGAATTCCTTGAAAGCTGGCAAAAGGCCTTTCAAGCCGTCGAGGCGCTGTTCGTCGTTGACGGTGGATCGGGGCCCCAAAGCACCTTCGTCCTCGATTCGGTAAC
>CAVWUZ010000001.1:0-233661 GCA_963758325.1 uncultured Actinomycetota bacterium | reverse complement strand
GCGGTGTAGCGGTCAGCGAACCACCCAGGGGCGCGGCGGATGCTCAACCCGCTTCGACGCTTGGTGATCAAGGTTGCCTCGTAAGACGTCCGGTGACCGGGCGGCGGCCGGGATGGGTCCTCGCCAGCTCGGTGCCGCACCGGCGGACTTCTGCCCTTGCACCCCGTTGTCACTTCAGGGGCGCTTCTCGCCGGTAGGCGGCGGCTACGGCGCGTTGTCCGCCACAAACTGGTTTGCGGTGAAGGTGGCGCCGGCGGGGTCGGCCAGGCTCGTGAAGCGAACCCACGGCGCGTCCCGCGGTGCAGCGAGGATCGAGCCGCCGAGCTCGGCGGTCCGCCGGGCGATCGCGTCCGCGTCATCGACGGCGAAGGCGACGTCCCACCGAGCCGGACCGCCGTCGCGGGGCAGGATCCTGGCGACGACGTCCTCGAACCCCTCCGGTGCACCCATCTGCCGCATGCCTGCGCGCAGCCCCGGGGTGAGCTGCTCAAGGTGATCGCCGTATCCGGGCAGCGACCACATCCGTCCTCCGGCCTCGATCGTCGTCCAGCCGAAAACGCTGCCGTAGAAAGCTGCCGCGCGCTCTACGTCGTCGATGTAGAGATCGTTGAAGTTGACCGCGCCGTGCTCGTTGACCGCTGCCGAGCCGCGGTGCCGGCCCGGTTGCCAGACGGAGAACACGGCACCCTCGGTATCAGCGCACACCGCCATCCGGCCGGCGTCGAAGACGTCGAACGGCTCGACGAGCACCTGCCCGCCCGCGGCACGGACCCGAGCCGCGACGTCGTCGGCGCGCTCCACCCGGATGTAGGTGTTCCACTCCGGCTGGGCGGGCGCGCCGGGAGCCGGGGAGGAGATGGCCGCGACGTCGCGGCCGCCGATCCGAGCCATGAAGTAGTGACCGCCCGAACCCGCCGGCATCGTGTCTTCGGTGTCCCAGCCGAACAGCGCGGCATAGAAGCGGGCCGCCGCAGCAGGGTCAGGTTGCGTGGTGTCGACCCAGCAGGGAACGCCGGCCGGATAGTCCTCGCGAGTGCTCATGCCGGGAGCGTAGGGCCGGGGTACGACAGCGCCGATGGAACGACGGCGGGGCGCGGAGACGAGCTCGCCGCGGAGTCGCCCCTCGCTGATCGAGCGACGGGTCCGCCTCGACACCACGCCATCCTCAGTGGTTGTGGACGGCCTGTTGTGCTGATCGCGGACGACCGGGGAGTGGATTTCTGTCCCGCACAGCGAACCGCTGCCGGACGCGGCGGCACACTGACCGGTCGCCGGAGGACGTGCGTGGCGCCTCCGGCGCGTATGGCGCCTCCGGCGCGCGAGACCCGCCCGATGATGGCGTCCGAGACAGGCACGTCATGCGGGCAGCGCGGGCGAATCTCAACTGCCTGGCGCGGGGGGTCTCAACAACGCGTGTGAGCGCATTCACGTCTCAAGTCAGCGGTCGCGACACGATGAGGTGCTGCGCGATCTCCTGACTTGAGAATGCGCACGCACCTTGAGACGAGTTGAGACTGGAAGGGCTCGCACGGGACTTCGTGAGACAAGGGGGTGTCGGCTGGTCCGCGGCGACCGCTGCTCGCGGCGGGGAGTCTTCCCGTCGGGCGGGGGACGCTGCCGGACAGCGTTCCTGCCCAGCCTCCGGCACGACACCAGTGGCCGAGGGGCCAGGCCTAGCTCGGCGCCTGATCGCTCGCGAACGGTCAGGCGGCCCGGTCAACTGCGGCTGGACCGCCCGGCTGTGTCACTGAGGACGCTGGTGCGGGACGCACTGACCGGGCCGCGCCGTCCAGCGCTGGGACTAGTCAGGACCGCCGACGGTGGGGTAGATGGGTCACGGACGTGGCGGGAAGGACGAGGTCGTGAGCGCTGTATCAGCGGTGTTGGCCGGGTTGGATGACGTGCGTTCGTGGCAGGAGGGGTTCTACCGGGACCTGCACGAGCATCCGGAGTTGTCGCACGCCGAGCACGACACGGCGGCGAAGGTCGCTGATCGGCTCAGCGGGTTCGGTTACCAGGTTCACCGCGGGGTGGGTGGGACCGGTGTGGTGGGTGTGCTGAGCCGCGGGGAGGGGCCGACGGTGCTGCTGCGGGCGGACATGGACGCCCTGCCGGTCCGCGAGGACACCGGCCTGTCCTACGCCAGCACCGTCACGGTCACGGATGCCTCTGGTGAGCAGGTCCCGGTGGCCCACGCCTGCGGCCACGACATGCACGTGACCTGCCTGCTCGGCGCCGCCCAGCTGCTCGCCGACGGCGACGATCACTGGCGTGGCACGGTGGTGGCCCTGTTCCAGCCGGCGGAGGAAGCCGGTGACGGTGCCCGCGGCATGGTCGACGATCACCTCGCGGACATCATCCCGAAGCCGGATGTCGCCTTCGCGCAGCACGTCCTGCCGGCCCCAGCCGGGCAGGTCGGCACCTGCGTCGGCCCGGTCCTCGCCGCCGCGGACAGCATGCGAGTCACGCTCCACGGCCGCGGCGGACACGGGTCGATGCCGCAGGCGACCGTCGACCCGGTGGTGCTGGCCGCGACCATCGTGATGCGGCTACAGACCGTCGTGTCCCGTGAGGTCGCGCCGACCGAGACCGCGGTGCTCACCGTCGGCAGCAGCCGCGCGGGCAGTAAGAGCAACGTCATTCCCGACCGCGCCGAGCTGCAGCTCAACATCCGCACCTACAACGACCAGACCCGCACGACGATGCTGGACGCGGTGCGGCGGATCGTCGTCGCCGAGTGCCAGGCCGCGGACTGCCCCAAGACACCGGACTTCGAGCTGTTCGACCGGTTCCCGCTGACCAGCAACGACGAGGAGGTCACCCAGAGGGCCGCGGCGGCGTTCAGCGTGTTCTTCGGCGAGCGCGCCGCCGCGATGGGGCAACAGACCGCCAGCGAGGACTTCAGCGACATCCCCACCGCGCTCGGCACCCCGTACACCTACTGGGGCGTCGGCTGCATCGACCGCGACACCTACACCAAAGCCGTCGCCGCCGGGCGGGTCGCCCAAGACATCCCGGTCAACCACTCGCCGAACTTCGCCCCGGTGATCCAACCGACCTGCGACACCGGCACCCAAGCGCTCGTCGTCGCCGCCCTCGACCGGCTTGGCTCCTAACCGTCACCGTGCACGCCGGGATCGGGGCCGTCGCGCTCCGTCCCGGGCGGGGTCGGGGCGTTGAGGTTGAAGCGGACGCCGAGCATGCGCACCGCGAAACAGCCGGCGGCCGCGCCGAGCCCGGCCGGGATGCCGTACACGCCCAGACGGATGGTGGTCACCGTGATCGCCGCCCCGATCAGCGCCGGGATCGCGTACAGCCCGCTGCGCAGCACTGACGGGACCTGCCGGACGAGCACGTCGCGGATCGTGCCGCCGCCGACGCCGGTGATCGCACCGAGGATCACCGCCTGTCCGGCGCCGAGCCCGTAGTTGAGCGCTTTGCTGGCGCCGGTGACCGCGAACAGGCTCAACCCCGCCGCGTCGAGAACGTCGATCACGCTGCTCAGCCGGAACAGCCGCCGGCTCAAGAGGAACGCGACCAGCGCTCCGGCGGCGGCGACCACCAGGTAGCGCCAGTCGCTGAACGTCGCGGGCGGCAGCGAGTCGATCAGGACGTCGCGAAGGATGCCGCCACCCAACGCCGTGGTCATCCCCAACGTGACGACACCGACGATGTCCAGACGCGCGGCCCGCACAGCCGTGAACGCTCCGTTCAAGCCGAACGCGAACGTGCCCGTCAGATCCAGGGCCAGCAGCAACGGCGCTTCCTTCATGGCGATTGTCTACCGCGGCCGGTCCGGCCGCTTCCTCTCAACAGGTCACCCCTCTGGCGAAGCCTGGCGGACCGCCGAACGCGTCGGCTACGTCGGCACGGTCGGACCCACTGGCCTGTCCTGGGTGGTCCCACTGCGCACCCCGCAACGCGTGAGTGGGCGAGTCCGCAACTTCGAGACCAACCGGCTCAAGGTCAACGACGCCGCTGACCGTCTCCAGACGTCACGCGACGGGTCCTGCCTCGGCTGCTGCGAGCCGCGGCGTCGGCTGTGCTGGTCCAGACCTGCTGAGCGCTGGCAGGGGCTCCTGGTGTTCCTGAACGGTCAGCGCACTCGAACTACGCCACTGCCAATTGAGCCGACGTCGTAGCATGGCTCGCCAAGTTCCCCGCGAACGCCAGCCCGGTCGCGGAACCTGCCGTGAAGGGACCAGGCCCGAGGAAGAGCGTCGCCCTGTGCGATGCCCCATCACAGGTGGCGATGGTCGATCCGAATCCGATCGCCCCGGGCTGGAACGCCAGAACAACGACGTTTCCGCTCGTCGCCGAACCCGAGGGACTGCATGAGTAGGTCAGCCCGACCAGCACCATGCCGTCTGACTGCAGCTGGGCCTGAGGCTGGAACTGCACTGTGGCCGAGCCAGCCGCGACTGCATCCGTAGTCGAGGCCGCGAGCAGCATCAGCACAGTCGCCGAACCGAGGGCGGCACCACGTACGACCTTGGGGCTCACTGGGCCAACCTCCTGATGTCGCTCAGTTCCGTTGTTCAGCGACCCCCGTCGACTCCTGAAGCCGCTTCGCCGGAGAAACCACCGCGTCGGTCGCTGCCTTCACGGCAGCAATCGCTGACGCGCCGCAGGCTACTACTGATCCGGGCGACACGCACCGGCCAGAAACCCAGCGAATCCCGTGCGGCGACCCTCCGGGCGACGTGCCACCCCATTCGGGCCGAACCGTTCAGTTGCGCGACTGACGCTGGCCAATCGCGAGGTCTGCCGACAGAACCGAGTTCAGGAGTCTGCGCGAGCCGCCATCCCGCGGCCGACCGGCGACGCAACGGAGAGACCCGGAGCTATCAGCCCTACCGCCGCTGACTCGACGAGCCCCGACGGGCTGGAGCGCGATGCGTTCCCGGTGGCGCTGCCGTTGGCGGATCTCGGCCCGCAACCGGCGGCCGATCTCACACGTGTGTCCTGACGTGCTTCTACCAGTTCAGGTGTTGAAGCGGATGGCGTAGCGGTGGAGGTCGCCGTTCGTGCCCGTCCTCTGGAAGCCCGCGCGCTCGAGGGTTCGTTGTGAGGCGATGTTGTCTTCGTCGGTGTCGGCCACGATGCTGCTCAAGCCCTGGCTGCGGGCCAAGGAGACGACAGCTCGCACAGCCTCCGCCGCGTAGCCGTTCCCGCGCGCGGATGGTACGAGTCCGTATCCGATCTCGATCGATCCGTCGTCCGGCTGGCCCTTGAACCCGACGCCCCCGATCGCGAGTCCGTCGGCGCTCCGGGTGATGCGGTAGTGACCGAAGGCGCCCTGGTCACCGTGCGCGGCCGTGCGCCTGACGAACATGGTGGCGGCGATGACGTCTCCCTCGAAGGGGAAGTCCGGCGCCCAGGCGTCCCCGGCGCCGCGCCGGCGCGCGACGATCCGTTCCGCTTCGGCGGTCTCGATCGGATGCAGGATCAGACGTTGGGTGCGGAGATCGGCCACGAGGCCCAGCACAGCAGGCGACGTGCAGCCCTCACAACTTGTTACGGCGGTGTGCCGAACCATCTGGGCCGACCCTCTCGCAGGTCATCGTGGCCTCACCCTGCCGGTTGTCTGACGCCTCGACGGCGAGGGTGAACGTCATCTGTGTGTGGGAAGGTGCGCACCGGCGAAGGGAGACCGGTGTGACGGATCCATCCCCGCGAGGCCAGTTCTGGCTGCACGGTTTCCCGGTACCGGGCGTGGCCGAGCGCGCGGCGGTCCGAGCCGAGGAACTGGGGTTCGACGGGATGCTGTTGGCCGACAGCCAGAACCTCGTCGGTGACGTGTTCGTCGAGCTGGGGACGCTCGCGCGGGCGACGACGCGGTTGGGTCTCGGGACCGGGATCGTCAACCCGCTGACCCGGCACCCCGCGGTCACCGCCGGTGCCATCGCGACCGTCCACGCCGAGTCGGGCGGCCGCGCCGTGCTCGGCGTCGGTCGGGGTGACTCGTCACTCGCGTCCATCGGGTTGCCGCCGCCCTCGACGTCGCAGTTGCGTCGGTTCGTCATCGACGTCAGGGCGTACCTCCACGGCGCGAGCGTCGACAGCGGCGCGGCGTCCAGTCGGCTGGCGTGGCTGCCGGTCGACGCGCTGGGACCGGTGCCGGTGGAGCTGGCGGCGACCGGGCCGGTCACGGTGCGAGCCGGTGCCGTCCTCGCCGACCGGGTCATGGTCACGGTCGGCGCGGACACCGCCCGGATCGCGTCGGCGGTCGCGATCGCCCGGCAGGCGCGCGCTGACGCGGGTCTGGATCCCGCCGGACTACGGATCGGCGCATACGTCAACCTGGGTTGCGCGCCCGACCTCGGTGCCGCCCGGGCCCTGGTCCGTGGCAGTGCCGCGATGTTCGCCCGCTTCTCGGCGCACGAAAGGTCGACGGGCGGCGGGCTGACCGTCGAGGACGCCGCAGTGGCTCATGCTGTAGATGACGACTACGACCTCGCACGTCACGGGCTGTCGGACAGCACGCAGACCACAGCTCTCGACGACGCCTTCATCGACCGCTTCGCGGTGGTCGGCGACCCTGCACGCTGCGCCGAGCGGTTCGCTGAACTCGTCGCTCTCGGCCTCGACCGGATCGTGCTGGTGCCCGGCTCGCGCGACAGCGACCCCCACGTCCTGGATGCGACCATCGAACGCTTCGCCGACGAAGCCCTGCCGATGTTGCGCACTGCGTGACGATCGCGAGCAGTGGACGACCCGACGACAGGGGCCGGCGCACGCCGCGGTCGCTGCGGAACGAGCCAGTCGACTGACCCGTGGGCGATCCCGTGCCGAGCTCGAGCTGCGGACGCCTGTCAGTACTCGGTGATCGGCCGTCCGTAGCCTTGCCTCGTGAGCGCGGCGGGTGCTGCGACCGTGGTCGTTGCAGGTCTGGCCGCCGGGCACGGTGATCGCGTGCTGTTCAGCGGGGTGGACCTGGTGGTCGCCCCGGGCGACCGAGTCGGCCTGGTCGGCGTGAACGGTGCGGGCAAGTCGACTCTCTTGAGCATCTTGGCTGGCCTGCGCCGCCCGGACGAGGGAAGCGTGTCCGTCAGCCCGCCGGATGCGGCGATCGGTCACCTGCCGCAGGAGCGGTCCGCGCGTCCCGGCGAGTCGGTCGCTGACTTCGTCGCCCGCCGTACCGGCGTCAGTGAGGCCCGTCTGGCCATGGACAGGGCCGCGTCGGCGTTGGCCGGGGGCAGGCGCGGAGCCGACGACGCCTATGCCGGGGCGCTCGACCGCTGGCTGAGCCTCGGTGGCGCCGATCTGGACGACCGGCTGCCGGCGATCGCCGACCAGGCCGGGCTGGGCGTCCCGCTCGAGGCGCCGATGACCGCGTTGTCCGGTGGCCAAGCCGCCCGCGCGGGCTTGGTCTCCCTGCTCGCCAGCCGGTTCGACCTGGTGTTGCTCGACGAGCCGACCAACGACCTCGACCTGGCGGGTCTTGACCGGCTCGAGCACTTCGTCCGCGGGCTGCGCACCGGCGCCGTCATCGTCAGCCACGACCGCGAGTTCCTCGACGGCACGGTCAACCGGGTGGTGGAACTCGATCTGGCGCAGCGGAAGGTCCGCCAGGTGGCCGGTGGGTACAGCGCCTACCTGGCCGAGCGCGATCTCGAGCGCCGGCATGAGCGCGAGGCGTACGACGACTACGCGGGACGGGTCAAGGAGCTCGCCGAACGCGCGCAGACGCAACGGGCCTGGATGGACAAGGGCGTGGCGAACGCCCGGCGGAAGGCGCCGGACAACGACAAGATCGGCCGGAAGTTCCGGTCGGAGGCGAGTGAGAAGCAGGCGGCCAAGGCACGTCAGACCCAGCGGCTCATCGATCGCCTGGCCGAGGTGGACGAGCCGCGCAAGGAGTGGCAGCTGCGGATGGCGATCGCCACGACCGCGCGTTCCGGGGCCGTCGTGGCGACAGCGAGTCGGGCGGTAGTACGTCGAGGGACCTTCACCCTCGGTCCGGTGGATGTGCAGGTCGATTGGGCCGACCGGATCGCCGTCACGGGGGCGAACGGCTCGGGGAAGACGACGTTGCTGCAGCTGCTGTTGGGCCGGCTCCGTCCGGACGAGGGCGTCGCAGCCCTGGGTCCGGGCGTCGTCGTCGGCGAGATCGACCAAGCGCGTGCGCTGCTCGCCGGGGACGCGCCGCTGGCCCGGGCGGTGCAGGTGACGCTGCCGGACCTCGACGACGCGGGCGTGCGGACGCTGCTCGCGAAGTTCGCGCTGCGCGCCGGGCACGTCAACCGCCCGGCGTCGTCGCTGTCACCGGGCGAGCGCACGCGGGCGGCGTTGGCGCTGCTGCAGGGCCGCGGGGTCAACCTCCTCGTGCTCGACGAGCCGACCAACCACCTGGACCTGCCGGCGATCGAGCAACTCGAGTCCGCGCTCGACTCGTTCGCCGGGACGGTGCTGCTCGTGACGCACGACCGCCGGATGCTCGCCACCGTCCGGACGACCCGGCGGCTGAACGTCGACAACGGCCGAGTCCACGAGATCTGACCGATCCGCGGTAGTGCACCAGCCGGTCCACCAGTGCGACGTCACCGCAGCTCCGAGGCGATCGGTCCGCGTGTGCCGCACGAGATCGCGAACGGTGAGCGCCCAGCGCTGAGATGATCTGGCAGTGCGACCCCGAACTGTCGACCGCGGGGCTCTCATCGGGGTGATCATCGCCGGTGGGTTCGGTGTCGCGTGGGTCGCCTGGGCATCGTCCGGTTTGGTGGGCGCGGTCGCGCTCGTCGTCCGGATCGCCGGCATCGTGATCGGCGTGCTGATCGTGGCGCGGGCGGTCCAGCTCCGCCGCGCTGCGGCGGTGGACGCGTCGTCGGGTCGTCCGCGGTCCATGTTCCGATCGACCGGCTACCGGCTCGTCGTCATCGCCGAGGTGATCGCGCTGTTCGGCGGGAACGCGGTCCTCGGCGCCACTGGCCGCAGCGCGTACGTCGCCGCATGGACTGGCGTCGTGGTCGGCGTGCACTTCCTCGGCTTCGGGCGGCTGTTCGCGTCGGTGTTCTACTGGCTCGGCGTCGCGTTCGTGGTTGCCGGCGTCGCCGGCGCCATCGCGGGAGTGATCAGGAACGATCGCGCCGCGGTCGAGGTGACGACGGGTCTGATCGCCGGAGCCTCCCTGTTCGCTGCCGGGGTATGGGGCCTACGGGAAGCGAGCGAGCACCCAGGCACGGGGTGAGCACCGAGGCGCAACGGACGCCGAGCGCCGTCGCCCGGCTTCGTCCCGTCCGGGTGGTTGTCATCCGGAAACAACGGGTGTAGACCGGGAGCTGTCCGGCTCACCGAGTCGCACGGGAGCCGGTCGGCCACGAGTGCGAGGCGGTGGTGCTCCATGGATCCTCGTCCCTGTTCGACCGGTGTGGCGGGGCTCGACGTCCCCGCGGGGCCGCACGACGTGGGCGGCCGGCCATGAGCAGCGAGGCCGGCGCCGGCACGCCGTCGCGGGCGCGGTGGCGGTCGGGCACCGTCGGCGAGTTGGTCGCCGAGTTCCTGGGCACGTTCGTCTTGATCGCGTTCGGCGACGGCGTGGTCGCGATGGCGGTCGCCGCGTTGAACCAGTCCGGGCGCGGCACCCAGATCTTCCAGGCCAGCGGTGACTGGTTGCTCATCACGTGGGGCTGGGCCCTGGCGGTGACGTTCGGCGTGTACGTCGCCGGCGGTGTGACCGGGGCACACATCAATCCGGCGGTGACGCTGAGCATGGCGCTGCGCCGCGGGTTCCCCTGGCGCAAGGTCCCCGGCTACTGGCTCGCCCAACTGGTCGGCGCGTTCGTCGGCGCGGCGCTGGTCTACCTCGTCTACCACTCGGCGATCTCGAGCTACGAACAGGTTCATCAGATCGTCCGCTCGAGCCCGGCGGGCAACACCACGTTCAGCATCTTCGCGACGTTCCCCGCGCCGTACTTCCACGGCTCGCTCGTCGGCCCCCTGGTCGACCAGATCGTCGGCACGGCCTTCCTGGTGTTGTTCGTCCTGGCCCTGACCGATGCCCGCAACCTGGCGCCGCAGTCGAACCTCGGCCCGTTCCTCGTCGGCCTGGCGGTGGCCGCCATCGGCATGTCCTACGGCGCCAACGCCGGTTACGCGATCAACCCCGCGCGCGACCTCGGCCCGCGGTTCGAGGCGTGGCTGCAGGGTTGGGGTCACAACGCGTTCGGCGGCATCTCGGGCTACTGGTGGGTGCCGATCGTCGGACCATTGATCGGCGCGGTCATCGCCCCGTTCATCTACGACTTCCTGATCCTGGGCACGCTGGTCGGGCGCGGCGAGCCGGTGCCTGCCGGTGTCGAGGAGCGTGGCCGCGCGCTCAAGGACGAGGAGACAGCTGCTCCGCAGCCGACGAGATGACCGGCACGACGGCTCGTCCGCTCGAGCTCTGCGCGACGGTCCCGGTCCGGGTCCGTGTCCCGGCGGGTGTGCTCGACGGTGCGGTGCGACTGGGCTTCGACCGGCGCTCCCCCTGGGCGGTGGACGCCGTGCTCGTCCCACCGTTGACCGGCCCGCCCTTGGCGCTGCCGCGAGACGGTCTGGACCGGGCCACCCGCGGCCGGTACCGGACGCAGGCCCTGCAGCTGTGGGCGACGCCGCTCGGCCGGGTCGCGCCCGAGGTGCTCCACCTCAGGACGGCCGCCTGCCCGACCGCGGACTGGACGTTCCCGCTGGCGACGGTGCGCGCGTTCCTGGCGTGCACCTTCTGGGTGGTCCCCCGCGGAGCCGGTGAGCCCACCGCCGACTTCGTCGACGAGCTGCGCGCACTGCTCCCGCACTGAGGGCCGCCTCCGGACCGCCGGCCCGCGGGCTACCTCGCTGTGCGTCCGCTCCCCTACCGCCGGGCGTTCCCGCGATCGCCCAGCGCCGCGCGGATGACTCCGCCGGCTCGGTCCAGCCGCTGCCGCGCCGCATCGGCGTCGAGCTCGGCGAGCAGCATGACGATCGCGACCTTGGCCTGACCGCCTGCGGCCGCGAGCGCGTCCCGGGCCACGACCGGGTCGACGGATGCCGCCTCGGCGACGATCCGCCGCGCGCGGTCCTCGAGCTTGGCGTTCGTGGGCGTGACGTCGACCATCAGGTTCTCGAACGTCGTCCCGAGCTGCACCATCGCGGCGGTGGACAACATGTTGCAGACGAGCTTCTGCGCTGTGCCGGCCTTGAGCCGGGTCGACCCGGTGAGCACCTCCGGACCGGTGTCGACCTCGATCGCCACGTCGGCGTGCCGGCTGCACTCGGCGTCGCGGTTGCACGCCACCGACACCGTGGCGGCGCGGCGCTGCCGGGCCCGGTCGAGGGCTGCCACGACGTAGGGCGTGCGCCCGCTCGCGGTGAGGCCGACGAGGGTGTCCCGGTGGTCGACACGTGCGTCGTCGACGTCTCGGGCCGCCAGCCCCGTGTCGTCCTCGGCGCTCTCGACGGCTGCCGTGGCGCCACGCGTCCCGCCCGCCACGAGCGCGATGACCCGCTCGGGCGGCATGCCGAAGGTCGGCGGGCACTCGACGGCGTCGAGCAGCCCGATCCGGCCGCTGGTACCCGCCCCGACGTAGACCAGGCGACCACCCCGGCGCAGCGAGCCGGTGATGAAGTCGACCGCCGCCGCGATCGCCGGCAGCGCCACCTGAAGAGCGGCGGGGACGGTGGCGTCCTCGTCGTTCATCGCGGCGAGCAGCTCGGGCACGGGCATCCGGTCGAGGTCGCTCGTGCGGGGGTTGCGCCGCTCCGTCGACAGCCGGCTCAGGTCCACGGGCTCCTCCTGGCGTCAGGACGCGGCGGCGGCCAGGCGGATCGCGCCGACGATCGGCTCGTCGGTCACCCGCACGACCGGCGCCCGCGGTCGCAGCCGGCCGAGCTCCGCGGTGGTCGCGGCGGCCAGGCCGTCGTGGCCGGCAAGCAGACCACCGGCGAGCGCGACCGGCAGGTCCGGTGGACCGTCGAGGCGGTCGGCGCAGGTGTCGACGAGACGAGCGAGCGCTCGGGCGGCCGCGGCGAGCACCACCTGCGCGAACGGGTCGGCGCAGTCCAAGACGTCGCGGGCGTGCCGCGCCCACGTCCCCGGAGCGGGCGCTTCGTAGAAGCGTTCCAGCAGCGCCCGGGTGTCCGCGCAGTCCACGGCGGCCAGGAGGTCCGCGCCCAGCGCGGCGGCCGGCAGGTCCCTGTCGGCGCGGCGCAGCAGTTCACGGACGGCCTCGCGGACCACCCAGTAGCCGCTGCCCTCGTCCCCGAGCAGGTAGCCCCAGCCACCGGCCGTGCTCTCCCGGCCGGCGACGACGCCGACGCAGTTCGACCCCGTCCCCGCGACCACGGCGACGCCCTCGGCGAGGTCGGCCGTCGCCAACACGAGGCGGACGTCGTTCACGATCACGACTTCGCCGCTGCGGGTCAGCGGCCCGAGCCGCTCGACCAGGAACGACCGGGCCGCCGGCGTGCCGCTGCCCGCGGTGCCGACGCAGACGGCGTCCAGGCCGGCCGGGGCCAGCTGCAGCTGGTCGACGACGTCCTGCAGCGCCGCTGCGGCACGCTCCCGCCCTGCGGCAGTCAGGCTGGCGCTCGCGGTCTTCGCCTCACCGAGGACCTGGTCACCGCGGACCAGCCGGGCGCGGGTGTGGGTGCCGCCGATGTCGAGGCCGAGGACGAGGTGCTCGGTCACGGCCGGCGCGAGCGCTGCTGCTCACCGCGCCCGGTCGTCGCCGGTTCGCTGCCGGCGCGGGCGCCGGCGTCCGGCCAGCGGCCGCCGTTCTCCCAGAACAACCGGATGTCCTCCAGCGGCCGCCCCTTCGTCTCGGGCGCCAGCCACCACACGTACCCGAAGGACACGACGGCCAGCGCCCCGAACAGGGTGAACGTCCACGTCCCGCCGATGCGACCGAGCACGGACAGGAAGAACTGCGCGATGAGCAGGTTGCCGACCAGGTCCGCGGTGAGCATCGCGGAGGCGCCGGTCGTCCGCAGCCGGGCGGGGAAGCTCTCGGAGGAGTACACCCAGACGAGGGCGCCGAAGCCGAAGTCGAACCCGCAGGTGAACAGCAGGATCCCGATGAACGCCAGCGTCGACGCGCCGCCGCCGAGACCGCTGGCGAACACGGCGATCATGAGGATGTTCGCGACGATCATGACAGTGATGCCGGACAGCAGCACGGTCCGCCGCCCGACTCGGTCGACGATGCGCAGCGCCACGAGCGTGGCGAGCAGCGCGGCCATCTGGATGAACGCCGGGACCAGCAGCTGGGCCGTGTTGCCGGTCAGCCCGAGCTTGCCGAAGATCAGCGGGGTGAAGTAGATGATGGCGTTGATGCCGGTGATCTGCACCAGGAAGCCCAGGATGACGACGAAGACCAGCGCGCGGGCGTAGGGCGGGCGGAGGACCTCGCGGGCCGATCCGCCGCGCTCGGCGCTCAGCGCCGCCTCGATGTCGGCGATCTCCGCGCCGACGTCGATGTCGGGGTCGATGCGGCGCAGCGTGTGCTCGGCCTCCGCGCGCCGGCCCTTCATGGCGTACCACCGCGGAGTGTCCGGCAGTCGCAGCAGGAGGAGCCCGACCGCGGCGGCGGGGACCGCGGACAGGGCGAACATCCACCGCCACGCCCCGATCGTCGCCAAGCCGTAGCAGATGAAGTACGCGCTCATGATCCCGGCGACCGTGGCCACCTGGTAGCTGACGATCAGGCCGCCGCGGATGCGCGGCGGGCTGGACTCGGCGATGAACACCGGCGCGGTCACGGTGGACAGCCCGATCGTGATGCCGAGGAAGAACCGGGCCGTATCCAGCCAGACCAGCCCGTTGGCGGCCCCGGACAGGATGGCGAAGACGACGTAGCCGGCGGCGATCAGGACCATCGTCCGCTGCCGCCCGATGGCGTCGGAGAGTCGGCTCGCCAACAGCGCCCCGACGATCATCCCGAGCGCGACCGCGGTGGCGATCGACGACGTGCCCGACGTCGAGAGGTTGAACTCTTTCGGGACGAAGAGCAGGGCACCGGCGACGACGCCGGTGTCGTACCCGTAGATGACGCCGATGGCTCCTGCGGTGAGCGCGATGAGGACCCCGAGCTGTGAACGGAACCGGCCTGTCGGGGCCGCGTCGCTCGTCACCTGCGTCATCGCTGCCTCCTCGCGCAGCCGCTGCCGCTCATCCGCGCACGCCCGGGATGAATCGGGTCATACACCCTTCTCCGTACTCCCGGCCGACGCGAGGCGCAACACCCGAACGGACTCACGTCAGCGCGTCGAGCAGCACCGTCGGATCGACGACCGCGCGGCCGGCGACGACGGTCGCCAGGACGTGCAGGTCCCCGTCCAGGACGACGAGATCAGCCGCCGCCCCGGGGGCGAACCGGCCGAGCGCGCCCTCGCCCAGCACATCGGCGGGCGACCGGGTGGCCGCGGTGACGGCGGCCGGGAGGGACACGCCCGCAGCCACGAGCGTGCGGACCGCGCCGTCCATGGTCAGGACACTCCCGGCCAGGGTCTCGGGCCGGTCCGCGAGTCGCACCTGCCCGCGCTCGACCGTGACGTCGAGGTCGCCCAGGCGGTAGCGCCCCGGCGCCATGCCGGTGGCCGCCATGGCGTCGGTGACGGCGATCATGCGCCCGGGCGCGGCGGCCGCGACGAGGCGCAGGACGTACGGGTCGAGGTGGTGCCCGTCGGCGATCACCTCCACGCTCACCCGGGGATCGGCCAGTGCGACGCCGACCGGGCCGGGCGCGCGGTGCAGGAGCGGCGGCATCGCGTTGAACAGGTGGGTGGCATGCCGCGCCCCGGCGTCGACGGCCCGCTGCGTGGTTGCGGCGTCGGCCGCTGTGTGGCCGACCGAGACCACGACGCCGTTGGCCGCCGCGGCCGCCACCACGTCGAGGGCGCCGGGCAGTTCCGGTGCCATCGTGATCATCCGCAGCCCGCCGTCGGCGGCCGCGAGAAGTCGGTCGAGCTCGGACAGGGTGGGTGGACGGAGCCGGCGCGGGTCCTGCGCGCCCGCCTTGGCGGCGGCGAGCCACGGCCCCTCCAGGTGCGTCCCCAGCACCCGGGCGCGTGGGCCGGCGGGGCCCCGGGCGGCGGCCACGCCGCGCAGCGCCGCGACCAGGCGCAGCTCGTCGTCCGAGACCGTTGTCGGGACCATCGCCGTGGTGCCGAAGCGGGCGTGCGTCGCGGCGATCGTCGCGACCGCGCCGGCGATGCTGTCCGGGTCGTCGCCGTTGAGCTGGGCGCTCGCCGCGCCGTGCACGTGGACGTCGACGAACCCCGGCACCAGCGTCCGGTCGCCGAGGTCGATCACCCGGCCGGACGGGCCGGCATCCGGGCCCAGGCCCGGGCCGGCGGCGGTGATGACCCCGTCCGCGATGGCGACGTGACCGGGCGACCACCGCTCGTCCGGGCTCAGGACGGTCGCGGCGCGGAGCACGACCGGCGACGATCGCGGATCGGGCGGATGGGGCGGACCGGGCGGACCGGGCGGCACGGTCATGGAGCCAGCGTGCCATCCTGCCTCCAGGAGCAGCCGCCGGCGAACCAGCGCCTGGACGACGAGCGGACAGCGACGAGGAGGCGGGCGGTGGAGGTCGTCATCGTCCCGGACCGGGCCAGGGGTGGCCGACTGGTCGGCGCAGCGATCGCCGCGCTGGTCTCGCGGCGTGCCGATCGGGTACTCGGACTGGCCACGGGCTCGTCACCGTCACCGGTGTACGACAACCTTGCCGACCGTCACGGGCGCGGCGAGCTGTCCCTCGCGGCGTGCTCGGCATTCACGCTCGACGAGTACGTCGGGCTCCCGCCCGGGCATCCCGAGTCCTACCGGGAGGTCATCCGCCGCGAGGTCGTCGACCGGCTCGACCTACCAGCCGAGCGCGTGCACGCCCCGGACGGCGGGGCCGACGACCTGCCCGCCGCGTGCGCGTCCTACGACGACGCGGTCCGCAGCGCCGGCGTCGACCTCCAGCTGCTCGGCGTCGGGACGGACGGACACGTGGGGTTCAACGAGCCGGTGTCCTCACTCGCGTCGCGAACCCGGATCAAGACACTGACCGCGCAGACCCGGCGGGACAACTCCCGCTTCTTCGGCGGCGACACCGAAGCGGTCCCGCGGCACGTGCTGACCCAGGGGATCGGCACGATCCTCGCCGCGCGGCACCTCGTCCTGCTCGCCTGGGGCGGGGAGAAAGCTGCTGCCGTCGCCGCGCTCGTCGAGGGCCCGCTGAGCGCGTTCTGCCCGGCGTCGGCCCTGCAGCTGCATCCGCACGCCACCGTCGTGGTGGACGAGGACGCCGCCGGTCAGTTGCAGCTGCGCGAGTACTACCGCGAGACCTGGGAGAACAAGCCGGCCTGGCAGGGACTGTAGGTGCGCTGACCGAGCTCCCGACCGAGCGCGGGAGGCAGCGCCGCAGTGCATCCGGGACTTCGCCAGAGTCGGCAGGGAACACCAGAACGATTGGCGACGGCCGGACTCCGCAAGCGCGAGTCCCAGGTCCTCCGGCCGGCCGTGTCTGTGCTCCTGAGCAGGATCGCGCCATGACCGTGTACGCGCTCAACCTCTTCGACCTCGCCGACAACGACGAGTACCTCGAGTACAGCCGCCGCTCGCCCGCCGCCGTCGCACGTCACGGCGGACGAGTCGTCGCGCTCGGCCGCCACGCCGCAACGGTGGTCGGCGACGTTGCGCCGCGACAGGTGTTCGTGCTCGTCGAGTGGCCTTCGCGTGAGGCGTTCGACGCGTACTGCGACGACCCCGACCTCGTCGACCTGCATCCTCACCGCGAGGACGGGACGACCAACTACGTCTGGCAGCTGTTCGACCGGCTCGACGACCTGCGTCCAGTGCTCAAGCGTCGCTCGTCATGATCGGCCACCTGACAACTACGGCGCCGCGTCATGCGGCTGTCAGGGCGACGTCTCACCACCTGCCGCCCTCGTCTCGCACGTGATCGTCCCGGAACGGGTCCTCGGACGGTCAGCCACGCCGCGAGCTCAACCGTCACGACCAACTGGGATCCAACAGCGCGCCGTCGGCGTGCAGCACGTCCAGCCGATGCACGGTCGGTTCCGTGGTGGGCCGGTGACCGCCGAACGCGGTGTCGACGGCGGTGTGGATCCGCTGGTCGAAGGCCTGCCGGCAGGCCTGCTCGGACTCCCAGACGTCGATGTAGCGCAGCGTGCCGTCGGGCTGGCGCACGCACAGGTGCAGCAGGGAACCGGCGACCGGCTCGGGGCCGAGGCCGTCGATGATCTTCCGGTAGAGCTCTTCCCCGATCGGGACGTCCTGCATGTAGGCGTAGACCACCGCGAGCCTCCTGTAAGCTGATCCGAATGTACTTCGGATGACCGGAAGGACGGTACGGTCAATGGCGAGGCCGGTCAAGGAGCAGTCCGATGGCAAGCGCGGCTACCACTCCCCGCGCCGCGCCGAGCAGGCCGCCGCGACCCGGCAGGCAGTGCTCGACGCGGCGCGCGAGCTGTTCGTCGCCCGCGGCTACGCCGCGACCACGGTCGCGGACATCGCCGCCCGGGCGCGGGTCTCGTTGGACACCGTGTACGCCAGCGTCGGACGCAAACCTGCACTGTTGCGCGAACTCATCGAGACGGCGCTGTCCGGCACCGGCCACGCCGTACCCGGCGTGCAACGCGACTACGTCACCCGCATCGCTGCCGTCACCGGCGCGCGGGAGAAGATCACCATCTACGCCGAGGCGATCACTGCCATCCAGCAGCGCATGGCGCCGACGTTCCTGGCCCTGCGCGACGCCGCGACGACCGACCGCGAGTGCGCGGACCTGTGGGCCGAGATCGCTGATCGCCGAGCTCGGAACATGCTGCTGTTCACCGCCGACCTGCGCCGCACCGGCGAGCTGCGCGGCGACCTGCGCGACCAGCAGGTCGCCGACGTGATCTGGAGCATGAACGCCGCCGAGTACTGGGTGCTGCTCGTGCACGAACGAGGCTGGACGCCCCAGCAGTTCTCCGACTGGCTCACCGACGCCTGGACCCGACTGCTGCTCTCGCACTCACTCGAGGACGGCACCCCACGCGGCACGTGACCGTTCCGGGTGAGGAGCAGGTCACGACGCGGTGCGGCTGCTGCTGACCGGCTTCGGGCGGCACCGCGTTACCGTCGCAGAGATGCCTGGGCCGCCGACGGAGGACGCCGACGAGCCGCAGCAGACGGATCACCTCACCATCCGCACGCGCCGGCTCGAGCTCGTCCCGACGTCCGCGGCGCTGATGCGGGCGGTGCTGGAGCGGGACTGGGCCGAGGCCGGCCGGCTGGCCGGCGCGGTGTGGCCTGACGAGTGGCGCGACGGGTGGCCGTGGCTGCGGCGTTACCTCGACGAGACCGAGCGCGAGCCGGGGGCGGCTGCCTGGGGCCCGCGGTTGGTGTTCCGCGTCGACAGCGTTCGGGTGCTCGTCGCCGAGGCCGGGTTCCACGGACCGCCGGACGCTGATGGAGCGGTGGAGTTCGGCTACATGGTGCTCGCCGCGCACCGTCGGCAGGGCGTCGCCGAGGAGGGCGCTCGGGGCCTGCTGACCTGGGCGGCGGGTCGGGTCGGCGCGCGGCACGTGGCCGCGGTCGTCGACCCCGGTAACGCCGCCTCCCTCCGGCTGCTGGCCAAGCTCAACTTCGAACCGGTCGGACCGGTCGACCAGGACGGCCGCGAGGGGCAACTCCTCCTGCGGCGCGCGCTGGGACGGTGAGCTGTCCGGGGCGGGCAACCGGAACTCGGAGCCGGATGGTTCACGCCGAGTGGCCGAAGGGCGGTCATCCAGACGCCGGCCGCCTCCTTCGGCCCGGACGGATCTCGCGAGCGTTCCGCTCGGGTGTCCGAGTCACGAGACCGTCCATCCTTGCGACGAGGTGCTGCTCGCGGAAGCATGCCCGCAGCGTGCGCGCGATGCGCTCGACTTCCGTGCAGCAGGACGTGTACCGCTGACGACGGGAGGACGCTGTGACCGGGATGGGGACCGACAGTCTGGCCCGGATGAAGGAGCTCTACTCGGCGTTCGCCCGCGGCGACATGGCGACGGTGTTCGCGGCGATGGACGACCATACCGAGTGGTACGAGACTGAAGGAAATCCCTGGTTCACCGGACGTCCGTTCGTCGGCGTCGAGGAGATCACGAACGGGGTCTTCCGCTGGCTCGCCACGGAGTTCGAGCAGTTCGAGATCGTCCCGACCCGTTTCCTGAGCGATGGGCCCACCGTCGTTGTGGAAGGCCGGTACCGCGCTCGGCGATACATCCCGACGGGCAAGCAGCTGGACGCCGAAGTCGTGCACATCTGGGATCTCCTGGACGCTCGGGTCGCCCGTTTCCACCAGTACGTCGACACGCGCAACTTCGCCGAGGTCGTCGGCGTCGAAGGTTGATCGGCTCGCGAGCGCGCTGTCCGCCACCAGGACAGCGCGAAGGATCAAGCAGTCTCTGAAGTCATCAACTTGGGGCGATGGATCGGCGCATCACGACTCGAGGCCAGGCGTCCAGTCCGCGAGCGGCCTCGGCCTGCCGCACGGCGCGCAGCTCGGACGGCTGCTCGATGCCGGGGACGACACGGAACCCGAGCTGGGCGTAGTACGGGGCGTTCCACGGCACGTCCTGGTAGCTGGTGAGCGTGAGACTCGTCAGGCCCTGCTCGCGGGCCCATCGCTCGGCCGCATCGAGGAGTCGGCTACCGATGCGCCGCCGTGCCGCGTCGGGATGGACGCTGACCTGCTCGACGTGCACCGCGCCGGCGAGCACCTCGAGCAGGACGTACCCGACGACGCGGCCGTCGTCCTCAGCGACGATCAGGCCGCCGGCCTGCCGGTAGCGGTCGAGTTCCTCGATCGTTGGGACGTCGCCGTCGGCGACGGTGTCCATGCCCAACGAGCGGAACATCTCGCCAGCGGCGCGCTCGATGACAGGCAGCGCGGCGAGGTCACCCTCGCGTGCAGCCCGAACGGTCACCGCCACGCTGACAGCGTGCAGCACAGTGCCCGCAGGAGGAACGCGGCACGACGAGCACAGCCGCGCCGACCGAGCCTGCCGTGCGTGCGTCTCGTACGCGGGACGGTTCACCCGCAAGCCGTTCATCTCTCGAGACGGGTGCTGAGCGCGTACAGGGTGCGGGCTGGTCAGCCTCGGACGCGGGCGCGTTCGGCGGTGACCCCGACCCGGGTGTTCACGCCGAGTTTGACGAACACCCGGCGCAGCCGGCCGTCGACGGTGTGCCGGGAGATGTGCAGCCGGGTGGCGATCTCGGCGTTGGTCAAGCCGGCGCTGACCAACTCGGCCAGTTCCGTCTCGGCCGGGGTCAGGCTGTGCCACCCCCGAGCGGCACCGTGCCTGCGGTCCGCGCGCCGCAGGGCTCTGCCGATGGTGCCGTCGGCGACCGCGTCGTCCAGGAAAGTGACGATGGCGTCGAGCGCGGCACGCTGGTCGCCCAGGAAGATCGTGTGCTCATCCCCGGGCAACTCCGCCAGCACGGCAGCGGGGATGTGAGCGGCCAGGTAGCGGCCGTCCTCCACCGGCAGGTACCGGTCGTCGCGGCGATGGAGCACCAGGGTCGGGCAGCGCACTCGGTCCAGTTGGGCGCGGACGTCCACGCCGGCGATCCACCGGCACAACGCGGCCACCGCACCGGGCGAGCACGTGTGTCGCTCCAGACGGCCCGCCCAGTTCTGGTAGCGCGCGTCGCCGGGCGTCTGCGGGTCGCGTCGGGTCAGCAATGCGCCAGTGCCCCAGCTCCGCGCAGTCTCGTCGGCCCAGTTCTCGATCTGTTCCGGATGCGCGGCGAAGTCGTAGTCCCGGAGGCGGGTGATCCGGGCCGCTCCGCCGGCAAGGATGAGCGCTCGCGTCCGCTGCGGGTAGTCGGCGGCGAACTGCACCGCGATCTGGCAGCCGAACGTCACGCCGAACACCACCGCCGCGTCGGTGCCGGTCGCGTCCAACACCGCGGCGATGTCCCGGCCGAGTGCTCGCAGGTCGAGCAGGTTCGATGCGGTGGAGCGGTCGGACAGCCCGGTGCCGCGCCGGTCGAACAGCAGCAACCGCGTCCCGGTCGCCAGCCGGGACAGGAAGTGCTCGAGCGCTGGCTCCTCCCAACTGACCTCGAGGTGGCTGACTGCCGGGGAGACGAGCACGACGCTGTGCGCCGCCTCGCCGAGCACCGAGTACGCGATCGTGACGCCGTCCTCGGTCAACGCGTAGCGCACCCGTGGCCGCAGCACACGCGAAAGCTACCGGCGAGCGACACGCGATCGCGTCTGCTGCCGGGCGGCCTGCGAAGGCATCGTTGCGGGCATCCCTGCCAGCGCCCGGAGAGAGCTCACTTCATGGAATTCGCCGCATCCACCGACGGCACTGCCATCGCCTACGACCGAACCGGGTCCGGGCCCCCACTCGTGATCGTCGTGGGTGCGTTCAGCGACCGGAGTTCCAAGCGGTCGCTGACTGCCGCGTTGTGCGCGCGCTACGAGGTGTACGAGTACGACCGCCGCGGGCGCGGCGCCAGCGGTGACGGCGAGGCATGGTCGATCGAGCGGGAGGTCGAGGATCTGGCGGCGGTCCTCGCGGCTGCGGGGCAGCCGGCTTTCGTGTTCGGTGACTCCTCCGGTGGAGCGTTGGCGTTGGAGGCCGCCGCCGCCGGGGCGCCGATCCGCGCGACGGCGGTCTACGAGGTGCCGTACACCCCGGGCCCGAGCCTGCAGTTCGCGGACGAGCTCGACGCCCTGATCGCGGCCGATAGCGCCGACGAGGCCACCGAGCGGTTCCTGGCCCTGTTCACGCCGGCGCCGGTGATCGCGCAGATCAGCGCGAGTCCACACTGGTCACACCTGACCGGCTACGCGCGCTTGCTGCCGCGCGAGGTCAGGCTCAGCAACGACGGCGCCGTTCCGGCGCCACGGCTGGCTGCCATCACCGGCCCCGTGCTCGCCCTGGCCGGAGCCGACAGCCCCGGCCAGGTCCGCTCGGCCGCGAGCACCATCGCCGAGGCGGTTCCGGACGGACGGGCTGCGCTGCTGGCCGGGCAGACGCACGCCGTCGACGACGCCGTGCTGGGCGAGGCCCTCGCCGCGTTCTTCACCAGCTGAACAGTGGGACGTGGCCTGGAGTTGACGCGGGAGGCAGGGGATCAGCGCGCGCCGCCGGGCAGGAAGTGGGTGATGCTCGGGCCGAGCAGCAGGTGCTGCGCGGGCGCCGGCAGCCGCTGCAGGTCGTGCTTCACGGCGTGCCCGGACAGGTGTCCGCCGAGCACCAGCAGGACGACGGCGGTGGCCAGCGCGGCGGCGGCCGCGACCCGGCTCGGCCATCCGGCGCCCAGGCCGGACAGTCGCTGGGCGGTGGTCGTCATGCTGGTCATCGAGAGCTCCTGGGACTGGGAGGTGATGCCGACGAGCATCTCCGTCGGCAGCTCCCCGCACCGTCGCCCGAGGAGCTGACGTCCGGACGACGCAGAGGTCCTCCGATCGGGGGACGCCCCGCCGCAGCGGGCGGAAGCGTCTTGCCGCCTGACCCGGCGAAGCGGCAGGGTGGGCGTATGGCGACACCGCGGTGGAACGAGCTCGACCCGCGTCTGCGTCAGGGGCTCCTCGCCGCGGGCGGTGTGGAGGCCGGCCTACGGATCGCGGCGCTGATCGACCTCGCGCAGCGCCCGCGCGGCAGCGTCCGCGGCGGGAAAGGCCGGTGGGCGGCCGCCCTGCTCCTCGTCAACTCCGCCGGCGTGCTGCCGGTCGTCTACCTGCTGCGCGGGCGGCGTCCGCTGCCGTCGGCGTGACTGCGCCCGCGCGTCCACGACACATCGGGGTGCTGCTGTTCGACGACGTCGAGGAGCTCGACGCCGTTGGTCCGTGGGAGGTCCTCGCGTACTGGACGCGGACGTTCCCGGGCGACGGGTGGACGGTGTCGTGCCTGTCCCGCGACGGTGGGCCGGTGACGGCGGCCAAGGGCCTGGTGATCGGCGCACACACGTCGTTCGACGCCGCCCCGGCACTGGAGGTCCTCGTCCACCCGGGCGGCAGCGGCACGCGCCCGCTCCTGCGCGACCCGGCACACCTGGACTGGGTCCGGGCCCAACGCCGCGCGGCACCGCTGCTCACGTCCGTCTGCACCGGCTCGTTGGTCTACGCGGCGGCGGGGCTGCTCGCCGGCCGCCCGGCCACCACCTACTGGGGCGCGCTGGACGAGCTGCGGGACCTCGACGCCAGCATCGACGTCCGCCCCGACGACCGGTGGGTCGACGACGGGGACGTCATCACGTCCGCCGGCGTGTCCGCGGGCATCGACATGGCGCTGCACCTGGTCGCCAGGCTGGCCGGCGACCAGCGCGCCCGCGAAGTCCGGCGCGGCATCCAGTACGACCCGGAGCCCCCGGTCTGACCCGATCCTCCTCCAGGACAATGGGACGGGTGCACGTCGGCGACGCGATGATCACCGCGCCCACGACCTGCGCCCTCGAGCTCACCGTCGCCGACGCCCGAGAGCTGCTGCTGGACGACCACGTCCACGCCGTACTGGTCGTCGACCGCGGGGTGCTGGTGGCGGTCGTCGAGCGGACCGACCTCGTCGGCGCGCCGGCCGGGGCCGCCGCAGCGGGCTACGGCCGGCTCGCGGGCAGAACCGTCGGCGCGCACGTGGATGTCGGCGCCGCCCGGTCCCGGATGTCCGCCGGCGGCCGTCGGCGACTCGCCGTGGTCGACGACGCCGGACAGCTGCTCGGCCTGCTCTGCCTGCGCCGCTCCGGCCAGGGCTTCTGCACCGACGACGGCGTCGCGGCGCGCGGCGCGGCGCGGGCGGCCGGGCTGGGCTGAGTCGTCAGGCGGACCGCTTCGCGTCGAGGCGCTGGAGCAGCTGGTCGGCGGCGTTCGCGACGTCGTCGTGGTCGTTCTGCGTCGCGCGTTGCTTGGCGTGGATCAGCGCCGCCCGGTTGACCTTGGTGAAGTCGCCGTACGGGAAGCGGTACCGGCCCTTCGTGTCCTCCGACGCGGCCTCGTCCACGGCGAGGTGCCACCGCCCGTAGGCGGCATAGCCGTCGCGTTCGATGACCGCGTTCTCGTCCTCGGTGGTCGGCGCCGCGTCCGACCACTCGGTGCGGTCGTCGAAGGTCCCGGCGTCGATGAGCTCGCGGGCGTGCGCCACGCCGTCGCGGTTCACCCGGTAGTCCGGCATCGGAGGAGTGGGCGCGGCGTCAGGCGGAGGTGGGGCGGCCGGTCAGCTTGTCCCGCAGCCGGTCGACGAGGCCGACGCCGGCGCCGACCGTCTTGTGGAACGCCTCGCTGTGCGGCGCGCCGGGGTGCGGACGGGTCGGGGCGGCCTTCTTCGCGGTCTCCACCTTCCGACCGATCTCGACGAGCTGGTCGGCCGGGATCTCCTGACGCAGCAGCGGGAACTGGTCGTTCTCCTCGTCGCTGATGTGGTCGCGCAGCACGGCCTCGAGCCGGCCGAGGACGGTCAGGAACTGCGCGTCACCGGCGTCCACCCCTTCCAGCTCCTTCATGACCTCCTCGAGCTGCTGGTGCTCCTGGATGTCGTGCTGGACCTTGCTCTCACCGTCGGGCAGCGAGTCGCGCATGACCGGGTAGACGTACATCTCCTCGGCGACGGAGTGCCGCATGAGCTCGGCGATCACCGTGTCGGCCATGTCGCGGCGCTGGGTGGGATCCGCGGACGGGATCTGCCCGACGAGGTCGAGGACCTCGTGGTGATCGGTGGTCAGGATGTCGATGACGTCGGAGCTGCCGGCGGTGGTCATGCGGTCACACTCCCCGCGGTGGTGGGCGGATGGTCGGACGTCGCGGTCCTACCCGCCGGGCCGCCGGGCTACACACGGCCGTTGCCCCTGCGGTCGGGTCAGCTCGGAGTCGGCTCCGGCGCCGAGCTCCCCGAGCGTGGCCGGTGGCCGTCGGGGACCGCGGAGTCGGCGACGTCCTCCGCCGGCTCGGCGTCGGTGGGCGGTGGCTGGTCCGGGGCCAGAGGCGCGTCGGGCCGTCTGTCCTTGGCGGCGGGATCGCGCCGCCCGTGGCTGGCCAGGCTGGTGACGACGGTGTTGGCCACGGCGACGAACGGGACGGCGAACAGGGCGCCGACGATGCCGGCCACCGCCGAGCCGGCCGCCAGCGAGAGGATGACCGCCAGCGGGTGCACCTCGACCGCCCGTCCGAGCAGGAACGGCTGCAGGACGTGGGCCTCCAGTTGGTTCACGAGGATGACGACGCCGATCAGGATGATCGCCGTCGTCAGCCCCTTGGCGACGAGCGCGACGAGCACCGCCAGGATCCCCGTCACGAGCGCACCGACGATCGGGATGAACGCACCGAAGAAGACGACGACGCCCAGCGGCACGGCGAGCGGGACGCCCAGCACGACCGCGCCCAGACCGATGCCGACGCCGTCGACGATCGCGACGATGAACGTCGCCCGCACGTAGTGCGACAGCGTCACCCACCCCGAGCGCGCCGCGGCGTCGAGCGGCTCGCGCGCCGCCTGCGGCAGGATCCGCAGCACCCAGGCCCAGATCCGCTGGCCGGAGGACAGGAAGAAGAACGTCGAGAACAGGGTGATGAACGCGCCCTCGACGACGTGGGTGAGGCTGCTGGTGACGCCGACGGCGCCGGACAGCAGCGTCGACTGGTTGTCCGACGCCCAGCGCTGGACCCGGTCCACCGATGAGGACAGCGAGTCGTGCGAGATGTGCAGCGGGCCGGTCGACAGCCAGTTCAGGACGTCCTGGGCGCCACTCGCGGCGGAGCGCCGCAGCTCGGGGAACTGGTCGGCGGCCAGACGCCCGACCAGGGTGAAGATGCCGGCGATGACGAGGATGGTGGCGAGGACGACGGCGAGCGTGGCCAGCCCGCGCGGGACACGGTCGGGGATGCGGCGCACGACCGGGCGGAGCAGCGCGCTGAGGAGCAGTGCGACGAGCACCGCGATGACGATGTCCGCGAACTTGGCGACCACCAGGGTCAAGACGTAAACCCCGACGCCGATGAGCAGCAGGCTCCACGCCCACTCACGGGCGACCCGCACCCCGCGCGGAACTGAGGACGACATCTGCTCTTCCTTCCCGTCCGCCACCGCGGGCACGCATCCGCGCGGATACTCTCCGGGCGTGGAGGCGGCCCGTCGACCGGTGCAGGCGCGCGTCCGGCACGCGGTGGTGGCGACCCGGGAGCGGCTGGCCGGGCGGGGCGCCATCGGCGAGGACGCCGAGCGGGTGCGCACCCGGGTCCGGCTGCTGGTCGAGCTGACGACCCGCGCCGGGCGTTACCGCCGCGGTCTTGTCCAGGCGACGCTCGGGCTGACCCCGGAGGAGGCCACCGTCCTGTCCGACCTCGAGGCGCACGGCCTCGACGTGAACCAGCTGCGCGACGTGCTCTGCGGCGGTCACGTCCTGGTCGACGACCCGGCGCTGTACGAGCGGTGGCGCTTCCCGCGGGTCTCGCGGGAGCGGCTGTCGAGCCACCACCGGCAGGTCGACAAGACGATGTACCCCGACATCGGCATGCGCGGGCCGCTCGTGCGCGAGAAGCTGCACGGCCGCACCGCCACCGGGACGTGGGTGCAGCTGGAGAAGACACCGGCCGCGTTCGGTGGCGGTGGGTTCCACCTGCCCACCTGGAACGACGTCGAGCACCTGGTCGACTACGTCGTCTACCGCGCCACCCGGCGCAACGTCGGCCCGTGGGGACTGTCCGGGGTCACCGAGCGCCGCCCGATGTACCTGTCTCCGCGCCTCGCTGCCTCGGTGGGCATGGCCGACCGGGCCTCGGCCCTGCTCGCCGCGACCTTGGCCCGGATCGACGCGGAGGACGCCGCCGGTGTCGCGCACGCCCGTCCGGAGCTGGCCCGCCGCGTACCCGGGCCGGTGCGTCCGGACCCGCTGGAGGAGCTCCGGCCGCGGCCGGGACGTGACCGGCGCGGGCTGTTCGGCAACTCGCAGGTCTGGGTCACCGACGGCGCGG
This sequence comes from uncultured Actinomycetota bacterium, assembly GCA_963758325.1. Lineage (GTDB taxonomy): Bacteria > Actinomycetota > Actinomycetes > Mycobacteriales > Jatrophihabitantaceae > CAVWUZ01. Next base: position 206,743 of record CAVWUZ010000001.1, on the reverse strand, counting down.
GTGCGTCCGCGCGCCGGTTGATCGGCGCGGCGGCCTCCGATCAGCGGTGGGACCTGCCGCCGGCGGGCACGACCCGTCCGGTGGAGGTGACCGTCCACGGGCGGCGCCTGCGACTCGCCGCCCGCGTGCCGGCCACGGACACCGACACGGACACCGCTGCAGGTGAGCCGTCATGACGAGCGAGATCGCCGCGCCCGCGGTGACCGGGCAGACCGGCGTCCCGTCCGGGCTCGTCGACGCCGTGCTGCACCTGGTCAGCACCGGGCCGGTCCCGCTCGGCGGCTACACGCTGGCGGAGATGGTCGCGGTGGACGCCGTCGTCGACTTCCTCGACGCCGCGCCGTCGGAGGAGGCGGTCGGCGAGGCGGTGCGGTCGTTGGCCGCGCGCGAGCTGCTGGTCACCACCGCGGACGCGTCCCGGCTCCAGGTCCGCGGTGACCTCGGTATCGCGCTGGCCTTCCAGCAGCGCGCCCGGGTGGTGGTCGACACCCGGGTCACCGGGACACCGGCGGGCCGGCCGTGGCGCACCCTGCTGCTGCCGCAGGCCGAGGGCGCCACGCTCGAGATCCTCGTCGACGCACTCGGTGTCCACGAGCTGAGCCTGCGCGAGACCGATCAGGCCTACGAGCGGCTGGCCGAGCGGCTGCCGGCCGGTGAGACCGCCGACCCGGACAACGGTGCCGCCGACGGTGCCGCCGACGCCGAGGGTCTGCTCGCCGACGCCGAGAGCTCGGCGCTGGTGACGGTCACCCGCTTCCGGGCCGAGGGTGCGGCGGAGACCGCCGAGCAGAGCACCGACGTCGTCCTCGCCCGGCGCGACGGCCGGCTGCAGGTCCTCGCTCGGGACCCCGACCAGCCGGATCGGCTGGTGGGGCACCGCCTGGACCGTGACGGCGCCGTCGACCTCGTCCGGCAGCTCGCCGCGCCGCCGCCGGCCGAGCGCGTGCCGACACCCGAACAGGGGCCGACGCCCGCCGCGGACGCGCCGGACGGGTCGGGGCTGTCCGCCCGGGCCCGGCAGCTCGGGGAGCGGCTGACGGCGGCCGTGCAGCGCCGCCGCGGCAGGTAGGACGTGCGGGCGCGCCCGGTCGCGGCTGTTGTCGTGGTCCTCGTCGCCGGTCTCGCGTTCACGGCCTGCTCGGGTTCGTCGGCCGCGCCGCAGCTCACTGTCACGCCCGGCAGCGAGCCGCCCGGCGTGCTGCCGCTCCCGGTCACCCGCGCGGTCGCCAACCCGGCGCTGACCGACGCCGACGTCCGCTCCACGCTGTGCACCGGCACGAGCAAGTACCGCCCGCCGCGCGAGTACACCGATCAGGTCAAGCGGATCGAGCTCTCGACGCCGGTCGGCTCGTCCGGCTCGATCACCGACCCGCGCACCGGCCGCAGCTACCGCGTGCCGGGCTACCGCGGCTACGCCGGGCTCGGTCCGGGCGACAGCTCCCGGGTCGAGCTCGACCACTTCCTGCCGCTGTCCGACGGCGGCGACGGGTACGACCCGGCCAACCTGTGGCCGCAGATCGGCGGCACCGCCGACGCACCGCTCACCGGCAGCGACGGCCGGCCCGCCAACAGCGAGGTCAAGGACCAGCTGGAGTACTGGGGCTACCGGCAGCTGTGCCCGCGCGGTGGCGGCCGGGCACGGATGACGCTCGCCCAGGTCCGCGCGCTGTACGAGCCGGACTGGTACGCCGCCTACGTCCGGCTCGGGCGCCCGGTCGACCCCGACGCCGGCCCGGGCTGAGTCGTGCGCCGGGCCGGGCGTCTCCTGAGCGTCACCGGGCTGCTCGTCGCCGGCTGCATGGTCGCCGCCTGCACTGCGCCGGCACCCCGTCCGACGCCGACGCCTCAGGTGCGCACACCCACGCGGTCCGCCGGCTGCGGGCACCCGTCCCCGGCCGCCCCGGGCACCGACCACGAGCTCCGCGTCCCCGTCGATCCGGCACTCGCGGACGGACAGAGCCGGCGCAGCGCGGTCATCCACGTCCCGGCCGGCTACCACCCGGACCGGGCGGCGCCCGTCGTCGTCGAGTTCCACGGGGCGGGGCCGAACGCGACCGCCGCGGGGTACGAGGCGGTCTCCCCGCTGCGCCGGGTGTCCGACGCCGACGGCTTCCTCGACGTCTTCCCCCAGGGACTGCGCTTCCCGAACGGCAACCTCGGCTGGAACGCCTACGGCCCGGTGATCGTGAAGACCGCCGAGCTGCCGTTCGTCGACGCGCTACTCGACGCCGTCGCCGCGGACTGGTGCGTCGATCAGAGCCGGGTGTACGCGAGCGGCGTGTCCAACGGCGGCAACATGGTCGACTACCTGGGCTGCCGGGACGCCGGCCGGTTCGCCGCGCTGGCGCCGGTCGTCGCCCCGACGTTCGGCCAGGACGACGGCGCCTGCCGCCCGTCCCGGCCGATGCCCATCCTCGACGTCCACGCCACCGACGACCCCTCCGTGCCCTACGGCGGCCACGCGTCGACCGGCGGCGGCGACTTCGCGGAGCCGTCGGTACCGGACTGGCTGGCCGGCTGGGCGGCGCTGGACGGCTGCCCACCGCCGGGCCCGCCGCAGGACGTGGGCGACGGGACACAGCGACGCCTCTGGGACCGCTGTCGCGGCGGTGCCGAGGTCGTGGCCTACGCGACGAGCGCCGGCCACGCCTGGCCGGCGATGCTGGCCGGCCACCCCGCCGCCGAGACGGTGTGGTCGTTCTTCTTCGCGCACGGCCGGTGACGGACCACGAGACGCCCGATCGGGGTCTGCGGCGTCAGCCTTCGGCGAGCTTCTGCGCCCCGGCGTAGCCGAGCTGCAGGTAGTCCGACACGGCGACGCTGGCGAACACCGTCGCCGCGAGCCTCGTGAACTGCGGGAAGAAGACGTGACCGGCGACGAAGCCGGTCGCGATCCACTGCGCCAGGCAGAACGGGCAGGTCACCAGCTCGCCGGCGGCGTGCTTCCAGCCGCCGTGCTCGCGCACCTCCTCGGCGACCTCCGCTTCACCGGTCGCCGCCTCGTAGGTGGTGAACGGCGCCCGCAGCGGCGTCGTCACCGAGTCCTTCGCGATGATCCGGGCCATTTTGTGGGTAGCCATCCCGGTGAGCAGCACGTCCCACGGGGTCACCCGCGAGGGGCCACGACGGCCGGTGGCGGCTGCGGTCGCGGTGAGCACGCCGACGGCCGCGCCGTAGACACTCATCGCCCGGACGTAGCCGCCGAGCGGACGGGGCTCGTCGGTGTCGCTGCGGTAGGCGTCGGCCTGGGCGTTCGCCCAGCCCCGGATCGTGCGCCCGGGACGCGTGCGCGACAGGAGGTTCGCTTGACTCACGACGACAAGATGCCCCCCGCTCCGACCGGTGAAACGCCGCGATCGGCCCCGTTTGCGTCGTCACTGGCCGAGCGGCTGACCGTCGTGCTGCTCACCTACAACTGCGCCGACTGGGTGCTCGACACCCTGGAGCGGCTGGAGGACCTGGGCCTGCCGGTGATCGCCGTCGACAACGCCTCCACCGACGACACCCGCGAGGTCCTGGCCAAGTTCCCCGAGGTCCGCGTCGTCGCGCTGCCGAACAACATCGGCGCGGCCGGACGCAACGTCGGCGCGCAACGGGCGGGCACGCCGTACGTCCTGTTCTGCGACGACGACGGCTGGTTCGAGCGGGAGGGTCTGGACGAGGCGGTGGCGATGTTCGACCGGCACCCCGAGCTCGCCCTGGTCAACGCGCGCATCGTCGTCGGCGATGAGCGCTACCTCGACCCGATCTCCGTCGAGATGGCCGACAGCCCGCTGCCGGACCGGCACGGCATCCCCGGCGCGGTGCTGCTCAGCTTCATGGCGGGCGCGGCGATGGTGAGGCGCACCGCCTACCTGTCGGTCGGCGGCTACGACCCACGCTTCTTCATCGGCGGCGAGGAGGAGACCCTCGCGGTCAAGCTCGCCCGCCGCGGCTGGCAGATGCGCTACGTCCCGGCGTTCGTCATGCACCACCACCCCAGCACCGTCAACGCGCCGAAGCTGCGGCGCTTCGGGCTGCGCAACACCCTCGTCAACGCCTGGCTGCACCGTCCGCTGCGCAGCGCGCTGAAGTGGACGGCGTTCACGCTGGCCGACACGCCGAAGAACCGGGACATGCTCCGCGGCGTGGGCCTCACACTGCGCGCCGTGCCGTGGATCGTCCGCGAGCGTCGTCCGATGTCGGAGCAGCTGGACGCGGACCTCGCCGTCCTGGACGCCCGGCGGTTCGCCGGCCGGCGCAGCCTGCTGACCTTCGCCGAGCAGGTGATCAAGGACCCGTCGAGCTGGGGCACCGGGACCGGCTGAGCGGTGACCGCCGGCGGGGCGACGCACTGGTGGCATGAGGTGTCCGACGCCGCCTTCAGGGTGCCCGCGATGCGATGACGTGATACACCCCTGTGACGTCCGGGTAGATCGTTCGTCACACGAGAGGGGACCGCCCGCCGATGGTGCCGACCGACGTCGTCGAGGTGCTCGAGCGCGAACACGACCGGCTCGTCGCGCTGCTCGAGCGCGCCTTCGCCGCGACCGGCACCGAGCGGCACGCGCTCGTCGAACGACTGCGCGGGGACCTCTCCACGCACCTCGCCGCCGAGCACCGCGTCCTGGACCCGGCGGTCCGCGCCTCGGTGGAGGGCGGCCGGCCTGTCCTCGCGACGCTGCGCCAGCACGAGGACTGCCTGACACCGCTGTTCGCCCGGCTGTCCCGCCTCGGCGACTACGCCTCGGAGTACGCCGACGTGCTGGTGCGCGTGGAGACGCACGTCCTCGGACACCGGGCCGTCGCCGACGCCGACCTCCACCCGCGGCTGCGCGAGTCGACCAGTCCAGCCGAGCGCCGCGAGCTCGGCGCCGAGCTCACCGCGGCGCTGGCCGAGCCGGGCGGACCTCGATGGCGGCGCCGGTTGATCCCCGCCCGCGCCGCTGGCTGACGGAGTCCGGGACGCCGACGACCACCTCGTGACTCCTAAGACGGGGTGGACGCGTCCGTGTAGCGCAGCAGGGCCCCAACACCGTCGGGCAGGTAGTCGTGCGCGTCCGGGGTGATGAGCAGCGAGGCCGCCGACCCGGCGAGCGCGCGCACGAGCGCGGCGTCGAGCCGGTCCTGCCGGGGGTCCGCCACGCCGAGTCCGGTCATGTCCTCCCGGCTCAGGGCCAGCTGCAGCGGCTCCGGCCCGACCCACGCGGTGAGGGTCGACGACGGGTCGTCGGACAGCACGAGCGTGTCGACCTGCGCCTTCTGCAGCGCCTCGACGACGGCCGGGACGCCGAGCACGGCGTAGTCGTGTCGTCCCACCGCCTGCTGCATGCGCTCGAGCACTGATCGCCGCTCCCGCCACACCGAGCGCAGCACCGCGTCGTGCACCGCCTCGTCGAGCGCCTCCGGCGACGACCCGGCGGCCCGACCGCCCTCCGCGGACTCCACGACCGCGACGTCCTGGGGCAGCGCGTGCGGCACGTCGCGCAACAGCAGCGCGCGAGCGCGCTCGTCGCCGAGGACCACGACGAGGCGGGCGCCGACCGACGCGACGTGCCGGGCGACCTCGGCGGCGACGGTGCGCGCGTTGTCGGCCCAGCTGTTCTCGACGCGGTTCTGGAAGTGCCGCTCCGACCAGTCGTTGCGTGAGGTGCGGTGCACGGGGTAGTTGCCGCCCTGCACGGTGTCCCACTCGGACACGCCACCGGCGCCCGCGGCCGATGCGCTCACCGTCGCGATGTCGGCGCCGGTCCGGTCCGCGACCACGATGACGTGAGCGACATGCGGCGCCCTGTGGGCGAGGTACGGCATCAGGTGCGGCAGCGCCGACCAGCGCGCCACCAGCTGGGCCGGCCGCCGCGGCGCCACCGTGTCGAGCAGCACCTCGCCGCCGGCGGCGACGATCAGCTGCCCGTGCGGGCCCGGGACGTCGGTGTGGCCGCCGGCGACCTCGTCCATCGCTGCCAGGGTGGCCTCGTCCGCGCCGGCCTCGGCCAGCTCACTGTGGGCGGCCTGCCAGCGCAGGCGCACCTCGTCCGCACCGGCCTCCGTCGAACGGGTCGCGTCCAGGAACGCCGTCGCGAACGGCCCGAGGTCGCCAGAGCGCTTCTCGAACAGCGCCGTGATCTCGCTGGGGATCTGCATGCCGGAGTCGTCCCCGCGGCCCGTGGCCGGCTAACCGTGAGCCCTGGTGTGTGGCACACAGCCGAGCGGGTGAGGATGAGCCCCGTGAGCGACGCGCGAGCGGCTGTCCGACGGTCAGTGAGCGCCGTCCCGCTCCTGGTCGCCGCCGTCCTGACGCTGGTGCTCGCCGGCTGCACCGCGACCATCACCGGCCGGGGTAGCAACGGGACGGGCGGGTCAGGTGGCGCGGCTGCCGCGGGCGGCCCGGTCGCCCCGAACGCCCATCTCGACGTCATCGGCACCGACGGCGGTGCCTTCGACCAGACCGCGGAGAACGCGATCAGCGACGTCGAGGCGTTCTGGCGGGCCAGCTTCCCGGGGATCGCCGGCGGCGCCGCGCTGCCGCCGCTGACCGGCAAGCTCTACTCGATCGACGGCGCCGACGTCAGCTCCTCCGACCGCAGCAACGCCTGCCTGCGCTCGGACCCGAAGTCGATCGTGGACAACGCGTTCTACTGCCAGCTCGACGACTCCATCGCGTGGGACCGCAATCCCGACCACCTCGTGCCGGTCCTCGGCGCGCACTACTCGTCGCTGCTCACCGCCGCGGTGTTCGCGCACGAGTTCGGGCACGCCATCCAGAACCGGCTGCGGATCTTCGAGCAGAACCCGCCGACCATCTACACGGAGTCGCAGGCCGACTGCGCGGCCGGCGCTTTCCTCGCGACCGTCCTGAGCGGCAAGGCGCCGCACTTCCGCGCCACGTCCGCGCAGCTGGACACCGTGCTGCTCGGCTACCTCAACGTGCGCGACCCACCGCCGACCTCCACCCGGGACATCGACCACGGCAACGGCTTCGACCGGCTCAACGCGGTGGCAGACGGCATCGACAAGGGCCCGTCGTTCTGCTTCTCCTCGACGTACTTCACCCGGAAGTTCACCGAGCGGCCGTTCGTCACCGACCAGGACTACGCGGAGGGCGGCAACGAGCCGTTCGCGCAGGTCGTCGACCCGTCCCCGGCGCAGCCCAACGGGTCCGGCGGCGGCGGGCTCCAGCCGTCGCTGGAGCAGTACTGGTCGGCGGCGGCGAAGAGCGTCGGCAAGACCTGGACGCCGGTGACCACCAAGGAGGCGTCCTCGCTGCCGTGCGCCGCGACGCGCAAGTTCGGCTACTGCCCGAACGGCAACACCGTCTACTTCGAGACCGCGTACGCCCGTTCGGCCTACAACAGCCTGCCGGACATCAACGTGGACCCGTCGACCGGCGACGTCACCGTCGTCGACAACGCCCCGGCGGACTACGCCCTGGGCACGCTGTTCGCCTACGGCTGGGGGTTCGCGGTGCGCCACCAGCTCTTCGGTGGCTCCATCGACGACCAGGCGGCGCTGCTCGCGGCCACCTGCTACGCCGGCGCGTACTCGGCGAGCATCAACGTCGCCCCGACGACGCAGGGGCTGACGTTCACGTTGTCGCCGCCGGACATGGACGAGGCGGCGGCCGCGGTGCTCAAGCTCGTCCCGCAGCAGCAGGCCTACGGCGCGCGGGGGACGACCGGGCTGCAGCGCATCCAGGCCTTCGACAAGGGGTACTTCAACGGCCTGTCCAGCTGCTGACGAGTCCGATCGGTGCCACCCCGACGCCCGCGCGGCCGGGGAGCCCGGACTGGCGGGATAGCGTTCGGCGCGTGCCAGAGATCGACCCGTCCTTCCGTGCCCTGCCCGCCCGCACGCTCGCCGACGCGGCACTGAGCCGGGCCCGCGAGCTCGGTGCCGGGCACGCCGACGTCCGCCTGGTCCGCACCCGCACCGCAACGATCAGTCTCCGCGACGCCGCCCTGGAGTCCGCGACCGACGACGAGGACCTGGGCGTCGCCGTCCGGGTGGTGCACGACGGCGCGTGGGGGTTCGCCAGCGGTGTCGAGCGGACCCCGGAGGCCGCCGTCGAGCTGGCCGAGCAGGCGGTCGCGACCGCCCGGCTGAGCCGCCAGCTGTCGGACGACCCGGTGGAGCTGGCGCCCGAGCCGGTCCACGCCGACGTCGAGTGGGTGTCCGCCTACGACGTCGACCCGTTCGACGTCCCCCGCGAGGAGCGGATCGGGCGCCTGGCCGAGCTGTCCGAGCGCCTCATGGCCGCCGACGGCGTCGATCACGTCTCGACAGCGCTCATGCACGTCCGGGAGAACACCTTCTACGCGGACACCGCGGGCACGACGACCACCCAGCAGCGGGTCCGCATCCATCCGGAGTTCACCGCCGTCACCGTCGACCGCGGCGCCGGCGCGTTCTCCTCGATGCGGACGATCGCCCCGCCGGCCGGACGCGGTTGGGAGTACCTCACCGGCACCGGGTGGGACTGGGACGCCGAGGTCGCCGAGCTGCCCGGGCTGCTCGCCGAGCACGCGAAGGCGCCGAGCATCGAGGCCGGCCGCTACGACCTGGTCATCCACCCGTCGAACCTCTGGTTGACCATCCACGAGTCCATCGGCCACGCCACGGAGCTCGACCGCGCGCTCGGCTACGAGGCCGCCTACGCGGGGACGTCCTTCGCCACGCCGGACCAGCTCGGGCGGCTGCAGTACGGCAGCGCCCTGATGCACGTCACCGGTGACCGCACCGCCGAGCACGGCCTGGCCAGCGTCGGCTGGGACGACGAGGGCGTCGCCGCGCAACGCTTCGACCTCATCCGCGACGGCGTGCTCGTCGGCTACCAGCTCAACCGCCAGATGGCGCAGGCGAACGGGTTCGGGCGCAGCAACGGCTGCGCTTACGCCGACTCCGCCGGGCACATCCCGCTGCAGCGCATGGCCAACGTCTCGCTGCAGCCGGTGCCGGACGGCCCGTCGGTGGACGAGTTGATCAGCGGCGTCGAGGACGGCATCTTCGTCGTCGGGGACCGCAGCTGGTCGATCGACATGCAGCGCTACAACTTCCAGTTCACCGGCCAGCGGTTCTTCCGGATCCGCGGCGGCCGGCTCGCCGGCCAGGTCCGCGACGTCGCCTACCAGGCCACGACGACGGACTTCTGGCGCTCGATGGACGCCGTCGGCGGCCCGGCGAGCTACGTCCTGGGCGGGGCGTTCAACTGCGGCAAGGGCCAGCCGGGCCAGGTCGCGGCGGTGTCGCACGGCTGCCCGGCGGCCCGGTTCCGGTCGGTCAACGTGCTCGACACCGTCGCCGAGGGGCGCGCGTCATGACGTCGCTGCCAGCCCCGGAGCTCGTCGAGCGGGCGCTGTCGGCGTCCACCGCGGACGGCTGTCTCGTCGTCGCCACCGAGCACACGGAGGCGAACCTGCGCTGGGCGGCGAACAGCCTGACCACCAACGGCCGGATGCGCTCGCGCTCGGTGACGGTCGTGTCCGTCGTCGGCGCCGGCGCCGGGACCGCGGTCGGCACCGTCAGCCGGGCGGTCACGACCGCCGACGAGCTCGCCGCCCTCGTGCGCGACAGCGAGACCGCCGCCCGGGAGGCGACGCCCGCAGAAGACGCGATGCCGCTGGTCGAGGCGGAGCCGGAGCCGGGGTGGGACGCCGATCCGTCCGAGACGTCGATCGCCGTCTTCGACGCCTTCGCCCGCGACCTCGGCGCGACGTTCCGGAGCTGGCGGGCGGCCGACCGGCTGCTCTTCGGCTTCGCCGAGCACCAGGTGAGCTCCACCTACGTGGGCTCGTCGACCGGGCTGCGCCGCCGGGTGGACCAGCCGGCGGGACGGCTCGAGCTCAACGGCAAGTCCGCGGACTTCCGCCGCAGCGCCTGGGCCGGCTCGTCCACCCGGGACTTCACCGACGTCGACCTGCCTGCCGCCGTGGACGGCCTCGAGACCCGGCTGCGGTGGGCGGAGCGCAGCGTGGAGCTGCCGCCCGGGCGGTACGAGACGCTGCTGCCGCCGACTGCCGTCGCCGACCTCATGGTCTACGCGTACTGGACGATGTCCGCCCGCGATGCGCAGGAGGGCCGCAACGTCTACGCCGCCCAGGGTGGCGGCGACGCGCATCGGCGAGCAGCTGTCCCCGCTGCCGCTGACACTGCTGTCGGACCCGGCGTACCCCGGCCTGGAGACCAGTGACGTCGAGGTGGCCACGTCCTCGGACGGCTCGACGCAGTCGGTGTTCGACACGGGCCTGCCGTTGGCCCGGACGGAGTGGATCGCGGGCGGGAGCTTGGCCGAGCTGGTCCGCACCCGCGCGTGGGCCGCGCGCACGGGCGGGACACCGCGTCCGGTGATCGGCAACCTCGTCCTGGACGGCGGCGGAACGGCGTCGCTGGCGGAGATGGTGGCCCGCACCGAGCGCGGACTGCTGCTCACCTGCCTCTGGTACATCCGCGAGGTCGACCCGCAGACGCTGCTGCTCACCGGCCTGACCCGTGACGGCGTCTACCTGGTCGAGGACGGCACGGTGACGGGCGCGGTGAACAACTTCCGGTTCAACGAGAGCCCGGTGGACCTGCTCCGCCGGGTGGCCGAGGTCGGACGGACGGAGCGGACGCTGCCCCGGGAGTGGGGCGACTACTTCAGCCGCACCGCGATGCCGCCGCTGCGGGTGCCGGACTTCCTCATGTCGACGGTGAGCCCGGCGTCCTGACTCGCCCGGCCGGCCCTGCAACGCTGTGAGCAGAGCCGCACCGGCGGCCGGGTCATGTAAGCGCTGCCACCACTTACAGTCAGGGCATCCCCCGCTGTGCGCCGGCGCCACCGGCGGCGATCAGACGTCGGTCCGACGCACCGCGGCGACACCTAGCCGCAGTCAACGTCGACTGGCGAGGAGAGCGCATGACCGTCTCGATCGCAGGTCTCGATCAGGCCCCGACCACCCATCCCCGCCTGCTGCGCTGGGTCCGTGAGACCGCCGAGCTCACCCGGCCCGACCGCGTCGAATGGGTCGACGGATCGCCGGCGGAGTGGCAGCGGATCACCCGGCTGCTCGTCGACGCCGGCACGTTCCGGCAGCTCGACCCGGCGAGGAAGCCCAACTCGTTCTGGTGCGCCTCCGACCCGTCGGACGTCGCGCGCGTCGAGGACCGGACGTTCATCTGCAGTCGCGACCCCGAGGACGCCGGGCCCACCAACAACTGGATGGACCCGGGCGACATGAAGGCCATCCTCACCGAGCGGTTCCGCGGCTCGATGCGCGGACGCACGATGTACGTCCTGCCGTACTGCATGGGCCCGCTCGACGCCGAGGCGCCCATGCTCGGTGTGGAGATCACCGACTCGCCGTACGTCGTCGCCTCCATGCACATCATGACCCGGCTCGGGACGAAGGCCCTCGAGTTGTTCGGTGACGACGCCGACTTCGTCCCCGGTCTGCACAGCGTCGGGGCGCCGCTCGAGCCGGGTGAGGCGGACGTCGCCTGGCCGTGCAACCCGACCAAGTACATCGTCCACTTCCCCGAGGAGCGACTGATCTGGTCGTACGGCTCGGGGTACGGCGGCAACGCGCTGCTGGGCAAGAAGTGCTACTCGCTGCGGATCGCGTCGGCGAAAGCACGCGACGAGGGCTGGCTGGCCGAGCACATGCTCATCGCGAAGGTGACGTCGCCCGCCGGGAAGGCGTCCTACATCGCGGCGGCGTTCCCGAGCGCCTGCGGGAAGACCAACCTCGCGATGCTCGAGTCGACGCTGCCCGGCTGGAAGCTCGAGACGATCGGCGACGACATCGCCTGGATCCGGGTCGGCGCCGACGGCCGCTTCTACGCGGTCAACCCGGAGAACGGGTTCTTCGGCGTCGCGCCGGGCACCGACTTCCACACCAACCCCAACGCGATGCGGACCATCGCGCGCGGCAACTCCATCTTCACGAACGTCGCGCTGACCGACGACGGGGACGTCTGGTGGGAGGGCATGGGCGAGCCGCCTGCGCACCTGACCAGCTGGAAGCGCGAGGACTGGACGCCGGACGCCGACGAGCCGTCGAGCCACCCCAACAGCCGCTACTGCACCCCGATCGACCAGTGCCCGGTGAAGGCGCCCGAGTGGGACGACCCGAACGGCGTCCCGCTCGACGCCATCTTCTTCGGCGGCCGCCGCCGCGACACCGTCCCGCTGATCACCGAGGCGCGGGACTGGCAGCACGGGGTCTTCCTCGGCGCGACGCTGTCCTCCGAGACGACCGCCGCGGCGACCGGGGTGGTCGGGGTCGTGCGCCGCGACCCGATGGCGATGCTGCCGTTCATCGGCTACAACGCCGGCGACTACTTCCAGCACTGGATCGAGGTCGGCAAGGGCGCCGACGAGGTCAAGCTGCCGAAGATCTTCTACGTCAACTGGTTCCGCCGTGACGACGACGGCCGGTTCCTCTGGCCCGGGTTCGGCGAGAACATCCGCGTGCTGAAGTGGGCGCTCGAGCGCCTGGACGGCACCGCCGCCGCGGCGGACACCCCGATCGGACGGGTCCCGACGGCGGAGTCGCTCGAGCTCTCCGGCCTCGACCTGACCCCCGAGGCGGTCGACGCCGCGCTCGCCGTCGACGTCGAGGCGTGGCGACGGGAGATCGCCGGCATCGAGGAGTGGTTCGCGCACATCGGCGCGACCCTGCCGACGACACTGCGCGACGAGCTGGAGTCGTTGAAGCTCCGCCTCGCGGGGTAGCCGCTCGTCGGCGCTGGCCTCGGCGGTGGCGCCCGACGCCTCCCCGCAGGTCACGCCGCACACACGACGGCGCCCGCCCCGGTCGGACCGGAGCGGGCGCCGTGTTGCTGCGTTGCGCGGACCTAGCCGAGCTCGACCACCGAGCCGGGCGGCGGCGGGGTGGTGCTGGGCGGGCCGTCGCCCTCGCTCGCCGCGGCCGGTGAGGTCGAGGCGTAGAGGTGTCCGTTGGCCCACTCGACGGCAACCAGGCTGTCGAGGTGGGCGACGACCTGCCGGCGACCGGTGAGGGTGATCTTCGTGATGTTGCCGGTGCCGATCTCGGCCACGTAGACCGAACCGTCCGGCGCCGCAGCGAGGTTCACCGCGCCGGCGAAGCCGGTGGCGACTTGGGTGACGCCGCCGAACCACCCGATGCGGTACAGGCTGCCGGGAGCGCCCTCCCCGCCGGGCAGCGTGGTGACGAGCAGGCCGGTGAACGTCCACTCGACGTCGGTCGGGACCGGCTCGAAGGCGTAGGTCACGCCGACGCAGTCCGGCGCGCCGGTCTGCTGGGCGAACTCCGGCGAGACGACGATGGTCTGCGGAGGAAGCACGGCCAGCACCGACACGTGCCCGTACCGGTCGACCCTGAGCACGTCGTTGCCGCCGGCGTCGGCGACCGCCCACGCGCCGAACCCGAGCGGGGCGACGGCGTACGGGTGGGTGTCGAGCTCACCGGTGTAGCGCGTCGGGATGCCGGCCTTGTCGAGCTCGTTCGTGCAGGCTTGCGACGCCGAGCCCTGGATGCCGTAGTGGTTCACCGAGTCCGGGTTGTGCTGCTGTTCGAACTGGTACAGGTCGGCGACGACGTTGGGCCGGCCCGGCGTGACGATGGTCAGAGCGGACTGGGTGTGGTCCTGGTTGTTCGTCGTGTAGGCGTACGCACTGGTGAAGGGATCGACCTCGACGCCGGCGAGCTCGTCACCGGCTGGAGCACGGGCGATCACGCCCTTGCCGATCACGCTCAGCGTGCCGGCCGCGTCGTCGGCGACGTAGACCTTCTTGCCGGACACGGCGAACTGGAGCGGGGCGACGACGTCGGTCGTCAACGTCTTCACCACGTGGAGTTGGCGCACCGCCGGTGCGGCCGACGCAGGAGCGGCGGCTGCCAGCGCGATGCCGGGGAGCAGGACGGCGGCCGACGCAGCGGCCAGGACGGTCTTTCGCCTCATTCGATCGGTCCCCCGATGTGAGTCATCCTCCGCTGCGGCGCTGAGCGGCGCGGCGGAGCGTACCGACCGACTTCCCGTACTCGTCAAGCATTCAGCGCCAGCAGTACCCGAAGGAGGAACACGACCGCCCGAACGGGAAGAGGAACGAGAGCGGACGGAACGCTCAGCGCCGGGTGCAGATCAGGTGCGCGACGAGTGCCGTCCACCCGGTCTGGTGCGTCGCGCCGAGTCCCTCGCCGGTGTCGCCGTGGAAGTACTCGTTGAACGTCAGGTGACCGCGCCACAGCGGGTCGGGGCTCGCCTCGATCCGCTGACCGTCCGCCGGCCGGGTGCCGGATGGTCCGACCCGGAACAGCCCGATGAGTCGCCGGTCGATCTCGTCGGCGATCTGTCCGATGGTGTACGACCCGGACGGCACGGTGAACGCCAGGCCGCCGAGGAACTCGCCGTACGTGCGCAGCGCGTCGGCCAGCAGCACGTTGACCGGGAACCACACCGGCCCACGCCAGTTCGAGTTGCCGCCGAACAACCCGCTGCGGGACTCGCCCGGCTCGTAGTCGATGGACAGCCGCTGACCCTCGACGTCGGTCCAGTACGGGGTGTCGCGGTAGACGGCCGACAGCGATCGCACGCCGTGGGGGGAGAAGAACTCGCCCTCGTCGCACATCCGCACGAGCAGCCGGCCCAGCCGAAGCGGGTCGAGGACGGACAGCAGCACCTGGCCGTCGCGGCGCTGCACGCCGTCGAGGAAGTCCGGGCGCCGCTCCTGCAGCCAGGCCAGGCGGGCGCTCAGGTCCGGGAGTTCGTCGAGCACGCCCGGCGGCACGTGCGCCACCGCCAGCACGGGCAGCAGCCCGACCATCGAACGCACCCGCAGGGGATGGGAGACCCCGCCCGGTTCGACGAGCACGTCGTAGAAGAAGCCGTCCTGCTCGTCCCACAGCTGCACGTCCTGCGAGCCGAACCGGCGCAACGCGTGCGCGATGGCCAGGAAGTGCTCGAGGAAGGTCGTCGCGATCTCGTCCCACGCGGGCTCGGTCCGCGCCAGCTCCACCGACATCCGCAGCATCACCAGGCAGAAGAACGCCATCCAGCTGGTGGCGTCGGACTGCTCGAGCCGGTGGCCGGGCGGCAGCGGCGCCGACCGGTCGAACAGCCCGACGTTGTCCATGCCGAGGAACCCACCCTCGAACAGGTTCGAGTCGTCGGCGTCCTTCCGGTTGACCCACCAACCGAAGTCCAGCAGCAGCTTGCTCACGGTGCGCATGAGGAAGTCCGTGTCGCGGCGGCCGTCCAGGACGTACACCTGCCACGCCGCCCATGCGTGCACCGGCGGGTTGACGTCGCCGAACCCCCACTCGTAGGCGGGGAACTGGCCGTTGGGGTGCATCGCCCACTCGCGGCAGAGCAGGAGCAGCTGCTCCTTGGCGAACGCCGGGTCGACGTGGGCCAGCGCGACGCAGTGGAAGCCGAGGTCCCATGCGGCGAACCACGGGTACTCCCACTCGTCCGGCATGGACATGACGTCGGCGAGCGCCAGGTGCCGCCACCCGGTGTTGCGCCGGCCGCGCTCGCGCCGCTCCGGCGGCGGGGGCGGCTGCGCCGGGTCGCCGTCCAGCCAGTCCGCGACGGTGTAGCGGTAGAGCTGCTTGCCCCAGAGCAGTCCGGCGAACGCGCGCCGGGCGATGACCCGTGCCTCGTCGTCGACGCCGTCCGGGACGACCAGGGCGTAGAACTCGTCTGCCTCACGCGCCCGGTCGGCGAGAACGGCGTCGAAGCTGCCGGCCACGGTGTGCTCGTCCGGAACGGCCTGTGAAACGCGCAGCCGGACACTGACCGACGCGCCGGATGGTACGTCATCGAACCGGTACCAGAAGGCCGCTTTCGTACCCTGCCCGTCCGGTGCGACCGCCGAGGTGTCACCGGCGACCACCCGGCGGCCGATGCCGTCCTTCGGGTGCGGGCTCCGGTTCGGGACGCCGAACAGCGCCTCGTCGTCGCTCTCGTTGTCGCAGACCAGGACCTCCGGCTGCCCCGCCGCGCCGACCCAGTACCGGCCGAGGAAGTCGTGACTGCAGACCACGGCGCGCATCCCGGCGGCCGGTGTCCGCTCCGGCGGCACCTCCGCGAGCGACGGCCGGCGGGTGTCCTGCCCCCACGCCCAGGTGTTGCGGAACCACACGTACGGCAGGACGTGCAGGGACGCCGGTTCGGGTCCGTGGTTGGTCGCGGTGATCTCGAGACACAGGTCGTCCGGCGCCGCCTTCGCCCAGGTCAGTTCGACGTCGAAGAAACGGTTGTCGTCCAGTACGCCGGTGTCGGACAACTCGTACTCGCGCTCGTCCTTGCTGCGCGCGGCGTTCGTCTCACGGAGCTGGCGGTACGGGAACTCCGCCTGCGGGTAGCGGTACGTCCAGCGCGCCCAGGAGTGCGTCGGCGTACCGTCGACGGCCCACCAGTACTCCTTGACGTCCTCACCGTGGTTGCCTTCGCCGTTGGTCAGCCCGAACAGCCGCTCCTTCAGGATCGGGTCCCGGCCGTTCCACAGCGCGACGGCCACGTTGAGGAACCCGTACCGGTCGCTGAACCCGCCGAGGCCGTCCTCGCCCCACCGGTAGGCGCGCCGGTGTGAGTCCTCGAAGGGGAAGTAGCGCCAGGCGTCCCCGTCCGCGCTGTAGTCCTCCCGCACGGTGCCCCACTGCCGGCCGGACAGGTACGGGCCCCAGAGCCGCCACGGCGACCCGGGACCCGGGGACTCGGCGAGCCGGTCGTGCTCGGCGCTGCGGTGCTGCTGCTCCGGCGCGGCGGGGCTGTCGGCCGGCAACCGGGGCGACGTCATCGCCGTCCCACCCGGACGGCGGGAGCGGCGACGGTGACCGGCGCGCCGAACTGCGCCTGGACGCCCGGCGACCACAGCGCGCGCAGGGTCGGCGGCCCGCTCACCGCGACGCCCGCGGCGGCACGGGAAGCGTCGCGCAGCTCGACCACCTCCGCCTCGAACAGCGGCCACTCCGGGTGCTGGTTGGGGATCCAGATCGTGCGACCGGCCCAGGAGGAGTGCAGTCCCCACCGGCGGGTGAGGAAGTGCTCGAGGTCTGTCGCGCTCGCGCGTGGCCCCACTCGCACGGTGACGTCGCTGGTGACGGCCGGACGCGGCCAGCGCCGCCGCGCCCGGTAACGCCGCAGCGTCCCGTCGTGCTCGGTCCGCATCGACGCCCAGGTGTAGGGCAGTCGCAGCCCGAACCGGGCGAACGCCGTCACCGCGAGCCGTTCGCAGTCCAGCGACCGGAACACGACGCCCTGCCGCCCGGCGTCATCGACGGAGTACAGCCGGACGTTGGTCTCGTGGAAGCGGCCGAGGTACGGCACGGGGACGTCCCTGCCCGGCCCGGCCGCCCGCATGGTGAACGGCACGAGCCCGACGTAGGTGACCCCGTCGTACGTGTCCGGACGGGTGCCGGCGGGCAGGAGCGGCGCCACGACGGACGGGTCGAGCGCCCAGTGCAGGAACACCAGGTCCGTCCACCGCTGGTCGAACACCACCGGACCCCGCAGCGCGGGCGCGGGCGCGGGGACCGTCACGCCGCGAAGTATCGCCGATCCGCCCGCCCGTGCAGCACGACCGGCGATGGTGATGACAATGTGGCGTGCCACGGGCCCTCGACGTCGACTACCTGGTCGTCGGCGCCGGCGCGACGGGGATGGCGTTCGCGGACGCGCTCGTCACGCACTCCGACGTCCGCGTCGCACTCGTCGACCGGCGACACGCCCCCGGCGGCCACTGGCTGGACGGCTACGGGTTCCTCCGGCTGCACCAGGCCTCGGAGTTCTACGGCGTCGCGTCGAGCGTGCTGGGTGCTGGCCGCGTGCAGCGACGCGGCCCCGAGGCCGGGCTGTCCGAGCGGGCCACCGGCGCGGAGGTCTGCGCCTACTACGCACAGGTGATGGACCGGATGGTCGGGTCCGGACGGGTCGAGTTCTTCCCGGCCAGCGAGCACCTCGGCGGCCGTACGTTCGTCTCGCGGCTGTCCGGACAGCGGCACGAGGCGCGGGACGGGTGCCGGGTCGTCGACGCGCGCTACCTGTCTCCCGACATCCCGGCCCGGACGCCGCCACCGTTCGCCGTCGGCGACGGGGTGCCGGTCATCCCGGTGAACGAGCTCGTCGAGATCACCGAACCACCGGGCGGGTTCGTCGTCGTCGGGTCGGGCAAGACCTCGACCGACGCGGTGGTGTGGCTGCTCGGCCAGGGCGTCGACCCTGGCGCGATCACCTGGGTGCGTCCGCGGGACCCGTGGATGCTCGACCGGGCGGTCATGCAGCCGGACCCCGCCGTCTTCACCGGCATGGCCGCCGACGTCATGGCTGCCGCGGCCGCGGCCTCCACCGCGGAGGACATGTTCCTGCGGCTCGAGGACGCCGGAGTGATGCTGCGCATCGACCGCTGCGTCATCCCGACGATGGCGAAGGTGCCGACGATGGGCAGGTGGGAACTCGAGCTGCTGCGGCGGGTCGAGCGCGTCCTGCGGCTCGGACACCTCCGCGCGGTCGAGAACGGGCGCCTGGTCCTCGCCGACGGCGAGGTCACCGTGCCACGCGGTGCCGTCGTCGTGCACTGCGCCGCGCCCGGGCTGAAGTACCCGCCGCTGGCGCCGGTCTGGGCGCCGGACGCCATCCGAGTCCAGCCCGTCCGCGCCGGGTTCCCGTGCTTCGGTGCGGCGCTGATCGGCTACGTGGAGTCGACCCGGGTCGACGACGCGGAGAAGAACCGGGTCTGCCCGCCGAGCCCGTACGGCGACTCGCCGGCGGACTGGTGTCGCATGCAGGCGATCGGCGGGGCGGCGGCCCGGTCGTTCGGCGCCGAGCGGGACATCAGGGCGTGGGCCGACACCGTGGCCCTGAACCCCGCGGCCGTGCCGCCGGACCAGGCGGGCCGGCCCGAGGTGGTCGAGGCGCTCACCCGCTTCCGCGCGGTCGTCGAGGACGGCTTGGCCGGCTGTCGGCGCCTCGCCGCGGCCGCGCCGCCGTCCCGGTCCGCTGCGCCGTAACCCGCTTGCGCAGGTCCGTAACGTCGATCCACCGTGAGCGACGATCCTGTGTTGGCCGCCGAACGGGAGCACCTGGACCTCGCGGCGACCTGCCTGGTCGCGATGCGGGCCGACGCCGAGCGGATCGCCGACTACGGCGTGGACGCGCTGGCCAGTGAGGGCCTCGGGCGGGTCCGGGCGCAGCGCCTGGCCGCCCTCGCCACGGACCCGGACGCCCCGCCGTTCTTCGGCCGGATCGACCGCGCCGACGGCAGCCGGCAGGAGACGCTGCACATCGGACGCCGACACGTCCGCGACCGCGCCGACGACCCCGTCGTCGTCGACTGGCGCGCGCCGATCTCACGGGGCTTCTACCGCGCGACCCCGGCGGACCCGATGGGCGTCCAGCGCCGCCGGCGGTTCGGGTTCCGGGACGGAAGGATCACCTCGTTCGAGGACGAGGACCTGCGCCGCGGCCAGGCGCTCGGGCTGTCGTCCGAGCTGCTCCGGCAGGAGATCGAGCGTCCCCGCGTCGGGCCGATGCGCGACATCGTCGCCACCATCCAGCCCGACCAGGACGACCTGGTGCGCGCGGACCTGGACACGTCGCTGTGCATCCAGGGCGCGCCCGGCACCGGCAAGACCGCGGTCGGCCTGCACCGCGCGGCGTACCTGCTCTACACCTACCCCGACCGGTTGCGGCGCACCGGCGTGCTCGTCGTCGGTCCGAACTCGGCCTTCCTGCACTACATCGCGCAGGTGCTGCCGGCGCTCGGTGAGGGCGGCATCGAGCAGACGACCGTGGACGCGCTCGTCGGCCACGTCCCGGTCACCGCGTCCGAGTCGGCGGAGCTCGCGACGCTCAAAGGCGACGCGCGGATGGCCGAGGTGCTCGCCCGGGCCCTGCGCACCCAGGTCGGCAAGCCGGTCGGCGATGTCGTCCCCGTCGTCGGCACGAAGCGTTACCGGATCCCCGAGCACCGGCTGCGGCGTCACGTCGACGACGCGCGGCGCAGCGGGATCCGGTGGAACCTGACGCGCGAGCGGCTGCGGCAACAGCTCGCCGAGGACGTCCGCCGCCAGCGCGAGGACGCCGGCGGGGCGCCCTCGGACGCGGAGACCGCGCGAGTGGCGCGGACCGCGGCGGTGCGGGAGTTCCTCGACGCGGTCTGGCCACCGCTCGACGCGCCCGCGCTGCTGGCCCGGCTCTACCGCGAGCCGGATCTCCTCGCGCGGTGCGCGCCCATGCTGTCGGCGGAGGAGCGCGCCGCCCTGGCGCGGCCGGCCGGTGGCTGGACGGCGGCCGACGCCGTCCTCGTCGACGAGCTGGTCGGCCTGCTCGACGGCGTGCCGGGCTACGTCCACGTCGTGCTGGACGAGGCGCAGGACCTCTCGCCCATGCAGTGCCGGGCGGTGGCGCGGCGTTGCCCGCTGGGGTCGGTGACCGTGCTCGGCGACCAGGCGCAGGCCACCACGCCGTGGGCCGCCGGGTCGTGGTCGGCGACACTCACCCACCTCGGGCACGACGGCGCGGCCGTGCAACCCCTCACCGTCGGCTACCGCGTCCCGGGTGAGGTCCTGGAGCTCGCGAACCGGCTGCTGCCGCACATCGCGCCGGAGCTGCCGCCGGCACGCAGCGTCCGGACCGGGGCGGGCGCGCTCTCCTTCGAGCGCGACCTGGTGGCCGCGGTCCAGGAGGTGGCCGCCGTCGAGGGCTCGGTCGGGGTGATCGTCCCGGACGCCGCCGTGGAGTCCACCGTCACCGCGCTCGAACCGCTCGGTGCCGCCCTGCTCACCGGTGACGCCGACCCGCGGATCGCCGTGCTGCCGGCGAGCGCGGCGAAGGGACTCGAGTTCGACTCCGTCGTCCTGCTCGACCCCGCTGCGGTGGTGGCCGGCGAGCCGACCCGGCTGACCGGGCTGCGTCGGCTCTACGTGGTGCTGACCCGGGCGGTGTCGCGGCTGGTGGTCGTCCACGAGCAGCCGCTGCCGCCGGAACTGGCCGCCTGATACGTCGGCGGCGGCACTTCACAGCGCCGTATTACTGGCCAGTAGCTCAGCTCCTCCGACGCGGACACCGGAACACCGCGACCGCCCAGGAGGCACCCCATGTCCGTCCGTCCCACCCGCCGCCGTCGAGCCGCCGTCGCTGCCGCGACGCTCCCCGCCGCGGCGATCCTCGGCCTGACCGGCACCGCGTTCGCCGACGGGACCGCCGCCGCCACCGGCGCGGCCGCCCCCGCCGACCTGCCGCAGCAGCAGGTCGCGGCCATCGCCGAGGCTGGCAGCGTCTACATCAGCGGCACCTGGAGCGGCTTCGTCGCCGTCCCGACCGACAGCGGTAACCAGTGGTCGGGGTTGCTGGAGGCCAACTTCAGCTGCAGCGGCTTCGTCGCCAGCTCCGACGGTTACGTGGTCACCGCCGGGCACTGCGCCGACGTCGCCGAAGGCAAGAAGGCCCTGGTCGACGAGTTCCTCGGCCAGCTCGTCCAGTCCGGCGACCTCACCGCCGCCGACGCACAGCAGCTCATCGCCAACGGCGCGGAGGACGCGCTGCCGGTCGAGGGCAAGCAGGCCGGCTCGCCGCCGGTGCTGACCAGCAAGGTGTACCCGGCGATCGCCATCGGCGGGACCGGCAACTTCCAGGGCTACGACGCCACGCTCGTCGACGACCGTCCGCTCGAGCAGGGCGACGTCGCGCTGCTCAAGGTCGACCCGCCGTCGCCGCTGCCGGTGCTGAAGGTCGCCTCGGCGCAGCCGCAGGCCGGCGACACGATCGACGCGATCGGCTACCCCGGTGACGTCACGGCCCTCGTGACCGACAGCGTCCAGCCGACCTTCGCCAAGGGCCAGATCAGTGGCCGGCAGCAGACCTCGGGCGGCCCGTTCACCCAGGTGGGCGTCGCGATGAGCCCCGGGATGAGCGGCGGCCCGGTCGTCAACGGCCAGGGCGAGGTCGTAGGCACGGTCAGCTTCGGCCCGAGCGACGACACCCAGCAGCTGAACTTCGCCTCCACCGAGGACAACGTGCAGGCGCTGCTGTCCCGCAACGGCGTCAAGAACACCCTCTCGGCGACCGACCAGCAGTACCGCAAGGGTCTGTCCGAGTACTTCGGCGGACACTTCCACGCCGCGGCCACCGACCTCGGCGCCGTGGTGAGCTCCTCGCCGAGCCAGGCGCTGGCCCAGCAGTACAAGGCGAAGGCGATCGCGCAGTTCCCGAACGAGAAGGCGCCGGCCCCCGCGCCGAAGCCGAAGAGCTCGTCCGGGACCCCGATGGTGGCGGTCCTCGGCGGCGCCGGTGGTCTGCTCCTCGCGGCGCTCGGCGTCCTCGCACTCGTCCTGCGCCGCCGACGCGGCGGTGCCGCGACGGCCGCTCAGGGCGGGACGGCTCCCGCGCCGACCGGTCCGACGTTCGTCCCCGCACAGGTCGGCGTGCCGGAGGTGCCGGTGACCGGTGAGGTGCCGGTGACCGGTGAGGCGGCGGCGGCCGAGCCGGCGGAGGCTCCGGCGGCTCCGGCGATGTGGACGGCGCCCGCGGCTCCCGCGGCTCCGTTCGGCGGCACCGCGACCGCGCTGCTCGAGGCGCCCGCGCCGAGCAGCAACGGCCACCACCCGGTGGCGGCGACGCGGTACTGCCCGTCCTGCGGCACGGCCCAGTCGCTGGAGAGCCGGTTCTGTGCCGGCTGCGGTCACCAACTCGGCTGATCCACCCCGACGCTCGGCGCCGGTCGTCCTCGTGACGGCCGGCGCCGACGCGCGTCCGGCTCCGCGTGGCCCCCGGATTCCGAGTGGCCACTTCACCCTCGAGTGGCCACTTCCCTCGCGAGTGGTCCGTTCCGCGCCGAGTGGTCACCGATCGGTGACCACTGGACGCGCAAGTGCCCACCGGACGCGCAAGTGACCACCGGACGCGCAAGTGGCCACCGCACGCAGACGTGACCACTCGCCGTCGACGCCGGACGGTGGCGCCCGTCGCCGATATGCTCGGAACCACTGGGTACCCGCACCGGATCGCCACCCCTGATCCTGAGCGGGACCATCGGCAGGTCGCGCGGCGTGGCGGATCCCACGTCACGCTCGAGGCACTGCGAGGAGTGCGATGACCGCACGCGTCCCGGCGACACCCGGCGCGCAGGTCGACGCCGAGCCGGACATGGTCCAGCTGCTGACGCCCGAGGGCGTGCGCGTCGAGTCCCCCGACTACCCGCTCGACATCTCCGACGACGAGATCGCCGCGCTGTACCGCGACCTCGTCCTGGTCCGGCGGCTCGACACCGAGGCGGTGGCCCTGCAGCGGCAGGGGGAGCTCGGCCTCTGGGCGTCGCTGCTCGGCCAGGAGGCGGCCCAGGTCGGCTCCGGGCGGGCGCTGCGACGCCAGGACATGGCCTTCCCCACCTACCGCGAGCACGGCGTGGCGTGGACGCGGGACGTCGACCCGCTGACCTTGCTAGGCCTGTTCCGCGGGACCAACCTGGGCGGCTTCGACCCGCGCGAGCACAACTTCGGGCTCTACACGATCGTCATCGGCGCGCAGACGCTGCACGCCGCCGGCTACGCGATGGGCGTCGTCCGCGACGGCGCGGTGGGCACCGGCGACCCCGACCGGGACGCCGCCGTCCTGGTGTTCTTCGGCGACGGGGCGTCGAGCCAGGGCGACGTCAACGAGTCGTTCGTCTGGGCGGCCGCCGAGAACCTGCCGATCGTCTACTTCTGCCAGAACAACCAGTGGGCGATCTCCGCACCGGTCACCACCCAGAGCCGGGTGCCGCTGTACCAGCGCGCGCACGGCTTCGGCTTCCCCGGCGTGCGGATCGACGGCAACGACGTCCTGGCCTCGCTCGCCGTCACCCGCAAGGCGCTCGACGACGCCCGCTGCGGTCAGGGACCGACGATGATCGAGGCCTTCACCTACCGGATCGGCCCGCACACCACCTCCGACGACCCCACCCGCTACCGGCTCGGCGCGGAGCTCGAGACGTGGAAACTGAAGGACCCTCTCGAACGCGTCCGGGCGTACTTGGCGCGCACCGCCGGGTACGGCGCCGAGTTCTTCGCCGACGTGGAGGCCGAGTCCCAGCGGCTGGCCGAGCACGTCCGCACCGGTGCGCGGGCGCTGGCCGACCCGGAGCCGCTGTCCGCCTTCGACTCCGTCTACGTCGAGATGCCCGACGAGCTCGCCGAGCAGCGACGGCAGTTCGCCGACTACCTGGAGTCGTTCGCATGAGCGCCCCGGCGGTGAGCGCCCCGGTCACGATGGCGAAGGCGCTCAACGACGCCCTGCGCGCGGCGATGGAGCACGACCCGAAGGTCCTCGTCATGGGCGAGGACGTCGGCAAGCTCGGCGGCGTCTTCCGGATCACCGACGGCCTGCAGAAGGACTTCGGCGAGGCCCGCGTGTACGACACTCCGCTCGCCGAGTCCGGGATCATCGGGACGGCGGTGGGCCTGGCGATGCGCGGCTACCGGCCGGTCTGCGAGATCCAGTTCGACGGTTTCGTCTACCCCGGCTTCGACCAGATCGTCAGCCAGGTGGCGAAGATGCACAACCGGTCGGCCGGGGCGGTACGGATGCCGATCACCATCCGCATCCCCTACGGTGGCGGCATCGGCGCGGTGGAGCACCACTCCGAATCGCCGGAGGCGTACTTCGCGCACACGCCCGGGCTGAAGGTCGTCGCCTGTGCGACGCCGTCCGACGCTCACTGGATGCTGCGCCAGGCCATCGCCTCCGACGACCCGGTGGTCTTCTTCGAGCCGAAGCGCCGGTACTGGGCGAAGGGCACGGTCGGGGACGACCCGCTGCCGCTGCACCGGGCGCGGGTCGTCCGCGAGGGCAGCGACGTCACCGTCGCCTGCTACGGCTCGATGGTGACGACCGCTCTGGAGGCGGCCGACGCCTCGGACACCGCGTCGGTCGAGGTGGTCGACCTGCGCTCGGTGTCCCCGCTGGACACCGAGACGGTGCTGGCGTCGGTGCGCAAGACCGGCCGCCTCGTCGTCGTCCACGAGGCGTCGGTCAGCTTCGGTGCCGGCGCGGAGATCGCGGCGCGGGTGCAGGAGAAGGCGTTCTACTCGCTCGAGGCGCCGGTGCTGCGCGTCGGCGGCTTCGACACCCCGTACCCGGCCAGCCGGCTGGAGGACGAGTGGCTGCCGAACGTGGACCGGGTGCTCGACGCGGTCGACCGGACGATGGGGTACTGAGCCCACGATGCCCGACTTCATGTTGCCCGACGTCGGCGAGGGGCTGACCGAGGCCGACATCCTCAAGTGGCTGGTACGTCCCGGCGACACCGTCGAGCACAACCAGGTGCTCGTCGAGGTCGAGACGGCCAAGGCGGCGGTCGAACTGCCCTCGCCGTTCGCCGGCGTCGTCGCGGTGTTGCACGCGCAGGAGGGCGACACCGTCGAGGTGGGCCGGCCGATCATCACGATCGACACCGACGGGTCCGGGACGGCCGCTGCCGAGCAGCCAACGGACGACCGGCCGCCGATCTACGACGTCCCGGGCGAGGGCCAGCTCACCGGCGAGCCGAAGCGCCAGCCGGTCCTGGTGGGTTACGGCCCGCGGGAGGGCGCCTCCCGGCGACGGCCGCGCAAGACCGCCGATCTCGCACCGACCGCGAACGCCGCGTTCAACGTGCCGCCGCCGAGCGAGGGGCCGGTGGCGGACGACGAGCTGGGGACCACGCCGGTCGTCGACGACGACCCCGCCGCGGTCTCCTCCGGCCGCGTCCACGCCGGCCGGCACGGCGGGGCCCCGTCGTCCGGCCGCGTGCACGTGCTCGCCAAGCCACCGGTGCGCAAGCTGGCGAAGTCCCTCGGCGTCGACCTCGCCACCGTGGCCGCCACGGGGCCGAATGGGGTCGTCACCCGCGCGGACGTCGAGCGTGCGGCGGCGGACACCGACCCGACGGAGGCGGCCGCTCCTGCACCGGTCGCTCGGCCGACCGGCCGGGAGACCCGGGTGCCGATCCGCGGCGTGCGCAAGCACACCGCCGCCGCGATGGTGTCCTCGGCGTTCACCGCGCCGCACGTCACGGAGTTCATCACCGTCGACGTGACGCCGATGATGGAGCTCCGCGACCGGGTCGGCGCCCGGCGGGAGTTCGCCGACGTCAAGGTCAGTCCGCTGCTGTTCGTCGCGAAGGCGGTGATCCTCGCCGCGAAGCGGACGCCGGAGATCAACGCCACCTGGGACGACGCCGCGCAGGAGATCGTCCTCAAGCACTACGTCAACCTCGGCATCGCCGCGGCCACCGACCGCGGCCTGGTCGTCCCGAACGTGAAGGACGCCGATCAGCTCTCCATGCTGGAGCTCGCGCGTGCCATCGGTGGGCTGACCGAGGTCGCCCGTACCGGGCGGACGACGCCGGCCGACATGAGCGGCGGCACGATCACTATCACGAACGTCGGCGTGTTCGGCGTCGACACCGGCACGCCGATCCTCAACCCCGGCGAGACCGGCATCGTCGCGTTCGGCGCGGTTCGCAAGACACCCTGGGTGGTGGACGACGCGATCGTGCCGCGGTGGGTCACCCAGCTCGCGGTCTCCTTCGACCACCGGGTCGTCGACGGTCAGCAGGGTTCGCAGTTCCTCGCCGACGTCGCCGCGGTGCTGGCCGACCCGGGGATGGCGCTGCTCTGAGCGCGCGGGTCCGCGCCCCCGAGCTGCGCGCGCCCGAGGGCGTCTGGCTGGGGACGGACACGCCGCTGTCCCTGGCGGCGCTGCGCGGCCGCTTCGTGCTGCTCGACTTCTGGACCTCGGGATGCGGCAACTGCCTGCACGTCATCGCCGAGCTCCGGCCGCTGGAGAGGAAGTACGAGGACGTCTTGACGGTCGTCGGCGTCCATTCACCGAAGTTCGCCCACGAGGCGGACCCGTCCTCGGTGCGGGCCGCCGTCGAGCGGTACGAGGTCGGACATCCCGTCCTGAGTGATCCGACGTTGCACCTCTGGCGTCAGTACGCCGTCCGGGCGTGGCCGACGCTCGTCCTCGTCGACCCGGAGGGGTACGTCGTCGTGCAGGCCGCCGGCGAGGGCCACGTGAGCGGCCTGGACGCCGTGCTCGCCCAGCTCGTCCCGACCTACGAGGCGCGGGGAACACTCCGGCGTGGTACGGACACGTACTTCATGCCGGCGGACGACACGGCGTCGGCGTTGCGGTTCCCGGCGAAGGCGGCACTGGCCGGGGACACCCTGCTGGTGGCGGACGCCGGACACCACCAGGTCGTCGAGCTCGACCGGGACGCACACACGGTGCTGCGCCGGTCCGGCGCCGACCGCGGGGAGCCGTTCACCGAGCCGAACGGCGTCGCCGTGCTGCCCGACGGCGACGTCGTCGTCGCGGACACCGGAGCACACGTCCTGCGCGTCCTTCGCCGGAACGACCTCGCGGTGGCGCGCACCGTCGACCTGCCGCGGCTGCTCGCCGGCGCCCGGACGGTGACCGGTCCGGTCCCGGACGTCCTCTCGCCCTGGGACGTCGTCTGGTGGCCGGCGCTCGCGAAGGCGGTCGTCGCCGCGGCCGGTGTCCACCTGCTGCTGTCGTGGGACCCGGGCGACGACACGGTGGCGGTCCTCGCCGGGACCACGGTGGAGGGCGTCAAGGACGGCCCGGCGCTCGACGGCTGGCTGGCCCAGCCGTCCGGGCTCGCAGTGGACGGTGACCGCCTGTGGTTCGTCGACACCGAGAGCTCGACGCTGCGGTACCTGACGGTGGACGGCGAGCTGCACACCGTCGTCGGCGAGGGGCTGTTCGACTTCGGACACGTCGACGGACCGGCGGGCACGGCCCGGCTCCAGCACCCGCTCGGCCTCGCGGTGCTGCCGGACGGGTCGGTGGCCGTCGCCGACACCTACAACGGCGCCGTCCGCCGCTACGCCGACGGCGTCGTCACCACACTCGCCACCGGCCTGGCCGAACCGAGCGACGTGCTGGTGGTCGACGGCGAGCTGGTCGTCGTCGAGTCCGCAGCCCACCGGCTGGTGCGACCGGTCCCCGGGATCGAGTCGAGGGACGGCGGGGAGCAGCACACCCCGCGGCCGGTCACCCGCCTGAGCGCCGGCGGCGTGACGCTGAACGTCGCCTTCACGCCGCCGCCGGGCCGGGTGCTCGACGATCGCGACGGCCCCGGCACCCGGCTGTCCGTGACGGCGTCCCCGCCGCAGCTGCTGCTCGACGGCGCCGGGGACGGGACGGGGCTGGTCCGCGAGCTGCGCCTCGCTCCGGGCAGCGGCGTCCTCAGCGTGACCGCCCAGGCGGCCGCCTGCGACGACGACCCGGGAACCGAGCACCCGGCCTGCTACCTCAGCCGGCAGGACTGGAGCGTCCCTGTCGACATCGGCGCCGGCGCCGGCGAGCTCGAGCTGGTCCTGATGGACGGCTGATGAGCGGGTCACGCGGACCGTCTGTTCGAGCTGACACTCGCCGTCCCTTCGTCTGTGAGACGAAGAAACGGCTGATGATCATGTCGGCGCTCGGCGCGAGGACGTTCTACGCTGCTGCCACGACCCGGCTCGGCCGGCCCGAGGAGCCTGCGATGACCTCCGAACTGAACGACGGCACGACGGCGGGCGCGCCCCGCAAAGCCCGCAACCGGACCGTGCAGGTCCGCCTCATCGGCGCCGCGGTGCTCGTCGTCCTCCTCGTGCTCTTCGTCGTGCTCAACCGGCAGACGACGAAGATCTCGTTCATCTTCTTCTCCGCGCAGTCGGCGGTCTGGGTGGCGCTGGCGATCGCCGCGGCAGTCGGCTTCGTCGCGGGGTTCTTCGTCAGCCGCAGCCGCTACCGGGACTGATGCCGGCGGGCCCGGAGCGCCGCGGCCATCCGCTGCACCGGCCGCACCAGGAACCGCCCCTTCACCAGGAACGCCACCGCGAACGCCACGACCGCCACCGTCTCCAACCAGAAGATGCCGAGCACGCGGTCCAGCTGCGCGCGGGCGGTGACCAGCAGGAGCCCCAACACGGCGAGCGACGCCCAGATGACGACGCCGAGCGTGCGGTAGAGCCGGCGCGGCTCGTCGATCCCGCTCCCGGGGAAGTAGACGAACGAGATGACGCCCAGCAGCGCCAGCAGCGTCGCGGCCGCGAGTCCGTGCACGACCTCCCCCGGCGACAGGCCGGGCCGGCCGTCGACGTGCACGAACGCGACGACCAGCGCGCTGGTGCCGGCCGCCTTCGCGATCCACCCCTCGGCGTGCACGGTCCCGAACCGGTAGGCGAGCAGGAATACGCCGATGACGCACAACGTGCCGGTGAGGTAGTCGCGCATCGGTGTCAGCACGTACTCGCTGATCGAGGGCCGCAGGTCGTCCCGCAGGATGCCGTAGGTCAACAACACTGCCGGCAGTGAGAGCGCGACGACGCCGATGAGCTGGCGCAGCCCCGCGTAGGTGAGGGCCGCCTCGTCGTCCGGACGGTCGGTGATCACTCCGGGAGTCTGCCTTCCGTCGCTCGGCGACCGGGTGCAGACTGCCCGCGTGCGGGTGCAGATCGACGAGACGCGCTGCCAGGGTCACGGCCGCTGTTACGAGTTGGCGCCGGACGTCTTCGGGGAGGACGCGGAGGGCTACGGCGTGGTGCTGCAGCACGACGTGCCGGCCGCGTCCCAGGACGACGTGCGGCTCGCCGAACTCAACTGCCCGGAGCTCGCGGTGCTGCTCGCCGAGGACGGCGCCGCGTGACCGCGACCGAGCCGTACAGCGACGACTTCGCCGCGGGACTGGCCGGCGGCATCATCGGCGAGCAGTCCGAGGTGATCACCGGGCCGGTGTCCGACTGGGCGACCGACTTCTCGCACACCGAGCCCGAATGGGCCGCCGACCCCTACCCGATCCAGGACGAGCTCAGGCGGCGCTGCCCGATCGCGCACACCGATCGCTTCGGCGGTGGGTGGCTGCCCACCCGCTACGAGGACGTCGCGGCGATCGCCTACGACACCGAACGCTTCTCCTCCCGCGGCATCGTCATGGGCAACGCCCGCCCGCCGCTGGACACCGCCCCGGTCGGCGCCGTCCCGCCGATCTCGTCCGACCCGCCGTTCCACCACGACGCCCGCAAGCTGCTGCTGCCGGCGTTCACCCGCGCGTCGGCCGCGAAGCTCGAGCCAGCCACCCGGCAGTACTGCCACGAGCTCATCGACGCGCTGGGCGACCGGCGGGAGGTCGATGCGTCCACCGAGTACGCCGAGCACATCCCGATGCGGGTGATCGCCGACCTGCTCGGCTTCCCGCCCGAGGACGCGCCACGCTTCCGGGAGTGCGTCGAGACGGCGTTGGAGATCATCAACCTGCCCGCCGACGAGCGGCTGGGCCGGCTCGAGGGGATGTGGGAGTACCTCGTCGGCCAGGTGCGCCGGCACGTCGAGGCCCCCGGCGACGACCTGACCTGTTACCTCCTGGACGCCGAGATCTACGGGATGAAGCTGGCACCCGAGCACGTCGCGGGCAGCGTGCTGCTCGTCCTCGTCGCCGGCATCGACACGACGTGGAGCGCCATCGGCTCGTCGCTGTGGCACCTGGCCCGCGCACCCGAGGACCGCCGCCACCTGGTCGCCGACCCGACGCTGGTCCCCACCGCGATCGAGGAGTTCCTCCGGGCGTACGCGCCGGTGACGATGGCGCGCCTGGTCAAGCAGGACATGAGCTGGCACGGCGTCGACATGAAGGCCGAGGACTGGGTGCTGCTGTCCTTCCCGGCAGCCAACCGCGACCCGAGCGTCTTCGAGCGCGCGGACGAGGTCGTCATCGACCGCAAGGTCAACAAGCACGCGGCGTTCGGCCTGGGCGTCCACCGCTGCCTCGGATCGCACCTGGCCCGGATGGAGTTGCGGACCGCGATCGAGGTGTGGCTGGAGCGGGTCCCGGAGTTCACGCTCGCCGATCCCGAGGCCGTCAGCTGGGCGCCGGGCCAGGTCCGCGGGCCGCGGACGCTGCCGATGCTGCTCGGCTGAGGACGTCGCCGTGCCCGGGACCGCGGACGCGGTCGTCGTCGGCGCCGGCGTCATCGGCTGCTCCGTCGCCCTCGAGCTCGCCCGCGGCGGCCGGTCGGTGGTCGTCGTCGATCGTGGCCCGGGGCCGGGCACCGGCTCGACCGGCGCGTCGTCGGCGATCGTCCGGTTCAACTACTCGACGCTCACCGGCGTCGCCGTCGCGTGGGAGTCCCGTGCGGCGTGGGAGGGCTGGGCGGACCACCTCGGTTCGCCACCGGCGGGTCTGGCGCGATTCGTCCGCACCGGCGGGCTGACGCTCACCGCGCCGGGGTACGACCCGTCCCCGGTGTTCGCCGCCTTCGACGAGGTCGGCGTGCCCTACGAGGTGTGGGACGCGGCGGCCATCCGGACGCGGTTCCCCGCTCTGGACACCGGACGGTACTTCCCGCCGAAGCCCGTCACCGACCCGGCGTTCTTCGCGGACGCGGTCGATGAGGTCGACGGGTACTGGACGCCGGACGCCGGCTTCGTCGACGACCCGCAGCGCGCCGCCCAGGACCTGGCCGACGCCGCCCGCCGCCACGGCGCGACGTTCCGGTTCCGTACCACCGTCGTCGGCGTCGACCGGTTCGGTGACCGGGTGGCGGGGGTCCGGCTCGGGGGCGGCGACCGTGTCGCCGCCCCGGTCGTCGTCAACGCCGCCGGGCCGTGGTCGCACCGGCTGAACGAGCTGGCCGGCGTCCTCGACGACTTCGCGGTCGACACCCGGCCGCTGCGGCAGGAGGTGCACGCGGTGACGGCGCCGCCCGGCTTCGGGGCGCCGGACCGGCCGGGGCCGTTCGTGGCCGACGTCGACGTCGGCGCCTACGTCCGCGGCACCCCCGGCGGCGGGCTGCTCGTCGGCGGCATGGAGCCGGCGTGCGACCCGCTCGAGTGGCTCGCCGACCCGGACGACGCCAACCCCAACCCGACCAAAGCCGTGCACGACGCCCAGGTGCTGCGCGCCGCGCGGCGGATGCCGGAGCTCGCCGTCCCGGACGCGCCGCGCGGTACGGCCGGCGTCTACGACGTCACCGACGACTGGATCCCGGTCTACGACCGGACGGCGCTGCCCGGCTACTACGTCGCGATCGGGACGAGCGGCAACCAGTTCAAGAACGCCCCCGTCGTCGGCCTGCTGATGGCCGCCGTGATCGCCGCCGGCGAGGAGGGCCGCGACGCGGCCCCGGTGCCGCTCCCGCGGACCGGCCGGCGCGTGGATCTCGCGCACTACTCGAGGCGGCGCCGCCCGCACACCGGGAGCAGCTTCAGCGTGCTGGGGTGACGCCGTCCTCGTCGAGCAGCGCGGCGCGCAGCGCCGCGGCGTCGCCGTCGGTCCAGCCGTGCGCCCGCAGCCACGCCGACGTGCCGCCGAAGCGCTCGTCGACCTCGGCCAGGAACGTCCGCATCGTCTCCGGCCGCGGCAGGTGGTAGGACGCCGGTGTGCTGCCCACGTCGCCGGCGTAGGTCACCGACGCCATCAGCCGGGAGATGAGCGCGTCGCCGTGCTCCGCGGTGGCGGCGTAGTCGGCGACGATCGCGTCCCGATCGACACCCACCTCGTCCAGCGCCAGGGCGACGACGACGCCGGTGCGGTCCTTGCCGGCCGCGCAGTGCACGACTGTGGCCCCGTCCGTGGCGGCGATCAGGCGCAGCGACCCCACGATCGAGTCCGGCCGGTCCTCCAGGTAACGCAGGTACACCTCGACCGCGGTGAGTCTCGGGCTGTCGAAGGCGTCGCCGTCACGGGCCTGCCAGGGCAGCACCACAGCGCCGGCGGGATCGGTGCTGTCCACCAGCACGTCGGTGTTGCGGCCGGACTCGGGGAACAGCGAGAGCCGCTGGACCCCGACGTGGCCGTCGAGCGGCGCCGGGCCCTCGCTCGCCACCTCCACGTCGGTGCGCAGGTCGGCGACGGCGCGCACCCGGTACTCGCCGAGCAGCCTGCGCACGTCCGAAGCACTGAGGTCCTGCAGGTTGTCGCTGCGCAGCAGCCGGTGCGGACGGGTGCGTTGCCCGTCGCGGGTCGGCAGCCCGCCGACGTCCCGGGTGTTGGCCGTGCCGTCGAGGTCGACCCAGTCCGTCACACGTCCCGACGCTACCCTGCGCGATGATCTTGGGATTCGTGCGGGTACCGGCACGAATCCCGAGATCATCGAGTGGGGCGACGGGTCAGAACGCGGCCTCCGGCACGTCCATCAGCGCGTTGTCGGTGGCCTCGACCACCTGCCGCTCGGCGGTGAGCAGCGGCAGCTGCGTCGCAGCGAAGAACCGCGCGACGGCGGCCTTGCCCTCGTAGAACGCGCGGTCGGCGGCGGTCAGGCCGTTGCCGTCGAGCTTCGTCAGGGCGACGGCGGCTTCCCGCAGCAGGAGGTAGCCGACCATGAGGTCGCCCGCGGCGAGCAGCAGCCGAGTGGTGTTCTGCCCGACCTTGTAGACGTTGCGGACGTCGGCGGAGTCCCCAGCGGCGGACACGAACTGCGCCGTCATCGCGGCGACCATCGCGCCGACGTCCTCCAGCGCCTTCTGGACGCCGGCCCGTTCCTCCTTGAGCCGCCCCTCGTCCGCGATCGACTCGAGGAAGGTCGCGATCTCGGTGGACAGCGCGCCCAGCGCGGCGCCTCTGTTCCGGACGATCTTCCGGAAGAAGAAGTCCTGGCCCTGGATCGCGGTCGTGCCCTCGTAGAGCGTGTCGATCTTCGCGTCGCGGATGTACTGCTCGAGTGGGTAGTCCTGCAGGTACCCGGAGCCGCCGAAGGTCTGCAGCGCCTGGGCGAGCTGGTCGTACGACCGCTCGGAGCCGGCGCCCTTGACG
The DNA here is from genome assembly GCA_963758325.1 of uncultured Actinomycetota bacterium. GTDB lineage: Bacteria > Actinomycetota > Actinomycetes > Mycobacteriales > Jatrophihabitantaceae > CAVWUZ01. The sequence continues at coordinate 173,028 of CAVWUZ010000001.1, read as the reverse complement.
ACCGGCAGCAGCAGGTCGTTGACCGCCTCGTCGAGCGTGGTGTCGGTGCCGGCCGCCTCGCCGACGAGGATCCGGTCCTGGACGCGAGCGGTGTAGAGGACCAGCGCGCGCAGGCCCTCGGCGTAGGCCTTGTTGAGCATGAGCGACCGGCGGACGTCCGGGTGGTGGATGATCGTCACCCGCGGGGCGGTCTTGTCCGCGGCCCGCGTGAGGTCGGCGGACTGGACGCGCGTCTTCGCGAAGTCCAGCGCGTTGAGGTAGCCGGTCGACAGCGTCGCGATGGCCTTCGTGCCGACCATCATCCGGGCGTGCTCGATGACCTGGAACATCTGCGCGATGCCGTCGTGGACGTCGCCGACGAGCCAGGCCTTGGCGGGGTCCTTCTCGCCGAAGCGCAGCTCGCACGTCGTCGAGGCCTTCAGGCCCATCTTGTGCTCGACGTTCGTGACGTACACGCCGTTGCGTCCCCCGAGCTGGCCGGTCTCGAGGTCGACGTGGAACTTGGGGACGACGAAGAGCGACAGCCCCTTCGTGCCGGCGCCAGCGCCCTCGGGCCGGGCGAGCACCAGGTGGACGATGTTGTCGCTGAGGTCGTGCTCGGCCGACGTGATGAACCGCTTGACGCCCTCGAGGTGCCAGCTGCCGTCGGGCTGCGCGACGGCCCTGGCGCGGCCGGCGCCCACGTCGGAGCCGGCGTCGGGCTCGGTGAGGACCATCGTGGCGCCCCAGCCGCGGTCGATGATGAGCTGAGCGAGCTTCTTCTGGTCGGCGGTGCCGTTGCGGTACAGGATCCCGGCGAACGGCGCGCCGGCGCCGTACATGTGGATCGCCGGGTTGCTGCCGAGGATCTGCTCGGCGACGGCCCACACGACGCTGCGCGGGACGAGTTGGCCGCCGAGCTCCGGCAGAGTCTCCAACCGCCACCACTCGGCCTCGTGCAGCGCGCGGTAGGAGCGCTTGAACGACTCGGGCAGCGTCACGTCCCCGGTGCTCGGGTCGAAGACCGGCGGCGTGCGGTCGCCGTCGACGAAGGAGGCAGCCAGCGGGCCCTCGGCCAGGCGGGCGACCTCGGCGATGATGCCGCGGGCGGTGTCCTCGTCCAGGTCGGCGAACAGGCCGGTGCCGAGGTCGGCACCGAGGCCGAAGACCTCGAACAGCGCGAACTCGATGTCGCGGACGTTGCTCTTGTAGTGGCCCATGCGCCGGCGCTCCTGTCGGAAGTTACTGGCCAGTAGCCGCCGACGGTATTACTCGCCAGTAACCTGGTGCAAGGCGGCGCTCCGCGTCACTCTGAGGGGCGGTCACGCAGCACCGAACCCAGCGTCAGGACAGGACGCGGACGCGGATGGTCTCCGGGAGGGCGCGCAGGGAGTCGAGCATGTCCTCGGTGTAGGTGGACCCGAGGTCGGTGACGACGTAGCCGATCTCGCCGCGGGTGCTCAGCAGCTGGGCCTCGACGTTCGCCTTGTGCTCGGCGAACACGGCGTTGATCGTCGCCAGGACGCCGGGGACGTTGCGGTGGATGACGACCAGGCGGTGGGTGTCGGGCAGCATGGGCAGCGCGATGCCGGGCAGGTTCACGCTCATCGCGGTGGAGCCGTCCCGGACGAAGTCGCGCAGCTTGCCGGCGACGAACTGGCCGATGTCCTGCTGCGCCTCCTCCGTCGAGCCGCCGATGTGCGGGGTCAGGATGACGTTCGGCAGCCCGCGCAGCTCGGAGACGAACTCGTCGCCGCGGCCCCTCGGCTCGCGGGGGAACACATCGACGGCGGCTCCGCCGAGCGCCCCGGACAGGACGCGCTCGCGCAGCACCGCGGTGTCGACGATGAACCCGCGCGACAGGTTGAGGAACAGCGCGCCGGGGCGCATCGCGGCGAACTGCGCCGGGCCGAAGAAGTTGGTGTTCGAGGGGCGTCCGTCGACGTGCAACGAGACGACGTCGGACACCTCCAGCAACTCCTCCAGGCTGTCGCAGCGGCGGGCGTTGCCGAGCGCGAGCTTGTCGGCCGTGTCGTAGAACACGACGCGCATCCCGAGCGCCTCGGCCAGCACCGACAGCTGCGTGCCGATGTTGCCGTAGCCGACGATGCCGAGCGTGCGGCCGCGGACCTCGTGCGCTCCGTCCGCCGACTTGTCCCAGACACCCGCGTGCATGCCGGTGTTCTTCTCGGTCAGCCGGCGGGTGAGCGCGATGACCTCCGCGAGCGCCAGCTCCACGACGCTGCGAGTGTTGGAGAACGGGGCGTTGAACACGGTGACGCCGCGCTCGGCGGCGCCGTTGAGGTCGATCTGGTTCGTGCCGATGCAGAACGCGCCGATCGCGGTGAGCTGCGGGGCGGCGTCCAGCACCCGGGTCGTGACCGTCGTCTTGGAGCGGATCCCCAGCACGTCGACGTCCGCGACGGCGGCCACCAGGTCGTCCTCGTCGAGCGCTCGGTCGAGCGTCTCGACGGCGAAGCCGGCCCCGGAGAACAGCGCCGCGGCGTCGGGGTGGATCTGCTCGAGCAGCAGGACGCGCGGGGTCGGCGACACCGCGTCAGTCTACGGAGGCGGCGGGACGCACCCGGACACACCGACGCCCCCGCCCGGGGGGAGGGGGCGGGGGCGTCGGCCGGACCAGGACGCGCGAACGGTCCTGGCCGGGTGCCGGGCTACCGGACGGCGGCGCGGCCGGTGCCGCGACGGGACTGGACCGCGCGCCAGATCAGTAGCGCGATGATGGCGCCGATGATCGAGCCGATCAGGCCGGACGGCTGGAAGAAGCCGTTCTGCGAGTCCTTGTGGAAGATCAGGTAGCCGAGGAAGCCTCCGATGAACGAGCCGACGATGCCCAGCAGGATGGTCTGCGGGATCGACATCGGGTCCCTGCCGGGGACGAGCAGGCGCGCCAGCGCGCCGGCTATGAGGCCGACGATGATCAGGGTGATGATCAGGCCGAGGATGTGCACGGGGTACCTCCTGGGTTCTCCGCAAAGGGTCGCCACCGGTGTTCCCGGCCGTCCTGAGCGCCTAACGGCCGAGCGCGCTCCTGGCGTCCGTTGCGGGGCGACTTGTCTCGGTTCCGCCTCGTGTGTCGGCGGCGTAGCGCGCCGTCTCGGTGGCCAGTCGAGAGGGCCGGTAGTCGCCGGCACCACCCAGGCCACCTCGAACCCCACCCCGTCCGGGTCGCGGCCGTGGCGCTGAATGGTGGTGCTCAGCCGGGGAGGCTGTCGCCACTGTGTTGAGCCTCAACCACGTGCGATCTCCTCGGCGGACTCGGCGATCTCGGTCAGCGGGTCCGTCCGCGACCGGGGCACCCGGCGCCGGCCGAGCAGCGGCACCACCAACCAGAACACGACGAAGAACGCCGCCGTGGCCGTGACGATGAGAGTCGTGGCCACCCCGCCGGCCAGCACGCTCGTGACCAGCAGGACCGCCCCGGTGATCGCGGCCGCGAGCAGGACGAGCCCGGCCAGCGCGAACCGGTTCGTCGCCCGCACCAGCCGGCCCTTGACGTGCTGCCGGAACACGATCCGGTGGTAAGCCACCGGCGCGATCAGCAGGGCGGCCGCGGCGGCGGTCAGGAGCAGGACGGACAGGTAGAGGCCACGCTGCCCGCCGTTGAGGACGGTGAACCGGTTCTGGAACGGCAGCGTCAACAGGAACGCGAAGAGGAACTGCACGCCCGTCTGCGCCACCCGCAGCTCTTGCAGCAGCTCGCTGTAGTTGCGGTCGAGGCGCTGGGCGGGGGTGTCGTCGCGCTCGTAGTCGTCGTGCACGCCGGCGTCCCCGGCCGTGGTGTCGTCCTGTCGGCTCGTCGCGGCCTCCTCTGCTCCGACCGTCATCGTCCTACCCAGACCGGGACGCGACCGGGTTGAGGCCTCAACTGTTCGCGCCAGTACCATCCGCGCATGGCGCCGACCCGGTGGCTCAGCGACGAGGAGCAGCGCGCGTGGCGCGCCTACCTCGAGGCCGTCGTCACACTGACCGACGTCCTCGACCGTCAGCTGCAGCAGGACGTCGGGGTCCCGCACGCGTACTACGAGATCCTCGTGCGGCTGTCCGAGTCGCCGCACCGCGCGCTGCGGATGAGCGAGCTCGCCGACGCCAGCCAGTCCTCGCGCAGCCGACTCTCCCACGCCGTCTCCCGCTTGGAGGAGCGCGGCTGGGTCCGGCGGGAGAACTGCCCCACCGACAAGCGGGGGCAGATCGCCCGGCTCACCGACGAGGGGTACGCCGCGCTGCAGGGGGCGGCGCCGGGCCACGTCGCGGCGGTGCGGCGTTACGTCGTCGACCGACTCACACCGCAGCAGATGCGCCAGCTGGGCGAGATCTCCCGCGTCATCGCCGACGGCCTCGGCTGCGCCCGGCCGCCGGCGCGCGTGGACGTCACCGCAGGCTGACCGGCCGGCTCGACGCGCGGCCAGGCGCGCGGCCAGGCGTGCGGCAGGCGCGCGGCAGGCGTGATCATCTGGCGCGCCGCGGCGGATGTCCCGCGAGATCGCACATGATCACCGCCAGGCGGTCGGGCTCACCGCCAGGCGGTCGGGCTCCTAGCCAGGGGCGGGCTCACCGCCAGGCGGGCGGGCTCACAGCCAGGTGGGCGGGCTGACCGGGCTCACGCGCGGGTCCGGCCGGAGGCCTGCTCCGGCGGCTTGAGCGGGTCGTGCCCGATGGACATCAACCGGTGGCGCCAGTTCGGTTGGCCCGCGGTCGGCTCCAGGTCGTCGCGGCGCTCCTCGTGCACCCGGTCGACGACGTTGCGCATCACGCGGACGTCGTCCTCGGTGAGGTCGGTGCGGCGCTTGCCGAGGATGTGGAGCACGTGCCGGCCGGTGTCCGTGCCCGCCCGGTCCGGGACCTCCTCGGCGTCCTCGGTGGCCGACTGCTCCCGCAGCCAGTCGCCGAGTTCACGGGAGGTCATGTTCACCACGCGGTGGAACTCGTTCCACAACTCGTCCTCGACATCGGCCATGCCCCCGGTCTACCCGCGGGCGGGAATCAGCCACCCGGGTCCGGCGTTGCGCGAGATGTCCGGCCGGGTCCGATGTCCCCGGGTCTCACAAATGATCAGCCGCCGCGGACGATGGCCCGCCCCGGTCCCCCGCCGGGGACGGGCGCAAGCCGCGGTGTGCACCCCGCCACGAGGCGACACGCCCGGCCGGACACCTCACGTCACAGGCAGGAGCACCCATGAAGGGCGATCGGGTCGAGATCGTCATCGACGCCGGCGGCAGCACCCGCGTCTACGAGATCGCCGCCACCCGCGCCGGCCGCCGGGTCGAGGTGACGCACGGCCGCGGCCTCGTCGAGGTCACCGAGGTGACCCGCGGCGGCACGCCGGTGCGCACGGCACGCTTCATGGCCGGGCGCGTGCTCGCGCTGGTCGAGCACCCCGCCGCGCCGGTCGTCCTGCCCGACGACCTGCCCGCCGCGGCCTGAGCGCCGCTCAGCCGATGCAGCGCCCCGAGCGTGACAGCAACGCCAACGGCGTGAAGCGGGCGACCACCCGGTAGGTGCCCGACCGTGGCAGTTGCAGCGTCGTCCAGCCGCCGTCGTCACGCACGCAGGCACCGCGCGCCGGCTCGCCCCCCACCGTCTCCGCGGTCAGGTACGCCGTCCACCGCACCCGCAGCCGCACCGTCGTCGGCGCGTCCGCGCTCACGGTCACTCCCGAGGCGTCCACCGCGTCCACCCGCGCGCCGTCGGCGAGCGGGGCCGGGTCGCGCACCCGGTACAGCGTCCAGTCCGGGCTGGACCACACCGGCTCGAGGTAGGACAGGCCGGACGCGACGAGGTCGGCCTCGGCGACCGACGCGTAGTCGTGCTTGACGTTCGGCACCGCCACCCAGCTCACCGCCAGCTCGTGCAGCCAGTCCTGGTAGCTGTCCGCGCTCAGGGCGCCGGGGCGGTAGAAGATCGGGTTGTCCGCGGCGTCGGCCTGCCGGTCCCATCCCCGGGCGAGCGCCGGGGCCTGGTGCAGGTACGCGACCGCCCAGTGGTCACCGGAGTCCACGATCTCGAGCCGCTGCCCCGACGACGGGTCGGCGCCCGCCGCACGCAGAGCGTCGGACAGCGGGACGTAGAACTCCGAGCGCGCCGAGGGGCTCGTCGCCCGGCTGACCTGCCGGACCAGGTCGGCGACCGGCCAGATCGCCAGCGCCAGCGCCAGGACCGCGGCGGGAACGGCCCGCAGCCGGCAGTAGGCGACGACCAGCGCCCCGGCGGCGATCCAGGTGATCCGAGTGATGTTCGTGCCGATCGCGCCCGGGACCACCAGCAACACCGCCGAGGCCGCCAGCGTGAGCGCGGCACCCACCCGGACCGTCCGTTGCGAGCACAGCAGCAGCACGCCGAGACAGCCGAGACCGGCCGGGATGAGGTCCGTGGGGTGGAACGGCATCGTGCCGGTGGACGGGAAGAGCACCGCGAACGCCGCACCGAAGCCCAACAGGACACCGGCGCCGCTCAGCGCGGCCGCCCGGCGCGGCCGGTCGACCACGGCCACCGCAGCGCAGGCGATCCCGAGGAACAACCCGGCCAGGGGACTGGCGAGGTAGGTCAGCGCGGCACCGACGACGACCAGGACGATCCGCCAGCGGCGGGCGTCGCCGCGCGCGTCCGGCAGGTCGCGGAGCACGAACGCCGTCCACGCGCCGGCGGCGACGCCGAGAGCGAAGGTGATCCGCCCGTCGACGACGTCGGCCAGCGTGGCGAGTGCGAAGGCCGCCGCAGCCGCCCGCGGGCGCCGCGACCGCTCCGTCAACCGGGCGAACGCCGCCGCGCCGGCCACCACGGCGAGCACCCCTGCGCCACGGACGCCGAACACAGCCATCAGCCACGGCCCGATCACGCTGTAGTCCGGCAGGGTCACCCCGCCGAACCAGCCGGTCCACCACGGCGTGACGCCGACCCGGTGCACGAGCTCCGCGCGCGCGACCTGCGCGGCGAGGTCCGGGACGTGCGGCGTGACGACCAGCCAGGCCAGGCGAGCCGACGACGCTCATCACGAGCGCGATCACCAGGGACGAGTCACGCCGGCGCCAGTCGGCCAGCGCGCGGTCGGCGTCGGTGTCGGCCGGGGACGACGCGAACAGCAGCGCGGCCACCCGGGACCGTCTGCCGCTGCTCGTGCCCGCGAGCGTCCCGCGGTCCAGACCGGCTGCCATCGCCGTCCATCCTCCCCGATCCGGCAACCGTGTCCTCCGACTCGGGTCGGAGTCGACAGCCTTGGGACACTGGCGGGATGCGCCCGTTCCCGCTGCTCGCCGCCGGCGGGGCCGCGGCGTCGGTGGCGGTCGTGGTCGCCGGCGGGCACGTCGGACCCGTCCCGGGCTCCGTCCGACTGAGCAGCTGGTTCGGGTTGCAGGCCGCCGACACCGTCCATCCCGGCTCGTCGTGGTGGCCGGGCGCGGTGATGACGAGCGGTATGGCGGCGCTCGTCGTGCTGTGGTTCGTCGCGGTCCGGTGGCGCCCGCGCGACGAGCGGCAGGTCTGGCAGCTCGCAGCGTGCTGGACGCTGCCCTTGGCGCTCGGCCCGCCGCTGTTGAGCAGTGACGTCTACACCTACGCCGCGCAGGGCATCATGACCGCGCGCGGTCTCGACCCCTACGCCGGAGGCCCGAGCGCGCTCGGCCCGGTCGCCGCCACGAACGCCGTCGACCCGACCTGGCGCAGCGTTCCCAGCCCGTACGGCCCGCTGGGCACGCTCGTGCAGCACCTGGCCGTCGTCGTGGGCGGCGGGGGCCCGCTGGGCGCCGTGGTCGTCCTGCGCGGGGTCGCGGTGCTGAGCGTCGTGACGATGGGGTTGTGCGCCGTCCGTCTGGTCGACGCGCCCCGACGGCCGCTGGTCCTGGCGCTGGTCGTGCTCAACCCGCTGCTGCTGTTGCAGGTGGTGTCGGCCGCGCACATGGAGGGGCTCATGTGCGCGTTCCTCATGGCGGCGCTGCTCGCGGCGCACCGCGGACATCCCCGCCTGGCCCTGGTGCTGGGCTTCGCCGCGACCGCGGTGAAGGCGCCGGCCTTCGTCCTGGTCCTGGCGGTGGCCGCCGTCAACGTCGTCGGGCTGCGTCTGCGCGACGCGCTGCGCGACCTCCTGGTCAGCGCGACGATCGTCGCGGCGTGCGGCGCGGTCATGTCGCTGCTGTTCCCGCCCGATGCCTGGGGCTGGGTGAAGGCGCTGGAGACGCCGACGCAGGGCCGGACGCCGATCGCGCCGGCGACCCTGCTCGGCGACCTGCTCGGGCGCATCGTCCCGTTCGCGTCCCCGACGGACGTGTCCGCCGCGGGCCGGATCGCCACCCTCGGCCTGGCGGGCTGCATCGTGCTGGCCCTGACCCTGACCGCGCACCACCGTCCGCTGGCGACGACGGCGGGACTCGGGCTGCTCGCGGTGGCCGTGCTGGGACCGGTCCTCTACCCCTGGTACCTGCTGTGGGGGCTGGTGTGCCTGGCGCCGGTGGTGCGCGGGCGGCACGTCGAGTGGTTCATGGCGGTGTCCGGCTTCGGCGCGATGAGCAAGATCTGGGGCCTCACGGCGACACAGAACGTCGTCGTCACGTTGATCGCCCTGGCGGCGGCGCTGGCCGTCGTGCTCCGCCCGGGGATGCCGGCCGACCCGCGCTGGCGGCCGCTGCGCCGCCGGGTCACCCGCACGTCGCTGGTCTGACAGACGTCCATCCGTCCCGGGGCGACGCCGCGCCGGGCCGGTCGTGATGCAGCGCGGACCCGACGTTCACCTGACCCGAACATCGGCACCCGACAATCGTCCGCGTGACGGATCCGGTCCTCGCCGCCCGGCTGGTGCGCCGCACCGGCTTCGGCGCGACCGGTCCTGCCGTCGACGCGGTGCGCGCCGCGGGGATCCCGGCCGCGGTGGACGCCCTGCTCGCCGCGGATCCCGACAAGGACGCGGGCGCCCTCGCCACGCCGTCGCCCGGTCCGTTCCCGGCGGCGACGAAGGCGAACGGGCTCGAGGGGTCACAGCGGGCCGAACTGCAGGCCTGGTGGTTGCGGCGGATGGTGGCGGTGGCCCAGCCGTTCGGCGAGAAGCTGACCTTCGTGTGGCACGCCCACTTCGCCACGTCCATCCAGAAGGTGCGCTCGGCGCCGGAGATGCTGGCGCAGAACGAGCGGCTGCGCACGCTCGGTCGGGGTGACTTCCGGACGCTGGCCTACGCCATGCTGACCGACGCCGCGATGCTGAAGTGGCTCGACGGTCAGGCGAACACCGCGCAGGCGCCGAACGAGAACCTTTCTCGGGAGTTCATGGAGGTCTTCGCCCTCGGTCATGGTGACGGCTACACCGAGCAGGACGTCCGCGAGGGCGCCCGCGCTCTCACCGGCTGGCGGATCCAGCCGGACGGGTCGACGTCGCTCGTGCCTCGGCGCCACGACGCCGGTGCCAAGACGGTGCTCGGCGTCACCGGGCCGCTCGACGCGGCCGGGTACTGCGACGCCGTGCTCGCCGCACCCGCGTCGCCGCGGTTCGTTGCCGCCGCCCTGTGGTCGTTCCTCGTCTCGGACGCCGCCCCGTCGCCGGCTGATCTCGCGGCGCCGGTCGCGGCCTACGGCCCGGGGCGGGACGTCACCGCGCTGCTGCGTGCGCTGCTCACCGGCCCGGCGTTCGCCGCCGCACGGGGGACGACCGTCGCCTCGCCGGTGGAATGGCTGGTCGGCGCCCTGCGCGCCCTGCGCACACCTCTCGACTCCGATGCCCACGTCCGGCAGCTGATCGGCGTGCTGCGCGCCCTGGGCCAGGAACCGTTCGCCCCGCCCAGTGTCGGCGGCTGGCCCGCCGGGCAGGCATGGCTGTCGACGGCCGCGGCGGACCTCCGGCTCCAGGCAGCGTCCGTCGTCGCGCAGCGCAGTGACCTGTCCGCGCTGCGGGGCGGGTCGACGACGACACAGCTGGACGCGGCGGCACAGCTGCTCGGCGTGCCGGCGTGGACCGACCGGTCCGCGGCCGTGCTGCGCGACGTCGCACGGGACCCGGTGCGGCTCGTCGCGGTCGCGCTCAACACCCCCGAGAACCTGACGGACTGACGCCCATGGACGAGCTCACCCGCCGCCGTTTCCTCCTCGCCTCCGGTGTCACCGGAGCCGTCGGCCTCGCCGCCGGGGCCGTCGCCGGATCCGGCCCCGGCTGGACCTCGATGTCGGCGCTCACCCGCCGGGCGGCCACCGACCGGCTGGCGGCCGGGACCGGCGTGCTCGTCGTCGTCACGCTCTACGGCGGCAACGACGGGCTCAACACCGTCGTCCCGTACGCCGACCCGGCGTACCACGACGCCCGGCCAGGGCTGGCGTACAGCCCGGACGAGGTCCTGCACCTGGACGCCACGCTCGGCCTCAACCCGGCGCTGAAAGGCCTGGCGCGGCAGTGGCAGCAGCGACGGCTGGCGATCGTGCGTGGCGTCGGCTACCCCCGGCCGGACCACAGCCACTTCCGCTCGATGGACATCTGGCAGACCGCGTCTCCCGACGAGCCGCTGCGGACAGGCTGGATCGGCCGCTGGCTCGACGTGACCGGCGACGACCCGGTGCGGGCGGTCAACGTCGGGGCGGTACTGCCGCCGCTGGCGGTCGGGGCCCGCAGCACGGCGGCGGCGCTGCAGGTCGGTGGCTCGGCGCTGGCGGCACCGCTGGCTGCCACCGTCCCGGGCCTGGGCCGCGACGAGCGCGGCGACGGCAGCGCTGCCGGCGAGGTGTGCGCCGCGTACCGGGCGGAGCGGGTGGTCGCCGCGACCCTCGGCGGACAGGTGCACGGGCCCGCGTCCACCGCCGGGAGCGGCCGCGGTGGGACGTCGCTGGCCGACCAGCTCGCGGTGGTGTCGCGCTGCGTCAAGGCGGGTGTCCCGACCCGGGTCTACGCGGTGAGCCTCGGCGGCTTCGACACCCACGCCGATGAGAAGGCCACCCAGCAAGCCCTGCTCGGCACGCTCGACACCGCACTCAGCAGCTTCCTCGACGACATGGCCGCCGACCCGCACGGGAAGCACGTCACCCTGCTCGTCTACTCCGAGTTCGGACGACGGGTACGCGCGAACGCGGGCCAGGGCACGGACCACGGCACCGCGGGGCCGGTGCTGCTCGCCGGTGTCCCGGTCCGCGGCGGCTTCTACGGCGGCGAACCGTCGCTGACCGACCTCGACGACGGCGATCTGAAGGCCGACGTCGACTTCCGAGCGGTCTACGCCGAACTGCTCGCCGGCGTGCTCGGCAGCGATCCCGCGGCAGTGCTCGGCAGTGACCGCCCGCGACTGGGGTTCCTCGCCTGACGCACAGCGACGCGGAGCACCATGTCAGCTGTGGGACGGCGGGCATGGCGGTGGTTCGCCGTCCTGGTCGGTCTCGGCCTGATCGACCTGGGGCTGACGATCCACGCGCACCTGGACTTCCACCGGACGCCGGGTGGCCCGTCGGTGATGCCGATCGGGCAGCTCCTGGGCTGGGCGACGAGCGCGCTGCTGCTGATCACCGCCTGCCTGGTGGCGCTGGGCGCCAGCTACGACCGGCGCTACCGCGGCGGCGGGCACTGAGCCGTCGCCGCGCGCAGCACGCCGAGTGGCCAGTTCCGTGCCCGGGTGGTCACTTCCGCGCCCAGTGGTCGCGGGATCGCTGACCACTGGACGCTCGACGGGCCACCCGTGGACGGGACGGGATCGCCCTCTGGTGATCCGCCGGGCTGACACCGGCGCCACCGGTCGGGGAGGATCGCGGGGATGAGCCGGCTGTCGGCGGCGCTGCGCGCGCGCGTCCGCTCGCTGCGCAGCCAGGTGCGCGAGCGCGGGACGTCGGCGATGACGCGCGGGCTGCGGCTGACGGGCGCGGCGGTCGCCTCCTACCTCGTCGCGCTCGGTCTGGTGACCGACGCCCGGCCGGTCACCGCGGCGCTCACTGCGCTGCTGGTCGTGCAGGTGACCCTCGTCGGGACGGTCACCGACACGATGCTGCGGATCGTCAGCGTCGTGCTCGGCGTCGGGCTGGCGATCGGCTTCGCCAGCGTCGCGCCGTTCACCTGGTGGAGCCTCGGACTGGTCGTCGCGCTGTCGATCGCCCTGGGGCAGTTCCTCCGCCTGGGCGATCACCTGCTGGAAGTACCGATCAGCGCGATGCTCATCCTGGCCGTCGGCGGGGCCGGGCTGCAGGCGGTGGACCGCGTCGAGGAGACGGTGATCGGCGCGGTCGTCGGGCTGCTCGTCAACATCCTCTTCCCGCCGGCGGTGCAGAACCGCAGCGCCGGTGCGGCGGTCGAGCAGTTCGCCGACCGCGTCGCTCGGCTGCTCGACCGCGTCGCCGAGGCGCTGAGTTCCGGCGACGCCACCCGGGACGACGTGCGCAGCTGGCTGCACGAGGCCCGGGCGATCACCAACGAGCTCGACCGGGTCGACCGCGTCCTCACCGAAGCCGACCGCAGCCGCCGGCTGAACCCGCGCGCGGTCGGCACCGCGGACACCACGCCGGACCTCCGCGACGGCCTCGACGCACTGGAGCACTCGGCGGTCGCACTGCGGGCGGTGTTCCGGTCGGTGTCCGACCGCGTCGACACCGCCACCGCCTCCCGCGAGGAGCCGGTCGCGCTGCGCGACAGCGACCTCATCGACGACGACCTCCGCGCGGCGTTCGCCACGCTCATGGCCGACCTGGCGCAGGCGTTCCGCTGCTACGGCACGCTGGTCCGCGCCGAGGTCGACGCCGCCGACGAGCCGCACACCGTCGAGCTGGCGCAGGCGCTGGACTCCGTGCGGGAGGCCCGGGTGCGACTGACCGAGCTGCTGTTCGTCGACCCGCAGGAGTCGCCCGGGCTCTGGCAGCTGCACGGGTCGCTGCTCGCCGGCATCGAGCGCGTCCTCGCCGAGCTCGACGTCGAGGAGCGGGCCCGGCGGCGCGAGCGGCGGCGGCGCGAGCTCGCCGAGCGGCGGGCCGGCACCCAGATCGCCCAGGTCGCGCAGGCCGCCGACCGGCTGCGACAGACCACTCGCAAGGCCGTGCAGGACCGGCCGCCGCTGCCGCTGCCGCGCCGCAGGCCCCGCTGAGCTGCCGCTAGTGTCCGGAAGGTGATCCACCCGCGTCCCCCGGTGACGGAGCTCGTCCTGGTCCGGCACGGCGAGAGCACCGGCAACGTCGCGCACGCGCGCGCCTACGCCGACGGGGCCGAGGTCATCGACATCCCGGAGCGCGACCCCGACGTCCCCCTCTCGGAGCTGGGCCGGCAGCAGGCCGCGGAGCTCGGGGCGCGGATGACGGGAGCGCCGCCGGACGCCGTCTGGTGCTCGCCGTACCTGCGCGCGCAGGAGACGGCGCGGATCGCGCTGGACGCGGCCGGGCTCGACGTCGTCCCGCGCATCGACGAGCGGCTGCGCGACCGCGAGCTCGGCGTCCTCGACCTGCTCACCGGCCGCGGCATCCGCGCCCGCTACCCCGAGGAGGCCGAGCGCCGCCGGCGGTGGGGCAAGTTCTACTACCGCGCGCCGGGCGGGGAGTCGTGGGCGGACGTGGCGCTGCGGCTGCGCAGCCTGCTGCACGAGGTGGAGGCCACGTCGTCGGGCCGGGTCGTGCTCGTCTGCCACGACGCCGTCGTGCTGCTCATCCGCTACATCCTCGAGCCGCTGGACGAGCGGACCGTGCTGGGGATCAGCGCGTCGACCGCGGTGGCGAACGCGTCGGTCACCCGGATGGTGCCCGTCCGCGACCAGTGGCACTGCGTGGACTTCAACGACACCGCCCACCTCGAGCCCGACCAGGAGACCGAGCACCCGGGGAGGACCGATGCCCTCCCGTCCTGAGGTCGTCAGCCCGCAGCTGCTGCGCGAGTGGCCGCTCCCGGAACCCGGTGCGTCGAAGCACAGCCGCGGCGACGTGCTGGTGGTCGGCGGCGCCCGCGGGACCCCGGGCGCGGCGATGCTCGCCGGGCTGGCGGCGCTGCGGGTCGGCGCCGGGGTGCTCATGCTGGCGGTGGCCTCGTCGGTGGCGCCGGCGGTCGCGGTCGCCGTCCCGGAGTCCGGCGTGACCGGGCTGCCGGAGTCGGACGCCGGGACCGTGCTGGGTGCCGCCGCGGCCTCGGCGGTGGCCGACCGGCTGGCGCGGGCGGACGCCGTGCTGGCCGGCCCCGGACTCGACGACGCCGACGAGGCGGTGGCGCTGCTCGCGGGGCTGGCGTCCGCGCAGGACCCGCCGCCGCTGGTCGCGGACGCCTACGCGCTGTCGGCGCTGCCGTCGGTCCCGGACGGGGCGTTCGCCGGCTCCCTGGTGCTCACGCCGAACGCCGCGGAGGCGGCTCGTCTGCTCGACCGCTCGCCCGAGGACCTCGACGACGTGGTGGGCGCGGCGTCGGACATCGCCCGCCGGTACGGCGCGGTCGTGACGGTGCAGAACGCGGTGTCCGACGGCGGGACGACCTGGACGGTGCCGTCCGGCCACTCCGGGCTCGGGACCTCCGGCAGCGGCGACGTCCTGGCCGGCGCCGTCGCCGGGCTCGTCGCCCGTGGTGCGTCACTGCCGCAGGCGGCGTGCTGGGCGACGTACCTGCACGCCAGCGCCGGAGACCGGCTGGCCGCGCGCGTCGGCCGGCTGGGCTTCCTCGCGCGAGAGCTGCTCGACGAGCTGCCGGCGGTGCTCAGCGAGCTGCGCGCCTGAGGCGGTCCACCGCGAGCCCGTCCGAACTCACTGGGCTCCACGAGAGCGGGTGACGGGAATCGAACCCGCACTGTCAGCTTGGGAAGCTGATGTTCTGCCATTGAACTACACCCGCAGACGGTCGCCGAGCCTACCGGAGGGCGACACCGGCAGCCGCCGCCAGGGCCGCCTCGACCAGGGCGCGGGCCGCCCAGGACGACACGGCCACCTGCTGCTGCGCGTCGAGCCCCCGCAGGTCCCCGAGGACGACCAGGGCTTCCCAGCCGACCACCATCGCGACAGCGGACACCAGCCGGTCGAACTCCGACACCGGCAGCTGGGAGCGCAGCGGGTCGAGCGCGCGCTCGACCCAGGCCACCCGGCGGTAGCCCCGCTTCGGGGCTTCGGAGTCCGAGGTCGGCGCCTCGACGGTCAGGCGGATCAGCGACCGGCCGAGCGGCAGCGTCCGCGCGGACAACTCGGCGACGGTCCGGACCATCGCCTTGACCCGGGCGTGCGGGTCCGAACCGCCCGGGTCGGCGGCCTCGATCGCCGCCTCGACGTCGTCCGCGCTCAGCAGCCCGACGGTGGCGTCGATGAGCAGGTCGTTGCACAGCTGTGTATTCAAGGAGACGCCGTGGACGAGTCGGTCACCCTCATCAACCGCTTCACCGTCACCCCGGACCGCGATGACGAGTTTCTCGGGTTGTGGACCGCGACGAGCGCGTTCTTCCGGCAGCAGCCGGGGTTCGTCTCGCTGCGGCTGCACCGAGCGGTGTCCGCCGACGCCGAGCACCGCTGGGTCAACGTCGCGACGTGGGCGTCGGCGCCGGAGTTCCGCGCCGCGCATGCCGCCGAGGGCTTCCGCC
This sequence comes from uncultured Actinomycetota bacterium, assembly GCA_963758325.1. GTDB lineage: Bacteria > Actinomycetota > Actinomycetes > Mycobacteriales > Jatrophihabitantaceae > CAVWUZ01. The sequence goes on along the minus strand of CAVWUZ010000001.1, from coordinate 157,564 downwards.
GACTGGTCGCTCAGCCTGCGTGGCGGCAGTTCCCCAGTTCCCCGACGTTGTACGAACTCGTTACATCGGCGGGATGACCGCCGGCTCGATGCGGCCGCGCACCTCGCCGAGCGTCAGACGGCCACCCGACGTGGCGGGCGCGGTCGCGGTGATGACGACCTCGTCGCCGTCCTCGAGAAACGCCCGCGTCGACCCGTCGTCCAGCCGGACCGGGTCCCGGCCGCTCCACGTCAACTCCAGCAGGCAACCCCGCTGGTCCGGTTCCGGACCACTGACGGTGCCCGACGCGTAGAGGTCGCCGGGACGGGTGCTGGCGCCGTTGACGGTCAGGTGCGCCAGCATCTGCGCCGGCGTCCAGTACATCGCCGACATCGGCGGGCGGGCGAGCACGCTGTCGTTGAGCCGGACCTCCAGCGCCACGTCCAGACCGTCCCGGCGTCCGCCGTCCTCGAGGTACGCCAGCAGCGGGACGTCCCGGGCCGGCGGCGCCGTCCACGCCGCCTCCAGCGCGGCGAGCGGCGTGACCCACGCGGAGACCGAGGTCGCGAACGACTTGCCGAGGAACGGGCCCAGTGGGACGGACTCCCACGCCTGGATGTCACGCGCCGACCAGTCGTTGAGCAGCGTCACGCCGAACGCGTGCTGCCGGAACGCCCCGAGCGGCACCGGCGTCCCGAGCGGCGACGACCCGCCGACGACGACGCCGACCTCCGCCTCGGTGTCGAGCCGACGCGACGGGCCGAACCCCACGGTCCCGTCGGTGTTTCGCGACTGACCGCACGGCCGGCGCACCGGCGTCCCGGAGACGACGACCGTGCCCGCGCGACCGTGGTAGCCGATCGGCAGGTGCTTCCAGTTCGGCGTGAGCGGCGCCCCGTCCGGGCGGAAGATCCGTCCGACGTTGGTGGCGTGGTGTTCGGAGGCGTAGAAGTCGACGTAGTCGGCCACCGTGAACGGCAGCACGGGCGTGACCTCGGCCAGCGGCAGCCGGTCCAGCCGGTCCAGCGAGTCCTGGAGCTCCTCCCGCACGGCCGCCCAGAGCTCCGGCCCGGCCGCGAGCAGCCCGTCCAGCGACGCCGCGGTGAACACCGAGCCGTGCTGCGGCAGACCTTCGAGCAGCAGCGCCTCGTCGCCCAGCCGGGCGGCGGCGTGTCGCTCGCCCGCGGAACCGGCGACGACGCCGTACGGCAGGTGGTCCGGCCCGAAGCCGCCGCTCACGCGGTGGTGACCGGATCGGACGAGGGGGACACCGGCACGCCGACGTCCACCAGGCCGAGCGCGACCATGTCGGCCACCGCCTCCTCGACGCTGCACGTGCCGAACGAGCGGAACGCCTCGCGCACCGCTCGGGCTCGCGCCGGGGAGAGCTCGCACAGTTGGGTGGCGACCCGCGCGCCGTCACGCTCGGCGAGCAGCGGCAGCGGGTCCGCGCCGCACTGCGCGGCGGCGACCGCGAGCAGGACGTTGCCGTAGCCGTGGTGCTCGAAGCCGGTCAGCGGGTCGGTGTGGCGGACGGCGGAGTGCAGGCCCGCCGTGCACTTGAACGGGACGCCGGCCCGGACCGCCGCCGCCAGCGCCGCGCCGAGCGAGCGCTCGGACGGGAACGCGCCGGCCACCGTGCCGCCGGTGCGCAGCTTCAGCCGGACCCCGTGCACCCGGAACCCGGCCAGCAGATCGGCGTCGACCTCCGCGACGGGCACCTCGCCGTAGACCGCGACGCCGGCATCCCGGGCGAGCCGGGCGGCGTCGGCCGCGGCTGACGCGGCCAGCGGTAGCTCCACGCCGACCAGCCGCAGCCGGCGCGCCGCCCGCATGGCGGCGAGCGCGTCCGGCACGGCCTGCACCCCTGCCGGGACGACCAGCAGGACGTCCATCGGAGCGCGCGCGGCGGCGTCCAGCTCCCCCACCGCCGCCGCGCCGCAGACGAAGGGGCCCACCATCGGGGCGTACCAGGCCAGCCGGTGCCGCCGATGTGCCGGCACCGCCGCCGACACCGGCAGCGTCGCGGGCGGGAACAGCGCGGCGTCGTCGAAGAGCCGGTCGACGAACAGTTCGACCACCGCCTCGGGAACGTCGCGCATCTGGCCATCGTGGCGGCGCGGGGCTCCCGGCACCAGCTCCGCCCGACGCTACGGACCAGGGCGTGCGCTCAGGAGATGCCTGCCCGGACGAGGGAGTCGAGCTTGGCGAACGCCGAGTCGTCGCCGTCCACGGTCACGGCGCCGGGCGTCGGCCGGTTCCAGAGCCAGGCGTCGAGCACCGCCGCCGGCGCGCGGACGGTGAACGAGGGCAGGCCGGCCGCCATCAGCGCCACGCCGGGCCGGTCTCCCGTCGTGTCCGCGTCGGACAGTCGCCCTGCTCTGCGACCGCTGCCGAGCCGGACCAGCCAGGCGTCGCCGGTGTCGGTGGTCCGCAGCCGGCCGATCGGCCCGTCCTCGGCGGCGCCGGCGAGGTCGACGGCGAGGAACCGGGTGAGGACCTCGTCGACGCCGTCCGCGGCGAGCGCGGGGTCGACCGGCGTCGAGGTCTTCGCCGTCGCCTCGGCGTCGAGGCGGTGCACCAGCGTCTCCTGGATGACGCGGCGGCGGACGAACGCCACGCTGTGGTCGTCCGCCCAGGTCCACACCGCGACCTCGGGCGCGGTGGCGGACAACGCCTCGTGCAGCTGCGCGGCCGCCTCGTCGAACGCGGCGAGGAGCTCCTCGTGACTCGCCGGGCGCGCCGCCACGGAGGTGTCGGGCGGCTGGTCCGGCCGGGCGCGGGTCCGCACGATGCGTCCCCAGAACCCGTGAACGACGCTCAGGTGCCACAGCAGGTCCGCGGCGTCCCATCCCGGGCACGTCGGCACGGCAGCCGTCGGTCCGCTGGCGAGGATGGCGGCACGGAACCGGTCGGTCTCGTCACGCAGGAACTGCAGGTGGTCCACGGACGCAGTCTGCCGCTCAGACGTCGCATCGGAGCCCGGAACCGCGGTGATCACCCGCCGTCCCCTCCTCCAGGAGAGGAGTTCCTGGCGAGTGTCGGGGGCCGGCGCTCGCTCAGAGCGAACCGCGCCGCGACGGCGCGCCCGCACGGCTACGGTCCGGAGGCATGGACAACGTCGTTCGGCTGCCCCGTCGGCGCCCGCTCGAGCCGGAGCCGCTGTGGCGGGAGGCGGTCGGCGAGCAGCTGCGCGACGAGCGCCGCCGCCGCGGTGAGCGGATCGCCGACGTCGCCGGACGAGCCGGCGTCTCGCCGCAGTACCTGTCCGAGCTCGAGCGTGGCCGGAAGGACCCGTCCTCGGAGGTGCTGTCCGCGGTGTCGGGCGCCCTGGGCGTGTCGGTGCTCACGCTGACCCAGCGCGCGGGCGAGCGGATGTCCGCCGGGCCGCGCGGCCCGGTCTGCCTCGCCGCCTAGCCCGACCGGCCGGCCTGAGAGCCGCCGACGGAGCGTCGCGCCAGGACGGCGTCCACCACCCCGTAGTCCACCGCCGCCTGCGGGGTCAGGATGAGGTCGCGCTCGGTGTCCTCCCGCACCTGCGCAGGAGTGCGCGCGGTGTGCGCGGCGAGGATCTCCTCCAACATGGTCCGAACACGTTCCACCTCGTCGGCTTCGAGCACCAGGTCGGGGATGGTCCCGCGTCCTTCCGCCGCCGGCGCGTGGATGACGACCCGGCCGTGCGGCAGGATCTGCCGCTTGCCCGGCGCGCCACCGGCCAGCAGCATCGCCGCCGTCGCGGCGGCCTGCCCGACGCAGGTCGTCTCCACGTCACAGGCGACGTACTGCATCGCGTCGTAGATCGCGAGCGTAGCCGGGATCGAGCCGCCGGCGGAGTTGATGTACAGGCTGATCGCCTGGTCCGGGCTCTCCGACTCGAGGTGGATGAGTTGGGCGATGACGGCGTTGGCGACGCCGTCGTCGATGCCGGTGCCGAGGTAGATCACCCGCTCGGCGAGCAGCCGGCTGTAGACGTCGACGGTCCGCTCGCCCTGGTTCGTGCGGGTGGTGACGTAGGGGATCGTGTAACTGCTCACCGGCGCGCTCCCAGTCCGATCGTGCGCTGCGGCGCGGGCAGGACGTCCTCCGCCGAGTCGACGACGGAGTCGACGAACCCGTACGCCACCGCCTCCTCCGCGCTGAACCACCGGTCGCGCCGCGAGTCGCGCTCGACGGTCTCGACGTCCTGGCCGGTGTCCTCGGCGATCAGGCCGAGGACGGTGTCGCGCGTGCGGCGCAGGTCGTCGGCCTGGATCGCGATGTCCTGCGCCGTGCCGCCGATGCCCGCCGAGCCCTGGTGGAGCAGCACCTTCGAGCGGGCGAGCGCGTAGCGCTTGCCGCGGGTGCCCGAGCTGAGCAGGAACTGCCCGGCGCTGTACGCCATCCCGACGTTGACCGTGACGACGTCGCAGGGGATCGCCCGCATGCAGTCACGGATCGCCAGCATCCCCGGCACCGAGCCGCCGGGGGAGTTGATGAGCAAGCGCACGTCGGCGGCCGGGTCCTCCGCGGCCAGCAGCAGCAGCCCCGCGCAGAGCCGGTTGCTGTTCCAGTGCTCGAGCGGTTCGCCGAGCAGCAGCGTGCGGCGCTCGAACAGCCGCCGGTAGATCGCCTCGTCCAACTCCCGGCCCGGGACCCAGTCGTCACTCACGAGCTCAGCGTGGGGGCAGCGGGCGTTCCGAGTCGCGTCCCGCTGCCCGCAGCAGCGCTGCCCCGAGCAGCGCTGCGCACAGCAGCACGGGCCGACGACTCCCGGCGGCGCGCAGGGCATCCGTGACCCACCCGAGGGGCGGCTGGCAGGGTGACCGCATGCAGACCTTGCGGACGCCGGACGACCGCTTCGCCGACCTGCCGGAGTTCCCCTACCCGCCGCAGTACGCGCTGGTGCCCGACCCCGACGGCGGCACCTTGCGGATGTCCTGGGTCGCGGCCGGCTCTCCCGACGGGCCGCCGATCGTGCTGCTGCACGGCGAGCCGACGTGGTCGTTCCTCTACCGCCGGGTGGTGCCGCCCCTGGCCGACGCCGGCATGCGGGTGGTCGTCCCCGACCTCGTCGGGTTCGGCCGCAGCGACAAGCCGGCCGACGTCGCCGACCACTCGTACGCCCGGCACGTCGAGTGGCTGCGGGCGCTGCTCTTCGACGTCCTGGACCTGGTCGAGCTGACCGTCGTCGGGCAGGACTGGGGCGGGCTGCTCGGGCTGCGCCTCGTGGCCGAGCACCCCGACCGGATCGCCCGTTACGTCGCCGCGAACACCGGCCTACCGACCGGCGACACCCCGATGCCCGAGGTGTGGTGGCGCTTCCGCGAGGCGATGACCACCGCGCCGCGCCTCGACGTCGCCCGCTTCGTCCAGTCCGGCTGCCAGCGCGAGCTGTCCGCGGACGAGCTGCGCGCCTACACCGCGCCGTTCCCGGACGAGACCTTCTGCGCCGGCCCGCGAGCGATGCCGCTGCTGGTGCCGACGGCGCCGGACGATCCAGCGTCGGCCGCCAACCGCGCCGCCTGGGGCGTGCTCGGGCGCCTCGACCGGCCGGCGCTGGTCGCCTTCAGCGACGGCGACCCGATCACCGCCGCGATGGCACCGGTCCTGATGCGCACGCTGCCGCGCCCGAGCGAGCACCCGATCCCCGGCGCCGGGCACTTCGTGCAGGAGGACCGCGGCGCGGAACTCGGCGCGGCGATCGCGGCCTTCGTCGCCGCGACGCCGGCGCCATAGGGTTCGCCCATGCTGCTGTCCGACCGGGACATCCGCGCGGCCGTCGACGCGGGCCGGCTGAAGGTCGAACCCTGGGACGCCGGCCTCGTCCAGCCCTCCAGCGTCGACGTCCGTCTCGACCGCTACTTCCGGGTGTTCAACAACAGCCAGTACACCCACATCGACCCGGCGCAGCAGCAGGACGACCTCACCGCGCTCGTCGAGCCGAAGGACGACGACCCGTTCGTGCTGCACCCGGGGGAGTTCGTGCTGGGTTCGACGCTCGAAGTCTTCACGCTGCCCGACGACCTCGCCGCCCGCCTCGAGGGCAAGTCGAGTCTGGGGCGGCTCGGGCTGCTCACACACTCCACCGCCGGGTTCATCGACCCCGGCTTCAGCGGTCACATCACGCTGGAGCTGTCCAACGTCGCGAACCTGCCGATCACACTGTGGCCCGGGATGAAGATCGGCCAACTGTGCCTGTTCCGGCTGACCAGCGCCGCCGAACACCCGTACGGCTCGGCCGCCGCCGGCTCGCGCTACCAAGGTCAGCGCGGCCCGACCCCGAGCCGCAGCTGGCAGAATTTCCGGCGCTGGCCGACCCGCTGACGCCGTCTCGCGCCGACCGTCGCCCGGAACCTGCCACTGTCATTTCTCGGGCAGGCCGGCGACCACCTTCTCCAGCAGGTCGGCGAGCTGCGCCTGCTCCTCGGCGCCCAGCGCGGACAGGATCCCGCCCTCGACGACCTCGGCGTCGACGATCGCCCGGCGGAACAGCTCCCAGCCCTTCCGGGCCAAGACGACCTTGACCCGGCTGCGGTTCTTCGCGTCGACGGTGCGGGTGAGCAGCTGACGCTCGACCATCCGGTCGAGCCGGTGGGTCATCGTCGACGGTGACACCCCGCTGAGGTCCGCGAGCTGGGACGGCGACGACGAGCCGTCCCGGCCGTTCTGGGCGAGCGTCGAGAGCACGGTCCACTCCCCGTGGGAGACGCCGAGCTCTGCCAACTGCGCGTTGTAGAAGTGGTCCAGCCGCTTGGACAGCCGACTGATCGCCACTGTCACGCGCTGCAGCGTCTCGTGACCACCCGCCGAGGTGTAGAGCGCGACCGCGCGCTCGTACTCGGCGTAGGGCGAGCGCCGCGGCATCGCCTCAGTCTAGGGAGCGCACCCCCGCCGTCCGGGGAACAAACCCTGCTCAGGTAAGGTTTCGAGATCGAAGCATTTGGTATCGAAAAGTTGAAAGAAGGATCACTGTGCGCGGGACAGGCGGCCGGCTGGCCGTACTGATCGGAGGGTCGGCCCTGGCCATGGGTGGCTGGGGTGCGGTGCTGCCGTACCTGTACGGGGACGTCGCCCAGGCGCGCGGCCTCGGCGGGCTGGCGGCGGCCGGCACGTTCACCGCCTTCGCGGTCGGGTCGCTGCTCACCGCGCCGCTGGCCGGACGCCTGGCCGACACCCGCCCGCCGGCCCGCGTCGCCGCCGGCGCCCGGCTGCTCATGCTCGTCGGCATCGTCGCGCTGGCGCTCGGCCGCTCCGTCGGCCAGATCTGGGGCGCCGCCGCGCTCGCAGGCGCCGGGTTCGCGGCCGCGCAGCCGGCCGTCCAGGTCCTGCTGCTCGAGTGGTCGCCGCCCAGCCGCCGGCGCGAGGTGTTCGCCTGGCAGTTCATCGCCAACAACGTCGCGATCGCCATCGGCGGGCTGGCCGGCGGGTTCCTGGTGTCCCTGGACTCCCCGACCGGCGCGCTGCCGGTCTACGGCATCGCCACGGTCGCCGCGCTGGCCAGCGCCGCCGTGGTCGCCGGCGTCGGCCGGAGGGCGCGAGTCGCCCCAGCGGCTGTGGTCGGCGCGCAGGTCGAGCCGGCCGTTGCCGCGGCCGGCGTTCGGGTCCGGGACATCCTGGCGATGCCCGCGCTGCGGCTGCTGCTCGTCCTCACCGTGCTGGTGACACTGGCCTGCTACGCCCAGTTCGACGCCGGGTTACCGGCCTACGCGCTGAGCACCCTGCACGTCACGCCGGCACTGCTCGGCGTCGGGATCGCGGTCAACTGCGTCCTCGTCTCCGTCCTGACCGCGCCGGTCGTGCGGGCCACCCAGCACCAGGACGGCCCGGCGCTGCTCGCCCGCTGCGCCACGATCTGGATCGGCTGCTGGCTCCTGCTCGCCGTCCCGATGGTGGTCTCCGTCGGACCGGGCGCGCTGCTCGTCGCCGGCCTGGCCGCCTTCGCCGTCGGCGAGACGATGCTGGCCCCGGTGCTCGCGCCGCTGGCCGCCCGGCTCGCCCCGGAAGGGTCCGCCGGCCGTGCGCTCGGCGCCGTGACGGGCGCGCAGACCGCGGCCAACGCGGTGGGCCCAGCGCTGTCCGGCGCGCTGCTCGCGCTGCACCTGCCCGGCGGGTTCATCGTCCTGCAGGTGCTGTGCTGCCTGGCGTCGGTGGCGCTGGCCCGGCGGCTCGGACGGGCGCTGCGCGGTCCACAGCGCGCACTGCCCGCCGCACCGATGGCGCTGCCGGCCGCCGCACGGTAGGAACAGCACCGCGCCGAAGGGGGGTCAGCGGTGAGTGTGTCGCTCCGCCTGCCTGCCCAGCGGCGTCCGTCGCGGCTGCTGCGCGACTACGTCGCGCTCGTGCGGCGCAGCGACGTCGCGCTGGTCTACGCGGCGATCCTGCTCGGCGTGGCGATCGTCCTCGCCGTCGCACCGCAGAGCTGGCACGACCAGGTCGTCCTCAAGGCCAGCACCAACCTCGACAACCTCCGCGACCGCCCGTGGGCGGTCCTGGTGGCGAGCGTGTTCGTCTGCACCTCGCTCGGCGGGCTCTGGCAGTTGCCGATCATCCTGGCCGCCTACGCCAGCGCGCAGCGCTGGGTGGGACGGGCCGGGACCATCTTCGCCGCCGCGCTCGGGCACGTCGGGGCGACGCTGCTCGTCGCCGTCGCCCTGGTCAGCGGCATCGCCCACAACCGGCTGTCGAACGACCTGGCGCACGTCACCGACGTCGGCTACTCCTACGCGCTGGCCTGCCTGGCGGCGTTCCTCGTCTCACGGGTGCCGCGGTGGCTGATGCCCCTCTACCTGCTGTACCTGCTGAGCTACGTCGCCCCGGCGTTCTGGCACACCACGTTCACCGACGTCGGCCACATCACCGCGCTCGCGCTCGGCTTCGGCCTGGCGCTCGTCGTCGCCCGGGCCGGCCGCGCCGATCGCCGGGCGGCTCAGACCGCCTGATCGACCAGTGTGCGCATCCAGCCGTGCGCGTCCGGTGCCCGCCCGGTCTGGACGTCGAGCAGTGCCTCGCGCAGCTGCATCGTCACCGGGCCGGGCGTGCCGTCGCCGACGGTGAAGGACGACGTCGCGCTCTTGACCTGCCCGACCGGGGTGATCACCGCGGCCGTCCCGCAGGCGAACACCTCGGTGAGCTCGCCGGAGCTGACGCCGCCCTCCCAGTCATCGGTCGAGACCTTGCCCTCCTCGCCGGCGTGACCCAGCTCCGCGGCGAGGGCCAGCAGCGAGTCGCGGGTGACGCCGGGCAGCAGCGTGCCGGTCAGCGCCGGCGTGACGATCCGCGCCGACGTCCCCGAGCCGTACACGAAGTACAGGTTCATGCCGCCCATCTCCTCGACCCAGCGGTGCTCCACCGCGTCGAGCCACACCACTTGGTCGCAGCCCTGCTCCGCCGCGTGCGCCTGCGCCACCAACGAGGCGGCGTAGTTGCCGGCGCACTTCGCCTCGCCCGTCCCGCCGGGCGCCGCCCGGGTGTAGTCGGTCGACAGCCACACCGACACCGGCTGCACGCCGCGGGGGAAGTACGCGCCGGCCGGCGAGGCGATGAGCAGGTAGGTGTACGCGTCCGCCGGCTTGACGCCGAGCCCGACCTCCGTGGAGATCATGAACGGGCGCAGGTAGAGCGACGCCTCACGGTCGTCCGGCACCCAGTCCCGGTCGATGTCGACCAGCGCGCGCAGGGACTCGAGGAACAGCTCCTCCGGCAGCTCCGGCATCGCCAGGCGCTCGGCGGACCGGGCGAAGCGGGCGGCGTTCATCTCCGGCCGGAAGGTGCGGATGGCGCCGTCCGGCTGCCGGTACGCCTTCAGCCCCTCGAAGATCAGCTGCCCGTAGTGCAGGGCCATCGTCGCGGGGTCCAGCGGCAGCGGCGCGTACGGCACGACGGCGCCGTGGCCCCAGCCGGAGTGGGCCGTCCAGTCGATGCGGACCATGTGGTCGGTGAAGTACCGGCCGAACCCCGGTGCCGCGAGGATCTCGGCGCGCCGCTCGGCCGAGGTCGGCGTGCTCGTGCGGACGACGTCGAAGTCCGGGTACCCCATGCCCGCTCATCGTAGTGCGCCCGCGGTGGGCGGTACGGTCCGAGGATGGCGGTGCGGGAGCTGTCCGGTCGGGTCGCGGCGGTCACCGGAGCGGGCTCGGGGATCGGCCGCGAGGTCGCCTACGAGCTCGCCCGGCGAGGGGCCCGCCTGGCGGTGTGCGACTGGGACGAGGCCGGGTTGGCGGCCACCGTCGAGCACGCCGAAGCGCTCGGCGCGAGCGTGCACTCGACCCGGGTCGACGTCAGCGACCGCGCCGCGGTGGACGCGTGGGCGGCTGCGGTCGTGGCGGAGTACGGCGGGGTGAACGTCGTCGTCAACAACGCCGGGATCGCCTTCGTCGGCACCATCGAGGCGATGACCGTGGAGGACATCGACCGCGTCATGGCGGTCGACTTCTGGGGCGTCGTCCACGGGACGAAGGCGTTCCTGCCGCACCTGATCGCCTCGGGCGAGGGCCACGTCGTCAACGTGTCGAGCGTCTACGGGCTGATGGCGGCGCCGTCGCAGGGCGCCTACGTCTCGGCGAAGTTCGCGGTGCGCGGGTTCACCGAGACGCTGCGCGAGGAGATGCTCGTCGCCGGCCACCCGGTCGGCGTGACCTGCGTCCACCCCGGTGGCATCAAGACCGCGATCGCTCGCAACGCCCGCGGCGTGCCCGGCGAGGACCTCGCCGCGCTCGCGCAGCGCTTCGACGGCTCCATGGCGCGCACCACTCCCGCCGCGGCGGCCGCCAAGATCGTCTCCGCCGTCGTCGCCAACCGGCCGCGGGTGCTGATCGGCGCCGACGCCCACCTGATCTCCACCGTCGTGCGGCTCACCGGCGCGGGCTACCAGCGGTTGGTCGCGGCCGGCGCCCGCCGCATGGCGTCGAAGGACACCGTCGCCAAGCAGGCGCTCGCCGCCGCGCCGGAGGAGGACGCCAGCGCCCTCAGGCGAAGCGGACGTCCGGCATGACCAGCGGCCCCGCCGCGGGCAGCCCCACCGCGGCGGCCACCGACGCGGCGCTGCCCCAGCCGAGCGTCCACGACGAGAGGCCCGCCGCGCGGGGGTCCTCGCTGTTGCGCGGGGTCCCGAACCGGGCCATCAGCGGGACGTGCAGCGCCGGGCGCACCGGCGCGTCCGGGCGCAGCCCGGCCCGCGAGCGCGCGATCCGCACCGCGTCCCGCAGACCGCCTAGTTCGTCGACGAGCCCGCGGGCGGCGGCGTCCCGGCCGGACCACACCCGCCCGCGGGCCACCTCGTGGACCTGCTCGCGCGTCATCCGGCGCCCCTCGGCGACCCGGGCGACGAAGTCGTCGTAGACCGTGTCCAGGAGCCGGTCCAGCCGGGCCAGCTCGCCGTCGTCGAACGGTCGGCGGGCGGAGAACATCCGCGCCCGCGCACCCCGCGACACGGCACCGGTCGTCAGGCCGACGCGGGCGAGCAGGCCGTCGACGACCGCCTTGCCGCCGAGCACGCCGATCGACCCGGTCAGCGTCCCCGGCTGCGCGACGACGACGTCGGCCGGGCACGCGACGTAGTAGCCGCCCGAGCCCGCGAGCGAACCCATCGAGACGACGACCGGGGTGCCCGCCTCCCGGGTCAGCCGCACCTCGCGCCAGATGGTGTCCGACGCGACGGCCGACCCGCCCGGGGAATCCACCCGGAACACCACGGCGCGCACCCGGTCGTCCGATCGCGCCGCCCGGAACGCCGCGGCGACGGTGTCGCTGCCCATCCGCCGCCCGGACGGCGCCGCAGCGCTGCGGCCCGGGACGATCGCGCCGACCCCGTCCACCACCGCGACGACGGGACGGCGCCGGTCGGCCACCGCGTGCACCGGCCGACGCCGCGGCGACCACTGCCCGGCGAACAACAACCGGACCTCACCGCCGAGGCGCCGGCGCAGCTCGGCGTACACCTCGTCGCGGTAGCCCAGCCGGTCGACCAGCCCGGACGCCAGCGCCTCGGCGGCGGTCAGCGGCCCGGCGTCCGCCGCGGCCTGCACCGCGTCGGCGGGGAGTCCGCGGCCCGCCGCCACCGCTGCCACCACGTCCTCCCACGCCGACTCGACCAGGCGCTCCAGTGCCTCCCGGTGCGCCGGCGTGTACTCCTGTCGGACGATCCGGTCCGCGGCGCTCTTGTACTCGTAGCGCTGCCGAACCTGCGGGTCGATGCCGAGCTTGTCCAGCGCGCCGCGCAGGAACGTCGTCTCCGCCGCGACGCCGAGCAGCCCGACGCCGCCGCTGGGCTGCAGCCACAGCTCGCCGAACCCGCTCGCCAGGTAGTACCCGACCGTTCCGTTGTCGACGTCGCCGAGGGTCTCGGCCCAGCCCACGGTCGGCTTGCCACTGGCCGCGAACGCCTGGACGCCGTCACGCAGCTCCTGGGCCACCGCCAGCGGCAGCCGGCCGCCGAGCCGGGCGACGAGTCCACCGACGTGCGGGTCCGCGCCCGCCTCGTGCAGCGCGCGCAGTACCGCGCGCAGTCGCGGCCGCCCCCGCGCGGTGAGCTTGCCGAGCGGGTCGTCCGGCTCGTGCTCGACCAGCGGACGGGTCAGGTCGAGCTCGAGCAGGACCGGCGGACGGCCGGGGAACGACGGCATCGCCCCACGGTAGGGAACCGGGAGCGCTCAGGCCGCCGGTGGCGTCATCGCCCACCGGATCGTGCGGACCACGCCCTCGCCGGCGAGCCGGACGACGGTGGACTCCGCTGCGGGCAGGTACGGCAGCCGCAGCGGCCAGCGGGCCCACGCCGGCAGCAGGCTGACCGCGGCCGCGGCGAGCAGCGCGTACGGCGCACGGACCGGCGCCGGCAGCGGCGGGCGCAACAGCAGGAAGCGGGCGGCCGAGCGCGCCTCCGGCGTCCCGGTCAGCTCCGGGCGGTAGCCGTCCAACTGCGCGGACAGCTCCGCCTCGGTCTCCGGCGGGTCCGGGACGCCGAGCGCGCGCCCGACGCGCGCGAGGTCGGCGACGTAGCCGTCCCGTCCCGCCTGGTCGAGTGGCTGGGCGCCGAAGCGCTGGTGGGAGCGCAGGAAGCTGTCGGCCTCCGCGACGTGCACCCACCGCAGCAGGTGCGGGTCGGAGGCTGCGTAGCGCCGCCCGTCCGGGGCGGTGCCGCGCACCCGCTGGTGCACCGCCCGCACCCGGCGCACGGCCTCCTCGGCGTCGGTGGCGGCGCCGTAGGTGGTGACCGCGAGGAAGTAGCTGGTGCGCTGCAGCCGGCCCCAGGGGTCGCCGCGGTAGCCGGAGTGCCCGGCCACGCCGGCCATCGCCAGGGGGTGCAGCGACTGGAGCAGCAGTGCCCGCAGCCCGCCGACGAACATCGCGGCGTCCGCGTGCACGACCCGCACCGGACGGTCGGCGGCGAACCACCGCTCGCCCGGGGTGTCGTGGATCCGGGTGCGGGCGGCGGGGCCGTCGCGGCCGGCGACCCGTTCGAAGACGGTCGCACCGAGCCTGCCGCGCAGGTCCCGGATGTCCGTCACCTGCCGGATGTCCACCGTCACGAGTCCATCCTGCGTCCGCGACGGCGCGCGCTCGCATCCACGCCGCCGGAAGGCTGTGCACCGGTCCACCGGCGCGCAGCGGTTACCGTTCCTGCCGTGACGCCGTCCCCGCCCCGCCCGAGCCTGCGACGGGTGGGCGAGACCGTGCAGGCCGCCGTGGTCGACGTCGTCAACGCCGCCGTCGACGGCGCACCGAGCCCCGTCCACCGGCGCGACGGCAGGACCGTCCGCTGGGCCGAGCACCGCGCCACCCGGCGCGCCGAGCTCGTCGACGCCGCCATCACCGCGGTCCGCCGGTACGGCGCCGCGGTCGGGATGGACCAGATCGCCGCCGTCGCGCGGACCAGCAAGCCGGTCATCTACCGCTACTTCGCCGACAAGAACGAGCTCTACCGGGCGGTCGGCGAGCGGGTGGCCGCGGACCTGCTGCGCGACCTCTCGGACGCCGCCCGCAGCGTCCCGGACGTCCGCGCGCGCATCGGCGCCGGCATCGACGCCTACCTGCGGATGCTCGAGCAGAGCCCGGAGCTCTACCGCTTCGTCGTCGACGGCGGCGACCGGGACGGGACCGACGACGACGTCTCGGCGGGCGTCGCGGCGCTGCTCCGCGGGGAACTGGCCGGGCTGCTGCGCGGGGCCGGGCTCGACCCGACGCGGGCCGAGCCGTGGGGGACGGCGATGGTCGGCTTCGTCCGCGCGGCCGGCCAGTGGTGGCTCGCGCATCCCGGCGCGATGACCCGGGCCGAGCTCGCCGAGTCCCTCACCTCACTGCTGTGGACCGGCGCATCCGGCCTCGCGACGACGACCGGCGCCGAGAGCCGGCACACCTGATCCATGTCGCGACGACCTGTCGGCACTGATGTATCGTTCTGATACATCGAGGCGAGAGGACGTCCGGGCATGCTCGAGATCGCGGTCCTCGGACTGCTGAACGAGAGCCCGATGCACGGCTACGAACTGCGCAAGCGGCTCGCGAGCCTGCTCGGCACCTTCCGGGCGTTCTCCTACGGCTCGCTGTACCCCACGCTGCGGCGTCTGGCCGAGGCGGGCTGGATCACTGAGGAAGCACCCGACCCCAGTGCCGGCGCCGCCCTCGGACGGCGCGCGCGGCGGGTGTACCGGCTGACCGCCGAGGGCAAGGAGCACTTCGCCGAGCTGCTCGCCGACGTCGGTCCCGACGCGTTCGACGAGGAAGGCTTCGGCGCCCGCCTGGCCTTCTTCGCGCAGACTCGCTCCGACATCCGGCTGGCCGTCCTCGAGGGCCGCCGGCGTCGGGTGGAGGAACAGCGCGACGGCCTGCGCCGGGCGTCCGCCGGACGCCGGCTCGACCGGTACACGCAGATGTTGCAGGAGCACGGCCTGGAATCGGTGGACCGCGAGGTCCGCTGGCTCAACGAACTGATCGACCACGAGCGGCATCCCGGCAGGTTCCCCCGCCGGCCGCCCCCACCTCCCCGAAGGAGACGCCCTGATGGGTCCCAACACCGCCGGCGGCCCGATCCGCGTCGGCATCGTCGGCGTCGGCAACTGCGCCGCCTCGCTCGTCCAGGGCGTGCACTACTACCGGGACGCCGACCCCGACCACGCAAGGTCCCCGGCCTGATGCACGTCCGGTTCGGCCCGTACCACGTGCGCGACATCGAGTTCGTCGCCGCGTTCGACGTCGACGCCAAGAAGGTCGGGCGCGACCTGTCCGAGGCGATCCTCGCCAGCGAGAACAACACCATCAAGATCTGCGACGTGCCGCCGCTGGGCGTCACCGTGCAGCGCGGCCACACCCTCGACGGGCTCGGCAAGTACTACCTCGAGACGATCGAGGAGTCCGACGACGAGCCGGTCGACGTCGTGCAGGCGCTGCGCGAGGCCGGGTCGACGTCCTGATCTGCTACCTGCCGGTCGGCTCCGAGGACGCCGCGAAGTTCTACGCGCAGTGCGCCATCGACGCCGGCGTCGCGTTCGTCAACGCGCTGCCGGTCTTCATCGCCGGCACCCCGGAGTGGGCGAAGAAGTTCGAGGACGCGGGCGTGCCGATCGTCGGCGACGACATCAAGTCCCAGGTCGGCGCGACGATCACCCACCGGGTGCTCGCCAAGCTGTTCGAGGACCGCGGCGTGGAGCTGCAGCGCACGATGCAGCTCAACGTCGGCGGCAACATGGACTTCATGAACATGCTCGAGCGCGAGCGGCTCGAGTCCAAGAAGATCAGCAAGACGCAGTCGGTGACGTCCCAGATCCCCGACCGCGACTTGGGCAAGCGCAACGTCCACATCGGCCCGTCGGACTACGTCCCGTGGCTCGACGACCGCAAGTGGGCCTACGTCCGGCTCGAGGGCCGCGCGTTCGGCGACGTCCCGCTGAACCTCGAGTACAAGCTCGAGGTCTGGGACTCCCCGAACTCCGCCGGGGTCATCATCGACGCGCTGCGCTGCGCGAAGATCGCCAAGGACCGCGGGATCGGCGGCCCGATCCTGTCGGCGTCGAGCTACTTCATGAAGTCCCCGCCGGTGCAGTACTTCGACGACCAGGCGCGCGACGCCGTCGAGAAGTTCATCGCCGGCGAGCTCGAGCGCTGACAGCCGCCCTCGTCACGCGGTAGGCGATCCTCCCGCGTTGCCCACGGTTCCTGGGGATGCGGATGTGTCCCCAGGAACCGGCGCATCGCCGCCCGCCGACGGCGCGTTCGGATCCGATGACGTGGTGGTGTCCGTCGGCGTGCTCGGTGGCTCGGAGGCCGGCGTGCTCGACGGGGGCGCGGGCGAGCTGGGCGGGGCAGTGGGGGTAGCCGTCGGGGGTGTCGCCGGGTGGTCGGCGGCGGCGCCGTGCCCGAGCCGCCGACGGCGCCACCTGCCGAGCCGGTGCTGTGTCCGCTGCTGGCGCTGGTCTGTCCTCCGCCGTTGGCCTGAGATGCCGGGGACGAGGACCCCCCGCTCAGTTGCTGACCGGCCGCGCCGGTCGTCGCAGATGTACTCGGACCGCCGGTCGCAGCGCCGTCCGACGGAGGACCGCTGACCGCTGGGGACCCCGCTCCGCCTCCCGTGAGCCCTGGGCCGTGAGCCTGATCGGATCCGACTGCGGTCGACCCGCCGCCTGCGCCGGTACCGGATCGATCACCACCGGACCCTGGGCGGGCGACGGGCGCCCCGGCCGGCGGGACCGCCACGGACGGGGCTCCGGTGGCTCCGAAGGCTCCCGACCCACCGGTGGTGGCCGGCGTGGACGGACCCGTTCCTCCAGCGGAAGCCGGCGCCGCGGTGAAACGGTCGACCGCTTCCACACCCCTACGCTCAGGAACGCGGCACCGACGAACAGCGCGCCGCTGGCGAACGCCATGCCGCGGCAGGATGCGCCGCTTCGCCGCGATCAGCGGGCGCACCGTCGGTTCGTCGGCGCTGTGGATGGGACGCACCCACGTCGCGCCGGGCACCCGGTCCGCCGACCACCACCACGGCGAGTCGGAGACGGCGATCCACGTCCTGCGCGGCCACCCGGTCTTCGTCTTCCTCGAGGACGGCGTCGAACGCCGGCTCGAGACCCGTCCGGGCGACTTCGTGTTCGTCCCGCCGTGGACGCCGCACCGCGAGGAGAACCCGCACCCCGCCGAGGAGGCGGTGGTCGTCATCGCGCGCAGCACGCAGGAGGCGGTCGTCGTCGACCTGCCGTCGCTGGCGCAGACGCGAGATCAGTTGAGCGACGGGTCCGCCGGGAAGGTCGCGAACAGGTTCAGCGGGGCCCGTGACGGCGCAGCACCCGCGGCCACAGCGTCCGGGGTCTGCGCGTCGAACAGGTCGTCCGCGCTGCCGCGCAGCACCCACCACGCGCCCTGCGCGAGCTCGCGGTCCAGCTGCCCGGGCGACCACCCGGAGTGCCCGGCGAACACCCGCAGCCGGCTGGCGTGAGCGCGGCGATCGACGGCGGCGTCGCCGTCGAGGTCCACCGTCGCCACGTCGGCCACCACGGCCGACGCACCGCCACCGTCGCGACCGCCCCGGGCGCGCCGCCGAACCGCGAGCGCCAGGCACAGCGCGCCGTCGGGCTGCACCGGTCCGCCGGAGAACACGACCGCCGGCTCGCTGACTCAGCGTCGTGCCAGTCCGGCAGCACCTGCCCCACCGGGCGTGCGCGACGGCCGGTTGATGACCACGCCGACCGTCCCGCCGCCGTCGTGCTCCAGCAGGTAGATGACGGTGCGGGCGAAGTTCGGGTCGGTCAGGACCGGGGTCGACACCAGCAGCCGCCCGCTCGCCGGCGCCAACCCGGTCGCCGCGGCGGCGGTGCGCTCGCTCCGGTCGACCCGTCCCCGTACGCCGGCGGGACGGGGTCGGCCACACCCGTCATCTTGCCCGCTCGCGGACCGTCGCGGGGCAGCCGAACGTAGCGTGTCGGCATGTGCGGCAGCGTCCGGGCCCGGGGGCAGCTCGGCGGCGCGACGCTGCGCCGCGCGCTGCGGTACGCCCCGCTGCGTCGGCTGCTCGCGACCCGACTGTCGGCCAGTTCGGCGACGGCGTGTTGCAGGCCTCGCTGGCCGGCGCGGTGCTGTTCAACCCCGAGCACGGGGCGCGGGCGGCCGCGGTCGCCGCCGGCTTCGCCGTCGTGCTGCTGCCCTACTCGCGTGGTCGGGCCGTTCGCCGGTGTCCTGCTCGACCGGTGGTGGCGCCAGCGGGTGCTGGTCGTGGCGAACGTCGTGCGCGCGGTGTGCGTGCTCGGCCTGGCCGCGGAGACGGCCGCCGGCTGGCACGGGCGCGGCGTTCTACGCCAGCGCGCTGGCCGTCGTCTCGATCAACCGCTTCGTGCTGTCGGCGCTGTCGGCGGCGCTGCCGCACGTCGTCGAGCCCGACACGCTGGTCGGCGTCAACGCGCTGAGCACCACCGCCGGGGCGCTCGCCACCGCGCTCGGCGGCGGCCGCCGCGATCGTGCCGCGGACTGCCGTTCGGCGGCTCGCAGGGCAGCTGACGCGCTGGTCGCCGCCGCCGCCGCGCTGCCTACCTGCTCGCCGGTCTCGGTGGCCGACGGGGTTCGGCCGGCGCGCGCTCGGCCCGGACGACGTCGAGCGCGCCGCCCGGGAGACCGCCGGCGCCGTGGTGCGCGGGCCTGCGCGACGGCGCCCGGCGGCTGGCGGCCACCCCGGACGCGGCGCGGGCGATGGCGGCGATCGGCGTCGCGCGCTACTGCTACGGCGTCCGACGGTGTGCACGCTGCTGCTCTACCGCAACTACTTCGACGCGTCCGGGCCGTTCGCGGTGGGGCTGCCGGGACTCGGCCAGGTCGTCGCGGCGATCGCGGTGGGCTCGGCGCTGGCCGCGCTGGTCACCCCGGCGGCGACCCGGCGCTTCGGCTTCATCGCGCTGGCCGGCGGTGCTGCTCGTCCTGGCCGCCGCCGTCCAGGTCGGGCTGGGGCTGCCGTTCGTCCTGGCGCTGATGCCGGTGGCCGGCCTACTGCTCGGGTTCGCCGCGCAGTCGTTGAAGATCACTGTCGACTCGCTGCTGCAGGTCCGGATCGCCGACGCCTACCGCGGGCGGGTGTTCGCGCGTCTACGACACGCTGTTCAACGTCGCGTTCGTCGTGGCGGCCGTGACGGCGATCGCGCTGCCGGAGACCGGTCGCTCCACCGCGGCGGTGCTGGCTGATCGGGCGTGCTCTACCTGTGGCGGCGCTGCCTGTCCGCTCCGCCCTGTCCGCCGGTGCGTCGACGCGGGAACCGGGTAAGGATCGGGCATGGCAGACCACCCGCACGGAGTCGACCCCCGTGAGCTGAGCGACGACGACCTGCGTCGCGAGGTTTCCACCTGCACGAGACGCGGCACGAGACGATGCTCGGACGGCAGCGAGGACGCCCTCGAGACGCGCACACCCGCCGGATGCTCGCCCTGGAGGAGGAGTTCGTCCGCCGGTTCCCGGAGGACGCCGCGCCCGACCCGCTGCGCACCCGCGCCGGCAGCCGGCACGCCGCCCAGCAGGACTGAGCACTGGCCCGTCTGCCACCGCCGGCGTCACCCGGCGTCACCGGCGCCTATTCCGCCCGGCCCGGCCGCGGCGCACGTGATCATCTGGGATTCTTCGGCGCAGTTCCCCCAGATCCCCAGATGATCACACGCAAGCGGCTGGCCGGTCCGCGGTCAGCGTCCGCTCACGTGATCATCTGGAGCTCCTCGGGACAGATCCCCGCGACCCCCAGATGATCACCTGCGACAGGAGAGCGCTCGGGAGCGAGCGGAGGCGCCCGGCGCCGCCGGGTCGCGCTGCGCGCGGCGATGACCGCGGTCGCCCGCGAACCGCGCGGGAGACGCCCACCGCCGCGTCATGGAGGTCCACCTCGCCGAGTGCAACCCCGCCGAGGCCCTGCGGCAGTACGACCTGTGCCGCCAGCTGCTGCGCGACCGCCTGGGGATCGCCTGGGATCGCGCCGTCGACGGCCACCCGGGCGGTGGTGCAGTCCCTGCTCGGGCGCCGACTGGACCGCACCGCGCACCGCCGCTGAGGGGTGCGGGCTCAGTCGGGGACGTGCGCGGCGGCCCACGTCCGGAGTTCGGCGACCGCGCGGTCGTGACCGAGCGGGCCGTACTCCATCCGCAGTGCGAGCAAGTACTGGTAGGCCTCGCCGACCGCCGGACCGGGCGGGATGCCGAGCACGCGTCATGATCTCGTTGCCGTCCAGGTCGGGCCGGATGGCGTCGAGCTCCTCCTGGGCGCGCAGCCGCTCGATCCGGTGCTCGAGCTCGTCGTAGGTGGCGGCCAGCGCCGCCGCCTTGCGCCGGTTGCGGGTCGTGCAGTCCGAGCGGACGAGCTTGTGCAGCCGAGGCGAGCAGCGGACCGGCGTCGCGGACGTAGCGGCGCACCGCCGAGTCGGTCCACTCGCCCGCGGCCGTAGCCGTAGAAGCGCAGGTGCAGGAACACCAGCTTCTCGACGTCGTCCACGAGCTGCTTCGGGTAGCGCAGCTCGCGCAGCCGGGCCCGGGCCAGCTTGGCGCCGACCGCCTCGTGGTGGTGGAAGCTCACCTGGCCGCCGGGCCCGAACGCGCCGGGTGCGCGGCTTGCCGACGTCGTGCAGCAGCGCCGCCCACCGCAGCGTCAGGTCCGGCCCGTCGTCCTCCAGCTCGATCGCCTGGTCGAGCACCTGCAGGGTGTGGGCGTAGACGTCCTTGTGCTGGCCGTGCTCGTCGGCGGCCATCCGCAGTGCGGGCAGCTCGGGCAGCACGACGTCGGCCAGGCCGGTGTCGACGAGCAGCTCGAGCCCCGCGCGCGGCGCGGCGCCGAGCAGCAGCTTGGTCAGCTCCTGCTGCACCCGCTCGGCGGTGATCCGCGCCGAGCTCGCCGGCCATCGCGGTGATCGCGGCGAGGGCGTCCGGCGTCCACCCGACGCCCCGAGCGTCGAGACGAACCGGACCGCGCGCAGCATCCGCAGCGGGTCGTCGGCGAAGGACTCCTCCGGCGCCGCCGGGGTGCGCGAGCACACCGCGGGCCAGGTCGGCCAGGCCGCCGAACGGATCGGTGAACACCCGGTCGCCGGTCACCGACAGGGCCATCGCGTTCATGGTGAAGTCGCGCCGGCGCAGGTCGTCGACCAGCGAGTCGCCGTAGGCGACCACCGGGTTGCGTCCGACCCGGTCGTACCGGTCGGCACGGAACGTGGTGATCTCCGCACCGCTCCCCGTCGACCTGGGCGCCGACCGTGCCGAACTCGATGCCCGTCGTCCACACCGCGCTCGCCAGCGGACGGACCAGCTCCAGGACCTGGTCCGGGCGGGCGTCGGTGGTGAGGTCGACGTCGGCGGTGTCCCGGCCCATTCAGCGCGTCGCGGACCGGTGCCGCCGACCAGGTGCAGCTCGTGCCCGGCCCGCGCGAAGACCGCGCCGAGGCGCTCGGCGGCGGGCGGGACGGGGACGAGGTCGGCCGGGCTCGTCATCCGCGGGGAGGGACGTCCGGGCCGGTCACGGGCCGCCAGCGTACCTGGCGCGCGGTTACGATCGAGACATGTCTCGCAGCCCCGATCCCCGGCCCCGCCGGCCGCGGAGGGGCCGGGGAGGCCGGCCCCGGCGGGGGTTCCGGCGGGCGAGCTCCGGAGGCAGCGGGAACGAGGCGCGCCGGCGGGTCGGGCACGCCCCGTCCCACCGGACGCGGATGCCGCTCGTGCGGCGGCCGAGCCGGCGCCCGAAGGACGCCCGCCGTACCGCCTCCGGTCGGCGCCGCAACCCGTGGCTGGGACGCGTCGACGAGGTCAGCGCCGGGGGCCTGGTGGTCGACCTCGACGGCGAGGTGCCGCGCGGCGCGCTGATCGGGCGCACCGACCGGCGCGGACGGCTGCTCTGGTCGCTGCCGAAAGGCCACATCGAGCCCGGCGAGACCGCCGAGCAGGCCGCGGTGCGCGAAGTCGCCGAGGAGACCGGGATCAACGGCGAGATCGTCGCCAGCCTCGGCACGATCGACTTCTGGTTCATCGCCGACGGCCGGCGGGTGCACAAGACGGTCCACCACTACCTGATGCGCGCGGTCGGCGGAGAGCTGTCCGACGCCGACGTCGAGGTCACCGAGGTGGCCTGGGTGCCGCTGCCCGACATCGAGAGCCGGCTGGCCTACCCGGACGAGCGCGGGCTGGTCGACACCGCGGGCCGGCTGCTCGCCGAATCGGCGTGACCCGCGGCCGGCCGCGCCGCGGTCCGGGCCGGCACGGTCGTCGCGGCGGTGTCGCGCGGTGGCCGCGACCGCCGTCACGCTCGTCCCCGGCGAGCCCGGCCGCCGCCGCCGAGCCGCCGGGCTGCAGCTGACCGTCACCGACGTCGCTCCGAGCACGGTCGCGCCGAGCGCCCCCGGCACGCTGACCTTCACCGTTCGGCTGACCAACCCGGGCGACACCCCGGTGGGCGACGTCCGCTGCAGTTCCGCCGCGGGGCGCCCATCGACGACGAACGCGCCCTCGACGCCGCTCTCGACCGGCCGCGGCCGAGCGACCCGTCGCTGAGCACGGCGCCCCGCGTGCAGGCCGTTCCTGGCCGTGCCCGCGCGGGGCAGCACCACGGTGAGTACCACCGTCACGGTCAGCCGGCAGACCTCCGCCGACCTGTGCCTGTGCAAGCCGCCCGGCACCGTCTACCCGATCGAGTTCAGCGCGCTGGTCGGACGGCGCGAGCGCCGGGTTCACCCAGACGTTCCTGCCGGCGTTCGAGCAGACCACCGCCCCGGTGCCGGTCGGCTGGGTCTGGCCGCTGCTCGACCGGCCGCACCGCCTCGGCGACGACACCGTGTTCACCGACGACACTGCTGGCGGCTCCTTCGCCGCCGGCGGCCGGTTGTCCCGGGTGCTGGACGTCGCCGAGCAGCTGCCGGCCAGCGTCCGACTCACGCTGGTCGTCGACCCCGAGCTGTCGACGAGGCGGCGGTGATGGCCACCGGCAGCTACCGGGTGCGAGACGCCACGGCCTCGTCGCCGGCACCGGCAAGGCCGCCGCCGCGGCGTGGCTGGCTCGGTTGCAGGCGCTTCGCGCGCGGGACGACATCAGCCTCACGCCGTGGTCGGACCCCGACGTCGGCGCGCTCACCGCGCGCCGGGCTGCCGTGGTCGCCCGGCGTGACCGCCGCCGAGCGGGCCCGCGTCACCGCCGTGCTCGGGACGTCCGGCAGCACGGTGTTCTGGCCGCCCGGGCAGACCGCCACCGCGGCGGTGCTCGACGCAGGCGGTGCGAACCTCGGCGCGCGGGTCGCGGTCCTCGACGACGCCACGCTGTCCAGCCGGCGCCGACGAGCGCCCACGGCCGAGCAGCTACGCCGACATCCCGGGCAGCCCGCTGCACGCCGTCGTCACCGACGCCGGCGCCGAACGGCGGTCTCCGCGGCGCTGAGCGGCGGGCCGTCGGGCGCCAGCGGGTTGCCGCAGCTGCTGTCGCGGGTCGCGCTGCGGGCGACGCGAGCAGCCGCGACGCCGCCGCGCTACCTCGTCCTCGCCCCCGACCGCTACGCTCGACCCGGACGTGGCACGCGCGGCCGCGCGCCGTCACCGAGACCTCGTCGTCCTTCTTCACCACCCCGCTGCCGGTCAGCCGCCGCCGAGCGCCCTCCGCCCGGCCGACCGCGGACGGCTCTCGGTCCCGCCCGGCGCCGGCCGAGGCGCAGCTGCCCGCGGGCAACGTCGAGGCCGCCCGGACCGCTACCGAGGTCGAGCAGGCGATGGCGTCCGCGGTCGACGCGGCGGCGCTGCCCGGGGTCGCTCGGGGGGCTGCCCGCGGCGGTCCGCCGCGGCGGGCTCGGCGTGGTGGCGCACCGACCGCTCCGCCGCCGCGGCCGTCGCCGCCCGCGTCGACGCGATGGCCGCCCGCTCAGCGGCAGCGTGACGATCGTCCAG
This sequence comes from uncultured Actinomycetota bacterium, assembly GCA_963758325.1. Classification (GTDB taxonomy): domain Bacteria; phylum Actinomycetota; class Actinomycetes; order Mycobacteriales; family Jatrophihabitantaceae; genus CAVWUZ01. Next base: position 133,750 of record CAVWUZ010000001.1, on the reverse strand, counting down.
CCCAGCCAGGGCAGCTACACCCTCGGCGGCAGCGACTCGTTCCTGTTCGTCACGGTGAGCAACCAGCTCGCCGGCGCCGGCGACCGTGCACCTGTCGCTAGCGACGGCCGGCGGGGTCGCCGGGTTCTCCGCCGACGCGCTCACCCAGCAGGTCCCCGCCGGGACGAGGCTGACGATGCGCGTCGCGGTACACGCCGTGCGCTCCGGACACTTCCAGGTCGTCGGCCGGCTCAGCACCCCCTCCGGCCGGCCGCTCGGCCAGCCGCTGCGGCTGACCGTCAACTCGACGGCGCTCGGCGGTATCGGCGTGGTGATCACCGTCGTGGCCGCCGCTGTGCTGGCCTTGGCGCTGTGTCTGCGGGTGCTGCGCCGGTTGAGGGCGGGTCGGGCCCCGGTCGGGAGGTGGAGGTGACCGGCCGGCACGCCCGCGACCGGCGCACGCGGACAGCTCCGGCGGACGAGACCGGGACGTGGAGCCCCCCGTCGCTGTACGGCCCCGGGCAGCTGACGAGCGAGCAGCTGACGATCGAGCCCCGCACGTACACCGAGGCCAATCCCGTCCCGGCGACGCCGCTGCCGCAGTGGCAGCGCGACGGGGCGAACGGTGACACCGATGCCGACCCGTGGGGCGCCATCACCTACGTCGGGCGGCGCTCCCGCCGCCCGGCCCCGGACGGCGCAGCGACCCGGGTCGACGAGCCGCCACAGCCGGCTGCCGGCGCCGAGTCCTCCGGCATGCCTGGACCTTCCGGTCGGCGCCGAGTCCTCCGGCATGCCTGGACCTTCGGTCGGCGCCGAGCAGGACGCCGCTCTCCGCGAGCCGGTCGCCGAGGCGCGTCCGGTCACCGCCGACCGCAGCCTGCTCGCGTCCAGCCGGACGATGGCCATCGCCAGCCTGGCCAGCCGGGTCACGGGCTTCCTGCGCAGCGTCGCCCTGGCCGCGGCGCTCGGCGTCGGGCTGGTCGGCGACGCCTACAACGGCGCCAACAGCTTCCCCAACATGGTCTACGAGCTCCTGCTCGGCGGCGTGCTGTCGAGCGTGCTCATCCCGCTACTGGTGCACGCCCAGGAACACGACCAGGACGGCGGCGACGCGTACACCGCGCGGCTGCTGTCCGTCGCGACCGCCGCGCTCGGCGTCGCCACCCTCCTCGCGGTCCTGGCCGCCCCGTGGCTGGCCGACGCCTTCGTCAGCGAACCGGCGCAGCGCAGCCTCACCGCGCTGTTCGCCAGCCTCCTGCTGCCCGAGATCTTCTTCTACGGCCTCGGCGCGATGTTCACCGCTGTGCTCAACACCCGCGGCGTGTACGGGCCCGGGGCGTGGGCGCCGGTGCTGAACAACGTCATCACCCTGGTCACGGTCGGGGTCTTCCTGGCGCTGCCCGGCCCGAAGACGCTCACCCCGCTGACCATCACGACCGCGCAGGTGCTCGTGATCGGCATCGGCACGACGCTCGGCATCGTCGGGCAGGCGGTCGTGCTCTGGCCGTTCCTCAAGCGCACCGGGTTCCACTGGCACTGGCGCTTCCGCGCCGACGCCGCCGAACGGGAGTCCGGCCGGATGCGGCGAGGCCGGGACGCTGACCGGCTGGGTGCTGGGCTACGTCGTGGCCAGCCAGATCGGCGTCACCGTCATCACCAAGGTCGCCTTCACCCACGACGGCGTCTCGAAGTTCACCTACGCCGACCTGCTGTTCCAGGTGCCGTACGGCATCCTCGGCGTCTCCCTGCTCACCGCGCTGATGCCGCGGCTGTCGCGGGCGGCGGCGCGCGGCGACTCACGCCGGCGTCCTCGGCGACTTCGGCCTCGGCGCCCGACTGTCCGCGATCGCGCTCGTGCCCATCACGCTCGGGCTGCTCGTCCTCGGGCCGGACCTGTGCGTGGTGCTGTTCGCGCACGGGGCCACCTCGCTCGGCGACGCCCGCCAGATCGGGGACGCGCTGGCGCTGGCGTCGTTCGGGCTGTTCCCGTTCGCGGTCGTCATGCTGCAGCTGCGCGTGTTCTACGCGGTCAAGGACGCCCGCACGCCGACGCTGGTCAACATCGGCATGGTCGCGACGAAGGTGGGGCTGGTCTTCCTGGCGGTGGAGTTCCTGCACGGCTCGGCGGTGGTCATCGCGCTGAACGTGTCGACGTCGCTGTCCTACGTCGTCGGTGCCGTGCTGGGCCACGTCCTGTTCGACCAGGCGCTTCGGCAGGCTCGGCTTCGCCGCCGTCGGGGCGACGGTGCTGCGCATCCTCACGGTCTCCGTCGTCGGCGCGGCGGGGGCGTACGTCGTCGTGCTCGTGTGCCGCGGGGTGTGGGGTGCCGGCCGGGCGGGTGCGCTCGCCGGGCTGGTCGGCGGCTCGGTCGCCGGGCTGGTGGTGCTCGTCGCCGCGATGGTGGCGGCGCGGCTGCCCGAACTCGCCGAAGTGCGGGCCGCCGCCCGCCGCTGAACCCGGACGGCCAGGGGACACCACCGGCACCGACACCGGGTGCGGGCGGCGGCCTTGCCGGGGCACAGCTCGCCACCTGGTACTTCGCCGGGCAGGATGGCGTCCTGCGTAGCGCGACTGGTGTCCGGGGAAGGAGTTCGGGGTGCCCGACACCGCTGGCGGTCCGCATCCCCCCGGCGCACCCTCCAGCTCCGTCCTGGCCGGGCGTTACCGGCTGCGGGGGCTGGTCGGGCGCGGCGCGATGGGCGAGGTGTGGCTGGCCGACGACGAGCTGCTCGGGCGCACGGTCGCACTGAAGCGGCTGCTCGGCGGTCCCGGCGGAGCCCTGAACGCGGACCCCGTCCACGCCGAGCGGGTCATGCGGGAGGCACGGCTGGCCGGTCGGCTGAGCCACCCGAACGCCGTCGCCGTGTACGACCTGCTGGTCAGCGACGGCGTCCCCGTCGTCGTCATGGAGTACGTGGCCGGCCGATCGCTGGGCGCGCTGGTACGCGAGCGCGGCCGCCTGGACCCGTCCGAGGCCGCGCGGATCGGGTCCGACGTCGCTGCCGCACTGGGCGCGGCGCACGCCGCCGGGATCGTCCACCGCGACGTCAAGCCCGACAACGTCCTGCTCACCGCGGACGGGACGGCCAAGCTCGCCGACTTCGGCATCGCCCGCGCCGCGGAAGAGGCGGCTCTCACCCAGACCGGGATGACGGTCGGCACCCCGGCGTTCCTCGCCCCGGAAGTAGCGCGCGGCGGGGTCCCCGAGCCCGCCAGCGACCTCTGGTCGCTCGGCGCGACCCTCTTCGCCGCCACCGAGGGCCAGCCGCCGTTCGGGGGCCCGTCGGACAACGCCCTGGCGGTGCTCACCAAGGTCGTCGGCGACCCGGTGCCGCCGCCGCAGCACGCCGGTCCGCTCACCGGGCCGATCCTGCGGATGCTCCAGCGGGACCCGGCGCAGCGCCCGTCCGCCACCGCCGCCCGGACGATGCTGCTGGGCGCGGCGGGGCTCACGCCCACCGACAGCACGGTGGTCACGCCGCTGCTCGAGGATCCCGAGGGCACCCGGGTCGCGCCCCGAGGTGCCGCCGTCGCCGGTGCCGCGGCGGCTGCCGGCCTGGGCGGCGCGGCGGCCGGCTACGCCGCGGGACGGACCAGCGCGCTGCCGGATGGGTTCGGCCCGGTCCGGCCGAGCCCGGTCGGTGACGTCCCGCCGACCGACCCGGCAGGGCCGCCACCGGAGGACGACCAGCCCCACCGGCGGGCGGGCCTGATCGCCGCCCTGGTCATCCTCGCGCTCCTCGTCGCCGGCGCCGCCGTCGCCCTGGCCCTGGCGCTGCGCGGTGGCGGTCGCAACCCTGGCACGCCGACGCCGTCGGTCTCCGCGCCGTCGCGACCGACGACGTCCGCCCCCGCGACCACCGCCCCGAGCGCGCCGACCACCGCGCCGTCGACGCCGCCGACGACCGCCGCGACCACACCGCCCACCTCGGCGCCCACCACCCCGACCACCCCCACGACCCCGACGACACCCACCACACCCACCACCCCGGCGACGCCCACGACCCCGACGACGCCCACGACGCCGGGGACGTCCACCGGTTCGACACCGCAGTCCGCGCCGAGCACCCCCGCGAACCCGGGCGGTGGAGGACCCGGCGCCGGTGGCGGGGGCGGCAGCGGCGGCGGACCGGGCGGCGGCACCGGCGGCGCGGCAGCGTCGGTCGGCCCCGCGGGGACGGCGAGCCCGGCCGCCGTCCTCACGACGACGGCCGCGGTCGGCACCGGGAATGCCGGCCTGCCCGAGACTGTTCGCCAGTGACTGCTGCAGAGCGGGATCCGCAGGACGGGTCCCCCGAGGGAGCGAAGAGCGTGACCCAGCACCGCACCGTGATCATCGTCGGCTCCGGCCCCGCCGGGTACACCGCCGGTCTTTACACCGCCCGCGCCGACCTCCAGCCGCTGCTGTTCGAGGGCGCGACGTACGGCGGGGCGCTGATGAACACCACCGACGTCGAGAACTACCCCGGCTTCCCCGAGGGCATCATCGGCCCGGACCTGATGATGGCGATCCGCGCGCAGGCCGAGCGCTTCGGCGCAGAGCTGCGCCCGGAGGACGTCGTCTCGGTCGACCTCACCGGCCCGAGGAAGGTCGTCCGCACGCTGGACGAGGAGTTCACCGCCGACGCCGTCGTCCTCGCGATGGGCTCGGCGTACAAGAAGCTCGACATCCCACGAGAGGACGAGCTGTCCGGGCACGGCGTGTCCTGGTGCGCCACCTGCGACGGGTTCTTCTTCCGCAACACCGACATCGCGGTCGTCGGCGGGGGTGACACCGCGATGGAGGAGGCGCTGTTCCTCACCCGGTTCGCGAACACCGTCACCGTCGTGCACCGCCGCGACAAGCTGCGCGCGAGCCGCATCATGGCCGACCGCGCCGCCGCCAACCCGAAGATCCGCTTCGCGTGGAACTCGGAGGTCGCGGCGATCTCCGGCGGGACGTCGGTCGAGGCGATCACCTTGCGCGACGTCCGCACCGGTGAGCAGCGCGAGCTGGCCGTCGGCGGCCTGTTCATCGCGATCGGGCACGAGCCGCGCAACGAGCTCGTGAAGGGCCAGGTCGACCTCGACGACGAGGGCTACGTGCTGGTGCAGCCCGGCTCGACCCGGACGAACCTCGACGGCGTGTTCGCCGCCGGCGACCTCGTCGACCACACCTACCGGCAGGCGATCACCGCGGCGGGCACCGGGTGCGCGGCGGCGCTGGACGTCGAGCGGTTCCTGGCCGCGCACCACGAGCTGCCCCGTGACGAGACCGCCGAGCGGCTCACCGACTCGGAGACGCTGACCGAGACCTGGTGAGACCTGGTGAGACCTGGTGGACCGTGAGACCTGGTGAGACCCGGTGAGCGACGGGAACAGGCGCGCCCCCACGCCTGTTGGAGCTCCTGACACCCAGTACGGAAGGACGACACATGGCAGGCAACACGAAGAAGGTCACTGACTCGAGTTTCGAGCAAGACGTGCTCAACGCCGACGGTCCGGTGATCGTCGACTTCTGGGCCGAGTGGTGCGGCCCCTGCCGCCAGGTCGCCCCGGTCCTCGACGAGATCGCCCGCGACAACGAGGGCAAGGTCACGATCGCGAAGCTCAACATCGACGAGAACCCGGAGATCGCCCGCAAGTACCAGGTGATGTCCATCCCGATGATGTCGGTCTTCGAGAAGGGCGAGATCGTCAAGTCCGTCATCGGCGCCCGGCCCAAGGCCGCGCTGCTGCGGGAGTTCGAGCCCTTCCTCCAGTAGTCCGAACGCGTACTACGTCGAACAGCGGCGGTCGTCCCCTGTCGGGGCGGCCGCCGCTGTGCTGTGCCGGAGCCGTGGACCGTGCGGTGACGCGCGTCAGCGGGCGAGCGCAGGGGTCTGCATCGACGTGATCAGCCGCTCCAAGGCGGCCTCCATGTCCTCGCGCCACGACACGGTCGCGCGGACGTCGAGCCGCAGCCGGGGGACCCGGTGGTGCGGGCGGATCGTCTTGAAGCCGACGGCCAGCAGGAACGGCGCGGGCACCGTGCAGAACGAAGCGTCATCGGCCGCAGGGGACTCGGCGGCATCGGCCGCTCCGGCCGGGCCCAGCCGGCCGAACGCCTCGATCGCCCGGATCCCGCGGCGGGCGACCTCGCGCGCCACGCCTTGCACCAGCATCCGGCCGAGCCCGGCCCCGAGGAACTCCGGACGCACCCGCGCCGTCATCAGCAGCACCGCGTCAGCCCCGACCGGGGAGGTCGGGAACGCCGTCGAGCGTGGGACGTACGCCGGGGGCGCGTAGAGCGCGTGCCCGGCCGGCACCCCGTCGACGTAGGCGATCAGCCCGCAGCTACCCCACTCGAGCAGGGTGTCGGAGACCCACGCCTCCTTCTCCAGGGCAGCGTCGGGCGTCGACAGCCCGCGCGCGGTGGCAGCGGGGTCGAGCTCCCAGAACACGCAGGACCGGCAGCCGTCCGAGAGGTCGGACAGGTTGTCCAGGGTGAGCGTGACGAGCCGACGGGACACCGGTTCGGACTCTAGGCCGCCGCGGCGCGGCGGAGAAGCCCTCAGGCGACCCGGCGGCGGCCTGGCTCCCAGTCCGTGAGGAAAGTCCCGATCCGCCCGATCGCCTCCGTGAGGTCGTCCGCCCGCGGCAGTGTGACGATGCGCAGGTGGTCCGGCCGCGGCCAGTTGAACCCGCTGCCTTGCACGACCAGGACGTGCTGGGCGCGCAACAGCTCCAGCACGAACTGCTGGTCGTCCTCGATCGGGTACAGCTCCGGGTCCAGGCGCGGGAAGACGTAGAGCGCCCCGGCCGGGCGGACACAACTCACGCCCGGGATGGCCTCGAGCGCGGTCATCGCCGCGTCACGCTGCTCGCGCAGGCGCCCACCGGGCAGGACGAGGTCGGTGATGCTCTGCCGCCCGCCGAGCGCGGTCTGGATCGCGTGCTGCGCGGGGACGTTCGAGCACAGGCGCATGTTCGCGAGCACGGAGATGCCCTCGAGGTAGCTCGCGGCGTGCCGCCGTGGGCCGGTGACCATCATCCAGGCCGACCGGAACCCCGCCAGCCGGTAGGCCTTGGACAGCCCGTTGAACGTCAGCGTGAACACGTCCGGCGCGACGATCGCGAACGGGACGTGCTCCGCGTCGTCGTAGAGGATCTTGTCGTAGATCTCGTCCGCCAGCACGACCAGGCCGTGCTGTCGTGCCAGGTCGGCGATCCGGTCCAGCACCGGGCGCGGGTAGACCGCTCCGGTCGGGTTGTTCGGGTTGATGACGACGACGCCCTTGGTCCGCGGGGTGATCTTGGCGGCGAGGTCGTCGAGGTCCGGCTGCCAGCCGTCGGCCTCGCTGCAGCGGTAGTGCACCGGCCGGCCACCGGCCAGGGACGTGACCGCGGTCCACAGCGGGTAGTCGGGCGACGGCACGAGGACCTCGTCACCGTCGTCGAGCATGGCTTGCAGCGCGATCGTGATGAGCTCGCTGACGCCGTTGCCCAGCCACACGTCGTCGACCCCCACACCGTCCACTCCGCGGGCCTGGTAGTGCTGCATCACCGCGGTGCGCGCGGACAGCAGGCCCTGGGAGTCGGAGTAGCCCTGCGAGGTCGGCAGGTTGCGGATGACGTCGACGAGGACTTCCTCCGGCGCCTCGAAGCCGAACGGCGCGGGGTTGCCGATGTTCAGTTTGATGATCCGCCGGCCCTCGTCCTCGAGCCGGCGTGCCTCCTCGAGCACCGGCCCGCGGATGTCGTAGCAGACGTTCGCGAGCTTGCGGGACTGCTGCAGATCCACGACGCCGAGGATCCCACAGCGGGTACTGGGAGGCTGGGCGCCGTGGAGTTCCGCGAGGCCGCGCGTCGCCGCCGGATGGTCCGCCGCTACACCGACGAGCCGGTCGATCCGGTCGTCGTCGAGCAGCTGCTGGACCTGGCGCGGCGCGCGCCCTCAGCCGGCAACACCCAGGGGTGGCGGTTCCTCGTCCTGACCGACGCGTCAGCCCGCGAGCGGTTCTGGGCGGCCACCACCGCCCCGGACGCCGAGCCCGACCGGTGGCTGGCCGACATGCGGACCGCCCCGGTGCTGGTGGTCTGCTTCTCGGCCAAGGACGACTACCTCGAGCGGTACGCCGAGCCGGACAAGGGCTGGACCGACCGCGACGAGCGGCACTGGCCGGTCCCGTACTGGGACGTCGACACCGGCATGGCGGCGCTGCTCCTGCTGCTCGGCGCAGTCGACGTCGGCCTCGGTGCCTGCTTCTTCGGTGTGCCACCGGAGCGCGCGTCCGCGCTCACCGCCGCGTTCGCGGTCCCGGACGGGTTGCGGACCGTGGGTGTCGTCAGCCTCGGCCACCCGGCGCCGGACCGACGGTCGCCGTCCTTGTCACGGGGGCGCCGACCCGCGGCGGAGACGGTCGTCTACGACTCCTTCTGAGCCGACCCCGTCATGACGGCCGCGATCCGCTCCAGGTCGTCCACCGTCGCGAACTCGACCGTGATGCGGCCTTTGCGGCGTCCCACGTCGACCCGGACGCGGGTCTCGAGGACGTCGGAGAGCCGGTCGGCGAGCTCGGCGACGCCCGGCGTACTCGGCGCCGCTCGCGGCGGGCGGCGGGTCCGGGCCGGAGCCTGCCCGGCCACCGCCAGCGCCACCTCCTCCTCGGTCGCCCGGACCGACAGCCCTTCGGCGACGATGCGGGCGGCGAGTCCCTCCTGCGCGTCGCGGTCGTCCAGGGCGAGCAGCGCCCGGGCGTGGCCGGCGGACAGGACTCCGGCGGCGACCCGGCGCTGCACCGGGACGGGCAGGTGGAGCAGCCGGATGGTGTTGCTGATCTGCGGCCGGCTGCGTCCCAGACGGCTGGCGAGCTCCTCGTGCGTGCTGCCGAACTCCTGGAGCAGCTGCTGGTAGGCCGCGGCCTCCTCGAGCGGGTTCAGTGCCGCCCGGTGGACGTTCTCGAGCAGTGCGTCGCGCAGGAGAGCGTCGTCCTCGGTGTCGCGCACGATGGCCGGCACCGTCGCGAGCCCCGCCTGCTGGGCCGCCCGCCAGCGGCGCTCACCCATGACCAGCTGGTAACCGCCGTCCGCCTGGGCGCGGACGATGATCGGTTGCAGGACGCCGAACTCCTTGACCGAGTGCGCCAACTCGGTCAGCGCCTCCTCGTCGAAGACCTGGCGGGGCTGCTTCGGGTTCGGCCGGACGGCGTCCACCGGGACCTCGCGCAGCAACGCGCCCGGCATCGGCAGGGGGCCGTCCGCCGGGACGGCGGGCGTCGCGGCGGAGCCGGCGGGGCTGGCCGCCGAGTGCAGCTCCGGCTCGCCGGCCGGAGTAGCGACGGGGCCGGCGTCGTCGTCGGGTGCGGGTGCCGACGGGATGAGCGCGCCGAGTCCCCGTCCGAGCCCGCCGCGGCGCGCACTGGTCACGAGCCACCCCGCGCACCGCGGGCCGCAAGCTCCCGGGCGGCCTCGACGTAGGCCAGCGCGCCGCGCGAACCAGGGTCGTAGGTGATGACCGTCTGGCCGAAGCTGGGCGCCTCGGAGACCCGGACGTTGCGCGGGATGGTCGGGGCCAGTACCGCCCCGGCGAAGTGCGCTCTGACGTCATCGGCGACCTGGTCCGCCAGCCGTGTCCGGCCGTCGTACATGGTCAGCAGCACGGAGCTGACCTCCAGCGCCGGGTTGAGGTGGCCGCGCACGAGGTCGATCGTGCCGAGCAGCTGTGCCAGGCCTTCCAGGGCGTAGTACTCGCACTGGATCGGGATGAGGACCTCCCGACCGGCCACCAGGGCGTTGAGCGTCAGCAGCCCGAGGGCCGGCGGGCAGTCGATGAGGACGTAGTCGACCGAGCCGGCGGCCGCGTCGAGGTGCGCGATGACCGCCCGGGCCAGCCGGTGTTCGCGCTCGGACTGGGCGGTCAGCTCGATGTCGGCGCCGGCGAGGTCGATCGTCGCCGGGACGCAGCTCAAGCCGGGGATGCCCTCCACCGGTGCGGCGACGTCCGCGATCGGCGTCCCGGACAACAGGACGTCGTAGGTCGACGGCGTGCCCGACGGGTGCGCGATGCCGAACGCGGTGCTGGCGTTGCCCTGCGGGTCGAGGTCGAGCACGAGGACCCGCAGGTCGTGCAGGGCGAGCGCGGCCGCGAGGTTCACCACCGTGGTGGTCTTGCCGACGCCGCCCTTCTGGTTGGCGACGGTGAGAACGCGCGGCGCCCGGGGGCGGGGCCAGGGGTCGTCGCGCCCGGCGAGCAGGGTGACGGCGCGGGCCGCCTCCCGGGCGATGGGCGTGTCCGCGTCGAACGCTGTTTCACGTGGAACCGTCTCGGTCACCCGGACTCCCGCTTCCGTGCCACGACCACCGTCACGTCCTCATCCTCGCCGCTCGGCAGCCGGATGAGCTCCAGCGACGCCCGGCCACGCCGCGACGGATCTGTCTCGACTGTTGCGATCTCCTCCACCGCTCGCGCTCCCTTCATCGCGAGCAGCTGCCCGTCGTCGGCCAGCAACGGTAGGCACCAGTCCAGCAGCCGGCCGAGGGGCGCGACCGCCCGCGCCGTGCACACCGGCGCACCCCCCACCCGACGGCGCACGCCGGCGTCGTCCGCCCGACCCCGCACCACCCGGACCCGTTCGCCCAGCCCGAGCTCGGCCACCGCCAGGTCCAGGAACCGGGTGCGCCGCTCCAGCGGCTCGACGAGGTCGACGCCGAGGTCCGGGCGGCGGACCGCCAGCACCAGACCCGGCAGGCCGGCGCCGCTGCCCACGTCGACCACGCGGACGTCCGGCGGCACCAGGTCCGCCACCGCCGCGCAGTTGAGGAGGTGTCGCTGCCACAGCCGGGGCCGCTCGCGGGGGCCGATCAGGCCCCACTCGGTGCCCGGGCCGGCGAGCAGCTCCACGTAGCGCTGCGCCAGCGTCAGTCGCGCGCCGAAGACGTCTGCGGCCGCCGGCGGTGCTGCGGTGTCGAAGGCCTCAGCGCTCGACAGAGACCACCACGCGGCGCTGCGGCTCCTCGCCCTCGGACTCGCTGCGCACCCCGTCGAGCCCGGCGATGACGTCGTGCACCACCTTGCGCTCGAACGGGTTCATCGGCGCCAACCGGGCGGAGTCCCCGCTGGCGCGGACGTCGTCGGCGGTGCGCCGGGCCAGCTCCGCGAGCTGCGTGCGCCGCGCCTGCCGGTGCCCGCTGACGTCGAGCATGAGGCGGCTACGGATGCCGGTCTGCTGCTGCACCGCCAGGCGGGTGAGTTCCTGGAGCGCGTCGAGCGTCTCGCCGCGGGCGCCGATCAGCGGCTTGAGTCCGCTGCCGACGATGGCGACGACGGCGCGGTCGTTCTCGACGTCGAGGTCGATGTCCCCGTCGTAGTCGACGATGTCGAGGAACCGCTCGAGGTAGTCCGCGGCGATGTCGCCCTCCCGGACCAGGAGCTCGTGCCGCCGTGACTCGCCGTCAGCGGTCTCGTCGGCGGCGTCGTCCAACTCCTCGGCCGACTCGCCGGCCGACTCGCCGTCCGCGTCCTCACCGGCCTGCTCGGGCTCGTCGCCCGTGTCGTTCACCTCGTCGGTCAGCTGGTCGGTCAGTCGGTCGACCGCCTCCGGCTGCGCCTCGTCGGTCACGGGGGACGTCTCGGTCTCGCTCACACCGCTCCTTCTCGCTGCGTTCCGTTGTCGCCGCGTCCGCTGGGGTTGCTGCCCTCAGCGGCGCTTCTTGGCCTTCGACGGCCGGCTGCCGTGCGGCCGGCTCCCGGCCGGACGGCTCGGCCGAGCGCCCGGACGCGGCGTGGACGTCCGCGGTACCGACCCGTTCGAGGACGGCCCTGTCCCCTTCGCGGCGTTCGTCTCGGTCGGGGCGACCTCGTCGTTGCTCGGCTCGGCGTCGAGCGCGGTCGCGCCGCCGCCGGACTCCGGGACGGCCGCGGGCCTGCGCCGGTCGGTCGTCGGGCGGGCACCGGGCTTCGGCGCCAGCGCCTTGCCCCGCTCACCCGGCAGCGCCGCGGCGGCCGTCTCCGACGCCGTGTGCGGATGGAAACGGACGATGTAGGCCTGCTGGCCGAGCGTCCACAGGTTGCTGCTGAACCAGTACAGCAGCACGCCGAGCGGGAAGTAGACGCCGGAGGCGAGCACAGACACGGGGATGAAGTACTTCATCAGCCGCTGGACCGTCGCGGCCGTGCCCTCGGCCGGGGCCGTCATGCTCGACGCGGCGACCCGCTGCGTGAAGTAGGTCGCCGCGGCGGAGATGATCGCGAGCACCGGGGCGACGACCAGCAGCGAGGTGTGGCTGCCACCGAGGACGTGCTCGACCTTGTCCGCGGAGTCCAGCAGACGGGCGGCCAGCGGCGCGCCGAACAGCTTCGCGTGGGCGGCGCTGAGCGTCTGGTCCCTGGTCCAGGAGTACAGCGTCAGCCCGGACTCGGGGTACCCGCTCTGTGCCGCGTTGGCCAGGTGGCGCAGGACGTGGAACAGGCCGATGAAGATCGGGAACTGCAGCAGCAGCGGCAGACAGCCCGCGAGCGGGTTGACGCCTTCCTCCTGCTGCAGCTTCATCATCTCGCGCTGCATGGCCTGGCGGTCGTTCTTGTACTTCTGCCGGACCGCCGTCATCTTCGGCTGCATCTGCTGCATCCGGCGCTGGTAGTGCACCTGCTTGACGAAGAACCGGAACAGCACCAGGCGTGCGGTGATGACGAGGAAGACGATCGACAGCGCCCAGTTCAGCCCACTGTCCTTGTCGATCCCGATCAGCGTGAACAGCTGGTGCCAGCGCAGCAGGACCCACGAGACGGCGGTGTAGAGGAAGTCCAACACGAGACGACGACTCCTAGGCGGCCGGGCGCGGGGTCCGGGCGGGATGGGACACGGCTGTGCTCTCGGTCAGAGCGGCAACGCCCGGGACGCCTCCGCGGTGCCGAGCCTGCTGCGGGTCGGGCTGCCGCTGGGGTACCGGGTCGTACCCGCCGGCGTGCCAGGGGTGGCAGCGCAGCAGCCGGCGCAGCGCCAGCCAGGACCCGCGGGCCAACCCGTGGCGCTCGACGGCCTCCGCCGCGTAGGCGCTGCAGGTCGGCTGGTAGCGGCACGACGGCGGTCGGGTCGCCGACCAGCCCTGGTAGGCCGACAGGACGGCCAGCCCGGCACGGGCGGAGCGGGTGGTCATGGCCGCACCAGCCGGTCCAGGGCGGCGTCCAGGCTCGCGCCGAGCTCGGCGGAGTGCGCCGCGGCGGCCTCCGGCAGTGCCCGCACGACCGTACCGCTCGCCGGCGGGAGCCGGTCCAGCCGGGCGGCCAGCTGGGCGCGCAGCCGTCGGCTGACCGCGTGCCGCACGACGCTGCCACCGACGGACTTGCCGACGACGAGCCCGACCAGCGGCGGGACCGGCGCCGCGGACGTGGCCGGACGCAACTCCGGAACGTAGGAGACGACCAGCGCGCCGCGACGGGCACGCCGGCCGGTGCGGGTCACCGTGGTGAAGTCGGCCGAGGACCGCATGCGGGACGCCGAGGGCAGCACGCTGCGGAGCAGGAACGGGGCGTCGCGGACGACGGACCGGGAGCCGACGCCGGCGCTCAGGCGGACAGCTCGCTGCGGCCCTTGCGCCGACGGGCGGCGACGATGGCGCGGCCGGCGCGGGTGCGCATCCGCAGCCGGAAACCGTGCGTCTTGGCACGCCGGCGGTTGTTCGGCTGGAAGGTCCGCTTGCTCACGGTCGGGCTCCATGGATCGCGTTCGGTCGGTCAGCCCTGGCGGCGCTGGGCACCGCCGGGGACGTCCCCCACGGTGACGCCACCGGCCGGTCGACCGGCACGGCAGCACACGCCCGGACCAGGGTCGGGCCCCACCACGGTACGGGACGCCGGGAGGCCACGCCAAACCCCGACGCGGCCTTCGCCAGAGCCCGCGATCAGGGCCGCGGGAGGAGTCAAGCCGACACGCCGACAGTGTTCTGCAACAGCTTGTGAGGCCTCCGGTGCCCTGTTAACTTGCTGAGCCGTGCCGCCCGCCGGACCCGGCACATCTGCGACCACCACCCGGCAGGTCGCGGGGAGCTGAGCCAGGGGGACGCGCCGTCACGGCGCCCGTCCCGGTCAGTTCTGCACAGGGTGTGGACAACTCTGTGGACCGGCGTACTCGGCGTCGGCCCGGCATGAGAGGGTGGGCCGGCATGCGCGTCACGGTGTGTCCGGTACCGCCCCGGAGGGCATGGCAGGCAGCGGGCGGAACAGCGGGCGGGGGGACGACGCGGTGACCGATCCAGGACTGGTCGACATCAGCGAGGCCTGGCAGCGGGCCAGGACCCGGTTCGACACCGAGGAGCGGCGCCCGCAGCACCGGGTGTGGATCAGCATGACGCGCCCGCTCGGGCTGGTGCAGAACACCGCGCTGCTGGCCGCGCCGAACCCGTTCGCGAAGGACTACCTGGAGAAGCGGCTGCAGCCGCTCATCGCCGAGGCGCTGACCGCCGAGCTGGGTCGGGACATCAACGTCGCGGTCACCGTGGAACACGCCGGCGAAGGTGGCGAGGACGCTGAGGCCGGGCTCGCCGACCCCGACGGGGTCGACCTGCTCGACGGCTGGGACGACGGCGGGTCGCCGAGGCGCCTGGACGGGGGGACCGCCCGTGCCGGCGGCGCGGAGGACGGGTTCGGCGAGCCGGGTCGGCACGGCCCGGACGGCGCCACCGTCTACGAGCTGCGCGACTACCTGGGCGCGTCGGTGGGCGCGTCGATGCCCGCGGCCGGGCAGGGAGCCGGTGTCCCGGTCGGCGGCGGTGTGATCAGCGCCGAGGAATGGGCGGCGCGCTCGGGGCGCACCCGGCCGGTCGCCGGCCGCGGCAACGACGACACCCGGCTCAACGGCAAGTACACGTTCGAGACGTTCGTCATCGGCTCGAGCAACCGGTTCACCCACGCCGCCGCGGTGGCGGTGGCCGAGGCGCCGGCGAAGGCCTACAACCCGCTGTTCGTCTACGGCGAGTCCGGGCTCGGCAAGACGCACCTGCTGCACGCCATCGGCCACTACGTGAAGAACCTGTACCCCAGCCTGCGAGTGCGCTACGTCAGCAGCGAGGAGTTCACGAACGAGTTCATCAACTCGTTGCGTGACGACAAGATGCAGAACTTCCAGCAGCGCTACCGCTCGATCGACCTGCTGCTCATCGACGACATCCAGTTCCTGGAGCGCGCCGAGCGGACGCAGGAGGAGTTCTTCCACACCTTCAACACGCTGCACAACGCGAACAAGCAGATCGTCATCAGCTCCGACCGTCCGCCGCGACAGCTCGCGACGCTGGAGGACCGGCTGCGCACGCGGTTCGAGTGGGGCCTGATCACCGACGTCCAGGCGCCGGACCTCGAGACCCGCATCGCGATCCTGAGCAAGAAGGCCGCGCAGGACGGGATGAACCTGCCGCCGGAGGTCCTGGAGTTCATCGCGACGCGGATCCAGAGCAACATCCGCGAGCTCGAGGGTGCGCTGATCCGGGTCACGGCGTTCGCCAACCTCAACCGGCAGCTGGTCGACCTGGCACTGGCCGAGCTGGTGCTCAAGGACCTGATCAGCTCCACCGACGAGCCGACGATCACCGCGGCGATGATCATGGGCGCCACCGCGGAGTTCTTCGACGTCTCACTCGACGACCTGGTCGGCTCGTCGCGCAGCCGTGTCCTGGTCAACGCGCGACAGATGGCGATGTACCTGTGCCGGGAGCTCACCGACATGTCGCTGCCGCGTATCGGTGAGCAGTTCGGCGGCCGCGACCACACCACGGTCATGCACGCCAACAAGCGGGTGCGTGAGCAGATGGCCGAGCGGCTGTCGGTGTTCAACCAGATCACCGAACTCACCAACCGGATCAAGAACCGGGCCCGCTCCACGTGAGCCGGCACGAGAGCCTTCCCGTCGGCGTCGTCCACAGCGCGTCCACCGGTCTGTGGACCGCGGGCGGGGCCGCGGTGGACGAGTCGAGCGCGCCGGGCGTCGTCCACCGCCCGGATCTGTCGCAGTGGACGGCGGGGCGCCGCCCGTCCACACCCCGCGGGCCGCAAACTGCAGGGCCAGGCGGTGTTGTGCACAGCGTCCACAGCTCCGAAGACGTGCGACGGGGGAGTTCCTTCCAGGAGAGGGACACTGCACTGCTGGCTGGGATGTGGACGATGTGGACAGCGCCGGTGCCGGCGACCACGACAGGCACGACGAGCACGGCGTCGAGCTCAGGAGGGACCTCAGCATGAAGTTCCGGGTCGAACGCGACGTGCTCGCCGACGCCGTGACGTGGGCGGCGCGCAGCCTGCCGGCCCGCCCGACCATCCCGGTGCTGTCCGGGCTGCTGCTGTCGGTCGCCGACCCCGACGCCGGACTCTCGATCTCCGGCTTCGACCTCGAGGCGTCCACCCAGGTCGACGTCGAGGTGTCGGCCGGCTCGCCGGGCCAGGTGCTCGTCTCGGGCCGGTTGCTCGCCGAGATCACTCGGGCGTTGCCGCCGCACCCGGTCGAGGTCACCGTCGACGGCCCGCGCGCCACGATCTCCTGCGGCAGCGTGCGGTTCACGTTGCCGACCATGCCGGTCGAGGACTACCCGCGGCTGCCGGGCATGCCGACCACCGCCGGCACCGTCGCCGGCGCCGCGTTCGCCACCGCGGTCGGGCAGGTCGCCGTCGCCGCCGGCCGGGACGACACGCTGCCGATGCTCACCGGCGTCCGGCTCGAGATCGAGGGCGACCGGCTGACGCTGGCGGCCACCGACCGGTACCGGCTCGCCGTCCGGGAGCTCACGTGGACCCCCGGCGACCCGAGCGCCGCCGCAGCGCAGGTGCTCGTCCCGGCACGGGCGCTCGCCGACGCGGCCAAGAGCCTGGCGGCCAGCAGTGAACTCGAGATCGCGCTGTCCGCCTCGACCGCTGCCGGCGCCGGTGAGGGGATCATCGGGTTCAGCGGGGTCGGGCGGCGTGCCACCACCCGCCTGCTCGACGCCCAGTTCCCGCCGTACCGCACGCTGCTCGCCGGCGACTGGTCCTCCACCGCGGAAGTGCCGGTCTCGGCGCTGGCCGAGGCGGTGCGCCGCGTCGCGTTGGTCGCCGGGCGCGGCACGCCCGTCCGACTGGAGTTCGGCGAGGGCGGTTTGGGTCTTCAGGCCGGCGGCGAGGAGGAGGGCCGCGCCGAGGAGCAGCTCGAGATCGCCTACGACGGCGAGCCGATCACCACCGCGTTCAACCCGCAGTTCCTGCTCGACGGGCTCGGCGCGCTGGAGGCGCCGACGGCACGGCTGCAGTTCAGCTCGCCGAACAAACCGGTGGTCATGCGGCCGGCGGCACCGCCGGACGCCGACGGGGACGCCGACGAGTACACCTACCTGATCATGCCGGTGCGGTTGCCCGGCTGACGCCGCGCGCCGTTCCCTCGATCCCCGCCGCCGCCCGGTGTACGTCCGCCACCTGTCCGTCACCGACTTCCGCAGCTGGCCGTCGGCCGAGCTGCCGCTGGGTCCGGGGCCGCACGTCCTGCTCGGCAGCAACGGCCAGGGGAAGACGAACCTGCTCGAGGCGCTGAACTACCTGGCGACGTTCGCGAGCCACCGCGTCCCGACCGACGCGCCGCTGGTGCGCGCCGGTGCCGAGCGTGCGGTGCTGCGAGCGGCCGTCGTCAACGCCGGACGGGAGCTGCGCCTGGAGGTGGAGCTGACGCCCGGCCGGTCCAACCGGGTCCGCCTCGGCGGCGCGCCGGTGCGGCCCCGGGACGCGGTGGGCGTCCTGCGCACGGTGCTGTTCGCGCCGGAGGACCTCGCGGTGGTCCGCGGCGACCCGGGGGAACGGCGCCGGTTCCTCGACGAGCTGGCCACCCAACGCGCGCCGCGGGTGGCGGGCGTCCGGGCCGACTACGAGCGCGTGCTCCGGCAGCGGGCGGCCCTGCTGAAGACCGCCGGCGCCGCCCGCCGAGGGGCCGCCGGGGCGGACGCGGTGCGGGCGACGCTCGAGGTCTGGGACGCCTCCCTCGCCCGGACGGGCGCGGAGCTGCTCGCCGCCCGGCTCGAACTCGTCGCGGCGCTGACCCCGTTCGCGGCCGCCGCCTACGCCGAAGTGGCCCCGGACAGCGCCCCGCTCGGACTGACCTACACCGCGAGTGGATCCGGCCCGGCCGTCGTCCCGGGCGCGACACCGGTCGACCTGGAGCAGGGTCTGCTCGCCGAGATCGAGCGACTGCGCGGTCAGGAGCTCGAGCGGGGGGTCAACCTCGTCGGCCCGCACCGCGACGACCTGCTGGTCAGCATCGGGGCGCTGCCGGTGCGCGGTTACGCCAGCCACGGCGAGGGCTGGTCGACGGCGCTGGCGCTGCGGCTGGGGAGCTTCGACCTGCTCCGCGGTGACGGGCTGGAACCGGTGCTTCTGCTCGACGACGTCTTCGCCGAGCTGGACGCCGACCGCCGCGAGCAGCTGGCCCGGACGGCGGCGAAGGCCGAGCAGGTGCTCGTCACCGCGGCCGTCGGCGCCGACGTGCCGCTGACCCTCGGCGCGACGACGATCGCGGTGCGCGACGGCGTGGTGCACCTTGGGTGACGGCTACTCCTCGCGAGAGACCGCAGTCACAGGGTCGTCCACAGGCAACGGTGGACAACCGTCGGATGCTGTGGAGAACTCCTCCACATCTGGGACCGATAGTTCCGAACCGGACACCGACGGTGACGGTGCGCGTCACCCCGCGGACCTGGCCCGGGCGGCGCTGGCCGGCGCGCGGGGGCTGGCGCGCCCGCTGTCCCGGTCCTCGCGCCGCCGCCGCAGCCCACCGGCGGGCACGCCGACGTACAGCGCCGCAGGCGCCGACCGCCGTGATCCCGCCCCGGTCGGAGAGGTGCTGTCCGGGCTGGTCAGCAGTCGCGGGTGGGACCGCAAACTCGCCGAGAGGCGGCTGTTCGCGGACTGGCCGGCGATCGTCGGCCCGGACACCGCCGCTCACTGCCAGCCGACCGCGCTGCGCGACGGGGAGCTGAGCGTCACCGCGGAGTCCACGGCATGGGCCACGCAGCTGCGCCTGCTGTCCGGGACGTTGCTCGCCCGCCTGGCCGCCGAGGTCGGGCCGCTGGTCCGCACCGTGCGGATCACCGGCCCGAGCGCGCCGTCGTGGAAGCACGGGCCGTGGTCGGTGCGCGGCCGCGGTCCCCGGGACACCTACGGCTGACCCCGCTGGGGACGGTAGGGTCCGGCAACCCCGTCCGCCACCGCCCGCTGTCGCCCGTCGCCACCACCCGCCGGCGCCCGTCGATGCCTCTGCCCCGGGACACCGCATGACGCTCACCACCGCCCGGCCGCGGTCCGCGGTCCTGGACTTCCTCCAGGACGCCCGCGCCCAGGTCGTCGCCGGCCTGCAGGACCTCGTCCGCATCGCCAGCATCTCCGGCAGTGCCGGCGAGCGGGAGATCCAGCAGGTCCTCGCCGAGCAGTTCGCCCGCGACGGACTGGAAGTCGACTACTGGCCTCTCCCGCTCGACGAGCTCACCGCGCGCCCGGACTTCCCCGGGGTGGAGGTCGAGCGGGACTCGGCGTACGGCCTGGTCGCCCGTCGCGGCGGCACCGGCGGCGGTGCGTCGCTGATGCTCAACTGCCACGTCGACGTCGTCCCGCCGGGCGATCCCGCCCGGTGGCGGGACGCGCCGTTCTCCGGCGCCGCGGACGCCGAGCGGGTCTACGGCCGCGGCACGTGTGACATGAAGGGCGGTCTGGCCGCGGCGGTCTGGGCGGTGCGCGCCCTCGACGCGGTGGGGGTCTCGACCGCCGGTGACGTGCTGCTCGCCTGCGTGGTCGGCGAGGAGGACGGCGGCCTCGGCACCTACGCGACGCTCGAGCGTGGCTGGCGCGCCGACGCCTGCGTGATCCCCGAGCCCACCAGCCTGGACCTGGCGCCGGCCAACGGCGGCAGCCTGACTTTCCGCCTGACCGTGCCCGGCCTCGCCACCCATGCCTCCCGCCGCTACCGCGGCGTCAGCGCGGTCGATGCCTTCGTCGTCGTCCGCCGGGCGCTCGCGGAGCTCGAGCGGCGCCGCAACCAGGACCCGCACCCGCTGATGCGCCGGTGGACGATCCCGTACTGCCTCGAGATCGGCACCGTGCGCGCCGGCGACTGGGCGTCCTCGGTGCCCGACCTGCTCGTCGCCGACGGCCGGTACGGCGTCCGGCTCGGCGAGACGGTGCAGGACGCCCGCGCGGAGTTGGAGGCGACCGTCGCCGAGGCGTGTGCCGCAGACCCGTGGCTGTGCGAGCACCCGGTCCAGGTGCAGTGGTGGGGCGGGCAGTTCGCGCCCGGCCACACCGACCCCGACGCGCCCATCGTGGCGACCGTGGGGCGGACGAGCGCCGCGCTGACCGGACGCCGGCCCGAGGTGTGGGGCGCCCCGTACGGCAGTGACCTGCGCCTGATGCAGGACATCGGCGGCGTACCCACCGTCCAGTACGGCCCCGGCGACGCGGCGCTCGCCCACGGCCCCGGCGAGTCGGTGCCGATCGACGAGGTCCTCACCGCGGCCGCCGTGCTCGCGCTGACCGCCCTGGAGTGGTGCGGCGGGGAGCCGCCCCGGTCGGCCTAGCGGGGCATCCCCTGCGCGGCGGCGCGCTCCTCGGCGGGGCGGCGGTCGCGGTCGTTGAGCCGGGCGTGCCGTCGGCCGTAACCGAAGTAGACGGCCATGCCGAGCGCGAACCACACCACGAACCGCAGCCAGGTGTCGACGCCGAGGTTGAGCGCCAAGTACAGGCAGGCGAGCGCCGACAGGATCGGCAGCACCGGGGACAGCGGCACCCGGAACGGGCGCTCCATGTCCGGGCGGGTGTGCCGCAGGATCGCCACGGCGATCGAGACGAGCATGAACGCGAACAGCGCGCCGATGCTGACCAGGTCGGCGAGCTCGGTCAGCGGGATGAACCCGCCGACCGCCATGATCAGCAGTCCGGCCCCGATCGTGAACCGCACCGGCGTCCCCGTCCGCGAGCTGACCCGGGCGATGCCCTGCGGCAGCAGCCGGTCGCGTCCCATGGCGAAACCGATCCGGCCGATGCCGACCAGCTCGACGAGGATGACCGACGTCAGCCCGGCGACAGCAGCGATGTTGATGAGGGTGCTCGCCCAGCCGGCGCCGACCGAGTCGAACGCCGACGACAGCGGCGAGCCGGTGTTGATGTCGGTGTACTTGACCATGCCGGTGAGGACGAACGAGACGCCGAGGTAGAGCACGGTCGCGATGACCAGGGTGCCGATCAGCCCGCGCGGCATGTCCCGCTTGGGGTTGCGGGACTCCTCGCTCATGTTCGCCACCGCCTCGAAGCCGGTGTAGGCGAAGAACACGACCGCCGCCGCGGTGAGCACGCCCGCCCAGCCGAAGGCCGACGGCGTCCCGAACAGCGCCTGGATCACCGGCTGCTTCAGCGTCGAGGTCGACTCGGACGGCGGGCGCGCCGGCGGGACGAACGGCGTGAGGTTGGAGCGCTTCAAGTAGAACAGCCCCGCGACGACGATGAACAGGCAGATGGCGACCTTGACGACGACCAGGACGTTGGTCAGCCTGGCCGATTCCTTGACCCCGAGCACGGCGATCACGGTGAGGACGGCGACGATGGCCATCGCGCCGAGGTTGACCACCGACTTCTCGCCGAAGATCGACGTCGGCAGGCCGAACAGGTTCTGCAGGTAGCCCGACCAGCCGCGGGACACCACCGACGAACCGAGGACGAACTCCAGGATCAGGTCCCAGCCGATGATCCAGGCGATGATCTCGCCGACGGTCGCGTAGGCGTAGCTGTAGGCGCTGCCGGCGGTCGGTACGGCCGAGGCGAGCTCGGCGTAGCACATGGCCGCCAGCACGGCGACGAGCCCGGCCAGGGCGAAGGAGATGACCACGGCGGGCCCGGCATGGGTGTTCGCCTCGACGCCGGTGAGGGTGAAGATGCCGGTGCCGATGACGATGCCGACGCCGAAGCCGACCAGGTCGACGACGCTGAGGTTCTTGCGCAGGCCCGACGGCGCCTCGTCGGACTCCTGGGCCAGCACGTCGTCGACGGGCTTGGTCCGGAAGATCGTCGCTCATAGCGGCACCGCCGGGGACTCGGGGGAACGACGCGCCGGGGGCCGCGCCGGCGGAGGCGTACCCGGATGGACACGGTGGTCAACAGCGCGTGTCCGATCCGGTACCGCGCACCACTCGCCCGGCGACGACCGGTGGACGGGTGGGGACGGAGCGAACCGCTGAGCGGCGCGTCGACGCCGGAGACGGATCGGGCGCGTACCCCGACGCGCGCGGCGGGGTCGGACGCGTCTACGGCGACATCAGGCGCGTTGCTGTGGACAGCGCCGGCTCGGATGGCTCTCGGTCCGGTAGACTGACGTGCGACAGGGGGCGGCTTCCCGCTGGAGCGGACCGCCCCTTTCCTGTGTCCCGAGGAGCCGTGCCTGTTGGCCACACCTGCGCCGTCCAAGCAGTCCCGCCCCGAAGACTCCCACCCCGTCGCGGAGCTCGGGCAGGAGCGACTACACGGGGAGCTCCATCACGGTCCTCGAGGGCCTCGAGGCGGTGCGCAAGCGGCCCGGCATGTACATCGGCTCGACGGCGGAGCGGGGCCTGCACCACCTGGTGTGGGAGGTGGTCGACAACGCCGTCGACGAGGCCCTGGCGGGCGTACTGCGACCGCATCGTCGCCACGCTGCGCGCCGACGGGGGCGTCGAGGTCGTCGACAACGGTCGCGGGATGCCCGTCGACATGCACCCGACGCAGAAGCGGCCCACCGTCGAGGTGATCCTCACCGTGCTGCACGCCGGCGGGAAGTTCGACGGCAAGGCGTACGCCGTGTCCGGCGGCCTGCACGGCGTCGGTGTCTCGGTGGTCAACGCGCTGAGCAAGCGGTTGGAAGTGGAGATCGACAAGGACGGCTACCACTGGTCGCAGCCGTACCTCGACCAGAAGCCCGCGGCAGCGCTCAAGCGGGGCGAGAAGACCACGCGGACCGGCACGACGGTCACCTTCTGGCCGGACGCCGACGATCTTCGAGACGACGGTGTTCTCCGTTCGAGACGATCAGCCGCCGGCTGCAGGAGATGGCGTTCCTCAACAAGGGGCTGACGATCGTCCTGCGCGACGAGCGCCCGGACAAGGCCTCGGTCGTCGACGAGGACCCGGAGAGCGTGACGCCGCGACGTCCACGACGCCGCGCTCGACAGTGCGCGAGGTGACCTACCGCTACGCCGGCGGCATCGCCGACTTCGTCAGGCACCTCAACGCGACGAAGACCCCGATCCACAAGTCGGTGGTCTCCTTCGAGGACCAGGACACCGAGCGGCGGCTCTCCGTGGAGGTCGCCATGCAGTGGAACGAGAGCTACTCGGAGAGCGTCTACACGTTCGCCAACACGATCAACACCCATGAGGGCGGCACCCACGAGGAAGGGTTTCCGCACGGCGCTGACCAACGTCGTCAACAAGTGGGGCATCGAGAAGAAGGTCCTCAAGGACACCAAGGACGACCGCCTCACCGGCGACGACATCCGCGAGGGCCTGGCGGCGATCGTCAGCATCAAGCTCGGCGAGCCGCAGTTCGAAGGGCAGACCAAGACCAAGCTCGGCAACAGCGAGGCCCGCTCGTTCGTCCAGAAGGTCTGCAACGACTGGCTGGCCGACTGGTTCGAGCGCAACCCCGCCGAGGCCCGCACGATCGTGACCAAGGCGTCCCAGGCCTCCCGCGCGCGCAAGGCCGCCCAGCAGGCGCGGCTCATCGCCCGGCGCAAGGGCGCCCTCGACGGGGTCGGCATGCCGGGCAAGCTCTCGGACTGCCGCTCCACGGACCCGCGGGAGTCGGAGCTCTACATCGTCGAGGGCGACTCCGCCGGCGGGTCGGCGAAGTCCGGCCGGGACTCGTTGTTCCAGGCGATCCTGCCGATCCGCGGCAAGATCATCAATGTCGAGAAGGCGCGGATCGACCGGGTCCTCAAGAACACCGAGGTGCAGTCGCTGATCACCGCGCTCGGCACCGGCATCCACGACGACTTCGACCTGTCGAAGCTGCGTTACCACAAGATCGTGCTGATGGCCGACGCCGACGTCGACGGTCAGCACATCCGCACCCTGCTGCTGACGCTGCTGTTCCGGTTCATGCGCCCACTGGTCGAGCACGGCCACGTCTACCTCGCCCAGCCACCGCTGTACAAGATCAAGTGGGGGAGCAAGCACGAGCCTGACTACGCCTACTCCGACCGCGAGCGGGACGGGTTGATCAAGGCCGGTGCGGAGGCGGGCCGCAAGCTGCCCAAGGACGACGCGATCCAGCGCTACAAGGGCCTCGGCGAGATGAACGCCACCGAGTTGTGGGAGACCACCATGGACCCGGCGCACCGGGTGCTGCTGCAGGTGACGCTCGATGACGCGGCCACCGCGGACGAGCTGTTCAGCGTGCTGATGGGCGAGGACGTCGAGGCGCGGCGGTCGTTCATCGTCCGCAACGCGAAGGACGTCCGCTACCTCGACATCTGAGGCGTCCTCCTTCCCGTGATCGACAGGAGCACGCCGGCGGCGTTCGAGGCCGCCGGACCTGTCCACCACATCGACACCGTGACATCGGAGCGACACCTGTGACCGACCCGGGAGACCCCACCGGCACGACGTACGACCGCATCGAGCCCGTCGACCTGCAGACGGAGATGCAGCGCAGCTACATCGACTACTCGATGAGCGTGATCGTCTCGCGCGCCCTCCCGGACGTGCGCGACGGTCTCAAGCCGGTGCACCGGCGCGTGCTGTACGCGATGTACGACGGCGGCTACCGCCCGGACCGCGGGCACGTGAAGTGCTCGCGGGTGGTCGGCGACGTCATGGGCAGCTACCACCCGCACGGCGACAGCGCGATCTACGACACCCTCGTCCGGCTGGCACAGCCCTGGTCGATGCGCCACCCGCTCGTCGACGGCCAGGGCAACTTCGGCTCGCCGGGCAACGACCCCGCAGCGGCCATGAGGTACACCGAATCACGGTTGTCGCCGCTGGCGATGGAGATGGTCTCCGGCATCGACGAGGAGACCGTCGACTTCGCCGACAACTACGACGGCCGCACCCAGGAGCCCGTCGTCCTGCCGTCGCGGTTCCCGAACCTGCTCGTCAACGGCGGCGGGGGCATCGCCGTCGGGATGGCGACCAACCTCCCGCCACACAACCTGCGCGAGGTCGCCTCCGGCGTCGTCTGGGCGCTCGAGCACCCGGACGCCACCGGCGAGGAGCTGCTCGCGGCGCTGATGGAGCGGATCCCCGGCCCGGACTTCCCGACGCGGGCACTGATCGTCGGCCGCGACGCCATCGAGGAGGCCTACCGCACCGGGCGCGGCGCGATCCGGATGCGGGCCGTCGTCGAGGTCGAGGAGGACGTGCAGCGGCCGCACCATCCTCGTCGTCACCGAGCTGCCGTACCAGGTGAACCCGGACAACCTCGTCGAGTCGATCGCCGGCCTCGCGCGGGACGGCCGGGTGGCCGGCATCGCCGAGATCAACGACGAGTCCTCCGACCGGATCGGCATGCGCATCGTCGTCACCCTCAAGCGGGACGCGGTGGCCAAGGTCGTCCTCAACAACCTGTTCAAGCACACCCAGCTGCAGACGACGTTCGGCGCGAACATGCTGGCGATCGTCGACGGCGTCCCGCGCACGTTGCGCCTGGACCAGCTGGTCAGCCTGTACGTCGACCACCAGATCGAGGTCATCGTCCGGCGCACCCGGTTCCGGCTGCGCAAGGCCGAGGAACGGGCGCACATCCTGCGCGCGCTCGCGAAGGCGCTCGACCAGCTCGACGCGGTCATCGCGCTGATCCGCGGCTCCGCGTCGGCCGACGCGGCGCGCACCGGCCTGATGCAGCTGCTGGAGATCGACGAGGTGCAGGCCACCGCGATCCTCGACCTGCAGTTGCGCCGCCTCGCCGCCCTGGAGCGGCAGCGGATCCTCGACGAGCTCGCCGAGCAGGAGCGGCTCATCGCCGAGTACCAGGCGATCCTGGCCAGCCCCGCCCGGCAGCGCCAGATCATCCGCGAGGAGCTCACGGCGATCGTCGACCGCTTCGGCGACGAGCGGCGCACCCGCCTCGTCCCGTACGAGGGCGACGTCAGCGTCGAGGACCTCATCGCGCAGGAAGACGTCGTCGTCACGATCACCCGCACCGGCTACGCCAAGCGCACCAAGACCGACCTGTACCGGGCGCAGCGCCGCGGCGGGAAGGGCGTGCAGGGCGCCGGGCTCAAGACCGACGACATCGTCGAGCACTTCTTCGTCAGCTCCACCCACGACTGGGTGCTGTTCTTCACCAACAAGGGCCGGGTGTACCGGGCGAAGGCCTACGAGCTGCCCGAGGCGAACCGCAACGCCCGCGGCCAGCACGTCGCCAACCTGCTGGCCTTCCAGCCGGACGAGACGATCGCCGACGTCATCACCATCCGCGACTACGGGGTCGCGCCGTACCTGGTGCTCGCCACCAAGCAGGGCCTGGTCAAGAAGACCAAGCTCGGCGACTTCGACTCCAACCGTGCCGGCGGGATCGTCGCCATCAACCTCCGCGACGACGACGAGCTCATCGACGCGGCGCTGATCGGGCCGAGCGACGACCTGCTCCTGGTGAGTCGCAAGGCGATGTCCATCCGGTTCCACGCCGACGACGACACACTTCGTCCCGATGGGTCGTGCGACGTCCGGCGTCATCGGGATGCGCTTCGGCTCCGACGACCAGCTGCTCGCCATGCAGGTGCTCCGCGGACGGGCGTCGAGGGGCAGGAGATCCTCGTCGCCACCGAGGGCGGCTTCGCGAAGCGGACCCGGATGGACGAGTACCCCGTCCAGGGTCGCGGTGGCAAGGGCGTCCTGACGGCACGTATCGTCTCAACTCGAGGTGGTCTGGTCGGCGCCGTCGCCGTCCGGTCCGAGGACGAGGTCTACGCGATCACGTCCGACGGCGTGGTCATCCGTACGAGCGCTGCGGAGGTGCGCCGGGCACAGCGGCAGACCATGGGCGTCCGGCTCATGAACCTGCCTGAGGGCGTGAACCTCGTCGCGATCGCCCGAAACGCCGACGAGCCCGACGAGCAGGAGTGACATGGCGCAGCCGAACCCGGGAACAGCCGGCCGACCTGCCGGGTCACCGCGGAGTGGGCGCTCCCCGGTGACCGCACGCAGCGACGCCACGCAGGAGTCGGCCGTCCCCGCCGGTCCGGGTCCGGACGGGTTCTCCGCGCCGCGGCTGTCCCGGGCCGGCTCGCTCACCGCGCCGGCGCCGGCAGCTGCGCCGGCCGAGCGTCAGGCCGACGAGGCGCCGGCGACGTCCAGGACACCCAGCCGACCCAAGGGGCGCAGGCGACCCAGCAGACCGCCACCTTGCCGCCGGTCCAGGCCCCGGGTGGCGCGCCGGCCGGAACCGACGGGACGACCGGCGGGTCGATCGCGGCCCCATCCCGATCCCGGGCGCAGTCCCGCGCCCAGTCACGGGCCCAGGCCCGGAGCCAGTCTCCGGCCCAGTCTCCGGCTCCGGCCGCCGGCCGGTCCCGGACGCCGCGCGGCGCCCCGCGCCGGGCGAAGCTGCAGCTGCGCCACGTCAACCCGTGGACGGTGCTGAAGTTCTCCGCCCTGCTGGCGATCGCGCTGTTCATGGTGTGGTTGATCGTCGTCGGCCTGCTCTACGGCGTCCTCGACGGCTCCGGAGTCATCGGCAAGATCAACGACACGGTCACGACGATCAACGGGCCGGGCTCGACCGCGCCGATCTCGACCGGCGTCGTCTTCAGCGCTGCCCTCGTCGTCGGCGCGGTCAGCGCGGTGCTGTTCATCCTGCTGTCGACGATCGGCGTCGGTGATCTACAACCTGTGCGCGGACGTCGTCGGCGGCGTCGAACTCACCCTCGCCGAACGGGACTGACCGCGCCCGGTAACATCGTCCCCCGCGCCACGCGCGCACCCGGGCCTGTAGCTCAGACGGTTAGAGCGCATCCCTGATAAGGATGAGGCCGGAGGTTCAAGTCCTCCCAGGCCCACAGCGCCACAGCGACGGCGACCAGCGGAAGGCGGCCCGATGGCCAAGCGACCGATCCTCATCGCGGCGCTGCTCGCCGGCGTCGCGGCCGCCGTCCAACGCCGGCGCTCGGCCCGCGCCGACGAGGCACTCTGGCGGGAGGCCACCGATTCGGCCTCGCGCTGAGTCCGGGCACTGAGCCCGGGGACGTAGCTCAACTGGTAGAGCACCGCCCTTGCAAGGCGGGGGTTGAGGGTTCGAGTCCCTTCGTCTCCACCCTTCGGCCGGCCGGCCGGCTGCGGAGACAGGAATGCCGAGGCGGTCGTCCGGGAGTCCCCCGAGCCCCCATTGACCGCCTCGGCTCGCTTAACGTACATCTCACACGCGGTGGCGGTCAAGGGCGTTCCGGCGGCCTTGCGGCGCGGAAGCTCGCAAAAGTGGCAGACCGCGTGAAGAACGACATCCCGTTCGACCAGGACTCGTCGCTCCAGGTGACGAAGGGCTGGGACGACGTGACGGGGGTCGGCGTCCCGACGACCGCGTGGCTGACGGCCTACTGAGCCGCTCGCCACTGCAGCACCCCTCGGCGCCCGGCGGTCATCACGACCGCCGGGCGCTGTGCTGCCTCTACGCTGACGACCGTCATGGACCTGCTCGCCGTCTGGCTCGGCAAGCTGACCCTGCTCGCCCTGCGCCTGCTCGGCCGGCGGGGCAACGCGCTGCCCGGGCTGGTCGTCGAGAAGCTGGTCCCCGGCTACCTGCCGGCGGCGATGCGCCGCCTGCCGCACGGCGTCGTCGTCGTCAGCGGCACGAACGGCAAGACGACGACCACGAAGATGGTGGCCACCGTCCTCGGCGAGCGCTACCGCGTGCTGACGAACGACACCGGCAGCAACTTCGTCCGCGGCGCGATCACCACGGCCGTCGCCGGCTCGACGTGGACCGGCCGGTTGCCCTACGACGTCGCGGTCTTCGAGCTCGACGAGGCCTGGGCGGTGCGCTTCGCGGCCGTGGTCGCCCCGCAGCGGGTGCTCCTGCTCAACGTCATGCGCGACCAGCTCGACCGCTTCGGCGAGATCGACACCACCGCCCGGCTGCTCGGCCGGGTCGCCGAGGCCACCACCGACGCCGTCGTGCTGAACCGCGACGACCCGCGGATCGCCGCGCTGGCCAGCCAGGTCTCGGCGAAGGTCGTGCACTTCGGCGTCGCTCCGGGGCTGCGGGCGAGCTTCCCGAACGACGAGGAGCTCTACGGCGGTCCGCTCTACCTGTCCGACGTGCCCGCCGACGCCGAACTGCTCGCGCTGCCCTCGCCGGAGGAGCCCCGCACCCGACTGCGGGTCGGCGCCACGCAGATCGCGGTGCAGCTGCGCGCCGGTGGGCCGCACAACGCGCAGAACGCCGCCGGTGCCGCGGCGCTGGCGCTGACCTTCGACCTGAGCGCCGACGAGATCGCGGCCGGTCTGGCGAAGGCGCAGCCGGCGTTCGGCCGGGGGCAGGCCTTCGAGGTCGACGGCCGCCGGCTCGTCCTGCAGCTGGTGAAGAACCCGGCGGGCTTCCGGCAGACGCTGCGCACGCTGGAAGGACGCGAGCCCGGCGCGATCGTCCTGACCATCAACGACGACTACGCCGACGGCCGGGACGTCTCGTGGCTGTGGGACGTCGAGTTCGCCGCGCCGCTGGGCGGGCGCGCCGCCCGGATCTCGACCTCGGGGACGCGCGCCGCCGACATGGCGGTGCGGCTGCACTACGACGGGGTCGACGTCGCCGCGGTCGAGCCCGGCCTGGAGGACGCGGTGCGGACGGCGCTCGCGTCCGTCCCGGCCGGCGGGCAGGTGGACGTGTTCAGCACCTACACCGCGATGTGGGCGCTGCACGACGTGCTGCAGCGGATCGGCAGGGCAGTGTGAACGCCGTGATCACGCTCGTCCACCTCTATCCGCGCGAGATGAACATCTACGGCGACACCGGCAACGTCCTCGTGCTGCGGCGCCGCCTCGAGTGGCGCGGGATCGCGGCGCGCTCGGTCCCGGTGAACGTCGGAGACCCGCTGCCACACGACGCCGACCTGGTCCTCGGCGGCGGCGGCCAGGACGCCGCGCAGGGCGAGATCGGCGCCGACTTCGCCTCGCGCGGCGCGCAGCTGCGGGCGATGGCCGATGACGGCGTCGTCTTCCTGACCATCTGTGGGACCTACCAGATGCTCGGCCACGAGTTCCTGACCGTCGACGGT
Organism: uncultured Actinomycetota bacterium; assembly: GCA_963758325.1. GTDB lineage: Bacteria > Actinomycetota > Actinomycetes > Mycobacteriales > Jatrophihabitantaceae > CAVWUZ01. The sequence goes on along the minus strand of CAVWUZ010000001.1, from coordinate 103,579 downwards.
CGGCGGATCCCCGGCGTCGGCGTGCTCGACGTGGTGACCCGCGGCTCCGAGCAGCGGCTGATCGGCAACAACTCCGTCGACACCGCGGGCACCCTCGGCGCCGGCCGGCTGGTCGGCTACGAGAACCACAGCGGGCTGACGTCGCTGGGACCCGGCGTGCGGCCGCTCGGGCACACGCTCCCCGGCCGCGGCAACAACGGGCGCGACGGCACCGAGGGCGCGGTCCGCGACAACGTGATCGGCACCTACCTGCACGGGCCCGTGCTGGCGAAGAGCCCCCGCTTCGCCGACGACCTCATCGCTCGGGCGCTGCGCCGCCGGGGCCTGCCGGACGAGCTCGGGTCGCTCGACGACGACCTGGCCGAGCAGGCGGCCGCGGTCGCCCTGACCCGGCCGCGCTGACCGCGTGTCCCGACGGCACGCGGCGGCAGCGCTCCGCGCGCGCATCGTGCTCCTGGCGGGCACCGTGCTGCTCACGGTTGCAACGCTGCTCGCCGGCTGCTCCGCGGACCACCCCGCGCCCGCCCCGGTCACGGTGACGAACTCGGTGACGCTCACCCGCTCGCCGTCGGCGACCGTCCCGGCGCCGGCGAGCGTCCCGACGCTGACCACCGTCGCACCGCTGCCGCCGGGCGTCGCGGTCCCGGCCGGCGAGCGCGAGTCGGACTGCCCGTACATCGACACCGCGACGGCGCGCGACCTCGAGGGCAACCGCATCTACCGGACCACCGTGACGACCGCCCCTGGGCCGGTGACCTGCCGGTTCTACTTCTGGTGCTGCGACTACCACGCGACGCTGGAGATCGCGCCGTTCGCGATGCCGTCCGCGGACGCGGCGTACAACGCGATGGTCGAGACCGGTCGCGCCGGCGCGAACGTCACCGGCGTCAAGGACCTGGTGCCGGGAGTCGACGCGGTGCTCTTCCAGACCGCCTTCTACGGCCCCGACGCCGGGCGGGACTGGGCGTGCGCCTTCGCCAAGGGCACCACGCTCGTCGTCGTGCGCACCAACCAGACCGACGTCTCCTTCAACGCGCGCCGGATCGCCGAGACGGTGGCCCCCCGCTTCTGAGGGCACCCTCCCGGCGGCCGGGAGCGAGGCGCCTCGGCGCCCCGGGTGGGGCTTGCTACTCGCCCTGCTCGGGCGGGCGGACCCGCTGCGGGGCGTCCTCGTCCTCGAACTCGGCGTGCCGCGGCTGGGTGCTCGTGTACCCGCTGCCCATGATCTCGACGGTCGGCTCGTTCAGCGGCTCCGGCGGCGGGATCTCCGCGGTGACGTCCGCGCTGAGGTCCGCCTCCGGTGCGCCCTGACCCTCGCCGAGCACGCCCGGCGTGACGGCCTCGTTGACGTACGGCCCGGGCTGCTCGATCGCCCCGCCGCTGCCGTCCGGGATCGGCGGGGTCACCGGCCGCGGTTCGCTGTCGGCCGGGAACGCCGTGCTCGCCGGCGCGCTCGGGCTGCCGCCGTCGCCGCCTCCGGATCCGGTGGAGTCCGTCTGACCGGCACTGGCACCGCGGATGGCGCGAACCGCCGCCGCGGCGATCCCGCCGATGACCAGCAGGTTGAAGACCAGGCGGATCCGGCGGCCGCGCTTGCGCTTGGCCTTGGCCTTGGCCTTCGCCTTGGCTTTCGCCTCGGCCTTGTCCTCGGCGCGTTCGGCGTGCTGCTGCCGGCGGCTGGCCAGGGTCTCGGTGACGCCCCCGACGAGGTGTTTCGGCGCATCGGTGGCCGAGCCGGCCAGCGACGCGACCGTGCCCGCGGCGTTGGTCGCGACCGAGGTGGTGGTGTCGAGCAGCCCGGCGGCCAGTCCGGACACCCGCTCACCGGCGGTCCCGAGCAGTTCACCGGCCTTCCCGCGGACCTGGCCTGCCGCGTCCGCGGCGTCGCCGGCGCCGTCGCCACCGCTCTGCGCGACTTTGCCGGCGACGGTGCCGGCGACCGTGCTCGCGACGCCGGTCGCCGTCTTGCTGGCCGTCGCGGCCCTCGTCGCGGTGCTGGTCGCCGCCTTCGTCGCGGCCTTGGCCGCCGTCCTGGTCGCGGCCTGGACGGCCTTGGACGCGGCCGCTGCCTTCGCCGCGGACGCGAGCCCGCCCGAGGGCGAGCTGTCCTCGGCGTCCGACGCGGACGACGTCGCCGACGACGGCGCTGACTCTGCGAGTGCGGTCGTGTCGGCAGGCGTGACGATCAGCGTGGGCGTCCGCTCCTCGTGGTGACTCATGGGGGTCCTTCCGGTCGGCGGGACGGACCTGAGCGACGAACCCGCGGCTCAGGGACTCGGATCCTGCTTACCCGATCCGCCGCCCCGTCCTCCCGCCGGGGCGGGGTCGATCGGCGGCACGTGGCACGATGGGGCCTCATCGCCGGCCGTGCCGGCGTTGTGCCGCCCGCGCCCGCCGCGCGGCGCCCGCCGCCCTGAGGAGCCGTGAGCAGCCCCGTGCCCGTCGCCGATCCCTCCGCCGCCGCGACCTCGACCGTCACCCTCCACACCTCGGCGGGGGACATCCGGGTGCTGCTCTACGGCAACCACGCACCCAAGACCGTCCGCAACTTCCTCGAACTGGCGCAGGGGCAGCGGGAGTGGACCGACCCGCGCACTCGCCAGAAGACCAGCGCACCGCTCTACGACGGCACGATCTTCCACCGCGTGATCCCGAACTTCATGATCCAGGGCGGGGACCCGCTCGGGCAGGGCGTCGGCGGTCCGGGCTACCAGTTCGCCGACGAGTTCCACCCGGAGCTGTCCTTCGACCGCCCGTACCTGCTGGCGATGGCGAACTCCGGACCGAACACGAACGGCTCCCAGTTCTTCATCACCGTCGCGCCGACGACCTGGCTCAACCGCAAGCACACGATCTTCGGGGAGGTCGCCGACGGGGAGAGCCGGGCCGTCGTCGACGCGATCGCGGCGGCCGCGACCGGGCGCAACGACCGCCCGGTGCAGGACGTCACGATCACGTCCGTGGCGGTGGACCCCCCCGCCGCGTAGCGACATGTCCGACTCGGCGTCCGGTCACGCGGGTCCCCCGTCGTCGTCCGGGGCCGCCGGCGCGGGCCTGCGGTGCTACCGGCACCCGCTGCGCGAGACCGGCGTGCGCTGCGTCCGCTGCGAGCGGCCGATCTGCCCGGAGTGCATGCGGCCGGCGCCGGTCGGGTTCCAGTGCCCGGACGACGCAGGCCGGGCGACCCGGTCGGTCCGCCGCACGGCTCGCCCGGCGCCCTGGCTGCGTCCGGGACGCCCCTGGCTGACCTGGGCGCTGATCGCCGCCAACGTCGTCGTCTACGTCGCCACCGTCGCCACCTCGGTCGGCGGGATCAACCGGCCGGACCAGTCCCGGCTGTTCACCGACTGGCAGATGGTGCCGTTCGAGGTGGACCACGGTGAGTACTACAGACTGATCACCTCGGCGTTCCTCCACGTCAACCTGCTGCACCTGGCGATGAACATGCTGGCGGTCGGCGTCGTCGGCCCGTACCTCGAGCCGCTGCTCGGGCGCGGGCGCTACCTCGCGGTGTACGTGCTGAGCGCGCTCGGCGGCTCGACCGCGGTCTACCTGCTCGGCGGGGTCTACAACCCCGTCGCGGGGGCGTCCGGCGCGATCTTCGGGCTGTTCGCGGCGGCGCTGCTGCTCGTGCGCGAGGCCGGCCTCGACCCGCAGTGGCTTATCGGCACCCTGGTGCTGAACTTCGTCCTGACCTTCACCGTGCCGGACATCTCCTGGCTGGGACACCTCGGCGGGTTCCTCGCCGGGCTGGCGTCCACAGCGGTGATCACCGGGGTGCCGGGTGTGCGGGGCGTCCTGCGCCGGCGCGCCGGACGGGCCTCGCGGCTGCCGGCCGCCGTGCAGGCCGGCGGCCTGAGTGCGGTGACGGTCGTCCTCGTCGTCCTCGTCGCGCTGCGGACCGCCTCGCTCTGACCCGCTCGGCGCATCCGTGGTGGACGCGTCCTCCCCGTTACGGCAGCCGCTGCCCGTCGACCCGGCCGCCGCGTCGAGTCACTCGGGCGTGACACCGCCGCGGACGCCGAGCACCGCGGCATGGACGTCACGCGGGTCCCGGCCCAGGCTGTGCCGGCCGAGGACGACCAGGTGCGCGCCCGCGTCGATCTCCAGCGCTCGGGCGGTCAGCCCGTAGCGGCCGTGTTCGTCGACGGCGAAGCGCTCGACCTCGTCCCAGGTGATGCGACGCCGGGTGGTGAGGGTCCGGATCGCCAGGCCACCGGCCCCGGCCACCAGCCGCGGGGCGAACACGAGATCGGTTCCGCCGAGGGTCGCCAGCAGGACAGCCGCACAGGTGGCGAGCACCCGGGCGCCCGCGTCGGCGTCCAGGACGGCGACCGCCGTGAACAGCAGCGCACCGGCCACCGCCGACCAGCCGAGGCGCCGGTCGGGCCCGAAGCGGAGCTCGTCCACAGAGTTGCGCACAGGTGTGGAGAACTACAGCGCTGTAATCACGGCGATGGGACGTGCGGCAGCGAGCGCGCCGGCAGCGGGCGCACCGGTCAGCGCCACCGCACCGCCATGATCAGTCCGACGACCATCACCGCGAAGCCGATCGCGAGGTTCCAGGCGCCGAGGCCGTTCATCAGCGGGTTGTCCGGGGCGAAGTACCAGACGACGATGTAGGCCAGCCCGATGACGAGCACGATGCTCATCACGACCGGGTACCAGCTGGGACTCGGCGCGAGGCCGCGGGCGGCGCCGGTGGCGCCGGTGGTCCGCGCGCTCCCGGCGGTCAGCGGATCGAGCCGCGCGGGGGCGTCGTTCTTCTTGCGGACCTTCGACTTCGGCACAGCCGATAGCGTAGACGCCGTGGGGGAAAGGGTCCGGTCCGTCCGGGTGGGGCGCAGCTGGCGGCTGCTCGTGCCCGTGCTCTGCGTCGTCGCCGGGTTCGGGTTCGCCGCCTCGGCGTCGGCCGCGCGCGGCACCGACCTCCGTTCGCCGCAGACTGTCGGCCTGACCGGACTGGTCCGCAGCGCCGAGCAGCGTGTCGGGGACGCCAGCGGCGTCCTGTCCGGGCTCCAGTCGAAGGTCGCGGACGCCACCCGGCGCGCCGCCGTCCAGGACGCCGGGGTGGCTGCCGCCCAGCAGCGCAGCGCGCCGTTGCAGGCACCGGCCGGGTTGACCGCCGTCGCCGGCCCTGGGCTCACCGTCGTCCTCGACGACGCGCACGGCACGGACGGCAGCGGGCTGTCCGCCGAGGAGCAGAACCAACTCGTCGTCCACCAGTCCGACCTGCAGGCGGTGGTCAACGCACTGTGGGCCGGTGGGGCGGACGCCGTGTCGGTGGCCGGTCAGCGGCTGGTGGCTACTAGCGCGATCCGCTGCGTGGGCAACACGCTGCTGCTCAACGGGCGCGTGTACTCCCCGCCGTACCGGGTCCTCGCCATCGGCCCAGCCGCGGGGATGCAGGCTGGGCTGGACCGCTCGCCCGGCGTGGCGCTGTTCCGGCAGGCCGCCGGCTACTACGGCCTCGGCTACACCGTCGCCCGGCAGGACCGGGTCCAGGTGCCGGCCTACACCGGACCGGTCCAGCTCACCTACGCCACGGCGGCGCCGCGATGAGCACCGAGCTGACCACCTCGCCGACGCCGCGGCACCGCTCGGCCGGTGACGTCGTCCGCCTGGTCGTGCGCGGTTTCGGGCAGCTGCTCATCACGGCCGGCGTCGTCCTGCTGCTGTTCGTCGTCTACGAGGTCTGGGTGACGAACCTGTTCGCCGCCCGCGCGCAGAGCACCGTCCATCACCAGCTGGAGCAGACCTGGCAGGCCGGACAGGACCCGCTGGGACGGCTCAGCCTGCCCGGCTCCGGCGCGCAGGAGGTCGCGACCGGGACCGGCATCGCCAACCTGTACATCCCGCGGTTGGGCACCGACTACGCCTTCACGATCGTGCAGGGCGTCGACGACGCCTCGCTGGAGAAGGGGCCCGGGCACTACCCCGGCACGGCGCTGCCGGGCCAGGTGGGCAACTTCGCGGTCGCCGGCCACCGCGTGGGCAAGGGCGAGCCGTTCCTCAACCTCGATCAGCTGCGCCCGGGTGACGCCGTCGTCGTCGAGACGAAGACGGAGTGGTTCGTCTACCGCGTCCTCGGCGACCCGGCGTCCGGGAACCTGGAAGTCCCGGACGCCCAGGGCGTGGTCGGTCGGCAGATCGTGTCGCCGTCGGACGTCGCGGTCGTCGCACCGGTGCCGGGGCGGCCGGGGGCGACGCCGACGCAGGCGCTGATGACGATGACCACCTGCCACCCGAAGTACACCGCCGACCAGCGGATGATCGTCCACGCGCTGCTGTCGCGCAGCGTGCCGAAGCAGGGCGCGCAGCTGCCGCGCGAGCTCGCCGGAGGAACCCTCTAGATGTACGTGTGGTTGTGGCGGCACCTGCCGGGCACCGCGGCGGTCAAGGCGCTGCAGTGTCTGGTGCTGTTCGCGCTGGTGGCGGCGCTGCTGCTGTTCGTCGTGTTCCCCTGGATCGAGCCGCGGCTGTGGTTCACGCACGTGACGGTGGACCGGTGATGGGGGACACCCGCGTCCTCGTCGTCGACAACTACGACAGCTTCGTCTACAACCTCGTCCAGTACCTCGCCCAGCTGGGCGCCTCGGTGCGGGTCGTCCGCAACGACGCGGTGGCGCCGGCGGACCTGTCCGGGGTCGACGGGGTCCTGGTCTCCCCGGGCCCGGGCACCCCGCAGGACGCCGGCCGGAGCATGGCCGTGGTGTCGGAGTGCGCCGCGTCCGGGACGCCACTGCTCGGGGTGTGCCTCGGTCACCAGGCGATCGGCGCGGTGTACGGCGCCACGGTGGCGCGCGCGCCGGAGCTCCTGCACGGCAAGACCAGCGAGGTGACGCACGACGGCGCCGGGGTGCTGGCGGGGCTGCCGTCACCGTTCACGGCCACCCGCTACCACTCGCTGGCGGTCGCCGGCGACGAGTTGCCGGACGAGGTCGAGGTCACCGGCAGCACGCCGTCCGGCGTCGTGATGGCGCTGCGCCACCGCTCACTGCCGATCGAGGGCGTGCAGTTCCACCCGGAGTCGGTGCTCACCGAGGGCGGTCACCGGATCGTCGGCAACTGGCTGCGACGCTGCGGCGCCGAGGTGGACGACGCGCGGGTGGTCGCGCTGTCCGCGCAGATGGACGCCCTGCGCGCGTCCGCGTTCGCGGCAGCGGTCTGAGCGCCCGGGGTGGTCCCGCCCAGTGGTCACCTCGAGATCACGCGCCGGGCGCGGACCGCAGCGCGGCGGCCACCGTGGGCAGGCGCGCGGGTGCCATCGACAGTTCGTCGACGCCGAGCCCGACCAGGCGGGCGGCGGCCGCCGGATCGCCGGCGAGCTCGCCGCAGACGGCGACCGGGACGCCGGCCTCCGCCGCGACGAGGCCGATCAGCCGCCACACCGCCTCCGGGACGGGGTCGAGCAGGTCGGCGACGCCGGGCTCGGTCCGGTCGGCGGCCATCGTGTACGACGTGAGGTCGTTCGTGCCGAGCGAGACGAAGTCCACCGCCCGGGCGATGTCGGCGGCGGCGAGCGCGGCGGCGGGCACCTCGACCATGACGCCGACGCCCTCCGGCCCGGCGTGCTCCACGCCCTCGGCGCGCAGCTCGGCCACGACGGTGTCGACCGCGTCCCGGAACGCCTGCGCCTCGGCGGCGGTGGACACCATCGGTGCCATCACCGACACCCGGTGACCGGCGGCCGCCCGGCAGATGGCCCGCAGCTGGGTCCGCAGCACCTCGGGGTGGGCGAGCAGCCAGCGCAGGCCGCGGACGCCGAGGAACCCGTTGTGCCGCTCGTCGAGCCGCAGCGCCCGCACCGGTTTGTCGCCGCCGGCGTCGAGCACCCGCACCACCGTCGCCCGATCGCCGAGGACGTCCAGGATCGCGCGCAGGTCGGCGGCCTGCGCGTCCTCGGCAGGCAGCTCCGCGTTGTCCAGGACGAGCAGCTCGGTGCGCAGCAGCCCGACCGCCTCCGCGCCGTTCGCCACGGCGGCGCGTGCCTCGACCAGGGAGCCGACGTTCGCCGCGAGGACGATGCGCCGCCCGTCGACGGTCACCGGCCGGCCGGCGGCCGCGCGCGCGTCGTCCGCTCTGGCGCGTGCACCGGCGACGGCGTCGCGCCACCGCCCGGCGTCAGCCGGTGCGACCTCGACCTCGCCGGTGCTCCCGTCGACGCCGACCTCCGTGCCGTTGGGGACGTCGGCGAGCAGGTCGCCCGCGCGGATGACCAGCGGCACGCCCAGCCCGCGGGCCACGACGACGGCGTGCATGGTCGGTGACCCGCCGCGCAGCACGATCGCGGCGGCGCCCCGCTCGACCGCGGTGGTCACCTCGCCCGGGCCGAGCTCGTCGGCCTCCAGGACGACGCCGGTGAGCTCCGCCGGGACGCGGTCGATCCGCTCGCCGAGTTCGGCCAGGACCGCCGCGCCGGCGTCGCGCAGGTCGACCGCCCGCGCGGCGACGATCTCGTCGGACGCGCGCGCCAGGTCGTCGGCGGTCTCGGTGACGGCGGTCCACCACGCCGGGGCGGCCGCCAGCCCGTCGTCGAGCGGGGCGTCGGCGGACGCGCGGAGGCCGGGATCGCGGAGCAGCGCGGCGTGCGCCCGGGCCAGGGCGTCGCCGCGCTCGAGCCGGTCGGCGGTCGCGGTGAGCGCGCGGTCCAGCCGGTCCCGCTCGGCGTCGACGCCCGCGCCGGGACGGTCCGCGACCTCGACGCTGCCGGCGTGGACCAGCGGACCGAGTGCGGGGCCGTCGGCGGCCGGCTGCGGGCCGCGGGTCGACACGGCGGCGGTCGTGGCGGCGGGCGCCGGGACGCCGGCCCGGTCGGCACGGTCGGCACGGTCGGCAGGGTCGGTCCCGTCCGCCTCGCCGAAGCCAGCGGCGACGAGCTCGGCCACCCGGTCGAGGGCCACCTCGGCGTCCGGCCCGGTCGCCGTCAGGACGGCGGTCTCCCCGCCGCGCAGCGCCAGGCGCACGACGGCCAACACGCTGACGAGGTCCGCGGCGGGACCGTCCGGCCGGCTCACCGTCACCCGGGCGTCGAGACCGCGCAGCGCCGCCGGCCAGTTCGGCGGCCGGGCGTGCGTGCAGGCCCAGGGTGTTGACCAGGTCGACCTCGCGGCGCTGCCCGTCCCCGGTCGCAGGCCGTGCGTCCTCCACGAGCCCACCACCGGCCGAGCGGGCCGCGGCCACCACCGCGGACCGGTCGCCGCCGCCCTGCGCCGCCACCGCCGCGGCGATCGCACCCTCGACCAGCGGCGCGTCGACCACCTCCACCCGTGCCGCGATCTCCGGGTCGAGGAACTCGAGTGCGGTCTCCGTCGTCAGCAGCGCGCTGCCGAGGTCGTAGAGGACGACGGCGTCCCGGCCGCCCCCGGTGGCCTCCGTCAGCGCCGCGGAGACCAGCTCGAACGACGTCCCGATCCCGCCGTCGTCCGTCCCCCCGGCGGGCAGGATCGTGACGTCGGACGCCATCTGGCCGGCCAGTCGCGCCACGCCGTCGGCCAGCGCCGCCGCGTGGGAGACGACGACGAGCGCGACCGTCATCCCGCCGCGGCGTCCGCCAGTGCGGCGAGCATCAACGACGACGACGTCGCGCCGGGATCGGGGTGCCCGACGCTGCGCTCGCCGAGGTAGCTCGCCCGGCCCTTGTGCGCGACGAGCGGCACCGTCGAGTCGGCACCCTTCGCGGCGGCGTCCGCGGCCGCGCGGAGCAGGTCGGCGACCGAACCGCCGGTGGCGCCCTGCGCCGCGTCGACGGCCGGCGTCAGCGCGTCGACCATCGTCTTGTCGCCGACCTCGGCCTTCCCGCGGGCGACGACGCCGTCCCGCGCCGCGGCCAACGCCGCGGCGACCGCCGCGGCGTCGAGGTCGGCGGCGTCACCGACCGCCGTCGCCGCACGGAGGAACGCCGTCCCGTACAGCGGGCCGGACGCCCCCCCGACGGTGGAGATGAGCGTCGTCGCGACGAGCTTGAGGACGGCGCCCGGCGTGTCGGCGCCGCCGGCGTCGAGCTTGCCGACCACCGCGGTGAAACCCCGGTCCAGGTTGATCCCGTGGTCGCCGTCGCCGATGTCGCGGTCCAGGCGGGTCAGCTCCGCGGCGTGCTCCTTCACCGTCGCGGCCAGCGCCCGCACGGCGGCCGCCACCGTTGCCGCGTCACACGCCATGCTGGGTCACCGATCGCTGCGCACGCGTCACTCAGCGACCCCAGCGCAGGGCGGGCGTGTGCACCGGCGCGTCCCACAGCTCGGTGAACTCGTCGTCGAGCTTGAGCAGCGTGATGGAGAAGCCCTGCATCTCGAGGCTGGTGATGTAGTTGCCGACCAGCGAGCGGCTGACCTCGACGCCGCGCTCCTGCAGCTGGTCGCGGGCGGCGCCGTAGGCGAGGTACAGCTCGACCAGCGGCGTCCCGCCCATGCCGTTGAGGAACAGCAGCGTGCGGTCGCCGCTCTGGAAGGGCAGGTCGTCGACGACGGCGGTGAGCAGCGTGCGGACGATCTCGTTCGCCGGCTGCAGCTTCGTGCGCTCCCGGCCGGGCTCGCCGTGGATGCCGATGCCGATCTCCATCTCGTCGTCGGCGAGGGTGAAGCTCGGCTCGCCGGAGGCGGGGACGGTGCAAGCGGTGAGCGCCATGCCCATCGAGCGGACGTTGGCGATGACCCGCTCGGCGACGGCGGCCACCTCGGACAGCTTGTCGCCCCGCGCCGCGGCGGCGCCGGCGATCTTCTCCAGCAGCACGGTGCCGCCGACGCCGCGGCGGCCGGCGGTCCAGGTCGAGTCCTTGACGGCGACGTCGTCGTCGATGACGACCGCCCTGACCTCGATGTCCTCGGCGGCGGCGAGCTCGGCGGCGGTCTCGAAGTTGAGGACGTCGCCGGTGTAGTTCTTCACGATGTGCAGCACACCGGCACCGGCGTTGGCGGCCTGCGTGGCGGCGAGGACCGCGTCCGGCGTCGGCGAGGTGAACACCGGCCCCGGGACGGCGGCGTCGAGCATGCCCTCGCCGACGAACCCGCCGTGCAGTGGCTCGTGCCCGGACCCGCCGCCGGAGACGAGCGCGACCTTGCCCTGCACCGGGGCGTCGGCCCGGACGACGAAGTCCGGCTCGTAGTGGACGGTGACCAGGTCGCCGTGCGCGGCGGCGAAGCCCCGCAGCGACTCGGTGACGACGTTGGCCGGATCATTGATGATCTTCTTCATGAGCGTCCCCTCGAGCCGTCGCTGACAGGTGCTTCCTACCGTCCGGGCGCGCCATTGGGAAGATCGCCGGGTAGGAGGTGGACATGAGCGACTGGTACGCCGTGCGCTGCGTGTTCGGTCAGGTCGGTGCCGAGGACGTCGGCGTCGGCCAGGACTGGACCTACGAGGAGCGGACGACCTTGTGGGAGGCGACCTCGCCGGAGGAGGCCGTCGCCTACGCCGAGGAGGAGGGCCGCCGGCACGCGTCGTTCGTCGACGCGGTGTACCTGGGCTCCGCGCGGGCGTTCGCGCTGAGCGGGCCGCCCGGCTCCGGGTCCGAGGTGTACGCCGTGCTCCGGGCGAGCAACCTCGGCCCCGAGGACTACGTCCGCCAGTTCGTCGACACCGGCCGGGAACTCCCGCCCGCGCGCTGACCCGTCTCCCGATGGCGTGGACGGCGCCGCTGGTGAACGGCACACTGCCCCGCAACGGCGGTGGTGGGGGGCGCGATGTCGGACGGGGGCATCCCGACGCCGCCACCGCCCCGTCCGAAGTCCGGTAGCGGTGCCGGTCGGGCGCCCCGGCCGGCACGGACGGCCCATGCTCGTCGGCGGACGCCGTGGGCGTCGGTCCTCCACCTGCTCCGGAGCATCCGGATCAGCGTCTCCATCACCGCGCTGGTCGCCATCGCCGGGGTCTTCTTCACCGGCTTCCAGGCGTGTGAGGCCAGGCAGGAGTACTTCGCGAGCAGCCAGGCCTCCCGGTACAAGGACATCGTCGCCGACCTCGCGAACCCGTCGGCGACCGTGCAGATCAACGCGGTGGACCGCCTCGTCGACTTCGTCGAAGATCCCGACAACTTCTCCGACCGTGACCAGCAGCAGGTCCTGGCGCGCGAGCTCGAGCGCACGCTGTCCCAGTACATCGTCTCGACGGCCGGCAACACCGCCAGCGGCCTGAAGTCCTACCGCGCCCCGGCGCCGACGGCGCGCCTGGCCGAGTCAGCTCTCTCACAGCTGCTGGACTCGCTCAACGTCGTCGAGCCGGCGAAGGACCAGCTCTCCAGCATCGACTTGAGCCACGCCGACCTGCACGGCTACTCGCGTTCCGGGCTGGTGCTGCGACGCAACCTGCTGCTGGTGGGCGCGGACCTCCGGGAGGCGGTCCTCCCGGGACTGGACGTCGGGACCACAGGCGCCGTGGACCTGACCGACGCCGACCTGACGTGTGCGGACCTGAACTCCTACCGGGACAGTTCCGGCGTCCTGCACCAGACCCGCCTGCGCGGGGACATCAGTGCGGCCGACCTGACCGGCGCGAACCTGACCGGGGCCGACCTGTCGGAGGTCACCGGGTTGTCGTCGGCTCAGGTCCAGCACACCATTTTCGACGCCACGACGAAGTGGCCGACGACGTGGTCGGACGGCAGTGCGCCGCCGCGGCTCGACCCCCTCCAGAACATCCGCGGGATGTGCACGTACGTGGTCAACAGCATGACCGGGCTGGTGCCCGGCGAGGGCTACGAGCCGAGCACGCCGTGGCCGGCCGGTTCTCCGGCGAGCGTCCACGTCGTGCAACTGGTCCGGGACCCGACGATGTGCCTGGTACCCCAGCAGTCCAAGACGGCCGATCCCCGGGTCGTGGCCGATCCGACCGGGGCGGCGTTCCCGCTCGCCGTCCGGCGCTGCTGACCACGCTGCGCCGACCGCCGCTCCACACCGCGATGATCTTTGAAGGCTGCGGACATCCGCGCGGTCCTCAAGATCATCGCGAGGGGACGAGCTCGAGCGGCGGGCCGTGGGCGCCGCCGCGGGCGAGCACGTCCCCGTCGGGTGCGGCGCCAGCCCCGTGCAGCCGCAGCGTCGTCCGGTAGTCCGGCGCGGCGTCGGGCTCGTACGCCAGCCGCCAGACCCCGGGGCGGGCGCACAGCTGCTCGATCCGCGTCCACTCCGCCGGGTCGACGTAGGCCCGCACGACGCTGTGCCAGACGACCGTCGCGGCGCCGTCGTCGGCCGCCGGCAGGTGCCGCGCCAGCCAGGCGGCCGCGCCGCTGCGCTCGACCGGGGCCCGAGCGTCCGCGGCGACCGCGAGCGCGCCACGCAGCCGGGCGATCCGCTCGGGTTGGTCACCCCAGACGCTGGACATCAGACGGAGCCGCCCCTCGTCGGTCCTCGGATCGACCGGCGCGGGGTCGCAGCCGGCCCGGTCGACGACCTGCAACCGGACGCCGGCCGGTTCGATCCCGTCCCCGGGCAGCCGGCACGGCGAGTCCGGCGGCCCCCACACCTCGCCGTACCGGAACCGGTCGAGCAGGAGGTTGAGGCCCGCGGACGCGCCGATCTCGAACAGCCGGACGGGACGTCCAGTACGACGTACGATCTCGAACAACCCGGCGAGCAGGGCGACGGATCGTCCGACCTCGTTCGTCTGGCACGGCAGTCCGGTCAGCCGGGTCATCTCCGGCAGGTGTGTCGCGATGACGTCGCGCGCCGCCGGCCACAGCCCGTCGTCCGGGGGCCGGTCGCCACCGACTGTCGGGTAGTACGGCGCCAACGCCGGGCCGTCCCCGCTCAACACGAGCCGGTGCAGCGCCGCCGTGAACCGTAGCGGCACGGCAGTGCCGGGCGGTTCGTCGGCGTACGGCGTCAGCACCGCACGCACCGCCCCGCCGCCGTCCCAGTCCGCTGCCGCCGCCCGGATCAACGCCGCCGTCAGGGGCGAGTGGCGCTCGGCGTCGTGACCGGCGTACTCGCGCAGGACGTCCGCGATCGACACCTCACACCACCCGCTGCCCGCCGCTCCACACCTGCGCCACCAGCGGCACGCCGGGCCGGTAGGCCAGGTGCACGTACGACGGGGCGTCGAGCACGACGAGGTCCGCCCGTCGACCCACCGCGATCGCGCCGATGTCGGACCGTCGCAGTGCCGCCGCCCCGCCGCGCGTCGCCGCCAGGATCGCCTCCGCCGGCGTCAGGGCCATCTCCCGGACGGCCAGCGCGACGGCCAACGGCATCGACGTCGAGTACCCCGAGCCGGGGTTGCAGTCGGTGGCCAGCGCGACGGTGGCGCCGGCGTCGAGCAGCCGCCGCGCCGGCGGGTACGGCGAGCGGGTCGAGAACTCGACGAGCGGCAGCAGGGTCGCGACGGTGTCGCCGTCGGCCAGCGCGGAGACGTCCGCGTCGGACAGGTGCGTGCAGTGGTCGGCGCTCGCCGCGTCCAGCTCGACGGCCAGCTGCACGCCGGGGCCAGCCTCGAGCTGGTTGGCGTGCAGCCGCGGCTGCAGGCCGGCCGCCATCCCCGCGGCCAGTACCGCGCGCGCCTCGTCCGCGTCGAACGCCCCACGGTCACAGAAGACGTCCACCCACCGCGCGAACGGAGCGCACGCCGACAGCATCGCCCCGGTCACCAGCGCCAGGTACTCCGCGCGCGACGCGTCGGCCGGGACGACGTGCGCCCCGAGGAACGTCGTCTCCGGCGTGTGCCGCCGCGCGATCTCCAGGGACCGCCGTTCGGTGTCGACGTCGAGCCCGTACCCGGACTTGCACTCGAACGTCGTCACGCCCGCGTGCAGCAGCTCGTCCGCCAGCCGGCCGAGCGTCGCCTCCAACTCGGACGGCGGCGCCGCGCGGGTGGCCGACACCGTCCGCATGATCCCGCCGGCCTCGTACCGCTCACCGGCCATCCTCGCCGCGAACTCGTCGGCCCGGTCACCGGCGAAGACCAGGTGTGCGTGGCTGTCGACGAAGCCCGGCACCACACACCGTCCTCCGAGGTCGTACGACTCGTCGGCGGCGGGCGCGTCCGCCGCGGAGCCGACCCACGCGACCAGCTCCCGGTCGACGACGACGGCCGCGTCCCGGACCTCGCCGAGGACGTCGTCCTGCGTGGCCAGCAGCCCGATCCCGGTGAGGACGACGCTGGTCACTCGGCCATCGGCACCCGCACGCCGCGTTCCTCGGCCACCTCGGACGCCCGGTCGTACCCGGCGTCGACGTGTCGGACCACGCCCATCCCCGGGTCGTTGGTCAGCACCCGCTCCAGCTTCGCCGCCGCGAGCGGCGTCCCGTCGGCCACCGTGACCTGTCCGGCGTGGATCGACCGACCGATGCCGACGCCGCCGCCGTGGTGGATGGACACCCAGGACGCGCCGCTGGCGACGTTGACCATGGCGTTGAGCAGTGGCCAGTCGGCGATGGCGTCCGAGCCGTCGAGCATCGACTCCGTCTCGCGGTAGGGCGAGGCGACCGAGCCGCAGTCGAGGTGGTCGCGGCCGATGACGATCGGCGCCTGCACCTCGCCGGAGGCCACGAGCTCGTTGAAGGCCAGCCCGGCCTTGTCGCGCTCGCCGTATCCCAGCCAGCAGATGCGTGCCGGCAGTCCCTGGTAGTGCACGCGCTCCTGCGCCATCCGGATCCACCGGGCCAGCGGCTCGTTGTCGGGGAACAGCTCGAGCACGGCACGATCGGTGCGCGCGATGTCGGCCGGGTCCCCGGACAGCGCTGCCCACCGGAACGGGCCCCTGCCCTCGCAGAACAGCGGCCGGATGTAGGCCGGCACGAAGCCGGGGAAGTCGAAGGCCCGCGAGTAGCCGGCCAGCTTCGCCTCGCCGCGGATCGAGTTGCCGTAGTCGAAGACCTCCGCGCCGCGGTCGGCGAAGCCCACCATCGCCTCGACGTGCCGGGCCATCGACGCCCGCGCCCGCCCGGTGAACTCCTCCGGCTTGCGGGCGGCGTACTCGTGCCAGTCGGCGAACTCCACGCCGATCGGCAGGTAGGACAGCGGGTCGTGCGCCGACGTCTGGTCGGTGACGATGTCGATCGGCGCGTCGTTCGCCAGCATCTGCGCGACGACGGACGCGGCGTTGCCGAGCAACCCGATCGACAGCGGCCGCCGCGCGTCGCGCGCCTCGACCGCCAGGTGGAGCGCCTCGTCGACCGAGGAGGCCTCCACGTCCAGGTAGCGGTGGTCGAGCCGCCGCCGGATCCGCGACGGGTCGCACTCGATGCAGATGGCGACGCCCTCGTTCATCGTCACCGCGAGCGGCTGCGCGCCGCCCATCCCGCCGAGGCCGCCGGTGAGGGTGATCGTGCCGGCCAGCGTGCCGCCGAAGCGCTTGGCGGCCACCGCGGCGAACGTCTCGTAGGTGCCCTGGAGGATGCCCTGGGTGCCGATGTAGATCCACGAGCCGGCGGTCATCTGGCCGTACATGGTCAGGCCCAGCGCTTCGAGGCGGCGGAACTCCTCCCAGGTGGCCCAGTCCGGGACGAGGTTGGAGTTGGCGATGAGCACCCGCGGCGCCCACTCGTGGGTGCGCATGATCCCCACGGGCTTGCCGGACTGGACGAGCAGCGTCTCGTCGTCGTGCAGGTCGGTCAGCGAGGCCTTGATCGCCGCGAGCGCGCGCGGGTCGCGGGCGGCCTTGCCGGTGCCGCCGTAGACGACGAGGTCCTCGGGGCGTTCGGCGACCTCGGGATGGAGGTTGTTCTCCAGCATCCGCAGCGGCGCCTCGGTCTGCCACGACCTGGCCCGCAGCGTCGTCGGCGCGACACCGGCAGCCAGTGGGGACTGCGTGCTCGTCATGGCCGCCATCATGCCCCGGCCGGGTGTCCGGGAAAGCGCGCTCAGCTCCCGCCGGGAGGCACGCACTAGCCTCACCGCCCGTGACCAGTCGCCCGGCAACGTCGAGGCGACCGACGCTCGAAGTGGTCGCCGAGCGCGCGGGCGTCTCGCGGGCCACTGCCAGCCGCGTACTGCGGGGGTCGACCCGGGTCAGCCCGGAGACGCGGGACGCGGTGCTGCGCGCCGCCGGCGAGGTGTCCTACACGCCGAACCGGGCGGCGCGGGCGCTCGCCACACGGCGCACCGACTCGGTGGCGTTCTTCGTCGCCGAGAGCGAGGACCGGCTGTTCAGTGACCCGTTCTTCCTGCCGGTGCTCCGCGGCGCTCAGCTGGAGGTCGGCGCCGCGGGACTGCAGCTCGTCTTCGCGGTCGCCCCGAGCCGACCGGAGGCGGCGCAGTTCGAGCACTACGTCGCCGCGGGACACGTCGACGGGGTCCTGCTGCTGTCGCTGCACGGCGACGACGACCTGCCTCGGCACCTCGAACGCGCCGGCGTGCCGACCGTCCTCGCCGGGCGGCCGCTGTCCGGCGGCGACGACATCCACTCCGTCGACGTCGACAACGTCTCCGGCGCCGTGCGCGCGACCGAGCTGCTGCTGGAGCGGGGCTGCCGCCGTCTGGTCACCGTGGCCGGACCGGCGGACATGAGCGTGGGGCAGGACCGGCTCGCCGGCTTCCGCCGGGCACTCGAGGCCGCCGGGCTACCCGCGGATCCCGGCGCGGTGGAGGTCGCCGACTTCTCCGCCGACGACGCCGAGCGGGCGATGACCGTGCTGCTGAGCCGCCGCCCGGACCTCGACGGCGTCGTCGTGGCCTCGGACCTGATGGCACGCGGCGCGCTGCACGCGCTCGCCGCAGCGAACAGGTGGGTGCCGGCGGAGGTCGCGGTCGTCGGCTTCGACGACAGCCCCGAGGCGCGGCTCGCCCGGCCGGCGCTGACCACCGTGCGCCAGCCGCTGGAAGAGCTCGGCCGGACGATGGCACGCGTGCTGCTCGACCGCCTGGAGGGCCGTGACGTGGAGCGCCGGGTGGTGCTGCCGACGACGCTGGTCCGCCGCGAGTCCGCCTGAGCGCCGGCACTTCCGGCGCGCCGGCGCCGCTCGCTAGGTTGCCGGCGTGGGTGATCGTCGGCTGGAGCCGAGGGCCGCGCTGTTCCGTCTGGGTGCGTTCCTCGACCAGCGGCTCGAGCTCGAGGAGCGTCTCGCCGCGCTGAACGACCCGCGCGTCGCCGACGGCGTGGTCAGCGGGTACCTGCGCACGCTCGACGGTGACGACCTCGAGCTGGCGCTGCGCTGCTGCGAGCGTCCGGGCGTGCTGGCCGAGCGGGTCGCGGACCCGCTGGTCGCGGTGCGCCGCGCCGTCGCGGCCAACGTGTCCGCGGACGAGGCGACGCTGCGGGTGCTGGCCTGCGACGAGGACGAGCTGGTCCGGGTCCTCGTCGCCTCGCACCCGCCTGCGGACCTCGGCGTGCACGCCTGGCTGCTCGCCGACCCGTGCCCGGCCGTCCGCGACGCGCTGCTGGACGTGGAGGTGGACGAGCCGGGTGACGAGGACGCCACGACGGACATGCTCGAGTTCTTGCACCACTTCGTCCCGGCGGCCGTGGAAGAGGACTGCCTCGAGCAGGCGCGTCACGAGCCGGCCGTGAGCGTGGCGGGCGAGTTGCCCGAGCCCGGCCCGCCGCTGTCCGACGCCCAGGCGATCGGGCTGCTGCGCTACTGGCTGGGCACGGAGCCGCTCGAGCCGCTCGAGTAGCCGGGCTCAGCCGAACAGGGTCTTGCCGAACCAGTCACCCGGGCCGGTGAGGCCGGGGCGTGCGCCGCGACGTCGCCCGCGTCGACCGCCAGACGACCATCGAGGTGACCATGACGACGGCCACCCCGACGCCGAGGCCGACCCAGCGCAGCACCGCGGCGCCGCGGCGCCGTGGCGACGCAGGAACGCGGCGATGATGCCGAACTCACGGAGATGAGTTCAGCGCAGCGCTCCAGGCAGCACCGCGTCGACGGCCGCGACGACCTCGCCGCTGCGCACGGCCTGCACCGCCCGCTCGATGTCCGGCGCCAGGAAGCGGTCCGGGCCGGGCCCCGGGAGCAGCGCGACCACCGCGGCGGTCGCCGGACCGGGGCGCAGCGGCGAGCGCAGCGCGAGCGCGCGAGCGGCGGTGAGCACCTCGATGGCGAGCACCCGGGTCAACGCGTCGACCCCGCGGCGCAGCTTGCGGGCGGCCGACCAGCCCATCGAGACGTGGTCCTCCTGCATGGCGCTGGACGGGATCGAGTCGACCGACGCCGGCACCGCGAGTCGCTTGAGTTCCGACACCAGGGCGGCCTGGGTGTACTGGGCGATCATGTGGCCGCTGTCGACGCCGGGGTCGTCGGCGAGGAACGGCGGCAGGCCGCGGGAGCGGGCGGGGTCGAGCATCCGGTCGGTGCGCCGCTCGCTGATCGACGCCACGTCGGCCATGGGGATGGCCAGGAAGTCCAGGACGTACGCCACCGGCGCCCCGTGGAAGTTGCCGTTCGACTCGACCCGGCCGTCCACGGTCACGACCGGGTTGTCGACCGCGGCCCGGAGCTCGTGCGCCGCCACCTGCCGGGCGTACCCGAGGGTGTCGCGCGCGGCGCCGGTGACCTGCGGGGCGCAGCGCATCGAGTAGGCGTCCTGGACGTAGACGCAGTCCGGTCCGGCGTGGGAGGCGACGATCGGCGAGTCCGCGAGCAGCGCGCGCAGGTTCGCCGCGGCGACGCCGATCCCGGGATGCGGGCGGAGGGCGGCCACGTCGGCGGCGAACACGCGGGCGGTCCCGAGCATCGCCTCGACGCTCATCGCGGCGGCGATGTCGGCGGTGCGCAGCAGCACGTCCAGGTCGGTGCAGGTGAGCAGCAGCTGGCCGAGCATCCCGTCCGTGCCGTTGATGAGCGCGAGACCCTCCTTCTCCGCCAGCGTCACCGGCGCCAGACCGGCGGCGGCCAGCGCGTCGGCGGTCGGCATCGGCGTCCCGTCGGGATCCCGGACGACGCCCTCACCCATCAGGGCCAGGGCGACGTGCGCGAGCGGCGCCAGGTCGCCCGAACAGCCGAGCGAGCCGTACTCGTGCACCACCGGGGTGATGCCGGTGTCCAGCAGCGCGGCGAGCAGGCCGGCGGTCGCCGGCCGGATGCCGGTGCGGCCGGTGGCGAGCGTGGACAGCCGCAGCAGCATCATCGCCCGGACGGTCTCCCGCTCGACCTCCGCGCCGGACCCCGCGGCATGTGAGCGGATGAGCGAGCGCTGCAGGTCGGTGCGCCGCGCCGGCGGGATGTGCCGGGTCGCCAGCGCGCCGAAGCCGGTGGAGACGCCGTAGTGCGGCCGGACGTCGTCGGCGAGCGCCTCGACCACGGCCCGCGACGCCGCGAGCGCCGCCTGCGCCTCCACGCCGAGGACGACGCCGGCGCCGTCGCGGGCCACCGCCACGACGTCCGCCTCGCTGACCGGACCGACCCCCACCGTCACCTGCACGGCCGCCAAGACTGCCACTAGCGTCGGCGGGCATGCGCGCCGTCGTGATCACCCGGCCGGGCGGGCCGTCGGTGCTCGAGGTCCAGGACGTGCCGGAGCCCCGGCCGGGCCCCGGCGAGGTCCTGGTCGAGGTGGCGGCGACCGCCGTCAACCGCGCCGACCTCATGCAGCGGCAGGGCCACTACCCGCCCCCGGCCGGCGCGCCGGCGTGGCCCGGACTGGAGTGCAGCGGCCGGGTGGTCGCGCTCGGCGACGGGGTCGGCGGCTGGGCGGAGGGGGACGAGGTGTGCGCGCTGCTGTCCGGCGGCGGGTACGCCGAGCGGGTCACGGTGCCCGCCGGTCAGCTGCTGCCCGTCCCGGCCGGCGATCTCGACGGTCGACGCCGCGGCCCTGCCGGAGGTGACCTGCACGGTCTGGTCGATGGTGTTCCAGCCGCCGGCGGCGCTCCGGCCCGCAGAGACGCTGCTGGTGCACGGCGGGTCGAGCGGCATCGGGACGATGGCGATCCAGCTCGCGACGGCGCTGGGCTCGTCGGTGGTGACGACGGTGGGGACGCCGCGCAAGGCGGACTTCTGCCGCTCGCTGGGCGCGGAGGTGGCGGTCGACTACCGCGAGGAGGACTTCGTCGACGCCGTCCGGCAGGCCAGCGCGGGCCGCGGCGCCGACGTGGTGCTGGACAACATGGGGGCGGCCTACCTGCAGCGCAACCTCGAGGCCCTCGCCGTCGGCGGCAGGCTCGTGGTCCTCGGCCTGCAGGGCGGCCGCCGGGGTGAGCTGGACCTCGGCGCGCTGCTCGCCAAGCGGGCGAGCGTCCACGCCGCCGGGCTGCGCGCCCGGCCGCCGGCGGACAAGGCCCGGGTCGTCGCCGCCACCCGCGAGCACGTCTGGCCGCTGATCGAGCAGGGGCGGGTGCGGCCGGTGATCGACCGGGTCCTCACCCTCGACGACGCCGGGGAGGCGCATCGCCTGGTCGAGTCGAGCGAGCACATCGGCAAGGTCCTGCTCCGCGTCCGCTGACCGCATCGCCGGTGCACGGCGGTCCTGGACGCGACCACAACGACACGGCGCCGGTTCCGCCGCCGGCGGCTGAGCCCGCAGCCGCGCGGTGAGCGCCCCCGGACGCTGGGGGACACTTGAGGCATGACCGATCCCCGCCTGCCGGGCCTGTCCGCGACCGGCGACGCCGAGGGCGGTGTCGTCCCGGTGGGCGTCGGCACGCCGCCGGTCCCGACGACCAACGTCAACGCCGAGCACGCCGAGGAGGACGGCGACGACATCATGGGCATGGTCGAGGAGCCGGCCAAGGTCATGCGGATCGGGACCATGGTCAAGCAGCTGCTCGAGGAGGTCCGGGCGGCACCGCTCGACGAGCGCGGACGCGAGCGGCTGCGCGACATCCACGAGCGCTCCATCGTCGAGCTCGCCGACGGGCTGTCGCCGGAGCTGCAGGAGGAACTCCAGCGCCTGACCCTGCCGTTCGCCGAGGACGTGCCGTCCGAGGCGGAGCTCCGGGTGGCGCAGGCACAGCTGGTCGGCTGGTTGGAAGGTCTGTTCCACGGCATCCAGACCGCGATGGTGGCTCGCCAGATGGCCGCCCAGCAGCGCGCGGAGGCGCGGATGCGCTCGGCGCTGCCGCGCGGCGGCGGCGGGCAGGGCCCGGTCATCGTCGGCCCCGGCGGCCAGGTCCTCGGCCGGCTGCCCGGCGGGCCCGGCGTCGGCGGCCCGGGTGGCGAGAACGGCGACCAGGGCGGCCCGTCGCACGGCACCGGCCAGTACCTCTGAGCAACGTCGCGACCGACCTGGTCGAGGCCGCACCGCCCGACCGGCCGGCGCTGGTCTGTCTGAGCGGCGGCGCCCGTCAGGTCGTCCGCTTCGGCGAGGTCGCCGCTGCGGCGGCACGCGCCTCCGCCGTGCTGGCCGAGCAGGGCCTGCGCCGCGGCGACGTCCTGCTGCTGATGATGGGCAACCGGCTCGAGCTCGTGCAGCTGACCGTCGCGGCGCTCCGCCTCGGCGTCGCCGTCCTGCCGTGCTCGGAGCAGCTGAGGCCCGACGACCTGGCACAGCGGTTGCGCCGCGCCCGGCCCGCACTCGTCGTCTGTGACGAGCGGCATGCCGGCACCGTCGCCGCCGCGGCTCCCGACTGCCCGGTGCTGACACTGCCGCTGCCGGCGCCGCGCGGGGACGTGCCGCCCGCCGCCGATCTGGGCCCGACCGACCCGGCGTTCGTCCTGTTCACCTCCGGCACGAGCGGCCCGCCGAAGCTCGTCACCCACGGCCAGCGCTACGTCTGGGGCCAGCGGCTGCAGGCGCGGCACTGGCTGGCGCCTCGCCGCGGCGCGCTGCTCTGGTCGACCGCGGCGCCGGGCTGGTCGAAGTCGGCGCGCAACGCCTTCCTGGCGCCGTGGCTGGCCGGCGCGGTGGCGCTGCTGCACGACGGACGCTTCGACCCGGACGAGCGGCTGGCCATCGTGCGCCGCGAAGGCGTCGAGGTGCTGTGCATGGCGCCCACCGAGTACCGGCTGATCGCCGCGCACCAGGCGCTCGGCCCCCTGCCGAGCGTCCGCCGCCTGGTCACCGCAGGCGAGCCGCTCGGCGTCGCGGCCGCGGAGACGTGGCACGCCGCCACCGGCCTGACCATCTCCGACGGCTACGGCCAGACCGAGACCGGTCACCTCACGGCCACCGCGCCGGGGGTCGTCGCGCCGCCGGGGTCCATGGGCCGGCCACTGCCCGGTGTCCGCGCCTGGATCGACGACGGCGAGCTGGTCGTCGACCCCGACACCGTCCCGACCTTCTTCCTCGGCTACGACGGCGAGCCGGCGCCCAACGGTCCGTGGCGCACCGGCGACCTGGTCGAGCAGGACGAGGACGGCTGGCTCCTGTTCCGCGCCCGCGCCGACGACGTCGTCCTCTCCGCCGGCTACCGGATCGGACCGGCGGAGGTCGAGGCGGTCCTCGCCGCCCACCCGGCGGTGCGCGAGGTGGCCGTGATCGGCGTGCCGGACGAGCTCCGGGGCGAGCTGGTCTGCGCGGTGGTCGTGCCGGCGTCCGGCGTGGCGCTTTCGGAGGCGCTGGCCGCCGAGCTGCAGACGCACGTCCGCCAGCGCACGGCGCCGTACAAGTACCCGCGCGTCGTCCGCTTCGTCGACGCGCTGCCGCGCACGACGACGGGCAAGATCAACCGGGCGGAGTTGCGGCAGCGGCGCGATCCAGCAGCCGGTCGATGAGGACGGCCACCGCGTCCTCGTCGTTGGTCGGCAGCACCTCGTCGGCGGCGGCACGCGCCGCGGGATGGGCGTTGCCGACCGCGTAGGACGCGCCGGCCCAGGCGAGCATCGGGACGTCGTTGGGCATGTCACCGACCGCGGCGACCTCCTCCGACGCGATGCCGTGCCGGCCGGCGAGACTCGCGAGCCCCGAGGCCTTCGTCACCCCGGCGGCGCCGACCTCGAGCAGACCGTACGAACTCGAATGAGTCACGGTCGCTCGACCGGCGAGCAGGCGGGACGCCTCGGCGAGGAAGTCGTCGGGGTCGATGGCACGGTCCTTCGCCAGCAACTTGACGCCGGGTCGGCTGATGACCGTCGCGAGGTCGGCGATCAGCGGCGGCGGCATCGGGTTGCCGCGCCGGTCGACGCGCGGGTTGATCTGCCAGTCGTGGGTGTACGCGGGTTCGCTGCCGAACGTCCCGAACGGGTCGACGCACCTCGCCGGGTTGCCGCCGTACTCGACCGCGAAGCTCACCTCGGGGAAGGCCGCGCGCAACTCGGCGGTCAGCGCGGCCAGCAGCTGCGTCGACAGCAGCCGCTCCTCGACGACCGATTCGGTGTGCAGGTCGTACAGCACAGCGCCGTTGGCGGCGACAGCGATGCCGGTGTGGCCGGTGGCGTCGGCGATCTCGTGCAGCCAGCGCGGCGGCCGTCCGGTGACGAAGGCGACCAGCAGTCCGCGCGCGGCCGCCGTCTCCAAGGCGGTGCGAACTCGCTCCGAGACCGTACCGTCTGAGCGCACGAGCGTCCCGTCGATGTCGCTCGCCAGCATCCGGATCACGGGCGCAGCACGTCCCGCCCACCGAGGAACGGCCGCAGCGCCTGGGGGACGTACACCGACCCGTCGGGCTGCTGGTGGTGGTCGAGCAGGCACGCGATCGTGCGCGCCACCGCGCAGAGCGTCCCGTTCAGGGTCGCGACCGGGACGACGCCGGCGTCGGTGCGGGTCCTGATGTTCAGCCGGCGCGCCTGGTAGGTCGTGCAGTTGCTCGTGCTCGTCAGCTCGCGGTACGCCCCCTGCGAAGGGAACCATGCTTCGATGTCGTACTTGCGGGCGGCGGACGCTGCCGAGGTCGCCGGCCGCGACGTCGATGACCCGGTACGCGAGCTCCAGCCCGTCGAGGAACTGCCGCTCCCACGCGAGCAGTCGCTGGTGTTCGGCCCGGGCGTCCTCCACCGGCACGTAGGAGAACATCTCGACCTTGTCGAACCAGTGCACCCGGATGATCCCGCGGGTGTCCTTGCCGTAGCTGCCGGCCTCGCGCCGGAAGCAGGAGGAGAAGCCGGCGTAGCGCCGCGGCAGCGTCGTCGAGGATCTCGCCGGAGTGGTAGCCGGCGAGCGCCACCTCGCTGGTCCCGACGAGGTAGAGCTCGTCGTCGGCGAGGCGGTACACCTCGTCGGCGTGGGCCCCGAGGAAGCCGGTGCCCTCCATGACGTCCGGCTTCACCAGCGCCGGTGCGATCACCGGGGTGAACCCGGCGGCGATCGCCTGCTGCATGGCGAGGTTCACCAGCGCGAGTTCGAGCTCGGCGCCGACGCCGGTGAGGAAGTAGAACCGCGCGCCGCTGACCTTCGCGCCCCGTTCGGTGTCGATCGCGCGCAGCGCCGCGCCGAGCTCGACGTGGTCGCGCGGGCTGCGGCACCGCCGGCAGGCGTGCCGACCGTCTCCAGCGTGACGAAGTCGTCCTCGCCGCCGGGCGGCGCGCCGTCCTCGACGACGTTCGGGACCGCCAGGTGCGCCGCGCGCAGGACCGCATCGGCCTCCGCCTGCAGCTGCCTCGGCCTCCTTCACCTGCTCGGCGAGCGCCTTCGCCCGGTGCAGGAGCGCCGGCCGGTCGTCCGTCGACGGCCTTCGCGATCGTCGCGGCCGAGCGCCTTCTGCTCGGCGCGCAGGGCGTCGGCCCGGGCGACCGCGGCACGGCGGGCGTCGTCGGCGGCCAGCAGCTGGTCGACCAGGCGCTCGTCCTCCCCGCGGGCCCGCTGCGAGGCGCGCGCGACAGTCGGGGTCGTCGCGCAGCAGCCGCAGGTCGATCACCCGGCCAGGCTACTGAGCCCGGTCCGCCGCGGACCGGGCCCGCGACTGGCCAATAGAGTGGCGGACGTGACCGGGCCGCTGCCGATCAAGATGCTGCACGACCGGCTGCTGGTGAAGATGCCGAAGTGAGGAGGGGGAGCGCCGCTCCTCCGGTGGCATCCTCATCCCCGCGACGGCGACGGTGTCGAAGCGGCTGATCTGGGCCGAGGTGCTCGCCGTCGGCAACCACGTGCGCAGCGTCGAGATCGGCGACCGGGTGCTGTTCAGCCCCGAGGACCGGCACGACGTCGAGATCTCCGGCGAGCAGTACCTGCTGCTGCGCGAGCGCGACCTGCACGCCGTCGCGGCCGCGCGGATCGAGGCGAACACCGGCCTGTACCTCTGAGCCGGCGGCCACCGGCCCTAGAACTGGCGGGTCGCCGACCAGGTCGCCTGCGAGCCCGGGTGGAGAACGTCGTAGGTCGTGCCGAAGAGGTGGCCGGAGCTGTCCAGCCGCCCGCTGTAGTGCCCGCGCGCGTGCGCCCACACCAGGTCGAAGTCGATCGTCGCGTCGCTGACGTGCCCACCCGTGACGTAGGCGGTCTCGAGGACGTCGCCGCTCTGGCCGTACGCGCCGCCGACCATCCGGCCGCCGTCGAGGACCTCGACGTCCTCGAGCACCACCCGCCAGTGGTTGCTCTGGATCAGCTCCGTGGTCCCGCGGATGTCGAGTGTCATGTCAGGGAGGAGCAGCGGCCAGCGCCGCGGATACCGGAGCGCTCGCGCGTCCTCAGAACCCCATCGGCTCGGGCACGCCGCCGCGCAGGAAGTGCACGAGCAGCGGGTTGACGACGTCGGGCAGTTCGATCGGCAGCCCGTGGCTGCCGGGCAGCACCGCGAGCCGGCCGTTCGGCAGCGTCGCGGCCACCTCGGCGCTGTGCGCGAGCGTGACCTCGTCCCGGTCGCCCTGGAGGACGAGCGTCGGTGCCGTGACCGCGGAGAGCCGGGCCAGGTCGATCTCCGGCTCCCGCTCGATCATGTCGATGGTCTTCTGCCAGACCACCGGGAAGTGCTCCGGACCGTCCGGTGACATCCCGTCGTACAGCTCGCGGAGGAACCCCAGCGAGTCCGGGGACTTCAGCAGCTCGACGACCGGGCTGCCCGGCACCCGGCCGGCGGAGTTGTAGTACTGGCCGACGAGCACCAGCCGCTCGACGAGTTCGGGCCGGTCCAGCGCGACGAGCAGGGCGACGACGGCTCCGTCGCTCCACCCGACCAGCCGCGCCGCCTGCCCGCCGAGCACGGTGTCGAGGTAGCCGACGGTGTCGTCGGCCATGACCTGGTAGCTCAGCGGCCCGGGGACGTCGCGGGTGTGCGCGTGACCGCGACGCTCGGGCGCGTGGACGCGGAAGCCGGCCTCGACCAGGGCGGGCGTCTGCGCGTACCAGGAGACGGCGCCCGCGAACGCGCCGTGCAGCAGGACGACCGGCTCGCCCGTCACCGCCCACCTCGTGCCAGGTCGGCAACCCGCCGACGTCGACGTACTCGGCGCGGAAGCCGGGCAGCGAGGCGGTCACGAGCTCACCGCCGGTGCGGTACCGGAGCGGCGGATCTCGTCGAGCCAGCCGCGCGCCGGAACGGAACTCGGAGTTGCTCCGTCCTGGCGGCACGTCGCCCTGGCTGCCGTCACGGCGCGGGTAGGAGCCGAGGTAGCGGACGTCCGCGCAGATCCGCCGCAGCGCCGCCAGCGCGTCGCCGACCCGCTCGTCGTGCACCGAGCCCTCGCAGTCGATGGAGAAGCAGTAGCGGCCCATCCGGTGCTTGGTGGGGCGGGACTCGATGCGCGTGAGGTTCACCGCCCGGGTGGCGAACTCGGTGAGGATCTCGAGCAGCGCGCCGGCGTGGTTCTCCCGCAGGTAGGCGACGAGCGTGGTGCGGTCGTTGCCGGTCGGCGGCGGCGGCGGGACGGGCCGGGTGAGCAGGACGAAGCGGGTGACCGCACCGGAGTGGTCGGCGACGTCGTGCGCGAGCGAGTCCAGGCCGTACAGCTCGCCCGCGACCGGTGGGGCGACGGCGGCGTCGAAGCGGCCAGCGGCGACCGCCTGCGCCCCGCCCGCGGTCGAGCCGACGAGCGTGACCTCCGCGCCGGGCAGGTGCGCCCGGAGCCAGCGCCGGGTCTGCGCCTCGGCGTGCGGGTGCGTGGCGACGCTTTGTACGGCGTCCTTCGGCGTGCCCGGCCGGGCGAGGACGTCGAACACCACCGGCAGGTAGGTCTCGGCGGCGATGACCAGCGCGGCACCGCCGGCCAGCTCGTCCAAGGTGGCCGGCACCGCGCCCTCGACGGAGTTCTCCAGCGGGACGACGGCGGCCTCCACCAGCCCGTCGCGCAGGGCGTCCAGCGCCTCGGGGACGGTGGCGGTGGGCACCTCGTCGGCGCCGTGCAGCTGCGGGAGGTCGCGGACCGCGGCATGGGCGAACGTCCCGGCCGGACCGAGGAAGCTGACCCGGGTCACGGCGCGACCGTGCCGGCCCGTCGCGGAGTCAGCCCGCGCGGCGGCGGGCGAGCCGGGCGGCGCGTGTCCCCAGCCGTCCCGGCGGCGGCCCAGCGCGGCGTCGACCGCCTGCTCCTCCTCCGGCGACAGCTCGTGCTCGCCGCGGCCGGCGCTGATGCCCTTGGCGTAGACGCGGGTGCTGCTGCGCGCGGTGATCGCGCTGAGCGTCACACCGTCGCCGGCGTCGTCCAGCAGCGCGACGGAGAACGACAGCCGCCCCGCCAAGTCGTCGAAGGCGTCGTAGCGGACCAGCGCGACGTTGCGCAGCCCGCGTTCGGCGTCGGCGCGCACGCCGTCGAACCCGCGCCGCAGCGCGGCCAGCTCCCCGCCGAGCGCGGACAGGTCGCCCGCGACCTCGGCCCGGTCGGCGGTGGCCGGGGGGCGGGCGGCGAGCGCCGCGAGCGCGGCGAGCTCCGTCCGCAGCGCGACGACCTCCTCGGCGAGCGCTTCGGCGCGCTCGGCGTGCCGTTCGGTGGCCTCGAGGATCGTCTCGTGCCCGTCACCGCCGCGGGCCAGGACCGACGTCGCCCGGCGCAGCCGCGCCAGCGTGCGCAGCGCGAGGTACGCCGTCACCAGGGCCAGGTAGGCCAGGACGAGCGCGAGCACGGCGACGTACGTCGGGACGGTCGGCATCGCCGCTCAGGCTAGGGCGGCGGGGGCCGCCGGACCGGACGACACACGGCGCTCGCGTTGCCGGGGCAGGGTGGCGCTCGGGTCGCCCGCCCGGGCCGCGCCGTGGCGCGCGCCGGGACCGAGCCGTGGCGCGCGCCGGGACCGAGCCGTGGCGCCCGCCGGGACCGAGCCGTCCCGCCCGCCGGGACCGAGCCGTACGCCCGGCAGACTGGGCGCGGTGGGGTCGCTGACCGGGCAGCTCGCCGCCCTCGGCGTCGCCTTCGGCGTCGTGCTGCTGGTGGAGCTCCCGGACAAGACGCTGGTCGCGACGCTGGTCCTGTCGAGCCGCTACCGGGCGCGGCCGGTGATCGTCGGTGTCGCGGCGGCGTTCGCGGTGCAGTGCGCCATCGCGGTGACCGCGGGCGGGCTGCTGCGGCTGCTGCCCGAGCGGGTGCTCGAGGCGGCGGTGGCGGTGCTGTTCGCGGCGGGCGCCGTGCTGCTGATCCGGGAGAGCTTCGGCGAGCCGGACACCGTCGGCGACCAGGCCGACGGTGCCGCCGAGCAACGCCAGGACCTGCCGGCGGCGCGGATCGCCCTCACGTCGTTCGGCGTGTTGTTCGCCGCGGAGTGGGGTGACGCGTCGCAGATCGCGACGGCGGGCTTGGCGGCGCGGCAGTCGTTCCCGCTCGGGACGGCGCTCGGGGCCTGGCTGGCGCTGGTGGCGGTGGCGGTCGCCGCGGCGCTCGCCGGCCGGGTGGTGTTGCGCCGGGTGCCGGTGCGGGTGGTCCACCGCGTGGCGGGCGTCCTGTTCGCGGTGTTCGCCGTGGTCGCAGCGGTGGCCGCCGCCCGAGGCTGAGCAGGATGTGCAGTCCAACGCCGCTCGTGCTGGGCACAGCTGCGCAACCTGGACCGTTCCGACGAGCAGGGTTGCACACCGCCGCCGCGCGCCGCACGGTGGAGCGCATGACGACGACCGAGCCCCGTCTCACCCCCGAGGAGCGCGACGCCGACCTGACCCTCGAGCGCCTCAAGCAGCTCGTCGGGCTCGTCGACTACGACGAGCGCACCGACCCGTTCCCGGTCACGGGGATGGACGCCGTCGTGTTCGTCAGCGGAAACGCCACCCAGAGCGCGCACTACTACCAGCACGCGTTCGGGATGCAGCTGGTCGGCTACACCGGCCCGGAGACCGGCAACCGCGACCACAAGGGTTTCGTGCTGCGCTCGGGCTCGGCACGCTTCGTCGTCCTGGGCGCCGTCGACCCGTTCCTCGGAGGTCGGCGACCACCACCGCCGCCACGGCGACGGGGTCCTCGACCTGGCGCTCGAGGTTCCCGACGTGGACCAGTGCGTGGCGCACGCCCGCTCGCAGGGCGCCACCGTCCTCGAGGAGCCGCACGACGTCTCCGACGAGCACGGCACCGTCCGCCGCGCCGCCCTCGCCGCCTACGGCGACACCCGGCACAGCCTGGTCGACCGCTCCCGCTACTCCGGCGTCTACCTGCCGGGGTACGCGGCGCGGACCTCGTCGATGACGCCGGTCGGGAAGCGGCTGTTCCAGGCCGTCGACCACTGCGTCGGCAACGTCGAGCTCGGCCGGATGGACGAGTGGGTCGAGTTCTACAACCGCGTCATGGGGTTCGTGAACATGGCGGAGTTCGTCGGGGACGACATCGCCACCGATTACTCGGCGTTGATGAGCAAGGTCGTCGCGAACGGCAACCACCGCGTGAAGTTCCCGCTCAACGAGCCGGCGCTCGGCAAGAAGAAGTCGCAGATCGACGAGTACCTCGAGTTCTACGGCGGCCCCGGCTGCCAGCACGTCGCGCTCGCGACCAACGACATCCTGCGCACCACCGACGAGATGCGCGCCCGCGGCGTCGAGTTCCTGCCCGCTCCGGACTCGTACTACGAGGACGCGGAGCTGCGTGCCCGGATCGGCGAGGTGCGGGTGCCGATCGAGGAGCTTGCAGCGCCGCGGGATCCTCGTCGACCGGGACGAGGACGGCTACCTCCTCCAGATCTTCACCGCCCCGGTCGGCGACCGCCCGACGGTGTTCTACGAGCTCATCGAGCGACACGGCTCCCTCGGCTTCGGCAAGGGCAACTTCAAGGCGCTGTTCGAGGCCATCGAGCGCGAGCAGGCGCGACGGGGCAACCTGTAGGCATGCCCGTCCGCCTGCGTCCCGCGCTCGCCACCCTTCCCGCGTACGTCCCGGGACGGACGGTGCCGGGCGCGGTCAAGCTCGCGAGCAACGAGACGCCGCACCCGCCGCTGCCGTTCGTCGTCTCCCGGCTCGCGGCGGCGGCCGAGCAGGCGCACCGCTACCCGGACGCGTCCGCCGTCGAGCTGACCGCGGCGTTGGCGTCCCGGTACGACCTGCCTCCGTCGCACGTCGCCGTCGGCTGCGGCTCGGTGTCACTGTGCACCCAGCTCGTCCAGGCGGCCGCGGACGCCGGCGACGAGGTCGTCTTCGCCTGGCGCTCGTTCGAGGCGTACCCGATCATCACGGCGATCGCCGGGGCGAGCGCGGTGCGCGTGCCGCTCGTCGACGAGACGCACGACCTCAAGGCGATGGCGGCCGCCGTCACCGACCGCACCCGCGTGGTGTTCGTCTGCAACCCCAACAACCCGACCGGCACGGCGGTGCCCGGCGTCGAGGACTTCCTCGCCGAGGTGCCGCCGGACGTCCTGGTCGTCCTCGACGAGGCGTACCGCGAGTTCGTCACCGACCCCGAGGTCCCGGACGGTCGGACGCTGCTCGACGACCACCCGAACGTCGTGGTGCTGCGGACGTTCTCGAAGGCGTACGGGCTGGCCGGACTGCGGGTGGGGTACGCGCTGTGCGGCGATCCCGCCGTCGCGACGGCGCTCAAGCAGACCCAGGTGCCCTTCGCGGTGTCGACGCCGGCGCAGGAGGCCGCGCTGGCCTCCCTCGAGGCGCCGGCCGAGGCGCAGCTGCAGTCCCGCGTCGCCCTCATCGTCGCCGAGCGTGACCGGGTGCGGTCGGCGCTGCTGGCCTCCGGCTACGACGTCCCGCCGACGCAGGCCAACTTCGTCTGGCTGCCGCTGGGTGCGGACACCGTGACCTGGGCCGCGGCGTGCGAGGAGCGCGGTGTCGTGGTGCGCGGGTTCGCGGGCGACGGGGCGCGCGTCACGGTCAGCACGCCGGAGGAGAACGACCGCTTCCTCGCCGCCGCCGCGGAACTGGCGCCGACCGCAGCGCGCTGACCCGCCGCCCGACCGGGCGCTCACGCGGATCGAGTCCCGGATCGCACTCCCAACCACAGTCGAACACGGGCGACGAACTCTCGGGCATCCGAGACCTCGGCCGGCCGCATGTGCGATGACCGAGTACCCGGCGGTCTGCAGAGCGGAGTCCCGGCGCAGGGTCGAAGCCCAGTCCGACGGGCGCACGTGGTACTCGCGGCCGTCGATCTCCAGGATCGCGCGGAGCTCCCGCCACAGGAAGTCCGCCCGATAGCGCCGTCCGCACGCCCAGACCTCCACGTTCTGAACGAACCCGCCGATCCCCGCGGCCCGCAGTGCCGCCGCCGCTCGTGCCTCCGGTGCCGAGCGGGCACCGAGACGGACCTCGTCGAGTGCTTGCCGGAACAGTCCGCTCCCGTTGCGCTGCATCCGCGCCTGCTCCGCGACGAGTTCGCCCACGGACGTGTGCTCGCCCTGCACCGACGCAGCGACGACCGCCCGGACGTCGTCGAGCCGGCGCAGCTCACGGCAGCGGTCCGCGACCGCACGCGCCACCGGAGCCAACGGCGTGCCGTCGACCCAGTCCGGCGACGGGACATCCGACGTCTGGCGGACGCGGATCCGTCCGTAGCTGCGGACATGGACGTCGGTCGGGACGAGGACGAGCTCGGACGAGGCGCGATCGCGGAGCACGCCGTGCGCCGCGAGTGCCGCAGCACCTGACACCACGCAGCGCCCACCGCCGTGCAGCACGGCAGCACGCAGGCGGTCGGCGGCAGACGCGTCGGAGACCGTGAGGTAGACCCCTGGCGCCAGGCGCTGCCAGGCGCCGCTGCGGATCCGGTGCCCGAGGACGGTGTCGCTGGCGCCGGCGCGCCGCGCCTGCTGGCGGGTGAGGACTCGCGGCAACCCCCCGCCGTCCGGCACTTCAGGGAGCGGGACCAGGTCGTCGAGCCAGTCGGGAACCGTCACTCGGCGAGCGTGCGCGAGGCGGCATCGGCCGACCAGGTGCCGTCGTCGGCTGTGGACAGAGGCGGGACCTGTGGACGCCGCAACCGAGGACGGGAACGGCGCTCCAGCCGGTTGATCACCCGCCGGAATTTCGTCTCAGGGACGAGGAAATGGCGGATGATCAAGGAGGCGAACAGGTCGGCCTGAGCGCGCCGCGGCGCGACCCCGCCGCGGTCAGGACGTCGCGGCCTGGCGGACCGCGGCGGCCACCGCGGTGGGCACGCCGGGTCGAACACGCTGGGCACGACGAACGCCGCGTTCAGCTCCGCGTCGGAGACGCACGCCGCGAGCGCCCGTGCGGCGGACAGCAGCATCGGCGTCGTCACGTGCGCCGCGCGCGCGTCGAGCAGTCCGCGGAACACGCCCGGGAACGCCAGCACGTTGTTGATCTGGTTCGGGTAGTCGCTGCGGCCGGTGGCGAGCACGGCGGCGAACTTCCCGGCCGCGTCGACGTCGACCTCCGGGTCCGGGTTGGCCAGCGCGAACACCACCGGGTCCGGCGCCATCGTCGGGATCCACGCCGCGTCCATGCACCCCCGGCGCGGACACGCCGATGAACACGTCGGCGCCCACCAGCGCGTCCTGCAAGGACCCCGTCCGCCCCGCCGGGTTCGTCGCCTCGGCCAGCGACCGCTTGGCCGGCGCGAGCCGCGGGTCGGACGGCGCGAGGATGCCCTCGCGGTCCCACACCAGGATCGACGTCACGCCCGCGGCCAGCAGCAGCGTGACGATCGCCGTCCCCGCCGCACCTCCGCCGGCGACCACCACGCGCGCGGACGCCAGCGGCTTGCCGACGCAGCGCAGCGCGTTGGTCAGCGCCGCCAGGACGACGATCGCCGTGCCGTGCTGGTCGTCGTGGAACACCGGGATGTCGAGCAGGTCGCGCAGACGTCGTTCGATCTCGAAGCATCGTGGCGCGGAGATGTCCTCCAGGTTGATGCCGCCGAAGCCCGGCGCGATCGCCCGGACCACGGCGACGATCTCGTCGGTGTCCTGGGTGTCCAGGCAGATCGGCCACGCGTCGATGCCGCGCGAAACGCTTGAACAGCGCCGCCTTGCCCTCCATCACCGGCAGCGCCGCGCCCGGGCCGATGTTGCCGAGCCCGAGCACCGCCGAGCCGTCGGTGACGACGGCGACGCAGTTGCCCTTCATGGTCAGGCGGGACACGTCCGCCGGGTTGGCGGCGATCGCCAGGGACACCCGCCCGACGCCCGGCGTGTACGCCATCGACAGGTCGTCGCGGGAGCGCAGCGGCACCTTGGGCTCGACGGCGATCTTGCCGCCGAGGTGCAGCAGGAACGTCCGGTCGCTGACCCGGTGGACCGTGACGCCCGTCGAGCGCCGACAGCGCCGCGACGATCTCCTGGGCGTGCGTCCCGTCGGCGGCCGAACACGTCAGGTCGATGGTGATGCGATCGGTCCGCGACTCGGTGACGTCGATGGCGGTGACGAGCCCGCCGGCGCCGCCGACCGCCGTCGCCAGTTCCCCGACCACCGACGGCGACGGAACCGCGTGGATCCGCACGGTGATCGAGTACGACGCGCTGGTCGGCAGCGGCCGCGGGCGCGCCGAGTCGGGCAGGCTCACCGGCCCATTCTGGCCGGCAGGTGCTGCGGACGGCGGGCGGCTGTCGCCGAGCGACCTCGGCACGATATAGATAGAGACT
The DNA here is from genome assembly GCA_963758325.1 of uncultured Actinomycetota bacterium. Lineage (GTDB taxonomy): Bacteria > Actinomycetota > Actinomycetes > Mycobacteriales > Jatrophihabitantaceae > CAVWUZ01. The sequence goes on along the minus strand of CAVWUZ010000001.1, from coordinate 68,949 downwards.
GGACAACGACGTCCTCCGACCTAGGTGGCACCTCATGACCGACACGCGGCACGCCGCGTCGCTCGACCGTTCCGTCTTCCTCGAGCACTACCTGGCGCACGCCGCGAGCCGGCTGCCCGGCCGTAGCCGACCGCGCGCTGGAGGAGATGGCCCTCGACCACCTGGAGTTCGGGCTGGTCCGGCCGGACGGGCGAGATGCTGGTCCGCGCGGTGCCGACCCCGGGCGGCACCGCGATCCAGGTCGTCTGCGCCGACGCCCTGTTCCTGGTCGACTCGGTGCGCGCCGAGCTCGCCCGCGGCGGTCACCCGGTGGACCGGATGCTGCACCCCCAACTGGTCGTCTCCGCGCGACGCCGAGGGCCGGCTCGCGGTGGTGCACGACCTCGACGACGCCGCCGAGGTCCCCGCCGGCACGATGACCGAGAGCTGGATCCGGGCCGAGGTCGACGAAGCTGCGCCCGGACGAGGCCGGCGCCGTGGTCGCGGCGCTGCGCGGCGTGCTGGACGACGTCCAGCTGTTCAACGACGACGCCGACGCACATGTTCGCGATCCTGCGGACCCTCGCCGACCGGCTCGCCGACGACCCGGGCTACTTCGACGCGGACACCAGCCGCGAGGCCGGTGAGCTGCTGCGCTGGCTCGCCGACGGCAACTACCTCGCGCTCGGCCATGCCGCGTACACCGCGAGCGACCTGATCAACGCCGGCGCCGCCGGGCCGCGCGGTCCTCGGCGTGCTGCGCGGCCAGGCCCGACTGTCGCCCGCCGAACTGCTGCCCGCCTTCCGGAGCGGCGCGCCGCTGGTCGTCTTCAAGTCGCCGCTGACCTCCCGGGTGCGCCGATCGGCGCGCTACGACTGCGTCACCGTCACCGCCGGCGGCCCCGGCGAGGGGCAGACGCTGCACGTCTTCCTGGGCCTGCTCGCCAGCGCCGACGACGGCGTCGTCGGCCGGGTGCCGGTCGTCCGCCGGCGCATCGCCGAGATCCTGCTGCGCGCCGGTGTCCGACGCGACAGCCACACCGGCCGTCAGCTCATCGCGGCGCTGCGCACGCTGCCGCGCGACGAGCTGCTCGAGGCGCCGACCGCCGACCTGCTGCGGCTGTCGCAGATGATCGTCGAGCGCGCGAACACCAACCGGGTCGGCGTCTTCGCCCGCACCCACCTCAACCGCGACTTCGTCAGCGTCCTGGTCTACTTCGCCGCCGAACGGTTCGGCCCGGACGTGCGCAGCCGCGTCAGCGACACGATCAGCCGCTACTGGCCGGGCGAGATCGTCGCCCGGGAGGACCGGTTCACCGACCTCGGCTTCGTCCGCATGCAGTTCCTCATCGCCCAGCGTCCGGGCGTGCCGCAGCCCGTCGTGGAGCGCTCGCGAGGTCGAGGCGCAGGTCGCGCGGGTCATCCGGCGCTGGACCGACGACGCCGTCGACGCCCTCACCGCCGAGCTCGGCGCCGACGCCGCCGAGACAGCTGCTGCGCCGCTACGTCATCCCCGAGGCGTACAAGGAGGACTTCGCGCCGGCCACCGGCGCGGCGGACCTGCTGCGCCTCGACCGGCTCGACGACAGCGACGGGCTGGCCTTCGACATCTACACCCCGGCCGGTGACGACCCCGCCGACCGCCGGCTGAAGGTCTTCCGCCGCGGCCAGTCGGTGTCTCTGGCGCGCGTGCTGCCGATCTTCGCGCAGATGGGCATCGAGGTCCTCGACGAGCGACCGTACGAGTTCGGACGTACCGCCGACGTTCCCGGATGGATCTACGACTTCGGACTTCGTCTCCCGGGAAGGGGGGACGTCGACGACGCCGGCTCCGTCCGGCTGCTCGACGCCCTGCGCCTGCTGTGGCGCGGCGAGATCGAACAGGACGGCTTCAACGGTCTGGTCGTCCGCGCCGCGCTGACGTGGTGGCAGGCGAACGTGCTGCGTGCGTACGCCAAGTACCTGCGCCAGACCGGCACCACGTTCAGCCAGGGCTACATCGAGCAGGCGTTCCTCGACCACCCGGCCATCGCGCGGGGTCTGGTGGAGCTGTTCGAGTCGCGTTTCGACCCCGCTGAGGAGGGCCACCCGCAGGTGCACGGCGACGGCCGGTCGCGCACCGAGGCGGTCGAGGCGCAGCTCGCCGACGTGAGCAGCCTCGACCAGGACCGCATCCTGCGTTCGGTCCTGGCGATGATCACCGCGACGCTGCGGACGAACGCCTACCGCACCGATGCCGACGGCACCCGGCGTCGGGCGCTGGCGTTCAAGCTCGACCCGTCGCACGTCCCCGGCCTGCCCTCGCCGCTGCCGCGGTTCGAGATCTGGGTGTACTCACCGCGGGTCGAGGGCGTGCACCTGCGGATGGGCCCGGTGGCGCGTGGCGGGATCCGCTGGTCGGACCGCCGCGAGGACTTCCGCACCGAGATCCTCGGCCTGGTCAAGGCGCAGACGGTGAAGAACGCCGTCATCGTCCCGACCGGTGCCAAGGGCGGCTTCGTCTGCAAGCGGCTGCCCGACGCGGCCGACCGCGACGCGTGGCTCGCCGAGGGCGTGGCCTGCTACCGCACGTTCATCCGCTGCCTGCTGGACCTCACCGACAACTACGGCAGCGGCGGCAGGATCGTCCGCCCGCCGGACACCCGCTGCTACGACGGCGACGACCCGTACCTGGTGGTCGCCGCCGACAAGGGCACTGCGGCGTTCAGCGACATCGCCAACGAGATCTCCGCCGAGTACGGGTACTGGCTCGGCGACGCCTTCGCCAGCGGCGGCTCCGTCGGCTACGACCACAAGGCGATGGGCATCACCGCCCGAGGTGCGTGGGAGTCGGTCAAGTACCACTTCCGCGAGCTCGGCGTCGACACCCAGAGCCAGGACTTCACCGTCGTCGGCATCGGCGACATGTCCGGCGACGTGTTCGGCAACGGGATGCTCCTGTCCGAACACATCCGCCTCGTCGCCGCCTTCGACCACCGCCACGTCTTCCTCGACCCGGACCCGGACCCGGCGCGGTCGTTCGCCGAGCGGCGCCGGCTGTTCGAGCTGCCGCGCTCGTCGTGGGCGGACTACGACACGTCGCTGCTGTCCGACGGCGGCGGGGTCTTCCCCCGCACGCTGAAGTCCGTCCCGGTCTCGCCGCAGGTCGCGCGGAGACTCGGCCTGCCGCCGGACACCGAGGCGATGACGCCGGCCGAGCTGATGCACGCCATCCTCGCCGCGCCGGTCGACCTGCTGTGGAACGGCGGGATCGGCACCTACGTGAAGGCCTCCGCCGAGCCGCAGGGCGCGGCCGGCGACAAGGCGAACGACGCGGTCCGCGCCGACGCCGACCAGCTGCGCTGCCGCGTCGTCGGCGAGGGCGGCAACCTCGGGTTCACCCAGCTCGGCCGGATCGAGTACGCGCGCCGTGGCGGGAAGATCAACACCGACGCGATCGACAACAGCGCCGGCGTCGACACCTCCGACCACGAGGTCAACATCAAGATCCTGCTCGACCAGGCGGTCGGCGCCGGGACGATCGACCGCGAGGAGCGCACCCAGCTGCTCGCTGCGGTCACCGACGACGTCGCCCGGATGGTGCTGCGGGACAACTACGAGCAGAACGTGCTGCTCGCGATGGCGCGCAAGCTCAGCCCGCACCTGGTGAGCGTCCACGAGCGGTTCCTGGCCTCCCTCGTGGCCACCGGAGAGCTGGACCGGGCGATCGAGTTCCTGCCGACCGACGCCGAGCTCGCCCGCCGCGAGGCGCAGGGCGCCGGACTCGTGTCCCCGGAGAACGCCGTCCTCACCGCCTACTCGAAGCTGACGCTGGCCCGGCACCTCGTCGACTCGACGCTGCCGGACGAGCCGTGGTTCCAGCGCGCGCTGCGCGCCTACTTCCCGTCGCTGATCGCCGAACGGTTCGCCGACGACCTCGCGGGCCACCCGCTGCACCGGGAGATCATCACCACCGTCGTCGTCAACGACATGATCAACCACAGCGGGACGACGTTCGTGCACCGCGCCCGCGAGGAGACCGGTGTCGACGCCGCGAACATCGCGCGCGCCTACGCCGTCGTCCGCGAGGTCTTCGACCTGCCCGCGCTGTGGGCGGCCATCGAGGCGCTCGACAACGCGGTCCCGGTCACCGCGCAGCACGCCGGGTACCTGGAGATCCGCCGGCTGATCGACCGCGCCACCCGGTGGATGGTGGAGAAGCACTTCCCGATCGATGACGTCGCGGCGACCATCACCCGGTACCAACCGGTCGTCGCCGAGCTCATGCCGGCGGTGCCGCACCTGCTGCGCGGCGCCGAGCGCAAGAACCTCGACGCCGAGGTGGAGCGGCTGGTCGGCGCCGGCCTGCCGGCGGAGCTGGCTCTGCGGATCAGCGAGCTGCTCAACGCGTTCCTGCTGCTGGACGTCGTCGACATCGCCGCCGCGGTGCAGCGCGCACCGGCGCGGGTGGCGGAGCTGCACTTCGCGCTGTCCGAGTACTTCCGGGTGGACGACATGCTCAGCGCGGTCACCGACCTGCCCCGCGACGACCGGTGGTCGACGCTGGCCCGCGCGGCCATGCGCGCGGACGTCTACGGCGCGCTGGCCGCGCTCACCACCGCGGTGCTGCGCGAGACCGACGACAGCCTCGACGTCGACGGGCAGATGGGGGCGTGGGAGCACGCGCACGAGGAACGCGTGCGGCGCACCCGCGGCACCGTGCTCGAGGCGTTGTCGCGCGACGGCGCGCACGACGTCGACCTGGCGACCTTGTCCGTCGCGCTGCGCGTCGTGCGCTCCCTGCCGAACTGACGCGGGCCCTACTGACGCGGGCTCAGGCGGCGATCGGCACGGGGTCGACGCCGCCGGACGAGCCCGGGCGGCACCGGAGCAGCCGGCGGGCCGTGAGCCGCAGCCCGCGCCAGGTGCCGTGCCGCGCGACGGCCTCGGCGGCGTAGTGCGAGCAGCTCGGGCTGTACCGGCAGCACGGGGCGCGTCGCGGGCTCACCTCCCGCTGGTAGGTCCCGATCAGGCCGAGCAGCCAGCGCTGCGACCTGCCGCTGGTCGCGGGGCCGTCTGCGGCCGACCGCAGCGAGGTGGCGTGGCGGCGGCGGCCGACCACCGACGGCAGGACGAGCGCCAGCTGCGGTCCGCAGCCGAGCAGCTCGGCGGCGCAACAGCCGGCGTCCAGCAGGAACAGGTCCCGCAGGCACGAGCCGCCCGCCGGGCCGCCACGCCGGTACCCGTACGGCGGGGGATAGCCGTAGCCGGGCGGTGGCGGACCCCATCCCGGCGGCGGCTGCTGCTGCCACGGGTCGCCGTAGCCGCCGTAGGGACGACGTCGGCGACCGAACGGGCCGGGACTTCCAGGGAACGCCACGACGTAGTCCTGCCCGGTTCGTCCGTCCTCGTCCCGTGCGGCTCCGGAGGGGACGCGCGTCAGGGCAGGTGCAGGTGGGCCCAGACCGTCGTGCCGCCGGAGTTCGTGTCGACGCCCCAGCGGTCGGCGAGGGTCGCGACGATGGCCAGGCCACGCCCGGAGGGCGCGTCGGGCTCGGGGCGGCGGAGCTCCGGGGACCCGGCCGCCCCGCCGTCGACCACCCGCAGCCCGACTCCGGAGTCGTCGACGTCCCACCTGACCAGCACCGAGCCGCTGGGCAGGGCCGAACCGTGCCGGACGGCGTTGGCGACCAGTTCACTGGCGACCAGGACGACGTCCTCGACCAGCGCGGTGGGCATCCCGCGCGCCGCCAGGTCGTCGGCGACGTTGTGCCGGACCTCGGCGGCGCTGGACAACGCCGCCGGGACCTTGCACTCTCCCACCTCGACCATGACTCCCGTCCCGACTGTCGCGCTGCAGTACACGTCGGCTCCCAGCCGATGGTGCCCGGGCCGCCGCGGGCTGAAACAGGGATCCGGACATATCGGACGTTCGTCGGGCCGGTCAGCCGAGTCGGGCGACGACGTCGGCCGGCCGGTTCGTGATCATCGCGTCGACGCCGAGCGACAGCACGAGGTCGACGTCCGCCGGCCGGTCGACGGTCCAGACGTACACCTCGCGCCGGCGTCGGTGAGCCCGGTCGACGAACTCCGGGTCGGTCTGCAGCAGCGCCAGCCCGGGGCCGACGATCCGCACACCGGGCGGCAGCAGTGCGTCGGCGCGCACCGGCGAGGAGGCGCTCGAGCAGGAGCACCGTCGGGACGTCCGGCGCCAGCAGCCGCACCCGGCGCAGCGCGGTCGGCGCGAAGCTCATCACCGTCACCGGGACGGCAGCGTCGGGACGGCCGGTAGCGCAGCCCGCTCGGCCGGCCCGGGGCGTCCGGCCCAGCCGAACCGGCCGAGCAGCGCGACGAGCTCCTTCTCGACCATGCCGGCGTAGCGGGTCGGGTGCTTGGTCTCGACCAGCAGCCGCACCGGACGCCCGGCGTCGCGGACCAGCTCGCACAGCATCTCCAGGGTCAGGACCCCGCCGCCGGCGACGCTCGGGCATCTCGTCGGCAGGAACGCGGGTCGCGGACCAGGTCGTCGGCGGAGTCCGGCAGCGCCTGCACCGCGGCGTGCCAGGACGCGAAGTCCAGCGCGTCGAGCTCGGCGAGAGTGAACTCGCTGACCACGCCCGAGCCGTCGAGCTGGTCCGGTCGACGGTGCGGTCGTGCACGCACACCAGGTGGCCGTCGCGGGTCAGCCGGACGTCGCACTCCAGGCCGTCGGCGCCGGTCTCGATCGCGGCGACGTAGGCGTCGAGGGTGTGCTCGGCGGCCGTGGCCGACGCGCCGCGGTGGGCGATGACCGCCGGGCGGCAGTGCGCAGGCTCGCGCACGGAATGTCGTCTCACAGCTCAGGCTCGCGGTGCTCGGTCAGGACCTGCGCGGCGCGCCGGTGTCGCTGACCATCGGTCGGCCGGCGTCCTCCCAGGCGTGCATGCCGCCGGCGAGGTTGGCGGCGTCGTAGCCCTGCTGGCGCAGCCAGGACGTGACGTGCGCCGAGCGCCCACCCATCGCGCAGACGACGACGATCGGGCGGTCCGGCGTGAGCTCGCCCGGCTCGTAGGCCAGCCGGTCGCGGCAGTCGCAGCATCGGGACGTGCACCGCGCCGGCGATGTGGCCGGCGGCCCACTCCTCGTCCTCGCGGACGTCGAGCAGCGACGGCGTCCGGCGGGATGTCGTCGGCGACGCGACGCGTCGGGACGGTCACGGCGGCATCGAGCCTATTTGAGCAGCTTGGACAGCCGCCGGTCGGCCAGCTCGCGTCCCTCGGTCTGGCAGGTCGGGCAGTACTGGAACGACGCGGTCGGCGAAGGACACCGACTCGACGGTGTCCCCGCAGACCGGGCACGGCAGCCCGGCCCGGGCGTGCACCTGCAGCCCGGTGCGCTTCTCGCCCTTGAGCGTCGCCGCCTTCTGCCCGACCGATGCGCCGCACGGCGTCGGTGAGCACCGCCTGCAGCGCCTCGCAGCAGCCGGCCGAGCTCGTCGTCGGTGAGCTTGGCGGCGAGCTTGAACGGCGACAGCCGGGCGGTGTGGAGGATCTCGTCGCTGTAGGCGTTGCCGATCCCGGCGATGACGGACTGGTCGGTGATCGCCCGCTTGACCTGCTGGCGCTGCGCCGCCGAGCAGGGCGGCGAGCTGCTCGGCGTCGACGGACAGCGCGTCCGGGCCGAGGCGGGCGATGCCGGGGACGTCGTGCGGGTCGCGGACGAGGTAGACGGCCAGCCGCTTCTGCGTGCCCGCCTCGGTGAGGTCGAAGCCCGACCGGCGCCGCCGTCGAACTCCGGGCCAGGTGCAGCCGGAACGCCAGCGGCCCCTTGCCCGGGACGCGGCGGCGCCGGCGGCAGGGAGTCGCGCCACTGCAGCCAGCCGCCGCGGGCCAGGTGGATGACAGGTGCAGCCCGTCGACGCCGCGACCTCCAGGTCGAGGAACTTGCCGTGCCGGCCGGCGCCGGTGACCGGGCTGCCGTACAGGGCGGTCAGCGGCGGGTCGAACGTCTTGACCGCGCTGAACGCCGCCACGTCGGCGCGCGTCACGACGCGCCCGACCGCGCGCTCGCGCAGGAACGCGGCGAGCGCCTCGACCTCGGGCAGCTCCGGCACGCGCCCAGGGTAGGACGCTCGGGGTGAGGATCAGCCGGCCAGCGCCTCGCGCGGGAAGCGCAGGCCGGTCGTGCTGTGGCAGCGGTAGCCGTACGGGTTCTTCGCCAGGTACTGCTGGTGGTAGCCCTCGGCGTAGTAGAACTCGCCGAGCGGAGCGACCTCGGTGGTGATCGCGCCGTAGCCCTGGTCGGCGAGCTCCTTGCCGAACGCGGTGACCGCGTGCTCGGCGACCTCGCGCTGGCTGTCGGTCGGGGTGTAGATCGCCGACCGGTACTGGGTGCCGACGTCGTTGCCCTGGCGCATGCCTTGCGTCGGGTCGTGGACCTCGAAGAACGTCGCGACCAGCTCGGCGTAGCTGACGACCTCCGGGTCGAAGACGACGAGGACGGCCTCGGTGTGGCCGGTGCGGCCGGAGCAGACCTCTTCGTAGGTCGGGTGCGGCGATGTAGCCGCCGCTGTAGCCGACGGCCGTCGTCCAGACGCCGTCCTTCTGCCAGTAGATCTCCTCGGCGCCCCAGAAGCAGCCGATGCCGAACACGGCTGTCTCGAGCCCGTCGGGGAACGGCGGGGTGATCGGCCTGCCGGTGACGTAGTGGGTGGCCGGTACGTCGAAGACGTAGGCGTCGTGGCCGGCCAGCGCCGCGTCGGGCGTCACCACCTGCGACTTCGCGCGGGAGAACAGCATGCGGCCAGGCTAGGCCGCGCAGGGGGACCCTGCCACGACTCAGGGACCCGGCCCAGCCGGCGAACGCCCGAGCGCGGCCCCGTCCGCCCCGTGCGGCTCAAGCCAGGACGCGGCTGCGGTGTCGTCCCAGCGTCCCTGCGGTGCAGGATGCCGGGGTGTACACCCCGCCGTTCAACGCCGTGCGAGACGAGGACGAGATCCGCGCGATGGTCGCCGCGCAGCGCAGCGCCTGGTTGATCACGGTCGGTGCCGACGGGATGCCGGCCGCCACGCTGCTGCCGATCCTCTGGCGCGGGGACGTGGTCATCGCCCACTTGGCGAAGGCCAACCCGCAGTGGCGGGGCCTGCCCGACGGCGCACCGGCGTTGGTCGTCGTCGGCGGCCCCGACGCCTACGTCTCACCGTCCTGGTACGCGGCCACGGCCGAGCACGGCAAGGTCGTGCCGACCTGGAACTACAGCGCCGTCCACCTCGCCGGCAGGGTGCGGATGCACCACGAGCCCGAGTGGCTGCGGCGCGCCGTCACCGAGCTCACCGACGCCCACGAGAGCGGTCGTGCGCACCCGTGGCAGGTCAGCGATGCTCCGGCGACCTACGTCGACGCGCAGCTCAACGGCATCGTCGGCCTCGAGGTCACCGTCACCCGGGTCGAGGGCAAGGCCAAGCTCAGCCAGAACCGGTCATCCGCCGACCGGTCCGGCGTCATCGCCGGGCTGCGCGCCGACCGTCTCGATCCGCACGCCGCCGCCGGGGCCGTCGCGGTCGCCGCGGCGATGGAAGCGGCCATCGACGCGCCGGCTCCCGGGGAGGGCTGACGCCGCGCGGCGGTGTCATCGCCCGCGACGGAGCTCAGCACGTCGCGGCCATCGGCGATCGGAGCGATCAGACGCGGGTGGTTCGACGTCGGACGATCGACCAGGCGTCGGTGTGCGTGTCGAACGGCTGTCCGAGCGCGGCGCGGGCGCAGTCGGTGCCCTGCCGGCGCAGCGACTGCGCGACCGTGGTGACGTCGAGCTCGGCGGCGACCGCCGCGTCGTCCCAGCCCGTGACCGACAGCTGATCGGGGACGGTGATGCCGGCACTTCGGGCGGCGCGGAGGACCCCGGCGGCCTGTTCGTCGCTCATGGCGGCGATCGCGTCCGGCGGCTCGGGCGCGGCGAGCAGGACGGCGGCGCGCTCTTCGGCCTCCCGCCGATCGTTGTCGGGACAGATCGCCGTCAGCACGTCGCTCCAGGCGAAGCCGGCCGCCTCGGCAGCCTCCCGGTAGCCCTCGAGCCGCGCCCGGGTGACCGGGAAGCGGACGTCCGTGTCGACGCCGCGGACGAACGCCCCCTCCCGCCGGCGGTCGAGGGGCAGGCTCAGGATCGCGGGTCGCCGCGCGCCGGCGAAGGCGAGCGCGGCCACGGCCCGGGCGGCGGCGCGGTTGTCGATGGTGACCAGCTCGAGGCCGGGGACCGCGGGTCCGCCGTGCACGACTGCCGGTCGCTGCATCGCCCGAACGGCGTCGAGGACCGGATCGTCCTCGACAGTCGTCCACACGACGTACCCGTCGACGGCGGCGCCGGTGATGCGCACGACGTCCTGCTCGTCGCCAGTGATGGGCAGGATCGTCATGCCGTGGGCGCGGTCGGCGCAGACCTCGGCGATGCCGGCGAGGAACGACACCGCCTGGGGGTCGTCGAAGGCGTACGTGAGGTGCTCGCCGAGCACGACGCCGAGGGTCAACGTCCTGCCGCGCCGCAGCGAGCGTGCGCTCGGGTCGGGCCCGGCGTAACCGAGCTCGGCGGCCGCCGCGAGGACCCGTGTCCGGGCGCGCACGGAGACCCGGTCCGGTCGGTTGTAGGTGTACGAGGCGGTCATGACAGACACGCCCGCGCGCCGGGCGACCTGCGTGAGCGTCGGGCGTTTGGCTCCGCTCGACTGTGTCATGACACAGCCTAACCGACTGTGTATCGTTACACCAATGGTGGTGGCGCCGGTGGCGGCGTTCCGACGGGACGGGCTCACCTGGCTCATGTACGTGATGCTCGGGTGGTACGCCCTTCTGCAGGCGACGCCCGGACTGGTCATCCCGCACCTTCGCGACGAGCTGCACCTGGACCACGCGGTCGGCGGCCTGCACGTCGCCGCGTTCGCCGCCGGCAGCATCGTCGCGGGGGTCCTCGCCGCCCGGCTGGAGCGGATGCTCGGGCGGAGGCAGCTGCTGTGGACAGCAGCGGTGCTGATGGGCTGCGGGGCGGTCGGCCTGGTCGCCGGCCGGGTCGCCACGCTCACCGTCGGCTCCGTGCTCGTGATGGGCGTCGGCGGTGGGCTCCTGCTGGTGACGGTCCAGGCGGTCCTCGCCGACCACCACTCCGAGCACCGCACGGTCGCGCTCACCGAGGCCAACGTCGCGGCAGGCGTGGCCTACCTCGTGCTGATCGGAGCGCTGTCGCTCGCCGCGGCGCTGCACCTCGGCTGGCGCGCCGCGGTGCTGAGCTGCCTGGTCGTTCCCGCCGCGGCCTGGCTGACCTCCCGGCAGCGGCCCATCCCGGCGCCGTCGGGGGCGTCCGTCGCGACCGGACGGCTGCCGGGCGTGTTCTGGGCCGCCGCGGGCGTGCTGTTCTGCACCACGGCGGCCGAGTGGTGCATGACGTCCTGGGGTGCGAGCTTCGTCGAGGACGCCACGGGTGTCACGGCGAGCGCCGCGGTCGCGGCGATGGCCGGCTACTTCGTCGGCGTCCTCGTCGGCCGCACGTTCGGCAGCCGACTGGCGCGGCGGTACACCCCGGCGCCGCTGCTCGCAGCCGCACTGGTGATGACCGCGACGGGCTTCGCGACGCTGTGGCCCGCCGCGTCGTCGGCGCAGGCCGTCGTCGGGCTGGCGGTCCTCGGCATCGGGCTCGGCAACCTCTTCCCGTTCGGCATGTCGTTGGCGATCGAACTCACCCCGGACTCCACGGCCCAGGCCAGCGGTCGGGTCGTCGCCGTCACGTCCCTCGCGGTCCTGCTCGCGCCGCTCACCATCGGGACGCTGGCCGACGCCCGGTCGCTGACGTTCGCCCTCGGCGTGGTGCCCGTCCTGCTCGTGGTCGCTGGCGCGGGACTGGTCGTCGTCCAGCGGATCCGTCCCCGCGTAGCGACCCCGTCCTGATCACTGCGGCCGACGCGGTCCGGGAGCCCCGCGGTCCAGACGCTGGTGCGGCGGACCGCGACGATCCGGAATACCGTGGAGCGCATGACGCAGTGGGGCGTGGACGCCCTCTTCAACCCGTCGAAGCGGCACATGGACGAGGAGAAGCGGCGGCTGCAGGCCACCCGGAAAGAGGTCGGCGACGCCTCGGGCGGGCGCCGGATCGACCTCGAGTCGGGCAAGGTCACGATCCGCGGGCGGCGAGCCGCTGACTCCGACGACGCGCCGGCCGACGGGGAGCCGGCCGACGGGGAGCCTGACGACCTCGAGGAGGTCGACGAGACCGCGGCCGACGTCCAGGCGGACACCGACTGACCGAGCCGGTCGAGACGGCGGTGTCCGCGCTCCGCGGCCGGGCGGCGGTGCGGGGGCGAACTCAGCTGGAGGCCGTACCCAGCGTCACCTTCGCCGTCGAGGTCGCACCGCCTCGCTGATAGGTGATCGTCACGGTGTCGCCGGGCGGGTAGGAGCGGATCACCGCGATCAATGCGTCACCGTTCTCGATGCGCTGGTCGTCGACCTTCGTCACGGTGTCCCCGGCCTGGAGGCCGGCCTTGGCCGCGGCTCCGTTCGCGGTCACCGACTGCAGCGCGGCGCCGGTCACCGTGGCGCTCTGCCGGCTGGAAACGGTGACGTCCATGACCGCGTGCGTCGCCTTGCCGGTGGCGATGAGCTGACCGGCGATGCGGGTGGCCTCGTCGCTCGGGATGGCGAACCCGATGCCGATGTTGCCGGAGGAGTCCTGCGCGCCGGTGCCGCCGGAGCTCGCGGTGGCGATCGCGGAGTTGATCCCGATGACGGAGCCGTTGAGGTCCACCAGCGGGCCGCCGGAGTTGCCGGGGTTGATCGCCGCGTCGGTCTGGATGGCGCTGAACACAGCCTGACCCTGGTCACCCGCGCGCACCGGGCGAGCGGTCGCGCTGACGATGCCGGAGGTCACCGTGTCGGACAGCCCGAGCGGCGCGCCGACCGCGACGACGGTCTGCCCGACGGTGAGCTTCGCCGAGCTGCCGAACGTCGCCGCGGTGAGGTTCGGCAGGTCGACCTTGACGACGGCGAGGTCGTCCGTGGCGTCGGTACCGACGATCTTCGCCGCGGCGCTGCGGCCGTCGTTCGTCTGGACGGTGACCGTCCCGCCGCCGGAGGCCGGGGAGACGACGTGGTCGTTCGTGAGGACGTAGCCGTCCTGGCGGATGACGACCCCGCTGCCGGTGCCCTGCTCCTGGCTGCCGCTCACCTGGATCGTGACGACGCTCGGCTGGATGTGCGCGGCGGCGGCGGGCACTGTGCCGTCCAGCTTGGCGGTCGGCGCGGCGGTCTGGTTGGTGACCGTGATGCCGCTGCTGACCGTGTGCGGGTGGACGAGGCTCACCGTCCCGAGGGCGACGCCGGCGCCGACGACGGCCGCGACGACCGCGCTCAGGACGAGCGGGCCGGCGCTGCGTCGTGCGGGTGCTGCGTTGGGGCCGCCAGCGTCGGCACCGACAGCGCCGCCTGCACCGACAGCGCCGCCTGCACCGACAGCGCCGCCTGCACCGACCGCGCCGCCTGCACCGACAGCGCCGCTAGGAGGCGCCCAGCTCGGCGGGGCCTGCTGCGGGGGCTCGTGCGAGCCGTACTGCGGCGCGTCGTAGCCGGGCGATCCGTACCCCGCCGACCCGTAGCCCGGCGACTGGTACCCCGCCGACTCGTATCCCGGCGACTCGGACCCGGGCGGCTGGTACGCCGGCGGCTCGTACCGCGGCGGCTCGTGCGGCTGGTCCTGCGGCGGCTCCGACGGCGTGCTCACGGCTCACAGGATGCGGCCAGGCACTGTGCGGATCCAGAGCGGCCGCTGTGAGCGGGCTGGGACCGCGGTCATCCGGTCGTCCCACCTTCGGGCATCCCGGCCGGCGGTGCGGGCGGTTCGGCCCAGCCGCCGCCGTGCGCCCGGGCGATCAGGTCGGTGAGGACCGGACCGACGACCTGCGGGAAGCCGCCGAGCTGCACGGCGATGCTGAACCGGTCACTGGTGACACCGCTGCCCGGATCGGCGGGGTCCAGCTGCATCCGCTCGGACAGGGTGAGCACCTGGAAGGCGATGCCGCGCGCCCCGAGGAAGGCGCTGACGTCCTTCACCTCCGCCTCGTCGACCGTCTGCAGGAACAGCTGGCCGGTGAGCCACCCCGTCATGTCCATCCGCCCATCCTGCGACCGGGCGCTCGCGTCACGCCCCTGTTCGCCGGGATGTCGCCGTCGCGTCGTCCGGGCTACCTACGGTGCGTGACGTGGTCGCCACGGTCCCGACGCCGGCCGCCGTTCCGCCGGCGGGTCGAGCTCGGCGCAGGACCCGGTGAACCCGGCGCAGCTGAACCACCTGGACTGGTACGCCAGCACCGGCTGGACGAGGCCCTACCCGGGTGAGAAGTCCATCCTCGGGCCCTACCAGGTGCCCGGCTGGAACCAGCCCGCCGCCGAGATCGGGAACTGAGGACGGGGCGCGTCCTCCGGGTGACGGGGATCGTTTGGCCCGCTGTGGACGCGGCATAGCCTTGGGCGATGCACGTGGCCGAGCGGAACAACGTGACGGTCCTCGGGCCGCCGGACGCCCAACCCCTCGTGTTCGCGCACGGCTACGGCTGCGACCAGAACATGTGGCGGCTCATCGCGCCGCGCTTCGCCGAGCGGTACCGGATCGTGCTGTTCGACTACGTCGGCGCCGGCGGCTCGGAGCTGAGCGCCTACGAGCCTGCCCGTTACGCTTCGCTCGCCGGCTACGCGCAGGACGTGCTGGACGTCTGCGCCGCCCTGGAGCTGACCGGCGTCGTCTTCGTCGGGCACTCGGTGTCCGCGATGATCGGTGTGCTGGCGTCGATCGCCGAGCCGGAGCGGTTCGATCGGCTCGTGCTCGTCGCGCCGTCCCCGCGCTACCTCGATGACCCGCCGTACGCCGGCGGGTTCAGCGCCGAGGACATCGCCGAGCTGCTCGACTCCCTGGACAGCAACTACCTCGGCTGGTCGAGCGCCATCGCACCGGTGATCATGGGCAACCCGGACCGCCCGGAGCTCGGCGACGAGCTCACCGCGAGCTTCTGCCGCACCGACCCGGACATCGCCGCCCGGTTCGCCCGGGTGACGTTCCTGTCGGACAACCGGGCGGACCTGCCCCGGGTGACGACCCCGTCGCTCGTCCTGCAGTGCGCCCACGACGCCATCGCGCCGCCGTCGGTCGGTCGGTACACCGCCGACGCGATCCCGGACTGCCAGTTCGTCCTGCTCGAGGTCACCGGACACTGCCCGCACCTGAGCGACCCTCAGCTGACTGCGGACGCCATCGCCGACTTCCTCGACCAGCCGCGCACGGTCCGGGCGTGAACCGCCGTGTTCGACGACGCGCAGGACGCCTTCTACTCGGCGCTGCTCGATGACGACGTCGAGCAGCTCTACGAGCGCGCGCCCTGCGGCTACCTGTCGACGACGGCCGACGGCACGATCATCAAGGTCAACCAGACGTTCCTGCACCTGACCGGTTACGAGCGCGGCGAGCTGGTCGGCCGGCGCACCTTCGCCGAGCTGCTCACCGCAGGCGGGCGGCTGTACCACGAGACGCACTACGCGCCGATGCTGCGGATGCAAGGCCGCACGCGGGAGATCGCGCTCGAAGTCGTGCGGGCGGACGGCGTGCGCTTGCCGGTCCTCGTCAACAGCGTGCTCGAGACTGACGACGCGGGCACGCCACTGGTCATCCGCACCGCCGTCTTCGACGCCACCGAGCGACGTCAGTACGAGCGCGAACTGATGCGGGCCCGCCGGCGCGCTGAAGAGTCCGAGACCCGCGCCAGCGCTCTGGCCCGCACGCTGCAGGCCACGCTGATCCCACCGGCCCGGCCGGTCGTTCCCGGCCTCGACGTGGCCGCCGTGTACCGCCCGGCCGGCAGCGGGGACGAGGTCGGCGGTGACTTCTACGACGTGTTCCCGCTCGGGGCCGGCGAGTTCGGGCTGTTCATCGGCGACGTGTGCGGCAAGGGGGCGGGCGCCGCTGCGGTGACGTCGCTCGCGCGGTACACCCTGCGGGCGGTGTCGGTCCTGGAGAGCAGCCCGGCGGCCGTCCTGCGGACGGTCAACGACGTCCTCCTCGCTGATCCCGGAGCCAGGCTGTCCACGGTCGCCCTGGCCCGGCTGCGGTCGACGGCCGGCCGCTGGTCGCTCGTGCTTGCGTGCGCAGGCCACCCGCTGCCGCTGCGCGCCGCGCCCGGCGTGGCCGCGCACCGGGTCGGCGTCCCCGGGCTGGTACTGGGCGTGCTACCCGACGTCCCGGTGTCCGACTCGACGGTCGACCTCCGGCCGGGCGACGTCGTCGTGCTGTTCACCGACGGAGTCACGGAGGGACGCGCCTCGGACGGCGAGTTCTACGACGACGACCGCCTGTTCGCGGCTCTCGACCGCGTCATGGCCGACCCAGCCGCGGCGACCGCCGCCGGCGTGGCGGACACCGTCCTCCACGACGTCCTCGCGTTCCAGGACGGCGTGCCGCGCGACGACATCGCGGTGCTGGTCCTGCGGGTGCCGCCCGTCCAGACGTGACCGGCGCGGTCCTCATGGACGCGGCTCACCGGATGTAGTGGCCGGTCTGCACGTCCTCGACCCAGCCGGGACGGGTCGGTTCCCAGCCGAGCAGCGCGCGCGTCTTGTCGTTGGACGTCGGGTTGTCCAGACCGGCGAAGCCGGCCAGGTAGCCGAGGTACTGCGGCGCCTCGTCGTCGGTGATGCTCTTGGCCTCCACGCCCAGCTTGTCGGCGATGGTCTCGGCGATCACCTTGCGGGGGACACCGGTGTCGCCGACGCCGTGCAGCGTCGAGCCGGCGGGGGCGCGCTCCACGGCGAGGCGGTAGAGCACGCCGATGTCGTACGTGTTGGCCGCGGGCCAGCGGTTCGAACCGTCACCGGTGTACGCCGCGATCCCGGTCTCGCGGGCCGAGTCGATCAGGGAGTGGGTGAAGCCGTGGTGGTCGAGATCGCTGTGCACCATCGGCGCGAGCCGCACGACGGACGAGCGCACTCCCTGCCCGGCCAGGGCGATCGTGTGGTTCGCGGCGTCGACACGGGGACCACCGCCGGACTGGTCGTCCTCGGTACCGGGGCGGCCGGTGATGCCGGCCATCGCGAGCATCAGCGTCCCGCCGGTCGTGACGAACGGCTTGCCGGTGCCGATCAGCGCCTCGCCCATCGCGGTGATGGCGGCCAGGTCCGCGTCCACCGCGCTCATGAACTCGCCGGTGCGCATGGCGTCGTGCTTGAACGCGAGGTGGACGACACCGTCGGCCTGGGCGGCCGCGGTGCGGAGGACGTCGAGGTCGTCGAGGTCGCCCCGCAGCGCGTCCGCCCCCAGCGCGGCGACGGCCGCTGCGCCGGTGTCCGAGCGGGCCAGGCCGACGACCTGATGGCCGTGGCGGTGCAGTTCCGGGATCAGTGCTGACGCGATGTGGCCGGACGCACCGGTGACGAAGACACGCATGACTCTCTCCAGGACTATGACACTAGGTGTCATCACCGTAGCACTGCACGGCGCGAAGTGTCATCCCTATCCTCGACGGTCATGGTCCGTTGGGAGCCGGATGCGCAGGGCCGCCTCATGAAGGCGGCGATCGCGCTGTTCGACCAGCAGGGCTACGACCAGACCACGATCGCGCAGATCGCCGAGACGGCCGGACTGACCAAGCGGACGTTCTTCCGCTACTTCGCCGACAAGCGCGAGGTGCTGTTCGACGGGTCGGACGAGCTGACGACCCGGTGGGTCCGCGGCATCGCCGCGGCGCCGCCGGACGCGGGACCGATGGCCGCTGCCGTGTCCACGGGGCTGGACGAGGTGGCCGAGATGTTCGTCGCGCGTCACGCCTTCGCCAGGACCCGGGCTCGCGTGGTCGCCGCGAACCCCGAGCTCCGCGAGCGCGAGCTCATCAAGTTGCAGGCACTGGCCGATGCCGTGCGCGCGGCCCTGCTCGAGCGGGGTGTCCCGGTCAACGCCGCGGACCTGAGCGCACAGGCCGCCGTGACGGTGTTCCAGGTGGCCTTCGCGCGTTGGGTGGAGCAGGACGATCCCGCCGCGTTCCGGCGGCTCATCGACGACTCACTCGACGACCTGCGGTCGGTCACGACTGCGTAGCGGTCGTCCCCCGGCAGGATCCCCGCGGGTTCGGCGCGGTCGGTGACGTCCTCGGCGGTGGTCATCCCCGACACGGTCCGCGGGCTCCCGATCGCCACCGCCGCCGCCGCGGTCTGCGCGCTGGTCCGGCAGCGCCCGAACCGCCCGGACGCCGTCGAGCACGCCGCCGAGGACAGCACGTGGAGCCTCCAGACGCTTGACCGACTCCGCGCATCCCGCCGCGTGCTGCGCTGCCGCTGACGGTCCTACGCTGCGGTCGTGGTCGAACTCCGCACACCTGCCGAGATCGAGGCTATGCGGGCCGCCGGGCGCTTCGTCGCCGAGGTCGTGACGGCGGTGGCGGAGGCCGCGGACGTCGGGGTCGACCTGCTCGAGCTCGACGCCCTGGCGCACCGGATGATCCGCGAGCGGAGCGCTGAGTCCTGCTACATCGACTACCACCCGTCCTTCGGCGCCTCACCGTTCGGGAAGGTGCTGTGCACCTCGGTCAACGACGCGGTCCTGCACGGACTGCCTCGCGACTACGTACTGAGAGACGGTGACCTGCTCAGCGTCGACTTCGCCGCCACCGTCGACGGGTGGGTGGCGGACTCCGCCTACTCCCTCGTCGTCGGCACGGCGCGGGAGGAGGACCTGGCCTTGATCGCCACGGCCGAGCGCGCGCTGACGGCCGCGATCAGCGCGGCGCAGCCGGGCAACAAGGTCGGCGACATCTCCCACGCGATCGCGAGCGTGGCGCGCGAGGCGGGACTGCGGGTCAACACCGAGTTCGGCGGCCACGGCGTCGGACGCACCATGCACGGCGATCCACACGTCCCCAACGACGGACGCCCCGGCCGCGGCTACCCGCTCCGGCCCGGTCTGGTGATCGCCATCGAACCGTGGTTCCTGCAGACGACCGACCGCATCGTCACGGACGCCGACGGCTGGACCCTGCGCAGTGCGGACGGCTCCCGCGGCGCCCACGCGGAGCACACGGTGGCAGTCACCGACGGCGGGCCGGTCGTGCTGACGGCCCGGGACCGGGAGCCGCTGCTCCGGGGCGGGACCAGGGCGGCGTAGGGCAGCGTCGGCGGCGGACCAGCCCGCCTCAGTCCGCGGTGGCCTGCGCGACGAGGTCTGCGACCAGCGCGGGCTGTTCCAGGTACGGCAGGTGTGCGACGCCGGGCAGTTCGACGCCACGGGCCGACGGGATCCGTCGCACCAGCTCGCGACAGCGCTCGACGAAGAGCGGGACCTCGAGCGTGCCCCACGCAACGGTGGTCCGAGCTCGGACCTCCTCGAGCTGTCGCCAGGCGTCCCCGTCGCGTCGCTGCGCCTCGTGCGCCACGTCGTGCTGCAGGACGACGACTTCGACCCCCGCGGCCGGCCACTGCTCGCCGACCTGCTGCTCGCCCCCGCCCTCGACCGCGCCCACCTGCCCCAGGTGTACCTGTGGACCACCGCGCCCACCGACGACACCCCGGCCCAACTGCTACGCGAGCACGGCTACCCGCTCAACGCCGCCTCTGTGCTCGAGGCGGTGCAGATGCCGGACAAGCAGCGCGCCGGCGTCTACGGCGTCGCCCAGCGCACCCTGTCCTTCCTCACCGACCGCGCCACCCTCGCCTGGATCACCCCCACCGCCGGCGCTGGCGCCGGGGCCGGCGCGGCCGCGCCGCGGACGGGACGCGGCCGGCTTCGACCCCGCCCGTTCGCCGCGTCCACCGACACCCTACGCCTTCCGAGCGGGTTACGCCTCCGCCGGCCCGCTCATCACCGCCGTGACGATGGCGGTCATCGAGGCCGCCGAGGACCAGGCCAAGCACTCACCCGCCGGTCGGCTGCCCATCCCGCTGGTCGCCGTGCTCGACGAAGCCGCGAATATCTGCCGCTGGCGGGAGCTGCCGAACCTGTACAGCCACTACGGCAGCCGTGCATCTGCCTGGACGTTCCTGCAGTCCTGGTCCCAAGGCGTCGACGTGTGGGGCGAGACGGGGATGCGCAAGCTGTGGTCCTCGGCGAACGTCAAGGTCTACGGCGGCGGCGTTGACGAACGAGACTTCCTCGCCAGCCTCTCCGACCTGATCGGCGAGATCGATCTGCCACAGCCCTCGGTCTCCTACCACCGCCCGCCCTACCCCGGGGCCGCACCCTGCCCTGGATGGAGGGCCTCGCACGCCGCCGCCATCCGCGACTCCGTCGCCGCCCACGACCCCGCACCCGCCCCGGAACCGGTATGACGACGCAGCCGGAGCCCGCCGCGGCGTCGCCAGCCAGGGTCGCAGCGCGCCGCCGGCCGCCGCCGGGGCGCCACGCACGGCGAGGCGTGGTCGACGAGCCCGTCGACGCCTGGTCCGCCGCGGACGACCTCACCGAGCTCGCCGACGTCGACGAACTCCCGCCGCGAGAGCTGGACGAGCTCGCCGACGAGCCGCCGGAGACCGCCGATGCCGCGTCCGAGCTGTACTTCCCGAACCTTGACGCCTTCGTCCGGGACTTCCTCGTCCAGCTGTACCGCCGCAACATCGACCGTCGCAGCGCCGCCTGATGCCCGCAGTGGTCGCGCCACAGCGACGCCGTCACCCGCCTCGACGCGCTCTGGCGCGCCTTCGAGTACCTGCGCTTCGACCCCGCCGCCGGCATATCCACCTGGCTGCGAGACCACGCCGACGTCCACATGGCCGTCCTGCTGAACCCGGACGACGGCCCGTTCAAGTACTGCAGTCCCGACGCTGGGCACAGCAGCAGGCTGACCCCGCTGCCCCTCGACGCGTCCGACGTCGCCCTCCTTGACAAGCTGGTCGCAGCCACCGCCTCGAGGACTGAGCAGCGAGCTCTATGACCGGTCCACGCGCGCAGACCTACCCACTTCCACTCATACGATGTTGCCGGTTGACTTGAGACCAACCGGGGGGCGATCTTTCGCGTGAAAGCTCTGCCGTGACGACAGCCGTTTCGGGCGTGCTCACGCCGAAGGTTGTGGGGGGGACATGAGACGGACACTCACTTATCTGACTGCCTTGCTGGGAGCTGTTGGCCTGACGGCCTGTACGACGACCGCGGCCGGCAACGGCGGCCAATCAACAACGTCGGCCGTACGGACCAGCCCGACCAGCTCGGCTTCGAGCTCGGCACCCGCCCCTCCTTCTTCCAGCGCATCGACTAAGTCGACGATGGCCGCGCCGCCTTCGTCGGCGTCGTCATCACCGCCGCCGTCATGGTCTGCAACGTTCGACGCAGTGTCATCGGGCGTTGTACGCATCGACGTCGCGAACTGCACGGAGGCGGCCACGGGGGCGGGCTTCCTCGTTGCGCCGACGCTGGTCGCTACGGTGGCGCACGTCGTTGAGGGCATGGACTCGATCCGCGTGACCGATCCCGCGCTCAGCGTCGCCACAAGTGCGAGCGTCCTCGGTTTCAGTCATGACCACGACTTGGCGCTGTTGCAGCTTGACCACCCTATCGACGGCCACGACTTCACGTTGACGGCGACGGAACCCAGCATCGGCACCGAGATTGCAGCGATCGGCTTTCCGCTCGGTAGGTCAGAACAGCTGACGATCGGACACATCACAGGCATCCATGATCACCGAGTCGTCGGTGATAGCAGCTGGCAAGCCACGCTCAGTGACGTCGTGCTCTCGGACGCAGCACTGAACCCCGGTAACAGCGGCGGTCCCTGGTTGACACAGGCCGGCGACGTTGTCGCTCTAGACGAGAGCGGGCCGCCGACGACCGATGCGAGTGGCAGCCGAGCCGAAGGCAACAACGGCGGCGTGTCCGCAGCTGATGCGATCAGCCAGTTCGCGCAGTGGAAGCAAGCTCGTGACGCTGCAGCTGCGGGGCAATGCGCTCCGCAGTCGCCGGTAGCGGCCGCGGAGCAAACGTTGACGGACTACTTTTTTCAGATCAATGAGTCGGACTATGCGTCGGCCTACGCGCAGCTCGATCCGGGCAACCACCCAACGTCGGGCCTGAACGACTTCATCAGCGGTGTAGAGACGTCGACGGACACGGCGCCGACTGGATTGAGTGACCTCGACTACTCAGTCTCAGGCGCCGGCCGAACTTCCTCCGGTCAGACCTACATCGACGCAGTATTTCAAAGCAAACAAGATCCTGATCACGGCAACGGTAGCGCTTGCACCAACTGGACACTTCGTTACCTGTTCAGCAGCGTTAACGGGTTGGAGCTAATCGAGAGTTCGCCCGCGTCGCCCGGCACTCCCGGCCGCGCACCTTGCTAGGTCCAACCATCGGGCAGACGCGGCGCAGTCGGCTCCTGACACGTACTGAGGCTGCGGCCGATACCTGCACCATGACACACCGTCACTGGGCCAACTGTCTGGCCACGCTCGGCCGCCTGACTGCGTCGGGGCTGCCGGAATGTCCGGGCTCGCGGCGAAGCGCCGGCGCGCGCTCGTGCAGCGTCACCTGCTGGCCGCGCCTGGGCGGTGTCGGCGAGCATCCACGCGTCGACGGTCTCCTGGTCGGCGACGGTGGACAGCGTGCGCGCCGTCTTGGCCCGCCGCTCCGCGCTGTCGTGCGCGGGCTCGCCGTCCCCGACGGGGCGGCTGTCGAGCTCGTCAGTGATCTGCTCAATCTTCGATCGCGCCAGGCAGCGCAGCATCCCAGGCGAACACGCACCCGACGATGCCGGAGATCGCGGATCGCCCCCGGGATGGACCGGGCGCCTGCGGCTAGGAGCGCTTACACACCACCCGACTTGGGACGCACCTCGCGACGCTGGCCGCGCTGGTCCGCCAACGGCGGGATCAGCGCTCGCGCGTTGAACAACACGATGCTGAGGCCGAGCGCCAGGCCGGCGAGCGCGGCGAACAACCATCCCAGCTCTCGGTGCCGGCCCACGACACCCACGACCAGGGCGGCGGCCCCGAACGCGAACGGAACCGGATATAGCCACCGGGATGGCCGCGACTTCAGCGACGGCACTATCCCGCTCAGAAGCCCGCAGACTCCAGCAACCGCCGTGACGGCCGGACGTCCCGTCCCTACTGAGAGCACGACGATGAGCACCGCACCGCCCGCCACAGCGACCGCCAGACGGACTCCGCGACTGCGCGCGTGACAGACTTTGCCCCGAGCGCGATCAACTCAGCCACGCTGAGGCTCACCAAGCCGCTCGGACGTACTTCCGATCACTCGCCGCGACTGGTGCGCCGCACGCCTCCTGCGCGGTCAAGGTCCGAGGGAACGACTCATTCCTGAGCGCGATCTCGCCAAGGCTGCTCCCCGTCCGGCGGCCGCGTGTCGAGGCGTGCGAGCGCCTTACGCGGATCCGGGCCGCGCATCCGCCGCTGCGCCACGACGCCCGCGAACAGGACGACGGGAAGGGTCAGTGCCCACCACGCGGGACGGCCGGTGGAGGCGACGACGACCGGGACGGCGACCAGCGCAGCCACGATGCACCCCGTCAGGATCTGGGCGTTTCGCTGCCAGCTCCGCGCACGGGTCTCAAGTAGGTCTCGGGCCACCCGATTAACGTCGGCGTCCGCGCTGGGGACACCTGTTCGCTGAACCTGTCGACAGCTGCCGCGTTGGCTCGGGGACAGCCGGCGGTAGTCGGCGGTCTGCCTCCAGTAGCTGTACAGCCCGATCAGCGCGAGAGCGCCCATGCCGGAGGCGGCCCCGTTCAGGTCGTGGTGTAACAACACCAAGACTCCGACCACCGCGGTGATCACTGCGGCGCTGTACAGGAGCCACAGCAGCAGCGGCCGCCAGCCCACTGCCGCCGGAGCTCGGCCAGCGGCGGTCACAGCAATTGGTCGACCGCCTGGGACTCCGACTGTCAGCCCACGCGCTCAAACGACGAAGCGGGCGACCCACGATCACCGGCCCACTTGGCAGCGCCCGCCGCAGCCACTGGGTGTGAAAATCTCCGCGTGAGCCGCTCAGACGCCATGCCGGTACTCCGGCTGCCCCTCTCGGCGCGGATCTACGTCAGCGCGTTCACGGTGCTCTGGTGCGGCCTCATCGTCACCTTCGCCGTCCGAGCGATCAGCCGGGGACAGACAGCCGCGATCGCCGTCCTCCCGGTGATGCTGGCGTTCGGCGTGACAATCGCCGTTCGACTGCTCCGCCTATCGGTCAGGGCGGAACCCGAGGTGTCGTCGTCCGCAACCATTGGCGCACCCGGCGCCACGCCGCCTCAGCGCCGACCGCGTCGAGCACCGAGACCAGGTCCGCGACGTCGTCGACCACGTCGGCGGGCGCGGTGTCGCCGAAGCCGCGCCGGCCGTACGCGACGACGTGCCGGCCCGACACGAGCGACGCCGTCGCCGTCCAGCTGCGCCGGTCGCAGACCCCGGCGTGCAGCAGCACCAGCGGCGCACCGTCCGGTGCGCCCCACTCCGAGACCGCCAGTCCTCCGATATCGGACGATCGCGGGGACGTCATCCCAGCCGCCCGCGCTCGTCCTTCACCCAGGCGCCGACCAGTCCCCGGAAGTGGGCGATGAAGTGTTCGTGTTCGTGCGGCGGGAACGTCGAGCGGACGGTCTCGACGAGCAGCCCGTCGAAGTCCGGCCCCTCGAAGTACTCCACGGCGATCTCGTCCAGGTGCTCCAGGCGCGACGCGCAGAAGTCGCCGTACCGTTCGACCTCGAAGTAGTCGTCGGCGAGGCGGCGGTACGCGGCGAGCTTGTCGTCGTAGGACAGGTCGCCGCGGTCGGCGATGTCGAAGTAGCGGCGCGTCTCCAGGTCGTAGCGCGGTCGCCGGCCGGTCACCGTGCAGAACACCGACCACTTCAGCAGCGCCTTCATCGCCCACGGGAAGTAGTAGTGCAGGCTCGTGATCGCCACGTCCGGGCAGGCGTTGGCGTAGTCGATCGGGTACACGCCCCGGCCTTTCACCAGCGTCTCGCAGGAGTTGAACTCCCACCGGAAGAACGCGTTGACCAGCCGCCCGATCGTCACCACCTCCTCGCCGGTCTCGGGCGTCAGGAAGTCGTGGCTGACCGAGTACCGGGCGTGCATCGGCTGGTCCGGGTCGAAGCGCATCACCATCGTCTCGGCGCCGATCGACAGCGACCGGGCGAAGACGTCGTAGCCGTCGACCGCCTTCTGCAGGTGCATCAGTCGCTGGCCGGATGCGTCGTAGGCGGCGTGCAGGTCCGCCGAGTCCTTGATCCGCGAGACACCCACCCACGCGCCGCCGTCGTAGGGCTTCATGAACAGCGGGTAGCCCAGTCGGTCGGCGATCGCGTCGAGGTCGAAGCCCCGGTTGTACTGCGCCGCGGTGTAGGCGTAGCGGGCGTTCTCCGGCGGGTTCTTGTACGGGACGAGGACGGTGTCCGGCACGTTCAGTCCGAGCCGCATCATCGCGCAGTAGGCGGCGTGCTTCTCCATGCTCTGGAAGGTGAACGGGCTGTTGAGCAGGTACACGTCGTCGGTCAGCGCGGCCTTCTTCAGCCACTCCCGCGGGTGGTAGTACCAGTAGGCCAACCGGTCGATGACCAGCTGCTGACGAGGGCGGTCGCGCAGGTCGAACGGCTCGACGGTCATCCGTTCGGTGGCGAACTCGTGCCGCGCGCCGACGGAGTCGCTCACCGTGCCGACCCGGCGCACCAGCGCCTCGAACGCCGTCGGCCAGTCCTGCTCGGTCCCCAGCAGCAGCCCGATCAAGTGGTCGGTCATCGTGCGACTCCTCTCAGCAGAACCGCGGCAGGTGGTGCCGCAACTGCGCCAGCCAGGACGGCCAGTCGTGCGGGACGTCGTAGCCCCACACGTCGAGCTCGTGGCGCAGGCCCTTCTCGGCGAGGACCGCGGCGAACGCGTGCGTACTGGGCAGCGCCTGCGTCGGCGAGACCTCCCAGGCGCCCTGCCCGACGACCAGCAACACGCTCAGCCGTTGCCGCAGCCACTCGAGGTGATCACCGTGGAGGTTGTGGACGTAGGCCATCGGGTTGTTGAAGTAGGTCGCCAGGCCCTGCTCGCCCCAGGCGTGCCAGGTCGTCGGGTCGTAGTTGCCGGACAGGCACAACGCCAGCGGGACGACGTCGGCGTGCCGGAGCGCGAGGTTGGCCGCGTGGTAGGCGCCGAGGCTGACGCCGATCGCCGCCACCTCACCGGCACCGCCGCAGTCGGCCGAGACCCACGGCATCGCTGCGTCGAGCAGCCACCGTTCGTACGCCTCGTGCCGACGCGCCCGCTCCTCCGTCGGTGCTCCGCGATCGGACCACGTCTCGCCGTCGGCGCTGTCGACGCAGTACAGCTTCAGCCGACCGCCGTCGATCAGGTCGGCGAGCCCGTCCACCAGCCCGTGCCGCTCGAACTCCTCGGCGCGGCCGTTCTCGCTCGGGAACGCGAGGAACGGCCGCCCCCAGTGCCCGTAGGCAACGAGCCCGGCCGGCCCGAGCTCGACCCGGTCACGCCGCACGGACGCCTGCCGTCGTGGTCAGCAGTCGGGCCAGGTGCGGGTGGAGAGCGTCGCGCCAGGCGGTGTAGTTGTGCGCGTCGCGGACGACGACGAGCTCGGCCGGGTAGCCGAGGCGGGACAACTCCCGGGCCATCGCGCGGTTGTTGGCGAGGTTCTCCTCGACACTGCCGCAGGTGAGCACCGTGGGCACCGGGTGCGGGTCGGCGTCCGCCGCGGCGACCGAGCGGACGAAGCCGGACACCGAGGCGAAGCCGCGGAACCCGGACTCCTGCGGGTCGTGCTCGGCGGTGAAGAAGCTGCCGGACTGGAGCAGGAGTGCGTCCAGGCCGGCGCACGGTCCCGCGCCGACGCGGTGCGCGTGCAGCATCGCCAGCGCGCCGAGGCTCGCGCCGAGCCCCACCCGGGTCGTCGCCAGCGAGGTGAGTTCCGGCACGACCCGGGACATCAGCGTCTCGGCGTACGCGGGGTTGGCGGCGTACGAGTCGTTGCGGTCGCCGGGGTCCAGCAGTGCGGCGCGGGTGGGCGGGATCGTGCGGGTGGCCACCATCGCGCCGAGGTAGTGCGTCAGGCCACCGAGCGCCGCGTACTCCGGCCCGTCGTGCGCGACGACCAACGGCGCCGGCCGGGCCGGGTCGAGGTCGGCGGGCGCCCAGACAGTGACGCCCACCGGCCCGTCGAGCTCCGGCGCGGCGATCTCCCGCTCGGACTGGGTGCCGGCCACCGGCTCGACGACGAGCCACTCCGGGCGGCGGTACTCCGGGAACTCGCGGACCGACTTGTCACCGAACGCGCCGCCGACCCGCAGCGGGTTGGCCGGGTCGACGATGCTCGCCCGGCGGCCGTTGTGGTCCTCGATGTCGAACAGGTACTCCATCCGGTCGACGTCCGGACGCTCCACCTCGATCGCCCACACCCGTCCCGTCCGGGTGAGGTCCAGCGGCTCGGGCAGTCCGACCTCCTGCTGGAGGCGGACCGCGGCCAGCCGGCCGCGCCGGTCGGCGAGCTCGAAGCCCACGGTGTCCGCCATCCTCCGGACCCTAGAGCAGCGCCGCGACCGCGTCGGTGCGTGGCCGGTCCCGCACTCGGGTCGTCGGATCGGGGTCGTCAGTGCAGCTGGACGCGGGCCGCGTGCAGGCGCTCGTACGCCGGCCGACAGGCGTCGGCGGCCTCCCGCGCCGGGCCGTCCAGCGCGACGTCCCGCCTGCGGTAGGGCTCGAACCCCGTCGAGGCCAGTACGGCGTCGTACCAGTACGGCGCCCACACGCCGTCCGACGCTCGCGGGCCGGCCGGCCACCGGAGCATGGCCGCGGTGAACGGGACGCCGACCAGCCCGCACAGCCAGCGCAGGTGCGCCTCCGGGTCGCGCAGGAAGTCCGCGGCGTCGACGACCGGTGTCCCCGCACCGAGCTGGTCGTAGAGCTCCGCCTCCTGCAGCAGGCCGAGGTCCGGCGCCTCGACGTGCGCCCGCGACCGGACGTAGGACGCCGCGACCTCGTCCGGATCGCGGATCAGCAGGACGTTGGTGAGCTCGCTGATCCACGTCCGCGGCAGCTGCGGCAGCAGGTGGTGGGCCATGTGCTTCTGGTAGTACACGCCCGCCCGGACGGGCGCCGTCAGGTCGGCGACGACCCGCTGCCAGTCCGTCTCGCCCGCGGCGATGACCTCGTCCCGGCCGGGGTGGTCGAGGCCGGTCTCGGCGAGGTACCAGGCGTAGAGCGGCTCGTCGACGACCCGGGTGTCCTCGCGGTTCTCCCACGACCGCATGAGCGCGGTGGAGATGTTGCGCGGCCCGGACCAGACGGCCAACAGGACACCGCTCACGGGGCGGTCCGGCCGTCGGCGCGGCCGGCGACGTCCCGGCGGACCAGGTCGCGGTAGAGCTGCTGCAGCCGGGTGACGAGTGGTCCGCGCGCGCCGGAGCCGATGCGCCGGCCGTCGATGGTGTGCACCGGGACGACACCAGCGAACGTCCCGGTCACGAACGCCTCCTCGGCGCTGTAGACGTCCGTCAGGCTGAAGTCCTTCTCCCGCGCCGGGATGCCGGCCTCGGCGCAGACGCGCAGCACGTTCGCCCGGGTGATCCCGCCGAGGGTGTACGCGCCGGTCGACGTCCACACCTCGCCGCGGACGACGGCGAAGAAGTGCGTGGAGTTGCAGGTGGCGACGAACCCGCGCGGGTCGAGCATCAGCGCCTCGTCCGCGCCCGCGGTGTAGGCCTGGATGCACGCGGTGATGTCGCTGAGTTTGCTGTGCGCGTTGAGTTTCGGGTCGAGCACGTCCGGGGACGAGCGCCGCACGTGCACCGTGAACAGTGACAACCCGCGTTCGAGCGTCGCCGGCAGCGGCGCCTTGTACTCGGGGATGATCACCACCGTCGGCGGTCCGGCGGACACCCGCGGGTCCTGGTACGGCGTCGATTTCGGCCCGCGCGTGACCATGAGCCGGACGTGTACGCCGCTGCCGGTCATGTCGTTGGCGCGCAGCACGTCGTAGAGCCGGTCGGTGAGCTCCGCGCGCGACATGCCCAGCTCGAGCGCGATGGCGGTGGCGCCCTGCCAGAGCCGGTCGAGGTGCTGCTCGAGGAACGCCGGGTGGCCGTCCTCGACCCGCAGCCCCTCCCACACGCCATCGCCGAGCACGAAGCCCGCGTCGAAGACGCTCACCACGGCATCGGCGCGTGGGACGAGCCGGCCGTTGACGCCGATCAGGACGCCGGCGTTGCGCGGGTCGTCCACGAAGTCGTGCGTGCCGTGCGCGGGGGAAGTCGGCGCGGTCGGGTCGCTCACCCGCCGGATCCTGCCCCATCCCGCCGGGGCCGGTCAGGGCGCAACCGCACCACCTGCGAGTCGGACGACGGCGTCGCCGCGGCGGGGAGCGCGGCGGTCACGACGTCGATGCGTCGTGGCGCACGGGGATGAACCGAGGGTGGACGCACGGTGACCGCCCGTCCCCGGCGCAGCAGACCCGCGGCTCGCCGCCGCCGTCCGGCTGGCAGGGTGTGCCGCATGAACGTGCTGCTGATCGGACCGCCGGGTGCGGGCAAGGGCACGCAGGGCACGCGGCTGGCCGAACGGCTCGGGCTGGAGCACATCGCCGTGGGCGACATCCTGCGCGCCGAGGTGGACGCCGGCTCGCCGCTCGGGGCGGAGGCCGCGGGGTACATGCGAAGGGGTGAGCTCGTCCCGGACGGGGTCATCCTCGGCCTGCTGCGGCCGCGACTCGAAGCCGCGGTGCGCGCCAACGGCTTCCTGCTCGACGGCTTCCCGCGCAGTGTCCAGCAGGCGCAGGAGGCCCGGCACATGGCCGAGGACGGCGGGTTCACCGCGTCGGCGGCGGTGTACCTCGACGCGCCGCGCGCGGAGCTGGTGAGCCGCATCCTCGCCCGCGCGAAGGTCGAGGGCCGCGCCGACGACACGCCCGAGGTGATCGAGAGCCGGCTGCGGGTCTTCGACGAGGCGACCGCCCCGCTCGTCGACTACTACCGCCAGAGAGGTCTGCTGCAGGTCGTCGACGCCAGCCGCGACCCGGACGCGGTCACCGAGGAGATCCTCCGGGTCCTGGAGTCCGTACGCGGATGAGGCGGCGCGTGGCGCCCGAGCCGGTCGGACCGGGGCAGGAGTCGGTGTGGGACTACCCGCGCCCACCGGCGTGCGTCCCCTCCGACCGGCACGTCGTCGTCCGGCACCGCGACGAGGTGGTCGCGGAGACCCGGGCGCCCTACCGGGTGCTGGAGACCTCGCACCCACCGACCTGGTACGTCCCGTCCGCCGACGTCCGGCCGGGTGTCCTGACGCGGTCGCGGGCGGGGGCGACCTGGTGCGAGTGGAAGGGCGCGGCCACCTACTGGGACGTCCTCGGGCTGCCCGAGCTGGCCGCGGCCGCGTGGTCGTACGAGTCGCCGAGTCCCGGGTTCGAGGCCATCACCGGGTACCTGGCGTTCGCGCCGGCGCGGCTGGACTGCGCGGTCGACGACGAGCCCGTGCGCCCGCAAGAAGGTGGCTTCTACGGCGGGTGGATCACCTCCGACGTCGTCGGCCCGTTCAAGGGAGGTCCGGGGACGCTCGGCTGGTGAGCACGCGATTCGAGGTTTGACTTCCGGATCGACTCGGCTAGGGTCCGTGTCATGTCGGTTGGGATCTCGGACCGTGTGCTGCGTGTCGCGGTCGTCGCCACGGCGGTCTTCATGGCGAACCTCGACCTGTGGATCGTCACGGTCGCCCTGCCGGACCTGGGCCACTCGCTGGGCGGGTCGCTCTCCTCGCTGTCCTGGGTGCTGAACGCGTACGCGGTCGTGCTCGCGGCGGCGCTCGTCCCGGCCGGGCGGCTCGGTGACCGGATCGGCTCGCGATCGGTGTTCCTGGTCGGGACGACGCTGTTCACGCTGGCATCGCTCGCCTGTGCGGCGGCGCCCTCCCTCCCCCTGCTCGTCGCGGCCCGCGTGGTCCAGGCGGTCGGTGCCGCTGCGACGCTCCCGACCTCGTTGGCGCTGCTGCTGGCGAGCGTGCCCGAGTCGTCGCGGACCGCCGCAGCGCGCGGCTGGGCGGCGGTCGGCGCGCTGGCTGCCGTGTGCGGACCGGTGCTCGGTGGCCTGCTCGTCACTGCCAGCTGGCGCTGGGTGTTCGTCGTCAACCTCCCCGTCGGCGTCGCCGCCGTCGTCGTCGGGCGGGCGGTCCTGCCTCACGTCGTCCGTCCGGGGGCTTCGCGGGAGCCCGTCCCGGACGTCCTCGGCAGCCTGCTGCTCGTCGTCGCGGTGAGCGCCCTGACCGGCGCGCTGGTGCAGGCACCGACCTGGGGCTGGACGTCCGGCCGGACGGTGGTGCTGCTCGCCGTCACCCTCGTCAGCGCGCTGGCGTTAGTGCGGCGCTCCGCCCGGCACCCGCGTCCGCTGCTCGAGCTGCCGCTGCTGCGGGTCCGCCGCTTCGCCGTCGCCAACGCCGCCCTGTTCGTCTTCGCCGCGGCGTTCGCGGTGATGCTGCTGTCCAACTCGCTGTGGTGCCAGCAGGTGTGGGGCTGGTCGGCGCTGCAGACCGGCCTGGCGCTGGCTCCGGGGCCGGCGATGGTGCCCCTGGCGACGTTCGGCTCGGCCCGGCTGATGGGCCGGATCGGGCAGGGGCCGCTGACAGCCATCGGGTGCGTCCTGTTCGCCGTCGGCCTCCTGTGGCGGGTCGTCGCGGCGGGGACGTCACCGGACTACGTCCGCGACCTGCTGCCGAGCATGCTCATCGGCGGGATCGGCGTCGGGCTGGCGCTGAGCACCCTGATCGCCACCGGGGCCACCGCGCTGCCCGCGGTGCGCGCCGCGACCGGATCGGCGATCGTCAACACCACCCGGCAGGTCGCCTCGGCGCTCGGTGTCGCCGTCCTGGTGTCCGTCCTGTCCGCGCAGGCCGGCGTGGGCGGCTACCGGACGGCCTGGACGATCACCACCGTCGCGTCGCTGGTCGCCGGCGGGCTGGCGCTGCTCCTGCCGCGACCCGCCGCGGTCCCGACCGCGGTGGCGCTCCCGGTCGCCGAGGCGGCATGACGGCGGGACCTGCGTGCGACCCTGGGACGGTGAGCACGGTGCAGCGGGTGGACCTCGAGAGCCTGCCGGGACGCGCGTGCTCGGTCGCCGCCGCCCTGGAGCTCGTGGGCGACCGCTGGTCGCTGCTGATCGTCCGGGAGGTGCTGTTCGGCAACAGCCGGTTCGCCGACATCGTCCGGAACACCGGCGCGCCGCGCGACCGGATCGCCGCCCGGCTGAAAGACCTCACGGCGGCCGGCGTCCTCGAACGGCGCGAGTACCAGACGAACCCGAGCCGGTCGGACTACCACCTCACCCCGGCCGGCCGGGACCTCGCGCCGGTGATCCATGCGCTGCTGCAGTGGGGCGACCGCTGGGCGGTGGACACACCGCCGGTCGACGTGCGCCACCACGACCACGCGCTGCGCACCCGGCAGGTGTGCACGACGTGCGGGGAGCCGGTCCACCGCCGCGACGTCCACCGGGTGGCGGCGGGCGGACCGACCTGACGCCGCTTCGACCCGCCGGTGGCACCGCACCGACAGTCAGTGGCTGAGCGTCCCGCGCTGCGACTGGGCCACCGGCGGGAGCAGGCGGTCGGCGACCAACCCGGTGACGAGCGAGAACACCGCCTTGTGCCCGACGTCGACGACCTGTTCACGAACCGGCCAGGTGTGCGGCGGCGCGCCGACGCCGGTGGTGTTCTCGAGCGTCTGGTCGACGCACAGCCGCGCGACCGTGTGCGCGAGGTGCGCCCGCGGTCCGCGGATGCCGGTCACGGACCAGAGGCCGCGCAGGGCGCCGAGCGCCGCCCCGGTGGCGTAGTGCATGACCAGGTTGGCGCGGGTGGGCGTCGCTGCGTCGCCCGGGTCGCGACCGAGCAGCGCCAGCAGGGTCCGCCCGGGGACGAACGAGTCGGGCCGGCCGTCGAGCGCCTGCTCGAGGCGCTCACCGACGACCATCACCGCCGCGCCCACCACCCCGGCTGCCGCGCCGACACCGGCCGCGCGCGCCAACGCCGGGCGTCGATCCGGTCGCGGAGCGCGAGCTGTCACGGGCGGTAGATGCCCGGTTCGTCCGGTCCCGTACCGGACCGTCGGCACGGGAGGTGTGCGACGAGGGATCCCGTCGTCGGTGGGCGCTAACGTGTCGCGATCCGTGAAGGGGAGAGTCCGTGCACATCGTGATCCTCGGCGCCGGCGGGGTCGGCACCGCCGCCGCCCGCATCGCCGCCCGTCGTGACTTCCCGAGCTCCGTCGTCGTCGCCGACCACGACCCGGCGCGCGCCGAGAAGGCCGTCGCGGCGGTCGGCGACGCCCGGTTCACCGCGGCTCGCACGGACGCCTCGGACCAGGCCGCCGTCGAGGCGCTGCTCGCGGACGCCGACGCCGTCCTCGGCGCCACCGACCCGCGCTTCACGATGCCGATCTTCCGTGCGGCGCTGGCCACCGGGACGACCTACCTCGACATGGCCATGTCGTTGTCACGCCCGCACCCCGACGAGCCGCACCGGCTGCCGGGCGTGAAGCTCGGCGACGAGCAGTTCGAGCTCGCGGACGACTTCGAGGCCGCCGGCGTGCTGGCGCTCGTCGGCATCGGGGTGGAGCCCGGCCTGTCCGACGTCTTCGCCCGCTACGCCGCAGACCACCTGTTCCGCGAGATCGACGAGGTCGGCGTCCGCGACGGCGCGAACCTCGAGGTCCTCGGGGACGACGGCCAGCCGATCTTCGCGCCGAGCTTCTCCATCTGGACGACGATCGAGGAGTGCCTCAACCCGCCCGTGGTGTGGCAGGACGGCCGGTGGCACACCACGGCGCCGTTCTCCGAGCCCGAGGTCTTCGACTTCCCCGAAGGCATCGGCTCGGTCGAGTGCGTCAACGTCGAGCACGAGGAAGTGCTGCTCGTCCCGCGCTGGGTGGACGCGAAGCGGGTGACGTTCAAGTACGGCCTCGGCGAAGAGTTCATCGGCGTGCTGAAGACGTTGCACGCGATCGGCCTCGACCGCACGCAGCCGGTCCGGGTGGGCGGCGTCGAGGTCTCCCCACGTGACGTGGTCGCAGCTTGCCTGCCGGACCCGGCGACGCTCGGCGAGCGGATGCGGGGCAAGACCTGCGCCGGGACGTGGGTCCGCGGCACCGGCGTCGACGGCCGGCCCCGTTCGACGTACCTCTACCACGTCGTGGACAACGCCTGGTCGATGGCGGAGTACGGCTCCCAGGCCGTCGTCTGGCAGACGGCGGTCAACCCGGTCGTCGCGCTGGAGCTGCTCGCGGCCGGGACGTGGTCGGGCGCGGGCGTGCTCGGCCCGGAGGCGTTCGACGCCGTGCCCTTCCTGGACCTTCTGCGCGACGGCCGCGACGGCTACGCCTCACCGTGGGGCGTGCAGGAGCTGCCGACCGCCTGAGGCCGTGCGGTCATCGCACGAGGACGGTCTTGGTGTCCGCGGTGAGCAGGTGGGCGCGGAGGGCCTCCGGCGCGTCGTCGAACGAGCTCCTCGTGGTCGTGACCCCCTCCGGGCGGATCCGCCCGGAGGCGATGAGGTCCAGGACCGCGGGGATGACGGTACGGATGTGGCTGCGCGACACGGTCAACGTGACGTTCCGGCCGAACATCACTGACGCCGGCACCCGCACGGAGGCGTGCAACGTCCCGGCGCAGCTGCACACGCCGTCCGGCGCCGTGGCGCGGATGGCACCGGCGAGCCCGCGGCGGTCGGCGCTGGCGTCGACCACCAGCGCCGCCCGCTGCCGGGCGAGCCGTCTCACGTCGTCGGCCACCAGTCCCAGCGCGCCGGCCTGGTCGCGGACGGCCGGGCGGGCATCGAGCAGGAGGACCTCCGCCTCGGGCAGCAGCGCCCGGGCGAGCAGCCCGGCGTACAGCGGCATGCTCGGGCTGAAGGGCGTCCGCGGGTCCACGGCGCCGAGCAGCAGGACGCGAGGGCCGTCGGGGTGGTGCCGGACGCGGTCCAGGTGTGGTGCGAGGTGCCGGTAGGCGTCGCTGAGGGTGTCGGCGGCGCTGGCCGCCGCGGCGGGGTCGACGCCGTCCGGTAGCCGCACGAGCATGGCGTCGGCGAACGGGACGGCGAGCTGGTCGGCGACCACCCCACCCCACGCGCCACCGGCCAGTCCGAAGCCGTACATCGAGATCGGCGGCACGGCGTGACAGTTGCCACTGAGGCCGACCGCGCAGGCCGAGCACCGACCGCAGCTGATCTGGAACGGCACGACGACGCGGTCCCCGACGGCCACGTCCCGCACGTCCGCGCCCACGGCGGCGACCTCGGCGACGCACTCGTGGCCGAAGTGCAGCGGGAGCGGGAACGGGGCAGCGCCGAGACCCATCGGACGGTCGAGGTCGCAGGTCGCAGTGGCCAACGGCGCGACGAGGGCACCGAGCGGACCCGGGCGCCCGGGGGCGGCGACTGCCCGCCATGCCGTCCGGGCGCCGCCGCCCACGACCAACGAACGCACGCGCTCCCGCGTCGGACGTCGCCGCTGCTGCGCCGAGTCCACCGCGACGGCGCGGAGGCGCGCCAACCTCTCCCGCGCCTGTCGCTCGAGGGCCACCGTTCCCGCGGCTCGCGCGGCCGGCGAGACGAGCGACGCCATCCGTGCGGGCAGCGCCCGCGGTCGGTGCGCGCGGGTCAGGTCTCCGGACCGGGCGCTCACGAGACGGTCGCCGCCCGGTCGGCCGCGGCGACGATCTGCCGCAGCGCGGCCACGTGGCCGGCGAAGCCGGCTCTCCCCGCCGAGGTCAGGCGGACCCGGACCCGCCGCCGGCCGTTGCGAACGGTGCGCTCCTGGGCCAGGTACCCGGCGTCCTGCAGCGTAGACAGCTGCTTCGACAGCGCGGAGTCGGACAGTCCGAGATCGTCCCGGAGGAAACCGAAGTCGACCCACTCGGACGCAGCCAGCAGGGCGACGATGGACAGCCGGGTCGGCGGGTGGATGACCTCGTCGAACCGCGGCTCGGCGTCCGGCACGTCAGCCCGCGGTGCTACGACGGCGGACGACCTCGACGAGGCGCGGACCGCCGAGCAGGATGGCGGCGGCGACGCCGACGCTCGCGATCGTCACCGGGTGACCGGCACCGTCGCGGTCGAGCAAGACGGCAGCGGCGACCGTGAGCGCGGTCATCCCGAGCAAGCCCGCAGCCGCGGCCCTCGCGAGGCGCCGGCCGGTGAGGCTGACCCCAACGGCGAGCCGGCCCGACCGGTGCCGGCCGTCCAGGACGCGCGCCGCGACCGCCGCGTGCACGCTGCCGAAGACGAACGTCGCCACGGCACTGACCACCGGATGGCCGAGATCGGCGAGGACGCCCAGGACGACCCACCCGGCGGACAGTCCGACCCAGTACCAACCGGGGAGGCCGATCTCGTCGGAGACCCGACGCCGGCCGCGCGCCACGGTCAGGAGGGCGTCGCGCGCCTCCGCCGCCGTGAGCTGAGCGCCACTTCCTGTCATGGAAAGTCAAGCTAGGCTTTCCACATCGGAAAGTCAACGGGCGTCAGCGGTGCGGTGGCGCGCAACTGGTGCAGGCCGGCGCGTGCACCGGGGTCGAACCAGCCGGGGTCAGTACCGCGCTGGCACCCGCGGACAGGGCCAGCACCGTGACGGCGACGACCACCCGGCGGCCCCACTGCGGCATGGTGACCACCGTCGGTGCGCGACGGTCGTCCGAACTCGGCGTGACCTGCAGCATGACGTCCTCCTCCTGGCGCACCGCCCGATGGCGACGCTAGGGGCGCGCGTGGGCGCGGACATCGGAAGCACTTCCGGTGTTCGGCGCACGACTCCCCGCAGGAGAGGAGGCGCGATCCCTAGGACAGATGCACGCCGCGGCGGCCGATCGGGGGCGGCGCTACGGGACGCGGGCGCGCACCGCGGTGAAGGCGATGGTCTGCGTCCACCACGCCGGGTCGGCGCAGTGCGCCAGGAACGCGTCGACGGTGACGTCGTCGAGGTGGCCCGAGCCGACCAGTGCCTCGCGCAGCTCGACCACCGTCTGGCGCCAGTAGTCCGCCCAGGGTGATCCGCCACGGTAGAGCGCCGTCTCGGCAGTGGCCGCCACGTCGGCCAACCCCCGCTGGGCGAGCAGTGCCGGCAGCCGCCGGCCGACGAAGTAGTCGATGTCCTGCTCACGCGACCACGCCAGCCACCCGGCCCAGAACTCGGCGACGGCGGAGGGTTCGGCGACGGTGACCGGCAGGAAGTCCGGTTCGACGAGCAGCAGGGCGCCGCCGTGCCTGGCGCTGGCCACCAGGTTGTCCAGCGCCTCCTCCAGGCGCGGGACGTGGTGGAGCACGGCGCGCGCGGTGACCACGTCGAAGCTGCCCGGCTCGACCGGGCCGGCCAGGATGTCCGCCTGCCGGAACTCGAGGTCGGGCCCTTGCGCGTCGACCAGGGACAGGTCGAGGTCGACGGCGAGCGCCCTCCCGCCGGGACGGACCCGTTCGGACAACCAGGCCGAGATCGAACCGTTCCCACAGCCGACCTCGAGCGTCCGGTCACCGGGGCCGACGCCGATCTCCTCCAGGTAGCGGCGATGCATCGGGTCGAGCAACCGGGACATGAGCCGCAGACGCTGCCGCTCACCCGCGTTGTGGTGGTCGAGCACGTAATCGGCCACGGCGTCCTCCAACCGGTCCGGTAACGGTAGACCTGGTTGGCTGCGGTGCGTGCACATCGGTTGGATGGTCAGGCCCCGTGGGTCGGCTCAGTCCGCCACCGGCCGCCCGCTCATGTGACCATTCCGGCATGCGGACGCTGCGATGGCGGGTGGGTGATGCGACCGTGGTGCGCATCGGCGAGGTCGACGCCACCCCGGCGTTGGACGGACTGCTGCCGGACCTCGACCCGGCCGCCCTCGAGGAGCTGGCGTGGCTCCGACCGGACTTCGTCGACCCGGCCGGCCGGCTGCAGGGCGCCGTCCAGGCCTTCCTGGTCCTGGTCGGCGGGCATCGGGTCCTCGTCGACCCGGGCCTGGGCGCGGACAAGGCGCGCGTCGCCGTGCCGGCGTGGTCCGGGCTCCACACCGACTTCCTCGACCGGCTGAGCGCCGCGGGCGCCGACCCGGACCAGGTCGACGTCGTCGTCACCACCCACCTCCACTTCGACCACGTCGGCTGGATGACCCGCCTGGTGGACGGGCGGTGGCGGCCGACCTTCCCGAACGCGCGGCACGTGGTGTCCGCCGAGGAGTACCGCTTCTGGGAGTCCACGCCGCCCGGGCAACTGCCGGACCAGCACGCCGGGTTCGCCGACTCCGTGCGGCCGGTCGCGCAAGCCGGCTTGCTGGACCTGGTCGCGGACGACGCCGACGTGGTGGACGGGGTCCGGCTGCTGCCCTCACCGGGCCACACGCCGCACCACGTCAGCGTGCTGGTGTCCTCCGACGGAGGGTCGGCCCTGATCACCGGTGACGTCGTCCACCACCCGTGCCAGTTGGCGCACCCCGAGTGGGGTGCGGCCTCGGACGCGGACCCGGTAGTAGCGCGGCGCTCGCGCCAGGAGCTGCTCGAGCGCTGCACGGGCACCGACACGGTCGTGCTGGGCACGCACTTCGCCGACCCGGTCGCCGGCCTGCTGCATCGCGACCCCGACGGGGTCCGGTTCGAGCCCGTCCCGCAACTGCACTAGCGGCTCCTCGCCGTCGATGGGGCCGCGGACGCGGGGAAAACGGGCGCAGGCTTCCGCGGCTGCCGTCTAAGGTGTGGCTCATGCCCCGGACCCCGCGCTCCGCCGTGACCGTCCTGGCCGCGCTGCTGGTCGCCGTCCTCGCGCTCGCCGGCTGCAGCTCGTCCTCCGGCGGGAACGGCGCGACGAGCGCCGCCGCGGCCGGTGGTGGATCGGCATCGAGTTCGCCGTCGGTCACCGGCACGATCACGGTGTTCGCGGCCGCGTCGCTCACCGAGGCGTTCACCACGCTCGGCACGCAGTTCCGGCAGAAGCACCCGGGCACCACCGTGAAGTTCGACTTCGGAGCGAGTTCGACGCTCGCCCAGCAGATCGACCAGGGTGCGCCGGCAGACGTGTTCGCGTCGGCCGCGACGTCGAACATGCAGCAGGTCCTGTCCGCGGGCGGGGCGTCGAGCCCGACGAACTTCGTGAAGAACGTCATGGAGATCGCCGTCCCGCCGGGCAACCCGGCGAAGGTCGGCGCGGTGGCGGATCTCGGCAAGCCCGGCGTGAAGGTCGCGCTGTGCCAGCCGCAGGTGCCGTGCGGGGCGACGGCGCAGAAGGTCTTCACGAACGCGGGCGTGAAGGTGACGCCGGTGACGCTGGAGGCTGACGTCAAGTCGACGCTGACCAAGGTGGAGACCGGTGAGGTCGACGCCGGTGTCGTCTACGTGACCGACGTCCGCTCCGCCGGCAGCAAGGTGAAGGGCGTCGAGATCCCCTCCGACGTCAACGCGTCCACCGAGTACCCGATCGCGCCGCTGACCAAGGCGTCGAACAGTTCCGGCGCGCAGGCGTTCGTGCAGTACGTCCTCTCGCCGGCCGGGCAGGGCGTGCTCACCCAGGACGGGTTCGAGAAGCCCTGACCGGCACCGCGGCGCCGTCCCGCCCGCGCGCCCGGGGGAAGGCCGCCGGGCTGCCCGCGGTGTTCGCGGCGCCCGCGGTCGTGGGCTTCGCCTTCCTGCTCGCGGCGCTCGCCGCGCTGCTCATCCGCGCGCCGTGGCGGGGTCTCGGCCGGGTCCTGACCGACACCGGCGCGACGACCGCGCTGCGGCTGTCGGTGGAGACGCGCCACCGCGGCGACCCTGTGTTCCCTGCTCCTCGGGGTGCCGATGGCCTGGGTGCTCGCGCGGGGGCGGCTGCCCGGCACCGCGCTGTTGCGAGCCCTGGTGACGCTGCCGCTCGTGCTGCCGCCGGTGGTCGGCGGCTTGGCGCTGCTGCTCGCGTTCGGCCGCAACGGTGTGCTCGGCCGCTACCTCGACGACTGGTTCGGGGTGACGCTGCCGTTCACCACGGCCGGTGTCGTGGTCGCCGAGACGTTCGTCGCGATGCCGTTCCTCGTCGTCACGGTGGAGGGGGCGCTGCGGTCGGTCGACCGCGACCTCGAGGAGGCCGCGGCGACCTTGCGGGCCACCCCGGTGCGGGTGTTCTTCCGCGTGACCCTGCCCCAGATCGGCCCGTCGCTGCTCGCCGGTGCGGTGCTGTGCTGGGCCCGAGCGCTCGGCGAGTTCGGCGCGACGATCACGTTCGCCGGCAACTTCCCGGGTACGACACAGACCATGCCGCTCGCCGTCTACACCGCGCTGCAGACCGACCCCGACTCGGCCGTGGCGCTGAGCCTGGTCCTGGTGCTCGTGGCGGTCGTCGTCCTGGTGACCTTGCGCGAGCGCTGGTGGACCGGCGCGTCCCCGACGTGAGCGCCGAGGCGACCGAGCGCCGTGACGTCGTGACGTGGTCGGCCGGGACCGGGCGGCGCGATCTCGAGCTGGACGTCAGCGTGGTCCGCGGCGGGTTCCGCCTGGACGTCGAGGTGAGCGCGGCGCCCGGTGAGGTGCTGGGCGTCCTCGGTCCGAACGGCGGCGGCAAGAGCACGCTGCTGCGTGCGGTCGCTGGCCTGACGCCCCTGACGTCGGGCCGGGTCCGGCTCGGCGACCGCGTCCTGGCCGACGCCGCCGCCGGGATCGACCTCCCGGCGCACGAGCGCCCGATCGGGCTGATGTTCCAGAACTACCGGCTGTTCCCGCACCTGTCCGTCCGGGACAACGTCGCCTTCGCCGCGCGCAGCACCGGCACCGCGCGGCGCGCCGCCCGGGCCGACGCGGAAGCGTGGCTGGCCCGTCTCGGCCTGACGGAGCTGGCCGGCCGCCGTCCGGCGCAGCTGTCCGGCGGCCAGGCGCAACGCGTGGCGCTGGCCCGGGCGCTGGCCGCCGACCCGGCGCTGTTGCTGCTCGACGAGCCGCTCGCCGCCCTGGACGCCCGGACGCGGCTCGACGTCCGCGCGGAGCTGCGCCGGCACCTGGCCGACTTCGCCGGCCCGACGCTGCTCGTGACGCACGACCCGCTGGAGGCGATGATCCTGGCCGACCGGCTGGTGGTCATCGAGGCCGGCGCTCGTGAGCCAGCGGGGCGTCCCGGCCGAGGTCGCGCGCCGGCCCGCGACCGACTACACCGCGCGCCTGGTCGGGCTGAACCTGTACCGGGGCACTCGCGCAGACCCCCACGCCGTCGCACTCGACGGCGGCGGCCGGCTCACCGTCGCCTCCACGGGAACGGCCGGGGACCAGGCGCTGGTGGCCGTCCGCCCGTCCGCGATCACGCTGCACAGCCGTCCGCCGGAGGCGATCAGCAGTCGCAACACCTGGCCGGGCACCGTGGACGGAGTCGAGCTGCTCACCGACCGCGTCCGGGTCCAGGTCTCCGGCCAGCCGTCCGCACTCGTCGACCTCACCGCCGATGCCGTGGCCGAGCTGCACCTCGACCGCGGGACGCCCGTGTGGCTCAGCGTGAAGGCGACCGAGCTCGACACCTACCCGCCGATGCCGGAGGACTAGCGCGGTCAGCGCTCGCGGAAGCCGCCCAGGAACCGGCGGAACACCCCGCCCGCCCGGGGCAGCGGCGGCGCCGGCGGCGGGGCGGTGCTGCGTTGCCGGGCGATCGGCTTGTCGTAGTCGGTGCGGGCGATCGAGTCGACCACCTGGGCCTCGTCGAAGTCCTCGGACCCCTCGATCACCGGGACGAAACCGACGAGCATCCCGTCACGCATCACCTCCGCCTCGAGGCCGGCGGTGCCGTCGGTGTCCCAGACCGCCTCGCGGCCGTCGCCGAGCGCGACCCGGATGCCGAACTGGTAGACGCCGGCCTTGGCCATCGACGCATCGACGCCCCGCTCGCGCAGGGCGTCGGCGACCCGGCGGGCGCGGTTCTCCTCCATCGCAGCGACGGTAGCAACGCCCCGCGCGCGCCCAGCGGGACCCGGCTCGCAGGAACCGGGTCGTGCGGGACGGCGGACGCCGTCAGGATGTCGACGACCCGGGGACCGGGCAGGAAGGCCCAGGCAGGAGCGGGGAGGACGACGTGCTGATCTACTCGATGGGCGTCTCGGTGGACAACTTCATCGCCGACCGCGACGGCGCGTTCGGCTGGACGGTGCCCACCGACGAGCTGTTCGCCTTCCACCTGGCCGAGGTCCGGCAGCTGGGC
Organism: uncultured Actinomycetota bacterium; assembly: GCA_963758325.1. Lineage (GTDB taxonomy): Bacteria > Actinomycetota > Actinomycetes > Mycobacteriales > Jatrophihabitantaceae > CAVWUZ01. The sequence continues at coordinate 26,861 of CAVWUZ010000001.1, read as the reverse complement.
GCCCACCTGTGCGGCCGGAAGCTCTACGAGACGATGCTGCCGTGGGAGACGGATCCGTCCTTCCGCGACAGCGAGCTCCAGGCCGCGTTCGCCGACACCTGGTCCGGCCTCCCGAAGATCGTGTTCACCCGGACACTCGACCGCGTGGAGGGCAACGCGCGGATCGCCGAGGGCTCGCTCGCCGACGAGGTGGCGGCGGTACTCGCGGCCACCGACAAGGACGTCGCGATCGGCGGCGCGACGCTGGGCGCGGCCGCGGTCGAGCAGGGCCTGGTCGACGAGCTGCGCCTCTTCCGCCACCCGGTCCTCGTCGGAGGGGGCACGCCGTACTTCCCGGCGGTCTCCGAGCAGGTCCCGCTCGAGCTCGTCGAGACGAGGACGGTCAGCGCCCGGGTCCTCTTCGAGCGGTACCGGTGCGTGCGGCCGGCCGCACAGTGACGGGCGGCGATCAGCCTCGGCAACCGCCCGTGCCGTAGAAGTCCTCGCCCGCCAGGCCGGGGCCGGTGATCGTCGGCTTGGTGGCCCCGGTGGGGGTCGGGTAGGCGGTGTCGAACCACTGCTGGAAGAACTGCCCGAGCCGCTGCTGGCAGCCGGCGCTGGGGACCGGCAGGACGCGGCGGAACGCGTCCTCGAGCGCCGGCTCCGTCACGGTCGCGCCGCCGTAGCGGTGCTGCAGGTACTGCAGGGCGTGCGCGAACCTGTCCGGTCCGAGGATCCGGCGCAACGCGGTGTAGGCCAACCCCGGCCGGGTGTAGGTCGACGAGCCGGAGAACAGCGTGAACGGCGTCGGGTCGGAGGGCGCGCCGGACCAGAGGTTGGACCGGGCGTACGCCCCGTTGAAACGGGTGACCAGGTTCGCCTCGAACGCCGCGCGGCCGGCGGGGGTGGTCTGGCCTCCCGCGGCGTCCGCGGCCGTCCGCGCCGAGTACAGGTACTCGGCCAGCGTGGCGAGTCCCTCCTTGAAGAAGGTGAGGTCGTAGTTCGCCTCGCTGACGTTGTCGCCCCACCACTGGTGCATGTTCTCGTGGTAGAGGGTGTCGAGATCGACCTGGCCGCCGGCGAAGGTGATCATCGTCTGCATCTCCTCCTCGAAACTCGCCGGAGGGGTGCCGACCAGGACGCCGTCGGAACGGAACGGGAACCGCCCGTTGAACTGGCTCTCGAACGCGGTGACGTCCTGCTGCTGGGCGATGATCGCCTGGTTGGCCTGCCGCTGTGCCGCCGGGATCGCGCTGGCCTGCACCGTGTAGTAACGCACGCCGTCCGAGCCCAGCCGTGACGCGAGGGTGTAGTGGCCGATGCTGTTCTCGACCAGGTAGCTGGCCACCGGCGCACCCGAGCGCCAGTGCCAGGTCGTGGAGCCGGCGGGGAAGCTTGCATCGGGCGCGTTGGTCTGCCGGTCGACGAGCACGCCGTTGCCGACGGCTGTGCGGTCGGGGTTCACGGTGTCGTAGAAGTCGTAGGTCGGCTTGGCGCTCGGGTGGTCGTTGAGTGGCATCCAGTCCTCGGTGCCCACCGGCTCGGTGGTCACGAACCCGCCGTCGCCGGGCGGGTCGTCCGAACGGAACCACCCCTCCGTGGAGCCGTCACCGTCGACGTGCAGCCCGGGCCGCCCGGCGTAGTGCACGCTGACCGTGAAGGTTCGTCCCGCGGGCAGCGACCGGGCCGGCGTGATCACGAGCTTGGTCGCCGGGCAGGGTTGGCCGTCCTGCGCGTCGGCGCTGTCACCGGTGAGCTGCGGCGAGCAGGCCGGCGGCAGGGGGTTGTGCTGCGGGCCGCCGACCGGCACGTGCTGGCCGGCCTGGTGCGCCCGCGGATCGGGGTCGTCCGGCCCGGAGGGATCGCCCGGGTAGGTCGGCTGGGCGAACCGGAACGCGGCGGGCTGGCCGTTGACGTCGACGCCCTGGACGTCCAGGTCGGGGCCGTCGGCCCCTGCCGCCGAGGTCCGCTCGAGGTCGAGGCTGAAGTCGGTGAGGCACTGCGTGGCCTGGTCGGTGAGGTCCACGTGAGTGCCGGGCAGGAACTCGTTGCTCGGCGCGTCGTAGGCGATGTGGACGTCGGTGTGCACGCTGCGGTAGCCGCCGTTGCCGGTCTCCGTGTACACGTGGTCACCCGGTCCGCTCAGCGTGCGCGCACCCGACCCGCAGCGCAGGACGCCCTGCGGAGTCGCGGCCGCGCTGTGCGTCGCCGCGAGAAGGGGGACGACGAGCGCGACGCCCGCCGTGGCCGCCACCGAACGCATCCTGGCCATGGCCGCGCCTCGATCCGTGCCGGGCGGCCGCCAGTGCGCCCGCAGTCCCGGGAGGATCCCATGCAGGCGGTCGGCGGAGCCAGACCGCGCCAGACAGTGCCGACACCCCTTGCTGCCGCGGCGGACGGGTAGCCGGCTGCCTCCCGACCAGCTCCCCGATCAGGAGCCACGGCGTTCGCCGTCGGCTGACGGCACCGCCGGAATCCGCGAGCGCCGACGCGCCTTGAGTGCACGAGACTCAAGAAGCGAGGCACTGCATGTCCGATGTCCTGACCCTCCCGTTGCTGTCCCTGCCCGACGTCGTGGTCCTGCCCGGCATGGTCGTCCCGGTCGAGCTCGACGGCGACACCCGCGCCGTCATCGACGCGGCCCGCTCCGCCGGTGCGCCCGAAGCGAACGGCACGATCGGCACGAACGGCACGGTGCTGCTCACGCCGCGTCTGGCCGACCGCTACCCCGTCTACGGCGTCATCGCCGAGGTGGAGCAGCTCGGCCGGCTCCCCGGTGGCGCCCCCGCCGCGGTGTTGCGCGCCGGCGGGCGCGCTCGGCTCGGCTCCGGCGTCCCCGGCCCGGGCGCCGCACTGTGGGTCGAGGCCGAGCCGGTCGACGAGGCGCCGGCGACGGCGCACGCCCGGGAGCTCGCCGAGCAGTACAAGCAGGTCGTCGTCGCCATCCTCCAGCGCCGCAACGCCTGGCAGGTCATCGACTCCGTCCAGTCCGTCGACGACCCCTCGCAGCTGGCGGACCTGGCCGGCTGGGCGTCCTACCTCTCGGCCGAGCAGAAGCGGCAGGTGTTGGAGACCCCGGACGTCGAGGAGCGGTTGACGCTCGTCCTCGCGTGGGCGCGTGACCACCTGGCCGAACTGGAGGTCAGCGAGAAGATCCGTGAGGACGTCCGCGAGGGCATGGACAAGCGGCAGCGCGAGTTCTTGCTGCGCGAGCAGCTCGCCGCGATCCGCAAGGAGCTGGGCGAGGACGGCGCCGACGCGCCCGACGCCCCGGCGTCCTACCGCAGCCGCATCGAGTCCGCGGTCCTGCCGGAGGGAGTCCGTACGGCCGCCCTGCGCGAGGTCGGCAAGCTCGAGCGCGCCTCCGACCAGTCGCCGGAGACCAGCTGGATCCGGACCTGGCTCGACACCGTGCTGGAGCTGCCGTGGTCGGTGCGCACCGAGGACTCGACCGACGTGGTCGCTGCCCGCGAGGTGCTCGACGCCGACCACCACGGTCTGGACGACGTGAAGGACCGCATCGTCGAGTACCTGGCCGTGCGGGCCCGCCGGGCCTCGCGCGGGCTGGAGGTCGTCGGCGGCCGCGGCTCCGGCGCCGTCCTCGCGCTGGTCGGCCCGCCCGGCGTCGGCAAGACGTCGCTCGGCGAGTCCGTCGCCCGCGCGTTGGGCCGCAAGTTCGTCCGCGTGTCGCTGGGCGGAGTGCGCGACGAGGCCGAGATCCGTGGCCACCGCCGCACGTACGTCGGCGCGCTGCCCGGCCGGATCGTCCGCGCGGTCACCGAGGCCGGGTCGATGAACCCGGTCGTGCTGCTCGACGAGATCGACAAGGTCGGCTCGGACTACCGCGGCGACCCGGCGGCAGCGCTGCTCGAGGTGCTCGACCCGGCGCAGAACCACACGTTCCGCGACCACTACCTCGAGGTGGACCTCGATCTGTCCGACGTGCTCTTCCTCGCCACCGCCAACGTCGCCGACACCATCCCGGCAGCGCTGCTGGACCGGATGGAGCTCGTCACGCTCGACGGCTACACCGAGGACGACAAGGTCTCGATCGCGCGCACGCACCTGCTGCCGCGGCAGCTGTCGCGGGCCGCGCTGTCCGAGGACGACGTCACGGTGGGCGACGACGCGCTGCGCCGGATCGCTGCGGAGTACACCCGCGAGGCCGGCGTCCGTCAGCTCGAGCGGTCCCTGGCGCGCGTGCTGCGCAAGGTCGCGACCGCGCTGACCTCCACGCCGGGCCCGGTCGTCGTCGACGCGGCGTCTCTGCAGCGCTACCTCGGCCGGCCGCGGTTCCTGCCGGAGTCGGCGGAGCGGACGGCCGTCCCCGGCGTCGCGACCGGCCTGGCCGTGACCGGGACCGGCGGCGACGTCCTGTTCATCGAGGCGACGTCGATGGCCGGCGAGCCGCGGCTCACGCTCACCGGTCAGCTCGGTGACGTCATGAAGGAGTCGGCGCAGATCGCGCTGAGCTACCTGCGCTCGCACGGCGCGGAGCACGGCGTCGACCCGGCCGCGCTGGACCGGGCGCTGCACCTGCACGTCCCGGCGGGTGCGGTGCCCAAGGACGGTCCGTCGGCCGGCGTGACCATGACGACGGCGCTCGCCTCGCTGGCCACCGGCCGCCCGGTGCGCTCCGACGTGGGCATGACCGGCGAGGTGACGCTCAACGGGCGGGTGCTGCCGATCGGCGGGGTGAAGCAGAAGCTGCTCGCGGCGCAGCGCGCCGGGCTGACGACGGTGTTCATCCCGCAGCGCAACGAGCCCGACCTGGACGACGTCCCGGCGTCGGTGCTCGCCGAGCTCGACGTCCGGCCGGTGGGCGACGTCGGCGAGATCCTCGCCGTCGCGCTGGAGCCGGCCGCCACAGGGTCGGTGGCCGCCGCGGCCTGACGCCGATGAGGGAATGACGGAGGGACCCGGTCGTCGACCGGGTCCCTCCGTTCGTGTGCCACACGTCCCGTCCCGGGCGTCCCCCCACGCCGTCCGGGGCGGTCAGTGCGGCAGGTCAGGCCGTCAGGCCGCAGCCGGCGTCAACGGCCGGCTGTCGCCGGCCCGTCCGCCGCGCGGGAACTCGAGCACCACGCCGTCGGCGCCCACCCAGAGCTGCTTGCGGCGGAGCTCGCTCCGCCCGGCGGTCCAGCCGAGCTGCGGCGTCCCCGTGCGGTGCGGCGTCGTGGTGTCCATGTCGTCTCCCCGTCCCGTGCTGCGCTGACAGGACAAGCTTCGCCGCAGCAGGGCGGCCGCGCTGTCGGCCGGAGGGCGGATCAGGGGGACGAGCAGCTCGTCCCCCGATCGGAGGAGCGGCGTTCGGCGGGCTCGGACGGGAGCGGGGCCGGGAGGGCGCAGGAGTGGGCAAGGGGGGAGTTGAACCCCCACGTCCTTTCGGACACACGGACCTGAACCGTGCGCGTCTGCCATTCCGCCACTTGCCCGTGACGGTCGGCAACGCTAGCACGCAGCGCTCCCGCGGCCCGAGGGTGCGAACAGTCCGCGCCAGTACCATCGCCAGGACGTCCGCCCCGCCTCCGTCCGAGGGAAGAGAGCCCGCCGTGAGCCTCGCGCAGCGCTTCGAGCGCCGCCTCGAGAGCCTCGTCGGCGGCGCGTTCGCCCGGGTCTTCAAGGGCCAGGTCGAGCCGGTCGAGATCGGGTTGGCGCTGCAGCGGGAGGCCAGCGACAAGCGCAGCGTGCAGCCGCACGGCCAGGTCCTGTGCCCGAACCGCTACCGGGTGACGCTCTCGCCGTCGGACTTCGAGCGGCTCCACCCGTGGGAGACCCAGCTGACGAACTCCCTGGCCGAGCTCGTCCAGGAGCACCTGGACGAGAACGGCTGGGCGTCGATCGGCGACGTCGAGGTCTTCCTGGCCCGCGACGAGGAGCTGCACACCGGCGTGTTCGGGGTGGCCAGCCGGATGGACGTCGACGCACCGCCGCGCCAGCGGCCGTTCGACTCGCTCTCGCTCCCGGTCGTCGCGGGACGCGCGCCGGGAGACTACGGCCAGGTGCCGGTCGAGCAACGCCGCCCGGCGGCCGCGTACAGCCCGCCGGCCCCGCCCGCTTCTCCGGCCTGGTCACCTCCGGCGCGCCGCCGCGCCTCCGGCCTGGTCCCCCGCGGCGCAGGCGGTCGCCGGCGGCCGGCCCGATCCCGCGCGCCCTACGTGGCCGACGACCCGACGCCGCCCCAGCCGCGGCACCGCCCGCGGGCGGCCGCGACCGTGGTCGTCGAGAACAGCGACCAGCGCCTCGAGCTGCGCCTGGGCAGCAACCTGGTCGGCCGCGGCTCCGACGCCGACCTGCGCATCAGCGACCAGGGCGTGTCCCGGCGGCACCTCGACATCCAGTTCGACGGTGCCGTCGCGACCGCCTACGACCTCGGGTCCACCAACGGCACCGCCGTCAACGGCCACATCGTCGGCAGCCAGGTCCTGCGCCACGGCGACGTCATCCGGATCGGGCACAGCAAGCTGGTCTACCTGCAGGACGACGTGTGACGTCGGCGCTGGTCGTCCAGATCCTGCGGTTCGGCTTCCTCGTCCTGCTGTGGTTGTTCGTGTTCGCCGCCGTCCGGGTGGTCCGCACCGACCTGCGGCTGTCCGGCCAGCCGCGGGTGGCGGTCCCGCCGCCCGCGCAGCGCTCCCGCGGGCGCGCCGCGCCGCAGCCGCGCTCGGCCAGCCAGCTCGTCGTCACCGAGGGCGGCCTGGCCGGCACCCGGATCGGGCTGACCGGCGCGCCGGTCCTCATCGGCCGGGCCAACGACTCGACGCTCGTGCTCACCGACGACTACGCCAGCACCCGGCACGCCCGGATCAGCCTGCAGAACGGCATCTGGTACGTCGAGGACCTCGGGTCCACCAACGGCACGTACTACGGCACGCGGAAGCTCGACGGACCGGTCCCCCTGGAGATGGGCGTCCCCATCCGGATCGGCAAGACCGTCCTCGAACTGCGATGAGCGCTGCGGTGGTGGCGTGAGCAGGGCGCTGCGGTACGCGGTCCGCTCCGACCGCGGACTGGTCCGCGGCAACAACGAGGACTCCGTCTACGCGGGTCCCCGGCTGCTCGCGATCGCCGACGGGATGGGTGGGCACGCCGCCGGTGAGCTCGCCAGCGGCATCGTCATCTCCGCGCTCGAGCAGCTCGACGAGGACCGCCCGATCGGTGACCTGCTCGGCGCGTTGCGCGGTGCCGTCGAGCAGGCCAACCGCGGCATCGCCGACACCGTCGCGGACAACCGCGAGCTCGAGGGGATGGGCACCACCCTGACGGCGCTGCGGTTCGTCGACGGCCACGTCGGGCTGGTGCACGTCGGTGACAGCCGGGCCTACCTGCTCCGCGGCGAGCACCTGTCGCAGATCACCCACGACGACACCTACGTCCAGTCCCTGGTCGACTCGGGCCGGATCACCGCCGACGAGGCCAGCCACCACCCGCGCAAGTCGGTGATCCTCCGCGCGCTGACCGGGACCGACGTCGATCCCGACCTGTCCATCCGGGAGGCGCGGGTCGGCGACCGCTACCTGCTGTGCAGCGACGGGCTCTCCGACGTCGTCACCACGGCCACCCTGTTCGAGACGCTGAGCTCCGGGGACCCCCAGCAGTGCGCGGACCGCCTCGTCGAGTTGGCGCTGCGCGGCGGCGGGCCGGACAACATCACCTGCATCGTCGCCGACGTCATCGACCCGCACGCAGGCTCGGAGGGCGACGAGGTCCCCGTGGTCGCGGGGGCGCTGGTCGACGGCGACGGTGACACCGCCGACCGGTCCGACGCCGACGCCTCACCGGCCGAGCGGGCCGCCCGGATGGCCCCGGCGGGCGACCGGGACGGGGGCGCCAGCGCCGTGGACCGGCGGCCGGGCCGGACTCGCTCGCGGTGGCACAGCGCGTGGGTGCGCGTGCCGCTGCTCGTCGGGGTCACACTGCTCGTGGTCGCCGGGGCGCTCTACGGCATCTACGCCTCGACCCAGCGGCAGTACTTCGTCGGCGCGGACGGCACCGAGGTGGCCATCTTCCGTGGCGTCGACACCGACCTCGGTCCGCTGAAGTTCTACAAGGTCGCGGAGAACACCAGCTTGAGCCTGTCCGACCTGCGCCCGGCGGTGCGCAACCAGGTCATCGGTGGGCTCACCGCGGCGGACAAGGCGGAGGCCGAGCGCATCGTCGCCAACCTGCGGGGCGAGGTCCTGCCGCTGTGCAGCTCGTTCACCGCTGCGCCGAGTCCCAGCACGACTTCGCGTGCCGCACCGACGTCCCCGTCCGCGACCACCGCCCCGGTCACCGCCGGCGACCTCACGAGCGGGAGTGCGACCGGCGCACCGTCGAGCCCGGGCAGCACGCCGTCCAGCCCGCTGCGCACCGCCGTGCCCGGGACGGACTGCCGATGAGCGCCGCCGCCACCGGCACCGCCGCCTCCGGCGCGGACGCCGAGCGGGCAGCGCCCGCCCGCCCGCGCACCCGGCGCAACGTCGAACTGCTCCTGCTCGTCTTCGCCGTCCTGGTGGCCGCCGCGGCCGAGGCCGTCGTCGACATCGACCGCAGCGGGCGCGTCGACTCGCACCTCATCACCTACACCGCCGTGCCGCTGATCGCCGGCGTCATCGCGCACCTGGTGATCCGCCGGGTCGCGCCGTACGCCGACCCGCTGCTGCTGCCGCTGGTGGTGCTGCTCAACGGGCTCGGCCTGGTGATGATCCACCGCCTCGACCTCGGCCTCGCACAGCAGGCACGGGAGAACGGCAACCGGTTCGGCGGTGCCCAGGCACCGAGCCAGGTGCTGTGGACGGCGCTCGGGCTGGCGGTGTTCCTGGCGCTGCTGGTCTTCATCCGCGACCACCGCTCCATCGCGCGCTACGCCTACACCGTCGCGCTCGTCGGGCTCTTCTTCCTCGTGCTGCCCGCGGTGCTGCCGTCGCGGTTCAGCGAGGTCAACGGCGCGCGGATCTGGATCCTGCTGCCCGGCTTCTCCATCCAGCCCGGCGAGATCGCGAAGATCCTGCTCACCGTCTTCGCCTCCGCCTACCTGGTCGCCAAGCGGGACGTGCTGTCACTTGCCGGTCGGCGGGTGCTCGGCGTCGACCTGCCGCGCGGGCGCGACTTCGGCCCGCTGCTCGTGGCGTGGCTGATCTGCATCGGCGTGCTCGTCCGCGGCCACGACCTCGGCACGTCGCTGCTCTTCTTCGGCATCTTCGTGGTGCTGCTGTTCGTCGCCACCGAGCGCATCAGCTGGGTGATCATCGGTGTGCTGCTGTTCGCCGCCGGCGCCTGGTTCAGCTACCTGACCTTCGGGACGGTGCGCACCCGCGTCGAGGTGTGGCTGCACGTCTTCAAGTACCCCGACACCGGCTACCAGCTGGCCCAGTCGCTGTTCGGCCTCGGCACCGGCGGGCTGTTCGGCACCGGGCTGGGCAACGGCCACCCCGAGCTCGTCCCGCTGCCGGCCACCGACTACATCATCTCGAGTTTCGGGGAGGAGATCGGCCTGTTCGGCCTCGTCGCGCTGCTCGTGGTCTACGTCCTGCTCATCGGGCGGGGGTTCGCCGCGGGCCTCGCCGTGCGCGACGCCTTCGGCAAGCTGCTCGCCACCGGGCTGTCGTTCCTGGTGGGGCTGCAGCTGTTCGTGGTGGTCGCTGGTGTGAGCCGGCTGCTGCCGGAGACCGGGCTGACGACGCCGTTCCTGTCCTACGGCGGCTCGTCGCTGGTGGCGAACTGGGCGCTCGTCGCGCTGCTCGTCCGGATCTCCGACGCCGCCCGCCGGCCCGCGCCCACCCGGGCGCCGACCGAGCCGAGGTCCACGCCGAGCGCGCCGGTGGTGAGCGCGTGAACCGCCAGATCCGCAAGGTGGCCGCCGCCGTCGGGGTCCTCGTCCTGGCGCTGCTGGTGAACCTGACGTTCGTCCAGGTGGTCAAGGGCGACGAGTACCGCAACCACCCGGGCAACCGCCGCGTCATCCTCGCCGAGTACTCCAACCCGCGCGGGCCCATCGTGGTCGACGGCACGCCGGTCGCCGAGTCGGTGGCCACCTCCGACGAGCTGAAGTACCTGCGCCGTTACCCGAACGGGCCGGTGTACGCCCCGGTGACCGGCTACTACTCGATCATCTACGGACCGAGCGGGCTGGAGCAGACGGAGAACGACGTCCTCACCGGCACGGACTCGCGCCTGTTCGGCCAGCGTGTCGCCGACATCCTCACCGGCCGCAACCCGCAGGGCGGCAGCGTCGATCTCACGCTCAACCGCGCCGCGCAGGAGACCGCCTACCGCGACATGCAGGGCAAGCGCGGCGCCGTCGTGGCGCTGGACCCCGCCACCGGCGCCATCCTCGCCGCCGTCAGTACGCCGTCGTACGACCCGAACACGCTCAGCTCGCACGACGCGGACGAGGTCGAGGCGGCGTGGCAGGCGCTCAAGCCGGCCGACCCGCAGACGCCGCTGATCAACCGGGCGTTCTCCAACACCTACCCGGCGGGCTCGACCTTCAAGATCATGGTGGCGGCGGCGGCGCTGAAGGCCGGGATCAAGCCGACCGACCGCATCCCGGCGCCGGACGTCCTCAAGCTGCCGGGCACCGGCAACGCCACCCTGCGCAACTTCGACGGCGAACGGTGCGGCGACGGCCAGACCGACACCCTCGACCACGCCCTGACCATCTCGTGCAACACCGCCTTCGCCCAGCTGTGCCTGACCCTCGGCCAGGACAAGGTCGAGGACCAGGTGCGGCAGTTCGGGATGGACGGCCGGACGCGCAACGTCCCGCTCCCGGTCGCCGGCTCGACGATCGGCGCGGTCCAGAACGACGCCCAGCTCGCGCAGAGCTGCATCGGGCAGTTCAACGTCCAGATCACGCCGCTGCAGGACGCGATGCTCTCCGCCGCGGTGGCCAACGGGGGCACCCTCATGACGCCGTTCCTGGTCAAGGACGAGCGGGCGCACAACCTGTCCGTCGTCTCGACCACCCAACCCAGCCAGATCGGGACGGTGCTGGACCCCGACCTCAACCAGCAGCTGGTCGGGATGATGCAGGACGTCGTCGCGAAGGGCACCGGCACCCCGGCCGCGATCACGAACATCAACGGCGTGGTGGTCGGCGGCAAGACCGGCACCGCCGACAACGGGCCGCAGCGCTCGGACGGCAGCTACGTCAACCCGCCGCACGCCTGGTTCACCGGCTTCGCGCTGCAGAACGGCAACCCGAAGATCGCCGTCGCGGTGTTGGTCGAGAACGGCGGCGTGAGCGGCAACGAGACCACCGGCGGGAAGGCTGCCGGGCCGATCGCGAAGGACGTGATGGTCGCGTACCTCAACTCCCTCGGGATCCGCTGATGACGCAGGCGCGCCTGGTCGGCAACCGGTACGAGGTCGGCGAACTCATCGGCTACGGCGGCATGGCCGAGGTGCACCGCGGACGTGACGCCCGGCTCGGCCGCGACGTCGCGGTCAAGGTGCTGCGCTCGGACCTGGCCCGCGACCCGCTGTTCCTCGCGCGGTTCCGCCGCGAGGCGCAGTCGGCGGCCGGCCTGAACCACCCCGCGATCGTGTCGGTGTACGACACCGGTGAGGACGCCGGCCCCGACGGTGCGATCCCGTACATCGTGATGGAGTACGTCGAGGGGCGGACGCTGCGTGACGTGCTGCGCCAGGACGGCCCGCTGCCGCCCAAGGACGCGATGCAGATCATGGCCGACGTCTGCGGCGCCCTGGAGTTCAGCCACCGGCACGGGATCGTGCACCGGGACATCAAGCCGGCCAACGTCATGATCCAGCCGAACGGCGAGGTCAAGGTGATGGACTTCGGCATCGCCCGGGCCGTCGCCGACAGCGCCTCCACGGTCACGCAGACCGCCGCCGTCATCGGCACCGCCCAGTACCTGTCACCGGAGCAGGCGCGCGGTGAGATGGTCGACGCCCGCTCCGACGTCTACAGCTGCGGCTGCCTGCTCTACGAGCTGCTCACCGGCGTCCCGCCGTTCCAGGGCGACTCGCCCGTGGCGGTGGCCTACCAGCACGTGCGCGAGGTGGCGTCCATCCCGTCCTCGCGCAACCCGGCCATCCCGCGCCCGGTCGACTCCATCGTCATGAAGGCGCTGGCGAAGAACCCGCACAACCGCTACCAGAGCGCCGCCGAGATGCGCGCGGACCTGCAGCGGGCGATCGCCGACCTGCCGGTCGAGGCCGAGTCGGTGCTCACCGACGAGGAGCGGACGCAGTTCATCGCCCCGGTCGGCGGCCCGCCCACCGGCCGGCGCCCCGACGCCTACGACCCGGGCGACGACGGCCGGCGCCGGAGCTGGTTCTGGATCGGCGTCGTCGTGGTGCTGCTCCTGCTCATCGGCGCCGCGGCGTACGCCATCGTGCTGGTGAAGCAGAGCGGACCGGAGAAGGTCACCGTGCCGAACCTCATCGGCAAGAACGCCGACGCCGCCAACTCCGCGCTGGTGCAGGCCGGCTTCCCGCCCGTCACCGGCCCGGCGAACCACGGCAGCCCGTGCGGCGCCGACCCGACGAACGCGCCGTCGGTGGTGGCTCCCGGTGACGTCTGCACCCAGAGCGTCGCCCCGGGCTCGTCGGTGGCGAAGGGCGACACCATCACGTTCACGCTGTACCAGATCGACAAGGTCCAGGTCCCGAGCGAGCTGCAGAAGCAGGTCCAGGACGCCAGCACCGACCTGCAGAACAACAAGCTGCTGCCGGTGATCCAGCAGATCGACGACCCGAGCCCGGCGGGCACCGTGGTGAAGCAGGACCCACAACCGTTCACCAGCGTCCCGATCAACACCCAGGTGACGCTGTACGTCTCGACCGGCAAGGTCGCGATCCCCGACGAGCGGGGCAAGGCCGTCACCGACGCGCGGGCCGACCTGAACAACAACGGCTGGAGCAACATCGTCGTCGCTCCGTTGGCGACGGCCGACCCAGCGCAGGACGGCAAGGTGCTCGCGATGGACCCGACGCCGGGCAGCAAGTTCCCGCAGAGCCAGAAGATCACCCTGACCGTCGGCCAGTACACCCCGCCCCCGCCCACGACCACGCCGAGCTGCACGCCGACGCCGACGCCGACGCGCTCCCGAGCGGGGTCGACGCCGACACCCACCGCGACGGCCACCACGACGACACCCGCGCCGGGAAGCACGGCCACGCCCACCTGCTGAGCGCTGGTGCGGGCCGCCCCGGCCGGCCCGGCACCTCATCATGATCACCAGCCAGGAACTGGTCTCCCAGACACATCTCTGGCGAGTGTCGGGTGCTCGCGAGTGTCGGGCACGGTGCGAAGGGTCAGGCCGGCACACGGGGAGCCGACGGCAGCCGCACCACCGCCGCCAGCCCGGGCCGGCCGTCGCCGCGGTCGCCGAGGGTGACGATGCCGCCGTGCGCGCGGACCAGGTCCCGCACGATCGCGAGCCCCAGCCCGGTGCCGCCGGACTCGCGCGAGCGCGACGCGTCGCCGCGGAAGAAGCGGTCGAACACCCGCTCCCGGTCGGCGGCCGAGATGCCGGGGCCGTCGTCGACGACCTCGAGCCGTCCGGCCTCGACGCAGACGGAGACCTCCGTCGACGCGTGCCGCACCGCGTTGTCCACGAGGTTGACCAGCACCCGCCGCAGCGCCTCCGGATCGCCCGTGACCGACGCCGGGCTGGTCGAGACGGTCACCGGCACGCGCGCGGTCCGGTACCCGGAGACGACGCCCGCGGCCAGCGGCGCCAGGTCGACCGGGACGTGCCGGCGCAGCCCCGCCTCGTCCGCGCGCGCCAGGACGAGCAGGTCCTCGACGAGCCGGTCGAGCCGGTCGACGTCGACCAGGACGTCGTCGATCCAGCCGACGTCCGCGCCACGCTCGCCGAGCCGCGCTGCCACCTCCAACTGCACGCGCAACGACGCGATCGGCGACCGCAGCTCGTGCGCCGCGTCGCCCACGAAGCTGCGCTGCCGCGTCGCGGCGTGGTCGATCCGGTCGAGCATCGCGTTCAGGGTGACCGCCAGGCGGTGGATCTCGTCCTGCACGGCGGGCACCGGCAGGCGCTGGTCGGTGAGCCCCGTCGCGGTGATCTCCTGCGCGCCGTGGCGCAACGCGGCCACCGGGCGCAGCGCCAGACCCACCACCACCCAGGTCAGCACCGCCATCGCCAGCACCGCCACCGGTCCGCCGGCCAGCGCCGCCGACGCGAGCACCCGAGTGCTCGAGCGCACCCGCTCCAGGCTCGTCGCCACCAGGACCGTCGAGTCGCCCGCCCGCGTCGCGGTCACCCGCAGCGTGTCCTCGATGCCCAGCCGGGCGCCCGGGACGGTGACGCTGCGCCCCGTGCGGGCGGTGCCGAGCTCGTCGGGCAGCAGGATCGACTTCGTCGCGTCGCCGCCCGGGGACGCGGCGACCACCGCGTCGTTGCTGTCGACGACCTGCACCTCGACGACCGCGGCGCTGCTCGCGACGACGGTCTGCGGCAGCCGGCCGGTGCTGACCAGGGCGGCGACGTCCTGCCCGGCCTTGCGCGCGGAGTTGTCCAGCTCGCGGGTCAGCGAGTACTTGAGCAGCTCGATGAGGATGAGCGCGCCGGTCGACACCGCGACGGAGAACAGGACGACGGCCAGCAGCGTGATCCGCCATCGCAGCGACAGCCGCCGCAGCAGGCCGCCGAGCCGCGTCACGGCACCGTCCTCACCCGCCGTCGGCCGCCAGTCGGTAGCCGGCGCCGCGGACGGTCTGCAGGCTGTGCCGGCCGAACGGGACGTCGATCTTGCGCCGGAGGTAGCCGACGTACACCTCGACGACGTTGGCGTCGCCGTCGTAGTTGGCGTCCCAGACGTGGTGCAGGATGTCGCCCTTCGACACGGCCTCCCCGGCGCGGCGGAGCAGGAACTCCAGCAGCGCGAACTCGCGCGGCGTCAGCTCGACGGCGGCGTCGCCGCGGCTGACGGTGTGCGCGGCCGGGTCGAGCACCAGGTCGCCGGCGGCGAGTACGGCCGGGCGCGGCTGCACGCCCCGGCGCATCAGCGCCCGCAGCCGGGCGAGCAGCACGACGAACGAGAACGGCTTGGTGACGTAGTCGTCCGCGCCGAGGTCGAGGGCGTCCGCCTCGTCGTACTCGCCGTCCTTCGCGGTGAGCATGAGGATCGGCACCCAGTTCTCGGCGGCCCGCAGCTGCTCGATCACCCGGTAGCCGGACAGCCCGGGCAGCATGATGTCCAGCACGACGGCGTCGTAGACGGTCTCCTGCGCGGCGTGCAGCCCGTCCGGGCCGGTGTGGACGACGTCGACGGTGAAGCCCTCCGCCATCAGCCCGCGGGCCAGCGCCGAGGCCAGCCTGACCTCGTCCTCGACGATCAGCACCCGCATGTCGTGACCCTCCCAGTGACGCCGCGCCTGCACCATTCTCCCGGACCATCCGGCTCAGCCGCGTCACAGTGCCCTCCGCGCATCCTCGGACGACGTGAGCGAGCCGACGAAGTCCACCGGACCTGCTCCTCGGACCCCGGACCGGCGCCGCGCGCGGGCCCTCCGCTGGGCGGTCCCGGTCCTCGTCGCCGGTGTCGTCGTGACCGTCGCCTCGGGCGCGCTGCACGCCTCCGCGGACGTCAACCTCCCGCCGCGCACCGCCGCGGAGCTGCTGGCCGACATCCAGACCACCGAGACGCCCGCCTTCGACGGCACCATCATCGAGAAGGCGTCGCTCGGGCTGCCGGACCTGCCGAGCACCGGCGCGGCGGGCAGCGACACCTCGATGCTCGGCCTGCTGACCGGCTCGCACACCGTCAAGATCTGGTACGGCGACCGGGAGCGTCAGCGCCTGGCGCTGCTCGGCACCGTCGGCGAGACCGACGTCTTCCACTCCGGCAGCCAGCTGTGGCAGTGGGACAGCAACAGCCGCACCGCCACCCACGTCACGCTGCCCGCCGACGCGAGCGGCCAGTCGCCGAGTCCGCAGGTCACCGGGACGCTGACCCCGCAGCAGCTCGCCCAGCAGGCGCTGGCCAGGCTCGACCCGACGACGAAGGTCGACGTGGACCAGGCGGTCGAGGTCGCCGGCCGCAAGGCCTACGAGCTGGTGCTGCAGCCGCGGGACACCACCTCCCGCGTCGGCTCGGTGCGCATCGCCGTCGACGGCGACACCAAGCTGCCGCTGCGGGTCCAGGTCTACGGCCGCGGCGACGGCTCGGGGCCGGCCTTCGACGTCTCCTTCACGTCGGTCACCTACGCCGAGCCGGACGCGAGCATGTTCGACTTCACCCCGCCGTCCGGCGCCACGGTGACGCAGACCTCGGTCGGCGAACCGGGAGCCACCCCGGGAGCCGCGACGGGCGCGGGCCGCACCGCCATGGCCGAGCCCCAGGTGCTCGGGTCGGGGTGGACGTCGGTGGCGTTCTCACGCCTGCCCGCCGACGCGACCGGCAGCACCACGAGCGGCCGGGACGAGAGCCTGCCCGCGATGCTCGGCGCGCTGCCCCAGGTGTCCGGGGCGTGGGGCAGCGGGCGGCTGCTCGACTCGACCCTGGTGTCCGCCCTGCTCACCGACGACGGCCGGCTGTTCGTCGGCGCGGTCGACCCGTCCGTCCTGTACCTCGCTGCGACCGCCCATCGGTGAGGTGGCCGACCTCGCGGTCGCCTCACAGGGGCTGACCAAGCGCTTCGGCGGCCGCCGCGGCGGGACGGGTCAGCTCGCCGTCGACCGGCTGGACCTCACCGTCCCGCGCGGCGCCGTCTACGGCTTCCTCGGCCCGAACGGCTCGGGCAAGACGACGACCATCCGGATGCTGCTCGGTCTGGTGTTCCCGACCGCGGGCGCGCACCAGCTGCTCGGCGCCCGGTCCCTGGCCGCGGCACTGCCGCGCGTCGGGGCGCTCGTCGAGGGCCCCGCGTTCCACCCGTACCTGTCGGGCCGGGCGAACCTCGACCGGCTGGACGCCGCGGACGCCAGCGCCGACCCGCGCACCGCGCGCACGAGGGTCGGGGAGGCCCTCGAGCGCGTCGGGCTGACCGCCGCGGCCGGCAAGCGGTACCGCGCCTACTCGCTGGGGATGCGTCAGCGGCTCGGGATCGCCGCGGCGCTGCTGCGCCCGCGGGAGCTGCTCGTCCTCGACGAGCCGACCAACGGCCTCGACCCCCAGGGCACCCGCGAGGTCCGGCACCTGATCTCCGCGCTCGGTCGCGACGGCGTCACCGTCCTCGTCTCCAGCCACCTGTTGTCCGAAGTGGAACAGATGTGTTCGCACGTCGGTGTGATGAGTGTGGGACGGATGCTCTGGCAGGGGGCCATGACCGAGCTCGCCGCGCAGCAGCGCGTGCTCGTCGTCGTCGACACCCCGGACCGGGAGCGCGCCGCCGCGGTGTTGACCGACTGCCGCCTGGCCGATGTCGGGCTGCGCGACGACGGAACGGCCGCCGTCCTCGGCGGGGCGGCCCCGGAGGCCGTCGTCGCGGCGCTGGTGCGGGCCGACGTGCGGGTGCGCGGGTTCGCCGTGGAGAAGCCGCGACTCGAGGACGTGTTCGTCGGCCTGACCGGCGAGGGCTTCGATGTCAGCGGCTAGGGCGGCGCGCTTCGCCGGGTCGGAGCTGCGGATGGTCTTCCGACGTCGGCGCAACGTCGCGATGCTGGTGGCGCTGGCGCTGATCCCCGTCGTCATCGGGATCGCGGTGAAGGTCAACGACGCGCACCGCAGCGGCCGTGGGGGCGACGTCGGCGGCATCTTCGGCAACATCACGGACAGCGGCGTCTTCGTCGCTTTCTCCGCGCTGGTCGTCGTCCTGCCCCTGTTCCTGCCGATGGCGGTGTCGGTCGTGTCAGGGGAGGCCGTCTCCGGCGAGGCGCACACCGGCACGCTGCGCTACCTGCTGGCCGTCCCGGTCGGGCGGACGCGGCTGCTCGCGGTGAAGTACCTCGGCGTGACCGCCTACGCGGCGGCGGCAGCGGTCGTCGTCGCCGCGGCCGGCGCCCTGACCGGCCTCGTGCTGTTCGGGACCGGGCCGTTCACCACGCTGTCCGGGCTCACCGTCTCGCAGGCGGAGGGCTACTGGCGGCTGCTGCAGGTGGCCGCCTACTGCGCCGCGATGATGCTCAGCATCGGCGCGATCGGGCTGTTCGTCTCCACGCTGACCGAGGTGCCGGTGGCCGCGATGGCCACCACCTTGGCGCTGACGATCACCAGCGAGGTCCTCGACGCGGTGCCGCAGCTGCGAGTGATCCACGACTGGCTGCCGAGCCACTGGTGGCTGCAGTTCGGCGACCTGCTCCGCGAGCCGGTCGGCTACGCGCAGGTGGTGCACGGGTTGCTGGTGGCGGTCGCCTACCTCGTGGTGTTCCTCGCGCTGGCCTGGGCGAGGTTCAGCGGCAAGGACGTCACCAGCTGAGCCGGGACGCTCGCCCGGGCGAGCGTCCCGCCAGCCGGCGCCGGGTCGAGCCGCAACGTCCCGCCCGCCGCCTCGACGCGCGCGAGGTGCGACGCCACGCCGATGTGCCCGGCGCTGAGCTTCTCGGAGAGCACGCCGTCGGCGATGCCGGCGCCGTCGTCGCGGACCTCCACGCACGCCGACGGGGGCTCGCCCCCGTACTCGAGCCGGACGGTCACCGTCCGGGCGCCGGCGTGCTTGACGACGTTGCCGAGCAGTTCGCGGGCGGTGGTGAACAGCAGCGGGTCGGCGGTGGTCCGGGCACCTTCGGGCCAGGCCGTGGCGTCGACCGTGGCGGTGAACCCGCCGCGTCCGGCCGCCGCCGCCGCGATCTGGCGGAGCGCCTCGGGCAGTCCCGCCTGGTCGAGGACGGCGGGGTACAACTCGCCGACGGTGGTGCGCAGCAGCGTCGAGGTCTGCGCGAGGGCGGTGTCGATGCGCTCGACGACCTCGGCGCCCGCTCCGTGGTCGGCGCCGGTGCGCAGGTCGCGCAGGTCCTCCAGGTCCATCCGCGCGGCGAGGACGTACTGCAGCGCGCCGTCGTGCAGTTGCTCGGACAGCTGCTGCCGCTCGCGTCCCTCGATGTGCAGCAGGTCGGTGAGCAGCTGCTCCTGGTCGGCGACGAGGCCGCCGATGGTGGCCACCCGGGAGCGCTGGATGTAGGACAGCCCGACGGCGCCGGCGCAGACCCCGGCGAGCACGACGGCGCGCAGCAGCACTGAGGCCAGCGGCTCGGTGTTCGCCTTCTGGGTGTCCAGGCTCGCGCTGAAGTAGACGAGCCAGGTCGGCACGACGACGGCCAGGCAGACGCCGGGACGCAGCTGGGTGGACGCCAGCAGCGGGACGAGGACGAAGCCCGCGATGAGCAGGTCCGCCGTCCAGGTCGTCTCGGCGGAGCTCCCTGCCAGGACGGTCAGCACCGCCAGCGCGACGACGTCGCCGAACAGCGCCAGCCAGCCGTAGCGCAGTGCGGCCAGGCTGCCGCGGAGCAGGTAGGCGGCAGTCGTCGCGGCGGCGACCGCGTAAACCACGGCGACCACGACGCAGGCGCCGCGGTAGTCCAGCGGCGGGACGGCGAGCACGGTGGCCAACGCGAAGGCGACCAGCACCGCGCGGAGCCCCACCTGGAGCCGGAGGCCACGCAGCGCGTGGCCGAGGAGGACCTCGCGCAGCCGCGGGTCGGCGCCGAGCTCGGCGAGGCTGAGCTGCCGCGCCACCAGCGGCTACTCGAGCAACCCGCGGCGCATCGCCTCGGCGACGGCGGCGGCGCGGTCGTTGACGCCGAGCTTCTCGTACAGCCGCTGGGCGTGCGTCTTCACCGTGCTGGCGCCGAGGTAGAGCTCGGACGCCAGCTGCGGGATGGAGGCGCCGCGAGCAAAACCCTCGAGCACCTGGCGCTCGCGTTCACTGAGCGCCGGCGCCGAGGACTCCGCCCGCATCCGGATCTGGTCTGCCAGACCGGCGGTGAGCTCCGGTGGGACCACCGTCGCTCCCTTGGCCACCTGCAGCACTGCGTTCACGATCTCCCCTCGGCGGGAGTCCTTCGAGAGGTATCCCGCCGCTCCCTCCTGCAGGGCCTGGAACACGATGGCGCTGTCCGTGATGGCCGACAGCAGCAGCACCCGGGTCGTCAGCCCGTCGCGGCTGACGGCGTGCGCCACGGCGAGCCCGTCCATGTCGGGCATCTGGTAGTCGACGAGGGCCACCGCCGGGTTCTCCCGGTGGATCACCTCCAGGGCCTCGCGGCCCGTGCCGGCCTCGCCGACCACCTTGATCTGACCGCTCTGCAGCAGTCCGCGGGTCACGCCGTCGCGGAAGAAGGGGTGGTCGTCGACGACCACCACAGTCACCATCTGTCCGAGCCCCGTCATGCCACCCCTCCGCGCGTCTAGCGGAGGATAGTCCGCTCAGGAGCCCATCTGGCTGTTGCCGTGGGCGAGGAACCCGGCCAGCGCCCGCTCGGTGGCCGCGTTCATCACGCCGGTCCGCGGCAGGTGGGCGTCGCGCTGCAGGTAGGTGATCGCCGCGGTGGTCTGCGGGTTCATCAGCCCGGTGACCGGGCCCTCGTAGTAGTTCAGCTGGCCGAGCTCGCGCTGGAGCGTGGCGACCGCCGCCGACGGGACCGGGCGGTCCGGCGTGACGGGGTGCGTCGGCTGGACCGGCTGCACGGGCTGCACCGGGGCCGTCGTCACGGCCTGGCTGCTCTGGCTGGCGGACGGCGGCGGCGGGACCTGGCCGAGCGCGTGGCCCGCGGTGGCATCGGAGTGGCCGACGCCGAGGACGACGGCGACTGTGGCCGCGGCGACGGCGACGACGCCGAGGCACGCACCGGCGATCACGGCGCGGCGCGGCCGGACCGGAGTCTGCTCGCTCTCCTCGGGTTCGACAACGGGCGTCGGGGCGCTCATGCGGGACCTCCTGGATCGGGTGGCCGGTCGCTCCGGCCGTCGGATCCACGGTCGCGCCGCGCCGGTCCCGGCACCGTCCGGTGACCGGTCCGAGCTCGGACGACGCCGGGATCCGCCGATCGGGGGAGTCGGCCCTCACCCACCGGGTCGTGGATCCGGCGGACGGCGCGTCCGGCGCGCGAGCGCGACGCTGGCGGGAGCCGGCGCGACAGCCGGAACACCAGGAGGCTCCCCATGACCGCCACCCTCGACCAGCCGCGCGCGACGTCCTACGCGCACGACGGCCGGTACTACGACCACGGACGGACCGGTGCCGACGACACCGTCCAGTTCGCCGAGATCCGCCCCGCCGCGCGCCGCGGCCAGGTCCCGCCGCGCATCGACCAGCTGCGCTTCTGGATCGGCGCCCTGCTCGCCGCGGCCGTCGCCGCGATCCTCGGTGGGCTCGGCGTCGTCGTCGCCGGCACCCTGCTCCACGCGCCGGTGCTGGTCGGCGGGGTCGCGGTGTCGGGTGTCACGTACGGCGTCGTCGCCGCGGCCATCTCCCTCGCCGTCGCGGGCCTCTACGACGCGATGCTGCAGGTGGCGCCGCACCCGTCGGTGTACTTCGCCTGGCTGGTCGTCGCCGGTGCGCTCGTGGCGGCCGTGCTGCCGTTCACGACCGGCGTGGCCCTGGTGTCGGCGGCCGCCTTCGCCGCGGTGAACCTGCTCGTCGGGCTGGTCGTGCTGTGCCTGGTCCCGATGGCGGTCGCGTCGTCGTCGCGGTGATCCTCATCGGCAGCAGCCCCTGGTCGTCGTCCGGCCAGGGGCTGCGCTCTCGTCGTCGAGGGGCTACTGCAGGTAGCCCTCCACCTCGCCCTCCGGTCGTTCCTCCGCCGAGCCCGGGTCCTCCTCGAACTCCTCGCGGGCGCGGCGCTGACGTAGCAGGTCCCACGCCTGGTCGAGCTGGCGCTCCAGCTGCTGCAGCCGCACCCGGTCGTCCCCGACGAGGCCCGCGCCGGTGTGGCTGGTGCGAAGCTGCTTCTCCTCGGCGACGAGCTCGTGGATGTGGTCGAGGATGCTCCGGTCGTCCATGCGTTCATCCTGCCCCGGGTACGGTGAGCGCGTCCCCGGGAGGGCTCGCCTAGTGGCCGATGGCGGCGGTCTTGAAAACCGCTAGGGCGCGGAAGCGTTCTCGTGGGTTCGAATCCCACGCCCTCCGCAGGCCGCCGCGCCGGTGCCGTAACCGTCAGCTCCCCACGTCGTCCCCCGTGCGGGGCGACACGCCGTGCGGACCGACGCAGCAGGGCCTCGGTCGGTGGCCGACGCAGCGGAGCCACGACGGCTGCCCGCAGCCGCCCTTGCCGCCCGTGCGCGCTGGGCGGACACTCGCCGCGATCGACTCGCGCCGTCGGCGCGGGGATCGCCGGAAGGATGACGCCATGGGCTGGATGGACAAGGCGAAGCAGATGCTGAGCGGACACCAGGACAAGGTGGACACCGCCGTCGAGAAGGGCGGTGACGCGGTCGACCAGCGCACCGGTGGCAAGTACGTCAGCCAGGTCGACATGGGCCAGGACAAGGCCCGCGACATGTTGGCCGGCGGAGAGCCGGCGGCCGGAGAGCCGGCACCGGGCACGGGCACCGCGGGTCCGGTCGAGGAGCGGCCGCAGTAGGAGCGCACTGCCGGGGTCCTCGTGGCGTCGCCGAACGAGGCTGGCTGACCCGGGTCGGGACACCGCTGGTCCGGGGCTAGCGTCGAGGACATGCGCTACCGCTTCCTCGGACACAGCGGCCTCAAGGTCTCGGAGATCGCGTACGGCAACTGGCTGACCCACGGCTCGCAGATCGAGGAGGACGCGGCGCTCGCCTGCGTGCGCGCGCGCCCTCGACGAGGGCATCACCACCTTCGACACCGCCGACGTCTACGCCAACGGTGCGGCCGAGAACGTGCTCGGCGAGGCGCTTGCAGGGCGAGCGGCGCGAGTCGCTGGAGATCTTCACGAAGGTCTACTGGCCGACCGGTCCGGGCGGTCCGAACGACTCCGGCCTGTCGCGCAAGCACGTCCTGGAGTCGATCAACGCCTCGCTGCGAGCGGCTGCAGACCGACCACGTCGACCTCTACCAGGCGCACCGCTTCGACTCCGAGACGCCGCTCGAGGAGACGATGCAGGCCTTCGCCGACGTCGTCCACGCGGGCAAGGCGCACTACATCGGCGTCTCGGAGTGGACCGCCGACCAGATCCGTGCGGGCCACGAGCTCGCCGGCCAGCTCGGCATCCGACTGGTCTCCAACCAGCCGCAGTACTCGATGCTCTGGCGCGTCATCGAGGCCGAGGTGGTCCCGACCTGCCGGGAGCTCGGCGTCAGCCAGGTGGTCTTCTCCCCCATCGCGCAGGGCGTGCTCACCGGCAAGTACAAGCCGGGTCAGCCGCCGCCGTCCGGGTCACGCGCGACCGACGAGTCCGGAGGCGCGCAGTTCATCAGGCGACTCCTGCGCGACGAGGTCCTCGAGGCGGTGCAGCGGCTGCAGCCGCTCGCTGACCAGGCCGGGCTGTCGATGGCCGCGCTGGCAGTCGCGTGGGTGCTGCAGAACGACAACGTCGCCGCCGCCATCATCGGCGCCTCCCGTCCCGAGCAGGTCACGGACAACGTCGCCGCGTCGGGAGTCACGCTCGAGCCGGACCTGCTGCGTGCCGTCGACGACGTGCTCGGCGGCCTGGCCGAGCGCGACCCGGCGCAGACCGAGTCGCCGTCGACGCGGCCCAGCTGAGCAGGAGGCGGACATGAGCGACGACAGCGACCTGCGCACCGGTATGGACACCGGCAGCGAGTCCGGCGCGCCGGGCGACCACCTGCCCGAGGGCCCGCTGGACGGCGAGGACCTCGAGACACTCGCCGTGATGCTGGAGCCGGACGACGGCGACGGCGCGCCGGTCGAGCCGGCGGAGGCCGGCCCGGGTGTGGAGAGCGCGGTCGAGGACGACTCACCGCTGCCGGGCGTCGGGGAGGGCGGCGGGAACGCCGACGGGCTCGACGCCCGCTTCGTCGAGCCGGAGTGATCGGGCGGTGCTCCGCGACGCTCAGCCGGTGAGGCCGGGGACGGAGCCGGTGAGCGCCGGGAGGTAACCGCCGGACTGGCCGGCTGCGGTCGGGTGGTAGGACTCCGTCAAGTCCAGCACGTTCAACGAGTGCAGCCAGGACGACCCGTCACAGATCTCGTGGCCGGTGAACCGGGACCGGACGTCGGCGAAGCTGAACCCGTGCCGGGCCGCCGCGGCGGCGAGCACGCCGTCGAGCACCCCGACGCCCTCGTCGATCTTCGTCCGTGACGTCCCGGACAGCCCGATGCACCACCACGCCGACGTGTCGTAGAAGACCGGGTAGTCGAGGACGACGACGCGGGCCGCCGGTGCGCGGGCGGAGATGCCGTCGTAGGTGTCGTCCAGCAGCGCCGGGAGCGTCGTCACCGCCGCCGCCTCGGCCGCCTGCACCGCGGCGACGCACGCGCCGGTGCCCTGCAGGACACAGGTCGTCAGGATCGGCGCGAACCCGACGTCGTTGCCGCCCACGGTCACGCTCACCAACGTCGTCGACGCGTCGAGCGCCGGCAGCTGCGTCGCGTCCACCGTCGAGGTCGTCGCCCCGGAGCAGGCGGCGAAGGTGAACGACGCCGGCGCGTGCGCGGCCGCCCACAGCGCCGGGTACGCCTTCGCGCTGCGCAGGCAGGTACCGCTCTCGCCGCCCGCGCCGACGCCGGAGGCGTACGAGTCGCCGAGGGCGACGTACCGCACGGCAGGCGCCGCGGCGGCCGGGACGGCGAGCGCCAGGACCGCGACGGCGGCGGCGAACAGGACGGCAGTGAGCACGCGGATCCGACGACGCACGGCGTCCTCCTCGAGCGGCGGTGGGCAGTCCCGATGCCTACCACCGTCACGGCGTTGACGGGGAGGGAACTCGGCGAGGTAAATCGGCGACCCGTGTCAGCGCTCGGTGGCATCCTCGTCCGAGTGCTCCTGGCCCCCTACCGTCGCGTGCTCGCCGTCCGGCGGGTGCGCCAGGTGGTGCTGCTGGGCGTCGTCGTCCGGGTCCCGCTGTTCGCCACCCTCGTCGCGCTGACGATCCACGTCGTCACGACACTGCACCGTTCCTACGGCTGGGCGGGGTTCCTCACCGCGGTCGGCACCATCTGCCTCGCGGTGAGCGCGCCGTGGCGGGGGAGGGTCCTGGACCGGTCCGGGCTGCGCCGGGTCGTCGCGCCGGCGATCGTCGTCCAGCTGCTGGTGTGGCCGGTGGCGCCGTTCCTGCCGTTCTGGCCGCTGCTGGCGCTGGCCGGGGCGAGCAACCTGTTCGCCGTCCCGAGTTTCTCGATCATCCGGCAGGCGATGATGGCGGAGACCGACCCCGCCGACCGCCGCACCGCATTGGCGCTGGACTCGGCCGCGGTCGAAGTGGCGTTCATGGCCGGGCCGCTGGTCGGGGTGTGGGTCGCGACGGCGTTCGACACCCGGTGGGCGCTGCTCGGCCTGGCGATGGCCTCGCTGGTCGCGGACGTCGTGCTCTGGGTCGTCGACCCGCCGGTGACCCACGAGGAGGAGCAGACCGACCGGGTCCACTGGACGAAGCTGCTCAACGGGGCCTTCCTGCAGCTGTGCGCGCTCGCCGGCGCGGCCACGCTGGTCCTGTCGGGGACGGACATCGCGCTCGTCGCGGCGCTGCGCCACCTGGACGCCCTGCCGTCGCTCGGCCTCGTCGAGGCGCTGTGGGGGGTCGGCTCGTTCGCCGGCGGCCTGGTCTACGGCGCGCTGCACCGTCCCATCCCGGCGTACGCCCTGCTGGCTGGACTGTGCGCGGTGACGGTGCCGCTCGCGTGGGCGCCGACGGTGTGGGCGTTGGCACTGCTCGCGTCGGTGGCCGGGCTGCTGTGCGCCCCGACCCTGACGGCGGCGGTCGACCAGCTGAGCTCCCTCGTCCCGCCCGGCATCCGTGGCGAAGCCATGGGCTGGCAGGGCTCGGCGATGACGGCCGGGTCGGCCGCGGGCAGCCCGCTGGCCGGGATCGCCGTGGACCGCCGCGGCGCGGGCGCCGGGTTCCTCACCGTCGCGGTGGCCGGCGCCGTGGTGGCGGCGGCCGGAGCGGTCGGCAGTGCGCGCCGCGCGCCCGCGCCCCCTGACGCTGCTGTGACGCCGGCCGGTCCACCGGACGTCGAGACGACGCCGCACGCGGAACAGGTCGGCAACCGGATCGGCTAGCGTCGCGATCATGACCGCTCCGGTACGCATCGGCGTCCAGCTCCAGCAGCAGCACGCCGACTACGCCGCCATCCGCCGCGCGGTGCAGGAGGCGGAGGACCTCGGAGCCGACATCGTGTTCAACTGGGACCACTTCTTCCCGCTGTACGGGGAGGCGAACGGCAAGCACCTCGAGTGCTGGACGATGCTCGGCGCCTGGGCGGAGCAGACCAGCCGGGTCGAGATCGGTGCGCTGGTGACGTGCAACAGCTACCGCAACCCGGAGCTGCTCGCCGACATGGCGCGGACCGTCGACCACATGAGCGACGGCCGGCTGATCCTCGGCATCGGGTCCGGCTGGTTCGAGAAGGACTACACCGAGTACGGCTACGACTTCGGCACGGCCGGCGGACGCCTCGACGACCTGGCCCTCGCGCTGCCGCGGATCGAGCAGCGGTGGGCGAAGCTGAACCCCGCGCCGACGCGCCGCATCCCGGTCTTGATCGGCGGCGGTGGCGAGCGCAAGACCTTGCGGCTCGTCGCGCAGCACGCCGACCTGTGGCACTCGTTCGCCGACCTCGAGACGTTCGAGCACAAGTCGTCCGTCCTCACGCAGTGGTGCACCGAGGTCGGGCGCGACTCGTCCGAGATCGTCCGGTCCGTCGGGGTGCGCGCCCTGCCGGAGGAGGCGGGGGAGGCGTTCGTCCGGGCGGGGGCCACGCTGTTCACCGTCGGCGTCGGCGGCCCGGACTACGACCTCTCCGCGCTGCGGCGGTGGATCGCCTGGCGGGACTCGCGGTGAGCTTGCGGCTGCACGCCCTCGTCGAGGCGTTCGGCCCGGCTGCGGCGTTCGTCCTCACCGACCAGCAGGTGGCCTCGCTCGGTGCGGGCAA